>JBIPDF010000006.1:0-355640 GCA_044006015.1 Heteroscytonema crispum UTEX LB 1556
GCAGGTCTTTGATTCTCTCCCACTGGTCATCTCGTAGTGCGTATCTGCGCGTCATCGGTTTCAAGAGTATTTATTCTTTTTCAGCAGTTCTGATTCCAGTTTACCTAATTGATGACACGCCCTAAAGTCCAGTCTTTAGATTCTTCAGCAACTCTTGTCAATGCTCAAACTCCTACTTCCTCTGAAGCAGAAAAAAAACCCAAGAGTGGCGAGACAGGAAATGCTGGAGGTGACAAAAAACAGGGAAATTTGGATGTTTTCAAAATTATCACAGCTGCCTTGGCGGGACTCGTGCTTTTTTTATATGGTGTAACACGAATGGCTGAGGGATTGTCAGCAATAGCAGGCGATCGCGCAAAAAATCTCATTAAAAAATTTACCACAAATCGCTTTGCGGGAGTGGCTACTGGCACGGTGGCGACAACAATTTTAGATTCTTCATCGGTGACAATTATCATCGTTATCGCGATGGTTAGTGCTGGATTGTTAACTTTTGTAGAATCCCTCGGTGTAGTTTTGGGTTCCAATATTGGGACGACTATTGGCGCTCAAATCGTCGCTTTTAAAATTCACGAATATGCACCGATAGCGATGTTTCTTGGTTTTTTATTAATTTTTTTAGGTAAAACAGATTTTTGGAAAAATATCGGTTTGATTTTGTTGGGGTTTGGTTTGCTCTTTTTTGGACTCGACCAAATTGAAAGTGCGACGGAACCCTTCAAAAACTATCCGCCCTTTCTTAATTGGATGGAAAGATTGGGGGAAAACACTCTCATGGGTGCTTTAGTTGGGGCGTTGTTTACAATCTTAGTTCAATCTTCCTCAGCCACCGTTGCTATTGTCGTTACATTAGCCAGTCAAGGATTAATTTCATTACCTGCAGGCGTGGCGCTAGTGCTGGGTGCGGAAGTTGGTACCTGTGCTGATACCTTAGTCGCTACTATCGGGCGGGAACGTCCAGCCGTGCGGACGGGTATCTTTCATTTGATGTTTAACGTTGCTAGCGCCGCCGTGGGAATTGTATTTGCAGCGCAATTAGCAACATTCGCCGTGTGGGTTTCTAAATTGGCGGGGGCTGGGGATGATGTTGCTCGCGAAATCGCTAACGCACAGTTAATATTTAATTTGTTAGGTGTGGCGTTAGTTATCGGATTTTTGCCCTTGATAGCCCGTTTCTTGGAAAGGCTGATTCCCGATCGCCAAAATCGCCAAACTCAACCTAATTATCAAGGATAAAGAGGGCAGAGGAGCCACTGCGTTGCCGGGGTTCCCCCGGTTGAAGCATGTGGCGTGGCAGAAGGTGGGATTTTTGAGCAAACTAGTACCGCCCTGGGAGATCCCCCGCTCATCCCCCGGGAGGGGGGCTTTTAGAGAACTAGTACCCCCTGGGAGGGGGGAAGGGGGGATCTAATTTGTAAATCCCTATACCTCGTGCCTCAAGACTTGTAGAGACGTGAAATTTCACGTTTCTACACAGTTATCCACCAGCCGCCTTGTTGATGATTTACACAGCAAGGCGGTTATTGCTGATTTATTTACCAAAATTGCCCTACTAGGTTAAATTAAGCTGCGATCGCTACATTATAAGTATATAGAGAAAAATCACTCCGCCTTTATTTATCGGCTACTCACACAAAAACCATGAGTGCAAACGTCATCATTTCTAATAATCCCTTACTCAAAGGCTCGGGTTTACCTTCCTTTGCCGATATCACACCAGCACAAGTTGTACCGGCTTTCAAGCAATTGCTGGTAGATTTAGACAAGGAACTTACCACCCTAGAGGCGAATGTCGAACCGACTTGGAACGGTTTAGTCGCACCGCTAGAAAGACTCACGGAACGCCTAACTTGGAGTTGGGGCGTGGTCAGCCATTTAATGGGTGTCAAAAATAGCCCAGAATTGCGCGAAGCTTATGAAACGGTACAACCGCAAGTAGTGCAGTTTTCTAACAAACTGGGTCAAAGTCAACCAATTTACAATGCTTTTAAAACTTTACAAGCAAGTGAAACTTGGACAACTTTAGATTCTGCCCAAAAACGCATTGTTGAAGCCGCCATCCGAGATGCAGAACTTTCCGGTGTTGGCTTGCAAGGCGAAGCGCGCCAACGTTTTAACAACATTCAAATGGAGATGGCTGAACTATCTACCAAATTCTCCAATCATGTGTTAGATGCTACTAAAGCTTTTAGCTTGACGCTGACAAACAAAGAAGAAATCGACGGTTTGCCCCCCAGCTTAATTAGTTTAGCAGCACAAACGGCACGGGCTGCGGGTGAAGAAAACGCCACACCAGAAAACGGTCCTTGGCGCATTACCTTGGATTTTCCCAGCTACGGCCCTTTTATGCAGCACAGCACTCGCCGCGATTTGCGAGAACAGCTTTACAGAGCATTTGTTACCCGCGCTTCTTCCGGTGAGTTGGACAACAATCCGTTAATTGTACGCATTTTAGAACTGCGTCAAGAACTTGCCAAGTTGCTGGGTTTTGAGACTTTTGCTCAATTAAGCCTCGCCAGTAAAATGGCTCCCAGCGTCCAAGCGGTAGAAGGGTTATTAGAGGAACTGCGTCGCGCCAGTTATGATGCTGCTGTTAAAGAATTTGAGGAACTTAAAGCCTTTGCGGCGTCGAAAGGTGCAGCAGAAGCCAACGATTTAAAACACTGGGATATCAGCTTTTGGGCGGAACGTCAACGGGAAGAAAAATTTGCCTTCACCGCCGAACAATTACGTCCTTATTTCCCCCTTCCCCAAGTTTTAGATGGCTTATTTGGACTGGTGAAGCGGTTATTTAGCGTCACAGTCACCCCAGCCGACGGACAAGCCCCAGTTTGGCATGAAGATGTGCGTTATTTCCAAATTGCCGACGAAAACGGCGCACCCCTCGCTTACTTTTATTTAGATCCTTACAGCCGTCCCGCCGAAAAGCGCGGTGGTGCTTGGATGGATACTTGCATCACCCGCAGCAAAATCTCTGAAGATGGCGTGACTACCACCCGTTTACCCGTGGCGTATTTGGTGTGCAACCAAACTCCCCCAGTCGATGGCAAGCCGAGTTTAATGACTTTTAATGAAGTAGAGACATTGTTCCATGAATTTGGTCATGGCTTGCACCACATGCTCACCAAAGTAGACTACGCAGGTGCAGCAGGCATCAATAACGTCGAATGGGATGCCGTAGAATTACCCAGCCAATTTATGGAAAACTGGTGCTACGAACGACCAACATTGTTTGGCATGGCGAAGCATTACGAAACTGGCGAAACTCTACCAGAGCATTATTACCAAAAGCTGCTGGCGGCACGCAATTACATGAGTGGCAGTGCCATGTTGCGGCAAGTGTACTTTAGCAGCTTGGATGTAGAATTGCACTACCGCTATCGCCCTGGTGGAAATGAAACACCCAAAGATGTACGCGATCGCATTGCCAAAACCACAACTGTTTTACCACCCCTACCGGAAGATGCATTTTTGTGTGCATTTGGGCACATATTTGCTGGTGGATATGCGGCAGGATATTACAGCTATAAATGGGCGGAAGTGCTAAGTGCAGATGCATTTGCCGCATTTGAAGAAGCTGGATTGGAAAACGAAGTAGCATTAAAAGATACAGGAAAGCGCTACCGTGAAACCGTCCTGGCTTTAGGTGGTAGCAAACACCCGATGGAGGTATTTAAAACCTTCCGGGGACGCGAACCCAGCACCGAACCGTTACTCAGACATAATGGTTTAGTCGCAGCAGCTTAACAGGACTTACGCAAAACATAACTACTGTAGCGATAATTCATGAATTATCGCTACTGAATTGAGGCAGTAGACAACAGTTGCGTAAGTCCTACTTAATTGAAATTTCACCTTTGCTAGTTAGTTAGCTTCCCAAATGGCTACCAATTGAGCGGAGGTTCGCCCATGTCATCTAAAGTATGAAGTGTGAAGTATTCTGGATGAAGGATGAAGTCATAACGTTTATCTAGACTAAGTTTGGGGGGTTTTTGATGAATACAAGATTTTGACAGTGTGTTGAATAACTTATTTTTACAACTAACGCAACAAAGGCAGGAAAGCACTGGCGAACATGGCAGCCTGAGTGCGATCGCGCAAATTTAATTGACTCAAAATGCTGGTAATATGATTTTTAACCGTTCGTTCTGAAATATAAAGCGATAAAGCAATTTCGCGATTACTTGCGCCTGAAACAATCAAAGCCAATACTTCCCGTTCTCTGGCGGTTAGTCCTGCGAGTTCTGGCGGCAAGCAAGTCGGCTGAGACAGAATTGAGGAAGGCGGTGAAGAAATCGCTTTTTCCAACAATCCCGGTCCCAACTGGGTATAGCCTTTATTAACAGCTCGAATTGCTGCGGCTAGGTCATCGGAATGTGCGTCCTTAAGCAAATACCCTCGCGCCCCCAATCGCATCGCCTGCGATACATACTCATCGTCATCAAAGGTCGTTAGCACTAACACTTTGGTTTGGCTAAATTGCTGACAAATAAGGCGAGTCGCAGCCACGCCATCCATGACGGGCATTCGCACATCCATCAACACTACATCGGGTTGTAAAGTTTCGACAAGAGCGATCGCTTGCTGTCCGTTTTCTGCTTCACCGACGACTTCTAGATCGGGTTTGGCTGACAACAGACTCCGCAAGCCTTGACGAATAATCATCTGGTCATCAACTAGCAAAAGGCGAATCTTGGCATCGGTCATAGTGCGAGTTTCGGTAACGGAATTGACACAGTAATACGGCAACCTTTTCCCGGTTGACTGACTAGGAAGAACTGTCCGCCAAGGGCTGCGGTTCGTTCTCGCATTCCCTGGAGTCCAAATCCGGTTGTATTGCCCTCTGGATCGAAACCTTGACCATTATCGTCTATTTGGAGATGAATCGCTTCTGCCCTTTGCTTGAGGTGAAGCCGCACCCCAGTTGCAGCACTATGCTTGTAAATGTTGGTTAGCGCCTCCTGAATAATCCGGTAGAGGGCTGTGCTAATTTCGGCAGGAATTGGTTGGAACAGTTGAATGTTAAAGTCTGGTATAATTCCGCTTGCAGAGCGAAATTCTGTAACTGCGTTTGCGATCGCCGCTTCTAAGGATTGCCCTTGTAACGGATTAGACCGGAGCGTACTAATTGACCGCCGCACTTCCTGCAATGCTCTAGAACCTAATTGCTGTGCTGACCGCAAAAAAGACTCTGTTTTATCAGCATCGGGCGGCAAAAACAGCAGTGCATTTTCTAACTGAATACTCTGAGCGGTCAGCGCGTGTCCTAATGCATCATGAATTTCACGGGCAATGCGATTGCGTTCTTGCAGTGTGGCTTGGTCTTCAATGCGTAAGGCGTACTGCCGTAGTTGGTTATTCGCCAGCAGGAGTTTTTCACGGCTCTGGCGTTCCGCAAGTAAGGCATTGACCAATAGTAAGATAAACCAGAGCGCGAGTCCGAAGGTGACTATCGTGTTGAGTTTAAGAGTCAAAATCGTATTGGCGACCGACTCTGACATGGGAATGTGTCTCGGTGGACGCGCTGGAGGCATTGCCAAAAACTGAATTAGCAAGAAGACTATATAAACCAGTCCGGTCACGATTAAGCGACCCACTTGCGGAAAGATCAGACAACTGCGAATCACAACAATCACCCCCAGCAGCGGAAAAAAGCCAGTGCGGGGGTCTAGCAGGAAGGTCAAATACAACAATCCAAATTCCAGCCCGGTATACAGCACTTTGTCAAAGCTGCGTCCGGTGGGAAGCTTGAGTCCCATCAGCCCAAAGCCAACCAAAAGCGGAATCGAGAATAACAGCGGCGGTGCATTAACTCCAGGTGGCGCGGGACGGATTTGAAGGAGAAATGTAATCAACAGCAGAATCCATTCCAGGTAAAGTAGCAAGTGGAAGGGATGGTTGGAAAAAGTCGAACCATTTGAGAGCTTGTGGAGCCATCGACGGTACATGGTAGGGAATGGCGGAAGAAAGGGAGTCTTGTTTCTACTTTAGTTCAAGCAAAACTGTCGCTTCCAAAGCCTAACCTCCCAAAACTGAAATGTTAAGCGCAAAGGAGACTGGGAACGAGTCGGCGCAAGAGTTTGGTCGAAACCGCCCGTGCCATTCTATGACCAAATTTATAGAACAATTGGGACTTTAGTACTAAATCAAATTGGGAAATTCGATCCATGCGGCAGACCGATGCCAGTTTCTAAAATTTGAATATCAAACACCCAATTGTTCGATTCTCTAATCTACGGATATACTATGAACTCTAATTTTGCTCTGACTCTAAAAAAGCGGCTCTCAAACATCAAACTATTGCCACTGCTGGCGTTTCCCGTTTCTCTAGCACTTTCTGCTGCAATTATTCCAGTTGTGCTTGCTCAAAGTAATACACCGACTGCACCGCCAGAACGCCATCAGAATTGGCTGAACTTGACCCCAGAGCAGGAGGCAAAAATGCAGCAGCTCAGGCAAGCAGAGAAAGAGCAAATGGACAACATCCTGACGACAGAACAAAAAGCTATCTTGGAAACTGCCAGACAAAATCGGCAAAACCGGCGTCAGGTATTTGAATCCCTCAATCTCACGGACGACCAAAAAGCAAAAATGGAAGCAGTGCGTCGAGCTTCCAAAGAACAGATGGATGCCATCCTGACTGCAGAGCAGCGTCAGCAAATGCAGCAACACCGTCCACCTCGCCCACAGAACTTGACCTCAGAGCAGGAAGCAAAAATGGAGCAGCTCAGGCAAGCAGAGAAAGAGCAAATGGACAACATCCTGACGGCAGAACAAAAAGCTATCTTGGAAACTGCCAGACAAAATCGCCAAGACCCGCGTCAGGCATTTGAATCCCTCAATCTCACGGACGACCAAAAAGCAAAAATGGAAGCAGTGCGTCGCGCTTCCAGAGAACAAATGGATGCCATCCTGACTCCAGAACAGCGTCAGCAGATGCAGCAAAACCGTCCACCTCGCCCAGAAGGGATTCAATCCTCGCAGTAGACAGTTAGCGAGATTATTCCACAGGACTTACGCAAAACATAACTACTGTAGCGATAATTCATGAATTATCGCTACTGTTAGCGTGGCAGTAGACAACAGTTGCGTAAGTCCTATTCCAAACACTTTTCGCGGCGGATGCGCTTTATTTTAGGGTGCGCCTACCATCTACCAATAAACAACCGAATCTGGAATTTCATTTCTATAAATTTACTCTTTTAATTTTTAAAAGAAAATGCAGCAAAACAAGAAGAAAGTTGCTTTTAGTTTTAGCCGACGAGAGGTGCTTAACATCATCAGAACAACCGCAGCCGCATTGGTTGTGGGGTGCATCGGCAGACAGCCCGCTTCCGGTATGAAAACGAAAAAGTTAACTCAGTCATCCATGCAGACGGCTACGCAGATGACTCCTGGCTGTGTGGTGAAACCCCAACAGACTGAAGGACCCTATTTTGTCGATGAGAAACTCAACCGCTCCGACATCCGATCCGACCCCTCGGATGGTTCGGTGAGCGAGGGCGTTGAGTTAAAGTTGGTATTTCATGTTTCTCGGATGAGCTCAAGCTCCTGCACACCGTTGAGTGGAGCAATTATCGATGTGTGGCATTGTGACGCTAAGGGCGTTTATTCAGATGTTCAGGATAGGTCATTTGACACAAGAGGAAAAAAGTTCCTGCGCGGTTATCAAGTGACGGACAACAATGGAACGGCTCAGTTTATCACAATCTATCCAGGTTGGTATCCGGGCAGAACCGTTCACATTCACTTCAAGATTCGCACAGATGCAACATCAAGGCAGAGTTATGAGTTTACGTCACAGCTTTACTTCGACGACGCTCTGACCGATGAAATCCACGCGCAGGCGATCTACGCCACTAAGGGGCAGCGTACCCTGAAGAATGACCAAGACCGCATTTTTCAGGACGGGGGCAAGGAACTGATGCTCCAATTTACCAAAGACGATAAAAGTTATACGGGCACGTTCGATATCGGGCTTCAGGTGTCTTGAAATACCCAGGACTTACGCACGCCGCTGTCAGAAACCCGGTTTCTTCGTCAGTATTTGATTGCTAGATTTCTCTGCTTCAATGGCGTTGGCTTATGGGATTGCTGTTACTCAAAGACTTGCAGGTGGCGGATTTACGCTCTACCGCAAAAAATCAGTGAAAAAGTCGTGACTAAAGTCATGGCTTTATGAATGACTTTAGTACCAATTCATTTTTATAGATATGAGGCTAAATAATAAGTGTAGTTAATAAATGACGTTTTATGAAAAGAATAGTTGCATCTTCCTTATTAGGTATTTTGCTCGCTTCCAGTTTTTTAGCAAAACCAGCCTCAGCGCAAGTACAGATACGTATCGGAGAAAATGTACGACGCGATCGCTTTGAACGGCAACGTGACCAACGGCAACTGCGAGAACGAGAATATAAGCTGCAAGAGCAACGTGAACGGGAACGACGCGAACGGGAACGACGCGAACGGGAATGGCGTGAGCGTCATCGTTATTAGATAAAATTTAAAACTATTATATAGCAATCCGCGCAGCTCTTGCGCGAAAAACTAGATCCCGACTTCTTGGAGAAGTCGGGGATATGAGTCCTCCAATTTTCACTTGGCAAATAGAATTGCAATAGCTTTCTTGAAATTATTGTCATTAATTTTTTATTAATTAGAATATTAATTTCAGAAAGAATGTGACAGATAGATTGTTGAAACAAGGGCGTAATCAAGATTTTCCAATCTGAAATCTCAAATATAAAATCCTGTTAGGTATAACTGATTATGGTAACTTCTAAAGTTCTAACACAAAAATATCTCCGCCAGTTCCATAAGTTTCTAGCTCCAATTATGCTGCTACCTCTTGTCCTAACAGCAATCACTGGAGCCACATATCAAATGTTTGATTTAGCGCACCAAGAAACAAGTGTGCCCTGGTTACTCGCTCTGCATAAAGGACATTTTGGCATTTTAAACCTGACAAATATTTATCCTTTTCTTAACGCTCTAGGATTAATAATTTTAGCAGTGACAGGTTTTTCGTTGTGGTTGCAGAAGCGTCGTAAATCTAGGGAAAAAGTCGCACAAATGTAACTATGTAAGTAGATGCAAGCTTTGTAAAATAATTTTTGCAGTAGTATCTATCGGTAGCCGTTCTTTCTACATAGGAAAGTAAAAATGAAACTAGATACATCACAACCTGTAGATTCCACGCATTTTTTGCCAGAAGTAAAGAAAAAGAAAAAGGGCAGGATTAGCTGGCTACCTTGGCTACTCGTCCTTTGTTTTTTGGGTGGAGTCGGCTACCTAGTTTATCGTCAGGTGGTCATTATTCCGAGTCAGGAAGCAAAAAGCAAGGTTTTGACACAAGCTGTAGAAAGGCGGACTTTACCGATAAAGGTTTCGGCGAACGGAACCGTGAAGCCGGAACGGTCGATTAACGTCAGCCCCAAACAATCTGGCATACTGAAAAAATTATTGGTCAAGGAAGGAGATACTGTCAAACAAGGGCAGATACTTGCTTACATGGATGATTCTAATTTGCAAGGGCAACTCACCCAAGCAAGAGGACAACTGGCGCAACAAGAGGCAAATTTACAAAAAGCACAAGCAGGTAATCGCCCTCAAGATATTGCCTCTGCACAAGCTGCATTAGACGAGGCTCAAGCAAGTCTGCAAAAGGCACAAGCAGGTAATCGACCTCAAGATATTGGTCAAGCACAAGCACGCTTGCAAAGCGCTCAAGCCAGCTTAAGTAAGGCGGAAGATAATTTACGCCGCAATCAGCAACTTTACAGTGCTGGAGCCATTTCCCTTCAGACTGTAAACCAAAGCCGTGCAGATCGTGACAGCGCCCAAGGTCTGGTGAATGAAGCTATTCAAGCATTGGCGTTGCAAAAAGCCGGGTCACGTCCGGAAGATATCGAGCAAGCAAAAGCTGTAGTTAGGCAGAAACAACAGGCTTTGGCACTTTTGAAAGCGGGAACGCGCCCAGAAGATATCGAGCAAGCACGTGCCCAGGTGGCTGCAGCTCGCGGTTCGCTGCAAACCACTCAAACCCAAATTAATGATACCATACTTCGGGCACCT
Source organism: Heteroscytonema crispum UTEX LB 1556 (assembly GCA_044006015.1). Classification (GTDB taxonomy): domain Bacteria; phylum Cyanobacteriota; class Cyanobacteriia; order Cyanobacteriales; family Nostocaceae; genus Heteroscytonema; species Heteroscytonema crispum. The sequence goes on from JBIPDF010000006.1 coordinate 10,075, forward strand.
TTTGATGGTATTGTGACTCAAAAGTATGCCGATCCAGGCGCTTTTGTCACGCCAACTACCTCAGGTAGTTCTGTATCAAGTGCAACTTCTTCTTCAATCGTGTCCCTGGCTTCTACAAATCAGGTTGTAGCAAATGTAGCTGAGGTAAATATTGCCAAAATAAGCCTCGGTCAGAAAGTGATAATTACAGCAGATGCTTACCCAGGAACAACCTTTGAGGGTCGAGTCAGTCAAATTGCTGCCCAAGCAACGGTAGAGCAAAATGTTACCAGTTTTCAAGTGAAAGTCGCAATTGTTTCAGATGCCAAAAAACAATTGCGGTCTGGGATGAATGTGACAGTAGATTTCCAAGTAGGTCAATTGGAAAATGCGCTTGTGGTGCCAACAGCAGCGGTTGTACGCCGACAAAAGGCTACAGGTGTGTTTGTGGCAGGAGAAAATAACGAACCTGTGTTTACTCGCATTCAAACTGGTGTCACTGTAAATAACTTTACAGAAGTTAAATCAGGGTTGAAAGGAAACGAAAGGGTATTACTCAGCTTCCCACCAGGTTCGCGACCGCAATCAACACCGCGAGGAGGAGTTTTTCCTGGTATGGGCGGTGGTGGCGGTGGTCGAGGAGGTGGTGGTCGTGGTGGTTTACCTTAATAAGTAAGTTATAAATATAACGATATGTTTAAGGTCTTTTCTACAGGTAAAAATACCCGTGCTGTCTCGCTGCCAGAAATATTGTCAATGGCAGTGGAGACACTTTGGAGTAACAAATTACGCACGGGACTAACTATGCTGGGCGTGATTATTGGGATTTCCTCAGTTATTGCGATTACCTCTGTTGGTCAGGGTGTGCAAAAGGGAACTGAACAACAGATTCAGGCGTTGGGTCCGGATGTGCTTTCGGTCTTTTCTGGTGCTGCTAGAAGCGGGAATATCCGTCAGGGACTTGGTTCTAGCAGCACATTAACTTGGGATGATGCCAAAGCGATCGCACAGCAAGCACCATCTGCCCAAATTGTCTCTGCCTACTTGCAACGAAATGCACAAGTTGTTTACGGAGGTCAAAACAACTCGACACCAATTTATGGCACTGATTTAAACTATGCACAAGTTAGAGATATCCAGATCGAAAATGGCAGATTTTTTAATTCCGAAGAATTGGATACTGCTAAAGAAGTGGCTGTGATTGGACCGACAATTGAAACTACTCTTTTTATCGACGGTACTAATCCCATAGGTCAAAGAATCAGGATTCAAGGAGAGGCTTATGAAGTGATTGGCGTAACCCAGCCTAAAGGTTCCCAGGGAGGGATAGACCGAGATGAAGTAGTTTTCATCCCTCTTACTAGCATGTCGGCAAGATTAGTTGGTAACAATTCCTTGTCAGGCGTTTCTGTGAACGCGATTTTGGTTAAAGCTGGAAATCAGGAACAGTTAGATGCCGTTCAGTTTCAAGTTACCAATCTTTTACGCCTGCGTCACAATATCTATCCACCACAACCTGATGATTTCCGGATTACCAACCAAGCCGATATTATTAGCACCTTCACCAATATTGTAGGTTTATTTACAGTGATGGTGGTAGCGATCGCCGGAATTTCATTAGTTGTTGGCGGAATTGGGATTGCCAATATTATGTTGGTTTCCGTTGTTGAGAGAACGCGGGAAATCGGGATTCGCAAAGCAGTAGGAGCGACTAATTCCGCAATCTTGAATCAATTTTTAGCCGAAGCGATCGTGATTTCCACCGTTGGAGGAGGTATTGGTATTGGAAGTGGAATTTTGATTGCTTTTATAGCTGCCAATATTTTCAAATTCCCGTTTGTCATTTCTTTTTTGTCAGTAATCGTCGGCTTTGGACTTTCATTAACCGTTGGTTTACTCGCTGGAGTCATTCCAGCACAAAACGCCGCCAAATTAGATCCAATCACCGCTTTACGAAGTGATTAAAAAATTGGTTAATGGTTAATGGTGAAGGGGCGCTGCGGGAGGGTTTCCCGACCCAGGCGACTGGTGAACCCCGGAGGGGTTAATTGTTAATTGTTAATGGTTGCTATAAAAACTCACAACTAACAATTAACAACTCACAACTCACAACTCACAACTAACAACTAACAATTAACAATCCCAAATTTATATGCCAACAATGATTTGGATGGAATCCATTACTAAAACTTACCACTTAGGAGAAGTCAATGTCCCCATACTCAAAGGAATTCAACTTTCTATTGAAGAAGGGGAATACGTCGCCATTATGGGTGCTTCAGGTTCAGGTAAATCCACGCTGATGAATATTGTTGGCTGTTTGGATCGTCCGACAACTGGACACTATATTTTTGAAGGCAGAAACCTGACTACTTTTGATGATGATGAATTAGCGTATATACGCAACCAAAGGATAGGTTTTGTTTTTCAACAATTTAACTTATTGGCACGGGCGACAGCGTTGGAAAATGTAATGTTACCAATGGTTTACGCCAACTTGCCAAAGCCACAACGCCGTCAAAGAGCATTGCAAGCATTGAAAAGGGTAGGATTAGGCGATCGCATTTCCAACCGTCCCAGTCAACTTTCTGGGGGACAGCAACAACGGGTAGCCATTGCCCGTGCTTTAGTAAACCGACCTGCATTAGTTTTAGCAGATGAACCAACGGGGGCTTTAGACACGGAGACTTCTTATGAGGTGATGAGTTTGCTAACAGAACTTAATCAGCAAGGTATCACAATTGTGATTGTGACTCATGAACCAGATATCGCTGCCCAAACCAAAAGGATTATCCGAGTCCAGGATGGTTTGATTGTAGATTAATCCGCTGAGGTCAATCGATAGGAACAAATGATGCATACAGATGAACATAGATAATTGTCCATCTGCGTTCATTTATGGTTTGATATTTGATATATGATTTTTAACCATTATCGGCAAATTTATCCAAAAATTTGCCTGTCGCTATTTTTAAATTTAGTTCTCTTTAGCTTGCCCTTGCTTGCTCAAGCACAAACTCCCAACCCAACAAATACCAGCAAGCCCAAGCCCGGTTTAGGTCTACCAGGACGCCGAGAAAGCGGGGGAACCCGTGGACCGGATAGTTGCATTGATGGTGATGTACCAATTTTGGCATTACTGCTGCCATCAACTAATGTAGGATTGACAACCGCCGCCTATCCCCAGTTTTTCTGGTACACACCCAAAAACACCGCAAAATTAGCCCAGTTTTCCCTCTATCAGATTTCAGAACCCACAAACAGGCGAATACAAGTATATACAGCTACCTTTAAACCAAGCAGCGAATCTGGTATTAGCAGTTTAACTTTACCCAATAATCGAGGTTTGCCGCCTTTGGGGATTAATCAAAATTATCAGTGGACTGTATCAATGATTTGCAATCCTCAGGATACTTCGCCTCGGTCTGTCACCACCGTACTGGGTTGGGTGCGACGGGTTGCAGTTAATCAAGATGTGGCGAGTCAATTGCAGCGACTGAATAAACGCGATCGCCTAAACCTCTACTCTCAACAAGGTCTATGGCTGGATTTAATCTCAACTTTAGCCGAATTACGCGCTTGCAACCCGAATGACACCACCCTATCAAACACTTGGGTCAGCCTCATCAAAGATATTGGTCTATCACAAGCAGAAGCGATCGCTCAACAACCCATCCAGCAAAAGTGTCCTCAACTGCCATCATCAATCCCTACATTCCCTCCAAAATAGACAGACCATTAATTATGTATGGGCTAAAAGCATCTATCCTCCCCATCCCCCATCCCCAATGCCCAATTCCTAATTCCCCATTTTCCTAAAACATAGCAAAATTAAATTTTTGTAAAATTAAAAAAATTCTTTTACATACTTTTTTTAGCAATTATTTACAAGAATTAACTCTTGATGAATTAACAATGGTTAACATACATTAAAAATAATAAATTAAATAATATTTCGTGAAGTTTATAAAGCAAGATTGAGAGTATGCTTAATAAATGAAAACGAGTTGCAAACTTGGTCAAAAGTCCCAAGTCAAAAATTAATACATAGTTAAAAAATTTAGTTTAAATTTTTTTGACTATTGATTGACTGTTGACTATTGACTGTTAACTATTGACTATCGCCGTTGTAAAATGATACAAAAAATTTTGTTGGCAGTCTCTGGATTAGGGCACGCAGAAGAAATGCTCAAAAATTTGAAAGCATTGCCATCAATCCAAGGGGCAAGAGTTACAGTTTTGCACGTTGTTCCCGAACAACCTACCGCTGAAGCAATGACAGCTAAGTGGGAAGAAGGCGGTAAAATCCTGGCTAATGCCATTCAGTCTTTGAATTTGAATCCTAGCGAGGTTTCGTCAATTTTGCGACAAGGCGACCCCAAATCTGTGGTTTGCCAAGTAGCTGACGAAATGGAAGCTGACTTGATTATCATGGGTTCGCGCGGACTCAAGCGCCTGCAATCTATTTTAGGGAACTCCGTCAGTCAGTACGTTTTTCAATTGTCTTCTCGCCCCATGTTGCTGGTTAAAGATGACATTTATGTCAAAACAATTAAGCGCGTTATGGTGGCAATGGACAAATCTGATGCAGCTAAAAACTGCTTAAAATTAGCTTTATTCCTCGTGCGAGATATTAAGGGAGGAGAGTTAATTCTGGCTAACGTTGATACAGATTTACGCGGCAAAAAATCTGAACTGTCTCAAGTAAATCTAGAACAAAATCCAGTTTTGGCAGCAGCAGTTGCAGAAGCTAAAAAACAAGGTGTGGCAACTCGTTGTGTCACCAGTAGTGGCAAACCAGGTGAAGAAATTTGTCGCTTGGCAGACGAGTTGAACGCAGACCTTTTATTACTCGGTTCTCCAGACCGCCGTCCCTCAATTGCTAAGAGTTTCGTCGATATCGACCGACTCATCGGCGCTTCTTTGTCTGACTACGTTCGAGTCAATGCAACTTGTCCGGTGTTGCTAGCACGTACGGTAGATTAAGGTCAATCTGAAATATGAAGTATGAAGTATGAAGTATGATAATTACTCGACCTATAAAGGAATGGGGTATAAATATCGCGCCTGACGGGAGATTTTTTCAAGGGGCAAGACATCTACCGATCGGTCCCTACTTCATCCTTCATCCTTCATCGTTTATACTTCAGACTTCTTTTGTCAAAATAGAACCCCTACACCATAGGTGCGGGGGTTCTTTATTTTATACACAAGTCTTAATTATTCTTTTCCACCTTCGCGGCTAGCAGTTTGGATGTACAAAATTATTAAAAAAACTGCGGGAACCAGGACGAACAGAATGCTCGCCACGAACCCTAGCTCATTAACTTGCATGGCAAGAAAGCCTCTCTTTGATTTCCAGTCAACAATTTTAGAATAACACTATCTTGGCATCGCCGTATCATTTGTTATTTGTCATTTGTCATTTGTCCTTTGTCTTTACTAATAACCAATGACTAACCAATGACTAATGACCAATAACTAATGGCTACTTTGTCAAGGCTTTGTTACCACGCTAACAGGACCATTAACTAAAGTTTGACAGGCAAGACGGTAATTTTCGGGTTTTTTCTTCAAAAATTTGTTTTCTACGTCTGTACGAGGCGAAAGATTTTCGATTCCTTCGACTATCTCGACAATGCAAGTACTACAGTTACCGCCGCCGCCACAATTTGTCATCTTGCCAATAAATTTATATATGTCAATGCTGTTTTGAATTGCCTTAAGGCGGAGATTTGCACCATCAGCCGCCACTACTTCTTTATTTTCTTTAACGAATTTGATGTTACCCATAGCCGATACCTTTTTTGCTGCCAGTGGTTTCAAGACGCGTTAGCTGAAGGCTTTGGCAAAGCCATCGCTCGCGTCTGTAATGAGTAAAAATACAGGGTGGTATTTATTATAATAATTTATTACAAAATATTAACAAATATTATTTTTTTTAAATTAATAATCAAAAAAATAAGACAGGCATATTGCCTGTCGGATGCAATAACTATTAGATTAACTTACCTGAATCCCACAGCTGCTTGCCAAACAAAAGCTAGCAACAAGAAGAAAACAGGGATGATTGGGAGAACATCTACCAGGGGGTCGAAGATTTGGTAAGCTTCAGGCAGTTTTGCTAATAAGAGTGTTGCTTCCATTTTTGTTTAAATCCACTATCCAACACAGCATTCAGAATTGATAAGTATCTTAACACGCATTGGTTGGTTGTTGATTGTTGGTTGTTGGTGGTTGGTTGGTGGTTGTTGGTTGTTGGTTGGTGGTTGGTGGTTGGTGGTTGGTGGTTGGTGGTTGGTGGTTGGTGGTTGGTGGTTGGTGGTTGGTGGTTGGTGGTTGGTTGTCCCCCACACCCGCCGCCCCACACCCCACACCCGTCCTCCTTGTCACCTTGTCTCCCCCTCAGGTGTCAGCCAGTGGGCGAATTCTGTAGAAAAGCGATCGCCTAAAATAGCTTCTCTGATATTTTGGGTAAAGCGAATCAATTCGGTGATGTTGTGAATGCTCAATAAGGTGTAAGCCAATATTTCTTGCGATCGCACTAAATGAGATATGTAGGCGCGACTGAAATTTTGACAGGTGTAACAAGGACAAGTTTCGTCTAATGGTGTAAAATCTTCACGAAACTTTGCATTTTTCAAATTCCAGCGATCGCCTTGCACCATCGCCGTACCGTGTCTCGCCCAACGAGTCGGAATCACGCAATCAAATAAATCTACACCAGAAGCAATGGCGATCGCTATTTCTCGATAAGTACCCACCCCCATCAAGTAACGCGGTTTGTTTGCGGGTAAAAGCGGCGCTGTCGTTTGGACAATTTTATGAATCAGTTCCGGTTCTTCTCCGACACTGACGCCACCAATGGCGTACCCCGGTAAATCCAATTTAGTTAAAGCGTCAACCGCAGAGCAACGTAAATCTAAATACACGCCTCCCTGTACAATGCCAAACAACGCTTGATCGCGGCGCTGATGCGCTGCAATACAGCGTTCTAGCCAGCGGTAAGTACGTTCTGTTGCGGCTTCTACCTCTTGGCGGCTAGCTGTTGCGGGCGGACATTCATCAAATGCCATGATGACATCCGCCCCCAAAGTATTCTGAATCTCAATTGAACGCTCTGGTGTTAAGTTAATAATTTGACCGTCGTGGGGGGAGCGAAATGTTACACCTTCTTCAGTAACTTTTCGCATCTCGCTCAAACTGAAAACCTGAAACCCACCGGAATCTGTGAGAATCGGACCGTTCCAGCCCATAAACTTGTGTAACCCGCCACCTCCAGCTACAATTCCTTCACCTGGTTGCAGGTGCAAATGATAGGTATTAGATAATATCATCTGCGCCCCAGTGTCCCGCAACTGGGCTGGAGTCATAGTTTTGACATTTGCCAGCGTTCCCACAGGCATAAATCGGGGAGTTTCAATCGGTCCGTGTGGGGTGGAAAATACCCCAGCCCGTGCTGAAGTCTTACTACAGCAAGCAAGACATTGAAAAGAAAATTTTGCGCTCAAAACAGAAGTAACCGTTGATATTTCAGCAAAGTAGGTGAACTTAATCAAACTAACTATAGCTTGACATCTCTATTTTCTACCGCGCCTAAAGCTTTCAACGTGGCAAGAGTTGCTTGAGTTAAGCCTGCAGTCCCCGTGATATTCATACTTTCATAAGGTCTTGGGATTCTCAATGTTTTCAGACATTCTCCTGTGTGGACATTCCACAACTTAATGGTTTCATCTACACTGCCACTAATCAAGGCTTGCTCATTAGGACAGAAGGTAACTGAACGTACCCAGCTAGTATGTCCTGTTAAAGTTTTGAGACATTCTCCAGAGTTAACATCCCAGAATTTGACAGTTTCATCCTGACTTCCACTAGCTAAAAAATTACCTTGAGGACTAAAAGCAACGGAAAATACCCACATCGTGTGTCCCTGTAGAGTGTTGATGCAGTTTCCGTTCATATCCCAAAGCTTAACCAGACCGTTATCATGACCGCTAGCCAGCATTTTTCCATTAGGGCTAATTGCTATTGCTGTGATTTTGCTGTCAATTTCTGGTAAGTGTTTGAAACATTCTCTGATACTGATATCCCAAAATCTTACAGTTTTATCATCACTACAACTTAAAAGTGTTTGACCATCAGGGCTAAAGGTGACTGACCAAATCCAATTGGTATGACCTTGCAAAACCTTTAAACACTGACCGATAGTGATATCCCAAAGCTTGACTATTCCATCTTGACCGCCACTGGCTAAAACCTTACCTTGAGGACTGAAGGTTAATGACCAAACTCCTCCATTAGTATGTCCTTGCAAAGTTTGAAGACATTCTCCCGTACAGACATCCCAAAGCCTGATAGTTTCGTCATCACTTCCACTAGCGATCGCTTGACCATCAGGACTGTAAGCGACTGACCAGACCCAATTCCTATGTCCTTGCAAGTGGCAGAAAAATATTAATTGCTTCAGATACAGAATTGAAAGATGATTTAGTACAAGACATGATAGATGTTTTGACATCTTTTTGTGCGAGATTATACGGTGGTCGTTCGGCGAAAAATAAAGTGAAAAGAGCAGTGGAGGTGCTGATTGAAAGTTAATCAGGCTTTCCGCTACGAATTAAAACCAAACATCGAACAAAGAATACTCCTAGCCAAACACGCAGTCGCCGCAAGGTTTGCATACAATTGGGGATTGCGAGAGCGGATTCATTTATTTGAAACCTTAGAGGGTCAATCAAGATTTACCACATCGATAGAACAACACAAAGTACTCAATAGCCTCAAAGCAAGTGATTTTCCTTGGATGTATGAAGTGAGTAAATGCGCTCCGCAAGAAGCATTACGAGACTTAGATAAAGCATTTAAAAATTTTACGACTCTCCGAAAAAAAGGAAATAAAATAGGATTTCCTCAGTTGAAAAAGAAGGGAGTCAAAGATAGGTTTCGCCTGACAGGTTCAATAAAAGTTAAAGCGATTAAAGCGTTTATCTAAGAAACATAGCCGAAAAGTTAAATGTTCCCAAAATCGGAAAAAGTCAGCTTTTCAATTAGCAAGACTACATCGTCACGTTAAAAACCAACGACGAGATTTTTTGCATAAAACTTCGACACAACTGGCAAAAACCAAGTCAGTGATTGTCATCGAAAACCTCAACATTAAAGGAATGCTAAAAAATCATTCTCTAGCGCGTCACATTATTGATGCGGGTTGGGGGGAATTTAGGCGGATGCTGGAATATAAAGGGGCGTGGTATGGTTCGCGAGTTGAATTAGCACCACGATTTTTTGCTTCCAGTAAGACTTGCTCTTGTTGCGGTTATGTGATGGCATTTCTGCCATTAAATATACGTTCTTGGACTTGTCCAAATTGCCACACGACTCATGACCGTGATGTGAATGCTGCCAAGAATCTTTTAAATTTGAGTACCGCAAGTTCTGCGGGAATTAACGCCTGTGAAGATTCCTCTAATGGGACATTGGTGAATCCCAATGTTAGTTATGAGTCGCAGAAGCAGGAAGCAACAAGTGGACGAGATATTTGTCCATAAATTGTGGAACGGTAAACTACAACAACATTCGCCAGGGCATGCATGCCTGCCCTCAGGGTTCTGCGATGACAGGTGTTCATGTTGACAGACGTCTTCTTTCTTGTGTGCCTGTTCCTCAGGCTTTTAATGCGGAAATAGTAGACCACTACACCATTAGGCATGGAATGCATGCTTGCCCAGAAGAAAGTGTGGCAGCAGGCATCCACGTAGATGACAGAAAACTTCTTTGCCTCTACAAAAAAACACGATAAAATTGGTCAAATACACTGACTAATTGACATCTCCCCCGGTTGGAAACACGGGGGATTCTAAACGGATGTTGCTACGGCGGCTACAAGCCGCACTTCGCAACGTTTACGATATGATTTATTTAATCGCGTAAACAAATCAATTCGTTGTGGGACTGTCAATACCCCTCTACCCACCTCGGCTAAGTTTAATCCTAGCTGTGTGGCTACTTTTCTCATGATGTTGGCACTTCCATTACAGTCAGCGTTAATTAAGTGACCATCACGACTTTTGTACAATCCACGTTTTACCCGTTGTCCTGACGGTTTCCATCCGTTGGGTTTTTCACCATGTTTGTGGAGGCTGTCGCCATCTAGGTAAGACGCTTTTGATGTGTACGCTTCCTCAGTAATCGTTAACTGTATTCCGTATTCTGGGCAAAGTTGTTTCAAGCGTTCAATCAATCGCCCTGTGGGAATGACCACAAAGTTTTGATTGCCACGCTTGCCCATATTGGAGCCATTCTTTTGACCATCGTTCCATCCAATAATCAGATTACCAACTTTGTCATTAAGACATTGATTAATAATAAATCTTGCTGCTTTGTTAACAGCATCACGCATCTGATTGTTGCGTTTACGTTGTACTCGATCAAGGTTGGAATCCCAATAAAAGTCGGATTTGCCTTGTTTATATTTAGCAACCAGACGGCAGTAGCCTTGATTCATTGATTTTAGTTTCCTGCCATCAATAATCAGGCTTTTACCACGAGTTGAAACACCCGTTAGCCAATTAGTCCCACCGTGGTCAAAGCTCCAAGCCTGCGAGTAATCAAGGTTAGGATTAATATCAATTGGCTCTTTACCATCATCAATTACCCAATCTATCCACAATTCCCCCAAATAAGGTCTAACAGTAACTTCTTTAACCCAGTCTGAATCAATAAAATCAGGCAAGTGTAAAGTAATTTCAGTTAGTAACTGTGGTTTAGTTTCTTTGCTTATTGATGGGTAAAAACAACCGTTTTTGTAGGTTAAAGCTTGTCGTGGAAATGTGACAGCAGCAAGACCGCCACGTTTTCTATATCTTGGTAATGAAGGTCTATCAACATCACCTTGATAATATTTTTTAACCAATCCGTTGTAGCTGGTTATTGACTCTCCCACAGTCTTAAGTGTTTGTTGTGCTGATTGTGCAGCCATCGCTTTGTAATGTGGGTTATCTTTGAGAATTTTATCTAATTCTGGGTAGGTGGTTTTGCAATGATAACTTTTCCAACCATAGCGCAATTCATCACCACGCCAATAAGTAGTAAAAGCGTTTTCGGATTCTTGCTTCCTTGCATAATGAGCTTGCTTTGTCGCATATATAGCGCAATTAATCAAGCTATTAGCGTGTTCACATTGGTCAATCCAAAAAGCTTTCTCTTCATCAGTAAACTTGGCTTTTAGCGGTATTGTTCTGTACAACTTGTCATCACCTCCTGTATTTCATTATCATTGCTACTACACCGTTTAACAACAATATTCCGTAAAAAATATGGCTAAATTATCTAGTGAAGACCACGAGTACAGACGTACTGAAAATTCTGTATCTTCAATTAATTACCATTTTGTTTTTGTGCCAAAACGCAGAAAATCAGTATTGGTCAGCAACGTAGCCAAAAGGTTACAAGAGATTATTTTTGAGCTAGTGACAGAGCATGGATGGCGACTTATCGCGCTTGAAATTCAACCAGACCACGTTCATTTATTCATTAACGCACCAACACACGAAGCGCCAGCAGATATTGCTAGATGGGTTAAAGGCAGGGCATCCCACCATTTAAGAAAAGAATTTCCAGAATTAAAAAAACTACCCGCTTTATGGACACCAACCTACTTTGTAGCGTCAACTGGTCAAGTCAGCACTGAGGTAGTTAAAAGGTATATTGAAAATCAGCGCGGAAAATGAGGAAACGCGGGGATAAATCCCCTTGAGTCGCGTTTCATCCCCTCGCTAAAGCGTAGGGGTTCTCACGCTCCCACTATGTTTTGATAGTAAATAATACATTTCTGTATTTTCTGATGTGCGTAGCAGCTTAAAACGGGTCGGAGGAGTCGTCGTCAATTTCTGCGTCCCATCTGGCTGAGAGTACCTGTTCCATCATCGCCTCTATGGCGTTGACATTCAAAGTCCGCTCTCGTCGCTCTTGCAGGGGCGTAGAGAGGGGAATCAGGCGCAGACACATTCCTTCTTGCACTAGGTCAAAGTAGGTTTCTTGTTGCGCGGACTGCTTGAGTTCTAGGTAATCAAAACTATAAACGTTGAGATAAAGCGCATGGTTGGCGACTAGGGTAGACCGTTTAGGATTGCCAAATACTTCCATCACATCTCCATCACCCTCGCTGTGCAACTTGCCTTCTAGGGTGTAGATGTAGTGGACACGACCTAAATCCGCCAGCAATCGTCGTATATCCAGCTTATTCACAATCACGCCCGTATTGATAATGCAAGGCGCAGGAAGCTTGGTGTCGGGTAGATGTTGACTCATAATAAAATAGCTTTGGAGCAAAGGTGAAGTACAACACAGCTAAACAGTCAATTTAACAGTTTTGTTGACCTCCTACATTTTAATTATTATCAACTTTGTAGGAGGGCGCGAGCTTCATAACTTGGCATAAGTTATTAGTAGAAAAACAGTACAACAAAACTCCTACGGATTTAATTGCAACTTCTTGAGCTAATTAGCATCAAGTAATATTTATTACTTCAGCTTTAGCTTCTCGAACTTTAAACTTTAAACAGCATAACAAAATTTTCCGGACGAATTTCTAATACCCGTAAATCTTATCTAAAGCTTTAAATTCATCTGCTGTTGTTTGTGCCGGATTTTTGAGCGTCATTGTTCCTTAGTAACTAATAACTAAACACTAATGTAAATTAGATGACAATTCAACATACCAATGGTGGAAAAAATTTGTTGTTAAATCTGATAGCAAGTATTATATTTTATACCAGCATTCCCCTGCCATATATTAACTCGTTAGATTTCCGGTGGGTGGCGCGTTTTGCCCCGTTGGTAGGGCTGATAATTGGCGGAATTTTGGGTTTATTTGATACGGGAATGAATTTTCTCGGTATGCCCGTGTTAACGCGCAGTGCTTTGGTAGTAGGTATTTGGATTGCCATTACTGGAGGCTTGCATTTAGATGGGGCAATGGATACAGCCGATGGGTTGGCGGTGGGAGATCCCCAAAGGCGATTGGAAGTGATGGCAGATAGTGCCACAGGTGCCTTTGGGGCAATGGCAGCGATCGCCTTATTATTACTTAAAGTAACGGCATTAACAGATATCGAGGAAAATCGTCCTTTAGTGTTAATGGCTGCTTGTGGGTGGGGACGTTGGGGACAACAATTAGCAATAGCCAGATATCCTTACTTGAAACCAACTGGTAAAGGCGCATTTCACAAAGCCGCCATTAGTTCTTACAAAGATTTATTACCGGGATTGCTGTTAGTAATAGCGTTAAGTGCTTTGCAAATATTGTTAGACAGACAGCGCCTATTTTTCGCTGTTGGAATAATAATTACTGGAAGTGCGATCGCGACTTTAACTGGTGCTTGGTTTAATCGTAAATTAGGTGGACATACAGGAGATACATACGGTGCAGTCGTCGAATGGACTGAAGCCTTATTCTTGTGTGTAATGACCGCTTTGGGGAGTTAGGAGTGAGGAGTTAGGAGTTAAGAGTGAGGAGTTAGGAGTTAGAAGTTTTTTCACTCATAATTCATAACTTATAATTTATAACTTATAATTTATAACTCTTAATTTATAACTCTTAATTCATAACTCATAACTCATAACTCATAACTTTATTTCACTGGTTGTAATTTTGTCACCTTAAGTTTAAACTGACCTACCCCGGTTTCGCCAAAAGAACGGATGCGAATAATGTAGGTTCCGGCTTCGGTAATGCGGGTAAACAGCAGGGAATTGCTGCTACCATCGGGACCATCATCATTTTCTGCAACTGTTGTTCCATCTGGTGCTAGCAGCGTAATAATGCTATCAAAACTATCAGAAGAAAGGTCAATCGCTAGATTATCGCCCTTATTTAACTTCACCATGTAATCGCGGGCGAATCCGCCCTGACCGGTGGGAATGTCTTTGTCTGAAAGCGAATCAGAAACTTCCGTACTGTTGGTTAAAGGAATTGGATTATACAACTTATTTTGAGCAAAAGCTGCTGTTGTACTGATGCCAATTGCCACTAACGTAGCAGGAACGATTAATATTTGTCTCAACCTTACAGCAAAAGCCTTACTCTTCATTACAAGGACTGTTCCCACAAATACAGCGTAATTTGGTCAATTATAGATTTCACAGGCATGGCTTGCCCATTAATTCTTTGTTTAGCCTTTCGGACAAGGCAGAGAGCAGCTTTGCTGAGGGCAGAGGGAAAGAAAAACTTTTAGGTATTGCCAACAGCTGCCCTCTGCTTGGTTTAATACCTCCACGAAAAAACCTTCTGCCTCCTGCCTCCTGCCTCCTGCCTTCTTTATTTAGCTATCTTTGACGGCAGTAGCAACCGCCACTAACCCAGAAACGGCAATTCCACTTTGACGAAGTGTTTGCACGGCAGACTTGGCTGTAGCACCAGTTGTGTAAATGTCATCCACCAACAAAACTGGGGTATTTGGGCGGTGGCGAAAGTCTTCCCCTAAGGAAAAGGCACTGTTCAAGTTTTGTTCGCGATCACAGACTGATAAACCGAACTGCGCTTTAGTCTCTCGCATCCGTTCCAAACCATTTAGTTTCAATTTTAATCCAGTTGTTTGGCAGAAGCTTTGTGCGATCAGTGCAGCTTGGTTGTAACCGCGTGTTTTTTGCTTGCTGGCGTGGAGTGGAATTGGAACAACTACAAGCGATCGCGTGGGTAAAGGCGAATGCAACAACCATGCTTCTCCCAGCCATTGTCCCAAAGGACGGGCGACTTGGGGTTGATTTTCGTATTTCATAACAGCGATCGCTCTTTTGAGAATACCGCCGTATGCTCCCCAGGCAAACACCGCGATCGCATCTTGTTTGGGACGATTGGGTTCGGGTAGGTTGCACTTTTGCAGTTGTCTGGTACAGTCTTGACAAAATTCGCAAGATGTTGAACGTTGGCACAAAGGGCAATTGGATTCTAAAAAAAGGTTGAGTAAACCTTTGAGATTTTTTGTCCAGGTTTGCATTTTACAGAGTTAGGAGTTAACAGTGAGGAGTTAGGAGTTAACAGTGAGGAGTTAAGAGTTAAGAGTGAGGAGTTAACAGTGAGGAGTTAACAGTGAAAAATTCATAACTGATAATTCATAATTCATAACTCTTAACTCATAATTCATAACTCCTAACTGGGCGCCTCCTAACTTTTTGACGTAGACGCGATCGCCGTGCCGTTGTTTCGACACCGGTTGCTAGGATGTAACCGTTGCTTTCATATAATTTGACTGCTTGGGCCAAAACGCTGGCGGTTTCAATCCAAATTTATTGGAAACCACGGGAGGCGATCGCTTCTTCTAACCGTTGTAACAAATATTTTCCCAATCCCAAACCCCTGATACTGGGCAATAAATACATTTTCCTGATTTAAACCGCATTTTTGCCGCGTTTGATGGGGTAGTATGCCCCAGTACCTACCACCTGATTTTGGTGTTCAATTACCCTAAACTCGCCCCAAGTAGCTAAGTAGCATTCTTCCACTTGCAGCACATCTCGGTCAGCACCCTTTGGTTCCCAACCCAAGCCGTATTCCGATAATACAGACCGGATAACTTGAGATGCACTTTGGCGATCGCGTTCTGACCAAGAACGAATCAAAAAATCTTGATAATAATCTTTCATGACAATTTCAAAAACATTCCTAATGTAGAGACGCACTAAGCGCGTGTCTACAAATCTAAGCTGCAAAATATTAAATAGTAAATAGTAGGGTGGGCATTGCCCACCAATACTAAACAAAAAACTCCATCCCTTCATAGGGATTTTCCTTTGCTATCTTAATTCGTGTTACTAAATCTGAAGTGTGAATCTCTAGTTTATGATTGTTTGAGTCCGTAAAGTATAAAGATGCTCCTTCACTGGTATTTTTCTGCCAAATTTTAGCTTGCGAGTTGATAATTCGGTCACTAATTACTTCAAAATCTTGCTGATAAACCGTAAAAGCAACATGGGTATATTCTTTGAGGGGAGATTCTCTAGTGTTTTCATCCTGAAAAATGCAAAACCACAAATCACCAGGGATAAAATAAGCTCCTTTTTTCCATTTTGCTATCGACTTAAACCCTAAAACTTCTTTGTAGAACTGGAAAGATTCTTCTAGCTCTTTGACTGCTAGAGTAACGTGATTAATACCAGTAATCATCCCACTATTGTTAACTTATTCAATCTGAAATTTGTCGGGTGCGAAGCGCAGAAAGTACGGCCTCATCTTCAAACCATTAACCATTAACCATTAACCATTAACCATTAACCATCAACCATTAACCATTAACTATGAATTCTCGGTTCAGGATGCAAAGTTGCTAAAATTTCACTTTCAACAACAGCCAATTCATCTAATCGTTGCATGACAATTTCACGGTCATAAGAAGTATCAGCCAAAACCCAATATGTACCGAAGTGACGCGCCTCCGATGCCATCAAACCGCGATAAAACTTAGCTAATTCTGGCTCTGGACAATGAGTAGCTAATAATCCCAAACGCTCGTGACTGCGAGCTTCTATTAAACCAGTAACTAGTAAAGAATCTAATAATTTATATGGTTTTTGGGGGCGAACTTGGGCTTTTAAACCAGCACCGTAGGGAGGCGGCTGTAAGGGCGCAAGGGGAATATTCCGACGTTCCAGCCATTGGTTAACTAGTTCAAAGTGTTCTAGTTCCTCTTGGGCGATTTTAGTTAACTCCCGTACCATTTTGGTATTGGAAGGGTAAGCAAACATAAAATTTAACGCCACACCCGCAGCTTTGCGTTCGCAGTGGGAATGGTCGAGGAGAATGATATCTAGGTTAGATATTGCTTGTTCAACCCACGCGGAACTGGTGGGCTGTTTTAGGGCGTTGATAATTGGTAACACAGAAGAAAGCACTCTTGTGACAAAACTCCACATATGTCAATTTAGCTGAGAGTCCCAGCAAATTGATTGTAATCTTGGACTACCGCGATCGCGCGATCGCAGTCAAAATAAATGGAGTTTGTACGGTAATCTAGGAGCGTGAGATGATGAAGTTGAGTGTAGGCGATCGCGTTTCGTTTTTGTCGAAGCACTGCTTAACCCTCCAGAACCAAGCGATAAACTGCGGGCTGCTGCTGAACGCTACAAGAAAAACATGGGTAAAAAGTATTACCATGTTAATGGTTAATGCTTAATAGTTCATTGTTCATTGTTCATTGTTCGTGGTTAGTGAATTTTAACCATTAACCATTAACCATCAACCCCTCCTTTCTTTCACCAGTCGCCTGGGTCGGGAAAACGCCACTGCGACCCTTGGCCAGACCCCAAGACCGCAGTGGCTCCCCTACCTTTGGGCGCGAGCGCTCGCCGGGGGGAATCTTCCCGACTGCAGACGCAAGCGCCCCTTCACCATTAACCATTAACCATTAACCACTCTTCACAAAATCAAATTCAAATCTCCAAATTCGTGCCAAAGATAACCTCGTCGCACAGCTTCTTCGTAAGCATCTTTAATTTTCTCGGCTGGTAAAAACGCCGTCAACAAATCGAGATGGCTGGCTTCTGGTTCGTGTAACCCAGTTAGCAACCCATCCACTGTCTTAAGTTTATGCTCATCTGTGATACGCAATCGCGTGTAACTCTGTTGCTGTTGGACTTTTCCTGTGACATCGGCTACCGACTCCAGCGCCCTAACTACAGTAGTTCCCACAGCAATTACTCGTCCGCCTTCTTGACGGGTGCGGTTAATCTTCTGTGCTGCGGCTTCACTAATAAAGTATTCTTCTTCTGATACGAGATGTTGGGCGTCAATTTCATCGTCCATGTAAGAAGAAAATACCAGTATGCAACACGATATGGGCTGTTTCCACACCACGGCGTTTTAAATCAAACAGCAATTTCCAGGTAAACGCCCTTCCTGCAGATGGCATTTCTGCAGAACCCGGTTCTTTGGCGTAGACAGTTTGATAGTAATCTAAATCCCAAGGTTGGGAAACGTATTCATAACGAATTGGACGCCCCAAACGATAAAGTAAATCTATCAAATCATTCCCAGATTTCGAGAAGCGAATTTTCCAAAGTCGGGGAATATGAATGTCGCAATTTTCAACTTTAGCAGTTAATCCCTGACCAAAATCAATTTGCATTCCACTTTGCAAACCGCAAGCAAAAACATTTCCTTGCTGGCACAAAATTAGAGCCAGCCAAGAATCATCCGGGAGATGTTGCGCTAAACGGATTTCCATGCATGGCCCGTTTAATATTTCGCAACCATCAAGAGAAGCGGGAAGGGTGCGACTCGTATTAAATACTAGTAAATCACCAGGGCGTAAGGATTCACCTATGCAGTTCAAACGAGTATGTTCAACTTGATAATTGTTACGATTAATAGTCATCAATCGCACTTGGTCACGGGCAATTCCCCTTCGCTCTGGTGGTTCTTTGGCGGAAAGTTCCGCCGGAAGTAAAAAAGTAAAGGGCTTTGAAAGCATATAACACTTATTCCTTCGATATTGTATAAAAGCGTACAGTTTTGCCCCACATTTGGGCATCTTTTTCGTATTTCATGCCGTTTTTCATCGCTACTTTTTGAGATGCAATATTTCCCGGATCAATTAGCGATATGAGGCGATTAAAACCAAGTTGTTCAAAACCATAATTGCGGCTGGCTATAGCTGCTTGAGTTGCTAAACCTTGCCCCCAATATTCTTTTGCCAACATATAACCAACTTCGACTTCTTGTTGACCATCGACTAACTGAGGTATAAGTCCGCAGCGACCAATGAACTTGTTATCAGCCTTGTGAATAGTTGCCCACAAACCCCAACCTCGTTGTTCCCAGCCATTGATAATTCTCTGCATCCACTGCTTTGTCTGTTCGTATGTGTAGATGTTGGGGTAGAACTTCATCACGATGGGGTCGCTAAAAATAGCCGCCATGTCGTCTAAATCATCCCAGGTGAGATGTCGCAGGATGAGGCGGGGTGTTTCCAGGACAATCATTTTAAGAAACTTGTAACAAAAAACAATACTTTAGATAGATGACTTGTGAGAAAGTTTTACAGTAAATATTCACCAGCATCTTGAGATGCAGCTTATGAAGTTAGAGCAATACCATCTTGCCCAGGTCAATACTGCTACTTTGCGTGCGCCATTGGACGCGCCAGAGATGGCGGATTTTGTGGCTCAAATCCAGAGTATAAATGCGATCGCTGACACAGATCCTGGATTTGTATGGCGGTTGCGGAGTGAGGGTGCAGACGATGCAACCAACATCCGCGCCTTTGAAGATGAGCGAATTCTCTTGACTTTGACCGTTTGGAAATCGTTAGAAGCGCTATCAGATTATGTATATCGTAGTGCCCATGCAGGAGTAATGCGCGATCGCCGCCGTTGGTTTGAAAAATCCGATCAACCCATCTTGGCGCTGTGGTGGATTCCCGCAGGACACATTCCTACAGTTGCAGAAGCCAAACAGAGGCTAGAACATTTGCGTTGTTATGGTTCTACCCTTCATGCCTTCTCCTTTAGCAAGCCATTTCCCAATCCAGACGAGTCCAAAATCAAGAGTTATGAGTTAGAAGTTATAAGTTAGGAGTTATAAAATGTAGGGTGCGTAAAGCCACACCGGCATACAAGAAAAGGCGGAAAGTACGGCATCATCCACCTATGAATTATGAGTTATGAGTTATGAGTTATGAGTTATGAGTTGAAGATTTTTAATTCAAAACTCCTAATCCAAAAGTTTTAACTCCTAATTCCTAACTCCTAATTCCTAACTCCTAATTCCTAACTCCGCGCCTCAAAACTCCTAACTCCTAACTCTTCTATTTCCTGTCCCCAATTTTCTTCCTGCGCTTGGAATCTTTGCCCGTTAATATGGCGTGATTCATCAGAAGCGAGGTAAATAAATACTTCAGTCACCTGTGCGGGATTTGCCCATTGATTGGGGTCTTCCTCAGGTTCCGCAGCCCGATGCATGGCGGTATTCATATCACCAGGATCTACCCAATTCACGCGCACATCAGTATCTTCCAATTCCGCCGCCCATGTTTGCGACATTCCTTCAATCCCGAACTTTGAGATGCCATAAGCACCCCAACCGGGATAACCATTTATCCCGGCATCACTCGTAACGTTAATGATTGAACCGCCATTTTCAATCATCGCTGGCAATGCCTTTTTAATTAACAGAAATGGGGCGATTAAATTCGTATTGATAACATTGCGAAAATCCTCAAGCGGATAGTCGAGCAAATAAGGCATCCCAGAGAGACCAATGCTTGATGCGTTGTTAATTAATACGTCGAGATGCCCTTTAAATTCATTGAGAGTTGTTGCCACAGCACGCTCGATATCTTCGTGCTTGGTTAAATCAGCAGCAATTACTAAAACTTGTGCATTCGGTGCAACTTCTTGAATAGAATCGCGTACTTGATTTAGCAGTTCAACACCACGCGCCACAATAGCAATACCCGCCGCACCTTCACGGGCAAAATCAATTGCTAATTGTCTTCCCAATCCTTGCGATGCCCCTGTAATTAAGGCATATTTTCCTTGCAATCTGTTCATCTTTCTACCCTATAAATTACCAATCAATTGCTTTTCTATCTCGGAAGAATCCACCTGTAAGACCGCCATCGGGGAGAGTTGCCAGCCAAACAATCGTATCAACTCCTTGTTCTGGGGTTAGGGTTGCATTTGCACCACCCATATCGGTTTTCACCCAACCAGGACAAACGGAATTAATTAATATGTTTGTACCTTGTAATTCACTGGCAAAAATCCGCGTTAAAGCATTCAAAGAAGCTTTAGAAAGTCGATATCCGGTGTAACCTCCTCCCATATCAGATAGTTGTCCCATCCCAGAATAAACATTTACTATTCGTCCGTAATTTTGTTTCTACATTAACCCAATCAACGCCTGAGTTACTCGCAAAACGCCGTAAACATTTGTTTCCATTGTTTGGCTAACAGTGTCGATTTTGGTGTCGAAAACACTGTTATTTCCTGCTTGAGAATCGATGTAAATACCTGCGTTATTTACTAATACATCGAGTTTGCCAAACTGTTTGTTAATGAACTCAGCTAATTTTTGACTGCTTTCATCGCTGGCGACATCAAGGGGATAAGAGGTGACATCTAATCCTTCGGCTTGCAACTTTTCAGCCGCAGCTTTGCCTTTTGCTTCATCCCGACTAGTGAGAATTACTTGATATCCCTTTTTCGCTAACTGGCGAGAGGTTTCAAATCCCAAACCGCGATTTGCACCTGTGACTACTGCAACTTTTTTTGTGGTATTCATTGTTAAATTGTTGGTGGGTGGTGGTTAGTGGTGAAGGGGCGCTTGCGTCTGCAGTCGGGAAGATTCCCCCCGGCGAGCTTCGCGCCCTTGGTAGGGGAGCCACTGCGGTCTTGGGGTCTGGCCAAGGGTCGCAGTGGCGTTTTCCCTCGTGCCGGCTCTGGTGAACCCCTCCGGGGTTGGTTGGTAATGGGTAGTGGGTAGTGGGTAAGTGTAGTAGGTGTAGGTTGGGTGGAGCGGAGCGTAACGATTACGCAAAAGTTCTCGCCCAAAGTTGGGTAACACGAGCGTTACAACGGACAGTCGCTTACTGTCGCGGTCGCTACGAGCGCTGTCCTCCCCAACCTACAAATATTTTCCTTTCGCCAGACTTATAAAAGAGCGTTAATGGATAGTGGTATAGTTTTAAATTCAGCAGGCAACAACTACCAACTAACAACTACCAACTACCAACTACCAACTACCAACTACCAACTACCAACTACCAACTAACAACATTACTTCAATGCATAATCTGGTTGATATTCTACTAACTCAATTTCGTTACCATCTGGGTCATTGACATAAATTCTGTCTTTGGTTTCAGGCGCTGTCATTGTGTAATATTCAATGCCTTCTTTCTCAAGCAGTTTTTTCATGTCTTCGCCGTCTTTAATCACAAAACCAACGTGATTCACTCCAATATTTTCGTAGGCTGTATGCACGCGCTCTAAGTCACTTTCATCATTTAATGCTAGATAAAATTGGTTATTGCCAAAATGCATCCAGCGTCTGCCGTTGAATACGCCATCGGCGCGTACATACCAATCGGGAAATAGGGTTTGATAAAACTTCTTAGTTGCATCAATATTTTTGCAAGAAAGGTTGATGTGTTCAAAGCGTGTAAAGTTCATTTTTCGCTCCTTTTTATTTAAAACTAAAATCTTGAAATTCTCGCTCCTTGGCTCTGCCAGGGAATGCCTGCTATGAGGCAGAACCTCATATTCTCATAATTATTTTTGCTGTCACGGTGGAGGCAGAGCCTCCTAGAATGCGTTACCAGGCAGAGCCTAGTAACGAGGAATCAAGGAGGAATCAAAAGAGCCTAGTAACGAGGAAAATTAATCCAAAATCCCAAATCTCAAGTCGTTTCACCCCAAGGCAATATCTAAAAACATCATGAGGACAAAGCCTAACATCACACCAATGGTTCCCTCTTTTTCTAAGCATTTGCGGTGGGATTATGGAATTATTTCATCACTAATCACAAACAACATTGCTCCCGCTGCAAATGCCATCGCCCAAGGCCAGATAAAATTAGCTATACTCACAACTCCTACACCAATTAAACCGCCAATCGGTTCAACTAAACCTGTAAGCAGAGAAATCCACAAGGCATAACAAGATTGAATATTTCTCAGCTACTAAAGATAATGCTACTACTAATCCTTCAGGAATATTTTGCAAGCCAATTCCTAAAGCTACGGGAATTCCATCCCTAATATTGTTGTTGCCAAAATTCACTCCTACAGCTAATCCTTCAGGAAAGTTGTGAATGGTAATTGCGACAAGAAATAGCCAAATTCTTTTTAAGTTGCTGCTGCGAACTTTTTCTTCCTTTTTGAAAAAGTGTTCGTGTGGCATAAACCGATGCGCTATTTGCAGAAATACTCCGCCTAACAAAATGCCAAGGACGATAATTAAAGTGGCATTCGTTTGAGAGTAACCTTGCAAAATTGCTGCTTCTGTTCCAGGCATTATTAACGAAAATGATGTCGCCGCTAGCATCACTCCCCCACCAAACCCCAGCATGATTCCCTGTACTCGCTGCGTTTGGTTGATTGGCAATAATATTGGCAATGCTCCTACCGCTGTGGCAAGTCCGGCTGCTAAACTGGCAACTGCACCGATAACAAGGCTCTCCATTCTTGGGGTTCCTCATTTGATCTATCTGATTTAAATCATAGTCATTATGACTTCGTTTTGCCAGTTCTTTTTTGAAAAAAACTTGCAGATATTTTTCTGCTCGTAACAGAAGATAAGTATACCAGTTAAAAAATATACATTATTCTGTCAAATGAAGGATGAAGTGTGAAGTATGAATGATGAAGTTAATACCCTACGGATAGAATCCGCTTGTTCCTACTGGGATAGCCATTTTCAGGCTTTACCCGCGTCCTGGAAAGCCCGTCAAAGTCTACTTGGTAAATTACTAAACTCGGTTTACGATCGCATTGAAAGATATTCTTAGTATTTATGTATACTGCATTACTTTTGCTGGGACAGTTATTTTACAGTGAAGGTCATTTACAGAACTTAATAAATTACCCGACCGTAAAATCTGAGATGGTAGTTGCGATTTCTGCAAAACAGCAGCCTGGTAAGAGTAAAGGAAGTTTCCAAAATATGTTGGATGCATTGGGAGTTAGTGAAACAGGACTACCATTAAAAGATGCAAGACAATATGGGTTTGAAAATCCGGAGTTGGGTTTTCTTGGGAAGTACCAATTTGCGGAAATTCTGTTGATTCGTCTTGGTTACTATAAAGCCAAGGTTTACTATGGAAATGGTGCTGATAAGAATTACTGGCGCGGTACTTGGACGAAAAAGAGGGGTATTGATAGTAAAGCCAAATTGTTGAATTCTCCTAATGTTCAAGATGCTGCGATTCGTGAGGCTTTTAATGTTTATTGGCAGGATGTGAACAATTTACTAAAAGCCCAAGGAAAGTCTATTAACAATTACCTCGACCATAAAAAGATGTTTAATGATAAAGAAAAGTCAAAAACACTAACAATTACTCTTTCTGGTATTTTAGCGGGGGCACATTTGAGGGGACCGGATAAAGTGGTGCAACTTCTAGTTTCAGGGAAAGTATCTCGCGATGAATTTGGTACTTCTATTCTTGATTATGTGGAACAATTTGGCGGTTATGATGCTGCGCCAAAAGATTTTGTTAATCCTTGAAAAACGATTAGGTAATACCAGTTCTCCATGATGTTACCACGAATTAGATCCCCCTTCCCAAAGGGGGTACTTTGATTGTGATTTGTTACAACGTTAAAGAGTGCCATACTCTCGCTTTTCTTGTATGCCGAAATGGCTTTACGCATCCGACTATTCAAAAGACGAATTATTGTAGAGATATCGCATTATAATGTGTCTATAAGGCTTTACCGATGACAGATAATTTTGTAAATAATAAAAAACAATTATTTGACCTTTGGGCACCGAGTTACGATTGGCTTTTTCCTTCGGTGTTTTATCAAAGCATTCACAAGCGGTTGCTTTCTTATGTTGATTTACCAGAAAAGTCAAATGTACTTGATATAGGTTGCGGTACTGGACGCCTGCTGGAACGCCTTGCAACTCAATTTCCTGATTTGCGCGGTACTGGATTGGATTTATCTGCCCAGATGTTGCGGATAGCACGACGAAACAAACGTCACCGTCCGCGTTTAATTTATATTGAGGGGAAAGCTGATTATCTTTGTTTTAGCGATCGCCAATTTAATGCTGTTTTCAATACTATCAGTTTCTTGCACTATCGAGAACCCCAACAGGTGTTGAATGAGGTGGCGCGGGTGCTTTCTCCCGGCGGACGCTTCTATTTGGTTGATTCTACTTTAAAAGGTGAAGCGGAAACTCAAATTATTGCAGTTACTAGAGGCCAAATTAAATTTTATAGCCCCAAAAGCCGCGAAAATTTAGGTTCTAATGCCGGATTATTATGTTTGAGCCATCATTATTTACTTGGTCCGGTTTTGCTGACGATTTTTGCTAAACCTGATATCTTGCACTAGCCCAACAAATCGCCCTGAAATAAATTTCGGGCGCTTCAGCTAAAACCCGTTGAAACTTACCGGAATGCACCATTCTCAACAAAACCTAAGAAACCGGGTTTCTAAACGAAAAATCAAGGATTTCAGGTTTATAGCAGTGCTAAATCATTCGTGAAAATTTAGAAACCCGGTTTCTTCAAGAAACCGGGTTTCTGGATACCGTGAATTTTTACAAATCATATAGGATTGCTATAGTTATTTGCAAGAAACAAAGGTGATGACCCTGGTGCAAGATTTTCGTTGAAACAAGTTAAAAGTTCTAACTTAAGATATTAGCTTTAACTTCAGTTCAGGGTAGATGTGCAAAGTATGAGCCTCCAGCTAACGCTATTGAGCGCAAGTTAAGCTGTGAATTTTATAATTTGCAAATTCAAATTTAATGAATCTCTTGTTCCGGAAGCAACGTTCGTTTGCCGAATTGCTACATCTTCCATATAAATGACGGTTGAAGTAAATTTATTTTAGGGAAACGTACCTCAACCTTGGGAGTTTTCCGCATCCACGTATTACCCTATAAAAAGACAAAAAATTATGCTTTTTTGGAACTTGCTACTCCTCTAAGTAAAAAGCAAACAAAACCAAAAGTTGCAACACCTAAGACTGTATCGGGTTCTGGGATTGATTGCAGGTTACGCACTGTAGCCCGCCACGTTCCGGTAGTCTCAATAACGCGAATTCCGCGATTGTATTCCGCGATTCGCTCCAACCAAGAGCCTCCCCAAATTTGATTTTCCTGTAATCCTTTGCCTTCGATAAATAATGCTTGACGAATAGGGTTAAAAGGACTGTCACCACCTTGTCCCCCAATTTCCCAATTATTAATAATAGAAGAGACGTTTCCACCGAATCTCAAACCAGGTCTTAGCTGTCTTGTTCCTAAAGAAGAGTCAAGCCAAGTTACGCGATTTGGGGTTGAGTGCTGCTATCAAGCCACTCTCGCCCTAGTAGATTTGCCGAAAAGTTTGTGAGATAATTTTTTACCTCAAAATTTTCCTCAATAACAGTAGAATTAGGACCGGGACGGCGGGTTGTGCCTATGATAGTTTTATCGGGTTCAGATGTAAAGTCTCCGTTGCCGACGAGTGTACCAGTATTATCAAAAAAATTCAGATCCCAAAAAAGAGTTACGGCTTGAGCGGGTTGCTGCACTATCAGAGCAGTTACAAATGCAACAGATGCTAATTTGGAGTTGAGTGTGCCCATGCTAGTGTCTTAGGTTAAAATTTATGCAATCTCGCAGTTGATTATACGAGATAATACTGTATAAATGAGTTGGCAGCAAAAAATATTTTATGAGGCTGTCAGGGAATGCCTGCGTGTGGGTTGCTGCCTCAGAAAAATATAAGCAAAGTTACTTAATTTATCTTTGATGCGAGAGTAGGTGAAGGTTCCGGCCAGAAGTGCAAAATGTGAGTAAACCACTTATCGGTTAATCATGCGTAAATTTCTGATTGATACAGACACTGCTTCTAATGATGCTGTGGCTTTGATCGTGGCGCACTGTTGGGCAGATGTTAAAGTTGTGGCGGTGCAGCGAATACCGATTCTCTGTTTGGTGGCTACAAACAAAATCCTTTTCCCCTTGCCCTACATCAACCTCTTCGCTGTTTTTCAAGCCAATCAAAAATCCGATTTAATGCCCACCAAGGATCTGGATCTTTTGCTTGACGCTGACTCTGTTTGCTGCTCATGTAACCAATATGACCACCGTGCTTGGTAAGTAACAAATCTATCTTGGAGTTATCAGCACAAGCAGCTTGTAAATCGGGTACGATCGCCGGTTCAAAAAAAGGGTCATCGGCAGCGTATATAATCAAAGTTGGTTTTTCCAACTTCGGCAGTAGCGGTAAAGCACTGCTTGCCTGATAATACGCTTCCACAGAAGGAAAACCCAATTGCCCAATCACCAGTTCGTGGTCAAAACCCCAAATGCTGTTAGCGCGTTCAATCGCCGCCGGATCGAATTTCCCAGGATGGGCGTCATGAATTTGCCATGCAAGCTCTTTTAGGTTCATTGCAATTCGCTTTTCTAAATATTTGCCCACGGGATGATTTACTAAAAAAGTAAGCGATCGCACAGAATCCAAACTCGGACAAATTACCGCCGCACCTCCAATGTCACTGTCTTTTATCCCTAAATCCTCATTCTTCTTAGGCACTTCCACCGCCGCTTTCACCGACCACAGCGCCAATTGTCCTCCCAAGGAATATCCTATAAACCAAAACTTTCCAGGACATCCCATCGCCTCAGAAAGCGCCGCAATGCGAACAAAATCTTCCCCCTCATACAAACCATCAGAAGTCAACGTCGGCGATAATTGAGCTGTTTTACCGTGGGCACGCCAATCAAATAACACCACAGCATATCCTAAAGCGTATGCTTTACGTCCCAAAAGTTTGAGAAACCACTCTGTAGTCAAATCTCCTGTAATGCCATAAGTAGCGATTATCGTACTGTGAGCATTTTTCGGAATAGCGACCAAACCAAAAATTGGCACACCTTGCCCACCCGTAAAGATTTTTTCCTCATAAGGTGGCTCTGGATGGTCAGTAGTTTTTTCCCAATTCTTGCGGCCCCACAAAGCGGCGTAGACAGTCATAGCCACACCATTTTGCAAAAAACGAGGCGGATTGTAGGCGCGATCACACATGAGAAATGGGAATTAGTATAGTTTAATTTTGGTTTACTAATCCCTTCATCTTAATCTTTATGTTAGATTTATAATCTTTTTTATAATCAGTTAAGCAATCTTTGTATCTACCAAAGGTTCTTATTTATCCTTAATAAGTAGTAATAATTTTTTAAGAATGCCGAGGATTCTTGTCATAGACGATGACCCCGCAATTTCAGAACTCGTTGCCGTCAACTTGGAAATGGCTGGCTACGATGTCAGTCAAGCTGAAGATGGCATCAAAGGTCAAGCACTAGCTCTCCAACTCCAGCCAGACTTGATCATGCTCGATCTGATGTTGCCGAGGGTAGATGGATTTACCGTATGCCAACGCCTGCGTCGGGATGACCGCACTGCTGAAATTCCGGTGTTAATGCTGACGGCTTTAAGCCAAACTCAGGATAAGGTAGAAGGCTTCAACGCCGGCGCAGATGACTATCTTACCAAGCCCTTTGAAGTCGAAGAGATGCTAGCGCGGGTGCGGGCGCTATTGCGCCGTACTGACCGCATTCCCCAAGCCGCAAAGCACAGCGAAATCCTCAACTATGGACCGTTAACCCTTGTTCCCGAAAGGTTTGAGGCGATATGGTTCAACGAAACGGTGAAACTGACTCACTTGGAGTTTGAGTTACTCCATTGTCTTCTTCAGCGCCACGGTCAAACAGTTTCTCCCAGCGAAATTCTCAGAGAAGTTTGGGGCTACGATCCAGATGATGATATAGAAACAATTCGAGTGCATATCCGCCATCTGAGAACCAAACTAGAACCCGACCCCCGTCATCCCCGTTATATCAAAACGGTATACGGTGCGGGATACTGTTTAGAGTTACCCAGCGTTCCTCCATCAAGTGAGGGTGCTTCAGCATCAGCGGTTGAGTAAAAAAGTTGGTGGTTGGTAGTTGGTAGTTGGTAGTTGGTAGATAGTAATTAGTAGATGGTAGATAGTAGTTAGTAGATGGTAGATCGTAGTTAGTAGATGGTAAATGGTAATAACCACTAACAACTAACAACTAACAACTAACAACTAACAACTAACAACTAACAACTAACAACTAACAACTAACAGCTAACAACTGTTAGAAGATTTCTTGCGGGAAATCAGGTAGACACCCAGCAGCGATAAACCAGCGATCGCCCCCGGTTCTGAAACCTGTTTTGGTTCTGGAACCTGAGTGATTCTGGCAAAAATAGCTGTTGTAGTTTGTTCTCCTTCCAAGACGCGGAATTCGCTAACATTTGTAGCACCATCGTCTTGGCTGAAGCTAGTTAGCTCAAGCGTATACTTAATACCATCAATACTGAAAGTGTTTATGCCTTTGCCTTTGGCGTCGCCATCGTCAAAGTTTTTCTTAACATAAACAAAATCAGCCCAATCTTCAGGGTTCTTTGATGTATTAGGTGTGTTTTCCAGATGAAAGTTGAAGTTAAAAACTTCACTTAGTTCAGTGGGATTTTGGAATGATACATGGAGATTCAAAGGTACAGATTCAACATTCGTACCTTGAGGAACTGTTCCATTAAAATAGGTTAAATTGCCTATCTTAAACAAAGAGTCTTTTTCCGCTGAAAAGTATTTTCCAGTAAAGATAAGTTGATTTGCAGGTGTATTAAACATTGGATTGTTCGGTATCAACTCTCCCCAAGTAAAAGAGTTGGTATTTACACCTGTAAAAACTGGTTTAGTATTGATGCTTCCTGCAGTAGGTTCTCCCCACGTACCACTTGAGATTCCAGAGAAACTTAGAGCTTGAGCTTGACTCGAGAAACCAAGCGCTGTGCAAGTAACAGCAAAAGTTGATAAAGCGGTAACAAAAACCGAACTTAGTTTCATAGTTGGGCTTCAACTCCTATCCAGGAGGTTATCTCAAGTAGGCAACCCGTCTACCTTAGTAAATATACGGAACACATGCCAAGAATTTTTTGTAATTTTCATTAAATCTTTATGTTTACTTTGTGATTTCTTATCAAAATAAGTAATCTCTTACTGCTGTGTACTTACTTATACATTTCTCTCTAATTGAATTCCGGGAACTTTTAGCAAAATACCCAGTCATAACTTTAATAAATGCAACAATATTTTTATATTCTTATCTGGTAATATACGAAATTACTGCAATTTTAAGTATTTTAACTGTGTAATATTGTTATAGGATAGCAAATTTTATTATGAGTAGGGTTATTTACTGCCAAGTTTCTACTTAATTGCTATTTTTGGTCAAAATGGCAAAGGGGCAGACAAGGGAAAAAGGCAAAAGAGAAAAGGGAAAAGGTGAGTCAGCGCTGCGGGAAGGTTTCCCGACCCAGGCGACTGCGAACCCGAAGGGGAAAAATATTCTTTTACCTTCTAACTTTCACTTTTTACTTTGTCTACCCCACAATCTCACGCTTGAGATTGGAACTCAAAAAACTCAGCTAATAACTCAACACTCTTTTAGGGTGCGAGGGCATTACCGCGAATGAGACTACCAATGGTCTTGGCAGTAATTTTCAGTTGGGTGATGGGGTTGGCTGGCACAACTGTTTTATACAGATAGCTATCAAAGGTCAGCCGCTGTACATCGAGGTCGCCACACATCTCGACAAACGCCTCGCGGGTGGCGTCGGAACGATAAAAGACGTTTTGCAGGATGTCCAATACTTTATAGGTAAGACCGTATTTTTTATCCCAGCGTTTCAGATAGACCTTGAGGTCATTTTCTGTAGGAATACGGGCACCGCCGTTAGACATTTCCACGATGGTTTCAGCGCACATCCGCCCGGACTTAGCGGCAAAGTAAATGCCTTCACCAGAGGATTTGGTAACGTAACCGGCTGCATCGCCCACTAAAGCTATGCGACCGACAACGCGACGGGGACGGGGATGTTCGGGAATGGGGTGCGCTTCGACTTTGATGATTTTGCCGCCTTCGAGTTTTTTGGCAGCGCGGGCGCGGATACCAGCTTGCAGTTGCTTAATGCTGGCTTTGTTGACCTGCATTGTGCCCGTACCCACAGCTACGTGGTCGTATTTGGGGAAAACCCAAGCGTAGAAGTCGGTAGAAACGTCGTCACCAACGTACATTTCCGCCAAATCGTTGTAGAATGCCATTTTATCTTCGGGCAGACGAATGCGCTCTTGGAAAGCGATCGCATAATTGTAATCCCCAGCATCCATTTCTTTGGCAATGCGGGAATTTGCCCCATCAGCCCCAATAATTACATCGACCTTCAGAGTTTTGGCGATACCCTGTGCGCCGCCTTCTGTATGGTCAACGTAATGAATGGTATAGGCGTCTGTCTTGTTGGTGGGGATATCGAGTTTATGAACAGTGGCATTAATTAAATTTGCGCCGAATTTTGCCGCACGATTCCGCAGGTAACCATCCAGCACCTCGCGGCGGCACATTCCTATATATTCTTCTTCATTTACTAGATTGATATCAACCTCACGATTTGAGGGCGAAATCATTTTCATCTTCCGCACTCGGCGATCGATAATCTCTGGCGGTAGGTCAAATTCGCTGACCATGCACAGAGGAATCGCGCCTCCACAAGGCTTGGCATTGTCTAGCTTGCGCTCAAATAGGTAGGTTTCAATCCCAGCCTTTGCCAAGGTTTCGGCGGCACAAGAACCAGCTGGACCTGACCCAACAACTGCAACCCGTAGTGTCAAAGGTCTACTCCCAATCTTTGCTTGACATTTACCGAAAGCATCGTATCACGTACTTTTGGGTGATTTCTCCCTTATGCTTCGGGTTTTGCCGGAATTGCAACATTCCTTAATCTTTCGATACGAATACTGAAGAAGGATAAAGTGTGAAGTATTCTGGATGAAGTCAAAAAAATTTCAGCCTTCATACTTAATTTTTTATCCTTTCTATGCAAATTTCGGCTCGATTCTGTGACCAGACAAGTCAGTGTTGCCGCAATTGCTGGATATCAAAAGCACATTTCTCCCCACAAAGGCTTTTCTTGCGCCCATCGCCTGCTGTATGGCGGTGAATCAAGTCTCAGTACATCAAGCGGGTAATTGCCACCAAAGGCTTAAAGGCGGCGTTTGTCATGTCGCGCGATCGCGCGACAGCTTGTAAACAAGCCAATCAAATTTTCAGGTCGCAGACGACACAGAACCCCCAGAAGACCAGGAAAACCCAGACAATACTCACGCAGCGGCGGCGAAAATTACCACCTCTTCCCCAACCAGCGCGTCAAGGCATTAACGGACAAAACTCCTGTAATAGCTTTGATTGTGGTAATAATTTGAGGCTTTTATGTGATTACATATAAGGAACTGTTATTTATATCACAACAATTTAGACTGTTTTCAGAGCGATCGCACAATGGGTGATTGTGGCTCCTACCATTGCCATCTGCGTGATTGCAGCTCTCTCGATTGCAGTGGCGCTGACTGTGGCTCACTAGATTTGGGTGGTGCTGATTGTAACTGTATGATTGCGGCAGTTGCGGCTGCTAATACTTAAGAAGGCAGAGGGCAGAAGGCAGAGGGCAGAAGGAAATGCCCATAAATAAATTTTAGGGGATTCAATTAAGAACAGCTTTTTTCTCGCACTACCTGTATCGGGAAAAATCTTTTTACGTTTTTTCATAAATAAATTTACTTGTTCTAAACTCTATGACAGAGGTCAAAATAATATATTTTCTCCCTCTGTTCTCTGCCCTCTGCCACGCCACATGCTTCAACCGGGGGAACCCCGAAGGGCGCAGTGGCTCCTCTGCCCTCTGCCTCCTGCCCTCTGCCTCCTGCCCTCCAATACCTAAATATTGTTACTTTGTTAATCCCAAAGCAGCTATCTATGGTATAAGTAAAACACGGAAATCCTACCAACTAACCGTAGATAGTTTGCAGAGGTACAGCGGCAGTGGGCATAGTAGTTGAGAATGTATCCAAGCAATTTGGCAGTTTCAAAGCCGTCGATCAAGTCAGTCTGGAAATTAAGAGTGGCTCACTTGTCGCCTTGTTGGGACCATCGGGTTCGGGAAAGTCCACACTGTTGCGGCTAATTGCGGGTTTGGAAATGCCAGATAGCGGCAAAATCTTGCTCACAGGTAAAGATGCCACCTATCAAAGCGTCCAAGAGCGGAATATTGGGTTTGTGTTTCAACACTATGCCTTATTTAAGCATCTTACGGTGCGGCAAAATATTGCCTTTGGCTTAGAAATTCGTAAAGCACCGAAAGCCAAAATTAAGGGAAGAGTCGAACAGTTGTTGGAGTTAGTGCAACTGAGTGGACTGGGTGAGAGATACCCATCGCAACTTTCTGGCGGTCAAAGACAGAGGGTAGCATTGGCAAGGGCGCTAGCGGTAGAACCCAATGTATTATTGCTTGACGAACCTTTTGGGGCACTTGATGCAAAAGTCCGCAAAGATTTACGGGCTTGGTTGCGGCGCTTGCATGATGAAGTTCATGTTACTACCGTTTTTGTTACCCACGACCAAGAGGAAGCGATGGAAGTCTCCGATGAAATCGTGGTGATGAATAAAGGGTGCGTGGAACAAGTGGGGACACCTGCGGAGATTTACGACCATCCGGCGAGTGCGTTTGTGATGAGTTTTATCGGACCTGTCAACGTGTTGCCCAGTTCCTCGCGGATTTTTCAGGGTAACGGGTTCGATTCGGCACATCCAGAAATGTTTTTGCGTCCGCAAGATGTGGTTGTAGAGACTTCAGCTAATGGAACTACGGTGCCGGCTAGGGTGAGTCGGTTGATACATTTGGGTTGGGAAATTCAGGTGGAATTGACTTTAGATGATGGACAGGTGGTGATGGCAAATTTAACGCGGGAAAGGTTCGATCAGTTGAATTTGGAACCGCAACAGAAGGTGTATGTGAAGCCGAAGGATGCGAAGTCGTTTCCGCTTTATTATTCGATTTAAAGGAATGCCTGCTTTTGGACTCAGTTTTATGCCGAATTCTAAAGTCAATTGCTTAAAGGCATTCAAACTATAATAGGCTTACTGCCGCAGAAGTAAAAACAAGAAGATAAGGGGACAAGAAAAAATGCGTTCTTTGTACCCCTACCCTTCACCGAACGCCCGCCAGGAAAGTAAACTACTTTGTAGCGTCTCGAAGCAAAGGTATCGTCACGTCACTTTTGCAAAATGCGATTCCACACAAGGGCGATCGCCTACAATTTTAACTATGGGAGGTAATTTATGAACGAACTCCAAACCAAAATACGAACTGATACTTGGGTAGTAGCAAGTTGGGATGAATATATCCAGGTCGTTGAAAATCCTGCTTATGCAAAAGCTAAGGGTTACTATCAACATGGACGAATGAGGATTGAAATGCCACCAGTAGGAAATGACCACTCCCGCGACCATACGGTTGTGATAACTGCCGCGAGTCTGTTTGCTGCCATCAAAGGTATTCCCATGAATGGCAATGATAACTGCACTTACCGCAAAACAGGTTATAACGATGCTCAACCCGATGTGTCATATTACATTGGTGAAAATGCAAATGTCATTCCTTACGGCACTTCAATTATTAATCTCGATATTTATCCGCCACCAACTTTAGTAATAGAGGTAGCAAACACTTCTCTTGCTGATGATAAGGGTGAAAAAAGATTATTATATGAGGATTTAGGAGTAGCAGAATACTGGATTATGGATGTACAAAATATCCAGGTAATGGCTTTTGCTATAGAAGATGGTGGTAGCAAACGCATTACTCAATCTCTGGTGTTACCAGGTTTAGAAATCTCCCTTTTAAATGAAGCATTTCGGCGGACTCGTCAAACAGACCAAAGTCAAGTTATAGCTTGGTTATTAACCCAATTCCAGCAAGAAAAATCAAGTTAACTAAACAAAATCCTTTGCTTCTACGCTCACCTACGATGCAATAACTGGCGGTAACATTTCTAAAACCGCAATCTGTAAATCGGGAAACTGTAAAGGCGAAATCATCCCATCTTCAGCCAAAATCACTTTGCTTTGATAGCCTTCTTCATTGGGTTCTCGAAATACATATAATTGGCGATTCACTACATCTATAACCCAATAATCAGCAATTCCCGCTTGTGCGTAAGCTTTACCCTTAGTTTCGCAATCAAATTTTAAACTGCTGTCGGCTACTTCAATTATGAAATAAACCTCCCTGGGTGTAGGATGGTGGTCTGCATAGTAGAGTTGGTCAATTTTCACAACCGCAATATCTGGTTCTGGTTCCGAGGCATTGTTAAGTGCGATCGGGTCTTGAATTGCTATCCAAGCTCTATTTCTTAAAAGGTTTTTGAGTAAATAATCAGTTATTCCTACTGCTGACCGATGCGCTGTACCTTTAGCACTCATCCAGATAATCTTTCCTTCCAGCAGTTCCACTCGCTCATCTTCATTTAAAATACCAGTTTCCGCCATGCGGTGATACTCTTCGACTGTCCACATGCGAAGGTTGGAAGTAACTTCTGTGTTTTGCATGGCTTATATACCAAGTGCGGGAATTAAGGTCGTGCTGCACAAGATTTATGAATATGCTAGCATTTCAGCCCATTGCATTTGAGATAAATATAATGGGCTAAAAGCTCAAAAAAGTTAAAACTGACCGGAATGCACCATTCTCATGGTTGGTAGGGTGGGCATCGCCCACCAACACAAACATAAGCCTTTCAGGCAACGGTGGGCATTGCCCACCCTACTACAAAAAATGCACAATAATTGCAATTGGTGCAAGAAATCAGTTAAAACAGGTTAAAATCCTTTATTTATTCCCCTCCTTCTCGTGGTAGAGGGGTTAGGGGTGGGGTTAAATCAACGTAAAATTATCATCAACCAAGAAATTCTTCTAAAGCGGGTACATCAACCCAACTTGATTTTGCATTTGATTCATGAGATAAATCCATCAACAACTGCGAATAAACTCCTTCTCGCAACGATGGAATTATTTCCTCTCCTCGGTCAATTCCTTCCACCCATTTATCTATAACTCTAATAAATCCAGAAATGCGACCATCGGCATAATTTTTTGGGAAAATTAATCGATTGGGAATTTCTAATTCAACCAAAGATTTACCCGGTTGAGAACTCCAAACCCGAAATCCATGTATGTAATCTTTTTGATTTTCGCTTCCCAAAACTAAAGTAGCTTTATCTCCATAAACTTCTACCCAATGGGGACGGGGTGCATGAACAACTGCACTAATAGAAATTTGGCAAGGTGTTCCATCCGCCAATTCTAACATCAACATGCAAGTATCATCGGTTTCTACTACTTTTAATTCCCCTGTGGCGGGGTCTTGTCGTTGAGGAATGGCGGTTGTAAAATGAGCGTTTAATCTGTGTATTGGTCCAAATAACCAATATATGTAATCAAAGGCGTGGGAACCTAATGAACCTAATGCACCGCCTCCCTGGTCTTTACGAGAATACCAATTCCAAGGACGCGATGCATCGGCACGAGAGGAACCCAACCAATCGATTCTAATTAAACGTTTGGAACCTACATAATTTTCTGATAATAGTTCAGCAAGTAATTGCCATGCTGGTACAAAGCGAAATTCAAAGTCTACTGTTGCAATGACACCTTTTTGTTTTGCTAATTGGTAAAGTTCTTTCGCTTCTTCTACATTCAATGTTGTAGGTTTTTCAATTAATACATGTTTGCCAGCTTGCAGTGCTGTTTTTGCCATTTCATAATGCAAAAATGGCGGTGTGGAAATGCTAACCGCTTGCACTTCTGGTAATGCTACAATATCCGCGATTGTATTGCAAGCGTGGGGTATATTATAAGACTGAGCGATTTTTTTAGCTTTATCTAATTCGCGATTATAGACAGCAACTACCTCTGTACGAGGATAAGCTTGGAAGCCGGGAATGTGGACTTTTTGACCAAATCCTGTACCAATAACTGCAACGCCAATTACACCCTGATTCATAAAGTATGAGTTATGAGTTATGAGTTATGAGTTATGAGTTATGGCGGTTCTCAATTGAGTAAAGTATAGCAGTCATAGACCTAACCCCCAACAGAGTTCCCTGCAAGGGAAGGGGGCTAATTTCCACCCTTCTGTACTAGTGTACAGAGATGACACAACATCGCCCAGATACGGATTTGTTGCTTTGATTTTTTCTCTCATGACTTTTTATTTACTAGGTGGATTTATGGAATAATTTTCCACCGAAGTATCTGTAAAAAAGCCAAACAAAAGCTTAAAATCTGAGAATTTCGCGGTCATAGTTGTCGGGAAGGGGTTCTATTTCCCAGACTATAGCTTCACCCGGTTCTAATGCAACTTCTACGAAAAGTTGTTCGACGGCGGTTGTGGCGATATCTTCGTTGTTGGGGAAAGGTTGCAAGTCTTCGGTAAGCAATCTTAACTTAAATCCACCGGGAATCACTGCACCTACGGCGGCGTTACGCAATTCAAACCGCCAAATTGTACCTTCTGGTTCAATTTGTGGTATAATATGCAGTTGGTAATTTTGTCCGGCGATCGCTAATTGGCGAGATAGAACCGCAGCTGTTGGCATTTGTTCGGCACTTCTGGCCCCAGCGGCACGAGATTGCAAGTCAAAGCTTTTCCAGCCATAGGTTTGGGCAAGTTGGGAAACGCCCAAGAGCAACCATTGCAAAACTGACCACTGTTCGGGTAATCCCAAACGCCTTTGATATAAGCTTTGCCGCCAACCGCCATGTTCAATTAATGCACCCCAAAGTTGAAAGGGAATAGCCAAGCGGGGTGCAATGATTTCTGGATTTCCCAAACGAGCAATCAAATTTTGTGCTTGTTCTTGTGGTAAAATTGGAAGTTGTAAAATGGCACTTTTGGTAAGTTCTTGCGGACAAAGTTGTCGGGCTACCCCTAAAGCGGTGATTTCAGCGATGTCACTTGCATCTATAGAATAAGTGCGATCGCCTGGATCGTAATTTCCTCTATGTTTAAGTTGGGCGTGGGTACAATAGCCCCAAACCCGAACAAAACCATCATCCGCTTCCACCTGCACTGCTAAATAATAATCTCCCGCCCAACTTGAGATATCAACCCATTCTTGCGCTACCCGCAATTCACTTAAATCCATAGCTTCGCTGGGAACTAAGATAAACCGGGTTCCGTCTAATATAACTGCGGTCCCATTTACCAGTTCCCAAAAACTCGGTAATGCAGTGGTACTGGACCAAACCTTTGCCTGTGGTGTAAAATCCTCTTGCAACCAAGGCAAGATAGCACTCAGGCAAAGTTCATTAATATAAGCTTGGTAGCGAGAAGTTGTGTGAGAAAAAGATTGGCTTTTTTGCCAAGCCTGACTTTTCGCTTCGGTTGGTATTTCTAAAATTAAATCAGTCGGATTTGCAAAAGTAAATAAGGTGTTAGCAATCATCGTGTTGACTCCGGGGATATTTTTCGCTTGGTTGTTGGGGTTCACCAGGGATGGACATTCCCCGGCACAATAACAGTTTAGTTAGGAGATGGACTGTAATAAGCTTGCAACCATTCCTCCATTACTGCACTAGTGCTTTTTAGTAGGTCTGAGGTTACGGAAATATGCAGGGTTTCTTGACTCCAGTTTGCCAAAGTCCGCAGCAGAGTTTCTCTAGCTTTTGTCAGCCTTCGGGAAACAGTATACTGCTGCAGTTGTAATTGTTTGGCAATTTCCTGCTGAGTCAACCCCTGGGCATAGTATAACTGTAAAATCTTCTGTGCCTGCGCTTCGAGTTGGGCGATCGCTTCTACTAAAACCTGATTCATTTGGGATAATTGAGAAGTTCTGGTTTGTTGTTCTTCTTGAGAAATCATTTCATAAAGTAAAGAATCTTGTTCGCTTTGCGGAAGATTCTCTACCCATTGGGCCGAATTTTCTCCAATGGCGGAAATATTAATCGAAGTGACGCTGGGATAAAGATATTGTCGTGCGGCTTTGGCAGAATTAAGCAGCCATTTTTCCAGAGTTTGGGGATTTACTTTTTGACTACTTTGAGAGTTAGCTTGTGAATTATATTCTTTTGTGATCACTTCCCAAGTTTGATTATCCGGTCGAGTTAGTTGGCGGGCAGTATTGACTTGGATTGGGGCATAATGCATTTTAAAACAATTCCAAGCCAAGACACAAGCATTGATATTGTCTGGAGGTAAACCAGCAGCTTGCAAAGCAGCAACCAAACGCTTTTGACTGATTTTGCGTAACATTCCCCAATCCGAACAAATATCAACTTCGTGGCGTTGGCGCAAAGTTTCGCGGATGACGCTGGCGAAAATCGCACTGGCGTAGTTTTTCAGGATAAAACCTTGATTTGGGTTAAACCCTTTCAGGACTCGATCAACTTGAGCGATCGCGATTTGAAAACAATCTGATAACCTGTATTGAGTACTGTTAAAACTCGCAGCTGTTTTTTGAGAAGTCCAGTAACAGGATTCTTGCAAGTACGCCACAAGATGTTCCCTTGCCAATCTTGGAGATTTTTGCAAAAGATTATACCAATATAGAACCCAGAAATTTTCACAATTTTCTTGGGGAGTTTGGTTAATACAACCAAGCATACTGCGACGCAACTTCGCATCCGTCGCCCAACTGCGGAAGCGATCGGCATCAAATTGCACAAAAGTAGAAAATATATCAATGATGTTTTGTCGAGGGTGCATAAAAAATTGGAAGCCGACCTAAATAAGGAGTGATACAGTTAACTTGAAGGCTGAAGGTTGAAGTATGAAATTACCCCACCTATAAAGCGAAAAGTTTGCGCGTCCGGGTTTCCCGGCGCAAAACTTTTCAAGACAGGGATGGGGTATGAATATCGAAATTTGGCAGATTTTTTCGTCTACTAAGGGTACCATAAGTTCCCACTTCATCCTAGCCTGCGGCAAGCCGCCTTTGGGGCGTCTACATCCTTTAAACTTCAGATTTATGCAAGTTGAAAGACGCCTGCACAAACTTTACTACAACGAAGAAGAAGCATGTTTCGGCTGAGATTAAAATCTTTAGCACTCAGTGGGATGGTAGCACTTTCTACTGCAAGCACAGCGATTGCCCAAATACCAATATTACAAGTGCAACCAAGCTTTAATTGTGGTTCCCCTAATCGCACCTATATTGTCAAACCTCTCAATAACCGTACAGAAGTTGGTATTCGCTGCGTCAAATTCAGCGATGGTAATTCCAACAATCCGAAAGTAGCATGGTACGGCGAAGGCAATTGGGGTGGTGCAACTTATCGTCACGTAGGACACACCTTTAACAATGGTTCTAGTCTTGTTGCTTACGCTTCTGATATTTTTGGAAATGGCGAAAATATTCACAACAATTTTAACGAAAATCTCAAATTACAAATAGTCAACGGTTCAAGAATTCGTGTCACAGGCGCGTGGAATGAAGAATGGTAATTAGTCCAATCTACTAATTACAAACCTCTACCAAGACCGAAAACTTGCGGTGCATATTTCAATCAATATATAGTTTCTGACTTCCAAGGAAATCGTCAAGGTTCTGGTTTGCGTTGCCTTTTGCAAGTTGGGCGAAAAAACACCACTTGGTTTGGCAATGGTGAATGGAGAGGTGCAACATATTCCCACATTGGAACTCTTTCTTCTAAAGGTTATGGTGCTAGTACAGAAGGGCGGAAATAAGCCAACCATTCCATTTGATGAAAGTCTTGAAAAATCAAGCTTTTTACGAATGCCATCTGCCTTTTTACTTCTGCCAAATTGTACTAGCGATATTTGTGTTCCTGGTTTTGGTTCAATTTGCAACACCTTTGCTTATAATTCATTAAAATTCAAATCTATCCCAAGCGGATTTAATGTCACAGGTGCTTGGAGTGAAAAATGGCGTTAATATTTGTGAAAAATCTCTTTCTTTAATCTCAAATCCAAAATCTAAAATTCTGTGGTGGTCAATCTCAAATCTCAAATCTCAAATCCAAAATTGTCTGACTGTTCTGATTAGGTCTCAACAACAGCAGTAAAAACCCCAACCTCTAGGTGATAGCCTAGGTCGGGGTCATTTAAATAATCTTAAACTGGGAAGAACGCAGGTGTGAGATGTGATTACAACAGTAGATTTAAGCTGCTGGACTACTTGTGTACTTTAGTACTCCATCAATATTTTCAATTCCATTAATGCTTGTTTTGGTTGATACCAATCGCTGATCCCTTGTTCTACAACTAGAAGAAAGCTGATCTCCATTAACAGTAGTACCTTGGCAGGTAAGATTGAAATTAGCGGTCTTGCTAGGATCGAGTACTTTCAGGGTTCCATCAATATTTTCAATTCCCTTCAAAGCAATGGAAGTTTTATTGAATAAACCATTGATTTTTCTACAATTGCCTAAAAGCACATTTCCGGAAATCGAGATATCTGTGCAAGTAAGTTGATAACTACTTAAAGCAGCCACAGCAGGTAAAGAACTGCCAATCAGCGCAATGCTAAAAACAAAGATAAAGACTGCGATCGCATTAATCAACTTAGCTAATTTCATCGAGTTCTCCTGAAATTTCTGAGTTTTTACTCTTGATATTACTACGAGTTTTTCTTGGTCTATTGACCAAAAAAATATACCCTTCACTCGTTGTAATTAAAACTTAATACTGAGAAGTGCTTGTCAAGAACAAAGATAATAGATACTTAATAAGATGTCAATAGCTGCTTAAAAAATTGTTTGTAAGGGATGTTGAATATGGTAGTAAGTCATGTGGTAACATTTGTATTTAACTATAAATACGTAGAGTACACGATAAAAATATACGCATATTTACAGTTCTCTGCCTTCCGCCTGTCTTCGGGGGAATCAGCAGTAAATGTACCACCGTGGGTCTGTTAAGTCCGTTTTGTATGCTTTGAGAAGAACGAGAAAATCTAGTTAATATAAAATTAATGCATATACAAGCAACATCAAAACTATTTATTTTTAGCAAACAATTTCCAATATCGAAATTGAAATCAATATGTCTCCAATCGGTGTCGCCACGAGTCACTCAACTCAAGCCAAACAAACAAGCACAGCCAAGCTGTGGCTGTTAATGGTGGGAGTAAATGAATATCAAGATGAACAACTTCCAGCATTAAATTATTCAGCATTTGATTGTCAGGGATTAGCAGAAGCTTTGGCAAATGCAACGGGGCAATTTCCCCACAAAGAAGTGAAAATTTTTCACGATTTTGCCCCGCAACATCCTTCTTTAGAAAATGTGCGTTACAGTCTCCAGCAAATCACCACTACTGCAAAACCACAAGATACAATTTTATTTTATTTCTCCGGGCACGGGATAGTAGAAGCAAACACCCGTCAAGCGATTTTGTGTTTGGCTGATACACAAAAATCTAATTTACTTAACACAGGTTTAAAATTACAAGAATTATTACAATCATTGGCTAATTGTGCCGCCCAGAATCAACTAGTTTGGCTGGATGCTTGTCATAGCGGCGGTATGACATTGAGGAAAACAATCATCACAGAACCTCTGTTGAATCCCACACCGCAATTAGTAGAAGTTTTGCAACAACGCGCCGCTAAAAGTAAAGGATTTTATGCCTTACTTTCTTGCGACAACAACCAACAATCTTGGGAATTTCCCGAATTGAGACATGGAGTATTTACTTATTATTTAATACAGGGTTTGCAAGGAGAAGCGGCTGATTTTCATGGTGTGATTTCCGCCGATAGACTTTATCGTTATGTTTATTATCAAACTCTACAATATATAGATAAAACTAACCAGCAACTACGATTAATTAATCAACAAAAAAGAGGTAAAGGTGATAATCAACTTTTTAGCGAATATCCGCTGCAAACTCCCAAACGAATAGTGGAAGGAGTGGGAGAACAAATTCTAGGAGTTAGACAAGAAAAATCTACCCAAGGATTGCATCGCCGATTGGGGTTAGTAGTAGAGGGATTATCAGGCAGCAAGATAACATTAGATATTAGCAAGTTTTTAGGCACTGCCGGCAGTTTTGAACTGGAGTATTTGCAAGCAACTACCAGAGTAACTGCTGATGATGTTAAAAAAGCGATCGCCCGCCATTTTGACACTCCAGCACAACAACCAGAAACAACTTTGCTATACCTGCGCTTCCGAATCGAGGAAACCGAAGCCGGGGAATGGTTGGTTTTGGGAGAGAATATTCGTATTAAGCGATCGTGGTTAAAACAACAGCTGCGGCGTTGTAATGCCAAGCAAATCATCATTTTAGATTGTCCCGTAGAGACGCGATATATCGCGTCTTTACAAGATTGGGTAGAAGAATTGCAGCTAGATTCCCAACAGGGACAATGTATCATCGCCTGCGCCTCACCCCCAGAAGAATCAGAAAGATTTGCCCAAACCTTGCTGGATGTGTTGATGGTCGGTTCGCTACCATCAGGATTATCAGCAGCGGGGGCGATCGCACAATTGCAAATTTCTCTAGCTGGTATTGATATTCCCTTCCACGTCTGGCTTTCAGGCGCACAAGGCATCATCGAAATCATCCCCGCCAACACCGATTCCCAACGACGAGAACAAAGAACGGGGTTAGATTTGGGTATTTGTCCTTACATGGGTTTAAGTGCTTTTGCTGAAGAAGACGCTCAATACTTCTATGGACGTGAAACCTTAACCCAACAATTAATTCACCAATTAACGAACACCTCATTTTTGGCTGTAGTCGGTGCATCGGGTAGCGGTAAATCCTCAATTGTGCAAGCCGGCGTCATTCCCCAACTGCGATTGGGAAAACAAATCCCCAACAGCGAACAATGGTGGTTCAAAAGTCTGCGTCCCGGTGCAAATCCCCTAGAAGAGTTGGCGCGAGTGTTGGGGGAATCGGGGAAGGGAGTCCCCTCCCCCCATCTCTTAATAGAGGGAATCTTACACCAGGGAGTAGAAGGCTTTGTCTACTGGTTGCGTAGCCTTCCTCATTCGGTTGTGGTGTTGGTGGTAGATCAATTTGAGGAACTTTTTACCCTTGCGCCAAATCCAGATAGGGAGAAATTTTTAGAACTATTGTTTGGGGCTGTAAAATATGCATCAGACCGCTTCAAATTAATTATCACTTTACGTGCCGACTTTATCGCCCCTTGTTTGGAAGTTCCAGCATTGGCTGAGGCTTTGCAAGAGTCTAGTGTATTGGTTCCTCCCCGGTTGAGTTTGGATGATTATCGACGCGTGATTCTCAACCCCGCCCAACAAGTCGGGTTAAAAATAGAACCGGAATTAGTAGAAGTACTGTTGCGCGAATTAAATGATTCAGCAGGCGATTTGCCCTTACTGGAATTCGTTTTAGAACAGTTGTGGCAGCATCGCACCGCAGGGAAGTTGACACTGCAAGCGTATCAACAACAACTAGGTGGAATACAAGGAGCATTAGAGCGATCGTCTCAAGCAGTTTACGACAGTTTAGACTCTCAAGAACAGGAGTGTGCAAAGTGGATTTTTCTGTCTTTGACGCAGTTAGGAGAGGGTACGGAAGATACGCGGCGACGGATACATAAATCAGAGTTGGTAGTGAAAAAATATCCGGCTGCGTTAGTGGAAAAAACGCTGGCGGCGTTAACTGCAGCCAAGTTAGTCGTGATGAATGTAGAGGAAGATGAAGCGATAGGCGGTAGCAGGGGAGACAAGGAGACAGGGGCGACGGGTGTGGGGGCGACGGGTGTGGGAGGAATAATTAAGGAAAATTCTCCCCCCCCTCCCCCCTCTCCCAAGTCTCCCCCTCCCCCCCTCCCCCCCTCCTCCTCAGCGGTGACGATAGAAGTAGCCCATGAGATTTTAATTCGTCATTGGTCAACGTTGCGGTGGTGGTTGGAAGAAAATCGCGATCGCCTGCGTAAACAGCGTCAAATTGAACAAGCTGCACAATTATG
Source organism: Heteroscytonema crispum UTEX LB 1556 (assembly GCA_044006015.1). GTDB lineage: Bacteria > Cyanobacteriota > Cyanobacteriia > Cyanobacteriales > Nostocaceae > Heteroscytonema > Heteroscytonema crispum. The sequence continues at coordinate 54,600 of JBIPDF010000006.1, forward strand.
GTTGCAAAGCAGTCAGCAATCTGATTTTCTGTTACAAGGGGTGCGTTTAGCTGAGGCGGAAGATATTTACATTAAATATACTGATGAATTATCTGCTGATGTTCAGCGGTTTATTGAAGCTTGTTTAGCCGAAAGAAAACGACTGCAACAACAAGAAAAAAGCAGACTCCGACAAGCACAACGGGCTGTAGTTGCACTCAGTTTTTTAGGAGTAGCAGCTTGCAGTTTTGGCGGTTTAGCTTATTGGAATTCTCAAACAGCACAGTTACGAGAAATTGAGGCGTTAAATTCCTCAGCCAAAGCGAATTTTTTATCTAATTTACAATTAGAGGCATTAATTGCTAGTGTTCAAGCCGGAAAACAATTAAAACATACTATTGGCGCACCCGCAGATGTTCAATTTCAAACTGTAAGCAGGTTGGGAGATATCCTTTCTAAGACTCAAGAATTAAACCGTTTGGAAGGGCATAATGCACCAGTTTTGAGCGCCAGTTTTAGTCCTGATGGAAAAATTATTGCTTCTGGTAGTGAAGATGCAACGGTAAAACTTTGGAATCGTGATGGCAAATTGCTGCGAACTTTACCGAGGCATAATAACTCAGTTTGGAGTGTAAGTTTTAGTCCAGATGGTAGTATGCTTGCTTCTGCTAGTTTTGATAAAACAGTGAAGTTGTGGAGAACTCGCGATGGTGCTTTAATTAGAACTTTCAAGAATCATAATCGAGAAGTTTTAAGTGTAGCTTGGTCGGCTGACGGTAAATTTATTGCCTCATCTGATGCTGACAGAAAAGTTAAAATTTGGAATGTTCGTAACGGTAGATTGTTAAAAACTTTTTCCGGACACAATGATTTTGTTTATAGTGTAAGTTTTAGTCCCGACTCTCAGACACTAGCTTCCGCCAGCGCTGATAAAACAATTAAAATCTGGAAAATTCCAGATGGTCAATTACTTAAAACTCTACAAAAACATACTGGAAAAGTTTTCAGTGTGGCGTTTAGTCCTGATGGTAAACTATTAGCCTCTGCTAGTGCAGATAAGACAATCAAAATTTGGAAATCCAGCGACGGAAGTTTAATTAAAAGTATTCCCGCACATACCGCCGAAGTTCAGAGTGTTAGCTTTAGTCCCGATAGTCAAACTCTCGCTTCAGGTAGTATAGACAACACCATTAAACTTTGGAATACTCAAGATGGCACATTATTAGAAACCTTCACCGGACACAGTAATGGAGTTCGTAATGTCAACTTCAGTCCCGACAGTCAAACTATAATTTCTGCAAGTGCTGATAAAACTGTTAGACTTTGGCAACGGGATGAAATTTTACCCCGAACTTTGTCAGGACATCAGGCGCGGGTAAATAGTGTAAATTTCAATTCTGATGGTAATCTTCTCGCAACCGCTAGCGATGATACCACAATCAAATTGTGGGGTATTCCTGATGGTTCATTGCGCCAAACTATTAATGTAAATCAAAATGCTCTATATAGTGCCAATTTCAGTCCTGACGGCAAGATTTTAGCATCTACCCATGATTATGAAATCAAACTTTGGCAGACTAGCAACGGCAAATTAATTAAAACTCTCCCAGGCCATGATGGTGAAGTTAATAGTGTCAGCTTTAGTCCTTCAGGAGATATTCTTGCTTCCGCTAGTGCAGATACAACAATCAAACTTTGGCGAATGAACAATCAGACATTAATCAACACTCTCAAAAGACATAACGATGAGGTTTTGAGTGTTGCTTTTAGCCCTCAAGGTAACATTATTGCCTCTGCCGGTAGAGATAAAACTATCAAAATTTGGAGAACAAGTGATGGTAAATTACTCCAAAATCTTACAGGACATACTAACAGTATTAATAGCGTAACTTTCAACCCGCAAGGTGATATTATCGCCTCTGCTAGTTCAGATAAAAGCATCAAACTTTGGAGAGTAAGCGATGGTCAATTACTACATACCCTCGAAGGACATAGCGATGCAATTTGGTGGGTAAGTTTTAGCCCAGATGGTAAAATAATTGCCTCTGCTAGTCAGGATAAAACCGTGAAATTATGGAGTCTTGATGGCAAAACACTCAAAACCCTGCGGGGATATAGCGATAGCGTGATGAGTGTCGCATTCCATCCCAATCACAATACCCCCTCAAAGAGGGGGAAAAACAAAGAAAAATATTTGATACTTGCTTCTGCCAGTAAGGATGGTAGTGTTAAATTATGGCAACTAGACAACACAGAGCTGCAAACATTAAACTTAAATAATCTATTGGTTCGCAGTTGCAGTTGGCTGCATGATTACCTTAAGACTAACCCCAATCTTAAAGACCAGAATCAACGTTCCTTATGTTCAGATTCTGAGGAATCACATTCACAGCAGGTGCAACAATATTAACTTTACCATTTAACGAAATTCCACTTTTACGCGGACGAGGGGGTTTCGGTGGTTTAACCCCTTCTCCCGGTCGATTCAAATCCTCTTCCGGATTCGATAACCGAGAATCTACTGAAATTAAAGTTTGCGTTGATACTGTGGCATTATTTTGTTGCGATACTTGCACAATTTCACCGGCATAGCTAGAAGCAGCATTAGCCATTATCATTGGTAAAGCGATCGCTAAACTCAAAATCTGTGGTTTCATATTAACCATACTCCTCGACTGATATATATTGGTTCTGTATACTGATACCGTTTTTCAGTTCCGGAAACTTTAAAATTAAAAAATAGCTAAGTATTAGCTTCCCCTTTTTGGTCGTGGCGTTTTAATCGATTCTCCACGTCTTCTCAGACTAAGCGTTGTAGGTAAGCCACGACTTACCGCCTCACAAACTAAAATCAGTACTATCAAATCTCCGCCTATCCTCAGCTTGAATATTCTAAGTATACGGTGATGATTATTTGTTTTAAGAGGTACAATGTACCCACTTAATATTTGCTTATTCATATTTCCCCATCTTCCTTGCGAATGTAGATTGATAACAGCACTGATATTGACTTCAAGTGCTTATTCACTCATTCCATAGGCCTGGGTATGTTTTTTTATGCAGTCGCCTGATCCATTTTGGATTTTACGCAACAGGATTTTGGATTGGGGAGTCCTTGTCCTAAAAGGATTTCACAACTTGCAACGTTGCAAGTTAAAAGCCAAATGGTATCAGTTATGCTGAAAAAACTTATAAGTATTTATCTTGTTAGATGCACTGAAAATGCCTGAAACAGAGGCGATAAATTGCGTCTCTACAAGCTTTCATCTTAAGTTCCAACTTAGAAGACCATCCCTGGAGAATATTTGTTCCTGGTAATTTTTTTCCGGTGCAATGTATAGATTTATAAAATTTTCCGGATATTTCCAATAGCGTTAGCTTTAGTCCCGATGGTGAAGATGCTGGCGTGATGCTGTGGAACTTAGATTTAGCTGTTAATTGTTAATTGTTAATGGTTAATAGCCGACAATCCATCAACCATCAACTCCGGAGGGGTTCACCAGTCGCCTGGGTCGGGAAACCCTACCAAGGGCGCCCCTTCACCATCAACCATCAACCATCAACCAATTTATTTACTATTCACTTTTTCACTAAAATATACGCTGTAACATATTCAGGCAATTGCCCAATATATTGCTCAAACTTTCTTTGATTCGGAAAAATACCTGATAGAAAATCAAGCTGATAAAGATTGGGTAAAAATGCTCCGCCTGTATCTGCAATTACTCCCATTTTTAACTGTTTGCGTCTACCTTTATTATATTCCAAAACAACAACTCGACCTAAACCAATATTTAAGACATCTCCAGCAAAAGTCACTCCCGGTTTAATTGAAATTTTTGCATCTATCTTATATCCATAACCTTTAATAGCATCAACTTTTCTAAAATACCAATAACGTTTTTGTGCCCGTGGGACTAACCCCTTAACATAAGGCATTTCATTGTTTCTATCTACATTAAAAAATGCCTGGGAACCATCGGTAAAATTAATCAGTATTGTTCCCTGCATTAAAGCATCTTCTAAGCCATTTCGAGTCATATATGCCAAAGGTTCAACTTTGCCAAACTCTTTACCACCCGGTTCATAAATTCCGGATAAAACATCCTGTTTTGTATATTTTGTATAAAATTTATCAGCACCAAAATTATCTTTTAAACTATAGATTGGTATATTGTAAGTCGATGTTTTTGTATGTGAACCTGGATGAGTAAAAACAGCATATTTTGTCATTCGTAACTGTTTTTGCTTGGAGATTTTGGGATTATGGGCAGACCATTTGATAACCCGAAAATTTTGATTGATAAAATTAGAATCTTGTAAACGAGTAGCTTGATTTTTTGCAATATCTTCCTGCAAAACAACAATCATGAAATCCAGAGTTTTAAGAATATCTTCTACAGTCACTCCTTGAGTGCCAAGCAGCCCGGTACGTAAAACACTTGCGTCTTCCTGAGAATAGTCTTGATAATATTTTCTAGTATTGACGAGAACGCTTAATAAATCTGCTTGATTTAAATTAACTTTAGTACTTGGCAGCTTACCTGGACTGAATATTTTACTGCCTTGGATGCTAAATTTATATTTTTGCATCTCATCAATCACTTGATAAGATTGTGATGCCGGAGTTTTTTGCTTGTCTACAGCCTTATCAGATGTCTGCTGACTAATCAAAGTATTCTGAAAATTTGCAGCTAGGGCAGAATTTTTCTGCTGAGTTTGTAATAAATTCTCTTCAGCCGAATTTTCGGCTACCTGTTGAGTTTTTGACTGTGTATATAGATTGCTACTAGCTAAACCGATAAATAATAACGCTGCAAAACCTATTGTTAGGCGAACTTTTTGACTGAATCGGATGTTCATAGTTTTTCCTTATTTCCCTATGTTTTCAATGAACAATTACCATACCATTTGTATTTAACAACGAAACAAATAATTTTTGTAGAGACGCGATATCCACACAAAGCAGCTATGCTGAGGGCGGCTATGCTTCAAGTCTGGCGACCGAATGCACTAACTCCCCGGACGGGGGGCTTCGCGTCTCTACAAAGCCTGAAATTTATTTCAAGGCTGATTGCAACCCGCAATAACGTTACAGGATAGCTTAATTAGGCTTTGCCTAAATCTTCTCCCTCCCATATCTGAAGTTGTCTTTCGACTGCAACTATACAATTGAGATACTTGGGTGGATACAGAAAATGGTCATAGGCTAATGCCATAAGTTTAGCAGCCTCACTGTATGAAAATCTACCGATTCCTGTACCTAGTCCAGGACAAGCAATGCTGTTAATTTTTTGCTTGTCTTGTTGGTTATGGTGTCGAACAGCCAGCAGCATAGCCCACATTGCCACGTAAGCAATATCTGTCTTAGAAATGGACATGGGACTCACATCGTAGGTGTATAAGCTAGAAAAGGGTGCTTGTGATGGGATGTTTCTACAATCATTGATGTTCCCACAGGCTGTTGCCCCAAATAATCCTCAAGGATGTGCCGTTGAACTCTTGCTAAGGAATGACCAAAGAAACGCATAATAGTAGCATCTATGCCACCATCGATCATTCCAAAAGAGTTAGCAGGGCTAACCATACAGTCAAACTCTGGCAACTACTCGAAATAATTATTAACTATTTCAACATTGGTAAATAATCAAAATGCTGCCCAAAGGCTTCATACAACGAGAAGTTGGGAGCTACCAATATCAGTTTCAAGCTTTCATTTCCTCGGCTTGAATATCTATTTTAAATACAAATTCCTCTTTTGACCCGCGTACTTGCTATTAACTATAAACAGCTACACCAAATAGTACAAGTATTCACATGGGTACTTCATATAGCAATCCTATATGAATTGTCAAAGTTCACGGTGTCTAGAAACTGGGTTTCTAAATTTCATGAATGGTGCAAAAAACTGCTATATAGCAAACTATTTCTTATGTTTTTCAGGAGTTGTTGATAGTGAAGCTGTTGTGAAATATACATCTGTTTGAGTACCAAGACTATCCAGTTCATTACTCCCAGTATTGACGATGACAGTAGATGGATTAATCGTTGGTAGTGGAGATGAATGAGAAAGAAAAATTTTGTCATTGATAATTATCTTTCCAGTAAAAATTTGTTTCAGCTTTTTGATAAACTCAACTTCAGCATCTCCATTGCGATAACAGAGTCTTCCAAAAGCTAAACCTGTTGCTTGTCGGGGAACTTGAAGCAAATAAAAATAGTCAGGACGCAACCATTCTTGCCAACCATCATCGCCACCTTTGCCGATATATTGAATTGATGATTGAGGCACTTTTGACCAAGTTGGAGAAGAAAGCGCTTCTGGAAAGATAATTATTTTTAGTTCTTTTTTGCTATCAAGATAAACTTTTATTAAAAATGTTCCTCCGCGCAATTTTATTCCATCAACATCGTATTTATTAACTTAAATTTCAGTTAGAGATTTAGCACTGCGACAAAATTTAGCCCGCTGATTATCTGGTGATTTAAACTTAGGAAAAATTAGAATACATACCAAACTTAAACAAATCCGGATAAACGTCTTCAAAAGTCTATGAACTTTCATCAATTCAATGGGCTGAGTAATTATCGTATCCGTTATAACAATAGTTAGGTCGAATTGTAACTAGGGATAAGGTGCGGTAAGGGAAATAAAGTTCGGTTGAAGACTTCACCCGCACATCGTCTGGCTATACAAACATGGCTTTTGACAAATCAAACCCAATCCAGCTATCACAAAAAATAGAGTAATATTTATGTGAGTCAGTAACCGTAAATATATTTAAAGGCTGTGGTGATGGACTATATGAATGAAAATAGGAGGAACTCCAGACCTCTTTCAACGCAAGAACAACATGAGAAACAAATTTTATCTTTACGTCTTCAAATGGCCACATTATGCTCCGTAGATTTTATTATCAATGATTCCGTGAAAGTGAGAACCAATAATTTTCCATCTCTAAAAAAACTTCAAGACAGTGCGCCTGAACTTCTAAATTCTACCTATCTCAATTGGCTAGAAGTCAATCAAGAAAGCTCTTCTCTCCAAGATGTGCTTGACGAGCAATGGCTGCCTTACCTCATATCTGGTAATGAAAGTAATGCTTTAATGAAACAGGATAATCACAGATGGGATGTACACCACTTTTTCTCAAGGATAGGATTTTCATCTGATGACAAACAAGCCCTTGTCTATCACGAAATGTATTGCTCTGGAGGAGTACCTCAATGTGGTACTATGTACTTTTTTGAATTTCACTTCAATTTGTGGAAACAAAAAGGAAGTTTTGGCGTATTTAATCAATAGCGTAACTTTCTTAACTACTGCTCATTTCACCGCTACGTCTCTACATCAGATGTAATTTATCAGACATGATAACTAGAAAGTGCAAATGTTCTTGTCTTCATTGTTTTCAACCTTTGCAAACTTCGACAGTGCTATCAAAGCCTTAATTTTTCTAACTTTACTTTGAAGGTACAAACAAAGGTTGAGGAACTTGTGAGGACGAAACATTGCGGCTTACAATATTGCATTACATACCAAAAATATAAGTCCCGCAATGCTTCGCCCTTTTTCTCTCACTAAATTTTTAACTTGTTAAAAACGGGTGTAGAGACGCGAAGTCTGTCGGGGGAAGCTTCAAGAGACTCGCTTCGCGCAAAATTACCCTGCGGGTTCTCCTTTATGAGTACGCGTCTCTACAAAGCCGGAAATTTATTACCCTACGGTCCGGCTTCGCCTACACGGCTTTTTGCATTCATTGGGATGCTCCCTTGCAACCCCCACAATATAGTAGAGACACGAAATTTCGCGTCTCTACAAAGCTTGCGTCAAATACATTGGGATCTCCGGGACAATTCCTGAATTGTCCCTACTACGTATCGTTGTGTATTGCATCCAACCCAGAAGCGCTATAAATCCAACATTCGCAATGAAGCAATTTTAGCCAACTTGACTGCTTTCTTCTACCATTACCAATCGCCCTTCCTTATACGCTTGTCGCAAAGCGATCGCCTCTGATACAATTTGTTGGGCGGTTAACCCCTCACAATCCATCATTTGAAGCAAAGTTACTCCAGTCCGCTCATCCTCTTCGTGAATCGGCGGAATTTGACAGTACCTTCCTCCATTTCTTGTCCGCCGCCAAATACTCGGTTTTTCCGGCTTTTGTTTTTTGGGACGCTGTTCTTTCATTAGCGATCGCACAGCCTTTTGGCTAATGCTTCTCAAGTCCAAAAGAGCGTCTATTACTGGCTTGTACTTCTTGCTGTTGTTCGCTAGCAAGAATATAGATGCAGGCTCAATTTGTCCTAAATCTTGAGGCGAAAACTTACCAAATACCGCAGCAATCTTGAGATACCTTTTTTCCTCACCTTTCCAGCCTTGGTCAGAAAGTAGCTTTTTGTACTCCTTTAATGAAAGCTTCTGTTTTTGCTCGGCTAACCAAAACGCATGATGCAAAATTGTTTTGGTAACATCAGCAAGCAAAAGAAAGGAAAAATTTTCGCCCGTCACGCTCTTAAGAGCATTCGCATCTTCTTCGACATACTGCCCAAATTCTGATAAAGCAATTGCTTTTTCATCAACTTGGGCTGCAATTGCATTCTGTACTGGTGTCATCATTATAATATTGACCTCATGCGGCGGTCTTTCTAAAAGGCGGTATCTCACAACAAGCCGCGACTCTACCCTTCGGTTTCTCACCGAAGCAGCGCGAGGACAGCTAGGCTTCAACAACGCGCCAAGGGCTAACACAGTAGGCGTCTACCCAATGCGTGCTGCTGTCAGGCGTGAAAACAAAGTTTCTAACTAGAACAATTGTACTATATTACCCCAAAGAAAAATCCCCAAACATACCCAAATTTTGGGTAAAATTATGTACTTTTTATACATAACAATCTTTGTTCGCATCCCGTTCCCATACCAGTTGAAAGACCTTGGGGACAGCATCACCGAAGTTCTGTGGCGTCAAGAGGGTGACTCGATTTCCACTTAATGTAAAAGTCCGAACTAAATCCTTACCGACTCGATTGGGCATAGATGCCACTTCTACGTGGTGAGTGACAGTGTTACCACTGAGGGTGTACGTTCCGGCATATGCATTGAATGTAGAAAACGCCTGCGCTCGCTCTTCAACCGGCACAGAGTGTATCGCAGCGCCCAGAGGCGAAGGTGCATCCCCGCTCAAAGGTGGGCGATCGCTTCTTGAGAAAATCACCATCATCTTACCTTCACTGGTGTAGGTGATGTAGCCGGTTGGGTTGCTTCCGTATATTTCGCTCATCTCAGTTCCGTCAGGAAGTATAGCTGTGACTGAGATTAGTTTCCAAGTCCCAAGCAAAGGATTACTTTCAGCAAAGGGCAGACCAGACATGACACGCCTCCAACACTCCTCACGCAGCTATATCAGCTTAATCTGTTCATACCAAACGCGTACAAAACGGGAATTTTGTACACCGATGCCCGTTGCATCTGCTCATGGTAAGATATATTAAAATTTATGAGATTTATTTAAACAAAGCACGCAGTGCATAGCCCTCTAGCCAAAAAATTGGGGGGATAACAATCGCTGTTATGGAATGGGAGACTATGGATGAAGTTAGTTAAAAAGCACATAATTAAATGCCATCATCCTGCATATCCTGAAATTAATGAATTAGCATTTCAATCAAATAAATCAAAAAATTATAATCAGGCTAAATATAATCAGGCTAAATATAAAATTAATCAATACTTGTCTGTTACAAAAGAAATTCTGTCTTATTCAGTGATGAATAAGTTGATGCAAACAGAAAAATTCTTTATGACGTTTCCTTCTGCCCATTGCCCCAGACCCGCCCATTGCCTCCTGCCACGCCACATGCTTCAACCGGGGGAACCCCGGCACCGCAGTGGCTCCTCTGCCACGCCACATGCTTCAACCGGGGGAACCCCGGCACCGCAGTGGCTCCTCTGCCTTCTTTTAATGAGCAGATACCCACCCACTAAGTTGATGCTAACAAACTAATTTCTATAGTTTTCTATAGAATTAGAAACTATGCTGAAGTTAATAGACCTTAATAGTTCTTTTTAAAACTTGTGCAAGAAGATTTTAGGCTAATAGTTGATTTAGTTTCAGTTCTCGCTGTCGCAGCCTGTGGAGGTTTGTTAGCGGCACTTTTGCGACAACCCGTGCTACTAGGGTATCTCATCGGCGGCATGATTGTTGGACCAGCCGGACTGGGAGTGATTAAAGAAGTTATTCAAGTTGAAACTCTCGCACAGTTCGGCGTCGCCTTTTTGTTATTCGCCTTGGGGGTAGAATTTTCCTTTGCAGAACTTAAAAAAGTTAAAGCGATCGCTCTCGGTGGGGGAACGGCTCAAATTGTCTTAACTATTTTAGTCACGGTTTTGGTTTGTGGGGTAACTGGTGCTTGGGGAAGTTTACCTGCTAAGGGCGTGTTTTTGGGGTCAATTTTATCTTTGTCCTCAACGGCGGTTGTCCTCAAGTGTTTGATGGAACGCAATGAAACCGAAACGCCCCACGGACAGGTAATGCTGGGCATTTTGGTAGTGCAAGACTTGGCGCTGGGACTAATGATAGCAGTTTTGCCCGCCCTCAACCAACCACCGGAAACTATTGGTATAGCAGTGCTAACAGCGTTGGTGCGAATTGGTTTGTTTGCAGCTGGTGCAGTGGCGGCGGGAATTTGGATTATACCACGTTTGTTGCGAATTTTAGCCCGTACGGAAAGCCGGGAGTTATTTTTATTAGGCGTAGTGGCGCTGTGTTTGGGTATTGCGCTGCTGACGGAGTATTTAGGGCTTTCGATTGAAATGGGGGCGTTTGTCGCCGGTTTAATGATTTCAGAAGTGGAATACGCCGATCAAACTTTAACTTATGTAGAGCCACTGCGAGATATTTTTGCCAGTTTGTTTTTTGCTTCCATCGGGATGTTAATCGACCCGGTGTTCTTGTGGAACAATCTGGAATTGATTTTAGGGTTGGTGGCAATAGTATTTGTTGGTAAATTTTTAATTATTACACCGTTGGTTAAACTGTTCCGCTATCCTTTAAAAACAGCGTTAATTGCTGGTTTAGGACTGGCGCAAATTGGGGAATTTTCCTTTGTTCTCGCCAGTGAAGGACAGGTGTTAGGATTGGTTTCCCGGCGGATATATTTGTTAATTTTAGGAACCACAGCAGTCACGTTGATATTAACGCCGTTTGTACTGCGATTGGTACCATATTTATTTAATTTTGCCGAATCGATGCCTTGGCTAAAACCGTATTTAGACAATGAAGGTCAGCCGTTAGATGTATCGGAAGAATTACCGTTAAAAGACCATGTTGTGGTTTGCGGTTATGGGCGAGTTGGCAAGAATTTAGTCAAATTGTTGCAGCAACATCAAGTACCTTTAGTAGTAATTGACCAATCTGAAAATAGAATTCAGCAGTTGCGCGATGCTGGCGTGCCTTACGTTTATGGTAATTGCATAAGTTTTCACGTTTTAGAAACCGCCGGGGTAAATAGTGCTTCATGTATGGCGATCGCACTTCCTGACCCGATGAGTACTCGTGTTTCGCTAAAACGCGCTTTAGAATTATCACCAGAATTGGATTTGGTTGTTCGCGCCACCAAAGATAAAGAGATTGAAGTGCTGTATCAACTGGGGGCGCGAGAAGTCGTGCAACCAGAGTTTGAAGCTAGTTTAGAAATGGCGACTTATTTATTAACTGGTATGGGTTTGTCACCAGTTGTAGTACAAAAGGAAATGCAGCAAATCCGCAACGACCATTATTTAGAATTGCGACCGGAACGTACTGCATCTGAAGTTTCCCGCGATTTGCAGCAAGCAACTCAAGATTTAAATCGGCGTTGGTATTCCCTACCACCTGGTTCGCCCCTAATTGGTATGACCTTAGAAGAAGCCGATATGCGCTATTTAACAGGGGTGAGTTTAATGGCAATTCGGCGTAATAACGGTGAACAAATCGATTATCCCAGTGCAAAAACTAAATTAGAAGAAAGCGATCGCCTTTTGGTAGTAGGTTCAGATCAAGAACTCGCGGCTTTAGACGAATTTGCCCAAGGTCAAGCTGCAGTTCCCGGAACCAACAGCGCTTGTCAGTGGGTAACGGTAAATACTGAATGTCCGGTAATAGGGAAAACCCTCGCAGCTTTGGATATCCGCCGCCAATATGGAGTGCAAGTACAGGCGATGCGGCGAGACGGCAAATTTATCCGTTTTCCCGACGGCAATATCGACTTGCGAGCCAACGACCAAGTACTATTATGCGGTAGCTTGTCCAGTCTCAATCAATTAGAACAGTTACTGGCATTAGCAAGCCAAGTACCTTTATCTATTCCAGTAGTCAAAGCCGCTGAAGCTGAAGCGTTGAAAGAATTTCTCCCTTTAGATAATTGGCGGGAATAATTAGGAGCCGCCCAGCCGCCCAGTCTTGAGTTAGGAGTTGGGAGTTGGGAGTTGGGAGTTGGGAGTTGGGAGGCGCGCAGTAGCCCTGTGAAGGTGAAGCTTGTGGATTAGTTGCAATAGGAAACTAGGGGCGTACCGCTTCGCGGAACCCGAAGGGTAGCATTTGCATTACCATCTGGTATTTTGACCGATAAATTTTGCAGCTAGATTTATCGTTCAAAATGCGAGACCGTGGTGCAAATGCTTCGCCCTTACGCAAACACTTCACTCCTGTCGTGAATTTTCTAACTGGGCGGCTGGGCGGCTGGGCGGCTGGGCGCCTCCTAACTCTTGGCTTTCATATAAGCGATCGCTTGTTTCCAAATTGTAGTTTGCTGGCTGCTTTCGTCCACAATTAATATACAATGCGGGTCTTGCCAAAGAACTCTCCCCGTGAGAACATCGCCCGTGAGTAGTTTTAACTCGACTTTCTCAGCTTGTTTAATTATATTTTGTACTAGCCGAATGCTGGGTAGTGACGTATCAAATTCAGTTGTATGCATTTTTCGTAATTGGGAATGTACAAGGGAAAATGTTTAATGACTGGTTAGGCGCGTGGTTGGTGGTTGGTGGTTGGTAGGCGCGTGGTTGGTAGTTGGTAGTTGGTAGGTGGTGGGTAATGGTTAACATGTGGTGGTTAGGCGCGTGGTTGGTGGTTAGTAGTTGGTGGGTAATACTAAACAACCCAACGGGAGAACCAGTCGCCTGGGTCGGGAAAACGCCACTGCGACCCTTGGCCAGACCCCAAGACCGCAGTGGCTCCCCTACCAAGGGCGCGAAGCTCACCGGGGGGAATCTTCCCGACTGCAGACTTCGCGCCCCTTCACCAACCCCCAACCCCCAACAACCCAACGGGAGAACCAGTTACTTGCGGTCGTGTTACCCTCCCGCAGTACGCGCTTCACCAACCCCCAACCCCCAACAACCCAACGGGAGAACCAGTTACCTGCGGTCGTGTTACCCTCCCGCAGTACGCGCTTCACCAACCCCCAACCCCCAACCCCCAACAACCCAACGGGAGAACCAGTCGCCTGCGGTCGTGTTACCCTACCAAGGGCGCTGGTTCACCAACAACCAACAACCAACAACCAACAACCAACAATTCCTAATCTTTGATAATTCATCCTTGGAAAAATGGCAATCGAATTTACTAAGTATCACGGTTTGGGCAATGATTTTATCTTGATTGACAATCGCTCGTCATCAACGCCCGCAATCAGTCCAGACCAAGCAGTCAAGTTGTGCGATCGCCACTTTGGCATCGGTGCTAATGGTGTTATTTTTGTCCTACCCGGTGAAAATGGCACGGACTACACTATGCGGATTTTCAATTCCGATGGTTCGGAACCGGAAATGTGTGGCAATGGTATTCGCTGTTTCGCTGGCTTTGTGGCTGATTTGGAGGGCGAATCCAGAAATCAAGATAAATACCGCATTCATACTTTAGCTGGTGTAATGACACCCCAACTCATGCCCGATGGTCAAGTTAAGGTGGATATGGGCGTTCCCAGGCTACTAGCTGGGGAAATTCCTACTACTCTTGCACCAGCTAGCGAGAAAGTCATCAATCAGCCTTTGGAAGTGGCTGGAAAATCTTGGGATGTTACCTGTGTAAGTATGGGTAATCCCCATTGCATTACCTTTGTGGAAGATGTCGCAGCAATTCCCTTAGAAAGTATTGGTCCCCAATTTGAACATCATGCAGTTTTTCCCCAACGCATAAATACTGAATTTATTCAAGTCGTGCGGCGTGACTACGTAAAAATGCGGGTATGGGAACGGGGTGCAGGTATCACATTAGCTTGTGGCACTGGTGCTTGTGCGTCCTTGGTTGCGGGGGTGCTGACAGGAAAATGCGATCGCGCGGCTACGGTGGAACTTCCCGGCGGACTTTTGCAAATTGAATGGTCTCAAATCGACCAACGGATTTATATGACTGGACCGGCTGAAAAAGTTTTCACGGGTAAGATATAAAAAACGGCGTTGCTGAATCAAGATATGAAAAGCTCACGCACTCTTCGCTTCGCCTTCTTGAAGGGTAGGCGCAAAGACGCAAAGGAACAAAAAACAGTTCATAGTTAAGTTCAGCAACGCTTAAAAAACAGCACTCCACCTGCAAAGAAGTACTGAGTAACATCAAAACCGGGGAATGATATCATTCCCCAATCAATGCCAATTATGAATCGAAGGCTGTAAAGAAATCAGTAGCAGTGAGGGTGTTGGCTTGCACCCGTTGCAGAATTAATTGCCAACATTTCAGTACTAGTGCCATTGTTAAAAGCAATCAACGCGTTGCTGCGGTTGGAATTTGTCCCTTGAGTAATAGTTAATTGCCCAAAGGATAAACCACCAGACAACTCAATTAAGTCTTGTCCCTTGGTGAAATCGGTAATCGTATCGGTACCAAAACCAGAAGAGATGACAAAGCGATCGCTACCAGCGCCACCAGTTAATCTATCATTGCCAGCGCCACCAGTTATTCTGTCATTACCAGCCCGCAGAAGCTGCGTAATTGATGGTGTAAGAATTGGTGCTATTGCCGTCGCTAACGGTGACTGTAATATCGGCAAAGCCTACACCAGTCGGGTTAATCTTTAAATTGCGACTTGCATCGGTGCCGCTTAAGGTAAGATTGGCATTGGCAACAACGCTTTGGTTGCTGCTGGTGACAGTTACCGTTAAGTTGTCAACCAGAGTATCGGCGTCGGCAATTGCAAAGTCAATTCCCAGAGTTTTCGCGGGGTCGGTTGGGTCGTTAATTACACCACTTACTGTCCCGGAACCTGTAGCCGCAAGATTCAGGAAAGTTGTCGCAGTCGCTTCCTGAATCGTTGGTGTGGCGTTGTTGACTTCATTAACATCATTGATATTAATAGTCACCGCCTCTTCATAACTCAGTCCACCTTGGTCGGTGGTGCGTACCCGGATGTTATAAGAGGATTTGGTTTCAAAGTCTGGGGAAGTATTGATTTTTAGGGTATTGCCATCAATTATGAAGGCAGAATTATCACTATCGCCAGTACCTGAAACTAAAGTATAGGTGTGAGTGTTACCCGTGTCTGAGTCAGTAGTGGTGAAAGTAGCGATCGCACTACCAACCGCGACATTTTCATTGACAGTGGTAGAAGTTAATGCCAAATCTGTAGGGGCATTATTTGTTGGTGTTGTGGTGAAAGTGTTGCCAACCAACGTAACATTATCAAATCGCCAAGTGCCAGATGTACCGTAGGTAGAAGTAGACGTAGATGCTTTGTAGTTGCCGGTGGTAGGGTCAAATGCTGAAACAACGCCCAAAACAGCATTGGCATTATTGTTGAGAGCCGCAATTGAATTAAAATTAACAGTGCGGCTATACCATGTGTCACCTGCTGGAACAGTAAATGTCTGAAAATCAACAAAGGTAGTACCACCGTCAGTTGAATACTGTATTACCTCAGTATTAGCAGATGTGTTGCTGTGCCGTAAATCGAAGGTCAGCACGATGTCTTGATAGCCAACAGTACTGATAGCAAACTGAACTCCCTCAGTCTTGTTATCTGTTCCCGCATTGGGATAGCTAGTTGTGTTATAGCCGGAGTCATCACTACCCGCCCCAAACCCTGTGGCGAAAGTAGCAGTTGTTCCTAGCAATTGTATAGTACCAGAACCTATCCCACTAATAATATTTTGTTAATCCAGATGTGGATGGTAGCAAGGTCAATGAATGCGTCAAAGTAAACCTTTTTACGTTCCCATCTGACGACGAGACGGCGGTATTTGCGTTGATACCAAGCAAAACACCGCTGCTGCTGATATCTAGGAACAGAGATTTTGATGGGTCTTCCTCTATTTTTCTTGGTTTTCCAGGTTCGTTTGGGGATTTGAGGGCGAATGCCGCGTCTGCTTTCGGTCAGCACGCTTTTGTTTTGAGTCGTAACCTTTATCCGCAGCCAGCACTTTGATCCGTTTACGAGGTCTACCCCTTTTTAATGTTTTGAGTTTAACTTTATCAAGTAAGGGTATGACCTGTTCTCGTTCATTACCGTTGGCTGGGGTAGTGCAATTAGCCAGGGGCATTCCATTGCCTTCTGTTAGAGTATGAATCAGAATACCTTTACCTTTGCCGCCATAGGCAACATCTTCACCTCCTCCCTTGCCAGGGGGAAAAAGACCCGTCTACCGCGCCAAAGTTCCAGTTTATTAGTCCCTGATCATTAGCGTAGGCGTAGCCCGCCGCAGGCATCGCTAATATACGTCCCTGTAAGTGTTCAAACGTTCCATCTTCACGCCATCGTTTTAACCATCGGTGGGATGAGCTTTTCGATGCCCATATACCCCCCCTTGGTAAATCACACCATCGGCATCCAGTAATCAGGATGTACAACAAACTATTTAATACATGACGGTATGGTGCATGAGGCATTCCTTTACCACGCTTTTCTGGCTCGTTGGGAAATATATCTTCAAACAACTTCCATTCGAGATCAGTCAATCCTTCAAAACGTCCAGCCATCAGGCGATACACCCAAATCAAACCGGAAGTAGATTAACACATTTTTGTATTAGTGGGATAGCTTCCAGAACCAGAAGTAGGAGTTGTTACTCCTGTACCTCTCATATTGTCTGGCGTGAGTGAGTCAAAAAGCCATTGAACGATATTTATTGCCATAAGTACTTTTTGGGTTTCCTTGCAGGTTATTGAGAGGTATATCGAATTTGAAACCCTGTAAACTTAAATCTTGCACCAATATCAACAAGGCTATTTTTGTAGGGTGGGACGCCTATTATTGGCTGAAACCTTTATTTTTTCGTGGTGGGCAATGCCCACCCTACACAAGAGTGAGAATGGTGTAAAATATCAGGTAAAAGGGTTTTTGCAAGCTATTAGAATTGAAAAGCCAATTGAAGAGTAGATATAAATACTCAAAATCACCCTGCTCATATCAAGCGATGCACCCATTGTTCGCATTCGCAAGTGATGTGTTTAAAATAACAATAATATGTATATTTTTTATAAAAAATAATACATATTTTTCAGATTTAAGTTAAGTGAATCCTCTGTAAGCGCCGTCATCGTGCAAAACAACGTAACAAGAACAGAATTTACGCAGGTGTCACAATTAAATGACCATTTGTAGGGTGGGCATTGCTAGCCCGAGTCTTGGTGCTAACTGAAAAACCCGAAGCGAAACCGGGTTTCTCCGAGACTAAGTACGCGCATATTTGGATATTCCACCCAAAGAAACCCGGTTTCTGGTGTTAGTCGCGACCCACCTTAAAAAGCTAGGTGGGCATTGCCCACAATTCCTGATGAAAGGTAGGCAATACCTACGTAGTTAAATTTTGTGCCAATTGCGTTCCTAAAAAAGTAAAAAGTACAATCTACCTTGTTTTTTGAAAAATAATTACGAGTTATCACTATGTTTATCTATAATCCATGCTACTTATTAATGGGAAAAAATAAGTTAAGTTAGCTTTAAGACTCTGTTGCAATCAAATTTTGCAGCGATCGCACGTTTCCTCAAATTCAAAGGTCAACATAAATAAACGTAAAACACCGCAAACCCGGTTTCTGGAAAGTCCAGTGATGATATTGATGTTGTAAGTATTAAAAGTCCTTCTTAACGTGTAGAAAAATATATGCCTACAGTTGTTGTCGAATGGAATGATGTATGCTTGGCAGCAATTCGCGAAACACATCCCGGTCCGCCGATGGTGGCGCGTGCCCTGGCGATTTTGCATACTGCCATATATGATGCTTGGGCTGCCTATGACACAGTAGCAATTGCTACTCGACTTGGCCGCTTTCTCCGTCGTCCGATCGCCGAACATACCCCAGAAAATAAGAATCGGGCAATCAGCTATGCAGCCTACCACGCTTTGGCTGATTTGTTTCCCTCAGTAATAAGTATGTTTAATGAGGTGATGGGCAAGCTGGGCTACAATCCCGCCGATACCTCTTTTGATATCACCACCCCAACTGCAATTGGCAACCTGGCTGCACAAGCAGTAATTACTTTCCGACATGGCGACGGTTCCAACCAATTGGGCGATTTACACCCAGGCGCATACTCTGACTACACTGGATATGCACCAGTAAATACCCCCGATCAAATTAATCACCCGAATCGCTGGCAACCATTGCGCGTTTCTGATGGCAAAGGTAGCTTTGTTGTGCAAAAATTTATTGCTCCTCATTGGAGTTTTGTCACACCCTTTGCGCTGAAATCAAGTTTGCAATTTCTGCCTCAAGACAAGCCAAATCTATATCCTTCTAATGAATATAAAAAGCAAGCACAACAAGTTCTAGATTACAGCGCCAACCTCACCGATAAGCAAAAGGTAATTGCTGAATACTGGGCAGATGGTCCCTCATCAGAATTGCCTCCCGGTCACTGGTGCCTTTTTGCCCACTTTGTCTCCGAGAGAGACAATCATGATGTTGATGCAGATGTCAAGATGTTCTTCGCCCTGACAAATGCCATCTTAGATGCAAGTATCGTCTGCTGGAGTGTAAAACGCGTCTTTGATTATGTCCGTCCCGTCACCGCCATCCACTATTTATTCAAAGGCAAGAAAGTCAAAGCTTGGGCTGGTGTCGGTTTGGGTACTCAGGAAATCAATGGTGAAGACTGGCAACCCTATCAGGCAACAACTGTAATCACTCCTCCTTTTGCAGAATACTTTTCCGGACACAGCACCTTTAGTGCCGCAGGTGCGGAAATTCTCAAGAGATTTACTAAGAGTGATGTCTTTGGCTATACCTATATCCAAAAGGCAGGAACCTCTCGGGTTGAACCAGGCATAGTGCCTGCAACAGATATCACTCTCACCTGGAAAACTTTCTCGGATGCTGCTGATGAAGCGGGAATTTCTCGCTGCTACGGTGGTATCCATTTTGAAGAAGGAGATTTAGCTGGCAGAAAAGTGGGTAGAAAAATTGCGGATCAAGCTTGGGATAAAGCTCAAGCTTATATCTGCGGAACTATCTCTTAAACTACTCTCTTTGAAACCGGGTTTCTCTCAACAAATTTATGAGTTATACCGATTCTCTATTTGGTGGCTACAAATAAAATCTCACCCGCCCCTTTCCCTTTTCCCTTTCCCTGACATCATTCCGGTGTAGTTGGATTTTAGAGAATTGGTATTACGCCACTTCACTCATTTCAGCACAGCCGCCCACACGAATCAATGGTTGTTCCTTTACTATAGCCAGTGGCAGTTTATTGTCGGCACTGTCACAAGCAACACAAGGAATTTGCACCAAAAGCTGCTTTTGTAGTAGATACTCATAATAAGTACGAGCAATGCTCGACAACTTTTTGCCTGCTCGGTGAATTATGTACCAATTTTGTTGAATCGGAAAGTGTTCTATATCCAAAATAGTTAAGGCAGAGGTTAGTGATTCTGATATTAAGGTGTGACGAGATAAAACGGAAATTCCTAAACCATCAGCGATCGCTTCTTTAATCAAATCGTTACTACTTAATTCCAGCTTCACTTTCACCGCCAACCGATGTTCATCTAATAATTTTTGTACTGTACGGCGCGTTCCAGAACCTGGTTCCCGCATAATAAAGGGTTCACCAGCCAAACGCTGTATGGGAATATTTTTCTCTTTCGCTAGGGGATGATTAACTGGTGCCAATACTACCAAGGAGTCTTCTAAACATGGCTGAAAACTCACGTTCAGATTTTCTGGTATTTGACTCATAATATACAAATCGTCAAGATTGTTTGCTATTCGCTCTACAATGCCAGAGTGGTTAGTTACTTCTAGAGAAATGTCAATTCCTGGGTAAAGTTGGGAAAAATGCCCTAAAATTCGCAATGTCACGTGTTGTGTTGTGGTAGTCGCCCCCAAGCGCAATTTTCCTTGTTCTAGCCCTTTAAGATTCGCCATTTTCGTTTCAAACTGGGCTAAAGTGCCAAACATCTGCTGGCAAGTAACAAATAATTCTCTTCCAACTACCGTAAGATAGCTGCGCTTGCCTACTTTTTCAAACAGTGGTAATCCTACTGTTTTACTGAGTTGTTTAATGTGCAAAGACACGTTGGGCTGGGACATATACAGTTCCTTGGCTGCCCCAGAAAAACTACCATGCCTTGCCACCGCCTCGAAGATTTTTAACTGATTAAGCGTTGCTTGGTTCAAGGGTAATTCTCCTCTTTGAGGGTTTTATGCGCTCATTCCCAAAAAAGGCTCTACGAAGCTCATATTGGTGTGCTGCAACACAATATAAAAAAGTTTAAATCAAAAAATAAAAAAATCATTAAATTTTATATATCTTAACTTAATGTGTTAAGTTTTGCAATTTCTTAAGTAAATGTACGGAAATAGAAGGTATTCATACTATTTTGGTTTAATTGGAAATTGGGAATTGCCATGCCGCAAGCCATACCGCTACATTTGCTTTTTGCGCTTGAAATCAAGATTTTGCAAGTAGTTCACCCAATTGGGTGAATGCGCGAGCTCATGGGGGAATCTAATCTTAAAGCAGAGGCTAATTTAATTCTGTTGGTAGTTATGCAAGCAGACTTAAACAAGTCAAACTAATTGCGATCGCATGAGTGAAATTTTTGTCAGAGGTAGAAAAAAATCCAAGGGAAAGAGCAAAAAATAATCCCCTCCCCCCCTCCCCCCCCCCTCCCCCACCTGAGCAAGAAGCCTATTTTATGAAACTGTGGTAGATACTGTGATAGATACTGTGAAAGCGCTGCAAACATCAAATTCTCAACATGAAGCATTGCCACTGCTGGAAAAAATTGCTGCCAATTTACCGGGGATGATTTTCCAATTCCTGCAGCGACAAGATAATTCTCAATGCGTTATTTACGCGAGTTCTGGTTGTCGAGAATTGTATGAATTAGAACCTGCTGTTGTGCAGGCAGATTTTCAAGTTCTGTACCAACTGATTCATCCGCAGGACTTACAAGTTTTTACTGAATCGGTTGCCGCTTCTTATACCACTCTTGCACCTTGGCGTTGGGAAGGACGCATCATTACGCCTAGTGGCAAACTCAAGTGGATTCAAGGTGTTTCCCGTCCAGAGAAACAAGTTAACGGCGATATTCTTTGGGATGGGATGTTGATGGATATTACAGATCGAAAGGAAGCTGAGGAAAAATTGCGAGCAAGTGAGGCGCGGTATAAAGCAATTTTGGATGCGATCCCCGATTTGATGTTTCGCATCAGCCGCGATGGTGAGTATCTAGATTTCAATGGTGAGGGAACAAATGTCACTATTTCTAGAGAAGAGATTGTCGGGAAAAATTTGCGGGATTTACTGCCTCCTGATGTGGCTATGATGAGTATTGAGGCGATCGCTAAAACTTTGGAGTCTAAAACTTTACACTCTTTGGAATATCAACTTCAGCCGGGAATGCGAAATTATGAGGCGCGGATGGCTGTAAGCGGCCAAGATGAAGTTTTAGTGATTGTCCGGGATATTACGGAACGCAAACAAGCAGAAGTAGCTTTGCGCCAGTCGGAAGAAAAGTTTTCTAAAGCTTTTCGTTCGAGTCCGGATTCTATTACTATCAGTACCCTTCAAGAAGGACGCTTCATAGAAGTTAATGACAGTTTTGTCAGACTTTCTGGTTATCAGCGAGATGAGGTAATCGGACGTAGTGCGTTTGAGTTAAATATTTGGGTGAATTCAAGCGATCGCATGAAATTGATCCAAGAGTTGCAAAAAAATGGATTTGTTCGCAATCTGGAATTTGAATTTCGCTGCAAGTCTGGTGAAGTCATTCTCTGTCTAGTTTCCGTCGAAATTATCGATTTGGATGGTGTAAAGTGCATCCTTGCAGTTAATCACGATATTACCGAACGCAAACGGGCAGAAATTGCTTTGCGCGAATCTGAACAAAAGTTTGCTAAGGCTTTCCGTTCCAGTCCCAATCCTATTACTATTTTGACTCTCAAAGATGGACGCTATGTTGATGTCAACGATACTTATTTAAAGGTAACTGGCTTCCTTAGAGAGGAAGTTATTGGTCGTAATAGAAGCGAGTTGAATATTTGGGTTAATCCCGAAGACAATGCCAAAATCCAAAAAATGTTGCAGTCAAAAGGCGTAATTCGCAATCAGGAATGCCGTTTTTATACTAAGTCAGGCGAACCAAGGGTAGTACTTTTTTCTGCTGAGGTTATTAATCTTGGTGGCGAACCTTGCATGCTTTGTGTCACTAACGATATTACCGAACACAAGCAAGCAGAAGCACAAATGCACCTGACAGCAAAACGCGATCGCTTGTTAACTGAAAGTCTGGGAAGAATTCGGCGATCGCTTAATTTAAACGAAATTCTGCGTACTACTGTCAGCGAAGTTCGGCAATTTTTACAAGCCGACCGAGTTTTTATCGGTCTATTAGATGCAAATACAAGAAATCAAGCTGAAGTTGTTGCGGAATCGGTAGACCCTAATTATCCCGCAATTTTGGGATGGGTGGTCAACGATGACCAACACTTACAGGAATTACGAGAATTATTTACACAAAATCAACTGCGCGTTGTTGACGATACGACACAAATTCAAACTTGTTCTAAATTTACCGAACATTATGCCTTTTATCAAGTAAAAGCCATTTTGGGCGTGCCGATTATGGTAGCTGGCGAGTTTTTAGGGGTGTTGGTAGCGCACCAATGCTCTTGTACGCGAAATTGGCAACCAATGGAAATTGACTTGCTAGAGCGAATGTCAGAACAAGTAGCGATCGCTATTCAACAAGCCCAACTTTATCAACAACTTGCACAACTTAATACTAGTTTAGAACGCCAGGTAGAAGAACGTACCGCCCAACTAAAGCAAAAAATGCAGGAACTCCAAGAACTCAATCGCGTGAAAGATGTAGTTTTGCACACGGTTTCTCACGAACTCCGCACTTCGGTGATGGGTACGTTAATGGTATTGAAAAATTTGCACGCTTCATCAGATGAGAAAATATTTCTTTCTCGTAACGTTGTCGAAAGAATGATACAAGGCAATGACCAACAATTAACAAAGATTAATTCTTTGTTAGAACTTCATTCTAGCGATGCACGGGGTATTGTTCTTCAGCGCGAAGTTGTACCATTTAACACCCTAATGACAACAATTATTCAGGAATTGCAACCAATGCTGGCACAAAATCAAGCAACCCTAACGAACTTGATTCCGGAAAATTTACCGTCGGTGATAATCGATTCAACACAGTTGCAGCGAGTTGTGCAAAATTTATTGACTTATAGCTTGCAACACAATCCACCAGGATTAAACTTTACCCTCAAAGCCACGCTAGAAACAGGGGTAATTCGCTGTATCATTCAAGATAACGGTGTGAGTATGAGCAAAACAGAATGCGCGAGCCTTTTTGATTTGTACGTGCGCGAACCGCAAGCCCGCTCTTCAACAAGCATTGGTTTAAAAATGTATCTTTGCCGAGAAATTATCAAATCCCACGGCGGTGAAATTGGTATTAACTCTAACAACCGCAAGCGCGGTATCACCTTTTGGTTCACCTTACCTTTAGCATCTTCTACCCAATGAGCGAATCTATTTTAGATTTGAGATTTTGGATGAAAGGATTATTAACTCTATCCAAGAAACCGGGTTTCTTTGAGTTCGAGGACAAGAAACTGGTTTGACACACAAAAGAAACCGGGTTTCTCTAACCTAAAATCTCAAATCCAAAATCTCAAATCCTTTCATTGTTTTACGGTATTAGCAGAATTGGTATAAAGCTAATGATAATCGGATTAAGAACAGTGCAAAGGTGGTGGAAAAAAACCTTTTCTGCCCAAACAACACCTTCTTCAGATGTAATTACCGATGAATACCAAACTTGGCGCGATCGCTTTTTGTGGCAAAGATTGCGTCCGTGGATGTGGCTGTTGCTGATTTGCGTCTTGACTTTTAGTTTAAGAGACATTTACAACATTTTTTTTCCCCTCCAAGAATTTCAAAACCTGCCAGAAGGACTTAAATATAAAAGCTTTTTCATTTATGCAGGGATGACCCTAAGTTTAGTTATCTTCTTAACCCTACATAAAACTAACTTCGGTCGCCGTTATCCGGGGATGCTATTTGTAGGTTTATCTTGGTCATTCAGTCTGAGTCAGCAGATTTTCGCAACTCTTAACAGTTTCGCATTACCTGATGTTCTTGCTTGGTCGCTGCTGTTTTTGAGTCAAGCGATATTTATGCCAGTTTGCTGGCGCTTGCACCTCATGTCCCAGGTGGGTTTGCTGGCTTACTATTTCGGCGTAAATACAATCCTGGGATTAAAACTAATACCACCAGAAAGTAACCAGCCAATATATAGCGTGACGTTTATTTTGTACGTTTTTTGGTTGTGTGCTATCTGCGACGTTGGGGTATACCTCTACGAACACCTGCAAGCAAGAGAATTTCACGCCCGTAAAGAATTAGAACAAGCCTATAAAAAGTTAGAAGTTGCAGAAAATAAATATCGCAGCATTTTTGAAAACGCCATTGAAGGTATCTTCCAAAGCAGTCTTGATGGACGTTATATTACCGTAAATCCCGCACTGGCGCGTATTTACGGCTACGCTACACCGGAAGATGCGATCGCCAACTTAACTGATATCGAACACCAGTTATATGTTAACCCCAACCGCCGGGGAGAATTTGTGCGTTTGATCGAAAAATATGGCAGCATTTCCGAATTTGAATCTCAGGTTTACCGTCAAGACAACAGCATTGTTTGGATTTCGGAAAAAGCTTATGCAGTGCGCGATCAAACGGGAAAACTGCTTTATTACGAAGGAATGATTGAAGACATCACCAAACGCAAGCAAGCAGAAGAAGCACTGAGGGTATTTTTCCACGCGGTTTCCCATGACTTACGCAACCCAGTGATTGGTACTTTGATGGTGGTGAAGAACTTGCTGTCTCATCCAGAGGAAAAAATTACGATTCCACGGTCGATTTTAGAGCGAATGGTACAAAGTAGCGATCGCCAATTGAATTTGATTAACTCGTTGATGGAAGCCCATGTCAGTGAAGTACAAGGTATTGTTTTACAACGTAAAACAATACAACTACATACAGTAGTAGAAGGAGCGATCGTAGATTTAAAACCGATGCTGACAGAAAATCAAGCAACCTTAATAAATTCAGTCTCCGTAGATTTACCGAGAGTAAATGCCGATCCAACGCAGCTGTGGCGAGTATTCTCCAATCTGATTGCCAACGCCTTAAAACACAATCCCCCAGGATTAAATATAAACATCACAGCCACTGTTATTGAAGAAGACAAAATTTATTGCACCGTCTGTGATGATGGCGTCGGTATGAGTCAACAACAATGCGCGAGGCTTTTTGACCTATATTTTCGCGGTTCTCAATCTCGCAATTCCGTAAGTTTAGGATTGGGATTGTATCTGTGCAAGCAAATCATCACCGCCCACGGCGGCGAAATCGGCGTCAAAAGTACCGTGGGCAGCGGTTCCACATTCTGGTTTACCCTACCAATCATCAAAGAGGCGGCTGGACGCCCAGGCGCGGAGTTAGGAGTCTTGAGTTAGGAGGCGCCCAGTTGGTGAAGCGCGTACTGCGGGAGGGTAACCCTCGCGCAGGTAACTGGTTCTCCCGTTGGGGAGGCGCCCAGTTAGGAGTCTTGAGCCGCCCAGTTGGGAGTAGCCCGCGTCTTAGTGGGTAAAAATCTTAAAAAATGCTTGCTCTCCAACCTCTTCCCTCTGTGTTCTCTGTGCGGGCGTGCGGTTAAATAAATAACCTAAAAACCGCACCAGACCCAGAGGACGCACTAGTACAGAAGGGCGGAAATAAGCCAACCATTCCATTTGATGAAAGTCTTGAAAAATCAAGCTTTTTCCTTGTGCCTCCAGCATAGCTGCCTTCTGCCTTAATGACTAGAACTGCCGCGTAAGCAACTACTTAAAATCGAAATGTAGTTCTGACAACTCCCGTATAAATTGTGTCATTATTGCTATTATGTTCAGGGTTAAAGATAACAATCAAACCTGGTGTAATCGACAGGTTGGGATTAACTTGATAACGATATAATGCTTCTAAATGAAAAGATGTATCGCTATCTTCGCGGCGATTGCTGGTAGGAGTCAGAACAGCAGGACCAAAGTCATTATCGGTAACTTTCGGTGGCTGACCAAAAATAATACCGCCTAAGCTGCCCTTTTTACCCAAGTCGGGAAAAGCTAAAGTTACAGCCCAGTTCCAAATATCTGCTTTATCACCTTTGTTAACTACATTTGTTGTGGGATTGCTACCCGAACTAGTTTCAGCCTTGGCTTGAGTATATCCAGCCCAACCGGAAAGAACAAATTTCGGGCTGAAGCGATAACTAGCTTCTAAGCCATATTGATTGCTAGAAGTTGCAATAGTCGAACCGAAGGGAGTGTTAGCAAAAGCGCTACCATAACTTCCCGAAACTGTTACATCTCCAGCACCACCACTTAAATAAGAGTGTCCATAGGTTAAAGCCAGAGTTGCATCTTTGTTCGGTTGAATTGCTAACTGTGCCAAAGTCCCATAACTACCATCAAATAACCCTCTACCGGGATTAGAATCGTTACCTCTACGAGCAAGATAACCCGCAGACAAGGTGACAGCATCGCTCAATTTTAAGTTAGCACTTACCCCGGAACCGATATTCTGACCAGAACCAGTATTGCTGACGCGGTAGATGGGGGAGAAACGACCGATTCGAGAAAGCGAACCGATGGGAGTGGATGATAACAACGGGTTAACGGTGTTGAAATTATCGTAGAATTCTCCACCGATCGCATCGACAATGACGTTGAGTTGATCGCCAATTGGGAAACGGTAGTATAATTTGCCAAGTTGGACACTGTTGTCAGCGTTATTCGTCGTGTCCCACGATGTGCGGGTCATGTTTGTACCCGTAACTGCTGCACTAAAAGCAGTGGTGTTATTGGCTTCTAAACGAGTGAATAACTGGTCTTTCCCAGTGAAGCTAGTAATTAAGTTTAGGCGAATGCGATCGCTTAAAATTGCGTTGTCTTGCAACTTGGAACCAGCAGTTCCATAGGCAGATGCTTTTCTTGCTTCTCTAACTGTTGCATTCGGTGCAGCGTCTATATTTCGCCATTGGTCAGAGTTTAGCGCTCTATCTCCACCAAACACACCTCCAAGGCTAACAATAACTTCGGCGTTTAGCTTGGTGGTGGCGGAAAATTGCTGACTTTCGAGAACTGCTGTCCGTACTTCTAGAGGGTCGATTCTTCCTCGCAGTTCAACCAGTCCATCCGCAAATTCTTCTGACAGTTTTTGCAATTCTACTAAGTCTTCTTTTTTGACTAAATCAGCCGTACCTGTTGCTATCAGTTCGTTAACTCGATTCAAACACGCATTTAAACCCGCAGCAAATTCATAGCGAGTTAATGCCCGATTGCCTTTGAAGGTGGCGTTTGGATATCCAGCAATACACCCATAGCGTTCAACCAGCGATTGTAGTGCTTGAAATGCCCAATCTGTCGGTTGTACGTCCGATAGTTGAGAAACTGACGTTACCTGTGACATTGATGATTTTGGGTCTTTTGCACTGTTGTCACCAGAAAGTTGTGAGACGGGTACTACCTGGCTAACTGTGGGTTTGGCAATGTTAGTGCTATAGTCTCGAATTTGCTGGAGTTGCTCGGATACGCTGGTGTTACCAGGCATATTTTCCTGTGTTTCTATAGACGCATTTTCACTTAACTGTAATTGTGATTGGATATTGGTTTCTACTGGATTCGCAAATGCAGCACCAGCAGAAATCAAGCTTGCTGCAAACAAAGAAGGCGCAATCCACAAGGAATTTCGGAGAATACTAGACATTTGCCTCACACCTCTATGAAGAAATTACCAAAGAAGTTGGTAACTTACTTTACTACCAAACAAGTTGGTAGTAAAGTATGAATAATTACCCCTTCACAAGTTTTAAATTTTTCAGTTTCAATTTCCAAATACAAATTTGATGCGATCGCGCTTCTGATATCATGCTTTGTGGGGTTCGTAAAGAACATCGCACGTCTTCACCCTCAGAAAATCTACTCTAACAAACGGCGTTTTTGCCGCAGTTTCAAAATCACAATAATTACCCCACCAACCAAAAAGGCAGGAGTCATCGATGGTTCGGGAACTTTAGTAACTACGAATGAAAGCTTGTCAGCATAAGCATCATTGACACGTCCACGAACATAATTCATATTCAAAGCAACATTAACTTGTCGTGAACCGACGGGAAGAATGCCCTGAGTAGACTTGAATAATAAACCTGTGATGTTGTTTCTTTCCTCTGGAGTGGGTGAAGCAATACTCGTTTTACCCAGAGACAAACCATCTTTATTTAAAAAATCAAGACTCAGCAGTACATTGTCTGGGTCAGTACTATATCCACCTAACCAAGCACCTAAATCGTAAGCACCTTCACCCATATCAATAATAGAGGCAAGGTCAGTCACATTGACTAATTGAGAAGCACTCGAAGAAATTCTGTCACCACCACCAAAAAACAAATTTTTGCCGCGATTCTCCGGTCCGGGACTATTAGCGTCAGGAAGTCCACTGACACGCACTAAAGACCCAAGATTATTCACAAATTCAAAGCCACTTGCCCCGTAACAAAGGATACTAAAGTTACCAGTTGTTTTCCAAGCGGGAATACTAGGTATGGCGGAACCTACAGCATTTCCAACTGCATCGCAAGCACCTTGCTCCCCATTGCCATTCACTATGAGGTTTTTACCCAGCACTGCGTCTTTAGTCGTCGTAGCAGCATAAAGGGAATCATGGGTAAGCAAATTTAATGATAGTCCTGTTATTAAAACAACTCCAGTTCTAACTATGTTTTGAACTAGACGTGAGAAGATATTTTCCTGACTCATGATGTTTAATTAATCGGTATATACCAACTTTCATGGTAATAATTGTCTACCAACTATATTGGTAATATTGTAGCAACAGTTACAGATTTAGTTTTTCTATATGTGACATTGCCAAAATTAACTTACGTTTGTGCTTTTGCAGCTTTCCTTCAGCCTCAAACCGCTGTAGCATCCGCGTAACTGTGACACGAGTTGTGTTTAAGACGTCTGCGATTTCTTGATGGGTGACACCCAATTCAATCAACTTTCCCTGTTCTAATTCACGACCAAATTTGTTGCTTAACCAGACTAAAAATTGCCAGATACGTAGGGATACCCGTTTGCAATTGACAATACTCATTAATTCCTCTAACTGTTGAATATGCGATCTGAGTGCATCAAGATTTTGAGTTAATGCCTCAAGAGGAATCATAACTGCTTCGACATATGTCAGGGACTCTAAATGATAT
Source organism: Heteroscytonema crispum UTEX LB 1556 (assembly GCA_044006015.1). Classification (GTDB taxonomy): domain Bacteria; phylum Cyanobacteriota; class Cyanobacteriia; order Cyanobacteriales; family Nostocaceae; genus Heteroscytonema; species Heteroscytonema crispum. The sequence goes on from JBIPDF010000006.1 coordinate 84,334, forward strand.
GGTTGAACTTTAGATAGGGGATAGCCAATGATGTCGCCAACTCCCCAATAACCCAAAGTCACAGAGGTTCCATTTTCGTCCCAGGTGACAGCACGAACAGTTCCCCGTTCAATTCGCCATAATACATCATCTTGTGCAGAGATGATTTCACGGCGTTCAAAGAAGCGTTGTTTAATTGCGATAGAGGCAGATGTCTGAGTTTGGACTATACTTTTGTTCATCCAACTTATACCAACTTTGTAGGTGTAGGTTCAACATAATGGTTGGTATTAATTGTGTTCTGTAACTTTCGATACTTAATTTTGAATTATTTATGTTTAATTTGAATATAGTGCTGTTAGAACAATCAGACCAAAAATACCAATTCTTAAAAAAGCAAATCAAGCTGTGAAGGGAGATGTTCCTTGGAAAGCATCAAGCGCGATAGGCGCTTATAAGTTGCCAAGGGCAAGGAACGCACAAAATATCTGAATATCCTCACAACTTGATATAGCTGCGTCTACTCTCTGGCAATTACTATATCTGTAGACTTAATTACTGCATAGGCTTCTTCCCCTACAGCAAGCTCAAGCTCTTCGGCAGAGACTTGTGTAATCACAGAAGTTAACTTAACTCGATGGACAATTTCTACCGTCACCTCACAATTAACTGCTCCAGGGACAATTTGTGTAACGACACCTTTGAGGACATTGCGAGAGCTAACTTTTAATGCTTTTTTTTGAATGCTAAATTCTATCTCCGGTGGAATACTTTCATTATCAACATTTACTTCTTTCTTGGTAGGTTTTTTTCGACTTTTTTTAGTTTGTGGTAGAGGATTTTCAGTCTCAAAACTTTGTCCATCTTCGGTTGGTAATGGTGGCGAAGAATGTTTACCCAACGTCCGTACCATTTCGCGTAAAATCTCAGTTTTGGTTCGCTGAGACTGGTGGCAGAATTCCTCTAGGATTTTCCGCTCTTCCTCTGATGTTTGGAATGTGATCCATCCTTGTTGTTTTCTTGGCATAAATGTTACCAAGTTAATTGGTAAGTTGGTTAAAAGTTGGTATGATGATATCGAATGTTAATTTTACGAGAACATTCTCGTATAAGCAGGCAATAATGAACAGAAGAGGATTTTTTGCTTTCGTTGGTGCGACGTTTGCCAGTTTGTTGTTGACAATTTGCTTACCATTGCTGGCTCCTTCCACCTCGACTGTGGTAGCACAGTCAAATAGTAGTTTATTGGTATCCACGGCTGCCAGCTTAAAGGAAGCGATGGAGGAAATTAAAGGCAACTACCAACAAAGTAAGCCTGGAGTTACCATCAACTATAATTTTGGCGCTTCTGGTGCTTTGCTGCAACAAATCCAGCAGGGGGCATCAGCCGACATATTTATCTCTGCTGGTAAAAAGCAAGTAGATATTTTGGAGCAAGGAGGAAAGTTGGTTGCGGGTACTCGCAGCATTTTAGCAAAGAACCGTTTGGTGTTGATTGTCCCCAAGAGTACGGTTGGTGTCACCAGTTTCTTTAACCTGACGAAAGACAATATCAAGAAAATTGCGATTGGTGAACCCAGAAGCGTACCAGCAGGACAATATGCGGAACAAGTTCTGCAAAAATTGGGTATTTACGACAAAGTTAAGGCAAAATTTGTCTACGCTAACAACGTGCGTCAAGTTTTAGCTGCGGTGGAAAGTGGCAATGCTGATGCGGGTTTGGTTTATAGAACTGATGCAGCAATTTCTAACAAAGTCAAAACAGCTGTTGCCGCAGATGAGAAATATCATTCACCAATTGTTTATCCAATGGCAGTATTGAAGCAGAGTAAAAATGTCCAAGCTGCGACAGAGTTTGTCCAGTATTTATCTAGTGAACAGGCGAAAGGTGTTCTCAAGAAGTACGGATTTATTTTGCCTTAATTTTAAATAGAACCCCACCCCTTACCCTCCCCACGCTCTCGTGGAGGGGAATAAGATTTTTTCATTTTTACTTGTATGTGAAGCTCATGATAGCTTCTAATTCCTAATTACTAACTCTTAACTCCTAACTAAATCCAAATATGCCTCAAGATTTAACTCCGCTGTGGTTATCGGTAAAAACTTCCTTACTCGCAACAGTTATTACCTTCTTTGTCGGTATTGCTGCGGCTTATTGGATGCTGGGATATCGCGGTAAAGGCAAATCGTTGATTGAGGGAATATTTGTTTCTCCGTTGATTTTGCCCCCTACTGTTGTCGGCTTTTTGTTGCTGATGTTTTTTGGTAAATATGGCATAGCGGGGCAATTCCTAGATAAATTTGGAGGTTTTAGTGTCGTTTTTAACTGGTATGGGGCTGCGATCGCAGCCACTGTTGTCTCCTTTCCATTAATGTATCGCACGTCATTGGGGGCTTTTGAACAAATCGACCAGAACCTACTACTAGTAGCAAAAACTCTTGGTGCTTCCCAAGCAACGGTATTTTGGCGCATCATGTTACCTCTCTCGCTTCCTGGGGTTTTAGCGGGTACGACACTGGCTTTTGCCCGTGCTTTGGGTGAATTTGGCGCGACTTTGATGTTAGCTGGTAATATTCCCGGACAAACCCAGACAATGCCCCTAGCGATTTATTTTGCAGTGGAAGCCGGAGATAATAACGAAGCTTGGTTCTGGTCACTGATAATTATGGGTACATCTTTATCAGGGATTATCGGGGTGAATATTTGGCAGGAATTGCGAATAAAGGCAGGAGTTACAGGGCAGAGGACAGAAGCAGGAAAAATAAATCAACATAAAAAAGTAATTATTTATACTATTGACTCCCCAAATCAAGAAGGACTATTTGTAGATATTGAAAAACAACTTAACGAATTTGAATTACAAGTATCTTTCAGTGCAGATAACCAACCTTTGGGATTATTGGGGGGTTCTGGGGCTGGGAAGAGTATGATTTTACGCTGCTTGGCTGGGGTAGAAACACCAACTTCCGGACAAATTGTTTTAAATGGACGGGTGTTGTTTGATTCGCAAAAAAAGATTAATGTACCATCACGCGATCGCCGTGTTGGTTTTTTAGTTCAAAATTACGCGCTGTTCCCGCACATGACGGTAATGCAAAATATCGCTTTCGGTTTACCCAAAGGATTATCCAGTACAGCAATTAAGCAACTAGTTGAAACCCAATTAGTAGCCTTACAGTTACCAGGATTGGGCGATAGATATCCTCACCAGCTTTCCGGGGGACAACAACAACGGGTAGCATTAGCAAGGGCGTTAGCTTCGCAACCGGAAGCACTTTTATTAGATGAACCATTTTCGGCGTTGGATACATATCTGCGAAGCCAACTCGAACAGGAAATGGTTGCAAAGCTTGCTGATTACGGTGGTGTATCTTTATTTGTCACCCACAATATGGAAGAGGCTTACCGAGTTTGCCCAAATTTATTGGTATTGGAAGCCGGAAAAGCTGTACAATATGGCGACCGACAAGAGGTTTTTGAACGACCTAAAACTGTTACAGTTGCTCAAATTACAGGCTGTAAAAACTTTTCCAAAGCCGTTGTAAATGGGTTTGAACAGGTAGAAGCTGTTGATTGGGGTTGCATGCTGCGAGTAATTGAACCAATCCCCAGTCAGTTATCCCATATCGGGATTCGCGCTCATCAAATTACTTTTACAAAGGATCTAAATCAGGAAAATACTTTCCCTTGTTGGTTAGCAAATTCCATTGAAACCCCGCACCGAATGACGCTGTTTTTGAAATTGCAAAATCCTCCTGAAAATGCTGGGGATTATCACCTGCAAGCGGAGGTTTTTAAGGAAAAATGGGCGACAATTAAAGACCAGCCTTTTCCTTGGTATGTGCGTTTAGATTCTTTGCGGTTGATTTTGATGGAGTAGATGTTGGGATTGGTATAGTGGTAAGAGGGGGGTGATTCTAGAAGGTATCTATAAATAAATTGTTAAGCAGTTAACTTATGAAGCATAAGTGGAATCATGGCAATGTGAACGACAGTTTCACTTACCTCTGGTAATCGTTCGTAATCCTTGCTCAAACGCCTTTGTTTTCCAAGCCAAGCGAGAGTTCGCTCAACAACCCAACGTCGTTGCGATCGCGTGAGATGTCCGGGGGCTGACATAATCGTAGATGCACACTTTCTACGATTACCATTATATGCATATTAGATGTGGAATAGCTTATTTTCGTACGAATGTCGAAGAGAAACCCCCAATATAGCCGTTCGGGCGTTGGGTGAAATACAGCTATACCATTGTAGGGGCACAGCACTGTTCCCTACCCAAGAAGCGTACCTCACCCAAACGAGAACCGCTATAGTAACGTTAGTCCCTACCCACCAAGACTCGGGATAGCAGTGCCCACCCGACAAAATTCCCAATAATCAGCGGGCGCCCATTCCGGTAAGATAAGCGATCGCCTAAATACCTCAAAAATTATTTTATTTACGTACAAAATCTTTTTCTATGAAATTATTACAAATCGCCACAAAATTATTACTGAAAAAATTATTTGTTTAAAATTTCTCATACTAATTCGCACTCACATACATATCACTTGTAATAAAGGCATCTGGCTGACTCCTCGCTGCTCGTATCACCTCTTCTCAATTTGTCAATCACAATAACCTTGGTATAAAAATATTTGCAATTTTGTGAGATTCATCATAGTGAAACAAGCAAATGAGGTGTCATACCCCTAATACCTAAAAACCCAAATTGCTATAATATAAGTCACTTAAGTAGACTGAAACCAAATGTAATAAGGTGCTAGCAACATATCTAGCCAATACAATTTGCTTTGCGTGCCAGCATAAAAGCCTGTCATTGCGGCAGGCTTTGTGTGACAAACCCCAGTCTAAAATCTGAGTAATTTAAGTTGTGCAAGGAGTTTTGTAAGTAGGACTAGGGCGTGTCATCAATTGAGCCAAATGACAGAAGCAGCTAGGGCGTGTCATCAATTAGGTAAACTGGAGTCAGTGATGCTTGGGATTAAGCAAATAGAGAAATAATGACTCGACGTTATGGGCTGGGAGATGACCAGTGGCAGAGGATCAAAGACTTGCTACCCGGAACACAGGGGTATGTGGGAGTGACAGCCAAAGATAATCGGTTGTTTGTGGAAGCAGTGCTGTACCGCTATCGGGCAGGGATACCCTGGAGAGACTTAGCGCAGCGCTTTGGGAATTTTCGAGTGATTCACACTCGCTTTACTCGGTGGTCAAAGGCTGGGGTGTGGCAGAGGGTGTTTCAGCACTTAGCAGACGATGCTGACAACGAGTATGCAATGATTGATTCCACGATTGTCCGCGCCCATCAGCATAGTGCGGGTGCAAAGGGGGGGAGCGATCTACTCAAGCAATTGGTCGCAGTAAAGGTGGATTGAGTACCAAGATTCATGGGACGGTAGATGCCTTGGGCAATCCCTTGAGTTTTCATCTGACCCCAGGGCAAGCCTGGGACTTGGATCGTAAGGACCAACTGCTACCCAATATTGTGGCGGACACAGTACTGGCAGATAAAGGCTATGATGCCGATGAGCGAGTAATTGAGCGACTTCAGGCACAGGGCAAAACCGCAGTGATTCCTCCCAAACGCAACCGTACTATACTTGGTGACTACGACCGAGATTTATACAAAGCCCGTCATCTGATTGAAAACTTTTTTGCCAAACTCAAGCAGTATCGAGCGATCGCAACTCGCGATGATAAACGGGCGGCCAACTTTCTCGGTGCAATTTATCTAGCTGCTTCTGTCATTTGGCTCAATTGATGACACGCCCTAAGATCCCTCTAGGAAATACTGTAAAAAGATGGTTTAAGCTTGATAGTTTCACAATTCCAATGCCGCAAAGAGTGCAGTTTGAAGATATTAAGGAACTGCGAATACTGCCACGTAACCAATGCTTCTATGCTGAGTTTGTCTTTGAAAAAGAGCCAGCAGCCAGATACTACGTCAATCCAAACAACGCACTGGCAATAGACCCCGGTATCAACAACTGGTTAAGTTGTGTCTCTAACGTTGGAACTAGCTTTATTGTTGATGGTCGCAAGGTTAAGAGTCTTAATCAATGGTATAACAAGCGAGTTAGTACTTTGAAAGAAGGCAAACCACAGGGCTACTGGGATGACCAATTAGCCCAGATCACAGAGAAGCGTAATCGACAGATGCGAGACGCTGTTAACAAAGCAGCTAAATTAGTCGTAGACCACTGCATTAATCATCAGATTGGTACTGTTGTTTTTGGCTGGAACCAAGGACAAAAGCAGGAAACACAACTTGGCAAGACAACTCAATCTTTTGTACAGATACCAACCGCCAAACTCAAAGAGCGAGTTAAGCAGTTGTGCGAATATCACGGCATCCAGTTTGTTGAAACAGAGGAATCCTACACCAGTAAATCATCTTTTCTAGATAGTGATTTTCTACCTACTTTCGGCGCAAAACCTGAAGGGTGGAAACCAAGCGGGAAGCGAGTTAAACGCGGAATGTACCGCACTGGCAAGGAAATCTTAATCAACGCTGATTTGAACGGAGCCGCAAACATAATGCGGAAAGTAGAGACACAACTAGGTTTAAGCCTAGTCAAGGTCTGTAGGCAAGTTTTGACCCTTGCTACCAGATATCGCATCTGGGAAACCAAAACTAAAAAGCGGAACAGGGCGGCTTTAGCCCCCTGTGTAGCAACAGTTTAGAATCCCTGTGGCTTCAGCCCAGGGAGAGGTCAAAAAGCCTGTCCTGCAAAAATTGAGCGTACTTCCCCATTACGGCGGACGATCGCTTTAGCATTACTGATATCTACTAGTGTCCAACCACTGGAGCCAATGCCTTCACCCACATCAACGCGGCGAGTTACACCATCGACTTTAAACAAAGCCGCAGATTTGCTTCCTAACTCTAGCAACCCTTCTAATGTATGGGTGGGAGCAGGTGCAACAGGCGCAACAGGAGAAGTTGCCATAAATGCCTGCTGGCTAGCAGCTGGTGGTGGCGGTGGAGTTTGCTGTGCGGGTGCTGTGGCTGCGGGCAGTTTTGGAGGTGTAGCCCGGAATGGCATAACCGGTAATACAGGCAAAGGATTCGGTGGTTGCCGCAAAGTTATAGGCGCGGTTCGCACGGCTATCGGCTTGAGGGCTGGTTGCACGGCAGCAAAAACATTTACAGGTTTGGCTGCTTGCCGCACGGTATTTAGGGCGGTTTTCACGGGCGCGGGTTTAGATACCTGAGATACATTCGCCTTAGCAGTAGATGGTACTGGCGGTACAAGTCTGGGAGTGCCTATCTTGCCCCCAATTGGTGGCGGTGCATAGCGCATTGGCGGTGGCGCTTGATAAACGGGGATGTAGATTCGCTCTACAACGCTTGTTGAACGACCGGGGACTGGTGGTGTATTGTTAGCAGCAAGAACCGGTGGTAGATTTCTTGGAGGTGCTGGGTTAGCAGTAGATACGTTGCTAGCGGGGGCATAAGCTAGGGTTGTTTGGGTAGGTAATGCCCCAGCGTTTAATACAGGTTTGGCAGATTTTTGCTCGGCTTTGATTTCTTGCCTGTCAATAACTGCCAGCGCTGACAGCATATAGTTCACCAATTCTGCCCCAACATCGGGTTTGGCTGGCAATTGGGTTTGTAACTGCGACTGCGATTCTGGCTGCTGTATAGTCTGCTGGGCCAATTTGTAATTTAGACGATTTAGCAGTCCTGAATTCAGCAGGGAAATAACACCAACCACCGCCAAGCCAAAGGTTATTCCCAGAGATAGCACTTTCAACAAAGCAAACCGAGATTTCCTTAGTGATTTTCTGATGCTAACACCAGAATTGTTAACTACAACCTGACTCAATTGCTGCTTGTTCTTGCCTTGGGGAACTGTCTGCATGGTTTGGCTGCGTGTTTTTTGCAAAACAATTGGCGGCACCGTCACTGTTTGCAGATCAAGGTATCCTGTAGGTTCTGGTTGCACCATTTGGGAAGGCAGTTTCCCACTACCATCCAGAATGCAGTCAATATCGGCAAATATCTCGTCCATCAAACCATCAGCATAGGTATCTATCGACCAAGGTTCGTTAGCGATTAAGTCATCTGATGGTTCTGGAACTATAAGATGGGTGCTGGCTTGTTGTGACATAGCGATTTTAAATTATGGCTTCTCGAACGGTATATCCCGCCTCTACTGCCTAGAAATATGGATTTTCGATCAAGTATCCAATCTATCGTCTAAGTTAGACGAGTTGATTGGGTTCGTAGTATGAAATTGAACTTGAAACCAGAGACTTTTGACGATGCCAGTAATTTACTCTTGTCATCTATCATACCAGTCTGTCGAGTGTTTCACCCTACTACTATAATCGGGCTTCATGAAGTTTGGTTGAAGGTAATGCTGTAAAGTCACTCTGGGTGCCGCTTCTACGTATTTCTAAAAATATTAATAGAGCGTTAATGTCAGCTGGGTTTACGCCTCCTATACGAGCGGCTTGACCGATTGTCAGTGGTTTTACTTTGTTCAATTTTTCCCGTGCTTCTTTGGAGAGTGTATCAATCGATGCGTAATCTAAATCCGCAGGCAACTGGCGGTTTGCCTGGCGGGCAACTTGGTCAATTTGATTTTGCTGTCTGGCGAGATAGCCAGAATATTTGATGTCAATTTCTGCGCCTTCTTTCTCAAAAGAGTCAAGATTGGGGTTGCCCAACCCGTGTCTTTCGAGGTCAATATAATGGAATCCCGGACGCCTCAGCAAGTCAGCGAGGGTGATTGAGCCTTTGATTGCTTGTTGGGTTGCTTGGCATATGGCTTTGCCGATATCATCATTTTCTTTCACCCGCGTTGCATAAAGCCGTTCTTTTTCAGCGGCAATATTCTCTTGCTTGCGGCAAAATAATTCCCATCGGCGATCGCTAATTAAGCCAATTTCTCTTCCCAACGGTGTCAAACGCTGGTCGGCATTATCCGAACGCAGTATTAACCTATACTCAGACCTACTCGTAAGCATGCGGTAAGGCTCCCGCAGGTCTTTCGTACACAGGTCATCAATCAACGTACCGATGTAACTTTGCTCACGCGGAAAAACAATCATTTCCTCACCGCGCACAAACCGCGCCGCATTAATTCCGGCGATAAAACCCTGTGCTGCGGCTTCTTCATAGCCGGTTGTACCGTTAATTTGTCCGGCACAAAATAATCCTTCAACTTTTTTCGTCATCAGTGTGGGAAAACACTGAGTTGCAGGCAAATAATCATACTCAACCGCATAGGCTGGGCGAAGCATCGTGCAGTTCTCCATACCGGGGAGACTACGTAACATTAGCAGTTGCAAATTTTCAGGCAACCCTGTGGAAAACCCTTGGATGTAAAGTTCGGGAATATCTCGCCCTTCGGGTTCGATAAAGATTTGATGGCTTTCTTTATCGGCAAAGCGGACAATTTTATCTTCAATGCTGGGGCAATAACGCGGTCCTTTGGCTTCCACCCAACCGCCATAAACAGGCGACAGGTGCAAATTTTCTTGAATTAGGCGATGAGTTTCGGCTGTCGTGCGGGTAATATAACAAGGCATCTGTTCGCGTTCCACCCACACCTCTGGGTCAAAGCTAAACCAGCCGACTTTCTCATCTCCTGGCTGGGGTGACATTTTGCTGTAGTCAACTGACCGCTTGTCTACCCGTGCTGGTGTACCGGTCTTCAGCCGTCCGGTTTCAAAACCCAGGCGGTTGAGGGTTTGAGTCAAACCTTCAGCGGCAAATTCTCCCGCCCGTCCCGCCGCCATCGACTTATTACCAACCCAAATTTTTCCACCCAAAAACGTGCCGGTTGTCAAGATGACCGCTTTACATTGGAAGGCTACACCAAAGTAAGTCTCAACGCCGATGATTTCATCGTTAGCGCCCAACACTAAATCAGTCGCCATTCCTTCGCGGATTGTTAAGTTTTCTTGATTTTCAACAATAGTCTTCATCACAGCTGCGTATTCTCGCTTATCAGTTTGGGCGCGTAAAGCCCAAACCGCCGGTCCGCGTGAAGAGTTAAGAATGCGCTTTTGCAGATAAGTGCGGTCAGCCATCTTGCCAATTTCGCCGCCGAGTGCATCTATTTCATGGGTTAATTGGGATTTGGCAGGACCGCCCACAGCCGGGTTGCAGGGTTGCCAAGCGATTTTATCCAAATTGAGTGTCAGTAGCAGAGTGCGACAGCCGAGGCGTGCAGTCGCTAGGGCTGCTTCGCAACCTGAGTGACCTGCACCAACGACGATGACATCAAAAGCGTCTTGGAATTCTACAGAATTGTGCATGGCCATACTTGGCGATTCAGAAAGCTTAGAGTTATTCTCAATCTTAACCGATACTGATACGGTGTTTTCACAGGTCGCAGTCGGTTAATTAAGAAGTAACGTAAATCACTATAAATCTAGAAGAAAAATGATTATATTTTTGCAGTAGGACGTGATGTAAAAAATCTTGGGTTTTGATTTTGTTCAGCAGGTGGAGGTAAATAAACTAAATATATTTAACTTTGTTCAAAGAATTATTGACAGTAGATACTACAAGCAGCCTTAAATCATTTGTGAGAAACGAGAACCCCGGTTTATCCTGCGAAACCGGGATTCTTGCCAATTCAATTTTCACAAGTCTTCCCTTGGATTGCTATATCTCAAAGTTCGAGCCTGTAATGCTGACGTCAAACTTGTTTAGTATTAGAAAGCACTCGTGTAGTATATAAGTCAGCGGACATCAATAAACCAAAAATTCAGATGAAAAGATTTTTGAGAAAGACAGCTTTTTTCTCTATTATTGTCGTGGTTGCTTTTAGCTTAGTTGCAAGTAATGGAATTACTCACCGTACATTGAGTTCGGATATTAGCCAGTTAGAAGATTGTTTGATTGAGCGTTCATCAGGCAATTATAGAGATTCAAATAAACCTTGCTCTATATCTGAACCAACTACATCACCAACACCATTTGCAACGCCAACACCTGATTTAACTTTGCCCGAAAAAGAGCGTTTTTTAGGAATAATTGCAAAGAAATTACCAACAATTCCCCAACCTGGTAGTTTGGAATATATTTTATTGCAAGCATATGGTGCTGTGTTTGCAAATCAAGACCCAGGAATTAAGCTACCACCAAAAGTTTTTTTAGCCAACGAGCAAGAAACTAAAAAATTTCAAAATACTTTAACAATGGGTGCAGTTGATGGTACAAGTAATTGTTCTTTGCAAAAAGTAGCGGCGGATGCTTTGAATAAAGCAAAATCCCAAGCAAGATTTTCTCTAAAATCTGGTTATGGTGCGAGTGATTGCACTCGCAGTTTTGCGACGAATTTAAGATTTTGGCGCAAATATGCTAACAATCAAACTTTGGAAAGAGTGCGACAAGGTAAGGAAACATCTATTCTTGGTACAGTTGCACCACCTGGAGCATCACAACATTTGTGGGGATTGGCGGTTGATTTAAGCGTATCAAATCAAGCGCAGAGAAAGGCTCTTAATCAAAATGGTTGGTTTCAAACGGTAGAAAATGATTTGCCACATTGGACTTATGTGGGTTTACCGGAAGAGAATTTATCGAAGTTTGGGTTTAAAAATAAAGTGAGTCGGGGAATTACTTATTGGTTAACACCACTTTTGGAAGTGAAAAATTAAAAATCTATGTATTTGAAAAATTTCAAGAAGTAGGACTATAAACCTGGTTGATTTAAGAAACCGGGTTTCTATTTGTGTTCAGCGACTTAGTAGGGTGCGTTAGGCGCATTTGATTTATAAGAATTTACTAATTAATTCTCTATGCGCCGTAACGCATCATTTCCATAGGTACGTTACACTCTTGAAAATTCACATCAATACCAAGACAATTTCAGGTTAGTTTGATTGATATGATGTTGCAACAAAATTCCAAAACTTGAGTTAGTTCTTTTCCCATTTATAGATGAACCATGAATTATGAACCCTTAACACAGTTATATTTATTTGCGCCTATGCATTTAATATGGTAATTATGCATCCTGCTGGAGGTTAATGTTTTTTTATTACAAATAATTTCAAGTCCACTTTCCCGTCACGATAATAATGACTACAATAAAGGCACGCACCTAACTCTGGAGTTGTGACAGTGGGTTTATTTGATGATTTAAGTCGGTTTTTAGAAAATCGTTTAGAAGAATTCTTGCGAAGTAATCCGCATTTGGAGTTAGAAGCGCTGTTAGAACAGCTGCGCGAACAAGAGGAAGACACGTTAAAATTGATTGCAGATTTACAATTACAAGAAAAGCGATCGCAAGAAGAAATTCTCTCTACCGCCCAAGAAATCCAAAGATGGCACATTCGGATTGAAAAAGCAAAAGCCGCCAATAGACTCGATTTAGCAGCAGCAGCGCAAGAGAGAGAAGCCGCCCTTTTGCGTGAAGGAAATCAGCGTTGGGGACATATGCAAGGGCTGAAAGAACGCATCAGCCAATCGAAGGAATTATTGCGAAAAATTCAGCAGCGCCGCCAAGAGGTACAAGCCAAAGCCGCTGAAGCACAAACAGCGCGTGCTAAAGCTCAAACTCAACAGCGCATAGAAACGAGTGGTTGGTCTAATCAAACTAGCAGTTATTCTGGCGGATTTGACGATTTAGAAGATAAGTTTCGCCGCTGGGAAACCCAAGATGAATTGGAACAAATGAAGCGTAATATGGGTAAATAATAAGAAAGGCTAAAGGATAAAGGATGAAGGCTAAATGTTACAATTTAACACTTCATACTTCATACTTCATCCTTCATACTTCATATGACTTTCCCCGTTTATTTTTGGTTGGGTTCGCTGCGGATTCATCCTCATGTTTTGTTTGAATCTATAGCTTACGCTGTCGCTTTTCGTTTAGTATTGCGTAATGTTCGTAAAGATTCAATTGCACCAAGTCAGCGCACTTCTGTAATTGTCGGTGGAATGCTGGGTGCGCTAGTTGGTGCTAAATTGCTGGTTTGGCTGCAACATATTGATTTACTGTGGCAAAATCCCGGACAATTATTATTACTTTTACTGCAAGGAAAAACAGTAGTCGGGGCGTTGTTGGGTGGTTTAATTGGTGTAGAAATAACTAAAAAAATTATTGGCGTCAATCGTTCTACTGGTGATGTTTTTGTCTATCCGTTAATTGTAGGAACCGCGATTGGACGTATTGGTTGCTTTCTGACAGGATTAAGCGATCGCACTTATGGAATTCCGACTACACTACCTTGGGGAGTTGACTTTGGCGATGGTATTTCTCGCCATCCCACCCAATTATATGAAATTATATTTTTACTAAGTTTAATCATATTTTTACGCTTTCGCAGTCGTTACCAGCGCCAAGAAGGTGATTTCTTTAAATTTTATATCGTTTCTTATTTAAGTTTTCGTTTACTGATAGATTTTATCAAGCCAGATTTTCATCCTTTATTGGGAATGAGCGCAATTCAAATTGCTTGCCTTCTAGCTATTTTGTATTATCGCCGTAGCATTCCCCAGATGTTTAAGTTGACTCAATTCCCTACCCTCAGACTATAAGCCTGACGCTATAAAAACATACGTCCGCTTAGATAGGTTTTGTATGCATAGCCGCAACTTCTAGTCGTCGGGGCGATTTCTTTCTCTTCCCTTCAGCATAGCTGCAGTATACCTCTGCCTTGTCTTAAGGGCAGATAAAAAATTTTAATTAATTACCATGCCAACAAGAAACTATCTTTTTTACGCTTTGACGAATAGTGTTTGCTCAAAATGTCTTGTCAAAGTGGAAGCAAAAATCATTTTTCAAGACAATTGCGTTTACTTGGTAAAACACTGTCCCACCCACGGAAGGGAAGAAGTTTTAATTGCTGATGATATTGAATATTATAAAAAATCCCTGGAATTTATTAAGCCTGGGGATATGCCATTAAGGTTTAATACACCAATAAAATATGGTTGTCCTTATGATTGCGGGCTATGTCCAGATCACGAACAACATAGTTGTTTAACTTTAATAGAAGTGACAGATAGATGCAATCTTTCTTGTCCTATTTGTTATGCTGATTCCGGTGCGGAAGAAATTTCTGAAAATTCGCAGCAACCGCGACGCCATCGCAGTTTAAAAGAAATTGAAACAATGATTGATGCGGTGGTGGCGAATGAAGGTGAACCGCAAATTGTGCAGTTAAGTGGTGGCGAACCGACAATTCATCCAGAGTTTTTTGAAATTATGGATATTGTCAAACGCAAACCGATTAAGCATTTAATGATTAATACAAATGGGATGAGGATTGCAAAGGATAAATCTTTTTGCGATCGCCTGAGTCAATATATGCCTGGAATTGAAGTATACTTGCAATTTGACAGCTTTGAGGCAGAAGCTTTACAAGAGTTACGCGGTGCTGATTTGCGGAGTGTGAGGGAACAGGCGATCGCGCACCTCAACGAATACAATATTTCCACTACCTTAGTCGTCACCCTCAAAAAAGGGCTGAATGACCATGAAATCGGCAAAATTATCGAATATGCTTTGCAACAGCGATGCATCCGGGGTGTGACATTTCAACCGATTCAAGCTGCGGGAAGATTGGCAGGATTTGACCCCAAAACCGACAGATATACTCTCACAGAAGTCCGCAGGTCAATTTTACAGCAAAGTCCCTATTTTAAACCAGAAGATATTCTGCCCGTGCCTTGTCATCCCGATTGTTTGGCAATGGCTTATGCTTTAAAACTGAATGGTAAAGTAATACCGCTGACAGGTTTAATCAATCCCGATGTTTTTGTGGAAATGATGCCTAATAGCGTACTTTACGAGCAAAATGAAGAACTAAAACGTAATGTTTTTCAACTTTTTTCTACCAGTCATTCACCCACCTCAGCCGCAACATCATTAAAACAGTTATTGTGTTGCTTGCCAATAATTCCCGTACCCGAAGGTATTAACTATTCAAACATATTTCGCGTGATGATTGTCCAATTTCTCGACCCCTTTAATTTTGACGTGCGTTCCGTAAAGCGTTCGTGCATTCATATTGTCCATCCCGATGGCAGAATTATTCCCTTTGATACCTTCAATATGTTTTATCGCGAAGGTAGCGCTGGCTATCATTTAGTTAATAAAAAAACACTTGATTCAGCGATTTCATAATCAAATAAAATGTCACAAAGAAATGAATGGGGTCGTGTACTTACAGGTATTTTTCTAGTATTTGGAATGCACATTGCTGCAATTATTATTGGTTCTGTACTTCTATATCTTGCTAGTGTATTGGCAATATTTGCCATGTCTCAAATTTTACTAATGGCTTTTATTTTCATCGGCGTAACTCAACTTTTATATGTTATTCCTCTTGTTGTCATCTTAATCAGACAACGTAAATGGGGTTTAATGAAAGGAGTAATTATCGGTACAGTAATTACCGCTTTACTCAACGGCGGTTGCTGGATATTTTTCGTCAATCAATTTTCTAGATAAATAATATTTATGAAATTTGCCACGACTTGGTTATAAATAATTTGCTCTATACTTGATAAAATCGTATAAAAAACTATCTATAAAATGTCACGCCAAAATGAAATTACTGGAATTATTTTAGGCATACTAATGTTATTTGGTATGCATATTCTAGCAGGTTTAGTAATATTTGTTTTGGGTCTAATTATCGGTCAGATATTTGGTAATTACACATTTCTAGCAGTTTGGGCTATTGGGGGTTACGGCTTTTTATTCTGGCAACTTTTGTATGTAATTCCATTGATTTTTTGGCTAAAACGTCAACAACGGCTTGCTTTAATGAAAGGAGTGATTATCGGTGCAGTCATCACAGCTTTATTAAATGGGGGCTGCTCTTTACTATTGGTTCGTTAATAATGTATGTTATATAACATACGCATTCAATAGCTAAACATGAATAAATTCAATAAAGACTCCTAGTTACGCTAAAACGCGACTAAAAGCCTGAAATAGTCTTTATTTAAATAATGTCCGCTTCCTTAAGTCGCAGAGAAATTTAAATTAAATTCGTCAAAGTATTTTTAGTTTAATAAAATTATTTTGTATGCAATTGCTTACTATTACATGCTTTCAAAAAACTCAATACTAACCATATATAGAGGTATAGGTCGGGTGATTTATGTTAGGCATCTACCAAAACAAGCAAATGTCACGGCGGCGGCGAATAAATAAAACTCCAAATCACTATGTGGGCAATGATTTAAATGACTGGTGGGCAGTAGCGGCAGGTGTTATTTTAATATTTGCAATCAATTTTTCAGTGAGTTTATTAGTAGGAATTTATTGCGGTTCAAATATTATCAAGCCAATTTTAAAAATGCTTTCGCTGATTCCCAAACAAGACACACAAATCGGGTATATCAGAGAATGGTATATTACTCTTGCTGGTTTTAGCTGTCTTTGGATATATCAAACTTTTTATACTATACCCATAATTTATTGGTGTTATAAGACAGCACGAGGTGGAACACTAAAAGGAGTAATCATGGGTGCAATTTTCACTGGTTTAGTAACTCTTTCGTGCTTTGTAAGTTACATAAAATCTGCATCGCAGTAAATTTACGGGTTGTTAATGGTTAATGGTTGATGGTTAATGGTTGATGGTTAATGCTTAATAGTTCATGGTTCATAGCCAAAAATGCATGCACAACGTACAATGAACAACAAACAACAAACAACAAACAACAAACAACAAACGACGAACTATAGGCAATTAACCTGACACCATGTTAATCTTTAATTTCAGATTGTTGCAATTGTTCAACCGGACGGTAAATCGGAACAGAAATAGGGCGATCGCCTTCAATCGGTAAATCTAACTGCGCTTGTTGGATTGGCGTTTCAGCAGTTGCATCGCTGAAGTAAGACCCAACAATCTTGTCGTAGTTGGAAGCAACAGCTAAAAACGCCCCACCTAAAATATAGATGGGTAAAGGCAGAGTAAATTTTTTCATCCAGTCAAACAACTCCGCCACAGCAAACAGCACGAAAAAGCAGGCAAGCCAAACCTTCATCTTCTCATCCCCTGAACTCAAACAATTCTAATACTAGGGTAGCCAGCTTGCATGATAATTTATGTTCAAAATTACTACAATAATTAAAGTGCTGAGTCCTAAAGCGCGGAGTAACGCGCGTCTTGGTGAAGTCTCTAGGATTATATCATGTCCGTTTAATGGATATTAATAGTAAATTCCTAAATCCTTGTAGAGACGTAGCATTGCTACCTCTCTACATTATATGATATTATATGTAATTTACCGGATATGATATAGCAATCCTATCTGATTTATGAAACTTCACGGTGTCCAGAAACCCGATTTCGCACTTATTTACCGGGTTTCTAAATTTTCATGAATGATGCAAAGGACTGCTATATTAGTTGCAATAGGAAAGTAGGGGGGAAGCATTTGCATCAAGATCCAACTTTTGAACGATAAATTTAGGTGCAAATGCTTCGCCCAGCCCCCCTACTCCCCCGTTCAACTCTTCGGGTGCAAAGTCATTAAAATACCATTGCGAGGTCGCAAAGTAATCATCGGTTCTGGCTCAACCACATGACCTGGAACTAGCTCCAATCGGTATTTTTGGGCAATATCTGCAATCACTAGCTGGGCTTCCATCAGGGCAAAATTATTACCTATACAGGTACGCGGTCCACCGCCAAAGGGAAAGTAAGCATATTGCGGGCGATTGCCTGAATGCTCTGGAGAAAAACGCTCTGGATCGAAACCTTCGGGATTTTCCCAAAAATCCGGATGGCGATGGGTAACATAGGCACTCAGAATAATAGTGGAATTACTGGGTATGTCATAGCCGCCAAGTTGGTCTGTTCCAATGTTTTCGCGTCCAATTTCCCAAACAGGCGGATACAACCGCATAGTTTCATTTAACACCTGAAGAGTGTATTTCAGGTTTTTTAAATCAAACAAAGTCGGGACGCGTCCGCCAAGCACTTCTTTTAACTCTGCGTCCAAACGGCGTTCTACGTCGGGATGCTTCGATAATAGATACCAAGTCCAAGACAAAGCATTTGCTGTTGTTTCGTGTCCCGCGAGGAAAATTGTCATCACCTCATCGCGGAGTTGTTTCTCGCTCATGCTTTCACCGGTTTCTTCATCACGAGCAAATACTAGCATCGACAGCAAGTCGCCTGTATCTTCACCAGACTGTCGCCGCTCGTTAATTAAATTATAAACAACTCGGTCTAGGGTTTTAAGTGCTTGTTGAAAGCGATAATTTTCTTCCGTCGGGAAATTTTCTGGTAAAGGAAACAAAGAACTAATGCGATTGTTAGCGTGTCTGAGAACAACTGTTAATGCTTGTCCGACATCGCTAGCTTCATCACTAATATCGCTGGTAAACAGCGTCAGACAAACAATTGTCAGGGTGAGACGCATCATTTCTGCAGTGACGTTAATCGCTTCACCCCGTGAAGCAAAACCTTTCCACCGTTCCAACATTGCTTCGGTGGCGTTTATCATTGTTTGCGAAAATCCACTAATGCGATCGCGGTGAAAAGCTGGTTGCATTAACTTGCGATCGCGCCGCCACACATCATCTTCACTGGTGAGCAAACCCTGACCCAAAAAGGATTCTAGCTTTTGATAACCTAAGCTTTTATGATAATTTTTATGATTTTCTTGAAGTACGTGCTTAATATCATCTGGATGGCTAACAAGATATAAAGAACGAGTTCCTAACCGGAACCGCGCCACATTACCATACTCGCGTCTGAGATTTAGCAAAAAATTGAGTGGGTCTTTTTGCAGATCCGGTAAACTACCAACAATTGCCGCACCTTGCGGACCGGGAGGAATATTTTGCTGGCGTTCAGTCTGGTAGGACATAATTATCTACCGCTTAACCATAATGGTTTCTTAACACCGTCACAATAGCCCGCATCTTGAATTTATTTATCCCTCTAAGGTATTTCGGTCAATAGGAAGAGGGGTAAAAATTGGGGTGTTATCAGCGATACATTTTTACATTTTAATATTTAATTTTTTTGTGAATTGCCAAACCAAACTAGGATAGAGAATTTTTATAAAGATTCTCTAAAATCCATCAAAAGAGAAATACAGTCCGCCAGATATGAATTATCAACGCCAATCTGGGAAATATAAATTTAATCACAAACTGCCGTTTGCGTACTTAGAGGGAGGGGATTATCGCGCTGACATCGCAATTTCCCGAAGCCTGTAAAACATAGGTCGCAGCCTCTGGGTTAACATAGGTGGCAATTTTCATTGAATCTAATGTGATTTTTAACTCTAAGAAAGGGAATTATATATTTAGCATGCGACTCAAATACAATTTCAGGATTATAAATGCTAATTTGCAAAAGTGCCAAATTCCCACACATTTCCCAACTACACCCCACTTTTACCCATGCTCATTGGTATTGAATATGAAGTAGCACTTAGGTATGTCATTTTTTTGTAATGTATATCATGCCAACCAGTATATACAAGACCTGATTAAGTTAGTAAAGCTTTACCAGAAGAAGTTTCCCAACCCGGGGGAAGAGATAGAAATGGAAGTCGCAGCCATTAATTTAGAGCATGTTTTGTCAGACTTACCCAAACTGATTTCGTCTATGAGATTGGGAAGCGATCGCATTCAGGGAATTATGCAATCTTTGCGAACTTTTTCACGAACAGATGGAGTTGATAAAAAGTCAATTGATATTCATGAAGGTTTAGAAACAACTCTCATGATTTTACAGCACCGTTTGAAAGGACAACCCTACCGTCCAGCCATTCAGATAGTCAAACAATATGGCAATTTACCCAAAATTAAATGCTTCCCCGGGCAACTCAATCAAGTGTTCATGAATTTGCTGACAAATGCCATTGATGCTTTAGAACAAGGGGTAGGAAATATCGAATGGGGAATAGTTAAAAGTCAATATTTTAATGCTTATTCTTCATTGCCTACACCCCTAATTCATATTTCCACAACCGCAGACAGAGAATATGTAACAATTCGCATTGCAGACAACGGACCGGGAATGTCAGAGTTAATCCAAAGTCAGATATTTGACCGTTTCTTCACAACTAAACCATCAGAAAAAGCAACAGGATTGGGACTTTCTATTAAATGATAATTTATACTTTAGTGGAGAATACCTGACTTTAGCAGAAGTCGTTGCCGGAACTGTGATACCTGAGTTACATCATATGGGCATATCTTTGGACGATCGCCCAAAATTGAGTGCTTGGTGCGATCGCTTAAAGTCACGTGCTGCGTGGGCTATAACCCAGCCCAGTCTGGAGAAATTGGAAGCTGTGAAAACGCGATATAAAACTCTCATGGCACAACAGACATCAGCATTATGAACATTGAGAGTAGTGTATAAAGTGCCGTCCCGCTTCCATTTGGCTGACTTGCCCCAACTTCAATTGCCACAAAGCAATCCCAGTCAGCATTAGGACTAACACCAAGCCACCCCGAAGTGATGCTGCAATTGCCCATTTTCGCCTGCGCTTGTTAATTTCATTATCCCGAAGTTTCACAAAAAGCTCAATAAAATGTTTATCTTTGAAACTTACTTCATCTATGGGTTTGTGCAGCCAATATTCTGCATTTGTCAAGGGTTGACCTCGCAACAAACCACCTTCATTCTTGCCAATATTCTCCCACTTTTGCAAGGCAAATAAATCGCGATCGCTACAACCAGAAACTCCCCCCAACTGCACCCAAGTCGGCGGTTCTACTGCCGGATTTTGGCAAATCATCGGCAACCAAGAAGCTGCGGGAAATTCATCTTCTAAAGCTTGTAATTGCCTGCGAGCTTTGTTTACTGCCAAATATACAGGAAGTTTTTCAATAGCAAAAGCCGAAAGAAAATTCTGAAAAAAAATCTGTGCGACGCGATTTGGCACTGGTTCTCGCATCACAATTGCCAAAGGAATATGCAATTTACCCAAAGCATTAGCCAATCCCAAACCATCACAAGAATTAAAAATTGCCAATTTTAAATTCTTTTCTAAAGCTGCTTTCAGAGATTCTTCTAATTGTTCAATTGTTAAACTATTATCAGTGGGATTTTCATTAATATAAATTCTTCCTGTTTCCCCTTCCGTTTGACTGTGACCCGCAAAAAACAGAATATCCCACCCTGCGGAGTTCCACAAATGGGCGTTTAATTCCTGACAAGATGGCTGAACAAGAAAAACAACTTCGGCATCTGGGAGACTTTGCAGAAAGCTAATTTCTGCCTCTAAATCAATTCCTTGACTATTGCCTAAAACTGCTAAAATTCTGACTTTATTTTTGGGTAATTTTGGTTGTGAAGTGCGGAGGCGCTGATATTCTGGTTGAGAGAGAGCAATTTCTGCCTGGGGATAATCCCGAAAAAAATCGCAGCGATGCCAAGGTAATCGTCGCAGTAAATCATCATTAGTTTCCAGAATTACCCGCACTTGGGAATCTGGATTTAAATGCGATCGCACCTGCCGACTAATATTAAGATACCCCTCAGATTTCTGCCAAGCATTCAAACTTTCTTCTAGCTGTTGGCATAATTCATCAAAACTGACAACAGAGACATTAGTAATACTACCTTCATCAATTTCTAGTTCATCATCAACTTGCAGCGAACGCGACAGCAAATGTTTGCGGTTGCAAAGAGCCTGATAAATTGACTGCCAATTTCTATATTGTTCAACCAAAGTTGGCATTGCGGGCAAGCTACCGATAAATTGCTCGGGGAAGGGATGATCTTCTGTCCAAATTTGAGCGGTTACCCTGGGAAATCCACTATACAAGTCACCACTTCCTGGATTGATGACAACTGTCTTGTTCATGAGTAAGATGCGCTTAATTTCACCTTGATGCTGTTATTTGCTACACAAAAAAATTTCAGCATTCCGGATTTTTGTGTCCGGAGATAACACCGCTTCCCCAAATGTTTACCATTTACAATACAATTTTCCCAACCCACTTAAAAAAGCGGGGTACGAGAGGATATTATTTGCGGCAATAAGATAGATAATTGGTATTAATAAATGTAAAATTAAGAGACTTATTTCAGGAAACTGTTTACCAGCCAGTGATGCTAAATAAGAAACCCGGTTTCTTGGAGAAACCGGGTTTCTGGACAGACGCAATTAATCTTGTTCGCTCATATTTTTCCCTGTTATCCCGCTTTTCTACATTTTCACCGAAACAAGGCAGAGGGCAGAAAGTTCAAGAACATAATTCCTCCTTCTGCCTTCATGGTTTAAGAGCAACTAAATTTATTTATGAACAAAAGTAAAAAGATTTTTTAAGGAGACACGCAGTACGGGGTATTGGTGTCCTTGTTTGAAACCCCTGAATTTATGGAGTTTCCCTTCTGCCACGCCACTTGCTTCAACCGGGGGAACCCCGGCACCGCAGTGGCTCCTCTGCCTTCTTCTTTCTGCCTTCTCACAGCATAATTTAGAGTTCAAAATTTTCCCTGACGCTGATATCATTCAAGCTGACCTCAATACTAAAACGGGTTCCCAATTTAGCTTTAAATGATTTCAGTTGAATGTAATTATCTTGACTTCTGGCTTGGACTTCTTGGAGACTTTTCCCAGCTTTAGAAAACAAACTCAGCTTGAGATTGGGCGGTAAATATCTTTCTCCACCTGTTGGATGTAACTGAATCAAAATACCTAATTTATTCTGAGTTTCTTCTGTGATATTTACCAGCAATGCCACAGTTTGATTGCTCAATTGCATTCCCAAGTCAATTAGTTTGCCTTTCTTTGCACCCTCCGCAAGATTTCTGGTAGTCAAAGCCAAATTAGCCTCTGGGCTGATTAATGCGTCAATAGCCTGCCAACCAGCATCAAACGCTCCTTGCAACCATTGACTCAATTTTGTTACAGTTCCCTCCAATAATGCCGATAAATTTTCTTCAGTTCCTGTTTCAATACCCTCAGTTTGTGCTACAGGTAAAGGAATCGCAGCAGCTTCTAAAAAACAGGTGTAAAACAACAAATGATTTGGCTCGGCGTCAAATTGTGACAGCGGTAATTGATAACAACCGTCCCGTACTTCTAAATTAGCTCTACTTCGAGAATTCAGATAATTAAATAGTTGGTCGTAACGCAAAAAGCCTCTTAAAATAACTTGTTCCTCTTCTTCTAATACCTCTAGAACCACATAAAAATGAGCCGCAAATTCTGGTTTTTGTACCACATCTTGAGGTACATTCACCACTTCATCAAGCAAGTTTTCAGTTGCGATCGCATAAAATTTAAAGTCACCAACTTTAATCATGTTGGTATCTCGGTAAACTGTTTTATCCGATATGCGACTACTTAGCCATTGTTCAAAGGCAGATAGGGCCAGTGTATTCAAATACGTTTGCCACTGCGCTTCTGCTGTCAGGGAATTGCTCATTTTTCTTGCCTGTTCAAAATCTTCTGGCTCTAGCAAAATGACTTCTGGCAAAAAGAGCCTCAAATCAGTTGAATTAACCAGAGAATCAACCATCACTTTCCTCTTTTAATATGTATTAATCTCTCAACATGGTGAAAATTAACATGTGTTTTGACTGCTAATTAAGCTATCACCGTCGCTTCTCTTTCACCAGACGCTCTGGCAACGCACGCCTGGTAAAAGTAAAAAGGTGAGTCAGCGCTTGCGTCTGCCGGAGGGAAGATTCCCCCCGGATCGCTTCGCGCTCAAAGGTAGGGTTTCCCGAAGATTGGCGACTGCGAACCCGTTGGGTAAAAGGCACTCATATAGCGACTTTCAAATGAATAGACCACACGCAAACCTCGCTTCCATTCCTCTCTCCTATGAGGAGAGAGGTTTTGATTTTCTCCCCTTCCCTCATAGGGAAGGGGTTGGGGGTTAGGTCTCATGATAGTGGTTCATACAACTGAAAACTGCTGTTAAGAAGGGTTTGAGAGCAACTAAATTTACTTCTGGAAAAAGTAAAAAAATCTTAAAAGGACGCACAGCGCAAAAAAAAAGGTGTCCTTGTTAAATCCCCTAAATTTATTTATGGAGATTATTTTTTCCCTTTTCCCTTTTCCCTTTTCCCCTTCCCCTTTTCCCTTCTTAATTTTTGCTGTTAGCTATGAGCAATTGTGAGTCATGTTTAATTTCACTTATCTGTTGAGATTGTTCAAAGTAAAGGCGAAGTTCCTGGGCGTATAAGCTATCCATTGAACGGCTTTTTCCCGCCCTGATTTCTTCACCAGCCTCTTGAAAGACTTGTGCATCAGCAAACGCTTCTATTTGTTCAGCCAAGGTTTTGAGATAATCTGGCTCAGGAGGAATTTTGGTTAAACCCTTTTCTTGAGCTTTTTCTAATGTCTTTTCTAAAAGTTGTTGCACTGTTAAAGACCTAACTTTGCTGAGAAGTTCCCCCGGATTTAATATCCGCCTAGTTTGATCCCAACTTGTCATTCCCAACAACGGCACAATCTCTTTCAAAGACATTCCCTGACCGTAATATAAACGCAAACCAGGAATAAATAATTGAGCGAATTTAGCATATTTATTGCTGTTTGACAAGGTTTTAATCCTTGAGTTTATTTCAAAAGGGATCGCCTCAGCTAAAGCCAACCGGAGTGAGGAATGCAAGAACTCTAAAAATTCCTGTTGTTCCACATCCAATTCATTTAAAGACTCATGAGGTAAATCCGGTCTGGTTGTGGAAGTTCCAGTCACGGGGTCGGAAATTTCCAGAGGTTCTCGGTAACTCCAGATATCATACTGTCGCAGTTGAGTTGCTAAGAGTTTAAGTTCTTTCATCAGCTCGACCGTAGTTTTGATGATGACATTACGTTCCCCCAAGCAGATAAGCATTTCTTGCAATTGAGCGTTAGAGGGGTCAGGACATCTTTTTGCACCCTTAGGGCGCTGCTGGATTCTATCTCGACGATAGACTGCATGAAAGACTTCTATTAAATAGCGATCGCGTACCGATAAACGCTCTATCTGTTTGAGTGTAGCCCGATTCATCAACGCCCAGTCGCTAAGATGCTTAAAACCAAACTCGGATAAATAATCTTTAAGTTCGGAATTTTGTTTGGTTTGCAAATACGCCCAATTGTCCAAACTCATGTTGGAGTGGGAATTTAGCTTATAAGTTCGCAAAACCTCAACTGTAAAGAATTTATAAGCAGTTGTTTTCACCTCACCATCGCGGTCTAAGACAAGTTGATTTTTGCGATCGCCATCCAGAATAACCAAAGCCTTTCCATCATCATTTAGAACAAAAGGCAATAAATCCTGGTAAGTAAAGCACTTTTCACCACCAAATAGATTGTCAATTTTTTGACACGCCTTCAATATGGGATAAGAAACTTCACACCGCAAACAAAGCCCCGCCTGGGCACGACTGCGAGCATCAACAGCAGAATTTCGGGCATTAAAATAAGATAGCAAACCAGCTTGAATGTCGCTATTTTGACAATGGTGCTGTTCTGAAACCTCCGGTTTTGGTTGTAATTGCGAAAATTGCCTTTGAAAAAACTCCTGCGCGATCGGAACTAAACGGTATTCATATCCAACTTTTTCACTCTTGAGGCTAATTCGACAGATTTTCCAGTATTTTGATAATGCAGCCATAGATTCTGCGATCTCCTGACGGTCAGTGACCTTGCGATCTAGTTGCATCAATTAAATAGATGCCAGCGTTTTCAACTGATGCAGTTTCCACACAAACCACCTGAAAACAATAGTAATTGTAGTAGAAACAACAATATATTTCCTTTATTTTTATTGTCATTCCTGAAAAACGAGATTTATAAGCGTTTTGAGGAAGTTTTGTCTTGCACTCAGATGTAGGGCACCATTTGCCCTTGTTTCAGTGCGTTATCTTGTGTCCGTTTAATTGGTATTAATAAAAAATCCTTCAAGCTTTTAGAGATGTTGCATTGCTACGTCTTTACAACACATGTAATTTACTGGACATAATCATATTACGTCTTCGCCTAACACACCCTACTTTTCCCTTTCCCCTTTCTCCATATTTCTTAAAAGCAGCCCAACTAGCACACCACCCGCTATTCATTACAGAAACAAGTTAAACGCTCTTCCCATCTGCCCCCCGCAGGGCAGCCTCGTGCCTTGTTTCTCAAAAGTGCATAAGCTCATTAAACCCACAACTATTAAAAATCAGTTAAGGATGCCAAAAGAGAATTAACAGAGACTAAGGTCAAAAATAATACTATATGCGCTAAAATTTATTGGTATAAACACTGATATACAAGGAGAAAATTTATGAGTGAAACCAGTCAAGAACTAATCAAAGTCTGTATAGATATACCGCCAGACATGTCGGAAGAAGCGCAGCAAAGAGCGATAGAAGAAAATCCGGAAAACGCAAAAACCGGCTTAACTTTTATCGAAAACTTTGCCGACACCCTTGAATTTTCGCGGATGGCGCTAGTCGCTGACAAAAAGTGGAAACCGGGTCGGACATTACGCGTGCGCTTTTTGGACGGCGACCCCATAGTTCGTCAGAAAATTGAGAAAGTAGCCCAACAGTGGAGTCAGTACGGTAATATCAAATTCTTGTTTGGCAATGACCCAAATGCAGAGATTCGCATTTCTTGCCAACAAGGTGGAGGTTCTTGGTCTTATATTGGCACCGATGCCTTGAGTATTCCCAAAAATCAGCCGACAATGAATTATGGATGGCTGACACCAACTACCCCCGATGACGAGTATTTAAGAGTTGTGCTGCATGAATTTGGTCATGCGCTTGGTTGCATCCACGAACATCAACACCCAGAAGTTGCAATTCCCTGGAATCGCGATGCTGTTTACCGCTACTATATGGGTTCGCCCAACAATTGGCCTAAAGATCAGGTAGATACCAATCTGTTCCAGCACTATAGCAAGAACATCACTCAATTCTCCCAGTTCGACACGCAGTCGATTATGCTTTATCCGGTTCCCAGAGAGTTGACCACAGGCGGCTTTGAGGTCGGCTGGAACAAGCAACTCTCAGAAACGGACAAAACGTTTATTGGTCAAATGTATCCTTTCAATGGCAAACCATTAAGTAAAGTTGTCATTTACTCAGACAGCAACTATCAAGGGCAAAGTCAGGAACTAGAACCGGGTGATTACGATCTCAAAAATCTGACCATTGGAAGCGATCGCTTAAGTTCGTTAAAAGTACCCCCAGGAATGCAAGTTATCCTCTACGAACACTCTGGATTTGCAGGACAAGCCAAAAAGTTAACAGCAGACACACCTTATGTAGGTGATGACTTCAACGACAAGACATCTTCAATCAAAGTCCAGCTTGTATTAACTTAGAGACTGCTACCGGAAACGATTTCAGCCCAACAAGATGGAGAGCAATCAAATAGTCAGTTCAAAATCTTGTAATTTGCATACCTGAATTGAATACAATTCTTGTGGGGTGGGCTTTTTAGCCCGCCCAAGTCATGCAAATTATCTGCGCGACATCTGGGAGGGAAACGCCATGTTGAAAGTTACCTTAGAAGGCGATGTCTTAGGCGCTGCGCGTCTACGCATCCGTATTGGAGAAAGATTTTCTGTCTCTTTTCAACGCACTCTGCGAATACCTGATGATGGCAGAACCTACCCTCTGCCTCCTTCTTTAGGTACTTTTCCCATCCACCGTGTCGCCGATTTTAGCGATCGCGTGACTGCAAAATGGCGCGAACAAGGCGGTTATTTCATTCCCATGTATCAACGGGAAGCACTCTGGCTGGGATTCGACGGTGCAAGTTGGAAACCAAACGCGGTCAAAATTGCCATTGGTAAAGTTAATGCAATTTCCGGCGAAGCGTGGGATGAAACACTCCACGCCGACCCCCAAAATTATATCGTCTGTCCAGACCAGCCCTGGCTAGACGGGATAAATGCAGGTAATGGCTTTATTCGTCAGTTCGTCGCCATGCCCTTGGGACTTGGTTACACCGTTGAGGCTCAAATTAGTGGCGCAGAAGAATTTGGCGGAATCCAGATTTTGGTTTACGAACCCAAACCGGGAACGTTTGCCGACGAACCGCCACCAACACGCAGCTTGGGTTTTGATATGCTATCAGCAGCAAGTCTCTCAATTGCAGAGATGGGTTTGGGTGCTGGAGGTAAAATGCAGCAAAAAATTTATCCCGACTCCTACGGAATCGATACTTGGGATACAGAGAATTACGGTTCTGTGTTCGTGCATATCGTCAACAGCGAACAGTATCGCGAATTGACAGGTTTTGAAGCGCCGCCAACACCAATCACCGCTCAAATTTACACCCAATATGGGCTACCTTGGTTCTCTCTTTACGACGAAACACAAGGTGATTTGCCAGCTTCAGAGAAACTCAGCGAAGTCAAAACAGTTCAAGAGCAAGATTTGGATGAGCAAGATAACGAGACGGTTGATATAGCCCAATCCCAAATCGAAAAGCTGCATCATCCACCCCTTGAGAAGGGAGATAGTCAAAATTAATAAAGTTCACTTGAAATCGTTAATAGTTAATAGTTCATATATAGGATTTATCGGAAGATTTTTGAAATACACGTAGGGGAGCCAGTGCGCTGCCTCACCAACGGACTGCCTCCCCTCTTGGCCGCGCTGGCGAACCATTAACTATTAACCATTAACCAATTGAGGTGATAACGTTTACTGCGATCGCATGGCGTATCAATAGTGCATCAGTTAATTTCATTGACATCTATATAACAATACAGGATGTTGGCAACCATGCGATCGCTTTCTCTAGTTTGAAAACCCTACTAAATAATTTGAGGTCATCTATGTCTTTTGACATCTTCCCCACCCTACGAAAGTAGAGGGTGGGGATTCCAAATATCACTATTTGGGCTTTCTGGTTCCACGAGTCGGCTTACCCGGAGGAGTTTCCTCACCCGCGCTCCCGGTCGAGATCATCCCCAGACGTTTTCGTTCCCGTGTGCCCCACGGTACGCAATGCTTTTTCTAAAATGTTGCGTGCTGCATTATGGTCGCGGTCTTGAACATGTCCGCAATGGGGACAACTATGTGTCCGAGTGCTGAGACTTTTCTTAACTTCCCTCCCACAATTAGAACAATTTTGACTGGTGTAGTGTGGAGAAACCGCAACAGTTACTACCCCAAAACATGAGCCAAAATACTCAACCCATTGCCGAAACTGCGACCATGCAGCATCACTAATGACGAGTGCTAGATGTCTGTTTCTAACCATATTTCTCACCTTCAAATCCTCATAGGCTACCAAATCGTGAGATTGGACTACGCACCTTGCTGTTTTGATTGCAAAGTCTTGACGTTGCCTACTTACTTTGAGGTGTTTTCTTCCAACTTTATTCCTAGCTTTGATACGGTTTTGAGAGCCTTTTTTCTTACGGGATAATTTACGCTGCACCCGCTTTAAGGCTTTTTCACTTTTACGCAAATGTCTTGGATTTGGGACTGTATTCCCATCACTATCTGTATAAAAGTGGATCAATCCAACATCAATACCAACTGTTTTACCAGTCGGTTCTCGCTTTTCTATACGCTCTTGGTCGATGCAGAATTGGACATAATATCCGTCTGCACGACGTACAACACGAACCCGTTTTATCTGTTTTAACTGATAGAAATGCAGGTCACGAGTACCCCACATTTTGAACGTGCCAGCCTGAGAGGATGTTTGAAAAGTCGGGTATGTTGTAAAAAAGCTCTCTCAGTATACGCTGTGAATAGATAGTAAACAGCACCGAGAGAGTGACATGAGTAAAGCTTACCCCAGTAACCTGACCCTGACACAATATGAATTTATTAAAGACCTGATTCCAGAAGCGAAGCCGGGTGGTCGAAAGCGTGAAGTCGATATGTGGGAAGTCCTAAACGCGATTTTCTACATTTTGGTAGAAGGAGTCAGATGGCGATCGCTACCTGGGGATTTTCCAGCTTGGCAAACGGTCTATACGTACTTTCGCAATTGGCGTATTGACGGGACGTGGCTAAAAATCCACGACAGTCTTAGCCTTTGGGTTCGCATAGAACATCAACGCCATCCAAGTCCATCTGAGGCAATAATTGACAGCCAAAGTATTAAAAGTGCAGCAATGGTGAGTCAGTTAGTTGGTTTTGATGCAGGTAAAAAGATCAAAGGACGTAAGCGATTTATGACCGTTGATACCTTGGGATTAGTTTTGAGAGTTTTAGTCACCGCAGCCAATGTCGGTGAACGAGAAGGAGGAAAACAGGTTCTAAAACGGGTTAAACAGTCCCATCAAAGGATATCTCGTTTAACAACGATCTGGGTAGATGGTGGATTTGATGGCGAACCTTTCATGCATTGGGTGATGAATTTTTGCCGTTGGATTATACAAGTGGTTTTGCGATCGCAAGAAGCTAAGGGTTTTGTTTTGCTCAAAAAACGTTGGGTTGTAGAGCGAACTTTTGGTTGGCTAACGGGATGTCGCCGATTAGTTCGAGACTATGAGTTATTACCCGAGACATCGGAGACTTTTATTTATCTTGCCATGATACGTATTATCGTGAGGCGATTAGCATAATTTTTCACCTCGAAAAACTTTTCAAACATCCTCTGAAAACCATCACGAAAAGTGACACTTCTCCTATCTGAAGATAGCGCCCAACCTGACGTTTTGTATTCAACACTTCCGTGGGTTTGTTCTTTCTTAAAGTTGGGATATCCCTTTTTTCGAGGTTTGTTCTTTTTACAATTGTCATAGAAACGAGATATTGCACTCCAAGCACGTTCAGCCGAAGCTTGACGTGCCATCGAGTTTAACTGAGAGGCCCAAGGATATTGGGATGCCAAAACAGCGCAATAAGCCGAAAGCTCATAGCGCCCAACATCCTTATTTTCCATCCAGTATCTCAGGCAAGAATTCCGAACAAAGCGAGCAGTCCTAATCGCTTTATCTAGCGCTTGATACTGTTCGTTTTGCCCTTCTAATTTTGCCTCAAATACTAACATTTTGTGTTGTGGTTACGTTGTATTGACTGACGTAATTATATCATATCTAGTTCTAACTCGTTGTTAAAAATTCAACTACTATCCTCCGCATCAAACCGTAGGTTTGAATCGGTGAGATAGTGTTTCATTTTTAACCCACCTTTCATCCCCTTGCTAGGAAGCGTTGAGCAAGGGGCATTCGGTGGTTCTTGGTAAAATTGGTAGTTCCTACACCATCAAAGGAAATGATACACTTTATAAAATTGCTGAAAAACAATTGGGCGATGGTGATCGCTGGATTGAAATCCTCAAGCCCAATGGCGCTCGCTTCACCGAAGAAGAAGCGAATAATTTACAGTCAGGTCAGGAAATCTGCATTCCTAATGGAAAGACTAACCCACCACCACCAACTTCTAGCGGCGGATTAATTCCCGACCAAAAACGCCGTGCAGAGCAGTTTACCAGCATTTTTGAGAATGACACGATTGAACTGCAATACGACTATGTAGAAGATATTGGCGATGGTAGAGGCTTCACTTGCGGACGAGCTGGTTTTACCACAGCAACCGGGGATGCTGTGGAAGTGGTACAACTTTATACCAACAATAAGTCTGATAATCCTTTAGCAAAGTATTTACCAGAACTTAAACGCCTAGCTAAGGAAGAAAGTGATGATACGAGCAATCTGGATGGATTTGAAAATGCTTGGAAAAAAGCAGCCAAAGATTCAGCCTTCCGTGCTGCTCAAGATGAGGTTGTTGATAAGTTATACTACCAACCTTCTGCCAAGCGTGCAAATGATGCGGGATTAAAATTAGCACTTTCCAGAGCTGCTTTATATGACACGATTATCCAGCATGGTGAAGGAGATGACCCAGACGGCTTACCAGCTTTATTGAAACGCACTCAAAAGGAAGCGGGCGGAACTCCTAAGACAGGAGTGGACGAAAAACAATGGCTGCAGGCTTTTTTAAAGGTACGTCGGGCTGATTTGGCGCACGCATATAATGAAGACACTAGAGAAGAATGGGCGCAATCAGTGGATCGTTGCGATGCTTTGTCAGCGATCGCCAAATCAGGCAATTACGATCTAAACGGTCCCATCCATGTCAAGACACCGAATCACGATGCTACCATTCCCTAACAGGATTTTGGATTGTTTGAACAATTTAAGCGCCCAAGTATGACTTGAACAAAAGGCTGTAGAGACGCGTTAGCCGAAGGCTTTGGCTGCGCGATCGCTCGCGTCTCTACAAATTAACAAAAAATCAATAGATTATCTTACCGCGTCATGGCGTCAGGAAAAACACCCGATGCTACCGGATTCGGCTGACTCAGGTAATCGTAGACTAGGTGAGAAACTTCACGAATAAAGTTTCTACCACTCGGGTCTTTATAGGGGCGTTTGACGAAGATAGCCGCCAGATAACGTTTACCATTGGGCATGGTGATAAATCCCGCATCGCCGATGGCAAACCCGATATCTCCGGTTTTATTGGCAATAACTGCGCCTTTCCCTAAACCTGCAGGAAGCAAGGTGTGAATGGTGGTATGACGCAGAATATCCAAAACTTGCTCTTTACTTTGAGTAGAAACCAGCTTGTCATTGATTAACAAAGCCAATACCCGCACCATGTCTTTGGAACTTGTGGTATTGGTTCCCTGCAAGTCTGCTAAAAGACAGTGAATTTCTGTGTCTTTAAGTCCCCAACTGCGGAAACGCTGATTTAGTTTCGCGATGCCACCCAAACGGTCAATAATCATATTGGTGGCGGTGTTGTCACTGATGGTAACCATCTTGGTGACGGTTTCTAATGCTGTGTATTTCTTACCAGCTTGTTCATACTGCATTACCCCGGAACCGTTGGTAATCAAATCTGACCGCATAGTCAGCTTTTCATCGAGTCTGACTTTACCTGCGTCTAAATCTTGAAAAAAGGCAACGAGAATTGGCAGTTTAATTGTACTGGCTGCGGGAAAAACGCGATCGCCTCCAATATCCAAATAATCTCCGGTATCCAAATCTAAGAAAAACATTCCTGTTTTCAGAAAATCGTACCGCACCATTAAGGCTTTTACCTGCGGTTCTAAGACTTTCATTGGCGAATGCAAGGGAACAACAAAAGCTGAGTTAGTGCTATTGGTTGCCACACCAGAAGCTGGGGGTGGAACCACATTAATTTGTTGAATGTCTGTCTGGGGTGCAGCTTTAACGGTCGAACCAAAAAGGAACACACTTAAAAAGCTGGGTAGAATACAGCCCAACTTCATCGCATTTTTTCTGTTTGTGAGTAGCATCAATTACAAGTCTTTGTGAGAGGAGAATTAGGGAACCATTGAAAACAGTTCATTTAGCAAGCACCCTACTGACAACTTGTTGAAGCATATCTTACTTACCATAACTAGCGTCACGCTGTCACGCATAAAAACGCTACAATCTGAAGGTTATCTGACCGAATAGCTGAGGCTGCGGTGGGTTTTGAGTTGAAAGCTCATTAGTTTACTGATTTACCTCGCCAACCCTTACGCGTTACTTCTACGGTGGGCGATTGCACTTTTCTGGACAGAAAGATATAAAGTATTCATGAAGCGAGCCGTAAATTTTCTGTGAAAACTCATTACTCCTAAGAAACACCGGGGAAAGGGAAAGGGGAAAAGGGGAGCCACTGCGAAGAAAGCGGGTTCCCTGAGTGTGCTTTCGTGGCGTGAAAGAAATTGAATTACCCATGTTTCTTTGATTCGTAGCGGGCGCTGGGCTGCCAGCCGGGCACTCTCAACAGACAATAGGAAGTTATAAATTGTAGGTTGGGTGGAACGAAATGGAACCCAACACATGCATAGCGCGTTAATGTTGGGTTTGGCGATCGCGTAACCCAACCTACACTATTGATATTAGTGGCTCTAGTTATAAATCGTATATAAGAGTTAATGTTGGGTTTGGCGATCGCGTAACCCAACCTACAGGTATTATTTGAGAAATGAGATTGACGCGATCGGACTAAATTTACCTTGAACAGCAAGAAGGCTCACACTGTACCTGTACTCAGGTCAGTGTCGAGATGAATTGCCCGTGAGGTGAGGAGTGTAGTCTGACCATATTTGAGCGTAGCGAAAACCGGGAAGACTACGACGACGAAACGAGCAAAATATTCTGTTTTTGGTGAAACAATCATCAAAATATCTGTTACTATGAATATGTAAACACGGTAAGGTCGATTCTCCACTTTGGGAACGTGACGGAGACCGCCAAGACCGCAAGTCGCTCACCATGTATAGAGCAATTAAAGTTAGAATTTATCCCACTGATGAGCAAGAATCTTATCTTGCTCAATGTTTTGGCAATACTCGTTGGTTGTGGAATTATATGCTTAATGCCACTACAACCGCTTATAAAGAAACGGGGAAGGGTCTTTCTAAAGCAGCAATGGATAAATTGCTACCTGGATTGAAAAAAGAATACGAATGGCTAGGACTTGCGTATAGTCAAGTATTGCAACGAGTAACATTTAATCTTTCTAGCGCGTTTGTCAACTTTTTTGAAGGGCGTGCTAAATTTCCTAACTTGAAATCTAAACATGGTAAACAATCAATTCAATATCCCCAAAATGTGAAACTGATGCCAGAGGATTCTGTAATCAAGTTTCCTGGTAATTTGGGGTTAATGAAAACTGTGTTTCACAAACAACTACCTGACGCGAAGGTACAAACTGTAACAATATCGAGAAATGCAGATGGTAAATATTATGCATCTATTCTTTTTAACCAAAATGACAATCCGGTAGTTGCAATCAGAGAAGCTATCGGCGTTGACTTAGGATTGAAACACTTTGCTATCACATCGGAAGGCTCAAAATATGACCTAC
The DNA here is from genome assembly GCA_044006015.1 of Heteroscytonema crispum UTEX LB 1556. Lineage (GTDB taxonomy): Bacteria > Cyanobacteriota > Cyanobacteriia > Cyanobacteriales > Nostocaceae > Heteroscytonema > Heteroscytonema crispum. Next base: position 119,030 of record JBIPDF010000006.1, read on the forward strand.
CTAAGAAGCAGTTAACCAAGTTAGAGAAGAATCAAAAGCGCCAGCAGAAAAAATTAGCTAAAAAGACAGATAAAACATCTAAGAAACGTCGTCAAGCAAAGCGTTTAGTTGCAAAAATTTCTAGCAAAATAGCTAGAGTCCGTGAAGACTTTCTACACAAGCTATCTCGCAAAATAGCCTACGAAAACCAAGTTATTTGTGTAGAAGATTTGGCAGTTAAGAACATGGTTAAAAATCCGAAGTTGGCAAAATCAATATTAGACCAAGGTTGGGGAATGTTTCTAACCATGCTTAAGTACAAAGCTGAAAAATTTGGTCATGACTACCAAGAAATAGGACGTTTCTTTCCATCTTCTCAACTTTGTAGCGAGACTCTACTACCAATCCCAATATTGCAGCATGGGTATGATTCATTAGGTGTCAGGTTTGTAGATTGTCCGCACTGTCAAAAACAGCATGATAGAGATATCAACGCTGCAATAAATATTAGAAACGAAGGATTGCGGCTTTGGGCGTTAGGAACTAGCGCTTCTGCCCTTGGAGGGGATGTAAGACCAAGGTCTTCAGGACGTAAGAAATCCATGAAGTCTGAGGCAATCCCCAATGAATTGGGAAGCCTACACTGTACCGTCAGGTCAGTGTAGGTAGTTCACACTCAATTTAAATTGCAGCAGAATATGCTTCATCAACTTTCTTCGTTGTACCGGTGATGAATTTAGCATCATCAGAAATCAGAAAAGCCACGGTTTTAGCAAACTCCGCATAAGTCGCAGGACGACCAAACATCAAATCTCCAGGAACATTCCATCCTTCCAATTCTGCCATCGAATCTGCCACAAACAGCGGCGCTACAGAATTCATGCGAATGCGATCGGCTTTATAACGCTTTGCATAAAGTTTTGTAAATCCTTCGATCGCGGTACGGAGTGTACCGCTAAATGGCGTACCCAAAGAAGGTTCATCAGAAAATGGGTTTGAAACCCCGTGCTAGAAGCACGGCTTTTGGTACAATGAAAAATACAGTGAAATTGCTTAACGCAGGGAATTTGACTCGTTCCCAAGGCTTGCTAGTAACTGAGTTAGGCTACGAGTGCCAACGAAAATTGAGTCTTGGGGTGCGGGGGTGAGTACACCCTCTAGACAACCGTAACCGCGTCTGAAATTCCGCAAACAACACGAGTAAGCGCCTATATTGCTGGTAGTGTTGGGAGGGGGATAAAGCTCCGTACCTTTAGGTCGGAGAATGGTTACTATAGTGACACTCCTACACCTCTGTTCGAGTAGGTGTAGGCTTCTCAAGCACTCCGAAGAATGCGTAGAACTTCCTTTGCGAGGTATCATCGGTAATAGAGCCAACTATTACGATGCCACCTTTACGGCGTTTTATAGTGGGGAACATGTCCAGCCCCACTCTCAGGATGTTGATTGCGGCGTTTACGTCACGATCAACCCAGAGCTTTTCTACCTCGTCCCAATACTCACGAATGCTGCAATCGGTGAAAATCACTTCATCCCGATACGCGAGTAATTGAGACGTGTAAGCAGGATTCTTCGCAATCACATTTTCTGAACTTCACAACCGCAAATCTACAGCAATGCGATGAGCGCAAGCAAACCCCGAAAACGCCACCGCATTTAACCCCTGTCCCGGAAAAGTACTATCCCCCACACAATAAAGCCCCGGAACCGCCGTGCGATTAAATGGCATCCCCAACAACCCCCGCAACTTGCGCCGGGGAATTGGTCCATAAGTGCCATCTTCACGCCCCAAAAAGCGGCGATGGGTGCGGGGCGTCCCAATCTCCAAATAATCCAATCCCGCATCTATCCCCGGAAATATTTTCTGCAATCTGTCTATAATTCGCCCAGCCGCTGCTTCTTTCTTCGCCTCATACTCACTCGCCGACAAACCCTGCCAATCATCAATCCAGTGAGGCGTGAAGGCGTGAATAATGTGATAACCTGCAGGCGCTAAATCTGGATCTAGCAATGTGGGAATCGAAACAAAAATTGTACCTTCCGGCGCTGCCATTTTTTCCCACTCTTCTAACAAAATATGATGGCACTCTGTCCCCGGAGGTAGCACCTCTGCCTTGACACCCATATGCAAACTCAAAAAACTCGGCGATTTTTGATAGCGCTGTTGCCACTTTTTCTCACTATCAGGCATTTCTTCTATTGGCATTAATTTCTCAAAAGTGTCCCAGCGTGTAGCGTTAGAAACAATCCGCTTTGCAGTATAGATTTTACCATTAGCCAACTGTACACCTACGGCTCGTCCCCGATCTGTGATAATTTTCGAGACTCTGGCTTGATAGTGAATTTCTCCGCCAGTTTTGACAAGACCTTCCACAAGCTTTTGGGCAATTTGTCCGACGCCGCCTTTAGGGTAATTAACGCCGCCATAGTGTCTGTCAGAAAATACCATCCCCGCATTAATCATTGGTGTCATGTCTGCTGGAACCACCGACCAGCAATAACATTCCATATCGATAAATTTCAACAATTCGGGGTCTTTAATATAGCGTCGCGCCACATCAGAGGCATTTTGCGGTAAATACTTGGCTAAACCAAGACAAGCCAAAGGATGCTGGAAAAAGACCCGCAGCAAATACCGGGGTTCTTCTAGAGAAAGCAAATCCATGCGGTTGAGACAGTTAAATACTTTCCATGCTTCGTCATAAAAGCGACGAATCCCTTGTTCTTCATGGCAAAAATATGCAGTAAGATTTTGCAAAAATTTTTCATAAACCCGGTCAACTTTCAGGTCTAAATTATTGGGCAGATGGTAGTGAATCTGCACGGTATCGGGAATTGTTTCTAAGCTGACATTTACAGCTTGCAAAGCACGAGTCAGTAAGTTGGTAGTACCGTTGCGTCCAAACCCGAAAATCATCGACGCCCCAACATCAAAACGATAACCTTGCCTTTGAAAGTAGCCTGCGCTACCACCAGGAATCAAATAGCGTTCCAGCACCAGCACTTTTACATTCTTCGCCGCTAGCTGGGTTGCCGTTACCAATCCGCCAATACCAGACCCAATCACAATTACATCAAACAAGGAACTCGAAGATGAGGTAGTAGCACTTGAAGTTGAGGACATGAAGCCATCCATTTCAAAAGTTTTGCACCGATTAATTGTATTTAATGTAACTTAATTTCACCAGATAATACGCATCTTATATTGCCGATGCCCAATCCCCAATGCCCAATACCCTACAAAAAAAGAGGGACAAGCCTGCTGCCGCTGGCTAATCCCGTCTGCCGATCCTTAAAGAGAGGAGAACACTGATTGACAATATAACCCTGATTGAGAATAAATGTCAACTATTGCTGAGAATTAATATCAATAATTTAAGAAAAAAAATAGCGCCTAATTTTTAGCTGTCAGGCGATCGCAAAGAAGGAGTATTATTATGTTTCAGTTCTTATACAATCGAAAGCGCCCCAAACGGTTATGACGCTCCAATTGCGTGTATATGTTCCACCCCATCCCTTAATAAAGCACTGGCTGGCAGTCGCTCGCGATGCGGCTACGCCTTCAGTATTATTTCGCAGCGCCATGACTGAGTTAGGGCGCTGGCTGACTTATGAAGCTGCTCGTGACTGGTTGCCAACGCTAGACACAACGGTGCAGAGTCCATTAGATAGTTGTTCTGCGACTTTGATTAATCCGGAAGTGCCAATGGCAGTAGTGCCGATTTTGCGGGCAGGACTGGGATTGCTAGAGGGAGCGCAGACGTTATTGCCTTTAGCATCGATTTATCATCTTGGTTTAGTGCGAGATGAAAAGACTTTGCAGCCGTTGTGTTATCTCAATGCAATGCCAGAAAAATTTGACCCTCAAACGCGGGTGTTAATTACCGATCCAATGTTGGCGACGGGAGGGTCAATTATGACGGCAATGGCAGAATTAACACATCGGGGAGTTGACCCTGCGCTGACGCGGATTGTTTGCGTGGTGACGGCTGCGGCAGCTTTGCAAAAATTGAGTGCAGCTTATCCGGGTTTAATAATTTACACCGCCAGCATTGATGAAAAACTCAACGAACACGGTTATATTGTACCGGGATTGGGAGATGCAGGCGATCGCATCTTTGGGACTTGAGCTAGTATGCAGCTAGGGCAAGGAAAGATGCGATTACTACTATAAGGTGCAAAGCGTTTCTTAAAGGCGGTAAACGATTATGAGTCAGCGAGATGGTTTTGCTAGTGGTTTTTTAGCCGGGGCGATTTTAGGCGGGGTAGTCGGCGGTGTCTTGGGTGCCCTGATTACTCGAGGTGAGACTGAATTGATCGCAGAGGATGAACCTCAGTTGACACAAGCAGCAGACGCCAAAAAAGCGTCAGCGAAACGGCGTCAGATGAGACCCTCAGAAAGTGACGGTATGGAAATGGAAACGGCAAGGCGATCGCTAGAAGATAAAATTGCCCAGTTAAATGCCACAATTGATGAAGTGCGGCAGCAATTAGGGAATGTTAATAGCAATTCCGGTCAAGCAACTAGCGATCGCACCGCCACCAAAGATTCCTGAAGTGCTAACTGCGTAGTTTTGTGCCAATCGTGGATCGTGGCGGAGCTTTCCTTGAGACGCCACGACATCGGCTAAATTAAAATTAAATATAAGACCGCTTTTAACACTTAGCAGGAAATTGACATAACCATGAATTTACTGATTAGCACTCTGGCGACTTTCATACAAATTTACACCGTTTTGCTGATTATTCGGGTTCTGTTGACCTGGTTCCCCAATGTCAACTGGTATAATCAACCCTTTGCCGGTTTGAGCCAGATTACCGACCCTTATCTAAACTTGTTTCGCTCAATCATTCCTCCCCTGGGAGGTATGGATTTTTCACCCATTTTAGCCTTCATCGTCCTCAATATACTTGGCGAACTTCTCAGAAATCTAACTCGCCTGTCATTTGCACAGGGCTTCTAATTACTAGCCAAATATTTGATTTTTGTAGAGATGCTTCTAAATGGGTGCGTCTCTACAATTTTTTTGGGCGTTGCTGAATTGGTGTATGAATCTAAGCGCGGATTTCAACTGTATGAGGTATACAGTACGCGTGTAGAAGCAATTCATGTTGCTTCACTTTCAAAGGTATACCATTATGACTTGCAACTCGCGCTTATATGTAGAGACGCGACGCCAAGAAAGCACACTCAGGGGAAACTCCTGCAACGCGCTTACGCTCAAATTTCGCGTCTCTACTTTGGTTGTAAAATCGCACAAAATCCTGCATCATACCTTCAATCAGCAACGCCTAACCTTGCAAGCGATAGCTTCGCTGCTACGCGTGCCATTAGCAACGCCCAATTATCTGTATTTTTCGCAACTGAGAACTTTTATATTGCGCCGCTGGTGTCAAGTTGAATTTTTCAAACATTCTCTTCATCAAAGAGATATCGCTCAGTTTATACGACATCAATCTAGAGATAGATATTTTAATTAATGGTACAGTTAATATTGCGCCGTTGGTGTAAAATTGAATTTTTCAAACATTCTCTTCATCAAAGAGATATCGCTCAGTTTATACGACATCAATCTAGAGATAGATATTTTAATTAATGGTACAGTTAATATTGCGCCGTTGGTGTAAAATTGAATTTTTCAAACATTCTCTTAATTAAAGAGATATCGCTCAGTTTATACGACATCAATCTAGAGATAGATATTTTAATTCTAATTGGAAAAAAATTATAAAGTTTTAAACAAGATGCAGTAAAATTACGCATTTTGAGGTATTTAGGTATAGAATTTGAGCATAAAATATTTAATTACTTTGATAGCATCTGATATTAAGTCCGCACACTTGATTAAAGCTATTTGCGAGCGATCGCCTATTACTCATTACAGAAATACCTTCTTCATACCTGCCATCTGCCGAATGTGTTTTTGAGAGAGAGACTAGATTTTGGTTCATAATTGGGGACGTTAGTTGACATGAATTAAAAGGGAGTCAAGCTGGTGTCTGACACAATTATCAGAGTCGAAAACCTGGGTAAAAAGTACGTTTTGAGTCACCAGGAAGAGGCAGGTCAATACAAAACTTTGCGGGATGTTATTACAGGTACAGCAAAGTCATTGAGTAAAAAAATACTTAAACCTTCTGACAAAAAGATATCTAATCGAGTCTGTGAAGAATTTTGGGCATTGCAGGATATTTCCTTTGAAATTAAACAAGGCGATCGCGTTGGTATTATTGGTCGAAATGGAGCTGGGAAATCAACCCTACTAAAAATTTTGAGTCGGATTACGGAACCGACGAAAGGAATTGTCAGAATTAAAGGTCGGGTTGCTAGTTTATTGGAAGTGGGGACGGGTTTTCACCCAGAACTTACTGGTAGAGAAAATGTTTTTCTCAATGGCGCAATTTTGGGGATGAGCAAAGTAGAAATAAGGGCGAAAGTTTGATGAAATTGTTGCCTTTGCAGAAGTAGAAAAGTTTTTAGATACTCCAGTTAAACGTTATTCCTCTGGGATGTATGTCCGCCTCGCTTTTGCAGTTGCGGCTCACTTAGAGCTAGAGATTTTAATAGTTGATGAAGTGCTAGCAGTGGGAGATACCCAGTTTGAAAAGAAGTGTTTGGGGAAGATGGAAGATATATCAGCTAAAGAGGGAAGGACAGTTTTATTTGTTAGCCACAGCATGAATGCGGTTGAATCGCTTTGCAATCGAGGGATTGTGCTAGAGTCAGGCAAAGTGTACATAGACACCGAACCACAGAAAGCAATTAGCGCCTATTTAGAAAAGACTTACAAATTAATACGTGAAACTTCTTTAGCCAAGCGAACAGATCGAAAAGGTTCAGGCAAGGTAAAAGCAATTAGCTTTAGAGTTTTAGATACAGAAGGTAAAGAAGTAGCTTCCTGACAGTCAGGGAGAGATTATTATTTTGAAGTTGGCTATATAAACAATACTGGAAGTCTTCTTAGTGATGTTATTTTTAGCTTTGATTTTTTAGATGAAAGAGGAAATACAATTTTCTTATTTCGGACTAATTTTACCAATAATAATCTAACTATAGAGCCGAATGCAGGTTATGTAAGATGTAAAGTAAATAATTTACCATTAGCAAATGGCTCATACAAATTTTTAATTTTTATTTCTCATGCCGACCAATAAATATTAGATTGGCTTGAAGATGCAGCATCTATTCACGTAGAAGGAGGAGACTTTTTTGGTACTGGCAGTCCTGGATTGCCAAGTAGTTGTAAGATTTTAACAAAAGTTGAATGGTCTTCCCTGTCAAAGGAATTATACTAATGAAAAACATGAAGATAAACACATAAGTCGCAGAAAAATTTTAGCTATTAACTATTAACGAAAAATATCCCAAGTTGACAGCAGTAATTAAGGAATAGGTTAATTACACGCGAGAAATAGCAGAATTACACAACATTTAGTTTTACCAAAGCAAGGACAATGCAATGCGATATGTATTCCTACTATCACAAAGGTGTTCCAAATCAACTTCATTTGCTAATGCACATTGTCCGAATTACTCTCAAAAATAAATTTTGGCTAAAATCCCTACTCATTAGAGAAAAAAACGATCCGCCTGCCTTAAATATTAAACTCAATGCTGCTAGAAGCCAATCTCAAATTAAATATATATTTCGCTTGATGTTTGACCAAAGCTTTAAAAAGCTTGTTTTGCAGCAAAACTGGTTATTAAACTAAATGCATATTAATTCCAGGCAATGTATATAGATGATTGGCTCAGAATCAAGACGAAACAAGAAAATTATTCATATTAAATAATTAAATAATTAAAATCTCAGAAATAATCCAAAATAACGAAAGATTTGCCTGAGAAAAAGTTCATTGAGGCATACTTACTTTGTTTTAATAATAAAAGCAGTAAGAAAAGTGAATTAATAATCCAAACGTCATTCTACAAGCTCTATTGATAATTCGTGTTTATATATAAATGATGACAACAATTATTTTAGAAATTTATTTAATTTGAGTAAGGACAAATTTACCACTATAGTTATTCAGGCAGGCATGATATGTGATGAAGTATATTCTCAAGAAGTAGCTTATGCCTTTAGTTCTATTGATAATGGATGTGCTTTAATTTTTCATGAAAGACAGAAAAGAGATGAACAAGAGCCATATATAAAGTCTTTAAAAGAAATTAATTCAACTAATCTTTTCCTTTCACTAGAGCCTCTACCGTATGAAAAAATAGATAAAGTATTTGCTTCAGCCACCATTGGCTTGGCATTTTATAGAGATATTAATAATAATTTTTCACAAATTGCTAAAGCATCTGGGAAATTATCTTTTTACTTAAAACATGGTAAGCCTGTATTGGTAAATAACTTGGAATCATTATCTACACTTGTTGAAAAATACAAGATTGGAGTTGTGGTTCACAATCCTTCTGACTCGATGGAAATTCAATCAGCTATTGAAATGATATTGAATAATTACAGTTTTTATTGCGAAAATGCAAAAACTTGCTTTGCAAAAGAGTTTGACTTTGCCAGTCAAGTTAAACCTTTACTGTCTTCCATGAACAATTGGTAAAAAGCTCATTTGGCGGATAGCAAATTATTTAAAGTCCCCTCCCCTTCATTGGCGGGGAGGGGTTCTGGGATTTGTGGTTAATTAGACCAAGAAGTGGAAAAGACGTAGGGACAATTCATGAATTGTCCCTACACTCGTATTTCGGGCAACGCAGAATTAATTTCCACTCCTAGGTCTATTGAGCATATAGAGCATATACGATATTATTTACGAACTTGAGCGCTAAACCCAGCAGCTTTCAACTGCTTCAACTTTAACGGGGTAGGTTGATTTGCAGGCACAGAAATTCTAAACTCAAAATCGCTAATACCTGGTGGCACTTCCGGAATTAAACCAATACGGGTGCGATTTTGCATCACAGAGTCGTTGTTAGCATCGTAAATACGTCCAAAAATATCTGCATCGTAGACGAATTTGTTAGTCGCATTTTCAGCTTTACCAGTGACAAGATAACAGCTGGCACTCATAGTTGCACCACTGGTGACAGCGCCTTTTGCGAGTTCCTCAGGGCACTCTTTGTAAGAAATATCGAATAGTCTAATTTGTGTCAGCGCTACAGCCGGGGGAGTAGATACCCACAATAGAATCCCGATGATGCCGGAAACAAATATGACTTTGATGAGTTTTGAGTACTGAGTCTTCATAAATGCGATGAATCGCGTTTGTACTGTGTAGTTCCTCAAAGGTAAAATCGAAGGATTCAACAAAAATGCTATGAAGTTTTGCTTTTCCATATCTAAATATAGGCTGACTAAAGAAGTCTGAAGTGTAAAGGATGAAGGATGAAGGGGGAGGAAAAATTAGATTTTTTCGACATTCATGCCCCATGCCTGTCTTGAAAAGTTTTGTGCCGGGAAACCCGGACGCGCAACGCCAGTTGCTTCAAGCCGGGAAACCCGTCCAACGCACTGGCTTAACTTTTCGCTTGATGGGTGGGGTAATTTCATACTTCATACTTCATACTTCGTACTTCAGCCTTCAGGTTGACTATTGCCGACACTGAACGCTAGCCTTTCTTGAAGGAAAGGCTGCGCCTGAAGCCGATCGCGTTACACTTGTAAAGGTGTTACAGGCAACATCTCTACAACAAATGCGATCGCTACTGTTTTTAAACTCAGCTTACCCTGAATTGAACTTTAAGGGGATTGGAGAGTTCTTTTTAAGATTTGCAATAATTAATAAATCAACCCCTCAATTGCGATTAACTTATGAGTCAAGATGAGATTGAAGCAGCCCTGCAAGCAGCCTTTAACCGTTGTGATGCAGCTAGCTGCCCTCTCACTGATACGCAAAAGCAGATATTACTGCAAGTGGTCGAGCAAATTCAGGGAAATCATGCTAGCGTTTCAGATGTTGCCAATCCCTTAGACGAACTGACCCCAGAGGAATTGCAAGAATTTTTACAGTTTGTCAAAAGCCAGGAGGAAAACAACCTTTCCTGGAAAGTGCAATTACTCAACGACTGGCTGAATGAAAAAAACTCTGGAGCAGTACAATTTATTCGCGACCGCTATGGTTTACAATGGCTGAATCGGGTTGAAGCGGTTCACTTTGAGAAGTATTCGTTTGAGAATTTACTCAAGCTGAGAGTAGGCGATCGCATTGAAGTTTGTAACGCTTTGTGGGAATGGGTACAAGAAAATAGTCCCTGTCCGCCAGAATGGTTTCCCTGCATAGTAATTAATGTTGATGAAACCGGCAATGGCAATGATTGCTGTACCAATTGCATTGTCCGCTTCAACAACGGCGCTGAATATGAAATTCAGGGAATCCACGAATGGAATCGGTATAATTGGCGCTGGATTCTTAAGTGAGGGGAGAGGGGGAGAGGGGGCGACGGGTGTGGACGACGGGTGTCGGGTGTGGGAAGGGAAGGGAGAAATACCCAGTGCCTTTGAAGGCTTATTGGTAATGCCGCAAGATATAATTTCTGATAAATTTTGCATTCTTGTGGCGCAAAGGTAATTGTATCCCCCTTTCCCCCCTTCCCCCTTTCCCTTTTCCCCTTACCCCAACCCCAACTGCTTTCGCAATGTTTGACGCATTACATCCACAGGTACGCTTTCCCGTTGCAACCAAATTTTTAACGCCGCTGCGCCTTGCTGGACTAGCATTTCCAGCCCATCAATGGCAATTGCGCCTACTTGCTGCGCCTGTTGTAAAAATTGTGTCGGGTTAGGAGTATATATCAAATCGTATGCGATCGCATTGTACGGCAATTTCTTCATGTCTTCTAAACTCAAAGGCGACTCGTCAACTTTGGGATACATGCCGATGGGAGTTGTATTCACCACTAAGTGTGTTTGCGGAATTAGTTGTGGCAATTTATCCAATGTGCAGACATGCAACTTTTTAGCTAAAGCTGTATTTCCCCAACTCTTGCGGAATTCTTCTAACTTTTGGACATTGCGACCCACAGTATAAATTTCTGGACAACCTAAATGGGCACAACCTGCTACCACTGCCCTCGCCGCACCTCCGTTACCTAAAATTACCGCTACAGTTTGGCTCCAATTTCGGTTATGTGTGGTTTGCAAAGGAGCGAGAAAACCCTCAATATCAGTGTTTGTGCCAATCCATCTATTATCTTGGCGAATAACGGTGTTAACGGCTCCTATCGCTTGAGCAATTGGATGAATTGCTGATAAACAGCTCATTATCGCCTGTTTGTGCGGAATTGTGACGTTAAAGCCGACAACACCAATTGCAGTAAAGCCTTGAATAGCTACTTCTAAATTCTCTGGTTCTATGGGAAAGGGAAGATAAACATAATCTAATCCCAACCTTTCAATCGCTGCATTCTGCATCACTGGTGACAGGGAATGTTCCACGGGATGTCCAATAACACCCAAAAGTTTAGTTTTGCCTGTAATCATTCGTTGCATTTTTTTAAGAATTTGAACCACGAAGGCGCGAAGAGCGCGAAGAGATGAGAAAGTAGTTTTCGACGCTTATAGGCTCTAGGTTATCAGCCTAGTGCTTAAGAAAGCTGGGCTACAATTATTAAAGATACTTAACATTTCTTTGAAATCATGCAGGTAACTACAGCCCCCTCTACAACTCCAATTCCTGGTAAATATTGGCAGTGGCGAGGGCACAATGTTTACTATGTGAAGGCGGGAGAAGCGAAGCCGCAACGTCCACCTTTACTATTGGTACATGGGTTTGGTGCTTCCACCGACCACTGGCGCAAGAATATTACAGGTTTGTGTAACGATTTTCAAGTGTATGCGATCGACCTTTTAGGATTTGGGCGATCGGCTAAACCTAAGTTAGACTATAGTGGCGACTTGTGGCGCGACCAACTTTATGACTTTATCACTGAAGTGATTGGTCAAAAAGCGGTAATAGCAGGTAATTCTCTTGGTGGCTATGCTGGCTTGTGTGTCGCAGCACAACGTCCTGATGCGGCGGCTGGTTTAGTATTGCTTAACAGTGCTGGCCCTTTTAGCGAAAACCAGTCTTCTGCTGAACCGGAAGCGTTGCAAAGTCAAATTGAGCCTCCCAAGCAACAAGATCAGCTACAAAAACTATTGGGTGATGTTGTTAAGTGGATTTTTAAACAACCTTTAGCCCAGTTTGTTTTATTTCAATACGTGCGACAACGTTGGGTAATTCGCCAAACTCTAGAGAAAGTTTATCTAGACAAAAGCGCAATTACAGACCAATTAGTCGAAGAAATTTATCGCCCTGCTTGTGATGATGGTGCTTTGGATGTGTTTACTTCGGTGTTTAGCACTCCTCAAGGGGAAAAAGTTGATGTGTTGCTAAAGCAATTAACTTGTCCTTTGTTGCTATTGTGGGGAGAAGCTGACCCTTGGATTAATGCTAGAGAACGTTCTAATAAGTTTCGCCAATACTATCCAGAATTGACGGAACATTTTCTCCAAGCAGGTCATTGTCCCCATGATGAAGTAACAGATCGGCTAAATCCACTTTTACGGGATTGGGTTTTGTCTATTGCTAATAGCTAATACCAATTCTGTGTGAGGTTGCGCTTAATAACCCGAGTTTGAGTGAACTCGCGGAGTTTACAAACACACGAACAAAGCCTGCCAACGCAACGGCGGGCTTAGGCGCATCTTCGCGCGAGAAATGGTATAAGTAGTTAATGCACTTAGATAAAGATAACTGTGTTCATGGTTAATTGTTCATGGTTAATTGTTGATTGTTCATTGTTGATTGTTCATGGCTATTAACGCGCGAACTATGAACTATTAACTATGAACTCTTAACTCTTAACTCTTAACTATTACCAGCCAATAATTAAGCCCGCTTGCGCGGGCTTTTTTTATACAAAAAATGAGTGAAGTACCTTAAACACAAGGTTTAGGTTTCTTGGGCACACTAATTGTTTTTTATTAGTGTTAACCTAGTCTTTCAACTAGCTCCTCAAGCGTGAATTCCGGCACTCCCTGCCGTACTGATAGTGATTATAGCATTTTTTAAAATTATTTCAAAGAAAATATGCGATCGCCAAAACCGATCAAAACCTATAAAAAACTTCAAAACCGATCAAAACCTATAAAAAACTTCAAAACCTGGTCAGGGTTGACCAGGTTTTCTAAAATTCGCAGTTCTCAAATTGTTAAAGTTGTTAACTAGTAGAAACGGTCTACAACTAGGGTGGATATAACACTCGCAAATCCAGCATAATAAACGTTTTTCCGCTTTGGGATTTGGCTGCGCCTTCCAACAATGGGGCTGTGCCACTTTATTTTGCAATGCTGGAATTTACTTGGGCTTCTGACGGGGGAACACCAATGTCATTTGCCCGTTCGGTTTGGTTGTGCCTTGTTTGGTGTCCTACTATTTAAGTTATCACCCAATGAAGGAAATTCCAACTCCTTGTTTACCAAAGTTGATGTTCTGTTGAATTTCGCAATATTGGGCATGGGGCATTTCTTCCTTATCTTCCTTGTCCCCCTTATCTTCCTTGTCCCTCACACCCGTCACCCCCATCCCCCCATCCCCCCATCTCCCCCCAACCCCCTATCCCCACATCACGGGGTTTTCATCTAAATGGTCGGTGACGATGCGTCCGATCGCGTCGATTTCTGCAACAGAGGCGGCTGAAAGTTGAATATTGCTTGCTTGGGCGTTAGATGCGGCTTGTGAGGGATGACGCGCACCTGCAATAGCATTAGTTTGAGGTTGGGCAATTAACCACGCTAAAGCTAACTGAGCAAGTGTACAATTATGGCGTTCTGCAATTGGACGCAATTTTTCTAAGGCTTGTTGGGCGCGATCGTAGTTTTCGCCTTGAAACAATTTGTTTTTGGCACGATTATCCTCTGGTTGGAATTTATGCCCGCGTTCAAATTTCCCTGTCAGCAGTCCTTGTGCTAATGGCGAATAAGCAAGGATGGAAATTTTGTTTTCTATACAATATGGCATTGCGTCTTTTTCTACCTGACGCCAAAATAAAGAATACGGTGGTTGTAAGCTATCAATACGTCCGTACTGGGATGCCTCTTCTAGCTGGGCACGGGAAAAATTAGAAACGCCAATTGCCCGAATTTTACCTTGTTCTTCAGGTGGTTCAATGCTCTCATTGTTTCTTCTATCGGCACAATTTCAGAATTGAAAGCGCCAGAGGGCCAATGAATTTGATATAAGTCGATGTAATCTGTTTTGAGGTTTTTAAGAGAGCGATCGCACGCTTCAATTACTAAATCATACTTGAGATGGTTGGCAAAAACTTTTGTGGCATACTCTACTTGAGAGCGCACATCAGATAAAGCTTCAGCGACAATCTGTTCGGAATGCCCTTCACCATAAACTTCCGCAGTGTCAATTGTGGTAATGCCAGCTTCAAAGGCTGTTCGTATCGCTTTAATTGAGTCACTATCTTCAATTCCCACCCACATTTTTTTACCGGCTTGCCAAGTTCCCATCAGAATGGGTGTAATTTGTACGTCTGATGTACCCAAGTGTCGCTTTTCCATAGTTAAATCCTGACTAAATAATACCTTTTTAGTATTACGCAACTGGCTGCCTAATACCAATTTGAAAAAACAATGCAACATATTGATTGGTGAAATCACTGCAGCCCGGAGAATTTCACAATCCAAAATCTCAAATCAAAAATGATATAAGCTATCGCACTCAGATTAGAGAAATCCTAAATTATTTTTGAAAAATCTTAGTTATCTGTAGTTATCTGTAGGGTGGGCAGTGCCCACCAAAACCCGGATATGGTGGACAATGCCCACCCTAAGTATATTTCAAAAATATCAGCGAGGAATTTTATAGCAATTCCGACAAAGTTAGCAAGGATTGCGAACAAATTTTAACTGTTGTTTTTAGTCATTGTTATCTCCTTAGTATGAAGCCAAAAGACTATTAATCAATTAAACTATTTGCTGAAATTTGAACGAAGTATTATAGGACTTATAATTAGAATTAATTAGGTAAATTAGAAGTGTTGAACTTGATATTGGTATTTGTTAGGACTTACGCACACTAAAGCGAAAAATTAGGCATTGTCTTGCCTTGGAGAACCCACAAAGGCTTCGCGCGACTGTGGCTGGCCCCCCAACCCACTTTGGCTATGCTTGAAGCCTCTTAACCCGCATATAGGGCACTGACTCCCCTGACGGTAGGCTTTGCGTAAGTCCTATTTGTTTTAAAAGTTAACTTTGATAATTTCTTGGTTCGTCTGTCTAAAGCATGGTCTAATATCAAAGCAACTTGTAATTATAAAGACATGCATTTTTTCTCAATAATTTTTAGTTGATCTATCTAATTGAAGATGTATTTTCAAAAAAATTGCTATTATATTAATGTCCTAGTTTTTCTGCTGATAATAAAAATGCAGGTTTGACAGAATTATTTATTGAAATAATTAAATTAAAGCAGGACTTACGCAACGAGGACGAAATATTAAGCGAACTCGACGCTGTAGATCCCCCCAACCCCCCTCCCGGGGGGCTTTGCGTAAGTCCTATAAAGGTATTGTTGATTTTCTATCTTGAAGTAGAGATAGTATCACCAATCAATGCACCAGATGTTAGCCGTTGATTAAGACACTGCTACCTATGCAAACAACCACAATTCATGCACTCAAAGAATGGGCAGTTGCCATAAACGCCTTGGAAAGGGGTAAAACAATTATGCTCCTCCGCAAAGGCGGTATCCACGAACGCGGGGGACGTTTTCAAGTAGCCCACGAGCGAATTTTACTCTATCCGACTTATGAACATCAACAAACTTTCATGCTCAAAGCTGAGTATGCCAATCTTGTTTGTCCGGTAACATCGGGCTGGCATCCGGAAACATCGCGCATCGGCAGTTGGGCTGAAATTACTGATATTTTGCCAGTTGCTGATGAGTCAACTGTCAACGCTTTGCTGCCTTTTCATATTTGGAATGAGTATTTTATTAGCGATCGCCTAAAATGGAAACCGCGCCAACCTCTTTATATTCTGTTGCTGCGGACTTACACGTTACCCCAAATACACGAAATTCCATATCTCGCCGAATACGGTGGCTGTAAGTCATGGATTGATTTGGCCCAATCGATTGACTTGCAAGGAGCAGAACCAGTTTTGTCTGATTTTACGTACAATCAACTTGTAGAAGAAATTCGCGGCATTGTGGGCGATAAGTTATATGCTGCTTCTGTCTGAGGAAAGGAGGGCAGAGGTATACTGCAGAAGGGACGACGGGTGTGGGACGACGGGTGTGGGGGACAAGGAGGAAAAGGAAGGATTATCTCTCAATGTCTAATGCCCAATGCTTCATGCCCAATGCCCAATGCCCAATGCCCAATGCCCAATGCCCAATTTTAAGGTTGTGTAGCCTTGAAAACAAATAATCTGAGATTAAAAGCGATAAAAATCGTAGTGATTTATACATACAGTGTTAAAAACAATAGTTAACATTGAAGAAATCTTGCCCTTAATGAAGGGAAGGAATTAATGTTTGTTATTGCTGTTTATCTTTGCGAACTACAGAAATTTGCCCACAGACAATACTGTTCGGATCGGCTTTTGGGTTAAAGCCTGCAGTCAAATAATTAAGCCTGCTTTCGGCAGGCTTTGTCTGTTTAGCCGCACTTATTAAAGTGAATGCGGTTGTTTGCAGAAACATTTGCGTCCGCTTTTCTAGTAAAAGTTACTTTATAAGTAAGTATAAAGAATCACCAATGACTGTTCTGAAGTGTAGAGAAAAAATTCCGACCGCGAGTTCGGAAAACTACTCCGTCAGAGTGAAGTAATACTTGACAAAAGTCTGCCATTATGCAAAACAAGCAAAACAATAAGGAGTTTGCCATGCTTCGACAAATGTGTTGGTTATCTAAGTCAGGTGGGAACAATGGGGAGAAAATTTTGCATTTGCAAACAGCACCTCATGAGCCTTGGCGTCCCTACACAGCTTTTCCAAAATTAGCAGTGCCAGATTACAAAATACCCGGTGGTTCTAAGGGTTGGGCAACTTACCAAAAGCTTTTGAAAGCAGGCTGGACTTTAGTGCCCAGCGCCCGAGCCAACGAATTTGTTAGTGCCTCGGCTCCTGTTATAAATTATGATTTTTAAGTTAGGAGGCGCCCAGTCTTGAGCCGCCCAGCCGCCCAAGCGCGGAGTTATTAAGAAAACGAAGCTAAGAAAACGAAGCTAAGAACTCTAAATTAAAAGCCACGAGGGGAGCCTTCACCGCGCGGATCTGCTGCTCCCTCTAAGGTTCCATCGGACGTCACGGCGATCGCGTTTGCATTACCCCAAGGATTGGTTTGTTTGATATTTTGTCCGCGACGGCGTAAGTCTTGCAAAGTTAGAGTATCTAAACCCCAAGGTTCGATTCGCAACTCGTCGGGAAGCCATTGATGATGGATGCGCGGGGCTGAAACTGCTGCGCCAACATCCATGTTGTATTCCAAGACATTCAGGACGATTTGCAGCACTTGGGTAATAATGGTGCTACCTCCAGGAGAACCTGCCGCCAAACGGAGGCGTCGGTTTTCGGTGACAATGGTGGGAGTCATGCTGGATAAAGGTGTTTTGCGTGGTGCGATCGCATTTGCATCGTTACCCACCAAACCGAAAGCATTGGGCACTCCTGGGGCTATAGCAAAATCATCCATCTCGTTATTAAGTACAATTCCAGTTCCAGAAGCGACAACACCAGCACCAAATCCCAGGTTAACCGTGAAAGTCAAACTTACGGCGTTACGTTGTTCATCGACAACGGTAAGATGGCTGGTTTCGGTAGACTCGTGGGGAAGACAAGGGCGACGGGTGTGGGGACAAGGGCGACGGGTGTGGGGCGACAAGGCGGATGGGTGTGGGGGATGTTGCTGATTTCTCCCCCTCTCCCCCTCTCCCCCTCCCCTTGTCTCCCCCTCTCCCCCTCTGCTTGTCTCCTGTTTGGTTTGACTAAAGCGTTGTAGTGTTTGGTTGTCTGCTGGTTTGACTTGGGTTGAGGGTTTGGCTTTGTCCATGCTAATTTCTGCACGGCGCATTTTGGCGTAGGCGGGACTGATAAGCTGTTGTACGGGGACTTTGACAAAATCGGGATCGCCTAAAAATTGAGAGCGATCGGCGTAGGCAATTTTCATCGCTTCTGTTATTAAGTGTAAGGCGTCGGGGTGATGCCATCCCAAAGCTTTGAAATCGGTGTCACCAATAATATTTAAAATCTGCAATAGGTGAACGCCTCCGGATGAAGGGGGTGGCATTGAACACACGCGAGATTTGCGAAAATTGCCACAAACAGGAGTGCGCCAAATTGGTTTGTAAGATTTGAGGTCTGCAAGAGTAATTAAACCACCGTTTTTTGCCATGTCAGAAGCGATCGCCTTGGCAATGTTTCCGGTATAAAAACTCTGGGGATTTCTGGCAATTTGTTGTAAAGTCCCTGCTAAATCGCGCTGTACCAGCCTTTCTCCTGGTTGATAAAAATCGCCCTTACGGGTGAAAATTGCTCGCGCTGCGGGGTTAGCGAGCATTGTCTGCTTGCGGTTTTCGTATGCTTGCAGAGAACGGGGAGTTACTTGACGGCTGATGATAAAGCCATCTTGAGCCAGAGCGATCGCAGGTTTTACGACTTCTCGCCAAGGCAGTTTACCATAAAGGCGGTGTACTTCATACATTCCAGCTACGGTTCCGGGTGTCGCTACCGCCAAATGTCCGTTAATACTAGCATTGGGACGCACTTTACCTTGGGCATCCAAGTACATATTTCTTGTAGCTTTGATTGGTGCGCGTTCCCGGAAATCTAACGCTTTCATTTCGCTAGTTTTCGCTTGATGCAATAGTAAAAAACCGCCGCCGCCAATACCTGCGGAAAAGGGTTCTACTACAGAAATTGCAAAGGTTGTGGCGACAGCTGCATCCACTGCATTACCACCCTGGCGTAACATTTCCAAACCCGCTTCACTGGCTAAAGGATTAGCTGAAACTACCATCCCTTTTTTGCTGCGTAGGGGTGAAATAAAGGCGGCTGATGCAACTTGGGTGTAACACAGAATGCTAAGGGAAAAGATAGAAATTGCAACTTGCGTGTATTTGTTAAAAATACGCATTTTCATAGATAAACCTCGGAAATATGCACATTATTGGGGCTGAAACATAGTTAATAAATACTAAAATAGCTGCGTGTTTCTGGGTTTGAAAAATTATAATCCCTTCGATTGGCGAAACTGTTGGACTACTTCTTTAATGTCGCGCAATTCACCTTCAACTAAATAATTTAATTCTCGCATTTCATCTGCGGAAATTTTTGCAGATAATTTAGCGATCGCTTTTCTTAAATCGGGATATTTTGTTAAAGTTTCTTGACGCACAATTGGCGCTGCTTCATAAGGCGGAAAATAATTTTTATCATCTTTCAACACTATTAAATCCAAACGAGCAATCTGTCCATCGGTGGAATTACCATTTCCCATATCTACTTGTTTTTGCAGCAATGCTCGATATGTCAAACCCAAATCCATCAAGCGGGGAGATTTAGGAAAACGCAAGTTATAAGTTTTAGCCAAACCAGGAAAACCATCTTCCCTTTCTACAAATTCATAACCGAAAGCAGCCCGCCACTGTGGTGTATATTCAGCAGCTTGAGAAAGAGTTTGAATATTATAAAGCCTTGCATCTTCACCACGGATAATCATCGCAAAAGTGTTTTCAAAACCCAGAGGTTCCATCACTTCTAAATTGAATTGTTGAGCGTAAGCTTGTTTCAACTTTTGATGGACAACTTTTGGATCGTTAATTACCTTTTGTTTTAAAATTGCATTAAAAGCCGTCCCCGTGTATTCAACATAAGCATGAATTTTGCCAGCAATGAGAGCATTATGAGTAACCAAAGTACTAGTAAAGCGGCGACGTTGAACTTTTAAATTAGTATTGTTTTCGATTTGCTGTGCTAAAAGTTCGCTTAAAATATCTTGTTCGGTAAAACCTTTTGAAGCAACTACAATATCACCACCGCCGTCATTTGTATTGGTGTTGCAACTAGCAATACCTAATATCAAAGCAAAACTTAAAATCAAAAAGACGAAAAATCTTTTTATTGCATTTGTAGCATTTGTAGGGTGCGTTAGGCGCATAATATCCTAATTTTCCACTAATTAAATTACTCTCAGCGTCGCAGGGCACTAACTTCAGAATTTATTTAATAGGACTTACGCAAAAAACCCTCTATGCACCTCTTATTTCTCTGTGTCCTCTGCGCGGGCGTGCGGTTAAATTTTTCATCCCGAATGCGTAAATCCTATTTAAGAGGTTATTTATAAAGTGAACGTTAAAGCCAAAGAAACCGGGTTTCTTATCCACTAAGCACGAGAATATTCGATACTCCACCGACAGAAACTCGGTTTCTCCCATCACTCGACTTAAGATTTACTTTATAAATGGTCTCTAAGTTCCTGCGTTAAATTCTTAATTCTTAATTTTTAATTTTTTCTCCAGCCAACCAATAGCGAAATCAGCAATTAAAGCAATTACCGCTGCTGGAACCGCCCCAGCTAACAATAACTGATTATTTACTACAGCAATACCGCGAAAAATTAATTCTCCCAAACCACCAGCACCAATCGCCGCTGCAATAGTTGCAACACCAATTGCAATCACAGTCGCTACCCGCACTCCCGCCAAAATTACCGCCATTGCTAAAGGAATTTCTACCTGTAATAAAAGTTGTTTATCAGTCATTCCCATACCGCGCCCAGCTTCGCGAATAGCTGAATCGACGCTAGTAATACCCGTGTAAGTGTTGCGAATTATTGGTAATAGAGAATATAAAGTCAACGCAACAATTGCTGGAGTTTGTCCAATTCCGCCAATTACAGGGACGGGAATAAGTAAACCAAACAGCGCCAAACTAGGAATGGTTTGCAGAACATTTGCAATTCCGAGAATTGGTTGGCGAAGATTTTTATAACGGGTAATTAATATGCCTAGCGGAATACCTATAATTGTAGCAACGCCAATAGAAATTACTACCAAAAACAAGTGTTCTATAGTGCGTTCTATAATTTCTGAAGCATATTTTATCAGGAAAAAATCGTTTAATTTCATAAGGAGTAGGATTTTAGGCATTGCAGAAAAGCTTGAGCTTCTGGATGTTGAGAATGCATAAATTCCTCTGGTTTACCTAACACTACTAATTCTCCCCCATGCATTAGCCCAATTCTTGATGCTAAAACAAAAGCTTCTTGAATATCGTGGGTTACAAAAATCACAGTTTTGCCTAATTCCTGTTGCAAGCGTCTAAATTCTTGTTGAATTTCTAACCGCGTAATTGGATCGAGTGCGCCAAAAGGTTCATCCATTAACAATACAGGCGGATCTGCTGCTAATGCCCTTGCTACACCGACTCTTTGTCTTTGTCCTCCCGAAAGTTCGTGGGGATATCTTTGAGCAAATTTTTCAGGTTCTAAACCTACTAATTGCAATAATTCATAAGCCCGCGTTTTAATTTCTTTGGGGTTCCAACCTGACAAAGAAGGAACTAAACCCACATTCCTTTCAACAGTGAAATGAGGAAATAAACCAGTTTCTTGAATTACATAACCAATCTGGCGTCGTAGTTTAATTTCATCCCATTCTCTTGTTGGAATGCCATCAAATAAAACTTCGCCTTGGGTGGGTGTGAAAAGGCGATTAATTAATTTCATTGTTGTAGTTTTGCCGCTACCACTGCGTCCGAGTAATATCAGCGCTTCTCCCTTATGAATAGTGAAATTGAGATTTGACACCAAAGGGCGACGGTTGCGGCTAAAGGTAACATCGCGAAATTCCACAGCAATTTGATTATTCTGCGGCATGGGTGTTTTTTAGTTGAGGCATTTTGGTATTAGTTTTAAATTCATAATTTACAAGCTGGTGTAGAGACGCGATATTTGAGCCAGCGCCGTGGGCAGGTCTCCCGACTTGAGGCGTCTGGCGTCGCGTCTCTGCAAAGGTGATTGAGTTCACGGCTTAGTGGAAGATACGATTATTGTAGTCTATTTTGACTTTGCTGGCTGCTTTAACAGCCTTTTCTCGTGCTTCTTGAATATTTGCGCCTTTCGCTAAAGCTACTCCCATTCGCCGATATAGATGGGAATCAGGCTTGCCAAATAATCTAATATCTACATCTTTTTCTGACAACGCCTCGGCGACACCTGTAAAAGTAATAGAATCTGATTTTTCAGAAGCTAAAATTACCGCGCTGGCTGATGCTCCAAACTGTTCTATATTCGGAATAGGTAAGCCTAAAACCGCTCGCAAGTGCAATTCAAATTCATTGAGATTTTGCGAAATTAATGTCACCATTCCCGTGTCGTGGGGTCTGGGAGAAAGTTCGGAAAAAATCACTTCATCTTGAGTAATAAAAAACTCAACACCAAAAATTCCGGCTCCCCCTAAAGCATCAGTAACTTTTATAGCTATTTCCTGGGCATCCAAGGTCAATTTTTCCGAAATTTCTGCTGGTTGCCAAGACTCTTGATAATCGCCTCTTTCTTGACGATGACCGATAGGAACGCAGAAAATTGTCGGGGCATTCCACTGTTTAATTGTCAGTAAAGTTATCTCAATTTCAAAGTTAATAAATTCCTCGACAATTACCTTTTGACTGTCACCTCTAGAATTAGCGATCGCATAATTCCACCCTTTCTCAACTTCACTTTTATCTTGAACTACAGATTGCCCTTTTCCAGAAGATGACATCACTGGTTTAACAACATTTGGAAAACCAATTTCATTACTAACGGCAATCAACTCATCTAAGGTTGTTGCATAACCATATTTAGCAGTTCTCACACCTAATTCTTTATGTGCCAATTCCCTAATTCTGTCACGATTCATAGTATAGTTAGTTGCCGCCGCCGTCGGAATAACCGTAATTCCTCGCTGCTCAAATTGCAGCAATTTTTCGGTTCTAATTGCTTCAATTTCTGGTATAATTAAATCTGGCTGATGTTTGCTAACAATACTTTCCAAATCATCGCCACTAAGCATAGAAATTACTTCCGAGCGATCGGCAACTTGCATCGCTGGAGCATTGGCATAGCGGTCAACAGCAATCACATAATTGCCAAGACGTTGAGCAGCGATAACAAATTCTTTGCCTAGTTCTCCCGAACCCAGCAACATCAACTTTTGGGGTAGCTTAATCGAATTCCTCATTAACTTATCCAAGTCAATCTTTAGAAACTGGAAACAAAAGATTAGAAACTAGAATTTCCGAATATTTACTAATTCTCGATTCCAATTTATAATCTACTTTGTGTTCTATACGCTTTGCGGTTCATTATTGTAACAATCATCTTCCGAAGAGTTAAACCTTGCACCGCGAAGTTGTAAATCTTTACGTTGTAACTGTGTCAATCCAATTCCTTCGCCAAAGTCACATTCATCGATTAGAGCATCTAACCACACAGTTTTATTGAGAGTTGCACCAGTTAAATTGGCATTTCTCAAGTCTGCTTTCGTGAAGTTAGCAAATAAAAGGTCTGCATTTAGTAAACTGCTTCCTCGCAGATTTGCCTCTGATAGATTACCACGAATTAAGTTGACTTCATCTAATACTAAATTAGATAAATCTGCACCTATCAGGTTAGGAAATTTTAGCTGAGTTGGATTTTGTAAAAATTGCATTACACAGCTGACATTAGCTTCATTTATTCGTATCTTAGTTAAGAACTCATAACGAGCTATACCAAGTTGTTTGAGAATTTGGAGGCGTTGTTGCGGATTTTTTTCTAAAAACTGTATCGCATGATTGCGAAGTTCTTGAGCTTGAATCTTTAGCATAAGATAAAATTGCTGTTATTTATTAATAAGTTAGTCATCTCAAATATTGCATGATCTCAATTAGCGCCCTTACCCGCCTAAAACTGAAAAAATGTAGGTTGGGTGGTGTGTAGACGCCAAAGGCGCCTCCCGTGAAGGGTAGTGGAACCCAACTATTGTCGCGGGCTGATGTTGGGGAGGCTGTGCCCGCCTTGGGGGTACACATAGGGCACGTTATGTTCCTGGGCTTACGAACATAAGCTGCCGCCCCGTTATAGCAACTGCCGTTTACGACTGTCTAGGCCAACCTACAACTATAACTTACAGGGAATTATATTTAGGACTTACGCTTTCATTGTCTCAAAAGCCCGATCTCAGTGCAGTAATTCATGAATTACCGCACTGAGATGAATTTTTGTGCGTAAGTCTTGATATTGTAGCGTGTTCTAACCAAAGCTCGATACTGCCATTTAATCCTGGTTATTGTTATTATCCATTGTAAAGTTAGTCACATGTTTACAGTTAACCGCCAAATTCAATATGAGAAAAAATATTATACTATGCAAAAATCAAATACGTATTTTCCAAATTATAATATTGTTTGGATTTATTTCACTTGGGTTATTCACTTTCTTTTTAGTGGATTTTGTCAAAGCAAGGGTAATAGATACTGATAATATAGTTAAAAAATTATCAGAGCAAAGTGAAAAACAAGCATTTAATCCTCGTGCTATTTCTAAAGTAGTTGTACAAAGAGGATTAAATTATGAAAAAGGACTTGATGTGAAATGTATATCATGGTCTACAACTCCGGTAAGCAGTGGCTGGACTAAAGACCCTGAAGACCCTGATTTTTTTATTGAGTATTATGTCCCTCCAAACAAAAAAGCCATCATCTGTACAACGCCTGCTTTAGCAACTGCGCTAACTGCTGATGCTGATAAACCATTTACATATGAAGTTTATCCGACTGATTATGGCTTGCGCGTTCGCATTATTGTAGGTATTTCAGAAGTAAGAATGCCTTGTAAAAGTTTTACAGGTAACGTTAATTGTGTAAATTATATGTTATCCAAACAAGCGATTGTAAGGCATGAACCGTAAATTATATATATTATAACTATATTGTGTCTGGTTAATTATGCATAGTTAATAGTTCATTGTTCATTGTTCATTGTTCATTGTTCATGGATTTTCGGCGATTAACCATTAACAATTAACAATTAACCCCTTCACTATGAATGCTCTTACGCTCATGGTCCGCCACTGCGGTCTTGGGGTCTCCCCAAGACCGCAACTGGCGTGGAAACCACGGCAGTTCCTTCAAGTCGGCGAAGCATGCACGGCAGTCGTGAATGGTCCGCCACTGCGGTCTTGGGGTCTCCCCAAGTTCCGCAACTGGCGTGGAAACCACAGCAGTTCCTTCAAGTCGGCGAAGCATGCACGGCAGTCGTGAATGGTCCGCCAGTGCGCTGCCTCACCAACGGACTGCCGGACCTTGACCGCGCTGGCGAACTATTAACCATTAACAACTACTCTACATAGTATGGTTATTTACTATTAACATGATATTACAAGTAATTTATATGCAAATTGAACCCCTCCGCGCTTGCAAGGAGGGGTAATATTGGCGTTAGCCGAGGGTAGAGGTTCTTTAGAGATTGGGATTACCAAATTGCTTGAACCGATCGCCTATGCTAAATCGAATTTATGCAAAAGTGAATAGTTAGAAATAAAGAGCAATATTAAATGTCGTAAACACGACATTCAATTGCTTCTGGGTGTTCGTTACAATACTGTTCTAGAGATGTTTTGTTTTTTGTTGCTTGCTGTTGGTGAGATTTTTCGGCTTGCAATTCTTCAACAATATCCCAAGCTACAGCGCACTCGCTAGAATTACTTCCGCTTTGCTCGCAGGCTGTACGGGCTTCAATAACGGCTTCAGCAATGGCTTCAGCAAGAGTTTTAGTTGCACCACTATCAGAAGTAACAAAAGCTTGGACTGCTTCTACGGTTTGCGACATAATAGTTTCACCTTTCAATACTGAAATTAAAATTAACGGCTAACCCCAATCGATTCAGGGCTTCATTTCTAATGTAGACAAGCTGCACTTCAAAATGCAGTGGTAGGAACCGTAATCTTCGTGTGTTAATTTCCATCTTGACTTGATTGTTCCCTAAAAAGTTGCAAATTTTACCTAAAAAATTAAGATAATCATTAAAATTACTAATTAGGTATTTGCTCCTAGAGCAACAATTTTTTGACCTGTACCTGTGAACTGTTTAAAAATCTCAATTCAATCCACCAAGCAATCGAAGTCGGGAAAAGGGTAAGGGGAAACCTTTCCCCCTTTCCCCGTTTCCCCCAAGTTTCAACCGTTCTGTTTTATGGGCGCTGCACATTCAAATTGTAAGACACCTGCAACAATCCCGAATCATAAGTTTTAACATTTTTCAACTCAAGTGCTGTCTCCAAACTTGAATCTTTGACAATTAATGGAATGCCATTTCCTAGAATAATTGGGTGTATCGAGAGAATTAATTCATCCACAAAACGGTGTTTCATGAAATAATGAATTGTCTCGCCTCCCCCAACTAACCAAATATCGCGATCGCTTGATTGACGCAACGTGTTGATGAAGCCTTTCAAATCACCCCCCACAAATTCCACGTTGTTGTCTGTTTCGCCTTGCAGAGTTTTTGAGAAAACAAAACTTTTCTTACCTTTGTATGGATATTCTCCAAAACTCAGAACTTGCTGATATGTTTTATTACCCATAAGTACAGTGTCAACTTCACCAAAGAACTCAGTGTATCCGTAGTCTTGGTCAGTAAATAGCCAATCTACTTCACCTGATGTCCTTGCAATGTATCCATCAAGACTAGAGGCAATGAATAATCGTATTTTTCTCATGGTTTTGTTGCAAATTGTTAAGCACTTGGGGATTAATTTTGCTTCCATCTATCATGACCTTACCGGTTTTTCCTTATGTTTGCGACATCCGAACCGTCTCAAACCCTGTTTTGATAGGATGCAGGGATTCTGATAGATTGGAAGGTAAAAAAAGAGAATTAATAAGA
Organism: Heteroscytonema crispum UTEX LB 1556; assembly: GCA_044006015.1. GTDB lineage: Bacteria > Cyanobacteriota > Cyanobacteriia > Cyanobacteriales > Nostocaceae > Heteroscytonema > Heteroscytonema crispum. The sequence goes on from JBIPDF010000006.1 coordinate 145,876, forward strand.
AAAATATTTTCATGCTTGGGGTAGTTGATAATTTATGAGAGACTGATTAGCTTGGAATAAAGGACAAAAAAAGAAGAAAGGAAAGTTTTGAGTTGTGAATTGGAAGTTTTAAATTAAAAATCATTCAAACTGATAGTTTATAACTGATAATTCATAATTCATGACCGAAGAAAGGATGAAGGATAAAGGATGAAGGATGAAAAAAAGAAAAAGGATGCTTGCACCATTATTTATTTATGGCGCATAGAACAAAGATATAAGCCGAGATACGTAGTACGAGGTTTGTAGCGTCGTTATTCCAAGCCCAGAACAACATAGTAAGGGTCTTAACTTCATACTTCATACTTCATACTTCATACTTCATACTTCATACTTCATACTTCAGATGACTCATTATTAGGAGAAAGCTTTCGTGGACAAGACATTAGGATGGAATACTGAAGAATACTCGCTTTCAGTCACAGCAGGTTCAGTAATGCTAGAGGGAAATCTCGCAGTACCTCCCCTTGCCCAGAGTGTTGTGCTGTTTGCTCATGGCAGCGGTAGCAGCCGCTACAGCCCCCGCAATCGTTATGTTGCTCATAAACTGCGCGAGGCTGGAATGGCAACTTTGTTGATTGACTTGCTGACAGCGGATGAAGAGGCGATCGACTTGCGGACAAAACATCAGTTGCGCTTAGACATTAACTTTCTCGCCTCGCGGCTGATTGGCATTACAGATTGGCTTAAAAAGAATCCCCTCACCCAGAATTTCCGCATCGGCTACTTTGGTGCTAGTACCGGTAGTGGTGCAGCCTTAGTGGCGGCGGCGGAACGTCCGGATGTTGTGGATGCGATCGCTTCTCGCGGCGGCAGATTAGATTTAGCGATCGCGTCACTGCAACACGTGCAAGCACCAACACTGTTGATTGTTGGCGGCAATGACATGCCGATAATTGAGATGAATCAGCAAGCGCTGGCACATCTGCGTACCCAAAAACACTTAGAAATTATTCCTGGGGCAACCCACCTATTTCAAGAACCCGGTGCATTAGATGAAGTGGCGCGTCTGACTAGTCAATGGTTTAAACGCTACCTTGCGCCAGTTGTTGGGCAAGATTTACATCAGCATGAAATGTCATTGAATTAAAGGTCAAACTTTTTGGGAAATTAACAATTCACAATTTAATTCTTTTTGAATTTGGCATTTTGAATTCTGCATTTTGAATTTTGAAAAGGGAGATAGTAAAAGTATCTAACGATTAAAGTCGCGGCGATAAAAACAAAGCCCACCTACGCAGATTAATCAAGCGAAAAAGTTTGAATAGGTAGGCTTTGTTTGAACGCATATTACACTCAAACGAGAACTTCCGCACGTAAGGGGCGATGGCGGAAACACTGCTCAAGCCGGGAAACCCTTTTTGTGCAGGTGTCCTCCCCAACTTAGAATTTATAAGTAAAATTTCTAACTAAGGAAATTTTAGTTATTCAATTCAATTATTTTGCAAACTTTATCATAAAAAAAACAGTAAAACCATAACACTTATTAGAATATATTATATTGTCTTCATAAGAAATACTAATATATATGGATGTTAATTTCTTGGAGGAATATCCTATATTATACTTATAGGATACCTCGAAAGTATTAAAAAAATTAACTAAAGAAAAATCAGTTTTTATTGTGATTTATTCACTTAAATAAAAGCGGATATTTAGTTTAAAATTTAATTTTGAAGCTTGTTTTGCGTATTTATTTTGGTTGAGTGTTGCCATCAAGCAGTGAAATTAAAAGTTTAGCGTGTGAAATTTAGTGTGAGGAGCGATCGTGAAAAAATGTCTACTAGCTGCGGCTGGTAGAGTAAGTTTCTTATACTTACTCGCCGGATTGTCACCTGTACAAGCAATGCCTGCTAAAGAAGTTGCATCTGAAACTCTAGAATTTAATTTGGCTGAAGAATTAAGCAACTTTTTACAGTAGTAATGACAGCAGTATTACCAACCAGGACCAAACTAATGCAGAGTTAATTCCACCGATTGTCAGTCAAAAACAAGCTTCACCAAATTCATCCTTTTCGCTCTCCGTTCCTCCTGCGGCCTCAAAGGATAATCTTTTAGTGGGACGAAAGCTGGCATCTGCGACAATGGAACAGGTAACATCTGTATCGCAGCTATCAGATGTGCAGCCTACTGATTGGGCTTTTCAAGCATTGCAGTCTTTAGTTGAGCGCTACGGTTGTATTGCTGGATATCCTAATGGCACTTATCGCGGCAATCGGGCAATGACTCGTTATGAATTTGCTGCTGGTTTGAATGCTTGTTTGGATAGAGTTAATGAATTAATTAATACAGCAACTGCTGATTTAGTGAGAAAAGAAGATTTAGCCACCTTGCAGAAATTGCAAGCAGATTTTTCTGCGGAATTGGCGACATTGCGGGGTAGGGTAGACGCTTTAGAAGCTCGCACGGCGGAACTGGAAGCAAATCAGTTTTCTACAACTACCAAGCTGAATGGTGAAGTAATTATTTCACCTATTGGTGCTATAGGAGGCGCTCCTGGAAGAGACAATCCAAATATTGTTTTGACAAATCGGGTGCGGTTGAATCTCAACACCAGTTTTACAGGTAAAGACTTATTAATTACTGGATTGCAAGCTCATAACTTTTTGGGCGGTTTGGATGGTCGGGGTAGCGTTCAAGAAAGTTTAGGATTAGCTTCACCGATACTCAGTGCAAGTAGCGCTCGTACAAGTTTTGAACCCCAATTTCCAGGCATCGATGTCAAGACTTTATCAAACGTAAGTGCAAACAATCTTGAACTCTACAAACTGCTTTACATCTTTCCCGTCGCCGATAAATTAACTTTGTTTGCTGGAACTGCTGCAGAAGTTTCCGATGCATTTCCTGCGGTAACTCCTTTTTATGGTGAAGGACAAGAGTCGATTTCTCGCTTTGCCAGTGTGAACCCTGTATTGCGCGTCTCTGGGGGGACTTCGGGTTCTGGTTTGGCATCAGCGGCAGGCTTTATTTTTAACATTTCAAAGCAGCTAGATTTAAGAGCTTTGTATGGCAGTGTAAACGCAAATCTTCCAAATTCTGCTCCCGATATACTTCCAGGAGTTTCTAATACACCGTTGGGAGCAGGTCTATTTGGAGGTAGTAGCGTTGTTGCGGCACAACTGACTTTTAAACCAAGTAATTCAATAGATATTGCTTTGAATTATGCCAACAGTTATCACGAAATTAATATCCTGGGCACAGGATTAATTAGCGGTGATGTAGGTGCTTTGGCTGGGGTTCCTTTGGGAATACCCGTAAAACTTAACTCTGTTGGTGGCACCCTCACCTGGCGATTTTCCCCAAATATTGCTTTTTCTGGCTATGGTGCGGCGCTATTTGTTGATGATTCTTCCGGCCGAGTTGATGCTTCTACTACCTTTACCAGTTGGATGGTAGGTCTTCATTTCAAGGATTTAATTCAAAAGGGTAATAGTGCGGGGATAATTTTTGGTCAGCCGCTTTATCGCACCTCTGCTGATGGAGATGCTTTAGATGCGCCTGTGGGTGTAGATAGAACTGTTCCTTATCATTTGGAAGCTTATTACCGTTTTCGGGTAAGTGACAATATTAGTATTACCCCAGGCGCATTTGTGCTTTTTAATCCTGAAGGTAATAGCAGAAATGACACTACGACCGTTGGTGTATTGCGTACCACTTTCACCTTTTAGGGTGGGAAAGGGTTAAATAGGACTTACGCAAAGAAACCCGGTTTCTATGAAAAATCGTTGGTTTTACAACTAAATTTGTACGAAGAAACCGGGTTTCTGGCTGTTGCGTGCGTAAGTCCTGTTAAATAAGAGTTCCCTATTAAGAGTACCCTACCCTGAAAGGGTTTGTAAATTTTTGTTAGATATATTCGGGAAAATCCATCAAGTAAATTGAAGTCAGATGTAGATAAATTACTTCATTAAGAAGGTAGGCTATGCCACTTCTCTCCTCTTCTATCAAAACTTTGATTACTAATGCTCGATTTAGCGCGGTTGATTTAGAGCGATTGCGTACAGCAATTAATTCTGGTAAAGCAACAACACAAGACGCTGAAAAGATTGCTAAATGTTTTGCTGATACTTTAGAGGCTGGTGTTGGAAGTTGGTTGCGTTCTTTGTTACTCAAATTAGGCAGTAAGATTAATGTAGAAGCACCTATTGCCAATCTTGCCAGCGATACAGCTTTGCTTAACGGAAAAATAGTTTTGCCAGATAGCGATCGCAAGCATCCTTCTGTTCGCAATGTGCAACGGGCGCTGATTGCTTTAGCTAATCGTACTTCTCAGTTAGACTATATGCTGCCTGAGTTTGGCGCAGATGGCGAGTATGGTGATGAGACAACTAAAGCTATTAGCAACTTTCAAAAGTACAATAAAATGCCTGTTACGGGTAAGGTGGACGCGAAAACAGCTTCATCACTTGATGCAGCATTGCGACAAACTCATGTACCGGGAATTATGAGTGCTACCCCCCAAGATATAGTCGATGCCGCGATAGAATTAACAACTGGAGATATTGCTTTAAATTATGGTGTGGAAAAACCTTGGATAAACGTCGATCCCAAACATGTTGTTCCGGCTGAAAAGCCTTTTGAAGAGTTAGCTGGAAAGTGGAAATGTAACCTATTCGGTGGTAATGTGCTGCGGAAAGGTGGCTATGAACCTCCCTATGATGGCAACAAAGGTAAAGGCGAATATCCTCTTGCTAACGAATGGCAAAAATGGAGCGATAAATATGCCAAAGAATACGGTAATCTTGTTCACTTCCAGTTAATAGATGAAGTGGCTGTAGGGAAATCGCCAAATAATACGATAAAAAAAGCGATCGCTAATCTTCTTAGCAAAGTCCAACCAGGAGATTTTGTCATGCTAGATCGCCTTGGTGACTCAATAGACGGACATACGCTATGCGCTACTGCTAACAACTTTAAAGTTAATGGTACTGTCTCTTTTGCACAATCACGTTATGACAAAGCTAAAGTTCAAAATGAAGGAGTTGACCAATTAATAATCGATTGTGAGCGAATGTGGTTGCTACGCCCCAATCGCAAGATGTAAGTTCATGGTTCATGGTTCATGGTTAATAGTTCATGGTTAATGGATTTTTGGCTATGAACTATTAACCATTAACTATTAGCGTGTATTGCATCCAAATAAGAATCTCTATATATTTTCTGTTAAATAAAATACGCCCTTGCATTAAGTAGGGTGGGCAATGCCCACCCAGTTATATCAAGGTTTTCAATATTAATCGGGCTTCTAACCGCATCTATCTAAAGTGATAGATACATGAACTTTTCTTCACTATTCAAATTAAAGCTAATTAGCTGACTTGGAGAGCCATTTGTTGGAAATTGGGTTGCTTTTTAAACTCGCGATAGTGTGGATCTAACCAGCAACGTGGTATGGGTTCACCAGAGGGAAATGTCATTTCTGACTTAGCAAAAGGACACGGGTCTTGAAGTTCCTCGCCTGCATGACTTTGGGCGATAAGTTCTTTGCAGTAGGGGTCGAAGAGATTAGCTGGGGTCAGAAGTTCGACCAAAACTCCTGTGGGTTTGTGGATTAAGAACATAGCAATAATTCTCCAACGTTGATTGCCACTACAGTAGGTAGCCGACATTTGCAATGCCAACGAATAAATCTGTAACGAACTCAGCCAAAAACCCTGTAATTAAATCCTATGTCGGACTTGATAAAGTTCAATCTCTTTGCAATATTTTGAAAAGTTTCGCATTAGAAATCAACTCTTAATTAATTCGCCACAAATATAACGGTTCTCACTTGCGTCAAATACGTTCTTATCGTAGGGACAATTCATGAATTGTCCCTACTGCTTCCGATTGTGTATTGCATCCAACCCAGAAGCGCTATAAAGTTAATTGCAAAGAGTCGTTAGTTGTTGCTTGTCCCTTCCAACCACCAACCACCAGACTAAAAATCCATTTCAGCTAATTCCAGCCAACGTTCGGTTGCTTCATCAATTGCTATTTTGAGTGCTTCCACCTGTTCGTAAAGTTTCTGCACTTGAGTATAACTACCTGGAGTAGCATTCACCAACGCTTTTTCGGCTTCTGCTTTTTCTGACTCTAACTGGGCAATTTTACCTTCCAATTGCTCATATTCTCGCTTTTCCCAATTGGATAACCTGCGCTTCTTTTTACTCTCTGTATCTTTGGATTGAGATGTAATGTCAGCTTCTACATTTTTCGATTTTTCTTGAGTATTCCCAGCTTGTTGTAGTGCGGCTTCTTCTGCTTTCTTGTAGTCGAGATAGACTGAATAATTACCTGGATATTGCTTGAGAGTACCGTCTGACTCAAAGGCAAAGATGCTGTCTACGGTGCGGTCTAAAAAGTAGCGATCGTGAGAAACTACGATTACACAACCTGTAAAATCTTCTAAATATTCTTCCAGCACAGCTAAGGTTTGCACATCTAAATCGTTTGTCGGTTCATCTAATATCAAAACGTTGGGCGCACCCATCAAAATACGCAATAGAAATAACCGCCGTTTTTCCCCACCAGAAAGTTTATGAATTGGCGCATATTGCTGGTTTCCAGGAAACAAAAACCGCTCTAACATTTGCGAGGCGGTAATTTGAGTTCCATCGGTAATTTTGACAAATTCTCCTTCTTCTTTAATATAGTCAATCACGCGCTGATTTTCGTTTAACGCCGTGAGTAATTCTTCAGAATGCTGGTCAAAATAACCAATGTGAATGGTACTACCAATGTCCACCATGCCCGAATCTGGTTGTTCGCGTCCGGTGATAATATCCATTAAAGTTGATTTACCTGCACCGTTACCGCCGATGATGCCGATGTGGTCTTCGGGACTAAATTCGTAGGTAAAATCTTTAATTAAGGTGCGTCCGTTGTAAGCCTTAGAAATGTGATTCAGTTCAATAACTTTTTTGCCAATACGACGACCAACTGTCGAAATATCAACTTTACCCTGAACTTGTTTAAATTCAGTTTCCCGCATGGCGTGAACGCGGTCAATTCTGGCTTTTTGTTTGGTACTCCGGGCTTTTGGTCCTTTTTTTAACCATTCTAATTCGCGCCGCAATACGCCTTGATGTTTGCGTTGGCTGCTAATAGCGGATTCTTCAGCAAGGGCTTTCTTTTCTAGATAGTAAGAATAGTTACCCGTATAAGTAAAAATATCGCCTCGGTCAATTTCAATGATACGATTGGTAACGCGATCTAAAAAATAGCGATCGTGGGTAATTAGCAAGAGTGCGCCGCGAAAGCGATTTAAGTAACTTTGCAACCATTCAACAGAAAGAGCATCCAAATGGTTTGTCGGTTCATCCATCAGCAAAACATCGGGTTCTCGCAGCAAAGCTGTTGCTAGGGCGATGCGCTTGCGATAGCCTCCAGATAATGTGCCGATAATCGCATTAAAGTCTGAAATTCCTAACTTTGTCAGGATGATTTTGGCATTGGTTTCTATTTCCCAAGCGCCAGTTGCATCCATCTGTTGCATCACAACAGAAAGGCGAGACATTAACTGTTTATCTTCTGGATTGTGAGCTAATTTATCAGAAAGTTCTTCATACTCACGCACCAAATTCATTTGTTCGCCACTATCAGCAAATACTTGCTCTATAACTGTGCGATTTTCATCTAAATCTGGTTGCTGGGGCAGGTAAATAATTTTAGCACCAGAGTTAACTAAAATTTGACCGCCATCAATTGGTTCTAGTCCGGCAATCATTTTTAATAATGTTGATTTACCAGAACCGTTAGTACCAATTAAGCCAACTTTATCTGTAACATCTAAACTAAAACTGGCATCTTTTAAAATTTCTTTGATACCAAAATCTTTTTTGACTGATTGTAACGTAATAATACTCATAGTCTCTTACCGTGCCCAAATTATTAGTAGGGTGGGCATTGCCCACCCTACATTAACGCGCTTTGTGCCTGCTATCAAATTCTATAAAAATAAATCCAGGGGTAAATGTCCGTACATTTCGTTAATTCCATCTTTATACAGAGACTGACAAGACACCAGTACACCGCGATGATGTCCGGCGTAGGAATCGATATAACACAATCCAGTTTTGCCGTTGCATTTGATATAAACTGGTCCTTCAACTGTAGGTAAATCGCTGTTTACTTCATAGCCTAAAGCTTGGGAATAAGTTTTCATGGCTAACAAAGCTTCCTCGATTGTATCAGCACAAACTCCTAAAATTTGGTAATCCGAAAGGCTGGTTAGTAAAAGTAAAGCCTGACGAATTATCGGTTTTTCTGACTGTGCAATGGGAGGTGCTATGTCAACACAGTTGAATTTATTCAGGATTTTCTTCGCTTGTTGGACTCTGACAGTGTTAGGATTTGACGTTGACATAATTTTTTTGAATGCGTTTATTATGCGTCTTTTTTTTGCTCTGAGGGTGATTTGGTCAGGGGTGAGTATTGCCCACCCTACTAATATTATTTACTCAAATCAAGGTTGATTTTGCATATTCCCTAGGTTGAAAATGAAGGGTATGCTGCCCTTAGAGTTATCACCCATAACAAGGACTTTTGGCATTTGAGCGCCGCCATTTCTCCAAGCTTCAATTGCTTCTTTTTGCAGAACTAACTGCCCTCCTTGGGCTTTTAAAGTTTCAGCTAATAGTCTTTGGGCTTCTGCCTTACCTTTGGCGCGATTAATATCTGCCTGGGCTTCTTGTTCGGCTTCTCGTGCTATATAAACTGCTCTTTGCGCTCGTTGTTCGGCGATTTGTTTTTCCTCAACTGCTCTGGCAAATTCTGGCGAAAATGTCAAGTCAACTACGCTAGTATCTAACACTATTATTCCATATTTTTCCAAGCGATCGCTTAATGCTGTGTCAAAGTCATCCTTCAACTCGGTTCTTTTGGTAATGGCTTCTTCTACTGTTCTTCTCGCGGCTGCAATTTTAAAGGATTCTTGTGTTTGGGGCGCGATAATTTTTGCAACAATATTTTCTAAGGTTCCTTGTTTTCTCCTGACTTCAACTACCTGCATCGGATCGAGGCGAAAGTTGATGGCAAATCTTGCTGTTAAAGTTTGCAAATCTTTGGTTGAACTCTCTGCTGGTACTTCAAATTTTTGTACCGTCAAATCATAAACATCTACTATTGCGATAAAGGGCGGTTTCAGGTGGATACCCTCTAATAAAGCACCATCTCTCGCTTTACCCAATATACTAATCACTCCAGCCTGTCCCGGATTAATAATGATAAAGGAATTAAAGCTCAGAACAACAATTATTGAAGCAATAATTCCTGCTACTATACTTTGCCAACTACCAATTTGCTGATTTTTCAAGTTTTTATCTCCGCCTGAGTGCTGAGTTTTGATTCCTTAGTCCTGAGTAAAATACCATAGATGAATATGAAGGTAGCAAATAGTTAACAGTTTTATCTCATTTGGACTAAACTGACCCGAATGCACCATCCCGATTTAAAGTAAATAAAATGACTAAGTATGTGGCAATTTTCCGACTGCGTTCACATTACGGGACTATAAGTCCCAGTCGAAAGCGCGTAAGTCCTCTCTCCAGAGGACTGAGAAATGAATGATGGCGTAGTCAAAATCATCACTTTGGATTCGGTAATTTGTGGTTTATGCGTTGCATGTGCAAGATATAAGTAAAGCGCTTTCAGGCTGGAAGTTGAAAGCGAGACAAACAAAGGTTGTCAATTGAGGCTTTTAGGCATTAAGTCCTATTTAATGCAACTAATATATAGTTTGCATAGACATGATTTATCGAAATCGCCAATTATTTTTGCCAGCAGCGATATCAACAGAGTTCGCGACACAGGATGAAAATTTGTCTTTCCAATGCCCAATGCCCTATTTTCATACTCCAGGTTTAGATTGCTAAACTTTCTCCTGTGGTAATATCAATTACACGCGATCGCTAACGGCTGTGGCTACTGTATTAAAACCTCATCGGGTATCAAAAAGGCTTAAGTCTTCTACCCATCCCCTCCAACGCCTGCTTGACTACGGACATGAATATCGCCAACAAATTTGGCAGGCTACTGCTTGTTCTGTTTTCAATAAACTTTTCGATTTGGCACCACCGGCATTAATTGGTATTGCGGTGGATGTGGTAGTCAAAAAACAAGATTCCATCATTGCACAGTTAGGTATAAAAGATGTTTTTGGGCAATTTTTGATTCTTGGGTTCCTCACTGTTATTACTTGGATATTAGAATCAACTTTTGAATACTTTTACAAGTTATTGTGGCGCAATTTGGGACAGAATATTCAGCATAATTTGCGTAATTCAGCTTACAGTCATTTACAAGAGTTGGAATTGGCTTATTTTGAAGAACGCAGTACTGGCGGTTTGATGTCTATCTTGAGCGATGATATCAACCAATTGGAGCGTTTTTTGGATGTGGGAGCAAATGACATCATTCAAGTTACCACAACTATTATAGTCATTAGCAGTGCTTTTTTGATTTTAGCTCCCGGTGTGGCGTGGATGGCAATATTTCCGATGCCATTTATCCTTTGGGGTTCGATAGCTTTTCAAAAATTGCTTGCACCGCGCTATGCTGATGTGCGAGAAAAAGTCGGTTTGCTCAATGGCAGACTGTCAAATAATCTTAGCGGTATTACTACTATTAAAAGTTTTACGGCTGAAGATTATGAAAAAGCTCGTTTGACGGCAGATAGTGATGCTTATCGTCAAAGTAATGCAAAAGCGATCGCTCTTTCGGCGGCTTTCATTCCGTTAATTAGAATGCTGATTTTAACAGCCTTCACGGTATTGTTATTATTTGGCGGAATGGAAGCAGTTGCTGGTAGAATGTCTGTAGGAACTTACAGTTCTTTAGTGTTTTTAGTTCAGCTTTTGCTTTGGCCTTTAACTAGATTAGGCGATACCTTTGATTTATATCAACGGGCAATGGCTTCTACCAATCGAGTGATGGATTTGTTGGATACTCCAATTGATATTCATCCGGGAAATGTGCCGTTACCTGTTGAAGAAGTGCGCGGCGAGATAGAATTTAAAAATGTCACTTTTGCCTATAAAGATAGGCAACCAGTAATTAAGAATTTATCTTTGTATATCCCCGCAGGAAAAACAATTGCCATTGTGGGTTCTACCGGTTCCGGTAAAAGCACTTTAGTTAAACTTTTATTGCGGTTTTACGAAGTGCGATCGGGAAATATTACCCTAGATGGCATTGAATTGCAAAATTTAAATTTGCGAGATTTACGCCGTTGCATCGGCTTGGTAAGTCAGGATGTATTCTTATTTCATGGTACGGTGGCGGAAAATATCGCTTACGGCAGCTTTGACGCCACAGATAAAGAAATTATCATGGCGGCGAAGGTAGCAGAAGCCCATGAATTTATTGTGCGATTGCCCCAGGGTTATGAGACAATTGTCGGAGAACGAGGGCAAAAGTTATCTGGCGGACAAAGACAACGGATTGCGATCGCCCGCGCGGTTCTGAAAAATCCGCCAATTTTAATTTTAGACGAAGCTACCTCGGCGGTGGATAATGAAACAGAAGCCGCAATTCAGCGATCGCTCGAACGAATCACAGTGAATCGCACCACAATTGCGATCGCTCATCGTCTTTCCACCATTCGCAATGCCGATTGCATTTATGTCATGGAACGCGGAAAATTAGTAGAATTCGGAACCCACGAACATTTGCTGGAAAAAGACGGAATTTATGCCAGTCTCTGGCGCGTACAATCGGGTTTGAAATAAATCCGGATCGCAAACACAATGTAGAGACGTTGCATGCAACGTCTCTACAATCCAAAATCCTTTCATCCAAAATCCAAAATCTAAAATTGACATGATGTTTGGTAGTACCCAACCGGAATCAGGAGATAACAAGTGGCGCAGCCAGTTAGATAGATTTGTCAAAGCAAATCAACAAGAATTGGCGGCATTATCTTGGGGTTTGTGGTTAGAAAATGGTGACAGTCAAGGTACTATCGGCATTGATTTGCAACCAACGCCACATTTTGTTTATTGTTCTAAAGAAGCGATAGAAACATTAAATATTAAAGTTGAAAATAGACTTCAGGAAATTGTGGGAATTGTCGAGCATCATAAACCTGAAGTAGAAGTTTTAATGATTGGGATTGGTAGTGGTGAAATTAAGTTAATTCAGTTTGAACCAGAACCGCCACCGCCTGCTTGTTTTGAGCAACTTGCTAGAGACGTGAATGCATTATTAGAACTATTAGAACAGCGGATGAGCGAGCAATTTTCGTGAGGCGCCCAGCCGCCCAGGCGCGGAGTTAGGAGCTTTGTAGACATGCAATAAATCGCGTTTTGAGTTATGAGTGCTAGAAGAATTTTTAGTCCGTTTCAACGGACTTATGCTATTAGCCTGGGGTTTCTAACCCCAGGCGGGCGAGGGTATTAATTGACAGTTTATCGCTGCAACTTATGCAAATGCAAGTTCAGCTTTCTTCTGTGTGACAACTGAGATAATTCTATGAAGTATGAAGTATGAAGTATGAAGGATGAAGTAAGAAGCCCACAGATTAATCTGCTTGCTCTGAAAAAAGGACGCCTTGTTGCGAAGTTTGGAGAGCTTCGCGCTTGCACTGCGTGTCTCTCAACAATTGTTTGCGATTTTGACACTAATAAATTACAGGGCAAGGAGGCGCAGCAACAAGGGAGCATTTCATCCTTCATCCTTCATCCTTCATCCTTTATAAATGTTTCCTTAAAGCGGTGGAATGCGAAGTCGTTGCCCGGGTACAAGCACGGTCGGATCGGGCCCAATCACATCTCGATTTGCTTCGTAAATTTCCATGAACCTATTGCCATCTCCGTAAGCTCTCTCGGCTATCAAAAATAGATAGTCACCTGGTAGCACAATATATTCTTTACCAGGAGTGGGTCTAGTATTTGTTGGCAGTATTGGAATGTAAAGTATCTGCCCAGGGAAGAGCGAGCCAGGGTTAGGCCCAATCACATTTTTGTTCGCCTCATAGATGAATGTGAAGATACTGCCATCACCGTAAGCTCTTTCGGCTATCTTTGATAAATCGTCACCTTGTCGCACAACATAGGTTTTGCTAGGTACGGGTTCTTCAACTGGCGGTGTGGGGAAATTTTGAGGTAAGTTGGGTAAGTTTTTCAGAAAACTGATACTCGGCGAGAAAAAGTACTCACCCCCCTTGAGTTTGACAAAGTTGGCAAATTTGACATCGGGTTCGGGTTTCGTGGTTGGTTGGTTCCGTTCTTTTAACCAGTTTTCCGGTGGCTGCGGCTCTTCTTGAATCAGCGGATCGCGCTGACCGGGTAGGCTTTGACCGCTGACTGCATCCAATCCGGTTGTGTCGTAATTATTATTTTGTACGTTGCGGGACTCGGACATAGCGGGTTCCAGGAATACGGGATTGTTAGACCAGAACCGCTGAATAAACTCAAATTGTTCCCAAATATCAGACTGGTAGCACATGAATAGCAACCCAACCCCATCTGTAGGTAGTTTATCGAGGTTGCTAAAGTCGCTGAGTGGTCCACCATAGGTAACTCCGCGCCGTGTAATACGATGTCCAAGTTCCTGTTGTTTGCTCTGAGCAAAAGGTCCACCTGCTCTGACCGATTCCAATCGAGGATTGGTCTTGCGAAGATGGGCGTGGAATGGGCATTTTAGCCCCACAGGGTCGCCAGAATAATCAAAGTCATTTAAGTTCTTACTGCCGTTATTGCCCTGAAGCACAAGTGGAGTGCCATCTTCAAAACGTCCCACTGCCATTGCCCCAGCCAGCTTGCGGGAAACTCCCAAGGCTTTGCTCAACTCAAGTTCTGCCTTTTTGAATCCTTGAACATTTTGCTCAAGTTTGCGAAAGACTAGAAAACTGCCAAAGCTCACATTTCGAGTGCCTAGCGGGTCTGGAACCAGGACAAGATTGAGGGGAGCGCTGAAAAGTCTTTTTGCGGTTTCGCCTTCTTCCCGCTCTAAATCTTGCTTGAGAAAAAGTGGGTTGCCAACACCATCTGTAAAGCCAAAATGCTCAACAACAGGGTCTTCCTTCTGATTGTTAAATTGGCGACGTATTATCGTACCTCGCTCAACAGTGGCAACCGTAGCAATGCCCCTCAGCTTGTCAGTAATTTCTGATTCTTTGTTCTTGACATCTGTCAAATTATTAGCTGCGATGATTACCAATGCATCAATATCCCGCCGATATGCAGGCTCCCAAGAGCTAAAAGGGGGGTCGATAAGTGCGTACTGCCGCCGCTTCATCCCCAGTTGGAAGACTTGAGCGTAGTCGTCGTTAAGTGCTTGGGGGTTAGCTTCTCGGCGATTTTGAAGATTGGCACCCTTCGGCTGAGTCGAATCAGGGAAACCTAGTTTTTCGTAGCCTGAGGAAGATAACGAAAAGTGTACCAATACACCACCATCAATTCTGTTCTGCCTCCAAGCGACAGCATCATCTAACTGCTTCTTGGCTGATGTAATATCTTTGGTGGCAATTTCAGCAATCAATCGCCGGAGTGTAGCAGTTTTTTGCGGCTCTCTCCTGGGGTCGGGAAAAGTTAAGAAAATGTGTACAGATTCGCCTCTTCCATGTCCTTTGAGAATGTTGCCTTGCAAGTCTTGCAGAACATCTTGATACTGGCTGTCGTTCTTGTCGATTGGTTTTTTATTTGACTTGAGGTCTAATGGCATTGTTTACTCCTTAAAAAATGAGATGGACAGGATCGCGATCGCGATCGCGATCCTTAAGTTGTGTGCGTTGCAATTTCCTTACAATTCTTTAATCCGGATGTTGCGGAACTGAACAACTTCGGTATGGCACTGCAAGCCAATAAAACCTTCGGAACGCTTCTTCTTACCTTGGCTGGGATCGTCAAATCCCAAAAGTTCCGGGAAGGTTCCCACACTGACTAATTGGTTATTGAGTTTGACCGAAATCTCATTGCCTTCCACTCTGATTTCATAGCTGTTCCAGTAGCCAGGATTACCAGAGTTACGGGGAGGAATTGCCTTAGCTGCCCATCTTTGAGCGGGGAAAACTTCGTATACTGCACCCGTCTTGTGTAAGGGGCTACCGTAAATTTGATTGGGAAAGTCGTGACCGCGCTCGTCGATTTGGATTTCGATGCTGGAGTTATACAAGCGATCGTCAAGCGCCTTGGGTTCTGGCATTCGCAGGAAAATACCGGAATTAGCTTCAATGTCAAAGGCTTTCCAATCCAACTTCAGGATGAAATTTTTGAATTTTTTGCGAGTAAACCAAAGAACGCCAAGTCCGACGTTTTTACTGTCAACACCTGCACCCAGCACTGGGGCATCCTGAGTTTGGACATCAAAAAAGTTTGGGCTACCTGATGGCGCAATTTCCCAGCCATCTGCCTTAAAGTTGCCCTTATAAAGCATTTCAAAGCCGTCGTTGCTCTCTTGCTTAACAGAGGTGTAGCGTTCAATAATCGAGCGAGCAATCTTACGGGATAGGGTTAGTCCTGTGGGTACGGGATTTGCAGAGCCAACGGTGGGGAAAATCGACTGGTCTACGCAGTAAGCATTGGATACGTGGTGAAAACGACCATTAACATCAGTAACAGATGTAATAAAGTCAGTGCCCATCCACAGCGTGCCCGATTCGTGATAGGTGGTACCCAACCCATCTTCTCCATCACTAAACAACTGAATTGGCGCGTTCTCATTGCGGTTTTTAGAACTGCCTGGTGGTTGCCCAGCCAAGGCATCAATAAAGGCAAAAGCTGCATTAGTCTGAGCATCCCGAACTTGTTTGTCTGCGGGTATTTCCTTCATATTCACGAATGCTTTCGGTACGCGCAGTTCCTTTCCGTTCTCAAAGTACACATCATCGCCAGTACCGCCGAAGGGATTGACGCTTACCCAACTAAGGTCAGGGTTGCCGATTGGGGTAGTCTTATCACCGAACATTTCGCCACAGGTGCGAATGCCAATTACAACTTTGTTACCTGTCGGGTCAGAAGTCTGGGCAGCAAGAATCTTCTCGTACTCCTCAATGTTTGGCACCATCCTGTACAGAAACTCTTCGGGATTATTGGGGGCATTCGGAAAGGCTGGGGTATGAAACTGTAACTTAATTCCTATCCATCTCTACCCATATCTATTCATTTTTGGGTAGGTCTGATACAAGTTGGTCAACAAACTCTCTAAGCCGTTCTTGCCAATTGGGAACGGTTTTAATTTTTTCTTTCTGCCCTTCCCATCCCTTGAAACAGATAGGTGATTTATCTAAAGTCTTATCTTTATTAGACTGCCAACGAAATTCATGATTTTTCTGGAATGGCATACAAAAACAGAATATATAGTGGTATACTACTATATATAATACATAAAAATTCGAGTGATGGCTACTCTCACGTACGTTAAAGGATTACCAACGCAGGCGCAAGAATTAAATAGTTTAGGACTCACTTCCTTTGAGATGTTCTTGGCTACCTACAGTCCGGTATTCCACAAAGCAGCGCGTGAAACAGCCAACTTCATTCTTAAGAGTCAAACGTTCAACAAATCTAACTGGAACACTCATCTACAAACAACTTACGGCATTTCAAAGCGTCATGCTAATGGTGTTATCAGCCATGCTCAAGGTGCAGTGGACGCATCCAAAGAGGATAGGAAACATCATGT
This sequence comes from Heteroscytonema crispum UTEX LB 1556, assembly GCA_044006015.1. GTDB lineage: Bacteria > Cyanobacteriota > Cyanobacteriia > Cyanobacteriales > Nostocaceae > Heteroscytonema > Heteroscytonema crispum. Next base: position 162,517 of record JBIPDF010000006.1, read on the forward strand.
TAAGACGTTGGAAGGTAAGCTTAAATCAATCAATTCTTGGATTAGCAAATCAGAAAAGAAATTAGCGGGCTCTGTTAAGTTTTACGCCAAAAAAAATTGGCAGAAATCAAAGACTGGATGCAGGTTCCCATTGTCCTGTTCGCTCCAATTTCGTGATACTAACTGGAAGAATTTGCGCTTTCAGATTCATAACAAGAAACGCCGTGCTTACCAGTTATCTAAGCAGATTGAGCATTTGAAGACAGCGCCAATTCAAACTGTCATCTCAAAAGACCAAGCGTTTGTTGTTGGTTCAAAAGATGAATCTTTTGGTAATCAGGTTTGTCAATGGGACGGCAATATCCTTAAGTTCCGTGTACCTGCTTGCTTGGAATCAAGATTTGGCAAGTACGTACAAACAAGATTAGGTAACTTTGACCGCAAAATCAACAGACTGCCCAAAGATGGTTCTAAAACCTGGCACTTCTACCGCAAAGACGGTAAATGGAATGCAGCCGTACAGTTTACTCCAGCGCCAGTAAAGCGTGTCTCGCGTCACTCTACTTATGGCTGCATCGGGATTGACACGAATCCCGGCTCTATTGGTTGGGCATACGTTGACCGTGATGGCAACCTCAAAGCGCATGGACAAATCCCGCTACAAATGGGATTGCCAACAGGCAAACAGGATGCTCAAATCATTGATGCTTGCTTGCAATTGGCGGTACTGGCAGACACCTTTGCTTGTCCTGTTGCTTGCGAAGAATTAGACTTTACTACCAAGAAAGAACAACTAAAAGAGCGTGGTAGAAAATATGCTCGGATGCTTTCGCTTTGGGCGTATAGCCGTTTTTATGAATTACAGATGCACATCTTAAGCAACCGGGGGATTTATCTGATGAAGGTGAATCCTGCTTATACCAGCGTTATCGGCTTGGTGAAATATGCACGCCAATATGGATTAGCTAGCGATGAAGCTGCTGCTATGGCTATAGCGCGACGTGCTATGAGATTGACTGAAAATATTCCAGGCTGCATAACCGCCTATCTATCCGTGAAGGATAGAAAGCACGTATGGAGCCTGTGGAATCAATTGAATAATTTGATTAAGAAATCTAGCATTAAGCGTCACAGCTTCTATGCTATCTCTAACTGGGAGTCTTTGGTCAAGCAATGGTCGGAGCAATCTGTCCAGAGCAAACGAAAGTGTTAAAGATGATTTCTTGGAACATAAACCGCGATTCGTTCCCCCTGTACAGCTTTGTCTACTTGTGAGCAGGTTTGTATAGGTTTTTAGAAGCGGTGGATATATTCGGGGCAGCATAAAACTGAAAGTGAAACTGTCCTGGTCCGTTCGCTGTCTGTGTCTCGCCTGGGATGTGCAAAGCGGCAGTCTGTAATTCTTTGTCTAGTTGTGCAGGGACACCCAAGGCGGCGCGGTTGACCTTCCAGATAAAGTTACCACGAACGTGAGCCATCAGGTTTCGCCCCATCAACTCGAAGTTCGGTTGTAACGCTTTCGGGCGTGGGAACGAGTTCAACGCCAATCGTGTTGAGTTGATGGTATTGCCCGCCAACACTACTGCAGCGCTGGGTTTAATATTCAGACGCACTACGCGGGCTTGGCTTTTGTTATTTGGCTCAAACGGATTCTTCAAAGCCACTACGATTTGAGTGACAACGCCGTTAGTGGTTTCTAACTTGAGAACTTCGGCGTTAGGCACGAGAAACAGCCGTCGGTTGGCGTCATTTTGACCGCTGGCTTCGCGGATGGCATCAAGCAGCAGGGGCAAGCTGCTAAACTTGTCCATGCTGAACAAGCCAGACCCAGGTGATTGACCTAGCACTGCGATCGGTGGATCTTGCACATTTGTCAGCGATGGTACTTTGTTCAGCACATTCTTAGCACGGTCTTTGAGAATATCGAACAAATCGCCGTTGATAAAGTCTGCTATCGGCCAAGCGCCGATTTCGCGCTCTACGTATTCATAGCCGTCTGGTTGGTTTTTGAGACGCAGATATTCCACAACGTCGGCGGGCCATTGCTGAAGGTCGGAATCGACTAGACGGGGCGTCCAGCCGCCCCAAAATAGCGATTTGCCGCCTACACAGCGGTGATGGTCTCTAAAGTTACCGGCAAAGACATAGTTTGAGGGTTCGTTGATGTTTCTTCCCTGTGAATTTGGCTCAACAAGGGGTTCTAAAACTTGGGTAAACAAATCACCCAGGCGAGTCAGATTTTGGAAATGTTCGCTGATGAAGAATGGTCCAGCTTCCAAGACGAGAATACGCGGTTGCTGGTTTGGTAATTCCTTGCCGAACTCGAATAACTTGGCAGCGGTGTATGCACCATACATACCCGAACCGATAACCACTGCGTCAAACTGACCACCTGCTTGTGCTGCTAAGATTTCTTCCCATGTATTGCATACAAAGCGTGCGATCGCATCTAAAGAAAAAGTTGTTCTCTGAATATCTGGAGGTGGCTGAATTTGCTGTCCAGAGTCCACTAATCTATTTAATGGCATTGGAATTTTTCTCCTGAGGTACTTAAAATTGCTCCTTTTAACAGGTGGGGCTTAATTGAACTTATGCAGTTAGAGAATTTACAGCTAAAAATTCACCAGAAAATATACAAAAATACCGCTTGGAAAAATTATGAAATTTTATGCATCTATCAAAAGATATAAAACATATAGCAGTCCTAAATCATTCGTGAAAATTTAGAAACCCGGTAACTCCTGCGAAACCGGGTTTCTGGACAGGAGTGATTTTTTACAAATCATATAGGATTGCTATATATAGCGATTCTCCGGCAGACTGCAATACCTTCCATTGTCGGGTGGGCCATATTGCCCGCCCAGGACAGGCGATACGCCTGTCCCACAAGAAAATATTGAGTGTATTGGACTCAACCGAGAGGCGCTATATCTATATATCTAATATCATTTCTCTGTAACAATGCGCTGAATGAAACGGAGTGGAACCCAACATGTATGACGATTGTGTTGGGTTACGCTTCGCATTGGTGTACCCAGTGATGGCTACTTGAATTTGGAATTATTTACACCGGCATTGATGTATTTACACGCTTCACCAGAGGCGTTGCAACCATCTGCATTCCTGCGGGTGCGGCTAAAGTTAAACCCCGACGCACGGGACGCACGGGACGCTTGTTTACTAGCGATACCTGAAACTGTGACAAAATCGTCGCCAATACCAGTTTCATTTCATACTGGGCAAATGCCATACCAATACAACGACGATTACCACCACCAAAGGGCAAATACTCGTATTGAGAAAATTGCCTTTCTAAAAAGCGTTCTGGTTTGAATTGTTTCGATTGCGGATAAACTTCTTCCCGATGGTGTGCGATGTAAATACTGGGAATTATTATTGTTCCCTCTGGCAGTTCATAACCCATAATTTCAATGGGAGTTTTCACAACTCGAAAAAAGCCACCCGCGACAATTGGGTAAATTCGCAACGTTTCTTGGCAAACTGCTGTCAAATAAGGCAATTTGGCAATGATATTCGGATCTGGGTTGTCGCCAAGGGTGTCTAATTCCTTTTGCAACTTTTCGCGCACCTCTGGTAAAAGGTCAATCCAGTAAAATGCCCAAGTCAATGCAGAAGCGGTGGTTTCATGTCCCGCTACCAGCAATGTCATTAATTCATCGCGCAATTCTACATCAGACATCGCCTGACCGTCATCATAACGAGCAGACATCATCAAACTGAGGATATCTTGACGATTTTGGTTAGATTCTGCCCGACGTTCCCGAATTTGTTCATAAATAAGTTCGTCAATTCGCTCAATCAGGCGCGTAATTCGACCCCAAGGACTCCAAGCGCCGTAATCTTTTTGGATAAAGGTAAAAAAGAAAGAGGCGGATATCAAGGGAGAACCCATAAAGTCTAGCAGGGTAGTCAGCAATTTCCGAAGTTCCTGAAAACGCTGTCCCTCATCCAAGCCAAATACAGCCCGCAAGATGACACGCAGGGCGATTTCTTGCATCGACGAACGGATATTAAAGGGTTTACCAATGTTCCATTCCGTGCTGACTTTCTCTGTGATATCACGGATAATTTCCGCGTATGCCCGCATCTTTTCGCCATGAAAAGGAGGAGTTAAAAGTTGACGTTGCTTTTGGTGGCGATCGCCATCGAGTAAAATCAAAGAGTTCTCGCCTAACAAAAATCCTAAACCTTGGTTCCCCCCACCAGCCCGGAAATAGCTGGGGTCGGCAGTAAAAATCTGTTGTAATGCTTGTGGGTGGCTAAAGTACACAGCAAAAGCATTTTCGCGACCCCATACGGTAAAATTATCACCATAAACTTTGGCAAAATCTTCCAAATATGCCAATGGCTGAAAAATAAATTTCATCCGCCGTAAAAATCGCGGCATTTGCGGTCCATCAGGCAAGTTTAAGGTTGCTCTCATAGATGCTTCTATAGTTGATAGCTTCTGAATTCTATTGTGACTAAAAAAGGCAGAGGGCAGGAGGCGGGAGGCAGAAGGAAAGTAAAGGAAAGGGTACAAGCCTGTAAATTTATTATTATTTATAGGGATTCCCTTCTGCCCTCTGCCCTCAGCCCTCTGCCCTCTGCCCTCAGCCCTCTGCCCTCAGCCCTCAGCCCTCAGCCCTCTGCCCTCAGCCCTCAGCCCTCTCAAAATTTTTAATGCTCTTACAGGTCACACAAAGCGGTATATTCGGTGAAAGCAGCGTCGGAAACAAGCAGTGCCAAGAATCATCGCTATTCTTAACGGTAAAGGCGGGGTGGGGAAAACCACTACCTCAATCAACTTGGCTGCAATTTTTGCAGAAGAAAATAAAGTTCTTCTTGTCGATGCAGATATTCAAGGTTCTGCTAGTTGGTGGGTTGGACGTAGTGAAAAACCTATGAGCTTTGATATATCCCAAGAGACAGATCCTAAACTTTTAGGTAATTTACATCAGATAACAGGTTACGATTTAGTAGTGGTGGATACGCCTCCGGCGCTGCGGTCTGAAGCTTTAGCGACGGTAGTAGCGATCGCAAATTATCTGGTTTTGCCTACACCCCCAGCACCAATGGATTTAGCTGTGCTGATTGATACAGTCAGAGTAGCTGTCATCCCCGTGGGAACGCCCCATCGGGTATTGCTTACTAAAGTTGATACGCGGAGTTTGGGGGAAGCACTGGAAGCTCAAAGCACTCTCAGGCAACTAGGAATACCTGTTTGTAATGCCTTTATTCGTGCCTACAAAGCTCATGAACGAGCTGCACTTGAGGGTGTTGCGATTACTCAATGGCGAGGAAAGAATGCACGAGAAGCGGAGTCAGACTACCGCCGCGTGGCTAATGAATTGAAACGTGATTGGAGGAATTAATGGTTAAGAAACGTATCGCCGACATGATACAAGAAGAAGCGCAAAAATTTACACCAACCGAAGGTGAACCTGTTATCGAAGTTACCGCAACCCCTGTTAATTTCCCTGAAAATAATGGGAAAGAAAGTGATGATGCTTCAGTTGATACTTCAGCAGAAAAGGAATCATTAACAGACGCAACCCAAGAAACTTCCCTCAAGCGCACATCTCCAACTAAGGCTGAATTAGAAGCAACTGTCAAAGAGTTAAAAGACACTTTGGCACAACTAGAGGAAAATCAAGTTTCTCTTCAAAAGGAAAATACTTCTCTTCAGAAGGAAAATATTTCGCTTCAAAAGGAAAATAATTCTCTGCAAAAGGAAAATAATTCGCTTCAAAAGGAAAATACTGATTTGCAAGCAAGTTTCTCCGAGCAAAAAAACTTAGCAGAAAAGCTAAAAAAAGAACTTAATGATACGAAAAAGGATGCTTTGTATCTTGCAGAATCTAATTCTAAACTCGTAGAAGAAATTAATGCATTGAAACAAGAAAAACAGGAAAAACAAGAAAAACAAGAAAAACAAGAAAAACAGCAAAAGGAAATTGTCCACCAGCCGCCTTCTTTAAATTACAAAAAATCACACCGAACAGTGGAAAAATTGGCACCAACACAACCACATCCACAAGAAGAAAAAGAATTTGGTGCTGATACTTCTTCTCAAATGTGGTTACTTGATTGAGGAATTAAAAATTAAAAATTAAAGATTAAAAATGCAACTGCTTTCATCAAGTAGGGTGCGTGATAGCGCACAATCTTTGTAACTTCTTAGCAATTAAAAACTTGCTGTGCCGTAACTGACCGGAATGCACCATCTCTATTACATGTAAATAAAACCACTAAATATATACAGATTTTCCGCGTTCGACTACATTAGCCTGGGACTATAAGTCCCAGTCGAAAGCGCGTAAGTCCTCTCTCCAGAAGACTGAGAAATAAATTCTTGTGTGGTCAAAATCATCACTTTGTATTGAGTGATTCGTGGTTTATGCGTTGCATGTGCAAGATATCAGGTAACGCACCGTCCTATCTTGGTGCGTTACACTACCTTTAGGTAAGTCGCCCTCAAGGCGTTTAAGTTAACACACCCTATAGATTTTGAAATTCTAAAATATGTTGGGCGGTGATTTCTGGTTTTTCTAGATGAGGAACATGACCGCAATCTTCTATCCAAATGAGTTTACTGTTTGGAATTCCCCTTTTAAATCTCTTTCCATCCTCAGTACCTAAAATCTTGTCAGAATCGCCCCATAAAATTAGCGTTGGCTGGACAATTTCTGATAATTTTTTAAATCTAAATGCAGTGTAACCACCACTTTTAGTAAAAGCAATTAAAGCTTGATTCCAACTAGGCATTTCTAAATGCAACGCTGCACATAATTGAGCATCAATAGAAGCAAGTTCCTTGTTTTTATAAGCAGCGCGGGAAATGCTTTGGCGTATTTTGGGATTCCGCAAAAATTGTGTTGCAAAATAATCCAATGGGGGAAACATGAACTTAGTTAATGGCGGACCACCCGCTAAACCAGCGCTGTCAATTAACACCAACTTTTGCACTACTTCTGGGTGAGTTAGGGTAAAATCAATCGCCGTTGCACCCCCCATTGAAGCACCAACCAAAATTACAGGTTGGTTAATTAGGGTTTTCCAAAAATAATAAAGATGAGTTTTAATTGCAGTTGGACTAAACTTGATTCCTGCAAGCCTGTCTGTAAAACCAAAACCTAATAAATCTACAGCCCAAGTTTCATTTTGGATTGCGAGTAACGGCAAAAGGCGACGAAATTCTAAAATAGAACTGTCAAAACCGTGAATTAATAAAATGGGTGTGCCACCACTACCCTGACGTGCATAAGTTGTGGTAATAGGTTCTGTACTCAAGGGAGTAGCGATCGCCTGATTTTGAATGCTTTGAGCAAAAGCAACAGAGGCGGATTCTGTTAATTGCCCAACTGTGGTAGGAAGAAAACTAGGAAACATATATTTTAGTTTACCGAATTGAGCGTTTAACCTCCACCTTGAGCTGGAAAAAAAGTAATTAAATAATCTCTTTCTTTAGATTGGGTTGCATTTGGGGTAGGTCATGGTAATAAAATAAACAGCTTGAACGCGAGCGCAGGAGCAACTTGGAATGAGCGCAAATTATTTTTATTGCAATGACTAAAGAATTTAAAATTGACCGTCAAAGAGAGCATCAAGCAAATGAGCGCACATTTCTAGCTTGGCTGCGAACCTCCATCGCCTTAATTGGGTTTGGGTTTGCGATCGCGCGATTTGGGATATTTATCCGTCAGTTGCAAACAACCCTGACTCAGCAAGCATCTGAGACAGATCCCTGGCTCAACTCAGAGAATTTAGGAGTCAGTTTAGTAATTTTTGGCATAATAGCGATCGCTATTGCAGCATGGCGTTACAACCAAGTTTTCTGGCAAATTGAGCGCGGTGACTACCGTCCCAGTCGCTTAATAATATGGATAACCACCGCTGTAATAATAATATTAGGAACCCTTAGTATTCCACTAATATTATCCCGAAATAAACTGCCTAATTCTCCTATTTCTGTTCCTGCTTTACCTCAATCTAAACGTTCTTCTTACTAACTTTGAAAGATGCCTTATCTTATATCTTGCACCAAAATCAGAAACCGGGTTTCTTAAGCCTTGTTGATAATGGTGCGTCTATTGAGTGAGTTATAACATTTAACTTTAACGTTGCAACTCTTTTAGATGTTGCACCAGTCGCAATCAGCCCGTAATTTAGCCCTGAACGCGCCGAATCGTGGCTCTAAAGCGGTCATTTAGCGGTCATCGAACTGCGACAAAAATTTTAACTTGTTTCAACCGATGTAGAGACGCGTTCATGAACGCGTCTCTACAAAACCGGAAATTTATTTCCAGGCTTATTGCCAATGGTGCAAAATATTAGAATCCAAAATCACTGCCGTTCCTTCATTCCAAAAACTCGGCGTAATATCGACTTCATTAAACCAGGAAACAACTGAAAAGTTGTATTCCATAATTTCGCTGTGCCAACTATTACATCTGACCGCTGATACTTGACAGCATGCCAAATTGCCTGTGCTACATCCTCAGCCTTTTCTAACACGGGAGTATGCATTGCCATGTCAACCAAATCATGACGAGCCTGAGTAATTTCCTCATCCTCGCCGCGAAAGATTGTCCTTTCTACAATGCTGGTGCGGATAAAACTTGGATAAATTCCACAAACTTGAATACCTTTAGGTGATAATTCTGCATGTAACGCTTTAGTCAACCCAGTGACAGCATATTTGCTTGTTGTATAAGGTATTTGATAAGGAATCGGATCTAAACCGCCGATAGAACCTACATTTACGATTATTCCCTTACCTTGCTCCAAAAAATGGGGCAAGAGTGCGTTAATCGTATAAATATAACCCCAAACATTAGTATTTATTACCTGCTGCCAATCGTTAAGTAGAAACTGTTCCACCGAACCTACAGTAAAAATAGATGCATTATTAATCAGAATATCCACAGAACCAAAATGAGCGATCGCCTTTTGAACGAGGTTCTCGACCTGCTGCGGATCGGTCACATCCGTAGAAATAGCAAGGGCTTCCCGACCAAGAGAGCGAACTTCAGATGCTGCAGCTTCTAAGCGATTCCATTGACGAGCCGCCATTACAATGTCATAACCTTGACTGGCAAATTTCAATGCTGTCGCTTTGCCGATACCTTGAGAAGCACCTGTAATAAGTACAGTATTAGCCATAGAATTTGTTTATTTTTATACTTTTAATTAATTTTTCTTTATATTATTTGTAATTTAGAATTTGAGAGCGATCGGCGCACCTATCCTAAGTCTGTCTTTCTCAATATGTGAATTCTGCTCAAAGAAGGGTGAATTATATTTGTCTATACTTAATATGACGTTTACGGCTTCCAGAAACCCAGTTTTGTAAGAGTTACCGGGTTTCTAAATTTTCACGCTCTAATGTAGCACTGCTATATTTATAATATTTTTTCAAGCTACAATGCGGCTAAAGTCACACAATCCTTGGCGACAAAATCCCAAATTACAAATTTCATAAATGCAGCCATTATGCAATGGATAGTTAACGCCAACCAAGCCAAAGAATTAATATCGCAAAGTGCAACAATTCTCGATGTACGCAATAAATTAGCCTGGTTTTTGGGACATATACCACGTGCAATTCACATTACTTGGCAGCAATTTTATCAACCAGAACAACCACATCGCGGAAAATTACTTGAAAACGTAAATATTCTAGTACAGGTTGGCGTAAATAAACAGACCATATTGGTGGGAGAATAAATAGTCAGATTAAAAACCGTTTTGGCGGAAGTATCAAGGAATCAGGGTGTGGCTAGTACAGAAGGGCGCAAATAAGTTAAGCATTCACATTCAATCAAAGTCTTGAAAAATCAAGCTTTTCACGAATGCCATCTGCCTTTTTACTTCTGCCTTATTCTACTAGTATCGTTTTTTTACCTTTTACCTTTTAGCTTTTACCAGGCGTGCGTTGCAAGAGCGTCTGGTCAAATAGAAGCCACGGTCAGAATTTAACTTGAACTGCCTAATTGCAATGGTGTAACAACGTCGTACAATTAGTACACCTATTCCTTGTCTTTTGGAGAGTAAAGCTATGCCAATGGCAGTTGGCGTCATTGAAACTTTAGGTTTTCCTGCTGTGTTAGCAGCGGCAGACGCAATGGTGAAATCTGCCGCAGTCACGCTGGTGTACTATGGTCAAGCGGAAAGCGCTCGCTTATTAGTCGCCGTCCGGGGACAAGTGGCTGAGGTCAGAAGAGCTGTTGAGGCTGGAATCGCCGCCGGAGAAGAAGCTTACGGCGGTCAAGTAATCACCCATTACATCGTTCCCAATCCTCCGGAGAATGTGGAAACCATTTTGCCCATCCACTTTACCGAAACATCAGAAGAATTCCGTGCTTTCTAACTAAATTTGCCATCAAAATTCGTAACGAAGCTTCGTACAATTAACTTGTAGCGCCACATAGGTTTACTAATACAGGAGATTTCTAATGTCATCATTACAGGCAGTTGGGGCACTTGAAACTAAAGGTTTTCCTGCTGTGCTAGCAGCTGCAGATGCTATGGTAAAAGCCGGTCGAGTCACTCTTGTTGGTTATATTAGAGTAGGTAGCGCTCGCTTTACGGTAAATATTCGTGGCGATGTTTCTGAAGTCAAAACCGCTATGGCTGCTGGTGTTGAAGCCGCTGAAAAGGTTCATGGCGGTACTTTAGAATCATGGGTGATTATTCCTCGTCCCCATGAAAACGTTGAAGCGGTTCTACCTATCGGCTACACAGACCAAGTTCAACAATATCGCGAATCTGTCGAAAACCCAATTGTCAGGTCTAACGGACGCTAATTAGTTAAGATTTATGAGTTATGAGTTATGAGTTATGAGTTATGAGTTATGAGTTATAAGTTTTAACTCCTCACTCCTAACTCCTAATTCCTCACTTTCTTAATTAATTCATGTCTGGTGTTTCGATTATCATTGCGACTTTGAATGAGGCGAAGTGTCTGGGGCTTACCCTGCGCCACCTGAGTTTACTCGTACCTCCAGTTAAAGAGGTGCTGGTAGTGGATGGGGGAAGTGAAGACGAAACGATCACGTAGACGCGTAGCGGCTTGTCGCGCTTACATCGCTCAAAATGCAGGTGCTTCTGTTATTATTGCCAAACAATGCGGACGCGCCGCCCAAATGAACCAAGGCGCTGAGGTAGCAACCGGAGAAATCCTTTGCTTTCTGCACGCGGATACTTTGGTAAGTTACGACTTGGTGACAGTCATTGGGCAGACATTAGCAGACAAAAAAGTTGTCGCTGGCGGTTTTATCTCTCTAATGGCAGGTGATTTAACAACACGCTGGGGAGTATCGCTACACAACTGGCTCAAAACTTACTACGCGCCGCTGCTATTTCGCCCGCATCTGTTTTTTAAAGGACTGCGCTTGTTGTTTGGCGACCAAGTAATATTCGCACGCCGCGCCGATTTTTGGGAATGTGGAGGTTTTGACAGCAACCTCCCGATTATGGAAGAAGCTGACTTGTGTCTGAAACTGGTGCAGCGGGGAAAAATTCGCCTCGTAAACCGCATCGTCCAAAGTAGCGATCGCCGCGTCGCACGTTGGGGTTTTCTGAAAGCTAATGCAATATATCTTTACATTGGTTTACTTTGGGGTGTTGGCGTCTCGCCACAATACCTCAAGCGCTTTTATGAAGATATTCGGTAATTTAAATGTTCTTCACTGACGTAATAGTACCCTTCAGGGTACTGTTAAATTTGCAGTATCTTTTTCAGAATAAACTCGTAGACTATTCACTTTTCCTCCCAAAATATTCCCAAAATATGATTAACGATGGTGATGAGTCTTCACTTCTTTTACAAATAAATGCTGAATCAGCCAATGTACTAGTATAAAAAATGCTAAAAGTGAATGTTCTCTAGAAGACTGCAAAGAAATTGAAACTTATAGAGGTGAAACAACGTCTACTCGAAGGCGCTCAGTATGAAGTATGAAGTATGAAGTATGAAATTACCCTATCTGTAAAGGCATAGGGCATTTCTTCACTTACTAAGAACGAGCTTCTCCCCACTTCATCCTTTATCCTTTACACTTTAGACTTCTTCAGTTAGCGTTCCCTTTATTTCCATCTATTTTGGGCAGATCGCTTTCTGAATTTAAGAAATAACATATTACTTTACAAAAATTTAAAAATTCCGGAATTCAGAAAAAAGGCTCTCTAAGCATGATTTACAGGACTTTGTAATTGAGAGCATAAATGTAACGGCAGAAATCACTGCATAAATCTAGTGATTCCGGACGTAATAAGAGTGTGAACACTTACGTGTCTTCAGGGACAAACGATCGGGGGCAACTGCCAGTTACAAAAAAGAGTGTGACAAATGGGGGTTGTGATGCAAACTTTAAAACCGGGTTTCGAGGAGTGTAATTTCACTATGGCTTCGGAGGCGGAAAAACTGGCGCAATTTTGGCGAACGCGGCTAGCTAGTGAGTGTCCAGAACAAAGTGTGGCTACCAGAGAAAGCATAATTCTCTGGCTTTTAGGCTCTCACCTAGAGCGGTATGAGACATTAAGCGCTAGGGATCTGGATATCGCCAAGCAAGCAATGGAATATCGCTGGAGGATTCTACGTCAACGCTACTTAGGAATGGGACGAGAAAAAGCTTATCGCAACTTGATTGCAAGACTGGGAAGTTTGGTGACATTAAGGAATAAAATCCAAACTTGGGTAGCCCTCAGTCGCGATCGCCAGCGCAACGTGCTGGATGTGTTGCAAGAAGTACTGCAAGAATTGCTACAAAGCGATACTTACATGCGCGAGCAAATGGCTTGCATTGCCGCATTTACAAACGATAAAAGGCTGCGGGATGCCTTGCTGTTTGCCAGTGCAGAAGAGTATTGTTTGCGACCGATACGCAATCAGCCCCTGCTAGTTTACCGCTTTGTAAATTACCTGCGTCGGACCCAACGTGGCGGCTTAACCCAAGTTCCCACCAGTGACATGATTCGGCTAGTCTCCGAAGAAATGCTGACAGACGACAGCGACAATCGGGTGAACTTGGCAGATAGTCAGGCGATCGCCGAATATCAAGAAGCGCAACAACTAGAAGAACAACAAGCGCAGCGTCAACAAGTCAAACAAGAACTGGAGAATTACTTACAAGAAAATCTTGGAGAAGAAGCAGTGCAGTGGCTGCGACTGTATTTGCAAGGAAAATCCCAAGATGAAATCGCCAAGAAATTAGACAAACCAGTTAAGGAAATTTACCGGCTGCGCGAAAAAATTAGCTACCACGCCGTGCGAGTCTTTGCCCTCAAAGACAAACCCGAACTCGTCGGTAACTGGCTGGAAATTTCCTTGTCAGAACACAGCTTGGGGCTAACACAACTCCAATGGCAGCAATTGAGCGAAAATCTGACACCAAACCAACGGGAGGTTCTAGAACTACGCAAAGCAGGTAAAACCGTAGAAGCGATCGCCCAACAATTAAAACTCAAAACCCATCAAATCATGGGCGAATGGACAAAAATCTATCTGGCTGCCCAAGCCTTAAGAACTCAGGAGTAACTAAAATTGGGATTTGAAATTGGTGATGTGGGATTTGGGATTAATACCCAATCCACAAACCCAAATTTAGACTTGAATAGCTTGTAGTTAATTTAACTTTTATAAATCTGATCCGTCAGTTTATTTACTGCCAGGTAACTTAGAGGCAAAATAGGATACATAATAAGGAAACATCAAGCAGTCAAACCTATGTTGTCTTCAGAGGGCAAAGCAACCGATACAGAAGCAATTGGGCAGCAAGTACTCTCAGCCACTCAAACACAGTGAAGCTATCCCACTAATACAAAAATGTGTTAATCTACTTCCGGTTTGATTTGGGTGTATCGCCTGATGGCTGGACGTTTTGAAGGATTGACTGATCTGGAATGGAAGTTGTTTGAAGATATATTTCCCAACGAGCCAGAAAAGCGTGGTAAAGGAATGCCTCATGCACCATACCGTCATGTATTAAATAGTTTGTTGTACATCCTGATTACTGGATGCCGATGGTGTGATTTACCAAGGGGGGGTATATGGGCATCGAAAAGCTCATCCCACCGATGGTTAAAACGATGGCGTGAAGATGGAACGTTTGAACACTTACAGGAACCTATCCCACTAATAATATTTTGTTAATCCAGATGTGGATGGTAGCAAGGTCAATGAATGCGTCAAAGTAAACCTTTTTACGTTCCCATCTGACGACGAGACGGCGGTATTTGCGTTGATACCAAGCAAAACACCGCTGCTGCTGATATCTAGGAACAGAGATTTTGATGGGTCTTCCTCTATTTTTCTTGGTTTTCCAGGTTCGTTTGGGGATTTGAGGGCGAATGCCGCGTCTGCTTTCGGTCAGCACGCTTTTGTTTTGAGTCGTAACCTTTATCCGCAGCCAGCACTTTGATCCGTTTACGAGGTCTACCCCTTTTTAATGTTTTGAGTTTAACTTTATCAAGTAAGGGTATGACCTGTTCTCGTTCATTACCGTTGGCTGGGGTAGTGCAATTAGCCAGGGGCATTCCATTGCCTTCTGTTAGAGTATGAATCAGAATACCTTTACCTTTGCCGCCATAGGCAACATCTTCACCTCCTCCCTTGCCAGGGGGAAAAAGACCCGTCTACCGCGCCAAAGTTCCAGTTTATTAGTCCCTGATCATTAGCGTAGGCGTAGCCCGCCGCAGGCATCGCTAATATACGTCCCTGTAAGTGTTCAAACGTTCCATCTTCACGCCATCGTTTTAACCATCGGTGGGATGAGCTTTTCGATGCCCATATACCCCCCCTTGGTAAATCACACCATCGGCATCCAGTAATCAGGATGTACAACAAACTATTTAATACATGACGGTATGGTGCATGAGGCATTCCTTTACCACGCTTTTCTGGCTCGTTGGGAAATATATCTTCAAACAACTTCCATTCGAGATCAGTCAATCCTTCAAAACGTCCAGCCATCAGGCGATACACCCAAATCAAACCGGAAGTAGATTAACACATTTTTGTATTAGTGGGATAGCTTCTTGTGGTTTCTGGTTGGGTGAAAGTGCGACGCACCAAGAGCGATGATTCTGTTGCTTTGGCAATTTTAGGTCGGGGCGATTTTTTTGGAGAAATGGCAATTTTGGATGAGTCTCCGCGCTCAACCGATGTTATTGCCCTTTCGCCCGTAAAATTACTGAGTATATCTAGAGAGCGCTTTATTCAAATATTATTTAAAGATCCACAGCTACATCACCGAATGCTGCAATTAATGGTGCGACGCTTGCGCCAAGTTAACTTGCGCTTGCAAATGCGTTCTTCACCACCTGCTGTCAAACTTGCCCATACTCTAGTCAGCTTAAGCGAAAGCTACGGACAGGAATCAGAGAAAGGAAGAGAAATTTTTAACATTCCTTTCAAGGATTTAGCAGAAGTGACAGAAATTAGCGTCGATGAAACCAGCAAAATCATGGAAAAGCTTCATGAGAAAGGTTGGATCAAAATTGACAGCGCTAGCAACATTGTTTATCTCGTCAATTTCAAACAATTGATGAATTTAGCTGGCAAAGCTTAATTAGTTATCAGTTATGAGTTATGAATTATGAATTATGAGTCACAGTCCTGAATCTATCTTTTTTGAATATAGACTATAGACTATTGACTATTGGCTAATCTAACTCAAAACTCTGAACTCACGATGACTGAAGCAACAGCTGTTCCCTGCAACACACGCCCTCAAGACACTACACTGAAAATTTATTATCTGGTGGCAATGCCCCAACCAGAAACTCATTTGTTTGAAGTGACTTTACACTTAGTAGACTACCCATCACCAATTCTCGATTTAAAACTCCCAGTGTGGACGCCCGGTTCCTATTTGGTGCGGGAATACGCCAAACAGTTACAGGATTTTGCTGCTTTTGCTGGCGAGCAGTTTTTGCCTTGGCGGAAAATTAGCAAAAATCACTGGCAGGTAGAAACAAATGGTGTTTCAGAGTTAACCGTGAGTTACCGTATTTTTGCCAATGAATTATCGGTGCGGACAAACCATTTGGATGCAACTCACGGCTATTTCAACGGTGCGGCGCTGTTTTTTAGACTACCTGACTGGGACAAGCAACCAATTCGCGTTACCATCACACCGCCCCGCCCGGAATGGCAGGTAACTACACCATTATCACCAATTGCCGAGCAACCAAATACTTACTTAGCTAAAGATTACGACACTCTTGTAGATAGTCCCTTTGAGATTGGTTCTCACGAATTGTATCACTTTGAAGTGTTGGGAAAACCCCATGAATTGGCAATTTGGGGACAAGGTAACTACCAAGCGCAACGGATGATTTCTGATATTCAGAAAATTATTGAAGTGGAAGCGCAAATGTTTGGCGGTTTACCTTATGAACGATATGTGTTTCTGCTACATTTATTTGCCCAAGCTTATGGTGGTTTAGAACATAAAGACTGCTGTTCTTTAATTTATCAACGCTTTGGATTCCGCAATCAAGATAAATACGATCGCTTTATGCAATTAGTCGCCCACGAGTTCTTTCACTTGTGGAACGTAAAGCGCATTCGCCCCAAAGCGCTGGAAATTTTTGATTACGATCGGGAAAACTATACACCGTCTTTGTGGTTTTGTGAAGGGACAACGAGTTATTATGACTTACTGATTCCCTTGCGGGCGGGAATTTATGATGTTCAGTCATTCTTAAATAATTGGAGCAAAGAAATTACTCGGTATGAAACGACACCAGGGCGCAGAGTGCAACCGATTTCCGAGTCGAGTTTTGATGCTTGGATTAAACTGTATCGTCCGGATGCTAATAGCAGTAATTCCCAAATTTCCTACTATCTAAAGGGGGAAATGGTGTCATTGTTGCTGGATTTGTTGATTAGACGCCATCAAAATCAACGTTCCCTTGATGATGTTATGGTCAAAATGTGGGAGCAATTTGGCAAAGACGAAATTGGTTATACTCCAGAACAATTGCAAGAAGTGATTGAATCTGTGGCGGGAATTGATTTATCTGACTTTTTTAAACGCTACGTTGATGGTACTGAGGATTTGCCTTTTAATGAGTATTTGCAACCTTTTGGTTTGCAACTAATAGCAGAAGGGGACGAAGAACCTTATTTAGGTGTGAAAGCAAGTGCTGAAAATGGAAAAGAGATAATTAAATTTGTCGAAGCTGGTTCACCCGCACAACTGGCGGGTATTGACGCTGGGGATGAATTGTTGGCGATTGATGGGATAAAAGTAACAGCAAGTGGATTAAGCGATCGCCTTAAAGATTATCAACCAGACTCGATTATTCGAGTTACAGTTTTCCACCAAGACGAACTGCGTACCCTACCTGTAACCCTAGCTGCACCCCGTCCTACTCAGTATCAGATGAAACTTGTAGAGAATCCTTCTCCGACACAGAAAGAGAACCTTGCAGGCTGGTTGGGTGTACCGCTGACAAATATTAGGTAAGGCAAAAGGAAAAAATTTGCTTTCTTCTATCGCCTAATTTGATACTTTGCACTTGTGAGATCATGTCCGGGTGAATACTTGTATTATCTGGTGTGGGTGTTGATGGTTAATTGTTAATAGTTAATAGCGCTCATTCCATCAACCATCAACCATCAACCATCAACCCTTCGGGTTCACCAGTCGCCTGCGGAGGGAAACCCTCCCGCAGCGCTGGTTCACCATCAACCATCAACCATTTAACAATAACCAGACATGATATTAAAACTGTGAATTTCTCAATTTAGACAATTAAAATTTACCTCTTTCCAGGTTGAACTGAGAAAGAGGTAAACGTAAAAGGAAAACGAATTTTTGGTGAATTAATTTGCCTTTTTCTTTATTAAGTTTGACTTTTCAAAACTCCTGGTTCTTGTTGCATGGGTAAGACATTTAAAATATCGGTTTGAGAACAATATTTTAGGTCTTCATGACAATCAAGACGCAACAGTCTTTGTCCGTGGCTAGCATGGTGGAATAAACCTAAGAGATTATTTTCCCACTGGGAGTAGAGGGCGATCGCACCTGCGACTTCATCATTGCCAGCCAGTTCTTCTAGAGGTAAATTGGTTTGTTGCCAAACACTGTGGGCGATCGCACCCGCACAAGCTGTATCCTCTAGAGAAAAACTGCCTTCCCAACCTGAACCGACAATCCAAACTGTCTCAGGTTGCTTTGCCAAAAGATATTGCACCACAGTAGCGCGATTGATAAAAGCGCCTGCTAGTACAATTGGAGCATCTTGTACCCTTGTTAAGGCACGAGTGCCATTAGTGGTACTGATAAACAAGCGGCGTCCCTGCACGAGTTCTTTTGTACAGTCGAGGGGAGAATTTCCCAACTCAAAACCTGCAACTTTTCCGCCGCCGCGTTCTCCAGCTCGTAGCCGTTTTTCAGCGGGCCAAGATTCACTAACTTGCATTAGCTTATCTAAATCGCTGAAGACTTGGACAGCTTCGCCACCAGCTGCCAAGACAGTTGCCATTGTGCTGGTAGCTCGCAGAACATCGACTGCGATCGCGCAATCTGGCACTTTATCTGTCGGAGTCAATTCCGGAGTGTGGTATACGAATAGCTTCACGTGCTGGATACACCTGATGTAATACTACTGCCGAAAATAACATTCTAACGAGTTAGTGTCACTAACTACATTATTAATTGCACCAACAAGGTTTATCAGCCTGAAATCGCAAGATAGAAAGCTATTATGTTGTTTTTTGGGCATTTTTGTTCTATCAACACTGCACCATTCACACTTGGGATAATTTTTTGTAAACAAAGTAGTTTATCGACTGCCAGACCAACGTGTAATCTGAAGAAAGAACAGACCAAAAGCATTTGTGGAAAGCCATTCGCCGAACTGTGTTACGACTGAAACTAATGCTACATCCGATGCCGGCTTTCATGCTCTATGCATGCTTCCAATCAAAAATCCTAATTCTTTTCATAGAAAATCGATATGGCACCTTTACCTAACTACCGTCCCAAACAACTTTCTGTAGGTCCGTTGGAAGCAGAAATTTTGAGTATCATCTGGGAACTGGGTTCAGCTACAGTTAAGGATGTACACGATCGCATTCTCGCCGATCCCAACCGGGAATTAGCTTATACTTCCGTGACTACTGTATTGCGTCGTCTCACTGACAAAGGTTGGCTTGCCTGTGACAAAAAAGGACGGGCATTCTACTGGCGACCAATGGTAACAAAGCAGCAAGCTGACGTAATTAAAGCCCACGAACAGTTACAGCGATTTTTGGCCGTAGGCAATCCCGATGTGATTGCAGCCTTTGCTGATAGTCTGGATGAAGCAGCTAACGAGCAAATTCAAGCGATCGCCAAACGCATTCAAGCCGCACGCCAAGCCAGGGAGGAACAATAATGCATCTAATCATGATTTTGACTGCTTTATTCTTTGCTTGGTGGACGAGACGCGCCTGGAGTGATGATTTCCAAGGCACTTGGATGCAACAATGGCGGCGGGTGCTATTTTTATATCTCTTCCCACCCTTGCTCATTTTCACAACAGCGATCGCCGTGTTGTGCATGGGACCCCAAGGAAAAATGGGTAATTGGCATACAAGCTGGTTTAGCTATGGGCTGGCATTAATTTGTTTGGCATTTTTTGCCTTTTTGTGCATCAAATTAGCATTCCAAGGCTGGCAATCTGTGAAATCTGCCCGTAACTGTTCCTTGGTTAATCTTGCGGGTATAAAAGTCCGATTGCTAAATACGGGGGCATTATTCGCCGGTCAAATCGGTTTTTGGCAACCCGAACTCGTAGTTAGCCAGGGACTATTGCAAACTCTCGATCCTGCCCATCTGGAAAGCGTATTAGCACATGAACAAGGGCATTACCATTACAGGGATACATTTTGGTTTTTCTGGCTGGGTTGGGTGCGTTCCTGCACCGCCTGGTTGCCAAATACACAAGCTTTGTGGGAAGAACTCTTAGTTTTGCGCGAATTACGTGCTGACGCCTACGCCGCATCACAGGTAGACCCCTTGGTGCTAGCAGAATCGCTGTTAATGGTAGTAAGTTCAACCCCTATAACCTCAGAAATTTGCTGTGCTGCATTAGGTGCATCTGCAACAGGCGATCGCTTACAACAGAGAATTGAAGCCCTACTAGAACCACCACAAGCAACTCCAGAAATTAAATTACAATCCTGGAACTACTTTCTTTTAGCTTTCTTACCCCTAGTCGCGGTGATATTTCACACCTAAAACACATAAATTGCACTAGCATAGAGCTAGATAGATGTAGATAGATGTAGATGTAGGTTGGGTGGAGCAAAGCGGAACCCAACAGATCATATTGCACTATTTTAGGATAGACGCGAATCGGCTTATCTGAATTTAGATAAACCCGTTTCTGAAACAATACCTTGTCCTCAGGGACAAGGTATTGGTAAATAAACTGGGTTTCTAACTTGCACAAGCATCAAAAATAATGATTAGTCTACTAGTGTAACTTTCTCATATTGCTTGTTTCTTAGGGTTAGAATTTGGTTTTGAGTCATTAGTAATAACACTAATACTGCCATCCGCCTCTATATATGCCTTCTTCACATCAGCAATAAATTCTATCCCTTGCTGGCGTAACTGACTCATCAACTCATCCTCTGTCAGCAGTTCCCGTTTCATATGGCGTTCAATTAAACGACCATTTTTCACAAGCAACAATGGAGGGGGGTTTAAAAAGCGCTGAAACCGTGGTATTTTGTAGCCCAACCAGTTAAGAAAGTAACTCCAAAAAATCACAGTTCCTACTAAAATTGCTCCTTCTGTAATTGATGAATAGGTACTTGCCATTGCATTTTGAGCAGCTTCAGCAAACAGCACTACTACCAGCAAATCGGCAATTCCTAGCGTTCCTAGTTGTCGGCTGGGCAATAAGCGTAAAACCGAAAACAATGCCAGGTAAACCAGCGAACCCCGCAGAATCAGTTCAGCAATAGAGAGGCTGGGAATGAAAACTTCTTGCCAATTTATTTGGAAAAATTTATCCATTAATGCTGTTGTTCTCCTTATTTTTTAGTTACTGTTGAATGAATAAAATCAAAAACAATATTTGTAAATTTCTCTACATGAAAAAGGCTCCATTCGTGGTAAACTCCATCCACAACTATTAATTTAGAACCTTTAATAAGTTGCAGAAACTCTTGTCCAGCTTTCAGAGGAGTTGTCAAATCATTTGTTCCCCACACAAGTAAACAAGGAGCTTTAATTTCTGGCAAAAGCAATTTTAAGTCTTTCTCCAATGACATCAATAGTGCTTGAATAGTATTTTGGGTTCTGAAGAAAAGATTGTAAGAAAACCCTTGAAAAATTTTAATAATTTGCGGAAACCTCATTTGTGGAGTTTGGGCAGTCATTTCTATTGCCCTTTTTATCAACACTAATGGAACAGGCTCTATAGGAATTCCTGTACTATCTACTAATGTAATAGTTTCTACAAGATGTGGCATTTCTGCTGCTATCGTGGCAGCTATTCCACCTCCTAATGAATGTCCAACTAGATGAACTTTAGTAATATTTAATTCTCGCAAAAAAGCAATTAAAACATTAGCATATTCATGGTAATTAAAATTTACAATAAAGTTACTTGATTTACCAAAGCCTGGTAAATAAGGTGCAAATAAATGATAGCGATCGCATAAAACATTTAAAACTTCTTGATAAGGCTCTATACCTACACCCCATCCGTGCAAAAACAGTATCGGTTCTGAATTTGTTGCTATCCCTCCTTCTAAATAGCAAATTTTTTGTTCATTCACATAAACATACTTTTCTGTAAATTTATAGCTCACTTCAATCACCTTTTCACATTAATGGGTTCATCCCTCTTTAGTTAAGGTAATGCCAGTGTCGCTGTTGCCGCAAAATCCCCAAGCAAGATATTACTATTTCCTAAAGTAGTAAATTAAATGCTAACGGTAGCTAAACCGTCCCTAGAGCGTATTTTCAAACCTCTCCTGATGTACCCTATTCCTCCAAGATACCTCCCAGGAGGGAGGCTAGGGAGAATCTAAAAGTTTGAAAACAAACAGACCCTTGTCCCTAGTGTTGGTCTACACAAATTATGAGGGATTAAATCTCACGTATTAGGCGCAAAGATACAAAGACAAGTAACCGATCGCGCATTAATGCATGAGGAGTAAACAAAGTTGAAGGCTCATTCTCTTTTCCTCTTCCTGGGGCGCCCTGGAGCGCCTAGTAAGGGTTTTTTGTTCAACCCCTCATATTTTTTGTGGTGGACTACTAGTTCAAGCGCCCCTAACCTCTATTTTAAAAACTCCAAGTTCGTGCTTGGTCGCTAAAATCACCATTAATTTGGTCGTAACCTGAAATTGGTTCAAACAGATTGTCAGGCGCTTCTTCTGACTTTGGCTCATTTGTCCGCTGTGCCTTAAAGGCTGTACGCTCCATAAAAGCATCTACCAAACTTGGCGAAATTCGTTGCGCCAAAAGGATAACCTTACCAGCATCCCCAACAACAACATCGCGTTTTGGATTTTCGGCAGCTTCAACGATCGCTTTCGCAACCAGGCTAGGCTGATAAAGTGGCGGTACTCCCATTGGTTTGACACCTAACTTAGTCCGCGCCTTATTAAATATAGGTGTGTTAATCGAAGCTGGCATCACATTTGTCACGCTAATGGGCAGTTTCTCATGCATCAACTCAACCCGCAGAGATTCCAAAAAGCCATCAATACCGTGTTTTGCTGCAGCATAAGCGCTTTGTAAAGGCAAACTGCGCTTCGCCTCAATCGAAGAAACATGAATTAACGCCCCACGTCCTTCGCGCTTGAGATGGGGTAGCGCCACCATTGCACCGTGTACTTGTCCCATCAAATTAACATCAATAACGCGCTTAAATTCCTCCGCCGTTGTCGTCTCAAAAGCGGCGTAAAGTTCCACAGCCGCGTTGTGTACCCAGGTATCAAGACGCCCGTATTGCTCAACAGCTTTTTGCGCGATCGCATTTACTTGCTCGAACACTGTCACATCAGCAACCACGGCGGTAGCTTCACCACCCAAGCCCCGAATTTCCTCCACCAAAGACTCTAACCCGGCTTGACTGCGAGCTGCCACTACTACCTTCGCCCCTCGACTGGCAAACTGAAGAGCTGCATTCCGCCCGATACCACTCGAAGCCCCAACTACCGCAACAACCTGCTGATTTATCGGCTTAAGTTGCATTATCCCTACTCCTTGAAAATTACTGACAATTTCCGCTTCTATTAATCAAATAAGCCAGAGCAAGGGGGTGTCAGTGGGTGTTTAGCGCTTGTATGTATCGCAGTAGCAGGCTTTGCAGCGCTCCACCCCGGTCAAATTCAGCCTTCAATACATCTGCATTCATCCGCATGGCACTATTTGCAACCTGCACAACCGCTTCTAGGGGGGTTGTATTGCCTCCCAAAATTACCGGAATACCTACCATACCTTCATTGCTCACCAAACCGATTTCCACTGTCGAGCCATCTTTCATTATGGCAAGTAAAGAAACCACTGCTTTATGGGGAAAATAGACGTGTGTAATGGGTTCGTTTGGCTCATAAATAACTTGCTTCAATGAAAGCGAAACTAATTTTAAGTGGGGAATCAAACGCTCATAATCAGAGGTAGGTAAAGCGGCGAGCAGCCGATTTTCTATCGGCATCAGGGAATTGTTTTTCACCTAGAAATCTCCTAAATGTAGCCGTTTTTAGAAAAGGTAACTCCAGCCACAAGCAGAGGAATTCAAAATCTAATCCAAATGTCCAAAAGTGTATTTTCTAAATAAAAATTAGCGCGATAATTATCTTAGCAACAAGTATTGAGAATGCGACTCCCTCAAAGAGAATAAACAAATAAAAAGATATAATGAGTCGCAGATCACAAAATTAATTAACAATAGAGATTGGGCATTGGGCATTGGCCAGGGAGCATCTCAATGAGCGTAAAAACAATTTTATTAGCCTGGGTCGGCAGGCTTTGTTTGTGTAGCCCCAGACTTGAGTCTGAGGGCAATTTGCATGCAGTGAGATGCTCCCATTGGGCATTGGTGCGGGCCGAATTATTTAGCCGTTCAACAACTCCAACAGCGCTTTCACCAAATATTCATACTGTTCTATTGTATTGTAAATTTGTGCCGAAATTCTGACCAACAACTTGGGTTTTTCCTGCCACGGAACCACTTGCACTTGAATTCCAAACTTATCAAATAACTCATCGTGTAAAGCGATAAAATTGCGGTTTTCCAACCCAGCAGGCATCCCTACAACCGCCATTGAACCAATCATCTCATCCGGACAAGGCGGTTGCACTTCCAACACTTCACAAAGTAGCTGTCTAGCTTGCAAAACTAACTGATGGTTTCGCTGCATTAACTCATCCCACCCACCAGGTAACAGCGAACCCAAAAAAGCGATCGCTTCCGGTACGCACATATAAGCTGTAGGATCGTCTGTACCCATCCAATCAAATTCCAACTGAAAGCGACTTTTATCAATTCGCGGCGAGTTTGCACCGTGGCTAATTGTCAAGGGACGAATTTCTGATTGTTTATCGCGCCTTACATACAAAAAAGCTGCACCCTTAGGCGCACACAGCCATTTATGACAATTCCCCGTGTAATAAGTCGCCCCAATATCTCGCAAATTCAGAGAAATCATTCCCGGCGCGTGGGCACCATCTACCAGCGTATCCACACCGCGCCCTTGCAACTCTTTCACCAATTGCTGTATGGGAAAAATTAACCCAGTTTGACTGGTAATATGATCCAAAAGAGCTAATCGCGTTTTTGGCGAAACTTGCTTAATTACAGCTTCTACAACCTGCTGCGGTGATTCTATCGGGAAAGGAATTTTTGCCACCACTACCCGCGCACCAGTACGACTGGCAATAAAATCCAACGCATTCCGACAAGCATTATACTCGTGGTTAGTTGTGACAATCTCATCCTCAGGATAGAAGACAAGAGAACGCAAAACCGAATTCACCCCAGTGGTTGCATTCGGAACAAATACCAAATCTTCAACATCCGCACCGACAAACGCCGCCAGTTTACTCCTCGCCCCATCCAGCAGCCCTTCCCACTCCCTGCCAAAAAAGCGCAATGGTTCCTGTTCAAGTCGCGATCGCAAACTTTGTTGCACTTCCAGCACAGCCTTGGGACAAGCACCAAAAGAACCATGATTCAGAAAAGTCACAGATGGGTCAAGCCACCATAACTTAGCCGAATTCCCTGTATCGTCTTGAAGACAGCCATCCTGAAACATGAATTTACTCATAAGTCACGAGCTATTAATTCATAACTCATAACTTATAACTCCTAACTTTTTCTTCAAACTCCCCAGGCCGGATTCGAACCAGCGACCAATCGATTAACAGTCGATCGCTCTACCACTGAGCTACTGAGGAACGCTCACGATTACTAATATTAATGCCAATCTATATATTTGGCAAGTACCTTCGCTAACAAACTTCAGAAATATTTCCAAAAAAATTGCCAAAACAAATTCTAGACGCTTAACTTTCATGAATATCGCAGTTTTTCCCCACTTTTAACGCCCAAAAGCAAACGCGATCGCGACTGTGTGGCATGCTAAGATTAATAACTAGTTAGACTATTAAAGTCCCATACGCAATTGGGCCAAACGCTGCTGTGCTTTGGCATCGATTGAATTGACTAAAAATCTACCCTTAGGTTGTTTTCTTGTTTGATACTTTTGCCGCGCCCGACAAACAGTTATTTCCACTTCAGTACATAACTGCCTTGCTGACATCCATTCAGCGCCATATCCTTGTATCATCAACTGTTGCGCCCGGTCCGATGTCGCAACAATTACGCGAGAAATTAAAGCTTGGGCTATTTGGTAGCGAAAAGACGCACAGGATTTTTCAATGAAGGTATCTGCCGTCTGACCGAAATCTGTGTAATGAACCGATACAAGCTCTGTAATAACTTCTCTATTACTAGAGGAATTTTGATATTGGGCATCAAACACAATTTGCGTGTCATAACCTTGAAACGCGCTGTAACTAGTCATAGCTTCAACTAGTTCACCGCGTGCAGCTTCTAAACCAGAATTATCGCGAGTTTTTTTTAGGCAAGGCCAAGCGCCAATGATATTGTAGCCGTCTACTAATAGAACGGCTGGGAGTGAGGAACGGGACATGGTTTTTGATCACAATTATCTAGAGTTAACAAAATTCATTCATAACTTTTATAGTAATTGAAGCATCCCTTGTAACACTATGTTACAGAAAACAAAAAATGCTCCAAGAGTAGAAAACGAGCCTTAGGCAAGCGATCGCAAACAAAAACGCGCCTCTTTGAGACGCGCTTGAGTTGATTATTAGCGATTATTTCTATTAGTCTGGCAACGAAGGCGAAAGCAGGGAAAAAGGGAAAAAGTTAAATATTTTCCCTTTCCCGCTTTCCCTTTCCCGCTTTCCCTTTACCCTTTCCCCTTTCCCCTTTCCCCAATCAATCCATCAAAGCGGGTATGACAGACTACGATACAAAAGCGTATTAAGACGCTTCGTCGTGAACCTGCATCAGACGTTGTTTGAGACGCTCAGGCTCACCCTTATCTACTAGAGAGCCTCTTTCTAATAAAAAAGCGCCATCACAGTAATTTAACTCATCTAAGCGATGGGTTACCCAAAGGGCTGTAATACCTCGACTTTTGACGAGGCGGCGGACTGAGGCCACCAAGTCCAGTTGGCTATCTGGATCGAGTAAAGCAGTAGGTTCATCTAATAATAAGACTTCAGACTGTCGGGCGATCGCGCCAGCAATAGCGACTCGCTGTTTTTGTCCGCCACTGAGAGCATAAATAGGGCGTCGTTGCAGCGCCAGCAAATTGACAGCCCCTAGCGCCTCCTCAACTCTTGCTCTCACAGCAGACGTTGGCAACTTTTCTTCCACCAGTCCAAAAGCCACATCCGCACCAACAGTTGGCATCACCAATTGATGGTCAGGATTTTGGAAGACAAAGCCAACCGGATGCACAAGCCGAATTTCACCAGACTGAGGAGTTAACAACCCCGCCAGCAACCTGAGTAAAGTTGATTTGCCACTGCCATTTGTACCCAAAAGCATCCAAAATTCGCCCTTGGGTACTTCCAGAGAGCAAGATTTGATAACTTTCTCTCCATTAGTCCAACTGAAATTTAAATCATTGACCTTAATGCCCAGTTCCGCCCCAAGTTCCGGCATATATATACCACCAGTTAGTTACTCAGCGGTGAGGGCGAAGAAACCAGGAGGTCTGCCACCACCAGTCGCCGTACCATCTTTCTGAGAAATTTGTACCCCAGATATTTCGCTAGAACGGACGGCGACTTTTTTCTCAGTCTTGCCTTCACACTTTAGTTCCACAATGTCAGGGTTACCAGAGCGCATCGCTGCCAAAATTAATTGATAGATAGCCTCAGCATCCTCAGCCGTCTTACGTTGTACCGATACGGGAAAAGCAGTATTTCTTAAGGTTAAGTCGATAGTAAACATGAGCGCGTTCATGAAAGTTAACTGTAGGACTCATTTTAGCGCGTCAGCCACTTGCTTCTTGGGAAATGGGCATTGGGGAGCCAGTGCGTTGGTGAAGGGGCACTGCGGGAGGGTAACACGACCGCAGGTGACTGGTGAAAGGGTTAAGAGGCAGCCGCGCATCTGGCGTCCCTTGGGCATTGGGGAGCCAGTGCTGCGGGAGGGTTTCCCGGAGCAGGCATCTGGCGTCCCTTGGGCATTGGGATTTTCAAATTTCTCCCAAGTCTTGCTTGTCTCCCAAGTCTTGCTTGTCTCCCCACACCCACACCCGTCGCCCCACACCCCACAGCCGTCTCCCTTCTCTTCCTCCCCTTCATACCCCAAACTGAGAGAAATCTGTTCCAGATTAATTTAAATTAAGAAACCCCCCTAGATAAATTAGGAATTTACACATAGAATAATGAGAGTCAGTAAAAAATTGTAAACTGGATTGACAACCCAGTTGACTTTCTGTTTATAGGTGGCAGTCAAATGCTACTCTACAAACAGAAGAAAATCCTGTAATTATAAAGATTTGGAGATTTGCTCAAATGACCATCGCAGTTGGACGCGCCCCCAGTACTAGAGGGTGGTTTGACGTTCTTGACGACTGGTTAAAGCGCGATCGCTTTGTGTTTGTAGGTTGGTCAGGAATCTTATTATTCCCCTGCGCTTTCCTCGCACTCGGCGGTTGGCTAACCGGCACCACCTTCGTCACCTCTTGGTACACCCACGGTTTAGCCTCTTCCTATCTGGAAGGAGCCAACTTTTTGACCGTGGCAGTATCCACCCCCGCCGACAGCTTGGGACATTCCCTATTGCTGTTGTGGGGACCAGAAGCTCAAGGGAACTTCACCCGTTGGGTTCAATTAGGTGGGTTGTGGCCATTTGTTGCCCTACACGGAGCCTTTGGTTTGATAGGCTTCATGTTGCGGCAATTTGAAATTGCCCGCCTAGTAGGCATTCGTCCCTACAACGCGATCGCCTTCTCTGCTCCCATTGCGGTATTCGTCAGCGTCTTCTTGATGTATCCCTTGGGACAATCAAGCTGGTTCTTTGCACCCAGCTTTGGCGTCGCCGCAATTTTCCGTTTCATCTTGTTTATTCAAGGTTTCCATAACTTCACCCTCAACCCCTTCCACATGATGGGAGTAGCAGGCGTGTTGGGTGGAGCTTTGTTATGTGCGATTCACGGTGCTACCGTGGAAAACACTTTGTTTGAAGACGGAGAAGCAGCTAACACCTTCCGTGGCTTCAACCCAACCCAAGCTGAAGAAACCTATTCAATGGTGACAGCAAACCGTTTCTGGTCGCAGATTTTCGGTATTGCTTTCTCCAACAAACGCTGGTTGCACTTCTTCATGTTGTTTGTACCAGTAACAGGCTTGTGGATGGCAGCTATTGGTATTGTGGGTTTAGCGCTCAACCTGCGGGCTTATGACTTCGTGTCCCAAGAATTGCGGGCAGCAGAAGACCCAGAATTTGAAACATTCTATACCAAGAACATTTTGCTGAACGAGGGTATCCGCGCTTGGATGGCTCCTCAAGATCAGCCTCACGAACAATTCGTATTCCCTGAGGAAGTTCTACCTCGCGGTAACGCATTGTAATCTTCATCAACCTTTCAGCATCTAAATAAGAGCTGAATATTCCCCCGCCATCAGGTGGGGGTTTTTTATTTTGAATGAAAGGATTTGAAATTTTGGATGAAAGGATGTACCACCAACCCAACGGGAGAACCAGTTACCTGCGCGAATGTTACCAAAAGCGCAGTACGCGCTTCACCACCAACCACTACCCACCACCCACTAATATCAAGTCCGGTTAAACACATATAATTAAAGCTCGTTGGGTCGAGCAAAGCGCAACCCAACATCAGCCCTGGATAAAGTTGGTTTCCACTTCGTTCCAACGCCACTTGCTACAACGCGGGGGACCCGCTTTCTTCGCAGTGGCTCCCCAACCTACATTCTACCCACCACCCACCAACGCGATCGCGCTTCACCAGTACTAGGAGGGAAACCCTCCCGCAGTACGCGCTTCACCACCAACCCCAGAGGGGTTCACCAGTCGCCTGGGTCGGGAAAACGCCACTTGCTCCACTTGGGGAGACCCCAAGACCGCAGTGGCTCCCCTACCAAGGGCGCGAAGCTCACCGGGGGGAATCTTCTCGACTGCAGACGCAAGCGCCCCTTCACCAACCACCAACCACCAACTACTATCTACTATCTACTAACTACCAACCAATCGAAATATATGTGTTATATTGTTTATAGGAATAAACGCCCGGAGCGAAATGCTCTGCCTTTTTGAGACTAAGACCGTTTAGGCAACAAGGAGGTGATGCCCATGATTGAAAGTAGTAAATGCATGGGTCATCAGGTTGCAGTTAGCCGGCTGCGTGCCGGGGCTGTTCTCTAAAAGTTAGCCTTAGTTTCCTTGAGAGACTAAGTTAGCTCAAGTAGCTAGGCTTACGCTCGGAGTTCCTTCCGGCAGTCTGGTTGCAACCTGAAGACCCGCTAGACCGCTCTTACATAGATCATCCGATCTAACGTAAGAGCGGATAGTTTTTATGGGTCACTTTTGATTTATCAATGGATGCTTTTAAAAACTAAGACTGGAATTAAATTAAAATTTATTAATAAAAAATAATATTTTCATCAAAAATTGGGAACCTGACGTGAGTAATCGCGTCTAATGTAGTGATTGTGAAAAATTTAGCCAGCATCATTTAGATGCAAGATGCAACAAAAATATAAATCGGGGATTGTTGATATGGCGCAGCTACTAACCCAAGAGGAAATTGAAGAACGAGCAAGCGTTCTATCAGGTTGGACAGTAGACGGTTCGCAGTTGCAGTGTACCCGCAAGTTTAAGGATTTTATTCAGGCAATTGAGTTTGTGAATAAACTTGTGGAGCCTGCGGAATCAGCCGGACATCATCCAGATATAGAAATTTCTTATAACAAAGTAAAGATCGTACTTACGACACATGATGCAGGTGGGTTAACTGAGAAAGACTTTGAACTAGCGGGAATGATTTCCCAGCTTAGTTAATTAATAAATCGTTAATTAGTTAAGCGATATCTTTTAGTAAGCCTGTGTTGCGTATCTATAATTTAGAGTAGTGATTTAAGTGCGTGGGGACTGACCATTTATCAGTGATTTAATTCCCTATATCTACTTGTTACTATCTGTAAAGCCTCGCTCAAGACGTGCTTTGGGCGCAAGTAACAAAGGTCTCCAAACACATGCTCTTCCCGTTTCCCCTTTTCCCTTTTCCCCAAGTGTTTCTTAGAAGATATACATCTGTGATGTGTGACAGTTCATAAGGCGATCGCTCAAATCTTGCCATCTGGCTGAGATGTTTTATAATGAAAAAATATAAGGGTATGTTTTTGCATAAGTTAATCACATTAATTTTTAACTTCAATTTCATACTTATTAGCTTGGCAAAAACTAAAGTTGTATACAAGGCGATTGCGCCTCTTCCACAGGTTTGAAAAAGATGCTGCATTTCATAGAATAGGTGCAACGATCAAACTTATCTATTACAAGGTGTGAGGAGAACGAGAAAAATGTCTAATCTCTTGTGGAAATCCCTGGTGGTTAGTCCAGCAGTTTTGGGAGCAACGTTGTTAGTTTCGGCAACAGCGATCGCAGCTCCAAATGCCACCAAAGCTGAAGTAGTTCAGACAGAAGTATCGCAAGCTGAAAAACAAGAGGCTGCTACAAACACAACATTTGCAACTACCGCCGTTACTGAAGTTGCTTCGCAGCCAGTTCAACAGCCACAAGTTTTGGCTCAAGTACAACCAGTTGAAGTCAGCCAAACCGACGTTAATGTTTTACAGCAAGTAAATCAATACAGTAACGAAGGCAAGAATAATAATTCTCAGTCCCAAGTTACATCGGTTTCGCAGTTTTCCGACGTACAGCCGACCGACTGGGCATTCCAAGCATTGCAGTCCTTGGTTGAGCGCTACGGTTGTATTGCCGGTTATCCAAATGGCACCTATCGCGGTAATCGTGCTTTAACCCGTTATGAATTTGCCGCAGGTTTGAACGCCTGTTTGGATCGGGTTAACGAATTGATTGCCACAGCAACAGCTGACTTGGTGACCAAAGAAGATTTGGCTACCTTGCAGCGCTTGCAAGAAGAATTTTCCGCAGAACTAGCAACCCTGCGCGGTCGCGTGGATGCTTTAGAAGCACGTACGGCCGAATTGGAAGCAAATCAATTCTCCACCACCACCAAGTTGGTTGGGGAAGCGATTTTCGCCGTGAGCGATGTCTTTGGTGACACAGCTGGCGACAGAAACAATACTGTTCTCCAAGATCGCATCCGTTTAGACTTGCAAACCAGCTTCACTGGTAGAGACGTTCTGCACACCCGTCTCGCCACCGGGAATGCCGGTAATTTTGATCTAGGGATACCTGGAACTACTCCAACAACTAGCGCTGAAGGTCTTCAAACCTTTAACCTTACCGGAGATACCAGCAATCGGAATGATGTCTTCCTAGATTGGTTGGCGTACTACGTTCCCCTCGGACCAGCTCAACTTTATGTTGCCGCTACCGGAGGTATTCATAGCGACTACGCTGCTACCAACAATCCTTACTTTGAGGACTATGACGGTGGTAATGGCGCTTTGTCTACCTTTGCTTCTGAAAATCCGATCTATCGCGTTGGTGGTGGTGCAGGTGCAGCCCTTAGCATCCCCTTTGGTAAAGGTGGCGGTCTTTTGAGACCAAGTTCGCTAACTGTAGGTTACTTGGCATCTGAAGCAAATAATCCTGGTCAAACCGGTAATCGCGGTTCAGGATTGTTCGAGGGTAATTATGCTGCTTTAGGACAGTTGAACTTTAATCTTGGCAATCGCATAGCCTTAGCTGCAACGTATGTTCACGGATATCACGGCGCAGGTAGTGCTTTATTTGATGCAGGTGGTTTCCGAGACACAAACGTTCCTGTAGTAGGTACTGCACAAGCCAACACTCTAACCAACCCATCTTCAAGTAACTCCTACGGTTTATCAGCGGCGTTTAGACCGAGCGATAAACTGTCAGTGAGTGGCTTTGTCTCTTACCACGATGTAACTGGCTTCGGCAGTAATGATGATTTTGAAGCTTGGAGCTATGGTGCTGGTCTAGCCCTACCTGACTTTGGTAAGAGGGGTAACGTTTTGGGTATTTTCGCTGGTGCTGAACCTTATTCTCTGGGTCGTGCAGGTCGTGGTTCTAGAGATATTCCTTATCACATCGAAGGTTTCTACAAATATCGCGTGTCCGATAACATCTCCATCACTCCTGGTGTGATTTGGTTGACATCTCCTGGTCAAAGCAACGATAACGATGATGCGATTATCGGTACGCTCAGAACAACTTTCACTTTCTAGAGTTCAGTAACAGTTAGCTAAAAACTAACAAATAGTTACTTTTTTTCAGTTTCTTTGACAAACTACGGATGTACTCTCTGAGTACGTCCGTTTTTGTTCTGACTGTTTGTTTACAATTTTTTACTCACTAGCAAGACTCAAATGCTGCTGCAGTCTCAATAACCGCCAGGGGTGATAAACCGAATGGCATTAAGATAAGCCCTGAATTAAAATACTTGCTCAAAGCTACAACCCGTTGGGTGCTCTCAGGAAACAAATTCTGGAATCCTGGTATATCAAGGCTTTTGCAAAATTCATATTTATTTTTGTGTTTATTCTATAATTCACTTGCGCCCAACAGCGCTAGTTGGGCGCTGAGTTCTTGCACGATTCTCAAGAAGTACTCACGCCCGCCCACCAAATAAATTTTGGGAACAATAGCTAAAGTCAGCTTTAGCTTACTGGATAAAGATTACAGTACAATCCGCTTATATCTTGCACCAGTCGCAACAAGTGCATTTTTTGTAGGGTGGGCATTGCCCACCGTTGCTTAAAACGCTCATATTTGTGTTGATGGGCGATGCCCACCCTACCAACCATGAGAATGGTGCGTCTTGAGTGAGTTTTAAAGGGTTTAAGCTTGAGAGGTGAAATTTATTTCAAAGCTTATTGCAGTGCAACATTAGAGAAGAGCAACTGTTGTGGCAAAATCAAAGACTCGGTCTCATTATTTGAACTAACCTATCGGTTTTGACAATCAGCAGCGGACTTTAAATCATATTGAATCCTGGCTGAAGAGGGAGCTTTTTGTTTTCGGTAGCGGAAAGTAACAAACCCCAGTGGAGAACCGGAGTATACTAGAAAGAGTTAGGAGGCGCCCAGTTATGAGTGAAGAATTCAAAATTGCTAACTCACGCGGGGAGCAACTTGTTCTGAGCAAGCTTTTTAAAGCTGGTTGAGGGGATCAAGTCTCCAGCAAAAATTTTTGCCTCTTCTGAAAAAGGAGAACAAAAACAGCTTTAATTGTATACCGTATCAAATCCTAACTCCGCGCCTCCTAACTTCTAACTCCTAATATATTGCTGCCTGTGGAACTATCGTGTAAATCGGAATACGCAATACTTGCCTTATTAGAGTTGGCTGCTCATTACCAAAGCGGCGAACCACTGCAAATTCGACAGATAGCGGCGCAACAAAATATACCCGATCGCTATTTGGAACAATTGCTAGCGACCATGAGGCGTGGAGGTTTAGTCAAAAGCCAACGCGGCTCTAGGGGTGGCTATATTTTGTCACGAGAACCTTGGAAAATAACACTTTTCGAGGTTTTGGGCTGTTTGGAAGGGTTAGATGTGCGAACCTGTGAAGAAGATGTTAATCCCAAAACTGTAGACAGCGGCGTTATTGAAGAACTTTGGCAAGAAGCACGTCAGGCTGCAAATGCAGTTTTGCAAAAATACACGCTTCAGGATCTCTGTGAAAAACGGGATTCACGGCGGCAATTAGATATCATGTACTACATTTAGTTGGTTGTTGGTGAAGCGCGTACTGCGCTTTTGGTAACACTCGCGCAGGTAACTGGTTCTCCCGTTGGGTTGTTGATTGTTGGTTGTTGGTTGGTGGGTGTTGGGGCGCCCTTGGTAGGGGAGCCACTGCGGTCTTGGGGTCTCCCCAAGTGGAGCAAGTGGCGTTTTCCCGACCCAGGCGACTGGTTCTCCCGTTGGGTTGTTGGTTGTTGGTTGTTGGGCTAACCACCATCCACTATCCACTAACCACTAACAACTAACCAATGACTAATGACTAATGACTAATGACTATTGACAATTAACAAAGGACTAAATTATGAAAATTGCACGTAACATTACGGAACTTATCGGTCGTACACCCCTTGTGCAACTCAACCGCATCCCCCAAGAGTCTGGCTGTGTGGCGACTATTTTGGTGAAATTGGAAAGCATGAATCCCTCTGCGTCAGTTAAAGACCGAATTGGGGTGAGCATGATTAACGCCGCTGAGGAAGAGGGGTTAATTACTCCTGGTAAGACCGTGTTGGTAGAACCCACTTCTGGTAATACAGGAATAGCTTTAGCAATGGCGGCTGCGGCAAAGGGTTATCGGTTAATTTTAACGATGCCCGATACCATGAGTACTGAGCGACGGGCGATGTTGCGGGCTTATGGTGCTGAACTGGAACTGACGCCTGGAATTGAAGGCATGAGTGGGTCGATTCGGCGGGCACAGGAGATAGTTGATACTACACCCTACGCATATATGTTGCAACAATTTCGTAACCCAGCGAATGCGAAAATTCACAGAGAGACGACAGCAGAGGAAATCTGGCAAGATACTGATGGACAGGTGGATATGATTGTGGCTGGGGTAGGAACTGGTGGTACGATTACTGGCGTGTCGGAAGTAATTAAAGCTCGCAAATCGAGTTTTAAAGCGATCGCTGTTGAACCAGCCAATAGTCCAGTATTATCTGGGGGACGACCGGGAGCGCACAAAATCCAAGGAATTGGGGCTGGATTTATACCCCAAGTGCTAAACGTGAAATTGATTGATGAAGTGATTTCGGTCACCGATGAAGAAGCGATCGCTTACGGTCGGCGTTTGGCAAGAGAAGAAGGACTGCTATCTGGAATTTCCTCAGGTGCAGCTTTATGTGCGGCAATTCGTGTCGCCCAACGCCAAGAAAACGAAGGGCGCTTGATTGTAATGATTCAGCCTAGCTTTGGGGAAAGGTATTTGAGTACGCCGTTATTTCAAGACCTAGAACCAAGGGTAGTAGCTGGCATTAGCTAAGAATAAATTCGAGTAATGGCAGATAATAATCACTACGAAACTCTGAAAGTAAATCAAAATGCCAGCCAAGCGGAGATTAAGCAAGCTTATCGCCGCTTAGTGAAATTATTTCATCCTGATATTAACCAGGAAGCGGCGGATGGCGAACAGATTATCCGCATTAATGCAGCATACGAAATCTTAGGCGACTCTCAAAGTCGCCTAAATTATGACCAACAACTGCGCTATCGCTTGCAAAACTCGAATAGCGATCGCCAACAACGTTCAGCAGCAGCTCAACAGCAATACCACGCCAAACGCAAGACGGGACGCGATGCTGATGAACAAGTTGAAGAATGGCTGCACTTTGTTTATCAACCAGTCAATCACGTGCTTTGTGAAATTCTCAATTCTCTAGAAGAGCAAATCGAGAAACTCGCCGCTGACCCTTTTGATGATGAATTGTTAGAAGAATTTCAAGATTACTTACAAAACTGTCAAAATGACCTCAAGCAGGCGCAAATGACTTTTCGTTCCCTGCCAAATCCCCCTAGTTTAGCAAGAGCCGCAGCTCACCTCTACTACTGTCTGAATCAAGTCGGAGATGGATTGGAGGAATTGGCTTATTTTCCTCTCAACTATGATGAGCATTATTTGCACGCGGGACAAGAAATGTTCCGCATCGCCACTCATCTGCACTGTGAGGCGCAGGAATCTGTCAGTAGTCATTAGTAATTAGTCATTAGTCATTGGTTAAGACGTAGGGTGCGTTACGAACAATAACGCACCCTACAAAAATTGCAGCTTATTAAATCCATGTTCCTAGTGGACGTCCGCATTAATTACGAGGGGTTATATAGCAATCCGATTTGATTCATGAACTTACTTGTGAAGACCGGGAACTCTTAACGGGGAACTCTTAACAGGAATTGTACTGAGTTTTTTTCACGCAATCAAATAGGAATCCTATAGATCCCTTTTCACCCTGATATTTGTCCCAGTTGTTTTTCGTTTAGTTTCGCGATTCCGCAGATAGTTGGTTAACGGCTCGAGTCTTTGGGAAACCGTAACCCCTTGATATTTTTTCGCTTTTCAGATACATTTCTTCACAGAATATTGACAACCAGATTCCGGACAAGTCACCATATGAAATCGCAGGCACAAGTGTGTTGAACACATGCCATAAGCCTACATTGTATGCTTCGCATACAATGTAAATAATTCACCACTAGCAGCTTAAGAACAATACGAGATTCAATCAACTAAGTTGGATCAACAGTTTTAAAATATTATGTGGGAACCAAAGCAAATTCACTGTAACTTATCCGATCGTGTCGCTGTTGATTCTAAAGAGATAACTTGGCAACAGACTCCCTACAATGGAATTTCGTTTGCATGCTTTGAAGCAGATGATTCAGTGCAGCAGCATCCACTGACTATGTTGACGCGCTTTGACCCCGGTGGATTTTTTCCCAAACATGGTCATCCCGAAGGAGAGGAAATTTTGGTGCTTCAAGGGACTTTTGCAGATGAAACCGGAGCCTATCCACCGGGTTCCTATCTTCTCAATCCAGAGGTTTTATTCATCTCCCTTTGAGTACAGATGGATGTATTTCATTTGTCAAGCTTCGTCAGCATGGGGGCGACAATCGCAAGCAAGTTAGAGTGAATATCAATGCTCTGCGCTCTGCCCTGGTTACCTAGTTCAATCCCCCAGTGAGAAGTGAAGCCACTTTATGAGCAAGAGGGTTTCTCTGAAAAGGTTCGTATTGAGCGTTGGCAACCTGGAACTGCTTTGCAACAGTTAATGGAATCGAATGTCAAAGAGGTCTTTGTGCTGGAAGGAGTCTGGGCAGATGAGATGGGGGAATATCAGCCTGGAACATGGCTAAGATATCCTGCTAATTGTCCTTACATTCCCTCTTCCCCGGATGGTTGTGTCCTCTACGTCAAGACTTATCAACTTCCCACAGTCAGATTTAACCCCAATTCTGCTGTGTCAATTATATTCTGAGTACTTTTCAGCCTTTACCCGATCTTCTGCTTGAAGGGTTACTTGTTAGTACAACAAGTAACCCTTGATTTTTTATATCCACATTCATCCGCCGCGATCGCCTGCTTTTAGTTTCAAGTCCAGTATTTACTATGGAAGCGAGAATTAGTTTATGCTGGAAGTAGTAAAATATTAAGAAATTTTAAATTCTGCTCATAGAGTACTCATGCAATGCATTGTTAATCGCCGCGCTCAGTTTTCGGCAAGTCATCGATATTGGTTGCCAGAACTTAGTGAAGCAGAGAATATTGAGAAATTTGGTGCTTGTTCTAAATTTCCCGGACATGGACATAACTACGTTTTATTCATCTCCCTAGCGGGGGAATTAGATGAATATGGCATGGTACTAAACTTGTCTGATGTGAAACACGTAATTAAGCGGGAAGTTACCAGCCAACTGGACTTTTCTTATCTCAACGATGTGTGGACAGATTTTCAACAAACTCTGCCTACTACTGAAAATATCGCACGAGTTATCTGGCAGCGGCTAGCACCACACTTGCCTCTAGTCCGCGTGCAGCTGTTTGAACATCCTGAACTTTGGGCAGATTATATAGGAAACTCAATGGAAGCCTACCTCACTATCAGCACTCATTTTAGCGCCGCCCATCGGCTGGCTCATCCGCGCCTGAGTAATCAAGAAAACTTCGAGATTTACGGTAAGTGCGCTCGTCCCAACGGTCGCGGACACAATTATCATTTAGAAGTTACCGTCAAAGGGGAAATTGACCAGCGCACGGGCATGATTGTGGATTTAGGCGCTTTGAATCAGGTAATAGAAAATTATGTGGTAGAACCGTTTGACCACACTTTTTTAAATAAATATATTCCTCACTTTGCTGAAGTTGTGCCCACCGCTGAGAATATCGCACTTCATATTAGTAACTTATTGCTGACGGTGTTACGCTGCACAACCCTGGACAAACAGGGCATACGCGATAGCAATGCTTTCACTGTTGATAGCCAAAGCAAAGGAGCCGTCCCTCAAAGCTCGGATCATAATGTTCCGAGCGCCGCCCCAGTCGCGGTCGTGTTCACTACCGCAGTTGGGGCATTTGAATGTTTTAGATCCACCTAGTTTTTGATGTTTATGCCCACATTTTGTACAGGTTTTGCTGGTGTAGGATTCATTAACATCCACCACAACAACACCACGTTTTTTAGCTACTTGTTTTAAGTGGCATTTAAAACGGTAATGTCCCCAAGTCAACATCTGTCTAGCTGTTTTAGTGTGCAGTTTGCGTTTAGATTTGACCACCATTTGAGATGTTTCAAAGGTAGGGAGCAAGATAACCTTGTACTGACTTGTTAAGTAGTTTGCAATTTGTTTGTGGCATTCATCAACCAAACTGCGAATTCTAACTCTTAGTCGAGAGGCAGATTGGTACATGCGACGTTTTTGTTTTCTGCTGGCCTTTGAGGCGCGTCCTATTAACTTGTCAAGGTGAGAACACAATCTTTGAATGCGTCCAATGTCTGCCTTGCCAAACTCTTGAAATGAATCACCGTCGTAGCCAGTCAAAAAAGTTCTAACTCCAGGATCTAACGCTATTACTTTGTCTAATTGTTTCTGCTCTACGCTCTCTATAATTGGAATGCAGGCGAACCACCGCTTTCTGTCTCGAACAAGCTGCGTAGCAAATTCAGTGGGCACAATTGGTTCGGATGCTCTGAAAGTAAGACCTTTAACTAAAGCCGGAAACCATGTCTTACCGTTAAAGTTCCGAGCATGAAACTTGATTGATTGAGAAGTCTGGCGGCAACTTCTAAAACTAGCCTCCCCTTTAACTGATTTAGCTTGTTTCCAAGCGTCCCAAGCGTCAAAAATAGCATTTTCTTTTGGGTGAGATGGGGCATCTTTTACCCAATCAGGTAAGTCCAATCCCAAAACATAATCGCGCAGAGAATAGGCGCTGGTTATCTTCTCTCCCGCTTTCAATGCTGCAATAGCTTTGTTGTAACAATAGCGAGATGCAGATAACCAAGACTTCCATTTTTTGTGCAATTCAGGCTCAGGATCAACTCGAATTTTTAAAGTCTTGTTCGGTTGTGGTTTCTGTGTTTTGTGTCTTGGCTTCGTTTTGTAGCTCTTGCTTGATTTGGTTTTCAAGTCGTCGGATGGAGTAAAGTCGGCTTGAAAAACTGTGGAGGATTGCGACGATATCTTGAACGAGTTCGGCGTGGGGAGAGAGACTGATCTGGTTAAGAACCACGATTTTGCAATCAAACTGTTCGCACATCCATTCGATAAGGTCAAACCCGAACCTTGCAAGTCGGTCTTTGTGGGCAACCACAATAACTGAGATATCGCCTCGCAGAACTCGTCCCAGAAGGGTGACAAGTCCTTTCCTCCTAAGATTGAGTCCTCCTCCCACTTCCTTAACAACTTCTGCGCCTGGGTAGAGCGCTGATAGTCGTTCAACTTGTCGATCAAGGTCTGTTTTTTGAGGTCTGGTAGAGACGCGAGCATAGATAACAGTGGCGCGTCCTCCAACAGGTTCTGATTCTTTTTTGATGAAGGATTGAATGTCGTAGCGTCTTTGTCCCGACGGGGTTTTAACCGCTTTGATTTTTCCTTCTTCCTCCCATCGTCTGAGAGTTCGGAGGCAAACTCCCAGAGTGCTAGCTGCTTCATTAGGTTTTACATACTTTGCCATACTATTCAGTATAACCACGTATGCTGGTTTTGTCAACCTTTGTCCACTAAATCAGCAATTAGAGGTTAACCGATCGCCTATTGGGGACTTAGGAGCCAAACTTTACAAAGTTAAACTCATCGAAAGTCCGAATAACTCCTGCGAAATTTTCTGTAGTGAGTCTGAATCAAACTCAGTCAACGGCGCAGCGAGTCAGCCAGTTTTGGCTAGAGTTTAGAGAAAATGGCGAAAGGTTAAGGGGTAGGTTTTCAAATTCTTAGATCCCCCCTTTGCCCCTCCCGGAGGGTACTCGTTTCCAAAAAGTCCCCCATTTTAAGGGGGATTTAGGGGGATCTTAGAGGAGTTACCAACCCTTGTCCTTTAACCTGTTTACCTTTAACCTTAACCTTAAAGATTATCTAGTATGCGACGAATTGCTTGATAGATTGATTCAAGTTGACTTGGGGTAATACAGTAGGGAGGCATGAGATAGAGAGTGTTACCCAAAGGTCGAATCAGAAATCCTTCTTGAATAAAGCGCGATCGCAAAACTGGACCGATAGCATTAAAATAGCCGCTTTGCTCGTCTGTTTTGACTTCCATCGCGGCAATAGTACCGCAGGTACGTACTTTTTCTATTCGCGGATGGTCTATAAGCCATTGCTCTAAATACTTGCGGTGCAAGCGTTCTATACCTTGAAAACATTCAGGATTTTGTTCTAAAAGCTTCAATGATGCAAGACCGGTAGCACAAGCAAGGGGATTTCCGGTATAAGAATGACCGTGGAGTAAAGCTTTATTGAAGTCATCACTATAAAACGCTTGGTAAATTGCTTCTGTAGCCAGCGTTACCGATAAAGGTAAACAACCGCCCGATAGTCCTTTTGATAAACAGAGAATATCAGGGGAAGTAGCTGATTTTAAACAGGCAAATAACTCGCCCGTACGTCCAAATCCAGTCATTACCTCGTCATAAATCAAAAGTACGCCAAAAGAACGGGCGATATTTTGCAGGGCTTGCAAAAATTGCGGGCGACACATTCGCATCCCTGCTGCACCTTGCACCAATGGTTCAATGAAAATTCCAGCATAGGAATTGGGGTTTTGTTTTAGCAGGTGAGTGAGTTTTTCCAGTGTTTGTGCTTCATTTACTTCGACATTTGGGTCATCGTCAAAAGTGGCGGGAAAGGGAAGCACATCAGTAGAAAACATCAAAGGTCGAAAAGCTTCCCACCAAGAACTATTCCCTGCTGACATCGCTCCCAAAGTATCGCCGTGATAGCCACCTTCAAAGGTAATAAAGGTAGTGCGTTGTGTTTCGCCTTGGTTGTACCAATATTGATATGCCATCTTTAAGGCAACTTCAACAGAGGTGGAGCCATTATCAGAAAAGAATACTTTTGTCAATAAGTTGGGCAGATGAGTTAAGAGCTTTCGCGCCAGTTGTTCGGCTCCTTCATGAGTAAAGCCAGCAAAAATTACATGTTCCAATTTTTGAGCTTGCTGGTAAAGAGCCTCGGCAAGGACGGGATGGCTATGTCCGTGAATTGTCACCCACCAACTAGATATGCAGTCCATGATTTGCCTGCCATCCTCAAGTTCCAACATGACTCCTTGACCTTTGAGTACCTTTAACGGCAGCGGAGCAGTTTTCATCTGGGTGAAGGGTTGCCAGACTGGGGAAAAAGGGTGAATATCTTCAACGCTCATAGTAAAACCTAACTGCTACATAAAACCTAGACAATCCTAGACATTACTTGACGTTTCAACGCGAGCATCGGAGCAATTATCCCTTAACGTCCAGACACGGTTTAGCCAACCGTGCATATTTTTCGAGATTTTGAGATGCATTTAAATCTCGGTCTGTAGTCCTAACTCATAACTCTCTGACGCCGTGCGGAATGTCGCAAATAACGATAGATTCCCCATGCCAAAAGTCCGAAAATAAGATTTAGTAGAGAGCGACTCAGTATAAACCACATGATATTTGGTGATAAAAATTGCGAAAATCTCAATGGGCTTAAAGCTCTTACTAAAAGAAACATCCCAAAAATCGCATTTCCTCCCAGAATGAGGGCAAACAGTACCAAACCTCTTTGCCAGTAACGATGCTGGGGTGTATAGCCCGAAATCAAGGTAATGGGGGATTGGCCTTGCACTCTTCGCAATAATTGCTCCATCCGCCAAAACATCCACACAAAAAACGGAAATAAACCATAGCTGAGAAAACGCAATGGTGGTGGATAACGCCAAGCACTAGATAAAACATTTACTAAAGCATGGCAAATGACAGCGTTTAGCCAAGCCTTGAGAATATACTTCCAATCTTGATGCAAATGAATGTTGGAGGAGCCAATAGACATTCCCAAAGCATATCCCCAAGGGGCAGAGAACATGGCGTGGACTGGCGTACCTATA
This sequence comes from Heteroscytonema crispum UTEX LB 1556, assembly GCA_044006015.1. Lineage (GTDB taxonomy): Bacteria > Cyanobacteriota > Cyanobacteriia > Cyanobacteriales > Nostocaceae > Heteroscytonema > Heteroscytonema crispum. The sequence goes on from JBIPDF010000006.1 coordinate 205,299, forward strand.
CTACGGTCAAAAATTGATGCTGTGCCATAAAAAAGGTAAATCGAATTTTCTTCAGCAGTGAATCCTAAAGCAACGGCTATGGTATAAAGGAAAATTGTGCTTGGTCGCAATCGATACCTGCGTTGAAAATAGCAGATGGGGATAACAACCGCTGCTAACTTGCAGCCTTCTTCAATTGGACCTATTGCCACAAGTTGACGCAGGGCGACACCAAAAAGCGATCGCTGAATTTGCCGCCAATCTACAATAGAGTTGGCGATGATTTCAAAAACCCATTGTAGGCTGAGGGCGACTAAACCAGCGATCGCGCCGAAGATAAAAAACAACAGCAGCCGTAGCAGCGATGGGGCAATGGGAACGCGATAATAGTAGCAGGCAAGAAGTAGCAGCGGTGGTACAACCGCCCAAAAGAGGATGAGAGAAAAATCAGCCACGCACCTGAGCGATTATAGTGCGGTGACGGGGGCTGTTAGAAGTAATTGTGGGAGCATTGAAACCAGCTTCAATTAATGCTTGCTCAATATCCAAGCTGAAATATTCATCCAAATACGGTTCCGTACTTTTGAGCAGCGTCAAAATGTAAGGTGGCATTTTCTTGTAAATTTCCGATTTGGGATTCATATCCATGATTGTCAAATGTCCGCCCGGACGCAACAAACGCCGCATTTTAGCAAATATCTCTCTGGTTGCTGACTGGGTTAATTCGTGACACACCAAGAAAATCGAGATTAAATCAAATGAGGCATTTGGTAGCGCAGTTGATTCAGCCGTCGCGTGAATCCAGTTAATTTTAGCGTTGCGCTGTTGTGCTTGATAGTTGGCAACGGCTAAGAAATAGGGAGATAAATCTAAACCTGTAATTTTGGCTTGGGGATAAATTGCTTGCAAAGCAAAGGTACTCAAACCCACACTGCATCCCAAATCTAAAATGTCTTGCGGTTCCTTGGAAATTTGTGCTTTGAGGATATCGTGGTAACTTTGACGCAGTTTTGCATCACCTTGCGCCCCAGCACCTTTCCAAATTCCAGCGTGGACAGCGCGGGCTGCAACTTCTACTTCTAGGGCTGCTTCCCAGCATAAATTGCCCTTGTCGTAAGCGTGGAAGGGGCATAAATAGTACTCTGGGTAGGAAAGCTGAGAATTTTGTACTTTCGCTAATTCGCTTTCCCAATCATGGCTTTTCAGCGCTTCTACCTCTTTAGTCCAAGGTACGCCAATTTTCTCGGCGCGTTTAATCATCATTTGACGGGCTTGGTGCTTGGCTAGGCTGTATAGCGGTTTAATTGCCAGTATCCCATTTACCAAGCGAGAAGCTAAACCAGGAGCAGTTTTTACAGCAGCAGTCATAAATTAATTTGCATTTGCGCTTAACAGCTTTTTTACTTATGACATATTTGCTCTCAGTCAGTCTAGAAGCAATTTGCACCTCACAGATGGAATGATGGACGAAACGGAGATACGACGCAACAGTCAGGTTATGTGAACTACCTACACTGACCTGACGGTACAGTGTAGGCTTCCCAATTCATTGGGGATTGCCTCAGACTTCATGGATTTCTTACGTCCTGAAGACCTTGGTCTTACATCCCCTCCAAGGGCAGAAGCGCTAGTTCCTAACGCCCAAAGCCGCAATCCTTCGTTTCTAATATTTATTGCAGCGTTGATATCTCTATCATGCTGTTTTTGACAGTGCGGACAATCTACAAACCTGACACCTAATGAATCATACCCATGCTGCAATATTGGGATTGGTAGTAGAGTCTCGCTACAAAGTTGAGAAGATGGAAAGAAACGTCCTATTTCTTGGTAGTCATGACCAAATTTTTCAGCTTTGTACTTAAGCATGGTTAGAAACATTCCCCAACCTTGGTCTAATATTGATTTTGCCAACTTCGGATTTTTAACCATGTTCTTAACTGCCAAATCTTCTACACAAATAACTTGGTTTTCGTAGGCTATTTTGCGAGATAGCTTGTGTAGAAAGTCTTCACGGACTCTAGCTATTTTGCTAGAAATTTTTGCAACTAAACGCTTTGCTTGACGACGTTTCTTAGATGTTTTATCTGTCTTTTTAGCTAATTTTTTCTGCTGGCGCTTTTGATTCTTCTCTAACTTGGTTAACTGCTTCTTAGGTAGGTCATATTTTGAGCCTTCCGATGTGATAGCAAAGTGTTTCAATCCTAAGTCAACGCCGATAGCTTCTCTGATTGCAACTACCGGATTGTCATTTTGGTTAAAAAGAATAGATGCATAATATTTACCATCTGCATTTCTCGATATTGTTACAGTTTGTACCTTCGCGTCAGGTAGTTGTTTGTGAAACACAGTTTTCATTAACCCCAAATTACCAGGAAACTTGATTACAGAATCCTCTGGCATCAGTTTCACATTTTGGGGATATTGAATTGATTGTTTACCATGTTTAGATTTCAAGTTAGGAAATTTAGCACGCCCTTCAAAAAAGTTGACAAACGCGCTAGAAAGATTAAATGTTACTCGTTGCAATACTTGACTATACGCAAGTCCTAGCCATTCGTATTCTTTTTTCAATCCAGGTAGCAATTTATCCATTGCTGCTTTAGAAAGACCCTTCCCCGTTTCTTTATAAGCGGTTGTAGTGGCATTAAGCATATAATTCCACAACCAACGAGTATTGCCAAAACATTGAGCAAGATAAGATTCTTGCTCATCAGTGGGATAAATTCTAACTTTAATTGCTCTATACATGGTGAGCGACTTGCGGTCTTGGCGGTCTCCGTCACGTTCCCAAAGTGGAGAATCGACCTTACCGTGTTTACATATTCATAGTAACAGATATTTTGATGATTGTTTCACCAAAAACAGAATATTTTGCTCGTTTCGTCGTCGTAGTCTTCCCGGTTTTCGCTACGCTCAAATATGGTCAGACTACACTCCTCACCTCACGGGCAATTCATCTCGACACTGACCTGAGTACAGGTACAGTGTGAGCCTTCTTGCTGTTCAAGGTAAACAGTTAGGAGTTATGAGTTATGAGTTATGAGTTATGTAAAGAGTTATGAAAAATTCTTCAACTCCTCACTCCTCACTCCTCACTCCTCACTCCTAACTCCCAACTCCCAACTCCCAACTCCTAACTCCCAACTCCCAACTCCCAACTCCTAACTCCTAACTACTTTGCCGTTTTCGGTTTTAAAGCTAGCAACATTTCCATTTGACTGGTGGATTTATCGGGACTGGTAGCAGTTACTCCCAAACCGCGAATGGAACTGAGAATAGCGCTGGTTTCAGGTGGGATCGGTTGACTTAGGGCGGCAAAACGATTGACTATGGTCATGGTTTTGTCCATATCCAGGTAGAAGTAACCGCCGTTAGGCTGTTTTAAAGAACCTGCGATCGCTTTGAAGTTTTCGCTTTTGTCGAGGGAGTTACCCTTGGGAGTTGCGATCGCCGAAGCTAATGGACCGCCAAAAGCTAAAAATACGGTGTCTCGATCCAGCCAACCATGCGCTACTAACGAACCTTGGGGAATTTGCCATTCTGTTACGTCTTTACCATTGATATTTCTTTTGGCGACGTTAAGCGATTGCTTTTTAGCAATGTCATCCAATTTGCTTAAAGTACCTTCAGCTGTTTTGCGATCGCTTGTGTCAAATACTAATGCTCCCCCAAAACCAACTTGCGCTAAAATACCTTCATTCGATGGAATGGCGGCTAAACCAAATTCCCCATCCATCCAGCCAAAAACTTCTTTATCAAGGTCAAGATTAACAGTTTTAAGTTGACTGCGAGCCTGTTCTAGTCCTTGCTTGAATTCCGGATAATCTTTTGATTGGTCTACTACTGCTGTCCACCATTTACTGATTCCCTGTCCGCTAACCAAAGCCAGCGTATCTCCCGGAAATTGCGATATCACTTTAGCGGGAGAATTTTCATACTGAAATTTGCTCAGTTGCGGATCTAAATTAGCGATCGCTTTCATCCGCACTCCCGCATCATCAATCCCAACACCCGCCACCATCGATTTCACCTGCTTTAACTGTGCCATCGTTTGTGGAGATAAGGTTGTCGCTTGCGGATTGGCGGCAATTAATTGCTGTACCATATTTGCATAGTCAGGTACGTAAATTTGCGCTAAGGTGTTTTTCATATCCACACCTTTTGCCAAAATCGCATTTGCCCCGTCTTTAGCAGCAAAGGAAGGCTGTCCTTTATAAGTGTCAATCGCCTGTTGTACAGCTTGCTTTTCAGGAGCTAAGACAATATAAGTATTATTTAATACGGCGCTGTATGTTGGTGTGCCTTTACTCGCAGTTTCTGTAATCTTTTCGCCTTTGTAGTCAATTTCCTTAGTTTTAAGGGTTTTGTCTTCCTTTAATTTTTTCGCAAAATTCAAGGCGCTGAGTTTGTCCTTGATCCCCACCACCATCAAAATATTCGGTTCCGGTGCTTTTGCTGCTGGGGGTACAGTTGGCGTTGGTGCATTCGGCGCTGGGACAGGCTGTGTCAACTGTGCGGGTTTAACTACATTAGGTGGAAGCACGGCAACCATTATACCACCAACCCAAGGTTTTAAGTCTTTTTCATAAGAAATATTACTATCCGTGAACATCTCCTGATTAAATTGCTCCAAACCTTTGGATACTATCTTTTGGGCTTCTGGAGTACCAAATTGTTCCAACTTTGCCCAAGCTTGAGGATCGGTAGTAATATAAGTAGCCATCAAAGCTTGTGAAGGAATTACTTTAGCACTTAAGAGAGCGCCCGAGCTATCTCCAGAAGGTCCTTTTAAATACATATAAGCAGCAATACCTCCTGCCACGACTACAGCAGCGCCGACGGCAGGAATTAAAAATTTTGATTTACTTTCAGGCATTGTTATTTCCTCTTTTCCTCAAATTGTGATTGAGGCTAGTAAAAGCGTCATTGTGGAGTTTGCGGATCTATTAATCATGTCAACTCACTTCTTGGTAATTACTGATATTTTTAGTATTATTGCATACTAATATTACCGCAATCAATCCAAGAATTACTTCAAGAGGATGAGGGTGAAATCCGCAAATGGTATGTTATTGATATCAAAAAAAATTAGCCCGAACTACTGTGACAAGCTATCCTAGGCATATAGAATTGCTTGCGAGTAATTTTACTCAAGGGCAAACTATCGAGGCACAAGACATTCTTGTTGACCCGATGACAAAAAAGTGTCAAATCGCAACCGCAGGGAAGAGAGATGACGGTGATGGGGAGACAATAAAGGAAAATCAGTGTGAGAACTGTTCTTTTCTACTGGCTGTTCAAACTGCCGTCTTGACGGGGTAAATAACCCAAAATCGCTATTTTTTTATCTACATTCAGCAAAGCGTTTTAGGATTACAAGGTCAATAAGCATCAATGTTGCAGTCTTATTTTGATACAGAAAACAACGGACACAAATCTTTTGAGTTACCAGGGGCAAAACCGCACTATAATCCCGATCGCCCCGGACAGGTGGAGCATATTTTTCTCGACCTGAATTTAGATATTCCCAACCAAAGTTACCACGGCAGTTGCAGTATTCGCCTGTTACCGATTCGCAATGGTATTGACCGTTTAACTTTGGATGCAGTCAACCTGAACATTCAATCTGTACAGGTGGACGGAGTAGACCAAAAATTTGACTGTGATGGCGAACAGCTTTTCATTCAATTGGGTACACCGACACAAGTTGATAAACGATTGTTAATTGCGATCGCCTACTCGGTCGAAAAACCCCAACGCGGTATTTACTTTATTCAACCAGATAAACACTACCCCAACAAACCTACTCAAGTTTGGACTCAGGGAGAAGACGAAGACTCGCGTTTCTGGTTTCCTTGCTTCGACTACCCAGGACAACTTTCTACTTCGGAAATTCGCGTCCGCGTTCCCAAACCTTTAATGGCGATTTCCAACGGCGAACTAATTGCCACTGAAGATGATGATAATTATAAAATCTATCACTGGTCGCAGCAACAAGTTCATCCTACTTATTTAATGACTTTGGCGGTAGGTGAGTTTGCCGAAATTCCCGCCGAATGGAAAAACAAACTCGGTACGGGCACGGCAGTGCCATGCCTCTACTATGTAGAAAAGGGACGAGAAGAAGATGCCAAACGCAGCATGAGCAAAACTCCTCGAATGATCGAGTTTTTAAGCGAAAAATATGGCTATAATTATCCCTTTCCGAAATACGCTCAAGTCTGCGTTGATGACTTTATTTTTGGCGGGATGGAAAACACTTCCACAACGCTGTTAACTGATAGATGTTTGCTTGATGAACGCGCTGCATTAGATAACCGCACTACTGAAAGTTTGGTTGTTCACGAACTCGCACACCAATGGTTTGGCGATTTGGTGGTGATTAAACACTGGTCTCATGCTTGGATTAAGGAAGGAATGGCTTCCTATTCTGAGGTCATGTGGACGGAACATGAGTATGATGACCAAGAAGCGGCATATTATCGGTTAAGAGAAGCGCGGAGTTATTTTAGCGAAGATAGCAGTCGCTACCGCCGTCCGATGGTAACTCATGTTTATCGAGAAGCAATTGAACTTTATGACCGCCATATTTACGAAAAAGGGTCTTGTGTTTATCACATGATTCGGGCAGAATTAGGAGAAGAATTGTTTTGGAAGTCAATCCAAACATTTGTGCGGGATAATGCCCACAAAACTGTCGAAACTGTAGATTTATTACGAGCAATTGAAAAGGCAACTGGTCGCAATCTCACGTTTCTTTTTGACCAGTATGTTTATCGCGGCGGTCATCCGGATTTTGAAATAGATTACTCTTGGGATGGAGATAGCAACCTGGCGAAGGTGACGGTCACTCAAACCCAAGCAAAAGAAAAAAGTAATGGTAGTAGCAACTATTTATTTGATTTGAAAATTCCCATTGGTTTTGGTTATACCCAGCAGTCAGGAGTTAGGAGTGAGGAGTTAGGAGTTAAGAATGAATCAAAACTCAGCACTCAAAAAACGAAGCTCAGAACTTTTACAGTAAGAGTTAATGAACGCGAACAAAGCTTTTACTTTCCACTAGAAGAAAAGCCGCATTTTATCAGCTTTGATGTCGGGAATAATTTCCTGAAAACTGTGTCTTTGGACTATTCAGTACCTGAGTTAAAAGCACAGTTAGAATTTGACTCCAACTCCATTTCTCGCATTTACGCTGCCGAAGCTTTGGCGAAAAAAGGTGGATTAGAAGCACTGAAGGCGCTATCTGCGGCGTTGAAAAATGACTCCTTTTGGGGTGTGCGGGCGGAAGTCGCCAAACAAATAGCAGAAATTAAACTCGATCAAGCTTTTGATGAGTTAATCGTTGGTTTGAAAGATAAAAATGCTTATGTGCGAAGAGCTACAGTAGAAGCACTGGCTACAATTAAGACTAATGAAAGCTATAAAGCTTTGAAAGGGCTGGTACAGAATGGAGACCCCAGTTATTATGTCGAAGCAGTAGCTTGTCGTGCCATTGGCGCGATCGCCGCAGCTAACCTAGAGGAAAAACCCAAGGAAGACAAAGTACTTAAGCTGCTAAAATCTGTTTTGGAAGAAAAAGCCGGTTGGAATGAAGTAGTCCGCAGTGGCGCTGTTGCTGGTTTAGCCGAACTCAAAACTTCAGAATCAGCTTTAAACTTAATTTTGGAATATACCAAACTCGGTATACCCCAACCCCTACGCCTATCTGCAATTCGCGCCTTGGGCAAAATCTCTGTCGGTCAAACTCCCGCAAATTTAGAACGAATTTTAGAACGATTATCAGAACTTGCTAGAGAAACCTTCTTTTTAACCCAAGTGGCTGTAGCATTAGCATTGGGACAAATGGAAACTCCCAAAGCGATCGCGATTTTGCGTTCTTTAGCTGGCCAAACCCCCGATGGTCGCGTGCGTCGCTACGCTGAAGAACAAATTTCTCACGTGCAAAAGAGCGTTGGTACAGAAGGCGCAGTTCGCCAGTTGCGCGAGGAACTTGACCAACTCAAACAACAAAATCAAGAACTCAAAAGTCGCTTAGAAAATTTGGAAGCCAAATCCAAGTAATATCTATCAAGTTGTCTAATTGCTATAGCAATCCGCGGATCGTTCGTGAAAAACAAGAATCCCGATTTTTTGAAGAAACCGGGATTCTGGGACTTGAAATGTTCACCAGTAAGATAAAATTGCTATAAGTAAGCCTTCAAGAATTCACGCATAACTAGAAGCAGCAATTCTTACTCCATGCCAGATTTTCTGTATATTTTGTCACTCATTCAACTTTTGTCAAATTTGTTTCATTTCTGGGAACTACAAGTATAAAATAAACCAATTTTAAGTGATTATTGGGGGGAATGCGCCAATTCTGAATATACATTTAATACATATAGCTCAAAAAATATACAATTTATTTACTTAAAGAATTTTCCATCTATCTAAAGGCATATTTATTAAGAAATAGTTCTATGTGAAGATGCCATCAAGTACTTGTATAGATATAACTAAAAATAGCTGTGTTTTTTTCTGTTAGAAAGTAATACAAGTATTTGTACCAATTGTCTGCGGTTATAGTAATGCGTAAACCTGTTCTAACGATTTTTTACCAATTTAATCCTTGGAACACTACTATCGGAGGTATTCAGACACTAATCAAAATATTTATTAAGTACGCTCCGAGCGAGTTTGAAGTGAGGCTTGTAGGAACAGGATACGAACCCGGTCAATCGGTTGGAAAGTGGCAACAAGCAGAGTTTGCAGGCAGAGAAATTAGTTTTCTGCCTTTATTTACTTTAGAGAATGATAATGTCAGAGGTCGAATACCAACGACACTTAAATATACGGCTGCTCTTTTAGGGCGTTGTTTTGCCTCAGATTTTATGCATTTTCATCGGCTGGAGCCGACTTTAGCTGCTTTTACTTGGCAGGGAGAGAAAACTTTATTTGTTCACAATGATATTCAAACGCAAATGCAGGCGACAGGTGACAAAAAGGCAATTTTGTGGCGAAGATTTCCGACAGCATATTTTGCCCTAGAAAGTTTATTACTTCCGCAGTTTAGTCAAATTTTGTCGTGCAATACAAATTCGACAAAGTTGTATAAGCAGCGTTATCCCAGCCTGCAAGACCGTGTTGCATACATTAAAAACTCATTCGACAACGAAATTTTTTATCCTTTAGGGAAGGAGGAACGGGAAGTTACAAGACGCAAACTGGCACAAGAGCTAAATTTATTTACGGAAACACGTTTTATACTTTTTGCTGGTCGGCTACATCCACAAAAAGATCCAATTTTGTTAGTACGTGCTTTAGCAGCTTTAAACGAACCGCATATTCACTTACTCATAGCAGGTGATGGGGAGTTAGCTGGGGAAGTACGTGGTGAAATTGGTCGATTGGGGCTATCTAAACAGGTGACGATGCTTGGGGCAGTTACCCAAACAGAATTGGCAAATTTGCACCGTGTCTGCAATGCCTTTGTCCTTAGCAGTGCCTATGAAGGTTTACCTTTGGTGGTTTTGGAGTCGCTAGCCAGTGGAACACCAGTAGTCACAACTCAAACTGGTGAAACCCCAAAAATACTGACTGCTGACAGTGGATTTGTATGTTCTGAACGAACACCAACTTGCATAGCAGATGCTTTACGCAAGGTAGTACTCCATATTGAAGATTATCCAATTGAGTCTTGTGTGCGTGTGGCACAGCCTTATGCTGCGCGTACCGTCGTTCGGGATGTTTACAGCCAAATGTTAAATCGCTGGGAGCAGCGCGATCTCAAAGGCTGTTAGCCAATCATACGATAACTACGCGATCGCACAAGATACTAAAAGGTACGAAAACCCTTCCTGGCCTGGGTAGGGTGGATTTTCATTGCTACCCTGGCGGCTGTTTCTGTTTCAGTTTCTCAAACAGAAGGCAACTTTGTATCAGTTTGTACACCATTTTCTCAAGCACAACTGATTAGTATGAAAATCGCTGTTATTGGTGCAAAAGGTATACCTCCCAAACAGGGTGGCATTGAGCATTACTGTGCAGAAGTTTATCCCCGTATGGTGGCTCAGGGGAACAGTGTGGATTTATTCGCCCGTTCTTCTTATACAGAATATTCCTGCTTGGAACCTTATGACTTTGAAGGTGTCCGAGTCATTTCTTTGCCTGGTTTGCACTTACGAGGAGTGGATGCTTTTATTACCTCGGCATTGGGAGCGATCGCTTCCCTTGGCAATCAATACGATATCGTTCACTTCCACGCCCTTGGACCATCTTTATTTACTGCCATACCAAAAATTGCTAGCTCTGCAAAGGTGGTTGTCACCTGTCAGGGGTTAGATTGGCAACGTGCCAAATGGGGTAGTTTTTCAACTCGCCTGATTCAAATGGGGGAGAAAGCCGCAGTGCGTTTTGCCGACGGAATAATTGTCGTATCTGATGCGCTGTCTACCTACTTTTGGCAAACTTATAACCGAAAGACAGTCTACATCCCCAATGCTGCTGCTAGCTACGCTCAATCAGACCCACATTTTACCTATGGCACTGACTTAGGTTTGGAACAGGGGCGCTATATGATATTTTTGGGCAGACTAGTACCGGAAAAGCGTCCGGACTTGTTGGTTGATGCGTTTTGTGCGCTGAAACCACGGGGATGGAAACTTGTGCTGGCTGGAGGAGTTAGCGATACTAAATCCTTTACCTCACAGTTATTAGAAAAGATTGCAACTAATCGAAATATTGTATTTGCAGGCGAACTCAGGGGAGCTCGTCTAGCAGAAATTGTCCGGGGTGCAGGATTGTTTGTGCTTCCTTCTGATGTAGAGGGACTACCACTAGCAATGTTAGAGGCGATGCGGGAAGGTATTCCCGTGGTGGCTAGCAACATTGCACCGCATCAGCAATTGATTGGTGGAGGACAGGGAATGCTATTTGAAGCTGGAAATTTAGACTCTTGTATTCGTTCTTTAGATTGGGCGATTAATCACCAAGAAGAAATGGCAACAATGGCTAAGAATGCACAAAGACACGTGCAGCTTAACTACAGTTGGGATCGCATTACTTCTGAAACGTTGAAATTGTATAGCACACTTTTGAATTTCCCTGAAACTGTGGGTATATCACAGTCTGCTTCTACGGGAATTGCTGAGGTTTTTGGCAAAAAGTAATCAGTTGTTGGTGGTTGGTGGTTGGTGGTTGGTGGTTGGTGGTTGGTTGGTGGTTGGTGGTTGGTGGTTGGTGGTTGGTGGTTGTTCTACTAACCACTAGCTACTACCCAATGCCCAATGCCCAAGGGACGCCAGTCGCCTACTGTCGCGGTCGAAGAAGGGCGCTGGCGCAACAATGCCCTTCGGACGCCAGATGCCTGCTCCGGGAAACCCTCCCGCAGCACTGGCTCCCCAATGCCCAATGCCCAATGCGTTGCAGAGGTATGTGTGATGGAAAAAGGTATTTCATCCTTATTAGGAGTTTTGAAGCGGCGGGCAATACCTGCTTTGACTGCGTTTGCTGCTGTTATTGGCGGAGCGATCGCTTACCTTTCAGTTACCCCTCGTTTGTATGAAACATCAACGCGGCTGATGCTTAACGACAAACGGGTAAGCGTTTCTGAATTGGGTCGCGACCTGACTCAGGTGTCTTCAGGATCGCCCGGTGGTGCTAGTCCTCTAGCAGACCAAGCGGAATTAGTCAAGTCCCAACGAGTTTTAACGCGAGCAATTAAAATATTTCTCGAGTCCAATAAAAATTCACCCTACAGCCAACTCACCACTGGAGACTTGAGTCAAGGCTTGAAAGTGAAAATTGTTCCCGCTACCAACATTCTGGAACTGAGCTATCAAAGCAAAGATCCAGTGCTGGGGGCTTCGCTGCTTAATGCTGTTTCTTTGGCGATGGAAGAGGAAAGTGCAGCAACAATCCGCCAGGAAGCTGCTAACGTCAGGAAATTTTTGGAAAAGGAGGTACCAACGGCTCGCAGGCGGTTGGAAACGGCGGAACTGAATGAAAACAAATACAGACAATCCAGCGGTATTGTGTCTTTTGAAGAGCAAACCAGAAGTTTGGTGAATAGTTTAGCTTCTTTGGAAGACCAAGAGCGAACTCTTGCAACTCAGCTCCAAGAAGTGCGATCGCGCGATGCATCGCTGCGACAAATCACTGATGCTAAAGCTCTTAACAATGCTTATGCAGCGGTGCGGGGCGGACAAGATGAACAACTCAAGCAGTTGCGAACCAAGTTAACCGAAGTTGAAAACAAGCTGATTGAAGCTCGCATTCGCTTTACAGAAAACCATCCAACTGTCCAAGGGTTAATCAATCAGCGGGATTCTATCCGCAATTTGTACGTTCAGCAACTCCAACGCGTTTCGCCCAATAAAAATATTTCTCCCGATAATGTCGCAGGCGATGATATCAGTCAAAATCTTACTTCTCAACTGATTGCTAATGAGATTGAAGGCTTGGCTGTGGAAAATAAACTCAAAACTGTCCAGAGCGATCGCGCCAATCTCCAAACTCGCCTTGCACAATTACCAATCAAACAGCAACAGCTAACTCCACGGGTGCGAAACCGCGAAGAAGCTGCTCAATCGTTAAAATTACTACAAACTAAATACGAGGAAGCACGTATTGCAGAAGCTCAACAAGTAGGCAATATCAGCATTATCGAAAAGGCGACAGTACCAACAAAACCTTCTTCACCGAAGCGGTCAGTTGTGCTGGTGCTGGCTGGCGTTTTCGGAACTATTTTAGCTACTAGCGTCGTGTTGATTTTGGAGGTGCTGGATAACACATTACGCGATGCCTCGGAAGCAGAGGAACTCTTGAAGTTGCCATTGTTGGGAGTATTACCGCGCCTGCCTTCCAAGACTCTTGTTTTAGAACCAGCCGATCGCTTTCTAGATAATGTTGGTTTGGTTGAGCCTTACCGCATGCTCTTAAAAAACCTGGAATTTCGCAACACTGAGAAATTGCAGCTAATTGTGATTAGCAGTACCATTTCTGGGGAAGGTAAATCAGTCGTCGCATCCCACCTCGCCGCCATTTGTGCCATGCTGTCTTGGCGGACATTGATTATTGATGCAGATTTGCGAAGACCGATACAGCACACGCTGTTTAACTTACCGCCCAAGCCGGGTATTACGGATGTAATTGAGGGTAAGAAAACGCTGTTACAAGCGGTGCAGGCAACAGATATTGACTATCTAGAGGTGTTAACTTGTGGCGAACTTCACGGGCGACCTTCGCAGTTGCTAGAGTCGGCGGCGATGAAATCTTTAATCGCAGAAGCGGGCGAAAAATACGATTTGGTAATTATAGACACGCCTCCCGTTAGTGCTTGTGCAGATGCAGCAACATTGGGGCGGCAGAGTGACGGGTTAATTTTAGTAACGCGTCCTAGTTTTACAGACAAAGAGGTGCTGCAAAAAACGGTATCAGAATTAACCCACAATCAGATACCAATTTTGGGAGTAGTTGTGAATGGCATGACAGACCAAACACAAAAGTATTACCGCTATTCCGTGAAAGGTTACCGACCCCTAACATCGGGATCTGTAAAGCGTTTGAGGAGTCGGGGAAGTAACGCCAACAATCCGGGGGCTAGGTAACGATGTTGACTCATCGACGCTCAAGTCTTTCTTTGCTGCTGGCGCTTTTAGTCGGGTTACTAATTGTGGGAGTTGGTTTAGCTACAGGATTCCTTGTAGGTATTAAGCCCCTTTACATCGGGTTGGCATTGGGTGCGGTGCCGATGCTTGTCTATTTCTTTACCAACTTTGAACAAGCGGTAATAGGTCTGTTAATCCTGCGTAGTTCACTTTCCGGCTTGTCTGGTCTGCAAATACCATCTGCCTATGCACTTGCTTTTGATGCTCTCACCTTGCTGTACGTCACCGTGATGTTATTGATCGGTCGTAAAGTACACAGCGATCGCTTTTGGTGGTTATTTGCTGTTTGGGTGATGTTACAAAGTTTGTGGCTGATACTGATGCCTTTAGGAGGCTTGGGGCTGGACGCTTCGTTTTTAGGTGATGGCATTCGAGAATGGGTACGTAGATTTACCTTTCTGATGGTCTACCTGCTAGTATTGCAGCTTAAGGATCGCCTGCACCCGCAAAGAGTTATCACTCTGCTGTTTTTTTCGTTGGTTGTACCGGTCACCGTGGCTTTGATGCAGATTCCTTCAGGAGACAGAATCCAAGGCACCATCGGTCACCCCAACGCATTCGCTACCTACCTATCGCTGATGATAGCTTTGACTTGGTGGAGGCTAAGTTTGGCTGAACGGCGTTTACCTTGGATGCTGCTGCTGGGTTTGCTGGCATTTGCTTATGTGAATACTCGTTCCCTAGCCGCTTTGATCACAGCAGGCGTACTCATTTTGGTTTTGAACGCTTCCAAACTCAACCCCATTAGAATCGTCGGTGCAGTGATTGTGTTCTCAATCGTCTTAGCTTTGTTTGCCAGCACCGGGGGCGGACAAGAACGCCTAAACGAACTGCTTGAGACACCCCTGTTAAATCCAGATATGGATGTATCGAGGACGATAATTTTGGCAGCCGGAGACGGTAACAGTTTTAATTGGCGAGTTACTCACTGGTATTACCTGCTACAGTCATGGCAGAACCACCCAATCCTTGGTTATGGAATTGGAACCGGTCCATACTTGAGTCCCTTACGCAATGATGCTGGGTCTCCTTATACACCCCACAACGATTACATTCGATTTCTCGCAGAACAGGGAATTGTCGGTTTGGCTCTATTTATAGCTTTTATGGGCGCTCAAGGTATCTATCTTTGGAGGATATTGCGACGTGCGCCAAAAGGCAGTTCTGAGCGGCAACTATGCCTGATTTTGCTAGGTTTCTTGATATCCACCCTTGTAAATATGCTTTCCAACAACGTTTTAGATAATGGTGATTTCTGGTTTTACTGGTGGGCTGTTTTTTGTGTGGCTGGTTGGGGAACTGAGCGATTTCAACGGGCTAAAGAGTGCTGAAGAGAGTTATGAGTTATGAATTATGAGTATGAGTTATGAGTTATGAGTTATGAGTTATGAGTTATGAGTGAAATAGAAGTGTTGAGTGGAATCGACAAAATTTTTCTCAGTGGTGCTAAACCAATTTCGTGATGACCAAAAAAAAGATGAAGGATGAAAAATGAAAAAAATAAATTTGTCCAAAACAACTGAATTGATTTCTGGAAAAAAGTATGAAAAAAAAGAAAAATTCCTTTCTGGAGAGGCGCAGCGCGATCGCATTTTTATTTCAAGCCCAAAGCAATTTATGTAAGGTCTTAACTTCATCCTTCATCCTTGCTTGCTTTATGTGGCGATCGCGATATTTTGAATTACCCATCAGCTGCAAAAAATCTTGTTAAACTTAATCAAAATTATGCAATAATATTTATGACAGCACTTATCATATTCTCCGCACTTGGAGTCTTAAAGGCATTTCAACTACTGTATTTTCCTCAAGCTTTATATGAACTAGGAGCAGTTTGTTCTCTCTTACTGCGCGGCATTGCGCTATCAAAAAGCTTGAATGGTAGTTGTCTGCTTGAAAATTGGGGAACCTGTGCATTTGAAATTTATCTAATGCACCACTTATTATTGCTACCTGACGCCAAGATTGGGGCTAAACTACCGAATTAAATTAAATTATCGCGCGGGCTGTCACAATGCTAGCCTTGGCTACCCCGGTTTTTGTAAGAAGCTGGATCGTAACATCTTTAATTCTCAAGAATAAGCCGATTTCAAAGCTGTTATTTGCCACATAACATTTTTATATATAGCAATCTTTTTGAGAGTCAAAGAAAGATTTTAAAGTAACCGCACTCCTCGCAGAGGGCGCAGAGAAAGAGAAAAAGGAGAGCAAAGAAAATGATTTTGTAGATATTGTAGATTTTGTAGTATATTTTGTAAGTTGGGTGGAACGCAGTGGAACCCAACATGAGCAAAGTTTTTGTTGGGTTACGACTGCCTACGCCAACCGACAACTACTACAACTACAACTAGAGAATTTATTTTTGTCGTTTTTTGAGGGGGATAGATACGATGTCACTTGCTTACAAAGTATCTGGTTGGAATCGCAAACGTAAATGGAACTTATTTTTAGAATACATTAAACCGACAGCTAACACCACAGTTTTAGACGTTGGTTTTAGCGAACAAGAGTATAGCGACACGGATAATTATTTAGAGAAACATTATCCTAACATAGAGCAAATAACCGCTCTTTGCATCGAGACGCCTGACTTATACCTGCATACTCGTAATTCAAAAATTGAAATTCCTGAAGAGGAAATTCGCTTAAAAAAAGAGCAATCTTCGGCGCGATATCCGCAGTTAAAAATTGTCACCTATGACGGCAAGATTTTTCCCTTTGCAGACAAAACCTTTGATGTTTGTTGGTCAAACGCTGTTTTAGAACATGTGGGCGATGAACAAAAGCAAATTCTATTTTTGAAAGAGATTAAAAGAGTCGCAAAAAAAGCATTTATTACTACACCCAATAAATATTTTCCCATTGAAGTGCATACACGCACGCCATTGTTACATTTTTGTCCGAAAAAAATATTTGACAGCTATTTGTACTTTGTTGGTAAGGGATGGGCGGCTGAGGAATATATGTACTTATTATCGCTGCAGGACTTGCACAAGCGGCTGTACAGTGCCGGAGTTACTGAGTATAAGATTATAAAAAATAGATTGCTGTCCTTTGTTCTCGACTTTGCGGTTATTTTTGAAGCCGACGATAAAAAAGAAGAAGAATTAGCTTTATCATCTGACAAAAGTCATCTGAAGAATGAAGTTAATACCCCACAGAAGTTACTCTAGCCTTAAAACAATGACGCCTTATTTCTTCCCGCCGCGACTCTTTTTGTAACGATTTATTTTTTCATCCTTCATCCAAAATCCTTCATACTTTTTTGGAGTTCAATATATGCCGAAGGTTTCCGTTATCATTCCAGCCTACAATGCTATGACTTATCTACCAGAAACATTGCAAAGTGTTTTGCGGCAGAACTTCACAGATTTTGAAGTATTAATTATTGATGATGGAAGTTCAGACAACATTCAAGAATGGGGTGCTTCACAAACAGATCCGCGAATGAAATTAATTTCGCAAACCAATCAAGGTCAATCTGCTGCTCGTAACTTAGGCATTGCTCTGGCTAAAGGGGAGTATATCGCATTCTTAGATGCAGATGATTTGTGGGAGCCAACAATGTTAGAAAAACAAGTCCGTTGTTTGGAAGAAAATCCCGCAGTGGGTTTGGCGTATCACTGGACTGCTTTGATTGATGAAAATGGCAAAGCGACGGGGAGAGTAATGGGTTCAAATGCTTCAGGAGATGTTTTGAAGCAAATTTTAGAGCGAAATATAATAGATTGCCCTTCAGTTGTGATTCGTCGTTGTTGTTTTGAAAATGTTGGGTTATTTATACCAAATTTACGCTTCATTGAAGATTGGGAGATGTGGATTCGCATTGCTTCTGGCTATCACTTTGCAGTCACACAAGAACCTTTAGTTTACTATCGACAACATTCAAAAAATACTTCCAAAAACTGGCAGTTAATGGAAGAAGGTTATCGCATAGTAATTGAGAAAGCATTCCAGTCAGTTCCACCAGATTTACTGTGTATAAAAAATCGCAGCTATGGTCGTGCAAATCTTTGTTTAGCTTGGAAAGCTTTGCAAAGTAAAGATAAAGACTATAAGCTGGCGCAGAATTTTCGTGCCAAAGCGATCGCCTACTATCCACAACTACGTTTTTCTCGCGAATATATGCGTTTAAGTTTAGCGATCGCCCTCATGCGCTACTTTGGTTCAAATGGCTACAGCAAAGTTTTAGAACTAGCTTACACCCTGCGTCGCAGCATTTGGGACGTTGCCCGATAACTTTTTATCTTTTCATCAATAGAGTTTACCCTTACCAGAACTTTCTAACTTTTATGGAGTTCAAATATGCCGAAAGTTTCTGTGATCATTCCAGCCTACAATGCGATGAATTATCTGCCAAAAACTCTAGAGAGTGTTTTGCAGCAGACATTCATAGATTTTGAAGTATTTATTGTTGATGATGGCAGTTGCGATCGCATTGTAGAATGGTCTTCCCAAATTGCAGATTCGCGAGTTAAACTAATTTCGCAACCAAACAAAGGCGTATCCACAGCACGCAACACAGGCATTGCTTACGCTCAAGGAGAGTATATCGCGTTTTTGGATGCTGACGACCTTTGGCAGCCAACAAAGTTAGAAAAACAGGTCAATTGTTTGGAGAAAAATCCCAAAGTAGGTGTCGTATATACTTGGACACTTTTAATTGATGAACAGGACAATCCTACAGGGAGAATATTTGCTTCCCATGCGGAAGGTAATGTATGGCAACAACTGTTAGAAGATGACGTAATTTCTACTGGAAGTTCAGCCATAATTCGCCGTACTTGTTTTGATAATGTTGGAGTATTTGACCCAAATTTAGCTTTTGCAGAAGACTTAGATTTGTGGCTGCGAATTGCATCTCATTATCCCTTTGCAGTAGTTAAAGAACCTTTAACCCTCTATCGACTGCACCAGCAAAATGCAACCAAAAACCGCCAGAAAATGTTTCAAGGTCTTCGCACAGTCTTTGAAAAAGCATTTGAGTCAGTGCCATTAGAAAAATTGTATTTAAGAAACCGAGTTTATGCCAATATGTTTCTCTGTATAGCATGGCTGGCTATAGATCAAGGAGATTATCAGCAAGCAATTAATTTTCGCAAACAAGCTTTATTGCATCATCCCCAAGCATTTTTCTTTGAAAGATGCATGCGTTTAAATTTAGCGATCGCCACAATTCGTTGGTTTGGTCCCAGGGGTTATGATGGAATGCGATCGCTAACTCGCAATCTCAAGCGACTAATGTTAGGTGTCGCCACTTAATATTCCTAATTAGTTATAGTTCAGTCATGATATCGCTTAGATAAAACATGATTTATTCCACAAAAAAGCGTACTAGTAACTCTTAATTTAGGAGGTTTAATACATGATTAAAGTGTTTGTCGTTTCATCTACACTTGGTTATATTAAACGCGGTCTTGAGTCTTTTTCTCAAGAAGTATTTGATGTATTATTGCAAGATAACTCCTTAGACATCACACTTTTTAAAGGAAGCGGGAAACCTTCTAACAAAGAGATTGTATTAGGCGCTATCCCGTATAATGCTAATATAACTAAAAAAATCAGTAAGTTTTTTCCCAAAGAAAATTGGAGAGATCCATACTTTCTGCATCAATTATCATTTTTTGTAAATCTGCTGCCACATATACATCTGAAAAAACCAGATATCATTTTCTTTAGTGAGGCAACTGTAGGTACTTTGCTGTTGCACTGGCGGCGTTTAACAAAGCAAAAATATAAACTTTTATTTCATAACGGTAGTCCTTGTACACCAACTTTATTTCATCGATGGGATCGGATACACCAGGTAGCCCCAACTCATTTTAATGATGCACTAAATGTAGGAGTACCTGCTGAAAAGCAAAATTTAGTTGTTTATGGAATTAATGCACCTTCTGAAATTGAAATACTTGTAGGTAGTGAAAAAGAAGCTTTGCGTCAAAAGCTGGCATTACCTGCAAAACGACCTTTGATAATTTCCGTTGCAGCTATCAATAAATCTCATAAACGCATGGATTATCTGATTCATGAAATTGCTAGTTTGCCGGAACCACGTCCTTATCTTTTATTAGTGGGGCATCAAGATGAAGAGTCACAAGAAATTTTGCAGTTAGGAAATGAATTATTAGGACAAGATAATTTCCAAATTAGAACTGTGCCCCAAACCGAAGTTACTAACTACTACAAAATTGCTGATGTTTTTGTACTTGCTTCGATACGTGAAGGTTTACCACGAGTAATTTTAGAGGCAATGACTCACGGTCTACCTTGCCTAATGCACGATTATGAAATTGCTCGTTTTGCATTAGGAAATAACGGCTATTTTGCTAACTTTGAATTACCAGGTAGTTTGGCAACTTTAGTATCTCAGGTACTAGCTGGATCTGAAGATTTATCTAAACGTCAGCTTCGTCATCGTAGTGCTTATGAAAGATTTAGCTGGGATAAACTGCGCCCAGAATATATCAAATTGATTCAACAATGTGCAAACTCTTGATGAAGCCCTGTTTAATTAGTCAAAAATACAGGTAAATAGATGAACAGCAAAGAACTTATCATCGAAGCGGGTAGAACCGAAAGCCAGTATTGGAAAGACATATGGAAATACAGAGAACTATTCTACTTTCTGGCATGGCGCGATATTTTGGTGCGCTACAAACAAACAGTTATTGGAATGGCATGGGCATTAATTCGCCCCCTTCTAACAATTTTGGTCTTCACTTTTGTATTTCGAGATGTAGCGGGGTTACCTAGTGAAGGTAATGTACCTTATCCCATTTTGGTTTGTGCTGGTATATTACCTTGGCAATTCTTTTCTGGCGCACTAACTGAATGCAGCAGTAGTTTAGTAAACAACGCCAATCTACTTTCTAAAGTCTACTTTCCAAGGCTAATTGTGCCAACTAGTGCAGTGATAGTTAGCTTTGTTGACTTTATGATTTCTGGCATGATTCTGCTGGGATTTATGGCTTATTACAACTTTCTACCCGATTGGCGAATTTTGACATTACCGCTGTTTATAATAATTGCCTTCGCTGCATCAATAGGGGCAGGATTGTGGCTAGCAGCTTTAACTGTAGAGTATCGTGATTTCCGCTTTATCGTGCCATTTATAGTGCAGTTTGGTTTGTATGTTTCACCTGTAGGTTTTAGCAGCACTAGAATACCCCAACAGTGGCGACTGCTATATTCACTTAACCCAATGGTAGGGGTAATTGACGGTTTTCGTTGGGCAATTTTGGGCGGCGAGTCGCAGATATATTTACCTGGGTTTGCACTGTCTGTATTTCTGGTAATTCTAATTTTGTGGAGTGGTATTTGGTACTTCCGCAAAATGGAGCGTACTTTTGCAGACGTGATTTAAATATGTGGTTGAGGTTGGAGATAAGCTGATGTCAGATACAGTAATTCGAGTTGAAAATTTAAGTAAGAAATACGTCCTAGCACATCAGGAACAAGGAAGTGTTCAATACAAAACATTTAGCGGCGCAATCACAAATGCGGCAAAGTCTCTTGCTAATGCGCTAAACCCACGTTCCAAGAAAGAAGTTAATCGCAACCGAGAGGAATTTTGGGCACTTAAAGATGTATCGTTTGAAATTAAGCAAGGCGATCGCATTGGCATTGTCGGGCGTAATGGTGCCGGTAAATCCACACTACTGAAAATCCTAAGTAGAATTACTGAACCCACAAGCGGATCTATTCGTATTAAAGGGCGAGTTGCCAGTTTATTAGAAGTTGGTACAGGTTTTCACCCAGAATTGACGGGAAGGGAAAACATTTTTCTCAATGGTGCAATTCTGGGGATGAGTAAAGTAGAAATTAAACGTAAATTTGATGAAATTGTAGCGTTTGCAGAAATTGAAAAGTTTTTAGATACGCCCGTAAAGCGATATTCCTCGGGGATGTATGTGCGGTTAGCGTTTGCGGTGGCAGCGCATTTAGATCCAGAAATTTTGATTATAGATGAAGTACTAGCAGTAGGGGACGCTAAGTTTCAAAGAAAATGTTTAGCAAAAATGGAAGATGTAGGAAAAGAGGGAAGAACAGTCTTATTTGTCAGCCATCAAATGGTGGCAATTAAAAAATTATGTTCAAGAGCAATATTGCTCCAATCAGGAAAGGTTCAGTTTGATGGTAATGTTGAGTCAGCAATAGATTATTATTTAGATGACTACTCTGCAAGTTTTCAGCAAGATGGAAGCGTAACAACGCTTTTAAAGATGAAACGTTCTGGCAGCGGAGATATCAGGCTGACTGGATTTTCTACAGAAAACTTGACAGGAGGAAATTTAATATTAGTTTGTTCCGGTGAAGAAATTATCTTCAATTTCCACTATGAGTTAATGAATAATAAAGAAATTAGTGACCTTAGTATAGGGTTTTCTATCCATAACTCTTATGGAGATCCCCTTACTATTTTTTATAGTGACTATGTTGGTCAAATTTTTTCTACATTACCGAATAGGGGAATATTTAAGTGTAAAATTAAAGATTTTCCTCTTTCATCAGGTAGGTATTTTATAGGTGCAAGAGTAGTTCTGATTAATGGTATAGAGGTTGACTGGCCACAAGGATATGTAGGTTTTATTGACGTGCAAGAAGGTCCCTTTTATCGGGAAGGAAATATTCGCCCTCAAGATATTGGTCCTGTCTTGATTAGGGGAGATTGGGAACTAAAAGCAATATAAGGAGAATAATATGTTTCATTCTTTTAAGGAAACTGGTAGACGCTGCAAAAAGGCACTGGTTAGTTTCTACACTTCTTTACTTTCAGAAGAACAACCAACTTATCACAAACTTTGTTTCTCCCAAGAGGGAGAAGACATGGTACTGCGTCGTATCTTTAATGATAAAAAAAATGGTTTTTATGTTGATATTGGTGCTTTTCATCCACAATATCTTTCAAATACTTACTTGTTTTATCAGTCTGGTTGGAGAGGTATAAATATTGACGCCATGCCTGGTAGCATGGAATTTTTCAACAAAATTAGACCCAACGATATCAACTTAGAAATAGCAATTTCTAATAAAAAGGAGGAACTCACTTATTATACATTTAATACACCCAATCTTAATGGTTTTTCTCAAGAACTTTCTCTTGAAAGAGATGGATGGAAGGTGGGAGATTGGGAAGCAAAACTGCTCGAAAAAATGCAAATAAAAACATATACGCTAGCAGAAATTTTAGATAAATATCTGCCTAGTAACCAAACAATAGATTTTCTAAATGTTGATGTAGAAGGACTAGATTATCAAGTATTGATATCAAATAATTGGTGTAAATATAGACCAAATATAGTATTGGTAGAAGATTTAGAACTATCTTCAATAAATACAAGTAACGACTCAAAAATTTACAATTTCATGTGCAATCAAGGCTATGAACTTTATAGCAAGACAGTCAATACTTTGATATTTAAGCTAAAAGAATTTCATGTAGAGACATAAGTTTAGTGAGTACCACCATCAAAAACCTAATCTAATGAAATCTGTGCTTGAGCTAGATAAATTAATCAATTTCAAAGAGCCAACTTATGACTAAGAACGAACTTTATCAAGCCAAAATTTCACCAGTTCCAGATGGAACGCCACGTCCACTTTGGTCTGTCATGATTCCTACCTATAATTGTGCTAAATATCTGCACAAGACACTAGCGAGCGTGCTAGCTCAAGACCCCGGACCAGAGGTTATGCAGATTGAGGTAATAGACGATTATTCTACCAAAGACGATCCAGCAGCAATTGTGAAAGAACTGGGGGGCGATCGCATTAACTTTTATCGACAGCCTTATAATGTCGGGCATATCAAAAATTTCCAGACATGCCTAGAGCGCTCTCGCGGAAGCCTAGTTCATCTACTACATGGTGATGATTGTGTTCGTTATGGCTTCTATCAAAAGTTACAACGAGCTTTTGAAGAAAACCCAGAAGTTGGTGCTGCTTTTTGTCGCTACATTTACATGGATGAACGCGATCATTGGCAATACATTTCCTGGTTGGAACAGCCAGAGAGCGGAATTCTCAGTAATTGGTTAGAGAGAATCGCTGTTGAACAACGCATTCAAACGCCATCAATAGTAGTGCGGCGTGATGTATACGAAAAACTAGGGATATTTGACAGCCGTTTAGCTTGCGCTGAGGACTGGGAAATGTGGGTAAGAATTGCTGCAAACTACCCATTTTGGTATGAAGTTGAGCCGCTAGCAGTATATCGCGTCCATTCAAATTCCAATACTGGACGCCACGCTAATGCTGGTAAAAACATTCAATATATACGTAAAGCTATTAGTCTTATCAAAGAATACCTGGCAGATGATTGTGCAGATAGACTTTCTAAAACCGCACTTAAAAAATATGCATTTTATGCTCTAGACGAGGCAGAAAAGTTAGCTGAAAATGGCAATACATATGATGCCATCAGTCACGTAAAAGAAGCTTTACGGTGCAGTTACTCTTTGAAAATTATTCGCCCTTCACTGAAGCTATTCACCCGCATTATTTACCAAAATCTAATATCAAATCTGCGTCAGACACAATCTGTAGATGCCTAAGTATTGCTGCTAATATACTTAGATTTGGATTTACCTATAAAAAGATTTGTAAATCACTTCTACAAAGTTAAGAGACAAAAAATCTAATATTAATTTAGTTAATGGAGGATATTGTATGCGTAAAGGAGTAGTTTATATAGCCAGTGGTAAGAAATTTATAGATGAAGCACGTCAATCAGCATCTAGCTTAAAGGATAGGATGCCAGAACTAAATATTACCATCATTTCAGATGATAAGGTAGAAGATAAATGCTTTGATAAATGGATATTTCTTAAAAAAACAGAAAATGTAAAACTCTATAAAATTGCGGGTATGCCTCACTCTCCTTATGAGCATACTTTATTTTTAGATACTGATACATATGTTTGTAGCGACCTTTCAGAAATTTTTACCCTACTTCAAAAGTACGATATCGGTGTAGCGCAAGCAGAACTGCGAGCAGGTAAGAATTTACTGGGTGAGAGCTACAATTATCAACAAAGCATAGATTGTGACGGCAGATTTATCTTTCCAATTTATAATTCTGGTGTTATAATATACAAAAAATCACCTGAAATTGAAAAATTTTTTAAAGATTGGTTTTCTCTAGCCGAACAGCAAATGCAAGAGAAGGGAACAAAATACGGCGATCAACCATCTTTTCAATTAAGTCTTCATAAAAGTAATCTTAGGGAAGTAGTGTTAACTCCCGAATATAATTGTCGATTTGTATTCCCTGTTTGTGTTTCCGGGATAGTTAAAATACTTCATGGAAGGCATCCAGATTTGCCAGCGATCGCCAAAGAAATAAATAGTGAAATTTCTACTAGACTTTTTCATCCCAGATGGGGATTGATTTTAGATAGAAAATCGCAGATGCTCAAAAAAGTTTTGACCAATCAAACAGATAATTTTCTTTGAACTGAGCGATACAAAAGCACAGTTTTGTCGTTTTACTAAAGGTTAGTAATATTGCTATGAAACCTGCCATAAGCGTCATAATCTGCACCCATAACCCCAGACATAATTATCTTGATAAAGTATTAGCGGCGCTTAAGTCTCAGACTTTGCAATTTGAGCAATGGGAACTATTATTAATTGATAATGCAAGCGAGAAATTGCTTTCATCAGAAATTGATATTAGTTGGCATCCTCAGTCTAGCCATATTCGAGAAGAACAACTCGGTTTAACTCCAGCTAGACTGCGAGGAATTCGAGAAGCTAAAGCAGAAAGCCTCATTTTTGTAGATGACGACAATGTTTTAGATAGCGATTATTTAGAAGTAGCCCTGAGAATCAGCAAAGATTATCCCTTCATTGGGGCTTGGGGTGGACAAATTAAACCAAACTTTGAGGTAACACCTCCAGATTGGACAAAGCCCTACTGGAAATGGTTGGCTATTCGAGAGTTTGAGCAGGATAAATGGTCAAATTCAGTCAATCAATATGAAACAACTCCTTGTGGGGCTGGATTATGTGTTCGGAAAATCGTAGCTGAAGAATATGCCGAATTAATATGCAATGACCCAAAGCGATTAAATTTAGATAGAAAGGGAAAGCTTTTAGTAAGTGGTGGAGATTCCGATCTAGCATTTACAGCTTGTGATATTGGTTTAGGTACAGGAAATTTTGCATCCTTAAAGTTAACTCATCTGATTCCAGCTAGTCGGCTAGAAGAAGAATATCTAATTAGATTGATGGAAGGTATGGTTTACTCTCACATAATTTTGCATTATTTTCGAGGCGAAATACCTAAGCTTCCTTCATTCTCTTGGAGAAGCAAATTGTATGAATTCTATAGACTCTGGAGAAAAAGTCCTAGAGATCGCCGTTTTTATAGGGCAGAGCAAAGAGGAATGTCTTTAGCTATTCAGACTCTTTTAAAAACAAAGGAGTAAGATATTTAAAGACACTTCAGGTGTATCCCTGGTTTAGCAAATAACCCAGAAATAATTGTCTACATTTTAGTTATAGCTTTGTAGTAAAGTTAAGCGATCGCCATTGAAGAATACTCTTTAGAGTTAAAAGCTAAACCATACATCAACTTCTAGCATCAACAAGTCATTTATTGATAGTTTCTAGCACATTATATGGAAATAAAACAAAATGGATAGTCTACTTCCAGAGGAAATAAATCAACCGAAAGTATCTGTACTTTTGCCAAATCTGAACAATCGCTGCTTTTTAGAAGAACGGTTTCAAACAATATTAAATCAAACTTTTGCTGACTGGGAATTAGTTGTAGTTGATAGCTATTCGGATGATGGTGCTTGGGAACTAATTCAAGAGTTTGCAAAAAAAGACTCCCGTATTCGCATATATCAATTCCCTAGAGAGGGTGTATATGCGGCTTTAAATAACTGTATACCTTTGGCTCGTGGTGAGTATATTTATATTGCCACTAGTGATGACACAATGACGCCTGACTGTCTAGAAAAAATGGTAGCTGCATTAGATGCTCATACAAACTGCGATTTATGCCATTGCTGTCTCACGGTAATTGATGAATTTGGCAAAGAAATTAATAATAACTGGAATGCTTGGGACAAAGTTAAATTTTTTGGCGATCGCATTAAACAAGAGCATATTAGACTAGCACCACATGATGGCATTCTTTATTGTGCCCTTGGGACAGTTTACACTTCTTTAACAGAATTAATGATACGCAAGAGTGTTTTTGAAAAAGTGGGACTGTTTAAAACCGAATTTGGCTCTCAGGGAGATTTTGAGTGGGGTTTACGTACTAGTCTTGTATGCAATACTGTCCATATTCCTTATTATTTAGCAACATGGCGCATCCACTCCGGTCAAGTAACGCAAAATGCATTTATATTTTCTTCTGCCGGACAACAATTATGGTGCGAAATGATTGAATCAGCCATTAATTCACTCAAATTAAAACAATATATTCTACCTGGTGAATTAGATGCAAAAAAACTCACGTTTTATTATCGTTTTCAACAGTTATCAATAGGACTTGGCGAAAATAAAATTTTCTTCAAGAAAATATTTTTTATTTTACAATTTCTCGGTATACGCTCAGATGTTGTATTTAATTACATTGCCAGACGTTTTATGAAAAAAGAATTTTATCCTGCTGTGTTTGCCAGAAAAATTTTAAGACAATCCAACTTTGATAAAAATATTTATACATGAGATGCAGCTAAGTATAATTGAAAGATTAAAAATATAAAAATAATATATTTTATTTTATTTATTATTTTCTGCGTGAATAAATATTTTATGAATAATTGAACTGTGTAAAATTCAAATCCATAGAGTAACTATTAGAGGAAATGGGCTAAAATATGACCCCAACAATTTTATGGCTGCGTCAACGTTTTGGTTGGATGGGAAATCACAGCGGTTACGACCAAGTTTGTGAAGCTATTGCCCAAACGCAAACAATTAATCACTCAAGTGTTTGGAAAGAATTTGATACAAAACTTCCTAAAGGTAGCAGACGTCTTCTTTTACTGCTGTCTAAAAAAGCAAAGGTTAGCCCATTTTACGACACTGACAGCACTCTAGCCGAGTTAAAACTACTGTGGAAGGCTTTTATCCAAAAACCGGATCTCATCCATATTGCTTATGTTGAAAGTGACTTGGGAATTTTATTAAATTGCAAGAAAAAACTATCTTTAAAAGTTGTGGGGACCGCGCATCAATCAGCAGGTGTGTGGCGTTTAATGCATAACTATGAAGACAGTGTTGCTGGCTTAGATGCCTTAATTGTTCCTGCAAGTAGAGAAGTTTCATATTTTGAAAAGTACCTTCCTGGGCGTGTCTTTTTTATTCCCCACGGTGTCGATACAGATTTTTTTAAACCAAAGTTTGAAATTGCAGATTCTAGTGAAAATGATAAATATCCACGCTGCGTTTTTTCAGGCATTTGGTTACGTGATATTCATACATTAGCTGAGGTTATAGATAAAGTAATTGCAGAAAATCCAAGGGTTAGATTTGATATGATTGTGCCAAAACATAAGCGAGACAATCCAGCATTCTTCAGAATTGCACGTCATGAACAAGTTACTTGGCACGCTGGAGTCTCAGATGAGCAATTACGCGCAATTTATCAACAAGCAAGTTTATTACTTCTGCCAATTCTTGATAGTACTGCTAATAATGCACTTTTAGAGGCGATATCTTGTGGTTTACCTGTCGTTTCTAACAGTGTAGGAGGGCTATTAGATTACACTACAAGTGACTTTGCTGATTTACTGCCAGTTGGAGATAAAGATGGAATGGCAGAAGCTGTTATGAAGCTTATTGATAATCCACAGGAGCGAAAAAAAAAGGGCGTAGCAGCACGCTCTTTTGTTGAAAAAAATCTTAGTTGGGATAAAATTGCTGCTCAAACTTTAGATGTTTACTCGAAGGTTCTTACTTGGTAAAAGTACATTTTACTTTTTTGTCACTTAAAAAAACACGATTTATCATCGCTATAGCGGTCCGAAATTATTTGTGAGAAACGAAAATTTTGGTAACTCGTGTGAAACCGGGATTTTGAGATTTTAAATTTTTACAATTTTTCCGAGGATTGCTATAGCTATACTTGCAAAATTCATATTTTCTTTTTGAAAAAGACCTAGCCTAATAAATTTATAACCGATCAAGTATTTATGCAACGTATTGCTTTTTTAACAACTAACTTTTTTTTTAATGGCTGGGGTGGTAGCGAAGAACTCTGGTTCCGCACAGCGCAACGTATGGCTGAATTAGGCTACAGAGTAGGTGTAAATATCTACTACTCGAAAGGTGTACCGCAGCAAATTAAGATATTAAATCAAACTAAGGGCTGTGAGGTTTCTCAGCAAAAGGTAACTCTTTGGAGACGTGCTGCTAAGAAGTTATTGTCTGAAAAACAGCAAGCATATATTGGTTTTGATGTATATGGTTGGCTGAAACGTTTTCAGCCAGAGCTTGTAGTGATATCTCAAATTGGTAATTTAGATGGCAGAGACTGGATGCAAGCATGCCACAGCCTTAATATACCTTACGTAACTATTGCACACTTGGCAGATGAATTACTTTGGTTGTACCCTTACCAAACACATACTACAGATTTATTCAAAAAGGCTTTGGCAACGTTTTTCGTTTCAAAGAGAAGTATTGAGGTAACCTCAAAACAACTCGCAACTCATTTAGAAAACGCTAGGTTAATATACAATCCCTTTCAGGTAGATTATGACGTTGATATTCCTTGGTTGGAAGATGAATCTGTCTTTCGCTTAGCCTGTGTCGCTAGATTGGGCATTGAACACAAAAGGCAAGATATTCTCCTGGAAATTATGCGGCAGCCTAAGTGGAGAAATCGACCAGTTACAATTACTTTATTTGGTAATGGATTCCATAAGGAAAGCTTACAGAAATTAAAGGAATTTTGGCAGGTAGATAACGTGCTTTTCGGTGGATTTTCTCAAAATATACAAGCTGTTTGGTCTAGCCATCATGCTCTAATTTTGCCATCTCAATATGAAGGTTGCCCGCTAGCAGTAGTTGAGGCGATGCTTTGCGATCGCCCTTGTATTGTGACGGATGTTGGCGGTAATTCTGAATTAATTCAAGATGGTGTGTCTGGGTTTGTTGCGCCTGCTGCTACCACATCTATTGTTGAGAAAACTCTTGAGTTGGCTTGGCAACGCAGGTATGAATGGAACGATATCGGAAAAAATGCCGGTCTGCGAATTCGAGAAATTATACCCCGCGACCCTGTTGCCCATTTTATCGACGAATTAAGGTCGTTGATTTGACACTCCCCGGTCGCGCATACGCGGGGATTGTTGGTTCACTGAGCCGACTTGTCCAAACCTGTTACCAGATCCGAATAGAGGTCACCCTCTCCCCAAGCGCTGATCCCGGCGTGCCCCACCGTACTTAATCCCTTCGCTAAAATATTCAGTGCTGCGTTCTCATCCCGGTCTAAAACAGTTCCGCAGTGGGGGCATTTATGGGTTCTGGTAGACAAAGTTTTTGTCACAACTTCCCCACAATTAGAGCAGTTTTGGCTTGTCCACTGAGGAGCTACAGCAATAGTTATTTTGCCGTACACTTTGCCAAAATACTCTAACCAACATCGGAACAAATACCAAGACGCATCGCTGATACTTTTAGCTAATTTATGGTTTTTGACCATATTCCGTACTTGCAAGTTTTCGTAGGCAACCACGTCGCTAGACTGGATTACGCACCTTGCTAACTTCACAGCAAAGTCTTTACGCTGCCTACTAACTTTCAAGTGCTTTCTCGCCAGCTTATTTCTGGCTTTTTTATAGTTGTTAGATTGTGGCTGACAAGAGCGGAATTTCTTAGAAACTCGTTTCTGTAGTCGCTTTAATGCTTTTTCAGACTTTCTAAAAAACCTGGGATTCTCCACCTTATTCCCATCGGAATCGGTGTAGAAATGATTCAAGCCAACATCTAAGCCAACAGCTTTTTTAGTTGGCTCTACCTTGATTTTTCTGTCTACAGCAATGCAAAATTGAGCGTAATATCCGTCTGCACGTTTTACCAATCGGACACGTTTAATATCCTTAATTTGGTAGAAGTGCAAGTCATAAGTCCCAACTAACTTGAGTTTTCCAATCTCAAAACCGTCCGTCAAACTTAAATAATTTCTATCGTCTGACAACTTCCATCCGGTAGTTTTGTACTCTACAGAATGTCCACGTTTTTTAAAGTTTGGAAAACCTTTTTTACCTGGAATCTTTTTTTTGCAGTTGTCGTGCGCCCTTGAAATAGCTGCCCAAGCCCTATCTGCTGATGCTTGCCTTGCCATTGAGTTGAGCTTTTTTGCCCATTCAAAGTTTTCAGCTAGTACTTTGCAGTAAGCGCTAAGGCCATACTTACCAACTTTTTGATTGTTTAGCCAATAACGAACACAAGAATTTCGGACAAACAAAGCTGTTCTGATTGCTTGGTCAATCAGATTGTATTGCTGCTGCTTGCCCTTCAACTTGAATTCGTAGACTAACATAATTTCAGTTGTTACGCTGAGATTATAGCGTAAACAAAAAAGAAAAACAATATATCACTGGGGGCTAAAGCCCAAGACAGCGGCTTTCATCCCCGACTTGAAAGACGTTCAACTCTCAAAACTTTTTGGGTTTTGAGAGTTTCACTTCGGGGCTTTCAGCTAGCATTCTTGTGAAGGGAAAGGGGAAAGGGTAAAGGGAAAGGGGAAATGGGGAAATGCGCTACAAAAGGCTCTACTTCCTGTGGGGAGGGTCGAGGCAGAGCCTCGTCGCCTGCATTCCCAGGTGGAACCTGGCAACGAGGGACGAGGGATGTGTAGGGTCATGTCAGTTGAAACGTGTTGAAAACTAGTATGACCGCCTGACGCCGAAAAAATTTGTCTTTTGTGCTGGTTTGGCTGGGTGTCCCAGGCAAGCCTAAAACAAGTGCAACTATTACAATGCCTGCCAACAAAATCTTAATAAAATATTAAACTGAGAACGCAACCTCAATTTCTTTAATTTTTACAATTATTTACATAGTTTTCTTTAATAAGACTTACAAAACTGAGGTTAGATAAATTATTCTTTGTACTTTTATAAAGTATAATTAAGAAAAAGATAAAAACACGGGCAGTCAAGTAGGCTCTACTGGTCTGGAGGCTACCCGGAAATACATAAATTTGAATTGTTTTAGATAAAAGACAATGGTTATCCTGTACTTGCAATCAGTTTGTGCGGGAACATCTACAAACAAAAATCTATTTATTCTGTTTAAGAGGCTAAGGTCGGCGTGGGTAAGTATCAACCAGCTCAACTAAAGGGCTACAATCCAGATGCGATCGCTCGCTATTATCGCTTGCGTCCCTGGCTCGCTGTCTGGCGGGGACTAACTGTTATCTGGTTTTTTGCGGGGTTTGTTCTAAGTCTGAAGTGGGATGAATGGCGGTGGGTAGTTGAGCAGAACAAGTTGAAACGAGCTGCCCAGTTGCGGCAGTTGCTTACCCGCCTTGGTCCCACCTTCATTAAAGTTGGTCAAGCCCTCTCCACCCGACCGGATTTGGTACGCAAGGATTTTTTAGAGGAATTGGTGAAACTGCAAGACCAGTTACCACCTTTTGATAATGCTATTGCTTACCAAATTATCGAAAGCGAATTAGGTCGCCCAGTTAAAGAACTTTATAGCGAGTTGTCGCCATCTCCGGTTGCTGCAGCCAGTTTGGGTCAAGTTTACCGTGGTTTTCTTCACAGTGGCGAAGAAGTGGCTGTAAAGGTGCAGCGTCCCAACTTGCGTCCGGTAATTACACTCGACCTGTATTTGATGCGTTGGGCTGCGGGTTGGCTAAGTCCGTGGTTACCCCTTAATCTCGGTCACGACCTCACCTTAATTGTGGACGAGTTTGGCATCAAGTTATTTGAAGAGATAGATTACATTAATGAAGGTCGCAACGCGGAAAAATTTGCTAACAACTTCCGCAATGACTTGCGCGTCAAAGTCCCGGCGATTTATTGGCGCAACACCAGCACCTGTGTATTAACCCTGGAATGGATTAACGGCTTCAAGTTGACCGATACTAAAAGTATCCGCGCCGCAGGTTTAGACCCAGAGGGAATTATCAAAATTGGTGTTACCTCTGGTTTGCAACAGTTGTTAGAACATGGTTTCTTTCATGCCGATCCCCATCCGGGTAATTTGTTTGCCACGCCCGATGGTCGCATGGCTTATATTGACTTTGGCATGATGGATCAATTGGAAGAAACTACCAAAGAAACTTTAGTGGATGCACTCGTGCATCTCGTCAATAAAGATTATGGCGACTTAGCTAAAGACTTTGTGGGCTTGGGTTTTCTCTCCCCTGACACAGATATTTGCCCAATTGTACCGGCATTAGAAGTGGTTTGGGGAGATGCGATCGGCAAAAATGTTGGGGAGTTTAACTTCAAAACTATCACCGATGAATTCTCGGAATTAATGTATGATTATCCTTTCCGAGTGCCGGCGAAATTTGCTTTGATTATTCGTTCTCTGGTGACTCAAGAAGGTATTGCCCTTACCTTAAACCCGAACTTCAAAATTGTAGAGGTGGGGTATCCTTATGTTGCACGGCGGTTGCTGACGGGAGAATCTCCAGAATTGCGGCGGCGGTTGCTCAATGTGTTGTTCAAAGATGGTAAATTTCAGTGGCAGCGGTTAGAAAATTTAATTGCGATCGCTCGTACTGATGGCAACTTTGATTTATTACCCACAGCGCAGTTAGGATTGCAATATCTGCTTTCCGATGAAGGCAAATTTATCCGACGCCAGTTGGTAATTGCCCTCACCGAAGATGACCGCCTGCATACCGTAGAAGTCCAACGTCTGTGGGATCTGGTTAAAGATGACTTACAACCGACTCGTTTGTTAAATGCAGCGTTCGGAGTTTTGTCAGAGTTATCTAGAGAAGGCGTAGCTGCTATTTTACCAAAAGCTACATCCCTCGTTTCTTTTGGCGAACAGCAGTCACAAAGTGAAAAGTAAAAAGGTAAAAGGTAAAAGCTAAAAGGTAAAAGCTAAAAAACTTTTGCCTTTTATTTTTAACTTTTACAATTGAATATCAATCAGGAGTTTTCATGTACTACTATCCTCTACAACCGCCATATTTCCTACTACTTATTGGATTCTTGGTGGCATTAACATCTGGTTTTGCCTTATCCGGAACATTGAAAGTAATTGTGCAAAAATGGTCTAGTGATGGCACAGAAAATGCCGTTTATCGTTCACCGATTAAACAATTATTTGTGCCATTTTTGGGAATAACTGGTGGTGTAGGTTTGTTTCTCACCTCTGGGTTAGAAATATTTGGTTTTCCCCCTGTTCTTGCCTATGGAGTTGCTGTGCCACTGACGCTGTTAACTTGCTTGCTAGTTTGGTTGCAATTAGGAAGTATGCTGACTTTTGCACAACGCCAAGGAATGCAAGCACTAGATTTAGATTCTTTGCGTTAGATACAAGTAGGTCAACGTTAAAAAACACTCATATGTAGGGTAGGGTGCGTTAGCGAAGCGTAACGCACCAAATGTTTGATTTGGGTGGGCAGTCACATTTGCCTAACTTCAAATTAATAATATAACAATATAGCAATTTTAAATCATTCATAAAAATTTAGAAACCCGGTTTCGCAGGAGTTACCGGGTTTCTGGACACCGTGAATTTTCACAACTCATATAGGATTGCTATATTATCTTATTACTATAAAAATACGTAATAATACTCAACTATGTATATGTATTATATATGCCAATATAATATAGGGTTTTGTAATATTTTCAGTAAATTATGAATCAAGAGCCAAAATTTTGCTTTTGTACTTTAGCTTTTGGCAAGAAATATCGCGCTCTTGCATTATTATTAGCACAAGATATAGAGAAATTTTCACCTAATACTTCTTTTGTAGTTTTAACAGATAGTCCCGGCGATTTTAGCAAACAGTCTAACGTTAAAGCCTTTAAACATAAACAGCAAGGTGTTAAGTGTTACCACGACAAAAGATTTGCGATCGCTAAAGCTTTATCAATGTCTAATGCATGCATATTTATTGACGCAGATATGCGAATTTTGGCAGCTGTACCCCAAGATATGCAATGGATTCAGGTTCCGGGAATAGCAGCAAGGGCTTGTGACGTGATGTCCAAAAAATATGCGAAAGTTTTTAATGGAACTGCTGATGCCAAACTTTGTAAAGAATATAAAGTGAGCAAAAAGGCGGCACAAAAGTTAAATGTAGAATTAGAGAATGAGAATGTGAAATTTGTTTACGAATATTTATTTACTGTGACAAAAGATTCTGGCAAAGAAATTGAATTTTTAAAACAGTGGGAAATACTTGCAAATTATTATGAATTAAATGGAGTTTATGACGGTGAAGGAAATGCGATCGGTTTAGCTGCGGCTAAAGCTGGTTTGCAAACTAGATGGAGTGATATGGAGGGCATTTCCTTTTTCAAGGATAGAACCGAATTAATTAGAATTAAAAAGGGACAATCCAAGATGGAGGAAATGTCAATATATTTTGAACAGCAGAAGATGTTAGAACACCCCAATCGCTCCATTTTGGGAAAAGTTGCAGTTAAGCTTACTAAAAATATTGGGTCTTTATATAATTTGGTGCGTTTAAGAATTGTGACGTTGAATAATTTTGATTTTTATTACCGATAAGTTGGGTAATAAGTAATTCAATCAAATAAAACATAATTCCTGGTAGGGTGCCGTACTTTCCGCCTAACGCACCGAAATCGTGAAGAATGGTGCCGTACTTTCCGCCTAACGCACCCTACGATGATATTTTGAGGTTGAGCTTTTTGTTGGGTTACGACTGCCTACGCCAACCTACAATGTACTTGCATCAAAAATATTAAAAGCCTGGGTCGGCAGGCTTTGTTCGGGTAGACGCGACTTCAGTCGTAGGCTACTTTGTTTTCATTTGTCGCAATTGATTTTTTAATTTATCAATATTTTGCTGCCACGCACTTTTTTTCGGAGGAACATCAAAAACAGCTGGCGGCAAATCTGAATTAAGATTGCGGTAATATTCCCAAATATCCCAATATGGACAACCAGGTTCAATCCTAAAGCCTGCCCAATGGAGATATTGCAATGTTTGATTAACTGTTGGATCGATTAATGTATTAAGATGCATTTTAAAATGGGGAGTTCCCGCCCAATTTCCCGGTGCTTTACCTTCTCTGCGGATAATGTTAAAGCGGCGTGGAATCCGCTTGAGGAGCATATAATTGATAATTGGTTGGTCGGAAGTTTTTTGAGAAAAATCAAAGTATTCTGGATGGGCGGCGCACTCGGCGAAGGTTTCATACAAATCCTGTTCCGAAATTAAATTTTTCTTTGATGCCCAAAAACCACCGTTGAAAATATCTTTGAGTTCTGTTATCGTAAAGATTTTTTCTTCTAAAACTGTGGTTGTAAAGACATTTTGAATGCCTCCGAAATGTTGATAATCGCAACAGAGAAAATCGGCTTCAGCCAAGTAATTCAGATTATCAATGATTTTTTCAAAGACAACAATATCAGTGTCAATGTACAAAAATTCATCAAATGGTCCAAACCAACAAGCTTGTTTGCGGAATTGATTCGGACGGGCGAAAAACTTGCCGCCAAATGTCTCATGCAACTTTTGGGAAAGACGTTCGATAAAATCCAAGTCTTCGTAGACTTGTACACCATAATGTTTGTTGAGAGTGGCAGCGATCGCGTGATAATTGTCATCATAAGGAATCATGACAATTGGTGTATCGGCGTCATGCAATCGAATACTATTCAATAAGGCGATCGCATGATCCATCACCTGATCATTGGCGATAATATAAATTCCCCGAGTCATTGATTAATCCTCACACTGCTAATCCCAATTTTTTGAAAACTCGTTTTGCTAAACTCGGTTTTGCATTATAAGCTTTCGGTTTAGTCGTAAACTTTGGTCGCTTTTCTGGTTCATGCAAATAGCGATAATGCAAGAAAAGTTCTCGATAAGGAAAATCAATATTTTCCCCAGCACAAAGCTGATTAAAGAATCTAGACGACACACCAATATAGTGAATATAAGTTAGCCGATTACCTCTGTCGTACAAAATATTATTTCGGGCTTCAAAATGAGAAGAGGTAACACAACAGCCTGTTATTTCACTTTCTGGAAGTTGATGGGCAAAATTATAGTTAGAGATGCTTGACCGCATCACCATATAGTTAAGAATTGTTTGGTCAGGGGCCATATGATAAAGAACTTCTGCTTCTCCTTGGCGCAACTTATCTAAAAGCCAATCTCGCCTTTCGGCAGGAAATAAGTTTTTTTTCGAGCCATAAAATCCCGAACAAAATATTTCATTGTGCAGTTCTTCGGCTGTAAATAATTCTGCTAATTTTGCCGAAGCAGGGTTGTAAACATGAGATAAATCCCTGAACTGGAAGTCATATACTACCCAGTCATTTTCATTTAGCTGGGAAAAAATAGAGTCTAATGGTGACATCAATAAAGTGTCAGCATCCATGTAGACAAAACGGTCAAAAGGACCGTCAAAAGCACAGAAACGGCGATGAGTGCCGACTCGGTAATATTTGTCAGTGCTTATTTGCTGCCACAGCTTTTGGGCTGTAGGATGAGCATCCCAAATATTGCGAACAAACTCATCCCATTGCTCAATAGAGGCTTGATTATCGTAAAGTTGTACATTCGGACGGTGAGCAATTTCTGCCGCAATTTTGGCTGTATTGTCGTCGTAAGGATAAATGCAGACGGGCATTTCTTGCCCGTAAATTTCTTCGATACTATTGAGTAGAGCAACGATTTGCTCATAAACTTGGTCGTTACCTAAGGTACAAATGCCATCCATATAAAAATTGCAATTGAAATTTAAATTGAAAAATCCTTTACTTTATTCAGGGTTTTGCCACTCACATCGGTTAAATGAGGAATTCCCTTTATACCTTGTAATAGTGGCGTCAACTTTGTAAAACTACCAAAAGTGGTAATTGTCTCACTTAGTGGCAATTTATATCGCCTAACTCAAGATTATTTGGTTACAAAATCAGAAAGCCAGTTAAGTAGATTTAACTTGTGGAGGATAATCTGTCTTGCTTCGGCGATCGCTTCTTTAGCAGCATACCAAGCATCAGGGGTTGCCGTCACTTCTTTAATGTAGGCAATACCTTTTTCATCTAAACTTGGTAAGCGCAAAAAACTACCTGGTGGTAACAATTTATCAGCAGCAGATCCACCATAATAAATTGGCAAACACCATGCAAGTATTGCATCCCACAATTTTTCACTGACATACCAATTATTTTCTGCGTAGTTTTCAATCGCCAAATTGTAATAATACGGTGTCATGCCATACCATTTATTACCCAATTCCCCTGATGCTTTTGACCATGCAGGCAAATCGCGCCCATACAAATCAAACTTAATTTCACTCGATTGTAGAGACTTCAAAAAATCTAAACGTTGGCGATGGTTGGCTGTGCGATTAATTCCAGAAGTAATCCAACTGCAAGGGGCAATTTTTTCTGGTGCTGGCATTTCATTTAATTCGCGAAACGAATTGCCGTGATACCAAATTGCAGGCATATATTCGGGAATGGGGGCAAAATCATCGGGACCAGAAATGTAGCTGCAATACTTTTGTGCTTCCTGATAATTGTGTTTATTTCTAGCAATAACTTCATCTAAAGGCGGTTCTCGCAAAAGATAAATTACTCGTTCTCTGGGAACACCACGCAGGAGAGAGTTAATATCTAATTCGGGTTTTTGGGGTTTTTGGCGAAATTTTTCTAACCAGGATTTCGGCTTAGTTGGCCGAGGAAAATCAAACTGATACATCAACAAAAAATCTGGTTTTGGCGCAAGCGCTTGCATTTGCATATTGCCCCAAATTCCAAATTGATGGGGGGTTTGTTGCCACAGCCAATCGCATTTTTTATCAAGACCGCGATAGCTGCTAATCATGCCAATTGTTGCTATACCCATTTTTTTATTTGTTAATTAAGTTGTGAGATTTTATTTGAGCTAACACCCATAGTATTGGGGAAGGATGTTAATAGTTAATGGTTCATGGTTCATGGTTAATGGTTCATGGTTAATGGTTAATAAACTTTAAGAACAATGAACAATGAACAATCAACAATGAGCAACGAACAATCAACAATCAACAATCAACAATGAACGATTAAATTATGGTTAATTAACCGGACTTAATGTTAGTTATAAACTTCTGGACGGAAACATTCATCCACATAGCTGAGAATTTTTGCGGTTCTATTTTCCCAAGAAAATTGATGTGCAAAATCTATACTTGCTGCATAACCTTCTACCTTTCTAGGATATTTTTGCAATACATGCTGAATGCATTCTGCAAGTTGATGGTGGTTATCTGGTTCGCACCAACCAGCAATTAAAGGTGAATCTTTAAACACCATTAAAGGAGGAATTTCTGTAATTACCAAAGGAGTTCCCGCAGCCATGTATTGGAAAAATTTCACAGGATTGGTGAAATTTGCCGCGTTACCAGAACAGTGAGGATGAGCCAAAACATCAGCGGCTTGAAACAAGCTAACCAATCTTTGACGTGGCAAAATCCAGCCTAAAAGTTTCACATTTTCTACCTGCTTATCTCTACATAATTGTTGATAAGCTTGTACTTGTTCTGTTGTGCCGCCTGTGATTGCAAATTGAATTTCTGGCAATTCTTTGGCAGCATCAATTAAAACATCAACTCCTTTAAAAGGATACAAAGCCCCTGAATAAACAATCAAATGCTTGCGTTCATTTTCTAAGAGTTCTTGACGCCAAGCTTCAGCCGCTTCTGGTTGTCTTAATAAAAAAGAATTATCAAAACCGTTATGCAGCCACACAACTTTTTCTGGTGGCATACCATTTTTAATTAAACTTTCGCGGATTGGTTCTGATTGGGTTATGGCAATTTGAAAATATGGGCTGTTGACTATTTCTTGGTCGAATGGTTTTTCTTGAAAATAGTGACGCTCATAAATAATCGGAATTTGATTTTTAATGGCTGCCTTGACAAAATTCCAATCTCTGGTATGGACAATTTTAGTATGGGGCAGAATATGAACGGGTAAGTAATATTTGGTTACTATTGTACTGGAATGAGTAAACTTGCCACCTACCCTGTCAATGGGCCAAGGCATCGGCAGAGGAGCTATTTCTAAGTTTCCTTGAACATCGTAAAATTCGACAAAATCATTATCTGGTTGTCTGGGATTAAAAGGAGAAAGCAAACCTAATGGATTCAGCGAAGATTTGTTATGCTCTGGATAAACTAAAACCGAGGAGTAACCTATATTCGCTGCCGCATTAGCACACAAAACATCATGAATTTCATGAGCCGTATCGGGTCTTTGCGTTAGTTCTCTGCTAAAAACAACGTATTTTTTTTTGAGTTTTTTATTATTCATTATATTCTTTTTGAATTAAATTTTGATACTAGTTTCAAAAACCTCTAGATAATCAAGCATTTGAATAGCGGCATGAAAAGCTTCTGCAAGAATTTGATTTTGTTTTTGGGGCGTTTCTACCAAATCATCGGCTAGCGATCGCAAGGAAGCAATCAAGGGATTAAGAAGTGCCCGAAAATCATCATAAACGCCAGTAAACTTTTCATTTGGAGTGGTTTCGCTGTGGTTTGAATCTGCTGATGATATCCATGCATAACGCACTTGCAGCTTAATACCATCCTCAAAAACATCGAGGGCGTTGAGAATTCTATATGCAGATTTGTAAGATTCTTCAATTAATTCCTGCCGCTCTTGAGGATTGTCTGTCATATTATCAAGTAATAAGCGCAGGGAACCAATCATTCCGTTTAGTCTGGTTCGCATTTCATAGGAGATGCGAAGCAAGGTTTGATTGCCTTTCTTGGCTGCTTCACCCCGATCGCCAAATTGCATTGAGTACAAGCGTGTATAATAACCACCCTTTTGTAAAAGTTCCTCATGGGTGCCAACTTCTACCACCTGTCCTTGTTCTAAAACGGCAATTTGATCGGCTTTTTGCACGGTAGAAAGACGGTGTGCAATCACTAAAGTCGTGCGATCGCGACTCAAGTCATCAATTGCAGCTTGCACTAAACGTTCGGAAACCGTATCTAATGCACTGGTTGCTTCATCCAAAATCAGAATTTCGGGATTTTGTAACAAAGCGCGGGCGATCGCCAATCTTTGTCTTTGTCCCCCAGATAACATCACACCGCGATCGCCAATTTGCGTTTCAAATCCCTGGGGCAATTTGCTGATAAACTCATAAGCATTTGCCCGTTTCGCCGCCGTCATCACTTCTTCAAACGTCGCCTCACCTCGCCCATAGGCTATGTTATTTCGCACCGTGTCATTAAATAAGAAGGTGTCTTGACTGACAATTCCCATCGCTTTCCGTAGAGATTGCAACTCAAACTCTCGCAAATCCGTACCATCGATAGTGATGCGACCGGCGATCGGATCGTAAAATCTCGGTAAAAGGTCAGCTAGCGTAGATTTCCCGGCACCAGAACCACCTACCAAAGCCAAAGTAGTACCGCGAGGTAAGTATAAGTCAACTTCCTTGAGTACCAACTTATCCTGACCTGGATACGCAAAAGAAACAGTATCGAAATGTACTGCCTTCTGCAATTGCGTGTAGCCGACATTACCCTTACTCATCAACGGTTTGTTATCCCGTTGTAAGAAATCAACTACCAAATCAACGCTACTAGCAGTATTGGCAAAGTTACTGCGAACCGTATTTAACTGAGAAATAAACGGTAGCAATCGCAGCAATATCAATAAATATGTCAGCAGTACCGCCGAAATCGAGGTAATTTGGTCTCTAAAGAACGTGCGGCTCAAAAATACAATCAGCAGCAAGGCTGTAATGCCCATTACCTCGCTCAGAGGCGCGATAATTTCGGAATTCGCCTGAGATTGAAAATCTGCTTTTTCGCGATCGCGAATTAGTTTTCTAATTCGTTGATATTCTCTTTCCTCATTACCCGTTGACTTCACCAGCCGAATTCCGCTTAAAGTTTCCAGCAAAGTAACTGAATAAGCTTTAGACATATCTGACAATTGCTTGCCATACTTTTTAGAACGAGCAATCACATATTGATTTGCCAGCGTTACCAAAGACAGCAAAAACGTCGCCGCAATCGTCAACTGCCAAGAAATTGACAGCAACAAACCGACAAAAACTAAAATTGTAATCCCTAGGATAACTAACCTAATTGCACCACCAATTGCACTAGCAGCACGGGCAATTTCTCCACCCAGACGATTGATTAAATCGCCAACTTTCGTTTGAGCGTAATAATCTATGTCAACATCCACTAATAACTTCACACCAGCTTCGCGCATATCTGATGTCAGCATTCGCGTTAAAGAACTAGATGCCAAACTACTAGTGTAACTAGCTATATTCTTTAAACAAATTGTGAATATAATTGCCCCAGCCATTACCACCGCGCGGTAATCCTCAGGTATATTGTCAAACGGAGTCATAATCGCTTTGAGAACGGGAGGCGCACCTTTTAAATCTACTTCTTGTCCCACAACTTTTAAAATTACTGGAACAATTAACGCTGTACTGACTCCATTAAATAAAGCTCCAGAAAATCCCAACACGATTGTCAGGAGAATCCAACCTGGATAGGGTTTAGCAAATCTTAGTAATAGTTTCCTGGTAGACATGGGGGATTTATATCACAATTTACTTATGCTTAATATTATTCATCAATTTATTCCGTAATCAGCAAATCATCAGATAAATCAAACTAAATAATCTTCAGAAATTTGTTCCGTGAAAATACAGATGCATCCATAAGCCTCCTGCCGCTAGACACTTTTTAATGTCAGTTTAATTCAGTTAATCTCACCAATTCCACATTAAAAATCAACACTACCTTTGCTTACAACCGAGCAATTACTGACTCTAGGGTTGATGCCATAGCTTCGATGCTATATTTTTCCACACATCTTTCTCTTGACTTTTTGCCGCGCTCATTTGCTGACTCTAAATCTTGGAATATCAATTGAATTTGTTCGGCAATTTGTTCGGGAGAACTAGGGTCAACCAAATAACCAGTTTCGCTTAAAATTTCGGGAATGTCTCCTACTCGCGTTGATAATACAGGTTTTGCCATTGCCATTCCATCTGAAAGTTTGAGAGGAAATTGAGCGCGAGCTGTTAAAGTATCTCGCTGGGGAACAACTACAACGTGAGCAGCTGCTACAATTTCTGGCATAACTTCTACAGGAGACTTGGGCAATTTAATAATCCAGCGTCCCCATTTTTCAATTAGTTGGTCGTCATAATCATCGTAAGGACTACCACCCACAATCACCAGTCTTAAATCTGGTTCATTCAACTTATCTAACGCCATTAAAACATCTTCAACACCCTTGTGAGGTCGCGGCGCACCAGGAAACATCAGAACTCGATATTGAGAAAGACCGTAACGTTCCCTGCTGGCTTCAGGATTATATTTATTAGGGTCAAACATGGCGGTATCTTTGCCATTAGGCACATAAACACCACCAAAGCGGTCTTGCAAAAACTGAGTATCTATTGTGATTGCATTGGCACGAGATGTTAAGCTTTCCATCCACTGTAAATATAGCGGATGGTCGGGAAATTTCAATGCACCATTTTTCTTAAAAATGTCTCGATACAATTGCTTGGGACTCGGTTGATATTTCCAATCAAAACCACCATGCCAACTTAGTTCCCAGTCATCCATATCTAACAGCAAAGGGCGGCGACTGCTAAATTTCTTTAGTAGAGAAACACCAAAACTCGTAGCCTTGGGTTTGACTGCGTAAATAATATCTCCATCTAACTTGTTCAACAGTTGGCGAGCCGAACTCAAAAAAGTAGGATAGTTTGTACCGGGAACGGAAACGACTGGAATTCCAGCAGGAGGAATTGCATATAATTCTTTTCCGTAAATAAATCCAACAACTTCTACTTGATAATTAAGGCTTTTGAGGACTTGAGCTAGTAAAAAAGCCCGAACACTTCCGCCGCCGGATAAATCGCTAACAACTAATGAAACTTTAAGCTTTGAAGTTTTTTCTTCGATAACCATAACTTGAACCTAGATAATTTAGAGCGTCACCAATTAAGGCTGTTTAGAACTTGACATGATTATGAATTAGTCTGCCCAAACTTAATCAGCTTTGAGAATATAGAGATTAATTTTTTGGAACGAGGTCCACGATATCTTTCGTATAAAACAAAGTTCGGAGTAAGTACCCTAAACCAGTAAGCTAACCTTAACCAATTTACATTAGTTATTTTAATCTTTTTGTCAAACAAAGTAACCGGAAAAGCAGTAATTTTAATTAGTTTGTCAAAATTTGCTTTATCTTTATTCCTTAGTGTTTCATTAAGAAATAATTCCAAAGCAGGCTGATAATATTTTCTGTAAATTTCATGATGATTATTTTCAATTTCATAAAATAAAATATAGTTTTGCATCATATAATCCCAACTGTTAGTCATATTCGTTTGATGTTTTGTATAAAAAGCTCCGATTATAGGTGTATAAACAAAATTCACGCCTGATTCCAGCAGTGACAACGCAAAGTGCCTGTCTTCTAGAGCCTGAA
The DNA here is from genome assembly GCA_044006015.1 of Heteroscytonema crispum UTEX LB 1556. Classification (GTDB taxonomy): domain Bacteria; phylum Cyanobacteriota; class Cyanobacteriia; order Cyanobacteriales; family Nostocaceae; genus Heteroscytonema; species Heteroscytonema crispum. The sequence continues at coordinate 249,554 of JBIPDF010000006.1, forward strand.
GACGATTATCAAAAATGTTCTTTTGAAAAATATCTTTTTTAATTAACAAACATTGTTGCAGGAGCGGGAACGGAGACTTAGCTAAAAAATCGGGAAGAAGCAATCGCTCAACTAGTTGTTCCCTTGTTAGAGAACCACCTATATTGACTTCCCGTTTAACAATATTCTGTTGATTATCTAAATATACTCGTTCGTAATCGCAATAAAATATAACGTCTTGGTCTTCTAAACCTGCAGAATAACTTAATTGAAATCGAGTTTTATCTTCATGAATCCAGTCATCACAATCCAGGCACTGAAGCCAATCACCTTCCGCCTTTTCTATTCCAAGATTGCGTGCCGAAGACACTCCGCCATTTTCTTTATAAAAATACTTAACTCGTGAATCTATACTCATTAAGTTTTCAGCAACTTGACGAGTATTATCAGTTGAGCCATCATCCACAATCAGACATTCCAAATCAGATAATGTTTGTGCTAAAACACTTTTAACGCACTTCTCCAGGTAGTTTGCCCGATTAAAGCAAGGCACAATAATTGAGACTAAGGGAGCCATTTGTCAATTCATCCTCTGCTAGGCGATCGCAATTCATTATTGTAAATCACTTACTTGCAAGCCTGTAACTAGCTGTAGGATTGATGACATACGTCGATGCCACTTTCGGTGCAAATTCACGATTGCAACCTTGATGGAAATTGAGAATGCTGGCAGAGTCCTGATTTAAATAGCCTAGTTCTATACCATAATTTTTATTTTTGCACAACTGGCAATCGGATGAGACAGGCTGATCACCTGTCTATCGCCGCAATTCATAGATGTGGTACAAGACTCGGTTAGAAGTAGCTGATAAAAGTTTTTTTACCAAGAGGTAGCCACAATTACCCAATCATGCTACCAGTCGATTAATTTTAGACGTCCCGTCTGAATATGGTCAAATATACGATTAATGTGGCGGCGGTCTTCGTTGCTGACTTCACCGTCAGCAAGTATCGTAGAGGTCAGCACTATATGGTCTTGACGACTCATTTTTCCCGACCGAAGAATTTGATCCGCAATAGTTTTTACAGCCAAGTGACATTGATTATTAACGTTTGTGTACAAAAGATTTTGCTTATTCATATTTCTCCTAGTCGATGCAAAAAAATGGCAATATTTGCCCAACCTTTTCTTTCTAAAAGGGAGCTGTATAAAAAGTAAACATTTATTAAAATTAACAGCGTCAGAGCAAATATCGTTTGTTCGCAATACCGAAACTTCTTGGTATCTTTAGAACATTCAGTAGATCGCAAACTTTCGCGATCGCGCACAGAAAGATACCTATAAAATTGATCATTGTCAAAAAAACCGTATTCTTAGATACATTTTTTGGAAAAACCCTTGAGCGATTCTAAATAAGTAAAACTAATGAATCACCGAAAAAGTTAAGGGTAACGTGCCCATCAAAACATAGTTCTGGTGTTGTGTTACGCAATTTTTGTCAAGTATGGAGGTAAACAAGCAAAATTGAGGATTATTTAGTTTGGCTATGACTACAACTACCCCAGTTCTAACTGATAGTAAAACGTTGAACGAAGTAGTTAACTGTTTAACAGAAAATATTCCAATTCCGACTCAAGGTAAGTGTGAACAGAAGAATATCTTTGAAATTTTAATTCGAGCAGCAACTCAGAAAGATAGTATTGAAAACACAACCAAAGTCTTAAAAAATGTTCCGACAAGCAACGATATTCGTTACCATTTAGAGAAATATTCAGACCGAAAATCTCTAGAATCAGACTTAAATACAGCACTTCAAAGCCGCTTACCACATGGAATCCGAGAAGGTCAACACTCATATTGCCATCGATTTTAACTTGATTCCTTATTATGGTGAGCCATCACCATTCCTATGCACCATATATTTATAGAAGTCAAGCTAAAAGTGGGACTTGTTCTTTTTATGCTGACGCTACTGTTTATGTAATTAAGAAGAATAAACGAGTTACTTTAGCCATTAAAGCTGTTCAACAACAAAATAGTTTAGTGGCAATTATCACTTATCTTTTAGCACTAATTGAGCCTTTAAAACCAAAAATAGAACGATTGTATTTAGACCGAGAATTCTTTTGTGTCCCAGTCATCAGATGGTTGCAAGCTCTTGATATCCCCTTTGAAATGCCAGTAATTATTCGAGGCAAACATGGCGGGACTAGACAATTGATTAGAGGTAGACGCAGTTATAAAACAACTTATACTTTAAACAGCGATAAATATGGCTCAGTCACTTTTCATGTGTGGATAGTTTGTACCTATAAAAATGGGAAAATACGAGCGCATGGGCGAGAATTTTTTATTTATGCTGTTTAGAAAGTTAAGTTGTCATTACATTCAATACATGATGACTATCGTCTTCGTTTCGGAATTGAAAGCAGCTATCGGATGAAAAATCAATGCCGGATTAAAACAACTATTAAAAATCCAACTATTAGATTTCTGTTTTGAGCTTTGGCATTTTTAATTATTAACGTTTGGATTTATTTATTATGGCATTATGTTAGTACTTTAAGAAGAAGTTCAAGACAAGTTTTCTCCCATCTATTTACCCTTAAACAAATGCTTGAGTTTTTACGTCAAGCAGTAGACCGCAATTATGGAGTCGCCTGTGAAGTTTACTTGCCATCTGGCTGATTTTGGTTGATTTTTGGGGTTTATTCATAAATTAATCTTATCATTTAGCCAAGCAATCAGCTTTTGTATATTTCCCCCAAAAACTGTATCGTAAACTACCATTTTTTAGCGATCGCAGAACTTTTCGGTCTACTGAATGTATTTACCCGCACAATCACTCAATTACTGGTCAATTCTATCGTTTTACATAATTTTCTCGCCTAAGCGAAAAGTATTTGAGAGTTTATTGATAATGATAATAGTATGAGGGTGGGAGAGTCCGCCGTCGGCCGACTCTCCCACCCTCCCCCTTTTTGTGATTATCATTATATTTTAGTGTTTTTCTACGCCAAGAGGTATTGACAAAATATACTCATTTCTAACAAGTTACCAATGGCTGAACGATGCCAAACATCTACTTTGTAAAGGAGACACGGCAAATGCAGGTTATCCGCCTAGAGGCACTTTCAGACAATTACATCTTTCTGTTGCACGATCGCCAAAAAAATATCGCGGCTGTAGTCGATCCTGCGGAAGCTGAACCAGTCTTAAATAAACTTAATGAACTACAAGCAAAGTTAGTAACAATCTTTAACACCCATCACCATCACGATCATGTAGGTGGCAATCAGCAGCTAATGCAAAGATTTCCCGAAGTAACAGTTTATGGAGGTGCGGAGGATCGGGGGAGAATTCCCGGACAGCAGGTATTTTTGCAAGAAGGTTCGCGTGTTGAGTTTGCAGGCTCAATTGGCGAAGTTTTCTTTATTCCCGGACATACTCGCGCTCACATTGCCTACTATTTTCCCCCAAAGCAACCAGGTGAAGCCGGGGAATTATTCTGCGGCGATACTTTATTTGCAGGCGGTTGCGGTCGCTTATTTGAAGGAACACCAACGCAAATGGTGGACTCACTGAACAAACTTAGTTCTTTGCCAGATAATACGCAGGTTTGGTGCGCCCACGAATACACTTTAAAAAATTTACAATTTGCCCTCACCGTGGATGGTGACAATACCGACTTACAAAGGCGCTACGATGAAGTCAAGGCGTATCGCAGTCAGGGAAAAGCTACCGTTCCCTCGCTGCTGGGAGTGGAAAAGCGAACAAATCCCTTTTTACGCTATTCACAGCCCGCACTACAATTAGCTGCGAAAAGTAGCGAGCCGGTGCAAACCTTTGCACGCCTGCGGGGGATGAAAGATAGATTTTAGTTGGGGGTTGGGGGTGAAGCGCGTACTGCGCTTTTGGTAACACTCGCGCAGGTAAATGGTTCTCCCGTTGGGTTGGTGGTTGGGGGTTGGTGGGAAAAAGCCTGGAAATAAATTTCACCTCTTAAGCTTAAACCCGTTAAAACTGATTGGAATTGAGTTAAAACGGGTTGGAATTTTTACCCAGTAAGCTTTTAGCTTACTTAAGCTTAAGAAACGAAATTTATTTGGTGGGCGGGCGTGAGTGCTTATTGACAATCGTGCAAAATAAGCGATTGGTGGAAATCTTTGTTCTTGCGGATCTCGGTTGGCGTGATGGAGTAATATCTCAAAGTTTGGATTTGGTACAATGAGCCACGATCGCACTAAAATAGAAGTTTGCTCGTCAGAGCGCACTTAGGCGCTTTGATTTTTCTTGCAGCTAATAGTTGCGATCGCACGTTGCATTTCGCTACGATCTGTGGGCTGCAAGCAGATATTCAAAGCTCTGTCGATGCTGCTTGTAAAAACGCTCATTATCTTCCCCAAACCGAGGAAGTTGAAATTTCACAGGAAAACGAACAACGATGGCGAAACGTGTACAGTTAGTTTTAACCCAGGATGTGAGCAAGCTGGGGAAATTAGGCGACTTAGTGGAAGTAGCTCCCGGTTATGCTCGTAACTATCTTATTCCCCAAAAATTGGGCACTCATGCGACTCCCGGTATTCTCAAGCAAGTGGAACGCCGTCGGGAACAAGAACGCCAACGCCAATTAGAACTCAAGCAACACGCTCAAGAGCAACAAGCTGCTTTGGAAAAAGTTGCTAGCTTGACAATTGCCAAGCAGGCTGGTGAAGGCGAGTCGATTTTTGGTACTGTTACCACTCAAGATGTTGCCGATGCAATTAAAGCGGCGGCTGGATTAGAAGTGGATAAGCGCGGTATTACCATACCCGATATTGGTAAGCTCGGTACTTACGAAGCTGAAATTAAACTACATTCTGAAGTGACTGCAAAAGTCAATTTTCAAGTTGTAGCCAGCTAAAAATCCTGTTTTTGAGGATTTGGAATCACATATAGCAATCCTAAACAAACCCGGTTTCGCACTTATTTACCGGGTTTCTGAAGCCTTGCAATTTTTACAAATTAAATCAGATTGCTATATAAACACAGATGTACGTAGATAAATACAATACATCTGTGTTGTTATTTTCCAATATAAAGCGCGGTCATTAGAGACATGAAATTGCAGCGCCTCTGTATCTATATATATTAAGAATATAGATTTTGGTCTATAAGAGAAATCTAAAATCTCAAATCTAAAATCTCAAATCTAAAATCTTTTATGGCTGACGAACTAAATTTTAAAAGCGATGGTAGCGACCGCTTACCACCTCAAAACATCGAAGCTGAAGAAGCGATTTTGGGGGGAATTTTACTAGATCCGGAAGCGATTAGCAGAGTAAGCGATCGCTTAATTCCCGAAGCTTTTTATATTAGCGCTCATAAAGATATTTATCTAGCCGCGCAGCGCCTCCACGCTCAAGGTAAACCTACAGATTTGCTTGCGGTTATCAGTTGGCTTGCTGACCACGATTTGTTGGCACGCATTGGCGGTAGAAATAAATTAGCTTCTTTAGTAGATCGCACCGTATCAGCAGTCAACATCGACGCCTTAGCAGGCTTGGTGATGGATAAATTTTTGCGGCGACAGTTAATAAAAGCCGGCAATGAAATTGTCCATCTCGGTTACGAGACAGAAACCGAATTACCAATTGTTCTCGATCAAGCAGAACAAAAAGTTTTTGGTATCACTCAAGAACGTCCCCAACAAGGTTTGGTTCACGTTTCTGATACCTTGATCAATACTTTCAAAGATATTGAGGATCGCAATCAAGGTATCGCCTTACCGGGTATCCCTTGCGGCTTCTACGATTTAGATGCTATGACTAACGGCTTTCAGCGTTCTGACTTGATAATCGTCGCAGCTCGCCCGTCAATGGGAAAAACGGCCTTCTGCTTAAATCTAGCTCATAATATTGCCGCTTTATATGATATTAATAATAAAAAAATACCAGTTGCTTTTTTCAGCTTAGAAATGTCAAAAGAACAACTGGTGCAGCGGCTATTGGCTAGTGAAGCGGGAATTGAAAGTAATTATTTGCGGAGTGGACGCCTCAGTCAAACTCAATGGGAACCTTTAAGTCGTGCTATTAGCAAGCTTTCGGAGATGCCAATTTTTATTGACGACACGCCGAATATTACCGTAACGCAAATGCGAAGTCAGGCGCGACGTTTGCAAGCAGAACAAGGAACAGAATTGGGATTAATTGTAATAGATTACTTGCAATTAATGGAAGGAGTCGGCGATAATCGCGTTCAAGAATTATCAAAAATTACGCGCAACCTTAAAGGTTTAGCCCGTGAATTATCCGTTCCAATTATTGCCCTATCTCAGTTAAGTCGAGGAGTTGAATCACGTACTAACAAACGTCCGATGTTATCTGATTTAAGAGAGTCGGGTTGTTTAACAGGTGATACTCTGGTAACACTTGCAAATAGCGGAACTCGTGTTGCAATTAAAGAACTAGTAGGTAAGTCTGGTTTTGAAGTTTGGGCATTAAATGAAACAACACTAAAGCTTCAAGCAGCCACTGTTACCAATGCTTTTTCAACTGGGAAAAAACCTGTTTTTAGACTTACGACTCAATTAGGTCGCTCTATTCGAGCTACTGGAAACCACAAGTTTTTAACTATCCAAGGATGGAACAGGTTAGACGAGTTAAACCTAGGTGATAGGTTGGCAATACCTCGTCATATTGCCAGTTCGTCATATCAAACAATGGCTCATCCTCAATTGGCACTTCTTGGACATTTAATTGGGGATAAATGTACTTTACCCCGTCATACTATCCAATACACAACTAAAGAGGAAGATTTAGCTAACAGTGATATTTATTGGGATGAGATCGTATCGATTGAATCTGATGGAAACGAGGAAGTTTTTGATTTAACAGTTCCAGGCTTGCATAACTTTGTTGCTAACAACATTGTGGTTCATAACTCGATTGAACAAGACGCGGATTTAGTTGTAATGCTTTATCGGGAAGAATATTATAACAGCGACACTCCTGAGCGCGGTATTGCAGAAGTGATAATAGCTAAACATAGAAATGGTCCAACAGGAACTGTCAAACTTTTGTTTGAACCGCAATTTACAAAATTTAAAAACCTAGCTAGACCAAATAATTATTAAGAGTTAGGAGTTAGGAGTTAGGAGGCGCCCAGCCGCCCAGTTGGGAGTTGGGAGTTGGTAGGGGCACGGCATTGCCGTGCCCGTACGAGTTGGGAGTTGGGAGTTGGGAGTTGGGAGGCGCCCAGCCGCCCAGTTGGGAGTTAGTTGGAAGTTGGAAGTTGGAAGTTGGAAGTTAAATTTCCTACTAACCAACAGCGCCGAACCCCTTCGGGGTGACGCTCGTTCCTCGCTACCGCGTAGCGCTCCGCCAGTCGTGAATGGTCCGCCAGTGCGGTGGTGAAGCGGGCACAGCGGGAGGGTAACCCTCGCGCAGGTGACTGGTGAAAGGGTTCCCCCGCTTGTTGCAAGGAGCGTGGAAACCCCCTCTTGGCCGCGCCCCTTCACCACCAACCACTAACCATTAACCATTAACCATTAACGATTAACTAACTTTCAACAATTCCACGTCAAAAAGCAGGGTGGCGTTGGGTGGAATGACGCCACCAGCACCGCGAGAGCCATAACCTAACTCTGGGGGGATGATTAATTGACGACGACCGCCTACTTTCATAGTGCTAAGTCCTTCGTCCCATCCTTTAATTACCTGTCCAATGCCAATTGTGAAGTCAAAAGGACGGTTGCGATCGCGTGAACTATCAAACTTAGTACCGTCTTCCAAAGTGCCGGTGTAATGAACTGTAACCTTTTGTCCGGCTTCAGGAGTCGCTCCAGTTCCCTCCTCTAGTTCGACGTACTTTAATCCAGAGGGGGTGGTGACGACATTAGCATCAGACATTGTTTTGCTCGCAATTAGGATATTGTTTTCAGTTTTTTCAGTGACAATCGTGGGTGTTGGTGTAGTTGCGGTTAAGTTAGCAGAAACAGCAGAATCCTGTTTACCGCCAATTTGAGCGAAAACCAAAACCAGAACACAAACAAGCATGAAACCCACACTGAGTAAAATTGCTTTCATGCATCAGTCCTCCCTATTTAGGTAGTCAGGGAATAGGATTACCATTAGGACAAACTTCAGTTTAAATCACAATGTCTCTTTTGCCTCAGTTGTTAGTTGTTAGTTGTTAGCACCCGTCGCCCCCATCTCCCCCGAACCCCGTCTCCCCTTAACGCCAGAGTTTATTCTCCAAGTCGCGCACTTGACGCTCTAGACGGTCAATTCTACCGCGTAATTCGTCTACTTCTGACTGACGAGCTACACCTAAATCTTGCATCATATTTCGCATTTGTCGTTGCATCTGAGTATCCCAGTTGCCCTGCTCTGACTTTAACTGCTGTACAATATCATCCATTACAGCTTTTGCTTGTTCGGGATTTAGCTTGCCATCCTTAACCAGTTCATCGCTTGCTTGCTTGAGTTTTTCTGCGACTAAAGATGTTGTACCAATACCCAGCATTACTAACTGCTGCATCCAATTGTTGTTGTCCATACTCCCTTCCTATTAATTTATTTAAATGAGCCTCGGCAAGGGACTTTACCTTGCTCGTGAATGTAAGTGAATATTTCTATGCCAGAGCGCGTAGTTATTCTAGCCTACAGCTCTATTTTGGCAAATAAAGCAAATACACAGAAGGAATAAAAGGTGTGGTTATCGAACTACTCAAGGTGAAAATACCGCCCGAACAACGGGAAAAATATATCCAAAAGGATGCCGAAATCTGGACAAAGGCACTTGCTAAGTATCCTGGATTTATCGGTAAAGAGGTATGGATTAACCCTAATAACCCTCAAGAAGTTATTCTAATTATTCGTTGGGCAACGCTCGAGCAGTGGAAGGCAATACCTCAAGCCGAGTTGGATGCGATCGCCAAACACTTTGACTCTACTATGGGAAAATCATATCCAATTGTGGAGTCATTGGAATATCAAGTACGGAAATTTCCCCATTCTTAAACAAAAAAACTAGTTAAAACAGCTAAAAACCCGGTTCCTTTAGGAGTTACCGGGTTTTTGTGAAAAGCGATCGCTTTTCATCCAAAGTTAAGCGGCAAACCATCCTGAAATACCAGCAGTTGTCCTGGTAAGATTTGCGTCCAGATTTCGTTGTCGGTGAGGGGGGTAGTGGCGATGACGGCGACGCGATCGCGCTTTGTTGTCAACTCTTGGAAATCTACCGTTACGTCTTCGTCAATCAAGTGGGCAGCTGCAAAGGGCGCTTGACGCACAATATAACTAAGCTTGGTTGAACAATGGGCAAAAAAGTGTTCTCCATCGGAGAGTAGGTAATTAAAGATACCTTTAAGCGCCAGGGTTGCTGTGATTTCCTTCAACAACGGATAAAGTTCCTCTAGGGGTGGCTTATCGTCAGGAAAGCTTTCTCGCAGCGTTTCTAATATCAAGCAAAAGGCACTTTCACTATCGGTTTTGCCTACGGGCTTATAAAATCCCTTGCTTTGGTGATGAAAATCTGGCAAATCTCCGTTGTGGGCAAACACCCAATACCTTCCCCACAGTTCCCGGCGGAAAGGATGGCAGTTTTCTAAGACAATTTCGCCTTGAGTCGCTTTGCGAATATGGGCGATTACATGGGTGGAGTGGATGGGATAGCGCCGCACCAAATCTGCTATAGGAGAATTAATAGAGGGTTTGGCGTCTAAAAAAATCCGGCATCCCTTTCCTTCAAAAAAAGCAATGCCCCAACCATCGCGATGGTCATCAGTTTTTCCTCCCCGCGCAGAAAAGCCTTCAAAAGAAAAGCAGATATCTGTTGGGGTATTGCAATTCATTCCCAGCAGTTGGCACATGGATCTTAAAGCCTTGAATTTGAGACTAATGCCTGTGGAAACAACATACTTCAGAATGCTGCACAGATTCTGGTGCGATCGCTTCAATATTAATAATTTATCAGAGTGGGAAGCGCGATCGCTTTATACCGTTTCTCCAACCAAATGGTTGAAACATACAGTCCCCCCACCCCCTTCCGGGGGCACAACGATTTTGAGTGAGTTGCAACGTTAAATCCGGTTAACATTCGTTGCAACTTCCGCTGCGTGTCACACAGCGTTATTTGAGGCTTGTAGTCGGTAATGCAAAGTACCCACTACAAGCGTTAAAACCCTTACTACGAAACAATCCAATGTGCCAGTTGCGTAAGTCCTAAAAAGAAATTTTTCAAAAGACAGATGTAAATTGGTACTAGTAACTCTAAGCTAGTACAAGCGCACTATTTAAAGTATCGAATGTCTGACTTAATTCTGTTTTGGCATCGCCGCGATTTACGCATCTCTGATAATACCGGACTTGCTTTAGCACGACAGCAGAGTCCAAAGGTTGTGGGCGTGTTTTGTCTCGATCCCAATATTTTGCAACGGGATGATGTTGCGCCAGTGAGAGTGACTTACATGATTGGTTGTTTGCAAGCACTCCAAGAGCGATATGCTCAAGCAGGGAGTCAGTTATTAATACTCCACGCCAATCCTGTGGAAGGGATACCAGCTTTAGCGACGGCTTTAAACGCCAAAGCTGTTTTTTGGAATTGGGATGTTGAACCATATTCACAACAGCGCGATCGCACTATTATCAACGCCCTTAAAGAAAAAGGGATTCAGTTTCTAGAAAATAACTGGGATCAAATTCTCCACGCACCAGAAGAAATCCGCACGGGTTCAAATAATGTTTACACGGTTTACACTCCTTTTTGGAAAAATTGGATTAGCAAACCAAAGGCGAATCCTGTAGAGACGTTGCATGCAACGTCTCTACAAAATTTGACAGAAAACGAACGGGAAATTGCCAAACAAACTGGGGCGATCGCGCTGCCAACAGCGAAAGATTTAGGATTTAATTGGGATAGAGAATTAGTTATTGCGCCCGGAGAAGCGGCGGCGCAAGAAAGGCTGGAGGAATTTACTTATTCTGCTATTAATGAATACCAAGAACAGCGGAATTTTCCTTTCGTGGATGGGACATCTCGGTTGAGTGCGGCTTTAAAATTTGGGGCGATCGGTATTCGCACTGTTTGGAAAGCCACAATTGATGCCTTAGAAAATAGCCGTAGCGAAGAAACAGAAAAGAGTATTCGCACTTGGCAACAAGAACTAGCATGGCGGGAATTTTATCAACATGCAATGTATAACTTTCCAGAATTAGCATCAGGTGCTTTTCGCGAAACTTTTAAACAATTTCCTTGGGAAACTAACGAAGAACATTTTCAAGCTTGGTGTGAAGGGAGAACGGGATATCCTATTGTTGATGCAGCCATGCGCCAAATGAATGAACTTGGTTGGATGCACAATCGCTGTCGGATGATTGTTGCGAGTTTTTTGACCAAAGACTTGCTAATTAATCCGCAATTGGGAGAAAAATACTTCATGCAAAAGTTAATTGATGGAGATTTATCTGCTAATAATGGCGGTTGGCAATGGAGTGCTTCTAGTGGAATGGACCCCAAACCCGTGCGAATTTTTAATCCTGCCAGTCAATCGCAGAAATTTGATGCCGAAGCTGAATATATCCGGCAATGGATTCCCGAATTGCGGTCTGTAGATACAGAATATTTGGTAACTGGTAATATTTCACCTTTGGAACGTCATGCTGTTGGTTATCCCGACCCAATTGTGGATCACAAACAACAGCAAAAGCAATTTAAAGAACGTTATCAAAGGCAAAAAGAAGCAGGAGGAATATTAGTTTAAATAATCTTCCTGTATTTGTATCAGAGTTTTTATGAAATGGGATTAGTAGATTAGTGGGTTGGGTGGAACGTAGTGGAACCCAACATTCACGCTGCAGATGAAAGTTGGGTTCCGCATTCGCTACACCCAACCTACACTTTTTAACAGAGAAACAATATTTTTCCCTTTCCCCCTTTCCCTTTCCCCTTTTCCCTTCTACAGTGCATTTACTGCCTCAACAACTACCGATTTCGCTTCTTCAAAAACGGTGAGGTCAAACCAAAAGGTAGTACCAACGCCAACTTCACTTACCAGATGAATTTTACTGTGATGCCTTTCCATAATGTTTCTGACAATTGATAAACCCAAGCCGGTGCCTTCTAAAGTATGAACTCGGTTTTCTACTCTAAAAAAGCGGTCAAAAATTGCTTGTTGGTCTTCTGGTGCAATACCAATTCCAGTATCGGAAATTTCCACCCGCACCTGCTGAGGTGACTGAAGGTGAGAATTAGACTTTGGTTCTAGCTGATAAGCGCGGAGTGCTACTTTACCTCCCGCCTTGCTGAATTTCAAGGCATTACCAACTAGATTTGCTAACACTTGCAGCAATAAATCATAATTACCTACAACTAAAGGCAAATTAGGGGCAACATCCTGAATTAATTCAATGCCTTTATCTCTAGCATTGAGTTTATATGTACGCAAAGTTTGCTCGATCGCCTGCGCTAAATCTACCCCATCAAAATTGTAGTTGCGACCAGATTCCAGCTTGGACAAATCTAAAACATCGTTAACTAAACGAGTTAGGCGATCGGTTTCATGATTGACTGTTTGCAGAAAGTCCTGCCGTTGGTCAATACTCAATTCTTCGCCGTAGTCGTGCAAAGTTTCGATAAAAGATTTAATGTTGAATAAAGGAGTTCGCAGTTCGTGAGAAACGTTGCTAATAAATTGGCTTTTCGCTTCATTTAGTTCTACCTCGCGGGTTATATCCTGCACTGTCATGGCAATACCTTTGATACTTTCCCGTTGGAGGTTTAAAACCGTCGTCAAGAGAATGCGAATTGTGCGTTTGGTAGGTTGATTTAGAGGAATGCGGAATTCGGCACTTTCACACTCACCCGCCGCCATCTCATACAAAGTACGGGTGATTTCCATTTGCACCGTTGAAGGTAACTGATGCAAAACGTTGCTACCAACCACATCAGGATTTTCCCAGCCAAAAATTCGCCGCGCCGTCGGGTTGACCAATATCACCTGCATATTGTTATCAATCAAGACTGCACCATCGGCGATAGTAGAAACCAGAGTTTCCAACTTGGCTTTTTCAGCGGTCAATTCTTCAATATTTTGTTCCTCATAGCGTTCCAAACGCTCTGCCATATCATTAAAACTTAAAATTAACTCTCCTAATTCGCCCCCTAGCGGTAAATTAATTCGCTGTTTAAAATTCCCAGCAGCAATTTGTTTCACCCCTACCAACAATTCTTTAATCGGTTTGGTGATAGTTAAAGCGTTAACTACCCCTGCCAAAATCACCATTACCCAAATAGTGATAAAAACCGCAATAGTGACATCGCGGGTAAAATTTGTGGAAATAACAGCCGTTTGATTGGGGTTAATACCGATCGCCAAAACACCGAGGTATTTATTATCAACTGTCAGAGGAATAAAAACGTCAGTGACTTCCCCATCTGGAGTCATGTGCTGCCGCACCATTGGCTTATCAGCATCAGCACGGTAATCATCTGGCAATTCGATTCGGCGTTCGATGGTGAGGGAGGTTTCTACTTCCGGTTCCCAAAAAGGAATGCCAAAAAACATTTTCCCGGTTTCATCGGCGTAAAGCATGTAACGCACGCTAGAGGTGCTGCTGTAAAAGCGTTGGGAAAATTGTGCGACCTCAGTCAGATTATCCTCAGCAATTAGCGGTGCAACGTTAGCAGCTAATAGCAGTCCCAAATCGCGACCAAAGCGGGTGTCATTCAGCCGCGCATCCTGCTGAATCGTATTTACCGCCCAAAAGGTAAGACCACTCATCACCAAAGACACCACCAACGTCGCAGCAGCCAACAGCTTGGTTTGGAGAGTGAACTCCGACCACCAATTGGCGATCGCTTCTCGGATTGTTTTAAAAAGAGCGAGCATTTTAAATAAATTTGTCAGTAGTTTTTTGTAATAAACTCCAACACCTAAAAAATTAACAGTTTATTTGACAAATAGCTAAGGAGTGGGGAATTGTTGCGCCAGTGCTGCGCTTTTGGTTTCCCGACCCAGGCATCTGGCGTCCCTTGGGCATTGGGCATTGGGCGGGTCTGGGGCAATGGGCGGGTCTGGGGCATGGGGCGGGTCTGGGGCATTGGGAGAGAGTTATGAGTTATAAGTTATGAGTTATGAGTTATGAGTGATGAGTTATGAGTTGAAGAATTTTTAACGCCCGCTAATAACTCACGCATTCAAAACCTTCTTCCCACACCCGTCGTCCCTTGTCTCCCTTGTCTCCCCACACCCGTCGTCCCAAGTCTTGCTTGTCTCCCCCTCTCCCTATCTCCCCCTCCCCCCCTCCTCTTTCTTGACTCGATGACCGATATCTCTTCGGTAATACATTCCCTCAAAGTGAATAGATTTGATGGCTGTGTATGCCTGAGAGAGGGCTTGCTCAAAATTTTCCCCGATTCCGGTAACATTTAACACTCGACCGCCATCTGTCACCACTTGTTGTTGCTGGTTTAACTTGGTACCAGCGTGAAATACAGTTGCTCCTCCTGTTTCTGCCTCTGCAATGCCAGAAATTACCTTGCCTTTTTCATATAATCCAGGATAACCGCCGGCGGCAGCGACGACAGTAGCAGATGCTCCTTGTTTCCAAGCGATGGGTGGCATTTCTCCCAGACGCTGCTGCACGCATGCTAGCACCAATTCTTCTAGCGGTGTTTCCAACAGTGGCAGAATCACTTGGGTTTCGGGATCGCCAAAGCGACAATTAAATTCCAACACTTTAAAATCGCCATTGGGTGCAATCATCAACCCGGCGTAAAGCACACCTCGGTAGTCAATACCTTTGGAACTCAGACAGGCGATCGCTTTTTCTAAAACATCTTTTTGAACGCGTTCCATTATTTCTAGTGTAGCGATCGGTGCTGGGGCATAAGCTCCCATCCCGCCTGTATTTTCCCCGGTATCCCCCTCACCAATCCGTTTATGATCCTGAGCCGGTAGCAACGGGCGAATCGTTAATCCATCTGTCAGCGCTAAAACCGAAACCTCTTGTCCAATCAAACATTCTTCAATGACAACAAATTCCCCAGCCTTGCCAAATTGCCCCTGAAACATGGCATCAATGGCTCCATGCGCCTCTTCTACCGTTGCGGCAACTATTACACCCTTACCCGCCGCCAAGCCGTCTGCTTTGACGACAATTGGCGCTCCCTGTGCTTTCACGTAGGATTTTGCCGCAGCCGCCTCCGTAAATACCGCAGCCTTTGCTGTTGGAATTCGCGCTTCTTGCATCAAGGCTTTTGCCCAAGCCTTACTTGCTTCAATTTGCGCTCCCGCTCTGCTAGGACCAAAAACCATCAGACCTTTATTTTGGAGATAGTCTGTGATTCCCTTTGCCAGGGGCACTTCTGGACCAACTACCACTAAAGAAAAGCCCTGAGCCAAAGCATAGTGGCTTATTCCCTCAAAATCATCTACCGCCAAAGGCAAATTTTGGCAGCGTGTCATGCGTGCCGTACCCCCATTTCCCGGCACACACACAACTTGCTCAACTTGCTTTGATTGCAACAGTTTCCAAGCTAGGGTGTGTTCCCGCCCCCCATTACCGACAACTAAAACTTTCACGCTCTTTCCTCTTGCGTCCCTTGCAATGGCGCGAATGCCCTAAGGCTGCTCGCCGTTCAATTTTTTCACCAATTCTCACGCT
The DNA here is from genome assembly GCA_044006015.1 of Heteroscytonema crispum UTEX LB 1556. GTDB lineage: Bacteria > Cyanobacteriota > Cyanobacteriia > Cyanobacteriales > Nostocaceae > Heteroscytonema > Heteroscytonema crispum. Next base: position 265,181 of record JBIPDF010000006.1, read on the forward strand.
TATGCAAGCCCCCTGGTATCTTCTCCGTGGGACTTACTGACTTTATTTAAATTTTACACCAGCCTTCACTGCTGATTTCTGCTATTAAAACTTACGCAGAAATCGGCTTGTTTTACCCAAAATTTTCAGTTTTGAAAATTTTGGGTAAACCTGCTCCTTTCGTGCCATCTGGTAAAATTGCCTCATCATTGTTGATGAAACTTTTTAGGCGATCGCCCGTAAAATTTTCATTCTTCGCCTAATCTCGCCAGCGATAAGGCGCTTGAATTGTTGGTTTATAGGATATTCCCTCTAATTCTGCTTCCACCTCATGCAGTTTCTCGGAATCATCCAACAACTTCAAAAACATGATCCAAGTCAACTGCGGTAAACGATCCAATTCTCCATTTAACCCCTTACCCGTCCGCATGATGTCTGGCGCTGACTGTAACCGTTCAGGGGGTTCAGCATCGGGTTGATTGCGAAGTTTTTTCAAGTCCTCAAAATCAATCCCCTTATCTGCTAGCAAATCAACAATTTTCGATCACCCTTGCCGATCAATCCAGCGTTCTTGTATATCTAGCGTAGAACGATAAAGTATACCTACTTCCTTCCTGGTATGTTCAATCAACTGAGATAAACGTAGTTGATTGTCTGCATCCAAATCGTAAATTTTCTCTTCAGCTATTTCTTCCGTTTCCCCATCCACATAAAACTTCCGGGGTGGTGCGTCTTCATCCTCTGGTAGAGGTAATTCATGAATTACCTCTACATCCTCCTGTTCATCTTCGTCCTGTAGGCACAATTCAGGAATTGTCCCTACAATAATTCGCCCCAAATCATCCATCTCAGACTCATTAATTAAAGCGGGTTCCTCGTCAAAATCTCCTTAATCATCGCCTTAACGTGTTCCTCTATAAAATGTAGTAAGGTCAAAGAAATACTTTAATCGCATCTTCATCGCAACTGATGGGTGGTAATGATGATTTTTGTAAGAAGTCAGCAACCCAGGTCGCGCATACACTGGGCTTCTAGCCTAAGACTAAGACCGTAGTTGACCCTCCTTCCTCTGTTGAAAGTACTACGTTATTGGTAAGAGTTCAAATTCCTACCTACAGATACGTACGCCCCCGGCGTTGCCGAAGGCTAGCCAGTCTGTAGCTCTAGAACCAGAGGATTAAACAGATTTATTGGGTTAAGTCAGCGTATGGATGGATAGTTACCGACCAATAACATTGTCCAGGCTAACTTTACCGCGAAAGCGAGGCTTTAAGAGCAACCATTATGCGTACAGGGTGAACAATTTGAAATGGTAATTGTCAGGGTGAAAGTGCAACACAATAGCACACCAAATTAAGTAACCCCAAGGCGGTAATCGAATACTGCGGTTAAAATCGCTCGTGTCGTTTCCCTCTCAGGGCTAAAGCCACGCGAGTTTCCCACATACCGAGCATTTCTATGATTTAAGTCGGTAACAATATATATAATCAGTCGCCAACCCGATCGGTTTGAGAGAAAGCCCGTTTTTCAACGACATTAATTTGTTAACGGCAGTCAAAAGCCAGTCGGCGACATTAATTCGTTAACAGCGACATTAATTTGTTAACGACGACAAATAATCTGTTATTCGCTGAAATTTAGTGGGTGACCTGGGATTCGAACCCAGAACCAGCGGATTAAGAGTCCGATGCGCTACCATTGCGCCAGTCACCCTTAGCAACCAATATCATAGCAAATTCTGCAGGCGGACTGTCTCTACAAAGAGAATATTTTGAAATCTTGCGGCACAATCAACAATAATCCTTTATCTACACACTTTTGTGAGCAGCTGATAACAGCCATAGGAAATGCTGAAGCCCCAACCAGGGCAAGTTTTTTTGATCGGCCGGACAAACTTTTGCCTGCCTGAAGTTGGAGGTAAGCGTTTACTACTCAATCAAGTTATTATTTCCACAACAAGCAGATTCCACCCACAACGGCAACCCTAGTTTTTCTAGGTAACTCAGGCTGGAACTCAGTTGCTGCGGTCTGCCCCAAAGTTCTAGGTCAAACCAGCCGTCATCTTCCACATCGGGATTTAGCAGCGCACTGGTGATATTTACTGTTAGCCCATAGCAAGAAACTAATTCTGAAATTATCGGTTTCTGGTAATAGCTTTTAAAGATGCACAGTTGCAAGCGCAGCCGATTGGCTTGACCGCTAAAAATTTGATGCTGGAATTGGGTTTGCCACTGGCTTGTCAATGATCCAGATTCACTTTGGTTTATACTCCTGTCTCGGGTTGGGAAAGGCTGGGAGTTTTCACTCTTGTGTAGATTGCCTGCAATTCCCAGTTGCACTAAATCCACGCCCAATCCTTGCAAGTAGGATAGGCTTTTTGCCAGCTGTTGTGGATTTCCTTGAAGTTCTACATCAAACCAGCCGTCGTTGTCATTGCCCGATATCAAAGATGCTGCTGTTATGTTAACGCTTAAGCCATAGCGAGAGACTAGCCGAGAAATCACTGGTTGTCTATAGTACAACTGAGGCACTCGAATCCGGCTTTGAACTGGGGCTGTTTTTGCAGATTTGGTGGAAAACATTAAACTATTTGGGTTTGCAGTTGGGAATTTAGATAAATAGCGATCGCGCTGCCAATTTTAAACGCTAAAAGTTTAACTTTTAATTAAACTTTTATTAATCTACTTAATGTCGGTAGACTTTACGTATTTAATGGTTATGTAAAAAAGTCTGCCACAAAAAGTAAACAAAAACAATGCTAATTTCTCAAAAACTACGGCAAGTCTATCGAAATAATGTATTTAATATTTGATAGAGATAATTTTTGTTTATATTTCTACCAATTATATGAAAACGTTGCAATATATTAGAGTCGCTGTACCCACGGCAATAAAGCGCTCTTGAAAATCCACTCCCTAGCATTTGCCTCTTCTTTTTAAGGTAAAAGGTAAAAGGAAAAAGTAATAAGAAAGATTTTTCTATCTTTTACCTTCTACTTTGGAGGGGGTGGGGGGATCTATATGTTTCAAATATTTAGAGAAATCCTATTAGGTTTCCACATCACGTGAAAAGTCACAAGCAAAAACTCATACCAAAGATTGTCATTTTGAACACAAAAAATGCCTGTGCTAACTACTTAAAATAATTGGCATAGGCATCCATCTTTGGATAGGTTTTTTGCAACTATGCGGCAGAAATTACAAAAAATATGTGTTTGCTGCATCCTCCGCGATCGCATGTTTGGTGTGGCTGTTCATGGTTAATAGTTAATAGCAAAAATCCATCAACGATGAACCATGAACCATTTTCAGGTGAAATATAAGTTCACCAGCTAGCTGTTTCGCTATTTTCCCAGATTTCCAAATCCAAGTTATTGAGATAGGTTAGCCCCTTCTCAATTTGTCCAATTGTTCCTTGCAAATCGAGGTCAAACCAACCATCACCAATAGCATTAGCCCCGAGAACAGCAGCTGTGATATTCACAGTCAAACCGCAGTCAGAAACTAGGCGAGAAATTACAGGTTCCTGATGATAATCTTTGGGAATTCGCACCCGAATTCGTTTATTGGTGAGTGTATTGTTATTAGTCATGTTCAAATCATCCGCTTGATTGTTTTATTCAACATCTTTAATGCGGGTTTTCCGTTCTAAAATCTCCTTCAACACCAGTGTCACGACTGCTAGCAGGGCTAACAGTACAGCCGCAGAGTATGCCGCTTCAGTTTCATACTGTTTGTAAGCATCCTCTACGAATAAAGGTAAACTTTGGGTTTTACCGGCAATATTTCCAGATACTACCGATACAGCGCCGAATTCACCCATTGCTCGAGCATTAGTCAAAATTAAGCCGTAGAGTAAGCCCCAACGGATACTCGGTAGGGTGACGCGCCAAAATGTTTGCCATTCGTTTGCACCCAAAGTTTTCGCAGCTTCTTCTTGATCGCTGCCAAATTCCTCTAAGACAGGAATCACTTCACGGGCGACAAAGGGCATAGTAACGAATGCTGTAGCCAGTACCATACCTGGAAAGGCAAAGACAATATTGATATCATGCGCCTGCAGCCAACCGCCAAACCATCCCTGGCGGCCGTAAAGCAACACAATCATCAAACCTGCGACAACGGGAGAGATCGAAAAGGGCAGGTCAATAATGCTGAGGACGAAAGCGCGACCGGGGAACTTATGACGAGCGATCGCCCAAGCTGCACACAAGCCAAATACTGTATTTATGGGCACAGTAATTACAGCTATTATCAGTGTCAGCCAAGCTGCGTGCAGAAAATCCGGTCGCGTCAGGTTGGAGAAAAATGGACCAACACCTTTTTTGAAAGCTTGGTAAAAGACGTTGGCAGCAGGGATGTATAAAACTAGGGCTAAATAGGCGATCGCTATTCCAATCAAAATTACTGGAACCCAATTTTTCTGCTTTTTACCAGACCCAGATGGGTTTAAAGTTACCTTATTTCGCGTCATAACGTCTTGCCCAAGCTTGTAAAAGATTAATGCCCACCAGCAGCACTAAGGAAATCACCAGTAGTACTGTACCAATTACAGTTGCACCGGAATAGTCATACTGTTCCAAGCGCTGGAAAATCAGCACAGGTGCGATTAAATCTTTGTAGGGCGTATTGGAAGAAATAATCACCGTCGAGCCATATTCCCCAACCGCACGAGAGAAACCCAATGCCACACCAGTCAAAATTGTAGGAAATAAAGGTGGCAAAATCACTTTCGAGAAAGTTTGCCATTGAGAAGCACCCAAAGACCAAGCGGCTTCTTCAATTTCCTTTTCCATTTCCTGAAGTACAGGTTGCACCGTCCGCACGACAAAGGGTAGCGAGATATACGTCATTGCTACCCCTACTCCCAAACGGGTGAAAGACACTTTAATGCCTAAAGGTTCTAGTAAAGAGCCAACCCAGCCATTATTGCTGTAGACTGTAGCCAGTGTTAATCCCGCTACCGCACTCGGTAACGCAAACGGTAAATCTACTGAGGCTTCAATTATGCGTTTCAAAGGAAAGTCATAGCGAACCAAAACCCAGGCAATGAGAGTACCAAAAACCCCATCAAAAAGAGCAGCAATCAAGGATGTAGTGAAAGTTACATCGTAAGTTGCCAGTGCAACAGGACTAGTAGCGATTCTCCAAAACTCAGCGGGAGGTTCGCTACTCGCCTTCACAAACATAGCAGCGATGGGGACAAACAACATCACCGTCAGGTATCCCAAGGTGATTCGCCATGTCCAGGGAACCTGTGATAATTGACGTAGGAAGTTCTTCCAGACTGGAGTCTTCGGAGGAATAATTTGTGAATTTGAGGATACAGCCATAAGCAGTTTAAATAGTTGCTGGTTGGTGGGTGGTGGGTGGTGGTGAAGCGCGTACTGCGCGAGAGTTTCCCTCCTTTGTACTGGTGAAGCGCGAAGGGTTGATGGGTAGTAGGCGCGTGGTTAGTGGTGAAGGGGCACCCAAAGGTAGGGTTTCCCGAAGATTGGCGACTGGTGAAACAAAGGAGGGGTTAGTGGTTAGTAGGCGCGTGGTTGGTTGGTGGTTTATAGTTCATGGTTTACGATTCTTCGGGGTACTCTTTGACAACTAGCAACTACCAACTACCAACTAGCAACTACCAACTATCAACTACCAACTACCAACTACTAACTAACTAATTACCGTTTAATGCTGGCTTGAATTTTGTCAAAAATTGCACCATCTTCAAAGAACTTTTTCTGCACTTCATCCCATCCACCGAAGTCTTGGACTGTACCCAGAGTTTTTACTTTAGGATATTTATCAGTAACTTCCTTAGTTTGGGCTACTGTTTCATCTACCGGTCTAAATCCCACTTTGGCAAATTCTTGTTGGGCTTCGGGAGTAAACAGGTATTTGACGAAAGCTTCAGCTACTTCCCTGTTACCGTGCTTATCGACGTTTTTGTCTACTACTGCGATCGGATTATCAATGGAGACGTTTACATCCGGGATGATTGAAGTTACCTTTTCGCCCTTTTGTCCTGCCAAGATGATTTCGTTTTCGTAGTTAATCAAGGCGTCACCCTGACCCTGCTTGAAAAATGCGTCGGTAGCTTCACGGGCATCTTTTGTTAAAAGTGGGACATTTTTGTATACTTTAGTCACAAAATCCAGCGCTTTCGCTTCATCTCCACCTGTTTTAATCACTGAATTCCACAGTGCTAAGAAATTCCACCGCGCAACGCCTGATGTTTTGGGGTCGGCGGTAATCAATTTGACGCCATCTTTTGCCAAATCTGACCAAGCTTTGATACCTTTGGGGTTACCGTCTCGCACTACTAACGCAGCAACCGATTTTGAGACAATGCCATTATCTGGGACTTCTTTTTCCCATCCTGGTTGAATTAGTCCAGCCTTCTCAATCTTTTTGGTATCTAACGCCAGTGCTAAGTGGACAATATCTGCTTCTAAACCATCGATGACAGCGCGAGTTTGCGAACCAGAACCGCCATAGCTTTGTTTAAAGGTGACATTTTGCTGATGTTCTTGCTTCCATTTTTCTACAAACTTAGGAATAATAGCTTCATGAGCCGCTTTAGTTACAGCGAAGGAAACGAGAGTTAATTCTACATCCTGTCCCTTTGCTGCCACAGGGCTAGTTGCTGGATTGCTACCAGAATTCTCAGCCGCAGAATTGCTGGCATTTCCACCACCGCAAGCAGCGATCGCTAAACTTAAGGTCGCCCCCACCAAAAATAACGATACAAAGCTTTTGAATGAATGCAACTTCAGTCTGCTACCCAGCAGCCTTTGGGTTTGCCGCCATTGTTTCAGAAGGCGCTGCCATAAAATCATTCCATTTTCTCCTTTAAATCTACAGTTTACCGATGTAAATATCGTTGTTTTAGATATATGGTCATAAACCTTACATGAAATCGCCTCAAAATGCAATCACAATAACTACTGTTTTCCTATCGAAGCACTGTAGATTATACAACTAAGAAACACTTGGGGAAAGGGGAAGGGGGCCCCCTTCCCCCTTTTTTCAACCTAGCTCGCCTGGAAATCGCTATAATTCTTGTGAGTTTTGGGGAAACCAGCCATGTTAGAGTACAACTTGCCGAGGTACTTGCCCTCTGCCGAAGAATTACCCGACTCTGACGACACCCCTGTGGATAATGAACTGCAAGAATTGATACCAGGGTTGCTCAAGGCGATTCTGTTAATGCTCTGTGCAGAGCGGATGGATTGGTTCTTTGGCGTAGACATGGGTATTTATTATCACCCTGACAAACCCCCGATTGTGCCAGATGGGTTTCTAAGTTTGGGTGTAGAGAGGTTTTATGATGAAGAATTGCGCCCGAGTTATGTGTTATGGGACGAAAATGTTGTACCAATTTTGGTGTTAGAAGTTGTTTGCCAAAATTATCGCGGGGAATATAGCAAGAAGAAAGATGAATATGCCGCTTTGGGTGTACTTTATTATGTGGTTTATTCTTCTCGCCGTCGCCGCAAACCGCGTTTGGAAGTGCATCGATTGGTTGATGGTGAGTATGTATTGCAAGCAGGAAATCCCTTTTGGTTACCGGAGATTGGTTTAGGAATTGGTTGTGAAAGGGGAAATTATGGCGGAGTAACGCGGGAGTGGATGTATTGGTATAATGAACAAGGACAAAGATATCCGACACCGCAAGAACGTGTTAAACAAGCTGAACAACACGCTCAACAAGCTGAACAACGCACTCAAATGTTAGAGGAAAGATTGCGATCGCTTGGTGTAGATCCTGATACTCTTGGGTAGAGCATTCTATTGTATTTCCCTGGCTGTAATATAGCGCTTCTGGGTTGGATGCAATACACAATCGCTTCTCAGTAGGGACAATTCATGATTTGTCCCGGAGATACCTTGTATTTGACGCAAGTGAGAACCGCTATATTTCTTCAATTATCTTGTGAAATCTGGAATAAGTATTTAGGCTGGTGTATACACTAGTAGTTAAAAAGCTAGCGGGCGCGAGTGTTATGTTAGAGTGGTTAGTCGGTTGGGTAACAACAAACGCTTTCGGACTCCTTGTTAAGACTATTCTCAACGAAGATTTTGCGAAGGATTTAGCCAAGGACTACGCCAAAGACTTTTTCAAAGACCGCTTCAATAATGTTCCTATAGCGATATTTCAGAAAGAACCTCTGCAAAAGGCGATCGCTAAAGCGCTAAAGGAATTTTTGCAACTTGTAGAAGATGAGTTAAAGCGTCGCAAGGTTGCTGATGCAGATATCAAGAATTTTGCAAAACCACTCAAAACTTTTGTTTACAATAAGTCTGTTAAAGAGATTTTAGGCAAGGCTTTTGATGCTAATTGCGATGAATGCGATGAATTAGATTATCAATCTCTGGAAAATATTTGGAAAAGTCTTAATTTACCAGCTTTACCAGCTAAGTTTAACTGGCAAGTGCTGACATACAATTATATCACAAAAGCTCAAGAAATTCTCTCTGATTCAAACGAGTTACGCGATATTCTCTTTTTGCAAAAAGTCAATCGTAGCGAAAAATATCATCAAGAAAATGGGAGTGTTACACCAGATTTTGACTTGCGACGATATCAAGAAGCTATTCGCGAGCGTTATGTCAATTTGAAATTAGAAAGTTTAAATACTGATGGGTGCGCTTACAACAATTTGAGATTATGGCGAATATTTATTCCCCAAAATGTGCGGGAAGTTGAGCAGGTTTTACCAGAAGTGCCTAAAGAACATTTCAGACGACTGCAAGAAAGTAACCAATTAGATGCAGAATTTGAACTGGAAAAATTAGAAGCAGAATTAAAACGCCACAGGCAACTTTATTTTGAACAGCCAATACTTTCTGTATTAGATATTTTCAAAGACAAGCAATCTCATAAATATACAGTCATTTTAGGTGACCCTGGTTCGGGCAAGTCTAGTTTATTGCAATACCTGGCGTTAGATTGGGTAGAAAATACTCTTGACAAGAAAGACATTAATCTGCCGATTCCTTTGTTGATTGAGTTACGCACTTATGCGCGAAATCACGATGAAGGTCTTTGTAAGAATTTTCTGGAATTCTATCATCAAAGTCCGAGTTGCTTATTTCATTTAAATCAGCAGAAGTTGCACAAACAGCTAAAGGCTGGTAATGCTTTGGTGATGTTTGATGGTTTGGATGAAGTCTTTGACCCTCGCAAACGGGAAGATGTAATTACTACCATTCATCGCTTTACTAATGAATATCCAAATGTGCAGGTAATTGTCACTTCTCGTGTTATTGGCTATAAGCCGCAATTATTGCGAGACGCGCAATTTCGCCATTTCATGCTGCAAGATTTGGATTTAGAACAAATTAGAGAATTTCTTGACAAGTGGCATGATGACACCTTTAATAATGAATCTGATAAAGTTATAAAACTACAGCGACTGCAAAGAGCAATTAATGAATCAAAAGCGATTGCGGAACTCGCAGGAAATCCGCTGTTGTTAACGATGATGGCAATTTTAAACCGCAACCAAGAATTGCCTAGAGATAGAGCCACACTTTACGAACAAGCATCGCGAATATTGCTGCATCAATGGGATGTGGAAGCAAAAGTACTTACAGTTGCTGATATAGATCCTGATACGATTGATTTGAAAGATAAACAGGCAATGTTGCGTCAAGTTGCTTACAAAATGCAAGCAGCAGAAACTGGTTTGGCGGGTAATTTGATTAGTAAGGATGATTTAGAAAATACTTTAATTGCCTATTTGCAAGATAGAAAACTTGCTCAAGAAAGAAGAATAGCGCGGTTGATGATTGAGCAATTACGAGAAAGAAACTTTGTTTTATGTTTCTTCGGTGCAGATTATTATGCTTTTGTCCATCGGACATTTTTAGAATATTTCTGTGCTTGGGAGTTTGTTTGGCGGTTTGAAAAGGAACGCAGCCTTTCAATTGAAGAACTCAAAATTGAAGTTTTTGGCAAACATTGGCAAGATGAATCTTGGCATGAGGTTTTGCACTTGATTGCGGGAATGATTGATGCCAAATTTGTTGGCGAAATTCTTGAGTATTTAATGGCTCAAAATGGTCAAGGAGAAAAGTTTACTAACCTGTTTTTGGCGGCTACCTGTCTTGTAGAGGTGAGAAATCGCTCAGTAATTGCATCAACGGCTAAGAAATTGCTTGACCAGATAAAAGACTTAACTAAATATGACCTTAGTTATGATTATGAACAATATGGAGATGAAGCACGATTAGTTCGGAAAATTCGCACCCAAGCAGTCACAGCAGTTGCAACTACTTGGAAAGATGACACCAATACTTTAGACTGGCTCAAAGACCGCGCGATCGCTGATAATGATATGTTTGTGCGACGTGCTGTAGTCCAAGCATTAGCCAGCAACTTTAAAGAACATCCCGACACCCTCCCCATCCTAAAACGCGCGATCGCTGATAATAATGAGGATGTGCGACGTGCTGTAGTCTCAGCATTAGCCAGCAACTTTAAAGAACATCCCAACACCCTCCCCTTCCTACTAGACCGCGCGATCGCTGATAATGATATGTTTGTGCGAGGTGCTGTAGTCGAAGCATTAGCCAGCAACTTTAAAGAACATCCCAACACCCTCCCCTTCCTACTAGACCGCGCGATCGCTGATAATGATATGTTTGTGCGAGGTGCTGTAGTCCAAGCATTAGCCAGCAACTTTAAAGAACATCCCAACACCCTCCCCTTCCTACTAGACCGCGCGATCGCTGATAATGATATGTTTGTGCGAGGTGCTGTAGTCTCAGCATTAGCCAGCAACTTTAAAGAACATCCCAACACCCTCCCCTTCCTAAAACGCGCGATCGCTGATAATGATATGTTTGTGCGAGGTGCTGTAGTCCAAGCATTAGCCAGCAACTTTAAAGAACATCCCGACACCCTCCCCTTCCTAAAACGCGCGATCGCTGATAATGATATGTTTGTGCGACGTGCTGTAGTCCAAGCATTAGCCAGCAACTTTAAAGAACATCCCGACACCCTCCCCTTCCTAAAACGCGCGATCGCTGATAATGATATGTTTGTGCGACGTGCTGTAGTCCAAGCATTAGCCAGCAACTTTAAAGAACATCCCGACACCCTCCCCTTCCTAAAACGCGCGATCGCTGATAATAATGAGTATGTGCGACGTGCTGTAGTCGAAGCATTAGACAGCAACTTTAAAGAACATCCCGACACCCTCCCCATCCTACTAGACCGCGCGATCGCTGATAATGATGAGTATGTGCGACGTGCTGTAGTCTCAGCATTAGTCAGGAACTTTAAAGAACATCCCGACACCCTCCCCTTGCTACTAGACCGCGCGATCGCTGATAATGATGAGTATGTGCGAGGTGATGCAGTCTCAGCATTAGCCAGCAACTTTAAAGAACATCCCGACACCCTCCCCTTGCTACTAGACCGCGCGATCGCTGATAATCATGAGTATGTGCGAGGTGCTGCAGTCTCAGCATTAGCCAGCAACTTTAAAGATGAACCAGGGATGTTTGAACTGTTTTATAATTGCGCTTTTAATGACCCCTTTCAGCGTGAGGAAGACTGGCAAACTAACCCTCGGCAAGTTGCACTTGAGGTTATTATCAAGCATTATCCTGAACATCCCCAAATTTTACCACTGTTGCGCGACAGAGCAGAGAATGACACAGATGAGGAAGTGCGCGAATTTGCTTGCGAGAAGTTGGCAGAATTCGAGAAGTGAACTACCTACACTGACCTGACGGTACAGTGTAGGCTTCCCAATTCATTGGGGATTGCCTCAGACTTCATGGATTTCTTACGTCCTGAAGACCTTGGTCTTACATCCCCTCCAAGGGCAGAAGCGCTAGTTCCTAACGCCCAAAGCCGCAATCCTTCGTTTCTAATATTTATTGCAGCGTTGATATCTCTATCATGCTGTTTTTGACAGTGCGGACAATCTACAAACCTGACACCTAATGAATCATACCCATGCTGCAATATTGGGATTGGTAGTAGAGTCTCGCTACAAAGTTGAGAAGATGGAAAGAAACGTCCTATTTCTTGGTAGTCATGACCAAATTTTTCAGCTTTGTACTTAAGCATGGTTAGAAACATTCCCCAACCTTGGTCTAATATTGATTTTGCCAACTTCGGATTTTTAACCATGTTCTTAACTGCCAAATCTTCTACACAAATAACTTGGTTTTCGTAGGCTATTTTGCGAGATAGCTTGTGTAGAAAGTCTTCACGGACTCTAGCTATTTTGCTAGAAATTTTTGCAACTAAACGCTTTGCTTGACGACGTTTCTTAGATGTTTTATCTGTCTTTTTAGCTAATTTTTTCTGCTGGCGCTTTTGATTCTTCTCTAACTTGGTTAACTGCTTCTTAGGTAGGTCATATTTTGAGCCTTCCGATGTGATAGCAAAGTGTTTCAATCCTAAGTCAACGCCGATAGCTTCTCTGATTGCAACTACCGGATTGTCATTTTGGTTAAAAAGAATAGATGCATAATATTTACCATCTGCATTTCTCGATATTGTTACAGTTTGTACCTTCGCGTCAGGTAGTTGTTTGTGAAACACAGTTTTCATTAACCCCAAATTACCAGGAAACTTGATTACAGAATCCTCTGGCATCAGTTTCACATTTTGGGGATATTGAATTGATTGTTTACCATGTTTAGATTTCAAGTTAGGAAATTTAGCACGCCCTTCAAAAAAGTTGACAAACGCGCTAGAAAGATTAAATGTTACTCGTTGCAATACTTGACTATACGCAAGTCCTAGCCATTCGTATTCTTTTTTCAATCCAGGTAGCAATTTATCCATTGCTGCTTTAGAAAGACCCTTCCCCGTTTCTTTATAAGCGGTTGTAGTGGCATTAAGCATATAATTCCACAACCAACGAGTATTGCCAAAACATTGAGCAAGATAAGATTCTTGCTCATCAGTGGGATAAATTCTAACTTTAATTGCTCTATACATGGTGAGCGACTTGCGGTCTTGGCGGTCTCCGTCACGTTCCCAAAGTGGAGAATCGACCTTACCGTGTTTACATATTCATAGTAACAGATATTTTGATGATTGTTTCACCAAAAACAGAATATTTTGCTCGTTTCGTCGTCGTAGTCTTCCCGGTTTTCGCTACGCTCAAATATGGTCAGACTACACTCCTCACCTCACGGGCAATTCATCTCGACACTGACCTGAGTACAGGTACAGTGTGAGCCTTCTTGCTGTTCAAGGTAAAAGAGTAGAAAAAAGATGAACAGCTCGAACAAAATCGAGAGCATCTCAATTTTGTAAGAATAACTCTAATTCTATTTCAAGTCCTCTTTCAGAGGACTTGAGCTTTTAGACAGGGACTTATAGTCCCTGGCTACTATTGCTTATCGCTTAAAAGTGTATGAATAAAGTCTGCGACCCCCAGAGATTAAAATCTCTGGCTAATAGCTAAAGTCCACTTCAGTGGACTAAAAGCCAAATTACGGTTTGACACTCTCAGGTCTAAAGACACCCTCGATTCTCCAAGTCTAGCATCGAAGGGATAGTCAAGTATCCCCCATTAAGCTCAAAACAATTACCAGTACGCTCAAGTATTGCAATTGCGCTTACTTTAAATATGTTTTCAATGCTTTCAGAGTGCATCATATTATGTCCGGCAGCATGACCGTAATAAAATATCTGTAAAGACGTTACATGTAACGTCTCTACAAAAGACGTTACATGTAACGTCTCTACATTATTAGGTATTATGGGTAAGCTCCCGGACATGATATCACTAGCCAATCGGTACGCTCCACAACCTGCCTTTGTTTGCTTTTTCTCGTCATACTGCCGTTAGGTTTAATTCCTAACCGTTGTTTAGGGCAGCTATGTAAGATACCTTTTTCATCCTTGGTGGTGAATTTTAATTCATCGTGACTGCCTCTGATTTATTATACCAGAGGCAGCAGCCCTCCTGTATTTCATTTTCTTTCAGAGACAGCAAACAACAGAAGGAGACAAGGGAATTAGTCCAAAATTTCAAATCTCAAATCTCAAATCCAAAATTCCAAATCTCAAATAGTGCGATCGCATTTACTTATGGGAATTATATACATAGCAGTAATCGCTACTTATCCACAAAACTTATCCCAGTAAATATACGATGGGCTATCAAAATATCACCGGCACCCTTTCCCCAGAGGATATCCAAGAAATCAAAGCAGCATTGCAGACAATCCAGAAAAAGCTGCCTTTTTTAGTTACCCTCAGTGCAGAAGAACGACGCAAGTTATTTAAAATGGGCGATAAAAGCCTAGCCTTTGTCAACAATAGTATCACCGCCGCTCAGTCAAACCGCGATATTCTGCCAGCGAGTTTTGATTTAGAGGAGTACTTGCGGGATTACCAATTAGCTGCTTCACTCACCGAACTTTTAACCGGACTGCGACAACTAACCGAACAGGTAGATGATACCCTATTAGCAGTTGGTAGTGAAGCCATGAGCAGCAGTTTGACGGTTTATGACTACGTGAAAACAGCTGCGAAAAAGACTCCCGGCTTAAAAACCCTTGCCGAACAGTTAGGGGAACGCTTTAAAGCCATTAGAAGCAAACCCGCCAAAGCTACTTCTGTCTCTTAGCTAGTAAATATACTCGTCGATGAAAAGCGAAATCTCGTCGATGAGTCTTAAATACTTATCGGCGAATATTAGAACTTTGTTAATGAGTCTTAAATACTCGTTAGCAAGTATCAAATACTCGTCGATGAGTCTCGAATACTCGTCGATAAGTATCAAACACTCGTTAGGAAGTATAAAACACTCGCCGATGAGTCTTAAATACTCGTCGATGAGTCTCAAACACCCGTCGATAAGTATCAAACACTTGTCAACGAGTTTCAGAACTTCGTTTCTTTCGTTTAATTTATTTTACCGGAGGCAGCAGCCCTCCTCTATTTCATTTGGAAAAAACTCCCCCCTCCCCCCCTCTCCCCCTCCCCCTCTCCCCCCCTCTCCCCCTCTCCCCCCCTCCCCCCCTCCCCTACCCAGCCTCAACCAGCAAAAGTTAAAATTGAGATACTTGTCTACATTCAGTACTGGCTTTGGACACTAGAACCTGCCCTCGCTGTCGTCAACTCGTTAACCCACAGGCGGTAACCTGTCCCTATTGCCGCACTGAATTGAAAGCTTACGGTCATCCCGGCATTCCTTTACACCGCGCTAAAGAGAATGAGTATCTCTGCGACAGTTGCACCTATCACGCTGACGATACCTGTAACTTTCCTCAACGTCCCTACGCTAAAGACTGTACTCTCTACCAAAACATTGAACAGAGTAAGTTAGATTTGCAACAACAACGCGAACAAACTAGCTTTGGTGCCACTGTTAAAAAGTGGGTACAACAAAATCAGCCTTTGCTGCTGCTACTGGCTTTATTACTCGTTTGTTTGCTGGTAACTCTGTTTTCATCTTGACACCCCCTTCTTTCTTAGCCCTTCTGCATTTTCAGAAGTTTATCGGCTGAAAGTGCATAAGTTGATTTCAGCTGCAGCTACTAAGAATGCAACAGAGTTACAGCAGTTTCATCTAATTGAACCACACATTGTAGTAGGGGCTGTTCTTTGCCATGCCCCAAAAGCGTGGTCTATTTCAGGACTTACGCCAAAAAATTCTGTCCGTAGTGGTAATTCATGAATTCCCACTACGACAAATAAGCATAAAGGATAAAGCTAAAGGATGAAGTCAGAAAAAACAAAGGAGATACCAGCTTTCTGCAACTTGTGTGAGGTCTTAACTTTATCCTTCATCCTTCACACTTCATCCTTTATGCTTCAGTTGACTTTCTCAACTTGAAAAATCCTAGTAAATCGAGGACATTTATGTCTTGTGCAATCGGTAATTCATACGTCGTCAAATCTGGAGATACGCTTTTTAACATTGCCCAGCAAAAATTGGGTGATGGTAATCGGTGGCGTGAAATTAAGAAACAAGATGGCAGCCAAATGACTGACAATGATGCCAGCCAGTTGCAGGTGGGTCAGGAAATTTGCCTTCCTGGATCTGGTAACGGAGGTGGTTCTAATCCTCCCGGTTCTGGTCGCCAATTAAATTGTGAAGCGACATTTTACAGTAGAGAAGAAACAGGTTCTCAACCGCCTTCGTCTGGCATTTTTGGGTCTACATTGCGAGAAGCGCTTGCAGGTCAAGGGCGCGTGCAATGTGCAGTAGACCCAACGGTTATTCCCATGCTTACAGAGTTTACCTTGATACTTTGGGATGGTCAGCAAGTTCCTGCCAAAGCTTTAGATGTCGGTACAGCAATTAAGGGTCAAATTATTGACATCTGTGTTGATACCATCAATGAAGCTATCAATTTAGGTAGACAGCGCGTCACGGCAATTCTTTGATTTGATGCCTTTGAAATAACAAATTACAGCGCTTTTCAAATGGATAGACCTCTCTCCAAACCTCTCTCCTCTTAGGAGAGAGGCTTTGATTCCCACTTCCCTCATAGAGAAGGGGGTTAGGGGGTTAGGTCTGCGTGTGGTCTACTGAGATGAAAACTGCTGTAAGTCACAAAATACTTGCCGTCTAATTGCAATTTGAAAACAAAATTGCCCCAAAAAGAGCTAAAAGGTGGGATTTTTTGAGGAATTAATGCACTAAGAAATCAAATTTCCACTCGTTCATCTGAAACTGCATAAGCCAAAACTTGCAGCACCCATAAACAAGTAGCAATTACTAAAAAAGGATGAAGGATAAAGGGTGAAGGATGAAATCAGAAGAAACAAAGGAGATACCAGCTTTCTGCAACTTGTGTGAGGTCTTAACTTTATCCTTCATCCTTCACACTTCATCCTTTATTCTTCATCCTTCAGTTGACTTTCTCTAGTTGAAAAATCCTAGTAAATGGAGGACATTTATGTCTTGTGCAATCGGTAATTCATACATCGTCAAGTCTGGAGATACGCTTTTTAACATTGCCCAGGAAAAATTGGGTGATGGTAATCGCTGGACTGAAATCAAGAACCCAGATGGCACCTCACCCAGTCCTAGTAGTTTGCAGGTGGGTCAGGAAATTTGCATTCCTGGGTCTGGTGGCGGCGGTAACGGTGGCGGCGGTACGGTTAGTGGTTTCGCTAATATTGTCTCACAGCAAACCTATGAAGCCATGTTTCCCCACCGTAACGGTCTGTATACCTACGACGGTCTGGTGAGGGCGACTCAAAAGTACTCAAGTTTCTGCAACGAAGGTTCAAACGAGCAACGCAAACGCGAGGCGGCGGCTTTTCTGGCGAATATTGCCCACGAAACAACGGGAGGCTGGGATTCTGCTCCTGATGGGCGTTTCGCCTGGGGTCTGTACTTTATCGAAGAGCAAAACCCCCAAAGCCAATACTGCGATTCGTCGAATAGCACCTATCCGTGTGCGCCTGGTAAATCTTATTACGGTCGCGGTCCGATGCAACTATCGTGGAACTACAACTATGGCGCGGCGGGTCAAGCTTTGGGCGTGGATTTGCTCAACAATCCTGACCTAGTGAAGTCAGATGCTGCAATCTCCTTCGAGACTGCTTTGTGGTTCTGGATGACTCCCCAATCACCCAAGCCTTCTTGCCACGATGTCATGAGCGATCGCTGGGCACCTTCGGGCGATGATGCAAGCAAAGGACGTGTGCCTGGGTTTGGCATGACTATCAACATCATCAACGGTGGTCTTGAATGTAGCATCTCCACACCTCCCCAAGTTAACGACCGGGTAGGCTTCTACCAGCGTTTTTGCCAGATGTTGGGTGTGAGTACGGGCGATAACATGTATTGCGATCGCATGGCACATTACTAATAGAAAGGCACTCTTGCATACTGCGGGGGAGTGACTGCGCCCTTCTTTCTTTCCCCCGGTTAAAGCATGTGGCGTGGCAGAAGTATCAATAAAAAATGCGCGTTGTGAGTTTAGAAGCCCACTCACATCAAAAGATTTGTGGCGTCATAATTTAGAAACTGAGGTGATTGATGTCTTGTATCCGTGGTAATTCATACACCATAAAGGCGGGAGATACGCTTTATATCGTTGCTCAACAACAGTTGGGTAATGGTGAGCGTTGGCGTGAAATCATGAAACCAGATGGCAGGCCATTTACAGATAATGAAGCTCGTAATTTGCGGGTAGGTGAAGAAATCTGCCTTCCTGGGCATGAGTCTTCGCCGACGAAGTTTCTCGGGGTGACTTTTCAGCCTTATGTCGCTAACTGGACAGGATCTGCCCCAAACGCCAAGACTCCGTTTTGGAATTCCTACAGCCAACAAGATATAGTCCGCATGTTGGAAGTCATTGCGTCCCAGTTCAACAAGATTGCGACTTACAGTATGGGCGTTGCTGGATATTACCCGCCAACAACGCCTTGGAATCAAGTTGATTCTAACTGTCATGTTGCTGGCGCTGCTGCCCAGTTGAATCAGCAACGGGGCAAGATTGCCATTGAAGTTGCTTT
Organism: Heteroscytonema crispum UTEX LB 1556; assembly: GCA_044006015.1. Lineage (GTDB taxonomy): Bacteria > Cyanobacteriota > Cyanobacteriia > Cyanobacteriales > Nostocaceae > Heteroscytonema > Heteroscytonema crispum. Next base: position 283,610 of record JBIPDF010000006.1, read on the forward strand.
GGGAATTTATCAACAATCCGATGGGGCGCTGCAACAAAGAGAAATTGAAGCGGCTTTTTCTGCGGCACAGGCGGCGAATGCTGTTTACCCCAACACCGTGACTTCTTTGGTTTTCACCAACGAATATACAATCAACGCACAGACAACTAATGCTGTTAACGCCATGATTGTCGCGAACAAGCAGAGGGCACACAACCAGAATATGAAAGTCGGCGTGCGATCGCATACTTTTGGGCAAATTGCCAATCCCAATAGTTCCTATTACAACGAACTGAAGACACTAATTCAAAACTGCGATTTTATCCTTTGCAATCTCTATCCACCGCCAAATGCAGCCACACCCCAAGATGGTGTGAATGGAGTCAGTCAAGCTTTAAATCAAATTAAGTCGGCTGTTGCAGGAATTAATCCGCAGTGCCAGGTGATGATTGGCGAGACTGGCTGGCCATCTCAGGGAATTAGCTTCAACAATACAGACAATAATGTCAAGAACTTGGTGGCATACTGCGAGGCGATTGATAAGTGGGCATCGCAGCAAGGCGTGATCACCTATTTATTTGAAGCTATTGACGAACCCTGGAAAAGCAACCAAAACGCACCAGCTAATTCGGCTACCCCTTGGCAGGGACCAAACGGTGCTGAAGGACATTATGGTTTATGGTATCTCAATGACCAGGGTGGATATACGCATAAACAAGTATAAATAAATCAGTGTAAATCCGGTTGAAGTATCATCAGGTTTGTTGTGGTGTGTAAACTGTCACAAATTTGTTCGGCAATAATTTAATTCAGATGATGATTTAAGTATCAAGCTTTAGGTTTGCGGCTTATGCCATCGCCCCTAGACCGCCACGTCAAATTTGAAGTCAGGTTACCATCTGACCATCCTCAGCTATTAGAAGGACTGGATACATGGCTGCGCTTGGGTTTGATGTCCGATGCCCAAGCCAAACAGCTATGTCGAGAGTTTCTTGTCTGTCCGGTGGTGTTGCAACCGCAAACTCAAGCCGGGGGGGTGGCCGTTGCAACTTCCAACCCCAGACAGAAGCGATTAATTACGTCTCCACAGCAAGGGCAAGAACTGCCGCCAAAACCCCGAAAACCAAGTGTTATAACGGGGATATTGGAGTCTTTAAAGGCGGAATTGAGCGTCCGCTGGCTGCTGTTTTTAGGTATTTTCCTGGTAGTGATGTCTTCTGGGGTACTTGCCGCCAGTCAGTGGGAAAGCTTTCCCGCATCTTTGCAGTATGGGGTTTTGCTGGGTTATACCTTGAGCTTTTGGGGTTTTAGCTTTTGGGCTGGCAAACAGCGTAATTTAAGATTAACGGCGCAAGCATTGCTAATTGTGACGCTTTTGTTAGTACCCGTGAACTTTTGGGCGATGGATAGCTTTGGGCTATGGAAGAGTCCTTTCGATTGGATTGCGATCGCGATCGCTTTTGTTACTTTAACAAAGATTACAGTCTTACTAGTTAGCGATCGCCTGTTTGTTGCCAATGTGCCAAATGGAAAACTGTCACTAATTAATATTCTCGGACTGAGTTATCTGCATTGGGGTTGGAAGATACCCGGATTTCCCTTAATTGCCGTTTATTTGGCGATGGCGGGAACAACTATTATTACCGTTTATCATCATCGTTATCGCACTTTGAAATCCTCTACACAAAGCGATCGCCGTATTGGATTGGGGATAACTTTACCTGCATTAGTAGTATTTTATGCTTTAGGGGTGTTATTAGTACGGGCGATTTTTGTAGTTCGCCTAGATGTCACTCAACTAGGTTTAGCGATCGGCATTTGCGGTTGGCTGGTGGCTTGGTTGGCAAAACCAGACACGGGGATAAGGGCGACGGGCGTGGAGACGGGTGTGGAGGACAAGGAGGACAACGAAGAAAATGTTACCTCATCTTTTCCTTCTCCCCCTCTCCCCCCTTCCCCCCCTCTTCTTTTCCCTTGGGAACTTCTCGGCTCAATCCTACTGTTCCTCGGTTGGCTGGTTTCGGTAGTGCCTTATCCAGGACAAGCGATCGCTGTTAGCGGTTTGGGTTTGTGGTTTTTTATTCAGCGGTTGCAGCGGTATAGTTTAAAACGTGATTTCACAGGGATTTTCCTGATTGGTTTGCAGGGGATTTGGTTGGGCTGGCGGTTAGTACCTGCAGGTTTGCAAGTTCATGCGATCGCTATTGCAACTCAACTCACTTATTCTCACAATCAACCTTGGGCATTACTGAGTGTGGCGTTATTTCCCTATGTAATTTTTCTGGTGGCGCTAACAGATAAGCTACATGGCGCTACTAAGAAGGAATTAGCGGATTTTGGGCAACGGTTAGCCCTGGCTTTTGGGATTTTCCTAACTTTCATCAGTCTGGTAAATCCTATATTGCGATCGCTTAATTTACTCCTCTCCACACTCACCCTAGCAATCGTCACTTATAGAGACAGGGAGACAGGGACGACGGGTGTGGGAGGCAAGGGCGACGGGTGTGGGGCGACGGGTGTGGAGACAAGGAGGCGAGGGGACAAGGGACGACGGGTGTGGGAAGGGGGACAAGGAGACAAGGAGAATTTTTCCCCAACTTCCCCCCATCTCCCCCTCCCCCCATCCCCCCCTCCCCCCATCCCCCCCTCTTCCCCACTGGTGTACTTGACGCACATCACGGGAATATTAACGATTTGTTCAACCATTGACTGGCTGTTTCCCCATCTCACTCAAGAAGTTTGGGCAACGATTTTGTTAGTCTTGGCGGTGGCTGAGTGGCAATTTAGTGTAAGTGCTGGACTGTGGCGGCGTAGCGGTTGGTACATCGGTTTTGGATTGGCGGCGCCCAGTTATATTTTGCTGTGGATGAATGCATCATCAGCTTGGAATGGTATTTCTGGAGGCGCTCAAAATTGGGGTTTAATTTGGCTGATTGCCCCAGTTGCTTTAACAATAGTTGCCAGTCGCACAACGGCAAGCCGTCGTGCGATCGGCACTGTGTCAAGTGTTGTGGCTTTGGGACTTGCCCAGTTATTAACTTTACCCCTACCCGGAATCAGATTAATTAGTTTGGCAGTCGCTACCGTTGTGATGGTGGCAAATACTCGCTATTTAAAAGACATAAGTACTGCGGTAATTACGGTAGGATTTGGGTTAAGTTTTATTGGGGCGCTGCTATGGGAAGGTGTGCCTGGGTTACCGCGCTTGTTGCCACAAAATTGGTATTTGGTAGGTGCGATCGCTATTTTCAGTTTATGGGTAACTCGCACGGTGTTGCGGCGAGGTAACGAATTTGCAAATATCTATGCAGAGGCGTTTGATAGATGGGCGATCGCTTTTTGTGGTGTTGAGTTGTTAAGTTTAACGCTGCATTCTGTTTTTATTTACCAGGGGTTTGATAAACCAGGAGTTTTGCACTTAAGCGCCATTGCTATAACTTTAGTGGCGATTGTCTATCGCACTTGGCGCCAAAGGGCGGATATAGGGTTTTATGCGATCGGCTGGTGTTTAGAATTGTTAACAGCCGAGGTTTTAGGTTTTGGGCAACGTTCAGTTATTAGAATAGCGATCGCCAACATTGCCTTAGGTTTAGCAACTCAGCTTTTTGGGGAATGGTGGCGGCGACGACATCAATTAGAAAGATTGCCCAACAGTTGGCACATTTTGCCCATCATGTATGGTGTTTTAGGTGCGATGTTGCGAGTTAACACCTTTGCCAATTGGACGGGGTTATCTTCCTTAGGCATAGCATTAATTGTAATTGGCGTAGGCAGACGCCGCCCCCAATTCAAACCTTTAATTTATTTAGGAATATTCGGCATTTCATTTTCTGCCTATGAACTGTTAAGTTATCAACTTTCACAAGCATCAGGAGGAGCAATTGGTGATGGCTTAATTGCCTTATCTGCCCTTGGTGCAACCATCATGTATGCCTATCGAATTTTATCGCCGTGGTTGATTAACTACTTATGCATTACTGCTGAAGAATTAAACATAATTGCACATCTTCACTGGGCATTAAGTAGTTGCTTATTAATAGGTGCTATTTACACACCCATTGCAATTAATCGTCTTTTAGGATTGGGAATTGGAATATTTTTAATTCGTTATGCCATCTTTCAAGGAAAAGGATTGCCCCAATCACCCATAGCAAGGGGATGGAACATTACAACAGGTGAAATTTGGGTTTATCTGGGTTTATTAGAAATCGCATTCATGAGGATTTATTGGCTCAAGACAGCAATAGGACAGTTTATAACAGGGCCATTGCGTCCTTGGAATGTGGCGATCGCTTGTGTGTTTGCCTATTTTCTCTACATTCTCCCTTGGGAGAATTGGGGCTGGTTAAAAAGACCTTGGCAACAAGCCGCATACATTACACCCCTGATAATTTTATGGGAAACCAGATTTGAAGTTTATCCAATTAGCTTATTGCTTACCGCTGGTTTTTATCTCTTCTTAGCAAAAGCTGCAAATAAATTCTGGTTAACTTATATTAGTGTGGCATTAGTTCATTGGGCACTGTTGGGCTGGTTTTTCGAGTTAAATTTCACGGATGCATTATGGTATGTCATACCAATTGGATTATCACTGTTATATGCAGCCCAATTTGACCCTTACTTCAAACAGGAACAAACGAAAAAATCTCGCCACTTTTTGAGAATATTAGGCAGCGGTTTAATTTGTGGGTGGGCAATTTTCTTTCATCAAGACACGGCATGGATACCGGGAATTTTTAGTTTAATTGCCATCTTTGCCGGCTTAGGTTTGCGAGTGCGGGCTTTTCTTTACGTTGGTACAGCCACATTTTTTATCACAAGTATTTATCAACTCGTAATTTTTAGCTTGCGTTACCCCTTTATCAAATCGGTTGTGTCTTTAGTAGTTGGTATCATACTGATTTCCATCGCCGCCAACTTTGAAACCAGGCGCGAACAGCTAAATTCTATACTCCGCAACATCAGCAGTGAATTCCAAGAATGGGAATAGTTTCGTTTTATCAAAGAAAGGCAGAGGGCACAAGCCAGTCGCGATGAATCAAATTCACCAATAGCCCTCCCCCTTTCCCCTTGCCCCTTTCCCCTCTCCTTTCTTCCTTTGCCCTCTCTCCTATTTAAAAGTCAGAAGGTAGATAAGATAACAAAAATTTTACGAGCTACTTTTTCCATCCACCTTAGGGTATATGCGAGTTATACCGTAAGTATGAATGTGAACACCAGATAAAGAAGCAAAGCTTTTTAAGTGTAAATAACTAAATTTACGTTAAAGGCAGTCTAATTTTTATCGCTAACTTACGGAAAATTAATACCATTAATTTATATTTAACTAAAACTATTTATACGCCCAAAATTCATAGGAGATAAAGTGACAACTCATACATCGGCACGTAAAAATATTTTTATACAGGAAGACTATGGACTCCCGAATCACTTGCCCTGAAAAAAAATCTGTCGCGTCTCGTTCTCGGAAATCGGCTTATTTAGAGGCTTTGCGACCGCGACAATGGACAAAAAACTTTGTAGTGTTTGCGGCACCATTATTTGCCTTTAGCATAAATCTGCAAACTTTACTGGGGAGCCTGCTGGCACTAGTATTATTTTGTTGTGCTTCTAGTAGTTTTTACTTATTTAACGACATTGCAGATGTCGAATCTGACCGTCAACATCCGGTCAAATGCAACCGTCCAATCGCAGCCGGATTAGTTAATATCCGAGTTGCATTTGGCATGGCACTCTTTTTGTTACTAAGTGCTTTGATTGTCAGTTGGATGCGATCGCCTAAGTTAGGGGCAACCATCACCGCTTATGCCATCTTGCAGATTGCGTATAATTTGCGACTAAAACGCATGGTGATTTTGGATATAGGCGCGATCGCGACTGGGTTTGTACTGCGAGCTTATGCTGGTGCGGCGGCTACTGGTATTGTTTTATCAACCTGGTTTTTATTGTGTACCGCCATGTTGGCGCTATTTTTAGCAATTGAGAAGCGCAAAGCCGAACTCCGGTTGACGCAACTCAAGGGTGTTAAACCCCGTGCTGTTCTCAAACGCTACTCCCTACCATTGTTGGCGCGAATGGAAAATGTAGTTACCACAGGCACGATTGTTACCTATGCCCTTTGGAGTTCCGGTCCCTACGTGCGCGGTGCTTCAACATCGTGGATGCTATTCACCTTGCCCTTTGTCTTGTATGGTATTTTTCGTTACCAGTTACTTAGCGACCCCCAAGAAATTGCCAATCACAGTGAAGACGAAGTAGAACAAGGTGGGCGCAGTGAGCGACCTGAAGAAGTCTTATTAAAAGACGTGCCAATTTTAGTTACAGTCTGCGGTTGGATTCTCACCTGTTTTATGATTCTCTGGTTAAAACAGCAGGGAATTATTAACTAAAACAGGTAAATTAAATTACCACAATTCAAGTTTCCAAACAGCAGTTTCAGCGCAAGCAAAACATTAAAAAACATCTCATTTTTATTTCTTAACACTTACGCATAGTCCACGGCAATAAAACGGGAGGGAAATCCACGCCGCTTGTTGCCTCCCCTTAAAAAGGGGAGTCACTGCGCCCTTACGGGTTAAGAAGCTTGAAGCATGTGGCGTGAGTTGCTCCCCCAGCCGCCGTAGCGACCGCGACAGTAGCGGACTGGCGTGGGATGTGCAACGCCTGAAAAATTAAAAAACCCGTTCAAATTGCATAAGTCTTTCCTTCTGCCACGCCACATGCTTCAACGCTTAAAGCCGCTTTCTTCACGCTCCCCCGTAGTATGCCTCGTGCCCTTTGCCGCCCTCTGCGTTATTTTTCTTGAGAATCTATAAATGTTCAATTTCACGACTTCGTTGAGCAAAATAGTCACAACCTTTACCTCTTGGGTGCGCTTGCTAATTCACTTTAAAAACCGACCGGGTTTTAAAAGCAATCCTCACAAATTGCCACGACGAGCTTATACACTCGCAAGCATCGAAATTGACAGGCTTAAAACCTGTGGAATTAAAGGAATAATCCTCGATTTAGACAACACGATTATTTCTGAAGATGACCGTTACTTATCGCCAGGTGCAGAAGATTGGATTGCAAAAGCCAAATTAGCAGGATTGGATTTTTTCATGCTTTCAAATGGTAAACGTCGCTATCGAGTTAAATATTGGTCTCATCGTTTGAATATTCAAGCGATTAATCCAGCCAAAAAGCCTTTTCCTGGAGCATTCCAAAAAGCGATCGCTTATATGAAATTGCATCCCAAACAAGTGGTGGTCATTGGTGATAGCGTACATACCGATGTTGTGGGAGCATGGCTTTTAGGCAGTTGCTGGATCCAAGTTGCTACCTTACCCCATCCGCGCCGTTGGTGGGAAAAACTTGCAGGAAAATGGGTACAAACACCTTATCCATCCGGAGAAGAACTTTGGGATTTTGATGATACCTTTGGCTATGAAAGTTTCTTGTAGATGGGTGTTTTGCTAAATAAAAAATAAAAGGAAATTGCTATCATGGGCAGCCAGATTTTTTTCATCTTACTTATTTTTATGACAGTAGTTTTAAATACAGTCGCTCAAACTTTATTGAAGTTGGGGGCTGGTCAAAACCCATTAAATATCTATTTAATGGGGGGTATTTGCGCTTACGGTTTAAGTACGATTTTCTATATAGTCGTTTTAGGCAAGTTTAATTTATCCGTTGCTTATCCAGTTGTAATAGGATTAACAATTTTGGCAACAACAATAGCAGGGGCAATAATTCTGCGAGAAAAAATATCAATTGCCCACTGGTTGGGCGTGGGGTTAATGTTAAGTGGAATTTCCGCGATCGCTTTCGCAAAATCTGTTTAATTTTCATGAAAACTCATTCTTAAAATCCAATTCAAACATACTTTATGATTTTTTTAAAATTAGCGATCGCAGGCAAATAAAAATGAAAAAACTAATTAAAAAATGTCGCCAAATTTACTCAGAATATCACATATCCTTTAACGTCTTTATTTTTTTCTGGGCTTTATTTGCTCTCAGCAACAGTGGATTTGATAATTCCGAAGGTGTATTTCATTACGAAGTCGCAGTTCAAATAGTTAAACACGGACAGTTAGGTTTTGATAAGCTACCGTCAGGAGTATTTCAATTTGCACCTAATGGCAAAGCCTATGCTTCTCACGAAATTGGCAACACTCTTTTCATGCTACCAACAGCATTTATAAATGTAATGCTGGAAAATATTTTATCTAGATTTGTTAGCCCAGATAAAATAGTATTACTACAAAATTTTATTTTATCCTTTCAGGCTGGTGTTTATTCAGCAATTACAGCTACAACCTTCTTCGCGATATTGCACAAGAGATTTTCACTAGCAAAAATTTCCAGCTTTTTAGCAACATTATGTCTGGCACTAACTACATATTTCTGGACTTATTCTCGCAACTTATATGACGGTGTACTGTGTACCACACTGTTGACATTATCTTTCTTTCTCTTATTAACATATCGGCAGAAAAATAAATCATGGTATTTAGTTAGTTGTTTTATTTGCCTGGGATTCGCTTTTATCACCCGTATTTCAATGATATTAGCCATCCTAGTAACTTGTGCTTATTTATTAATCGTATATCGCTCAACCTTAGCAACACGCATTCAGGAATTTTTTTTAGCAGGATTAACGCTTGTACCTTTTGTAGTGTGGCAATGTTGGTACAACTATCTTAGAACCGGAATATTTTATAAATCACCCGTACAAACAGCAGTATACGCAGAGAATAACGCCTTAGACGGAAATATTTTTTTAGGAATAGCGGGTATACTTATCAGCCCCGGTAAAAGTCTATTGATTTATGCACCTTTACTAATTTTGTCTGTATTCCTGTTTAATAAATTTTATCAAGAGCATCAAAAAGAAGCCATATATATTGGTGCTTTAACAATACTATGGTTTGTACTTCACAGCAGATTAAGAAGTTGGTATGGAGCTTGGGGGTGGGGACCGAGGCACTACATCACGATTTTGCCTTTAATATTTTTGCCCTTTGCCGTAAATATCGAGTACGTACTGAGAAAAACAACTTTAAAAATTACTGCCATAATTTTAGGAAGTTTTGGTTTTCTTCTCAGTCTGTCTTCAATTATTTCTAATTGGCACTTTCGGATGGAGTATGCCAGACAGCGCGGTTTAATGGGTGATGAAGTATTTATTTGGAGTTTCGGGAATAGCCAATCAATAGATATGTTAAAGGCTGGATTTGGCAATATTCTACGGATACTAACCCATGCACCCATCATCACAATCAAAGATACATATTCAGAGGCGAATGAATATGCCAGCAGCACAGTAAATCTCTGGATTAACTCTTTTATCTATGCAGGTATTCCTTGGTATGCCGCAGTAATTTTGGTGATTCCTTTATTGGCTTTGATGTATTTTTCAATCATAAATATTCTTACTCCCGAACGGCAATTAGTAGGCGCACGGAAATAAATATAGCGGTTTTCGGTTGGGTGCAGTACAGTTTTGACTTGCATAAGTCTGAAGTGTAAAGGATGTAGACGCCCCAAAGGCGGCTTGCCGCAGGCTAGTATGAAGTGGGAAATTATCGGTACATACTGCCGTGGGTGAAAAAAGTCAGATTTTTTCGATATTCATGCCCCATCCCTGTCTTGAAAAGTTTTGCGCTCCTGTTACCCGGACGCGCAACGCCAGTTGCAAAGGCTGCCGGGAAACCATGCACGGCAGTCGCTCATGGTCCGCCACTGCGGTCTTGGGGTCTCCCCAAGTGGAGCAACTGGCGTGGAAACCACGGCAGTTCCTTCAAGTCGGCGAAGCATGCACGGCAGTCGTGAATGGGGGAAACCCCCAAGACCGCGCCAAATCACCACCGCACTGGCTTAACTTTTCGCTTTATCGGTGGGGTAATTTCATACTTCATACTGAGCGCCTTCAGCCTTCAAATTGACCTCTGGAGGTAATACCAATTCTCTAAAATCCGACTACACATCTTGATGTAGGGGAAAGGGGGAAAGGATTTTATCTGTAGCCACAAAATAGAGAATCGCTATAAACCTCTCTTCTACAAGGAGAGAGGCTTTGAATCTTACTCCCTTCCCTTGTAAGCAAGGGGTTGTTCTTGTTAGGTTTGTATTGGACTCAACTGCAAACCGCTACATAACATAATACGGTTTAGTTAAGGTTTTTCGGTGGGAATTTTAGGCTGTGTAGAGACGCGACGCCAGACGCCTACTGTCGGGAGACCCGCCCACCGCGCTGGCTCAAATTTCGCGCGAAGCTCTCCGGATGGAATCTTCCATCCGGAAGACTTCGCGTCTCTACATTCGGTTGACGAGAGGTAAATAGTCTTAACTGAACCAACACTCCCACCTCCGTGCTTGCGGAAGGGGTTGGGGGGTGAGGTTTTCACGGGTGATGATTTACGCTGTCAACCTTAATACAACCCCTTAACCCACTCCCACTCCCGCGTCAAACCTTCCCGCAGCGAAACTTGCGGCTGATATCCTAAAATTTTCTGCGCCTTAGACACATCCGCAGCCGTATGACGCGCATCTCCCATCGCCTTTTCAATGTGATTTCTCTTGATGGGTTTGCCAACAATTTCCTCCATCGTATCCAGCACTTCTGCTAACACCACCCTGCTACCACCGCCAATATTGAAAATTTCACCCACCGCATCTGGTGCAGTGGCGGCAGCTAAATTGGCTGCAACAGCATCACTAATAAACGTAAAATCCCGCGTTTGCTGTCCATCGCCATAAACGGGAATCGCCTCATCCTGCAAAACGGATTTGAAAAATTTATGAAACGCCATATCCGGGCGCTGTCTCGGACCATAAACTGTGAAATAGCGCAACGCCACAAACGGCACACCAAAGTTTTTTTGATACAGTCCGCACAAGCGTTCAGCAGCTAGCTTGGTAATGCCGTATGGCGAAACTGGTTTCGGACAAATTCCTTCGTGAGTGGGTAAAGTTTCTGCATCACCATATACACTAGATGTAGAGGCAAATACCAACCGCTTTAGTTGTTTAGCATCCTTTGCCGCTTCCAACAAAATTTGCGTAGCATTAATATTGCGTTCGGTGTAAGCGCGGAAACCCGCACCCCAACTTGCACGTACCCCCGCTTGCGCCGCTTGATGGTACACCACATCAACATCTTGGAGAAGCGTCTGCCAATCTAAAAACTGAATATCTCCCTCAATTAATTGAAAGCCAGGATGACTTTGCAAGTGTGCAACATTCTTGCGCTTTAAAGCTGGATCGTAATAATCATTGAATTCATCAATGCCAATGACTTCTTCTCCTTGTTTTAACAATGCTTCTACAAGGTTAGAACCAATAAACCCTGCAACTCCGGTAACGATACTTTTAGTCATGTTCTGTGTTTTTTTGATACTTGATTAATCTCGATATACACAGATTAATCCTTGCAAGCAGTTAACCGCCATTGCTTTTCAGGTATTTTTTGAATCAAGAGCTTTAATATTGATTAAGTTAATTAAAATCAGTCAACCCGCCAACCCGCCAACCCGTCAAACCGACAGCCCGCCAAACCGCCAACCCGACAACCCGCCAGCCCGTCAAACCGCCAACCCACCAGGGATTATAAATCCCTGTCTAAAGCGCGAAAGTCCTCTTCAAGAGGACTTAAAAAACTGGACTTGATTTTCATACCCTTATCCAATCGTCTTCAGACGATTTCAGCTATCAGACAGGGGTTTTCAACCCCTGGCTGGCTGGGGCTGGGCTAGGGAATACAGACAAAAACATGAATTTATAATAAATGCCGGTCAAGTACATTTATTTTTTCTAACCAATATGGGCAATCTATTAAATACAGGTAAATATGAATGATAAAAATATATGTCTCTGTGGCAACTTTACTATCACCTTGTTTGGGCAACAAAGCAACGTCAACCGCTAATCAAACTCGATAAAGAACCTGAACTTTATAATTACATCATTGGAAAATCACATGCCCTAAATTGTATAGTTCATGCAATAGGTGGCATGGAAGGCCACATTCATTTAGTTGTATCTATTCCCCCAACAATGGCAATTTCAGAGTTTGTTAAAAAAATTAAAGGCAGTAGTTCTTATTATTTAAACCACACCAATACCGCTACATCCGAGAAATTCGCTTGGCAAGAAGGATATGGTGTTTTTTCGTTAGGTAGTAAACAACTTGAACAAGCTGTTAATTATGTCAAAAATCAAAAAATACACCATTTACAAGGAACAACAAATTCCCATTTAGAGAAAGCATAAACAAATAAATAATTCCAAATCTCAAATCTCAAATCTCGAATTTAATGACACATAATACCATACCAACAACCTTCGCCGAAGTTTAATTTGGCATTTTTCATTTTGAATTGGCAATCATTCAATTCAACAAGGATAGCAAACCTTTTGAACCTGTTGTTTAATAGTATCAAGGTCAATGAAGTGGTCAGCAACATTAATCAAGCTATCGCTAGTCATTGAGCGCAGACTCAGGACTTCAACCCGAACTCCCTGGTAACTCACGGCATTAACAGCGTAGGCTAGGTCACCATCACCACTAAGTAATACAGCAGTATTGTAGTGTTTAGCTAAAGTCATCATATCTACAGCAATTTCTACATCTAAATTGGCTTTTTTAGAACCATCTGCAAGCTGGATTAAATCTTTGGTAACTACACGATAGCCATTGCGACGCATCCAAAGCAAAAAACCTTGTTGTTTCTCATTAGTGCGGTCTATTCCTGTGTAGAAGAAAGCACGCAACAAGCAAGATTTTTGAGTTAGAAGGGAAAGCAGTTTTGTGTAGTCAATTTCAATCCCTAGTTGCGAAGCTGCATAAAATAGATTGGAGCCATCAATAAAAATAGCAATTCGACCGCGATTTACTTTGCTAAAAATTAAGTTTTCATTAGAAAAATTTTCTGGCGTCTCGATGTCTTCATGTTGAATATTATTGAAGGTAAGGCTTTTTGGCTGGCAAATCTGCTGCTTTATAAAAAAATCTTCTTGGCTTGTTTTTCTGGTATTGTTAGTATTTGTAATATTCATGAATCCCTCTGAATGTAAAATTGAAAATTGTATTGTCAAATAGGAAATAAATGTAACTCAGGTAGAAAAAATTAGTAATGAGTGTAGAATTATCGGGAAAATTCTAAATTTATACTTACGAGTGTTAAATTTCCAAAAAAAAATTAACACTCAAATATCAAATTCAGCACAAGCGTATTAGCAATAAAGTGTTATATCCTCTCCACATTCATCTGCAAGATAAACCAAAGCTTTAAAACGAAGTTCAACTATTTGCTCGTAGAGAGGATTGAGTTTACACAAGGGTGGAATGCTAAGGATTGTGCGATTGAAGAGTTTAATTTGTCGTTCAAAGGGACAACTGGCAGGAATCATTTGGCAAACCCTATGTGCCATTTGGGAGTTGTCGATTTTTACGGATTCAAGCCATTGACGAACTGGTTGTAACATAATATTGACAAAATTAATAGAATTAGGTTTACGCATTGACATCATGTCGTTAATTAATGTAAGGGGGGACTTGCAAGATTTTTTGTAGTAAGTTACGTTCTGAACCTGAAACACTTTCCATCAATACAGTTTTCGTCTCATTATTGAGCGATACTTTTGCATGACGTTAGGTTGAATTACTGGCGGTTCAGGTAGATAGTGTTCTATCTATGTCTAAAGATAAAAATTAAATGTGCAGAACCTGTGGAGATAAAAATAAAATTAAATTTTTTTGAAAGTGTCGCGAAACAAGGTAGAGGGTAGAGGGTAGAGGGTAGAGGGCAGAGGGCAGAGGGTAGAGGGCAGAGGGCAGAGGGTAAAGGGCTTTTGTTTCTTTCATATGTTGCTAGTGGCGATCGCCGCTAGTACTCTGTCACAACAACTTTCAGGGGTTAAAAGATGCTGCCGTACTCAAACAGGACTTACGCAGTTTGAACGGGATTTCAAATATTTCAGACGTTGCAGATCCCCCCAACCCCCCTTGCCAAGGGGAGGCAAAAAGCGGTGTGGATTTTCCTCCCGCTTTATTGCCGTGGGCGAGCGCGACTCTGGGGCAGTTGCAACGTTCAAGTGAATTGGTATAACTCCAAATTCACGCATTCACGCATTCAGAACTCCTAACTCCTAACTCCTAACTCCTAACTCCTAACTCCTAATCATGCGGTTGAGTAAGTTAATGACTCGCTGTTCAAATTCTTGGGGGGTAATGCGCCCTTTAGTCAGAAATAGGGTTTGACCTAGCTTTAATCGTTGGCGATCGCTTTCGTCTAAATCTTGGGCGGTGTACACTACCAAGGGTACTCGACATAAGTTGTTATGTTGTCGCAGCCAGTCTACTACGGCAAAACCATCATATTCTGGCAACCCCAAATCCAGCACCAACAAGTCAGGGACTATTTGCTGGCTTACTTGTATCCCTTCCCTTCCGGTTTGGGCGTGGAAGGTTTCAATTCCGTGGCGATTAAACATCGCAATCAAAACCTCTGCCAAATCCCGGTCGTCTTCCACAACTAAAACTTTAATCGTTTGATTGTGTTTAGTGGTTGCTCTTTCGAGTGCTTGACACAACAACTGCAAATTCGGCGGTTTGACAATCCAATCGCTGACGCCAGCAGGCAAATTCTGGTTGGAATCGGGAAATAAACCACTTAGAATTATCACCGGGATATTTTGAGTATCTGCCTGCTGTTTCAGAATTGCCAAGGTTTCCCAACCATCCATACCGGGCATCATCAAGTTCAGAAGTATAACGGCAGGACGCTGTTTTATAGCTATCTCTACTGCTTCTAACCCCGATGCTGCTGCTAACACCCGGTAGCCTTGCCGTTGTAACATAGTTTGTACTACAGCCCTGATGTCGGGGTCATCATCACACTCTAGTACCAATGGAGCGTTTGATTCATCAAAATTTACAATTTTCCTTGGGCATTCTGGCAGCACCGGCAAAGTAAAGAAAAAAGTGCTGCCTTCTCCTAAGGTACTTTCCGCCCAGATTTGTCCGCCATGATGTTGCAAAATGCTGCGACAAATAGCTAAACCTAAGCCTGTTCCTCCTTTCTGGCGAGAATCTGAGGCATCGACTTGCTGAAACCGCTCAAATATCGACTCGATTTTATCAGCCGGAATGCCCCTTCCTTGGTCTTGCACTTTGATCAGGAGATGGGGGGAGGAGGAGAGGGGAGCCAGCGCGTTGCGGAGGTTCCCCGGAGTGTGCCGACTGGCGTGGAGATGGGGGGGGGGGGGGGGGGGGGGGGGGGGGAGAGGGGGGAGACAAGGGAGATGTCTCTTCCTTGTCCCCCTTGTCTTCACACCCGTCTTCCTTGTCCCCCAAGTCGTCCCCCCCCTCTCCCCCTCCCCCCCTCTCCCACTCGTCCTCTTGCAGTTCGGCGCTTAACCAAACTGTAGAACCAGCAGGGGAAAATTTAATGGCGTTGCTGAGTAAGTTGGTGAGAACTTGAATAATCCGATCGCTATCTGCCCAAATGCGAGCCGAAATCGGAGAAACTGATAATGTCACCCCTGCTTGTTCTGCCATTTCTTGCATTATTTCGGCTGATTCGGTTATCAAGTCGGCTGCATTGCAGATTTGCTTGGTCATTTGGACTTTGCCGGACTCGATGCGCTCGATATCCAAAATATCGTTAATTAAACGCACCAACCTATCTGTATTATTGGCGGCAATGTTTAACATGCGTTGAGCATCATCCGGTTGGTTTTGCAAAATTCCACTCGCTAGCAAATCCAATGCACCAGAAATCGAAGTCAACGGTGTTCGTAACTCGTGGCTGACTACCGAGACAAATTCATCTTTCAACCTTTCGACTTCGCGGCGATCGCTAATGTCTTTCATAAAGCAATAATGCCCGATGAATTCCTGTTGCGGGTTGCAGGCTTTGACCATCACCAGTTGTTTGTCAAATACCGAACCGTCTTTTTTTACACCCCTAGCTTCGACTTCTACTTTGCCGTTAACCAGCATCCGGTGGTAAGCTGCAAGCAATTTTTCCAAGTCTTCAGGGTAGACGATTATTTGCCAATCCACCCCAATTAATTCCTCTGGCTGGTAGCCAGTAATACTGGCATAAGCCGGGTTTACCGATATATAACGCCCCTGGGTATCTAACTGGGAAATGCCTTCTACTGCACTTTCTAGGGCTTTGCTGAGGTGGCGGAGTTCTTCTTGGGAACGAATCAGTTCTTGACGCTGCCTAATTTCTTGTTCTAGAAGTTGAGCCTGGGAAAGGGCAATGCCGATTTGGTCTGCTAAATGTTTTAACAGTGTTAGTTCAAACTCAGTCCACTGCCGTGCATTACCACATTGATGGGCAATTAGCAAGCCCCAAAGGTTTTCCCTAACTAAAATGGGCACTACCAAGTTTGCTTTGACGCCAAATTGTTGGAGAAATTCGACATAGCAAGGTAGGATGCTACCATCTTCCACATCGGTGACGGCTGTAATTTCCCCTTGGCGGTATTTCTCTAAATACAGTTGTTGAAAGCAAGGGTCGATAATATCTTGCCCTAGAGTAACTTGCCATCCGGCAACCACGGACTCTTGAACAACTCTTCCGGAACCATCTGGGTGCAGCTTAAAGATTAAAACCCGGTCTGCTTGGAGAATTCTTTGCACCTCGGTGACGGTGGTTTGGAGAATTTCTTCAATTTGCAAAGACTGGCGAATTTTCAGCGTTACTTCGGCAAATAATTGCGATCGCAAATTTTGTCGCCGTAATTCTTCTTCTGTGCGTTTAAGACCTGTAATATCTTGATTGACGACAATTGCACCAGTTATATTTTGTTGAGCATCTCGAATCGGCAGGGCTGAATTGAGGATAGTTTTGTAACTACCATCAAAACACCGAATTTTGATGACTTCATTTAGTGACGTTTCCCCCCGTGTAATTGCCCTTACCACCGCCCATTGGGAAGGTTCTATCGGCTGAAGAGTATCAGCCCACCAACCTTTATATTCGTGATGTTGCCCAACACCAACATACCTGATACCTGCCCAAATTTGCTGTCCGGCGGGATTACCTAGCAAGAGTTGCCCGTTTTTATCAGTAATCCAAACGCCTAAAGGTAAATTTTCTAACACAGTCCGCAGCAGTTGTTCGTTTTCTCTCAGTGCAGACTCTACCTGTTTGCGATCGCTAATATTTTCAACTTGGGCGACAAAGTATAATGGTTGACCTTGAGCATCCCGAACTAGCGAAACACTTAACAGTGCCCAAACCACTTGTGTCAACTTGTGGAGATATCGCTTTTCCATTTGGTAGGTGCTAATCTCACCAGCCATTAATTGCTGCATATAAACGAGGTCTATTTCCAAGTCTTCTGGATGAGTAATTGCTTGGAAAGTAGTAACTAAAAGTTCTTCCTCGCCATAGCCAATCATCTCGCACAAAGAACGATTAACCTGCAACCAACGACCTTCAAGCGATACCAGTGCCATACCAATTGCAGCATATTCAAAAGCTTGATGAAAACGCTCTTCACTTTCGCGTAAAGCTTCTTCAGCCCGTTTGCGTTCGCTGATGTCGCTGCCAATACCGAGAAACCCTGTGATATTATTTTCAGCGTCGCGCAAAGCGGTTATTGATAGCAACACGGGAAAATGCGAACCATCTTTGCGGATATAAGACCATTCTCTCTCGTCCACCTCCCCACGGCGAGTCTTGGCGACAAAAACCTCAAAACCAGGTTCCATCGGCACTCCCAGTTCCTGCGATAGTTCTTGCGCCCGTTGCACAACTTCATCGCGGTTGTGGATAATTACAGGAGTAGTTTTGCCAACAACCTCCGCCGCCGTATATCCCAGATATCGTTCTGCGGCAGCATTAAAAGTGAGAATAGTGCCGTCTGGTGTAGTGGAAATGATTGTGTAATTGGCACTATCCAAAATCGCCCGTTCTAGGGTTGTAATTTCCCGTAATGCCGCTTCTACCCGTTTGCGTTCGGCAATTTCCGCTTGTAATGCGGCATTAGCTGTTGCTAAATCCGCCGTTCGTTCCTGCACTCGGATTTCTAGCAGATTGTGCGCTTTGCGTAAAGCTGCTTCTGCTTCTTTGCGGTCTGTAATATCGCGACCTTCGGAGATTAATAGCACTACTTTGCCAGTTTCATCAAACACGGGTTTCAGAGAAAAGTCAATCGTCGTGACAATATTTTCCACACCCCACACATCGACTTCGTAACGGATAAATTGACCGGATGCGGCTTTTGCGATCGCGCTTTTCAATCGATTTTGAGTTGCTTCGGAAATCCTCCACCACCACGTATCCCAAAACGGCTGTCCAATCACATCTGCATAATTGAGTCCACCAAAATTAAGTGCTGTTTGATTGATTTCTAAAAGCGTGCCATCCGGTTGCAGCAACCCGATAAACTGAAACGTTTGGTTAAAAATAGCCCGAAATCGTCTTTCGCTTTCCTGTAGCGCTTCTTCTGCCTGCTGGCGTGCCTTTCGGGAAGCTTCGCTAACGTTGATTTGCTGTTGCAGTTCTTGGTTAGCTGCTTCTAACTGTGCCGGACTTGGTAGCGTCAGGGCTTCAGGTATCAATTGCACTAAAATTACCGCCGTATACACAGAAACCGCCGCCGTAATTGCTTTGAGTGTCCCCGACAGCCAATAAATAGGATGCCAAAGCGTCCAAACTTCCATTAAATGGGTAGTTCCACAAGCGACAATAAAAGCACCAAATAGTAAAAAAATCCAGTTAAAAGGTAAATCTTTACGCTTTTGAACAAAATAAAGCAACGTTATCGGGATTGAATAATACGCCAAAGCAATCAGCGCATCAGATATCACGTGCAGCCATACCAATCCAGGCTTCCACAAATAGCAATGCCCGTCGGGAATAAAAGAATTGGAGGAAAAAAAATTTTGTAATAATTCCAACATATCGCCTCTTTATACGATTTGGGATTTGGGATTTGGGATTTTGCGAAAAGTTTGAGGGTCGGTTTCCTCCATTAAGAGAAGGGGTTGCCGTTGGCATCAAAGCTTTTTAAGACGGATTTTAGATTTTAGATTGTGAAATCCTGATTGCGTTATTGTTTCAACAATCCATCTGTCACATTGTTTTTTTCAAATTGGTAGTGTTACATCTGGGCTTTAAAAATTAAAAATCATGAGTGAAAATTATGAGTTTTAAAAAATAGTTTTTAACTTTTGTTATATTATTTCTGTATAAAGTAGCCCTTTCAAGGTTCTAACTGAAAAACTTAATTTTGCGTTGTTCAAAAACTCTCCTGTATCCGAGAAACCGGGTTTATGGGAGACTTTGTACGAAAATCTTGGATATTCCACTCTGCATAAACCCGGAATAGTAACGTTAGTCGTAATATTTTTGAATGAGTGAATTTTGAATGCGTGAATTTTGAATTATTAATCTGCCGTCTTTGCCTGTTCAAGAACTAGATTAGCAGCTTGATATAACGCTTCGATATCGCTACCATCTTCAGGATACTGAACAATACCTGTTGTAAAACTCACAGAAAATTGTCTGTTATTAGTCGCCGTAAACTCTAATTGACGCAGATTTTTTAAGACTTCAGATAACCGCCTCACACCATCAATTTTACCCATCCTTGCCATCCCCACAACAAATTCCGTACCTCCCCAACGACCAACCACATCCTCACCGTGGAAAGTCCGGCGTAGCAATTCTCCCAAACGGGATAAAATGCGATCGCCAACTGCATGACCGTACTTTTGGTTAATTTGCTTGAGTTGGTTTAATTGAACAATCGCCAAGCACAAAGGTTGATTGTAGCGTTCGCTACACTGAATCAACCGAGTCATTTCTTGGGCGAACTTGCGACGATTGGCGACACCAGTCAAAGCATCGGTTTCAGCTAAACTACGCAGCAGGCGAGTTCTTTCCAAACGATTGAGAATGCGTGTCACCAATTCAGCCTCCAAAATCGGCTTGCTTACGTAGTCATCAGCACCAGCAGCAAATACCTGATGTCTGGTTTTAGCATCTTTGTGGGCAGTCAAAAACAAAATAGGCAACCCGCTGCAATGAGGGTCATTGCGGATAACTTGGCATAATTCAATACCGCTAACATTGGGCATTTCCACATCCAAAATTAATAAATCCGGCGATGCCACCTGCAAAACATCTAAGAAACGCAGCGGATTGTCAAGTGTAAAAACTTTGATATTCCAAGGTGCGAGCAAGCGCTGGAGAGCAGTTAATACCTGCGGGTCGTCATCTACAACCATTACCTTAGCCTCCGCATTTATACTGCTATTTGGCAGCATTTGAGCTACAGTTTCCAGCACTTGAGCAGGAGGCACAGGCTTCTGTAAAACTCCACGTCCACCAAGACGGGCGATTCTTACTCGGTCAATCAAACTATCTTGGGCGGTAAAAACAATAACTGGCACTGGGGGAGTGCGAGAAGTTAATTCTGTTAGTAATAAAAGAGCATTTTCCGCAGTTTCGGCAAAAGAAAGGTCAAGCAGTACCACATCCGGACGAGATTCAACAATTAACTTTTTGGCTGCGATCGCGTCAGAGACGATTTGCACTTGCATTTGCCAGCCAGTCGCCAGAGCTACTAAAGCCTCAGTAAATTCCCTATCTCGGTCAACAACCCACAACAAAGGACTTTCATCCGCCAGTGTATCTTCTGAAAGCAATTGAGGAAGATTTCCAGCATTCATGCCTTGCAGTTCTTGGCGCAATGCTACAACTAATTGCTGCAAGTGTTGTTTTTGGGCTGGCTGCAACTTCTCCTCAATTGCCAACAGAGATTCTATCTCACCCGCAATCAGGGAACCTTCATCCGAGCCAAACATTCCCAGCGAACCAAGCAACTTGTGAGCTTCTTGTTTTGCTTGTAACCGCAGTTCCGCACTCAGCCCGTCTTGTCGCAACTTAGCTGAAGCTTGTTCAATTACAGCAACCCGCTGATTGAGAGTTTCTGCAACCTCGTCCCAAACTTTACTGACACCAGCCACGATTTGATTTTGGATTTGAGATTTTGGATTTTGGATTTGTGATTTCTTCTCTACTCCCTCCAAAATTCCAAGCGGGGGCTTATAGGAACTTTTGAATTTAGAATTTTTCCCCCCCTCACCTTGTCTCCTTGTCCCCAGACCCGTCGCCCAAGTCGTCCCCCCCTCTCCCCCTCCTCCCTTCTCAACGGCTTTGAGTTTATAACCTATACCATAAACTGTCTCAATCGGCTCATTTTTTACTCCCGCCGCTTTCAGTTTTTGGCGTAAACCCTTGATGTGGGATCTGACCGTTTCATCCGTCGGGGGTTCTTCAAATGACCATAAATGGTCGATTAACGCACCGCAACTAAAAACCCGGTGGGGGTTGCGGAGAAAAAGCTCCAGCAAACTATATTCTTTAGGAGTTAAATGCAAAATCTGACCATCACAAGTCACTTCGCAAGAACTAGGGTCAAGTTGCAAGTTACCCCACTCCAATAAAGGTGGTAAAGTTGAACCACCCCGACGCAATAAAGCCCGGATACGAGCCAATAACTCTTGAAAATCAAAAGGTTTGGCAAGATAATCATCTGCACCAGCATCCAAACCCATGACCTTATTAGTGCTGGTGTCTTGGGCTGTTAACAAGAAAATTGGTGTTTTATTGCCTTGCGATCGCAATTTTCTACAAAAGCTAATACCGTCAAGCTTAGGTAGCATCACATCCAGCAAAATCAAGTCATAGTTAAAGCAATCCACCAACTCCCAACCAGCTTGACCATCCGTTGCAGAATCAACAGTATAGTGCTGGTCAGTCAAAATCTTGACCAGGGAGGTAGAAATTAAATTATCATCTTCAACTACAAGAACTCTCATAGCGGCTTACAACCGCGAATTATTATAAATTAACAGAAGAAAGAAAAAAATTGTAAATCATTTTTTTGATAGTTCTATCATAAGCCTAGCGTAAAAAACTTTACGAACCAGTAAAGAACTTATGGTTTTTCCCCAAAATCAAGCCTGAAACCACGCCGTCAAAGCCACAGCCAGCGCATCTGACGCATCATCCGGCTTGGGAATCTCATCTAAATTTAACTCCCGCGCCACCGCCTCTTGCACTTCAGACTTCTCGGCATTGCCATACCCCGTTAAAGCTAGTTTAATTTGGGCAGGAGTAAACTCCACATAGGGCAGATGATGCTGCGCCAACACCAACATCAACACACCCCGCGCTTGGGCAACTAAAATAGTACTTGACATACGATAAAAGAAGAGTTTCTCGATCGCTACCAAATCGGGTTTTAACTCTCCAATTAGGGTGTGTAAATCATCGAACAAGGTACACAGTCTCTGTCCCATTTCCATCTTTGCCGATGTGCTGATTACACCAAAATCCAGCATATTCACTGATGATTCTTGTATCTGAGATTGACTGGATTTACAAGTAATAAGACCAAATCCTAAAATCGCCAGTCCCGGATCTAATCCTAAAATTCGCTTTTCCATTAAATTCTGTGTTAATAAAGCAGGGTGTTGTTTAACAGGGAATACTGGCACTTTGACTGCGAACTTTTAGTCTAATGCAATTAAAAAATGTAATAATTCCACACTTGGGGTTTAAACCAGGTAGTGTACATTTTCTGTTAATCATTGTTTGTACTAGCGTTTTGAACAAGGTATGTCAATTGGTTTAGTCAGACAAGCCCTAAACGCCCTGCAACAACAGTCACGTCGTCGCACTTCCCATCGGGTTAACCAATGGTTCAAGTGGTTAGCCCCAGGGCTATCGGTGAAACGCTGGTTGCTGATCAGTATTGGGGGTGTACTGCTGGCAAGTTTGGGCTTGGCAATTTGGATTAAGTTAACGCCGATTTTTTGGGCGATCGAATTCCTCAGGAATTTTCTGGGATTCCTCGCTGATATCTTACCCAACTATATTAGTGGACCGTTAGTGATGCTGTGCGGCTTTTTATTGCTTCTTTGGGGGCAAAGCCGCACCGTAGGCTCAATCACTCAGGTGCTAAGACCAGAAGGCGATGAGGAATTAATTGATGTGCTGCTGGCGCATCGCCGATTGTATCGGGGACCGAAAATTGTAGTGATTGGCGGCGGTACGGGACTTTCAACGTTGTTGAGGGGACTGAAAACCTACAGCGCCAATATTACGGCTATTGTGACTGTAGCCGATGATGGCGGGTCTTCTGGACGATTGCGCCAAGAATTTGGCGTACTACCTCCAGGAGATATACGCAATTGTTTGGCAGCATTGGCAGATGAAGAAAAGTTATTAACAGAATTGTTTCAATATCGCTTTCGGGCTGGAGATGGGTTAACGGGTCACAGCTTTGGTAATTTATTTTTGACAGCAATGAGTGAAATTACTGGCGATTTGGAACGAGCCGTTGCAGCCAGTTCCAAAGTGCTAGCGGTGCGGGGACAAGTGCTACCAGCAACCCTCAGCGATGTTCGCCTTTGGGCCCAATTAGCTGATGGGCGTCGCATTGAGGGCGAATCCAGCATTCCCAAAGCCGGAGGTAATATTGTCAAAATTGGCTGTCTTCCTGCCAATCCACCAGCCTTGCCAGCAGCTATCAAAGCAATTAAAGAAGCTGATTACATTATCATTGGTCCTGGTAGCCTTTATACTAGCCTGATTCCTAATTTGTTAGTACCCGAAATTGCCGATGCGATCGCGGCTTCTCATTCCCCCCGCATTTATATCTGCAACATTATGACTCAGCCCGGAGAAACCCAAGGTTACACTGTTGCTGACCACATTCGAGCCATTGATGCTGCTTGCGGAGGAAGACGTTTATTTGATGCTGTACTGGTACACAAAAAATCCCCTTCCGCCCAATCACTCATCCGCTATGCCGAGCAAAACTCCCATCCCGTCTTTCTCGATCGCGAAGCGGTTACCCAATTGGGGCGGCGAATTGTCCTAGCAAATATTTTGTCGGAAGATGAAATCGGTTGCGTGCGTCACAATCCCCAACGATTGGCGCGAGTTTTATTTCGCTGGTACACCGGAGCTCATCAAGGCATGGGAAGATAAAAATTTGTCCAAGGTCATTTGTCCAAGGTCATTTTTCCTGACAAATGACAAATGACTAATACTCTAACAGGATTTTAGATTTGAGATTTGAGATTTTGGATTGTGAAACATATAACAACTAACAACCAACAACCCTTCGCGCCTCGCCAGTTGCAACAAGCGGGGGAACCATGCACGGCAGTCGTGAATGGTCCGCCACTGCGGTCTTGGGGTCTCCCCAAGTGGAGCAAGTGGCGTGGAAACCCCCCCTTGGCCGCGCTGCCTCACCACCGCACTGGCGAACCAACAACCAACAACTAACACTCTTTTATGACTTTGATGAAAGAAAAATATTTGTAGGTTGGGTGGAACGCAGTGGAACCCAACAATAACCAGGATTGTTGCGTCTTTGTTGCGCTTCGCTCGACCCAACCTACGTCTACTACTACCAACTACCAACTACCAACTACCAACTACCAACTACCAACTACCAACTACCAACTACCAACTACCAACTACCAACTACCAACTACCAACTACCAACTACCAACTACCAACTACCAACTAATGACTAAGATTTTGCTTAGTAACGCATCCATGACGCGATCGCTTGGTATCACTCTCGGTCAATCGCTAAATGCCAATTGTGTAATTTTACTAGAAGGTGACTTGGGTACTGGCAAAACTACTCTGGTGCAAGGTCTTGGCGAAGGTTTGGGCATCACTGAATCCATTGTTAGCCCCACTTTCACCCTAATTAATGAGTACGCCGAAGGACGCCTCCCCCTTTACCACCTGGATCTATATCGTTTAGAACCAAAAGAAGTCGCAGCATTAAATTTAGAAACCTATTGGGAAGGTGTTGAGGTTGAACCGGGAATTGTGGCAATTGAGTGGGCAGAAAGGATGCCTTACAAACCAGATAGCTATCTCAACATTCGTTTGAGTTATGGAGATGACGGCAACCGCCAAGCCGAAATTACGCCATATAATTGCGCCATCACCGAAGCGATCGCCGCGATGTCAGCATGAATTCCACGTATTGATAAAAAAGGTAGAGGGCAGAGGGCAGAGGGCAGAAGGTAGAGGGTAGAGGGTAGAGGGTAAAAGGTAGAGGGTAGAAGAAATCAAATTTATAAAATCGCTTAGAGGGGCAAGATGCTTATCCCACAGAAAAATCAAGATTTGTGGGGTAGAGAGAAGTTGCTGGGGAGATGTCCTTCCCAGCAAACTTCCGAACGTCTCGTCCGCCCAGTCTACAGATGGAAGATATGAGCCTCTCACTCGCAACCCGCAAGTAAAAAACTTATTTCCCCTTTCCCCTTCCCCCCTTCCCCCCTTTCCCCCTTTCCCCTTTCCCTTTCCCCCTTTCCCTTTCCCCCTTCCCCGGTGTTTCTTAAAAGCATCACGCCTAAGAAATCCTCAAATTATCGCATACTCGCGGTGAAACTCCAGATGTATCAAATCTGCCACTTCCACGCTCATCCTCATTCTCGAACATAGTCATAATAATTACCAAATCTTGATTTAACATTTTTTGTACAGCCCAAAAAAAACAGACTTTACATCTGCCTACTTTCTTACTGAAGTAAGCGATTATCTACGTATAATCGCATCAATTTGCCTACGTAAATGTATCAGATGTCAAAATACTCTCAGTAGAGCAATTCTCTTGGGGGTGGTATCGAGTCGAGTGTCAGAATTCTTCAATAGCTGCACTTCAGACAGATCGCACTTGGGTGAGAATCCTCATAAACTTTTTGAGGAGAAATTGACTTGCACAAGTCTCTCCGTGTAAAGAATGTAGACGCCCCAAAGGCGGCGAAACAAAGGCGCTTGATGAAGTGGACGAAAAAATATCCCGTCAGGCGCGATATTCATGTCCCATCCCCTTATGGGTGGAGTAATTTCATACTTCATACTTCATACTTCATACTTTAGCCTTCAGGTTGACGTACACAGATCCATAACGACTCTGCTGTCTTAACGTCAGAACGTAGCAATCTGTTCCCAGATTTAACCAATTGAGCAAACTCTGCGCTGCATCTAGCCAGTCTGTTGTCCAGACATACCTGTTTGGCTAAAGGAATATACCTTTGTGGCCGATCGCCATATAGCAAACATGCAATGAAGTAGAAGCTTTTTAGAAGTTTCTGGCGTGTTTGGGATATGACTGTTGCTTTTGAGTTGTCTTTTTGAGTTTGCTCGATTGGATTATTTTTTATGGCGTTTTTATCGGTGAATGCTTGGGTTTGCCCTTGTTTGCTGCATTCTGATACAATTTCCGACAAAATAATTCCAAAAAACAGATTTCAAACATGTTTGAATTAAACTCATGTAAGGTTTTCGTTCGTTGACATCAAAGTTTTTAGATAACTTTGTCAGCTTGATTTAACGAGATTAATTCTTTACTCATCAATTGAGAGAAAAAATCCGGATAATAATTGAGCCATCAAAGCTAGTACTCCACCACACAAGTTTTGACAGGTTATCAGAAACCGGGTAACTTTTACGAAACCCGGTTTCTAGCCCTCACGACCCGTCAAAATTAATGTGGCGGACCACTAGTCCAGAACAGTTAAGTCAGTAACTTGTCTAACTTACCCTTACCTTAGTATTCACAAGGTTAGTTGGTCTTGTACTCAGTAGAAATCGCTAATTATAAAGAAATTATGCAAAAAATTTAAATTAACTTTTTTTCAACAGCCATTTTTATCTTCACAACTGCCGCTGTAGGCGTGAAATACTTAGGGGAAAGGCTGTCAATAGTGAATTGCTAATGGTTCATGGATAATAACGCTCAAAAGAGATGAACCATTAACGATTCAATTATGGGTAGTTAACCGTACTTGATATAAATAATCAGTAAAGCTGTTTTTTGCCAATGTTGAAAGTATGCAAACAAATATGCAGCTAATCTGAAATTATCACCGTTAAATCAGTAATTTGTCATCAGTATTTAAGTAAAATTACCTGTCAGAAAGACAACTGTATTCCCGAAAGATGCCTTAGGTACAGAATTACTACTGAGACTGGTCAAAAGTTAAAGCTTGTCCCCGGACTTCGGTATTTAACTTGCCTTGATCGTAAACAACCTGACCGCCGACAATGGTTGTTACAGCCCATCCGGTGAGGTTCCAACCTTCAAAGGGACTCCAACCACATTTGGTTAACAGTTCTTCGCGGCGTACTGGATGGTAGTTGTTCAAATCTACCAGGACTAAATCGGCGTCGTAACCGGGCGCGATCGCGCCTTTTTTAGGAATACCATAAGCCTTTGCTACTGCCGCTGACATCCAATTTGCAACTTGGGCAACGGTACACTTTCCTTGCATGGCAGATGTTAACATCAAAGCTAGAGAAGTTTCTACCCCAGGCATCCCCGAAGGAGTATTGGGATATTCTTGAGCTTTTTCTTCTAAGGTGTGGGGTGCGTGATCCGTGGCAATAAAATCAATTATGCCATCGCGCAAAGCTTGCCAAAGGACTTCGTTATCGTGAGGCGATCGCAAAGGTGGATTCATCTGTGCCAAGGTACCAATCGTTTCGTAAGCGCTGGTATTTAGCAACAAATGCTGTGGTGTTACCTCTGCCGTTACCCAACTTGGTTTATCTTGACGCAGCAAATCAGCTTCTTGGGCGGTGGACATGTGTAGAATATGCAGGCGGCGCTGATATTTTTTAGAAAGTTTTAATGCCAGTTGAGTAGCCAGCAACGCCGCTTGATTATCTTGAATTTGTGAGTGAATTGCCGGATCGTGAATTTCCGCAAATTCCTGGCGTCGTTGGTTAATTCTGCCTTGGTCTTCAGCGTGAACCGCAATTAAGCGATCGCCTTTAGCAAATATTCCCTCCAACGCCGTTTCTCCATCAACCAACAACTGACCGTGCATAGACCCCATAAAAATCTTAATTCCCGGCGTTGGGTTTGCTTGGAGCAAATCTGGTAAATTATCTACAGTTGCACCAATAAAAAAGCCATAATTAACCAAACACTTGGTGGAGGCGCGTTGTAGCTTGTCGTCTAAAGCTTGCTGGGTAATGGTTAAGGGTCGTGTATTCGGCATTTCTAAAAAAGAAGTAACACCACCTTTAGCACACGCACAGCTAGCGGTGAACAAGTCTTCCTTGTGTTCTAATCCCGGTTCCCGGAAATGTACCTGCGGGTCGATGACTCCTGGCAACAAAGTTAACCCTTCTGCGTCAATCTCACAAGTTGACGTTGTATTGGTGATTTCCGGTGCAACTTCAACAATTTGGCGATCGCGCGTCAGCACATCCCCAACAATGAATTCACCATTGGGTAGAATAATGCGAGCGCGACGAATCAGTAAACTTTCTGGAGATAACATGGGGCATCAAACGTTAATTCAACAGGTTTGGATAACAGAGAACTATCCTTTTAGGTTAAACTTTGGTGTACTCTTAATCGCAAATTTTTGCCGCTCATTACAAAAAAACTTTATTGTTTTTATTTATGAATAACGCTGTCAAGACGCCAACACCACCAGTAAATCGAAAGTTCTACCGTTAAGATTAACAAATACACTCTCTTTCACCGGGCAGTTTTATTACCTGCTTCTCAAATTGTACTTGAGTAATTTCATGCAAAATCAAGTGTCTGATAACAACTCTAGTCAACAACCTGATAATTCTTGGATCGCAGAACTAGGTAGAACGGTAGTATTAAGTATCGTTCTCGCCCTAGGAATTCGTACCTTTGTAGCTGAAGCTCGCTGGATACCCTCCGGTTCGATGGAACCGACTTTGCATGGTTCCCCAAACCAGTGGGAAGCAGACAAAATCATCGTCGATAAGTTAAAGTATAAATTTTCCGCTCCCCAGCGCGGAGACATTGTGGTGTTTTCTCCCACAGACGAGT
The DNA here is from genome assembly GCA_044006015.1 of Heteroscytonema crispum UTEX LB 1556. GTDB lineage: Bacteria > Cyanobacteriota > Cyanobacteriia > Cyanobacteriales > Nostocaceae > Heteroscytonema > Heteroscytonema crispum. The sequence goes on from JBIPDF010000006.1 coordinate 312,466, forward strand.
TACAAAGAGAACAATATCATGATGCTTTCATTAAGCGCGTGATTGGTTTACCCGGAGAAAAGGTAGAAATCAAGGACGGTAAAGTTTATGTCAACAGTAAACCTCTCCCTGAAAATAAATACCTTAGCTCCAAACAAATTACAGAAGTTGATGTTTGCACATCAGGACAGCAACCGCCTTTTTTGGCAAAACCCGTCACCATCCCGCCCAACTCATACCTGGTACTAGGTGACAACCGCTTGCAAAGCTATGACGGTCGTTGTTGGGGTGTAGTTCCCCGCGATAATATTATTGGTCGTGCCATAATTCGTTTTTGGCCCCTCAATCACGTTGGCGGAATCGATAAAACGCCACTGTATCCATAGATGGAAATATCTATTTAGGGACATATACTTCAATGAGTCGCAGGCAAAATCAAGCATCGCCGCCGTCTTCAAACCAGAAGAATTTTTGGCTAGAGGCGGTTAAAACTATTGGACTAAGTCTGATTTTGGCTTTTGGGGTACGCACTTTTGCAGCTGGTGCTTACAATGTCGCTTCGGGATCGATGCAGCCTAATTTACAAATAAATGATAAGTTCCTTGTAGATAAAGTAACTTATCATTTTGAAGATCCGCGTCGGGGAGATATTGTGGTATTCTCGCCGACAGCAGAATTAAAGCGAGAACAATACCACGATGCTTTTGTCAAAAGAGTGATTGGTTTACCCGGAGAAAGGGTAGAACTCCGTGATGGCAAAGTTTATATAAAAAATAAACTTTTGCAAGAAAATAATTATCTGACTTCCGAACAACGGACATCGGTTGATGTTTGCACTGTTGGACAGAAGCCGTACCTATCGCAGCCAGTGACGATACCGCCCAATTCATATTTAGTATTAGGTGACAATCGTAACAATAGTTATGATGGTCGCTGTTGGGGTCTTGTCCCCCGGCAAAATATCGTCGGTCGTGCTATGGTTCGCTTCTGGCCCCTGGCTCATATTGATACATTTGAAAAGTGAACTATCAATTAAAAGGTAAAAGGTAAAAGGAAGAACGAAAAGGTTTGGTATCCTTAAATTTATTTGTGGGAAAACTATTAGTAGGGGCACAGCACTGCTGTGCCCTTTACCCGCGTACAGAGGCACAAACGAGAACCGCTATAATTGCATCTTCATACAGAAAGGTATAAGTCAATACGGTTCAGTTAACGATGATTGTAGGTTGGCGCAGGCAGTCGGAACCCAACAAGAGTCCGGGGAATGTTGGATTACCCTTCAATTAGGCAAAACCTACGTTTCTCAAACGCCAGTCCCCTCAACGGAGGATACCTCGGCACAGCGCTGGCTTTCCAACTTACGCCAGTTTTAGTTTTTCACTTTAATTATACCGTATTGTGCTATAAGTGTCATTCCACCCTACTGCATATTTTTTTATTTAACAGCCCCTTAGTTATTAGTTATTAGTTATTTGTCACTCAATCATAATCGTGCGATCGCTTGTTGCCAGTCATCAGCAATATACATATTTGGGGATTATTGAATTTGGATTTCTGTTAATTAAATATAAATTTTCAGATAATATTTTTCGTATTTAGGATGGAAAACCAACACATAAGCAATTCAAAACAGATAATTTGAATGAAATTGAAAATTATCTCTGTGGCAAGAATCCCGGTTTCGTAAGAGTTACTGGAATTCTCGTTTTTCACAAATGATACACTGCTATAATTGATTGATTATTGTTAATGAGTGTAAAAATATTTTGCGATTCATGCCAGAAAAGCTGTTGAGACGCTGGCTGATGAAAACAAGCAAATTAAGATGTTATAACAAAATTTGAAGATTATATATAGTCTATGCTTCGTCCATAAAACAAATATTTCAGCATTTTCGTCAAAAATTATACAAGTTCTTGAGACAAAAAACAGCCGAAAGGACGAGACTTGGGATAAAACGTAGCTTATATAATAAAGATTTCCCTAGTTTAAGGCTGGGGAGAAAATTAAGAAAACAATGTTATTAAAACTGCAGCCAGTCAAATCTATTAACCGCTTAGTTAGCAAAGTTTATGCCAGGATGACTCTGAGGACTGTTCTGATTGTGCCCTTTGTGCTGCAAATTTGTGGGGCGGTGGGGCTTGTGGGGTATCTTTCGTTTCAAAACGGGCAGAAAGCTGTACAAAAGCTGGCTAATCAATTAGAAAATGAAGTCTGCGATCGCATAGTACAACACTTGCAAAGTTACTTAACAACGCCTAAGCAAATCAATCAAATAAATTTAGATGCGATTGAACTAGGTTTGCTAAACCTTTCTAACTTTGAAAGTACGGGACGTTACTTTTGGAAACAAATGCGAGTGTTTAATGTTGGCTACAACAACTTTGCCAACCCCAAAGGTGAATTTATCGGAATTGAACGCCTCAATAATGGCAACCTTTTAATTAACGAAGTTTCTGAAAAAAAAGGACTTGGTAAACTGCACGTTTATACCACAGACAACCGAGGAAATCGCAGCCAGTTACAGACGGTTAAAAACTACGATCCCCGCCTAGAAGCTTGGTATACAGATGCAGTCAGGGTAGGAAAACCGGTTTGGAGTCACATTTATCAATGGGAAGATAAACCAGAAATTTTATCCATATCTTCCAGTTATCCTATTTATGATGAGACTCACAACCTTGTTGGAGTGATTGGTGTCGATTTGATATTGTCAGAGATTAGCGAGTTTTTAGCGGATTTAAAAGCTGGTAGTTTGGGCAAAACCTTCATTTTAGAGCGTTCCGGGCTAATAGTAGCTTCTTCTACTTCCGAAATGCCATACATTGTGATTAATGGTAAGGCAAAACGCCTATCGGCATTTGATAGTAAAGATTCCTTAATTCAACTAACAACAAAGTATTTAAAAAAACGCTTTGGTAGCCTCGCCTTGGTTGTGGGCAAACAACAGCTAAACTTTACCAACGCCGGAGAGCGTTATTTTGTACAGGTAAAGTCTTGGCGGGATGGTTTTGGTCTTGATTGGTTAATTGTGGTGGTAATTCCCGAAAGGGATTTTATGCAGGAAATTAACGCTAATACTCGCACCTCCATCCTGCTGTGTTTAATTGCCTTTTTAATCGTTACACAAATCGGAATTCTCACTGCTCGCTGGGTAATAAACCCGATTTTACAATTAAATATATCAGCCAAGAGAATTGCTAGAGGTAAATGGCAACAATCGTTAGAAATTGAGCGTGACGACGAATTGGGAGAACTGGCAAAATCATTTAATAGTATGGCAGAGCAACTGCAAGAGTCCTTTGCTGCGCTACAAGCAAACAATACTGAAATGAAATTATTAAATGAAGCACTATCTGAAAGTCAGAACCAACTGACCAAGTTTCTAGAAGCAATGCCAGTGGGTGTATTTATTACCGATGCTAATGGTAAACCTTACTATATAAATCTCATTGGGCAGCAGATTCTCGGTCAAGGATTGGTAACGGAAGCGACATCAGAACAATTGGCAGAAGTTTATCAAGTTTATCTTGCAGGAAGCTCTAGCCTGTATCCGAGTTCGCCCATGCCGATAATCCGAGCATTGCAAGGAGAAAGCGTGACGGTTGATGATATGGAAATTCGCCGGACTCTAAGTGAAAAAATTATTCCCATTGAAGCGTTGGGAACACCAATCTATGATGAATCGGGTAACATTGCCTTTGCGATCGCCACTTTTACTGACATTACTCAACGCAAACAAGCCGAAAAGTTATTAGCACAATACAATCGCACCTTAGAAACTCAAGTAAAAGAACGTACCAAAGAACTTTTGCAAGTCATTGAAAAACTGCAAGCCACCCAAAAAGAACTGATTCAATCCCAAAAAATCGCAGCTAGGGGACAGCAAGCCGCCGAGCAAGCAAACCGCGCCAAAAGCGAATTTCTTGCCAACATGAGCCACGAACTGCGTACTCCACTTAACGCCATTCTTGGTTTCACCCAAATCATGAATCGCGATCGCTCTTTATCTGGCGAACATCAAGAAAACTTAACAATCATCAATCGTGCTGGCGAACATCTCCTCAACTTAATCAACGACATTTTAGAAATGTCCAAAATCGAAGCCGGCAGAACCACATTGAATATTAACAGTTTTGATTTAATTCGCCTGTTAGAAAGCCTGGAAGAAATGTTGCGTTTGGGCGCCACCTCCAAAGGCTTGCAGCTAATTTTCGATTTGTCCCCAGACATTCCCCAATACGTGCAAAGCGATGAAAGTAAACTGCGTCAAGTCTTGCTCAATCTTTTAGGTAACGCCATTAAATTTACCAATTCTGGAAGCGTGACGCTGAGAGTGAAAAGAGGAGGGGGAGAGGGGGGGAAAGGGAGAGGGGGGGAAGATCTGTATTTACCCACTCCCCCACTCCCCCACTCCCCCACTTCCCCACTCCCCCACTCCCCCCATCTCTTCTTTGAGGTTATTGACACCGGTCTCGGTATTGCCCCAGATGAAATTGATATGCTTTTTGAAGCTTTTGGGCAAACTGAAACCGGAAGGAAATCACAACAAGGTACGGGACTGGGTTTGGCAATTAGCCGCAAATACGTGCAATTAATGGGGGGAGATATCAGCGTCAACAGTACCGTTGATGTGGGTAGCACATTTGCCTTTGATATTCAAATTGCTCTTGCTTGTGCAAAGGAAATTCCGGCAAACCAAATTAAACGCCAAATTATTGGTTTAGCACCGCAACAGTTGGAATACCGCATCTTAGCAGTTGACGACGTGAGAGAAAGTCGGTTATTGCTCGTGAAAATGCTTACATCCATTGGTTTTGCTGTTAGAGAAGCGACAAATGGTTTTGAAGCGATCGCAATTTGGGAATCTTGGCAACCACAGCTAATTTTTATGGACATGCGAATGCCCGTTATGGACGGCTACCAAGCCACCAGAGAGATTAAAGCTAGGGAGAGGGGGAGAGGGGGGGAAAGGGAGAGGGGGGGACAGAATAATTGTTCACTTACCTCCCCCCCCTCCCCCACTCCTCATACTGTCATCATCGCCCTCACCGCCAGCGCCTTTGAGGAAGAACGCCAAAAAATTCTCTCAGTTGGTTGTGATGATTTTATTCGCAAGCCATTCACGGAAGAACTATTGCTGGAAAAAGTCAGCGAACATCTGGGGGTAAAATATACCAGCGAAGTAAAAACCCCAACGACAGAAGCCGTAAGTCAAGAAACACAGATAGTTCCTACTTCAACTGACATAGAGCGGTATTTGTCGCAGATGTCGGCTGACTGGTTGGCACAGGTACATTATGCCGCAGCTCAATGTAGCGACGATTTAATTTTAGAGCTACTTGATCAAATTCCCTCAGATAAAAGTCAAATTTTCCGAGTTTTCCGGGATTTAGCGAATAACTATCAGTTTGAGAAAATTATGGAATTGACTAGAGCAAACGCAGAATGAATTACGAGCGGTTAGACCTTTATAAAAAAGATATTTTGATAATTGACGATACAGCAGATAACCTGCGAGTTTTATCCTCGCTGCTGACAAAGCATGGGTATAACGTTCGCAAGGCTTTAAACTGGCAAATGGCTTTGACTGCTTGTCAAACAGTCTTACCCGATCTGATTTTACTCGACATTATGATGCCAGATATAGATGGTTATGAAGTTTGCCATCGTTTCAAAGCTTGGGAACTAACTGCTAATATTCCGGTGATTTTTATTAGCGCTTTAGATCATGTTTTTGACAAAGTGAAAGCCTTTAAAACAGGCGGTGTTGATTATATTACCAAACCTTTTGAGTTTGAAGAAGTTTTGGTACGCGTGCAAAATCAACTAGCGTTGAGAGAGGCACAATTAGAAATATTGAAGTTAAACACCGAATTGGAAGAAAGAGTAAAAGAACGCACTTATGAGTTAGAAAAAGCTCTGCAAAAAGTCCAGCAGGAAATAAATTATCGTCAACAGTTGCAAAGTAAACTGTTAGAAATAGCCTTGCATGATTCCCTGACTGGGCTACCAAACCGAGTTTTGTTTATCCGGCGACTGGAAAAAGCTTTAAATCGTGCCAAACAAGAATCAAATTATCAGTTTAGCGTACTGTTTTTGGATTGCGATCGCTTCAAAGTTGTCAATGATTCTCTCGGTCATTTGGTAGGAGATGAATTACTGATATCCATCGCCCATCGCCTCCAAGCATCTCTCAGCCCCTTTGATACTTTAGCTCGATTGGGCGGCGATGAATTTGGCATTCTTTTAGAAAGCATCACAGATATCAGCATGGCAATTAAAGTTGCCAATCGCATTCTCCAACAACTATCAGTGGCTTTTAAACTCTCTCGATATGAAGTGTTTATGAATGCCAGCATTGGCATTAATTGGGGTCATAAAAACTACGAAAAACCAGAATATTTACTGCGCGATGCTGACACGGCGATGTATCGTGCCAAAGCTCTTGGAAGAGCCAGATATCACGTATTCGACCCCACAATGCACCAGCAAGCAATCCAGCTTTTACAAATAGAAAACGACCTAAGAAGGGCTGTTAAAAGGCAAGAATTCCTAGTTTACTATCAGCCAATTATTTCCCTAACTACAGGCAGAATCGCTGGATTTGAAGCTTTGGTACGCTGGCAACATCCGATTCGCGGTTTAGTTCCTCCCATCGAATTTATTCCAGTGGCGGAAGAAACAGGTTTGATTGCTTATATTGATACCTGGGTATTGCAAACAGCTTGCCATCAGCTACGCATCTGGCAAAAAACAAACGCCGCATCCGCAAACTTAACTATCAGCGTTAATTTAAGTGCAAGGGTGTTCTCACAAACCAACTTAATCGCAAAAATTGACCAAATTCTTCAAGAAACCCAACTGCAACCCGCCAGCTTAGAACTGGAAATCACAGAAAGTGTAATTATGGAAAATACTGATGTTGTCACAAAAATTCTCCAACAACTGAGAAAGCGCGGAATTAAATTAATTATGGATGATTTTGGTACAGGCTATTCCTCTTTGAGTTACTTGCACAGCCTTCCTTTAAATGCACTCAAAATTGACCAGTCTTTTGTCAAACGCATGCAAGAAAATCAAGAAAATATGGGACTGGTACCTGCAATGATTGGTATTGCCAACTCAATGGGGATGAACGCCATAGCTGAAGGCGTCGAAACAAAAGAACAGTTAGCCCAATTAAAACATTTAAACTGTGATTACGCTCAAGGATATCTGTTTTCTAAACCCATAAAGCAAGAACTAGTTCTAGACTTGCTAGCCGCCGCGCCTGAATGGTAATTATCAAGTTTCCCCTAGGGTAAAAATCATGAGTCAAAATCCAACTCAAATTTCCAAAGGCAACATTCTCATAGTTGACGATCAACTCGATAATCTGCGCGTGTTATCTACTATACTTACTGAAGAGGGCTATCAAGTTCGCAAAGCTCTCAACGGACAAATGGCTTTAATTGCCTGCCAAACCCTTGCGCCAGATTTGATTTTGCTTGATATCAACATGCCAGATATGAGCGGCTATGAGCTTTGCGAACGGCTAAAAGCCAACCTAGAAACTCGCAACATACCTTGACATGTCTCTTTCCCGCAACCTCCTCTCAGGAGATTACCCCAACGATGCAGAAATTAAATGCTGGAAAAACCAGTATATATTTGAAGAATGAATTGAATAATCAAATTATAGCGAGTCAAATGAAATCTTATCAACCAATTAATTTAATTGAAATAAAAAAACAAATATTTATGATTAATTCTCAATTACATAACAGTACAAAATAATTTTTTAAATTCTTCTTCTCTCCTTCTCTCTTTCTCTGGGCTCTGGTGCGCCTAGTAAGGTTAATTCTCCTAATTCCAAACTCAAACATGACTGCCAGAGAAAAATGATTGCAAAAAAATATAAACTATAAATAATCATGACAATTATATTTTTTATCGCCCTTCGGGCGGCTCTGGGCAGAGGAGCCACTGCGCCCTTCGGGGTTCCCCCGGTTGAAGCATGTGGCATGGCATTCGGGAAGAATTAAGTTTTAGTATTGCCTTTGTGCCTTGCTGTTGGAGGGTTTAAGACCCCCGCCTATGACGGCGGTCTTCAATCAGGTGTGGTCTGAATCTTCACCTGATTGCCTTCTGCCTTCTGCCTTGTCCTTACGGACACGCTGCGCGAACGTACTTCTGCCTTTCTTCAATCCAAATGCTATTAAATCAAACTAACAATTCTAAAGGAAATATTCTGGTAGTTGACGACACACCAGATAACTTGCGTCTTTTATCAGCAATGCTGACCGCACAAGGTTATGAAGTTCGCAAAGCCTTAAACGGTAAAATGGCGCTGACTGCCTGCCACATGGTTTTGCCCGATCTAATTTTGTTAGATATCAATATGCCAGGGATGGATGGCTATGAAGTTTGCAAACAACTAAAAGCCGATCAAAAAACTAATGGAGTTCCAGTAATATTTATTAGCGCCCTCGATGATGTGTTGGATAAAGTAAAAGCCTTTGATGTTGGCGGCGTGGATTATATTACTAAACCTTTTCATGGAGCAGAAGTTGTATTGCGAATCGAAAATCAGATTAATTTACGTTTGCTACAAATTCAACTCCAAGAAAAAAATTTGTTATTGCAACAAGCTCTTGATGATTTAAAAACTGCTCAAGTTAAACAAATTCAGAACGAAAAAATGGTGGCGTTGGGACAGTTAGTGGCGGGGATTGCCCATGAAGTTAACAACCCAATTAGTTTTATCTATGGCAATCTTCAATATGCCGGTCAATATGTGGAAGACTTAGTGAATATAATTGATGTTTATCAACAAGAATATCCAAATCCAACATTAAAGGTTCAGCAAATAGTTAAGGATATAGACCTGAATTTTGTCATTAATGATTTGCAAAAACTCATGGATGCCATGTATAGAGGAGCCGATCGCATTCGGCAAATTGTCCTGGCGCTGCAAAATTTCTCCAGGCATGATGAAGCCTTAATGAAGCAGGTTAATATCCATGAAGGCATTGATAGCACCTTGGTAATGTTGCAGCATCGACTCAGGGAAACAGCACATCGTCCCGCCATTGCTGTAGTAAAAGAATATGGCAGCTTGCCTTTGGTCGCCTGTTATGCTAGCGAACTCAACCAAGTATTTATGCATCTGTTGAATAATGCGATCGATGCATTGGATCGGTCATCAGTCATCAGTCATTTGTCATTAGTAGATGACAAAGCACAAATGAATGCTCCCTTCATTCGGATTCGCACAGAGGGGAGATTTAATTCGATCAAGATTGCGATCGCCGATAATGGTCTCGGTATCGATGAGTCCACGCGATCGCGTTTATTTGACCCGTTTTTCACCACAAAACCCGTAGGCAAAGGCAGTGGACTGGGATTGTCAATTAGCTATCAAATTGTAGTGCAAAAACATCGCGGAAATATCACCTGCTGCTCCGAGCCTGGAGGTGGCGCAGAATTTGCGATCGAAATTCCCATAGACCAACCATAGTTATAAATTTTACATGTATCCTTGCTGAGTGGTCAAAGATACCTATCTTGCAAAAGAAAAACTGGTACTTACTGCATTTGAGTAAGCGTAGTATCTTTTTTTGAGAAATACTTGCTAAGTAGTTAGACATTTTCAATTTTTAATTTTCAATTTTAATTTTCCATTTATATTGTCCGACCAATTAATTTAAAGACATAGCGTGCTGCGTCTCTAATACAAGTCTGGATATTGGGGTTGATTGAAAAGCTGAGAAACCTGAGATCGCAATTCAAGACTTTTTATCAATTGCTGACTGCTATTTTCAGTCATAATAGAAAAGTGACTGATCTGTTTGACCCTTTACAATCCATTAAAGAAGGTCACTGGTTCAAGCTCATCTGCGGAGCCAGCTACCAGCATTTGCCTGCGGTCAGAAGCTTAACATTAGCCTACACTTTGGCGGGCGCTGACTGTATAGATGTCGCTTGCGATCCAGCAGTGATTGCTGCGGCACAATCCGCGATCGCTGCAGCCAAAAATTTGGCAGCATATGCCCAGCAGCGAGGCTTTGGCGAGAGTAAAAAAACTCCTTATTTGATGATTAGTCTCAACGATGGAGAAGACCCACATTTTCGCAAAGCCGAGTTTAATTCTACTGAGTGTCCCACTGATTGCCGTAGACCATGCGAAACAATTTGTCCTGCACAAGCAATTAAATTTAACAGTATAAAAGACGACAAAAGAACCAATTTTTCCGGAGTTTTATCTGAAAAATGTTATGGCTGCGGTCGTTGCATACCAGCGTGTCCTTATGATAAAATTTATACATTGTCTTATATGACAACGCCAGGGGCGATCGCGCCATTAGTACTCTCAACGGGGGTGGATGCAGTAGAAATTCATACAAAAGTTGGGCGTTTGGCAGAATTTAAGCGATTGTGGTCAGCAATTGCGCCTTGGGTGGCTCATCTCAAGCTCGTAGCTATCAGCTGTCCTGATGGCGAGGGTATGATTGACTACCTTCGCGCCCTGTATGAACTAATTGCCCCCCTGCCGTGTGCATTAATTTGGCAGACAGACGGTCGTCCAATGAGTGGAGATATTGGAGATGGAACCACTTTAGCGGCAGTGAAATTAGGGCAAAAAGTTTTGGCAGCAGAGTTACCGGGATATGTGCAGTTAGCAGGTGGCACAAATAGCTACACCGTTGCCAAGTTAAAGGCGATGGGGCTGCTGCGCTTAGGGAGAGGGGGAGAGAAGGAGAGGGGGAGACAAGGAGATAAGGAGACAAGGACGACGGGCGTGGACGACGGGCGTGGAGACAAGGAAAATTCCCCTTGTCCCCCCATCTCCCCATCTCCCCCTCTCCCCCCCTCTCCCTCGATTTCCGGAGTGGCTTACGGAAGCTACGCCCGCGTACTGCTGTCACCGATTCTCGAGCAGTTAGAGAATAAGGAGGTGATTAAAACTAGTGTCAAGGCGACTGTCCGCCTTGAAGAAGATGACCTATTACTCTGGCGAGCCGTAGAGCTTGCCCATACTCTCGTTTCCCAACTCAAGTCACAGCAGGAGCGTTAATCGCTCGTTTTGGTCACTTTCCTTTGGGTGGGGTTGCCCGCACGTGGAAGTGCCCCTCGCTATCTCTAAAAACGTCACCATAGAAAGCATGACGATTACAGACGATCTCCAAAAGTTGTTAAAGATTTTGCCCCAAGACCTGCGTCAGGTACTAGAGAATCATCCCAAGCGAGATAGTTTAGTAGAAGTGGTCTTGGATCTGGGTCGCCGCCCAGAGGCTCGCTTTCCCAATCAAGCTGAGTATCTGAGCGAAGAACCCGTTACTCAGGAACAGATAGACGATTGCATTGGGCGAGTGGGAACCTTTGGCGGAGATAATCGAGCAGGAATTGAACAAACCCTGCATCGAATCAGCGCCATCCGGAACCGCAACGGCAAGATTATTGGCTTGACCTGTCGCGTTGGTCGGGCAATATTTGGAACCATTGGGATGATCCGGGATTTGGTAGAAACTGGTAAATCGATTCTCATGCTGGGGCGTCCGGGCGTTGGTAAAACCACCGCCTTACGCGAAATTGCCCGTGTTTTAGCGGATGAATTAAACAAGCGAGTGGTGATTATCGACACCTCCAACGAAATCGCTGGAGATGGTGATGTTGCCCACCCCGCCATTGGCCGCGCACGGCGGATGCAAGTGGCTCATCCAGAATTGCAACATCAAGTGATGATTGAGGCGGTGGAAAACCACATGCCGGAAGTGATCGTAATTGATGAAATTAGTACGGAAATGGAAGCAATGGCGGCTCGTACCATTGCGGAACGGGGTGTGCAGTTGGTAGGTACCGCCCACGGCAACCAAATTGAAAACTTGATTAAAAACCCCACCCTCTCCGATTTAATTGGTGGTATCCAGGCTGTGACATTGGGGGACGATGAAGCCAGACGGCGGGGCAGTCAAAAGACGGTTTTGGAACGCAAAGCCCCTCCCACTTTCGATATTGCCGTGGAAATGCTGGAAAGGCAGCGCTGGGTAGTACACGAAAGCGTTGCTGATACGGTAGATACTCTATTGCGGGGACGGCAGCCGAGTCCGCAAACGAGAAGCGTTGATGAAAATGGTAAAGTAGCGATCGCGCGACAATTATCTGTAGTCAACGGTCGTGGTGGACTTCAAGGAGGCTCAGACGAATCTTTTGCACCAGCAAGACCGTCTAACGGCTCTAACGGCTGGCGTTCATCCGGACAAATGGTCGCATTGCCGCCGCCATTCACTGCCGAACGCGAGAGGATGACCGGGCAAAGTGAGTTTGACCGCTTGCTGGATGAATCTTTCAATCATCCTGAAATCATTGATTTCAGTGGTGGCGAAAGACACGCCGGACCAAACGGCGAAGATTTGCCACTGCACGTTTATCCTTATGGTGTCAGCCGCCACCAATTAGAACAAGTAATTAACGTGCTGACATTGCCTGTGGTATTGACAAAAGACATCGATACTGCAGATGCAATTTTAGCATTGCGATCGCATGTTAAAAATCACGCCAAACTCAGGCAAATGGCGAAAGCCCGTCACGTACCCATCCACATGATTAAATCCAGCACAATTCCGCAAATTACCCGTGGTTTGCGGCGCTTGCTGAACATGGACGACCCGGAAATCGGCGATGAACGGGAATTGCAATTGTTTTTGCACAATGGCACCGATGATGAGATGGATGCCTTAGAGGAAGCTAGACTTGCTGTAGAGCAAATTGTGATTCCCAAAGGACAGCCAGTTGAGTTATTGCCGCGTTCTCCCCAAGTGCGTAAAATGCAACATGAGTTGGTAGAACACTATCGGCTGAAATCCCATAGCTTTGGCGAAGAACCAAATCGGCGGTTAAGGATTTATCCGGCTTAACCTCTCCCCCAACCCCCTCTCCGACGCGGAGAGGGGGCTAAGGATAATTACTTAGGTAATAAGTGCGTTTGAGTTTAAGTAGGAACGGATTTTATTTTGTTGAGGAATGTAAAGGCGAGTTGATTTAGGAGGAACACGCCAGTTAAGACTAGATTTGGGATAGGATGAAGCCAAATATATAAAGCGTCTTACACGGTGAATTATTCTTCCAACAACTGAACAGGGACTTCTTTGTATTATTCTCTGCCAATCTTTAACAAATTTTTATCATTCAGTTGAGATATTACGTTTAGATGAGCGGACTGGAAACATTTATATCTTTGCTGGAGAAGAATTACAAATCGAAGTTGAACGTGATGGTTCGTGGATATTTCTGATATGAAACCAGATTTCGACACAATGAGTAAGGCTGAATTAAGAGCTTATTTTATTGCTCACAGAGATGACCAAGAGGCTTTTTACAAGTTGGTTGACCGTTTGAAAGCTGATTCCAAAAACCAAGTACGGCATTTATTTCCGAAAACTTTAGAGGATGTCGCAAAGGTGCAAGAGTTGATTCAGGAAAAAATAAGAAACTTGGAATAGTTATAGAGTTTTTTGGATTTTAAGATTGCAAAGACGATATGAGCGCCATAAGTCGTTGCGTGTCTAAGGGTTTTTGTTTCAGGATGCGATCGCCTTCCATCAACAAACCTGAAAGCAGATCCAATTGATTCGATGAAGAATGATGAGTGATGTAGAGAAATACGTTGCAAAACGCAAGCAAAGCGATTCTGAGTTCGCTGAAGATTTTGAATCTGGATATTCCAGTTTTAAAATTGGGGTTTTGCTGGCCCAAGCAAGAATTGAAGCGGGAATAACACAAGAAGAATTAGCACGTCGGTTGAATTTACATCAATCTACAATCGATAGCATTGAAAACCATGCAGAAGATATTGGTATCTCGACTTGAGAAAGATATGCAAATGCTCTGGGGAAGCAAATTACACATAATGTAGAGACGTAGCAAGATTTGGCAATTTTTTACTAATGTCGATTAAACGGACATGATTTGAAACCCAAAAAAACAGAAATGGTTGGGTTTCGCTATTACTCAACCCAACCATCAACTGCCGAATTATTGGTATTAATTTATTCAGCAGTAATTATTAATTACCCAAAACTTCAATTCTCACTGCCGCAACGCCGCTGCTAATCATTCCCAGTACCCTTGCTGCACCAAGAGAAACGTCAATTACTCGACCCCGAATAAACGGACCGCGGTCATTAATTCGCACTACTACAGAACGACCATTATAGGTGTTGGTGACACGAACTTTTGTACCCAGAGGCAAACTGCGATGGGCTGCGGTCATTCCATGAGGATTAAACCTTTCACCGCTAGCAGTACGCGACCCACCTTCATAGCTGTAATAGGAAGCCATACCTCTAGAGGTGGCTTTCACTTTTCCACCGGCGTTTTGCTGTGGTTGCTTGGCTGTTTGTTGTGACTGGTTAGCTGCTTGTTGTGACTGGTTAGCTGCTTGTTGTGACTGGTTAGCTGTCAGTTGTGGTTGTTTAGCAGTTTGCTGTGGTTGTTTAGCAGTTTGTTGTGGCTGTTTAATCGTTTCCTGCTGTTGTTCGGGAATATTGCTAATCTCTCTTAGGGGTGTAGTACCGCCGATTAGCCTCCGCAAGCGGTTGGTGGCTTGCAGCGCATCTTGTAATGGATTATTGGTTATGTCTGGTAAACGTGTGTCGCCATTGATTTCTACTAAGTCTTCGCCATTGACTTTGATGAAATAGCGTCCAGCTTTCCAACTGGCCGTAATTTGATTTGGGTCAACTTTATTTGAGATTAACTGGTTGATTTTAGCAGCGATCGCATTAGCTCTTTTTACGGTGTCGTCATTTTCACCAACAAAGATGAGAAAGGGAATATTGCGGACATACAGTGTTGTTGCCTGACGATCTGCGAAGTTATGAGTGTGAATTTGAGTAACTTCAACAGTACGCGAGTTAAGGTTTCTGGTAGGAGATAAAGCGTTTTCCACATTCACCGCATCACCAGCAGGTGCTGGTGGCTGAGTGGGGGAATTTCCGTCAGTCGTTGCAGTACGACCAACTGAAGGTATCCCCACAACAGTTGTTGACAGGGCGACAACAGACCACAATTTGTTTTGATTCATTTGTCGATTTTCTAGGAACTGAAGGACTGCGATTTTGTTTGCTTGGATGAATGCACTGTTGTGGGGAAAAGGTTAAAGGCTAAAGGTTAAAGGTTAATTCAATTTCTTTAACCCTTGCCCCTTGACGCCAGTTGCAAAAGATGCTTTTAACCCCCAAGTTAGTACTGGCTTCTCTTTCCCCGAATAAATGCAAGAAGTCTCGTGACATCACCCAACAACTTGAACTTCGCTTTCACTTGTGCTTAGAGTCTGCAACACCTGAATAATAATTTTGAGTTTTGAAAATTAAGGTTTCTAACTCACACTTGGTAAATTTAGCAAATAAAGTCAGAATTTCCAAGATAAAATCGTCACAAAAGCGGTTGGAGATGTGTAAGTATTTTCACGTCTGTGAACCAGACTTTTACCGCTGATAGGTTAAAAAAATACTTTGCGCTCTAAGTAGCTTTAGATAGGTTGGGGAGCCACTGCGTTGCGCGGGTCTGGTGAGTGTGCTTTCGTGGCGTTGTAGCGCAGCGAAACCCAACATTACAGCATTTTTCAACCCTTAGGAACCACAAACATCAGACCTAACCCCCCCAACCCCCCTTCCCTACAAGGAAATGGGGGAGTTCAAACTGCGTAAGTCCTGTTCTTGTGGGATGTGGCTCTAAGCGCCCATCCGAGATTAAGGGCGGGCAAATCGGCCCGCCCCACAAGATATATACCTACAAAATATATATTTATATTTAATGATATTTAATGCGTTCTCATCCTGACATCAACCCTGCACATCTTGCAACTTCGCTACCATTTCCGCACGCGCTGAAACTTCCAGCTTGCGAAACATCCGCTTCAAAGCTTGCTTAACAGAATTTTGCGTAATCCAAAGTTTTGCCCCAATTTCCCCATTGGTTAAACCCTGCGCCACCAACTCGGCAATTTCTAACTCTCGCGGTGTCAAACGACTTGCTAAGGGCGAGTTTAATGTTTTTGGTTTCGCCCTGAGGGTGGCGAGTTTGGCTGACAAATGCAAGCATAAAGCGCTTAAATCAGCTAAATCGTTGGCATCAAAGGCGGAAGTACCGCTAAAACGGGCAAGGTTGAGCGTTCCCACCAAACGCCCATCACAGACAATCGGACCGGTCATCACGTGTTCGTGGTCTTGGCGCGGGCAAAGTTGCTTCCAACTTCCTGGGGATAATACCAATTCCTCATGGGCTGGCGCGTGACGTTCAGCCACATAGCGTCCAATAGGGTTACTTTCTATACATACATCAGGAATCGCCTGAACATCAACTTCCGATGTCGATTGGTCATCCAGCAGATAAATACCCCAACGTTGCACGCCAAAATGCTCGCCAACTGTCTGTTTGAGAGCAAGCTGTAATTCTTGCTCATTTTGGGCTGAGGCGATCGCATGAAATATGGCATGAAGTGAATTTGGCATAAACTGTACCCAGTTGGGGACTATGCGAGGCATCCTAATTACTTCTATGCTAATACCAGCAAAGGTAAAAAGCTAAGATAACCAGTAGCAACAGGATAAGCCCATGACAGTTACACAAATTTCTGCCCAAGAACTTTTCCGGGCTGCTTATGAAAACCGCTACACTTGGGAGAAAAATTTCCCCGGTTACACTGCAGATATCACCTTTAAGGATGATGACAAGGTGTTTGCTGGTAAAATTCGCATTAACGCCAATCTCAAGGCCGAAGTGTTTGATGTCGAAGATGAATCAGCCCAGAAAGCGATTCACAATCAAGCTTGGGAAATCGCAATTCACCGCATCCGCCGCACTTTTGAAGAAACCCACAGCGCAAATACGTTCAGATATGGTGAAACTGACGAAACTGGTGCTGTTGAGATTTTAATGGGCGGTAAATGTGAAGGCGATCGCTATAAAGTCCGCAATAACATTGTAAGTCTAGTTCACCGTCATATTCACGGTGTTGTGGTGACGATTAATACCTTTAGCGTCCATGAGACTGGTGAAGGCTATTTGCCCCACACCTATGACTCTGTATACCACGACCCGAACACCGGCGAACAAAAGGGCGGCAGAAGCGAATTTGCAGATGATTATGAAAAAGTTGGTAACTATTTCATTATGAATCGTCGGGCAATTAACACTGAAGTACAAGGAAGAATTGTCACTCAGGAATTTATTTTTTCTAACATCAAATTGTTAGAACCTGAAGCTTAATACGATTTGGAATTGTGCAAATTAAATCGCAATTGCCAGAATTTGAACAATTCAAGTTTTACAAGCCTAAAACAAAAGGGTATAAGTTTCGGAATTAGTAATTAATTGTAATGCGATCGCGTGGTAAAAATATCAGGCGCTCGCTTTTTTTTCGTCATTTGTTCGTGATATTATCATCTAATAGAATCAAGTTATAATTACAAGTACACTACTACTCTTTAAAAGATAGTAAATAATATGACGCAATTATCTTCTAATCGCACACCGCGTCGAGGAAGAATATTCCCAGAACGTCAGCTATCACCCGAAGAGAAAGCACGGCATAAAGCTGAAGACGAGGTATTTTATCAGCGTTGTCGTATTATTTTTGACCGAGTTCAACCAGAATTAATCAAAGGTTGTGGGAAAGCCAGAGAGAAGATATGCGAACAGCAAGAGGAGAAGCACGGTTTAATTTGTAGTATCAAGGCGTGCTTTTAGATGGAGAAGAGTTTGCAATTCCAGCATTGGGTGGAGATGAATTGCAAGACATTCTTTTGGATGTAAATTGGTTGCAAACAAAGCGGTTGGTAGCAGATTTTCCCGCAGGAGTGTTGACGCTGGGGTAAAGCGATCGCTTTTTTGTCATGTAATGTTGGTTATAGAATGCGATCGCATATTAAAAAACCTATGAGAAGGCAGCGGGAGTTAAAGGCAGAGGTGCCACTGCGCCCTTCTTTCTTTCCCCCGGTTGAAGCATGTGGCGTGGCAGAAGGTAATTGCGTTGGGGATTCTGACCTCTCCTGATTAAAGACCGCCTCTAGAGACGGGGGTATTAAACCCCTCTGGCGGGACAGAGGGTATCACTTTTTACTTTATTACTTCTAATTCCTTCTACATGGTGTTAGATAACCTAGAATCGATTTTGCACCCAGCCAACCATCCCCAAGCAGGACGGGCAATTTCAGCGGATTGGGGTAAACTGTTAAATGCCCTAGTCTATCAGCAGCATCAATCTCAAACCATATTAACCAGCCTTATAGTGATTTAGGAAAAAATGAGCGCGATCGCGGTAATCTTGAAGCAGCAGAAAAGCTTTCTCAACAAGCTTTGGCAATGGCACAAGAATTGGGAATGACTCATTTAGCGGCAGATGTTAACTACGATTTAGCACGACTTGAGCGTCAGCGCGGTAATACAGAAATTGCCCAACAGCATTACAACACAGCGCATCAAATTTTTCAAAAATTGGGTGCGGCAAAGGATTTAGAAAAAATCGAGCAAGAGTGGAACTCAAATTAATTTAGGACTTACGCAACTTCGACTATACAGCCCCAATTCAGTAGCGATAATTCATGAATTATCGCTACTCTCGTGATGTTTTGCGTAAGCCCTGTAATTAATCAACTTGTGAATATTCGCCTCCCAATTCGCCCCGTCAAAAGGCACAATCTCAAAATTCGATATCACATCGCCATCCAAACAGCGCACATTCACATCAATGCAGTCAGGATGACTGCGCGGAATATAAAAAGAGTGAATTCCACAAACGCTGCAAAATTTATGTTGGGCAACTCCAGTATTAAATTTATAAGTTGTCAACACATCTTCACCTTGCAGCAAAGTAAACTTCTCTCGCTGCACAATTAAATGTAAAAATCCCTTTTTGCTGCAAATTGAACAGTTGCAATCATCAACTTTGTGATTGTCAACCTCCACCCGAAAACGCACCGCACCACAGTGACATCCACCTTCGTAAGTTACAGGTTGATTTGTATTTGTTGTCATGTGAATTAACCTAAACAATAAAGAAACCTAACCCCCCAACCCCCTTCCCTACTAGGGAAGGGGGAGAAATTATCCCCTCCTTACTTGCGCTTAGGGGTTGGGGGTGGGGTTTTTTAACGCGACTCCAATTTAGAAACTCGCGCCTGTAATTTGTTGACATCTTGCCTAAGTTCTATCACCAAAGTAGCAAGCCGGTCGAACATTTGGTCGCGTTGTTGTTGCGTCATATTTCTTCTAGAACCTGGCGGCTGTGGCGTTATAATATTTGGCGTTCTTGCAGACGGACGACCCTGATTTAATTGAACTTCTATACGGTTTAACTGCGACTCTAAACGACTAAAATCCGCTTCCAAATTGCTCAGGCGAGATTCTACTTGCTGCGATGATGCAGTTTGCGAAAAGAACCCTCCCCAAATAATAATTACCAAAACCACGGCGACGCCAAACGCCCAGATTTTCTTCATCTCTTCACTCCAGTTATAAATTAGGAGTTAAGAGTTATAAATTAAAAATTTAAAAGTTAAAAATCATGCATAGATTACTTTAACTTTTTACTTAACTCCTCACTTCTCATTCTTAACTCCTAACTCCTAACTCCTAACTCCGCGCCTCTTAACTCCTAACTCTTGCCATTAGGTTGAAGTTGAGAAAATAACTTCTGCCAATCGATAGAATTAGGGCTATTTTCTCCCTGTTTCACCTCAAACGTGACATTACACGCTTTCATTTGTTGTAGCGCTTCTACACAAAGTTCAGCCACATCCTCACGGCTGATTTTTCCCCTAATATTATCGCCTTGCTCGAATATTAATTCTTTTCCTCCCGGTTCTTCAGTCAACGCGCATGGTCTAATAATTGTGTAAGAAACTCCACTTTCTCTGACACTATCTTCCCCCCTCAATTTCCAGGTTAAAATTCCTCCCAATTGGTCATTTAATCTGACTGCTGGCGGTTCTTCATCTAAATTAATTCCTGGGCGTCCGGGACGAGTTACACCCGCCGAACTTACTAAAACAAATTGTGATAAATTCGCGCCCCCATAGGCTTTGATTGATTCTACTTGTAAAGAAAAACCACCAGGAGAAAAACTGGGATTTAACGCGCCATCATATTCAAACTTGCTCAACATCAGTTGAAACGAGCGAATTTTGCTCTTCTCAATTTGCGGACAATCTTTCACCGATTTTGCCCGAAATACGGGAACTAAATCTTTAAAAGGAACGCAAATATCTATCCAAGTATTAGCTACTGTGTCGAACGAATAGCTATAGCCAATTCCATCCCATACTGCCTCTGTCCGCAGGAAGATTTTGTATCGATTGCCGTCACCTTTAACGCGCAATTCAACACCTTCGTAACCAGATAAATTGAAGGGTGGATCGAAATTTTTGGTTCTGACAGAAGCAAATCCTCCAGAATTGGCGGTGGAAACATTGCCAGCAAATAACGCTGTTTCTTCTACAAATTGTATATTACTGGCACTGACGCCACCCATGACAACATCATCCAATGCGCCCCAAACATTCTTCAATTCATCTGATGGCTTGGTAAAATCAAATATCAATCTTTCGCCTGATTTTGGTAAATATTTTGCTGCAGCTTCTACCAAATTTTTCACGCCCTGATATTCTACATTTTCGGGAGTGTCGCCAACTATTTCTGGCATGTAAAATTTGATGCCTTGATTGTATTTTGCGCGATCGCTCGTATCTCCCTCCACTGGTTGGACGCGCACTGCTGTACAGCAAATCACGGCTTCGATATTAGCCATGACTAGGGAAGTCAAAGTTTCGGGTTTAGTGATATCACCAACAACTAAGTCAATATCATTACCAATAATTGTCCGTGCTTTATCGATATCTCGGACGAGACAGCGAACTTTATAACCACGTTCAACAAGTCGCCGCACCACACGCTTACCGACGCCACCCGTAGCACCCGCTACCAGTATTACACCCACGTTTTTTCCTCCATTCGGTCTATCTTGATTATGTTGAGGACGACCTTGGAATAACCTCTGTATGCAGTTGAGGAAAGGAATTACCTCAAAGTAGGTAAGGGTTTGAAAAAATCTGCCAAAGTCCCATTGAGAGCGATTTTTGTCACTCATAATCGCAGCCTCACTGTGTTTTTATTGTTCGCAAGCGAATACTTTCAACAGTGTAGAATATTGCAGGCGCTGTCAGCAGTTGGTAGTTGGTAGTTGGTGGTTGGTAGTTGGTAGTTGGTGGTTAGTAGTTGGTGGTTAGTAGTTGGTTCACCAGCGCCCTTGGTAGGGGAGCCACTGCGGTCTTGGGGTCTCCCCAAGGGTCGCAGTGGCGTTTTCCCGACCCAGGCGACTGGTGAAGCGCGATCGCGTTGTTGGGCATTGGGCATTGTTGCGCCAGCGCCCTTCTTCGACCGCGACAGTAGGCGACTGGCGTCCCTTGGGCATTGGGCATTGGAGATTACTACTCCTCCTTGTCCCCCACACCCGTCGTCCTTGTCCCCCACACCCGTCGTCCTTGTTTCCTTATCCCCTGTTTCCAATATGGGGGATTTGATCGTAGTTGCCTAATTACAAGTTCTGAATCAGTCAATCTGATTTTTGGGATTTTATAGTAACAAATAAATAAAGTTAAAATCATTGAGAAGGCAGAAGCAAGAAGGCAGAGGAGCCACTGCGGTGCCGGGGTTCCCCCGGTTGAAGCATGTGGCGTGGCAGACGGTAATCTCCATAAATATAAATAATCCGCTCTTATTCAACAAGGACGCCGTATTTCTTGCGCCTTGTCGCTGCGAAATACATTTTTTTACCTGTTTGATAAATAAATAATAGTGCTTTTAAACCCCGTAGCAGAGGGCAAAATATATTTTCTTCCTTCTGCCTCCAGCATAGCAGCCCTCTGCCTTTCTTCAGTAATATATTGTTAATAATAATACGGGAGTTGAATGATGAGTCAACTGGAAAAAGCCCAAGCTGAATACCAAAATTTTACTGAAAAAGTTGAAAGTGCAATCATCAGCACTGTGAACGCTGAGGGAATGCCTAATGCAAGTTATGCACCTTTTGTAATGGACGAGTCAAAGAATATTTACATTTATGTCAGCGGTCTTTCGAGCCACACCAAAAATATCTATGCTAATCCGAATGTTAGTGTGATGTTTATTGAGGATGAAACTAAGAGCAAACAAATTTTTGCCCGCAGCCGTTTGATTTTTGATTGTAGGGCAAGTTTAATCGAGCGGGAATCTGACGAATGGAATAAAATTGTCGCTCAATTTCAAACACGTTTTGGTGAAATTATTGAGATGCTTCGAGGCTTGGGTGACTTTCGGATTTTTAAGCTAACTCCTAGCGAAGGTCGTTTTGTAATTGGTTTTGGTGCAGCCTATCGCATCAGCGGTGATAATTTCGATCAACTCGTCCAAATCACAGGAGATACTCAAGGGTAGGGGAGAAGGGACGACGGGTGTGGGGCGACAGGTGTGGGGCGACGGGTGTGGAGACAAGCCAGACTTGGGAGACAAAACAATTCAAAACTCATAATTCATAACTCTCTCCCCCTCTCCTCATCTCCCCCTCTCCCCCTCTCCCCCTCTCCGCGTCAAGGGTGAGATTCGTAGAGAAATTTCAGACAAGATACGATTAAATTGAGCTAAGTTGACTTCGCGCCACATTAGTGTAATTTTATGCTTCAGTTTCAACCTCCTGGCTTTGGGCATAAAGTGATTCACACTTCCCTAGGGGCTATGATTTACTACACCCAAACCACTGCACCGTGGAAGACTGCTGATACTGAAGATTTACCGCCGCTGCTATTTCTGCACAACTTTGGTGGCGGTGCATCTGCTTATGAATGGTCTAAGGTTTACCCCGCTTTTGCAGCTACTCACCGCATTTTAGCCCCAGATTTAATCGGTTGGGGAGAGTCTGCCCATCCGGTACGGGACTACCAAATTAATGATTATCTCACCACTATTGCTGAATTTATCACCCAAACTTGTCAATTTCCTGTAACGGTGGTGGCGTCTTCTTTAACCGCAGCTTTGACTGTCCGCCTTGCTATTTCCCAACCCGATTTATTTCAAAGGCTGTTTCTGGTATGTCCCTCTGGATTTGATGACTTTGGACAAGGCGCTGGACGCAGACTTCCTCTTCAGGTTATCAATACGCCACTGTTAGATAGTTTAATTTATGCCCTTGGCGCTGAAAATGAAGTTGCTGTACGCAACTTTTTGCAAAGTTTTCTGTTTGCCAATCCGCAACGATTATCAGAGGAAATAGTACAAGCTTATCTAACCTCTGCACAACAGCCTAATGCTAAGTTTGCTGCATTGTCATTTTTGCGCGGGGACCTTTATTTTGACTTGAGTTTATATCTTCAACAACTTATAATTCCGACAGTGATATTTTGGGGCGAGGAAGCACAATTTACTAATGTTAAGTTAGGACAGCGTTTGGCAAAGTTGAACCAGAGTGCAATTAGAGATTTTCATGTTTTACCAGGCGCGGGAGTGCTACCACATTTGGAAATACCAGAAGTAATGATTGGTTTGTTGCAGCGCTATCTATAGCGGTTTTTAATTGAGTGCAACACAAGCTGATTTTTGCGGTGGCTTTGACGTAAGTCAAAGCCACTCCTCCCCTTTGTCAAGATATAGCCGTTTTGTTGGTGTGTGACAGTTTTGGGTGCGGAATGTGGGATATATATATATATCGTTTTTCCTAATGTTGAGAGTACAGTAACCACGATGAAGTTACTAAAAAAACATTAACTATTAACTATTAACTATTAACTATTAACAACTAAAAACCAACAAATAACTTACTTATTCTTTTTATCCTTACTCTTTTCCTTACTTTTCTTTGAAGTACTACCTTCCTTTTCCTCTAACGCGCCATTAATCAACTTATTAAATCCATACACTTCGCGACTTCCCGCCAGGGATACCAAGACTACTTCTTTCTCATCCCCTGGTTCAAAGCGAACTGCAGTTCCGGCGGTAATATCGAGACGCATTCCCCGCGATTTTTCTCTGTCAAAATTTAATGCGGCGTTAACTTCAAAAAAGTGAAAATGCGAACCAACTTGAATTGGTCTATCTCCTGTATTTGACACTCCCAATCTTACAGTCGGACGACCCACATTTAATTCAATTTCCCCTTCTGGTGTAATAATTTCCCCTGGAATCATAACTTTGCGTCTTTGCGCCTTTGCGTGAAATAAAATTACCGAATTGGATTATGCACAGTTACCAACTTTGTACCATCAGGAAAAGTTGCTTCTACTTGCACTTCATGCACCATTTCTGGCACACCTGACATCACATCATCCCGCGTCAAGAGAGTTGTGCCATAACTCATTAATTCTGCTACAGTTTGCCCATCTCTAGCACCTTCTAAAATAGCAGCAGAAATAATAGCGATCGCTTCTGGATAATTCAGCTTTAAACCTCTATTTTTGCGCCTTTCTGCTAATAGCGCCGCTGTAAAAATCAACAGCTTATCTTTTTCCTGCGGCGTCAGTTGCATTCTTACCTCTCTCCTCTGTGTACTCTGCGCCTAGTAAAGTTCATTTAAACTTGCCAAACTCTTGGTATAGAGTTACCGCGACTTAAAAAAGACATCCGCAGCAACTGCCAAACACTGATAAACCAGTTTCTCACTTCAGTAGTAGAACAACCACGATATCGACACAAAAATCCATGTTCTAAACGAGTCACACCAGCTAAAGAGTTAGAAGTTAGGAGTGAGTAGTTAGGAGTGAATAAAGAACGTGCTTTTTCGACGATTTCGGGTGAAACCGCACCGCCAACCCAAACTAGATTACCTGTAATTGGTTGTCCAGCCAAGCCGTGAGGACTGTGAAAAACTTCTTCGCTACCAGGTAACCATTGTCTATCAATCCACAAGGGTTTGCCTTCTTGCCAAATTTCCGTATGACTGCGCCATTCTCCCTGTAAAAATTTCTCACCTCTAGCACTGCGACCAAATCGGGTAATTTCCCAGCCTATCCAACTAGCTCCTGTAGCTAATTCTACCCGCAAATCTTGCCGATAAATCGCACCATTAAAAACAATTGTTTCTTGGGGTAACCATTCCAAACAAGCACCAGCATCAACTTTTATCTCGATTGTTTGTCTTGCTTGCAAGCCGTTACTGCGATAAATCTTACTTGCGGTAGATGTGGTTATTAAAGCTTGTGCATTGGGTTGTAGATGGAAATTAAGAGAAAGGCGATCGCCTCCCACGACGCCCCCAGCGGTATGTAAAATGACGCTATGACAAACTTGTTGTCCTTCGGGATAAAAGGGGCGTTGTACCTTCAACGGGGCTTGATTTTGGTTGTACTTGAGGGTGGTTGTACCTAGGCGATCGCCATATACTAAATTAAGTTTGCCATGCCAACCTTCTGCGAATTGTGTCGTTGTTTTAGAGTTAGAATCTTGATTCACAAATTAGAAAAAATTATAATTTTTACTTAATATATATTAGGATTATTTGCCAAGATTGCATCATCATTCAATTTCTAGATAAAAATCTCACGCAAAGGCGCATTCGCCTTTAGGCGTTCCCGTAGGGTAGACGCAAAGTTTAACATGCGCGTCTTTGTGTTAGCCTCAAAAGTTAATATTATTATTTTGATGCTTCAGCAAGGTGTACGCTGGTACGATAAACCATATAGACATGACCTTGCTTATTGCAAAAACGCTGATATAAATCTTGCAAACTGGAAATAAGTTGCTCATGGGCTGTTCCTTCACGAGGTAGATAAGAAACACTCATTGCACGACCAATAAATCCAGTTAAATCTAACTCTTGTCGATAAAGAAACTCATGTTCGCATAAATTCATAAAATGACGAGTTTCTAACAATGGTTCTACCGATCGCATTCTTGACTCGGCTGGGTGATTATTCGATGCTGCACGTATAATTCGGCTATATTCGGCGGTGAAATCATCTTCGTTGTCGCGGTTATTCCACACTACAGCCAACCGTCCCGATAATTTTAAAATGCGGCGGAATTCCGATAAACTCGGTTCTGGGGCGAACCAATGAAACGCTTGAAAACAAGTTACTAAATCAACGGAATTTTCCGAGAGTTTGGTAAATTCTGCCGTACCATCACGAAATTCTACTAAAGGATTGGGTTCAGCAGATTCTCTCATTGCGGCGTTTGGTTCAATTGCAATTACATTAACTTTGCGTTCGGCTAACAATCGCGAGGAAATTCCTGTACCTGCGCCAATATCTGCTGCTACAATTTGTGATTTTTTACCTAATCCTTTGAGGATAATATCAATTGCATCTGCTGGGTAGCTTGGTCGGTATTTTACATAATCCGCCGCTCTATCGGAGAATCGATTTAGCGGGTTTAGGGTGTGTAGGGGGGTTGTGTCAAAGTTATTTTCGCTCATGGGTTTGAGGTTTTTTTAATGAACCGCAGAGGCGCAGCCCAAAGTCCTCGCGGAGGTTTCCTCCGATGGCTTGTCTGCGACACGCTGCGCGAACGCCAACGCCAAGGGCGAACGGAACTTTCCAAGAGAGAGGGCGCAGAGAGAGAAAAATGAGAGAATGAGGAGAGTGCGATCGCTTTCTTTTATTAAAGCGACATCATAGCAAGTAATGTGGCTGTTGCAAGTAAAAATTCTATACAACATTTGTTCATAAAAAAACAGCCGCTTTCAGCAAGCAACTGTTTTCACAACTTTATTAACACTGCTACTGTTGCTCTAACCAAGTAACTAAATCAGCAACTTCCGAGAAATCTAACAAAGCTTCTGCTAAAGCTTCTAACTGTTCAGCAGATAACCCGCGCACTTGCTCAAGCAATGATACATCAATCTCGCGAAAACGCCGATTAAGCTGACGACTAACGAGTTTAAACGCTTCCTTTTGAACGATATCTTGATAAATTACAGACTCTTTCATAATATCCTCCCGTAAGAATTGTTGAATCAAATCTTTTTGAAATCGCAAACCTGCCAAAATTTCTATACAACCCGCAACATTACTCCGTTGTTCCCTATCAGAAATTTTAACGACTTGTTGCGCCACTTGCGAGAGTAAAGCTTGTGGTGAGTCGCTTCGGGTTAGAGTTGCTAGAGGTAACAGTGGAGGATTGGCCAAAAATAGTGCTGAATCTTGCTCCCACAGACGAACAACGCGATAGCGGTGAATTGTTGTATCGTCTTGATAGTTCTCTGTAAAAGCAATTTCGTTGGTGCTTTCCTGTAAAAATATTACCACCTGCGCTACAGAACAACGGTATTGACGCTTCAACCTAACTGAATAATCCAGCATTCTAAAGGAAAGCGACGGATTAGATGTTGTCAAAGTTTGAAATTCAATGTGTAAAATTTGGTTGGATGTACGCAGAAAGGTAACAGAGTCAGCCCGAATTGGTTCGAGAGTTAATTCAGTTTTTAGTACTTCAATTTTCTGTGGTTCAACTCCAAGCAACCAGCGCACAAAGTCGCCTGGATATTGTTCGGCTAGATATTTACAAGCGTTGTCGTAACTCAAATTTTGATTAGTTATCTACTGCACAATAATTTTTACATTACCAAATTTTTTACCTCTCTACCCAACCTAAAATACTGTGTATATGATGGAAGCGCCCTGTCAATCATGAAATATGGCAATACCTGATTTCCAAAAAATTATGCTTCCTTTACTTCAGTATGCCAGTAATGGACAAGAACGCTCATTGAGGGAAGCGATTGAAGCTCTAGCTGATAAGTTTAATTTGAGTGACGAAGAAAGAAAAGAACTATTGCCTAGCGGACAGCAAGCAATATTTGATAATCGGGTAGGATGGACAAAAACTCATTTGAAAAAAGCAGGATTATTAGAAACTCCCAAAAGAGGATTTTTTAAAATTACCAAACGCGGTATTAACGTGTTAGATGGAAATCCATTAGTCATAAACACACAATTTCTCGAACAGTTCCCCGAATATATTCAATTTAGAACATCAAAAAAATCAGATAATAATAATTCAACAACTGATGATATTGATACTTTATCTGGTAATATTTATTCTTTAGATAATACTCCTCAAGAATCAATAGAACGTGGTTATCAACAAATCAAGAAAGAAATAGAGATAGAAATACTGACTCGTGTGAAAAGTTGCTCTCCTGATTTCTTTGAAAGATTAGTAGTAGACTTACTTGTAAAAATGGGATATGGCGGTTCGAGACGTGACGCAGGTAGAGCCATTGGAAAAAGCGGCGATGGTGGTATAGATGGAATTATAAAAGAAGATAAATTAGGTTTAGATATTGTTTATATTCAAGCTAAAAAATGGGATAACACCGTTGTAGGTAGACCTGAAATTCAGAAATTTGTTGGAGCTTTACACGGACAAAGAGCTAGAAAAGGAGTTTTTATAACCACTTCAAGATTTTCACAAGACGCTAAAGATTATGTCTCACTTATAGATAGCAAAATTGTACTAATCGATGGGCAAGAATTAGCGCAATTAATGATTGATAATAATCTGGGAGTATCTATAGTATCGACTTACGAAATTAAAAAAATTGATTCCGATTATTTTACTGATGAATGAATTTAAATTTTATCTATAGCAATCCTCGGCAGATTTGTGAAAATTGAAAGTCCTAGAATCCCGCTTTCTCAAAGAAACCGGGATTCTGATTTTTCGTATATGCTCAATAAAAAAAACAGCCGCCTCCACCAGGAGACGACTGCTTTAACAATAGGCGGTTAGAAACTATTAGTAATCGAAATCTCCGCCACCCATACCAGCGCCAGCAGCAGGAGCGCCATCTTTAGGCTCAGGCTTGTCAACAACGATACATTCGGTTGTCAACACCATACCCGCGATCGAAGCCGCATTTTGCAGCGCCGAACGAGTAACTTTCGCAGGGTCAACAATACCAGCAGCTAACAAATCGACGAATTCATTGGTTGCAGCATTGTAACCAATATTGAATTCCTTCTCTTTGACGCGTTCGGCAATTACCGCACCATTTTGACCGGCGTTTTCCGCAATTCTCTTCAGCGGCGCAGGCAAGGCACGAGCTACAATCAACGCACCAGTCAACTCTTCATTTTTGAGGTTGGCATTTGCCCACTCTTCCAAGTGAGGAGCGAGGTGAGCTAATGTTGTACCACCGCCGGGAACGATACCTTCTTCCACAGCAGCCTTGGTGGCGTTAATAGCGTCTTCTAAACGCAGCTTTTTGTCCTTCATTTCGGTTTCGGTGGCTGCACCAACCTTAACCACTGCTACACCACCAGACAATTTAGCCAAACGCTCTTGCAGTTTTTCTTTGTCATAAGATGACTCAGTTTCATCCATCTGACGGCGGATTTGTTCGCAACGAGCCTTAACAGCAGCTTCGTTACCTTCTGCAACAATTGTGGTGCTGTCTTTGGTGATGGTGATGCGGCGGGCTTTACCCAGGCTATCCAGCTTGGTGTTATCCAGCTTCAAACCAGCATCTTCGGTGATTAGTTGACCGCCAGTGAGAACGGCGATATCTTCTAACATAGCCTTGCGGCGATCGCCAAATCCAGGAGCTTTCACTGCAGCTACGTTCAACACGCCCCGCAAGCGGTTCACTACCAGAGTTGCCAAAGCTTCTTTTTCAATATCTTCGGCAATAATCACTAAAGGACGACCGGCACGCGCTACTTGCTCAAGTACGGGTACCAAGTCTTGTACCAAAGCGATTTTCTTATCGGTGAGCAAAATGAAAGGCTCATCAAAGATGGCTTCCATGCGCTCGGGATCGGTGGCAAAGTAAGGAGAGATGTAGCCTTTATCAAAGCGCATCCCTTCGGTGATTTCCAATTCGGTGGTCATCGATTTCCCTTCTTCTAGGGAAATTACGCCTTCTTTACCCACTTTATCCATCGCTTGGGCAATCATCTGACCGACTTCTTCGTCGTTACCAGCCGAGATTGAACCAACTTGCGCGATCGCTTTCGAATCTTCTACAGGACGAGCGTGTTCGGCAATTTTTCCTACCAGAAACTGGGTAGCTTTGTCAATACCGCGCTTTAGCAAAATGGCGTTTGCGCCAGCTGCAACGTTCCGCAAGCCTTCTTTCACCATTGCGTGAGCCAAAACGGTCGCAGTGGTAGTGCCGTCACCAGCAGCATCGTTGGTTTTGGAAGCAGCTTGACGAATCAAAGCAACCCCAGTGTTTTCAACGTGGTCTTCTAATTCGATTTCTTTGGCGATCGTTACACCATCATTGACGATTTGAGGTGCGCCAAATTTCTTCTCTAGCACCACGTTACGACCCTTGGGACCAAGGGTAACAGCCACAGCTTCAGCTAGGATGTCCATGCCTCGTTCGAGGGCACGACGGGCGTTTTCGTTGTAGATAATGCGCTTTGCCATAGTTCCGAATTAGTTTTGAGTTCTTAGTTTTGAGTTTTGAGATAGTTTTGCGGTCTTGAGTGTTAAGTTTTGAGTCTTGAATTAAGGCGTTTGACAACCCATAACTCATAACTTACAACCCAAAACTCTACGAAACGATCGCGAGAATATCTTTTTCAGAAAGTAATACGTATTCGTCGGTACCCAGTTTGATATCAGTACCGGCGTACTTCGAGTAGAGAACTTTGTCCCCTACTTTCACATCCAACGCTTGACGAGCGCCGTCATCCTTGATTTTGCCATCACCCACGGCGACTACTTCGCCTACTTGGGGCTTTTCTTTCGCAGTGTCGGGCAAATACAGACCACCTGCGGTTTTTTCCTCAGAGGCGCTCACTTTCACGAAAACGCGATCGCCTAAAGGTTTAACTGTCGAAACGCTTAGAGATACAGCTGCCATACGAAATTTCTCCAGAGTTAGCACTCTCAACTCCTGAGTGCTAATGTACCGAAGTGCAGCCCACAATGGCAATAAATTTTTATGTACGGGTTCCCGAACCAGTAAGAGCAGCTTTACTTAAGTATTTATACTTAATGGTTGTCAAACTTCTAATTTCGTTACGTAGGTTACGAATATTTTATATAGGCATTTTTATTTGCAAAGCTGGGAAATTGTTATAGAACTGTAATCAGGGAGCCGCTAAATGAGTAACAATACAGTGATCCAGTCCAGCCAAAAAATC
The DNA here is from genome assembly GCA_044006015.1 of Heteroscytonema crispum UTEX LB 1556. GTDB lineage: Bacteria > Cyanobacteriota > Cyanobacteriia > Cyanobacteriales > Nostocaceae > Heteroscytonema > Heteroscytonema crispum. The sequence goes on from JBIPDF010000006.1 coordinate 343,551, forward strand.
CTAAAAAACACTAAACCGCAACAAAGCAAAGCCCTAAGTAATTGTATAGAAACTTTAGGACTTGCAAAAATCCAGCGGCATGTTTTTATATGTGCTGACCAAACACTTCCAAAATGTTGCTCAAAAGAAGCTAGTCTGGAATCTTGGGAATACTTAAAGAAGCGACTTAAAGAGCTAAAACTCGATGAGCCGCAACCGAGTCGTCCCACTTGCATATTTAGAACCAAAGCCAATTGCTTGCGAGTTTGTTGTTCTGGACCGATAATGGTTGTTTACCCGGACGGTGTATGGTATTGCCAAGCAACCCCGGAAGTCATTGAGCGGATCGTACAAGAACACTTGATAGGCAATAAGGTGGTCGAAGAATATGCATTTTTAACCCATCCTTTGCCGGAGAGTTCCCCCCAGCCGAGCGAACATCTGATAAAGGCTTAACATGAGCGTGGATCAATAGACAGCAGTAAACATAATGAAAGCGCGGGTTGGTTTGTACCTGGGTCATCTTGAGCAAACACTTACTTGTGAATTTGAAGGATTATTATTTATTCAGTGTTTTTTCACCCGTCACTTTCAAAGCGATATATAATAGCGCATTATAAATACTACTGTTCTACGTATCCTCACTGGAATGAATGCCAAGAAACCACGAGATTCCCAAAAGTGACTATCACCTTTGAGATTTCAAGGCAGCAAGGGCAGGTTAAGTGGGAAAAAAGGACGACATCTCAATAATCCACCATAGAGGATAACTAATCAAGACCTTGATGGACCCAAGCGCGACAAGTGCCACTGCTATGAAAGAGCCCAGCATGAAAGATCACAAACGACTTCTACTAATTGATGATGACCCTAACCTCATCTTGCTGGTGAAGGATTACTTGGAATTCCGGGGATACGAAGTTGTCACCGCAGAAAATGGTCGAGAAGCTCTGGAAATATTAGAGAATGATGTTCCAGACATGATCATTTGCGACGTGATGATGCCGGAAATGGACGGTTATACTTTTGTAGAACAAGTCCGTCAAAACGAACGTACTAGTTGGATTCCCGTTCTTTTCCTGTCAGCGAAGGGTCAAAGCGCAGACAGAGTTAAAGGTTTAAACAAAGGTGCTGATGTATATATGGTCAAGCCCTTTGAACCAGAAGAACTCGTAGCGCAAGTAGAATCCTCGCTGAAGCAAACAATCCGCTGGAAAGAACACCAAGCAAAAGGAGGAGAAAACGGTTCCCGCATCCAAGTTCCCTTCGATGTGCAGTTAACTCCTACAGAACTGAAAGTAGTTCAGTTTGTCGCTAGGGGTTTAGCTAACCGGGAAATTGCCGAAGAATTAAACGTGAGCCAGCGCACCGTTGAAAGCCACGTGTCCAATATGTTGGGCAAAACCAATCTCCACAACCGTACCGAATTGGCGCGGTGGGCGATTGAAAATCAAATGGCATAAAGGCAGTGCGCTCGTGTTGAATTTTGAGTTCAGGCTCTGTTCGCTTAACAAAACTCAAAAGTCACTTTGAGTTTTGAGTAGCTAATCGCGTCCATGCAGCGGTTCCCTTGAAGCATGTACTGCCAAGTGCGCCTAAGAGGACAGTTGCTTGAGTGGCTTTGCCCAAGTTTTGAGTTTGAGTCTTTTGGCCGAAGACTCAAAACTCAAAACTCAAAACTGCTTTTACCACCCATCTTTTTCGGCAATTAATTGCAGCCAAATTGCTAAATCCAGTTGAACTAGGTGAGTTAAGACATTTGAATTTGCGATCCTGTTCCACGTAATTTCAAGTCAAAGCAACTACCTTCTGGCACATTGATTGTGTTTAGCTGGTAAGCAGCAATCTTGACTATGACGCCATAGCCACAAACCAGTCAAAAAATCTCTAGTTCTTCATGCTAGTACTTGGGAAAGCGAACTTGGGATGCGATCTTAAGTGCGTCGATTATATCCAAGGTCGGTAGTAGATTGCACCCGTTTAGTTGGAATTCCCATTGTATCTTTTTACTCCATGTCTTTGATGTGGGTTTTACCTTGCAAAATTTGATTCAGCATTACCACTACGAATTCTAGGCAAGCAAGCAAGACAAATACCTGCTACTGTCTTGTAAAAAATTGCCAGCTTCTACAGAGAATTCTGTTGTGTTATGTGATGCATAGCTAAAGCCCATTTTAAAGAACCCAGCTTCCCATTGCGAAGCTGGGTTTATTGATTGCGATCAAAAAGTTATTAGCAATTAACCAATAGCTAATACCAATGCGTGGATTTTGGATGAAAGGATTTTGGATATTAGACATAGGAGTGAAAAAGAATGTAGAGACTGTACTGTACGGTCTCTACAAGGGTTTTGGGTGATGCTCCCGTTAATTTCCACTCCTATGTCTATTAGATGTGGAATAGCTTATCTATCCAAATTTGGTATAACAGCTAATCATGCGGGTAATTGCACCATTTCGCGCACATTCCCCCGCACGCCACCCACTCCTTGAGTAAATTGCCTGTCTTGCTTGCGGACTAACATTGGCATTCCATATTTGGGAGCCATAACAATTAAAGCATCGCGCTCAACACGCTGCTGGGGAAGACATTGCAAGCGGTATGGCATCAGCAGCATTGCCAGAACAATTTTAATTTCCATTGTGGCAAAGCCTGCTCCAATGCAGATGCGCGAGCCAGCACTAAAGGGGTTGTATTCAAACATTGTGGGTTCAAACGTCTCCCAGCGCTGGGGATCAAATTTCTTTGGCTGCGGATACAAATCAGCCATGTGATGGGTATGGTAAATGCTGACAAACACTTCCGTTCCCTCGGGTAAGTCATAACCTCCTAGAGTAGATGGTTGGGAAGTAACGCGAGCATTCCAGGGTACAGGTGGTAATATCCGCAAACTTTCTTTAATAACTCGCTCTAACAATGGTAATTGCTGCAATTGCTCGATTGTCGGAGGTTCACCTTGCAATACGCGCTCTAATTCATCAAGCAAGTCGGCAGCAACTTCTGGGTGTTGTGACAGTAAAAAAGTGTCCATGTTAGGGCATTGGCGCTAGTTTCATGTCCAGCGGCAAAAATGACGCTGACATGTCCCAGCAATTCGTCTTCAGTCAGCCCTACGCCAGTTTCAGCATCTCGTGCTTGAATGAGCATTGAGAGGACATCTCCAGCATCAGCGCTGCTGGTTTGTTTGCGCCTAATTAAGGTACGCATTTCGTCATCCAGTTGCGCCATTAAATTCAGCAAGCGATGGAAAGGTAGCCCAGGTAAATCGTAGGGTAAGATAGCGATCGCAGAACTTCCCAATAGAGTTCCAATTTTTTGTAATAACCTCGCGCTAGAACCGCCTTCTTCACCAACATCAGCGCCAAATAAGGTTTTAGTAGCCACGCGCAGGGTAAGAAGTCGCATTAACTGGGAAATGTCAATAGGTTTATCTACCTGCAATTGCTCCAGTACCGATTGCGTAATAGCAACAATATCATCGCGATAAGACTCAATGCGCTGTTTGTGAAATGCTGGCATTAAAAGTTGGCGATGCTGGCGGTGAGTGTGACTGTTGACACCAAATAATCCAACACCAAAATGTTTAAGAGGTTCTGTACGCTTTGATTCATCACGCCTGCGATACAAACCACCAGTCAAAGGATACTTGTAATAAATTTCATGCTGACTTGTGACTTGTTGCACAATTTCCGCAGCGCAAGCAAAGCGTTGATAATTGACGCAGGAAAACCTCCCAGCGTCACAGTTCGTCCATTTGCAACAACTCCCACCTGTTTGGGATTTGCCCTCGGTTGGGACCGAATTACTAAACCATTGCCTATCGGAGAATTGACGCGCAGGCACTTAACATTTTCCAGGCTAGTTTTAATCGCCGTACTGCTGTAAGTATGTAGAAAACGTCCTTTTGCCCAACAACCACTTTCTACTTCGCCTGTACCTATCCGTGCTATAGAATTACTTAGTCTAAACCAATATTGAATCTTTGATTCGGGAATACCTGCATCAGTTTTGCAGGCGTTTTCAAACTCTATATATCCACCTAATTCTATATTTGAGAAACCAGAACTATAATCAGCCTTGTCTGCTTCGGCTTTTGGTCGCCACAAACTCCAACCTGGTTCTGCTTTAGGAGGTGTGCCATTTGGGTTTGCGGTTAGTGTTTTTGCTGATACAGGTGTGACTAAAAGCAGGCTGCAAATTACTACTTTCCCGATAGTTAAGTTTATAATTAGTTTTATTTTATACTGATACGCTTAGACTTAGGTAAATTTGTTACATTAAGATACGTATAGACTACGATTAGATTTCGTTAAAGTGTTAACATACGAGTACAGATAGTTATAAGAAAAAGATTTCTAATGATTAAACCGATAATGTGGGCGAAAATAGAGATTGAAAATAAAGAATGGAATAGGTACGAAATTTATTCTATTCCGCAGGTTGGTGACGAAATTTATATAGTGCGTGGTGACGGTAGTGAATCCTTAATTAAAGTAACTAAAGTTAGGCATCTGGCTACGCGCTGCGGAATACCTAATTTGTCTGAACAAGGCGTATATTTATCGCTTAAAATATGGGGCGAAGAAATCGTTGATAATACCGCGAGTTTAACTAATTTCATCTAATAACTGCATTTTCAAACTTTGCCTTCGTTGGATTTTTCTCATCGATTCTACCCTTTACGAATAGATGTAATAGGAAAAATAAAGTAGATAAACACCAAATATTTTTCTGGTGAAAATAATTAAAAAAATGGTGCGTTACGCTTCGCTAACGCACCCTACAAATAATTACAAATAATCGCAAATAATTAAAATTACGTGAGTTCGACGGATTTAAAGAACCCCTCTCCAAACCTCTCCCCCACGGGGGAGAGGCTTTGAAACCTTTATTTTTCGTTCAAAACTAGGGATATTTCTGCCCCTTTCCGACACGGAGAGGGGTTGGGGAGAGGTTCATCGAACTCACGTTAAAACTCGGCACTTAATGGTGTACGTGGGAAGGGTATAACATCGCGGATATTTCCCATTCCCGTCAGAAATTGCACGAGTCTTTCAAAACCCAAACCGAAACCAGCGTGGGGAACGGTTCCAAAGCGGCGCAAATCGAGATACCACCACAAATCTTCTGGCTTCATTCCTTGCGCCAATACGCGTCTTTCCAAAACATCTAACCTTTCTTCCCGTTGAGAACCGCCGATAATTTCACCAATTTTCGGTGCAAGAATATCCATTGCGCGAACGGTTTTTTCATCGTCATTTAACCGCATGTAAAAGGCTTTGATTTGCGCTGGGTAATCTGTGAGGATAACTGGCTTTTTGAAAAGTTGTTCGGCGAGATAACGTTCGTGTTCTGATTGTAAATCCAAACCCCAACTTACCGGATATTCAAACTTGAAATCGGCTTTTTCTAAAAGCGCGATCGCTTCGGTATAAGTCAGGCGCTGAAATTCATTATTAATGATATTATTCGCTGTCGCCAACACGGAATCATCTATGCGCTGATTGAAAAATTCCATGTCTTCCGGACAAGTTTCCATCACATATTTGAAAACATGTTTGAGAAAGGCTTCGGCTAAATCCATATCTTCTTCTAAGCCGCAAAAAGCCATTTCCGGCTCAACCATCCAAAATTCTGCTAAGTGGCGCGATGTGTTGGAATTTTCTGCACGGAAGGTAGGACCAAAGGTGTAGACGTTGCTAAACGCCATCGCCATAACTTCGGCTTCTAATTGACCGCTAACTGTTAAATATGTAGGTTTGCCAAAAAAGTCTTTACTGTAGTCTACTGCTTGGTTTTCCGTACGCGGGACATCCTTTAAATTCAAACTGGTGACGCTGAAAAGTTCACCCGCGCCTTCGCAGTCGCTAGCAGTGATAATGGGTGTGTGTACCCACAAAAAGCCGCGTTCTTGAAAAAATTGGTGAATGGCGTAAGAACAGGCATTTCTGACGCGGAAAACTGCACCAAAGGAATTGGTGCGGCTTCGCAAATGTCCAATTGTCCGCAAAAATTCAAAGGAATGGCGTTTCTTTTGCAAAGGATAAGTTTCGGGATCAGCTTCACCGTAAACTTTCACGGTTTCGGCTTTTAACTCGATGCGCTGTCCTTTACCTTGGGAAGGAACTAGCACTCCTGTCACTTCCAGGGAAGCACCTGTATTTAATTTTTTCAAAATGGCGTCGTAGTCTGGCAAATCTTGATGAATGACGACTTGCAAATTAGCCAAGGATGAGCCGTCATTAACTTCAATAAAAGCAAAGCCTTTTAAGTCGCGTTTTGTACGAACCCAGCCTTGAACTACAAGCGACTCATCAGGTTGACCACTCCGCAATATTTCTGCAATTCGTCGATTTACCATATTACCCAGCACAGGACTTTAATAACCAGCCTATGATAACGCCCAATCCACCAAAGCGGACGGCTTGCCAAAAAGGTTCCTTGAGGCTACCCCAGGAAAATAATTGACTTTCTAAGCTTATTTCTAGCACTTCCAGCCGTTGTTGAATTTCTTTTAATTCGGCTTTGATTTCTGGTGTATGGCGCTTGTTTTGATGCAGTTCCTCAAGGCGCTGTTCGTATTCTGCTTGTTCAATGCGATCGCTTTGCACTTGGGTGTAGCGTTCTTTTAATGCTACAAGCGATCGCTCGATTTCCTCAAGCTCTTGCTCAAATTCTCCTTCCTGATTTTCCTCTGGTGAAGACTTTGATGGTTGTTTCGGCGGCTTCATGTGCAGGTTGTAAACTAATAGTCAATAGTCAATAGTCAATAGTCAATTGTTAATTGTCAAGATTTTGACTATTTACATCTTGCACACCCGCCCCCTCAGGAAGACAGCCTGCGGCTACACGAAGTCTCGTCCGCGTTGAGTGGGACTCAAGGAAAATCTAGGTATTGTAGCCTGCGTGTAGCCTCCGGGCTTCCAGCCTGGGGGGCTTATAAACCCAAAACTCAGCGCCAGCGCAATTGACATCATGACTGAATCTACCCAACTGCCTAAAACCAGCCAATTGAACGAATTTAGTACATTGGAACTAGCCCAAGCTCTCATGGAGAGATTGAGCATTTCTCCTAACGATTGGCATCGTCTCAAATCTAACCGCAAAGTACGCGCCAGCGAACAAGCAGCAGCAGCCCTCGTATTTCTTCTCAAGGATCAGCCACAAGAAGCCCTGGCTAGATTAGAACAAGCTACAGGTTGGTTGGATCGCTCTATCTCTGCACCACCCTGTCCCACTCACGGGGATAAGAAGATGGGGTGATGGGGAGAGGGGGGAGACGAGGGAGAGGGGGGAGACGAGGGAGAGGGGGGAGACAAGGGAGAATGGATTTTGTTCAATCAATCATTCCTCCTTGTCCTCCTTGTCCTCCCACACCCCACAGCCGTCTCCCCCTCCCCTTGCCCTCTTCATCGCCGCAGCGATAACCGGGGACGATTTTCTAATTGTTTGCAAAGCCTTAATTCTGTGCCTTTGCGATTCCATTCTACCTGGTCGAAAATCTGATGCAGAAGAGACAGACCACGACCGCTTTCTGCCTCATCTGGCGGTAGATAATCTGTCGGATCGCTATCGTCACAAGTACAGGATGGACTAAAACCGGTGCCTTGGTCTGATATTACCCACCAATATTGATTATCTATTAAGGAAAAACGGACTACTACTCTTTTACTAGGATCGAGGTTATTGCCATGTTTTGCTGCGTTGACTAAGGCTTCTTGAAGCCCCAGTCGCAGTTCGGCTTGCAATTTTACTGGAATTTCTGCCAGCAATAAATCTAATATCGGACAAAGATATAGGGTTGACGCGAAACTAATGGTGCCCCAATTACGTCCAACCGGACGAAGCGAAATGGTAATCACAAGAGAAACCCCGTAGCTTTCAGTTAGCTAGACATCAGTTTGCTTTCACAGGCACCCTGATAGAATTTGAGGTGGTCATGCTGCCTTCAAACTTGCGTCTTTGAAACTAAATTTTGAAAATGCTAGGGAGCAATGACTCGCTTTAATGAGCTTGGATTGCTGCCATAAAAAAGGGCTATTTTATACCTACAGATGCAGTTAGCAACTAAGAAGATGCTTGTAATATGAAAGAGTATAGTTATACTCTTTGATCTGCCGATTTGTAATTTAGACAACCCAATTCATCTTTTTGAGAAGAGCCTTTGCAACTTCAATTTCTTTACACAAAAGGAATTATATTTTTAGCTTAATTCAATTTTAGCATTTTTACTATGCACTAGACTACAAATTTCAAATTTGAGTTTTTGTTCAGGACTCAGTACCCTTGTCCAAATGTGATAACACAAGAAATGCCGCAGCTTCCACATGTGCTGTTTGGGGAAAGAAATCCGCACTTTGAACTCGCGTGAGAGTATACACTCCTTGATTACAAAGCAATTTCAGGTCACGGGCGAGGGTGGCTACTTTACAACTGACGTAAACGATTCGCTCAGGTTGCGATCGCAATAAAGTTTCGATGACTGTGTGATCGCATCCTTTACGCGGCGGATCGAGCAACACAATATCCGGTTTTATCTCCAATTTTGGCAGTAATTCTTCTACTGTCCCAGTCTGGAAAGATACATTATTAATGCCATTCATTTCCGCATTTAAAACTCCTTGTGCTACTGCCTCTGGTTGGACTTCTAACCCTACAGCTTCCCGGACTTGCTTCGCCAAAGGCAAAGTCAAAGTTCCAATGCCACAGTAGGTATCAACCAACACTTCATCACCTTGCAAATTTAATTCTGACTGAATTACTTGTAAAAGTGCTTCAGCGGTTTCTGTGTAAACTTGGAAAAACGTATCGGGGCGGACTTGAAATTCCAAGTCGGCAAATTTTTCTCGCAGGTAAGGTTGTCCAGCAATGCAACGGGTTTCGGAACCAAAAATAGCATTAGTGCGATCGCCATTACGATTTAACGACACCCCCACTAATTGGGGATAGCGTTTTAACCACTCCTGCGCTTGATTTTCAATTCCTGGAAGATTCCAGTCTTTTACAATCAAAGTTAGTAAAATTTCCCCAGTGCGCCGTCCAATGCGTAAACCAAGATGGCGTATTAGCCCTTGGTGACGCTGTTCGTTATAAATTTGCCAACCTTGCTTTTGAATGTCTTGTTTGACTTCAGCAAGCAATGGATTTAAGCGTGCATCTTGGACTGGGCATTGATTTAAATTAATTAATTCGTGGCTAGCTTTTTGGTAGTAACCAGCTTGTACTTGTCCGGTAGCAGACATGCTTATCGGATAGGTTGCTTTATTACGATAGCCCAAAGGTGAAGCAGCCGCAAGCACCGGATCTACAGGTGGTTGCATAAAACCGCCTATGCGCTCTAAAGCTTGAATAACTTGATTGCGCTTCGCTTCTAGCTGGTATTCATAAGTAATATGCTGCCACTGACATCCACCGCACTTATCAGCCACAATACAACTTGGGCGGATGCGGTGGGGAGATGGTTGCAAAACTTCTTTAAGTTTGCCGTGGGCATATTTTGGTTTAACATGTACCAGACGAACAACAACGCGATCGCCTACTACAGTATCGGGTACAAATACCACACGCGAGTCCCAACGTCCAACGCCATCGCCAGTATCACTGAGATCGGCGATCGTAATTTCAATTAATTCACCCTGTCGCCAAACTGTATTAGTCATTAGTCAATAATCAAAAGTAGTTGGTAGTTGGTTGTTGGTTGGTGGTGAAGGGGCGCTTGCGTCTGCAGTCGGGAAGATTCCCTCCGGTGAGCTTCGCGCCCTTGGTAGGGGAGCCACTGCGGTCTTGGGGTCTGGCCAAGGGTCGCAGTGGCGTTTTCCCGACCCAGGCGACTGGTGAACCCCTCTGGGGTTGTTGGTTGGTGGTTCACCAGTACTGCGGGAGGGTTTCCCTCCTAGTACTGGTGAAGCCCGCAGGGGTTGGGGGTTGGCGCGAAAATCTTCCTTGTCCCCCACACCCACACCCGTCGCCCCACACCCGTCTCCCCATCTCCCCCTCTCCCCCTCGCCCCTTATCCCCACAAGTAAGGGGGCCCCCCCTTCCCCATCTCCCCCTCCCAATATCGGGATCTCTCTTCACTTGTGTCCCTAAGACTCGTTAAACTAGCAAATAATATTATTCGCGCGATCGCAATAATCATGACTGTAGTAAGCCAAGTTATTCTCAAAGCCGACGACCAACTGCGTTATCCCAGCAGTGGCGAACTCAAGAACATCAAAGACTTTTTGCAAACCGGCGAAAAACGGGTGCGAATTGTCGGCACTTTAGCTGAAAACGAAAAAAAGATAGTCCAGGAAGCAACCAAACAACTTTGGCAAAAGCGTCCTGATTTTATCTCACCGGGAGGCAATGCTTACGGAGAGCGCCAACGTGCTTTATGTATCCGTGATTTTGGCTGGTACTTGCGCCTGATTACCTATGGCGTGCTTGCCGGCGACAAAGAGCCAATTGAAAAAATTGGTTTGATTGGCGTCCGGGAAATGTACAATTCCCTAGGCGTTCCCGTGCCTGGAATGGTAGAAGCCATCAACTGTCTGAAAAAAGCCTCCCTTGACTTGCTGAATGCGGAAGATGTTCCTGAAGCAGCCCCTTACTTTGATTACATCATTCAAGCGATGTCTTAATTCAAAGTACGTACTGCATTTAACAGCCTGGACTTCCGGTCTATTAGAGTGAGTGCAAGATTTCGGCACTCTACATCTCTATAATACTTCTAATTTGTCCTAACCTCCCCACACCTGGTAGTGGCTGCGGCAGAATCTCTGTCAAGTTACCAACAGGTAGTGGGGAACTTTTATGGGGCATTGGGAATTGGAAATTGGGCATTGTTGCGCCAGTGCTGCGGTCGGGTTTCCCGACCCAGGCATCTGGCGTCCCTTGGGCATGGGTAAAAAACTAATGACTAATGACTCATAACTCATAACTCATAACTCATAACTCATAACTAATGACTAATCACACCCATGTAAAAAACCGATACTTCCTTGTGGAAGCGATCGGCAATTAGTGTGTTCCCTATTAATGACTCGGCTAGAGTTCAGTTATATGTAATTATGCGTATTCGTCCCCAAATGCGAGACGATATTAATCATAGCTAGCTGTGATTGTCATCACATTAACTATTTTGGATGCTGAAAATTAACTGTAAACCAGTAAAGATATTTATATAACTGACAACAAACGCTACAACGGGTAAACTGCCCGAAAAATTCTCCAAATAAAAAACCGATACTTCCTTGTGGAAGCGATCGGCAATTAGTGTGTTCCCTATTAATGACTCGGCTAGAGTTCAGTTATATGTCATTATGCGTATTCGTCCCCAAAAGCGAGACGATATTAATCATAGCTAGCTGTGATTGTCATCACATTAACTATTTTGGATGCTAAAATTAACTGTAAAACAGTAAACATACTTGCAATTCTACGGCAGCGGCTAAAACTGGAGGCTGTGCCAAACATCGTCCAAATAAAAAACCGATACTTCCCGGTGGAAGCGATCGGCAATTAGTGTGTTCCCTATTAATGACTCGGCTAGAGTTCAGTTATATGTAATTATGCGTATTCGTCCCCAAATGCGAGACGATATTAATCATAGCTAGCTGTGATTGTCATCACATTAACTATTTTGGATGCTGAAAATTAACTGTAAACCAGTAAAGATATTTATATAACTGACAACAAACGCTACAACGGGTAAACTGCCCGAAAAATTCTCCAAATAAAAAACCGATACTTCCTTGTGGAAGCGATCGGCAATTAGTGTGTTCCCTATTAATGACTCGGCTAGAGTTCAGTTATATGTCATTATGCGTATTCGTCCCCAAATGCGAGACGATATTAATCATAGCTAGCTGTGATTGTCATCACATTAACTATTTTGGATGCTGAAAATTAACTGTAAACCAGTAAAGATATTTATATAACTGACAACAAACGCTACAACGGGTAAACTGCCCGAAAAATTCTCCAAATAAAAAACCGATACTTCCTTGTGGAAGCGATCGGCAATTAGTGTGTTCCCTATTAATGACTCGGCTAGAGTTCAGTTATATGTCATTATGCGTATTCGTCCCCAAAAGCGAGACGATATTAATCATAGCTAGCTGTGATTGT
>JBIPDF010000006.1:355650-400985 GCA_044006015.1 Heteroscytonema crispum UTEX LB 1556
ATTCTACGGCAGCGGCTAAAACTGGAGGCTGTGCCAAACATCGTCCAAATAAAAAACCGATACTTCCCGGTGGAAGCGATCGGCAATTAGTGTGTTCCCTATTAATGACTCGGCTAGAGTTCAGTTAACAGTTAGTATCCCAAGTTGCTTCTTTCTGGAACACGATCTTAATCATGCAAACATGTGATTGCGATCACATAACTTTGGCAAGCAAACTGTAGTTGTTAGAGTAATTACTGACTCAGGGTAAACCTATGTAGGTTATGAGAAATGGAACTGTAACGCAGGTTACAAAGTCAAATATTATCTAAACCTGAATTTATAGCAATGAAAAATGCGTCAGCTTGCCTGTGTCATGGTTGGGACGGTTCTCCTCAGCGGTTCCTTGGGTGGCGCTATACCACGGCAAAATCAAGTTTCTTCAGCTAACAGTGTTATAGCTAAACCTATGGCTCTTGAGGTTAGTTATAGCGCAAAAATCAATAGACCGCCTACTAAGACTGCCACCATTACAGTTGAAGGGGAAAAAATTCCCGTTACTCTGAGACTCTACGACCAATTCAGTGATTTATTTACTACCTACTTCCCGGAGAAGGATTTTCTTGCCCAAGGCGTAAGTTCCGGTGAAGGAACGGGTGTGCGATTTATTGCAAATTTTGGCGGTAGTAAAAATGAGAACGCCTATGTTAGCGTATCTTTTCTCAATGATTTCAAAACTTTAGGACAGGTGCGAACCTTTATTAACGGAAAACGGGGGTTAATTGCGTCTAATGGATGGCGGGTTGTCAGCCGGACTCGTAATGTTCCCTATAGCTGGGCTAAAGAAAAGATTGTGTTCGGTAAAGGAAAGAACATGGTAGGTGATATATACCTTGGTCAAGAAAAAGGCAAAGTTTTCTACGTAATTACCCATTACCCTGTGGAATACGGTGATGGATTTCCACCACGGGCTGATTTGATTTTACGGAATTTGCAAGTTGGTGGTTAATGAATGATGCGGCGAAGGTGGTTTGAGGAGAATGGGGTGCTTATGCGCCCCATAATATTTTTGTGGCTAAAAAATAAAAACTGTGAGAACTGACAGCATATTCTATCAACTATTCCAGACTTTGCCCGGTCTCCTCTTTGAACTCATCGGACAACCAGCGACTGAAGCAGAAGGTTATGAGTTTACATCTGTGGAAATCAAAGAGTTAGCATTTCGCTTCGATGGTGTATTTTTACCTTCCCCAGAACAAACACAACAGCCAATTTACTTTGTCGAAGTGTAGTTTCAGCCAAAAACTGATTTTTATTGGCGATTGTTTGGCGAAATTTTCCTCTATTTGCGTCAATATCAGCCAATTCACGATTGGTGTGCAGTCGCAATATTTGCCGATCGCAATTTAAATCCAAGAGTCCCAATACAGTATCGAGGGTTGCTGATGAGTCAGCAAGTTAAATTTGTTTACTTAGATGAATTAGAGGAAACTGTAAATTCATCCCTTGGTTTGGGAATGGTGCAGTTAGTGGTTGAGGATGAGGCGACAGCTAGCCAACAAGCTAGGCAATTAATTCAGGAAGCACAGCAGGAACTTGAAGATGTTGCCCTCAGGCAGAAAGTTTTAGAATTAATTGAGACGATATTGGTTTATAAGTTTACCAGCTTAAGTCGTCAGGAGATAGAAGCCATGTTTGGGTTAGATGAGTTAAAGCAGACAAGGTATTTTCGAGAAGTTGCACAAGAAGCCAGGGAGGAAGGCAAATTAGAAACAGTACCCCTTTTATTGGAGTTGGGCTTGACTGTCCAAGAGATAGCCGAAAAGTTGAATTTAGATGTTGAGGCGGTGAGAAAGGCTGCACAAACACAGTCTGCGGCTGATACTACTCAAGAATAAAATAGAGCGATCGCACTTCAATTTGATAGTAAAGTAAAAGTGCGATCGCATGAGCGCAAACTTACTTTTAGACAATTTATATAGAATCAGCAAAATCTGGCTTCGGCAGGATATGACTGCCAAGCCATTCGGTAAATTCGTCTCGTCCTAACTCGCCGGATGCTACTTGTAAAATTACCTTCTCTTGCTCATCCACCCCTGCATCAATTTCAAAACTATTCAACAGCAGGAAGACTTCCATTGCTGCGTGACCGATGCGTTTGTTGCCATCGATGAAAGGGTGGTTTTTAATTAGCGAGAAGCCCAAAGATGAAGCCTTTTCAACTATTGTAGGATAAAGTTCCTCACCACCAAATGTCATTTGTGGTTGAGCTAAAGCTGACTCCACCGCACCGATGTTGGAAACACCAGCCGATCCACCCGACTGCTCAATTATGCGATGATAAAGTTCCATCCAACACCTCTTCTAAAGAGAGATAGCGGATCACGCTAGCCGATTGTAAAGCTCAGCGTTTTTCTTGAGTACGTAATCCATAGTATCTTTGAAAGATGCTTGAGGTTGATTTAAAACTTCTTCAACACGCATTTCTACTAATTCTTCTATTGGTACCTCAAGAAGATTAGCATTTTCTTGTAGCTTTTGCAGGCGTTCTTCGGGAATTTTGATGGTAATTGTATTCGTTTCTGAGGGGGAAGTTTGTAGAAAGTCTTTTAACTCAGCAAAATCATCTTGATCCTCTTGCAATTTACGCAAGCGCATTAGCTGGCGTCGCATTTGCGGTGAGGCTTTTAGTTCAGAAATTTCCATCTTATTGACATGAGTTTGTAGAGTTTCTAGGAACTCGTCAGACCCTTCGGTCAAAGCCTCTAGCAGCACCTGTAATAATTGGTCGCGATCGCTCAAATCGCTCAATAAGCTTTTTTCTTCAATCAAGCGAAATTTGAGATGTATTTCGCACTCGTAGATACCTACTTCAACATTATTTATTTGATGTGAATCTGGCTTCGGTTTCATTTTTTTAGCAATGCCCATTTTGAACCACTGCCTTGAGGATACTATCACTTTAGCATTAGGATTTATGCCACAATTTTCGATAGTTTAGAAGTCTGAGCATACAATCACAGCATACTGCTTTTCACTAGCTTCACCTCTATAACGGAAATGGGTCAGAAATCGATAGAATAATAATTCTCTGTCCCCTTGGTGCATTACTTCCATGACCGCCACCTCAAAACCTCCCTTTTCTCCCCAAGAAATTGCTGCTGAAGGTATCAAGCCAGAAGAATATGAAGAAATTGTCCGCCGACTAGGGCGTCACCCCAACAAAGCCGAACTGGGTATGTTTGGGGTCATGTGGTCAGAACATTGCTGTTATAAAAATTCACGCCCGTTACTAAAACAATTTCCCACAACAGGCGATCGCATTCTCGTTGGACCAGGTGAAAATGCTGGTGTTGTCGATTTAGGCGACGGGCTGCAACTTGCTTTTAAAATTGAATCCCACAACCACCCCTCAGCGGTTGAACCTTTCCAAGGTGCCGCTACTGGTGTTGGAGGTATACTGAGAGATATATTTACAATGGGTGCGCGTCCTATTGCTTTGTTAAATTCTCTGCGTTTCGGTTCTTTGGAGGATTCCAAGACTCAACGCCTTTTTAGTGGTGTAGTTGCTGGTATAAGTCATTACGGAAATTGCTTGGTCGGCAAAGAAACATTTATCTGGCGTAATGCAAAAGGCGTACATTTTGACACCATTGGCAACTTTGTAGAATCGCGGTTGCATTCTAATCTCACAACCCTAGAGTTAGATGATACTGTTGCCGTTGAAACCCTCTCCATTGACCCCGACACCCACAAAAGTTGTTGGCAGCGTGTGCGGCGTGTCTTCAAACGATGCACTAAAACCCTGGTAACTATCCGTACTTCCCTTGGTCGCAACCTCACTGTTACACCGGATCATCCAATGTTGATTCGGTCAGGCGGTCAGTGGGACACTTGTGTTGCCCAATCTTTACAAGTTGGTCAGGAACTGCCGATACTGGTTTCCTTGCCAGAACCATCAGAACACAGAGTTCCAGCACTCGATTTACTCGCGAATGCCCAACATCATCAAGATGTTTATGTGCAACTACCCCCAACATGGCAGGCGACAGAAGTCATCCGCACAGCTTTGCGATTAATCGAACCTTCTGCCGAAAGTCGTTGCCATTACCTAAAAACTGGCAGGCTGCCCCTCTCACATTTTCTGAGGTTAGAAACCCTGCTTAAGGTGCCACGTAATCAGGTTAGTCTGTTTCGTCGTGGTAAAGCCAATTATATGAATGCGGTTATCCAGCCAGACGAGGAATTTGCACGTTTACTTGGCTATTACCTCTCAGAGGGGTGTGTTTCCCAAAATGGCAACACCTACAAAATTATCTTCACCTTTGCCCTTCATGAAACCGAATATGTCAATGATGTTGTCAGCGGTTTGAAGCGCCTGGGACTGCGCCCCTGTGTTGAAAAACGCGCTTCCACAATTGCGGTTTATGCCACTTCATGGCTGTTTGGCTATATGCTGAAAGACGTTTGGCAATGCGGTAGTAGTGCCAGTGATAAGGCTTTCCCAGCTTTTGTTTTCCAGTGGTCACCTAAATTACAACGGGAAGCCCTTAAAGGTTTGTTACGAGGTGATGGTTCTCTGACAACAAAAACTCATGGAAATCATGCCAAAATCAGCTTTGCAACAACTAGTCATAAACTTTTTGAGCAAGCTGTAGCACTGATTCAAAATCAGGGAGCAATCCCCTATATGTATCAGCGACCAGCCGCAGAAGGACAAATCCAAGGTCGCAAGCATACACGGCTACCATTATGGCAGTTAGAAGTTAGTAATTTTGCTGGACTGACGGCATTAGCAAACGTTTTTGCCGAAGAACGCACTGCCCAATTAGCAACCGCGTTGGCACGCTATGACGGTAACAAGTATTCTTTTCCCCGTTTTCGTCAGTCTTCAGATGAGGTGGCAGTTGTCAAGATTAAGAGTATAGAAATTAACAGTGTTGATGAATGCGATGTTTATGATGTTGAGGTAGACAATACTCATCTGTTTGTAACAACTTCTGGCATCGTCACACACAATTGCGTTGGAGTGCCCACGGTCGGCGGCGAAGTTTACTTTGACCCGGCTTATTCTGGCAACCCTTTGGTGAATGTCATGGCATTGGGATTAATGGAAACTCCAGAAATCGTCAAATCTGGGGCTTCTGGTTTGGGCAACCCCGTGCTTTATGTCGGTTCCACCACCGGACGCGATGGTATGGGAGGGGCAAGTTTTGCCAGTGCAGAATTAAGCGATGAATCAATGGATGACCGTCCGGCGGTGCAAGTGGGCGACCCTTTTCTGGAAAAGTCGTTAATTGAAGCTTGTTTGCAAGCGTTTAAGACTGGTGCAGTTGTCGCGGCACAAGATATGGGTGCAGCGGGTATCACCTGTTCCACGTCGGAAATGGCAGCAAAAGGCGGCGTGGGCATTGAATTGGATTTGGATAAAATTCCCGTACGAGAATCGGGGATGGTGCCTTATGAATATCTGCTTTCGGAATCTCAAGAAAGAATGCTGTTTGTGGCACACAAGGGACGGGAACAAGAGTTAATTGATATTTTCCACCGTTGGGGACTTCAGGCTGTTGTTGCCGGTACTGTTATTGCCGAACCCATCGTACGGATTTTTTATCGGGGCGAAGTCGCAGCAGAAATTCCGGCAGAAGCTTTGGCAGAAAATACGCCTTTGTATCATCGGGAATTGTTGGCGGAACCTCCGGAATATGCCCGCAAAGCTTGGGAATGGACGCCTGATTCTCTCCCGGCTTGTACAGATGCGGGTATTGAA
Source organism: Heteroscytonema crispum UTEX LB 1556 (assembly GCA_044006015.1). Lineage (GTDB taxonomy): Bacteria > Cyanobacteriota > Cyanobacteriia > Cyanobacteriales > Nostocaceae > Heteroscytonema > Heteroscytonema crispum. Next base: position 361,400 of record JBIPDF010000006.1, read on the forward strand.
ATTCAAGGAAACTTGGAAAGTTGGAATGATATTCTTTTAACTTTGCTGGATACGCCCAGTATCGCTTCTAAACGCTGGGTTTATCGCCAGTATGACCATCAAGTCCAGAATAATACGGTGACGCTTCCCGGCGGTGCAGATGCAGCAGTAATCAGATTACGTCCCCTGGAAGAGGAGAGGGGGAGAGGGGGCGAGGGGGAGAGGGGGAGAATTCCCAATTTCCAATCTGGTGTGGCGGCGACTGTAGATTGCAATCCTCGCTATGTTTATCTTGACCCCTATGAGGGTGCTAAGGCAGTTGTTGCTGAAGCTGCACGAAATCTCAGTTGTGTGGGTGCGGAACCTCTGGCGGTGACGGATAACTTAAATTTTGGCAGTCCCGAAAAACCAATTGGTTACTGGCAATTAGCTTTATCTTGTCGCGGTTTGGCGGAAGGTTGTCGGGAATTGGGGACGCCTGTAACTGGCGGAAATGTCTCTCTTTACAACGAAACTCTTGATTCTCAAGGCAACCCTCAGCCAATTTATCCTACTCCAGTTGTGGGGATGGTGGGGTTAATTCCCGATTTAAACAAAATTTGCGGTCAAGGTTGGCAAGCTGAAGGCGATGGGATTTATTTATTAGGATTGCCTATATCCAATATCGGAAATTCAAAATCCACAATTGAATTGGGTGCATCTGAATATTTAGCCAGCATCCACAATACTGTTGCGGGAAAACCGCCACGGGTAGATTTTGAATTGGAACGCCAAGTACAACAAGCTTGTCGCCAGGGAATTCGTCAAGGTTGGGTAAATTCAGCCCATGATTGTGCTGAGGGTGGAGTAGCTGTTGCCCTTGCGGAATGTTGTATTAGCGGACAACTTGGTGCAGAAATTACATTAGATTTACCCGCAAACCAGCTACAACGTTGGGATGAAGTGTTGTTTGGTGAAGGCGGTGGGCGGATTTTAGTTTCTGTGTCGCCAGCACAACAAGAAACTTGGGAATCCTATTTACGGGAAAATCTCGGTCAAAATTGGCAAAAACTGGGCACCGTTGGAAATTACGACATCGGGTTGGGGGTTTTAACCACTAATAACCAAACCTTAATTAAAGCTAGGATCGAAGATATAAGCGATCGCTACTCTCAGGCGATCGAAAAGCGTCTGGCTATCCACACCACTACCCCCACCAATTAAGAGTTAGGAGTTAAGAGTGAGGAATGAGGAGTTAAGAGTGAGTAGTGAGGATTTCAGAACGAAATTCATAACTCCTAACTGGGCGCCTCCTAACTACTAACTGGGCGCCTCCTAACTGGGCGCTTCCTAACTTTGTTGGCGTTGCAGAGCATGATTGCGATACTGTTTTAATAGATGGTTAAAGTTTTATTAAGAACTCTGCGACTATCCCCTCTCATAATCCCAGTGACTTGACATCCTCATCAGGAGCAAAGCTAGCATGTTTCCCAACCATCCCGCCGCCTCGGATGAACACTCTCATCAAGCTGACAGCCCTACCAACAGTGATGAAAATCGACCTGACAAGCCGGAAGAAGCCTGCGGTGTTTTTGGCATTTACGCACCAGGGGAAGATGTTGCCAAACTAACTTACTTTGGATTGTACGCCCTCCAGCATCGGGGTCAAGAATCTGCCGGGATTGCTACTTTTGAGGGTGAAAAGGTACACCTACACAAAGATATGGGCTTGGTTTCCCAAGTCTTTAACGAATCAATTTTAAACGAGTTGCCCGGAAACTCTGCCGTCGGTCATACTCGTTACTCCACCACAGGTTCCAGTCGCAGAGTTAATGCCCAGCCTGCTGTTGTCGAAACCCGCTTGGGTTCAGTTGCTTTAGCACATAATGGGAATTTAGTCAATACTGCACAACTGCGAGAAGAGTTACTTCAGAGCAAATTCAACTTAGTGACAACGACAGATTCAGAAATGATCGCCTTTGCGATCGCTGAAGAAGCCAACTCGGGTACAGATTGGTTAGAGGCTTGCATTCGGGCTTTCCATCGCTGTCAGGGAGCCTTTAGTTTAGTAATTGGTACGCCGCATGGCATCATGGGTGTACGCGATCCTAATGGCATTCGTCCTTTAGTAATTGGTACTTTGGGAGAGAATCCAACCCGTTACGTACTCGCATCGGAAACTTGCGGTTTAGACATTATTGGTGCCGATTATCTGCGGGAGGTAGAACCGGGTGAATTAGTTTGGATTACCGAAGAAGGTATGGCTTCCTTTCATTGGAGTCAACAGCCTCAAAAGAAATTGTGCATCTTTGAGATGATTTATTTTGCCCGTCCTGATAGCCTCATGCACAACGAGAGTTTGTACAGCTATCGAATGCGGTTAGGGCGACGACTGGCTGAAGAATCTGCTGTTGATGCCGATATCGTGTTTGGCGTACCTGATTCAGGTATTCCGGCTGCTATAGGCTTTTCCCAAGCTTCTGGCGTACATTACGCCGAAGGACTAATTAAAAATCGCTACGTCGGGCGCACCTTTATTCAGCCCACCCAAACTATGCGAGAATCGGGCATTCGGATGAAACTCAATCCACTCAAAGATGTGCTATATGGCAAACGAGTGATAATTGTGGATGACTCCATTGTCCGGGGAACTACCAGCCGCAAACTGGTTAAAACATTACGCGATGCTGGTGCGGTGGAAGTGCATATGCGAATTTCCTCGCCTCCAGTTACTCATCCCTGTTTCTACGGTATAGATACTGATACTCAAGACCAGCTAATTGCTGCGACCAAATCAGTAGAAGAAATTGCCAAGCAACTTGAGGTAGATACCCTAGCGTATCTCAGTTGGGAAGGAATGTTAGAAACAACGCGAGAAGACACCAATAATTTCTGTTCAGCCTGCTTCACTGGAGATTATCCCGTCACCATTCCCGAACAGGTGAAGCGTTCTAAGTTGGTATTAGAAAAGGTAGTGGTGTAAGCAAAAAGTTAGGAGTTATGAGTTATGAGTTATGAGTTATGATTTGAATTGGGCGTCTCCTAACTTCTAACTGCTAACTTTTAACTCAGGCAGTAGGGTGCGTGATAGCGTACTTTCAGATGTGATTTTTCACATTTTAATCCAAACGGTGCGTTAAAGTCCGTGAACGCACCTGACAATTTTTTGAGATTTATATAACTTTATAAATCGACTCTAAGCAGTACTCTAAGTTTAGCTGTAATTCGCACTGTTGAAAGACATGATTGACAGCAGCAAAAAATTGATCTAACTCCAGCAATTGTGTAAAGCTTTATATTTCGAGTAAATACTTGCACTTCTAATTTGGCAAATTGCCAGCGATCGCCATTATAAACAATACCGAATATAATTATTGCAAATTCTCCATTTAGCTTCTGTGCTGCAATCATTTCTGCCAAACATTGCGTCCAACCAGCTTCAAAGTTATCCTGCTTTGCTTCTACTAAAATCAACTAAGGGTTGTCAAAAACAACTTTACCTAAAGGAGACTTTTTAGCCAAAATAAGAGGAAGGAAAACCGGATAAATTTTCGTCACAAGTAAGAAATTAATGGCTCCATAAAATAAATTTGCTGCTGTAGCTTTTCCAAACTTCCTTCAAAACTGGGTATATCAAGTTTTCACAAATGGCAAACTCAGAATTATCAACTACTCCTTCCCGCATCACTGTTTGCAAATCTTCTCGGAAGTAATTAGAAATATTAAACTGAGTTTCAACAATAAAATTTGCTTCAGTATAGGTAACTTGAAACGCTTTGAGAACTTCACTGATAGTTTTGTAACTACTGTAAGCCATTTCTACCTCCTGGAGCAATTAACTCTATGCTACGCCTGCAAAAATTCAATATTGGGTATTAACGGGTCATTAACAATGCCTACGCCGTTAAAGCCCCAGCGTTTAAGCAAACTTCCCAGTTGCGTACCGGGAAGAGATTCTACAGAAAAGCGGTTTGCTAATTCGGCGGCGTGGGTATTGAGGTAGCTAAGGGCATCAAAATGTTCGCGAAACAGCAACAAATAACCTAACCCTTCAGAGTTGGGACGGGCTGCAAGATAGCTACCATCAGCTTTTGATCGCACCAGGTAATAGACTTGGGACAACATGGGGGAGGGGGAGAGGGGGGGGACGACTTGGGGCGACGGGTGTGGAGGACGGGTGTGGGGCGACGGGTGTGGAGGACAAGCAGGATTATTAACTACTAACTACTAACTACTACCTACTATCTACTAACTCCGCGCCTGGGCGGTGAGTAACTAATTCAAATCTTCTAGGCGAATGCGAGGATCGGCTGCTTTTAACATTAGGTCGGCGATTAAGTTGCCTACAATTAATAAAACTGCGCCCATCATTAAACTTGCCATTGCTAGTGGCACATCTTGATTATTTAATGCTTGTAATGTCAATCTGCCTAAACCGGGCCAGTTGAAGAAGAATTCGGCAATAAATGCACCGTTTAATAAACTCGCTAATTCAAAACCTAATAGAGTAATTAGAGGGTTAATGGCATTGCGGAGGGCATGAACGTAAATAACGCGGTTTTCTGGCAACCCTTTGGCACGAGCTGTTTGAATGTAATCTTGACGCAATACATCTAATAATTCGCCGCGAGTGATGCGCTGCAAGCCTGCAAAACTGGTGATACTCAAGGCGATGGTGGGTAAAATCATGTGCCAAGCAATATCGACAAATTGACCAAAGAAAGATAGTTCGCTGTGAAATATGCTAGTCATTCCACCGACTGGAAACAGGGGAGAGGTGATTTGGGCAAAAAATAGCAGAAATAAAGCGGTGATGAAACTGGGAAAACCCTGTCCGGCGTAACTTACCACCTGCAAAATCTTGTCAACAGCGCGATTTTGCTTGACGGCGGCGACAATACCCAAGGGAATAGCGATCGCCCACGTTACAATCAAAGAAGCGATCGCTAAATACAGTGTAGCTGGTACGCGCTCCCACAATAAAGATGCAACAGAACGCTGGTAAGGAAAACTCGTCCCAAAATCCCCGCGGCTGACTATATTCCATAGCCAAAGTATATATTGCTCGGGCCAAGACTTATCCAAACCAAACTGTCGTCTGAGTTCGTCAATTCTTTCTTTGGTAATTCTGGGATTTGCCTCCAAGCTGCTGACATAATCCCCCGGTGCCAGTTGCATAATAAAAAATGACAATGCTGACGCCAACAATAAAGTCAACAGCGCTTGTAATAACCGCTTTACTATATAAATAAAAGTTTCGCTAGTGACTAGTCTTATCAGCCAATCTCGACCAGCCTCTAAGGACGTTTTAGTAGTAGTATTCATCGCATTTTAGTCAAGAGTTCAGTTGTTAGTTGTTAGTTGTTAGTTGTCAGTTATCAGTTGTCAGTTGTCAGTTGTCAGTTGTCAGTTGTTAGTTATTCAAAACCACCAACCACCAACCCCAGAGGGGTTCACTATCCCCGGCACGAGGGAAACCCGACCGCAGCGCCCCTTCACCACCAACCCTTCGGGTTCACCAGTACAAAGGAGGGAAACCCGACCGCAGTACGCGCTTCACCACCAACCACCAAACACTAACCAACAGCGCCGAACCACTAACCAAACTAATATTCCACGAGGGTGACAATGGGCACATCCGGCAGATGTTGACGCCCTTGCAAATCCCGTAGCTCGATGATAAACCCAAATCCTACCAATTCGCAGCCAATCTTCTGCACCAACTTTGCTGTTGCACTAGCAGTTCCACCCGTGGCAATTAAATCGTCCACAATTAAAACTTTACTACCAGGGTGCAAAGCGTCCTGATGGACTTCCAAACAGTCAGTACCATACTCCAATTGATATTCAACAGAGTGAACTGCTGCTGGTAGTTTACCTGCCTTGCGAACGGGAATAAAACCTGCTCCTAATTTATAAGCCAGAGGTGAACCAAAAATGAAGCCCCGCGACTCCATCCCCAAGATGTAATCTGCTCTTAGTCCAGCATCTATGCACGTTTTAGCAAAAAAGTCAATAGTATAGCGCAGTCCTTCTGGGTCGCGCAACAGTGTGGTGATATCCCGAAATAAAATGCCGGGTTTGGGAAAATCTGGAATTTCACGAATCAGAGACTTCAAATCCATAAAACAGGGATTAGGGATTGGGCATTGGGTATGGGGCATGGGGCATTGGGCATTGGAATATTCTTCCCCAGTACCCAGTACCCAGTACCCAGTACCCAGTACCCAGTACCCAGTACCCAGTACCCAGTACCCAATTCCCAATCCTCAATTCGATATACCTGAAAAATCGTACACTATAATGTCATACGCTTGAGAGCGGGGCTTTAATTTCGCTCTCGATTGTTGACGATTATTCGAATCTACACGAAGCTAGGGATAAAATTGCACTACCAACAACAGACAGGTGAAATTATGCATTGAAAACTTGAATTAACTATACGGAAACCTTTGAGTAGAACGGGTAAGTAATGTATATATCAGGGCAGTGCCGCTACTGCCATAGGTCAAATCTGATGGTTTGGCTAATTATCTTAAATTAGTTTTACCTAGTCTGTTGCAACTGCACAAGGTATTTATAATGAATGTCTCCGCGAGTATAACGCCCTTCAATAGTCCAACTCCCCAGTCACTGCCAATGATATTGGATACTTTACCCGATCCTGCGATTGAAGGACAGGGTTGTCCCCGGAAAACCCGGTTGCAAATTGACCTGATTTTACTGGCAATTGAAGCTTTAGAACTTGGTGGATCTGAAGCGTTTCTGGCATTTGCTGAAGAGTTGGATCTTAAAGGAATTATTAAAGACCGAGTGAATTTATGGCGGATGCGTAGCACTAACCCCCTGCGGCGTGCTAATATTCGCCGTCCTTTATCTATCATGGAGGCGAAAGCCTTGGTGGTAATTGCCTGTTATATAGCACGGCGGTTAACAGTTGTAATTCGCCAGTTGTTAATGATATATCAACAAATGAGTGAAAAGCAGATCCCACTGGAACAGAATTTGCGATTATCTAATTACTTAGAAAGATTTAGAGCGCACTTTAAGAGTCGGATGAATTCCCGACGTTCTGGTGTACTGGCATTAAGTTCTGATGATAAATTAGATGAACTGGCTGTGAGTTTGTTGGGACAATTACTATTCTGTACCGGTACGGCGGGTATGCAACGGTTCTGGATTAGTCTTTTTGACGGTGAAGTAGAATGAACATTCAACGGAAGTATAGTTTACCTAATTGCACGCTGCTTTTAGAAGGTTTGAGCGATGCCACAAGGGCTGCACATTTTCAGGAAATGCGCCCGGAATTGTCAATTTTGGTCAATGCTGAATGCTATTTATCTGGCTACAATCAGCCATTGATGGGAGGGCGGGAATTTTTTGAAAGTTTGGTACGTTCTGTTAGTGCTTATGCCCAAGAGTTTTTGAGTAGTGTACCAAATCCCCAAGCACACAACCAAGAGTCGGAATTGGTGCAGTTGCAAAAAATTGACAGCAACCGACACAGGTTAATTGTGCATTCTGAGGGCGGACAACAGGGTTTACACTATAACTCTAATTACGGCAAACCACCTGTTCAAATTGATTTAAATACGGTGCAGTTGTTTGATTTGGTGGAAGCGGTGGATCAGTTTTTTGCTGATAGTCAAACTCTTCCAGAATTGTCATTGGAATTACAACCTGTTCCCAGACGCGGTGTTGCAAATCAAGGCTTGATTAGACAAGCTGTACCCGCTGGTGTGGGTGTTTCGAGTTTGGCTGTAGCGGCGATCGCTTTTAGTTTGATTCCAGCCCCAGAAATGCGTCCGCCACAACCAAAATCCCAAGAAACGACTAGTTCTGCAACCCCCAGCCCCAATTCTACAGCACCGGCGGCTACTACAACTTTTAATAATGCGATCGCTTCTACTACACCAAAGACGACTGCAACACCGTCGGTGACTCCGACACCAGAAGCGACTCCTACACCGACTCCCACACCAACTACAGCGTCCGAAGTTAAAGATTTAGAAGCACTTTTAAAGACAGTTCCGGAAATTACCGATGCATCTCAGTTACGTGCATTAAATCGTCAAGTTTATAACCAAATTAATCCCGCTTGGGCTAATCGTTCCGGACTAAATGAGGATATGGTTTATCGTGTAGGTGTGGCTGCTGATGGTGCGATCGTTGGTTATAAAACAGTGAATTCAGAAGCAAATAAAGCAGTAGATAAAACTCCTTTGCCTAATTTACTTTACAATCCTGCGAATCGCGGTCCGATTACCAATGAACCGATCGCTCAATTCCGTGTAGTTTTTACCAGACAAGGGATATTGCAAGTTAGTCCTTGGCTGGGATACACCAAGACGCCAGATGTTGTCGGGGCAAAAATTACCGACACCAACGCTCTCAAGGATTTAAATAAAAAACTTTATGATATAATTCGCCAAAATTCGAGCGGTACTCACAGCTATAACCGAGATTTGAAGTATCGCGTGGCGATAAACAAAGATGGAGCGATCGCTGATTACGAACCACTCAACCAAGTGGCATATGATTATTTCCGGGAAACGCCTTTACCCAAGATGTTCCAAGCTATTTACGGTTCTAATGTCGCAGCTCCCAACAACAAAGAACCTCTAGCACACTACCAAGTAGTATTCAAGCCCAGTGGCGAACTGGAAATCACCCCCTGGCAGGGATATAAGTAAAGTTAGGAGTTATGTAAAGAGTTAGGAGTTAGGAGTTATGAGTTATGAGTTATGAGTTATGTAAAGAGTTATGAAAAATTCTTCAACTCCTCACTGGGCGCCTCCTAACTCCTCACTGGGCGCTTCTCAACTCCCAACTCCCAACTCCTAACTCCTAACTCCTAACTATTATTTTGTAATTCGCCCCATATAATTTCCCCACAATTGAGCGGCTTGAGCGCTGCTACCAGATGTCGGGGAATTATTATCGTTTCCCAACCAAATACCTGTCGCCAGTCGCCGACTGGGAATAAAGCCAATAAACCACAAGTCAACGTTTTTATCGGTTGTACCTGTTTTACCAGCTTCTCCCTCTCCAATCGCCGCGCCGCGACCTGTACCATTTGTTACCACTCCCCGTAGCAAACTAGTCATGGTATCGGCGATTTCTGGCTTTAGCACGCGCTTGTTGGCTTCTGGGTCTTGGTCAAAGGAGTAAATGACGCGGCAAGTCTTAAAATCGCTGCGGTCTTCACAATCACTGCTGTCCAGTATCCTGCTAATTGCATGGGGACGATTCCACACGCCATTGTTGCTAATAGCACTAAATCCCCCCGTCATCTCCGTGACATTGACTACACTTTGACCCAACACTAAGCCGGGAACGGGGTCGAGGTTAGACTTTACCCCCAAGCGTTGTGCCATTCGCACGACTTTATCCAGCCCGATTTGCTTCGCTACTCGCAGGGCGATGGGATTTTCACTCAAAGCAAGCCCTGTGGCAATATCTAAGCTACCACCAGCACCACTGCGACAGGGTTTGTAAGTAAAACCTTGCCAGCGCAAAGAATCGCAGGAATAAGACGTAACTGGTGAAATGCCTTGTTCGATGGCGGCGGTGTAAGCAAAGACTTTAAAGGTGGAACCCGGTTGTCTTTTGGCTTGGACGGCACGATTAAACTGACTTTTTTTGTAATCAGTCCCGCCTACCATCGCCAGGATACTCCCAGTGCTAGAATCCATAGTCACCATCGCCCCTTGGGAAAAACCAAAATTTGGACCATCTCTGCTGACTGAGTTACGCAGCGAGGCTTCCGCTTGGGCTTGAATTCTCGGATCGAGCTGAGTTTCAATAATAAAATTGCCTTCTGTTGCTAGGTCTTCCCCCAAAATAGATCGGAGTTCTTGGAAGACATAACTGTAAAAATAAGGCGCAATGATTTTGGCTTGCTGTTCGCAGACTTTGGGACTGATTTCAATGGGCGATCGCCTCGCGCGGTTATACTCATCTTGTTTGATTTTGCCCATCTCCAGCATCCGCTTTAGCACGCGGTTGCGGTATTCAATCGCTTCTAGCTTGTTTTGCCCATCTCCGCAAAAATCAAAGCCGTTGGGAGCGGGTAAAATTGCCACTAATGTTGCGGCTTCTGCCAAAGTTAACTCTTTAGCTGACTTATCAAAGTAATATTCTGCTGCATCTTCAAAGCCGGATGTGTCTGCCCCTAAAAACACCCGATTTAAATAAGTCAGCAAAAGTTCATCTTTGCTGTAAAAAGTTTCCAACTTTAAGGCAACAATCGCTTCCCGCAATTTCCGCCCTAAGGAGTCTTGTCTGCCGACATAATCGCGGAACAAACTTCTGGCGACTTGCTGGGTAACAGTACTCGCTCCTTGTTGGACGTCTCCGCTGCGGCTGTTAATCAACACGGCTCGCAAAACTCCCAGCGGATCGACCCCAAAATGCCAATAATAACGGCTATCTTCGGAAGCAACTACCCCCGCAGGCAAATAGGGTCCAAAGTCTTCCAACTTTTTCATGTCTATGTGAGCCGTAGTTCGAGGCTCGCGTAGGGGAGTCGAGCCATCACGGGCATAAACAATTACCGGAGAGCGAGAAGCTACTGGCAGGGGTCTAACGGAAAATTTCAGCCATTCTACTCCAATTGCCAGCGCCAAAAGGGCGCTAGCACCAGCAATACCGTAACCAGTCCAAGTAGCCGCTTTGACATATAACGGAGGTGGATCGACATATTGCAGCCGTACGGAAGCAGCGAGTTCTGACGGTCCGAGGGTGAGGACATCGCCGTGACGCAATTCTAAGGAAGCGACCCGCCGCTTGCCGCGATAAATACCATTAGTTGAATTTTCATCCTTGATGATGAAAACTGGTCGCCGTTGAGTAGAATCCCGCGACAAAGAAAGGTGAATTTGGCTGACAACTGGGTTGCGGATAACGATATCGCAGGATTTGGAACTGCGACCTAACATATAGCGATCGCCCAACAGCGGATATACTTCAGCCTTATCCGCCCCCGCATCCTGCACCCAAAGTTCTGGCACTCTGACATTCGGTCTGAGCGCCAGTTTTGAAAAATCAACCCGAGCTTGAATTGTCTGGACTGCTTGCGTCACCTGACCAAGCAAAGTTTTAGGCTTTTGAGGGGGTTGGGGGGAACTCATCGGCTAATTACACCACCATTATTTAGTGAAGAATCGGGCGAACTGCAATCTCCATGCTGGTCTTCCACCATTTTACTCACACGCCAAAAAAGACGTTTAGTGTACGGAATTGTTTCCGATTCAATTTAACACCAAGATAATATCTAGAAATGTGACTTTTGATGTTAATTGTGTCACATCATTAAGTAGTTAATAATTTTTTGATTTTTCTTCTCTAATCCTTGTGTGATAGACGATTACTCGTTTGCCAACAAAAATCAGCACTTTTGGCTTGGTATTACTCGAAACTATCCATTCATAAATAAATTATTGAAAGTTTACCGTTTTAAGATGTACACACATTTTGAAGTAAAAATACACATCTTCCTAAATGAAGATTTCATAAAAGCAATTGTCTGATTTAATGGGCGGAGTGTTCCGTTGAGGTTAATTAAGATGAAGGGAAAATATCTGACCCTTTTTGGTACAGCCCTTACTCTGGCGTTAAGCAGCAATATTGCCGCCGCCCAATCAGCCAAATTCCCTGAGAGAGCCGAATCAATTAGTCAATCCAATACTAACAGCTCAACCAGCGCACCAACGGAAATGAAGCTGAATGCTGATGCTATGGAAATTTTGTGCAAAAATTTCCCACTTAATTCCCGTTGTCCAGGAGGCACTGCAGCCACACCAACCGCCCCTTCTGGCACTGTGACACCAGCAGAAAGCAAGCCTGCTGAAAGCGCCACTCCTGAAAGCACACCAGTTCCAGGAAGTACAACAGAACCCAGCAGTACCCCAGGGAACATGACGCCTGCACCGGGAAGCTCAACGCCTGTTGAACCCCCCAGCAGCGCTCCAGGTAACTTAAATGCACCAGGTGACACAACAACGCCAACTGACCCCAGCAGCACCCCAGGCAGCACTACTGAGCCAGGAAGCACCACAATGCCAACTGCTCCTAGCGCTCCAGGCAATTTAAATGCTCCTGGTAGCTCTACGCCAACCGATCCCACCAAACCAAGTAACTTAAATTTACCGGGTGGCACAACCGATCCCGGCTCTAGCACTCCTGGCGGTTTAACTCCATTGCCAAGTCAAGACCAAACTGCTCCCACCACTCCAGGTAGCACAACTGAACCCAGCACACCGAGTAACTTAAATGCTCCAGGTAGCACAATCGAACCAGGTTCCAGCACTCCAGGTAGCACAACCGAACCAGGTTCTAGCACCCCAGGCAGCACAACCGATCCCGGCTCTATCAAAGTAGTTCCAAACCCCGGTTCAGAACAAACTCCTAGCGGTGGTGCAAAGAATTTGGCTCCGCTGTAAGTTAACGCATCAGTAGTTAACGCATAATCCGATCGCAAATTGCGCCCTCACACAATCAGGTTGACAAGAGACTTGGGGAGACACGACGCGGCGAATTTGTCAATGCTGTAACCGCGATCGCTAATTATGTTTCTCCCCATCTCTTGTCCCCTTGGCAGTCAATATTTAACAACTCAAATTAGATTCTTTCTGATAGGTTTGCAGTTACCTGAATCGGGAAACCCTCTCAAGAGTGCTGTTTCACCGCTTTTTTGTCTAGACCGTTAAAATACAAAAGTTTTATCTTTAGGACTTACGCAACGAGAACGAAATATTAAGCGAACTCGACCTTACAGATCCCAGGGCTTTGCGTAAGTCCTAATCTTATAGGGTGTGAAGCGCCGAGAGTACGGCAGTTAACATACCCTAAATTTATTTCCCATGCCCGATGCCCGATGCCCGATGCCCAAGGGACGCCAGATGCCTGGGTCGGGAAACCCGACCGCAGCACTGGCGCAACAATGCCCAATTTCCAAGATAAATTATTTTACCTACCGCAACCTGCGACTGGAATTCGGTGTTTTTTGGAAAGAGGCAATCAGCAGGCAAACAATGCCAATGCTGATAAATGAATCTGCCATATTAAATACAGGAAAGTTAATCAGTCGAAAATCGAGAAAATCAACGACGTAGCCTAAAGCAAAGCGATCGATACCATTGCCCATAGCTCCGCCTAAAATTAAGCCATAGCCCAACTGTTCCCAAATCTCTAACGCTGGACCAAATAATGCCAGTGCTATCAATGCCAAACTTACTCCTAAAGATAGCCAGCGCAACCACTCTACTTTTCCACTTAACAGGCTGAAAGCCGCTCCTGTGTTGGTAACATAGGTGAAATGAAATACCTCTGGCAAGAGTGGTAACGTTTGTCCCAAACTAAAGGTTTGTACCACCCAGTATTTTGTCAGCTGGTCAAACAAAAAAGCGATCGAGGCAGCAATCCAGAAGAAGCGGTTTTTAAAGCGCATGGTGAATTAGTCAAGAGTCAAGAGTCAATAGTCATTAGTCAATAGTCATTAGTCAATAGCACTGACAACTGACAACTGACAACTGACAACCAACTAATAAAACATTAAGTGACGTAATATATATGCTATTACGCTGATGGCACAGACTACAGCTAGTTGCCCTGGTAATGCAAACCAAGAGTATCTGAAAATTGCTTGGGTCAGTGACAAATTTTCTGTACCTTTCCAATGCAAAAAGTAACTGATAATCAAATAAGTAATACCGCAGGCGTGAACAGATAACAAGCCACAAAAACAACTAAAAGTCAGAGTTTCTAGTCTAGGTCTGGCTTTAAAGGCTAAAAATCCACAAATCCAAGCCCCAGGAATAAACCCTAATAGATAACCAAACTGAGACAGCTTGACGTAACCGATACCGCCGCCGTCTGCAAACACCGGTAACAAGGTTAATCCCATAACTAGATAGGCGATTTGCGAAAGCGCACCCGCATTTTTGCCTCCTAAGCAACCCACCAGCAGCACCGCGCCAATTTGACAGGTGACACCTAAAGAAAAAGTTTGAATTCCTTGCTTACTCCAACTCCAAGGTAAAGTGATACCATAAGCTTCTAGGAAGGTGCCACCCATTGTCAGAAGTAAGCCAATCATAGACCATAGTAGTTGATTGGAAGCGGCAAACATTTACAAAGCACTCATGTCCAAGGTTCTCACACCAAAGCGAAAATAATATTTTAATCTTTGTAATATTTAAATTTTGGCATTTTACCACTTAAGTGACCATTTGCTTATCCAGTGCGTCAGACTCGATTGGGACGAGGCATACTGCGGGGGGCAGTGGGCTGAGGGCAGAGGGCTGACGGCACGAGGCATACTGCGGGGGGCAGAGGGTAAGGATGAAAGAAAATGCCGGAGTGTTGTGGGAGTAGCGCCTACTAAGTAAAAAAAATTGTGCCGATCGCAAAGTCTGCAAGACCAAAATGCTCTTCCCTTCTGCATAGCTGCCTTCTGCATAGCTGCCTTCTGCCTTCTGCCTTCATAAATACATAGTTATATGTTAAATAAGTTATTAAAAACTTCGGGTTAAAGATTATTCTGAGCCACCGATCGCAGTCCAAGCTCTTTTATAAGGAGCGATCGCCAAAAAATCAGACAACCTAATTAAGTATATACACTAATGGCATCAGTATATCTTGATTCAGGAATATGTAACCTCTTGTTCACCTGGGAGATGCTGTATTAGGCTGTTGTGAAGGCATCCCAAAGATTCCATATCTTCTTGGGAATAGACCTTTAGCTGAAGCTAAGTAAATTATTAACTTAATTTAAGTTTCTTGCTCTAAATATATAAAGCATAATTTATTTTGACTTTTTTTGTTCGACTTAACCTGGGCTTTACAATGACGCGGTAGTCTTAAGAAGGTAAAAAAGTTAATTAGATTACAAATCTATGCTGAATCGCTTTTCTGTAGTTAAATTTTCTCGTTTTCCGAGTACTATCTCAGCGTTAGCACTGAGTGTCAGTTTGGCTGCTTGCGGCGGGGGCACACAGCAAGCCAATAGTCCCAGTGGCGATACGTCTGGTGGCACAACAGAAGCTACTCCTGGTGCTGCTAAAGATGCTACAGCCACAAGCCCAGCCAAACTGGATTTGGGTGGAAACGTCACTTTAACTGGCGCGGGTGCTTCTTTCCCGGCACCGTTGTACGCAAGTTGGTTCACTGAGTTAAACAAAAAATATCCCAGCCTGCAAGTTAACTACCAGTCAGTTGGTAGCGGTGCTGGCGTTGAGCAATTTACCAAAGGCACTGTAGACTTTGGTGCCAGCGATGTTGCGATGAAGGATGAAGAAATCCAGAAAGTGTCAGCGGATAAGGGCGTACTTTTGCTGCCGATGACAGCTGGTAGCATTGTGCTGGCTTATAACCTGCCAGATGTTCCGCAATTACAGCTACCACGGGCAGTTTATACCGATATTTTACTAGGTAAGATTAAATCTTGGGATGATGCAGCGATCGCTAAAGCAAACCCAAACGCAAAGTTGCCCAAGCAGCCTATCACAGTTGTGTATCGTTCTGATGGTAGTGGAACCACAGGCGTGTTTACAAAACACCTGAGCGCTATTAGCCCAGAGTGGAAGACTAAAGTTGGTGATGGCAAAACTGTAAATTGGCCTACAGGAGTTGGTGCTAAGGGTAACGAAGGCGTTACCGCTCAAATCACCCAAACTCAAGGCTCAATTGGTTACGTTGAATATGGCTACGCCAAACAAAATGGACTTAAATTTGCGGCTTTGGAAAATAAAGCAGGCAAAATAGTTGTGGCTGACGACCAGTCAGCGGCTAAAACCTTGGAATCAGTAACCCTACCGGCGAATCTCCGCGCCTTCATCACAGATCCAGAAGGAGCAGATTCCTATCCTATCGTTACCTACACTTGGATTTTGGCTTACAAAAAATATCCTGATGCAGCGAAAGCCAAAGCGATGGAAGCGATGATTGAATATGGTTTGACTGATGGTCAAAAGCTTGCTGGAGAACTAGGGTATGTTTCTTTACCTGCAAACGTTGTTCAGAAGGTAGCAGCAGCAGCCGATGCCATCAGCCCAGATTATAAAATTGCTGTCACCGGCGGCGGTGCAACTGCTAGCAAATAGCAGCAATTAAGTAAGAGTTAGGAGTTAGGAGTTAGGAGTTAGGAGTTAGGAGTTAGGAGTTAGGAGTTAGGAGTTAGGAGTTAGGAGTTAGGAGTTAATAATTAACAATTAACAATTAACAATTAACTGTTAACATTTGGACTAATGACTAATAACTAATAACTAATAACTAATACCGTTCGCTCCCTTCCACATTTTCTGCTGTTGATGGGTAAAGCCATTCATGAGTACACAAGCCCAAAATCTTAACCCTACAGTTAAACCTCGTTCTGAAGTAGACAAGTCACTAGACCGTGGTTTTATTTGGCTAACTCGGATTTTTGCACTAGCAGTTGCTGGCACTTTATTATGGATAGCTTTCCAGGTTGCTGTTGGATCGTTGCCTGCCATTCAAAAATTTGGTGCCACCTTTTTAGTTACTAGCGCTTGGAACCCGGTTAACAATCAGTATGGGGTGCTACCTCAAGTTTATGGAACTCTAATGAGTTCTTTTATTGGTTTGCTACTAGCTGTACCAATTGGTGTTGGCACTGCTGTTTTGTTAAGCGAGAATTTTCTACCTGCAAATGTGCGTTTGGTAATGGTTTTTTTGGTAGAACTGCTAGCAGCAATTCCCAGTGTTGTGTATGGAGTTTGGGGCATTTTTGTTTTGGTTCCCATATTAACCAATTTAGGAAGATGGCTTAATGCTTCCTTGGGGTTTCTACCAATTTTTAGCACCCCTCCCACTGGTCCTGGAATGTTGCCTGCTGGAGTCATCTTAGCAATCATGACTTTGCCAATCATCACAGCTATCTCCCGCGATGCATTGATTTCCGTACCTCCGAGTTTGCGTCAAGCCGCTTTTGGACTGGGAGCTACTCGTTGGGAAACGATTTTGAAAGTTCTGATTCCAGCTGCCTTTTCTGGTATCGTTAGTGCTGTAATGCTGGCACTCGGTCGGGCAATGGGAGAAACAATGGCTGTCACAATGTTGATTGGTAATTCTAACAATATTAGTCTCTCGCTTTTAGCACCAGCCAATACGATTTCTTCCCTACTGGCAAACCAATTTTCTGAAGCCAGCGGTCTGCAAGTTGCAGCTTTAATGTACGCTGCATTAGTGTTGTTTTTCTTAACGCTTGTAGTGAACATTTTGGCAGAGTTAGTCGTTATGCGAGTTAAGCGACTGTAGCGTAGTTGTGGATTGAATTATGACTTCTAATTTTTCAGAAAATACCTCTACTGGATATCCTGACGGCAGCCTAATTCGCTCTACCTCGTCTCCCCGGACGCTGTTTAATACCGTGATGACGGGTGTAGCAATTCTCTGCGGGCTATTGGCTCTTTTGCCTTTACTTGCGGTGCTTTCTTACGTCATTATCCAAGGTTTTAGCACTCTTAGTCCCAGTATTTTTACTGAATTACCACCCCCACCGCTGAGAAAAGGAGGCGGCTTTGGTAATGCTATATTGGGAACTCTATTAATGGTAGGAATTGCGGCTTTAATTAGCGTGCCTTTTGGTGTGCTGGCAGCAATTTATTTAACAGAATTTAGCTCTGGAAAGATAGCTAGATGGGTACGTTTTGCTACTAACGTTCTGAGTGGAGTTCCCTCGATTATCGCCGGGGTATTTGCCTATGGGATTGTGGTTCTGACATTGGTGAAGCTTAACTTAGGCTCTTACTCAGCTTTAGGAGGGGGATTTGCTTTGGCAATTTTGATGTTGCCAATTATTGTGCGAACTACTGATGAAGCTTTGCAGTTGGTATCGCAAGATTTGCGACAAGCATCAGTGGGGTTAGGTGCGACTAACTTTCAAACGGTGACACAAGTAGTTTTACCAGCAGCTTTACCAGCTATTGTAACTGGAGCAACCTTAGCGATCGCACGAGCATCTGGAGAAACTGCACCTTTACTTTTCACAGCTTTATTTTCTCAGTTTTGGCCTAATGGCTTATTCCAACCCACAGCATCCCTTGCTGTGCTGGTTTTCAACTTCGCCATTTCCCCCTTTAAAAATTGGCAAGCGCTAGCTTGGGCGGCTTCTCTGATTTTGGTGCTAATGGTTCTAATTGCCAGTATCATCGCTCGCTGGGCAACTCGTCAGAAAGTTTACTAAGTAATTAATCGCAAATTTTTAGGTGTTGAAATTTGGGATGTTGGTATTTTTAATATCAAGTAATGGCTATTTTCTCATTTCGATTTTGTTAGAATGAAAAACCGTAAATGGTCTAAATAGAGTAAACTAAATAGTTAGTGGAATCCATTAATTAATCTATTGACTGACTTTTTACGGTTCAGCCTTTTACAATAAAACATTTACTTATCCAAATCGCCATTTTTCGGCTGCAGCGAGTGCAGGTATGATGAGGGCGCATTGTCAGCTAGCTAAAATTGCTTTCCACAAAACTTAAACCAAATTATTTATGGCTACTCAAATTGACAGCAAGACAGGAACCGCAACGGTTTTACGGGCAGAAAATCTCAACGTTTACTACGGTAAATTTTTAGCATTGCAGAATATCTGGCTAAATATTCCCAGAAATAAAGTAACAGCATTTATTGGTCCTTCTGGCTGCGGTAAAAGTACTTTGTTGCGATGCTATAACCGTCTCAATGACCTAATTGAATCGTTTCGGGCAGAAGGTCAGATTTATTATTACGATCAAAACTTGTATGCATCCAACATCGACCCTGTAGAAGTGCGTCGTCGAATTGGGATGGTGTTTCAAAAACCTAACCCGTTTCCCAAATCAATTTATGACAATATCACTTTTGGTGCCAAAATCAATGGCTATAAAGGTGATATGGATGAATTAGTTGAACGCAGTCTCAAACAAGCTGCTTTGTGGGAAGAGGTGAAAGACAAACTCAAGCAAAGTGGTTTATCTTTATCTGGAGGTCAACAACAGCGCTTGTGTATTGCGCGTGCGATCGCTGTTCAGCCTGATGTTATTTTAATGGATGAACCTTGCTCGGCTCTTGACCCCATCTCTACTCTGCGGGTTGAAGAATTAATCCACGAACTTAAAGAACGTTACACCATTGTTATCGTCACTCACAACATGCAACAAGCTTCGCGGGTGTCGGATATGACTGCCTTTTTTAACGTGAAAACAACAGATAAAGGCGGTCGTATAGGTCACTTGGTTGAGTTCGATTCTACTGAAGCAATTTTCCAAAATCCCAAGCAAGAAGCCACTCAAGAATACATCAGCGGCAGATTTGGTTAATAGATATTTGGTTATGTTTTTTTTAATTAGTGTAGGGTGCTGTACTTTCCAAAGTACGGCATCGTCATTCATGGTATTTTCCGAAAATTAATTAGTCAAAATCACTTTCGTCGAAAAATATTCTAAAAGTGTTGATGAATATAGTGCTTCTGGGTTGGATGCAATACACAACGATCCGCAGTAGGGACAATTCATGAATTGTCCCGGAGATCCCAATGTATTTGACGCAAGTGAGAACCGCTATATGTTGATGAATCTAGAGGCGCAACATTGCGACGATCAATTTGCATTACATACCAAAAATATAACTACCGCAATGCTTCGCCCTTTTCTCTACCCAAAGTGGCAATTATCGGGTTACTTTCTACTTGCTGTTAACAATGACAAATTATTAGTTAACATACAACACACAAAGCGGGCGGCGGGAATCGAACCCGCATTATTAGCTTGGAAGGCTAAAGTTTTACCACTAAACTACGCCCGCAAATTTCCAACCTCAATATCATAACACAGCTTGAATACAAATTCAAGCCCACAATTAAATTTAACGGCGCTCTATAACAATACGCACACGCAGATTGCTCAACGGTGGTGGTTTTGTGCCATCAGTGGTGCTAGCAGGCTGAAATTTCTCGTCTTTGAAAATTTCTGTGGCAAATTCCTTGTATTCGCTTCTTTTTTCTGTTGGTATTGGTGGATTTTTATCTTGAACTTCAGCCTCCACAAACTTGCCATTCTGGTCAATTACCAAGCTAACTGTAAACTCTACAGGAGGTTGATCCAGATTTTGGCTGATGAAAAGTGATTGAACTTTTTTGTTTGCGTTTCCCAAGTACTTTGGTAAGATTACGCTTTCTCGCGGGACATTTCCATATCCCTTTTGCGCCTCTAGAGGTAAAACATCCAAGCTAGCAAAGAGTCCTCCACCTGTCTGGGAACCTGTATCTGTTGTTGGCGGCGTTGTTGGCGGTTTTTTGGTTCGAGAGTCGGGAATTGTCCCCGGTGAAGTTGGTGAAGTCGCTATATCAGTTGGTGGTGCTTCTGGTGGTGCTTCGCCAGTTTGAGTTTCTGGAGGTGGTAGGGGTTCTCCTTCATTTCTGGGGCGTTGTGGTGGCTGGTTTTCCTCACCTGTCAAAGATGATGAGTCTGTAGGGTTGGTGGAGATGTCTGGAGATTGATTTTCATCTATTTTTTCATCTGTTAATGATGAATTGTCTCCAGGAAAGGTATTGTCAGGAAAATTCGGTTCGCGTGTCAGTTGCGGATTTAAATTCTCTTCTGGAAAATTCGGTTCGCGTGTCAGTTGCGGATTTAAATTCTCTTCTGGAAAATTCGGTTCGCGCGTTGGTTGCGCATTTAAATTCTCTTCTGGAAAATTCGGTTCGCGCGTTGGTTGCGCATTTAAATTCTCTTCTGGAAAATTCGGTTCGCGCGTTGGTTGCGGATTTAAATTCTCTTCTGGAAAATTCGGTTCGCGTGTCGGTTGTGGTTTGGGGGGAGTTGGTTCGGGTTTTGGGGTAACTCTGGGTGTCGGTGGTGTGACTTTTGCAGCAACAGTTGGTGTAACAGTTGGTGCTTTTGGACGTTGCTGAGTTATTACTGGGGGTTTGGGTTTAACAACAGGTTTAACAACAGGTTTAACAACGGCTGTTTTTTTGTTGGCGTTATTGGCGTTGTTAGTGTTATTGGTGAAAGCGATCGCATTTTGATCTTGAATGCGAGGTGCGGGTTTGCCTGTAACATTTGTTGGAGCGAATTTCGACTGGTTGCGTGTTGCTACTGAGCTTTGATTTGTCGCTGGTTGCTTTGACGCAATTACTTTAACTGTAGTTCTTGGTTTGGCTTTGGCTTTTGGTTTGACTTTTGACCTGCGTTGCGGTGAAATATCTACAATTTCAATCGGAACTGCGGCTTGGGAAGAACGGGGTTGCAACAAAAACCTAAAAGTATTAGAAGTCAACATTAACCAAAATGCCAGCAAATGTAGCGACACAGAACCGATGACAACAGCAATCCACAAACCGGGTGGATCGGTATGTCGCCTCCAGGTCTTAGCTGCAATAGGAGTTTTGTCGGCAACCGATTGTGTCATATATCAGTTCTTGGTTGACAGTTGACAGTTAACAGTTGACAGTTGACAGTTGACAGTTGACAGTTAACAGTTGACAGTTGACAGTTATTTACTAACCATGAGCCAGTTTTATCTTAACGATTAGCCAATAATTCTGGTGTAACAGCGAAGGTAAGAACTGTTTCATCCACTCCTTTTAGTTCTAGCGGGCTACCTTTAGTAATTTCATCTTCTTCTAAATAATCTGCTACAGCAGCAGAAACCAGGATAGTACCGGGAACCGCAGCAACTTGCAATCTTGAAGCAATATTGACACTCGGACCAATCGCAGTATAATCGGCACGTTCGGCACTACCAAACATCCCCACAACTGCCGTACCTTGGTGGATACCGCAGCGAAACTGCAAACCATTACGTCCGTCACTGTCGAATATACCTTGATCGCGCCAGCGCTGATTTAATTCTTCCAGCGATCGGTGCATTGCTCTGGCTGTATTGATGGCGCGACGTACCTGTTCGTTAGGCGTTAATTCTTCCGGCGCTCCATATAAAGCTAAAATAGCATCTCCCATAAATTTATCGACGGTGCCGCCATTATCAAAGACAACTTTTGTCATTGCTTCTAAATATTCATTTAGCAACTCTGCCACACGCCGCGATCGCAGGGTATTTGAAAGCTGAGTAAAACCCACAATATCACTAAATAAAACTGTAACTAAGCGCGGTTCCGGTCGCAAATCTAACGTTAAATTTCCGGCTGCGGCTTTTTGCACTAATGCAGGCGGCAAAAAGCGCTTTAGTACAGATTCTGTTAAATATCTATTTAACTCTACAACCCGTCGTTCATTTTCCTTCAAGGCTAAGAGATTCCGCACCTCGGCTAGAAGTTCGCGATGATTAAACGGTTTAGCTAAATAAGCATCTGCACCCTTTTCTGTACCTTCGATGCGAGTTTCTTCATCAATTTTCGCTGTCAGCAGGATGATTGGTATTCCTTTTAACTTCTGCTCGCTGCGGATTGCTCGAATCATTTCCAGTCCAGACACCAAGGGCATCATTAAGTCACTGACAATTAAGCTGGGTGCCATGTCCTGAGCAATACGGAACCCTTCCGCACCATTACGAGCTGTATGTACTTGATAGCCGTTGCTACGCAGAATATCGGATACATAAGCTCGCAAATCTGGGTTGTCGTCTACAACCAAAATCCGGTGCTGATTATTTGATGCTGGTTGGGGAGTTTCTGATGTGAGTGGTAAGTCTGTTGTAATACTTTCAGATTTACTTTCAGATTTGTCAGTTTTTGCCTCAAGCAATTCTAAATCTGCCAATTCCACCCTAGCGCGGCTGATGTTCAATTCTGTAGGCGTTTCCAGCACTTCTTCTGCGGGTAGGTGAGCTTTACCGGGGACAAACCATACAGTAAAGGTAGTACCTTTACCATAAACTGATTCTACGGTGACTTGACCGCCATGCAGTTCCACCAATTCTTTGACTAAAGCTAAACCCAAACCAGTACCTTCATAGGAGCGGTTTTCGGAACCTTCTGCTTGGCGGAAACGCTCAAAAAGCGTGGGAATTTGTTCTTTACGAATACCAATACCCGTATCTTTGACTTGCAAAAAGCAACGTTCCCCTTGTGTTTGCACTGTGATACTGATAGTGCCACCTTCGGGAGTAAATTTCATGGCATTCGACAGGAGATTATACACCACCTTGTCGATTTTTTCCATATCTAAATATACGGTGGGACATTCATTTAGTTGGTTAACCAACCGCAGTCCCTTTTTTTCGCAGTAGGGGCGAAAAGATTCAACAATTTGGCTGACAAATTTGACTAAATCGCAGGGACGGAAACTCGGTTGCATTCTACCTGCATCCAGGCGTTGCAAATCCAGTAGTTGATTTACCAGTCGCAGCAAACGCCGGGAGTTGCGGAGAGCGATCGCACTTTGAGAGTAAGATAAACCTTCATTAGCCGCCACCGCCGATTCTAACGGTCCCAGAATTAAGGTGATCGGAGTGCGAAACTCGTGGGAAATATTTTGGAAAAATTCGGTTTTTTGTTTGTCTAATTCCAGCAAGCGTTCGGCTTGTTCGCGGGTTGTTTGATAAAGGCGAGATTGCTGCACCGCGATCGCTGCTTGTGCTGCGACTGCTTTTGCCAATTCAATTTCCGCAGCATCCCACTGGCGACCTTTATTACGTTCTCTTAACGTAATACTACCGATACTTTTGCCATCAGCTAGTAAAGGCACAACCATAAGCGATCGCGATCGGCGCCGCAAAGGCAAATCAAACCCATTAAATTGGGGTGGAGAGTGGTTCATATCGACAATTACCACAGGTTCCTGCGTCTGCAACATTTCTTGCAGGATGGGATTTTCCGGAATTGGCGCTAAAGATTGAGGTAATGAAGAAGTCCTAACTTGTTCAACACTACTAGAGTCTCCTTCCTCTGGGTCTTGCAAACTGTTATACAAGCCCACACATTGAACATACTCATCCTCTTGCGTCCACAAAGACAGCACGCAGCCATCTACTTGTAAAGCTTGCCCCAATTGTTGAGTAATAGCTGCAAAAATATCTTGCGGATCTAGACTGGAACGAATAGCGCTGGTAATCGTATTAATCAAAGCTTCCCGCTTGGCAAGGGCACGCACTTGCTCGTAAGCACGAGCTTGAGACAAAGCAAGAGCCGCCTGATCTGCAACTATCATCACCAACTGCACCTCGTCATCCCCCCAGAGACGGAGTTGCTCGCACTGGTGCAGCGCCAGCACAGCCATAAGTTCTTGTCGGCAAATCAGCGGAACTACCAAGCTCGAGCAAATATTCGCAGTCACAAAAGCTTCCGCACGACTTCTCAATACCGGAGTATCGCCCTGAATGCGTTCATCACTTGCTACATCATTAATTACCTGAACTTCGCGGGTTTCCCACACAGTTTGAGCCAAAAGCCCAGAAGGTGACGTAACTGAAGCTACAGGGGTAGTTGAAGAGAAAATCTCTCCCAACACCCCCAACACTCCCTGTTCTTGGGAACCCTCAGATCCGGGAAATTTCTGATAAATAAAACCTTCATCCACCAATTGTTCATCTTGGAAGGGACGCAACAGACAGACATCCACCTCCAACATATGACCCACAGTCTCGACAATTGTTTGTAAAATTTGCCGATAGTCTAAAGCGCTGCGAATCGTATTAGTAACTGTATTTAGCAGCGATTCTTGGCGTAGTGTGCGAGTTAATTCGCGAGTGCGGGCTTTAAGGACATTGTGGGTATCCAAAGCTTGGCGCACCACCCCTTTAAGCTCCTCAGCTTCCCACGGTTTGGTGACATATTTAAATACCTTACCAGCGTTAATTGCTTCCACCAGGTCTTCGACATCGGTGTAGCCAGTTAAAATAATCCGGATAATATCTGGATATTGAGTCGCTGTCCGGCTCAAAAATTCTGTACCGCTCATCATCGGCATCCGCTGATCGGAGATGATCACTGATACATCTCCTTCTTGCGCCAATAGATCCAGTGCTGCTGGACCAGAAGTTGCCCTTAGCACCTTATAGTCGCGATAGAAGGTGCGGTAAAGCAAATCAAGGTTGTCTGGTTCATCATCGACAACCAAAATTTTCGGCTTACTGTTTGCTTGGGATTTCATGCGCCGCTTTCCTGCTGCAACGGCAGTCGGATAAACAATAATCTGATCTCTTCGGGATGTTTTTGAGTCAGGTAAGAGCAGAGCATTTCGACCAAAAAGGCTACTTGGCTACATGACTGCTGAGTGGAAGAAAAATTACTCACAGCCATTTTTTCCTATGGCTTTTGCCGATCGCTATTTGTTCTGATACCCCCCAATTAGCGTCATAGTCATTAGCACTACAGAATTGATACTTGTGCTTGCTTGCCAAATCTCCCCTCACTTCCGGCGATAATCCAATGTATGCAGCGTGCAACAATAACTGAAAAATCCAGTTCAAGCTGCATATTAAGTTTTGCCGCCGTAGCAGTTGCGCTAACACTTGGAGGTAAATTTTATTTATGACAGTCATGATAGAGTCAGCAATATTACATGAATAAGATTAAAGAGCAAAGTATACTATTAGACAAATATATCTTGACAATGAGTGCGATCGTAACTATCTGCAAGACAAGTAGCAGTAGTCAGAAAGCAATTCCAGGGCAGGATAGCCTGCGGTTGATAGCTAATTGGAAATTTGGCAGACAATTGCGCTAGTTAATATTTGGCAATCAACGGTAATTGCCAGTCTAACCTCAGCCATTAGTCATTAACCATTAGCTGTTATATATTACCCAATACTTAATTATCTAGCAGCAGGCGGGTATTGGTGCAGTCCAATAAAAAACTCAGTACCCTAGCGCTGAGTTGTAAATAGGGGAAAGGGAAGGGGGAAGGGGAAGGGTAGAGGGCTATTTTCATGCTTGGTGCTGAATTTGATTCATCGCGACTGCCTTCAGAAGTAGAGGAAAAAGAGCCTCCTCTACGAGGGAAGGAACGCAGTCTGGGAGAAGCTACCCTCTGCGCTACAGACACTTTGCTCAAGTTGAACCAGTGCCTGCGGGCAATTAAGCGATGTTGAGCAGCCAATTAGCCAATTAAATTTCAAAAAAATTTAAATATTTGTGAACATTAGTACACATTAACTTACCAGTTAATTATCCTGATTATCCTGCTGATTAAATGCTGGAGTGTAAAAAATGGCTTAAGCTCTCCAAGGTTGGGACGTTTTTTACAAGTTAGCGCGATCGCATTTACCGAAACCTAGCTAGTGTTACAACCATAGTTTAGGATTATTAAATGGGGTGGATGTTATCAAAAATACACCCTTAACGGCTATGACAAAAAGTGCGCTCGTGCGCTCGTGCGCTCGTTTTGAGTAATTACTCTTGACTGTTGACTGTTGACTCTGTTTTCATTTGTATAGGCGTACACAGTTGATCAGCGCTACTTTTTTTGTACACATCCTGCAAAATCGTATCTGGATATTAACTGCTGGCTCGCCTCATGCCACCTTGAGGTACTCCCGGAAGTTATCCACGACTGCCTTTACCGTAGTTGTAGACTTGCCAAAAGCGAGCGTTCATCGTGTCTGAAGAGTGAACCTCCAAAGAGCGAGCAGCAAATTCAATGCTCTCAAGTACTGAAAGTTCTCATATAGGTTTCATGGTGTTTTAGGATATTTGAGAGATTTTCATTCAATAAAATCAATACGAAACTAGCCTTGACACCCTGGTTTTTTCATCCATACCACCCAGAGCCTGTCTCTGAAGCCGCCCCGCAAGCATCTTCTTGCCAATTCCAAATTCGTGCGGCAATTCCTGCTGATTTGACTGAAGTTGCCCATATCATTGCCGAAAGCTTTCACTCCAAAGATGGTTTTTGGGGATGGGCTTTCCCGTTACTGCGTTTGGGAATTTACGAAGATTTAAGGCATCGTTTGGCATCACCTGCACCCCATCACCTTTGTTTGGTTGCTGTTGATACTACTGCTGGTACAGCTAATAATATAGTTGGAACTGTTGAACTAGGTGTGCGTTTTAGTGATTCGTGGACACCTGTTGGCAAAAATTTTCCTTATTTGTCTAATTTAGCTGTTCATCCAAAATACCGTAAGCGAGGCGCTGCCTCTGGATTGCTTATGAACTGTGAAAAAGTCGTCCGCGAGTGGGGATTCCAAGATTTATATCTCCATGTGTTGGAAAATAATCATCAGGCACGACAACTTTATTTCAAGATGGGATATCGAGCCCATCAAGTTGAATCTAAGTGGGATACATTTATCTTTAGGCGATCGCGTCAGATATTCTTGCACAAACACCTGCTCGCTAACTCAACTATCTAAATTTTGTGAATGTAAATTTTTAATGAATGAAATCGCAATGTATATGCGAAAATGCTTTCATTTCATAAGGATTGCAAATCAGAGCGCAAAACAACTCAATAAAGCATACATCTGACTATTCGGCAAATATACTTGCTTTTGCTCGATTTTATGCTTTGTCTTTTACAATAAAAAATTATATTATAAAACTATATTTATCTATATGCTTTTATAGATATTAATCAAGATATTTAATAAAATTTGTATCTTTACCGAGGCAATATCATGAATATATACATCTATGATTTTTGGGATTAAATTCATTTATTTCTCAGACATTAATACAATTTTTAATAAAATCCAGGCAATTATATACTAATTGAATAATATGCTTATGAAAGGCATGAAAGATTGAAGTTGGTCTAATAGCTCAACAAAAAAAATATTTGCTTTTTGAAAATTTCTAAGCATGGTAATTTCAGTGATATCAGACTCGATAATTTTTCCATTCCTCACAGGAACTTTGTATTTAATATATTCATCTTTATAAAAACTTTAAAAAAATGTTTCTACAGTTAAAGACAAATCCATTGAAATCTCATAAAATATGATTAAGCAACTAGTAAAGAAAGGCTATTTATTGTTAACAGAGTGAAAGTGACCAAAAAAAATTGATCATAAAAGAAAATCATTGCTTTGTTTAACAGCAAGTTCCAGTTGAAGTGCAAAGTACTAGCAAATTCATTTAAAGTTTGAGAAAACATGGATAGCGAAAAGCGCCTACGCTATCAGACTACTATGGTATCAACTTATTACCCTGAAACCAGTTTCCTCGATCAGATTGTCATGCCGGATGGAACTGAGCAATTCTATGGCTCGGATCTTCTGACACTGCTGCACAGTGGAAAGGTCTTCATGGTCAACAGTCGGAGAAGGAATGGATTAATACTTTTTAAACGCTATCATGCGGAGTTTGCTGGCCCGGGAGCAGCGGTGGGTGGCGATTACGATCGCGATTGCCAAGGGGCATTGCCTATAGGCAATTTGTCTTTATTGACTCCCGAATCGAATGAGGAACGTCAGAAAGCTTATTTGATTAGGCGGCAATGGATTCGCTTGATCAAACAAATTACAGAAAACCCAGTTCCGCAGCAACGAGTCCAAAAGATTTTGGATCAATTTGAGCAATACTTTCCACTAGAGACGGTGGCGCAGTTGCCGGATCGGGCATTTGCTTTATTAGTGGGTGTGCTGCCACAAACTGTGGGAATTGTCCGCCGTTTAGGCAGCGAGGCAGACGGTAGGTTTAATTATTGAGTTAATTGCTCATTTCTTCAATTCCTTTAATTTGTGAAAGCGGCTTGTAGTCGATTGAGGGTGCGGACGTTTTCCTCTGGAGTGCCTACAGTAATTCGCAATCCTCCATTAGTTTCCCGTACAAGTGTGCCAAAGGTTTTGAGTTTTTGGTTAAGAATTTTTAATGCGTCTTGTGAGTGAGAACCATTTGGTTTGAGACGTATGTAAATAAAGTTGGCGGCGCTTTCTGTGAGTTGTAATTCTGGGTATTGGGATAAAGTTTGAATGAGTTTAGCTCTTTCAGCTAAAATTTGGGGAATTGATTCAAGCAAAAGTTTGCGGTTTTGCATAGCAACTAATGCGGCGGCAATAGAGAAGCTAGGCAGATTGTAGGGTAGGCGAACTTTTTCTAAAATTGCGATCAATTCCGGATGGGCTATGCAATAGCCAACACGCATGGCGGCGAGGCGGAAAGCTTTAGAAAATGTCCGCATTACAACCCAGTTGGGGCGCTGTCGTATTTCGCCGACTAGGGTAGTCTGACTAAATTCAAAGTAAGCTTCATCAATTACTACCAAAATACGATCCGGCAGACTTCTTAACCATGCCAATTCTGCTGATGTTAAGGCATTGGCTGTGGGAGAATTGGGATGAACTACGAAAATTGCTCGAATTGGCGGATTTATAGGATTTTGTAGGGCTAACTCTGCAGCTTTTAAGTCAATTTCAAAATTATTTTGATTTCTACCCACTGTTACTACAGGAATGCCTAAAGTTTGTGCCAAAATAGCGTACATGGAGAATGTGGGTTGAGCTACTAGAATTGAGCCTTCTCCTCCCAAACAGCTGGCGATTAATAACGAACGGATTAGTTCATCTGAACCATTGCCAACGGAAATATTGGCAGCATTAAATATAGATGAAGAGATTCCAACTGACTCATTGACATATTGAGCGATCGCATTTTTGAGTGTTTCATGTCCGCCATCGGGATAGCGGTTGGTTTCAATTAGCTGTTGATATTCCCAAGCCAGCTTTTGTTTTAACTCTGATGGCAAATCATAGGGACTTTCATTCGTATCTAATCGGTCTACTTGGGGCGATTGGACTGGTTCGCCGGTGTCGCTACTGGGATGGGGTTTATAAGCGTTGAATTGAGCTAAATCTAAGCGGATGAATGGCAGCATAATTAGTTATTAGTCATTAGTTATTAGTCCACAGTTGATGGACTTTGTATTCTGGACTTCTGACTTGTGAAAATTAATTGCGTGGCGAGTGTAAATTATACAATTTCAAGGTAGCTGACAGAACAATTGAATAGACAGCCAAATTTCTGTCATAACGTTACCCAAACTATGATCACTTTGTAATTCCACTAATTCCACCCAAGGACGCTGTAGCGCAAAGTCGCGGCTAGCTTGGATGGGAATCACTTCATCTTGTTTTCCATGCAAAATGAGGGTAGGGATCGGACGCTGTAATTTTTCTTCTTGATATTGAGCGGCGTCTGTTACAAAATCGTAACTTAAGGGTAGCGATCGCTCTTCGCCATAGTGATAAACCATTAAGTATTTTTCCCGTTGCCAACGCTGCAATTCTTCTTCTTTGAGTTTAGGTAGCCAATGGGATAAAAATCCGAATGCTGGTGCTAGGAGGACAAGACGTTGCACTTGCGGGTGTTGTTGTGCCAGATGGGCAGCTGTCATACCTCCCAAACTGGAACCGATGAGAGTTACTGGTGTTTTATCTGGGGGAAATTCGGCGGCGACTTGTTTTAGCTGTCGCGTAATTGTTAAATGGGAAAAATCCCCCAAATTCAAATCGGGAATTTTGAGGTTTGTGTGAATTTCTCTAAAGCGATCGCGTATATATCGAGCTTTAGCAGAATTAGGACTGGATGCAAAGCCGTGAAGGTAAATGTACATCAGACAGAGTTAGGAGTTAGGAATTAAGAGTTAGGAATTAAGAGTTTTGAATTTTGAGTTATGAGTTTTGAATTAATAACTCATAATTCATAACTCCTAACTCCGCGCCTCCTAACTCCGATTACCGCATGGTGACGAATTCTTCGGCGGCTGAGGGATGGATACCGACAGTGGCGTCAAAGTCTTTTTTGGTTGCACCCATTTTGACTGCGATCGCTACACCTTGAATTATCTCAGCTGCGTTGTCTCCTACCATGTGAGCGCCCAACACTTTGTCGGTGTTGCTATCCACTACCAACTTCATCATGGTTTTTTCGGAGGCACCGGTCAAATTGTGAAATAAAGGACGGAAGCGAGCGCGGTAAGTTTTTACTTTTTCTTCACCGAGTTTTTCCTTAGCTTCAGTTTCTGTCAAACCGACTGTCGCTGCTTCTGGTGTGGAGAATATCGCTGTTGCAATAGTTTCGTGACTGAAGGCGCGGCGGTTATCGCCGAATTCTGAATCTGCAAAGGCGCGACCTTCACCAATTGCTACCGGGGTTAAGTTCATTCTGTCAGTAACATCACCGACGGCAAAGATATTTGGCTGGGAAGTTTGGCTGTATTCGTTAACAGCGATCGCCATCATCGTACTGTATCCCGGTCCTTCGATGGAACTTGGTACGAAATCTACTCCAGCTTTGTCTAAACCCAATCCGTCAACATTAGGCATTCGACCTGTGGCTACCAAAAATGCATCGGCAATTACTGGTTCTTCTTGTGCGGATAAGGTAATCTTTAATCCTTGGGGTACTTTTTCAACTGTCTTGACGACATTTTTCTTGATCAGCTTAATTCCGTGGTTCGTCATTCCCTCTTCAATTCCAGAGCGAATGTCATCATCAAAGCCCTTCAAAATCATATCGCCTCTGGTAATTTGCGTGACCTCAGAACCTAATCCGCGCATGATACAAGCGAATTCTGTGCCGATATAACCAGCACCAATAATAACGATATGTTTCGGCTTTTCTTTGAGGTGAAACATTTCGTTGGAAGTAATACCATATTCCATCCCTGGTAAATCTGGTTTGACGGGACGACCCCCAACAGCAATTAAAATTTTGTCAGCGGTAACTTTGCGTCCATCAACTTCTACGGTGTGCGGATCTACCAAAGTGGCACGACTTGGAATCAGTTCGACTCCGGCTTTTTCCAAAAAGCCAATATGCACCTGCGACAGTCGGCGGACTTCTTTATCTATAGATGTAACTAAATATTCCCAGTCTAATTCCGCATCGCCCACCTTCCAGCCATAACTAGCGGCGTCATGGAAAAGTGCGGGGAAATGGGAAGCGTAAACCATGAGTTTTTTGGGAATACAACCGCGAATTACACAGGTTCCACCCACCAAAGATTCTTCAGCGATCGCTACTTTTGCACCGTAGCTAGCAGCGCGTTTAGAAGCCGCCAAACCCCCAGAACCGGCACCAATTACAAACAGGTCGTAGTCAAAAGTCATAATTTTATGTGTTTTCGCAACATTTAAGCCAGGTAAGGCTTACGCATTTGTGCGGTGAACCTAGGTGTTGTTGAAGCACAAAGGTATGATGACACAAAGGCAGGTGCGTAAATCCTGCCTCTGATTTAATTTAACGTCAGAAATTCCTCTGCTGTCGTGGGGTGAATTCCGATTGTGTCGTCGAGGTCTTGTTTGGTGATACCTTTACGGATTGCAACTGCAAGACTTTGAATAATTTCTGCTGCGTGTTCGCCCACCATATGAGCGCCTAAAACTCGCTCGGAATCGCCTTCTACCACTAATTTGATAATAGCTTGTCCATCCTGTTCGGTAAGTTTATACAAAAGTGGTTGGAAATGGGTGCAGTAACATTTTACAGATTCGCCAAATTTTTCTCGCGCTTGTGTTTCGGTCATCCCTACCGATGCCGCTTCGGGACGGGTAAATACTGCTGAAGGGACATAATCGTAATTGAGTTTTTGCGGTTTGTTGCCAAAAACAGTATTTGCAAAAGCAGTACCTTCTGACTTTGCAACTGGTGTTAATTGCAGGCGGTTGGTGCAGTCACCCACAGCAAAAATATTTTCTTGAGTGGTGCGGCTGTATTCATCGACTTTGATTGCACCTTTTTCGCCAAGTTCAACTCCAGCTTTTTCTAAGTCGAGATTATCGGTATTTGGGGCGCGACCTGTGGCGACTAAAATTGTATCTGTTGCCAGAATTTCTTCGGTTTTGCCAGTAATTTTTAATACAAAACCATCTGAGTCTAGAAGTTTGATTTCTGCAACAGTGCTGTTGTTGAAAAATCGAATTCCTCGCTTCTTCAAACCATCTTGCACACCAAAACGGATATCATCATCAAATCCTGATAAAATCATTTCATCGGAGTCGATCAGCGTCACCTCGCAGCCAAAAGCGTGCATCATGCTGGCAAATTCTACACCAATGTAGCCGCCGCCTAGAATTGCCAAGCGTTTTGGCAAGTAAGGTAACTGAAACATCTCGCGGGAAGAAATGCTGTATTCTATGCCTGGAATATTGGGTTTGATAGGGCGTGCGCCTGTAGCGATTAAAATTTTGTCAGATGTAATTTGGCGATCGTGAATTTCGATAGTGTGGGCATCTACAAAAGTGGCATGATTTTGAATTAGTTCAATACCAGATTTTTGTAACTGTTCCAGATAAGAATCGTGAATGCATTTGACTTGGTGGTGTACCGACTTAATAAATAACGTCCAGTCAAAGTGTTGTTGGCAGTCACTCCAAGGGTAACCGTAGCTGTGTGCCATTTGATTTTGCAAGACAAAATCAGCGGCGTAGACAATCATTTTTTTGGGGATGCAGCCGCGATTTACGCAAGTTCCCCCGAGGGCTTCTTGTTCGCAGATGGCGACGCGCAAACCTAACTCGGCTGCTTTTTTGGCTGCTGCTAGTCCTGCAGAACCAGCACCAATTACAAACAGGTCGTAATCGAATTTCATAAGAATCTGTTCCTCTTCAACCCAAAGGCGATCGCGGCTCACTTATCTTTTATAATCAAAGATTTGAGAATTTATCTTCTGCCTATGGGTGGGATTTAATTACCTAGATAAATTGGTAACTAGTGGGTGAGTGCTTCTAAACTTGGTTGTGGGGGAGTATTTGCAGTGAGTGGGGTGGGTATAAAGATATAAAATTAACATGGATATGCACCCATACCAAGCGAAGAGTAGAGCTATACGGACTAAGCCCAGTCTGATTCCTGCTTATTCTGTACCTACAACTAAATTTAAATTGCAGAGAATGACATCTCCCGTTTAACTTCTACCACTGAATTAAGCGTGCGATCGCGCTCGTCATCTACAGTCATGAGGTTTGTCTATTGGTTGCAATTTTATTTCTAGGATCGCCTTTGCTGAAGTGGGTGATCGCAGAAACGTTGTATCTCAATTTCTTGCGGGGTGGGCAGGAAAGCCCGGCCTTGATTTTTGGGCAGACAAGATGTTAATAACACAAGAATTGTGAAAAATGTCGTTCATTCAATTGCGTAAAGAAACGCATTCTCACAAGCATTAAACCTTACCGTTGTTGGTATCTATATTCTCTATAATCGGCACTTATAAAGAAGATGAAGCCACTATCCGCAGGTTAAAGTCAATTATCAAACGATTGTTTTCAAGACTAATATTTGCTTTATTCACTAAAATTTTTAAAGGTAAATCATCAACATTATCAGATTCAAAAGAGGGCTGATTTTTATATCCTCCTTCCTCAAGCCACTCTGTAATATCTCTCCAATTTTTTACATTTTTATCTGATTTATCTACCAGATTTTTAACGTAGACGTATAAAGTTTTGCATAGGTCAACACCGACACCTTTAGCGCTTTTATTCAGCTTTTGTGCAATTTCAACTGGGCTGTAACCACAAAGTAAGCCGCGTAAGTGCAACTTTTCCACTGGTGTTAGACGCTTCCCCTTCACAGATGCCAAGTCTATGTATAGCGTTTCCAAATCCCAGTAGTTCGCAGCTTGAGCGAAATGCTCGTTAGTAGATGTCATTGGGATGATTAAGGTTCAGAGTTTTTCTTAACAACATCCTAACTTAATCACTAGTGCTTGTTAGTTCTCGATTAATAAGAAAAATATTAAACTCTAAATAGATACCATTTAAAAGTATTTCTAAGTGTATTTGCTTATATTTGAAGCCAAATTTGATTGATAGCAGCAAAATTAATAATAGCTTTAAGTAAGAATAAATACTCAGTAAATAGTTTTTCAGGTTTCTACAAGTCACAGCTAAGGAGTATTTAATGGTTTCTTTTTATCCTGGTCAGAAAGCCAATGAACTTGCCAAGGCTGCTCAAGAGCGATATGAGCGTGCTGTTGAACAGTTAAAAGCAGAGGAAGCAGCCACAAACAAGTTGGCACAAGAGTATGGAGAACTCCAACTCAATGTCATAAAAAGCACAATAAAACGCTTTGTTGACTTCCTTGAGCGCACTGGTAGAAAGGCTTCAGAAAGTGAGAAGAGGCTTTTAGAAGGGATGGACTTTTCAGTTCAGCAGATGAAAGAATATAAAGCTGCGGCTGTAGGAGCAGAACAATATTTCATGCAGGGTGCTAAAGCTGCTGGAGCAGCTGCTGCTGGTTACGGTGGTGCTATAGGAGTTGCTACCTCTATCGGAGCAGCAAGTACAGGAACAGCTATTTCTAGTCTGGGTGGTGCGGCTGCTTG
Organism: Heteroscytonema crispum UTEX LB 1556; assembly: GCA_044006015.1. Lineage (GTDB taxonomy): Bacteria > Cyanobacteriota > Cyanobacteriia > Cyanobacteriales > Nostocaceae > Heteroscytonema > Heteroscytonema crispum. The sequence continues at coordinate 396,527 of JBIPDF010000006.1, forward strand.
GAACGCAACTTTAGCATGGTTTGGCGGTGGAGCGATCGCAGCTGGTGGCGGCGGGATGGCTCTTGGTACGGTGGTTTTGGGTGGTATCACCGTTTTACCAGCTTTAGCTATTGGTGGCTTTTTTGCTGCTCGTCAAGGCGAGAAAGCGATGACAAAAGCGCGGGAACATGAAGCCAAAGTTAACACAGCTATCACAGAAATTAACGCTGCCAAAGATTATTCACAACAAATCAAACAACGCATTATGGAGTTGAGAGGCATTTTTGAATCTCTAAACACTCGTGCGGTTTCTGGTCTTCACGAACTCGAATCTAAACCTTTTGATTACAAGATCGACGCCGAAAAATTTCAACAAGTAGCCATTCTCATGAAGGGGCTTGTAGAAATTTTGAAAACTCCTGTTTTGAACGACGAAGGAAAGCTAAACGCTGGCACTGTGAGCATTTTAGAAAATTACCGCACTCTACCAGGTCAATAAATATGACAGCCAAGAAAGTTCCTGTAGAAGTATTGGGTGCAGGTGCAGATGCTTCTCAATGTTTACGCGCTATTGTTGAAGCCTACACCGAATACAAAATAGTCGCAGAAGAAGAACGTACAAAACGACGTGGTATCGAAGCCTGGGAAAAAACAACTATTGCCCAAATTCAAGCCCAGCGAGAGGCTTTGATAAAGTATCTTGAACTATCATTTGATGAACGTTCCCAAAACTTTCGCTTCTTATTTGAGAAAGTTGACAGGGCAATAACTGATGGTGATAACAGTCAGTTAAATTTAGCCCTACATTCAATTACAGAAATTGCTAAGTCTAGCCCGTTTAAAGACCTTGCTGATTTAGCATCTGTGAAAGCTGCCCTTGATGACCCAGACTATGAATGGGAGTTTTGAGTTCATGATATAAGTATCTCTAAATAACCTATTTGTGCGGTGGTATTGACCGCACAAATAGCCAAATCATTAATCATTTACTACTTTTTAGCAGTCAGTATCATCGCCCTTCCTCCATCATCAAAATCAACTTACTGCAAAATCCGTAAATTGACGCATATAAGGCGTATGAAATCCCAGTACAATATCTTGCTTTGGCACACCCATCTCCATTAATTCAGCAGCAATATCATCTTCCGTACCATTCCACTGAATCCAAATCTTTTCATTCTTAATATCTAAATGCATCACGGGACCATAAACCCGCTTTCCCTTATCCCAACCAACATATATAAGTTGATAATGGTCGCGCACCGTATCAAAGATAGTTTGCATCTCCAATTCATTATCTTTGTTACGGGATGTTCGCCGTTGAGCGTAATCTGTTAATACACGCTGGATATATTCTCGATATTCTTCTAACTTTGCCATTGCACAATCTCCTCTGTCGCTGGATTGAAGATGAGTAGATTGATTTGACTGCGTTGAATTACAGATTTAATAAATGGTGTAGTGAAAAAGTCTTGATAAGTTGTCAGCGGTACGGCTAAATATAAAACACGTTCAGGCTGATAATCAGCTAAAGCATAGCGATAATTAATAAATTGTCCTATTGCCGTGTGAAATTCTGACATGGTAGAGGGAGCTAAAAAACTTTTAACTTCAACGGCTATCTTTTGCCCCTCTCTGTCTGCAACCACTAGTTTTTCTGCTGCTAAATCTATGTACATACCCGTAATGCGTTCAAGGGGAATATACAACGGGTCGTCCGTAATCACCCACCCATCTTTTTGAAGTGCTGTTTTTACTGCGTCGTGAAATCTATCTTTGGCTGACATATTCCTACAATTGCAGCTCTGTAATTTTAGCAATTGAACATGGCGTAGCGATCGCCTCTTCCTTCAAAAAAAGCGTAGACGCGTAGCGGCTTGTCGCTCCTCATCGCCCTTTCTTTATTTAGCCCACGAAGGTGGGCTTTGTACGCGCAACGCCGCACCTAGAGTCTGGGCTTCCATCCGCCACCGCAAAAAGCTACATCTGTTCCAATTCCTTCCCCTTCGTTTCCCTCACCAAAAACAGCACAAAAAATATCGAAATCGCCGACGCAATAGTATACAAACCGTAAGCAGAACCCAAACCAAAATACTTCAGCAACGGCGGAAACGTAGTGGAAACAATAAAGTTGGCAATCCACTGCACCCCCGCAGCTAGCGATAGTGCAGCAGCGCGAATTTTATTATTAAATATTTCCCCCAAAAGCACCCAAACAATCGGTCCCCAGGAAAAGCCAAAGAAGACAACATACAAATTCGCCGCCACCAGTGCCATGATTCCCGGTATACCCGATAGCGTGGGATTCCCCGTAGCTGGGTCAACCACAGCATTACCGAATACAACGGTCAAAGTCCCCAAAGTAACCGTCATGCCTATAGAACCGATTATCAGTAAAGGCTTGCGACCAAATTTGTCAACATAGGCGATCGCAATCAATGTAGTCACAATATTGACAACTCCAGTAATCGCCGTAATCAACAAGGAATTTCTTTCCGAAAATCCAACTGACTGCCACAAAACGCTACTGTAGTAAAAAATCACGTTGATACCGACGAACTGTTGCAGAATAGACAACCCCATCCCAATCCAGACAATCGGTAACAGTCCACCACTGCGACTCAGCAAATCTGAAAATTTCGGTTTGCGTTCCGTCAGCACAGTTTGGCGAATCTCTTCAACTTTGGCTTCAACATTACCCCCCAAAACTTTTTCTAGGACAACAACAGCTTCCTGATATCGTTTCTGTGCAATCAAATATCGCGGCGATTCCGGAATCATGAACGCAGCAACGCCGTAGAGAATTGCGGGAGGAATTTCTGTCCAAAACATCCAACGCCAAGCCGGAATTCCAAACCAAAATGGCGCTGCTGCTGAACCGCCTGCGCCCAATGCAATAAAATAATCGCCAACTAGGGCTATGAAAATCCCGACAACAATCGCCAATTGTTGTAACGAACCAAGTCTACCTCGCAAATGTGCTGGCGCAACCTCTGCAATGTAAGCAGGTGCAATCACACTCGCCATCCCCACGGCGACTCCGCCCAAAAATCGCCAAAAGATAAAATCCCAAATACCAAAAGCAATACCAGAACCGATTCCACTCAAAGTAAAGAAAATGGAAGCGATAATCATCGTTTTGAGACGACCTTGGCGATCGGCGATCGCACCTGCTGCAAAAGCCCCCAAAGCAGACCCCAGCAACGCACAGGATACTGCAAAACCCGTCATGAAACTGTTGGCATTAAAAGCTTTTGAAAGAACTGAAACAGCACCGTTGATTACAGCAGTATCAAAACCAAACAAAAAGCCACCTAGTGCAGCAGCACCAGCAATTAGAATCACAAAGGAAACATTATGCTCCTTCCTTATAACTGGTTCTCTTAAAGTCATTTTAGAGGTTCCAAATTATGTTTTTATTTGAGTTTATTGTTTTGTCAAGTTGTATATAAATTCAAAGAGATATCTGAAAATACCTCTGCCTTAAATTTTTATTTCATGCAATTTCTTAACAGCACTTCAGGCATTTAGTTCTAATAATTATCCACGAATACTTTCGAGAAAATATTCTCTAATGCTTTATTATTCAGCTATGTTTATTTGATTTACTTGACAAACAAAATTTGTGCTTGAACCGAAAATCAACTCAAACATGATTGCATATAGCGGTTCTCGGTTGATTCCAACACACTCAATATTTTCTTGTGAAATAAACATCTCATCCCGACGAGCGGGCAATATGACCCACCCCACAAGATGTCTGTTTCATGCAAGTGATAACCGCTATATTGACGACTTGCAAAGGCTTTTATGCTACTACTTCATGAGTCAGGTTGTGCAAATTGTCTATTTTTAAACTAACTTACATTTTTCAAAACCTACGTCTAGCTAAATAGGTATAAATATAAAATCTCAAGATATAAATATAAGAGTCATATTATGTCTAGATGAATACACCTAGTATTTGGAGTGGTTGTTAATGGTTAATGATTAATGGTGAGCCAGCGTGGCCAAGAGGGGAGGCAGTCCGTTGGGCGGCTTCGCCGACAGTAAGGAACTGCCGTGGTTTCCACGCCGTCATAGCGACCCTTGAACAGACCCCTCCTTGGCCGCAGTGGCATGGACAACTGCACACTCAGAAAACCCCAACTGTGCAGGTGGAAAGGACCTTCCGCGACTGGCTGCGGGCGTAGCGGTAGCGAAGCGCGAAGCGCCCTTCGAGGGAGGAGAGCGTCCCAACGAGCGTCACTCTTGGTACCGAAGGATTTGTTGGCTATGTGGGTATTAGCGGTTCCGGTGCCGGCTGTGGCGCTGGCTGTGGTGCCGGCTGAGGTGCCGGCTGTGATGCCGGTTGCGGCGGTGGCGGTGTTAGCGGCTGTGGTGCCGGTTGCGGCGGTGGCGGTGTTAGCGGTTCAGGTGCTGGTTGTGGCGGTGGCGGTGGCGGTGTTAGCGGTTCAGGTGCTGGCACTGGTGCCGGCAC
>JBIPDF010000007.1:0-392616 GCA_044006015.1 Heteroscytonema crispum UTEX LB 1556
TCTCCCCCTCTCCCCCTCCCTCCCCTAGGACCTGGCAATTAGTCACCGATATGTTAAGCGATCGCTATGCTCGTGCAACTGCTTTTGGTGTAGACTCGGTACTAAGTTTACCTTTTCCTACCGCTGTTAAAACTGGCACTTCTTCCAATTTTCGCGATACTTGGACTGTTGGCTTTTCTAAAGCTTACACCGTCGCTACTTGGGTAGGTAATTTCAACGGCGAACCGATGCGTCAGGTGTCTGGTGTTTCCGGGGCAGCGCCTTTGTGGAATCGCATTATGTTACACCTGCACGAACATCAAGAACCGGCTGCTTTTTCACCTCCAGAAGGTTTGGTAAAACTACCTATGTGTGCAATTTCCGGGTTAAAACCTACACCAGATTGTTCTTTGGTGGTAGAAGAATATTTTTACCCGGAAGATAGGGATAATTACGAAGGTCAAACTCGTTTCGATTTGCCGCGAGAGTATGATGAATGGTTGGCAAAGCAAAATCAATTCAGTTTAAGTTCTAGCAATTTGAAGATTTTGTCTCCCCAAAATGGCGATTTATTTTTGATGTATCCAAATGAAGAGGGGCAACAAAAATTGGAGTTTAAGTTAACAGGGATAACTAAAGCACCTGTGGAATGGTGGTTGAATGGTGAAAAGTTAGTTACGCGATCAGCTAATTCTTTATTTTGGAATTTACGCCCCGGAAATTGGACTTTGGAAGCGAAAAGTGGTGTTAAGAGCGATCGCGTTAATTTTCAAGTACAGTTAGCTAGTACCAAGCCCACACGTCGCGGCTTTTCGATAAAATAGGGCATTGGAAATTGGGCATTGAATAAAAATCTTTTTCTTCTGCCCTCTGCCTTTTCCCCTTTCCCCCTTCCCCTCTGCCACGCCACATGCTTCAACGCTCTTGACCCGCTTTCTTCGCAGTGGCTCCTCTGCCCTCTGCCCTCTGCCCTCTGCCCTCAGCCTTTCTTCAATAAAGGTTCAATTTATTACATGCATTAAATTAAGAACTTGCTGGCAAAATGTTAAAGGGGAGGGGGAGAGTGACACCCCACAAGATAGTTACCCCTCTTGTTAAATCTACATTTAACCCCTCTATCTTTAAAGCAATTTTTTTCGGTTAATTTATGTCCAGATTATTTGAAATTTTAGATATTTGTATCTAATTTGACTTAGAAATTCTATTAGTTGGTATTCTTGATAACAATTTGCTTTAGCTTTTTTATTTTATACTCTGAAAATATAATTTGACCTTTCAAATTATCCCGATTTTGGGAATTTTAATATATTTCTCAAAAAGCGATTCGTAAGGGGAAAGTACAAAATTGTACTCAGCCAAAACCATTTTTCTCTAAATCTATGTCATCAAGCTGGGTTTATGGAAAAAAAGCCACTCTGACAAGAAATTCCCGAACCTCTACCCCGGAAAAAGAAATAAATTGTCTGAAATGCTCATGTTTTGGCAGTTTGTAAATTTGAGTACAAAAATAATAGATATTAATGAATGTAGGAGTTTGGGTGAGATACTAATATGTGAAAGTTATTTTTCGAGTCATATCAATAGCCGAAAGCCACAAAAAACCATAATCTAAGCTGAGAGATAATGGTAATTGTCAATATTTTGGTTTATCCTCCGCTTCATTGGTGATAATAAACCGAATTATCTGGCTTTGGTTATTGCTAATTCTGCTATGGCAATCCTATTTGAATTGTGAATACTAGTTTTTTTAACTAACCACGAAGGCGCGAAGGGCGCGAAGGAAAGAGATGAAGGGTTTCACTAATCATTTTGGATTGTTATTTATGCGTTGATAAAATGCAGTTTGTCAAACTAAGCAATCAATAGAAGATAAGGCTGGAACAAAATCAAAGTTATGAATAAAACCTTTGCAACCATTGATGGTAATGAGGCTGTTGCCCGCGTTGCTTACAAATTAAATGAGGTCATTGCTATTTATCCCATCACTCCCTCTTCTGCAATGGGTGAATGGGCTGATGCTTGGTCTGCTGAAGGTCGCCCCAACCTTTGGGGTACTGTTCCAAGTGTTATTCAAATGCAAAGTGAAGGCGGGGCTGCTGGGGCGGTACATGGGGCTTTGCAAACGGGTTCTTTAAGTACTACTTTCACGGCTTCTCAGGGATTATTATTAATGATCCCCAATCTCTACAAAATTGCCGGTGAATTAACTAGTACTGTAATTCACGTTGCTGCACGGTCTTTGGCGACTCATGCTTTATCAATTTTCGGCGACCATAGTGATGTCATGGCAGCCCGCGCTACGGGTTTCGCGATGTTGTGTTCGGCTTCGGTGCAGGAAAGTCTCGATTTTGCCCTGATCGCCCATGCTGCAACTTTAGAGGCGCGAGTACCGTTTATTCACTTCTTTGACGGCTTCCGCACTTCTCATGAAATTCAAAAGGTAAAATTACTCTCGGATGACGATTTACGATCGCTTATTCACTCTGACTTTATTCTCGCCCATCGCGCCCGCGCTTTAACTCCAGACCGCCCGGTATTGCGCGGTACGGCACAAAATGCCGATGTTTATTTCCAAGCCCGTGAAGGTATTAACCCCTACTATGACGCCTGTACTGAAATTGTCCAGCAAGTTATGGATCAATTTGGCGATCGCACGGGACGGTATTATAAAATCTTTGAATATCACGGTGCCCCAGATGCAGAAAGGGTGTTAGTGCTGATGGGTTCGGGTTGTGAAACGGTGCATGAAACTGTAGATTATCTTAACGCCCGTGGTGAAAAGGTGGGTGTTCTAAAAGTACGACTCTACCGCCCTTTTGACGCCAAACGATTTGTAGACGCATTGCCAAAAACCACAAAAGCGATCGCTGTTCTTGACCGCACTAAAGAACCTGGTTCAGCCGGAGAACCATTATATCTCGATGTTGTAACCGCTATCCATGAAGAATGGGAGACAAGGGCGACGGGCGTGGGCGACGGGCGTGGAGAATTTTCTCCATCTCCCCATCTCCCCCTCGCCCCTTATCCCCACTCCCTGGGGGCCCCCCCTTCCCCCTCTCCCCTTCCTAAAATTATTGGCGGTCGCTACGGTCTTTCCTCGAAGGAATTTAGTCCGGCGATGGTGAAGGGGATTTTTGATAACCTCGCTCAACTCCGACCGAAAAAACACTTTACTATCGGTATCAATGATGACGTAGGTCGTACATCCTTAATATTTGACTCTAACTTCTCTACCGAGCCTGATACAGTCGTTAGAGCGATGTTTTACGGGTTGGGTTCCGATGGAACTGTAGGTGCTAATAAAAACACCATCAAAATTATTGGCGAAGAAACCGAAAACTATGCCCAAGGTTACTTTGTCTACGACTCCAAAAAATCTGGTTCGATGACGATTTCCCACCTGCGTTTTGGTTCCCAGATAATTCGTTCAACCTACCTCATCGACAAAGCTAACTTTATAGGTTGCCATCATTGGGGCTTTTTGGAACGCATCGAAATCTTGAAAGCGGCTGTACCAGGGGCGACTTTTTTAGTTAACAGTCCCTACGATGCCAATACCGTGTGGCAACATCTACCGATAGAAGTGCAGCAGCAAATTATCGAAAAGCAACTGAAGTTATACGTCATTAATGCCAACCAAGTCGCCCGCAACAGTGGCATGGTGGGACGTGTTAATACGGTAATGCAAGTATGCTTTTTTGCATTGGCGGGTGTATTGCCACAAGAAGAAGCGATCGCTAAAATCAAGAAGGCAATTGAAAAGACTTATGGCAAGAAAGGGGCTGAAGTTGTCCGCATGAATTTGCAAGCGGTAGATAATACCCTCGCTAACTTGCAAAAAGTTGATGTCCCTTCCAACATTAGCGGCATTATTAAAAAGCAAGAATTAATACCCAACACCGCCCCGGAATTTGTCCGCGATGTTCTGGGTAAAATGATGCAGTGGCAAGGCGATGACCTTCCTGTCAGCGCTTTACCCGTTGATGGGACTTTTCCTACAGGTACTGCTAAATGGGAAAAACGCAATGTCGCCCAAGAAATTCCCGTTTGGGAACCGGATGTCTGCGTACAGTGCAACAAATGCGTCATGGTTTGTCCCCACGGTGCCATTCGCAGTAAAGTTTATGATGCGGGTGAATTAGACAATGCGCCGGCAACTTTCAAATCAACCAACGCCAAAGATAAAGACTTTGCACTGCAGAAATTTACCATTCAAGTAGCGCCGGAAGATTGTACGGGTTGCGGTATCTGCGTAGATATTTGTCCGGCGAAAGATAAAATGCAACCAGAACGCAAAGCAATTAATATGGAATTACAGTTGCCTTTGCGGGAACAAGAACGCAAAAATTGGAATTTCTTCTTGAAATTACCAAATCCTGATCGCCGACTGTTAAAACTTAACCAAATTCGCCAACAACAACTGCAAGAACCTTTATTTGAATTTTCCGGTGCTTGTGCGGGTTGCGGCGAAACGCCCTACTTAAAATTATTAACACAACTATTTGGCGATCGCTCTGTAATTGCCAACGCCACAGGTTGTTCTTCCATTTATGGCGGAAACCTCCCCACAACCCCTTGGACAACAAACGAAGAAGGTCGCGGTCCCGCCTGGTCGAATAGTTTATTTGAAGATAACGCCGAATTTGGTTTGGGTTTCCGTCTTTCTTTAGATAAACAAGCCGAATTTGCTACGGAATTGCTGCAACAATTAAGCGCTGAAGTTGGCGATAACCTCGTCGGGTCCATCCTTAACGCCGAACAAAAAACCGAAGCAGACATTTGGCAACAGCGCCAACGAGTTGCACTGTTAAAGCAACGGTTAGAAGAAGCATTTTATCGCGTTTCTGATGACGAAAATCTGGAATCCAAAATTCAAACCCTTAAATCAATTGCCGATTACCTTGTTAAGAAAAGTGTCTGGATAATCGGCGGTGACGGTTGGGCGTATGACATCGACTTTGGCGGATTGGATCATGTCCTCTCCAGCGGTCGCAATGTGAATATATTAATAATGGATACAGAAGTATATTCCAACACAGGCGGACAAGCATCCAAAGCCACACCACGGGCAGCCGTTGCCAAATATGCCACTGGTGGCAAGCCTGCGTCTAAGAAAGACTTAGGATTAATCGCCATGACATACGGAAATGCCTACGTGGCGAGTGTAGCAATGGGCGCTAGAGACGAACATACCCTGAAAGCATTTTTAGAAGCAGAAGCTTACAACGGACCATCCTTAATTATTGCTTACAGTCATTGCATAGCCCACGGCATCAACATGACAACGGCAATGAACCATCAAAAAGCATTAGTAGAATCAGGGCGTTGGTTATTGTATCGTTACAACCCCGAACTGCAACAACAGGGTCAAAATCCCTTACAGTTAGATATGCGATCGCCAAAACAAACAGTTGATAAGTCAATGTATCTCGAAAATCGCTTCAAAATGCTCACCAAGAGCAAACCTATCGTTGCCAAACAACTGTTACAAGAAGCCCAAGCCGAAGTAGATGCACGTTGGCAATTGTATGAATATCTCGCAGCGCGGAAAGTACCGAGAACTGAGGAGTAGCAAATAAAATGAAACTTCTATAGGACTTACGCAAAAAAACCCGGTTTCTGAGTGCAAGCAGATATGAGCGAAGAAATCGGGTTTTTGGAACTTCCATCATCTTTCTAATCCTGAATGTTAAGTAATACCGGAAATAGTATCGCTGGAAATAGGAGTGAGGCGAAACGCAAACCGATTTCCAGCTGTACCCCGAATTGTCCTGCCAGATGCATAGGTAACATCTTTATCGAATTTGAGAACAGCAGAACCTGCAATTTGTCCTAATTCGTTAATCGCAGAAGCTTCCTCTAACCTGAAGTAAAAGCTGTCTTCTTCCGGGATAAACTTATTCAGGTCAAGCATCCCATTATATGGGTCCTTGAGGAAAGCGCTTTGTTGTCCGCTATCAGTACCTGAAAAACCAACAATTTGCAGACGGTTATTAATATCAAAAGCGCGGCTGTTACAGTTACTATCGTTGGTACAGAGAGTACCGAGGTCGGCGTCTGGTCTAATTTTGTCCAAGGCGACGAAAGCGTGTTTGATGTCTTTTCCCGGCTCAATTTCCGAGTCACCCACAATCAAACTTGAGTCATTAATCGCACGGGCGAGACTGTTGTTACCGATACTTTTTTGCTCACGTCTGCTAACAAATACATAAATTGAGATTATCTCTCAACCAAGGCGTATCAACCAATGAGCGATCGCCTTTTTATTTGAACTCTTAAAGCTTGCGAGCAACAATACCGAACATTCAGGGCACATTCAGCACATCATCAGGCGGAAACATCCGATATTCTGGAGTTTCGTGCTAAAGCTGGGAACAATAAATCAAAGATTAATCAGCTAGTTGAAAATACCAGTTGTAGGTTGAAAAGCCAGTACTGCGGGAGGGTACACTCGCGCAGGTAACTGGCGTTGCAGCAATAGCGAAACTCAACATTATCCCAACATTATAAACATGTTGGGTAACACGAGCGTGACAACGCCACATACTACAACAGAGGAAACCTCCGCACCGCAGTAACTCCCCAACCTACAATTAATTACGTTTCGCTCACAATGACAGACGTGTTTTTGCAAAATCGGCACGCTCGTAGTATAATTTATACCAATTGTCATGAACCATTAGGAATTAGAGGTATACAAGTTCTACAAGCGTTCAGAAAAAAACATTGATTTAATCCGAAAAACTGCAACTTCAAAACGTAGAACTATATGTTAGTAATTTTAAGGATTTCCCTTAAAAGCAGCCCTACTGGCGGCGCAACGCCTGCTATTCATTACAGAAACACGAAAAATCCAATTTCTATCCCTTTCCTCCATTTTCTTTCCCCTTTAAGCGTGTTTCTTAAAAGCTACTGATTGTAAAGATAAACATTATCAAATGTAGCTTGGGAAACAAGAATATTTATTTTTTAAGTAAAGCAAAGCAAACAAGCTTAACTTACACACTCAAACTTCTGTACAATGCTTAAATTCTATAAATAAAGGAGAAGAATCATGTTTACAGATGTGGGGAGAGCTTTCTACAGCGGACAGCCAGATTTGCTGAAGGAAGCTGCTAATATTGCGGCTTTAGTTTTCCCAAACAGTCAATTTCAGTTATTATCTCAAACAATTGGAAGCGCTCATGCAGCTTTAATTATACCAAAAAATCAGTATCAGTTGTTATCTCAAACAATTGGAAATAAAAATTTATCTATAACCTTCAAAAACCAAAGAAATGTTTCCGAAAATTTTCAATTGAGATTTTTCCCCAAAATCAAAACTCTGATTATATCAGGCTACTACGAAAAAGATATGGTTCACCTGATTTATATTTCATCAAACTCTAATATGAACAATAATTATAATTGGTTAAATAGCAGAGGATATGAAATAAATTCTCCTGATTGTATTGGGGAAAAGTTTGAGTTTTTAGCAAATAAACTTTACCCGTTTTTAGAAGAATTTTTTATAGGATAAGCGATTTCCTACCTTTAATAAACCTGCTTTGAAAATAGGACATTGGGGGGCAATGGGGAGATGGGGAGATGGAGAGACAAGGGGACAAGACAATTATGAGTTTTTTGCTGTGAATTTTTCACTTCAAAACGAGTAACCCATAACTCATAACTCATAACTCATAACTCATAACTCATAACTCTATCTCCCCACGCCCTCTACTTAATCAATTTTGATTTTCAATAATGTATTGATTCAATTCTCGACATTTAGCTTCAGCTTGCAAATAGGCGGCCTGATAATCATGACCGCCTAACATCACATCGCCATAATACTCATAAGGTGCATCTCCATAAATCGGCAGTGGATCGTCCTCTGGATAATCTTCTTCGGCTTCTTCGATTGCAGATTTTAGTTGCTTAACCGTCAAACGCTGTGCTGGAAAGTAGTGCAGTTCCTCAGGGTTTTTATGCAAATAAGAAAATGTTGGATCGACAAGACAATCATCAAGCTCAATCCAGCTATATTCAACAGGCATGTAAGGTTCGCCAGCAAAGGCTAAAAACCCCTGCACATATATTGCTTCAGGCATTAATAATGCTGCTTGATACGCATTACGAAAGCAGTCACTAGCTTTTGTTTTAATGCGTTTAGCAATTTCAATTGAGAGATTGGTATCTAATAATTTACTCATTGGATTTGATGCCATTTTTACCGCACTTATGATAGTAAATATAGCGTTTTTTGAATTTACCAAAATATACACTTAAATATATATTGACTGTAGAAAAAGACAATTCCCCAAAAAGGGTTTCCCCCAACTTGGGCAAAGTGTTCGTATTAGTATTCTCAACCCTACTATAACAGCACAAGTATAGTTAACGCAGTCAGTCTCTAGTAGAGTTTTTGCACTCCCGAAGGGGTAAGGCGAAAGGGGGAAGAGTGAAAAAAGTGTAATTTTCCTTTTTTCTTAAAAGAGCGACCACCAAGATGTGTAATTTGCTAGAATGTATAATAATTGCTCAAATAAATTTGAGATTTAAATTTGAGATTGAAGTTTGAGATTTTGGATTTCAAGATAAATAGTCTGAGCCAGGAATTTATCTTATCGAAAAAATAGATACCATTATTAATTAACATTAACAATTAACAATTAACAATTAACAATCGAAATTAATACTTCGTCACGCAAACATTCACCCGTTGAGGCTGACACAACGACAAAGGGACACACAGACACGCAGAATCAATCAAAACCAACGTTATGCGATCGCTACTTTAACAGATGGCAAATACCAGTTTTGCAGTCAAGGCGATCCCAAAGACTGGCGAGATGGGGCTGGAGTGTGTTTCAACCAAAGCAAAAATAGGCGATCGCATTGATGGCTACTATGGCTATCCCCATTCAGAACACTTTATCTGTATCAGAGGTAAAGTTGATAGCAATCTCATCACGGGTGAAGCCCTAGAGATATCATGGGCTATAAATCCCTCAAATAAAATACTACCTACGCCAACCTACTCTAATTATAAGTGTTTAACCGGACGCGATCTGAAATACAACAAATTCTATAAATCTAAAGGGTGGGCAATGCCCACCCTACTTAATGCTACTGAATTCGCAAAAATCATAGTATTTAATATGACTGAATATTGAATTAACTTGCGTGGTTCCAGTCGCTGAGTAACTCTTGTTGCTGCTTAGTCTTGCGTTGGCGAATTGGTACTCTAGGAGTGCCGATATCTGCGTGAGGAAAAGATTGTTGTTTTTTCTTGGCAGATTTGTTTTCTGTTTTACTTGCAGCAGTCTGTGTAGTTGTCATTGCATTCACCTATAAAATTTTACTAAGTTTGATAGTGATAGTAAGCCCAGTGGTATATATTTGTCATTAAAACCTGAGCCTCACTTTTTATCATCACTCTACAAGCAGCATTTTCCGGAAAAAAAAGAAAAATAAAGTTGTTAGTTGGTGGTTGATGGTGAACCCACCGTAATTATTGACCGCCTTTCATAGGCAGGAATATTAAAAAGGCAGCTTTTGGGGGGAAAGCTTACAGACATAACGTCGTGCCCCAATTGGGCTGCGGCTTAAACACAGAGAGTGAAAACTTTTTCTTCTATAAGTGCCCTCTGCCACCCTTCGGGCGATAAACAACCCTACTCCAAACGTGAAGACGTTTGAATATCCAACTCATCCAACGGTTCCTCAATGGCGTTACGTATCCAGTTGAGGTCAAATTTATCCTGCGTGTTTGCTTGCACTTCAATCTTGATAGTCATGCGATCGGCTTTATCCGATAATGTCTGCAACACTTCAAATAATTGAAAGATTTTAGACTTATCGGTGACAGAAGTTAATTTGTAATAATGCGCCGATTGTTTGCCGTTGACAATATCAACTAAAATTGAACGTTCAACACTGCTTGTTTGCGATTTATACTCAACAGCTTGTTTCTCTCCCACTACAGTTTTCTCAGCAGTACTCCTGGTGCTATTATTATCCGAACTAAAGCCTTGGTTCCCTGTATTATTAGTTTTATCTTCTTCCTGTTCTACTACCGTAGTTTCACCTTCATTTTCTACGGGAATAGTACGCAACTTATTTACTAAATTTGGAGATAAAAGATAACCAGCAAGGTCTAATTCGTCAGAAGGAATTACTTTCCCAAAGCTGATTAATCTAAGATTTTCTACTATTGGTGTGCCACTACTAATTGTCATCGACGGCACATAACCTATCATCCCTTGTTCAATTGCTTTGAGAATCGCTTTTTTAATTCCCTCTAACCCTAGCATTTTGGGGTAATTTGGAAAGCGGAAGAAATAACTAACTAAATCCTCTCTTGTAATATATTCATTTTCGGGATTTTCTAAACCAGATAAGAACCGCAGCACCACAAGCAGGGTTAGGACAGCGTACCGTGCGCGTCCATAAATATGCAACTGGGGTGAGTTCAATTTTGGATTTTGGATTTTGGATTTTGGATTGATTTTGAGAAAATAAATCTAGCTGTACACTCTCATTATCATCACCAATACCGCCAATAAATAAATTTCTTGGCTCATAGCTTAAGTCCGTTTCAACGGACTGAGACAAACTTGATTCATCAGTCGGTTTTAGCCGACTTTCGCTATTAGACAGGGAATTTATTCCCTGGCGGTTATGAGGTTGAATGTCAATAGCTGGATATAAATCACCTATTTCCTCCCGCACCTTTTCAATTACCCAATTCCCCCATTTCTCAACCTCATCCGCTAATTTTTCCCATATTTTTAGGGATAAACTAGAGTACAAAGCTCAATAATATGGGCAACTGGGTTAAGTTCAACGGCGTAGGTTTCACAACCTAAACGCAACGCTTCTAAAGGAATCGCACCCCCACCAGAAAACATGTTCAAAACCTTTGGCGGTGGTACTTGATTTAGTGGCGTATCTGCTGGGAAATTTAGCCTTTCTCGTTGTGCTTCTAATATCTGTTTTTTAGCTTTATTAATAGTTGCTTCCCCCGCTTCCCACTTACATAGGTCAATCATCGCCTTACTTAAAGCTGTGCGCTTCTGCGATGTTTCGGGTGCTGCTACTAACGAGGCAAAAACTGCCGCCCTTGCTGCAACTAAAGGTCTACGCGCCCACCATAAATGTAGTGTAGAAATATGACCTTTTCTAATAGATTTTTCTCGTGCTGCTTCAATAGAAATTTCACGAATGGGGATAAAGTCTTCAATTAGGCGGCGGTCGGTTGTCATTTTATTTTAGATTTAGATTTTGGATTTTAGATTGTTAGTGAGGAATAGCCCAAAATTATGTTATAATATAAAACCAATAATAAATAGCGATTTTGTACTTATGATTGCTAACCAAAACTTTCATGTGCTTAAAGAAGCTATCGTCACAAATGAGCAAGGAAACTTAACACTAGAAGAAACAGCAAAAGCAAAAGCTTATCGAGTACTAATTAATGATGCTGGGCAAATTTTACTAGACCCCATAGATTTAGAAAGTATTCCCGAAAATCAACGATGGCTGTGGCAAAATCCAGAAGCAATGGCGATGGTACAACGAGGTTTGCAACAAGCTGCGAGGGGAGAAGTTCACGACTTAGGTTCTTTTGCTCAATATGCAGATTTGGAGATTGATGATTAATGCAATTCCGTCTGCAATACTCAACTGAAGCCAGGGATATGTTGAGCAATCTTGAGCAAACTGACCCAAAAAAGTATGGAAAAGTAGTCAAAACATTGGCATTGATGCAAAGTAATCTACGTCATCCTGGTTTGCAAACTCATAAATTTGATGACTTATCAGGTCCGAATGAGGAAGAAGTTTTTGAAGCATACGTAGAGAATAAAACACCAGCTGCGTTTCGAGTGTTTTGGTACTACGGTCCCGGTCAAGGAGTGATAACAATTTTAGCAATTACTCCTCATCCTTAACAGCCAATGCACATCGCTGCAATGCCTCAGCCCCCACAATATACCGTGTCACCTGCTTAATTTCCTTCGCATCGCCCGCCAATGCTTTAGCTGGATTTTGTATCATCAACAATTGTGGATTATCTGTTTTACATCCCCAAACTACATACAGCCAGTAAGATTCCCCTAGCTGCTGTGCTTTTCGCCACTCATTCACAGTCAGGGACACTTCTTGATTTTGCTGTGCGCGTCCCTTCACCTCAATCCGACGCACAGGTGCAATACCTGTAGTCTTATCAACTGGTCCCACACTACGGATGTCAAAACCGCTACCATCCTGTTTTTTGCTGATATCTTCTGGTTCCCAAGTGCGATCGCGTTCGTAGTTCATCACATACTGCATTGCAAAAGCTTCTACTTCCGGGTCATTTTGCATTCCTGGATGTTTCGCCACTTCCACAGGTGCAGGATGTACCAATGCACTTCCCAAATATGCCACACGTTCCGGACGAATAATCTTGAGATAATCAAGTTGGTTTTGTTTATTTTTGTAGCGTTCCCGCAAATCCCGTACCTTGTTTTGGGCATTATCCCTAGCTACACGGTAACTTTCATCACCTTGTGCAACCTTACCAGCTAATTTCATTTGCGTGCGTTCGGCTTCTCTAATGGCAGATTCCATTGCTTTTTGTAAATAATCTTGACGAATTTGTAACTCTCGTTGTCGTTGCGACCTTTCCAAATCCATTAAAGGACGCTGTACTTTGACTTTGAGCCAGTTTTCCACCTTTTGCTGTTCTTGCGGTGTGGGAGGATGAATTGCCAAATCTGTATGTGATGATATACGTAATTCATCCTGCCATTGTATTGTAAGTGGTGCTGGTGCAATAATTAATACGCGGTCAATGGCGTTTCGTAACTTCAATTCCTTTAACAACAATCCCGCCATAATGGTTTTACCAGCACCAGGGTCATCAGCGAGAAGAAACCGCAACCTAACTTGGGGTAAAATTCTCTCATACACGGCTTCTAACTGGTGGGGTAGGGGACGCACACCGCTAAGACTAACAGCAAAGTGCGGGTCGTAGGCAAACGCTGTTTTAATTCGCGTAGACTCAATAAACAAGAAAAACGCATTCCCATCAACGGTTGTAACCGAAGTTTGCTGTTGTGTCGCAAAGACTTCTGCGATTTCCGTGCTACTCAAAATTGCTTCACGTAACTCACCTTCTAGGGTACGAACCATTAGCAGCACTGTATCATCAACAACAGTCACAGACTCAACAGTTACAGCACCAGTAAATTGTCCGGGAATTTGAATCCGTTTTCCAATCGGTTGTGCCATTGATTATCTTGCCTAAATATCCGTGCATGCTCGCGTTTTAGATTGTATTTAATATCTTCTATCTTGCTTGGAGATAGTGACGAATATCAAAAAAAATCGTAATAGTTTATACTGAAAATTGCATAAGGAAATGGGATGTTGTCGGAAAAATTAAGTTTGAGAAGTGCAATTTCCGGTGTTGCACGTTTAAGGGATGATTTGTAGGGTGGGCAATGCCCACAATGCCTAATTTTGGTGGGCGATGCCCACCCTACAATTGAGATGTCATCCCGCACTTATGCAACGCCCAATTTCCAATCCAGACAATCCCGAAGCAAGTATGATGACTTAAGTTATTGCCAAATGGCAAGCTGCATGGCTATGGGTAAGCTGTTGCACATTTAACTTGCATCCGGGCAATAGGACCGGACCTCACAAGAGTTTGAAAAAATTTAAATGTGCATTCTTATTAGGACTTACGCAAAAAAACCCGGTTTCTACGAAAAATAGCCTGTGAGTGCAAGCAGATATTCGCGAAGAAACCGGGTTTTTGGAACGAGTGTGCGTAAGTCCTGCTTATATGTGGTTTAGCTTATTGCTTCAAAAATTCCTACTCGCGGACACGCTCGTTGCGTTAAATGAATACCTCAAACCCCTAAATGAGTTGGGTATCATTGCCAAACTTTACGTAAGTATTTTCCTCAATGTTTTGATTGTCAGACAGTATCACCCCGATCAAATTGGCGATCGCCCGATCGGATACTGCTCAAAATGTACAAACTGACCGACATGTTGCCCAGCGTAACATCTCCGTACTGAAGACTGGTACAGGTCAATTTCATTTCGCATTTGAGATACATAATGCTGCGCGAGTTGCTCGTACCTTCGGCATCGCTGTAAAAGAAGGCAGTCTTGCAGAACTCGAACCACTAATTCCGTTACTAGGCAAAGATTTCCAACTTCCACGGGAGAAAGGACATATCCATAAGCTTGGTTTTGTAAAGACGCCCTGTCCGGATAGAGGAGACTTTGATAAAGCAATACCTTGTGTAGAAGGACTGAAATTAGCTTCTAACGAGCAAAGTGGCTATAGCCTTGTTGGTTCTGTTGACCAAGGTGCAGCCCTTGTTCATATTGTACAGCAAGTAGAAGGGCGAATTATTGGTGGTTTAAGTTTGCTGATTATCCACACAAGGGGGAAATAATTATGGTTTCTGTTGCCGTTCCTTACCGACCATTTTCTACTGAGTTGATTACAGGGCTGATGGTTCCTGACG
This sequence comes from Heteroscytonema crispum UTEX LB 1556, assembly GCA_044006015.1. Classification (GTDB taxonomy): domain Bacteria; phylum Cyanobacteriota; class Cyanobacteriia; order Cyanobacteriales; family Nostocaceae; genus Heteroscytonema; species Heteroscytonema crispum. The sequence continues at coordinate 14,493 of JBIPDF010000007.1, forward strand.
GTTTTTTTGTAACAACTTTAGGTCAGCAAAATATCAATGCTCACTTTAAAAATTTGGATACTGGAACCTTAAGCGATACTAGAGTCTACCTTGAAAGTGTTGATGACCCTGGTATAGCTGTCGAATCATTCACTCATTATATTCCATCTTTAGGTACTGGTGTTTCTCGCCTACTGTCATGGAAGGCAGATTTTAGCGCTGCGTCACCGGGAAAACACTTAGTCAGCTTTATTGCTGAGAATAGTTCTGGACGAACGCGCATCATCAAAAAGATATTTGTAACTCGCGTTACATTTAACTCTGCCACCAATACTTTTAATGCAGAAGTTCCTGAAGGGTCGATTCAAGTTCATTTCAACAATTTTCTTGGAGCTCACGACAGATGTTGTGGGCGAAAAGACCCAACCCGCCCTAGCGACGTTAGAGTCAAAAGTGAAAATTTAAACATTATTGACGAGTTAGTTCAGGCACTAAAGTCAGGTTTTAATCCTAACGCTCTAGATATAGAGCTTTGTCTTCCAGGCTACCTACTCCAAGACGCAGAAATCGTCTTAAGTTACAATCCGCCATTTGCAGGACAGTACGGACCTTTACCTTTCCAAGACCCTTGGTGGAAGGTTCTTTTGTGGATTATCTTTGCAGTGGCATTAATTGCAGCAGCAGTTGTGGCTGCCGTCTTTGGTGGACCGCCTGGTGTTGCAGGAGCAGGAGTAATATTAACTTGTTGTGCGGCACCTGCTGCGGAAGCGGCATTTGCTGGAGCGATCGTAGTTGCTGGAGGAAGCGGAATAGCTGCGGGCGCAAAAGATGAACGTGACCCATTTCGTCGGGGACAAGACAATACTTTGCCAAGTGCAGGTGAACTCACCACTGGGGAACAACTTAAACTGTCGCTCTCATATCCAGAGCCTGTAGCACTAGGAAGACCCTTTGCTGTTGGTGCTAAGTGGGAATACACCCGAGTCACGACTAGCAATTCTTACACTTACGCAGTCAACGAAGTTAATCGCAACATCCATGTTTTATCAGAATACAAAATTACTGCCCCAGATGTAGTGCGTTCTTACAAGAGAGAACCATTTATTGTCAAAGGGCAATTCTTCGGTGCTGATAGTAAAGTCTTTCGAGGAGATGAATTATTCGTCCAATGCTTCCTGGTTGGACCCTCAGGCCAGTCCGCTCGCTTTGTTATGCAAGACGATGGTAGTGGCAGTCGCTTTGGTGACGAAACGGCATTAGACGGCGTGTATACGGGCGGCTTTCAATTCACCATCAAAGACCGGGGTCTGTGGACATTCTTCGTCTTGGCTCAGGATATCAATACAGCCAAGCCTAATCTGACACCAGAGGAAGCTGCCAAGATAATTGGTGGGTTTATCTTGACTCATCAATTGACAATCAATTTTGAGGGTGGAACTTGCCCATTTGTACCCGATGGTCATGTGAATGTGATTTAGTTCCAGCTATACTAAAAAGGCGTCACCGTGCGAAACCGGGGTAAACGTCGAGCTTTAACGCCAAAACTATAGCCAATAGCTAGCAGGGTTGTAATCAGAATAAAAAGCGTAAGAATCAATCCATTATTAACTGCCATCTGCTCTTACACCTAACACACTTATTCTACGAGTAGGGGCAGATATAGCGTAGACACTGTTGGCGAAACATTGTTTAACATTGTAAAGATGAAAAAATCAACCATTCAGGTGAAATTTGGGTTTGAGTCGGTCAAATAAAGCTTTCAGCCAGGAGTTTAAGTTCTGCAATGAATTGATTGAGCGCTTTTTGGGCTGTTTTATATCCTGAAGCCTGTCGCCCCAGCTTTAGTTCAAATAAAATGCGATCGCGTATTGCTTCAAAATCTACAATGTCATGCACAAAGTTAATGGCTGATCGTTCCTTAAGCTCTAAATTTTCTTTTTGAAGATTCTGTACTTGGGTTCGGAGCTTCTCCATCTCCTGCTCATACCGTGTAATACTCGGTAATGGTTCAGAAAAATTCTGTGTATTAGAAGTAGAAATATTTGAATTCCCCCGTGTAATACATGGGATGATGTTACTTCTAACTATTTCCTCTAGATAATCAGCCCTGGTTAATCCCAAGCATTCAGAGGCGATGCCTAACCCCTTCCACGTATCATCTGTTAGTCGTAAAGAACGCACCTCGCGGTAGTCCGAGCTTTTAATCGCAAACTTCCCCTGAATATCCCTTTTCATCTTTTTCATAGGATCTGTCTACCATGTAATACACGGTATTATAAAAATCTTTTTAGGAGTTGTCAACCGTGTATTACATGGTAAAGTTATTTGAACTTATTCTTTAAGCACTTTGTGGTTGCAATTGTTTGAAACGAGACGAGCGAGTCTGAGCAAGAGGTATACCATTTAGCCAAGCATCCAACCGTGCTAAATTAAGCGCACAAGCAATGAAAACCTGCATCAAGTGAGTTTTCTTTAAACCGATGTAGCGAGATTGGTGTTGAGCCGAGATACAATTAATTTTCGGCGAGATGGTCTGAAAAAGCCTGCCCTATATAGCTTTCATCGTTTTTAATAGTTGCGCCTGATCTGAGCCTTTGACCACAAAATCAGTCAGGCTCTAGGTTCGGCAACCTTATCCTTTAATTTTCGGCAATCTTTTCCTTTGGGCTATTACGTGTAATCAGACCCTCAAAGTCTTCCCACTTCATTCATACAAGAGTGCGAACGTTATTGCTTACGTTAGAAGAAAGCTTTTTCAAATATTCAATTCGGCAGCAACCCCTGAGCCATTGCTGTTTCTGTTCTTCAGTTAAAGGATAATAAGTAGCCCAAATACTGCCATCTGGTGCTGAATATAAAAACGAAATTACAGCCTGTTGAGTGCCAAAATTATAGCTAACAACTTCTATTTTTTCATCTACAGTAAAGGTCTGTTCTTGGCTATTAGTGGCTGTCTCTAATTTTTTATATGCAAATTTTTTCCCTGATTTAGTCAGTTCTGTGTCTGGTTCTGGTTCGGTTAAAGTATCAGATGTACTCGGCTTTGCTGCCGTTAATTCTTCTACATTAACTGGTACTGTCTCTACTGTTAGAGGTAAGTCAGACTGTTCATTATCTACTATTATTGTTTGAGGCACAGCATCATCAGCAAGATGTGAGCTACTGTGTTTTTCTGAAACTTCAGTACTGAGGTTCTGGTTATTATTTACAGATAACTCAGGCTCAATTGGATGTTTTTCTCTTGGTACAGCAGTTGATAACTCAGGTTGTGCAAGGCTATTAGCTGAGGTGTCCGTAGTGTTTTGCTTGACGATACGTAGAATAGCTGGTTGATGAGGCGTAACTATTTCTGGTGATGATTGGTTGTTATTTTTCTGGGATTTCCGTTTGGGCATAAGGAGTTCTTTACGGCTCAACACTTTTTGGCATGGGGTCAATAAAGGCAAACACAGTGATGATTAAGGTTATTCTATTGACTGTTGCTGGGCATTAACTTCTGCTAATTCGGGGGAATTATCTGATGGAATAGTTGATAATGTTTGAGTTTTTGATTTCTTAGGATGTAGAAATTTAATACACTGCCCTGATTGAATTACTAAGTCAGTCCCTATACGCCGCACATGAAGATTCCAGAAATGCCTAGCCGATTTGGGCGGTAAAAATCCTAATAGTCTTAACCTAAACTCTTTAGGAGTACCGTTTTTATTCCGAGGTGTCTGCTGAATTTTTACTGTCACTATTCCATCCTCAAAATTCTGATATATTACTTCTCCTTGTATGGAAAAGTTATCAGCTTGAGACTGCAATTCAGTTTTGATTAATTCTGTATATTCTGAGGGGGCTTTCACACCTATTAAACTTAGATAAAGCCCTATTCCCAAATCTGTTGGTGGCGTTCTTGGGTAAACCGTCCACAAGTATTCTTGCGATAAATCCAAGCGATTCTCAACTATAAGAGCAACTTTATTCATGAGATTGACATTGATTATTACACCGTCTCTTGTTATTAGTTGCCCTTGGCGAATCTGCGACGCATTTGGAACATACCGTCCCCACATCCGACCGATTGCTCGATATTGTAGAGACTCTGTAGGTGGTAAAGTCTTTTGATTATTTGATAATAACTGGAGTTTAGACTAAACTCCAGTAAACCAAATCTTCCCAGTAAGTAGTTAATTTATTCCACAAGAAAGTCATAACCTAATTTAATTAATTGTGGATGTTTTGAACTTAATTTAATTGCTTGTATTGCCTGTGCTAGACAACCTTTACATAAACCTTCATCAGCAATAATATAGTTTAAAAAAAATCTTGTTTCTAGGAAATTTTTGCACCATTTATCAATAACCCATACTTCAAAATTCGCTCCCTCTAAGTATATATTTGCTAAAGTTTCTAAATAATTTTTTAAGGTGTTATTGAAAACAAAAAATCCTACTCTAGGCTCAAGCCCTTGTCTTTTATAAAAATTTATTAATTGTTTTGCTCGCAGAATAGCTGTCGTTGTTTTTCCACTACCTGCTCTCCCCGACAATAAAGTAGGTTGATCTGGATTTAGAAAAAATATTTTGCGTTGTTCTGGTGTAGGATTAATTTTTTTAAGGAACATACTGAATCACTTCATAAATAAATTAAGAAAAAATTCTATGCTCAATAACATAGAAACCATGAGTCAAGAGACTAATGGGTGATAACAAATCGTTTCACTTTCTACTTCTATAGGGATAAATATTTTTTACCAGTAAAAAGCTTTTTTGTAATTCTAAACATATTTATAGTTGTTTTAGCGATAAAAGAGGCTTGGCTGTGATTTGCTTGATGTAGCAAATATTAATCAAATAGTGTAATCATAACTGCACTTACAGATTATTATCAAGTTGTCATCCATAGAAAAAACTAAGAATCTTGTGCAAAATGTCTAAAACTATTGAGATTATCCCTCAATTGTTGATGAATGCGATCGCTCCAAAAAGGAATTACAGTTTGCCCTTGACATAAAGCCTCCATCGCTGTCTGCTTGTCAAATTCCGCCAGTTGCAAGCGTTCCTTTTGAGTAGGAGTGGGTAAAAGCATCAGTCGCTTCATTTTCTCTTGGGGAACAGACTCTTCAAACAACCAAGGCTCCCTTGCTTTGAGCGTTTCCAACGCTACTTGGCACAACTCAAAGTTCAAGCCAATGGACAGCAAATACTCCATTACTGTTAGTGCCAAAAGGTCAGCAACCGAATAATAGACATTACGCCCTTTTCCGGTTGTGTTAACTGTTGGCACTACAACTCCCTTTTCACGCCAATACTGCAACTGCCTGCGAGTGCAGTTGGTAATTTCAGCGGCTTCTGTACTTGTATAGAACTTTTCATCCATATAATTTATCGTACATAAGCTGTTCTTCAAACACACAATTGGTCATAAAAACATAATGTGTTTCTGTGCTAATCTAGTTTCATGAGTATGATTACTATTCAAAGTCGCCTTACTGCCAGTGAATCAGTCCGCCAACAACTCTGGAAGTTGATGGCAGAGGCAAATACGCCCCTAATTAACGAATTGCTGCAACAGGTTCCTCAGCACCCTGATTTTGAGAAGTGGCGACAAAAAGGCAAGCTTCCGGCCACTGCTATTCTTCAATTATGTCAACCATTGAAAACAGATCCTCGCTTTGTAGGACAGCCCGGTAGTTTCTATATGTCAGCAATTCATGTTGTAGACTACATCTACAAATCTTGGCTAGCTGTACAGAAACTTTTACGAGCATCCCTAGAGGGTCAAATGCGCTGGCTAGCAATGCTCAAAAGTGATGCGGAATTAGTAGAAATCAGTGGACAAACCTTACAGGTGATTCGTACTAAAGCAGCCGAAATGCTGACTGATTCCATGACAGTATCCGGCTTTGATAGTACACCTCACAGGACAAAGGGCAAAAAGTCTCAAAAATTATCTTCATCAAACAGTAGCTCCAACTTAAAAAATACCCTCTTTCAGGCTTACCGTGAAACAGACGACATAATAACACGCTGCGTCATTAGTTACTTGCTCAAGAATGGCTGTAAAGTCAGTGAAAAAGAGGAAGATCCAGAGAAATTTGCTCAACGTCGGCGCAAAGTCGAAATTCAGATTGAAAGGCTCTCTGAACAACTTACTAGCCGCATACCTAAAGGTCGAGACTTGCTCAATGCAAAATGGTTAGAGACGCTCTTGGTTGCTACTACGACAATCCCTCAAGACGAGGCTCAAGCCAAGCACTGGCAGAATATTCTGTTAAGCCAACCCAGTTCTCTTCCCTTTCCTCTGGTCTTTGAAACCAACGAATATATGGTTGGTCAAAGAACCAAAAAGGACGGTTGTGCGTTCAATTTAACGGCTTGAGCGATCTTACCTTCGAGGTTTACTGCGACACTCGCCAACTTCATTGGTTTCAACGCTTTTTACAAGACCAACAGACTAAACGCAACAGCAAAAATCAACATTCCAGTAGCTTGTTCACCCTCAGAAATGGTCGTCTAGCTTGGCTTGAAGGCGAAGAAAAAGGCGAACCTTGGAATGTGAACCGCTTAACTCTCTACTGCACTATTGACACTCGCTTGTGGACTTCCCAAGGAACAGAACAAGTCAGACAAGAAAAAGCTGCTGAGATTGGTAAAGTCATCACTCGGATGAAAGAAAAAAATGACCTCAGCGAAACACAACAAGCTTTTATCAAGCGCAAACAATCTACACTGGCTAGAATTGACAATTCCTTTGAGCGTCCCAGCAAAACCATTTATCAAGGTCGATCTCATATTTTGGTGGGAGTAAGCTTGGGATTAGAAAAACCCGCCACCGTTGCTGTAGTGGATGCGATCGCAGACAAAGTTCTGGTTTACCAAAGTGTCCATCAATTGCTGGGTAAAAATTACAATCTCCTGAACCGCCAGCGCAGACAAAAACAATTTTTAGCTCACCAACGCCATAAAGCACAGAAACATGAAGCTAACAGCCAATTAGGAGAATCTGAGTTAGGGCAATATGTAGATCGATTATTAGCGTTTGCGATCGTGGCGATCGCTAAAACCCACAAAGCCAGCAGTATAGTCTTGCCCAAGCTGGGAGATATGCGAGAAATTGTCCAAACTGAAATTTAAGCTAGAGCCGAGCAAAAATGCCCTGGTTATCTAGTAGTCCACCAAGCAAACTTTGCTGGGTCAGATAGTCGGGTATAAGCGCTCCATCTTTTTGCGTGCATCCGTGGTTTGAAAGCGCCAATTTACACTTGCTTGCTGACGATTGCGTTGTTGCTCCCAGGCTGCAATTTGTGATTCTAATAATTGGCGATCGCCAATTCGTCTCTCTAAACATTGACGAGATAAAACGGACAATTCAATCTCCACCTGGTTCAGCCAACTGGCATGTTTTGGGGTGTAGTGAAACTCTAATTTTTGAACAATCCTACGCGCTTCTTGCGGCTCAAAAACCTCATACAATGCGGCTGGATTGTGGATGTGCGCGGTTATCGACCACCAGACGAATAACGTCAGCTTGCCGACAGTAAATATCTACTAAATCTTTCATCTGTTTTGCAAAATCTACCTTCGTGCGCTGGTTTGTAACTTCAATATGTCGCCATCCAGCTAATGGTTGAAAATACGCAAACAAATTAACACTACCTAGACGCTTATACTCGCAGTCATAACGCTCTGGTTGGTCGGGTTCAGGAGGCAACGGTTGCCTAACCTCTTCTACCAGTTGATATGGAGTTTCATCAAAACAAACTACCGGGCGTTTGGGATCATAAGGTTCATTGTATAAATCCAACAAATTTTCCATTCTTAGAACATATTCTGCATTCACTTCTGGGATACACCACTGCTGTTTTCGCCACGGCTTAACTTCGTTTTTTTTAAAGTTTGGCGCACTGTTTCGTCTGAAATCGAATCCACTATATCGATACTGACCAAATGATCCGCCAACAGTTGCATTGTCCACCGTACCCTTCCTTCGGGTGGTTCTGAACAAGCTGTGGCAATTAAGAAGGCTTCTTGTCTGCCGTCAAGTTTACGAGGTTTGGGTGGATGAGGGCGATCGCTTAGGATGAAGTCCAGACCCCCAAGTACAAATTCTTCTCGAGTACGCTCGACAGTAGAGACGTGGACTCGTAAGGCTTTTGCAATAGTTTTATCAGTTTTACCCTCACTCGCCATCAACAAAATATGAACACGGCTAATAATTCGCGCTTTATGTTTACCTGTTTTAATCAGTGTTAGCAGTTGAGAAACTTCATCCTCACTTAAGTCCACTATGTATTTCTTTGCCATGATACCCCCCCAAAGCTGTCTTAAGGTAGCTTACCAATTGTCGGTATCACCCAGCAAAGTTGCTCTGGTAGACTACTAGAAGCCCAACAACAATATGCCAAACAGTACCGCATTAACGTGCATCACTGGAGTTACGGCAGATTAATTGAGAACATTAAAAGTCAAGCTAAAAAAGCTGGAATTCTTGTTGAAGAAGGACAGCAACCAGTTCGAGGTAGTCCACAGGAAAAAGCTTATGTATTGGCGATTTCAACATATCGCGCTCGTCTAACCCAAGTTTGACAAATCTCTGAACTTTGACAATCGCATATTTAACAGCGCCGCAGTTCATGCTTTCAAGAGCCTCTGATTGTGAAAAATGTGGGTTAGTTTGACTGTTGCAAGACTGCCATTTAAAGCTTGATTTTGCCGTACTTTAAAGTTTGATTTTACCACCACATTGCCTGAAATCCCAGTAACTCGGTTCCAAGAATATCTTAAGATAACCAGTTTTTAAAGCCTGAGTTTGCCGAAATAGCAATTTTAAAGTTTGACATTGCCGAAATAGTCTGAACCTGTTATGGTGTTTTTATAAGTAAAATTGTACTAATTTTAGAGGAGATAACCATGCTCTATGAGGTCGAGTTTCAAGCATGGTGTAATAGTTTGCGACTCTCCCAGCAACAAAGAGATTTGGTTAACCACATTAGGACTTCCCCACCTGCTCGTAAAGTCAAAGGAGGAGGAAGAAACGTTCATGGCCCCTATGCTAGCTCAAAGATGGGTAGAACGATTCAATTTGAGTCTCATACTGTTGAATTACCAGCTATTACTCAATTTTATGAATATGACGATCAAGTTTTAGAATATTGGGATCAACCGATTAAATTCAGTATTAAATGCTCACCACAAGGTAAACAAGCTACAACTATCAGTCATTATCCCGATTTTTTTGTAATGAGAAAGAATTGTTGTGGTTTTGAAGAGTGGAAAACAGAGAAAAGACTGGAAAAACTGAGTCAGAAACAGCCTTATCGCTATCAAAAAATAGAAAGACAATGGGTGGATGTCATTGTTCAAGAATATGTCGAAAGCTTAGGATATTATTATCGTCTTCGCTCTGATAGTGAAATTGATTGGGTCAAATATCGCAATCAGAAATATTTACAACCCTACAAACAAGGATATTTAAAACAACAATATATCCTTAATGACCAAGTAGAAGCCAATGTTCAAGAGATTATCATTAATTCTCCCGGTATTAACATCACCAATCTGCTTGATAAGGCGAAAAATGCCACTATTGATGATATTAATACCTTAATTGCCCTTGAAAAAGTCTATGTAAATTTAAGCGAAGTAGCTTTGGTGGAACAAGAGAAAGTTCATCTATTCCGTGACCAAGCTACCGCCGAAGCTTATATCACGGCCACTCATGATTATTGTGAACCTGTATCCAGCAATGTGTCGATAGTTGATCTTAAAGTGGGATCATCATTTTTGTTAGATGGAAAAATCCTCACCATCGACCATATTGGGGAAAGTAAAATCATTTTTAGAGGAGAACAAGGAATTATTCGCTGGACTTATGCAGAATTTCAACAATTAATCGAATTAGGAGAAATTAGTAATCTTCAGACAGAAAACCACACTACTTTAGATGAGGAAGGATGGCAATACTTTCTAGAGGCCAGTCCTAAAGCCTTAGAAACTGCAAATTATCGTTATGCAGCTATTAAGCCTTTTTTAGAGAAAGAACCTAATAATTCTCAAAAATGCGACCTACCAGAACGAACTCTACGCGACTGGAAAGCAAAATATCGAAAAGCCCAACAAAAATACGGATGTGGGTTTATTGGCTTAATTCCCCAATACAAAGGTAATCCAACTCCTCGTTATTCCGATGAAGATTTAGAATTTATTGATAAGGTGATTGAAGAACAATATGAAACTTTTAAACAAAAAAATGTTTGGCAGACGTATGAATTTTTAAGGGATAAATGGCAGCAATCGGGACGAATTTCCCCTCTTCCCAGTCATACCTTTTATTACGAGAGAGTGAAAAAACGAAACAGCTATCAACAAACTAAAAAACGAATGGGATCTCGTGCAGCAAATAATCTGTTGGGGCCTTGGTTAATTCGACCTACGACCCCTCGTCATGGAGATCGCCCGCTTGAAATCGTTCATATTGACCACACACAGCTTGATGTTGAGTGTATCTGCCCCTATAGTGGCAAAAATTTAGGCAGACCTTGGGTAACAGGCATGATTGATGCCTATAGTCGGAGGATTTTAGCTTTATACCTTACCTTTGATAATCCGAGTTACCGTTCCTGTATGATGGCTATTCGCATCTGTGTACAACGGTTTGGACGATTTCCTGAATGGATTGTTGTGGATAACGGAAAAGAGTTTAGTTCTACTTATTTTGAGACATTGTTAGCGCGTTTTGAAGCCAGCAAAAAGCATCGTCCCAAGGATTGCCCTAAATTTAGTTCAATTATTGAACGTTGGTTTGGCTCACAAAATACTGAATTTATTAATAACTTGAGGGGGAATACCCAAATCATGAAGCACGTCCGCCTCGTTAAAAAAGTAAATAATCCCAAGAGTTTAGCTGTCTGGAATTTAGAAGAATTATACGATTATTTGGCATTTGGTTATGCTTATGGAGTTTATGATAAAGCAGAACATCCTGCTTTAGAAGGAATGTCGCCTCAAAAGGCTTTTGAATTAGGGTTAGCTAAAACGGGACATCGCCCTCATCAGTATATTAAGTATGATGAACAATTCAAGATTTTAACCTTGCCGACGAACAATAAGGGAATAGCCAAAGTTATTCCTGGTCAAGGAATTAGAGTCAATTATCAAAATTATTGGACAGATGAATTTTACAGTGTTGAGAATCAATCTATTCCCGTTCGCTATGACCCACTAGATTATGGTGTTACTTATGCCTATGTCAATAATCATTGGGTAAAGTGTTTATCTAATTATTATATGAAGTTTCAAGGAAATTCAGAAAAGGCAGTAGCAATAGCCACGACAATTTGCAGACGAAAAAGGCAAATATATAATCAAAGTCAATATGTAGGTTCTAAAGAGATTGTTGACTTACTTAATAATGCGGAAGAACATGAAGAATTAATACTACAAATTCGTCGAGATCAATCTGCTAAATTAGTTTTAAATTTAATTGAAGGAAATCTGAGTAGTGCGGTATTATTGAATGTATCAAATGCTGAACAGCATTCATCTCAAGATAGTCAAGCAATAAAAGACAATCTAGATTTAATAGATTTAAAAGAGGATAATTTACAGCCTAGTCTACCCAAGAAATTTAATCATGATGATATTCAGGCTTTTGCTGAAGAGGAATTATGGTAATGGTTACAAATCGTCGTTTCCCTCAAGAATTTTTACAAGCACCAACTGATAATAAACTTAAGTATTTTAAAGATATAATTGTTCCTCATCGTAATATTAAACTGGTTCTAGAGCAGCTACTAAAAAATGCTATAGAACCGGATGATGCTTTAGTTTATCTGGTGTTTGGGGTAACAGGGGTAGGAAAATCACGGTTAAAAGCAGAATTTGAAAAACGATTGCTTAAACATTTTGCAGACGAAATTATTTCTAATCCAGGAAGTTTAGTGGTAGGAGGAATCGAGGTAGATGGTGCTGAAGGAGGAAAGTTTAACTATTCTAATACTATATTCAAGTTTTGGAATCTTTGAAGGAAGTTTTAATTGATTATAAAGAAAATTATGGAGTTGATTTAGAGAATGACAACTCAGATAACCTAATAGGAGATCATGAAGGTAGAAATGCTAAAGCTTTGCGTCGAACAATGCAAAAGGTTTTTCTATACCGTCAATTAAAAGCTTATACCTTAGATGAGGCACAGCATTTATTTGATGTTGCGGGAGGAAGACAAATAAATGTTCAAATGAACTGGCTTAAGTCACTGGCTAATAAAACTCAAACAGTCCATATTTTATTTGGAACTTATGAACTTTTAAAATGTCAAGAAGTCAATGGTCAAGTAGGAAGAAGAAGTGAAGATTATTATTTACCTCCCTACTACCTGACTAAATCAGAGGATCAACAAGAATTTATTAAGGTAATTAAGACTTTACAACAGTATTTGCCAGTTGAATTTGAACCCCAATTAGAGGAGCATTGGGAATATTTTATGGAATACTCAATAGGGTGTGTGGGCATTCTTAAAAGTTGGTGGTATCGCGCTCTTAAAAATGCGTTAGACGAGGGGGCTAAAACAGTGAGGATGAAAGATTTTAAAGCGAGGGAATTATCAGCAGGAAGACGAAAAACAATTCAAAAAGAGTTAGAAGCAGGAGAAAGCCGTTTAGCTTTTCTATATAAGAACGAGGAAAAAACTGAAAAGCCTGAATCTATCAATTCTCAACCAGTGAAAAAAGGTAGGAAAGTTGGGGAACGTAAGGTAGGGAGAGACTTAGTAGGAGTTAATCAAGAGGGATGAGTGTTTATGAGGAGATTTGGAGTCCAAAACCTCTAGAAATCCCTCAACGGAGTCGGTTATTTTCTCTTGAACCTGTAGCTGTGGGAACTCCCTACACAGAAAGTCTTAGTAGTTATATTCATCGTTTAGCGCAAGCGCATTGTTTAACTTCTCAAAAGCTCGTTATGGGAGAAATTGCGCCACTGATCCTCAAAGATGAGGATAAATCTGAGCTATTGTCAAAAAATCTGAGTCACCTATTGGGAAATAGCGACGCTAAACCGGCTATCAACGGAATGCGAGACATGACAGAGAAGTTAGTCACTGTCCTAGAAGAGTTAACAATGCGTCAGGATTTACGATTTTTGACCCTTTTAAGCTGGAAAGGAATGATTTATGATAAGGGGTTATTTCGGAAATCTCGCGCTTGGTGTCCTTGTTGTTGGGAAGCGTGGAAGCAGGAGAACAAAACTATCTATGAACCATTATTATGGTCATTTAAGGATGTAGAATTTTGTTTGATTCACAAACAGCGATTAATAGAAGAATGTCCTCATTGTGGTTCGCGTTTACCTGTGATAGCTAAGTTTTCACCTGCGGGATTTTTTTCTCGTTGTTACGGGTGGTTGGGGCAGGAAATTAAAGGCGAAGAGGAAAGAGAGAAATATCGAGTTAATATTCAAGGAATTAGCGAATTAATTGCACTTACTCCCCAATTAGGATATAAGCCCATCCCCATCGAGTTAACCCGAAAATTACAGTTCATTTTGTTAGTGTTTGAACAAGCAATTGGAAAGGATTTGGAGTTATTGGGAAATTTAGGGGGAATCATGGAATCGTTGAGGATAGCCTCAACAAGAAATCAAAGTCAACCTTACCATTTGGTAAAGTTGATTATTCCTGTGTGTGACAAGGCGAGGATTAGTGTATCCCAGTTGTTTGGGTCAGATTTTCAGGAATTGGGTAAGATATTGTTTGGGAATTTTAGTCTGGAATTAAAGTTGTAGAATTTTGGTATCAATTAGGATTTATGGTTAAAGGAGTTTGGCAGGGGAAAGACGATTGCTTTCCTAGATCGGGTTCAGTTTGTGATTCTTTTTTGCTAAGTGGTATCAACTAGCCACAAAACATGGGATTGTTGCCAGGAGTAGAAAGAATGATGATGGAATATTCTAGTTTAGAACACAAAGAGAGCATGGATACAGAGTTTATTTTACAGCCATTCAAAAAATAAATACCTTCCTACTGAAAACAAGTAAGAAGGTATCTAGAATCCAATTTATTTAAGTAGCTTAACGATTTGTTGACATTTCAGTGCGTACATTACTGGCGATTTCTTTCACTAGATATTCAGCTAAAGCTGCTGGGTTTTTAGAAAGTTCTTTTTGATGGTAGCATCGGAGAAATTAGTAATATAACAAGTTTGATTTCAAATAAATAATTCATTTAGACTGTCTGTTTAATACCCCATAACTTAAATCATTTGCTGAATTAAAAAATACTGGTTGGGTTATTGGCTAATAAATATTGCAGGAGTATGCCACTTAGAGGATGTTTGAAAAGTCGGGTATGTTGTAAAAAAGCTCTCTCAGTATACGCTGTGAATAGATAGTAAACAGCACCGAGAGAGTGACATGAGTAAAGCTTACCCCAGTAACCTGACCCTGACACAATATGAATTTATTAAAGACCTGATTCCAGAAGCGAAGCCGGGTGGTCGAAAGCGTGAAGTCGATATGTGGGAAGTCCTAAACGCGATTTTCTACATTTTGGTAGAAGGAGTCAGATGGCGATCGCTACCTGGGGATTTTCCAGCTTGGCAAACGGTCTATACGTACTTTCGCAATTGGCGTATTGACGGGACGTGGCTAAAAATCCACGACAGTCTTAGCCTTTGGGTTCGCATAGAACATCAACGCCATCCAAGTCCATCTGAGGCAATAATTGACAGCCAAAGTATTAAAAGTGCAGCAATGGTGAGTCAGTTAGTTGGTTTTGATGCAGGTAAAAAGATCAAAGGACGTAAGCGATTTATGACCGTTGATACCTTGGGATTAGTTTTGAGAGTTTTAGTCACCGCAGCCAATGTCGGTGAACGAGAAGGAGGAAAACAGGTTCTAAAACGGGTTAAACAGTCCCATCAAAGGATATCTCGTTTAACAACGATCTGGGTAGATGGTGGATTTGATGGCGAACCTTTCATGCATTGGGTGATGAATTTTTGCCGTTGGATTATACAAGTGGTTTTGCGATCGCAAGAAGCTAAGGGTTTTGTTTTGCTCAAAAAACGTTGGGTTGTAGAGCGAACTTTTGGTTGGCTAACGGGATGTCGCCGATTAGTTCGAGACTATGAGTTATTACCCGAGACATCGGAGACTTTTATTTATCTTGCCATGATACGTATTATGGTGAGGCGATTAGCATAATTTTTCACCTCGAAAAACTTTTCAAACATCCTCTAATGCTGAGGTGGATTTTGCTCCTTGTTCCGCTCTTCAACCGCTTTACTCACAATTCGCACCACAAGATTACTAAGGGGACGGTCTTCTTCTTCCGCCCATCTCACCAAAGCCTCGTGGATATCTTTGGGGAAATATATCGAAGTTTGTACGCGATCACTCTGGCTCATCAATTCTAAAAGGATTTGTCGCCAATCCATCATACCCTCACAACCTTGTAACAAGGCTAAATAATGTTTAACAATGTGTTGCAATGTTTTTATGGTAAATGAAAAACATTGTTAAACCTTAATTTAATGTTTAAAATTTAGTTTGGCAGAGGTAAATCAGCAATTAGCTCTAAGTACACAGATAAAAAATATTAACTAGCAATTAATTAATGCTTTTGTAGCGGTTCTGGAATATGTAGTCGCTCAATGAATTAGTTCATTTATTACACCGCCATCACGGTGATGCCTTTTGGGAAGCACTAGGTACTGTAATGCCAGATTGGAAAGAACGTAAAGTTAGTCTTGAATCATGGGAAGCCAATTAGCTGGCAACTTAGCCTAAAAATTTTTATAAAAATGAACAAACCCCCCCATAAACGATATGAGCAACGCCTAACAGCATAAAGCCACGAATCACCACTAAAGGCTTTTTCTTTGCCGGGGGCAACGGATTGAGCAACGCCTAACGGCATCAAGCCACGAATCACAGCACAGGCGATCTCTCAGTTCCGGCACACCGCATACTTGAGCAACGCCTAACGGCATCAAGCCACGAATCACACCAAGGCTGATGGATGCGATCGCTGGGTCTACGCCTTGAGCAACGCCTAACGGCATCAAGCCACGAATCACAGCACAGGTGAAAACCCTTAACTGAGGAAGGTTCATTTACAATCTTACAAGTACCTTCGAGATCGAGAAACCAAAAACACAAAATTTACCAAAGTTTCCTTTGCTGTCAGCCCCTCAAACCCAGTGCCGATGAACTTTCCCAAAAATGGCAAGCACCTTTTTCCTTGTCCCAATTACCATATACCTTACCGTGTAAACCTTCCCGCCATTCTTTGACCTGAAATTCCCTTTCCCATAAGAGATACTTGTCAAATTGGAGGTTGAATCATCGTCCACGCCAAATCAGGAGGTGGTGAGCTTGGCATTTCCTCAATCCGATACCTCAAAAATCGGGTGTTTCTTGACCCCACATGGTCAACCCAATAGGGTAAAGTTAAGCTGCCTCGATTATCCCTAATCGCCCACTGTCTCACCCCCTCTAGATAATCTTGCGAGACAAGTTTGATTGTTTTAATTAACTGGTCACTTTCTCCCAAAAATAAACAACCAAACCGTCTTACTAGCTCAGGATGGTCAAACGCTAACTGTATCCTCTCCCTTAAACTTGGTTCTATCTTCTCCCGGTCAGAACGAATCCAGATCAAACACTTCAGATTAGACAAAATTTCTTGATAACAGGGAATAACATTCTCTGGATGGCTAAAATTAGCATTCTTAAACCGTCTCATTTGACGCAAAATTCGGGACTTTTGGGGGCTAGATAACATGGCGATCGCCAATTCTACCCCACAGTGGCGATAGACATCCGTTTCCCCTACCAAAGACAACAACATCCCATACACTGTCGCTGGAGGAGGAACAGGATAGGTTTTTCCCATTTCCCTTGCATGGGACTCCCGAAAAGTCGCAAATGGAACATCCAAATAGAGAATTAATGGCGCAATCATTTTGATTTTTCTAAACCCAAATCTCTTTTAATAACTGCTTTCAAAGCTTCAACCAGTTCATTGCGATTACGATAAATGTGCGCTTTATTAAAAGGGGAATTATCAAAATTATCCAATTGGTGTAATTCCTTAACAATTGTTCCCCCAATCCATAATGTACTAGTACACTGAGGCGTAAGTTTAGATAGGCTTATACCGCCAAAAGCTTCCCCTTAAAAGTCCATTGCAAAGGATGAGCTAACTTTTGGTTAAAGTAGTCAACAAAATTCAATATCTGCTGTTTGAGATCTGCCTGAGAGGAAAAACTGCCTCTAGGCAAGAGTTTGCGTGTGAGGATGCTAAACCAGATTTCAACCTGATTGAGCCAGGAACAGTGCTTTGGGGTAAAATGGAAAACAACCTTATGGGCGGGATTGGCTAGAAACTGGGCGCGGGTACTCATCGATTGGAGTATCCCAGACTTACCCTTAACACCTAAGTTGTCAAAGGGGATGCCTTCAATGTCGGCAATCCATCGTACCAAGGATTCTGATTGATGGATATTCAAACAGTCCATAATCAAATGCCACTTGCTGGCAGTCGGATCAGAGGCAATTAAGCGCTGGCAATGCCCCAAGAAATCGGCTTCTGTCCGCTGAGTGTCAATTGTAGGAGCTACAAGTTGACCTGTAACAACATCAAACTTAGCAATCAAAGTCTGTGTTCCATGCCGAATATATTCAAACTCTCGACATTCGACTTTGCCTGGTCGCATTGGTAAACTGGGAAGGGCGCGTTCTAGGGCTTGAATGCCAGTCATTTCATCAATGCTGATCGTGTGTTCTCCCGCGATCGCTCTGATTGGGGCACTCAGATAGTGCTGGCTGATGTCTTCCACCTTGACTTCAAACTCTGGATCATACGGGGGGAAAAAGCCAGTAACGAGACTGGTGCGGTTTGAGTTCTGCTTGAGCTAACCATCGTCCGACCTGGCGGGGGGATATTTGCTCCACAATACCAAGCTTTATCAACTCATCCGCCAGTTCATGAGAACTCCAATGACTGATGGGACGACCGTATTGCATCGGGTCACGGCACGCCATCGCCATGCATTCAACTTGCTGTTCCAGGGTAAATTTTAACGGCGAACCAGGACGGTGGCGATCGCGCAATCGCTCCATCACTGTCTTGGATTGCTCGGTGGTCTCAACCCAATAGTGTCGCCAGTGCCGCGCCATTTTGATACTTATATCGAGCGTTCGAGCAATTTCGGCATTGTTTTGCCCCAACGCGGCTTTTAGCACAATCCGGGCACGTTGTGCGATTTGCTGCGGCGTACTGGGTCGATTCACTAACTTTTCCAGGGCTTGCTGCTCAGTATCACTCAGGGTGATTGTCAGCGGTTGGCAGGGCATGAGTCGTCAAATTAATCTCGTCATTCATACCCTAACTCAATTTACGCCGCAGTGTACTAGGCTATTGTTCACAATGTTTTCAGTGGTTAGGAGGATATTCTAAAACTTCAGTAGTTACTCAGGAGAGATGGATAGTCGAAAATTTGGGAGAATTTCTTGCCAATGCAAATCAGTTATCTTATGCACTTACTCAAGAGCTTATACCAAAATCTTTCAGCTATGTAGTGCATAAAGTTAGTGGAGATAATATAGCTGCTTTTGCTGCAATGCACAAAATCCCTAAAAATACTTTCTGGGGTTGGTATTCAGGTAAAACTTGTCCATCTTTATTCGCTTTACTGCAAATTTGTTATAGTCTTCAAATTTCTTTATCTCAGTTCTTGACACAAAATTTCAATCTATCAACAACCCATTGTCAAAATCTCAAGCTTGACATGAAATATTCTAAGAACATACGTTCATCTCCCAAAATACTGGATTTGGATCATATTGAAAATACCTTGACCAGCATTTTATCTCAAGCAAAAGATCCATTACCAACAATTGCAGAGATAGCTAAACAATTAAAAATTAATAGACGAGTTCTTTCAAGGCATTTTCCTTTATTATCCCATCAAATTGTTGTTAAACGTCGCAATTATATGGGTATGTGTCACTTAGCTGCTATTGAGCAGTGTTGTCAAGAAATTATAGGAGCTATTGTCTCACTCCATCAATCAGGAGAATATCCAACCGAGTCTCGTGTGTGTGAGCTGATTAGTAACCCCGGCTATTTTCGTTATAAGAAGGTTCGACTATTTTATAAGAAAACAGTTCAATCTATTTTAAGTAGCTTGTAAACTTTCAGTACGAATGGAGATGGTTGATAATTCACATTGGTTTTTTTCAAAATTTTTCAGGCATGATTTTGCCGTTACTGTTTTCAAGCATAGCTTTGCCGTTGCGGCAAATTCAAACTTTAAATTACAACAAATAATTAGTCACTGTACACTATTCTTAATGGACGTAACTGGATTCGAACCAGTGACCTCTACGATGTCAACGTAGCGCTCTAACCAACTGAGCTATACGTCCGCAACTTGACTATTATAACATATATTTACCCGAGAAAGCAAATTATTGTAACTTTGGGGAAGCAAGACTTGCAAGACTTGGGAGAGGGGGGAGACAAGCAAGACTTGCAAGACTTGGGAGAGGGGGGAGACAAGCAAGACTTGGGAGACAAGGAGATTTTCACCACGTCTCCCGATGCCCGATGCCCGATGCCCAATGCCCCATTCAATATCAGCCGGACTTGTGGCTTTATTCAATAACTGTTCAGCTTGTTCGAGTGAACTAATAGCACCGCGATAACTGCGATCCATACTCAAAAAACTCGGTAAAAGCAAAATTGGAGCTTTTTCAGCAACTGGTCGGCGAATCATTGGATAAGGTAAATTTATAAACCATACCACTCCGGCTGAACCTGTCAGAAGTATCGCCATCCATGTGATTTTGCTGATGAATTGGCTAAAAGCACTCGGCGGTTGATTGGTTTGTGCAGCAAGATTTAGAACCTTTTCGTTGAATTGCGGATACATGTCTATAACTGCATCGCGCAGTTGATCTAACTTGGCTGGCGAACCTTTTTCCAAGCGCATTTTTTCTAAGCGCTTCATCACAATTTGCCGTTCAGTTTTGCTTAATTCATCATCACCACTGCATTTTTGAACTTCCGCACGCAAGATTTCAAAAGCTCGATTATTGAGGCGATACATAGAAACACTAGGTAACTCCTTACTCTAGTATTACCACGTAAGACAGGAAAGATATATATCATACGCCACTTTTTGTACTATTTTCGGTATACGACTCTGGACGGTTAAAACCTTTAGCTAGTATGGTTACTATTTGTCAAGTATGTAAAAAATCATCATATTATCTAACATGTCAACTACTTTAATTACTGGTGCTTCTAGTGGAATTGGTAAAGAATTTGCCCAAGAACTAGCAGCTCTTAACACAAATCTAGTTTTAGTTGCTCGTTCCGAAGAAAAACTTAACCAATTAGCATCACAGTTGCAAGCGCAATACAAAATTCAGGTAGATGTTATTGTTAAAGACCTGACAGAAGTTGGTGCTGCTGGTGCTGTATTTGATGCGGTTAAAGAAAAGGGATTAACGATTGACTTATTAATTAATAATGCTGGTTTTGGCGATTATGGTGACTTTGCAGAAACAGATGGAGAACGGCAAATTAAAATAGTTCAATTGAATATTTTGGCATTAGTAGATTTAACTCATAAATTTTTGCCATTAATGCGGCAACGTCGTTCTGGAAGCATTATTAATTTATCTTCCCTTACCGGGTTTCAACCAATGCCTTATCTTTCTGTTTATGCTGCCAGTAAAGCATTTATTATCAGCTTTAGTCAAGCGCTGTGGGCAGAAAATCGTCATTATGGCCTGCGCGTTTTAGTTGTTTGTCCGGGACCGGTTGAGACTAACTTTTTTGTGGAAGCTAAATTTCCCCCAGCGCTGGCAAGTTCAACAAATACAATATCAACTTCAGAAGAAGTAGTTCGGGCATCTTTGAAAGCTTTGGAAAGGGGAGAACCAATTATTGTTGTTGGTGGCTTAAGTACTAAATTTATTAGTAGGGTATCTGCTTTAGTCCCGCGAACAATTCTGCTAAATATGTTGGAAAAACAGTTTAGGAGCGAAAAAAGTTAGGAGTTAGGAGTTAGGAGTTAGGAGTTAGGAGTTAGGAGTTAGGAGTTAGGAGTTAGGAGTTAGGAGTGAAGAATTTTAAGTTTTTAGCTTCGTTTTCTTAGCTGAGTGCTATAAGTTACAAAATTCATAACTCTAAAAGTTTTGAATGCGTGAATGCGTGAGTTTTGAATTCATAACTCATAACTCATAACTCATAACTCATAACTCATAACTCTACATGTACCTTGTTAGTTGAACGCGGTAACGGTCTTTTTTCGTGACGGCGATTTCTCCGACTTCTAAACGTCCTTTACCGCGAATGGCGATTAAGTCACCGGATTTAACTTGCGAACTCGCTTGGGTGACATCCTTCCAGTTGACGCGGACATCGCCAGAGTCGATTAAATCAACCATTTTACTGCGAGACATCCCAAAACCAGCAGAAGCGATCGCATCTAATCTTAAAGAAGCTTCCACCGTTGTTAATTCTTTCTTCTTCGGTTCCCGAACCTTTAACTCGCTTAATTCAATCGGCTGAGTTTTCACCGGAACCGATCGCACTTGTTGGAGATTCATCTGCAAAAATTCTACCAATTCGGGCACAACAATTGCCTGTGCCCCGCGTTCGCCCAGTACAATAATATCCCCCGTCTTTTCGCGGACAATACCAGTCCCCAGCATAGCGCCCAAAAAATCGCGGTGCGTAGCAGTATCAAACAAGAAATTACCAGCAATTTCCAATACTACCAACGCAACTTGAGAACGATCAAGAGCAAGATCCGCGCGGGCGATCGCTATACGTTGGCGTTCAGCTTGTGGATATCCACCCCAAGCCACCAAATGCACCTCAGTTAAACGGCTAAACACCTGTTGGATTTCCACCAACTCCGGAGGAGACAGAAAATCCGTTAACACAACCTCCCAAGTTTTGATAGCTTGGTCAGCGCGATCGATAACACGAGCAACACTATCTCGATTTTCAACACCCTTTAAAAGTTCTTCCCTTGGCAGCATTGTAAAAAGTTATGAGTTATGAATTATTAGTTATGAGTTATGAGTTGGTTGTTGGTTGTTGGTTGTTGGTTGTTGGTTGTTGGTTGTTGGTTGTTGGTTGTTGGTTGTTGGTTGTTGGTTGTTGGTTGTTTAACATAACCGCTATCCACTATCTACTATCCACTAACCACTATCCACCAACCACCAACCACCAACCACCAACCACCATCCACCATCCACCATCCACCATCCACTATCTAACTAATTGCCTTATCAGCATAGTAACCTTGAAGATTTTCTGGATCAAACTTACGTAAAACGCGGTTAGCTTCACGGGTGAGATTTTCAGAACCCTCAACTACAATCAAGTATTTACCAGCATTTAAGCGGTTGCGGTAGGGTAAAGCATCCCCACCACCGATAATTAAGCCAACTCCACCACCGGCAACCACGCTACCCATAGCACCACCAATAGCGCCCAGTAATCCCCCAATGACGCGATCGCCAACTTGACCCGCCCAGGCAAAGGTACCTAAATTAGTAATCAAGCTGAAACCCAAACCAGCAAAAAAGCCAAATGGAATAAGCCAAATAGCCATCAGCTTTACTTGTTTTTTAGCTTGCTCATTTGGGTCAATCAAGCCAAACTCATCAGCAGTTTTGTACCCCCTACCCAGGATGGTACTTTTTATACCTACTTTTTCTAAAGCTAAATAAGCAGCTTCCGCTTGGATGCGATCTGGTAATACGGCAACAAGGTAATTCATTGATTTATATCAAAACTGTTATTCGAGAACGGTTTCGCTTTAATAACAGCCTAACAGAATGGGGCATTAGTCAAGAGTTGGTGGTTGGTGGTTGGTGGTTGGTGGTTGGTGGTTGGTGGTGAAGGGGCGCTTGCGTCTACAGTCGGGAAGATTCCCCCCGGCGAGCGCGAGCGCTCAAAGGTAGGGTTTCCCGACCCAGGCGACTGGTGAACCCCTCTGGGGTTGGTGGTTGGTAGTTGGTAGTTGGTGGTTGGTGGTTGGTAGTCGGTAGTTGGTGGTTGGTGGTTCTCCCCTTGTCTCCACACCTCACACCCGTCGTCCACACCCGTCCTCCTTGTCTCCACACCTCACACCCGTCGTCCACACCCGTCCTCCTTGTCGCCTCTCACTTTAAGGAATCGAGCGGCTCGCAGAAATTATTCACACTTTGCTTGAGGACGTACATCAAAACTGGCGTTGCCAAAATTTTAGGAAATCCAGGCATTGTTTTGAGATGTTCCATCATTCCCTTAAGTGACCCATTAACCAAATCGTCCCGAAATTCTTCTTGACAAATCACAGCACGCCACTTTCTAGCTAAAGCATCTAACCACTCTGAATTCGCTCTTTCTGGTTCTTGTCCAATGCGAATGGCTAGGGTCATTGCTGCATCTTCCAAATCTCCCTCACAGTCCTCAATCAGATCCAGCGCTTCCATCGCTCTGGGGTCATCTGCCAATTGAGAGCGAAATTGGGCAATTTCTATAGATGTAACTGTAGTCATGAGATTCTTTTGTTACTACCCGAGGGGTTGACTACTCAGCTATGTTATTCCAAATTTGACCGATCTAATCAAAAATCAGCCAAGAACAAGGCACATGCATTAGTAATCAGCAAACCAAAGCGGGGAAAGGGGAAAGGGGAAAGGGGAAGGTGGGGCCCCCTTACTTGTGGGGATAAGGGGCAGGGGGGGCCCCCAGGGAGTGGGGATAAGGGGCAAAGGGAAAAAGTTTAATATTTTCCCTTGAACCCTTTCCCTTGAACCAGTAGGTTGGGGAGGACAGCGCTCGTAGCGACCGCGACAGTCGCGCGACTGTCCGTTGTAACGCAGTGGAACCCAACATTCGCTGCGGATAAGATTTGGGTTCCGCCTTCGACTTCAACGCCAGTTACCTGCGCGAGTGTACCCTCCCGCAGTACTGGCTCCCCAACCTACAATTGATAACTAATCAACCGAACATAAAGACAAAAATATAGTCAAAAGTCCCAAGTCCCTAGTCCACTGACTAATGACTAATAACTAATGACTAATAACTAATAACTCTTGACTAATTTACCGTGATGTCGTTGAGGTGACAGATCGTTGTAAATTAGCTAGAGCGCGGTTGTAATCTAAAATAGCTCTGACTCGATTACCTTCAGATCTGGTAAGGTCGGTTTCAGAGTTAATTACATCAGTTTGAGTGCCTACACCTGCTTGGAATCGCAAACGCGCCAAACGTAAAGCTTCTCTAGCCTGATCTAAAGCAGCATTGGCGGTTTGAACGTTTTGTAAGTTCGATTGCAATTCCGAATAAGCTCGTTCTACCTGAAAGCGGATTTGGTTGCGTTGCTCGGCAAATTGAGTTTCAGCGATCGCTATATTTGCTCTCTCTTGATCTGCCCTTGCTCTTGCCGCTCCACCATCAAATAAGTTCAAACTTGCACTGACTCCCAGGGAATAACCATCGGTAACGGCAATACTATCATTAAACTGATCTAGTAGTTGATAGCTGGCAACCAAACTAACTTGCGGACCTAACTCTGAAAGCGCCAATCTCCGCCGTTGCTCGCTAATGTTGCGTTGCGCTAACTGCTGTTGCAGTTCGGGACGGTTTTGAAAAGCTTGCACAATACTATCTTCCAGTGTTTGGTTCCAAAGACCGGCTAATCTCACAGGATCTGCTGCAGTCACATTAACCGACTGCGCCAAACTCAACCGAGTCGCTAGCTGACGGCGGGCAACTTGCTGGTCGCTAACCGCTCTTGTCAAGTCTTGTTGGGCATTTGCCAAGTTTACCTGAGAACGCAACACGTCAAATCTAGTACCAACCCCTGCCCTTTCTAAAGCTTGTGCATCCCGCAAACTCGCCTGGGCATTGGTCACAGCAGCCTGGGTAATACGTACGTTTTCATCTGCTTGTTGTAAATTATAGTAGTCAGTGGAGACATTCAGGCGGATTTCCTCTGACAGGCGCTCGGCATTAAATTCTGCTACCCGTACCTGTTCTTCAGAGGCTCTAATGCTCGCTTGTCGGCTTCCTGAGGTATACAGGTTATATCTCAGCTGTGCTTCACCATTGAAACCTGTACTGACTGTATCACTGGATGGGGTGCGACGATTAGGTGGCAGACCAGCTTCTGATCGCGCCCTCGACTCATTCCCTAGCTGACCGCTAGCAGAATCCTGGCGGGTGACGTTCGCATTCACACTCAGACTGGGAAACAACGCAGCTTGAGCTTCTCGCAGACCAGCACGACCGCGTTCTAGCTCTAATAAAGCTACCTGTAGGTCGCGATTGTTGCGTCGCGCTAGTTCCAGCGCTTGTTCTAAAGTAATCGGCTGAATTCCCTGAACCCTTACTTCCTCTGGTTTGGTAGGAAACTGCAGGGGATTTGGGCTGGGGTTGAGGTAATCAGGCGGTTGGGTCGCACCTGCGGGCGCAGGAGTGACGGTTGCTGGTGGCGTCTGAGTGGGCGTTTGAGTACCTGTTTGCGCTACCTTCTCCCCAGTGATGTTCTGTGTTGGACACCAAGGGGCGATCGGTTGATTTCGCCTTGTTCCCCTGTTCCCCACCTCCTGCGAGCAGTTTTGCACTTGCAATAACTTAGCTGAGTTTGCACCCCTGGCTGTCGCTTGCGAAACGGTCTGCAGTTGAGTTACAGGCTTTTTCTTTTCTGCAACTGGCTGCTGTGCTGCACCTGCATCCTTGGCAGAAGTTTGTAAAGCACTCTGCAATTGAGTTACTGGATTTTTCTTTTGTGCAACTGCTTGCTGTACAACTGCACCTGCAACAAGAGCGGAATTTTGTAAAACAGCCCGCAATTGAGTTACAGAATTTTTCTTTTTTGCAACTGGCTGCTGTGCAGCAGGCATTACTTTTTGATTCCCGACAGAGGAAATACTAGAAGTAGAAGCAGGTACTACTTGATTTTGTAATTTTTGTCCGGAAGTCGCTAAGTTACTTTGTTGTTGATTGCTGGCTGCGGAACGATTTTTCTTAAGTAGTTCCCAAACAGATGATGAAGATGATGAATTTCGCTTTAAGTCTAAAACTGTAGCTTCGTTACCTTCATATTTATTAGGTATTTGTGCTATTGGCACACCGGTCTTGCCAGTTACCCTTAACCAAATACTGTTACTAATCAAAGGCTTCTTATTGCCATCAGTAATGTCAGCAGTAGGTATGATGACTGGCAAACTGTTGTCTGCGGCATGAGGCAGTTGTGCATCAAAAATATCCGCAATCAAGCTGCCATCATAGGTGGAAGTGGAGACGTTAGGAGAGGCAACAAGCCCTACCCCACTTACTTTCACCATATCAGCCCAAGCCGGCTGAGTTGATAATACTGCTACTGTTACACCAGGCAAGAAGCTATGGAATAATTGCTGTCCTTTCACCACATCCCCTCACACGAAAATCAAGCGGCACATCGCTTTTACTCACCACAGAATATAGCACGATGCCACGTTTAAGAATCGGAACTCTGTTTGTCTTCAAAACGTCTGACAATGCGAGAAAGCTCCGCTTTTTCATCGATACTAACGCGGGTGGGAGCGCCGCTCACAATCCGTTCGTAATTGCGGAAAGAGTCTTTGATATCGGGTCCGTCGGCGGTGATGTTGTACTCGCGGATACCTTTATCATGCCAAGAGCCGCGCATTTTAAATACGTTAATTGCCCGCGACATTTCCCCACGAATTTCTACATATTGCAACATCAAAATTGTATCTGTAATTGTCGAAATATGGGAGTCTGTAATTGAATGCGACCCCATAAATTGGTCGGTTGTATTGGTAAAAAAGCCAGTAATCTCCTCTTGTTTGGCGTACCCCGTAACACCAATTACAAACTGCCGAAATGCATTATTGCTTACTCCTCGCGCTAGTGCTGAGAGGGAGTCTATGGCAATGCGAGATGGCTTAAATTCAGCAATCTCTGACTTGATAATTTGCAAGTGGTCTTCTAAACCGGTAGATTCGGGATAAGTACAAATGATTTTGAGTAAACCCTGATGTTCTAATTCTTCAAAATCAATTCCCCAAGAAGAGGCGTTGCGAGAAAGTTGAGCGCGTGATTCTTCGTAAGCAAATAACATTGCTCTCTCGCTGTTGACGCAGCCATTTTCGATAAATTTACTTACTAATAGCGTTTTACCAGTACCTGTGGCTCCTGTTGCCAAAATAATAGAATCTTTAAAGAAACCACCGCCACACATGTTATCCAGGGTTATAACCCCAGAGGATACTCTGACATTAGAAGACCTTTGAGTTAATCGCATCGCCCCCAATGGGAAAATATTAATTCCATCATTCGTAATTGTGAAGGGATATTCGCCTTTCATGTGTGTCGTACCGCGCAATTTGAGAATTTCTACTGTGCGACGGCGGCGTTCTCCTTCTAAAACGTTGCGGACAATCACCACGTTATCGGAAACAAATTCTTCTACCCCAAAAGAAGCGACTGGTCCGTATTCTTCGCTGCGTTCGGTAGTTATGACGGTGGTGACGCTTAACTGTTTGAGACGTGCTACTAAGCGAAATATTTCCCGCCTCACTACTCCCACTGCTTCATACTGCTGAAATACGGCTGTTATCGAGTCAATGGAAACTCTTTTTGCTTTGTATTTGCGAATGGCGTATTGCAAACGCTCTATCAGTGCTGATAAATCAAAGTTACCGACGATATCTTGACCTTCTGGATCTGGTGAGGCGTCAAGAATAAATAATTTGCCTTCGTCGATTAGCTGTTGCAAATTCCACGAAAAACTACAGGCATTTTTAATAATATCGCTTGGTGATTCTTCAAAGGTAACAAATACTCCTGGTTCATCAAAGTAAGTGATACCGTTATAGAGAAACTGTAGAGAAAATAAAGTTTTGCCTGTCCCAGAGGTGCCGCTAACTAAAGTGGTTCTGGCAACTGGTAAACCGCCATGACTAATATCGTCAAAGCCCTCTATCATTGTGCGAATTTTTTCTACACCCCCAATTAGCGGCGTGTTGTTTTTCTCTGATTGCTCTTTTTCGCTCATTGCTTGATACTTACAAATCGGGATTAATCCCAGTTTCTCTATTACTAAAGTTTATACTTAATATGATTATCTTTAAAATAGTCTACTCTTCAAAATAATCTTCTTCAATTAGTTCTTCATAAAGCAAATCTAATCCAATCAACACTCTTTCTCTGTCTGAAAGGTCACCGATAATTTTACGAACCGGTGGTGGCAAAATTTTAGATAATGTCGGCGTGGCTAAGATTTTATCTTCTTCTGCCAGTTGCGGGTTTTTCAGTACGTCGATTACTTTCAAAGCATAAACGCCTTGAAACTCCTGCTCTAAAATGTTTTTAAGTGTTTTTAACGCACGTACTGAGTTAGGAGTGTTACCTGCTACATAAAGCTTGAGAACATAGGTCTTTCTGACTTTATTCATATAGGTAGAGGCTATGCAAGAGGCTATTTATAAGCATAAAACTACAGTCGGCGCGATCGCACATGGGAGAAAGTTACAGCAAGGGTGATTTTGCCCACTATTTAGAAGAAGCCATCGAACTCCGATAAACTTCGCACAGGTGAGCTAGGATATCAATCAGCGTCAAGCGATAATCAAGTAATGATTCATCGCTCCTTCCTTCTAATCTTAGCTGTTTGGAAAATTCCTCAATTAGTTCCATGTGAATTTCTATAATTTGCGGCACAGGAATATTAGCACAAAATAAAGCATTGATAAATTTATCAATTTTTTCTTTCAGTGTTTTGTCTGTGGTAAAGTAATTTATAAGAATCTGACGGTAATCTGATTTAAGTTGCTCTAACAATGCCTCGTTGTCGGCTCTCGTCATCTGCTGAAATTTCTGCTCTTGTTTTGGTGGTGGCATCCAAATACATATAAATGCTTGTCAGTTAATTTATCATTTAGGTTGTGTCACAGCCACCTTAGTCGTAAAAAGTAATTATTGGTGGTCTTTATCGGTAAGCAACACAATTAGGCTATAATAGCGGGAATCATTTCCCCCTTGACTTGAAAAAGGGGAAGGGGAAAGGGGGAAGGGGAAAGGGGAAAGGGGGAAGGGAAGAGTTATTTTCATGGCAAGGTTTGTGTACCTAGTTCATGAGTACTGACTTGAAAAAGGCAGCGCGTGTACCAGGGCAGGAGGCAGCTATGTAAGAAGCCTTTTTCATGGCGGTGGCGATTTTACTGTGATTAGCTGACTTGAAAAAGGCAGCGCGTGTACCAGGACAGAAGGGAAGATACTTTTTTGATGGTTGGTGGTGTACGAAGTTCATCGCAACTGCCCTCGATGGGCTGGTTTAATCGTTAGGTGGCATATCAAAAGATTTTTTTAACATTTGTTTGCACAATCAAAGCTTGTTAATCGCATTTAATTATTGATATATTTGGCGATCGCCCCAACCAAGACTGGTTTGACAAAGAAGTCTCTGGGTGTAAAGGATTTTGGATAAAGTCCAAACGGGCGTGCATGCCTCGCCTGTGGTTGGGTGGGCTTTGAAAATCTTTCAATATTCGATATTCATGCCCCATCCCTGTCTTGAAAAGTTTTGCGCTCCTGTTACCCGGACGCGCAACGCCAGTTGCAAAGGCTGCCGGGAAACCCTTTCAGCAGGTGCTACAAGTCGGCGAAGCATGCACGGCAGTCGCTTATGGGGAGCCACTGCGGTCTTGGGGTCTCCCCAAGTGGAGCAAGTGGCGTGGAAACCCCCTCTTGGCCGCGCTGCCTCACCAACGCACTGCTTCACCAACGCACTGGCTTAACTTTTCGCTTGATGAGTGGGGTACTTTCATCTTTCATCCTTCATCCTTCATCCTTCATCCTTCATCCTTCATCCTTCATCCTTCATCCTTCATCCTTCATCCTTCATCCTTCATCCTTCATCCTTCATCCTTCATCCTTCATCCTTCATCCTTCATCCTTCATCCTTCATCCTTCATCCTTCATCCTTCATCCTTCATCCTTCATCCTTCATCCTTCATACTTCATACTTCATCCTTCAGCGGACACTCTCGGACAACAGATGGTAATAGTGCAGCGTGGCGGAAATAACTATCCAGTTCAAAAAGGTTGAAAAGCTGATGAAACAAGCAATATTCCTTCAGCTTTCGCTGCCTTCAGCTTTCGCTGCCTTATTGTACTGATTACTTAACAAACTGTTGCACTCTTGTGAGCGATAGGACTGCTATTGTCGTTAATGAGGCGTCTGTGTGAGAGGATACACTACTTAATGCATGATTTCCATAAGCATATCTATCTGAATATAGATTTTTTCTTGATCTCCTTGATAAGATACTTAAACGAACTTAAACATTTGTCGCCTTCTAAATCATTATAATTCCTCAAGGTTCTAAAGCGAATCTTTGGAGCCATAATTGTTTTAGCCGTTGCTATAGATGAGGAGTTTAAACATCAAGAGGACAAGGAGTGAGAATGTTGGCTCGTTTAGCCAACAGGCAAAGGAAAACGCTACTAAGAAAGAAGTTGAACATTTTTTCGGCAAAAACCAAGTTTACGTTATGGCAAAGCCTGAGATTTTCATGAGTTGTTGAATTTGTAACCAGAATCGCTTATCAGAGTCTTCTTTAAAGGATTTAGCTTCAGGCTTTGGACACCAAAGGGCTTATCTAGTTGCTATTGGTGACGGCAGATGCTCCTCCCTCCAGGAAGAACGATCCCAAAGACTTATGTCAATGCTACAGTACCCGCTTTATGACTTTCTGGCAACCGTACGCAACTGCTTGGAGACAACAACTCTGGCAGCAGTGCTGGAGATTTTTGACCAAGAACAGTGCGATCGCTTGGTAGTAGTGAATGAACAGCAATACCTTGTGGGATTGCTGCACTCTGCGCGTCTATTATCACTATTGTTGGCGGCAGATCGAGGTGACCGAAATACTAAGTTTTTAGATTTACAACAGCCAATTTCGTCTCTGGGTCAATCTTTAATTGAGCCAATACAAACAATACCTGCGACTTGTCGTGTGGATCAATTTGGTTTGTTTTTGCGTTCTCAAGAAAGTCAAAGCAACACTAATTTAGATTGGGCGCTGATTGACTCGGATGGAAAATTTTTGGGGCTGCTGGATGCAAAACGCCTGTTGCAATTATTGGCGAAACAAAAAGGAAAATTTGAGGTAATTGAAAGCAAAAGCTATCGCAATCGGCGTCAAAAGGCGTATGCAAACGCTAAAGGTGTTCGAGATGTAGCTGCACCGAGAAATTACTCCCTTGGGGGGATGCAAAATGAACGCCATCCACTGAGACACAAACCGTTGGTAGAGTTGTTAGAACGATTGCCTTGGCCTTTGATGTTGCAAACTTCTACTGGCGAGGTGGTAGCGCAAAATCCAGCTTGGTGGCAGCAATTGGGTGCATTGAAAGACCCGGAAGGAGTCCGGCGACAGGTGGAAGCAATACTTGCCCCCACGCCAGCTAAAAAGCCAGAATATGTGACGCCAAAAGCGATCGGTGGTAATGAAGCGAATTTGTCGGGAAAGCGGGCAAAATCCGCCGCGCCACCAAACAATCTTTCCGAACAATTACCATCAGAAACGCCGACAGGAAGTCGGTGTTTTTGGGATAGCCAGATGGGTACTTGCACTTGTGTTGTGGAAGTGCAAAACGGTCAGGAGCGAATTTGGCAGTTTGCGAAAATTCTTTTAGATAGTCCGGAACTGAAAATTATCAGCGGTGAAAATGAACTTCCAGTCAATACAGACTTGTGGTTGGTGTTAGCTACTGATGTGACCGAACAGCAGCAACTTTGTAGGGAATTGGCGGCGAAAAATGCCGATTTAATTCAATTGAATCGCTTAAAAGATGAGTTTTTAGCTTGTATTAGTCACGAGTTAAAAACGCCTTTGACAGCGGTTTTAGGATTGTCACGATTGCTTGTAGATCGGCAATTGGGAGAACTTAACGAACGTCAAGCGCGTTATGCCGGGTTGATTCATCAAAGCGGACGGCATTTAATGAGCGTGGTTAATGACATTTTGGATTTAACCCGGATGGAAACCGGACAGATGGAGTTGACCGTAACTCCTTTTAAACTGCGTGCAGTATGCGATCGCGCAATATCAGAAGCAAAAACAATCCACTCGCAAAGCAGCAAATCTGTCAATTCGCAACCAAAATCACCTCTTGAGCGCGAACATCAATTCACTCTTTCCATTGAACCAGGTTTAGACCAGATTGTGGCAGATGAATTGCGCTTGCGCCAAATGCTGGTACACCTGCTTTCCAATGCCTTGAAATTCACCGAAACCGGTGGTGAAATTGGGTTGTTGGTAAGTCGTTGGGAAGGCTGGATTGCCTTTACAGTTTGGGATACAGGTATTGGAATTCCCGAACACCAACAGCATTTAATCTTTCAAAAATTCCAACAGCTAGAAAATCCCCTCACCCGTCAATTTGAAGGTACCGGTTTGGGACTTGTGTTAACGCGGGCTTTAGCTCGCTTACACGGCGGTGATGTTAGTTTCTTATCTAAAGAAGGCAAAGGCAGTCAATTTACACTGCTTTTACCCCCCAGTCCGCCGAATACAAACTTCGCCGACCAAGAAATTGGTAGATGGACCGATTCTGATAGCGAGACACCAGAAACAGAAACAAGAGAAACAAAGGTACAAACAAACGCCGAAAAATGGGGATTATTTACCCCAGCGCGTTTGGTAGTTCCCCCATCTTCTCCCCATCAACCCACAGGTTCCCAACGATTGGTATTGGTAGTTGAGGCAGTTGCTTTATATATTGAAGAATTGACAGAGCAATTGACAGGTTTGGGTTATCGAGTAGTAATTGCGCGATCGGGAACTGAGGCTGTAGAAAAAGCTCGTCGCTTGCAACCCAAAGCGATATTCGTGAATCCATTGCTACCCTTGCTATCTGGTTGGGATGTACTAACCTTGTTAAAATCGGATGTTGCAACCAGCCATATAGCAGTAATTGTCACCGCCACAGGAGCCGAAAAAGACCAAGCATTTGCCAACAGCGCCGATGGTTTTTTAAGCTTGCCAGTGCAACATCAGTTTTTGACACCACTATTAGACAGATTATGTGTAGCAGGTGAAGTTCAGCAGCCAGAGTCAGAAAATGGTAAAACCGGCACGAATAACACCCCACTGCGGATTTTGCGCTTAGTCAATCACGAGTTTGAATCTATAAATTTTCACCCATCGCTTCGAGAACATCGAGTTGTAGAAGTCGATGATTTAGATCAGGCAGAATTATTGGCTAGAGTTTGGCGATTTGATGTACTCTTACTGGATGCAGAAATTCCATCACCAGAAACTTATCTGGAAATACTCAGCCAGCATCCCCGTTTGGCAGCATTACCATTAGTAACTTGCAACGTCGCAACCACGCAAGCCGCTTCCCAATTGTCTAAACTTACAGTGTTTCCTTGCTTAACACCATTTGCTACAGACAAGAATAGTAGCGATGGCAAAACAGAAGCCTTATTGTCAGTGCTGCAAATAGCTGCGGGGATATCCTGTCCGCCCAGTATTTTAGTAGTCGATTTAAGCATGTTCCCAGATTTACCAGAAGTCAGGCGCAAGCCGATTCGGAATTCTGGAACCAAAAAACACACCTCAGTCAGCAGTGTAGCTGCTGAAATTAATACTCAGTGTCCCGCCCAAGGATTAAAACCCTTGACAATTTGTCGCGGATCTGAGTGGTTTCAAGCATTGATTCAGTACTTGCAAACAGCCGGTTTGAAAGCAGCAATAGGTCGTTCTTGGGAAGAATTATTGCAACAAATTCGCCATAAAAGCGTTGACTTAGTGCTAATTTGTTTGGGAGAATTTACCATTGAACAAGAGGTATATAAAGCATTAAAAGCTTTGGGTCAATTGCCTTTTGAATTGCCACCCATTTTAGTCCTCGATCAGCGGTTAAATCCTGGCGAGGTACAAGAAGACCCGGAAAATTTCCACCAAGAAACAGAGAATCAAGCGAGGAATTTCTCTGAACCAATAGAAACGCTTTTGGATGCGATCGCTATCCAAACTTTACCTCGTTCCATATCAATGGAAGACTTATTAAGTCAAATCAATCAGGCTTTGGCTATTAACAATCAGAATTGAATAATGTTGGTGGTTGGTTGGTGGTTGACCAGCGCCCTTGGTAGGGGAGCCACTGCGGTCTTGGGGTCTGGCCAAGGGTCGCAGTGGCGTTTTCCCGACCCAGGCGACTGGTGAACCCCTCTGGGGTTGGTGGTTGGTTGGTGGTTCACCAGCGCGGCCAAGAGGGGGTTTCCACGCCAGGTGCTTTATGCCGGAGAACCCGTCCACCGCACTGGCGGACCATTCACGACTGGCGAACCCCGAAGGGGTTGGTGGTTGGTTGGTGGTTGGTTGGTGGTTGACCAGCGCCCTTGGTAGGGGAGCCACTGCGGTCTTGGGGTCTGGCCAAGGGTCGCAGTGGCGTTTTCCCGACCCAGGCGACTGGTGGAGCGCTTCGCGGTAGCGAGGAACGAGCGTCACCCCTCTGGGGTTGGTGGTGAAGCGCGTACTGCGGTCGGGTTTCCCTCCTTTGTACTGGTTCTCCCGAAGGGTCGTTGGTGGTTGGTGGGTAGTAGCTAAGGATAACCAACTACTAACTGGGCGGCTGGGCGGCTGGGCGGCTACCAACTACCAACTATCAACTACCAACTACCAACTAACTCGAATTAATTGATAAGCGCCACGATTACCTAAATTCTCGTAATCAGAAGGCTGCAAACCCATTTGCACAAACTTCTTCGGTTGAGCAATAATCAGCAGCGAGGGAGGTTGTACCTTATTAGCAGCTTGCTTTTGAATATGCTCTACAGCCTTATCAGTGAATTTCATGAAATTAACTTGCTTTTGGGTATAAAATACAATAGTGGGTTTTTTAAACCCAACCATGACCAATTCTTCACCTGGTTGTTTTGCTTGGACTGCGATCGCTGACAATTCCCGCAACGGTAACTGACGTTCGCTATCTATTAAAAATAAAGTAGGCGTTAACGCGATCGCTAAAAACACCACAAATCCCAGGAAATTAATCGGTATAATTGGCAACCAACGCCGACGCATGATTAAAACCGCGATCGCGACAGCACACAAAAGCCAAATCGCACCTCCTATCACTGGTAAATTCAACTGTTGCAGTCGTTCGCTTAAGTTGGGTGCAGCTGGATCTTTACCTAATAACCGGGGTACGTGAAACATTGCGACCCCTAGTGCTGATAAAAACACGACATTCACCCAGCCACTCGCTTGTAGGGAAGAGGGGGAGAGGGGGAGAGGGGGAGATGGGGGGCTAGGGGCCCCCAGGAAGTGGGGTTGGGGGGAAATGGGGGGAGGGGGGGACAAGGGGAAAGATGTTTCCCATGTCCCCCTGTCTCCACGCCCGTCGCCCACGCCCGTCGCCCACGCCCGTCGCCCACGCCCGTCGCCCACACCCGTCGCCCGTATCCCCGTGTCTTTTAATAAATCGCTCCAAAACAGCGCCACGAGGATAGCTGCTGCTGGCATTAAGGGCAATACGTAGCTGGGGAGTTTGGTGACTGCAATGGTGAAAAAGCCAAAGACACAAGCAAACCAGAAAAAGGCAAATAAACCAAGTTGTTGAGAGCGTTTTTGGGAACGCCAGTGCGATCGCTGCCAAAATTTCAATAAGGCGATCGCTGTTGGTAAATATATTGAATATGGCGCAAACCCGAGCAGCACCACTATAAAGTAAAAATACCAGGGAGCCGAGTGTCCGTTAACGACTTCTGTAAAACGCTCCAGGTTGTGATAACCAAAAAAGGAGTTAATATAATTCCAGCCATTGCGCCAAATCACCAGCACATACCAAGGCGCTGATAAGCCGAAGATAATCAGCATACCGATAAGTGGACGCATTTCTCGCAACACTTCTCGCAGCTTCCCGACGTAAAGCAGAAAGGCGAGAATAATCAGTCCCGGTAAGACAATTCCCACTGGTCCCTTCGTCAAAATTGCGCCAGCAATTAACACATAACAAGCCAAATACCATCTTGAAGGTAAAAGGTAAAAGTTAAAAGGTAAAAGAAAGAATTGCTTTGAGGTTTCTTTTTCCTTTTCTGCGTATCCCAGAAAAAAGCATAAATTAGCTGATGCAATGCATCCCGTAAGCAGCATATCTGAAACACCGGTTCTTCCCCAAACCAGCATTTCGACATTGAAAGCCATAATCGCTGCTCCTAACGAAGCTGTTAACCAGCGCTTCGTAGGGCGATAAACTTGTTCTAGCTGGTCTTGTTTTGCCTGATGCCACTGTAAAGTGTAAAATGCTAAACTAACTACACCCATTGCCGCGATCGCACTTGGGATACGCACCGCCCATTCATTTACTCCAAGAATTGCATAAGCTAGAGCTTGACACCAGTAAATCAAAGCTGGTTTATCAAAACGAGTTTCGCCATTAAAAAAAGGTGTAATCCAATCACCCGTAATAAACATTTGACGGGAAGCTTCAGCAAACAACGGCTCTGTTTCATCAATCAAGCCAATGCTGCCCAAATTCCACCCATAAGCTATCCAACCAATTACAATCAA
Organism: Heteroscytonema crispum UTEX LB 1556; assembly: GCA_044006015.1. GTDB lineage: Bacteria > Cyanobacteriota > Cyanobacteriia > Cyanobacteriales > Nostocaceae > Heteroscytonema > Heteroscytonema crispum. Next base: position 51,065 of record JBIPDF010000007.1, read on the forward strand.
CCAGAGAATTGATATAGTCACAGCAAGGGCTGGACGCTTTTCTATATTGTTAAACCAGTGGTCAAAAGCACGATTAATCATTTAGTTAAAAGTCACTAGTTAATAGTCAATGGTCACTAGTCAACAGTAACTAGTCAATAGTCGTTGGATACTTAACAATAGTTGCCAACGAGTGAAAGGATGCTAGAAATGAAAATAGGGCATTGGGCATTGTTGCGCCAGCGCTCGTAGCGACCGCGACAGTCGCGCGATGCCACGTCATTAGGCATGGGAAAGATTGTTTTCATCCGTGGTAGCGGCGAATTTTCCATGACCTATTTTAAAATAATGCAGAAAGTACAGCCTCAAGCAACGGTTATCCAGGCTTATACCATTTCTCCAAATATTTACGCTTTAAGATCCCCCCAGCCCACGCCAGTCCGCTACTGTCGCGGTCGCTACGGCGGCGGGCTTTCCTTAAAAAGGCAGGGTTGTTTCATTCCCCCTGTTCGACCGCCAGGGATTATAAATCCCTGGCTAAAGCGCGAAAGTCCTCTCTCCAGAGGACTAGATAAAGATTTTGCTTCAGCAAGCGTGGACTTTTGCTATTAACGCGGAACTCAAAGTTTTGGGCGATCGCGGACACGAATGAAACATACTCTTAACTCTTAACTGGGTGCCTGGGCGCCTCCCAACTCCCAACTCCCAACTCCCAACTTCCAACTCGCAACTCCCAACTGGGCGGCTGGGCGGCTGGGCGGCTCCTAACTACTGACTAAGAATCAATTGCCATTCTTTTTTTTCAGGATTCCAAGCCGGTACAGGAGTTTCCCCGACAACATACGGTCCCCAGTAGCGGCGAGAACCATCTTGGGCAAAAGCGACTAAAATATCTCCCTTCTCTAGCTTTAAGTTACCGTTTGGTAAAGAAAGCAACAGCCCATTTTGAGTGCCTTCTTGAGGAGCAAAATCCCAATGTGCCGGTACATCATAATTAGTCTGCTTAGAAGTAGCGCTTTTAACTTGCGATCGCCTCGCCAATAAAGCAAGCCGTACAGGCTGATCCGTTTGATTGCTCATTCGCAAAATACCTCTATCCCCAGCTTTACTATCCGAGTTTGGACTATATGCAAAAACGGCATTAGTAGTTTCTCTACTGCTATTTTCTATTGGGGTGTTTGGTGTAGCTTTTTCAACCACACTCTTAGGAGACGACGATGAAGATGTATCGGAATTTCTTGGCTCAAAAGATACACTCATTTCCAAACATCCCAGCAAAAGCCCAAGCATTCCCAAACAAACAGCTACCACAGCAGCGTTACGATACACGGGTAATTTCATATTCATATTTTTTACAAATAAGTATTTTGTCTCGGCTTGACCAAGATAGTAGCCTATAAGCCCAAAAGGCAATACCAGTCAGTTGCCCAATATAGGCTCTCCTGGAATTAAGTTGTCAAATGTATCAAAAATATCATTTTGAGCAAAACTGATTTTACGAGCATCCGCAGACGCTCAAGCTTAAGCTTACCCAAGGGGTAAATTACCTTAAACTAGAGAGCCGAAGTCTTAAAGGACACACTGGAAAATAAGAAGCGAAGGGCTGCGTTGCGAGTTCCTACGCTTAACTCAAAATGACAAATTATATAAATTTTGGCTAAATTTTGGTTTTTGCCGAAAACCTAACTGATACCCACAATACTATTAAAACAAGCTTATGCTAAAACCGTTATCGTCATAGGATAGATATTTTATGAAACTTGAACTTTTCCCCAGTACTCCATGTTATGCAAAACACTCGTCTTGTCAACTTATTAGATAGCATTGCTAGACGTTTAGGGCAATGGTTTTTCAATCCTTGGCGGCGAATATCAGTGTTGACAATAAGTTTGTTGTTCGGTTTTTTCTTAGGAAACGCAGTTTCGACCACAGCTGGACAAACAGCCGAATGGGACATTGTTGTAGCTGGGTTTTTAGTGCTATGTACAGAGATTGGTAACAGAATATTTTACAGTCGTATTTTGCAACAAAAGCGATCGCTTTGGGTAGACTCACTCAACATCCTCAGAATTGGTCTGACTTACAGCCTGTTTCTCGAAGCCTTTAAGTTGGGATCTTGATGGGGAGAGGGGGAGAGGGGGAGACAAGCAAGACTTGCAAGACTTGGGCGACGGGTGTGGGGGACAAGAAAACAACAGCGCCGAACCCAACGGGAGAACCAGTCGCCTGGGTCGGGAAAACGCCACTGCGACCCTTGGGGAGACCCCAAGACCGCAGTGGCGGACCTACCAAGGGCGCGAAGCGATCCGGGGGGAATCTTCCCGACTGCAGACTTCGCGCCCCTTCACCACCAACTACCAACTACCAACTACCAACCAACAGCGCCGAACCCCTTCGCTATGAACGCTCTTACGCTCATGGGGGAAACCCCCAAGACCGCGCTGGGGAACCACCAACCACCAACTAATAACTTATGAATACTTGGTTGAATGAAATTTTAACTGAAACGGCGGTAGGGGAAAGTTGTTTGAGGGAAGCACGAGAAGCAACCCTAGGGGATAGTTTCAGGGCGAAGGCTTTTGGAATCGTACCAGAAAATGTTGATGAAGTGATACAAGAGCGATCGCTTTTACTAAAGTCTGTATTTCCAGCTTTCAGTCAATTGTGTCAAACTAGCCTACAAGTACAACCTAAAGAAATGTTAACTGTACTGTGGGACTTGTGGCTACCGTTGGGAATCAAACTAGCATCGCACCGCCAAAAATTAGGGCGTCCCCTGATTCAGGGTATTTTAGGCGGACAAGGAACGGGTAAAACTACAATGTGTGGTGTTCTTACCTTGATTCTCCAACAGTTAGGATACCGCGCCCTCAGTTTGTCCTTGGATGACTTGTATAAAACATATAGCGATCGCCTAATTTTACAACAACAAGACCCCCGCTTGATTTGGCGCGGTCCACCGGGAACCCACGATATCGATTTAGGTTTAACTGTATTAGATAAAATTCGCCAGTTAAATAATCCCGTTGCAGTTCCGCGCTTTGATAAATCAGCATACCAAGGAGCAGGCGATCGGGCTAATCCAGATATTGTAGAAGGTATCGATATTGTCTTGTTTGAAGGTTGGTTTGTTGGCGTGCGACCAATCGATATAGCTGCATTTGGTACTCCACCGCCCCCTATTATCACAGAATCAGATAAAAAATTTGCTCGCGATATGAATCATCAGCTAGGCGATTATCTACCACTGTGGGAGCGATTGGATAGCTTAATTGTGTTGCATCCAAGTGATTATCGTTACTCACTTGAGTGGCGCAAACAAGCAGAAAGACAGATGATTGCTACTGGTAAATCAGGGATGAGCGAAATAGAAATAGAGCAATTTGTTTATTATTTTTGGCGTTCTCTCCACCCGCAATTATTCATTGAACCGTTAATTAAATCGACTGCAGTTGATTTAGTAATTGAAATTAATTCCGACCATAGTTTTGGTACAGTTTATCAACCTTATTAATCAAAGTTTAATCAAAGTAGTAGGGTGCGCCATAGCGCATTTTCAATTGTGATTTATTATCAATTAATTATCTTTATGCCCCATAACTCATATCTTGCACCTCTGCGTACAAACTCAGGCAACGTAAAAGGATGCGCGATAAAGCTACCTTATTTTTATAGGCTTTTATCGCTAAATCAAGGGTTTTGGCTGAATACTGAGTAATTAAATTACATCTATTTTTATTGGTGCAAGATGTGAGGTAACGCACCCTACATTCTCCGCGCCTGGGCGCCTCCTGTAGAGACGCGAAATTTCGCGTCTCTACAACTGGGCGGCTGGGCGGCTGGGCGTCTCCTACCCTCCCGTTTGAATTTTCCCAACCAAATCATAAAAAGGCTGCCAATTATCTTCTTGAGTAATTGGTTCCCAAATCGATTCAATCACGGGTCGCAGCAAAACAGTTTTAGGATTATGGCGAGTTAGACATTGACCAACCTTTTCCATTTCATCGGTTGTCAAATTCGTCAAAAGTCGATGATATATCCCAGACCAATTCACAAATAACTCAGATGCACCTAAAGATTGCCCAATCTCGGAATCGCTGAGAATCACGCTTGCACTATCTCGCCATTTGCTAGAAAAACTACTAGCCATGTCAGCAAAAAAGTGATGATAACTAATTGGATAATGTTTTAAAAATTCAATAGTTGCTTTTAAAAGTTCTTCTGCTTCTGGTGATAATAACTCCTCAAATCCCAACTTTTTCAACATCAAAGAGCGATATTCTGCATGATAAAAATCATCAAATTTCGCCAATCCCGCTTCCATATGGGATATATCAATAATCGCCTTTAACGGTTCTTGCAACATCTCTAAATTTAATTTGCAAATACCCGGCTGATGGCTGTAAGAGTAGCGTCCATAATAATCGAAATATGCAGCAATAAAGTGCGGGTCATAATTAGGTATAAACGCATAAGGCCCATAATCAAAACTTTCCCCAGTAATCGACATATTGTCAGTATTTAACACCGCATGGCAAAAGCCAGCCGCCATCCATTGCGCTGCTAATTCTGCAACTCGTTGCACTAATTCTGCATAAAACAGGGCATATTTATCTGTTTCATTGATGAAATTGCGGTAATATTGTTCAATTACATGGTCTAACAGCCTTTTGCTTAAATCAGGACGCTTAAAATAGTGCAGTCGCTCAAAAGTGCCAAATCGAATATGAGATTTGCTCATCCGCACCATCACAGATGAACGGGTAGGCGAAGGTTCATCGCCCCGCCAAAGAGATAAACCTGTTTCAATCATGGTTAGACAGCGAGAGGTACGTACGCCCAAACGGTGTAACGCTTCCGCAGCCAAAACTTCCCGCACTCCACCCTTGAGTGTGAGCATACCATCGCCACCGCGAGAGTAAGGCGTCCTCCCAGAACCTTTGGTGCCAAAATCATACAGTTCGCCATCAGTACCGCGCACTTGTCCGTAGAGAAAACCTCTACCATCACCCAAGCCAGGGTTATATTCACCAAATTGATAGCCGTGGTAACGCAGCGCTAGCAAAGGTTCCCGCCCCTCAAATTTACCAAAGGCTGCGATGAAATCTTCATCTGTAACTTTTTGGGGTTCTAGTCCAAAGCGGGGTAAAAGTGCGTCGTTGCGCCAACGCAGGATATGTTGGGGAAATTCCGCAGGTGCAACTTCGTCGTAATAGTCATCACCCAGAGATTCCAATGCCGGCTCGTAGTTGAGGGTAAGAAAGGGATTGCTAGAATTAGCGTTAGTTGAAGTTTCAGCCAAAGTCATCAAACTTATCCGCAAAATAGTGTAAAATGTACAAAGGTAGGGGCTTTCAATTCTATTGGGGATTGAAATATTACCAGCAAAGCTTAATTCATTCTCTTCTCAATACTACCTCTGGCGCGAGGATCGGCGCTCGCTAAAATTGGTATACTGCAGCGCCGCCTTAAAAATTTGGAGCGCATAATGATTAAAGTTTTGCAATTGAAGAATAAATTGACTCAATTAGCTCTTTTAGATAAAACATTCGAGGTTTTTGGTTCGGAATCGCACCAATATAAACTGAATCCTTGCTTGCCAGAAGCAAAAATTCAAGCTTTTGAATCTAAATATAATATTAAGTTACCGAGTGATTATCGTGACTTTCTTTTAGAAGTTGGTGATGGTGGCGCGGGACCGGGATACGGTTTGTTGGGAATTGGATATGAAAGTGAAATTAGAGAAATACTTCAAGTAGAAGATGATGAGTTTCTGTCTCAATCATTTCCTTTGAAAGAAGCATGGAATGATTTGGGTTTGGTAAAGCAGCGAGTTGATTCGGCAATAAATTACAATCCTTACTTTGATAATAAACTTGTTCAAGGCACTCTCACAATTGCTCATTATGGTTGTGGAATTTATGCCATGTTAGTTATTACTGGAGAGCAACGCGGTAACATTTGGATAGATGACCGCACTAATGATAGTGGAATATATCCCGCTTCGCCAAATTTCTGTCATTTTTTTCATGACGAAGAACCGGATGATTTTCCTTCAGATGAAGATGAGGTAGAACCTGTAAGTTTTTATTATTGGTATGATGACTGGTTGAATCGAAGTTTGCGTCAAGTTAGTCAATAGTTATGAGTTATTAGTTATTAGTTATGAGTTATTAGTTATTAGTCATTGGTTGGGTTTCGGTGCGAAGCGCGGAAACTACGGCATCCTACGACTATTATTGTGGTGGTTGCCAATTAGGATTTGTGATACTTGTGAGAATGTGGTCTTGCCATTTTCCATTAATTAATAAATAATCTCTGGCATAACCTTCTACGACAAATCCTAGCCTTTTAAGTACATTGGCACTGCGTTGATTGTGCGGCATGTAATTTGCCATAATTTTATGCAAATTTAATTCTGTAAATACATACTCAATTGCTGTTCTTAGTGCTTCTGTCATATAACCTTTGCCTTGCTCATTTTCCGCTAGGCTGTAGCCTACAGAACAAAATTGAGCAGCTCCTCTGACAAAGTTACGAAAGTTAATATTGCCAATAACTTTGATGGGATTTGATTTAGTAAAAATCAGTAGCTGCAATGATTGGTCGTTGATGAATTCTAGGACGCTGGTTTCTATCTGATACTGCCAATACTCTTCGGTGAAAAAACCATCAGCCCAAAGAGGATAAAAGGGGGTGAAATAAATTTTGTTTTCAGTAAAGTATGTGAGGATTTGGGGTATATCCTCTTTGATTGCCAATCGTAATATTAGGCGATCGCTTACAATTAATGGCAGTCCAGATGTCATAAAAAGCGATAATTAATGTGATGCACTCCAAGGACATTCCTTAGATTTGGCAATTTCTCTCATACCTGCTGCAATTGGCTTAAATCTTTTGTCAAAGATAGTTTGGCTATTATAGCAGGAATTGGTCAAATTTACACTCTCTAGATTAGCTCCACGTAAATCTGCACCACGCAAATCTGCACCAGTAAGATTGGTATCTTGCAAGTCAGCAAATCTTAAATTTAAGTTTTGCAGGTTTATTCCTATAAGATTTGCTCCCAAAAGCAGCGATGCTTGTTTTTTGGATGATTGCAGTAAATTCGCATCTCGCAAAAACATAATGACGTAACGCTGGCGTTGCGGATCTAGTTGCTGGAGAGTCGCTTGAGTCATCGCCCGAAAAATACCTGCGTTGTCTTTAACTTGTTTGGGATTTTGTTCTAAAATTACCTGTGTCATTGTTTTCAGGTAATCAGATAAGATTGCGTGACGATGATAATCAACGGTTAATGCTGTATTTCCGGAAAATCCTGTGAATGAGTATATTTTCTCATGAAAATTGTTTGCGAGATTTCCCAGAATAATGACAAATAAGACTGTAAAAGCAATAAATGCCCCGATTATGGGAACTATTCTTTTATTGCGAATTTTGGCGGAACTCATAAATGTTTTCATGTCCTCTAAATTTCTCACGAAGTAGCCACCAAGGCTAGTGGTTTTTTCAGAGGAAGATACTGCTTGCACTTTCACGATTTGATTGCGCTGTGTGGCCATGGATTTTGATACTTCTCTAGGGAAAAGTGTAATGTAGATTACAGAAATATAAGGAAATTATCCTCACTTCATAATTTATACGAAAATTATCCTAAGTTGAGTTTTTATTTTCTATTTTTATGTTATCTAGATAGCAGAGGTTGGAAATAAAAGGGAAAAAATTCCATTCATTACCAAACTCTAGGTGCGGCGTTGCCCGTACTAGTCCGCAGTCAGGCGGACTGAAGATTTTATTTGCTAGGTCAAGATATGAGTTTCCCGCTTCCCCTTCCCCCTTCCCTCCTTCCTGCTGATAAAGTGAAATTTCAAGTATTTGAGAATTTTTACAGTTAATCTACCACGCAACCAAAATCTTGATAAGCTGATTTCTAACTATCTACAGCGCCAAGATACAAAAGAGCGATCGCTCTTCTGCACGCAGTACGCAATACCCAAGCGCTGTACCTCAGGAGATTCTACAACAAGAAGGCTCTTGATAGATTCCAGTCTATAAGTAAGGACAGTGATGTCACTAGGAATACGCTACGATTGGCAAGAAGCAGAAATCCGGGCGATATATAATACGCCATTGCTAGAGTTGATTTATCAAGCTGCTAGCGTGCATCGTCAATATCATGACTCAACAAAAATTCAAGTTTGCAAGCTGATTTCGATTAAAACTGGTGCTTGTCCGGAAGATTGTAGCTATTGTGCCCAATCTTCTCGCTACAAAACAGAGGTAAAGGCGCAACAACTTTTAGATAAGGACACGGTTGTTAGCATTGCACAGCAGGCGAAAGCTAGTGGTGTGAGTCGGGTTTGTATGGGTGCTGCGTGGCGCGAGGTACGCGATAATTCCCAATTTGAACAAGTTTTAGAAATGGTCAAGGATGTGACAGCATTAGGTTTAGAAGTATGCTGCACTTTGGGAATGCTAAACGAATCTCAAGCTAAACGATTGGAAGATGCGGGACTGTATGCCTACAATCATAACTTGGATACTTCCGAGGAATATTACAGCACTATTATTACCACAAGGACTTATAGCGATCGCCTAAACACAATCGAAAATGTCCGCCAAACTAATGTGACTGTTTGTTCTGGCGGTATACTCGGTTTGGGCGAAAGTGTTGATGACCGCCTGTCGATGTTACATACTTTAGCAACCCTACCTCAGCATCCAGAGTCAGTGCCGATCAATATACTTTCTAAAGTTCCCGGTACACCTTTGGAAAATCAGCCAGATGTCCCCATTTGGGATGTAGTGCGGATGATTGCTACAGCACGTATTGTAATGCCGGCTTCCGACGTGCGTTTGAGTGCCGGTAGGGCGAGACTTTCGCAAATTGAGCAAGCTTTATGCTTTATGGCGGGAGCTAATTCTATCTTTTCCAGCGATGATAAAAAGATGTTGACAGTTGCCGTACCCTCTCCAGATTACGACGCTGACCAAGAAATGTTGAATTTACTTGGTTTGGGAATGCGTCCACCCGTGCAAAGAGAGGATAAGGTAAATAGGGAAGCTGTTGTTCGATAATTGATTAACCCTCACCCTAGAAGGGTGGGGCTATACGAACAAAGCCCGCGATTAGGCGGGCTTCATAAGTCTACAACGGTGGACTTGGTTAGTGCGATCGCAATTAAATCAATTTGACAGCACGCAAACCGAACAGCAGACCAACAGCCAAACCAAAGAACAAGGCCAAGAAACCGATATAAGCTACTACACCAAACATTTACGTTTCTCCACATTACTTCACTGAATATATATCTATTGAATCATTAGTTAGTAGTTAGTGGTTGGTGGTTGGTGGTGAAGGGGCGCTTGCGTCTGCAGTCGGGAAGATTCCCTCCGGCTCACTTCGCGCCCAAAGGTAGGGGAGCCACTGCGGTCTTGGGGTCTGGCCAAGGGTCGCAGTGGCGTTTTCCCGACCCAGGCGACTGGTGGAGCGCTTCGCGGTAGCGAGAAACGAGCGTCACCCCTCTGGGGTTGGTGGTGAAGGGGCGCTTGCGTCTGCAGTCGGGAAGATTCCCCCCGGCTCACTTCGCGCCCAAAGGTAGGGGAGCCACTGCGGTCTTGGGGTCTGGCCAAGGGTCGCAGTGGCGTTTTCCCGACCCAGGCGACTGGTGAAGCCCGCAGGGGTTGGTGGTTGGTGAAGGGGCGCCCTTGGTAGGGGAGCCACTGCGGTCTTGGGGTCTGGCCAAGGGTCGCAGTGGCGTTTTCCCTGCGCAGGCGACTGGTGAAGCGCGATCGCGTTGTTGGTAGTTGGTAGTTGGTGGTTAGTTGTCCCCCTTGTCTCCCTTGTCCCCCCATCTCCCCATTTCCCCCCAACAAGAGCGAAAGTGGGGGCCCCTAGCCCCCCATCCCCCCATCTCCCCCTCTCCCCAGATTGCGGTAAAATACAGCCCACAGGCATTTCTTTGGGGTTGGGTAATGGCATCTGTAATTAATGTAAATCTACCGCAGCAGTCTTATGAGATTGCGATCGCTCCTAGCAGTTTAGAACAAATTGGCTCAAGCATGAGCGGTCTAAATCTCGGTAAAAAAGTACTGCTGGTTTCTAACCCGACGATTTTTAAACATTATGGCGAAAAGGCGATCGCATCGCTGAAAGCTTCTGGTTTTGAGGTTGCTAGCTGCATGTTACCGCCAGGGGAACGCTATAAAAATCTGAATTCTATACAAAAATTATACGATGCTGCTCTGCAAAATCGCTTAGAACGTTCTTCTACGATGGTGGCTTTGGGAGGAGGCGTAATTGGCGATATGACAGGCTTTGCGGCTGCTACTTGGCTGCGAGGTATTAATGTTGTGCAAGTGCCTACCACCCTTTTGGCGATGGTAGATTCGTCTATTGGTGGCAAAACTGGCGTAAATCATCCCCAAGGTAAAAACTTGATTGGGGCGTTTCATCAACCGCGTTTGGTTTTAATTGACCCAGAGGTGTTAAAAACTCTTCCTGTGGGCGAGTTTCGCGCCGGAATGGCTGAAGTGATTAAATACGGCGTAATTTGGGATGCCGAATTTTTTGCCGAGATGGAAGCAAGCAAACGCCTTGACCAAATGCGTTATATCAAATCTGAGTTAATAGATAGCATATTAACGCGTTCTTGTCAAGCAAAAGCTGATGTAGTTGGCAAAGATGAGAAAGAAGCGGGACTGCGGGCGATTCTCAATTACGGTCACACCATCGGTCATGCGGTGGAAAGTTTGACAGGTTATCGTTTGTTGAAGCATGGTGAAGCAGTTGCGATCGGTATGGTAGCAGCAGGACAGATTGCTGTGGAATTGGGGATGTGGACCAAGGAAGAAGCTGAACGGCAAGATGCGTTAATTAAAAAAGCGGGTTTACCGACGCAATTACCAAATGGGGTTGATATTGAAGCGATAATTGAGGCGTTGGTTTTAGATAAGAAAGTTAAAGCGGGTAAAGTTAGGTTTGTTTTACCGACGCAAATTGGTGTGGTGACGGTGACAGACGAAGTGCCATCTGATACCATCCGCCAAGTGTTGGGGGGAATGCGGGGTTAAACTGGGATGTTACCATCGTTAGGACTTACGCACAAGCCACGGAAAATTAACCGCAGAGGACGCAGAGGACACGGAGGAATGAGAGTTTGGGAGGTCTAACAGCGTAAGTTCCGATCGCTTTGGGCTGATACTAATTAATAAATCCAAAATCCTTTCATCCAAAATCCAAAATCCTAAGACTCTACGCCCTCATCTTTCTGATACCCATTTTTATCGCGTTTGAGACTTTCTTCTAAAGCTTGAATTTGTTCTCGACGCGCTTCTAATTCTAGGGAACGACGCGCTATTTCTTGATTTTGCAAAGTCAAAGATTGTCGCCACTGTTCCGCCCGGTCTGCTTCTTGTCGCAAAAATTCTGGAGTAATGCCAGTGGTAAGGTAAGTTTGTATTAGATGCAATATCCAGCCAGTCGCTTCCTCCATTCTTTGGATATCGCCCGTAGGAGAAAGTTCAACCAACACCAACAATTTCTCACACAAAGAAAAGTCTAAACGGCGACTTGTACCGATAGGAACGTCATAAGGATTATTTTTTCCTAACAGAATGAAAGCCTCTTCTGGAATCATAGCCCAAAAGTTTTCACCTTCTTGACGCGCCAACAATCGCAACTGATGCTGGTCTAAAAATTCATTTTTATGCACCTGAGCGAGATATAGCATGATACAAAGCCCCCACCATTCCTAAGTCCTGAATTAATAAGTTTTGAGTTTTGAATTTTGAATTATGAGTTTTGAGTTTTTATCTTGAACTCATAACTCATAACTCCTAACTGGGCGCCTCCTAACTGGGCGCCTCCTTTTGGTTATGCTAAACTACGCAGGCGATCGCGCAATATTTCTGCTTGCTGTTCAGCCTCGACTAAAGTGTCTCGCACTCCCTTTACCACATCTGCTGGCGCTTGCTCGACAAATTTAGGATTACTTAACCTACCAGTCAAGGATTTAATTTCCGCTTCGATTTTGCCGAGACGTTTTTGGAGTTTGGCTGTGTAAGCGTCCATATCCACCACACCAGCCAGGGGAAGCAGGACTTGTATTGTCCCAACAACACCGGCGATCGCTTTTTCTGGTTCTGGTTCTGGTTTTGGTAGCTGTTGCAATTCAGTCTGGGGTAGATGCGTGTCAGTCTTCGATTTTAAAGCCTGTTCCCAAAACTTTTGTTTAGCCTCGGCAGACAGTAAACTTTGAGCTACAAACCAAATTGTAAACAAAAGGCCGACTAATTGAAAGAAAGTTCCTAAGAAGTTTCCCAATATCGGAATATCATTAATCGCATCACCCGCAATAAAAGCTAACCTAATTACAACAATCCCCACGACAACCAGCGCAATTGTCTTTAAACCACTTGCAGATTTTTCAGTAGCAACAGGTTCGCTTTTATTCTCACCCCCAGCAATGGTTAAACTTTCAACCTTCGCCAAATCTTTAATATAAGACTCTCCAGCAATCAGAATTATTCGTTCTTTTTCGCTTTCACTTTGCAACTTCACCGTCACTTTCACCCCGGGTTTCACATCAGCTTCCGCCCGCAAGTTGCGAATTGTGCGAATTGTGCCCAGCAGTAATTCAAATTGTTCTTCCAAACCCGCATCTATCGAGTTTGTTTCCGCCTCTGGATAAGCTTGTAAAGATATACTTTGCCCGGAATCTGCTTGTTGGGTGAGAGTTTGCCAAATTTCCTCCGTAATGTGCGGCATAAACGGATGCAGTAATTTTAAAACCCCTTCCAACACATAAGCCAGAGTTTGCTGTGCCACCCGTCGCGATGCTGCATCGCTGTCTTTTTGCAGGCGAGATTTGACGATTTCAATATACTGGTCGCAAAAATCACCCCAAAAGAAATCGTAAAGTCCCTTTGCTGCCTCACCTAAGCCGTAATTATCAATGTAGCTGCTAGATTGTTTAACAACTTGATTGTACTTAGATAAAATCCAGCGATCGCTTAATTCTGTAACTGACGGTTTACCCAACTGTGCCGGAGTTTCACCATCCAAATTCATCATCACAAAGCGTGCCGCATTCCACAACTTATTGGCAAAATTGCGGGAAGCCTCCACCGAAGACGATTCATTTTTTTGGCGATCGTAATCCATGCGGATATCTTGACCAACCCCCGCCACTTCCTTCACCATCGTGTAGCGCAGGGCATCAGTACCGTATTTATCCATCAGCAACAGCGGGTCAATACCATTACCCTTAGATTTAGACTGCTTCTGACCATTTTCATCCAACACCAATCCGTGGATGTAAACGTGCTTAAACGGCATTTCTCCCGTAAAATGCACCCCCATCATCGTCATTCTGGCAACCCAGAAAAAGATGATGTCAAAGCCAGTAACAAGGGTACTAGTAGGGTAATAAGTCTTTAAATCTGGGGTTTGTTCGGGCCATCCCAAAGTCGAAAAAGGCCAAAGTCCAGAAGAAAACCAAGTATCCAGCACATCTGGGTCTTGTTCTAACTTGACATTTTCGCCAAATTGTGATTTAGCTTTTTCCCATGCTTCCGCTTCCGACCTTGCGACTACAAACGGCGTATTATCGGTAATTTGTCCGCCCGTTTCACTCACAGCGAACCAAGCCGGAATTTGGTGTCCCCACCAAAGTTGACGGGAAATGCACCAATCTTTCAGCTTCACCAACCAATCGCGATAAACCTTAGTCCAGCGTTGGGGATAAAACTCTGGGGAATTTTTTTCGTCAAGGAATTCCAGAGTTTTATCAGCCATTGGGCGAATTTTGACAAACCACTGAGTTGAGAGAAGAGGTTCCACAGCAACTTTACCGCGTTCGCTGTAGGGAACCGTATGCTTGTAATCCTCAATTTTCACCAGAAAACCGTCAGCTTCCAATCGCGCCACTACATTCTTGCGGGCGACAAAGCGGTCTTGTCCTTGGAACTCCCCGGCATTTTCATTAAGAGTCCCGTCCTTATTCATAATATTGATAAACGGCAGATTGTGACGGTTGCCCATTTCAAAATCATTTGGGTCATGGGCGGGAGTCACCTTAACACAACCAGTCCCAAAAGTTGGGTCAACAAACTCATCGCCAATAACGGGGATTTCCCGATTCATAATAGGCAGAGTCAGGGTTTTGCCAATTAGATGCTTGTACCTATCATCACTGGGATTCACCGCCACCGCCGTATCGCCCAACATCGTTTCCGGTCGAGTCGTCGCCACTTCCACAGAACCCGAACCATCAGTGAGGGGATAGCGGAAATGCCAAAGATTACCATCAACCTCTTTAGCATCCACCTCCAAATCAGAAACCGCCGATTGTGATTCCGGACACCAATTTACCAGGTATCTTCCGCGATAAATCAGTCCTTCTTCGTAAAGACGGTTAAAGACCTCCAAAACAGCTTTCGATAAACCCTCATCAAGAGTAAATCTTTCGCGCGTCCAGTCTACCGAAACGCCCAAACGTCGCAGTTGATTAACAATCGTCCCCTTAGACTCTTCTTTCCACTGTTTAGCGCGTTCCAGAAACTTCTCCCGCCCCAATTCATAGCGAGTTTTGCCTTCATCTTTGAGTTGTTTTTCTAGAATCGTGTGTACCGCAATACTGGCGTGGTCAGTTCCGGGTAGATAAAGGGCATTGTATCCCTTCATACGGTGATAGCGTACGAGGGAGTCAATGAGGGTATTGTCAAAAGCGTGTCCCATGTGCAAAGTGCCGGTCACATTCGGCGGTGGAATGACGATGCAATAGGATTCGCCGCCTTTGTTGGGGTCAGCTTTGTAGATGTGATTTTCTTCCCAGAACTTTTGCCATTTGGCTTCTGTTGCAAAGGGTTCGTAGAGGCTGGGGAGATTGGGGATATTTGCTGCGGTCATGCTGGGAAAACTAAGGGTGGAAGGACTTTAATAAATTTTGCCACAGGGTTGGAGTTGAGATTTATGGAAATTAACCGCAGAGGCGCTGAGGGCGCAGAGAGAAGAGAGTTAGGAGAGGAGATGAATCGGCTTACGGGAGAGGTTATTGGGGCGGCGATTGAGGTGCATCGGGTGTTGGGACCGGGGTTTTTGGAGGAGGTGTATCACAAGGCGCTGAAAGTGGAATTTCAGATTCGGGGGATACCTCATAAGTCTAAACATCGAGTAGCAATAACTTATAAAGGTCATCCCGTTGGGGAAGGGGAATTGGATTTTCTCGTTAGGGATGTTCTAATTGTGGAATTAAAAGCTGTTCAAAGCCTAACCCCCATCAACGAATCCCAAGTAATGTCTTACCTGAAAGCCACCAAACACCCCCTCGCCCTTCTCATCAACTTCAACGTTCCCATCCTCAAACAAGGCATCAAACGCATCATCCTCTCTTCTTAACTCTCTCCTCTTAACTCTCTCTGCGCCCTCTGCGCCCACCGAAGATTTGATGCCTTCGGCAACGCCAAGGGCGAACGGAGGAAACCTCCGCTCAAACTTCTCTCTGCGGTTAATTAACTAAATATGACAACTCAAACCAGTTCACGTTCCCCTTGGACATTCATCCCCAGCCTTTATTTTGGCGAAGGCATACCATACATCATTATCAACGCCGTTTCTGTAATTTTTTACAAAAAACTGGGAATAAATAATGCTGAAATTGCCCTCTGGACAAGTTTTATCTCATTCCCTTGGGTGATTAAAATGTTCTGGGGGCCCATTGTAGACGTTTACTCAACAAAAAGAAAATGGTTGCTGACCACCCAATTAGCCATGTGTTGTTGCTTGGGAGCGATCGCCTTTTCTTTACAACTGCCAAATTTCTTTTTTATATCCCTAGCAGCATTGACAATTGGAGCATTTTTTTCTGCTACTTATGATATTGCCACAGATGGTTTTTATTTGTTGGCATTAAATCCCGGACAACAAGCATTTTTTGTCGGCATTCGCTCCCTATTTTATCGACTAGCCGTCCTTTTTGGCAGTGGTTTTTTACCATTTTTAGCAGGTTGGCTGGAAGAATCTACAAAAAATATTCCTTTAAGTTGGACTATAGCTATTAGTTTTGCAGCCTTACTTTTAGCAATACTTTTTATCTTTCATAGTTTAATTTTACCATTACCTGAATCAGATAAACCACGCCAGCCAGCAACTAGAGAAAATATTCCATTTTTGCAGGTCGTTGCTTCATATTTTGAACAAGAAAAAATTGGATATATTTTAGCCTTCATCTTGCTTTATCGATTAGGCGAAGCAATGCTGATTAAAATAGCGCCTTTATTTTTATTAGACGCCAGAGAAACAGGCGGTTTGGGATTAAAGACAATAGAATACAGTTCAGTTTCCGGCACATTTGGCGTGATTTCTCTAATTGTTGGAGGAATTTTAGGAGGAGCAGTAATTTCCAAATATGGCTTAAAAAAATGTCTATTGCCGATGGCTTTAGCGATGAACTTGCCCAATTTATTTTATGTGTATATGGCATATGCCAAACCGGGACTTAACTTTGTTTATCCCCTAGTTTCCTTAGAGCAATTTGGATACGGCTTTGGGTTTACAGCCTTTAGTGTTTATTTAATGTATATTGCCAAAGGCGAATACAAAACATCACATTTTGCCATATCAACAGGAATAATGGCATTAGGTTTAATGTTACCTGGGGCGATTAGCGGTTATCTTCAGCAATCAATAGGATATACATTATTCTTTGGCTTAGTTTGTTTGCTAACCATTCCAGGGATGATTGCCTTATTTTTTATCCCTTTAAATGAAAATTAAAAGTAGATATTTTGTGTGCTGCCGAATGTATAATCCAAAATCTAAAATCTAAAATCTAAAATCCTATGGCTTATGTTTTAGGTATAGATGGTGGTGGAAGCAAAACTGTTTGTGTCTTGATGGATAAAACAGGTAAAGTTCTAGGTCGCGGTGAAGCAGGCGCGTCTAATTATCAAAGTATAGGCATCAAAGCAGCGCGAGAATCGATTGAATCTGCAATTTATGGTGCGGTGAAAGATACTGTCACGGTGAAAGCGATTTGTTTGGGGTTAGCAGGTGTAGGTCGCCCAGCAGATATAGAAGTAATAAAAAGTTTAGTACAAGAGTTACAAAAGAGTAAAATATTGCCTATTAACTGGGCATTGCAAGCGTCTAATACCCCACCCCAGCCCTCCTCCTCAGATTTGAGCGGAGGTTTCCTCCGCTCAAACTTCTCTCCGCAAGCGAGGAGGGAGCCTAATATTGTGATTTGTAATGATGCATTGATTGCTTTAGTGGGGGGAATTGGTGATGATGTGGGAATTGTGGTTGCAGCGGGAACTGGTTCTATAGTTTTTGGGCGAAATCATCGGGGAGAAATTAAGCGAGTTGGTGGCTGGGGTTATATTTTAGGAGATGAAGGAAGCGCTTATAAAATTGCTGTTGCTGGGATGCAAGCTGCAATGAAATCTTATGATGGACGCGAGATATCAACGAGTTTGGTAGAGGGTTTTAAAGAGTATCTTGATATTGAGAGTTTAGAAGGTTTAATAGAAGTAATATATCGGCGGGGATGGGGAGTTAAAGACATAGCTGCTTTGGCTCCAATTGTTGATTGTGCAGCAGCGGAAGGTGATGAAGTTGCGAATAATATTATTGATGATGCTGTGCAAGAGTTGGTGAGAGCGACTTTTACTGTTATTGATGAAATTTTTAGTTTTGGCGATGTTTTTGAAGTGGTAACAACGGGTAGTGTGTGGCGGGGTAAATCAAAGATTCGTGAGAGGTTTGCGGCGTCTATTGTTGCGAAGTTTCCTGGAGTAAAGGTGATTTTTCCGAGGTATGAGCCAGCTGTTGGTGCTGGTTTGTTGGCGTTGAAGATTTTGGGAAGAGAAGGGGAATACTAAGTGAAGACGTAGATAGTTAAGAGGGTAAGAGGAAATGAACCACGAAGATACGAAGGGCGCGAAGGAAGAGGAAAGAAGGATGAAGCATCTAGGGGATGAGGTGGAGAGGTTAGCTTATAGGGTTATTGGGGCGGCGATTGAGGTGCATCGGGTGCTGGGACCAGGGTTTTTGGAGAAGGTGTATCACCAGGCTTTAGAGGTGGAATTTCGGTTGCGCGGGATACCTCATAAATCTAACCATCGGGTAGCGGTGAATTACAAAGGTCATCAGGTTGGTGAGGGCAAATTAGATTTTCTTGTTGGTGATGTCCTCATCGTTGAATTAAAAACAGTTGAGAAGTTAGCCCCTATTCACGAAGCCCAAGTCATCTCCTATCTAAAAATCACCAACCACCCTCTTAGTCTTCTCATAAATTTCAACGTCCCCATCCTCAAAGAAGGCATCAAACGCATCATCCTCTCCTCTTAACTCTTCTTGACTCTTCTTAATTCTTCCTTCGCGCCCTTCGCGCCTTCGTGGTTCGTTCAAAACCCAAAATCACCCAATCAGGTGACTCAATAGAGTGAAGTGGATAAGCGATCGCTAACCCTATTCTAAGACTAAAACAAGTCGAATCGGGAAGCACACACTATGAACGCACCACCCAAACTCTACGCCGCTGCAATCCTAACTTTAGGATGTCTGATACAACCTTTAGCAATTATCGCTCAACCAGAAACTGCTGCCGCTCAAGTTCAAATTACCCAATTTCCTGATAATTTAGCTGGCGAAAATGGCATTTACAAACGCGATGAACTTATTAAAATTCGCTATTGGCGGGTAGTTAATCCTAATGGTACTAGGGCGTGTCATCAATTAGGTAAACTGGAATCAGAACTGCTGAAAAAGAATAAATACTCTTGAAACCGATGACGCGCAGATACGCACTACGAGATGACCAGTGGGAGAGAATCAAAGACCTGCTACCTGGGAGAGAGGGCTATGTCCTCGCTACGGCTAAAGATAATCGATTGTTTGTCGAAGCAGTGTTATATCGTTATCGAGCGTGGCTAAAATCCTTGCCGCGATACCCTCCATCAACCCAAATCTGAATTAATCTACCCAGGCGATCGCGTATAGAATTAAGTTTTGATAGAACTTGTTTTGCCCCTGCTTGCTCACTGACATCTGCGGCTGTGATGACTACAACGATAAGTTTGCCTAAAGTATCAACGATTATATGCCGCTTACGTCCTTTAATTTTTTTACCTGAGTCGAAACCGACATCTTTTGACACCATAGTCCCTGTTTCAACTGTTTGGCTATCCATAATGGCTTGTGATGGAGATGGTCAAGGGTTTTGGCTTACACGTACCCACAAGCGTAATCGCTCATGAATTTGCTGCCACGTCCCGTCCTTGCGCCACTGTCGGAAATAATGGTACACAGTTTTCCATTTGGGAAAATCGTTCGGGAGCATTCGCCAGGCGCAACCCGCACATAATATGTAGAGAATTGCATTAACGATCGCCTGCATATCTACACTACGTTTTCGTCCACCTGTTTTTGGCTGAGGAATTAGTCCTGATAGTAGTTCCCACTGTTCTAAAGTCAGATTACTTGGATACGATGGATTCATAGCTCTCGTAACGCTGTCATACTTAAGTATTTTTTCTACTGACAGGATACCGTTACGTGGGCTTTCTTACTTTTCAGACATCCTCTAAGGTACGGTGTTTTTGACTACCAAGTGGAATATTGTCTGGCTTTGAGAGTTTTTGGCATTGACATCTGCTCCTGATTTCAGTAGCAGTTCCATTGCATTCTGCTTGTATTGGGTCATGTGCAGGGGAGTGTTACCAGCGTTATCTCTGGCGTTGACATTCGCTTTTTTGGTAAGTAACAGTTGCACTAAAGCTTTATCGGAGTATTGTGCGGCTATGTGCAGTGGAGTCTTACCATCTTTGTCTTTGGCGTTGATATCTGCGCCTTTAGCAATCAGTAGTTTTGCTCTGTCTGGTTTGTAAAACTGTAGCGCTTTATGCAGCGGTGTCGTGCCATCTTTATCCTTGGCGCTGATATTTGCACTTTTGGCAATGAGAAATTCTGCCGTTTTTAGCGATCGCACTTTGCCAATTCCTGTATTAATATCTGCATGTTTGGCAATCAAAAATTCTAGTAAGTCTTTGTCAGCAAGGCTTTCGGCACATTCCCACAAAGTGTATTGTACCCCACCGTAAATAAAATCATTGTCAGTCAGAACAATATTGGGATTTCCACTTTGGTTGAGATAATTCCTAATAGCATTGGCGTTTTTACATATGTTTATGGGAGGTTTGTATCCGATATTGTTCAGTACTGCCCATTTGTAAGAATTGAGGGCTATAACCGCAGCCACAGCCGCAATTGTAGCAATTCCGACTCCAATTATTGTTTTCCAAGTTGGCGGTACTGCGGGACTAATCATCCGCTTACCGCGCAGTAGCGCCAAAGCCTCTTCTGCTGAGGTGAAACGGTCTTCTACATCTGGTTCCAGCATTTTCTCTAACCAGTCGGCAAACTCTTCTGAAATCTCGACGCGGGAACGAAAATCAATTTTTAAGCCGTCTGTCGGCAATTCGGTAGGGGAACGATGTGTTAGTAAAAACAATAAATTCGCACCTACTCCGTATAAATCAGTAGCAGGTACGGCTTGCCCCCGGAACTGTTCGGGTGCCATGTAACCGTAGGTTCCCACTACAGTACTACCTCGCATAAAGGTAGTGTAATAAGTGTCCTGTACTGCCCCAAAATCTACTAAATAAACCTGCCCGTCGTCGCGCCGAATAATATTTTGCGGCTTGATATCCCGATGGACTACAGGAGGTGTAAGGGAGTGCAGATAAACTAGAATTTCTAATATTTGAATTGCTATATTATGCACTTCATTTTCAGTAGTGCGCCATCCACTTTCCACCAACGTAGCTAAAGATTTTCCTTGGGCGAGTTGTTGGGCGATGTAAAAAGAACGGTCTTCGGGTGTGTCTACGTGGAAGTATTCTAGATAACATGGAATTGCTGGGTGATGCAGTTGGGAGAGTATTTTCGCCTCTCTTTCAAATAACTCCATCATTTTCCAGTCAGTCATGCGGTGAAGTGACAAAGCTTTCAATGCCACTTTTTCACTGCTTTTTAAATCTTCGGCCAGGTATGTTGTCCCACTTCCGCCTTGTCCTAAAATTTCTATGATGCGATAGCGTTGGGCAATTATATCTTCCGACTGGTGCAGCAATTCCATACAGTTTCCCAGTTTTAAGATACTTAGACTGTTGGCGATGCTATGTTTGTTTCTGTATGAAGCAAATTAGACCTAATTATCAGATAGGCGAATGCGCTTTGTTGTTTAACTCTTCATGAATAAATGCGAGTTACATCCTGTTTTTGCACAAATACCTAACCCCAACTACATTTCGCCTACCAAGTCGTCCAGGAGTGGTAGGTCTTTTACTGCTTCTTGAAAGTTTGGAGTTTCCTCAAAAATATCTTGTAGTGTCAATAAATGAATTTTATATTTATTAATATCAGGAAATTTGAACAACTTTGGTTGAAAACCTGATGTATAGCCAACTCCCGCTAACATAACACCAATATTAGCATCGTGAAATAAAAGATTGGCGCAAAATCTCTCTACCTCTGCTACCCCTAATTCATTTTTGCTTAATTTGCACTGGAAATATATCTTGCGTCCATCAATAAATCCAACTCCATCAATACCATTATCCGATCCGCGCGGTCCTGGTTCTAAACCGAGATGGGCTGCAAAGCAACGCCCAAGTTCTTGTTTAGCTGCACTACTAGCATTTGTGTAGCCCAGGATAAGGGCACGAATCTGTGTTGCATCCATAACTAATTATTTAGTTTGACTTTTTGATTGATTGTTTCCTATAAAATTTTTGTGGAATAATTCTATACCCACAACAGCACATTCAGTAACATTTTCCTTCATATCTGCCTCTTCGAGTTTGATATAAGTTTTGGTAGTCAGTTCCACTTTGATAGGACGTGAGCCAAGTTCTTTTGGATAACCTTCGAGTTCGTTTACACTTACTCCTTTAAGCTTTGCAGAAGAAATGGCACAATTAACTGCCAAATTTAGAAGATTTCCTAATGAACAGCCTAGAAAGTTACAAAGATCCTCAGCTTTGCTTTCCTGAAATTCACTCAGGTTCATTAGAGTAACATCATCCTCTTCTCTATCTTTATTAGCTCTTTGAAGCCCCACAGCCAAGGCTCGTTCAATAACAGCATTACTTTCATGATTGTTTGAATTTTCTAGAGACATAATTCTCCCCCTTACATCATTTCCAAAAGTGAACTGAAGTATTCTAGAGAGTCTTCGCAATCTTGGTATTTCCAGATATACCGTTTTTCTCCCAGTGCATCAACCATTTGATCTTGTATATTCTTCATTGCTTTTGGAATTTTACAATCTGCATCTGGTACGAGCCGCAAAATTTCATTTTCACTGACACCTAGAGGAACTATTATAATTTTTGGAGAATAGTCCACATTTGGGCTAGAATTTTTAATAGATTTAACTTGCTTGAGCAATTCCAGAAAATCGGGGATCTCATCTAAAGAGTGCCGTTGAGATTTGTTAATTGGAATTAGTATAATATCAGGCAGGTTATTGTTTATCATAATTACAGTATCCTCTGGCGGACTGTCAGTATCGATAACAATGTAATCGTAAGCCTGTAAATCTGCCTTCTTAATTGGTTTGAACTTTTCGCCTTTGTCCTGTGGTGGATTCCAGAGTATATCTAAACGACTATTTATTTTGCTGCGAAGCTCTTGCCCTTGGGGTCTTTTGCCCTTGTAGAAACGCCAAGAGTCAGGTCTTGGATCGCAATCAACCAGAAGTACCTGCCCTTTCCGCTGCTCTAAAAGTACTCCTGTAATATGGACAGCTAGGGTTGTCTTACCCACGCCTCCTTTATTGTAACTACAAAGAATGATCTTTGTTTTTCCCAACATACAGTTCTATTTGCGCTTGCAGCCCTGAAATGGTCAAAATTAATGATAATTCTACCTGTACCTAACTTTTTAAGAATAAAAACATTAGCTTTTATTATGTAACGCGGAATTTGAAACTCAGAACTGTAGTTAATATTGCACCTGACGCTGTTTGCGTATTACACTCGTATTATACTTATCGCATAAAGTGAGGCAAAAAATGAACCATCGGGACTTTTAAAACCGGACTTGACAAACCCAGCAAATGGCATTCATGTCATCAATCTCATCGTCTACAAAATTGCTGAAGTTCTTCAAACGTCCGGATATCCACAACCAACAATTTGGCGTTCATCTTCTATCACCACAGTCGCCAATAACTTCGATAAACTGTATTTTCCTAAAGAAAGTTTATCGCGATCGCCTAAATATACGCGCTACCTTCCCGACGGTAAACTACTCAGAACTCACACTACTGCAATCATGCCAGAGTTACTCCCCCACTTACACGGGGAACAACTCATCATCCACCCCGGTATTTGTTATCGCCGGGATGTGGTGGATAAACGCCATGTGGGTGAACCGCATCAAATGGACGTTTGGTGGATAAGCGAAAACCAAAATCTGGGTAGAGAAAATTTAGTTAAATTCATCGAAATTATTCTTCATGCAGTGCTTCCAGGGATATGTTACCGCCTAAATGAAGCCTCACACCCCTACACTCGCAACGGGTTAGAAATTGAGGTATTAGTTGATGGCAAATGGCTGGAAGTGGGAGAATGTGGGGAAGCTCATCCAGGTTTACTAAAACCTGGTTATGGCGGTTTAGCATCCGGTTGGGGACTAGATCGTCTGGCGATGTTAGTAAAGGGGATAGATGATATTCGCTTACTGCGAAACACCCATCCCCAAATAGCTAACCAAATGACGAACCTGGAAGTCTATCGTTCGGTATCTAATCAACCCAGTATCAGCCGAGATATGTCAATTGTCACCGGGAAAGATACGGAGTTAGAAGATATCTGCGAAAAAATAATAGGTGTTTTGGGCGATGATGCTGAACTGTTAGAGTCAGTAGATATTTTGAGCGAAACTCACTATCACCAACTTCCACAACAAGCGATTCAACGTTTGGGTATTCAACCCCATCAAAAGAATCTTTTGATAAGAATGATTTTGCGGAGTTTGCACGGTTCAATTACGAATCAAAAAGCCAATATTCTCCGGGATTCAGTTTATCAAAAGATTCATCAGGGACTACCAGCTACTGCCTAATCGCCCTCACACTCTTATGGGTGGGGCTATACAAACGAAGCCTGCCTGCGCGGGCTTTAAATATTTTTGATTCTGGGCATATAGCAGTCCTTTGCATCACTCATGAAAATTTAGAAACCCGGTTTCGCAGGGGCATCGTGAATTTTCACAAATCATATAGGATTGCTATATATTACAATTTTGCTCAGAAGTCGAAGAACACGACTTGACAATTTTACTATCTTAACTTCTAGAAGTTTCTGTTATGCCGAAATCTGAAAAGCAATTAGAAACCTTTCAAGCCGCAAATCGCAAAGAATGGCGTTCATGGTTGGAGAAAAATCATCACATTTCTGTTGGTGTATGGCTCATCTATTACAAAGTAAAAAGCGGTAAGCCAAGCGTTCAATATAGCGAAGCAGTCAAAGAAGCCTTATGCTTTGGTTGGATTGACAGCAAAGTCAAATCATTAGACTCAGAACGTTATATGCAAATATTTACACCCCGAAAATCGAAAAGTGTATGGTCAAAATTAAATAAGCAATATATTCAAGAACTCATCGAACAAGGTTTAATGACTAAAGCTGGACTTGAAAAAATTGAAGCTGCAAAACAAGATAATTCATGGATTACGTTAGATGCAATAGAAGCGTTAATAATTCCAACAGATTTAAAGCAAGCATTAGAAGCAAACGAAACTGCCAATAGATATTTTGAAGCATTTAGCAACTCATCCAAAAAGAATATACTCTTTTGGATTGAAAGTGCTAAACGTCCGGAAACAAGGTTGAAGAGAATTGAACAAACTATAAACTCAGCAACCCAAAACAAAAATCCATTAGCACAATGACAACCGCAGCCTAACAACCGCGTTTGTAAAAAAGGGGAGGCAAAAAGCGGCGTGGATTTTCCTCCCGCTTTATTGCCGTGGGCTTTGCGTAAGTCTTAAAAAACCAAGCTAAGAACTCATAACTCATAATTCATAACTCCTAACTCTCTCTACCCCCCGCATCGCCAATAATGCACTCCCATACGCTGCTTCTGTATTCACCGACGCCACCACCGGAACCTGCAAATACCGCCGCCTAATCTCACCCCAAGCCGAATTTTTCGCGCCACCACCAGCTGTATAAATGCGAGTCAACTTATCCGCCCCAAGTTGCTGTAACAATTCATACCCCCGCGCTTCTATCCGTGCCAT
This sequence comes from Heteroscytonema crispum UTEX LB 1556, assembly GCA_044006015.1. Taxonomy (GTDB): domain Bacteria; phylum Cyanobacteriota; class Cyanobacteriia; order Cyanobacteriales; family Nostocaceae; genus Heteroscytonema; species Heteroscytonema crispum. The sequence goes on from JBIPDF010000007.1 coordinate 76,357, forward strand.
ACTTTCCAACAAACCGTGTAAAAATTCCACGTCATTATCTGGACGCGGTTCCAATCGTGGCGCTAAATTTGGATCGTTAATCGGAAAGCGATCGCCTACTTTCACTAAAGGATAATAATCCAAGTCGCTTTTTTTCGTTACATCTATCTCGCGGCTGAGTTTTTCTAACTCCCCATCAGTAAAAAATTGCCGCAACACTGCACCCCCAACATTAGAAGCACCCCCAGTCAGCCACAAATCCCCTAATTTATGGCTGTAAATTCCATATCGCGCATCCTCAACGCGAACACGGCTTAATAATTTCAAAACAAGGGTAGAACCCAGAGAAGTTACCGCTTCTCCAGGCAATTTTGCACCACTGGCAATAAAAGCGGCAATACTATCAGTTGTACCCGCACATACCAAACAATCTTCACGAAAGCCGTATTTAGCCGCAATTTCAGGACGCAATTGGGCGATAGGTGTACCAGGAGACAGAACTCTTGGTAATTGAATCGGTATTTGCAGCTTTTTCAACCATTCTGGATATTTTAAAGCTTCAACGTCATAACCCAGCTTTAAAGCATTGTGGTAGTCGCTGATACCTAAATACCCATGCAAAAGAAAAGCCAGCCAATCGGCTTGATGCATGAAAAATACAGCTTTTACCAAAGAATAATTTTGCGACATCCACTGAAGTTTAGCCAAACTTGAAGTAGCACTTAATACTGTGTTATTGGGGGGAGCGACATCCCGCAATTTCTCCAATACATCCGAACCCCGCGCATCGTTGTACAGCATCGGCGGCTGCACGGGCTGTCCCGAAGCATCGCAGGCTAAAACAGTCGAAGAAGTACCGTTGATAGCTACTGCCCTAATTTCTCGCCGCAACTCCCCAGGAATTTGCTCTAAAAGCACAAACAAAGCCTTTTGCCAGAAAGATGCCATCACAGAGGTAGGCGAATCCTCAAAGGCATATTGCACCCCTGCTTGGATAATCGCTTCATCGTCAATCACTACACCCCGTGCGCCAGACGTGCCGAAGTCGATACCCAGATAAAAATTCATATTTTGATAAACTTTTTTTTCTTGACAAGTCCCCAATAACTATTGAAAGGCAATTCGTTCCACCCCTCAAAGGATAAATTGCTTAAGTTCTGTAACAAGCTCTTCCACAATCTTGGCAAAAGGGTGAAAAGTAGTAAACGAACTGTTCAAAATTTGTTGAGATTCGGAGGTTTCAAACCATGTCTATATCAGATACTCAAGTCTACATCGCTCTAGTTGTGGCGCTGATTCCAGGTGTTCTGGCTTGGCGCTTGGCAAGCGAACTTTACAAAAATTAAACCGCCAAATACTTGAGCGTTGGTGGTAAGTTTCCTTGAAAACTAGCTCAAGTTGCTGTAACGTGGCTTTTCAAGGATCTACCATCAATTAAAATTTTGAGTCCAAGGCGGTGATATACACCGTTTAAGCTTGCTGCAGGCGGTTGCGGCTTTTGTCGCGATACCTTATGCAGCAGCTTCCCAAAGGATAGGTAAGGTTAAAAAGTATTCTCAGTTAACCAAAAAACCTTTCCTGATGGCGCTGGATAATGTCAAAATATTAAAATTCCTGGCAGTATGGGGTGCAGTTTCCGGAAGTTTGCGGCTAAATACCGTAAATTGTTTGCAGGCACGCGTACGTATGCCAGGTTTATTTTTAGCATCTATCACACGTGTAGCATTTCCGAAAAAATGAAGTAACATGACAGCTAAATAAATCCGTAAATAGCCTAGGTGTGGTATTTACGGAGTTTTCCAACAAGACAGCGAGGTTCTTTTCAACACTATGCATGCAGTTCAACCGTCCAGACCCCCGCTACAACCTATACAAAAACGTCGGGTTGTTCCTAGACCAAAGCGCCATCTTCGTCAACGTTCTTATCAGGTAATGGCGCTGGAAACCACAGCGAAGATAGGTGTTAATCTTGTCATCGCTGCCGCCGCCGCATCGGCATTGGTGCAACTTTTGCCTTACCATTGGTCACAGCAAGAAAAGTTGCGAGAAATCCGTACTGAAGTCAAGCAGATGGAAGGACGTGTAAATAATTTACAGGCGGATTTTAGCCGGAACTTCGATCCGAGTCAAGCTAAAAGTGTTATGCAACAACAAGGCTATCGATTTGACCCCAGTCAGCGTCAGGTTGTGTGGCAAAAGGATGCATCAGAAGTCGATGAACCACAATCATCTCCCTAAAAAATTGGGTTTTGGAATTGGGGATTCTTTTTTAGATAGAAAAATGCTAATAGCTAATAGTTAATAGTTAATAGCTAAGTGTTAAATAGCTATGTAGTTATCATCTATTAGCCATTAGCAACACGCGTCACTTCGTTGCAATTCACGCATTCAAAAAAGCAATTCTTAATTTGGAGTTGATAATTTTTAATTATTTAAAAATTATTTAAGGGAAAAGCAAATCGTTTAACCAGTTTTCCACTTGTAAACGCAAGCGCCAACCTGGTTCGTCTCTTTTGATGGCTTGTGGTGGTAGTTTAGAGAGGGCGCGGCGATAATCCGCGATCGCACAGTTCCAATCGCCCCAAAGATAATAAGTTCTACCGCGTTCAGCTAAAATATGACCTTCTAATTGACCGAAAAGCAGCGCCACTTCCAAATTATCGATCGCTTCTTCATATTGCCCCAAGTCGCGCAGGGTAATGCCACGGTTAATCCACGCCCTGACATAACCGGGATTGAGATCCAACGCCCGATCGTAATCGGCTATAGCTTCTGCTAATTCCCCGTTTGCAGCGTAGTAATTTGCCCGATTGTTATAAGCGCTAGCCAAATTGGGATTGAGTTGCAGCGCCCTGTTGTAATCTACAAAAGCTTTTTGGGTATCACCACTTTGAAAATAAATCAGTCCGCGATTATTGTAATCAACCGCATTCTGGGGGTGACGACCAATCAGTTGACTCAACAGCGCGATCGCCTCGGTATAATCTCCTTGTTGGGCAGACTTCAAAGCACAAGAGCGTAAATCGCTATCTCCGAAAGCTGATTCGTCGCTACAGTTAGCCTCATGCTCTTGAACATTGACTGTATTACTTGCAACAAATTTATTTCGGTGATTTTGCTCGCCACCAGATGCTAAAAATGATTGACTATTCATATCATCCTGCCTGAGCTGCTTGCTCTGTGAGACCAACTTCTAACTTTATCCTAAAGAGTGGTTTTGCGCCTGTGTCACTTGTTAAGGTGTCTATTGGTACTAAAAATATCCAGACTGAAGTTACCACAACAAGTACAAGTTTTCGCCCTACACAAACAATTGATGCTTCAACCTAATACTAAATACTTCATTCCAAAGTCGAATTCCTGAAACAGCAAATATCAATCTACAAGACTATTCAAGTAGCGAGAGCGACAAATTGGTAGAATGCCAACAAGACCCCTGTAAAGTGGGGCTTTTTAATCAATGTTAAGTTTTGAAAATTTTTGTTATGACAGCTGCAATTTCCTATCCCAACGCCCCGGATCTAGAAGCTGATGATTACATAGTTCTCGGCTTGGCAACCTGTTTTATCAAGGAAGACGGAGAAGTTCATCAAGTAGAAGTAATAGAACCTATACCTTCTGCAGCGTTAGAAGCGATCGTTAAAGGTATTCCTACTTCCTATAAGCTGGCTAGTGCCACAACTTTAGGAACCTTGCTTGATGGCGGCGATACACTCAAAGTGCCAGCAGGCTTTCCAGAATCGGCTCAATTTGGGGATGAATTTGTGCCACGGTTATTTGCAGCTACTCGCACCTACAAGCGTCGTGATGTCGCTAAATCTCATATTCCCCTTGGCACAACCTACACCGAGTTTAATTATTCCACAGAGCGCAAGCGCGTACTGAATGCCGCCCGCGTTGTCACCAAAGAAGACAACGTTAAACAACATTCCCACACCCACAAAGTTCTTTAAATGACCGGAATGCACCATTCTCAACAAGACCAAAAAAACCGGGTTTCTCAACCAAAAATTAAGGTTTTTACCATTAGCCATTCTCAAGAAACCCGGTTTTTCACGCAGGTGCAAGATCTGAGTTAAAGGATGAAAGGATTTTGGATGAAAGGATTTACCGTATAATGGACTGCGTTTGTTCTGGACAACTGAAGTTCGGGTCACATATCCGAGATAGCTAATTTCAATCTCAAATCTCAAATCTCAAATCTCAAATCTCAAATCTCAAATTGGCTTGGTGATGATGTTGAAACTTTACGGTGGCGCTTTCAGTCGGGCGTCAATTGTCCGGTGGTATCTTGAGGAACTTGAGCTGACCTACGAATTTGTGATGTTAGACATGCAGGCTGGAGAACACCGACAGCCTGAGTTTTTGGCAATTAATCCAATGGGGAAAGTTCCGGCAATTGTAGACGGAGATTTTGTGCTTTGGGAATCAGGGGCAATTTTGTTGTATCTTGCCGAAAAGTATGGTATAATGCCGACCTCACCAGAAGAACGCGGCAAAATTGCCCAGTGGGTGTTGTTTGCCAATTCCACCCTAGCTACAGGAATTTTTGTAGAAGCCAATCGGGAACGGGAATTGCCCAAATTGATGCCTCCTCTAAATGAAATTTTAGAGCGGCAACCTTTCATGTTGGGTGATGAATTTAGCGTTGTTGATGTGGCGGTGGGGTCTGTTTTGGCCTATATACCCTTGATGCTGAAGTTAGACTTAAGCGCCTATCCAGCTATTTTGGACTACATCAAGCGGTTATCCTCACGACCGGCTTGTCAAAAAGGGATGGGCGGAAGTAGTTGATTAAGTTACGAGCCGCCCAGCCGCCCAGTTGGGAGTTGGGAGTTGGGAGTTGGGAGTTGGGAGTTGGGAGTTGGGAGTTGGGAGTTGGGAGGCTGGGCGCCGCCCAGCCGCCCAAGCGCGGAGTTAATAGCTATGAACCATGAACTATGAACCACCAACCAACCACCAACCAACCACCAACCCCAGAGGGGTGACGCTCGTTCCTCGCTACCGCGAAGCGCTCCACCAGTCGCCTGGGTCGGGAAAACGCCACTTGCGACCCTTGGGGAGACCCCAAGACCGCAGTGGCTCCCCTACCAAGGGCGCCCCTTCACCACCAACCAACAACCAACCCCAGAGGGGTTCACCAGTCGCCTGGGTCGGGAAACCCTACCAAGGGCGCCCCTTCACCAGCAACCAAACCTAACGATAATTTGTAAATTGCAAAGCAAGCGGAAAGTCTTCTTGCTTTAAACGTTGGATGACTGTTTGCAAGTCATCTTTATTTTTAGCGCTAACGCGTACGGCGTCTCCTTGAATCGAGGCTTGCACTTTTTTGAATTCGTCTTTAATCAGTTTGGAAATTTGTTTGGCGATATCCTGACTGATGCCTTTTTTGAGTTTGATTTCTTGACGCACGCGGTTACCCGAGGCTGATTCCACGTTGCCAAAATCAAAGATTTTTTGGGATAAATTCCGCTTGGCAACTTTTTCTCGCAGGATGGTGTGTATGGAATCTAAAGTAAATTCGCTGTCGGTGTTAACGGTAATGTTTTCTTCGCCTAACTCGACAGTAGTTTTAGTGTCTTTGAGGTCGTAACGGCTTTTAACGTCTCGGATAACTTGATCGACGGCGTTGACCAATTCTTGTCTGTCAAAATCGCTGACAATATCAAAGGAATAGGTAGAAGCCATAGAACATTTTGGATGAAAGGATTTTGAATTGTTAGTTGTTGGTTGTTGGTTGTTGGTTGTTGGTTGTTGGTTGTTGGTTGTTGGTTGTTGGTTGTTGGTTGTTGGTTGTTGGTTGTTGGTTGTTGGTTGTTGGTTGTTGGTTGTTGGTTGTTGGTTGTTGGTTTTTGGTTGTTGGTTGGATTTTATACTACCTACTAGAGACTAACCACTACCTACTACCCATTAACCACTAACCACTAACCATTATCCACTAACCACTAACCGCTGTTAGCTTGGATGATGCTCAGGACTATGAGAGTACCAGAACAAAGGGAACCAATGGCAAACATGAGCGATCGCATGATTGGTATATTCAAAATATAGAAAATTGAGTATAACAATCGCGCCACGACAAAAGCGATCGCTGCATAAAATGCTGTTGGAGAATTCACCCCCGTAATGTATGCCATTAATGCTGCGACAGCAAAAACCATAAAGGTTTCAAAGGAATTTTGGTGCGCCCAAGTCGCTCGTTGGGCATAGGGTGGCAGTTTATCAAACATAGCGCGGGGTGCTGAGGTATCGTATCCAACACGCGCACGCGCATAACCTACTACCAAAAACGGCAGGTAAATCAGCACCGCCGCAGCGGCGATCGAGTACAAAAAAATAGTCATTAGTTATTAGTCATTAGTTATTAGTCATTAGTTATTAGTCATTAGTCATTAGTCATCAGTCCAGAGTTTTTTTACTCTTGACTCTTGACTTCTGACTCTTGACTTTTGACTAATCAAAGTAAAAGAGTGTCACCACCTTTCTTTGTTCTTCAGCATCATTACAACTTTGTAGCAGGGTACGACTGTCATGAAAGGCAAAGCAGATTAGTTGCTGGCAACGGGAGACAATCTCCTTATTGCACAAGTAACTAGCTTCGGCAAGTGATAGATGATCGTTGCTAGGATTTTCTACCAAATGCATTACCTGTTCTAGTTGTTGTCGCGATTCTAACGGCTGGCGTTCTAAGCTTTGGGGTAGAATCACTGTCAACAAGTTGGGATCGGCGCGCATTGCTCCCCGGATGGCAGCTGAGTTGGTACCTGTCGCGCCAGAAGTTATAACCCGATTGCCTGATAAAACCAGGGCATAGGTCATCATTTCAATTAAATTCTGATGCGTAATGGGGACATGACGAGAACCCAGCAAGGCAATTCTCTTAGAACCCGTTTGCTGGATCGTCGCCAGTTCTTGCGCTAATGTATCGAGGTTGATGAGGTCTGTTGACTGGCTCAAAGACGGACATTTTGCAGATTAAACAACCCAGCTATTTTACCAAACATAGTGTAGAGCCGAATCTGCTTGTCGTAATACATCGCTACATTTTCTCAATTATCAACTAAGTAGCTGGATAGTACGGTGACACCAAGCTAGCCAATGGGTTTTCCCCAAAACTGGAAATAGCAAAATAGATGGCTGGACAGTCGGGTAGATCGGCTTTTTTTTCCAATGGAAGCGAGGGTAGTTTCACGGGATCAATTGCCGCTAAATCCATTTTTTCCTGCTTTCGATGTCAAAACGAACTTAAAGACTTCCGTAGCCATCCGCAAACGCTGATGTATCTTGGTTGTGGGAATTGTTACAACTATTAATCTAAGGTAATGCCGCAGCTGGATTTAACCCGAGTTGAGACAATAAGCGGTTAACGTCAAAATGTTCAGCCATTAAATGGCGTATGCAGTGGACTTTAATTGGTTCGTGGACGCGGACTTGACCAAAAGTGCGGTCAACAATTTCTACGGTGGTAAGGGTATCTAAGTCAACTGATAAAATGGGGATTTCTAGTTCTTCGGCGCGAGTGAGGATGAAGTCTGGAGGTGGCAATTGTCCGGTGAGAATTAGGCATTGGGTGGAAGTTTCTAAGGCTGCTTGTTGAATTTCCACGCGATCGCCTCCTGTAACTACCGCCATATTCCGGCGTTTGCGGAAATATTTCACGGCGGCGTTGACGTTCATCGCGCCAATTGCCAAACTTTCTACCATTAAATCTAGGCGATCGCTACGACAAAGAACTTCGGCATTTAACTGATGCGCTAGTTCACCCACGCTAACACTGCGTAGTAAGTCATTTTTTGGCAGCATCCCCAACACGGGAATTCCCTGCTGTTCCAAAAACGGACGCATATCATTGTTAGCAGTTTGATATTTTTCGGCTGGGATGTCGTTGATGACAACACCAATTAAGCGATCGCCCAGACGCTGCTTGGCAGATACTAACGCCTCAACCGAAAGCAACGATTTGTAACGAGCAATTAATAACACAGCACCATCAACCGCTTCAGCCACTTGCAACAAAGACAAGCCAAACAAATTACCTTCTTCCAAATCCCCTGGTCCCTCCAGCAACACCAAATCTCCTCGCTTAATTTGTAAATATTGCTGTTTTATGGACTGTTGATAATCAGTTTTGTCTTCACCACGCAAGCGTTTTTGCACTGCTACTTCATTTAAAGCAAGCATTATGGGTGCAACTCGATTGGAAGATAAGTTGAGGCTATCTGCAATAAATTGAACATCTTCCTCAACCACAGTTCCTTGAGATTTATTCAAACACGTACCTAACGGTTTACCGTAGGCAATATCCAGTCCTTTTTGCTGTAGCTGATGAGATAATCCCAAAATGGTAGCAGATTTACCACTGTAGGTCTCGGTCGATCCAATCAGCAAATACTTCGCGGATTTTGGCACACATGCACTCCTAATTTCAAAAGTAGAACCCAGCTAGTTAAGACTTAAGCGCCACAAGCAGCAAGTCGAGTCTGGTAAAATCAATATTGCCACAGGTGTAAGTTTCGTGAAACGCGCCCGACGCCACGAAAGCACACTCGCCGAACTCCCAAGGGGGCAGTGGCTCATAAATATGGCTGAAACAGCGCCACACGACAACTCGCACAATCAATACTAAACATAGTGCAGTAGCTATTAAACAACATTGAATGGTTGTATAAAATACAAAATTCAATTTGACTTTTAGATAGTTTGATAAATCCCGTAATTAACGCTCTTATTTTTGAGATTTTTGCCAATTTTTCTGATTTTTTTGGCAGTCATGTTGGGGTTGTATTGATTGCCGGAAAACTTTTGCACTCAATCATACAAAAAAATATTTTTGTTACTTCTAAGAATGATTATAGAACAGGATATTCTTAGATTCTTCAGTAAGTCTTAAAATAATGTTGTTGAATAGCGTTCACAAATATAGGCAGAGGGCACAAGGCACAAAGAGAGAATTATGATTTTACTCTCTGCCACAGGTTTAGAGCAAGTTAATTTCTGGAGCCATTACGGATTTTTCTTTATTTTAGCTTTAACTTAGTGATTTAATCTGCTCGGCAATGGAAATCATTCTCTAGCAACTTTGTCTGCAAGAGTTATTGCTGAAAAAACAAGGGTGTTGATAATTTCAAATAGCAATGAATATTTTGCATTTATGCCGCCAACACCCCAAATTTTTGGAATTATTTTTCTTTGTGCCAGATTTATTCGTCTATACGCAGGAGCTTGCGGTAAAAAGTTTGGGAAAAATCAGTGACGCGATAGCGTTTATAATTTTCCATCATTTCAATTAAAAAATTAATAAACTCGAAACTTGCCAACATCAGTTCATAAGTTAACTCAGCATTACCATCAAACTGCATTCGGCAACGGGTTAAGTCTGAGGGTAGGGTAGCAACGTTCCAAGTGGCGACAAAAGGAACGCGATCGCTTGCTTCTATTTTCCGATGTCCCTCCAGGACGCCTTTTTGATAGAGACTGATGGCATAAGGCAAGAAATTGCGCTTGCTACCTTGAATGTAAGGCAAGTAAACGCTTGCTTGTTGCGGTGTTGCTGGCTGGAGTTGATCGAAAGACATAAGTAAATACTCCGAAAGGTTAATTGACAATCTGGCATCTTCTTGGCTCTAGATAGTATTCCCAAAAATGTGTGTTTGCACTCACTTATCGGAGGTAGGGGGAAGGGGGGGAAGGGAAAGGGGGAAGGTGGGGCCCCCACTTTCGTGGGGATAAGGGGCAGGGGGAAGGGGAAAGGGGGAAGGGGTTGAAGAACAGTGATTGATTTACTCACAATTGCTCACTTTCGCTTACATTGATTAGTAGTGTGTTTTCTGATAAAATACATTCATATTCAGGTGAGAACTCGTAACGTCAAGCAACCTCTATACTGATAAGTTGCCTCTGAATTGTTACAGAAAGTAATCGCATTTATGTTGCTTTTCAAGGGCCAGAATCACGCCTAGAAGTAAGTAAGAGTGCGTATAAATTGTTTATATGCATTGGTTGATACGCCTTGGTTGAGATTAAACCCTTAACTTATGTATTTGTGAACAAATGTGAGCAAAAAAGTATCGGAGAATAATTTTAGGACTTACGCTTTGATTGTCTCAAAAGCCTGATTTGTCGTAGGGGTAATTCATGAATTACCCCTACGAACAGAAGTTTTTTGCGTAAGTCCTGAATTTGCATGATTTACGGTGTTTGGGAATTAAGTATAAAACTTGTAACTTTGTAGGCTTTACAGGCGGTGAACATCTTGTGTTGGCAGGATGTCGGACATATTTATACCGTCTGCGATCGCTACAATTCCCATGAGATTTTCACCTAAAAATGGTAGCGCTAATCGAAGCAGCTGCTAAGAAATATTAAAATGTCGGGTACAATAAGGCTGCACTGGTTTTTATTGAAGCTGGGAGCAATAACTCCAAAAATCCCCACGCGAGGGCGTGGCGGATGGCGTTATCGCTATTTCTCCCAACAACTAACTGTTGCTACCTTGTTATTACTTCGCCCTCAATCGGAGTTCCCATATATGGGCGACTCTATGAGTTATATCGCGAGTCGCTCTTGTCAGCTAAAGGTGTGTAAAGGTTGCACTGTTTGATGTTAAGTGATACTCAGCTTCTTTGTGGGTGCAGACAAATACTGGTTGTTGAGTCAAGTAAGCTATGCCAGCGAATTCCTGGCCCGAAGACGATTCTTACAATGAGCTTGATCCGCTCAACTCCTTGTTATCTGACCTATCGGTAGACGAGGAGTCAGTGGTAGAGACAGATCCTGCGCCTCTACCATCCCGATTTCAAGCTCGCAGACGCAAAGCCGCTCTAGTTTTGACAATGGTCTGGAGTGGTACGATCGCTTTGCATTTAGTTTCATGGGGTTCGATGTTTGTACTGGGACTGACCACTATCTTGGGGATTCACGCCCTCAGGTTGGTATTTGCCAGACGCCGACCCCACACAAAAGAAATGCAGGGAGATTATCCCCGTGTATCTGTTTTAGTGGCAGCGAAAAATGAAGAAGCAGTCATTGGCAAATTAGTCAAGAATTTATGTAGCCTGGATTACCCAGATGGAGAATATGAAGTCTGGATAATTGACGACAACAGCACTGACAAGACACCGCAATTGTTAGCAGAACTGGCGAAAGAATACGAAAATCTTAAGGTATTTAAGCGATCGCCAGGAGCCAGTGGCGGAAAATCGGGGGCGTTGAATCAAATTTTGCCGCTGACCAAAGGGGAAATTTTGGCAGTGTTTGACGCCGATGCTCAGGTATCACCAGATATGTTGTTACAAGTAATACCCTTGTTTCAACGTGAAAAAGTGGGGGCGGTGCAGGTGCGAAAAGCGATCGCCAACGCCAAAGAAAATTTTTGGACTAAAGGTCAGATGGCGGAAATGGCTGTCGATATGGTTTGGCAGCAACAACGTGCCGCAATTGGCGGAATTGGCGAATTGCGGGGTAACGGTCAATTTGTGCGGCGAACAGCCTTGGAAAGCTGTGGTGGGTGGAATGAGGAAACAATCACCGATGATTTGGATCTGACATTCCGCTTGCATTTAGAACGTTGGGATATTGAGTGTGTCTTTTTCCCGGCGGTGGAAGAAGAAGGCGTAACAAACGCGATCGCTCTTTGGCATCAGCGCAACCGTTGGGCAGAAGGCGGATATCAGCGCTATTTAGATTACTGGGATTTGATTCTGGGCAATCGCATGGGGACTGCAAAAACCTGGGATCTGCTGCTCTGGATGCTGATTATGTACATTTTACCCATAGCCGCAGTGCCAGATTTATTAATGGCGATCGCACGACATCGTCCACCATTGTTAAGTCCAGTTAGTGGCTTAACAGTAACAATGTCAATGGCAGGAATGGTTATAGGTTTAAAACGAATACGTCAAGATAAGGAATTTCGTCTTTCTACTTATTTCTTGATATTGCTACAGACATTACGTGGCATTTTATATATGTTCCACTGGGTTGTGGTGATGAGTAGTACCACCGCCCGCGTGTCGGTAAGACCAAAGCGTTTGAAATGGGTTAAAACCGTGCATACAGGTAGTGAAGATTAGTTGGTGGTTGGTGGTGAAGGGGCGCTTGCGTCTGCAGTCGGGAAGATTCCCTCCGGCTCACTTCGCGCCCAAAGGTAGGGGAGCCACTGCGGTCTTGGGGTCTGGCCAAGGGTCGCAGTGGCGTTTTCCCGACCCAGGCGACTGGTGGAGCGCTTCGCGGTAGCGAGGAACGAGCGTCACCCCTCTGGGGTTGGTGGTTAATGGTTGATTGTTAATGGTTGATTGCTACTAACTACTAATACCAATTCTGTGTGAGGTTGCGCTTAATAACCCGACTTTGAGTGAACTCGCGGCGTTTACGGGCACAGGTACAAAGCCAGACTCGCGCAGGCGGGCTTAGGGGCATCTTCGCGCGAGAAATGGTATAACTGGGCGGCTGGGCGGCTGGGCGGCTGGGCGCTTCCTGTACAGACGCGAAATTTCGCGTATCTACAACTCCTCATTCCGCGCCTGGGCGGCTGGGCGCCTCCTAACTCGAAACTAATCATCGTCAACATCCACTTCATCAGTTAACTCTAGTGGGGCTGTAGAATCGGCTAAATCTGCTACATCATCTCCAGAACTGACTATTTCCCCTGAGAAAAATTTTGCCAGACTTTTGGCTGCATTCATCACTTCATCATTTTGCCAGTCATCAGCAGGGGCTTGTGGTTGCGGCGATAGTGTAGGTGTATGATTGTTCGCCTCTGTATTTAACACTGAGGCAGTGCTTGGCAATACCTTTTGTGGGTTTTTACTCAGTATTTCTACTGGTGTAGTCGGAATTTCTGGGGGAGGGGCGATCGCTTTCTCTTCGGTGGGTGCAGGTGGCTGCTGTGCGGCGGGAGGAGGAGAAACATTTGCGGAAACGTCTTTGTTTGGTGGAGTAGAGTTAGACGTTGCTACTTCCAGCTTTACTTTAATGTCTTTTTTAAAAGTGTTGTAAAAAGCTGTTGTGATTTTAGGCTGATCGGCTTGAAGTTGTTTATGCCATGCCTGTTTGACAGCAATTCTAGCTACACTTCCATCAAAATCTAAAAGTTGACACATTTGACGCAACAACTCTCGCCTTGATATCGGTTGGAGATTGGCAAGCACTTGTTGCCAAACTTGATTTAGGTCATATTGCGCTGTGCCATTTTGGGTTATCTCATTTTGCGATGTGCCATTTTGTGCTATACCATTTTGCGCTGTACCATTTTGATTTGTCCCATTTTGTGATATGCCATTTTGATTTGTCCCATTTTGTGATATGCCATTTTGAGTTGTCCCATTTTGGGTTTTACCATTAACCGCCTCGTTCGGTGTTACTGTTGGTGCTGGTTCATTTCTGGGAGGAGGAGGGGGAGATGGGGAAATGGGGGGAGTGGAGTAAGTGGGGGGTGATGATGGGCGATGGTTTTGGGAGACAGGGGGGGGGCTGAATCTAGGGGTTTCGCTTGTGGTTTGCCCAATTCTATTGGCTGAGGGTAATAAGCCCAGTAAGGTTACTTCTAACCACAAACGCGGTTGGGTGGTGTTTTTTAGTTGTAATTCAGATGTTCGCAGGTGTTGCTGTCCTGCCAAAATTGTGGTGATGTCTAATTGTTTGGTGAAATCAACGATCGCTTTCCAGGTTTCTTGAGTGCAAGCGACTAAATCATTGCGTTTTGGTGCGGTTTTGGCTATGAGTAAATCGCGATAAAAGGCGGCGAGATTCTGGAGAATTGTCAGGGGTTCTCGCCCGCGATCGAGTATTTGGCGGCTGCAATCAAGAACGGCTTCTGGGCTATCCCCCGCGATCGCATCTAACATCATCAGCAAATCTCGTTCGCTGACTGTACCGACTAAATCCCAAACTTTGTCTGGAGTAACTTCACCCGACAACAAAGCCAATTGGTCAAGCAAACTTTCCGCATCCCGCAACCCTCCCTGAGCAACTTGAGCTACCAGCGTTACAGCTTCTAAAGTTATATTGATGTTTTCTTTCGAGGCGATCGCACTTAAATGCTTTACCATCGACTCTAAAGCAATACGTCTAAAATCAAACCGCTGACAGCGCGAAATTATTGTTGGTAATACTCTCTGGGGGTCGGTTGTCGCCAGGACAAAGACGACGTGTTTCGGTGGTTCTTCTAGGGTCTTTAGTAGCGCATTGAACGCGGCAGTACTAAGCATGTGACACTCATCCACCACATAAACTTTATAGCGACACTGTACGGGTGCGAATTGCGATCGCTCTATCAGCTCTCTAATATTATCCACACCAGTGTTGCTGGCGGCGTCGATTTCAATTACATCAAGAGAATAACCCTTGGTGATTCCCTGACAAACATCACAGACACCGCAGGGTTCAGCAGTGGGTTTGTCACTTTTGAGACAATTAAGCGATTTTGCCAGAATGCGGGCGCTAGAAGTTTTCCCCGTACCTCTAGGACCCGTGAACAAATAGGCGGGGGCAATTTTAGCTGTGCGGATAGCGTTGGTTAAGGTAGTCGCGATCGCCTCTTGACCTACCAACTCAGCAAAACTTTTTGGGCGATACTTGTGGTGTAGCGGTTCGTAAGACATGGATGTCAAATTTCAATTAGCGAGAACCCGCTTATTAGTACAATTGTATCACCATTTTTGGACAGCATAGAGTTGGTCAAGTCGGTTTACCCATTTTAAACGGAAGCGGCATCCTTGTGGACGATCAAAAAAGGATAAAGGATGTAGACGCCCCAAAGGCGGCTTGATAAAGGATGAAAAAATAGGGTTGCATAGGATACAATTTCGTGTATTTATTCGTCAATTAATATGAAAAATTGTTATCGAACACCTCTTGGGGCGAACGAGGCGTTCTTTTTTCCAAACTCCAAATTGCTTAGTAGCAGCCCCAAGGACGCAGCGTACCGCACGCTACGAATTAAATAAACACGGCTGTTGCCATATTTCCCTTCCCCCCCTCCCCCCTCATCCCCGTGTTTGACTCGACACAAATCTTTATTTATTTTCCATGTCTAAAAACAGGGGCTTGTAAACTTTTTTGTGCTGAGTGTAATTATTACTTTCACTACTCCGCACTTGCGCTGAAGCATCAAGCACGAGCGCACTGTTTTGGTCATCAGACATCGCTACAATCTTAGGGTAAACAAAACAAGGGGGTGCGGCAGATGCTCAGGCGGCTAATCCGGTGGCTAAAAAGATTTTTTCAAAGTTTGTTTGACGCAAATCAAACTCCGGTAAAATCTGGGGGGGTTGTTGAAAAACAACCGCCGCCACCCTTAACGGATACGGATCTAGAATTTTTGTTTAATGAACTTTTGGAAGGAGTGCATCAAGCACGAGGGCAAGCATGGGCACAAAAATGGTTGCATAATATAGAACATCGCGTCCCGACTGAACGCTGGGTGGAATGGTTGCGCGGTTTTGGCGAAAGATTGCTCGCATCGACCTCACCTAATAATGAATTAGCTGTCCGGATGGTGCAACTGGGCGAACTTGGCGTTGGGGAAGTGGGAGACGTTGCCTATGATATTGGAATGCAAATGCTAACACGCAACGAAGGAGAGCCGGTATGGGAATATGAAGGACCGGATGCTCAACAAAAACCCCTTCCAACCCAAGAACCTCCGGAATTAGAAGGAGGAAAAGAAGAGGAAGTTGTCCAAGTCGCCGAAGAAAACGGGTTAGAACAATTACCCGAAGGTGAATATCAGACTATTACTTTAGATGAATTGTTGGTAATGTTGCAGCAGGACGAAAGCTTGCGCGAGCAAATTGCCGAACAAATGGGAATTGAGTCAAACGATCCGCAAATGATTATTCAAGTATTGCTGAATCAGTTCCAAGCTCAAGCTGCCAGTCAATCGACTACAGATGGGGGAGAAAATTGATGAAATGTGCTTTGTTACTGGAGTGCTTGACAAATATCGCCATACCAACCGATATACACGATAAATTTGGCGGCAACCCGAGAAAAGATAACTCACACGTCTTTGTGTATCCTTTATCTTTGTTTAGCGGGTTCTTACTAAATTTCTAACTTTTTTACACGGCGATCGGTAAAATCTAGGAGAAATAACATCCAAGAGTGGGGTAGATGCTCATTCGGCTATTGCGGTGGCTTAGGTGGCTGACAAGTTTTTTGCAACGCCCCTTTGGCAGTAAAAAGACTCGTTCCGGTAAAACTGTGGAGGTAAAACAGGTGGTACAATCGCCACCTGAACTGACGAATGCGGATCTGGAATACTTGTTTACCCAATTGTTAGAAGGCGTGCATCAAGCACGCGGACAACAGTGGGCACTTCAGTATCTGCAGCGGATGGAACATCGCATTACTGTTGAACGCTGGATCGATTGGCTGCTGGTTTTTGGCGAAAAATTACTAGCTTCACCCGCACCAAATCATCAGTTAGCAGAAAGGATGCTGCAATTGGGTGAACTTGGAATCGGGGCGATCGGAGAACTTTCCTATGATATTGGCATTCGGCTGTTAACACGGAATTTAGGCGAACAGCATTCGGTGAGTTATAGGCAAAATGTTGAAGCCCCAATTGATGAAGTTTTGCCTGAAAACTTAGATGCTGGAAACTTAAATGAAGCAGAAAGCGAAACTACATCGCCGGATCTACCAAGCACTCCCGGACAAGAGTTAATTCGCACCTTAGGCGAACAATTATGGGAGTATGACGAATCAGAAAGCGAAATTTCGCCGCCAACAACTCTCCCAATTACTCCCGGACTAGATTTAATTAACAGTTTTGGCGAACAGTTATGGGAGTATGAACAATCAGATGCCGAAAATACAGATTCGGAAATCCCAAGTACTCCTGAGGAAGAATTAATTGACAACTTAGGGGAATTGGTTTGGGAGTATGAGCCAGAAAATATTGAAACGACAGCGCCGGAATTGCCAAATCCTTCCTCAGAAGAGTTAATACATGATTTGGGTGGATTGTCAAGGGATTTTGACGGGCAAGATATTGAAGCTGCAGCGCCTTTGGAATTTCAGTCTGAAGAAGGCTTGATACACAACTTGGGCGAATTGGCGTGGGAGTTTACCAGACCGGATGTTGAAGAAACTCCAACGCCAGAGGAAATCACCGAAGTAGCATCAGCAGAAGAAGCGACTTGGGATGAGTCGTTGGCGCAGTTAGAACCGGAAGTAGCGAATACGCTGGATGAGTTATTGGTAAGGTTGGATCAAAGCACCAGTTTGGTTCAACAATTGGCTTCTGGACTGGCGGTTAGAAAGCCCGATCGCGCTGAGTTAAGTGCGATTGATAAGGCGCAAGAATGGTTTTATCAAGGTCTTCAGTTAGCTAAAATTGGTGATTTATCAGGTGCGATCGCCGCTTACGATGAAGCTATAGCATTAAAACCTGATGCTTGTGAATATTGGTTTAATCGCGGTTTGACGCTGTTTCACCTGGGACATCATGAAGATGCGATCGCTTCTTACGATGAAGCTGTTGCAATCAAACCAGATTTTTACAAAGCTTGGTACAATCAAGGCGGAATTCTCGGTGAATTAGGGCGATTTGAAGAAGCGATCGCTTGTTTTGATAAAGTGATTGAAATCCAGCCCAGATATGAGCAAGCTTGGTCAAGTAAAGGTTTGGCGCTGTTGAGATTAGGGTTGCTGTGGGAAGCAATTTCCAGTTACGACCAAGCTTTACTGATAGAATCCCACGATCCAGAAAATTGGTATTATCGAGGCATCGCCTTAGCTGTCGGCGAACAAAATGAAGAAGCGATCGCCTCTTATGACAAAGCGATCGAAAATTATCCAGAATATCACGAAGCCTGGATAGATAGGGGTGTAGCACTATTTAATTTAGGACGTTGGAATGAAGCGATCGCTTCCTACGACAAAGCCGTAGAAATTCAACCAGACTTTTATTTAACTTGGTACAACCGGGGTGTCGCTTTAGAAAATTGCGGACAGCGGGAAGCGGCTATAGCTTCTTACAAAAAAGCCTTAGAAATCAATCCTGACTTCCACTTAGCTTGGTACAATCAAGCGGTAGCGCTGTTTTATTTAGGCAGATTTGGCGAAGCGATCGCAGCTTATGACGGTGCGTTAAATATCAAAGTTGACTATTGGGAAGCTTGGCTGGGTAGAGGAACCGCAGTCGGGGATTTAGTAGCGACAAATCCAGCCATCAAGTCTGGTGGTTATGAAGAAAAATTGGCTTCTTATGAAGAAGGGTTGCAATATGTTCGCCCAGACACCCATCCAGAAGGTTGGGGAAGATTGCATTTAGCGATCGGTAATACTCACTACGACCAAGGCAAACGACATTCCACACGCTATTATTATTATTGGACAAAAGCCGTCGCTGAATACGAACAAGCGCTGTTAACCATCACAGCAGAACATTTTCCCCAATTGCATCTAGAGGTATTGCAATCTTTGATCAAAGCACTTTTGGGTTTGGAACAAACAGCAAAAGCCCAAGAATTACAACAACAAGGTGCAGATTTATTGCAACGTTTGTTAAGTCAATCAACTCGCACTGAAGAAAGTAAAAAATATCTGGCGTTGAAATTTACCAGCTTTAATCAATTAGCAGTTGATATCGCCGTGCAATACGGTGATTTAGTAGAAGCTTGGGAAATTGCCGAACACGGTAAAAATAGTTGTTTAACTTGGTTGCTTGTTGGTTGGAGTGATGACATTTTCTCACCCAATTATCGTGGAATTCAACAACTGTTGAATCCGACAACAGCAATTATTTACTGGCATATGAGTCCAGCAGCCTTACATACTTTCATTATCAAAGACCAAGCCCCAGCACCCCTACTTATGTTTACACCCATGCAAGAAGTAGGAGCAATTGATGAATTACCTTTACCCGAAGCAATACAACGCCTAGTAGAATTTGAAGATTGGATAGAAAATTGGAATCAACAATACCAAGAATATCGCAGTTTAAATCAAGACCAAACAAATAAAAACAATCATTCCTGGCGAGTGGATATGACACAGAGGCTGTTGCAACTAAAAAACATCCTCAACATTTCCACAATCGAACAGGAACTCGAAGACATTACCCAACTAATATTAATTCCTCACCGCGACCTGCACAGATTTCCTTTGCATACCCTATTCAATATTTCTTCTTCCACTGAAGTTTGGGAATTGCCAAAACAAGGATTTAAATTTACAATCAGCTATTTACCAAGCGTCCAAATTGGTTTATCTCTGAATTCGGAAAATTTAGAACAACTACAAGAACAGCGATTACTCAGCATCGAAAATCCCAACAGTACAGGTAATTATCCCGTACTGAAATTTGCCAAAATTGAATCGGAAGCGGTTAGCCAAATGTTCGTTAATCGCCAACGCATCCAGGGTTTACAGGCTACTAAACAGCAAGTGCAAAACGCCTTAGCTGGCAATTGGAATATATTGCATTTTACAGGGCATGCTACCGATAATTTTATCAATCCCAAACATTCAGAATTGGTGTTAGCAGGAGAAGACAAATTAACTCTAGAAGAAATCTGTCAAATTCCTCTTGGTAACTACCGACTTGTAACCATTTCGGCTTATGAAATGGCAATGAATCTCAATCAAACTATTCATACAGAATATGTGGGTTTAGTTAGTGGTTTTATAATTCGGGGAGTTCCTTTTGTAGTGAGTACATTGTGGACAGTAGAATCATCAGCCACCGCCTTAGTGATGGTAGAATTTTACCGACGCATCAAACCAGATAAATCAGCAGCCGCAGCCTTAAAAGAAGCAACCGAATGGCTGAAAGAACTGAGCGCGATCGCATTGAAAAAATGGTACGAAGATTTAATCAATGAATTGCCTCAAGATGCATTAAGAATTAAGGCGCATCTCGCAACGCAATTGTATAGAACCAGTCAACTTCCACCAGAACAAAAGCCATACAATCACCCTTATTATTGGGCAGCATTTATGATTACAAGTAAATTGAATTAGGTGATATTTTCTGAAATTTATAGGGTGCATTGTTGCTTACAAACTCGCGGCTCATTGCAATCAATTGACAACCTTTATAAGTAGTTAACCAAATAAAACATCAAACCTGATACCAATTCTGTTAGGACTTACGCAAAAAACGCGGTTTCTACGAAAAATAGCCTGTGAGTGCAAGCAGATATGAGTGAAGAAACCGGGTTTTTGGAACGAGTGTGCGTAAGTCCTGTCTGTGTGAGGTTGCGGCGTTGCGCGTACAAAGCCAGCCAAGGTAAATATTCAGACTCGGTCAGTTCTGACTCTGACGCAAGATGCTGTGCCACCAGGAGGGGGATCGGCGAAAACTGCTAAAGTGTTATATTCAGGGCTACCTTCGCCATAAATTACTTGGAAGGCGTACAAAGTTTTTTTTCCCTGCCCTTCAGTAATCACTGTTAAAAGTGTAGTGTCAGTGTTAGGAAGTCCAGGAATTGGCAATTTTTTAATTCTTCTCAGATGAATGACATTTGCTGCTGAGTTTTCACAATCTCCTGTGTTAGGACTTTCTTGACCAAACTGCACGCACATCGGACCATCAAAATCTAATGTCACCTGAGAAGGGTCATCCAACCAAACTTTTCTAATTGTTTCTCCAGCCGGAATAAAGCTTAAGTTTGTCCCTTGCTGATACCAAACTGTGATGGTAGGTATTACTCCCCCTAAACCCTGTGCTTGGCAGGAAAATATAGAACGCAAAACGGCGTTATTAGCCACGGCACGGCTTGCCAGCAATAAAGTTGCAGCCAAAAAAACAAGGGACACCAAAGGCAGAAAATAGCGATTCGGTGGAGTATTTTTTGGAAAATGAAAGTTGTTCATCAAGCATTACCGAATAAAGGCAGCTTTGCTGGAGGCAGCGGGAGCTGAAGGAATAAAATATATAATAGTATAATAAAATATATATTTTTGCCCTCTGCCACAGGGTTTAAAGCCACCATTATTTATTTATGAAAAGGGTAAAATCATTTTTTAATGAGACGCAAAGTGCTTCGCCCTACAGCCCTTCGGGCATCCTAGGTTGGGCGTCTCGTAGAGAGAAATGCATGTGTCATTACTTGAAACCCCTAAAATGTATTTATGGGGTTTCCCTTCTGCCTTCTGCCCTCGTACTTCTGCCTTCTCATTGAATTAATATGACCGTTTTTTGCTAATAGTTATTAACTATCAAAACTGCATTTCTTGATTAACAAACAGTTGAAGTTCTGCTCCCGCTGGCAAAAACCAAATATTAGTTTTGTCCATTCTTCGGGACATCCCCTGCTGGTTGCGTCGGGTAATTTCGGGAATGACATTTCTGATACCGCCATCTAAAGCTCCAGCTGTAATGTTTCGGGTAGAGTCGTCTTGGAGAACAGTAGTAGTAGTACTGGTAGTCACGCCGTTGCTCTGACTAATACTGGTGATTGGAACCAATCTTGACCGAGGACGGTTATATAACTCTGCTGCTTTTTGAATACCCCCCAAAACGAATAGTGTTGCATCATTGCCGAAGGATGAACCTTTACCTGGGAATTGGTTTGCTATTAATGGGCGACCTCCAGAACCGCGAATCGTTAACGCATCTCCCGATACGCTCCTTTCTATGCGTTTGCCATTTTCTTCCCAGGTAACTTTGACTATATCAAACTGCACTAAACCTCTTTCAGAAATGGAACGAATTTTAGTTAAAAATTCGGCTTTTGCAGGCAAAGCGATCGCACCATCCGCAGCTTTTAATGGTTCTCTTAACCGCACTACAGCGATGTTATTATTACTACTACTATTATCACTGTTTTGAACATTTGTTTCACCAAATACAGATGTTGTTAACACAGCGTCAGCACTACTCCCTATTACTGTTGATTTCGGATTTCGCACGCTTACCTGGCTTGGCACATATGTTTGTTGGGTTGGCATTCTGCTAGGTCTGGGGCTGATTAAAGGTCGGGATACATCAGGATTATCTACCCGAGCAATTGTTGTTGTATTGTTTGTATTATTTTGCTTGGTGGTAGACATCTGACCGTAGCTACCCAACTTCGCTAATCTTTGCCACTCTTGAAGCGCGTCTGGTTTGGGTGGTGGAGTTATTTCCACAGATGGTTGAGTGTTTGGTATCCCAGTTGACATCGAAATCGGTGGTAATACAGAGGGGGTAAACTGATTTTGAGGTTGAGGTGTCCTTGTCACTACAGGTTGAGGCGCTTTAACGGGACGGTCAACTCTCACTATCTGGGGTACGTAAATAGTTTTCGCGGGTGTTGGTATCCTTTGTACTACTACCGTTGGTCTATTTGTGGTGGAGACTCGCGGTTCTACCTGTGGAGTTGGCTTAACTGCAACCTGGGGACGCGATATCGGTTTTTCATTTCTAAGTTTTTGTTGTGCTGCTTTCACGTCCTCTGCTTGAGAGGCAAGGGCAAGTTTTGTTTTCAGTGTCTCTATTTCTGCTTCTTGCTGTTGCGTGTGCAGTTCTATTTTAGGTTGCGATCGCGTTTCTGGTGGCACAATATTATTAGTTGCCGGTTTGTTATTACTACCGCTCATAATTTGTGACAAAAACCCGCCAGCAAACACAACCATCGCTAAGGTTGCAGTCCCCACTAAACCAACTTTGGCGAAGGGATTAGAGGACAGGGATTGTTTGGTGGCAGTTTCTTGTGCTTCTGATTGCGGTTCAGAAAGGGACGGCTGAATAATGTTGGTTGATTCTTCATCAAATGGCTGAGGTTCTTCTTCTAAACCCACCAATCTTGCCATCCGCAATTCTAAATCAGAAGAGTTTGTTTCTGGTTGGAATTTATCTGCATTGTCAGAAGATTCTGAAGGAATTGAATATCGAGTCATAATGTAGTTAAGCTTTAATTTCAAGATTTCATTTCAAGATTTAATTTTCCGAACAGTTTTTATCTTTTATTTCGCAGATATTATAAATTTCTAACTTGGCTTCGCCGAGGCGGTTAACTGCTAAATGCAACGGCTGCGGTGCATTCGGTAGCAAGGTTGTTTGTCTATTTATTACCCGGACTAAAATTTGTTTATTAAAAGGAATTGGTTTTCCCAGTCTGTCAGAACTTTGAAACATTAAGCTATTTGCAAATATCTCTACTTTCCATTTGCCATCCCCGATTTTTGTCGGTTGAGAAATTGTTTGTAATACCAATACATTTTCTGTTCCTATAGTTAGATTTTCAAATTGATTTTCTGGAATTATATTTTTAATTTCTGACTGGAATTTTTCTCTCAAATTATCAGCTAGCAATTCCGAACTAATTTGCCAGACTGTTTCTGGTGGTTGTTTCTGCGACCAGGTAAACATTAAGGTCATAATTTCACCTACGAAACGCCGAATTGTCTCTGGATTGCGGTCTAAGTTCTGTTCTGGGTCTACTGTTATAGTACTACCATCCGCAAGTTGCACTAAACTTTGAGTTGCATTTTTGCGGTTTAATTGTTGCAACATTGACCCATGAAACATTAATAATAACAAGGTGAATAAATGCAGGCTGAATGTTGCTACTGCTAATAGTGCTAATATGTTATTTTTGTTGTTGTCTGATTTAAGTAATCGCATTAATCATTGGTTGTCTGAGATGAGTTGTGTGATTTTTTAAATAACCGCAGAGGCGCGGAGAACGCAGAGAGAGGAAATTTAGAGAGAAGAGGGAGAAGAGTTAGGGTTGCTGGAATAATTTTAAGTTAATGTTTTTCTCTAAGGCTATTGAGTAAAGCTGTCTGAATTTATTTGATTTTCGCAATATTTAAGTTTATTTTCCGGGGAATTTTGATATTTATCAAGCAAACATAAGTTACGAATTTCATAAATTTCCATCTTTTCATTGCGGATGCTATAAACTGCTTTTTGCAAATCTGTGGTTGTGTCGTTTGTTAGGGGAGATACAAAAGAATCTACTGACCTCACAAGCAAATCTTTATTAAAAGGAACTATGATTGTTTTATCTTCAAAACGTTTTTTTTGAATCAAATCGGCAACCATACCAATTTGCCATTTACCAGGCGCGATTTTTTCAGGGGGATAAACCCGTTTGATAACTAATTGTGCTGACATCGCTTGGTTGCGATTGTTAGAAAAAACTTCTGGTGGGGTCATTTCTGCAATTGTAGTTAAGAAACCTTTACGCAAATCTTCTGATAATGCAAAACTAGCAATCCAACTGCTTGTAGTAACTTTTTGATTGTAACCTCGGGGAGTTTGAATAGGTATTCCTGAATCTGATGTTGGGTTTGCAACTTGTTCAATGTTTTGTGCTGGTAGCGTCCCAGACCAGTTAAACATTGATATCATTGTTTTACTGACGAATTGGCGAATTGCTTCTGGTTCTCTTTCTAAATCGTTGGTAACTGTTGCTGGTTTACCATCAATTACTTGCACAAAAGTAGGAGATTTTTGCATACTTAATGTGCGAATAGTCAATCCTTGAAATATTAAGAAAAGTAAAGTTAATAGATGCAAACCAAAAGTAGCGATCGCAAAGGTTGTTAAAACACTCCCTGTTCGTTTTTTTCTTGTTTCTAACAAACGTACCATTGACTGATTCTCCAAGTAAAAATCATCGCGTTACCGAAGGAAGGCAGAGGTATACTACAGAAGGAAAGAATTTGTTTCTCCTTCTGCCAAAAGGGGCTTTAAACCCTGCGTGTGAGGGCAAAAATGTATTTTCCTCCTTCTGCCCTCAGCAAAGCTGCCCTCTGCCTTTTTTGGGTAATTCCTTATACCCTATCCCTCACCCACGAAGCTGTATTACTCACAGCGTTGAATACTGCAAATCCTCCAGCCGCAGCCAAAACCAAAGATAAAATCGGTGCCAAAATTCCTAAAAAGATTATAAACCACATCAAGTCTAAATCGGCATTAGCATTTTGTGCTGGTCCATTAACGATTACTGCGGCAGTTAAAACTGCAATAATGTTAAATGAAATTTTAGCAATTCCAATAGATAAAAACCCCGTAAGCCATGCAAAAATCGGTTTACCTGCTACAGGTAGCAAAGACCCACCTACAGCCAACGGTCCTAATGCTGCTACGAGCAACATTGTAGCTTCTATCAAATTCTGGAATGCAAATTGTAAGGAAATTAAAAAGTTCTTGATACTTGTTTGTACTGTTGAACCTAACAAAGAATTAAATGCAATTTCCGAAACATAACCTGTATTGTCTGCAATTTGATTTACCTTTGTTTCTAACCGACTTATCCAAATTTTATCGCCGTAGAAATTTCTATATTCTTGCCATAAAGTCTTAATTTGTTCTGTAGCTTTGAAAAAACACTGAGTTTGTTGGTCGCCAGTCAGCGACTGACAAGGACGCAATAAAGAACCAGCAACTTCTTCAGCAACGCTCATATTTAATGCTTGCTGATAACTTTGATTGACATCGCCTGTTTTCACTACTTCTTGATTTATACCATTGAGAAAATTCCGCACTCCTAGTGTCAAGTTAGATAGTATAGTTCCATTTCCAGAGTTTGATAACAGCATTACTACAATAAAGGGCCAAATTAATCCGGATATTGGACGGGAATATTCGCTATATATGACATCTTTTAACCATTGCATCATGAAAAATAGTAGGGTTCCTACCGCAAAAAAAACACCCAATCTTGTCAATGCTGCATATAAGTTATTGTTGGTGTTATTTTGTAATAAATCCAACCATTGATTATCCCAACTATCGGCAATGCTTTTTACAGTTGTCGCACCATTACTCAGAACATTATTAACTCCAATATCTGCAATTATTTTCAAATTATCAAAATTATTAACCCACATCATTACTCTCTATTTTTATTCATCAAGTTGTAGTTGTAGCTGATATTTTTACATTGATATTTTTTGGGGTTATTCATTATTAATTTATCTTCCCAACAAATCTATTTGAGAAGTTGCTCTTAAAAGTCGCGCCGCTTCTGCAGATGTATCTACTCTTCTAGCACGGTTTTCCTCTTCTACTTGCTGAGAAATATTTGCCAAATTCAAGTTAGAATATTGCAAAGATTGATTTAACTGTATTGTATTACCAAGTGTTTCCCCAATCATCTTTGATTGTTCGCCCTCAATTATGATGTTTTGCAACTGTAAATTTGCTTGAGTTGTATTCCCGCATTGCGCTATATTCACACTTCCTGCTTGACAAGCATTTTGGATAATTTGAGTTAGTAAAGTTTTGCTTTGTTCAGCATTTTTTACAGATTGTTCAATATTTTTAATAGAGTTTTCAACATTTTGTAACTTTGCTTTCAACCGCTTTTGTCCATCTTCTCCTAGAGTTCCTTCCACTGCACCACGGGTAATTTGGCGGTTGATTTCATTGCTGGCTGTTGTTGCTTGCACGGCTGGATTATTCTCGAAGGTACTTGATATAGATTTTTGAACTATATCATCACGAACTCTCTTTGTTACAGCGATAGGATTGGGTATATTGATTTCACCTGTGGCATAGTCAATAGCATTTTGACTTTCATATTCTGCAGGTTTTAAGGTTTCGGGAACGTTATATTTGAGATAGTTTTGTAAATCGACGGCGTAATATTGAAAATCAGTCCAAACATTGCCTAATTGCGCCATTGCTGGTAGGATTCCCAAAAATGCCAAAGAAATAGTTAAAAGGGTAGTTTTTCGCATAATTATGTATTGAACAAAAAAGAAAATTTAACCGCGCAGTGTAGCGATTAGCTGACGTGCAAATACAGAAATTGCCTCATACTTATCGCTGTAATTCTGCATAGCTTTTGTACGTGCAGTTTGTTCATTGGGATTGTTAGCAACTACCGCTAATTGTTCGTAACCAGGATAGTAGCGACAAAAGGTATAAATGCCGTTATCATCTAACAGCCATTGACTGTAAATGCCTTCTTTGCGAGGGAAAAAACTTTCTGATGCATTGCGAGAAATAACTTCTTGAGGATATTTTAAAATGCTTGTAAAACTATCTACTGCAACTGGCTGAATGCGCCCAATTAAGCGCGTTGTCAAGTTTTGTAAAATTTTCGATGCCGCTTTGGATTTAGCAATTGTATCGGGGTCTTGTGCTGATAAAATTACTCTAATACCCGCCTTTGCACCGTTAGCACAAATTCTGCCAACTAAGTTAGCGATTTGCTCGAATTCAAATAGAATTGGTGCTTCGTCGATAAAGAATATTGAAGATGGACTGCTTAATGCGCGTCGCAGTGCTGCTGAATAAGCACTTAAAGATAGTACTGCTGCATCTTCACTATCTGATAAATTTCTTAAAGCAAAAACTAAAAGTTGAGCATCGGTGGGGAAGCTTGATGGTGCAGAAATCGCTTGTCCGACGCGACTGGAAAGCCAAAATCGCAAGCGCAAATGAATTTGAGCGAGTGCATCTTCAACTCTACCGCCTACTGTATCTAAACGCAGATGTTCTGGAGAACAAAATATGAGAAAATCTTTTAAAGTAGGGGTTTTTTGCCAAGCCTGAGAGCCAAACCCGCCTGCGATCGCTTCTTGATATCGCAGTTTAATACCCTCATCCGCAAAGAAGGCTTCCAACGCCAAATTCAAAAGCGATCGCACTGTTTGCGATAGCAGTTGATTTTCAGTGGATGAACCTAAAATCATTGTCAGCAAGGCTGATTCCAGGAAGGCGGTATAATCCGATATGCGATCGCGCTGGTCTTCTTCACTTAGCGATCGCAAATCTGGTTGTTCAAATAAGTTATTCGATTGTTTGGAAATATCAAAATAGGCTCCATTCCCCTCCATAAATTCTGTATAGTCGGTGAAGGTAGATGTCCCATCGGGTTTGGGATAATCCAACGCCACCACGGGAATTCCATGCGCCAAAGCCTGAGTCAAAATTCCCGCGACCAACACCGATTTACCAGCACGAGTTGTCGCAAACAACGCTAAATTTTTATGTTGATTAAACAAATCTAAATGAACGGGTGTTCCCCCTTCTTCAGCTATCAACTCAAAGCCTTCATTATCACCTTTTTTGGTCAGCGTTAAAGGCATTAATCCCGGAACTTCATTAGTTAAATAAAGCTGGCGGCGGTTGAAAGGTTTTGCTAATAAACCCTCCCAGACTATCGGTAGTGTTTGCAACCAAATTTTCCAAGCATATTCTGTTTCTCTAATTACCTGTGCCGGACGTTGAAAACAACCTTCAATATACCTTGTCGCTTCATCTAATTTCTCAACACTTTGGCGATGTACCAAAATTGCTATACTCGTATAAATCGGTACTGCTCCTTCAAACAATTGTTCTTGCGCCGCCACCGATTTTCTTAACTTTAATTGAGCGTTAACATCAATAGTTTTACTTTTTTCCTGCGCCATCAAAGCTGTTACATTCGACTGTTTTAATACCCGTTGCAACGTCGTTTTCACAAAAGCCGGATTAGCCGCAGTCAACTCACAAAAAATTTCTGTATCAGCTACCGTTTCTCTTGCTAATAGTTCCCATAAATAGCGCAATTGAGCAGATTTATTTTGCCAGCCTCCGGGTTTTTCCAGAAAAGTCATCACGCCAACATAGCGATTGTTAACATTAACCC
Source organism: Heteroscytonema crispum UTEX LB 1556 (assembly GCA_044006015.1). GTDB lineage: Bacteria > Cyanobacteriota > Cyanobacteriia > Cyanobacteriales > Nostocaceae > Heteroscytonema > Heteroscytonema crispum. The sequence goes on from JBIPDF010000007.1 coordinate 104,862, forward strand.
AGCGGCGATCGGCACAAGGTACACCAGACTCCATCAGCAATGTTGTACTGTGGAGATTATCCATCAGCAATTTTGTACTGGCTAAATCTGAATAAACTTGTTCGTGCAATCCCTCTTCATCTAAAGTAATTAATTGGGGAATATCTATTGGCTGCGTATCATTAAATCGTTTCCAAACTTCCCCCCAAAGTTCAACAGCATTCAACGGCTTAATATCCAACCCCATTTGATTGGATAAAAGCTGTTCCCAGCGGCGAAAACCTTCTTTGTAAGCATTGGCGATCACAGTTTCAAGTCGCTGGTTTTCCGATTCGGCAAAATCACCTTTGAATTTTAACCACCATAATTCGCCTTTCGCCAAAAGTTTCTCAATCCAATCGGCTGAATCTGCAGCGTTTGGTTCAATAGTGTATGTCACATACACCCGGAGAAATTTCGGTTTGCGAATACCGGAACGAGTAAGTTCTTTAACCCTAGCTCGTTCCGACATCAATAAATATTTTATATCTGGTGAAGCCGCTTTTTTTACCAAAGATGCGAGTTCTTTTTGTCGCTGTTTTTCTGAACTAAAAGACCCCAAATGAAAAGTGATTCTTTCTCCAGCGGGAATGTCTTTTAAACCTGCTTCAATGTTATTGCAAATCGTATCAATTTGCTCGCTTCTTAAAGTAGTGTGAATGCCTTTGCACTCAAAACCAAAAACAAAACAAAACCTATCTTTTTGATTGCCTTTTGTTAAGATATAAGCGCCGATATCCCTGCCATTAAGCGAGACACGTAACATTGTGCCAAGATGCAAAGCATCTTCAAATGGCGTTAATCTTTCATTTCCTGCGGTACCGACGCTTTGTTTTCCGATTTTTGGCTTCATAATTAACTTCCAAAAGGCTTAGATAACGGGCAAAACCTCTTGTCCAAGTGGGAACACCAATAAATTTACTTAAAAAGCGCCAACTTCTACCACCAGTTAATATCCACCAAGTCGCCATTCCCCAACCGGCAATTAATATCGTCCACATCCATTTTTGGAATTCATCTGGGAAAAAGCCACCAAAGATTCCATTAATGATAAAGTAGGCAGCTAGGGCAATAACTGTCCAAGGAAAGATTTGATCGGCTGGTAATGGTCCTAATGAAGGTTGGGTTCCTAGGATTTGGTTGACAGGTCGAAATTCTCGTTCTCTTTCTGTAGACATAGCAAATTTATTAGTTATGCCTTATTTTGGTTTAGATAAATTAATTGCCAATAACAAAGCCTGTGAGTACATCAGCAATTGTGACAGCAACAACGACTAATAAAGGAGTTCTCGCCACACTTTGCCAATCTTCATCTTTGCGAACTGCATTAATAACCCCAATCAGAGAAACAGCAATATAAAGTAAGTAAAGTGCCCGCAATACGTTAAATACTAAACTGACGGCGGCTTGAGTGTTTCCTGTTGCTGTTAAGCCTTGAGTTAAATTGTTTTTGAAAAAATCTTCAGCTTTCTTAAAAAACTGCGCTTGTGCTGGAAAAGCAAAGTAGTCTAACCAAAATAAACTCAGGATGACAGCTACTGCTAAAATTTGTAATAGTATTAGCGATCGCCTCGGTAAATTAACTTGCTGTCCTACTTGCTGGATGACTATTGCACTTAAACTGCCAAATAGCAAACAAAACAGTAAAATCGGGCTGTTTAGGCTGACAACGCTTAAAAATACCGCACAAGCTAGCAAAAAGGGTACAGATTCAATTAAGCGATCGCGCCAGTATCCCAAAATCAATCTCAACTTGTTAAGCATTTCCATTGCCATCGCAGTTACAGCTTTCAAAAAGTTTCTTTGATGAGAACTCTGCCCAAACATTTACTCATTTCCCTATAAGAAATTACAGTTACAGCACTTATATATTGACAGGATAAACAATTCTATAGGTTACAGCGAACCAAATTGGCACTATTTTTCCAAATATACTCAAAGGATAGCTTTTTTAAACAAACTTCTTTGCACCTCGTACCAATTGCTCATCGAGTTTTTAATCTACATTCCGCCGCTGAGAGCAGATAACTAGGTGTTTTTTCTCACACAAAATGCATCATGTGTAAGTATTGTACCATACACATCGTATATATAATTGCCGTTGAACCCACACCAGCATCAATATTTTAACTTTTGTGTGATGAGTTTGTGTTAAAATTGAGGCAGACGCTTGAGCTACTGATGTGAGGCGCACGAGCAGAAATACAGAGCGTATTACTTATTACCTTCTTAACTGATTCTTCCCTCTGCCCTCTGCCCTCTGCCACGCCACATGCTGAAACCGGGGGAACCCCGGCACCGCAGTGGCTCCTCTGCCTTTCTCTGGTCAATCAGCCATCAGTTTATTTATCTAAACCCGTAAAAATTGATACCAGTGTCAGAAATATTAACAGAGGCAAGCTTTGCTTGCGGTTTGAGCGTTCTTGCATCGCGCGATCGCGACTTATCAAAAATCCTCGATACTCTAGGTAAACCACCGTTTTGGGTACGCGAACCGGGATTTGCAACGCTCATCCACATTATTTTAGAACAACAAGTGTCTCTTGCATCAGCTTCATCTGTTTTTACCCGTTTGCAAGCAATCATATCACCAGTTACTCCAGAGAAATTTCTCCAACTTGATGATAGCCAACTCAAGAGAATTGGATTTAGCCGCCAAAAAACTGTTTACGGGCGATCGCTTGCACAAGCTATCATCACAGGGCAGTTGGATTTGGCTGCACTAGGTACAATGGATGATGAACATGTCCGCGCTACCCTCAAAAAGCTCAAAGGTATCGGCGACTGGACAGTTGATATATATTTATTGATGGCATTGAGGCGTCCTGATAGTTACCCAAAAGGAGATTTGGGGTTAATCTTGGCAGTGCAGAAAGTTAAAAACTTAGAAAATCGACCAAAGCCAGAAGAATTGGTAGAAATTGCCGAAATTTGGCGACCTTGGAGAGCAGTAGCCACACGCTTGTTATGGCATTATTATTTGAATGGGCGAAATTTTGCAACCAAACAAAGCAATTCTCCATCACTCCCTTGAATATTTAACACCAAAGTCTCAAAAAGACCCTCTTTTAATCGGTAAAGCAAATTTTAGAAACTCTCTGTTTCTCTTCCTCTGCTTCCTCTGCGTCTTTGCGGTTAATTATTTAAAGCAAGCAAACTTTGATTGACAGACTAATAGTTACCAATTCCCTATGCTAATAACTCTCTTCAGAGCAAGTCAATACCATCTACAATAGTAGCCTGATACACGATTCGCCACAATTTGAAATTTTATGACCTCTGCTACAACCGTAAAAACTGAGTACGAGGCGATTATTGGATTAGAAACCCACTGTCAACTCAGTACCAACACCAAAATATTCTCCAGCAGCTCTACCGCATTTGGTGGTGAACCCAATACTAACATCGATCCGGTTTGTATGGGTCTACCCGGAGTCTTACCCGTACTTAACGAAAAAGTTCTAGAATACGCTGTCAAAGCAGGTTTGGCCCTAAACTGCCAAATCGCAAAATATAGCAAGTTTGACCGCAAACAATATTTTTATCCGGACTTACCCAAAAATTACCAAATTTCTCAATACGACCTACCCATCGCCGAACATGGCTGGTTGGAAATCGAGTTAGTTGATGCTGATGGTAACCCAATTCGCAAAAAAATCGGTATTACCCGCCTGCACATGGAAGAAGATGCAGGAAAACTTGTTCACGCCGGCAGCGATCGCCTATCGGGATCTACCTATTCTCTGGTAGACTACAATCGTGCAGGTGTGCCATTGGTGGAAATTGTCTCGGAACCCGATTTGCGTTCCGGTCAAGAAGCCGCTGAATACGCCCAAGAGTTACGCCGAATTGTACGTTATCTCGGTGTCAGTGACGGGAATATGCAAGAAGGGTCTCTACGTTGCGATGTCAACATTTCCGTGCGTCCCGTTGGACGAAAGGAATTTGGCACGAAGGTTGAAATTAAAAACATGAATTCCTTCAGCGCCATCCAAAAGGCGATTGAATACGAAATCGAACGGCAAATCGCAGCAATAGAAGCCGGCGATCGCATTGTACAAGAAACTCGCCTCTGGGAAGAAGGCAATCAACGCACTATCAGCATGCGCGTCAAGGAAGGTTCTAGCGATTATCGCTATTTCCCCGAACCAGATTTAGCACCAATTGAAGTAACTAACGAACAATTAGAAGCATGGCGCAGCGTTTTACCAGAATTACCCGCCCAAAAACGCCATCGTTATGAAAGCGAATTGGGACTTTCGCCCTACGATACGCGGGTGTTGACAGAGGAACATGCTGTAGCAGAATATTTTGAAAGGGCGATCGCATCGGGTGCAAATCCCAAAGCCGCTGCTAACTGGATTACTCAAGATATCGCCGCATACCTCAACAAGCAAAAACTCAACATCACCGAACTTGCACTCACACCAGCCAACCTCGCTGATGTTATCACTCGCATTGAAACGGGCAAAATTAGCAACGCCCAAGCGAAAGAAAAATTACCAGATTTACTAAATGGCGTTTCTCCAGAAAAAGCCTTTGCCGGTCAGGAATTAATCAGCGATCCTGCTGTACTCGAACCTATCATCGATGAACTTATCGCCGCAAACCCCCAGCAAGTAGAAAAGTACCGCAACGGTAACACCAACCTCAAAGGCTTCTTTGTCGGACAAGTTCTCAAAAAGACCAACAAACGCGCCGAACCCAAGCTGACTAACGAATTAGTCGAGAAAAAACTCAATGGCTAATCTAGAGACGTTGCATGCAACGTCTCTACAGCAACGTCTCCACTACCCAATTGTGAAGAACAGCAATAGTACCTAGTACAACATGGCGGAAATAAAGCAACCATTAGCATTGAGATTAAAAGCTTAAACAATCAGCGTTTGCGCCTTCTGCCACGCCACTTGCAACAAGCGGGGAGACCATGCACGGCAGTCGCTCATGGGGAGCCACGGAGGCCAAGGAGGGGTCTGTTCAAGGGTCGCAAGTGGCGTGGAAACCACGGCAGTTCCTTACTGTCGGCGAAGCATGCACGGCAGTCGCTCATGGGGGAAACCCCCAAGACCGCGCTGCTGAACCAACGGACTGCCTCCCCTCTTGGCCGCGCTGCCTCACCACCGCAGTGGCTTCTCTGCCCATCGATCTTCTGCCTTGTCGTACTAGTATTTTCCCGGTTCATCTTCACAATAACTTTACAAAAACAGATTAAAAGAGGGGTGTAAACCCTCAGTCCTTAAGTGCTATACTATGTTAAGTAGATGCACCCTGATGATCTGGAGAGCAGCCCAAGTGGCTCTCCTTTTTTTTTGCTTAATTTCTGAAGATGCAGAGGAACTTCTTAAATAGAGAAAGCAATCGGATTGTGGGTATGCGATCGCCGCAAGCAGAGAAAAAAGATAGAATAGTTTTTACTTATGCTTTCCCCCAAAGATATATTAAAAAATATTCACAAAAAACCTGGTTAGGGGGTCTTGCCCCTCAGATAAAAAATGTTATACTGTGTTAAGTAGATGCACCCTGATGATCTGGAGAGCAGCCCAAATGGCTTGGCTCTCTTTTTTCTTTTGGGGGTATTTGAGTAAAGAAGTCTAAAGTGCAAAAGATGAAGTAGGGACAAACGGGCATACATACCGCCCTAGGGGAAAAATGCCATCACATTATGTGTCGATATTCATGCCCCATCCCTTAATGGGTGGGGTAGTTTCATACTTCATCCTTCAGTTGACGAAATATTTTAAGAAAGTTTTTAGCAAAAACTTACTAAGGGGTAACGCACCTCATGGCAAAAATGCTATACTGTGTTAAGTAGATGCACCCTGATGATCTGGAGAGCTACCCAAGTGGCTCTCTATTTTCTTTTTGGGGTCTTTTTTTGTTTTTAGAGGTAGTTAAAGAAATTTTTTAGTAAATTTATCGAAAATTGCTAGGGGGTCACGCACCTCATCGAAAAAGTGATATACTGTGTTAAGTAGATGCACCCTGATGATCTGGAGAGCTACCCAAGTGGCTCTCTATTTTTTTGTCATTAGTTATTAGTCATTAATCACTTCTTTTATAGAGAATTAACCTTCTGTACTAGCAGGCGATCGCGCTTTGCTCCCCTTACAGGGCGAGATTGGGCGGACATTACTCGCTCGAGTTGAGAAAGTATAAGGATGAAGGACGCGTTACAACCACCACAAACCGCCGCCAACTCTTTGTAAATGTCCAACCCACTGCCGGAGTGTATACGGCAGTGGGTTGTAAAATAAGACGGTTGTATTCTGTGGCGGACTGTGATTGAGCGTTATACTTTGCCCGAAATGGGCAACTTGTGGAGTGAAGCCTATAAGCTAAAAACCTGGTTGCAAGTAGAAATCGCCGCTTGTGAAGCTCAGGCTGAACTAGGTTACATTCCAACTGAGGCGGTTGAGGAAATTAAGGCAAAGGCGAATTTTGACCCAAAGCGGGTGCTGGAAATTGAGGCTGAAGTCCGCCACGATGTGATTGCATTCTTAACAAATGTTAACGAATATGTTGGCGATGCGGGACGTTATATTCATCTGGGTTTAACGAGTTCGGATGTGCTGGATACAGCTTTAGCACTGCAACTGGTTGCTAGTCTAGACCTGTTAGCGCAACGCCTAGAAGATTTGATTGCAGCGATTCGTCAAAAAGCACGGGAACATCGCAATACAGTGATGATTGGACGTTCCCACGGTATTCACGCCGAACCAATCACCTTTGGTTTTAAGCTAGCTGGATGGTTGGCAGAAGTTTTGCGACACCAACAACGCCTAAAAATTCTGCGCCAAACGATCGCAGTTGGTAAAATATCCGGTGCAGTGGGAACTTATGCCAATGTAGAACCGCGTGTAGAAGCTCTGACTTGTGAAAAACTTGGACTTCAACCAGATACAGCATCGACACAGGTAATATCGCGCGATCGGCACGCCGATTACGTGCAACAATTAGCCTTACTCACCGCATCCATCGAACGCTTTGCAGTTGAAATTCGCAACCTGCAAAAAACAGACGTTCTCGAAGTTGAAGAATTCTTCGCCAAAGGTCAAAAAGGTTCCTCAGCAATGCCGCACAAACGCAATCCCATCCGTTCCGAACGGCTAACAGGGATGGCACGCATGGTTAGAAGTTATGCAGTTGCTGCAGTAGAAAATGTCGCGCTGTGGCATGAAAGAGACATTTCCCACAGTTCCGTTGAACGGGTAATGTTACCAGATGCTTGCATTTTAACCCATTTTATGTTAATAGAAATGACCGAATTGGTAGAAAACCTTTTGGTCTATCCAGAAAACATGAAACGCAATATGAACTGCTATGGCGGCGTAGTATTCAGTCAGAGAGTGCTACTGACTTTAGTAGAAAAGGGAATGAATCGCGAGGAAGCTTACAAGCTAGTTCAAGAAAGCGCTCACACCGCTTGGAACAAACCGGAAGGCAATTTCCACGACTTGATTAGCCAAGACCCCCGTGTTACCCAAAAGTTGTCACCAGAAGAGATTGAAGCGTGTTTTGATCCAAGGCACCACCTCCAACATTTAGAACAGGTTTATCAACGATTAGGTATTTAGTTAGTTGGTTGTTGGTTGGTGGTTGGTGGTTGGTGGTGAAGGGGCGCGAAGTCTGTCGGAGGGAAGATTCCCCCCGGTGAGCTTCGCGCCCTTGGTAGGGGAGCCACTGCGGTCTTGGGGTCTGGCCAAGGGTCGCAGTGGCGTTTTCCCGACCCAGGCGACTGGTGAACCCCTCTGGGGTTGGTGGTTGGTTGTTGGTTGTTGGTGGTTGGTTGTTGGTTGTTGGTGGTTAGTAGGCGCGTAGTTAATGATTTAGGAGGGTACAAACTCATCTTGCATAGAAATGCAAACGTACCAACCATCAGCTTTTTTGACTATCGTGGCGTGGCTTGAGAGTAAAACCATCCGGTAGTGGACGGTGCATGACAACGGGTATTGTGCCTATCTTACTCAATCTTAGTGTTCCATTCTCCAAGATTGCACCAGCTTTAGGACAGTTAACTCGCGGAAATACAAAAGAACGCAACTCCCCAGGTTTTTTAAATTTAGGCCTGCCGCCCCTTTTTCCGTCCTGATCCGGGAATTGCCAACGGTTCCACCCTTTGTCTAGCCGTTGTAAGTTTACTTGCTGTGATTCTGCCCAGATGTTTTTGTAATCAAGGAACAGTTATTTTGTTTGTTTTAATGCTGCTTGCTGAGTGTAGTAATCTACTCGTTCAGCTATTTCACCTATAGGCTCACTAACAATACTGCACCTATCAATAGGTGAACGAGTTCTTTTTAGCCAATCAAGCCTTTGACCTAGTGCATAATTCCAGTGTCTACGCAACAGTTCTAGCCAATCGTCCATAAGAGCAACTTGCGAGAGGTTGGGCTTGATTCTGTAACAGTAAGTTAGTAGCATAAACATAATTTTAGCACTTACCGCTTTGAAATAAAAGACAATTATGAATATGGTTTTAGGTCAGTCTACTCTCTTACTGCTCACATAGTATTTGTCACCAAGTACAGGCGAAAAACTATCAACCAACAGGTTCTCCAAAGATTAAAAGAAATCTTTGCGGATACCTGCAAAAAATGGGGATGCACCTTGCAGGAGTTTAATGGTGAAACAGATCATGTTCATCTGCTCGTTAGTTATCCTCCCCAAGTGCAAATCAGCAAATTCATTGCTAATTTAAAAACCGTTTCTAGCAGATTGATTCGCAAAGAATTTTCTGATTATCTTAATCAGTTCTACCAAAAGCCTGTTTTCTGGACTGGCTCATATTTTGTAGCTAGCTGTGGTGGAGTAACTGTTGAGCAACTCAAGAAATATGTAGAACAGCAATCCTCGCCAAATAACTAGATCATGGGCGGTAATTCCCCACCCATTAAGGCTGCACCTATAACGGGCGACCCCTTACCGCAAGAAGTTGGAAAACCTTTTTTACCTTTAACTTTCTTCTTGCAGTTATCGTAGAACCGAGCTATCGCACGTTTCTAAACGTTCAGCCGCAGATTGTCGAGCCATTGAATGGGCGTTCCTCAGCAAAAGGAAATTCAGCAGCTAGTACAGCACAATATTTGTTGAGGTCGTATCTTCCTACTTTTTTGTTATCCATCCAGTATCTAAGACACTTGTTCTGGATAAATTGCGATGTGCGAATAGCGTCATCAATTGCACGATACTGCTTATCTTTTCCTTTAACCTTGAACTCGTAAATTATCATGGCTGTGCGCGGTTGTGCGCCCCGCTTCGCTAACGACCTTTATTTACCACTATCTTATGTTAACACTTTGACATAAGATGTGTTTGCAAGTAGACGGAAAACAAATTGTCACGCTTTGGCTAAAGCCTCCGGAGGCGCTTGCGTCTGCCGGGGGAAGTTTCCAAGGCGCGAGCTTTGCGGCTTTCATCCCCGGTCTGAAGCACGAAAAACGCAACTACGTTGCTGTTTCTCCGGGGTTTTCAGCCAGCTTTCCTTATAACACCACAATAAATTAGGTGAAAGGTATTGCCATGCCATTCATTAGATACACTCAAGCCAGAAAAGATTCCGGAAATTGTCAAACTTTATCGGGGAAAGGCACGAGGCATACTGCGGGGGGCAGCTATGTGTTAGAAGTAATAAAGTAAAAAGTGATACCCTCTGTCCCGCCAGATGGGTTTAATACCCCCGCCTCTACAGGGGGTCTTTAATCAGGAGGGGTCAGAATCCCCAACCGAATTACCTTCTGCCACGCCACATGCTTCAACGCTTAAAGGCGCTTTCTTCGCAGTGGCTCCTCTGCCTCCAATATAGCTGCCTTCTTCAAAAGTTATAAGTAGGTCAACATAAATAAACGTAAAACACAGAAACCCGGTTTTTGGGAAAAACCGGGTTTCTAACAACGTGCATTTTTTGTTTAATTTGGTTGTTCTACTTGTAAGATTTATTTATATCAGGCCCGTTCGGGAAATGGTATAAGCAGATACCTTATTCTCTTGACTGTTAAGCAAGCTCTGCAGGCTAAGGCACCCTCCTATCAGAGGAACATTCACTATCAGTTTTTCAGGTACTTTGGTGGTGCTTTTTGGTTGTAAGGGCGAAGAAGAAAGCACGTAGATTCATCGTTCAAAACTCAAGATTGCTTCGGCAAATGCTTCGCCCCAAACACTTCACTTTTGTCGCGGGGTACTCCGCGCCCCCTGCGCCCCCTGCGCCTTGGCTTCGCGGTTACAAAATCCCGATCGCGTGCAGCAAACCGCGACCGGTAATCAACTCTATCATTAAGGCGATAAAGCCAAGCATGGCGATACGACCATTCCACACTTCTGCACTTGTTGTCATACCCCACTCCCAACTCTCTGGCGGGTACATTTTCACCTTTTTCTTCATTTGGGTGACTTGCGAAAGCTTGAGGCTGGGAGATTTCAGCGCCTCAGTTACCATGTCTGCTAAGGCTCTAATAAACACTGGATGGGTATTGGGGGCTGGTACGCGCCGGAAGTTGTGAATTCCTGCTTCTTCAGCGACTTCCCGATACTCGATATCGATTTCTTGCAGTGTTTCGATGTGTTCTGACACAAAACTAATCGGCACAACGACTAAATCTTTTACGCCTTTTGCACCTAATTCCTGCAAAGCATCTTCAGTATAAGGTTGCAGCCATTCTACTGGACCAACGCGACTTTGATAAGCTAAGGTGTGGGGATTTGGTCGATTGAGGGTCTGCATAATCAAGGCAGTACATTCCTCAATTTCTTGCTGATAGGGGTCGCCTGCTTCTTCAACATAGCTTTTGGGAACGCCATGAGCGCTGAAGAAGACATGAACTTGATCGGGGTTGGGAAATTGATCGAGTTCTTGAGCTATCAGTTGTGCCATTGCTTGCAGATAACCTGGTTTTTTGTACCAGGAGGGAATGACAGTATATTCAATGCGCTGAAGTTTTGGGTCTTCTTGCCATAATTTATCTAACAGCCGAAAGCTGGAACCGCTGGTGCTGATCGAAAATTGGGGATACAGTGGTAAAATCACAAGCTGTTCGATGTCGTCTTGGGTGAGATGGGCGATCGCTTCTTCTGTGTAAGGATGCCAATAACGCATTCCCACATAAATATTCGCGTCTTCACCCAAGGCGTGTAGCTGTTCTCTAAGAGCTTCCCCTTGCGCTTCGGTGATGCGACGCAATGGCGAACCGCCGCCAATTTGCTTGTAGTTTTCCTGAGATTTTTTGGTTCGGCTGGAGGCTATAAACCAGGCTAGGGGCTTTTGCAACCAGGGTATCGGCAGGCGAATAATTTCTGGATCGGAAAACAAGTTATACAGAAATGGTGCCACATCCTCTAATTTATCCGGACCACCGAGATTGAGTAATAAGACGCCTACACGACCCATATCAGTTACAGTCCCCCAATCTTTTCAGCTTTTTTACTAATGTTAACAATATATCTTTATTAAATATAAAGGTTAACAGGAGTTAAAAAAGACTCTATGGCAACAATTTTAAGGGACTTGAGTTACCGCTATCAGTGGCTTTATGATGCGATCGCCCGTTTAGCTGCCCTGGGCGTCGGCGGTGAAGCCCGTTTTCGCCAACTGGCTTTGCAAGGCTTAACAATTCACTCAGACACCAAAATTCTTGATTTGTGTTGCGGCAGCGGTCAAGCAACAGAATTTTTGGTGAAATCTTCACAAAACGTAACAGGACTGGATGCCTCACCGTTGTCTTTGAAGCGGGCGCGGCAGAATGTACCCCAAGCGCAGTATGTGGAAGCTTTTGCAGAGGAAATGCCGTTTGCAGATAATGAGTTTGATGTGGTACATACGAGTGCCGCATTACACGAAATGCAGCCCGAACAATTGCGAAAAATTCTTAATGAAGTTTATCGGGTACTGAAACCGGGGGGAGTGTTTGCGCTGGTGGATTTTCACAATCCCGATAATCCCTTGTTTGTGCCTGGGTTGTCGCTGTTTTTATTCTTGTTTGAGACCCAAACGGCTTGGCAGTTGTTGAAAACGGATTTGCCTGCTTTGTTGAAGGAGATTGGTTTTGAGGTGGACAAGCAAACTTTGCATGCGGGTGGGAGTTTGCAGGTGATTCAGGCGAAGAAATAAGCAGGTTGTGGAGGAGGGGGGAAAGCAATATTTTTGAGTAAATTGAAAAATTTTCCCCTCGCACCGTTCAAAATGATTCAATGACAGGACTTACGCAAAAAACTTCTCGAGAGTGCGGTAATTCATGAATTACCGCACTGAGATCAGGCTTTTGAGACAATGAAAGCGTAAGCCCTAAATGAAAAGCTTTAGAGCCTGCTGTGCTGACCATTGAGGTTTGAAGCCTAAAAGGGAAGATGCGCTTGAGATATCAGCTTCTGAATGCTGAATGTCTCCTGGACGCGGTCGGGCAAATTTAACTTGCGATCGCCACTCAGGAAAGCATATTTTGAGAAGATTAACCAGCTGCATCAAAGAAGTTGATTTTCCAGTGCCTAAGTTAAAAATTAAAGATGAGCCAGCTGCTAATGGAATCGTTAAAGCTTTAACAAAGCCATTCGCCACGTCCTTAACATAGATAAAATCTCGTGTCTGCGTTCCATCTCCATAAATTGTCAGGGGGAACCCTTGCTGCATTGCTGCCAAAAAGATGGAAATTACACCAGAGTATTGAGAATTCGGTAGTTGTCTCGGACCAAATACATTAAACAAGCGTAATCCTATAAACGAAAACCCTATGTGTTTGGCAAACAAACTGGCATATTGTTCGCTAACCAACTTTTGTAAGCCATAAGGTGAAATCGGAGAAGTCGATTGTGCTTCTGAAATTGGTAGTTGTGTGGGGTTACCATACACAGCTGCTGAACTAGCAAAAACTAGCCTGGGAATGTTTAATGCCTTACAAAGTTCAATTACAGCAATTGTTGCTGAAAGATTATTGTGATGAGCGTCTAGTGGTTGCAACCAAGAAGCTGTCACCGATGGAGTAGCTGCTAAATGGGCAATTCCATCAATTGGTTCTGGAAAATCTTGTGGCTGACATAGTAATAAATCTTTTTGGAGTATTTTGAGATGGGAATGCTCGGGTAAATTTTGTAAGCTACCCGTACTCAAGTTATCGACAACCGTCACATAATGACCTTCTGACAAAAGTTGTTCTGTAAGATGGGAGCCAATAAAGCCTGCTCCGCCAGTGACAATAAAGTGCATAACTTAGTGTAATTAGCGTTGATATGTGAAAAAATACCAAAAATATGGCTCTAGTGGTCTGTTTCTTGCAACCCTAGGACTTACACAGAATTACCAAAAAACTAACCGCCAAGTACGCCAAGTACGCCAAGGTTCGGGAGAGTTGCAGAGGGTTTTTGCGTAAGTCCTAAACCCATCAAAATTAATGACATGGACTACTAGTACTCGACTACAAAGCGTGCGCGATCGGTCTCGGCTAGAAACCGGGTTTCGTAAAAGTTACCCGGTTTGGGATCAGCCATGACGCATTAATTTGGCGGACTACTAGCTTCAGAATTCATTTGTTGAAAAATCGCTTTTTCTTTTAAACTTAATTGCTCGAATTAAGTCTTTAATCAAGCTCCAAAATTTGTAAACTCGGGGATAGCGATAAGGTCTTAGTTGCTTATTCAGTGCCTGCCAAAGTTCAGCATCTTTTATCCTCTGTTCAGATATATAATTTGCCAGCCAGGTGAGAAACACCCGCCTTGCTGGATTCGATTTTCTCGGATGGTATTCTCCAGCGCGGATGGCAACATAAGAACTAGAGTCTGGATGCTGTCGATATTTATCCCAACACCCACTTTCTACAAATACTGGTGATTTGAGGCACATCTTGGCTAAAAAGACTTGATCCTCGTACATGCCCCGGAAGTTTTCTTGGAATCCACTTATATCTTTTATTACCTGGCGTCGTGCTAGAAGTCCACAGGTGCAAGGTAGAATACCTGGATCTTTTAGAAATAGAGTCAGCAAAGTAGGTGGATGCAACAGTGTATCAGGTTTTACACCCAATCTGCCCAAAAAGTCCCGTTGGGAGTTTTGAGCATTGCCCGTCCAGCTATACCAGTATTGAGTCGGTCCGTAAACCATAGCAGCTTGGGGTTGCGCTTCCAGAATGGCGACTTGTTTCTCTAGCTTTTGGGGCAAAAAGACATCATCGGCATCAAGTAGGGCAATGTACTCACCCTTGGCGTTGTCAATTCCCAAATTGCGTGTAGCACTCATGCCACGATTTTGATGGTTGGGGTGTTCTAGATAGCGCACTTTTTGGGGGTATTGTTGGGCATACCGCATGGCGATCGCTGTACTACCATCAGTCGAACCATCATCTACTAGCAAAAGTTCCCAGTTGTCATAAGTCTGGGCAAATATACTTTCAATAGCTTCTTCTATGAACTTCTCACAATTTAAGAAGATTGTAATTACAGAAACCAATGGCTGTCTATTCATTTCTTTAATACTGCTAAACAATATTTATGGTGCTGTATCAAGACTTTATCCATTCGCGGGGAGAATCAGTGAATCTTCGCTGTCTCATCAAATGCAATCGATGTTTGATACCATTAAAAATTCGTCTTAATGGATACCACAAGGAATACAATTTTGGATGGCGGTAGGGCCACATTGCTTTCTCCAGAGACCGCCAAATCTCAACATCCTTGACTCCTTCTTTGGATAAATATTCAGCCATCCAATTTAAGAAGGACTGGTGTGCTGGATTTATCTTGTAATAAGGATGGAAATGTCCTGTTTTTTTGGCGATCGCACAGTTAGAATCTGGATGTTGCCGATATTTATCCCAACACTTGGTTTCGACAAACACAGGTGCTTTCAGATACACCTTGGCAAAAAAGGCTTGGTCTTCATACATTCCCCGGAACTCTTCTTCAAATCCGCCAATTTCTTCAACAAACTTCCGGCGGATCAGAATACTACAAGTGCCTGGTGTGTTCGCTTTACTTTGCAGTAACAGTGATAGCAGTTTTGGTGGCTGAAGTAGCCTATCGGGTGGGATATCGATTCCTCTGAGAAAGTCGCGTTTGCTATCTTCAGGATTTCCCGTCCAACTGTACCAATATTGAGTAGGTCCAAAAACTATCTCAGCTTTTGGTTGGGAGTGCATTGTTGCTATTTGCTGAGATAGTTTCTGCGGTAACCAGACATCATCCGCATCCAAGAAGGCGATATATTCTCCTTTGGCGTTGCGGATGCCCAAATTGCGTGTAGCACTCATGCCGCGATTTTGATGTTCTGGGTGTTCTAGATAACGCACCTTCTGGGGGTATTCTCGGACATAGCGTAAAGCGATCGCCGTGCTACCGTCGGTGGAACCATCATCTACTAGCAAAAGTTCCCAGTTTTCATAAGTCTGGGCAAATACACTTTCGATAGCTTCCTCTATGTACTTCTCACAATTTAAGAAAATTGTAATTGCTGAAACTAATGGCTTGCCGTTCATGATATTTTTCACTCAGAAAAATAATATCTATTTAGGTATCCATGCTGACAAACGCCTCGCAAATTCTTCCCCATTCCAATCTTCGACAACAACGCGGGATAAGGCAAAGCGATCGCTATTTTTTCTCACCGATCCAGCAACGGTAGTGCAAGCACAGTTAAATCCAACTTCTTGCACTATGTTCTTGGTTTCAGCACTGAAATTTCCGTGGGGGTAAGCAAAACTTCTGACCGGATGTCCTAAAATCTCCTCCAGTAAAGCTTTACTGCTGGTGATTTCTTGGCGTTGGGCGCTTACTGGCAAAGTTGCAAGAAATGGATGGGTGATTGTGTGAGCGCCAATTTCAATGAATTCCCCTTGCGCTAATGCATATATTTCCGCTTGTGTCAAGGTGCGATGAGTTGGACGCACTACTAACTGGGCTGCAGCCCAGTTGCAGATTTCGTCAAGTAAAAGCGATCGCTGTTGTTGGGGTAGAGGATAAAGCAATTTATACAGCGAGTAGTAGACAGAATGCCGAATGCTGCGGTTATCCTTGTGCAGCCAATTCACGTGGCGGTTGCGTTGATATTCTTGTTCGCTGTATTCGGCTGCTGTGCCTAATTCCCAATGGTAGTTGTTACCGTTAATGTTCAGCGAAAGAACTTCTGGTAATCTCCCTGGTTGTAGCAATATGCGATCGAGTTCATCCCACCAGAACTCCCGTTTTTGCACCATGTATCCAGTAGCCAGAAATATGGTTGCAGGAATTTCATAGGATTCTAGTAATGGTTTGCCCAGGTACAGATTATCGGCATAACCATCATCAAAAGTGATGACTACTTGTCGTTGTGGACGCTTACCACTTTGCAAAGTCTGGTTGAGTTGCTGCAATCGCACAGTAATACCAAGTTTTTGCAAAACTTCCAGATGTTCTGCAAAATGGCGGGGACTAACGGACAATGCCCAAGGGTCAGATCCTAACTCTGCAATACGATGGTAAAGCAGGATGAGTCCTCCGGGTGCCAATCGATTTTGCACCCGCCGCACCACTCGCCGCAATCTGCGGATTCCGGGTATTTTCATCAACTAATCTCTGGTTTTACTCTGGTTTTACTCTGGTTTTACTCTGGTTTTACGACTCTAATAGTAATGATGACTTGATAATGAGGATCGCAATAATCTAATTCTTGCTTCCGCAGTTCCTCTGTTGCTAATCCTTGCAAAAAGGCTGTCGCTGCTAAGACGTTTCCATAAACATCTACTTGGACATTGTTTGACGGGAAGAATTCCTCAAACATCCGTCGTGCTGATAGAGCTGTAAAACTCCAGCACCAGTAATCTCCCCACTGGTCATATGCAATCTGACTGATGCCAGGAACAGTGATTAGCGCTACTCCACCTGGTTTCAAGATTCGCTGAATCGTTTGTATCGCCGAGCGCACATCATATATAAGGTGGATCGTCTGGGTGAGAACCAAGCAGTCAAAGGCATCTGAAGGAATATTGTCGGCATTGGTCAAATCTCCGACAATTGTTGCCTCTGGGTTGCCTTCTGTGACATGCAGCACATCGCTGTGATTGACGCGCTTGCCTCCAAATCGCTGGGTATACGAGCGATCGCCAATTTCTAATACACGCCCTTTAATATCATCAGCACTTTGAGCTAGAAAATTTTCAACGTAGTACCTATCAATTGGCAATCCGCGATTGTAGCCAAATCTGATACTAATTGGCATTAACCGTCGCAGGCTGCCAAAATTTACCGCTCCTACTGGTGGTCTATATTTGTCTCCCAGTAACTGCTTGCCTAAAAAGCGATGCAGGGGAGCGGGTAATGTGTGTTGTGCAATCAGCTTCAGGGTTTGTTGCATCTGCATGAAATAGCTTCTCCTGGCTTAAAAAAGCCTTTGCTAAAGAAAGTGAATGTCGAATTCACCAGATTGCCAACATACCCTAACTAACTCTGCTAGAAGTTATTTGTCTCAGTATAAATAACGATAGCATTCGTATTACTTTTTGAATTAAAATCATCAGATCTTTATATAGACTTTAAAATTCCATTAAAGTATTTACATTTCATCTGCTTTTTTTCAGCACCTACCCGATTCGTATAGCCGCAGATGCGCTGCTGGTGACGACGGTATTGTGGTTGTTTTTGACTCCCACGAACTTATAAGAGGTTATTTATAAAGTGAACGTTAAGACCTAAGAAACCGGGTTTCTGGGAGACTAAGTACGAGGGTATTCGACACCCCATCCACAGAAACCCGGTTTCTCTCATAGGCAGAAGCCTTAAAATTTACTTTATAAATAGTCTCTAAGAAAATTCTGTTGGGAGTTAGGCCTGTTTTATGTTGTTTGATGAACGCGCATCTTCACAGAAAATTGGTATTAGTTAGAAAAAAATCAATCCTATTGTTGATAAATAAACTAGGAAAAGTAGGTTTGGCGATCGCAAGAAGAGTTGCAAAGCAGAAAAAGTAGTAATTGATGAAAATAGTGTAGTGGTTTATAACACTTATTCATTGACAAAACCGCCATTTTTATGAAAAATGAAAACTTCAAAAAATCTTTAATATAATTAAAATTTATAAGATAAACAAAACTTATATAGATTTGTGATATTAATTGATATGCCGAAAAAATATGTTGACTTTCGTGTAAATATAGGTATGATGATTAACTGAAGTTAATGATAAATTATATACTGTGTGTATCCCAAATTTTTAAGTGAGTTTATCAGGTTATAGCCTAGTACACTGCGGCGTAAATTGAGTTAGGGTATGAATGACGAGATTAATTTGACGACTCATGCCCTGCCAACCGCTGACAATCACCCTGAGTGATACTGAGCAGCAAGCCCTGGAAAAGTTAGTGAATCGACCCAGTACGCCGCAGCAAATCGCACAACGTGCCCGGATTGTGCTAAAAGCCGCGTTGGGGCAAAACAATGCCGAAATTGCTCGAACGCTCGATATAAGTATCAAAATGGCGCGGCACTGGCGACACTATTGGGTTGAGACCACCGAGCAATCCAAGACAGTGATGGAGCGATTGCGCGATCGCCACCGTCCTGGTTCGCCGTTAAAATTTACCCTGGAACAGCAAGTTGAATGCATGGCGATGGCGTGCCGTGACCCGATGCAATACGGTCGTCCCATCAGTCATTGGAGTTCTCATGAACTGGCGGATGAGTTGATAAAGCTTGGTATTGTGGAGCAAATATCCCCCCGCCAGGTCGGACGATGGTTAGCTCAAGCAGAACTCAAACCGCACCAGTCTCGTTACTGGCTTTTTCCCCCCGTATGATCCAGAGTTTGAAGTCAAGGTGGAAGACATCAGCCAGCACTATCTGAGTGCCCCAATCAGAGCGATCGCGGGAGAACACACGATCAGCATTGATGAAATGACTGGCATTCAAGCCCTAGAACGCGCCCTTCCCAGTTTACCAATGCGACCAGGCAAAGTCGAATGTCGAGAGTTTGAATATATTCGGCATGGAACACAGACTTTGATTGCTAAGTTTGATGTTGTTACAGGTCAACTTGTAGCTCCTACAATTGACACTCAGCGGACAGAAGCCGATTTCTTGGGGCATTGCCAGCGCTTAATTGCCTCTGATCCGACTGCCAGCAAGTGGCATTTGATTATGGACTGTTTGAATATCCATCAATCAGAATCCTTGGTAGGATGGATTGCCGACATTGAAGGCATCCCCTTTGACAACTTAGGTGTTAAGGGTAAGTCTGGGATACTCCAATCGATGAGTACCCGCGCCCAGTTTCTAGCCAATCCCGCCCATAAGGTTGTTTTCCATTTTACCCCAAAGCACTGTTCCTGGCTCAATCAGGTTGAAATCTGGTTTAGCATCCTCACACGCAAACTCTTGCGTAGAGGCAGTTTTTCCTCTCAGGCAGATCTCAAACAGCAGATATTGAATTTTGTTGACTACTTTAACCAAAAGTTAGCTCATCCTTTCCAATGGACTTTTAAGGGGAAGCTTTTGGCGGTATAAGCCTATCTAAACTTACGCCTCAGTGTACTAGAAAGTTTACCTTTGCATGTTTAGCACCACGGGTGATTTGTAATTCACATTTTACTGCTACTCATGTACGTTCTATCATGCCGGATATTCGAGGTATTCTTTATCAACCAGTAGATATTGAAAAACTTAATTCGCACCCTATTTCTAATCCTCCACCTGTTGAATTAGAAAGGATTATTAACTCTGGTTGTCGTATTATTTTAACTCCTTCACGGATTAGTCAACCAGGAATGGTCAATGATAAAAATCTACGGGCTTTAATTCCTGTGCTGGCTCATTTGAAAGCAATAAATCATAACTATCACAGCGTAGTAATTGGAGAAGATAATTCTAGCGATCGCATCAACAGTCGTACCTTACTAGAAAGTGCTGAAGAGTTTGGCGTAGGCGATCGCTTTACTATTTTACCTCCCAGTTTCGCTATTGAAGATTACTACAAATATGCTGATATAGTCGTTACCCTAGCCCCCAGAGAACCTTTTGGTCGCATAGTCGTTGAGGCGATCGCTTGCGGTGTCCCGGTAGTTGGCAGCCAAACTGGTGGTATTGGTGAGATTTTATCTCACTTTGCCCCGGAGTGGACAGTTGACCCCAATAATCCACAAGCAACGGCCCAAACAATTGTTCGCATCGCAAGCGATCGCAATACTGCAAATGTTCTAACTCAGGGAAAACACTGGATAAAAACCCATTGCAGCATCGAAACTTATACCGAAAAAATCCTAGATATTACGGGGTTAATTCCATCTGCCAAACCCCAGAAATTAGAAATATGACGGTTTTCAGTTGAGTGCAATACAGACCTAACCCCCAACCCCTTCCCTAATAGGGAAGGGGAGTAAGATTTAAAGCCTCTCTCCTTGTAGGAGAGAGGTTTGGAGAGAGGTCACGCATTGTACTGCACCCAACCAAGAAGCGCCATTATAACGGTTTTCAGTTGAGTGCAATCCACCCAAGTATTCAAATCCCTAAAGCGATTACTACGAACTTGCACTTCATCCAATAGGACTTACGCAAAAACTCTCATTCCTTCGTGTCCTTTGCGTCTTCGCGGTTAATTTTTTCATTCTAAAAGCGTAAGTCCGATCCAAATGAAGACACAATTCAAATCATAAACTAACGATATGGAAAAACTTTTAGAACTTGATACCTTAAAGGCAACTGCGCCACCATCACCAGATATTCTAGTCATTTCTCGCACCTTCTTTCCCAAAGAAGGAGGAATTGAAGAGTATGTCTACAATCGCTGTTTGCAAGACCCAAAGCGAATAATTCTCCTCACAGCAAGCTATCCAGGTGATGTAGCTTTTGATGCCGTGCAACCTTTTCGCATATATCGCTGGCAAACTCCCGCTTTACCCTCTGGAAAGTTGGGTAGTATCCTCAAGCAGATTGTAAACATAATCTGCTCATTCTTCCTGGCAATTAAGCTTTATTTTCGCTACCGCTACCGTTACATCGAATGGGCACATGGTTATGACTTTCCCTCTTTGTTGTTGCTGACTTATATATTACCTATCCAGTGTTTCATATACTTACATGGCAACGATGTGCTTTGTCCAGTCAAAAATCCAGTCTTGCGATCGCTTTTTGAGTGGACTCTCAAACGCTGTACAGGCATTGTATGTAACAGTTACTTTACCAGAGATTACTTACATACTCACTGTCAATGCACAACACCCACCCACATAATCAACCCCTCTGTCAGACCGGAGAAATTTCACTTTGGTAATGCTGAAGCAAGAAATTCTCTGCGATGCAAGTATGGTATTCCGGAAACAGCAATACTGATTTTATCTGTAGGACGCTTGGTGAAGCGCAAAGGTTTTAACCAAGTAATAGAAAACTTGCCTTTGTTGCTTGCTGCGGGATTGGATGTCCACTACTTAATCTGCGGTCGAGGTGCGATCGCTTCGGAATTGAAGTCTCAAGCCGAAAATTTAGGAGTTGCAGAAAAAGTGCATTTTGCTGGATACGTGCCCAACGAACAGTTAGCAGACTATTACATAGCTTGTGACTTGTTTGCCATGTTTACATTTTTTGATACTGAAGCTGCCAGTATCGAAGGTTTTGGCATTGTTTATTTAGAAGCTGGTTATTTTGGCAAACCTGTAATTGCTTCGCGGGTGGGGGGTGTAACAGATGCAGTTTACCACATGTCAAATGGCATACTCGTAAATCCGGACAGCAGTGAAATTACTGAGGGATTGCGGCAATTGTGTACAGATAGACAATTACGCGATCGCCTCGGTCGTAAAGGTCAAGAATTAGCAAACCGTAAAACCCCTCACTCTATCCTTTACCCCAAACCTCAGCATTAACAATGAAAAAAAATATTCCTGTTCAAAGTTTTATGACAAGTACTAAAGCTGCCAAGATAGCAGGAAGTAGTTTGTGGCTAACGGGGAGTTTTGCTGTTGGCAAACTATCACAACTTGCTGCTCAAATTTTCCTCGCCCGTTTGCTGTCACCTAAAGATTTCGGCATTTGGGGAATGGTTTTAATTGTCACCACTTTATCGGAACTTTTTAAAGACTCAGCGATTGCCGGCGTATTGATTTACAAAGGATTGGAGGACAGAAAATTAGCCAACGCAGTTTACAGTCTGGGGATAAATATTTCAGTCTGTATGTTCTTTGTGCAAATACTAATTGGATTTCCCCTATCTCAATTTTTTCACGAGCCGATTGTTTTTCCTTTAATTGTCTGCGAATCCTTAGTTTTTCTTATTGGTGCAGGTACTGGTTCCCATGCAGCCGTTTTGCAGCGACAGATGAATTTTCGGGCAGTAGCCATGTCAGAGATTGTAATTAAATTAACAGGGTTTTTAATTGCTATAAGTTGTGCTGCATTGAGTTGGGGAGTGTGGTCTTTTGTAATTGCCGACATTACCATGACAGCAGTAGATGCCTTACTCAAGCGTTGGTTTAGTGGCTACCGCTTTGTTTATCACCTCATCCCAGATGCATCTGCTGTAGCCGAAGTCCGTGGATACATCACTAGCCTGGTGAGTATCAATCTTGCTGTATACGCCAATACCAACACTGACAACGTGATTGTGGGTCGATTACTCGGTGCCCAAGCATTAGGTTACTACGGTCTCGGTTATCAATTGGCGATGTTACCTACTTTTGCTTTGTCCCAAATTAACCGGGTAAATTTTTCAGTCTTATCGCAAAAAGACAACGAAGGTAAACGGATATATATTTGCAAAATGTTAGAGTTATACGCCTTCTTTTATGCTCCAATTTATGGCGTGGCATTTATCATTTCTCCGTGGTTAATTCCTCTTGTTTATGGTGCAGAGTGGAAACAAACTGTAGTGATTTTCCAAATAATATTAATTTTTGCTTATGCCAGAGGATTTATGTCTATTTTAGGGACTGCGTTGAATGCATTGAATAAACCGCATATTAATGCTGTCATCAACTGGGTTTTAGTTCCTTTATCTATCTCTGGGTTTTTAGTCGGGGCGCATTTCGGAGGAATTAACGGCGTTGCGATCGCCACAGCACTGGTTATGGGTATCGCTGCTACTGTCTGGTTTTGGATAGCTATTTGCTACTCTGCTGGTTGGAATATCAGAGTTTTGCTTGCGCCTGTGCTGCTACCTACAGCCACAATAGCATTGATATTAGTCGCCATACTTGCTACTCCATTATCAGTAAATATTGCACCTTATTTACAGCCACCTACCCTTGTTCTTGCCTATGGAATCATCATATCTTTAGTTTCTCGCGGTCAGGTGCCTCAAATGTTAATCGACTTGGTTCGTCGTACCTTGAAATAGTTTTAACTTCGTTTCACACTTATACTAAATTAACTCTTTTATGCCAGAATAAATAGCTAATAAAAATAGCATGACAACAATTGACACAAATACTAAAAGTAGATTATTTTTCGTTGATTTGATGAAAGCAATCAGCATTACTGCTGTTGTTTCATTCCACTCACTTGTTGTCCCCAGGTCAACCTATACAGACAGTGCATCACTAATAGATATCCTATTCTCACCTCTGAGATTTTGTGTTCCGGTACTGCTGACAATCTCTTTTATGCTGTTTGAACGTGGATTATCTAAAGATTCTGCCATACCTCAAACGTCAATAATTAAAAAGCGTTTGACTCGTTTAGCAGTTCCAACGGTGTTTTGGTTCAGCTTAGTAGCTGGTTTAAAAATTTTGAATGGCAACTCAACTACCGAAATTGTCATTGAAATTTTCAAAGGCGAGATATTCACAGGTGCATATTACTTACTAATTCTTTTCCAACTTATACCACTTTATATTTGGATGAGACATTGGCTGAATAAATTTAGAAATGTTTTATTACTAGTTGCAATACAAATATTAATTTTTAAATTAACTTATTTAGGTTTAAGTATGAAAGATGAGCCGCAGTTATCGACATTGTTAATAAATCTCGGTCGTGTCCCATTCATCTACTGGTTTGTTTATGCAGCGCTTGGCGGTTTTTCATATAAAAACTTATCTGCTTTATTAAAAATATCTTCTTTAATTTCAGTCAAAAATAAAGTATTTATGCTGGCAAATACATATTTGATTTTAATTGTCAATTATAATTTTTTAAGCCAAATCACAAATGGTAGTACTGAGCCTTTTGAATACATAACGTTATCGAATATTCTCGGCACAATTACCTTAGTTTTATGTTTGAGTTCTGTCGAAGAAACTCAACTGCCAATTTTTTTAATCAAAGCAGTCAAGTTACTATCAAAATACTGTTTGGGAATATTTTGTCTTAACGGAATTTTCTACTTATTTCTCCTTTCCTTAAGTACTCATTTGCTGCAAAATACCGTCTTTGATTTCACACATATATTGCTTTTGAAGGTATGTGGATGGGTTCTACTACTTGTAGTTTCTTTAAGTTTGTCTATTCTGATGAGTAAGATAGGACTGAAAAAAATGGTATGCTGACTTTTCCCGATACTGAAAAAAACCTAGAACACCGATTCATTAATCCCAAAAACCCGGTTTCTGTTGTGGGAAAGACCAACATTTCGTTGGTTAAACCAGAATAAACCAGGTTTTTTCGCCACAATGCATGAATACTGAATCGATGCTGAGATTACCGCATCTGCACTGTCAACGGCTGTGACCCAAGCCCCACAATCTTCTAATATAGCGGTTCCCGTTTGCATGAGGTACACGTAGGGGCAATTCATGAATTGCCCCTACAAATAACCTGTACCCCACTCAACTGGGAATCGCTATATACGGGCTTTGGGAGCGATCGCTTTCGTTGGTTTGGCACGCAAAAAAATGGTATCCTCCAGTCGTGCTGGGAGTTTGCTGGCAATGGCGAGAAGATAAACCACCATTACACAATCCTCGCAGTCCTCGTTCCCAGTCTCTGATTGGGAACGAGAGACGAGAGAATCTAAAATCCTTTCATCTAAAATCCTTGCATTGCTATGTGTCTTCTGATTCTGTATCATCCTGATGAGGATCGGAAGCTTTTTGTCGCTTATCTTCTTTCCATCTGCCATTTTTACGCGCCGCTTCTGTTAAGAGAAACTCAATTTGGGCGTTGACACTTCTCAAATCATCAGCAGACCATCGCTCCAGCACTTCATAAAGTTTTTGGTCTAAACGCAATAAAAACCGTTTTTTCTGGCTCATGTGTCAAGTGTAAAGGCTGCCGGTATTAATCACAGGCTGGGCATTTTGATCTGAAGTTAAGACAACTAGTAGATTGTTAATCATAGCGGCTTTGCGTTCCTCATCCAACTCAACAATTTGCCGTTCGCTTAACCCCTTAAGCGCTTCATCAACCATTCCCACCGCACTTTCGACAATTTGTCGCCGCGCATCTATTATTGCTTTGGCTTGTTGGCGACGCAACATCACTTGGGCAATTTCGGCAGCATAAGCTAGATGTGAGATTCTCGCTTCTAATACTTCTACTCCGGCAACTTCAAGTCTAGCCTGCAATTCTTTTTGAAGTGCGATCGCTATTTCATCAGGTATACCCCGCAAGGAAGGAATGGACGCTTCATCGGGAGTGTCATAAGGATAGCGAATTGCTAAGGCGCGTATCGCTGTCTCGCTTTGGAGAGCAATAAACTCCTCGCAGTCATCAACTTCAAATTTAGATTTGGCTGAATCTACTACCAGCCATACTACCACCGCCCCAATCTCAATCGGACTGCCCTGAGCATCATTTACTTTGAGTATTTTGCTGTTAAAGTTGCGAATCCTTAATGAAACTCTGCGTTTTTGGGTGAAGGGATTAGTCCACCAAAAACCAGGCTGGCGCACGCTACCC
Organism: Heteroscytonema crispum UTEX LB 1556; assembly: GCA_044006015.1. Classification (GTDB taxonomy): domain Bacteria; phylum Cyanobacteriota; class Cyanobacteriia; order Cyanobacteriales; family Nostocaceae; genus Heteroscytonema; species Heteroscytonema crispum. The sequence continues at coordinate 130,644 of JBIPDF010000007.1, forward strand.
ACGTAATCCCCAAAAAAGGTTAACACGATCGCCTGATTTGGTTCAACTGTAAAAAACCCCGACACTGAGGGAATCACCACGAATAATAGTGTTGCTCCCAACCATGCACCCAATTCTCCGAAATCTCCGAAAAAATCTTCTACTTTCAAGCTTCTCCCCAATACTCCCATTAATCCCTGCACAGATGACCAAGCCCACCAAGCGCCAAAAATCCCTATCGCTAGGACAACGCCCAAAGCTAGGAAGCCGTTGACTTTAAACGCAGGAACTTCTTCGATCCTCGTCTCCATGATTGACTCCTCGGAATTATTTTTATATCACCTTGATATCATTGTAATAACAAAATCATATAATGTGTAGGTTGTACCCTAACAGGATTTGAGATTTGAGATTTTGCGGAAAGTAGGCGGTGAGGCAGCGCCCTTGGTAGGGTTTCCCGACCCAGGCGACTGCGAAGTGCGATCGCGTGTCGGTTTGGGTCCCGCCTAACTTTCCTGCAACGGATTGTGAAACACCCATCGTGTCGTTGTTTCAACAATTCATCTGTCGCAAGATTTTTTCCAAGTGGTATTATAAGGGACAGTATTTACACGCAGATACGCTCATAACCAAGTTTCTGCTCCCGTTTTGAGGGGAATAAATAAAACGCAAAAGGGGAAAGCAGCCTTGGTTAAAATTTAATATAAGTCTTAATCCAGTTGAATTTGCACAGTAGGGGTTCCCCATGACTGAGAACAAAGCATTAATTGAAGATGCACAGAGTGAACAGTTGGCTGATTCATCTACAGGGGATATATTTCAAAAACAGGTGGTTGACCGTCGGGCTTTTCTGAGGCTACCAGTAGCACAACAAGCGGCTACTGTTGCGGAGTATTTTGTCCCCGGTAGTGAGGAGATGGAGTAGGCGGAAGAATATGTAGAAGATGACAACTGGGATGACGAGTAGCAAACCTAGGCGGGGTGAGATTTGGCGCGTGCAACTAGATCCCACCAGAGGAGATGAAATTCAAAAAACGCGCCCAGCGATTGTCATCAGTGCTAATGGATTAGCAGGATTAAGATTGCGTCTGGTAGTTCCAATTACTGGTTGGAAAAATTCTTTTCTAAGTTTTCCTTGGGTTGTGCAAATTGCACCTTCATCAAGCAATGCTTTAACAAAACTTTCTCCTACCAATGCTTTACAAACTCGTTCCGTGTCCTGAGAACGTTTTTCTAATAAAATTGGTATTCTTGAAGAAGCGACATTAGAAGAAGTTGTGCTAGCTTTGGCAATTGTAGTTCAATTTCCGTAGGCAATATTTGACGATAAGCTATTGTGCCTCTATGCAATTTACTTTTTCTGCTAGACGCATTTTCAAAACTCTTCATTCTTTGGCAATTAATTAAGAGGTTAAAACCTCTTCAATTTCCATTTCGTACAACAGAATCGTTGTTTCAGCACCTATTCTCCCCATTTCTGGTAATGGTCCCATTTCCATTTCCACGGCATAAGTCCACGTACCCGAATCTGGACGGCAATGTAAGATTTTGCCCATACCACCGATAAAGGAAACCAGTTGATTTCTGTTAAATCTAGGTAGTGTTTTAGTCATAATTGTAATAGTCCTTGGATGTGTTTTGTGATGAATTACTTAAGATTTTTCAGTTTTTGACACTAATACAACAAAATTCAGATAAGGTAAGCGGTTGTGAAAATTTGCATTATGTGTATTGCAGATAAAAATTTATTAGTAACAATTAGTAATAAAAGTGAAATTTATAGTTATCTGAGTAATGTTTGCGTTTTAAGATCCCCCCAGCCCCCCTTGCCAAGGGGGGTATAGGGATTGTGAGGTAGTTGCAAGGTTAAGGAGTATTAGTGTAATGTTTGCGTTTTAAGATCCCCCCAGCCCCCCTTGCCAAGGGGGGTATAGGGATTGTGAGGTAGTTGCAAGGTTAAAGAGTATTGGTATTAGTGGGGTTCTAGTGTGATAATATTCTGCAGTTGACGTTATAAATTACTGCCAATAGGCTGAAAGTGCATACACCCCAAAAGGATGATTTTGTCTGTATTTTGAGCCTCAAGATACTCGAAAAGTGCTTTTAACTAATATTTCTAGGATTTTTGATAATATGCCCTGTGGCGTTTCTAGTAGTTCTTAAGCGCGTACAAAAGCAATTTTCCTAATAAGCGCGATCGCCTAATTCAACAGAACTTTTGTACTAAGTGCCAGAAACCCGGTTTTTTCAGAGAATTTTTGGTAGAAACCGGGTTGTTTGCGTAAGTTTTACTTAATTAAAATGGCGAAGTAATCGGAAATATTTGATACACCAACCAACCACAGCCCAATCCAAATACAGAAGTTGCAGCGAAAATTATGAATGTATCAAACTTGTTGAAATGAGTGCGAAATTCTTCCAAAGCTGAAGCCGAAGCTACAGTCAAAGCTGAAGTAATAGCCCCAGCCACAAACCAAGCCAAAATTTTAGTCAAACCCTCAGACGCCGCCCAAACATTAGCCCAAGTCGCCGCCAAAGCCCAAGCCAAAGCCCACGCTAAAGCCCAAGCCAAAGCATAATCTGAAGTTAAAAACAAAGCCCATAAAAAACTCGCAGCCCAAGCTGAAGGCAAAGTCCAAGCCAATGCGGAGGCTGAAGGTGCTGATAATAATCCCGCTGCTGCGTAACTCAACAAAACTCCTGCTATCCAACCCCAAGGTATGTTTCTTACTTGAGATGATTGTTTTTTTAGGTATTTCGACAGGGCTAGCGAAGCCTGTATAAATACTGCTAATACGCCTGAGATTAATGTGACAATTGCAACTACTTCTGTCAAAGACATAGGTCGATTCCGGGCAAGCGTTCCTAGTTATATTAGCTGTTAAATCAACCTTTTTATCTATGTCTCGATAACTATGTCACACTTAGAAATAGTCTCTCTTAATAGTAGATTTTAAAACTAAATTATTTGAGAAAGCATGAGATAACAAGCTATTTCGCCTTTACCCAACATCTAAACTGGTAAATTCAACAACCAATCGTGTGCAGCTTGAGGCGATCGCAAATGCACAATATTAATATGTGCATACTCTGGTTGTTGGAACAGGAGTGGATATTTTTTGCGGTTTTTACCGTAGGTTTGAAGCGCCCACAACAAAATTGAATCTTTGCTAAAAAACGCTTTTAGCAAAGATTCGCGGTTCCCATTGCAGACTTCCTGCTGGGTTATGCTTCGCCCAAAAGTCCGCCACAGCACCCGACTCATTACTACAGTCCAAGAATAGTCCAAAAACACAACCGTATCTGCCCTTCCCCAAACGATATCGCGGACAAAGCTATAATTACCATCCACAACCCAGCGATCGCCTGACAGCGCAACATCAACCCGCTGTCGCATAACTTCATTTGGTACTTCCGTCCAATTGGGTTCCCAGTGCAGATAGTCTAATTCCACATGGGGAATATTCAGGCATAGAGAAATGCCACGCGCCAAAGTCGTCTTCCCAGAACCACTCGTTCCCACAACAGATATTCGCTGCATTTTCTTCGCGTCCTTCGCGCCTTCGTGGTTCAATAAATAGATCCAAGACTTATGCAGATTTTACCGATGATAAGAGGGTTTCGACGTTGTAGATCCCACGCCAGTCGCCTACTGTCGGGAGACTCGCCCACGGCGCCAGCGCCCCAACCCCCTTAAAAAACAGGGCTGTTTCATTCGTGTTCGACCGCTTTTAGCAGAAGTCCACGAAGCGTGGACTGAAATCTTTATCTAGTCCTCTCAAAGAGAGGACTTTCCCTATCAGCCAGGGATTTATAATCCCTGGCGGTCGAACACTATGACTCAATGAATATCCGGAAAATTTTACGTAGTATATTCGGCGTTAATCTTCACGTAGTCATAACTTAAGTCACAACCCCAAGCTATACCCGAACCATGACCGTTACCAACGCTAACGGCAATTATCACTGGATTATCTACCCGTTGCTTCTTAACAGTGCTTCTATCAATTGACAAATCATTACTCATGTTTGTCGCCACAACATCTTTTGATATTGAAGAATTATCTGCAATTTGTTTCAAATATGCACTCGCCGCCGCACGGTCAAATGGTAAAGGTTGACCATTTTCCATCATCAAGAAATTTCCTAGCTTAATTTGCAGGTTTTCTTGTTCAAACAACACCCCCGCGCGTCCTGCAGCCGCCGCAATGCGTCCCCAGTTGGGGTCGCGTCCAAATATGGCAGACTTAACTAAAGATGAACCTGCAATAGTTTTGGCTATTTGACGCGCTGATTCTTCATCTTGTGCGCCTGTGACTTGCACTTCAATCAAACAAGTTGCACCTTCGCCATCACGCGCGATCGCTTTTGCTAAATGCTGGCATACTGCTGTTAACATTGCTTCCAATTTTTCGGCTTCTGCACCCATTTCGGTAATGGCTGGAGTGCGAGATTGACCGTTTGCCAGTGCGATCAAGCTATCGTTGGTGCTAGTATCACCATCTACGGTGATAGAATTAAAACTTCTATCGGCGGCGCGACTTAACATTTGTTGCCAAAGACTGGGAGCAACTGCTGCATCGCAAGTAACAAATGCTAACATCGTTGCCATGTTGGGATGAATCATCCCCGAACCTTTGGAAATACCGCCGATTCGCACCGAGCGATCGCCTATAGTTGTCTCTAGGGCAATGGATTTTGTTACCAAATCTGTGGTGATAATCGCCCCGGCGGCGGCATCCGATCCCGTTGATGATAACTGTGCCACTAGTTTGGGAATCCCTGCTTTCAGGGCATCCATCTTAATTCTTTGTCCAATCACGCCCGTGGATGCTAGCAGCACTGATTCTGAAGGAATATTCAGCACTTGTGCTAGCGTCATCGCACTTTCTAGGGCATCCAGCCAGCCTTGAGTACCTGTAGCTGCGTTTGCTTGTCCGGCGTTACAAAGTATAGCACGGGCGCTATGCTTGGCGCTCAAGCGTTGGCGGCAATAATCTACGCACGCAGCTTTGACTTGGCAAGTGGTAAATACACCCGCCGCGATCGCCTCTACATCTGATACTATCAAAGCCAAATCCGGCAATCCCGAAGGTTTCAATCCAGCCGTAATTCCCGCCGCCCGATACCCCCTGGGTGCTGTCACTCCACCAGTAATTTCCTGCCAGTCTGCCATTATTTATTCCCCGACAACAATTTAGTTGCTTGAATGGGGATTATATCAAGTCTTAGTCACCCAATTTTAGATTTTGGATGAAAGGATTCTGGCGATTTCAAATCTCAAATCTCAAATTACTCGACCATCACTCCACTTAAGCATTCTTAGATAAATTTAAATGAGTCAAAAAACTTTTTAATATCTTGGGTTTGGGGAGTGATGGCGTGCAATTGATAAAGCCGCCGCTTGACAACAAAAATTCGAGCTGTACCAGTAGTTCCGTCTGCGTTTTTATACTGAACTTCTCTGCCTGGATTGTTACTCAAAGAAATCTTTCGCTGGCGCAATAACTTTCCACCATCCTGTGTTAATCCTTCGGCAGCGGCATCTAAAAGCCCTTGAGGATCGTCTGCGGAAATATCACTGGGAAATTCCGTGTAGCCAAGCAAAAACGCACCTTCTTTGGTTTCTACTGTATAAGTGTAAGACTCAGTGGTAGTATCATCACTTTTATCGGTTTCTTTCTCCTCTATTGGTTTACCAGGCATCAAGACAGTAAAACCGCCTTGTTTGGGAGAAAGTTGAGTCCAGCTTTCTTTCGCGAGTAGGATTGGTTGCTGAACAGCCAGGACTTGAGAACTTGGAGAGGCGTCTGCTTTTGGGGAAGCAGCAAGGCAAAAGGGAGCAAATAGAGCCGCTACGGTGAAGATTCTGAGTCTCATCTATTTGGTGGGAAAAGTGGAAAATGTATATAAATGTATACACATTATCGTTCCCGATTCCGCAAATTTAACTAAAATTTCCATAAAGATTATGTAGCAATTTTGTAGGGTTAGATGGTTCATGGTGAGCCAGCGCGGCCAAGAGGGGGTTTCCCCCATCAGCGACTGGCGAACCCCGAAGGGGTTCATGGTTCATGGTTCGCCAGCGCGGCCAAGAGGGGGTTTCCCCCATGAGCGACTGGCGAACCCCGAAGGGGTTCATGGTTCACAAAACTATTAACTATTAACTATTAACTATTAACTATTAACTATTAACTATTAACTATTAACTATTAACTATTAACTCTTAACCATTAACCATTAACCATTAACCATTAACAACCACTCTAGATAGTATGACTATTCACGATCGCCGATTTGTTCTTTTGCGTTTTAAGCGTTTGGATTGTGAAAAGCGCCGCCACAAGCGATTCATCCAGTTAGGGGATTGTTTAGAGGATGGCTGTTTGTTATCTGCGGGTTTTATTCCTAGATTGGCGCGAGCCTTATCTGTCATGGGTATAGCATTTTTATCAGGGACGATGCGAGTGCCGTATTTACGAGCATAAACCTGAGTAAATTCAGCGCCAAAAAACAGAATTTGAGCAGCATAATATACCCACGCTAGGACAACTACTACTGAACCAGCAGCGCCGTAAATTGAGCCAAAGCTGCCATTACCGAGATACCTTCCTAAGAGAAACCTGCCAAAGGAGAATAAAAGTGAGGTGATAGCAGCGCCAATCCAAACATCACTCCAAGTAATTTTGACATCTGGCAGGACTTTGAAAATTAACCCAAACAGCACCGTGGTGACGGCAAAACCAAAGATGAAGTTGACAAGTTGCCAGATAAAATCAGCACCTGGTAGCAGGTTGCTAAAGTAAGTCACCAGTGCTGTTAATGCTGTACTAATAACCAGAGAAACCAGGAGTAAAAAGCCAATACCCAGAACCATCGCAAACGATAAAAAGCGATTGCGAACCATGTTCTTCATGGCGCGTCCCGGCTTTGGCTGCACTTCCCAAATAGTATTTAAAGCATCTTGTAATTCAGTAAATAAACCAGTAGCACCAAACATCAGGATAACAATACTGATAAGCGAGGCAATTGTACCCTGCTGTGGCTTGCTGGCATTTTGAATCGCTGTTTGGATGACTTTTGCGCCAGCATCGCCGATTAAACCTTGAAGTTGTCCTTCAATTGCGCCTCTTGCAGCTTCTTCTCCAAATACTGCTCCTGCGATCGCTATTACTATAATTAGCAATGGGGCAATAGAAAAAATTGTGTAATAAGCTAACGCTGCTGCCAACCGCGATGCTTTATCATTATTCCATTCATTAAATGTTTCTTGGAATAGTCCCCAAATTGCCTTCAAGTTCATTGATTGAGTCTCCTTTTGGCTGGATCTACGTCCCTCCTGATTTAATTGATACTCAATACTTGAGATGGAAACATCTTTCCCAAGGCTTTAGTTGAACGTCCGAGAGGGGGAGATGGGGGGCTAGGGGCCCCCACGAAGTGGGGTTGGGGGGAAATGGGGAGACAAGGGGGACAAGGGAGACAAGGGGGACAAGGGGGACAAGGGGGACAAGGGCAATAATAACTGGGCGACTGGACACCTCATAACTCCTAACTCCTAACTCCTAAATCATAACTCCTAACTCCTAACTCCTAACTCCTAACTCCTAACTCCGCGCCCAGCAATTCTTGCACTTGACTTATAACCATTCCTGGAGTAACGGGGAAATGGCAAGATAACGCAGATGAAGAAGACGCGGAGAATATCCCTGTTTCCTCTTTACCCAGACAGCCAATCCACTCAGAACTGATAACTTTAATTTCAGGACTTAAAATGCGATGCCTTTTTCGGTTTAACGGTGCCCAGCGATGGGTTTGAGAGTTGGTAAAAATTACAACACTTGGAATTTGTAAAGCAGCTGCTATATGAGATATACCAGTATCATTAGAGACTAATAAACGCGCCTGACTTAAAAGGGCAGCGATCGCACCCAAGCTAGTATGTCCGGCAAAATCAATGGGTTTGAAACGCATCATCTCTGCCACAGCTTGGGTTATATGCGCTTCTTTTGCCGTACCAGTCAGCACGACTTGAAAACCGCGATCGCTAATAGCATCAGCAACAGCAGCAAACTTTTCTACCGACCAGCGTTTTTCTGGTACGCTGGCACCGGGGTGAATGCAGACATACTCCCTTGGTTGGAGGTGGCGTACTTCCTCAAGTTTGTGCAACTCCGCAAAATCCTCTTGCCGAAAAGGAAATTCCAAATCATCCCCCAAAAGAGGTATTCCCAAATAATCCATCAACTGCAGGTGTCGCCATACTTCTGGTTCAGATTCTGGATAGGGTAGAAAATAATTTGGATCTGGGCAATAATGACCGGGTAGGTAAAAACCAGCGTTAATTTGAGCGCCGAGTAAGACAGTAAAGAAATTGCTGACAACCCCGTTATCGTGCATTTGCAACGCCAAGTCAAAGGGTTGTTGTTGGACACTGGCTAAGAATTCTGGTAACTTGTGAACCTGGGGCGATGCTTCGGGAATTCCTGGAAATCCGGGAAATTGAAGGAATTCATCAAAGTAATCGTGGAAACGTTCCACAAAAGAACGTGCCCAAGGCAGACCAATTAGAGTAATGTGGCTGTGAGGGAAAGCTGCACGTAAAGCTTTAAAAGCAGGTACAGCACAAAGTAAATCGCCCAAACCGGGAAGCGATCGCACAATAGCGATACGATTGATAGGCAATTGTTTTAAAAGTTGATGTCCGTGTGACACGTGTTGTACTACGAGCGACTGCTTTCAGCTTACTAATCACAGCACCCCACTTCATTGGGCAATTGACCAAAAAATTTTCGCCTTTTTATCACTGCAATTGTGCAAATGCACAAAAATAAGACGGGGAAAGGGGGAAGGGGAAAGGGGAAAGAGTCCAAGGGAAAAAATCTTTCTTAGATCCTTCGCTTCACGAAGGACGCTTCGCGATGAATGCCTTTTAATTTTTACTCTTACCTTATCCCCCACACCCGTCCCCCACACCCCACACCCCACACCCGTCGTCCCACACCCCACACCCGTCGTCCCACACCCCACACCCGTCGTCCCACACCCGTCGTCCCTACTCTACCTGCTTCAACATCCCCTGTACCAACTCAACAGCGAGGGAATTCTATGTTGGATGGACACTATCAAAACTGACCTCTCTCTGTAGCATTAAGAAGACAGGATATAATCTAAAAAAAGTAGGAATTATACAAATTCTCTGTAACGATGCGCGGAACATCGCCCTCAGGCTGGAACGCCGACAAACGCGAACAAAGTTTTTGCTAAGATAAAGGCTTAATTAAGCTCATTTTCATAAATATAGCGAGTTGCAAGTCATAATGGTACACCTTTGAACGTGAAAGCAATTCATGAATTGCTTCTACACGCGTAGTCTGTACCTCATCCATTTGAAATCCGCTATAAATGGTATTACAACATATTAAAATCGCCTCGCCCCCTTAAAAAGGGGTTGGGGAAATCTGCAACGTCTTGAATAATTGAAATGTTATATAGCAGTCCGCGCATCTGAAAATTTAGAAACCCGGTTTCGCAAGAGTTACCGGGTTTCTGGGCAAATCATATAAGATTACAATAAATACGTAATTGGTTAGGCATACCGATTATCCAAACTTAATTTTGACTTACCGCAATCTTCGCATCAACAAAGCCAAACGTATCTGCACAGCATCATCAAATTTGCGCGGGTCAAGTCCAGTTAATGAGGTAATCTTATCTAAGCGGTAACTTAGAGTATTGCGGTGAATAGAAAGCCGACTTGCAGCAGAAGACGGACAGCAATTTTCAGCAAAGAAAGTATCTAAAGTGGTAATTAATTCTGGTTCGTGGTTGAGGGGACTCAGCAAATAAGTAGCCAATTCGATTTTTGTTTGTTCATCTGCAACACCAATAAAAGCGGCAATTCCTAACTTATCCAAACAATGTACTTGATTGCGATCGCTAAATCGACACCCCAAAGACAAAGCCGCCCGCGCATCCTGATATGATTGTGCCAGTCCCTGAATTCCTGGGTGATAGCGCCCAATTCCAATGCTAATGGGTGTCACCGTATCACCTTGCAACCGCGTTAACAACGCCCCAGCAGCCCGCTTCAGCGCCGTCAAATTTGCCCAAGAAGAATTGCACTGTTCGGGTACATCTGCGTGATTCGCCCAACTACCCAAGTTTTTCGTATCACTCGCCTTGAGAACAGCTATTTCTCCATCCCCAATATAAGCACAAATTGTATCGTTAGGCAGATGAAAAAAACTCACAATACTACTAATAACTAAAGTTGTCCGCCGTCGTATTTGTGCTTCCAAAGAAGGAGATGCGGGGAAATTTTCTGTCTTTGCGTCCTCACAGGAAATATTATTTTCCAAAATATAATCAGCAGCATTAATTAAAATCACTGCACGAGGTGGTGTCAAATCCAATCCCAACAACTTGCTATAGCGCAAAACAGTAGTTTTGTCATCAATCAAACCGTGGAGTAATTCATAGATAAATTTATTTTTTAACTCGTGCTGATTGGGTAATGCATCAATTACTGCTGTCTGATTAATTACCATCTCTACAACTTCCTGCGCCCGAGAAGAAATATTCTTGCCATTCAGTGGTTTGCCAACAATAAGTTCACCTACTTGTTTATCAACAGAAAACGGTACGCGTAGATAGTTAAGGACAAATTTGGCATGGATGCGGTTGAAAGAAAGCCCGATTAGTTTAGGATTGCTGCAGGCGATCGCAATCCCTTGTCCATCAATTACAAAAACTTCCGCGCACAATAGCTGCGCCACTCGTTTTGCCACTATTTTGGCAACTCTTTCAAATTGTGGGGTGGTAGTTGTTAAAAAAGCTGTCATCACAAGAGGTGTTATTCAGGCGTTAGTTGAGTAATGCTGATAATAACCACAGCAGTATCCAGGACACTTGATGCCAGCGTCATCCTTCCCTCGGCATAGTCTAGTCTAACTGTTAAGGCATAGCATTATGTAACAGTTAATTGTTAACAGCATTACAATCGCATTTCTATTACTAAATATATATGCAATCAGGCATAGAAACGGTTTATGCCAATAGCGGTATGAATCAAAACTTAATTTCATGCTACAGCTAAAGGTAATGACTTGGTTAGTGGTTAATGGTTAATGGTTAATGGTTAATGGTTAATGGTTAATGGTTAGTGGTTGGTGGTTAATGGTTAGTACTGCTTGGGAATTTGTGGTACTTTTTGACCAACAACCCAACGGGAGAACCAGTTACCTGCGCGAGTGTTACCAAAAGCGCAGTACGCGCTTCACCAACCACCAATCAACCAACACCCAACAACCACCTACGCGCCTACCAACTACTAACTACTAACACCCAACACCCAACACCCAACACCCAACAATTATGCAACTTACAGATAAAGTAGCGTTGGTAACAGGAGCAGGTTCCGGTATTGCTAAAGCAGCAGCAAAGCTGTTTGCTAAAGAAGGTGCCAAGGTGGCTGCATTAGGACGCACAAAGGATGAATTAGAAGAAACTGTTGCCGAAATTCAGAAAAATAATGGCGAAGCAATTCCAGTAATTGCTGATATTTCCCAACCAGAAGAAATGCAACAAGCAATCCAACAAATTATCAACAATTGGGGACGCTTGGATATTGTATTTGCTAACGCCGGCATTAATGGTGTATGGGCACCTATTGAAGAATTAGCACCGGAAGAGTGGGATAAAACAATTAATATCAATCTTAAAGGTACTTTTTTAACAGTTAAATATGCCGTGCCTTACCTGAAAAAACAAGGCGGTTCTGTGATTATTACCTCTTCCGTCAACGGCACGCGCATGTTCAGCAATACTGGTGCAACCGCTTATTCTTGTTCAAAAGCCGCACAAGTTGCTTTCACAAAAATGATGGCTTTAGAACTTGCTAAAAACCACATTCGTGTTAATGTAATTTGTCCTGGTGCCATTGAGACAAATATTGACGAAAACACTCAAAGAAGAGATTTAGAGAAGGTTCAAGAACCTGTTGAGTTTCCTGAAGGCAAGATTCATTTAACTGATGGTCAACCAGGAACATCAGAACAGGTTGCACAATTAGTTTTATTTCTCGCATCGGATGTTTCCAGCCACATTACCGGCACCGAAGTTTGGATTGATGGCGGAGAATCTTTATTGAAAGCGTAAACCGATTTTGGATTTTAGATTTTGCGAAAAGTTTGAGCGGAGGTTTCCTCCGATCAAAGCTTTTCAAGACAGATTTTGGATTGCCAGAGTCTGTAATATCATGTCCGGCTAAACACTTTTAATAAAAATAGGTTGGGTAGAACGAAGCGGAACCCAACTTTATCCACGTTTGACGTTGGGGAGGCAGTGCGTTGCGGGGGTACACATACGGCACGTTATGTTCCTCCGCTTACGAACATAAGCTGCTGACCCGTTATAGCAACTGCCGTTTACGACTGCCTACGCCAACCTACATTTTATATAGGATAAATTTTATTAGAAGTAATCACCCGGACTTAGTATAAAAAATGCGATCGCTTTACTATATAAAAAAGTAGTGCGATCGCATTTCATATCGGCAAACGTCGCACTTAGCTAACCAAGCAGCATATTTTAAGCACTGTTGGATGTCTTCTAGCTTTAATTCAGGATATTCCTCTACAATTTCAGCAGGAGTCATGCCAGTTGCCAGCAAGTTCAAAACCAAAGATACAGTAATCCGCATCCCCCGAATGCAAGCTTGTCCTGACATGATGTTACGGTCAAAGGTAATTCGGTCAAAGCCTAACATCTTCTCTTCCTCAACTTCTGATTAGACCAAGAAGTGGAAAAGACGTAGGGACAATTCATGAATTGTCTCTACGCTCGTATTTCGGGCAACGCAGAATTAATTTCCACTTCTCGGTCTATTGCATTCTATCTATAGTGCGATATTGAATTGCTTCTGCTACATGATTGGCTTTTAACTCATCATCTCCCGCCAAATCTGCAATCGTCCGCGCTACTTTGAGAATGCGATCGCTTGCTCTTGCCGATAAACCCAATTTTCTAATTGCCCCTTCTAATAAATTACGGCTGCCATCATCCAACTTGCACCATTTCTGTAAATGACGGCTTTGCATCTGTGCATTGCAACGCAGATTTGATTCTGAGTTAAAACGGTGTGCAGCCCTTGAGCGTGCTTGTTGTACCCTTTCCCCCACACTGAGGGATGCCTCTCCCGTCGGCTGTTGGGTAATTTCCTCTGGCTTCAAGCGATTCACCGCAACTTGCAAATCAATTCTATCCATCAAAGGACCAGAAAGCTTTGCCCAATATTGTTCTCTTTGCCGTGGCGAACAAGTACACTGCTGGATAGTATCGCCATAGTAACCGCAAGGACAGGGATTGGTACTCGCCACCAAAGTAAACTGCGCGGGAAACATTACCGATTGTTTCGTGCGTGATATAGTTACGTAGCCATCTTCTAAAGGCTGTCGCAAAAATTCTAAAACATCGCGTTTAAATTCCGTGAGTTCATCGAGGAAAAGCACGCCTCTGTGTGCTAACGATATTTCTCCCGGACGGGGAAAGCTACCACCACCGACGAGAGAGGGACCAGAAGCCGAGTGATGGGGACTGCGAAAAGGGCGATCGCGTACTAATGAGCCTCGATTTTTCAACAAACCAGCCACTGAGTGAATTTGAGTAACTTCCAGCGCCTCTGAGAAAGCCAAAGGTGGTAAAATCCCTGGCAAGCGTCTCGCTAACATAGTCTTACCACTACCAGGCGGTCCCACAAAAATTAAATTATGTCCCCCAGCCGCAGCAATTTCTAATGCCCGACGAGCATGAGCTTGTCCTTTAACATCTTTTAAATCGGCATTATGTAGAGATGTTACATGTAACGTCTCTACTACAGGGTTATCTACCTGCACGGGTTTGTAACGTCCTGGATTGTTTAAAAAATCAGTGACATGAGAAATATTTTGGAAGCCATAAACCGCCAATCCTTCCACAACCGCCGCTTCTTGGGCATTGTCAGCAGGAACAACCAAACCTGTAATTCCCATCTTTTGGGCAGCAGCAGCAATGGGTAGAACACCCGCAACAGGGCGAAGGCTACCGTCGAGGCTAACCTCACCTAAGAATAAATAATCACCCAACAATTCAGCACTGATTTGCTCAGACGCCGCCAAAATGCCCACGCTGATAGGCAAATCAAAACACGGACCTTCCTTGCGTAAATCAGCCGGAGTTAAATTAATTACAATTTTTCGTATGGGGAAAGCAAAACCGGTATTTTTCAGCGTCGCCCTAACTCTTTCTTTCGCTTCCTGAACAGCTGCGTCTGGTAAGCCCAACACAATTATTCCCGGCAAACCTCCCGACACATCGACTTCCACGCCTACTTTCACGGCGTCGATGCCCACAATTGATGCACTCCAAACTCTAGCAAGCATTAGCGAAATATTTCTTATATAACAATAAACCTTTAGAATCTCTAGCAGATGAACAGGTAAATCGGCATGAGTGAAACCACAGAGACGATTTTCAGCAAGATTATTCGGCGGGAAATAAGGGCGGACATTGTGTATGAGGATGACCTAGCACTAGCATTCAAAGACGTTCATCCCCAAGCGCCAGTTCACATCCTCGTCATTCCCAAAAAAGCGATCGCCAAACTAGCCGATGCCGAATCTCAAGACCATGCTCTCATGGGGCATCTTTTATTAACTGTAAAGCGCGTTGCCGAACAAGTTGGACTCACAGACGGCTACCGCGTTGTCATCAACACAGGTCCTGATGGCGGTCAAACTGTCTACCACCTACATCTGCATATTCTAGGAGGACGACAGATGTCATGGCCCCCCGGCTAATTCTCTAAAGACGCCCAACTGACCGCGCACCGTCCGTTACTCATTACAGAAACACTTCCCCCTCCCCCCTCCCCCCTGTTTCTTAAAAGACGCCATAGAGGCGCGATAACTCGCGTCTCTGGCTATGTGATAATAAAAACTAATCATTGACATAACAACAACTTAATTAAAAAAGCTTTACAAATCTAAATAATGCCTTTAATGTATAAACATGGGTAAGCAAAAAGACCTACCCAAATTCATACGCACATAAAGCACTCATAAAACAATGACCACAACCTTACAACGCCGCGAAAGCGCCAACGTATGGGAACGGTTCTGCAACTGGATCACCAGCACCGACAACCGGATTTATATCGGTTGGTTCGGCGTCCTAATGATTCCTACCTTGCTAGCCGCCACCACCTGCTTCATCATCGCCTTCATCGCTGCTCCTCCAGTAGACATCGATGGCATCCGCGAACCGGTTGCAGGTTCCTTGATTTACGGAAACAACATCATCTCCGGTGCAGTTGTTCCTTCTTCCAACGCGATCGGCTTGCACTTCTACCCAATCTGGGAAGCAGCTTCCTTAGATGAGTGGTTGTACAACGGCGGTCCTTACCAATTGGTAGTATTCCACTTCTTGATCGGTTGCTTCTGCTACCTCGGTCGTCAGTGGGAATTGTCTTACCGCTTGGGTATGCGTCCTTGGATCTGTGTAGCTTACTCTGCGCCTTTGGCATCTGCTACCGCAGTATTCTTGATCTACCCAATTGGTCAAGGTTCCTTCTCCGATGGTATGCCCTTGGGTATCTCCGGCACCTTCAACTTCATGATTGTGTTCCAAGCAGAACACAACATCTTGATGCACCCCTTCCACATGTTGGGTGTAGCAGGTGTATTCGGTGGTTCCTTGTTCTCTGCAATGCACGGTTCACTCGTTACCTCTTCATTGGTACGTGAAACAACCGAAACCGAATCACAAAACTACGGTTACAAATTCGGTCAAGAGGAAGAAACCTACAACATCGTTGCAGCCCACGGCTACTTCGGTCGTCTAATCTTCCAATACGCTTCTTTCAACAACAGCCGTTCACTGCACTTCTTCTTGGCTGCATGGCCAGTAGTTGGTATCTGGTTCACCGCCTTGGGTGTAAGCACAATGGCGTTCAACCTGAACGGTTTCAACTTCAACCAATCCATCATTGACTCACAAGGTCGTGTGGTTGGTACTTGGGCAGACATCATCAACCGCGCTAACTTGGGTATGGAAGTAATGCACGAGCGTAACGCTCACAACTTCCCCCTCGACTTGGCTGCTGGAGGTGAAGCACCTGTTGCTCTATCTGCTCCTGCAATCAACGGTTAATTCTTCTGGAGAAGCGATGTATCGCGTCTCTACAATCTAAAAAGCGCCCTCCGGAAACGGGGGGCGCTTTTTTGTTTTAAAATCATGCACTTTTGATCGCTAAAATCAAAATGAGAAATCGAATAATTTTTATTGGGCTGTCACTGCTGCTATACGGGATAGCACTTAGCATACCATGTCTTTTATTTGACATATCACCCAAAGGCGTTCCAAAATCAGAAGCACCTCCAGGTAAGATTAATGCTTATGGTAATCTTGATAACATCTGTGACATGACAGGGATTGAGCTTACCATTGTTGGGCTATTTGGATTGTTCGGTGTGATTCCACCAGCAATTGGCTGGTTGGCTAATCCAGCTTACTGGATGTCTTGTATATTATTTGCCCGACAGCAATATAAGTTTTCAATGATTTCTGCACTAATTGCGATTATCTTAGGCTTTGCAGGAACAGTATCAGCATTCTGGTTCAGATTGCCCAATGGTAGCAGCCCCTTTACTGAACTAGCATTAAACAAGCTGCTTCCTGGCTTTTGGTTATGGCTTGCTGCTCCTGGATTCATTGCATTGATCGGTGTTTTCAAATTAAGCAGATGACCGGACGGCTGCGGAATTTAGATTAAAAGCATGAAATTTGGTTCAGCCAAGGGCGTACAATTAGACCAAATTGGTGCGTTCTCCCCGAAGCCAAGCGATCGCCCAGACCTCACTAATGGCATCATAGTTATAGTACGAACATACTGGAGACAAGACCACGGTTTACGCACGTCCTTTAGCACGGTTAATTGAGCAATTGCAACGCTTACCGGGAGTTGGTCCGAAAACCGCCCAGCGCCTAGCCTTGCATATTTTGAAGCGCCCAGAAGCAGAAGTAGAGGCTCTGGCACAAGCTCTAATCGAAGCCAAAAAACAGGTAGGCTTGTGTTCTGTCTGCTTTCACCTATCTGCTGAACCGGTTTGTGAAACCTGTAGGAGTCCCAGCCGCGACAACACCACAATCTGCGTAGTAGCGGATTCTCGCGATGTGATTGCGCTGGAAAAAACAAGAGAGTTCAAAGGCAAATATCACGTCTTGGGTGGAGTGATTTCCCCGATAGATGGCATTGGTCCAGAACAGCTTACCATCAATGCCCTGCAGCGGCGAGTTAGTAAAGATCAGCCTAAAGAAGTGATTTTGGCAATTAGTCCGAGTGTAGAAGGGGAGACGACGACATTATATGTTGGTCACCTGCTGAAACCATTTACCAAGGTAACGCGAATTGCCTTTGGTTTACCTGTGGGTGGAGATTTAGAGTACGCCGACGAGGTAACTTTGGCAAGAGCTTTAGAAGGACGCCGGGAGTTGGATTAGGTTTTGGTTGGTGGTGAAGCGCGTACTGCGGGAGGGTAACACTCCTAGTACTGGTTCTCCCGTTGGGTTGGTGGTTGGTGGATAGTGGTTCTTTGGATAGTGGTTCTTTGGATAGTAGAACAACCAACAACTCAACGGGAGAACCAGTCGCCTGGGTCGGGAAACCCTACCAAGGGCGCCCCAACACCCACCAACCAACAACCCAACGGGAGAACCAGTCGCCTGGGTCGGGAAACCCTACCAAGGGCGCCCCAACACCCACCAACCAACTACCAACTACCAACTACCAACTACCAACTACCAACTACTAATTACTATTGAAAAGAAAGCTGTATGCAGAAGTTGAGCGTAAAACAAAAGAACTGGTTGCTGTCATTTCACGTCGCCTTTGGCGGAATTTGGTTTGGTACTGCGTTATGCATGATTGTCATTGCTTGGAATAACCGCAATACTCCTAACGGTGATGAACTGTATGCAATCAACTCGATTTTGAAACTGTTAGATGATTTCGTAATTATTCCTTCTGCTAACTTATCGCTGTTAACCGGCGGACTGCTTTGCTGGCTGACTATTTGGGGATTTTTTAAACACTACTGGGTGATTGCCAAGTGGATTGCAACGCTAACACTCATTGTTGTTGGTACTATCTGGCTGGGTCCGTGGGTAAATGCCATGACTGCCATTTCACAAGCAGAACGGTTGCAAGCGCTGCAAAATCCATTATATATGTTTGATTTCAAGGCAGTACTTGTAGGTGCTATTATTCAAACTTCTTGTGTTTTAGGCATAATAATCATCTCGGTTCTCAAGCCTTGGGGTAGAAGAATCGTCAAGAAAGAAGAGAAAAAAGAAGAACACAAAGAGGTAGTCGCTTCTAATGGCTAGTAGCCTGTTAGAGCTAAACTTAGAAACCCATTTTTTTATTCTTAACCGGAACTCACCCATCAATATGAATTGGGTACACCAGTAAGAATGAAAAAAACTTAATTCTTTCTTTCTTTCTTTCTTCTGCCACGCCACATGCTTCAACGCTTAAAGGCGCTTTCTTCGCAGTGGCTCCTTTTCCCTTTCCCCTTTCCCCTTTCCCCTTTCCCCTTGCCCCTTATCCCCACAAGTAAGGGGGCCCCACCTTCCCCTTTCCCCTTTCCCCCTTTCCCTTTCCCCTTTTCCCTATTTTCAAGCTAGACCATCAAAACCAACCGCAATCTGTTGTGGTGTATGGCTTAACTACGTTGGGAACAATTTGTTTCTGACCTGCAAATTCCCTTGCGTAATAACCGTCATCAAAACCACGAGCAAATTCGCCTCCAGCAGTACGCGGCTTGTATGCTTCTCCTTTTTTCGCGCTATTTTTTCCTTGGCGGTAACCGTCAGCGTAGGCTTGAGGATGATAGGCGGGGTCTTCGTCAACAAGCCATTGAGTCACAGGATAGCAGTATCTTGTTGGATATAGACGGTCGTAGAATATGCGATCGCGATAATAACGGCGATGAGCTTGAGCGGGTTGATTGTTAAGCAGAAATCCAGTAGTAGCGGCTAAAGCTATTAAACTAGCTGTAATAATTTTTTTCATACTTTTTATCTCCAGAGTTCATTAACTGCTGGTATTTTTAAGATATCGTCTAACATCTTTAAACGACATCACCTAACAGGATGACCCTCTGGTTTCTTGCTCAAAAAAAAATTTTTGAAATATTAAAAAATACGAGTTTTCTTCAAGTAATTAGTTGCTAAATCGGTGGAATAGTCAGATTGAGAAGCCCCAATCTCAGCCTTCTGATAGTGTATTCTCCACAACTCACGAGTTTAGGCTGGGGGTGTATTCACCAAATTATTTCTATGGAGGAAATAGCCATGCCTGCTGGTCATGCCAATCACAAAGGAACTTCTGACAAACCCAACGTTAACGCTAACGGTATAATTGGCGAGGCTGCTGACAAATCAGTAGACCCTGAGGATGTTTTGTTGGAAGGTGTTACTACCAATACAACCAGAACCCAAGAGTTTGTAGATTATCCTCCCGCTATTGAGCGCCCAGGTGAGGAGTCAAAAACTGAGAAAGAAGAGAAATAAGAGGTTTGTGAGTGAGGAGTGGGAAAAAATCTCCGGATTAGCCGATGGGGGGATGATGTACTCTAGTTAGGGTAGCTGTTTGTACAGGGTTGATGTTGATGCAACCCTAGTAATTAAACATTGCCGGTTCCCTGGCTGGTTTGTTTCGCCTTTATTCTCAAAAATTTCCAGTTTTTGAATAGAGATTAATCAAGCAGTAAGTTGTAGAGGCGTGATTAATTGCGTCTCTACAGAATTAATAAGTTTAAGTAGATATAGCAATCCAAAGGAAAAATTGTGAAAATTGAAAGCCTCAGAATCCCGGTTTATGCAAGAAACCGGGATTCTCTTTTATCATAAATGATGCGCGGATTGCTAGAGTTTGATATTTTTACTTTTAAACTTGAAATATTGAGATAAATTGTATTGAAAACTTTATTGCTCATCCAAGCTAAAAGCCATTTGGAGTTATATCGTTATTTGCAAGTTTTTCTACCTAAAGTATGATGTTTGACTTCAAAAAAACTGGCAATTATATAATTAGTCAAGATATTTTCTGGAATTGTAATTTAATTAAATTTAAAAATTACTAAGTAAAAATCAACTTGGTAGTTTTAAACTCACCAATCTCAATAATGCTGAAATCAAGATTGAAAAATGCAGAGATAAAAGTTAAATTTATGCCTTACAAACAAATTGATGAATTACCAGAGTCAGTCAGAGAACATCTTCCCAAGCATGCCCAAGAAATTTTCCTAGCTGCCTTTAATAATGCTGAAAAAGAATACGAAGAACAAGAGCGTGCTTTCCGTGTAGCTTGGAGTGCAGTTAAGCGCGATTATGAAAAAGGCGAGGATGGAAACTGGCACAAAAAGCCGGAATAATTTTTAGAAGGGCGACGGGTGTGGGAGACAAGCCAGACAAAAAAGACAAGCCAGACAAAAAAGACAAGCAAGACTTGGGAGACAAAAAAGACAAGCAAGACTTGGGAGAAAGTAATTATTTTGATACGATTTCACTTGAAATGCGATACAAATAAATTGCGGCTAATTGCTAATTGAAGACAGCTAATTGTATTATCACCAGTTTTCTATTAGCTGTTAGCTATTAGCAAAAAACATCTGGATTTGTATCATGCATTTCTGGAATTGGGATGAGTATTTATTTCTCTACCTTTTTGGGTAGAAATAAACAAGTATTTTTTCCGATAATTATACCTCTAGACTCACGCAGTTTCACGGGATAAACGTTAACACTGAAAAAGAGCTTTTTCAGCTCTCAATTAAAGGAAATAGAGAAAAGAGTAAAGGTCAATGACAAATTATACTGTAGACCGCAATGAACAAATTCAAAAGCTGCGTGAACTCATCAAAGACATTGACTTTGGCATGTTAACCACAATCGATGAAGACGGCAGCTTGCACAGTCGCCCCATGTCAACCAATGGCGAAATTGAAGCTGATGGTACTCTTTGGTTTTTTACCTATGCTAGTTCCCATAAAGTAATAGAAATCCAACACCGTCAAGAAGTTAATGTCAGTTTCTCTTCACCCGATAAGCAGCGATACGTTTCCATATCCGGTTCAGCAGAATTGGTGAAGGACCGCAATAAAATGCAAGAACTATGGAAACCAGAACTCAAAGCCTGGTTCCCCAAAGAATTGGATGAACCCGATATCGCGTTGCTGAAAGTTAATGCTAAAAAAGGTGAATATTGGGATGCACCATCAAGCTTTGTTGCACAAACAATTGGTTTGGTCAAAGCAATTACTACGGGTGAAAAAGCCAGTAGCGGCGAAAACGAAAAAGTTACTTTGAAATAACAGTTAATTGGCTCACTTGAAATGGTTTGTAGAAATACCAAAGGAAGAAAAACAAAATGATAACTTTATCCTGGATAACTTTATCTTTCGTGGTGATAGGAATAATTATGCTGTTTTTGCAACCAATAATCGATTTTCATGCTTAAAGGAGTTGAGACAACTTATGAATTATTTGATTGCAGTATTGTCTGACCGAATTCAGGCAGAAGAGGCTTATTCTGCCCTTGAAAAAGAAGGTGTACCAACACAGCAGGTTGATATTTTAGGAAAGGGTTACAAAAGTGCTGATGAATTTGGGCTAATTGACCCCAATCAACAAGCTCGTAAAAATGCAACTCGACAAGCTTATTGGTTAGTCCCTTTTGGATTTGTTGCGGGTTACGTCTTCAATTTGCTGACAGGTATTGAAATATTTCCGATTGGCGCTTTGGGCAATCATTTCATCGGAGGTTTGCTGGGAGCCGCTTCTGGTGCCCTGGGTGCTTTTCTAGTTGGTGGCGGTGTTGGTTTGACAGTTGGTAGTGGCGATGCTTTGCCTTATCGAAATCGTCTTAATGAAGGTAAGTATCTGATTGTTGTCAAAGGTACGGAAGAGTTAATCCGCCAGTCAACTCGTGTTTTGCGCTCTTTTGAGCCTGAGAATATTCAAGGTTACACAGAGCCAGCTGGGGCGTAAACAGTCGGCTAGGGTGTGTTTTGAAACTATTCGTTATGCACCCCAGTTCTCGGAGATCCCCCGCTCATCCCCTTAAAAAAGGGGACTTTGAAAGTACGAGTAATCCCGGAAAAAGAGGACTTTGAAAGTACGAGTAATCCCGGAAAAAGGGGGGATTTTAAAGGACGAGTACCCCCCGGGAGGGGGGATCTTATATCATTTCACAAAAACCCTGATAAAAATACAGACGTGTAGAGACGCGAAGTCTTCCGGATGGAAGATTCCATCCGGAGAGCTTCGCGCGAAATTTGAGCCAGCGCCCTTCTTCGACCGCGACAGTCGCGCGTAGCCGCGTCGCGTCTCTACATTATTTATTTGTTTTAGGGTTAAATTCAAATGGTATTAGAGTTTGAAAACAGACCCTAGCAGTCCACCAAATTTTCTTTAACGAGTGGGCAAGGGAAAGGAGGAAAAGTTAATAGTTAATAGCTATGAACCATCAACCCCTTCGGGGTGACGCTCGGTCCGACGCTCGATTACTCGAAGGGCGCTTCGCTATCGCTACCGCTACGAAGATCGCTCTTACGCTCATGGGGGAAACCCCCTCTTGGCCGCGCTGGCTCACCATTAACCATTAACCATGAACCATTAACCATCCGCTTGCTAATGGTTGATAGGATTTGCAGCTATCTCTAGCAGCTTGCTGACTTCTGCATCGCTAGTTGGCGGAAAGTTTTCGTAGCAGGAACCAACACTGTTGAAGTCGTTAGGTATGAAGGCGCAGATAATTTCGTCTACCTCGGCTTGTAATTCTTGGTAAGTTTCCGGTGGGGAAACCGGCACAGCAACAATGATGCTAGCGGGTTGCTGTTTGCGTAACGCTACAACTGCAGCCCGCATGGTTGCACCCGTTGCTAAACCGTCATCTACTATAATTACGGTTCGTCCCTTTACTATTGGAAAAAGGCGATCGCCTCGATAAAGACGTTCCCTTCGTTCGAGTTCCTGTTGTTCGTTCGCTGTAACCCGCTCAATTGCTTGATTGGAAACGAATCTTTGACGCACAATGTCTTGATTTAATACCCGCACACCACCAGAAGCGATCGCCCCCATAGCCAATTCTTCTTGATTGGGTACACCCAACTTGCGAACGACAAAAACATCTAAAGGAGCATTTAACGCTTTTGCTACTTCAAAAGCCACGGGTACACCACCCCTCGGTAGCGCTAATACCAGCACATCTGGGCGGTTAGCATAACCTGCTAACTCAAGAGCCAAAAATTGACCCGCCGCTCTTCGGTCTTTAAATAAACTCATGTCAGGCTCCTGATACTTCCCAGAAATGGGTGTTTAAATCTAAGCGTAAATTAGTGTTACGTTTTTGCCACTGTTTTTTTAATCTTCTAAACCAATCCTAAAAATCTCAAAATTCCTTTTCCTCTGACTAAAGAGCGACATCTTCTAACTACGGTTCTGCCTAATGGACGAGCTCGGGGAAAATCAAGATGCAAGCATACATCCAAAATATCGCTTGCGTAAGTGTTAGTAAATATAGTTGATAGCTAAAGCTTTGAAATACAGCTTTTCTAAGCAAATATATTAAAATACATAAAAATAGGTAAATTTCACCCAACTCTAGAGAGATTTAGATTTGGAATAAATAACACAACCAAAGGGAGACATAATCGCTATTAATTTGGAATATAAAAGTATCAGGCTTGATGTCGATTAGACTTTTTGCAAAAGTAACCTCAAACTAGAAATCCCTGCCTAACAAAACTCTCGTTCGTCTGGGCGGGTAAACTGACGTCTGGTTCCTCAATTTTTGTTTAGAAGTAAGCAAGACGCGATTAATTAATTGCGTCTCTCCAGTTTGGGGATGTAAAAAGATTCTTATAAAATGTCTATTAATTTCGGTATTGGTGTATATATTGGTAAAATTTGTCAGGTTGATCATCAATTAAAAAATTTAAGAATTATTTAATTGAAATTAAAACTCAATAAAGTTATGTTAAATTATTGTTGCGTTTCAGCTAGCAAGACCGAATAAAATTATTCGTCAATTCTGACGCAGTCACACTTGATAATAAAATATAATAAAATTTAAGTTATTGAAAAAGCATAAACAAATAACAATTCTTTGGAGAAAGTGCCTCAATTTTTTCACATATTTTCAGTTAAAGGTAGATAAATAATATGAATATACATGACATGAAATCAAGTGAATTATTAAACACGATTCCAACACAAAATTTTCATCTTAACTTACATGCTCAACGAATCGAATTAAATGAATCATCTTCACAGGAGGCATTTCCCCAACAGCAATCACAGCCAATTGAAACAGTAATGCCTATGGGCGGAATGTTATTAATTTACATTGCTTGTTTAATAATGCCTTGGATGCTGTTTTTGATGGCTCGCTCCGCTGTTTGGAAGGTGGTTTATACTAAAATGTTCAATATCAAAAGTTTACAGAAAATTCCTTGTTATAAATGTAAATTTTTTGAACATAACGCTTATCTGCAATGTGCTGTTAACCCTTGTCAAGTTCTCACCCCAGAAGCGACTAATTGCCTTGATTATTCGCCTAAAAGTAATGCATTTTAGCTTAATTTAGGCTAACTTAATTTTTCAATCTAAAATAACTGATTAAACAATAATAATGAAATAATGATGTCGCTAAAGTTATTTTGATTTTTAAAGAATGTCAACATTCGGTACTGGGTACTGGGTACTGGGTACTGGATACTGGGGAAACCCCACGCATATAGATAAGAACTGATTTATTGCCGTGGGCAAGCGCGATTCTGCGGCAGTTGCAACGTTAAAGTCAATTGGTATAAGCCAGGAAGTCACCCCCCTGACTCGCCTACAAAACCGTGCATAAACAAATGGCACGCCCTTTACTTTAAGGTGCTTTAGCCAGAGACTGCGCCTGAATCTAGACTCCACTGATGCCTCAGCAATTGCTGGTATGTCGCGTCCTTAACGAGCATCTGCTTATACAGCAAAGCGCAAAACTCCTGGGCTTGTTCGCGAGACATCTGCTGTACTTGGTCAGCAAAGCTTCTGATGCTAAATTCTTGCTCTAAAGATAATTTGATGGGTTGATTCATTACTGGTTCCTATAGTTATAAATTAGCAATTAGGTAGTCGAAGTAACCGCCAACTTCCTTAGCGTCTTCTGGTGACATCATCGAGGTGGCGACATTTTTCATGGCGCGGGCACTTTCAGCAACGGCTTCAATCGGATTCTTGGGGGGGCTGCATATCGCCTCAAAACTTTATTGGCATCCATATTGGCTGCCTCGCAACGTGTAGCGCGATCGCTGTTTACATAATTTAATTATAGTTCATAATTTGTTACTTGTACCAAATTACCGATGAGATAACGCGATCGCGCCAGAAAAAAAATCAGAAATACTCATGCTCGGTAAAATTGGGCATTGCAGCTTGAAATCTAGATTTTTAATTACTTAGCCTTATAAACCCACAACCAGAAAGCAAGCAATAATTATCAAACTTATAACCAAACCCGTAATCATGACGTATTCAATTCTTTGGCTAAAAATTCCTACAACCGTCAATATACCCAAAATAAGCATGCCAGCACCAATAAAAGCGGTGTTTTCCCAGCCCTTAGCAATTAGCGGATCATCTTTAACAATACTTTCAGACCCTTGCTCTGTCCTTAAGGTTTTGGGGTCGGGTAGAGGAGTCGAAGCGATTAATAATGCTTGAGTGTCAAGAAACATAGGAGTGATTTAATTAAATAAAACTTTTATCTCTCTAATTCAAAAGAATAGTCAATAAAACATTAAATTTACTTGCTCCTTTGGGTAGATTTGGTTGTAATATTCCAGTCCTTTGCATCATTCGCTTCGCTCACGAGAATCCCGGTTTCGTAAAAGAAACCGGGATTCTGAGACTTCCAATTTTCATAAGTCTTCCTTTGAATTGCTATATCAAGTGCGTATAAAATGTTTGCAGTTAGCGTTAAAGTGCTAACTACAAACGTCAAGCTATTTTTGGTTTCATCTGTCGAGTTACTGACCAGATGCTATTTTTCTTTGCAAAACAGAAATTCGCTCTCGCGCTCCTGGGTGGTCGCTTAAAAAGCTCGGTACAGAACGTTGGTTGAGCAATTTGCTCAAAAATGCAGGCATGGCGCGAGGGTTATATCCTGCCTGTTGCAGATACCGCAGTCCTTTGGCATCGGCGTTGAATTCATCCTGGCGGCTGTTGGGTAGCTCAAAAGCTAGTTGATAAGCTACGCCAGCTACAGCGCTGCGGTCTAAACCAGCTAGTGAGGCGGCACCTTGAGCCAGTTGTGATTCTTTTAACTTGTTAATCAAGTCTTTATTGCAAATGTGAGCAATTTCGTGTCCCAAAACTGCTGCTAACTGATCCTCGTTATCTGCGGCTTTGAGTAGTCCTGTGTTGACGTAGACATAGCCGCCTGTGGTGGAAAAGGCGTTAATGTTAGAGTCTCGCACTACATAAAAGCGAAAAGGTATTTGAGAACAGTCACTTGCAGCCGCTAATCTTTGCCCGACTCGATTAACGTAAGCATTGGTTTCTCCATTGGAATCGAGTCTGTAATTTCTCTGTACTTGTTGGTGAATATCGCCACCCAATGCAACTTGTTGCTCTGTTGATATATTGGAAAGTTGCAACAGTTGAATTCCATTAAAAATTAATCTATCCCAAGGAAGCGCATTCGCCGGCGCGACAGTGGATAATCCCACACTTGCGGCAGTTCCTAAACCTAAGAATAAGGAAAGACCTTTACGCAATTTACTAACCATAGTCAAAAGTGAAAAAAGCTTGGTTTGTTTCTGATGTGCTGTGGTAATATCAAAAGCTTTAACCAGCATCAACCTTGAACATTTTGCTGGATTTGTTAGTGAGTTTGAATAATTTGCACTTTCGTTAGTCAAGGGCGATCGCACAATTATTTAGAACACTTACTATTTATTATAGTACATCTATGCTTTGATATTAAGTTCGGATAATTATTTATGATAAAAACCATACTTTTAATTTGGGTGTAAAACTCGTGTTATCCAAAATTTTTGCCGTAGATGTTGGGTTACGCTTCGCTCCAACGCCACATTGCACACTCAGGGAACCAAGGGCGCTTCAGTGGCTCCCCAACCTACATTAATTATAAGTCTTTAAGCAAACTTGATATTATATGTCTTTGTTGGAGATTTTACCCAAGTTGAGCGCAAACTTTATGCCGTTATATAATTAGGGAAGGCTGTTAATAATTCATGGTTCATGGTTAATAATGCTCTTAACGATCAACGATGAACTATTAACGATTGAATTATGGCAGTAAGTATTACCGCTTTGCTTTGTGGCTATTAGCACATTCCCAAGTGCGATCGCCTAATTAAAAATTCCGTTGAAGAGTGCAAT
The DNA here is from genome assembly GCA_044006015.1 of Heteroscytonema crispum UTEX LB 1556. Taxonomy (GTDB): domain Bacteria; phylum Cyanobacteriota; class Cyanobacteriia; order Cyanobacteriales; family Nostocaceae; genus Heteroscytonema; species Heteroscytonema crispum. Next base: position 158,118 of record JBIPDF010000007.1, read on the forward strand.
CAAAGCCATAAAAAAGGTGAACCGATATCAATTCACCTAAAGAATACGAGTGTTAGCGAAACTAACTCCACTGCGTAAATGTCCATTCTGCTTACCCAACCGTTCTACTACGATTTGGCGATAAACTGCTTCATAGCCGTCTGTCATTTGCTTGACGCCGAAACGATTCCCCACATATTCGCGACAGGCGTAGCGGTCTAGTTCCGCAGCCTGATCAATAGCACTGACACACTCTTCGATGGTGTCGCAAAGAAAACCCGTCTTACCGTGGTCAATTACTTCTACAGTTGAACCTAATTTCGTTGCAATAACTGGCGTACCCGCAGCCATAGACTCAGCCATCACCAAACCAAACGGTTCTCGCCAAGTGATGGGGAATAAAGTTGCGACAGCACCACCCATCAATGCATTTTTCTCAAAATGGTTGGCTTCACCCAAGTATTCAATTTGCTTCCCGTCAATGTGAGGTTTGATTTCCCGTTCAAAGTATTCCACATCAACGACATCCACCTTACCCGCCATTTTCAAGCGCCAACCAGCTTGTTTGGCAATAGCTATAGCTAAATGCGGTCCCTTTTCTGGAGACATGCGACCGAGAAACGCCAAATATGGTGGTTCTTCCGGTTGGGGATGGAATTTATGACTGGTGATATCAATACCGTTGTAAACCGTTGCTACACAATTCAGCCCTAATCTTGGTTCCCGTTGTGCATCGGAAATACTCACGTAGGCTTGCTTTTTGCTATGTGCAAACATCTTTTCGTTATCAGGAGTAAAAACACCATGTAAGGTGTGTACCGTTGGGGTTTTTACCATATTTGCGTAGGGCAATGCAGTGTATCCCATATGGGAGTGAATAATATCAAATTCTTCTGCTTGCTCGTAAACTCTACTCAATTGCAACATTTCGTAAACGCCGCATTCTTTAACAGTGGGATCTAATCGCAGCGCACGGGGATGAACTGATTCCAGCTTTGCCAAACTGATAGAATCTCCCGAAGCAAATAGCGTTACTTCATGTCCGCGTCGGACTAATTCATCAGTCAACAAGCCGACTACTAACTCTATGCCGCCATAAGCTGGTGGTGGAACCCTTTCCCATAAAGGAGCAATTTGAGCAATTCGCATAAAAAACCTCTTAAAAAATCAGACTTGATTGCAAAGTACCTGCTTGCTTTTAAAGGAGTGTTTTCTAGCAACTTTCTCTGCACAAAAGTTTAGTCTGAAAACAGACTATAGCAAGAGGTTAATAAAAACTATAAAGCTACTATCAAAGATTTTTTGTCTACCGGAGTAGGGAAGTTACTGTCTCCAGAAGGGAGAAATTTTATGCTGTTTAATTAAACTATTACGCGTTTTTATGTCATATATCTTATGTAATATATCTCATGAAAGATGACGGCTTACTTAAAATCAGATAAACTTTTAGTGGAGCAAGTTGCACATTCGCTACAAAGTAACTCGTTCTGTACTGCAAAATGTCGTTTTCATTGTTAGGATAGTAGTAACCACCGAGTGCATTAGACATAGGAGTGGAAATTAATTATGCGTCACCCGAAACACGAGTGTAGGGACAATTTATGTTGTCCCTACATCATTTCCACTCCTATGTGTATTGTGGTGGCTAAGTCAGAACCAAAAACTAGTGGTTTTGCAACCCAAAATTATCGGGTGAAGACTGGGAAAAGGGAAAATATTAAACTTTTTTCCCTTTGCGGGGCAAAGTTCATTTGCTAGATCGCTAGAGTTTCCTGCAAGTGTTTTTGCAGGTGGCGGCGACTGTGATTCTTAATCGCAAATAGAGATGGGAAAATAGCAAGTAGGAAAAATATACTTACTATTACCTATCTTTTGGATACCAAATGGGTTCAAGTAATAACAATTCACTCTTAATTTTTTGTATATGAATCAAGCAATTTTGTGGCTGGGTGTTTTTTCCGTGCTTGTTCTTTACTGGGTTGTTGTTAATCTAGTAATGTAAACAAGTTTAAACTATACAACACGCCGTAGGGGCATAACGCGGCGTTATGCCCCTATAAATCCTATAAATAAAGTGCATTTTACCCAAGTAATTTTTAGTAAAAGCACCCCAATTTCTGCTAAGTTTTATAAACCAAGAAACCAGCGATCGCATCTAAAAGGGCTTCTGGTTCATCAGATCGAATTGAGTGACCGCTATTCTCAAAGATTCTCAAATCGGAATTAGGAATTAACCTAGCAATTTCTTCAGAAAATTCTGGGGCGCAAATCCAATCATGTCGCCCTCCAATTACCAAAGTGGGCGCGGTAATTTTGTGTAACTGGTCAACTACGTTATAATTTCGTAAAAAGCCACCAAAAGCTTCATTGATAGCATCGACTGAAAAAATAGTCCGGTTCCAAGCTTTGGCAGATGAGGAGGGGTCAAAGGTAAGCGAATACATTGACCCCATTACTTGAAAATACTCTCGTAGCTGTTCCTCATTTTCAAAATTACCATCCCAAAGTCGTTGGGCAATTTTCTTTTGTTCTTCGGTTCCCCGTTGTTGTAGAATTTCCTTACCGCGTTCTAAAAAGCGGGAACTCGCCGCCGTCGCAATGGCAATTAAATGCGAGACATTCTGGGGATAGCGAACCGCATAAGACAAAGCAACCATACCGCCGTAGGAAGTGCCAAGAACAACGATTTTGTCAAGACCCAAGTATTGACGCAACGCTTCCATGTCTTCGACATTATTTTCCAGCGTATAGGTTTCTTTCGGTCCACGGGCTGACCTTCCCTGACCTCGATGGTCAAAATAGGTTAGTTGCAGCTTTCGTGCCAAAGGAGAGTAGGCTGGTTTGTAAGAAGTATGATCTGCGCCCGGTCCCCCGTGGATTAAAAAAGCAACGGGTTTGTTGTGAAGGCGATCGCCATCCACCACTAAAGAAGAACCTTCTACATCAAAGAAAATCTCTGTATCTCGGATTTTCGCTCGCATTTTTAGCTCTCGTATCAGCTACGGTTTAGATGCTTTTGCTTGAAATATGATATAATATCACGTTTTTTTGTTATCTGACCCCAATCTTTACAAAAAACCAACCTGCCAGCAATTTCCTGACTGCAGGGTCTTTTTTTATGGGCGATTTTGCGCTGATACTAAATAACGAAGACAAAATATAGGTGCAAAGAAAATTATGGTTTTTGCAGGCAAACGACCGAATAATTTAGGAGTTAGCAACGGTAAATTAGCACCTTGCCCCAACAGTCCTAATTGCGTTTCCAGCCAAAGTACAGATGCACTGCACACAATTGAACCGCTGACTTATAACTCTAACCCCGAAAAAGCGATCGCTAATCTTAAAAGCGTCATTCAGTCCTTACCAAGAACCAAAATTATCACGGAAAGCAAAGATTATTTATACGCAGAATTCAAAAGCGCCTTGATGGGATTTGTGGATGATGTAGAATTTTATTTAGACCGCAATGCTAATGTCATCCATGTTCGTTCAGCTTCACGCTTGGGTCAAAGTGATTTAGGTGTAAACCGCAAACGCATAGAGACAATTAGAGCAAAATTTAACAATAATTAATGTACGCATGGGAACGTTCATACTATGTGGAGTGGTTGTTAATAGTTAATAGTTAATGGTTCATAGTTAATAGTTAATGGTTAATAGCCGAAAATCCATGAACCATGAACCATGAACCATAAACTTTTACAGCTTATTACTCACTCTCCCGTGCGTAACGTCCCATCACTTCCGCCGCATCCAACACATGACCCTCCATCGCCGCCATTACTTGTTCTTTGCTTGCACCCGGTGGTAAATCTAGCTTTTGGTCTAACGCAAAGATTTTGAAAAAGTAACGATGGGCACCATCATTGAAAGGTGGACAAGGACCGCCAAAACCTAACTCACCAAAACTATTTTTTCCCTGCACTCCCCCATTCGAGAGTCTAGGGTTGTTGGCAATTCCTTCTGGTAATTCGCGAATATCAGCGGATAAGTTGTAAAGAATCCAATGATTAAAAGTATGGGAAGGTGCATCGGGGTCATCCACAATTAAGGCAAAACTATTTGTTCCTGGAGGGGGTGATTCCCACTGCAAGGGCGGAGAAATATTGTCACCATCACAGGTGTATTTGAAGGGAATAGTGTTGCCAATAAAAAAAGCTGGGCTTCTAATTTCCATATTTATTCTTGGTTCTTTATCCAAACCCTTTGTGGAGTCAACTGAAGGATGAAGTATGAAGGATGAAGGATGAAGTATGAAGGATGAAGTTACCCTACTTCATAATGTGTTATGGCATCCTTCTTACATATTTTCCAGACTAAAAACCTACAGTCTTGGCTCCATCCTTCTAGGGGCTGATAAAATTGCGAAATTTGAGAAAGTTTGTTAATTTTTCTTTCTCCAATAAAAGCGCGATCGCATAATTGCAACTTTAGATAGAAGTTTTTGCCAGAAGAGTTTTTAAACTAAAAATAGACGATTCAACCTCAATGGACAAAATCAACACAGGTAAGTTTCTCAGGGCAACCTGAGCAGCGTTAATTCAGGCAAATCAATAATTTGACTGGATTAAACGCTGATTTTTTTTAATTTATTAGCGAACCATGAGACTAATAGTAGGATTGACATTTTATCCTGTTAATCCTGCTATATTCCCTCAGACAGATGCGGTTATAAGGAAATTTCAAATCGCGGATGGTATTAATAACATTAAAGTCCCCCTTGGGAAGGGGGATAATAGTGGATAAGTTTAAAAACACCAAGCCTCTATTTGCAGTTAATATTATCTTCGGCGAACAGCAATTGTATAACTTGGTCGCTGTGCAGCTTCTCTTTGAGTTTTCACAAGCCGCAAATCATTATCTATATATAAATGCTCCAGCACTGGAACGGCTAAGTAAGTTTTTTCAATTTTTTTGGCAGTATTTTTATCTACATTTTCTAATTGTAGTGTTTGCGGTAGCTCCCCTTTACGTCCATTTGGCTTGATTTTGGTGTTAATTACATTCGTAAACCAATTATCTGCTTCATCAATCGTCAAAGGAATATCCCTATTTTTAAAAGCCTGAAAAATGCCAACATTTTGAATGTGCCATTGACCATTTTTAACTTCATATTTTTGCATTACCATGAAGTCGTAAGCAGGCAACTTGGATGAAATACTTTGTAAAAATGAAGACTGATGTCCAGGTGCAAAACGGGCAATATTCGCATAGAAACCATCTTGATGAAAAATTTGGTAAGACTGCTCGCGTATCCTTCCTGGTAAAATTTCGTGAAAGGGGATAGTAGACCAAACTGGTGTCCAAACGCCCAATACAAAGGGTATTTGTTCTTCGGCCGCATATTGATTGCGCCGATTCAATTCTTCAAAATACGGCAGCAATTCATCTTTATAAAACTGCACTTTAATATTTAATTTTTCTGTATCTCTATTTTTAACAAGCTCTAAAAGTTCACTTTTAATTTCAGAGGTACTTTTATCGTTTAATTCTTTGGCATTTACTACATTAACCATAACGGTTCATTCTCCAATATTTTTCTTGTCGGGTGCGTAATAGCCATTTTTAAACGTGATTTTTAACTAATTAGTTATCTTGATGCGCCGAAACGCACCATTAGTTGTAGGTGCGTTACACTTCCTTAACGCACCCTACTAATCCAATTTAAAAACGTTACGCTGTCAAACGTAACTGAAATCAGAAGCTATTCACTCCCTAACTGCGCGCCTGTTAACTCCTGTTTCGCTACTACCAAAGCCGATTTCCATTTTCATCAACTCGTGCTTGACGAATTACATCAGATATTTCTTCTGCATCCTTCACATGGTGAAGCGCCTTTTTCTCACCATCCGGTTCATCTACAACAAAGTAAGTCGGAACTGTAATGTGGTCGCCTGTAATGTCTGAAGAATCTACAGCAATCTGCTTCGCCTTCTCTTCAATTGATTGGGGTTTATCGGAAATCACATCTCCCGGATTTGCTGTTAAATTTCTTTCCTTAACATTTGGCTCGTCTTTGCTATCCCAATCTTTGCTTACTGGTTGAGTGATTTGATGCTCTTGTTGATTTTCCATAACTTTATCTAACCCTTTATCAACTAACTTCGTTCATAAAGCTACTTTAGACAATTAAAATTTTTATTTGCTCTTTCGCGAGAAATAGTTTATGATTAAAAAATCTATTACTCTCAAAAAAAATCGTGTAAATCTTATTATAAATTTCTGAGAAAGATTTTATAAAAATTACATCTTCCTCAAGACATATTTGGTTAGGAAATCAAAGTGTTATACTTTATATAAAGAAATCAAGCATAAGGATATGTTGATACAAGATTTAGCATTCTGTTTGCAACTAATGGTTGACAGTAAAATACCCAGAAAGCTTGATGATTGTTTATTAAATCCTCCTTGTGGCTGCCTTAACCCCGGAAAAGAACTCAAGTGTGAAGATTGCGAGCATCTTGAGGCTTGTATGTCTCGTTTTCGGGCTGTTAAGTTTTTAGACAACACTAAACTAAAGCAGCATTCCTAAGGCTGAATCTGTCAAATGGTAGAAGTGCGAGCGGGAAAGATCGGCTAAGATTGAAATTTTCTTCTACCTGAGGATGGAAGCGTTTGCTTTGAGATATATGTCATAAGAAATATATTGCGATACTTTTAAGTTGAAAAAATGCCAGACGAGCCGAATTCCCAAAACCAGTTGGCTGATGAAAAGTTCTTGCTACCTCAGCAAGTCAGCGAAAAAGCAAATGATTCAATAACAGCCAGTGGAGAACAGGGAATGGTGCTTCAATTGGCTGATGGTAGCATCATCGCTTGCAATAAAGCGGCTGAAAAGCTATTGGGACTTACAGTGGAACAATTGCTTGGGCGTAATTCTATAGATCCACCTTGGCAAACCATTCATGAAGATGGTTCTGTTTTTAAGGGTGAAACTCATCCGCCGATGGTTGCTTTGAAGACAGGCAAGCCGTGTTTAAATGTGGTCATGGGTTTATATAAGCCAAATGGCGAGTTAGTTTGGCTATTGGTGAATTCACAACCGTTATTTCAAACCGGAGGAATTGCACCTTACGCTGTAGTGACAACTTTAACTGATATTACAGCATCCAAACGCCAGCAAGCTTTTGAGAATAGCGCCAATTTTGAAGATGCCGGACAAAGTGAAGCGGCTTTGGTGTCAGCACTGCGGGAAAATCCCAACCTGATTCAGCAGATTGCCGGCACTACTCCGGGTATGATGTATCTTTATGACTTTGTTGAGCAGCGTTTGGTTTATGTAAACCGCCAAGTTGCCCAGATACTTGGCTACACCCAGGAAGAATTGCAAACCAAACCATTACAATCGCTTTTGCAACAGATGCATCCTGATGATTTCGTGCGACTTTCTACCCACTTAAAAAACCTCAACTCGTCTCGGGATGGTGAAGTCGTCACTTTTGAATTTCAGTATCCCCAAGCCAATGGAGAGTGGCGCTGGTTGTGCAGTTATGATACTGTGTTGCGAAGAACTGCTGAAGGATTGCCGCAGCGGATTTTGGGTATTACTCATGATATCACAGAACAACGTCGTGTAGAAGTAGCTTTACGACAAAGCAAACAAAAGTTTGAACTAGCAGCAGCGGCGGTGAATTGCCTGATTTACGACTGGGATTTTCAGCGTCAAATTGTAGAAAGAACTCAGGGTTTGACTCAGATTTTAGGCTACAAAGTAGAAGAAGCGGAACCGACGAAAAAATGGTGGAAATCGCGCATTCATCCTGAAGACCAAGCATCAGTAAGCGAACAATTTCGGGCTACTATGACACGGGGAAACCGTTTTCGCATGGAGTACCGCGTGCGTCATAAAGACAATCGCTATTTGTGGATAGAGGATCGGGGGTTTGCCGTACGCGATGCAGATAATCGCTTGGTCAGGATAGTTGGTACAGTTATAGATATAAGCGATGTCTACGACGAGCTTCGCTTACGCAAACAAGCCGAAGCAGACTTAAAAGAAAGTCAAGAATGGATTCGCATCGCAACCACAGCAGCGAATTTGGGAATGTGGTTTTGGAATTTGACTGCTGACGAATTGATTTGGACCGAAAAATGCAAAGCGTTATTTGGACTTTCCCCAGACGCTGAAATCTCCTATGAGATTTTTCTCAATAGCCTGCATCCGGAAGACCGCCAACGCACCCATGAAGCCGTCACCCGCGCTTTAGAAGATAAAACTGAATATAATATTGAATATCGTACCATTTGGTCTGATAACAGCGTGCATTGGATTGCAGCTAAAGGTCGGGCTTTTTACGATAGTAAGGGTAAGCCAGTCAGAATGATGGGTACAGCCCAGGATATTACTCAAACAAAGCAATTAGAAATAGCACTGCGACAACAAGCAGAAGAACTAACCCAAGCAAACAATATTAAAGACCAGTTCCTTGCCATACTCTCTCACGAATTGCGATCGCCCCTCAACCCAATTTTAGGATGGGCAAAACTGCTCAAAAGCCGCAAATTTGACGAAACAGCCACATATCGCGCCTTAGATACCATCGAACGCAATGCCAAATTGCAGATACAACTTATAGATGACCTGTTAGACGTTTCCCGCATTCTCCGTGGTAAACTTACCTTGAACTTTGCTGCTGTTGAACTAACATCAGTAATTGATGCCGCAGTCGAAACAGTACGATTATCAGCAGAAGCCAAATCTATCCAACTTACAACCCAACTTGATTCCAATATCGGTCAAGTATTAGGTGACTCCTATCGCTTGCAGCAAGTCGTGGGTAACTTGCTTACTAACGCCATCAAATTTACACCCCAAGGGGGGCGGGTCGAAGTTAGGTTGGTAGTGGAGAGACTTGGGGACGGGGAGACAAGGGCGACGGGTATGGGCGACGGGTGTGGGGCGACGGGTGTGGGGCGACGGGTGTGGGGACAAGGGGAGTTGTTACTCAACACTCAAAACTCAGCACTCAAAACTCAGTACTCAGCACTCATTCAAGTAACAGATACCGGTTTTGGGATTTCACCGGAATTTTTGCCCCACGTATTTGAATACTTCCGCCAAGCAGATAGCAGCACCACTAGAAAATTTGGAGGATTGGGATTGGGATTGGCGATAGTTCGCCACCTGGTAGAATTACATGGGGGTACTGTTGACGCAGATAGCCCCGGTGAAGGAAAAGGAGCAACTTTTACCGTCAGATTGCCTGTAATGAAAAATGAGCAAAACACCAATCAAGACGAATTGGAGTCGCAAGCTTGCACCAATCTAGAAGGTGTGAAAATTTTGGTTGTAGATGATGACGCCGACGCACGGGATTTTCTTAGCTTTTTGTTAGAAGAATATGGGGCGATCGCTACTGTAGCTTCATCCGCTGCCGAAGCACTAACATTATTACCACAATGCCAACCAGATTTATTGGTTAGCGATTTAGGAATGCCTGAAATGGATGGTTATAGCTTGATTCGCCAAATTAGAATTATGTCCCCACAACAAGGCGGAAAAATTCCCGCGATCGCTCTTACCGCCTATGCTGGAGATAGCGATCGCGAAAAAGTCCTAGCCGCTGGTTTCCAAAAGCACCTCCCCAAACCAGTAGAACCTGATGAATTAATCGAAGCGATCGCAGATTTGCTCGCACAAAGGCGTGATATTTGAAGAGATGGGGAGAGGGGGGGAGGGGGCGACGGGTGTGGAGAAAGTTATGAGTTTTGAGATTGCTTCGCTTCGCAAAGCAACGCTTCGCGGTTTTGAATGCGCGAATTTTTCACTTCAAAACTCATAACTCATAACTCATAACTCATAACTCTCTCCCAATTCCCAATTCCCTTGACTTAAATTCCCAGCTATGATATGATTAGGTTGATAAGGAAGAACTATTTAAAAATCATAATTGTGAATACATCTCGACTCCCTAAGAAACCGCGTGTCGCATCATGGCAGGCGGTTTTCTCTCTGCTGATGTTTGTATTTATGTACTTGCCGATTCTGGTACTTGCCTTTTACAGCTTCAATGAGTCGCCCTACAGTGCAAGTTGGCAAGGATTCACCCTGGATTGGTATGGAAAATTATTTAGCGATGAGCGAATTTTATCTGCATTCAAAAACAGTTTGATAGTTGCGTTGAGTGCAGTCAGTATTGCCGCAGTACTGGGAACCTTGATGGCGGTAGGGTTAGCGCGTTATCAATTTCCGGGTAAAACATTGTATCGCGGTATTGCTTACTTACCGTTGATTATTCCTGATATAGCGATCGCAGTTGCAACCCTCGTTTTTCTAGCCACATTTATCATACCCCTTGGCATAACCCTGAGTGTGTGGACAATTGTTGCAGCGCATGTGGTATTTTGTCTTGCTTACGTTAGTCTTGTAGTTTCGTCAAGACTGACTAACTTAGACCCCCACCTCGAAGAAGCAGCATTAGACTTGGGAGCCACACCCGTGCAAGCATTCATCCAAGTATTATTACCCCAGCTAATGCCTGGAATTGTAGCTGGTTGTCTGCTGGCATTTGTCCTCAGCTTGGATGATTTCCTCATTGCCAGTTTCACTGCTGGTAGCGGTTCCAATACCCTACCAATGGAAATTTTTAGCCGCATCCGCACGGGAGTAAAACCAGATATTAATGCCCTCAGCGTCATCTTAATTTTAATATCTGGAATTGTCGCTTTTTTCGCAGAATTAATGCGTATTTCCAGCGAAAACAAGCGAATTCAATAAAAAATATTTTTACGTAAAAATGCCAAAGTAGGGTGGGCATTGCCCACCTTATTTAATAGACCTCTTTGCATTCTTGTGGGAAAAGGGGAAAGGGAAAAGGGCGACGGGTGTGGACGACGGGTGTGGGGTGTGGACGACGGGTGTGGGGTGTGGACGACGGGTGTGGGGTGTGGACGACGGGTGTGGGGGACAAGGAGGAACTTCTCCCTTGTCTTCCCCCTCTCCCTTGTCTCCCCATCCCCCCCTCCCCCCTCCCCCGCTCTCCCGGCTTATAACCCGAGACAGAAGCGCTTTCTCTGCATTGTGGCGTAGTCTCTTGTTGTGCTGTCGTAACAAAAAATGTTAACCTAATTTAAATTTTTGTGGTAATTTATTAAAATTAGTAACTTGAAGGCTACAAAAAATCGTAAGTTAATAACCAGATTCCAAGAACATACTTTTGGTGCTAGCCCAAACCAGTTCGCTCGAATATCCAAGATGTATAACCCAGAAATGTTTTTTGATTCATCTGGCGATCGCCAAATCAGGAACGAGCAACTCGAATCGGACTCGAATGCGATCGTGGAAGAAGGGATAGTACTTCATCTGGCTGATGGAACTATCTGTGCTTGTAACGCTAGCGCTCAAAGCATTCTTGGTTTGACTGCCTCACAAATGCAAGGATGTAGTCCTACTAGTTGTCCTTGGCAAACTATTCATGAAGATGGCTCGCCTTTTTCCAGTGAGAGACATCCAGCAATGGTGGCTTTGCAAACAGGTCAGCCTTGCGACAATGTTGTGATGGGCTTGTATAAACCCAATGGTGAGCTAACTTGGCTGTTGCTCAATTCGCAACCTTTGTTTCGAGGTAATGAAATTGCTCCCTATGGTGTTATCACAACTTTTAGCGATATTACCGAGCAAAAACCCCAGCTAAATCAGCTTAATTCCTCTTGTGAAAATTTGCACGTTCAAACTGTACATGAACTACAGCAACGAACAATTTTAATTATTGATGACTGTTTGGAAGACCGAGAAACTATAAAGCGGTATTTACTCGAAGATGCTGCCTATAAATACATCATTATAGAAGCAGAATTGGGTGAAGAAGGACTGGAGCTATGTCAGCAACACCAACCAGATTTGATTTTATTAGATTACCTTCTGCCTGATTTGGACGGGCTGGAATTTGCGATTCAATTGCAGCAGAGAATATCGCTGAATGTACCTGTAATTTTGCTCACAGGGCAAGGAAATGAATCTGTTGCCGTGCAAGCAATGAAATCAGGAATTTGTGATTATTTAGTTAAGGGAAAAATCTCGCCTGAGGAGTTGCGAGAAGCAGTAAATTGTGCTATAGAAAAAGTGCAGTTACACGTCCGCCTCGAAAACGCGGAAACTGCACGGCAGTTGCAAATTGAGCGGGAGCGAATTGTTACGCAAATTGCCCAGCAGGTTCACAATTCGCTTAATTTAAATGAAATTCTCAATACTACTGTCCAAGAAGTGCGGCAGTTTCTCCAAACAGACCGCGTGATTATTTTCAAACTTCAGCCAGATGGCAATGGCGTCGTGTCAACTGAATCTGTTGGTGTTGAGTGGACGCCAATCCTTTCTGCATCAATTTATGACCCTTGCTTTGTCACAAGCTACATTGAACCCTACAAACAAGGCTTGGTGACGGCAAAAACTGATATTTATAATGCAGACATTGACCCTTGTCACTTCGATTTGCTAGCACAGTTTCAAGTCCGGGCTAATCTAGTTGTCCCGATTTTGCAAGCAGAAAATTTGTGGGGACTGTTAATTGCCCATCACTGTTCGGCACCACGGCAATGGCAGCAAGTGGAAACTGATTTATTGCAGCAATTGGCAACTCACGTGGGAATTGCCATTCAACAAGCTGAACTTTACCAGCAGGCACAAATTGAAATTGTCGAGCGTCGGCAAGCAGAAGCCTCACTGCGACAGCATTTGTTGCTAGAGCAATTAGTCGCGCAAATTGTCCAACACATCCGTCAGAGTTTGAATCTGGAGGATGTTCTCAACACTACAGTGTCAGAAGTGCGGCAGTTTCTGGCAACTGACCGAGTATTTATTTATCGCTTCCAACCTGATTGGAGTGGGGTTGTAGTGGTGGAATCTGTCGGTGAAGGTTGGTTGTCGATTTTAGATGTTTCTGTTGAAGATACTTATTTTGTCGAAACTTGTGGTGAGGATTATCGTCAGGGGCGCATTCAAGCAACCGCAGATATTTATACAGCAGGTTTGACTCAATGTCATATTGATTTACTCGCTCGGTTTCAAGTGCGAGCTAATTTAGCTGTACCCATCTTACAAGGGGAAAACTTGTGGGGTTTATTAGTTGCCAATCAATGTTCCGTATCGCGACAGTGGCAGGAAATAGAAATCGATTTGCTCAAGCAACTCGCAGCCCAACTGGGAATTACGATCCAGCAAAGCGAACTTTACGAACAGATCCAATTTGAACTAGCTGAACGCAAACGGACAGAAGAACAGTTGCGTCATAGCCAGCAATTCACCCAGCAGATTGTAAATACGATTCCGGGAGTATTGCATTTATATGATGCGATCGCCCAACAAAATGTATATTTAAGTTCTCAAACTTTGGAACTACTGGGTTACCCAGCAGAGGAAATTTTGGCAATGGGAACTGAATTTGTTCCCCAAGTCATGCACCCAGACGATATCGCCAAACTACCAGCCCACATCGAACGACTCAACGCATCCTCTTCAGGCGAAATCATTGAGTTTGAACACCGGATGCGTCATACAAACGGACAATGGCGCTGGTTTTACAGCCGAGACAAAGTATTTACCCGCACCCCTGACGGTGCAGTCCATCAGATTATTGGTATCGCCCAAGACATTACAGAACGCAAACAAGCAGAAGTCGAACGAGAACACTTGCTGCAACGTGAGAAAATGGCACGCACAGAGGCAGAAAGAGCCAACAATATTAAAGATGAATTTCTTGCCGTACTTTCCCACGAATTGCGATCGCCACTTAATCCCATCTTAGGTTGGGCGAAGCTGCTGCAAACCCACAAACTTGACGAAGCAAAAATTACTCAAGGTTTGCAAATAATTGAGCGCAACGCCAAATTACAAACAGAATTAATCGAAGACTTGCTGGATGTGTCCCGCATTTTACGCGGCAAACTCACCCTTAATGCCTCCTCTGTAAATTTGGAATCAACCATTTCAGCGGCATTAGAAACTATACGTTTAGCAGTTGAAGCGAAATCAATCAATTTAAGATTTGCAATTTTAGATCCGGGATTAACAACAGAAAGGGTAGTGCTAGAAAGTCAGGAAAAGCAAGAAAATTCTACCCTGACTTCCGAGCGGAATCGCCTATCAGAAATCCAAAACTCTAAATTCGTAGTTGCAGGCGATCCATCTCGCTTGCAACAAATTATTTGGAACCTAGTTTCTAACGCAGTCAAATTTACTCCTCAAGGTGGGCGCGTAGAAGTCCGGCTATTTTGTATTGGTTCCGAGGTAAATATCACAGTTAGCGACACAGGTAAAGGCATTAACCGTGATTTCCTACCTTATATATTTGATTATTTCCGTCAAGAAGACAGCGGCACCACCAGAAGATTTGGCGGATTGGGACTGGGATTAGCAATTGTCCGGCACTTAGTAGAATTGCATGGAGGTACAATTCAAGCAGAAAGTCCCGGCGAAGGACAGGGGGCAACATTTACAGTTAAATTGCCCTTGATGGCAGATCAAACAGTCACCCCTGAAGACAACCAACCGATTAATCGAGCCTTGACTTTGAACGGCATCAAAGTTTTAGTAGTAGATGACGAAATAGACTCGCGGGATTTTGTCGCCTTCGCCCTAGAACAGTATGGCGCAGACGTCACAGCAGTTTCATCAGCAATAGAAGCGCTGCAAATTTTCACACAATTAAAGCCAGATATATTGGTCAGCGATATTGGCATGCCCGCCATGAATGGTTATAGCCTCATGCGATCGCTTAGAACTTACTCACCCGAACAAGGAGGACAAATTCCAGCGATCGCCCTTACAGCCTATGCCGGAGACTTCGACCAACAACAGGCAATAGCAGCAGGCTTTCAACAGCATATATCCAAACCAGTAGACCCATCCGAATTAGCCGCCATTGTTGCCAAATTAGTCATTAGTCATTAGTCAGTTGGTTGTTGGTGAAGGGGCGCCCTTGGTAGGGTTTCCCGACCCAGGCGACTGGTGAACCCCTCCGGGGTTGTTGGTTGTTGGTTGTTGGTAGTTGGTGAAGGGGCGCCCTTGGTAGGGTTTCCCGACCCAGGCGACTGGTGAACCCCTCCGGGGTTGTTGGTTGTTGGTTGGTGGTGAAGGGGCGCCCTTGGTAGGGTTTCCCGACCCAGGCGACTGGTGAACCCGAAGGGTTGGTTGTTGGTTGTTGGTTGTTGGTTGTTGGTTGTTGGTTGTTGGTTGTTGGTGGTTGGTTGTTGGTTGTTGGTTGTTGGTTGGTAATCCCCCAAGTCGTCCCCCCACACCCGTCGCCCACACCCGTCTCCCCTTCCCCCTTCCCCCTCCCCCCCTCTCCCCTTTCCCCCCTCTCCCCCAAGGGGCTTGACAAAATCAACTCTTTCAGGATATTATTCTTTATATAATGGAAATTATTGCTTCCATATCTTCCATATATATTTAAATTGAAAAATTTCTCGCAAATTTTCCGCCACAGTTAAACAAATCAATAGCCTCCCTTCATCTGTTTGCCCTTGTGGGGTGTACGCAGACTAATAAAAATCCGTGTTTATTTGCCTACATATTCTATTTTTAATTCTTAATATTGGGGCTAACTTTGGACATGATGCGATTTCCGGCTCGTTATGCAAATCTGCCAAAATCCCAATTGCTCAAATCCCTTCAACCACGACGCCAACAGATTTTGCATTAGTTGCGGACAAAGCAACTTTGGCAAACTTCTCAGAAATCGCTACCGCGTATTGAGACTGTTAGGCGAAGGAGGTTTTAGCAGAACTTATGCAACAGAAGACGCAGATAGATTAGATGCTCCTTGCGTCATCAAGCAATTTTTTCCCCAAGTACAGGGAACAGCAGCACGCAACAAAGCAGCAGAATTATTCAAAGAAGAGGCTTTTAGGTTGTATGAGTTAGGAGAGAATCACATCCAAATTCCCAGATTACTAGCTTACTTTGAACAAGGTTTAAGCTTGTATTTGGTACAAGAATTTATTCAAGGACAAACTCTCTTAGAAGAACTTCAGCAACAAGCCTTTAACGAAGAACAAATTCGGCAACTTTTAGCAGATTTATTGCCTGTTCTCCAATTCATTCATTCGCGCAACGTTATCCATAGGGATATTAAACCAGAAAACATCATTCGTCGTGAAAGCGATCGGCAACTCGTCTTAATTGATTTTGGCGGAGCCAAACAGGTAACACAAACCAGTTTAGCAAGACAAGCCACAGTACTGTATACACTAGGTTACGCCCCCAGCGAACAAATGGCGGGATTTGCTTGTCATTCCAGCGACTTATATGCTTTAGGTGTAACTTGTGCGCGTCTTCTAACTCAATGTTTGCCCTTTCATGACGCTTACGGACAGATTCATGACTATCTTTACGATCCGATGAACGCTCGTTGGTTGTGGCGAGAACGTTTGCAGGAAAAAGGTATCACCATCAGCGAAGAATTAGGAAAAATTCTAGATAAAATGGTGAAATATTTACCCAGCGAAAGGTATGAATCAGCAGAGCAAATTCTTAACGAATTGAATGCAGCTACATCTACAATTGCCCCAACAATATTAGCGATTTCCCAACCGGAAATTCAACCTATATTACTGCCAGAACAACCAATATTAGCACCACCATTACCACCATTACCAACCTTAAAAACCTTTGAATTTGAAGTGGTGACAGTAGACACAAAAGGCAGAGAAACTAGCCGGAACCGTAATAGTACAAAATACTTTGTAGAAGAATTGCCCAACGGCGTAATTCTAGAAATGGTATCAATTCCTGGCAGTAAATATATGATGGGTTCGCCATATAACGAAGGAGATGCTGACGAACGTCCGCAACATGAAGTCAACATCAAACCATTTTTTATGGGTAAATTTCCTGTAACTCAAGCACAGTGGAAAGCAGTAGCAGCCTTACCCAAAATCAAACAATCATTAAATCCCCATCCTTCAAAATTTAAAGGTGCAAATCGACCAGTTGAAAATGTATCTTGGCACGAAGCTGTAGAATTTTGTGCAAGATTATTTCACAAAACAGGAAGAGACTATCGTTTACCCAGCGAAGCCGAATGGGAATATGCATGTCGCGCTGGAACCACCACAGCTTTTCACTTTGGCGAAACGATGACTGGTGAATTAGCAAATTGCGGTGGAAGCGATGATTTTTCCTTCGATCCCCAAGGCAAATATCGTAAAGAAACCACACCCGTAGGCAGTTTTCAGGTAGCAAACGCCTTTGGATTATACGATATGCACGGGCTTGTGTGGGAATGGTGTGCTGACCCTTGGCACAATAATTATGATGGTGCGCCTGCTGATGGCAAAGTTTGGGAAGTTGGCGGTGACGAACATCGGCGAGTGCTTCGCGGTGGTTCGTGGAGTTTCAGTCAAGTACTTTGTCGCAGCGCCAGTCGTAGCTGGAACGAGTCTGACGGCGGATTAAGAATATGCGGCTTTCGCGTTGTCGCCAGTTCCCCTGTGTGGACTCCTTAGTCTGTTGCCCTCTAGTGTGTGTTTTCATACTTCTCGTTATGTACCCCAGTCCTGGGAGATCCCCCGCTCATCCCCCTCCCGGGGGACTTTGATGTATGTTATTGTTCCCCAGTTATAAATTGTAGGTTGGGTGAAACGAAGTGGAACGATAGCGCAAAATAAGCGTTAATGTTCGGTTTCGCGCTCGCTACACCCAACGAGCGTTTATTATAAGTATTTATCTGAACTTGATATTATTGTTCCCCCCGGAAGGGGGGAGGGGGGATCATCAGGGTTTGAAAACACGCCCTAGCCCTTCCTAGTTTCGTTAAACTGGGAAAGGCACTCCTCATGAGCTGCTTTTCCATGCCCAATTCTCAATTGCCAATGCCCAATTCCCTAAGCTTATTGAAGTTTTTGAAAAATATCAAAAACCAACCATTAATAAATTTAATTTTGATTATTTTTCTGTCTTGCTTATTTTTACTAAATTTGACATTTCAAATATTTAGCTTTGTCAATCCAGCATCAAACGTCGTAGCAGTAACAATATTTTTGTTAATTCCGTTTTTACTAGCATTTAACGGCTTTTTTTTTCGTAAATGGTGGCAAAAAATCTTAAATTTTTCTATATTTTTAATCCCAATTTGGCTATCAATATGGATTTTCCAAAACTTGATAGGTACATTTTTTTTATTAATTGCCAGTTATCAGCCAGACCAAGAAATTCAAGTTAAATCTTATAAAATTGCTGTTTATAATAACTTGGCTACTTTCGATTCACCACAGGGATTTGTTTTCAAACAAGAAAAAATTATTTTCCCTGGAATTAAAATAGCAAAGCCGATTTATGAAGAGAAAAATTCCTATTTAGACAGGTTAGAAAATTACCGCGTAGTAAATGGTGACAAAATAATTATTGATTTTATTTATTATGATTCGGAGAAACAAAGAAAGCGAAAGGTGTCTAAAGAATTTAAACTAAAGAATTTTGTCTTTTTTTAATCGCAAAATTACTCAAGTTGTAGGGTGCGAAGCGCGGAAAGTACGGCACCAATTTTGCTTGTAAAAGGTTCCGTACTCTCAGCTAATACCATTTCTCTAAATGTTTGAAACATATATATAGCAATCCTATATGATTTGTGAAATTTCACGTTGTCCAGAAACCCGCTTTCTCGGAGAACCGGGTTTCGCTCATTTTCACGCTCTGATTTAGCGCTGATTGCAATGTGGTGAAATCGACGAAGATGCCATTTGAAACATACAAAAAAAGCCCGCGGCTTTGCAGGCTTTTTTGTATAACCTTCAGGCATTAAGCCTGAGGGTAATTTGTATGCGGTTTACACAAGTTTCAAATCGGCGTATTCTGCCAATATATCGTCACTGGTGAGGGTGTCACCTTCTGCTTGAGGAGTCCAAAGTACTTCTATTGCCAAAAGTTGCTCGCTAGGAATGCTACCAATTTGACGCAAAGCTAGACGCAAGTCATCAGCGCTATTAACTGGTGGTATTTGGAATTTGCCCAAGGTAGCTGCCAATAAGGTAACGATAATATATTCCCCTGGTCCAGAGGTAATTAAATCGGTTGGGTTATCAATTTCACCAGCAGAAGGTAAAGCATCTTTGGTAAGAGCTGCTTTTAGCTGGTTGTTGACGTTAGAGAGAGTTTCTTCGGTGAATTTGCTGCGTTCTGCTAGTGCTAAACGGTTAAATTGAGATTCGGCGGAGTTTAAACGCGCTTGCTGGTTGCTAGAACCTGCATATACCCAATATTCGGGATGGCGTAACAAAGCAAGACTGGTTTCTTGCAGAATTTCGGCTCTACCTTCTGGAGAGTTGGTATCTGCAGTTTCGGCTATGCGGTCGAGTTCGGTTTGCAAACCACGGGCGTTAGCTAATAAACCCACTTGCAATTTGGTGACGGAAATGGCGGGGTTGCTGCTGTAGCCGACTTCTTCTGTTTCGCCACTGGTGGCGCGACGGAACGATTGTACCAGGAAGTTAGCGATCGCAAGAAAAATCAAAATGCTAAACAAACCGCCAAACCCTCCCCCAATACCCCAAAAGGGAATCAAGAAAGGAAAACCAAATCCACCACCAGGATAGTATCCACCACCAGGATAATATCCACCACCAGGAGGCGCGTAGGTGCGAGGTGTGTAGGTGCGGCTTGTAGGCGCTCTAAAAGAACCACCGCCGATTCTACCACCACTGCGAGCGGCTAAAGCTCCATCCGCATGACCTAGTGCCAATCCTAATACAAGGCACAGGGCAAACAGGGTTTTAAAAAAAGGTTTCATGGCTCGTTGTAGTTTTTTACGCATAACACAGTGGCTTGAAAAACGATATTGTTTATATTTTCTGCCAATGCTGGTAGAAGTATTTGCCAGCTCGTAGCCCTGAGTGAGTTGTTGATTGGCAGTAGCCACAGGTACAGGCTATATATTAAATTTACCGTTTCTTATTCTAGATAGACAGCGAACGTAGGGGAGATTTCTGGAGGAGATAACCGTACTCCTACAGAATTAAAAGTCTATTAACAAAATTTATCAAAATTTATCACTGCCAAATCCCGATACGATGAAAGGATTTTAGATTTTGAGGACAGTTGCACAGTTCGGGTTTCCCGACAGTAGCAAACTGTCCGGGATTTTAGATTGCAGCAACCGCCAGTAGATGCTTTCAGTCTGGATATTGATACTAAATTTGCGTTAATGGAAAAAAATGCATAACAACAGGCATCTTGACTGTTTTGCAAGCTACATTTTTCCAGGAAAAGTTGTATTAATTATAAAGATAACAAAGAAAATTTTAATTACTAGTTATTTTCTCAAATAAGTTCAGTGGGTATGCAACAAATACCTAAATTTTTTTTGGCATTTTGGCATTTTGGCATCACATATTGATGTTTTTTAGATAGGATAATAATAGCAGACAGATTGAATAATCTTAACAATATCCCATCATTAAACACTTTAACTATAAGTGCCAACTTCTAGTCCTTGTTCATTCTGCAAATAAATAATCAAGTGTTAACAAGGTAAAAGGTAAAAGGTAATCCCCATAAATTATAGGAGCGCTTATTTAACTTTCGACACCTTTTTTATTGCGCCTACTCGATGAAAAAAATCTTTTTATTTTTTTTCAAAAATTCTAGGCGCGGGGATTCAAACTCTTCTTTATGGGTGCCTTTTACCCAACGGGAGAGCAGTCGCCTGCGCAGGGAAACCCTCACGCAGCGCTGACTCACCTTTTTACATTTACCAGGCGTACGTTGCAAGAGCGTCTGGTGAAAGAGAAGCGATGGTGAGAGCTTTTTTCTAACAAATATCATATGAAGGATGAAGGATGGAAGATGAAGGATGAAGGATGAAGGATGAAATTAATCTAGCCATAAAGGATGGGTATGAGTATAGAAAAAAATATTTTTTCATTTACTAGGGGAGAGACATGTACCGATAAGTTCTCACTTCATACTTCATACTTCATACTTCATACTTCATACTTCATACTTCATACTTCATACTTCATACTTTATCCTTTATCCTTTACACTTTAGATTTTTTTAGTAAAAACATCAGGTTCCGTGGAATTATCTGCTGGTTTGAAGTTTATTGCTCAAATTTTTCATGCCAAATATTTCACACATTGGGGCAACAATCAGAGACAAAACTGCATCTCCAGATATTCTAGTGATATCTGGTAACTTTCTCCCGCAAGAAAGTGAAATTGCAGAATATATATATAATCGTTGTCTCCAAGACCCAGAGAGGGTAATTGTGCTGGCGGCTAGTTGTTCGGGAGATAAAGTATTTGATAAGGCGCAACAGTTTCCCGTGTATCGTTGGTCTATTCTGAGAGACTGGCGCGGTTTTGTAGGAATAATTATCAAGCAGATTCTGAATATGGTCTGCTCGTTTTTGCTAGCAATCAAACTCTATTTTCGCTATCGTTACCGTTACATTGAATGGGGTCACGGCTACGGTTTTCCTTCACTGTTGCTATTGAGCTATCTTTTACCTGTTCGCTTTTTTATCTATTTGGATGGGAATGATATTCTTAGTATTTTACAAAATCCTGTTTGGCGATCGCTTTTTGCATTGACTTTAAAAAGAGCCAAAGGAATTGTTTGTAAAAGTTCGTTTGCACGAGATTATCTCACCACCCATTTTCGATTTGATGCGCCTACCCACGTGATTAATCCTGCGGTTAGACCGGGAAAATTTGGCGTTGCTGCAACTCCAGAAAATCTTGATGATTTACGTGTTCGTGTGCGGGAAGGCTACCACATTCCGGAAACAGCAGTAGTGATTCTTTCGGTAGGAAGTTTGGTAAAACATAAAGGCTTTAGCCGAGTAATTGATAATATACCACTACTGCTAACTATTGGGTTAGATGTTCACTATATAATCTGTGGAGAAGGTCCATGTGAAGCAAAGTTAAAATCTCTAACTCGTCGTTTGCGGGTGGAAGGAAGGGTACATTTTGCGGGAGATGTACCTGATAGAGAATTAGCGAGTTATTATGCAGCCTGTGATTTATTTGCGATGTTGACTTTGTTTGATGCTAAAGCAGTTAGTATCGAGGGTTTGAATATTGTTTATTTAGAAGCGGGTTATTTTAGCAAACCTGTAATTGCTTCTGATTTAGGCGGTGTAATAGATGCAATTCGTCATGAGGAAAATGGTTTGCTGGTTAATCCTAATTCGGGTTATGAAGTTTTTCAAGCTTTTTGTCGGTTGTGTCAAGATTCGCAGTTGCGCGAACAATTTGGTCGTCAAGGTAAAGAGTTAGCTAAACGTAAAACTTTGCATAAAATGCTTTATAAAACGGAGTTGGGAGTTAGGAGTTAGGAGTTAGGAGTTAGGAGTTTTGAAGTTTGAGGCGCCCAGTACCCCGCGACAAAAGTGAAGTGTTTGCGTAGGGGCGAAGCATTTGCATCCCTGTCTAAGCTTTAAACGATAAATATAAATACAAATGCTTCGCCTTTATACCATTTCACAAAAACTCTATCTAAGCTTTAAATGATAAATATAAATGCAAATGCTTCGCCCTTATACCATTTCACAAAAACTCTGGTACAAATACAGACGATGTAGAGACGCGTACTCATAAAGGAGAACCCGCAGGGTAATTTCGCGCTCAGCTCGTCTCTTGAAGCTTCCCCCCGACAGACGCAAGCGTCTCTACAGCATTTATATGTATCGTGATTAACGTGAAATGGTATAACAACCAAAACGCACCACCTTCATTACCTAAAAAACTGATAATGAATGTTCATTCTTCACCCATTAAGACGCGGGCTAGAGGCGCGGAGTTTTGAAGTTTGAGTTTTGAAGTTTGGGTTTTGGGTTGTATTATGTCTTGCGAATGTATTCACGATTGCCCGGAGGTTAGAAACCTTGCGAATGTATTCACGACCGCCCGGAGGTTAGAAACCTCCTGGCTAATAGCTCAAGTCTTCTTAAGAAGACTGAAAATGAATTTTTCAATTTGAATTTTGGGTTTTGAGTTGTATTATGTCTTGCGAATGTATTCACGATTGCCCGGAGGTTAGAAACCTCCGGGCTAATAGCTCAAGTCTTCTTAAGAAGACTGAAAATGAATTTTTCAATTTGAATTTTGGGTTTTGAATTGTATTAGCCAGCAGCATGATTGATTTCCGGGTAGGCGAGGATGCTAATTGAAAATAATCCAAGATTTCAGTTAACTCATAACTCATAACTCATAACTCATAACTCATAACTCCTAACTCCTAACTCCTAACTCTTCCTCACCCTCCACCAACGATGGTGACGACTTCTAAACGATCGCCTGGTTTTATTGTTGTCTGTGTCCAAAATTGACGGTGCAAAATCTCACCGTTATACTCTACGGCTACTAAGCGGGGATTGAACCCCAATTGCTGGAGTAAGTCGGGTAAAGGTGTTTGAGATGAACAACTGCGAATTTCTCCGTTCACCTGAAGGTTAATCTGATTGGACATAAGCTGTCGCTATGCTTTACGTGTTACTGGGGATTGGGTATTAGGGATTAGGGATTAGGGATTAGGGATTAGGGAAGGTTCTTCCCGATTACCCAGTACCTATTACTCAGTACCCTAAGTTAAATTTTGAATTTGAAATTTGAAATTTTAAATTGCTAATATCTTCCCATCGGTTTGATGAGATTTAACTGGGAAAGCAAATATTGTGTCACTAGGGTGGGTTGTTCCGCTTGCATAAGCGATCGCACTACTGACACGCGAAAAGCCCCGGCTTCAATCACATCATTGAGATTGTTGGTGTCAATTCCTCCAATCGCAAACCAGGGAATTGGGCAATTTCTGGCGGCGTAACTGACATATTCTAAGCCTGCGGCGGCTTTACCTGCTTTCGTGGGAGTTTCATAAACTGGTCCAACACCAATATAATCTGCTCCTTCGGCTATTGCCCCTTGCATTTCTTCGGGATTTGTGGTAGAACGACCTATCAAGCGCTGCGGTCCGAGTAGTTCTCGGGCAATAGCTAGAGGCATATCTTGCTGTCCCAGATGCACTCCATCTGCATCTACTGCTAAAGCTAAATCCACGCGATCGTTGATGATGAAAATAGCACCATAAGTGTGGCATAATTGCCGCAGCTTTTTAGCTTGTTCCAGACGAACAGTATCATCAGCAATTTTATCGCGGTATTGCACTAGGGTTAATCCACCTTTGAGGGCAGCTTCTACAGTTTCAAACAAGTTTTCGCTAGGGGAGGTGACAAGATACAGGCGCGATCGCATTAGCAGTTGATGCCGTTGATAACCCATTAGGTTACTTTCTAGGGTATAAACGCGGTAGCGCATCTGCTTAAAAGCTTTCCCCATATTTGGATGGGTAAGCTTGCCGTATTCTTCCAACACCCGCATCGCTTCTTGTACCCGACAAAAATTCGCGTTTAACAAGGATTTGATGCTAGCGCGTTGTTCCTCAGCCGGATGGCTTAACTCAGTACCCGGATCGCCCGGTGTATCTCGCGCCGCCCGCAGTTCGGCGGTATGCCAATTAGCTATCTCCTGTCGCAAGTACTTGCATTCCCCTGCCAGATGGGCATTATTTAACCCAAAACGGCACCATTCTTCGATAATTCGCAAGCCTTCACGGGCGCGGTCTAAATTAGCATCTAAAATGCGGTAAACAACTTGCTGTATTTGCTCTTTTTGGCTGTATGGCTCGACCATTACAACAACCCCATTAGTGCTTTCATCGTAACAGCCAGCCTCTTTCATATTCGCAATGTTCTTCGCATTGTTGATTATTTACTTGGGATCGGTTACTAGAGATTGGGAAAGGGGAAAGGGGAAAGGGGAAAGGGAAATTGGGAATAAGCCATGCCCAAGGGACGCGGCTATGCTTCAAGCCTCTTAACTCGTAAGTTAGCACTGGCGCAACAATGCCCAATGACGCCAGATGCCTGGGTCGGGAAACCAAAAGCGCAGCACTGGCGCAACAATGCCCCATGACGCGGCATCGCGCGACTGTCGCGGTCGCGCGATGCCGCCCGCTCCCCCATGCCCAATTCCTTCATTCAATACTCTGTATTAAAAATAGCCAATCGGTCAATATCTGAGTAAGAATATCGACATACTAGCCCTAAGGGTATAAAAATTTATTGTTGGTTGTAAGGAGTGCAGTAAAATTGATTTCCCCCCACATTTTTCTTAAACACCGTCAAGCAGATATCCAAGAAGCTTTGCCAATAACCGTAGGTCGCAAACCATATCATCCATTCCTTAAAATCGTAATGTTATCTGTGTTTCGTTTATCAGCGGTGTGTTTTACTGTTAACATGAGTGTAGCAAGTGTGACCTTGCTTGGCATAAGTCTAAAAACCGCTATTGCTCAAATGCCCGGAGCATCAAATCCGATGCCCGTTGGTGAAAAAACAATGTCTCAGGTTAACGTCCTGTTTGTCAACCCAAGTACCGGAGATGACAATGGCAATGGTGGAGAACGCGTACCTTTAAAAACGATTACCCACGCGCTACGAATGGCGCAGCCTAATACTGTAATCATGCTTTCAAGAGGCACTTACAGTACCCAAACGGGAGAGCAATTTCCTTTATTTTTGAAACCTGGTGTATCAATTCAAGGAGATGCTCGCAATAAAGGTCGCGGTATTGTGATTACTGGAGGCGGTGAGTACCTCAGTCGTAGCTTTGGTAGTAAAAACGTCACCATTGTGGGGGCAAATCAAGCGGGGTTGACTGGGGTAACGGTGACAAATCCCGACGATCCTAACGATCGCCAACGTCTTAATCTACCTCGTTATGGTTTGTGGATTGAATCTAGCAGTCCAATAATTACAGAAAATACTTTTGCTGATAGTAAAAATGATGGTGTAATGGTTACTGGCAACGGTACGCCCAGTATTAGCAAGAATTATTTTTATCGCAATGGGGCAAATGGAATTACAATATCCGGCAATTCCCGAACTGAAGTGCGGGAAAATATCTTTCAACAAACTGGCTTTGGAATCAATATTGCCCAAAATGCCGAGCCGTTGGTGGTTGGCAATCAAGTTCAATACAACCGGTCTGGGATTGTAGTGCAGGCTAATGCCCGTCCGGTTTTGCGGAATAATTTAATTCACGGTAATAAAGAAGATGGTTTGGTAGCCTTAGCACAAGCAATGCCTGATTTGGGCAATGCTTCCGAACCTGGGGGAAATGAGTTTCGCAATAATGGTCGCTATGACATTAACGCTAGCGCTGCTAAACAGTTGATTGCTGCTTCTGGTAATACTATTGCTAGCGATCGCATTAATGGCAAAATAGATTTAAGAGGCACATTTTACTCACCTGTAGCCCGAAATTCTCCAGCCACTGTAACGAACGATACATCTAAAGACAGTGAAATCACTTGGGATGCTCCAGCATCGTCAACTAGCAATCGACGCACAGCCCCATTGTTAAGCAATATCGGTTCTGGCAGACTGAACAACCAACTAATGCCATTGATGCCAGCTAGTTCTCCCGTGGCTGTGAGGAGTGAAAATCAACCGCAACCTACTTCCAAAGCTAGTGGATTTCCGACTCCTAGCAGAGTGGAAGGGTATAGTGGGGCACCAACCAAGGCAAATTCTGCGAATATGCCCCAGGTGAATTACGTACAAATCGATCCCAACACAATTGAATTCACCGCACCGCCATCTGCACAAACAGCAAACAATCAAGAACAGTCTTGGCAATTTGCGCCACCCCAACCGCCATCCAATGCGATCGCATCAGCACCAGCAACATTTGGCAATAATGGCGATATAGAACAAATGCCAGCACCGCAAAATTCGCCTGCTGTGTATAGCAGAGGTCCCTCGCTGACGCCTAATGCTTCGCCAATGGGTACGCGTTTCCGCGTTGTGGTGGAAGTGACAAATGAGCGGGATTTGGAGTTAGTGCGATTTATTGCCCCTGGTGCTTTTTCTACTGTTTGGCAGGGTAGAACAGTCATGCAAGCGGGAGTGTTTAGCAGTAACTATAACGCCCAAGAAATGGTGAGGATGTTTAGTAGCAATGGTTTAAGAGCTGTTGTTGAGCCGTTGAATTGAGGAGTGTTAATTGTTAATTGTTAATTGTTAATTGTTAATGGTTAATTGTTAATTGTTAATTGAAGACTGTTAATTGAAGACTGTTAATTGTTAATTGCATTCATTTCTCAACGACTGTGCGTCAAAGGTGCGATCGCGCCGAAGCGCATCTCAATTCTTAATTATCAGATGACCGGGATGTGAAGTGCGATCGCCCCACAAGGCAAGACTCGGAACATTAATTTCTTGGGCAACGGTTTTCCTGCCGCCTAACTCTCGCCTTGCCCGGGCAACCCATGCTATAAAGATTCCCTCTAACTAGTTTCATCATCCGCTTCTTCTTTGCCGTAAACACTACGCGGCTTTTCGCCAGACATCGCCTTGAGTTTTGATGTGAAAGATTCAGAGCGATCGCTTTTTTCTGGGGTAAATTGTCCTATAGGCGGATGAATGGCTGTAGGTGCTTCAGCCTCTACGGGCGCTTCCGGGAGAAGCTTCGCCAGTTTATTTAAAATTTGCGATTGAGAATTGTTTAACTTTTGCTTGACATTAGAGGCAACAAAATGCTGCCCCGATGACCACAAAGGGCTATGTTGCGAGGTTGCTGCACTTAAGGCGGAGACAGGAAGACGTTCTGAGGCGGTAAGTTGTTTAGAGGAATTCTCTTTCTCCTGTTCTACCACTTCCTCAATTTTGGATTGCGGTTCTTCCCCCTGGGTCAGTTGTAAGGGAGCATTATTTTGTTTGTAACCATTGCCAATTTTGGCATCATAAGGAGTGGATGGATTGTTCGGTGCTGGTTTTGCTGGTGCTGGTGGTAATAAATTAGTGCTTTGCTTGACAGCCGGTAAGGCTGCTTGAGTTTGTTCGGTTAAACTTTCAGGAAATTTGCTGCAAATCAAGCGTTCAAATTCCATATTGAAATGAAAAATAGCTACGCCCCGTCGCTGCCAAAACGTTAAGATTTGTTGCACTGAAATTGCTTTGTAACGACCTTGATACAGTGCTTCAACTACTGCTAGATGTAGCCAATTTCCTGGGTATTGTGCTTGCCAACGGTTAACTAACTCACTGGCGCTATACCCACTGAGGTCAAAACTATAGTGAATTAATAAGGCGACTGTTAAGTCGGCAGAAGTCTCCAGAGATGGTGTGAACATGGGGTTGCTGGCGCTCGGGCAATAGGTATAAATTTTCCACCCATCGCGTATAGCCTATTGCGCTTTTAGCTACAGGGTTGTTTACCAAGAGCTTGTAAGTGTATAGGCAGTGTTTTTCATTTTACTTGCCAACAGCAAAAGGCGAAACTATATAAGTTGAATTCATCGGGGTAATTCGCTGAATATTTAGTAAGGCTTGATACATCATAGCGGCGACTTCCCCCCGTGTTGCTTCGCGCAAAGGCTCGATTTTGTTTCGTTCTGGGTAATTTACCGCGATTTGTTGTTGTGTAGCAGTTGCCACAGCCCTCCGGGCAGATTCGGGGATGGTATTGCAATCGCTATAAACTTTTAAAACATCGCTATCGGCTGCGGGTAAGCCGAGTCCGTTAACTAGGGAGACGATTACTTGCAACCTTTGGACATTTTGGGCGGGGCGAAAAGTGCGATCGCTAAATCCACCAACAAAGCCACCAGCAGCAGCAATTCTGATGGCGTTATAAGCCCAAAATTCTTTGGGTACGTCAGTAAAATCCGGTGCTGGGCGCTTGGGTGTGGGGTTAAAGGCATTGGCGACTAAAGCCGCATATTGGGCGCGTGTCATGGGTTTATCTGGCTGGTAGCTACCATCGGCAAAACCATGAGTTAAATCCATGCTGACTAATGCCCGAATAAATGCTTCTGCCCAATGTCCCCTCAGGTCGGTGAAGGAGGAAATATCAACGTCGGGGTTGACGATGTAGGGAGATGCTATGGCGTTTTCTTTACCACTTGCGACCAACGCCTGATAAATTAATGCCGCCACCTCAGCGCGAGTGATATCGCGCAACGGTTCTAATAATTCCGTTTGGGGATAATTCACCACCAGCAATTTTTGGGTAGCAGCTGCCACAGTGTTAGTAGCATAACTGGGAATTTGAGCGCGATCGCGATACGTTACCAACACATTCGGATTACCTCCATTCAGCTTCAAACCATTCACTATCGAGACAATTGCCTGAATTTTAGTCAAATTTTGTCCCGGACGAAACGTCCCATCGGGGTATCCGCTAATAAAATTCATCCCGGCGGCACGATTAATGGCTGATGCTGCCCAAAAATCAAGTTTAATATCAATAAAATTACCTGTTTCTTGGTTGGCTGTTAACTGAAACGTTTTGGCAACAACAGCCGCATATTCAGCGCGAGTTATCGGGCTTTCTGGTTGAAACGTGCCATCGCCAAAGCCGTTAATTAACCCTTTGCTGACCAATGCTTCCACAAAAGCCACTGCCCAATGTCCAGCCATATCCGAAAACCTGGTAGCAAACGCTACTTGTTTGGGCGTATCTTCCGTAGTTGCGATGAACTCTATTAAACCCTTTACTTGTGTCGCATTTAACTTATTGCCTGCGGAAAATATTTTTTTTAATGTGGCATTTTGCACATCAAATTCCCCATTCTCAGAGAAAATATTACCTGCTGGGTCTTGGGTGCTACCTAAATCGGGGGAAGCATTGCCATTGACTAAAAGACCACCTTGGGTATTTTTTGCAATCGTATTATTGCGTAACACAGGTTTTGCGTCACGAGAAAGAGCGATCGCTCTCTCATTTTCTGATAATTTATTACTTGCTACCAAAGGCGCGGCAAAATCACTAATAGCCAAGCCGATCGCATTTTTGGCAAAAATATTTCGCAGCACTTCTCCCTTGCTATTGCGTGCAATTACCAACCCAGAGGCAGTATTTTTTACAAAAAAATTATCGATAATAGCAGGTTTGGCAGTGCCAGTGGTAAATACACCTTCTCGACCGCAGTTAATAAAAGTATTATTAGCTACAGTGGGCGAAGTTGATTCAACCCAGACGCCGGTACCTTTTGGCGTGGAGTTTGTCACAGTCACACCCATGAGACTGGAGTCATCCAGCAACAGAATTGTAATATTTTGTAAACCAAAGGTTTGGCTTTGATACTCGCCATTTCCTGAGATGACAACGCCTTCACCTTTGGTAGCTTCATTACCTACCACCATCACCCCACGAGGGATGACAAAGGGAAATATCTCACCAGTAGCGGTGCTGTAAGTCCCCAAAGCCAGTTGAATAATTTTAGGTACTGGAGTTGCTTTTAAGGCACGGGTGAGAGTTTTAAAAGGAGCCAACCGTGAACCAGCATTGGCATCATTTCCAGTCACCGGGTTGACATAGAGTGTGGCAACGAGGGTAGAGTTCACCATTGGTTTTTGATAGACAATTGTTTAAATTATGACTGCTTAGATTACTCTACTTTTAACCGTCCGCTTAACGGCAGTTTCTTTGTAGCGTGGCTTAAAAATAGACAAACGAACAACAGCAACGCCTGTGAGAAACAACTAAAAGCTTGCCTAAACGCTTCATTTGCCGTCCCATAGGGCATAAAAAA
Organism: Heteroscytonema crispum UTEX LB 1556; assembly: GCA_044006015.1. Lineage (GTDB taxonomy): Bacteria > Cyanobacteriota > Cyanobacteriia > Cyanobacteriales > Nostocaceae > Heteroscytonema > Heteroscytonema crispum. Next base: position 188,626 of record JBIPDF010000007.1, read on the forward strand.
CTGCATAAGTTGATTTTGCTTGCAGTTATTAAGAATATGTAAGCAAAGCTTTGCTTTGCCTAATTTCCGTTGGATAAATAGATAAATTTCACACACAATACTTCACTTATGTCAATAGGCAAATTATTGAATGGTACAAGCAGCGAAATACGATCTATTTATCTCTTATGCTGATGCTGACCATGCATGGGTAGAGGGCTACTTGCTAGATGCCTTAAAGCAAGCAGGCGTTCGCTATCATACAGAAGCAGCATTTGCTTTAGGTGCCGTGAGGGTGCAGGAATTTGAGCGTGCTATTCGGCAAAGTCAGCGCACTTTGCTTGTACTTTCCCATGCCTACTTAGCAGATGATTTCAACCAATTTATTGAGCAGTTAGCTCAGTTTTACGGTTTGGATACGCAAACTTGGCCAGTAATTCCCTTGTTATTACAACCAGTGGAATTACCATTTCGCTTGAGTATGCTGGTCAAACTCAACGCGACTAATTCCGAAGAGCAAGAAGATGCAATCCGCCGCCTGTGTGCAGATTTAAAGCGGTCAGTGCCTGCTGCCTCCAAGCCAGCTTGTCCTTACCCAGGGATGGTCTGTTTTAGTGAGGACATGAGCGATCGCTTTTTTGGGCGTGATACGGAAGTGGAAGAACTGATAGAGCGTCTGCGCCTGCATCCATTTATAACAGTGATTGGTCTTTCAGGAAGTGGAAAATCCTCGTTGGTATTTGCGGGACTACTTCCTCATCTGCGTCACAGCGAACTGTTTGGTGCTGGCGAGTGGCTAATTCGGATAATGCGTCCTGCTGCAACCCCCTTGGCGGCTCTAGAAACTGCATTGGGAAGTAACCTAGCTAATTTAACCCAGGCAGTGACAGAAGCACTTCGCACTTTACCCAATGCTCAAAGACTGCTATTAGTTGTAGACCAGTTTGAGGAAATTTTTACCCTTGCCCAACAGGAAGCACCAGCACAAAAGCGGACATTGCACACGAAGCTCTGATTATTGCCTGGCCAGCCTTGCAGCAATGGATAACCGAAAGACGAGAGGCAGAACAGACTCGCAGAACACTGGAGGGTAAAGCTCAGGAGAGTTAGGTTGTAGTTGGATGCACGATTATCTCAAAAATAATCCTAATGTAAATACAAGCGATCGCCACTTCTGCGCCGACATCAGCACTTAACTTTGAGCAAAATTGCCAAAATTCTGTGGAATCATCCAAATTACTCTTGTAGAAGATTCCAACTAAGCAGGATATACGGATATACGCACTTGACAAATAAGTAGTTGTATGAATCAAATCCACTGCGCCTTGTATAAGTAGCTACACAAAAATATTTACAGTCATTGCGAGCGAAGCGAAGCAATCTCAGCCCTTGCGATTGCTTCATTCCGCTCCGCTGCATTCGCAATGACATTGTGTAATTAATTCTGTTTAATTACTTACTTTGCGCTCATGCGATCGGCTTAAATTCAGTTTTTGAGTGATTGAAGAGCATTCTTTTAAGTGGAAGACTCGGAAATACCTGCTAAGTCAATTGCAGTACATCCTAGTTCAAACGCCTCTTCAATTGAACGACCAGATCCCAAGGCTCGATAAAATCCCTTCGCAAACTCGATCGCTGTCCGGTCTCGAACATTTTGGTTCATTCCAACTACGCAGTCGATGTGTTGGTAAATTGCTTCTGCTTGAGCTTCGCCATAACAAGCATTCAGAAACACACATTTAATGTTATCTTTAAACACCTTGAATAGCCTTGCCAAAGCTTCTGTGCTTACTAGTTGCATTTTTCCCAGGTTATTTTCTAAAGCTAAACCTTCAGTTCCTAATCCATGTCCGGAAAAATGCACAATCTGTGGCTCATAATCCAATAAAGCACGGCTGAGGTCATCTACCCGCACAGCCCCTTTGTTGATAATTTGAAAGCGATCGCGACTTTTGGCACGTTCTAGTTCTGTCTCGATTTCCCGCACTTCCTCTTCTATACGCAGTCTATCTGTATTCTTCGGGTTGGCTGACAAAATTAAGATTTTTATCTTTTCCATAAAACAAGGTAGTATAATTTACACAATGACAGAAACAATCAAGTATGGATGAAGTTTTTTTAGGGATTTATAGCGCTTTGCATCTAGATGAAATATACTCCTCCCCTTTCCTCCTTTGAAAATTTGAAAAGGAGGAAACCTCCGCTCAAACTTTTCGCTGTGCCTAGTAAGGTTAAATAAATTACTTTTGAACCGCTCCAGACGCGGAGGACGCAGAGAGGAAAGCAAAGATTTTTCGAGTTACCTTGAAAGGGGTAGTCTTAGTGTGATGCGATCGCATGACTGACTATCTTGTAAATTTTAGGACTTATACCATTTCATGATCGGGCGTGATCCAAATTAACCTTTGTAGAGACACATTCATGAACGCGTCTTTACAAAGAAGGGGAAGGGGGAAGGGGGAAAGGTAAAAGCCTCGCTATTATAGTGGGCGAAAAAATGGCGTTGCTGAAGAATATTATGAAAACGAGAAATTTAAAATATGAAACTCTTAATCTTTGCTACGAGTGCGTCTTTGCGTGAGGTCAATTCATATTTTTAATCAGCAACGCCGAAAAAATCCTTGTATTTCCAGGTAGGTCGAAACCCCGCCCCTTGTGGGCGGCATAATTTCCCTTTTTCCCTTTACCCTTTACCCTTTTCCCCTCAACATAATCATACTTCTTTGCACATTTGTAGTGAAAATAAGCTTTTCGGCAAGCTGATCTATTATTGTTGGGTACTATATAATTCGCATTTAACCCGCAGCGATGATTGAAGTTGAGCATCTCAGTAAAATATACGGTTCTACCCCAGCTATTACCGATGTCACTTTTAATGTCGAACCAGGAGAAATTTTAGGGTTTTTGGGACCGAATGGCGCTGGCAAAACTACAACCATGCGGATTTTAGCTGGTTATTTACCAGCGACGAATGGCACAGCCCGAATTGCTGGTTTTGATGTCCATGACAATTCACTTGCTGTGCGCCAAAAAATTGGCTATCTACCAGAATCACCGCCGTTATATCCAGAAATGACGGTGGAGGGATTTTTATATTTTGTGACGCGGATTAAGGGTGTACCTGCAGGCGATCGCGCTACTAAAATTAAAGCAGCTATGGAACGCTGCAATCTGCAAGACAAGCGTCACGTAATAATTCGCAAACTTTCTAAAGGCTATAAGCAACGAGTTGGTATTGCCCAGGCGATCGTTCACGACCCACCTGCAATAATTCTTGATGAACCTACCGTTGGACTTGACCCCAGGCAAATCATTGATGTCCGAAATTTAATCAAAAGCCTCGCGGGAACTCATACAATTATTCTTTCAACCCATATTTTGCCAGAAGTGAGCATGACCTGCAGCCGAGTCGCAATCATCAATCGCGGCAATGTTGTAGCTACGAATACCCCAGAAAATCTAATGACACAGTTGACAGGTGGCTCTGGGTATGAATTGGAAATTGAAGGAGAAGCAGGACTGGCAAAACAGGTACTGCAAAACGTATCGGGTGTGAGTCTGGTAGAATCAATTCCGACGGCGGCAATGCACAGTCATGCGCCGTTGCAAGACAACCGGGCTTATTTGCGGGTGATATCGCAACCGGGAAGCGAACCGGGAAAAGATATTGTCACGGCGTTGGTGCGGACTGGATTTGGTTTGCATGAAATGCGGCGTGTTAGTGCCACCCTAGAAGATGTATTCTTGCAGCTAACAACAGAAGAAAAGAATTTGGAGTCTGAGGTAGATGCCACAGAATCAGCAGAAGCTAAGGAAGGAGAAGCAGCGTAAGTGGGTGTAGTTTTTAGTAATATTATTGCCATTTATCGCCGAGAGTTACAAAGCTATTTTGTATCGCCTTTAGCTTATGCGATCGCTGGCGTTTTTTGGCTGTTATCTGGATTGTTTTTTGTGTTAAGTCTGCTGGGACCACCTGGAATTGGTGTGATTCAGTCTGTTGCTTACAAAGAATTAGAGGCGCAACAATTTGGCGTCCCCGTACCACCGGTAGATGTTGCCTACATGTTTGTCCAGGGATTTTGGACTTCAATTCCGATGATGTGGTTGTTGTTCTTTGTGCTGCCAATTCTGTCGATGGGGCTTTATGCCGAAGAACGCAAACGCGGTACATTAGAACTTTTAGCTACATCGCCAGTCACCAACTGGGCTGTAGCGTTAGGGAAATTATTGGGAGTGTTAACGTTTTTTACAACAATGATACTGCCCTTGTTAGCATTTGAAGCGATCGCTTTAAGTAGTGCAAATCCACCTTTACCAGCAACAATTCCTTTGCTAGCTCATTTTGCCTTAATCTTGCTAGCAGCAGCAATTTTATCTTTGGGGATGTTTATTTCCTCATTAACAAACAGCACAATATTGTCGGCAGTGCTTACCTTTGCAGTAATTTTATTGCTGTTATTTCTGGATTTAATGGGCAAAAATATCGGCGGTCCCTTAGGGAAAGCCTTGGGTCATCTATCATTGCTGACACATTACAACACTTTGGTACAAGGAATTTTTGACACCAGCAGCATAATTTTGTTTGCCAGTTACATTATTTTAGGTATCTTTCTCACAGCGCAATCAATTGATGCATTGCGATTTCAGCGGCAATAGTTATTAGTTAGGGGTTCGGCGCTGTTGGTTGGTGGTTGGTGGTGAAGCGCGTACTGCGGGAGGGTTTCCCTCCTTTGTACTGGTTCTCCCGAAGGGTCGTTGGTGGTGAAGGGGCGGCCTTGGTAGGGGAGCCACTGCGGTCTTGGGGTCTCCCCAAGGGTCGCAGTGGCGTTTTCCCGACCCAGGCGACTGGTGAACCCCTCTGGGGTTGGTGGTTGGTGGGTAGTAGGCGCGTGGGTCGTAGTTAGCGGTTAATAATTAATTGTAAATGCTGACCAACACCCAACACCCAACACCCAACACCCAACACCCAACACCCAACAATGAACAATGAACAATGAACAATTAACTAATGACTAATGACTAAAAAGATGAAAACCATCGCTAAAAAGAAACTCTGGAAATATCTATTTTGGTTTGGTCCGTTTCTATTTGTTGCTGGCTTAACATCTGGGTTAGTAACTGCAAAGTGGGGACCAATCCCCGCCGCATTGTTGATTTCAGGACTTGTTATCGGCGGAGTGTGGCTAATATGGCAATCTCAACAGCATAACTGGTGGGGGCGACGTTCAACCCAAGCTGGTACTAATGCCTTAGTTGCAACTTTGGCTGTATTTGTAATTTTAGGGTTAATTAATTTTTTAGGCGATCGCTACCACCTCAGGAAAGATTTAACCGAAAATCAAATATTTACCCTCGCCCCCCAATCTAAGGAATTGGTGCGTTCTTTGCAACAACCAATTAAGGTATGGGTGTTTGATGCTAACCAAAACCTCCAAGACCGAGAATTGCTGGAAAATTATCAAAGACAAAGCCCAAAGTTTAAATTTGAGTATGTCGATCCTCAAGCTAGACCGGGGCTAGCAGATAAATTTGGCGTCAAAGATTATGGAGAAGTTTATCTAGAATCGCCTTCTCAAAATACACCGCAGTTAGTGCAGGTGGTCAATGAAAACGAACGCCTGTCAGAAATCAGGTTAACCAATCGCCTGCAACAAATCGTCAGCGATCGCATTGCTAAAGTTTACTTGCTCCAAGGTCACGGCGAACACCAACTTTCCGGCGGCGAGGGTGCAATGTCGCAAGCTGTTCAAGCATTAGGTGAGAAAAATTTCACCACCGAACCGTTGAATTTAGTCGAAAAATCCGTTGTGCCGGATGATGCATCTGTTGTGGTAGTCGCTGGTGCCAAACGGGCGCTGTTTGACACTGAAGTCCAAGCTTTGCGAGATTACCTCAAGCGTGGTGGTAACTTATTACTCATGATTGACCCAGATACTGACCCCAAACTTGACACTTTATTGCAAGAGTGGGGCGTAAAATTAGATAATCGTTTAGCGATCGATGTTTCCGGAGAAGCGGTAGGATTGGGTCCAGCGGTTGCCCTGATTACAGAATACGGCAAACATCCGATTACCAAAGATTTTGGTAACAGCATTTCTTTTTATCGTTTAGCACGACCGATTCAAATTACCCCAGTTGCAGGTATCCAAGCAACACCTTTGCTATTAACAAAACCTTATCCCAACAGTTGGGCAGAAAGCGACCAGAAAAGCGAAAAATTGGAGTTTAATGCCGACAAGGATGTCAAAGGTCCACTGACATTAGGCGTAGCATTAAGCAAGAAATTACCAGCCCAATCTGAAGCCAAAGCAAGCCCCATTCCCAGCCCTTCCCCAACTCCCACAGCCAAAGCAAGCCCCATTCCCAGCCCTTCCCCAACTCCCACAGCCAAAGCATCACCGACAACCCAAGCAAAGGCTAGCCCCACTCCCACAGCCAAAGCATCACCAACAACCCAAGCAAAGGCTAGCCCCACTCCCAGCCCTTCCTCCACTCCTTTACCAACAAATCTTCCTGCTACCCTAGCATCACCCACTCCCGTAGCATCTCCCACTCCCGTAGCATCACCAACTCCCGTAGCATCTCCCACTCCCGTAGCATCTCCCACTCCCGTAGCATCTCCCACTCCCGTAGCATCTCCCACTCCCGCACCTATTACACCTACTAAAACCGAGTCACGGTTAGTAGTGTTAGGAAATTCCGATTTCGCCACCGATGGCTTGTTTGCACAACAACTAAATGGAGATGTATTTCTCAACTCAGTTACTTGGTTGAGTCAGCAGGATGGACAACCGCTTTCAATTCGTCCCAAAGAAGCGAAAAATCGTCGCATCAACCTTACAGGCGCACAAGGGAATCTTTTAACATTGTCATCTTTATTGGTTTTACCATTAATTGCGTTTGCAGTCGCAGCACTTCTCTGGTGGCAACGACGGTAAAATCAAGAGTTATGAGTTAGGAGTTTTGAGTTAGGAGTTTTGAGTTAGGAGTTTTGAGTTAGGAGTTTTGAGTTAACTGAAATATTGCATTATTTTCAATTAGTGAATACATAAGCAATATATAATACAATTCAAAACCCAAAATTCAAACTACAAAATTCATTTTCAGTCTGATGCGCGAAGACTTGAGCTACTCGCTGTGGGGTTTATAACCCCAGGTGGTCATGAATACATATGCAAGACATAATACAACTTAAAACTCCGCGCCTGGGCGCCTCCCAACTCCCAACTCCCAACTCCCAACTCCCAACTCCTAACTCCTAACTCCTAACTCCTAACTCCTAACTCCATGAAATTGCCGCGAACTACTTTAATTTTGTTACTGCTAGCGCTGGGTTTGGGTGGTTTTGTTTATTTCTATGAAATTAAAGGTGAACCCCAGCGACAGGAAATCAACGAGAAAAAGCAGCAAATTTTCTCTTTTACAGCCGATGATGTGCAGTCTTTAACAGTCAAGACTCAACAACTCACCCTCAATGTGGAACGTAATGACAAATCTGAAAGACCAAAGTGGTTTTTGAAATCTCCTACAGTTGAACCAGCCAATGACCCTTCTGTGTCATATTTGATGGACTTGCTAGTAAAAGGAAAAAGCGATCGCACTTTATCAATCCCAGCAAACCAGCTTGGTGAATTTGGCTTAAGTCAACCCCTCGCAACTATCGATGTCAAACTGAAAAATCAGAAAACACATCAATTAATTTTGGGTAAACAAAATTTTAATAAGCGTTTCTTGTATGCCCAAGCTGACCCCCCTGCTAAACCCAATGGTAATATAAATGTACTTTTAGTATCTACAGATTTTGAAAATGCCGTGAATCGGGAACTGTCAGAATGGAAACAACCTGTAGAAAATAGCGATAAAAAGCCTTCTCCTACCCCCGATAAACCTATTCCTCAACCTCGATCGCCACTTTAATTCTAAAATGTAAAAGAAGTTCTGAAGATAGCTATAACTGCATCAGGATTGCGTGCATCATGATTGGGTGCAGTTAGCCAAAATATACCGGGTGTAATGGAAATATTATCGTTAACTTGAATTTTGTAAAAAGCTTCGACATGAAAGCCCGTATCGCGATCGCTGCGATTTCCATCTGCTAAACCAATAGCGGCAGCAACCCTTGAGTTGCTGGTATCTACAACTTTGGGTTGCATTCCGAAGATAATACCCCCCATGTTTCCTTCTTTACCTAAATCTGGAAATGCCAATGTCACAGCATAGTTAAGTACATCAACATCACCTTTGTTATCCGTAAGTAAACCTAAAGTGTCCACACCAAGAACTCTAGCACTGGCATAACCTATCCAACCACCGATTTGAAATTTGTTACTCACCCGATAGTTCATGTTGAACCCGTAGTGGTTGGCAGATACGCGATCGTCATTTTCTGTGTTAAAACCGCCTGTACTTATTTTTGCAGAGTTGCTACCACTGAGAGTATCGATACCAAACTGGGGAGTGTAGGTGTTCATGTACAAAAGTCCGGCAGTGAAATTACCTGCGTACATCGTTAACTGGCTAAAGGCAGCATAACCGCCGTTAAATATACCAGAACTAGGTTCTGGACGATTAGCACCACCTATATCGTTAACATTTTGTCCGGTATAGCCTGCGGCCAAAACAAGAGAGTCTGTCAATTTGTAGCTGAAGCCTGCACCCGCAGGGTTTCCCATTGGATAGTACAGTGGGTTGGAATTACCAAAGTTAGAGATAGAACCAGTTGCAAAGTTACTGAAGGGCGAAATCGGATCGGCACCCAAGAAAGTTGGATCGGTGACTCCCGCCGCAATGTATACGTTCAAGCGATCGCCTACAGGAAAGTTATAACTGAGGTTGTGAATCCCCACAGAACCATTATTTCCTCCTTCTGAAGCAGGGGAAGGTAAAAGACGAGTCTCATCAGAAAAAGCATTGGCATATGTAGAAGCAAAACGTTGGGGTGTCCCAAAACCACCTGTGAGGTTATCAATATCGGGATTTCCAGCATTGAATAGACGCATATTGGCGGCTTGTAAACTAATTTGCAAACGGTCTTTACCACTAAAGCTGGTGTCAAAATTTAAGCGCACTCGATATTTAACAGTGGTGTTGTTAGCATCGCTAGCTGCATCGCCAAAGGCATCACCTATATAGGTAATAACTTCTCCATTTAGTTTGGTCGTTGTCGAAAATTGCTGTTTAGCTAGCGCTGCATGTCGTACTTCTACAGCATCAACTCGACTTCCCAGAGTAGATAATTCTTGGGCGAATGCTTGCTGTAATTTTTTAATAATTTCTAAATCGTCTTGAGTTACTAAGTTCTCAGTACCCACTGCTATCAAAACATTGATCTGATTTAAACAGGCATTGAAACCTGCGGCAAATTCGTAACGGGTAATTGGGCGATCGCCACGATAACTCTGGTCAGGATAGCCAGCAATGCACCCATAATGTTCTACTAGTACAAAAAGGCAGAAGATCGATGGGCAGATGGCAGAAGGAAAAAGCTTGATTTTTCAAGACTTTCATCAAATGGAATGGTTGGCTTATTTCCGCCCTTCTGTACTAGTGATTGTAAAGCTTGAAATACCCAATCTGTTTGTTTAACGTCTGATAATTGAGAAACAGAATTTATCTGTTATAATTGTACATCTTCACTATTTTGTACCAAAAGATTAAACTCTGTATTTGCATTTTATAGAGAATAATTATGTTTATAATATATATCTTTTTGTTCTCTCAAAGATTTTGAAAACTCCTTGTATTCTGCAACTGCTACAGTTGGCAAGCACATAGAAAAAATTACGAAACTGGTGAATGATAGACCAATAAATTTACTATTTAATTTTTGAATCATAGTTGTGAAAATTATTGCAAGTTTAATGTTCTTGCTGACCTTGGCATTACCAATCTTGGGGTGCATGGGTGCATGGTAAGGGGTAATGTTGAAGAAAAAAGAACCTACAAGCACAAGGTATAAAGAAGAACCCGCATTAAATATGGGGTTCTCCTTCCCCTTTCCCCTTGCCCCTTATCCCCTTTACCCCTCTTCCTTCTCCTCCCCTGAAAATTTGTTTGAGGAAACTTCTAAATATAAAAAGAAATAGCGGTTCGTGAACGACATACGCGAACCATCCTTTCTTTTCCACATAAGAGTGAAAAGTCAGGATAAATCAGACAGTTTGAGTCTTATCAAGAGCGGATGGACTGCTCAAACCAAGAGAGATTCCTACAAGTACGATCGCAAAGCCAATTAAGTTCAGCAAACTAAGTTTTTCCGAGAAAAATACCCAGGCTCCGACAGATGCAAGTACTGGATCTAACAGCAGGAATAAAGCTACGAAGTCAGCTGATAAATGTTTCAAGCTATAAACCAGCGATCCTTGACCCAATAACTGACAAATAACTGCGAAAGCAATAATCGTTAGCCATCCTTGCCATGAGTTCGGAAAGATAGAACCACCATCAATCAAGACAATAGGGAAAGTGAACAGCATGGAAATTATCGAACTCCACAACATGATTTTTGTGCTATTTAATTGAGTTTGCAATTGCTCCACTAATAACAAATAGACACCGAAAGAAATAGCACCAAGCAAAGCCGCAATATCTCCTTTAAATTTATCAGGAGTAATCTGCATATCATTGAATCCGAGCGTAACAAGTCCGAATATGGCGATGATAATGCCAACTAAAAACTGTCGATCTAATTGACGTTTCCAGATTAACCATCCACCTAAACAAGTAAATATTGGTGCAAGGTTTACCAACAATGTAGCGTTAGCAATACTAGTTTGAGTAATTGACCAAGCCCAAAGAATTAAGTCAATGGCCAATGAAATTCCTACAAGTAGTAACTTCACAATAACTGCTCCGCTATAAGGAGATGATTGGCATGATTCTTGAACCTCACGTTGGCGGTAGATGGCGCTGAGTCCTTGCCATACTCCTAAAATTAAACTAGCTAGCCAAAAGCGACTAAAAACTGTGGTATAAGGGCTAATTTCATGTTCACAAAATTTGATTAAAATTGCTGCTGAAGCAATTGAAATTAAACCAATACATAACGCAATGAACGCTAGAGTAAATACTTTTGATGACTGATGTTCTAATATCCGAATTTGCTGCATAACATTATTTGTATTTATAATTAAAGTCTAGGGCGACGATGGCGCAACATTAACTCACTAAATTCCTCAAAACCAATTGCACCATTTTGATCGCTGTCCATACTTGGAAACAGGAGCGATATCTCACTTTTAAAAAGAGCCTTTATCCTATGCTTAAGCAGTTTGGTGTGTAAAAAGTTCCACCAAGGGCAATTGCTGTGAGGGCTGCATTGTATCTCCAGAATCCGTCATACAGTTGTTCGGGTCTTAGGTGTAAAAGTAAACCTGCTATTACGTACATTCCACAAGCGAGTAATCCTACGCCTGCACCAATTAGTGTGCAAATGAAAATTGCCAAGACAACCAACGTCACAGCAACAAACTGGTCTGAGATATGCACCTACAATAACCTACCATCATTGGGTATAACCGGTTACGGTTTTGTGTAACCGACGTTGTTTAGCCACTCTTGGGTTGAAGCGTGTCGTTCCTGAGGAGATAAATCACCCAAACGGCGCGCCTGACTTCCCCAACTGTAAGAAGCTAACATCACGGCTGGACTAGCTGAAACTTTAGAATCTTTATTTTTGGCGTTGTCTGATGGATAGTAGGTAGTGGAAGTTGGCAAATCACTAAACGAACCACCGCCATAGATGCCATCATCTGTTTCCCAGAAACGACGGTTAGCGATCGCCAGCACTTTTGTAGCAGAACCATAATTAAAATCACGAATAGCTCTTCGCTTACTTGGAGAAAAAGGAGTCTCAATCCGCGCTAGCACAGGAAAGGGAATCGTACAGATCGCAAAATCTCCCTCTTCGCGCTTGGTTTGACCATTTTCCAGATAAATTGCTGCTGCTTTCTTTCCTTGGTCATCCCGTTCTATGCGCCTCACTTCGCAGCCCAATTTTGGTTGAGACTTGAGTTTAGCTGCTAGTGCTTTGGGCAAGACGTCTGAACCGCCAACAATCTCGTCTAAGTCGGAAAAAATTCCATTATCACGTATATGGCTAATGGCAGACAAGTACATTTCCGCACCTAGTAAGCCGTAAGTTGCTGACATCATCTCAATGGCATCATTTGACAATCCCGCATCACGACATAATTGCATCAATGATTTTTCATCCAACCCGCGCACAGCAGCGCTTTTAATAGACGCAGCGAATATCTCTTCTTTTTCTTTGTCGCTGAGTTTGTTGACATGACTATCAATCGCCATAGCCCAAACATCATTGGGGGTCAACTGCTTCTCACTACCCTTGAGTCCATAGATAGCACTAAGCTTTTTCACATCTTTGACTCGGAGGCGCTGACCTCGTATATAGTAATATCCATCAGGATTGCCGATTACAAAGTGACGCAGTTGCAAACCACATTCACAGAATGTAATGACGCGTTAAGTCATGGTTTTTCGGAATTCGCATTGCGCCCGCTTCCCCATACAAACCATCTTCAAATCGCAGGGTGCGGACGCGACCTCCAATATGGCTGCGATCGGCTTCAAGAATGACGCAGGTATGCCCACGTTTCTCTAATTCGTAAGCAGCACAAAGTCCTGCCATCCCTGCTCCCAAAATCACAACCTTTAACGGTCTGCCTGGGTTGGAAACGTTATCTAGGTCACTTAAGAGACTCTTGGACTTGTTCGCTGCCTTACCCTTGGCTTTGGTTAAACTTTTTAATTCCGGGTAAATATAGCGGTTCCCGCATTCGGTACACGTAGGGGCAATTCATGAATTGCCCCTACAAATAACCTGTACCCCACTCAACTGGGAATCGCTATATTCAATGCTTGGGTATTATCGGGTTATAAAGATGAGTCACGTTTACTGCGGGGGCAGGCTTTATTTTCTTTCTTCTACTTTTAAATGTAATTGGAAGCGGTAGAGCAGTAGCCAACGCTTCTAAGCTAATTTTTTTAATCGATTGCAGGAGATTAATCAATATTTTGAGAAGGAGGTATTCAGCAAGACTCAATTGACTTTTTAAGTGTTTTTGGCAGAATTCAGGCAACATTGTCATTCTTATTGGTCTTATTGACATAAGTAGACCGATCTTTTCTGACCAGAAATCGCTAAACAATTTATCTCATAAGCTTTTCAGGCTATTTTGTCGCCCCGTCAGCCTCAACCCACTCCCACAAACAGCAATTGAAGAAGATAGCTATGCTAAAGGCAATTAAAGGGAGATTCATACCCCCCAAGCATTGATTTGATGGGGGACTTATACTAATTCTTGATTTTGCAACTACATATCTCAATCTGTAGGGGCACTTGGGTATTGTGCCCCTACCAAGGACGATATCTGTAACCCCAATGAGGGCGAATCGGTATTCACGGATAAGCAATTCAATAATCCAAAGTTCCGATTGCTATAAATAATAAATGCTGGTTAATATCTAACATTCAAGTCAAAAAATCAACAATTATTATCCAATAATATATTAGAAAATTTTATTTTAATCATCAGAAATGCTGGCTTTCGACAAACTAATTAGTAAATCAATAATTTGTTTATGTTTTTTATGGAATTTTAATAGCTCTAAATATGCCAATGGAACTACTATTATCCATAAAATACTTGCTATGACCAAAACTATACCAAAAAAGTAGCGTTCCTTTGAATTCATCTCTTCATCTTCTAGAAAGAAATCTAACCATTCGGTGAAGAAACGGTAAGCGATCGCCAAATAAACTATTATTGCCAAATAAGTAAAAAATATTTGCACCATCATGAGATTTTAGTTGTAAATTCATCTGTTTGTTGGAGTTTCCCCTTCACTCAAAGACCGCAATTCCCTGGTTTCCGTTCCCTATTATGCTGCAGCAATTACTTGTATGAAAAATTCCTGGCTAAATTTTATACGTAAATTTTAGTACCAGTAATTGAATGAGTTGGTAGTTAGCGAGCAAGCACTGGCTACAAGCCAATTGGTAATTTCGTGAAAGTTATTGTTCGCGATTTCCTTAGGATTACCATACTAAATTCTATGTTATACCAATTATAATTATGTCGAATTGTTATCTTTTTTCTTGAGCAACTTGGTATTTAGCCACAATCATTGTCAGACAAGGATTCAAAATAAATAGTCAAAAAATTTACCATCTGCTGTTTTGATTGACTGGTGCTTGAATAATGTAAATATTTAAGGCTTGAGCATTGTGGTAAATATATTAAGAGAATAAAAATACAGAAAATCACATGCACTAGTCTTATTTTATCGAATAATTAAGATTACCTAGAATTTCCATAGAAAAGTTATTGATGATACAAATGCACCTGAATGAGTGTAAGCGTTGTGAAGGATTACTTTGATACTAATAATGCATTCAGCCTTTGTAATTAGGCATATAAGCTGTTTTACAACGCTTCATTTACTTCAGTATGACACAAAACATCAGGTGTTTTGAACGCTAACAAACTAGGAGAGTTATAAGTAATCATGAACAATCAGGGGAATCATTAAATTAAATTAAATTAAATTAAATTTAGTAAACCGAATTTAATTATTTATGGAAAATAAATCTCAAAGTCTGGTTGCGAAAGTGATTTAAATCCCAATGAGCTGTATAAAATAAGTTTGCCAATAGTGATTTTACTGACAAGGTATTTTCATTCATAAGCTAGTCTTTTGATGTAACTATGACAAGTCCGACAGCAACGTTGTTAATTTCCTGCCCCGATCAAAGGGGATTGGTAGCCAAAATAGCCAATTTCATTTATGCCAATGGCGGCAATATCATCCATGCCGATCAGCATACAGACTTTGCGGCGGGGTTATTTCTCACTCGTATTGAATGGCAACTAAATGGCTTTAATTTGCCGCAAGATTTAATTGGACCGGCATTTAATGCGTTCGCGAAGCGTCACGAAGTGTTCGCCCAACCATTAAACGCTAAGTGGGAACTTCACTTTTCTGACACGATACCGCGCATAGCCATTTGGGTAAGCAAGCAAGACCATTGTCTGTATGACTTAATTTGGCGTCACCGGGCTAAGGAGTTTGCAGCGGAGATTCCCCTAATTATCAGCAATCATCCCGATTTAAAAGGGGTGGCAGAACAATTTGGTATTGATTATCACCACATTCCGATTACCAAAGATAACAAGCCAGAACAGGAAGCGAAACAACTGGAATTACTGCATCAATACAAAATTGATTTAGTTGTCTTGGCGAAATATATGCAGGTTGTCAGTGCTGATTTTATCGCCAAATTTTCGCAGATTATCAACATTCATCATTCATTTTTACCAGCTTTTGTAGGAGCTAATCCCTATCACAGGGCTTTTGAACGTGGTGTCAAAATTATTGGGGCAACGTCTCATTATGCTACTGCTGATTTGGATGCAGGACCAATTATTGAGCAGGATGTGGTGCGGGTAAGTCACCGCGATGAAGTCGAAGATTTAATTAGAAAAGGCAAGGATTTGGAGCGAGTTGTATTAGCAAGGGCAGTGCGTTTGCACTTGCGAAATCGCGTTTTGGTCTATGGAAATCGGACGGTAGTTTTTGAGTAGATTAAATTTAGTTTTACTCCGCATCCAGTTAGAAAGCGGTAACTCATGACTTATGACAACCACACTCACTCCCAGCCCAAATCGATTCATTCTCCACGATATTAGCTGGCAAACTTACGAAGCTTTGCTTAAAGATGTAGAAAAACAGCCAGGAATTCGCTTGACTTATGACCGAGGATTGCTGGAAATTATGACACCATTAGACCAGCATGAAAGTTATAAAAAGCTTATCGGTCGTTTTGTAGAAGCGCTGACGGAAGAATTAGATATAGAAATTCGTAGTTTGGGTTCAAGAACCTGCAAGCGAGAGGATTTGGCGCGTGGCTTAGAACCAAATCAATGTTATTACATTCAAAATGAACGAATTGTCCGAGAGGTAGACCAAATCGACCTCAATCAATATCCACCACCAGACTTGGTGATTGAGATTGATATTACTAATAGTTCCATTGACCGATTGGATTTGTATGCAGTTTTAGGCGTACCGGAAGTTTGGCGATATGATGGCAGTTCCCTAACAATTTATTGGTTAGAGGGAAAAAAATATCAACTGTGCGAAAAGTCTACTACCTTCCCAATAGTTTCAAAAGAAGAGGTAGTTCGATTTTTGGAACTAAGGAAAATGATGGGGGAAAACAGTCTGATTAAGTCGTTTCGCCAGTGGGTGAGAAGTCAGCTGCAACCATAAAAGCGCGATCGCTCTTTAACCATCCTTAATGGTAAGAGCCTTCATCACTCTCAAACCTTATTAACAATTAACAATTAACCATGAAAGAAAGGAGGGGTTCACCAGTCGCCTGGGTCGGGAAACCCTACCAAGGGCGCTGGTTCACCATTAACCATTATCAATTAACCAGCTGCGAAATACTGAGTTTTTATTTGTACGCAATTCCACGTGGTAATACTTTTGGTAGGCGAAGAGAGATACCTGTTCTACGCATTTTTGCCAGGAATAAACACAATGAATATTAAGAAAACTCAAGCAGAAATTCTGGCGGAATCCAAAGATATGACTCCAGTGCATGGGTTTGTAGATGTGGATGTTCCCATTGAAACCCTATGGCAAATCTTCAGCCGTCCTAACACATGGCATCGCTGGAATCATTGTTTTTTATTTGTAATAAATCGTGAACTTGTGTTAGGTGAACAATTAATTTGCTTGTTTGAACCAATTCGCAGCGGGTTTTTATATAAAATGCCTGCGATCGCTAAAATCATAGAACTGAAACAAAGACACAAAGTCACGTGGGAGGTAACATTTATTCGCGGTTTTTATGCCCGCCATACCTACTATATGGAAGATTTGGGCAATGGTCGCACCCGCTTTGGTTCTTGGGAGAAAGCAACGGGCTGGAGTTTTCGTTTGATGAAGTGGTTTTGGATTCCCCACTTTGTTTTTGTCAAGAACTGTTCCTTAAAAGGAGCGCGTCGGCTCGAACAAGTGTATTCTCTTCCATGGCATCATCTATGACCGAACATTACCACGCAAAAGCCTCTGCAAGTCTCTACTACCTCTAATGCTACTGCTAGTTGCGCTCATCGCCCTAAGTGTTGCTGCTTAGTTCTACTTATTCTACGTGCATCCAAAATCCATAGAGTTGAAACCAGAAATTCACGCCGCTTTTGGCGCTGGCGGCTATTCTCTAGTTGTGCAAGACGTTAAAAAATTTATTTTCCTCAACGATGCTTGACTAAATTATTAGACATTTCTTATACATGAGGACCTTCACTATTAATTTAAAATTTATTTACAATTGGATAATATTAATTTAATTTACAATAACAGGCAGATTTTAACTTTTCTGAGTAGCAAGTATTTAAAATGACTTCAAGGAGAAAATATAATACTTTTTAATCAGGAATTAATGTGGCAGCCAATAGTAAAAACTATTTGTTTTTTGTCAGCGCATTTATAATATTTATATAAAAATGAAATTGATAGTAATCGCATATGATAATGTCATCAAAGGCACAGTTTTTTGAATATTGGAAGGACAGAGTTATTGAGAAAGGATTTTTTATAAACTGGAGCAAACCATCTTGTTGGGCTTGCGGAGAGTTTTGGAATGGAAAATACGATATCAAAAGTTCTCATCCATCAGAGATAACAATACTCAAAGCATGGGAAAAAGCTCCTTTGCAACGCTGTCATATTGTTCCTGTGAGTTTAGGAGGTACTGATGATGAATCAAACCTCTTTTTACTGTGTAAGGATTGTCATGATTTGGCACCTAAAACAGCATCTCCGGAAATATTTTTTCAATGGGCGCGAGTTCAAAAAAATATCAAGCGCTTTAATCAAAGAAATGAGCAATATTTAGAGGAATTTGGTATTTCGGAAGAATTATTAGTAGAATTCATCGACCTTTATCAAACAAAAAAGTTAAAGAAAATTTCTGAAAAGAACACGGGTTTTTATTGGTCGCACAACTGCCATAGTGGTTTGTCTAAAAAAATGACTCCATCGTCATTTTTTGGTTTGCTTCTCTATTATTACAATGAAGGCAGCGAAACCTAATAGGATTTTGGATGAAAGGATTTTGAAATCCTGATGATATCATTGTTTCAAAATGTTCTCTACTATGTCGTGGATTGGTATTATATTGGTTCCTATAGCAATACTATTTGATTTGTGAGAATTCACGGGGGTCAGAAACCCGGTAACTCCTGCGAAACCGGGTTTCGCTCATTTTCACCTGGGATGCGCGGACTGCTATATAAAATATAGAAAAATATCAGGGAACAGATTGCACATCAACAGAAGTCATCACAAACAGACTTCCTAATTGACTAATTAACTCTGTTTCCTCAAAATCTGCTAATTCAAATTTATTGAGGGGTTGTTCGTGATTGTCTACGACATCCAAAATTTGATTAAATTTTATCCAGGACAAACCCAACCGGCTAATAAAAATATCACCCTGCAAATTTACGAAGGTGAAATTTTTGGCATTTTGGGCGATAACGGTGCGGGTAAAAGTACCCTTGTGCGTCAAATGGTACATCTACTCTCCAGTGATTCTGGCACTATTTCGCTACTCGGACAAAATATCCTTAAGGCTTCCCATCTGATACAAATGAATGTGGGCTATATGCCCCAAGAAAGTGGAGCGCTCAATAATCTTACGGTGGGTGAGGCATTATATTTTACCGCCCATTTGCGGGGAATGAGCCGTATTGATGCCCAGAAAGAGTGTAATGCACTCCTAGATTTATGGCAAATTCGCGAATTGCGTCACCAACCAAGTTCCCGCTTATCTGGCGGACAAAGGCGATTGTTGCGGCTAGCTGTTGCAATGGCGGGTTCTCCACCAGTGCTAATTCTGGATGAACCGACAAATGACCTTGACCCCCAACGCCGCAAGTTAGTTTGGGATATTTTGCGCCAAATAAACCAGGAACAAGGCACTACGATTATTTTGATTACCCATGATGCAATTGAAGCAGAAAAGGCAATTCAACGAGTAGGTATTATGCGTTCCGCTTCATTGGTTGCTGTCGGTCGTCCTAGCGAACTCAAGCAACAAGTTGACCGAAAGCTGCGTTTAGAACTGTTTTTTTCACCGGAAATTCCACCAACTTTACCACCCAATCTTACTTTCATCTCTTTAGAACCAGGTCACTGGCGAGTTTTTTTGGAATGGAACCAGGTGACTGCAACTCTTAACAGCCTAAATCTAGAAAAAGTGGATGACTTTCGCTTGTATTCAGCAACCTTAGAAGACTTATATCTGCATTATGCAACCAAAGCGTAACCCGCCCTCTTTTTATGTGCAAATGCTGGACTTGTTCTTGATGGAACTGACGAATTGGCGCTGGTGTTGGCAGGCGCTTGTCCTCACTAGTATAGTTGCTCCTATATTAAGCATAATTGCTCTTGGTAGCTTTGCTCAAGGAACTGGACGGGAAACTTTAACATATATCCTGACGGGCAATTTGGTGATGACGCTAATGTTTAGCAACTTGAATAATATTGCATCTCGTTTTAGCTATATCAGGTTTGCCGGAACTTTAGATTACTATGCTACTTTACCAATTCGCAGAGAAGCTTTAATAATTGCGATCGTTCTATCCTTTTTTCTGCTGTCGTTACCATCGCTGTTGGTTATTCTTGGGTTTGGTGTTTTCTTTTTGAAGATTCCACTGATTTTCAACCCAATAATTTTAATAGTGATTCCTCTGTGCGTGTTGCCTTTAGCAGGAGTTGGCGCATTGATTGGGGTGAATGCACAAAGCACCTGAGGAAGGCGGTTCTCTGAGTTTGCTGGTGACAATGGTGATGCTGTTTATTGGCCCAGTTATTATACCACAAAATCGCTTACCTGATATTATGCTGTTCTTAGGGCGATTGAGTCCCGCAACCTATGCAGCATCAGCCCTGCGACAAACTTTATTGGGACCGATGACTGCACAAGTAGCTGTGGATATTGTGGCGTTGGTGGGGTTTTCGCTGCTGACCTTTTGGTTGGTAGGATTTAAATTAGATTGGCGATCGCGCTGTTAGAGAACAGACAAGGAGACAGGGAGACGGCTGTGGGGTGTGGGGCGACGGGTGTGGGGAGATAGGGAGACAGGGAGACGGCTGTGGGGTGTGGGGAGTTTAGTATTTTTACGCAGATTTGGCTGTCGCCAACGCTCGAAGATAAAAACAAGGTTCTTTCCTTTTACCTTTTTACTGGTGCTAGCCACAAGGCGACATTACGCACATATGCTTTGATATCTTCCAAGGCACGTGGTTCTTTTTTCATTCCATCCCCTGGCGCTTCATCTACAAAAGTCGGACATCCTTTTTCAATGTCCCAGTTGTAATCAACCAAATGGTGAAAGCTGGAGTTAGCTACTGCCCGCCCTAAGATATTACCTTGGGCGTCTTTGTAACCTGAGAGCGCTACCACCAAGTTAAAATCGCGATCGGTGACCAAACTTTTTCCTAAAGCAATTACCCTTCCGTTGCGATCGCCTGAACTTACTCCAATACCCCCCTCATGCGGATGGGCTGGAAAAAACTCTATCACTCCCGAAGGCGAATTGGGATTTTTTAACAATTCGTGAATTGGTTGAACAAGCGTGATTTTTTGATAGTCGCCGTTGGCTCCAGAATGATAGTTGGGATAGGAAATATACGTAGTGTACGGCTCATCGCGACAACTGCGAGATTTATCGGGATCGGGATTTTTGGTATTGAAATAGTGGATGTCACCAATGTCATCTAAACCACACATCGAACAACCCATATCCTGATGATCGCGTGTTGTCAGAATACCGCCACCGCGTTTGCGAAAGGCATTAATTCCAGCAATATCTTTTTGGGTTAAACCGTCACCCACATCTAAGGCAAACAACCAAAGTTGATCGAAATCTGATTTATCTAGCGTACTCAAAACTGGATCGTTGCCTTCTGCATCTGATTGGCGATCGCGTCCTGTCACTTCAAACAAAGGGTTTCCCGCTGCATCTTTCAAAGATGCAAGATAATCCTGTAACATCGAGAAACGCCAGATGCTCCAATCATCTTCGATCGTGGGAATGGTCGTCTGCAACAGAATGCGAATTGGTTGCGTCATAGCCTCCAAACCTTAATTGTTGAGTAAGCTGGAATTACTGTATTACATATCCCCCATCTATCGCCAGCGACTGTCCCGTCACAAAAAAAGCTCGATCCAAGCATAACCATACTACAGCGGCTTCAATTTCTTCTGGCTGACCAAAACGCCCGATGGGATATATTTCCCTCATCTGTTCTACCATTTGGGGGTTAACTTTCGCAAAACGCTGCATCATCTCGGTTTGAATCGCACCAGGACAGATGGCGTTAAGGCGAATGCCTGACTTAGCAGCCTCAAGGGCTGCAGATTGGTCAATCCCAATACCGCGTGTTTGCTGGCAGTGTATATACCAAGACCGGGGAAGCCGACTAAACCCGCGGCTGAGGAAATATTCACGATCGCACCTCCGCCATTTTTGCTGCATTTGCGGGATTTGATACTTCATACCAAGCCATAGGCCTTTGACATTAATGTAATGTTCATAATTTGGTCAAAGGTTTCTTCTGTCTGTTCGGTGATTGGAGTTGCCAATTGTTCAATACCCGCATTGTTACAGGCATAAATAAATTATCGCTGCCTGCTTCTCTCACCAGTTTTACAGTTTCCTCACCTTTTTCGACGGCGTGAAAGCTTATTGCAACTTTCGCTTTCTCACGGGCAAAGGTAATAGCACAAGCCAGACCAATCCCTGAACTTCCACCAGTGACGAGTGCCACTTTGAGCGCAAACAGTGCCATAGGGAATAGTTTGATTATTTTTATTAACTTATTCGCCCTGTAGAGACGCGAAGTCTTCCATCCGGAAGACTTCGCGTCTCTACACTGTCTGTATTTGTATCAGGTTTTAATGAAATGGTGTCAGACTTCTCTCAAAATCCTTTCATCCTTTCATCCAAAATCTCAAATCTAAAATTGATATTAGCTGGGATCGTTGGGCGCTTGCTTGCTGAAAAAGCGGTCTAAAATTTCCGACTTCTGGTCTACAGTCAAGCTGTCATGCCAATGTTCCAAGTTTTCAACAAAGCCCGACTCTCGGAAAATCTCTACAGTATCACTTGGTTGATCTGTCAAAGTTTTTTGTCTGCTAAAAGAGCAATTAAGTATTTCTACTTCACTATCCATTCGCGGCACAAGCTGCATCAGTAACTCCACTGCTACTGTCGGTAGGAGACGGCAGGTATTTGTAATGAAAAAAGAAAAAGTAATATTACCTAGCCGAATGCGATCGCCATCTTTAAGTTTCAACGGCTGATACATCGGTTCGCCATTCACAAAGGTACCATTGGTGCTATTAAAGTCAATTAAGTAGAACCCTTGATTGTCAATATATTGAATCGCAGCATGCCTGCGAGATACATAACGTTCGGCAATGTAAATACCATTGTTGCGATCGCGTCCTATTGTCCAAATCTGCTGCGGTTGACGTAAAGTTTGCGTTTTGCCTGAGCCTAGATTACTAATCACATAAGCCGCAGAAGCATCTACTATACCCTGCATGTAACAAGACTTCACGCCCGGAAACGACGGCTGAGATAAATTTTCTAGTTGGAGAATTTCATCTAGAAGGCTGCCATGATGTTCATACAACTTGAGAAATACCTGATATAAACTTAATCGCCGTTCTAGTTCCTTCTCTTCAAGCTCAGCCATAATAGGTTAGCCTTTTACTGCCAACAAATGTAACTCGCTGATTTCGGTCATGAATATTTCATCTGTGCCTACCATCAGGGATAATTGTTTTTCACTTTCTGCTGCAATGTCAAAAATTTTGCGGCTTTCTGTGTGTTAAGCTGTCCAATTTTGAGGTTAAAGTTTGCCTGCTGTTCGCAGGAACCGAATTATTACTTAGCATCATGAAAAGTTTGTTAAGAAAAATTAATGTTACACTTTGATATACATTTTAAAATCTATGTGTCAATTTTAACAGTATGCATTTCTAAAGAAAACATTAAGAAAAATTAGAAAAATTTGCTCGGTAAGATTGTCCAAATAACCCAGACAGCAGTCTCACAGTGCTGTCTAGCCTCAAAAGCCAAAACTTGGCAGTTGAAGTTGCAGTTAGAATAAATACCACAACATTATAGCAACAATTCTTTACAAAGCAATATTTGCAGCAAAAATTACCCGGATAGTACAGTATCCCGTCAATCACTTTAAATACTTTTATAATTTTGATTTACGATTTTGGATTTACCCATCAAATCCAAAATCGTAAATTACAGTAAGCCTCGCTTGCCGTTGGGACGTACCGTCATCCAATTGGTTTTAGCTAGTGCTAGTTGCTCCTCAGAAACTTTGGCACCAGTGAGATTGGCACCACACAGATTAGCTCCTCGGAGATTGGCATTATTGAGATAAGCATAACTAAGGTCTGCGCCTCGCAGATCTGCCCCTTCGAGATCGGCATGACTGAAGTAAGCCTTGCTCAAATTAGCGTCTTTGAGATTAGCTCGGTTGAGACTGCCTCTACCAAAGTCACTATTATGGAGATTGGCTCCTTGAAAGTTGATTTGCTGCAATTGAGAAGAATGGAAATTTGCCCCCGATAAGTCAGCACCTTGCAAATTCAGCAGATTCAAATTGTGTTGGGCAAAATCCCGTCTCCCCTTTTGATAAGCTGCGAGCAAACTTTGGACATCTAACTTGCGCGAAACTTTAGTATTTTGCCCTTGAGAGCCATTGCTGTTGCTGTTAACCAAAACTGTGGATTTTGCTGCTATAATCCTCGGACGGCTTGGGCCTGCTTGTACAGCGCCTTCCGTTTTGGCTCGTCTGGCTCGAATTGCCGCCGCAACCTGCGCTACACTTGCACTGGAGAAAGTAGCATCCGGGTTGCTGCACAAAATACCAGAATCTTCCAAGCGGTTGTGGGTTAGCGAGCCTCGCTCTTTGACGCTACCATTCGGTTTAGTCACCAAACTGTTAGCCAAACTTTCCAGGTATGGCTCCATTTCCAGCGCTCTTAACACTTCCTGTGAGGACTGGTAGCGATTGCGGACTGAGACTTCCAACATTTTTCGCAACACTTCGCTCAAGTGGTCGCTCACATGCACAAGCTGCTCCCACATCATCTCACCGGTTGTGGGATTGTATTCCAAATCTTTAGGAGATTTGCCAGTTAGCATATATATGCATGTCACCCCAACAGCGTAGATATCACTGGCGTAAACTGGACGCATAGCCATTTGCTCTGGAGGCGCAAAACCAGGAGTACCAATAGCATAGGCAGTTAATGCAGTCTGTCCTGATTGGCTGGCTTGGCTAACTTGGTTTTTCACCGCTCCAAAGTCGATGAGAACCAGTCTGGCATCTTGAGTGCGGCGAATCAAGTTGGCTGGCTTGATATCGCGGTGAATTACCTTGCGTTCGTGGATGTATTGCAGCAATGGCAAAATTTCGCTTAAAAATTGCTTGACGCCAGCTTCGCTAAAGACTCCATTGCGTTTAATCTCTTGCTGGAGAGTGGCTCCACTGATGTATTCCTGAACTAAGTAGAATTGCTCAGAATCTTCAAAATAGTCGAGTAACCGTGGCACTTGGGGATGGTTGCCAATTGTACCGAGGGTTTTGGCTTCTCGTTCAAACAGTTCTCGCGCCATTTGTAAAACATGTGGTGCGTTTCCTGACGGACGTAGTTGCTTGATTACACAACTCGGTTCTCCTGGCAAGGCTTCGTCGTGGGCTAAAAAGGTTGCTCCGAAGCCACCCTGACCTAATGGCTTGAGTACCCGATAGCGATCGCGCAACAACAGTCGCGAGCCACAAGACTGGCACCTTGGGCTAAATGCCACATTTTCTGGATTGGGACAGGTCGGATTTAAGCAGTAGCTCATGCACTGTCAACTCGCTGCACGAATAATAACGGAGAGATTTGTATCTAATCTCATTATTTAAACAATAATCCACTTTTACCAGGTAATTTTTGCTGGTAATCCTTTGAAGAGTTGCTAAAGCTAGGCTGGCATTACGTAAAGCGATCGTAAACTCCGATAAACGCTCGTTTTGGGCTTGAAAAGCCGTTTCCAGGCTATTACTTTACCTTTATACACACCGAATCACGCAGGTTTTCCTCCGTGTTTTTCTCATGGTTAAATGTTTTGTTTTTTTTAGTACTGACAGTAATTTCCGATGTGAAAAAATCAGTATTTTATTTTTGCCGAAGTGATTTTTTTGTTAAGACCAACACTTTTTCTACGAGTGCGAATAGTCAATTAAATTATTTTTTTTTTGAATTATTATTTTCACTGACTTGTAAATCGGGCATGGGGCATTGGGCATTGTTGCGCCAGCGCCCGTAGCACAGTAGGCGACTGGCGTCATGGGGCATTGGGCATGGAAAAGATGGATTTTCATGCTTGGTGGTGTACGACGAATGAACCTCTGCCCCCCGCAGTATGCCCCCCGCAGTATGCCTCGTGCCCTCTACCTTTCTTTGGTAATCAAAAATCTCGAATGCAAGTTTAAATTATGTTAAGCGATATCTGAACATGTGTTCAGATGTTATAGTGTATTCTTCAGTAGGAGAAAGGAGATACGTATGACCACGGTAACCCAAATGAAATGTGCCTGTCCGACTTGTTTGTGTATTGTTTCCGTCGAGGATGCGATTAAGAAAGAAGACAAATACTTTTGCTCGGAAGCTTGTGCTGAAGGTCATAAAACGATGAAAGGCTGCGGTCACGGTGGTTGTGGCTGTTGATGAGTTGATGAAAAAATGGCAACCCCGTCCAGTCGTGGGCGGGGTTGTTGGTTTTTGATGACAGTATGGGGTGGAAATCATGCATTGTAGCGTTCTATGGTGTAGAAGGGGTAAAAGCGATCGCCGAAATCTGGAACTATTTATACTGTTTTGGTGGCAATTAGGGCACTCATTAGAGGTGTGCGATCGCGCAATTTCTTCGCAATTTTGTTAACTTTTCGCACAGCAATTCATACTGGTCTTGCAATGCATCGTGTTTAGGGTGTATGTGCTGAACAAATGACATTCACTTCCTAATTGAAACAATCGTTCCTATTCACTAGACGTGAAATTTCACGTCTGGTCATCTGAAAGGCAAATTTTGTGTATTACGCATCTAGTTTCTTCACTAAGCAATCTATTAATTCCGGAACCATACTTAAGAGTGTGTAAATATTTATAATATTTTTTGAAAAACGGATAATCTCACGCAAAGACGAGCCAGTGCGTTGGTGAAGGGGCACTGCGTCCGGGTAACACGACCGCAGGTGACTGGTGAAAGGGTTTCCCGACTTGAAGCAACTGGCGTCGCAAAGACGCGAAGAAAAACTTTGCGCCTTTGCGCCTTTGCGTGATGCTTTTAAGCCTTAAAGATTCGACATGATATCCCGCGCAGCTTGTAACGTCCGCTCAATATCCTCATCAGTGTGAGCAAAAGAGGTAAACCCAGCCTCAAACTGAGATGGTGCTAAATAAACACCACGCTCTAACATCCCGCGATGGAACCGCCCAAATTTGGCTGTATCAGATTTCTTCGCATCGTCGTAGTTATGCACTGGTCCCGATGTGAAGAATAACCCAAACATGCCGCTAATTTGACCACCGCAAGCTTCATGACCGGTTTCTTTGGCAATTTGTAACAAGCCATCTGCCAGCTTTTTGGTAATCTGGTCAAGGTATTCGTAAGTACCGGGCTTTTGCAGCAATTCCAGTGTTTTTATACCTGCAGTCATTGCCAAGGGATTACCAGAAAGCGTTCCAGCTTGATACACTGGACCTGCGGGGGCGACCATTGACATGATATCTCTGCGACCGCCATAAGCTCCCACGGGCAAACCACCACCGATGACTTTACCAAGGGTGGTCAAATCGGGGGTAATGCCAAATTTCTCTTGAGCGCCACCGTAAGCGATGCGGAAACCTGTCATCACTTCATCAAAGACTAATAAAGCACCATATTCGTGAGTAAGTTCACGCAAACCTTCGAGAAAACCTGCATCGGGAGTAATAAACCCAGCATTACCCACCACTGGTTCGAGAATCACACCGGCAATTTCGTCGCGGTTTTCTTCAAACAAGGCTTTGACGGCTTCTAGGTCGTTGTAAGGCGCGGTCAAGGTGTTGGCTGTAGTTGATTGAGGAACCCCTGGGGAGTCGGGTAAGCCGAGGGTGGCGACTCCTGAACCAGCTTTCACCAAAAACATATCGGCGTGACCGTGGTAACAGCCTTCAAATTTGATGATTTTGTCACGTTTTGTAAAGGCTCGCATCAACCGCAGCACTGCCATACAAGCTTCTGTGCCGGAGTTCACAAATCTTACCAGTTCGATGCTAGGAACGGCATTGATCACCATTTCTGCCAGCACGTTTTCCAGGTATGAGGGGGCACCAAAGCTGGTACCTTTTTCTAAGGCTTCATGAAGTGCGGCGATGACTTCGGGATGGGCGTGACCGCAAATGGCTGGTCCCCAAGTGCCAACGTAATCGATGTATTGGTTGTCATCTACGTCCCAAATGTAGGCACCTTTAACGCGATCGAATACAATGGGTTGACCGCCCACTGATTTGAAGGCACGGACTGGAGAACTCACTCCTCCTGGCATCAAATTTTGAGCAGCAGCAAAGATTTCTTGTGATTTTGTTGTTTTAATTGGGGTATTTACCAAGGTTCTCTCCTCGAGTGGGAAATAAAAAGCTCTATCTTAGGATAGGCGTAAATTCTGCTGAGAATTTATATCCTATATAATTAGCTGAACCAAGAAAACAACAATAACAATATGTTATACAAGTCCAATCAAGACTTGCCTTTAGATATTCGGACTCGATTATCTGAGGCACATCAAGAGCTTTATCGGGCAGCTTTTAACTCGGCGATTCATTGGTATGGTGAAGCCACAAAGGCTCACAAAGTCGCTTTGAGTGCTGTCAGAATGCGCTCTGCTATGGATAAGAGTGTTCTTGTTTAAGGCTGGATAAGAAGCTTGAAGCAATCACACGCATACCACCTGTTTTATTGGGAATGGTATTGTACATCAATGAATCATTCTCGTTAAATGCAAGCAGCTGGTATGTTTTCTACTGACCCTCATTCACTACAGAACGCGATTCCCGTTGAAACAATTCGTTACGATGAGCGCGGTCTTGTACCCGCGATTGTCCAAGATTATTTGGATGGAACTGTTTTGATGATGGCGTGGATGAATCGGGAGTCGTTACTAAAGACTTTGGAAAGCGGAGAAACTTGGTTTTGGAGTCGATCGCGTGAGGAGTTTTGGCATAAGGGCGAGACTTCAGGACATATTCAAAAGGTGCGGAGTATCCGCTATGACTGTGATAGCGATGCGCTATTAGTTGGTGTTGAGCAGGTGGGTGATATTGCCTGTCATACTGGTGAGCGCAGTTGTTTTCATCAAGTTGATGGCAATATTGCGCCGCCACCTGGTGATTCTTTGTCGCAATTGTTTCAGGTAATATGCGATCGCCGTGACAATCCTAACGAAAGTTCCTATACCTGTAAGTTATTGGCTGGCGGTGATAACAAGATTTTGAAGAAGATTGGCGAGGAAGGCGCTGAGGTCGTAATGGCGTGTAAGGATGACGATCAAGACGCGATCGCTGCTGAAGTTGCTGATTTGTTTTATCACACGCTCGTTGCTTTGGCGCATCACAATGTTGATTTGAAGGCGGTTTATCGCAAGTTGCAAGAACGGCGGAAATAGAATTAAACCGCACCAGCCGCCCTCGGCGCGGAGGAAGAGAAAAAGGAGTTGATTTTTTCCTTTTTCTTTTCTAGAATGTTATTTATATAATGGAGATTTTGTAATTTAAAAAATTTTGTCAATATTGCCATTATAAAGAAAATAATATCAGCAAAATCAGCCAATGTCTAGAACCTTTCACACTATGAGCGCGGACTTACGCAAAAAAACCCGGTTTCTTCCTAGGAACCGGGTTTTTGGAACTTGGTGGGTAAGTCCTGTCTTTAAAGGAGTTGATTGTATTTGGATTCTTGTGTGAATGAAGCGATCGGCAATTTGTTGAAGAATTAGTAGGTTATCTAGGTAGCTGAGGGAATGGGCTTGTAGGGAAGGTGGGTGGACGGGTTGTTACAACGATGGACTGTACTAAGTTAGAAGGCTTCAGCAGGAGTTCAGCCCTGCGATTAAAAAAAACCGTGAATTTTAAGCTTTAAGTCACTGCAACTACAATAAGTTACTTGGTAAATCAAATTTCTCTCGCCATCCTCACCTTGGGAATGAAAAGAACCCGATAAATTAAATTTAAGTCCGAGTAATTTATTAGCGCGTATTTTGAAATAACTCCAAAGCTTTACTGTACCATCTGCACCATAAAACAAATAGCGCGTCCAATTTACTGGGACTTGATTCCAACACCAGCCTTGTAAATACAATCCTATTTTTGTATCTGGGGATAACTTTCTTGTAGAGATTTTACAAGATTAATCACATTAGCAAAATTTTCTGGCTCGACTGACAACCAACCACGAACAGAATAAAAGTACGCCATATTACTCAGTTCTCTTATTTGTGATCATACTCAATCAGGACTTACGCAAAACATAACTACTGTAGCGATAATTCATGAATTATCGCTAGTGAATTGAGGCAGTAGACTGAGTTACGTAAGTCCTATCAATATTGATTTTCCGTCTGCACCCAAGTTATTGCCTGCAATAACTACTGTCGCCACTCATCCCGCACATCCAGAGTTGTTGTACTATTAATTGGTTGGATTCAAAGGATGGTTGAGCTTTTTGATAGTACAGACTGTATGAATGTATATATCACGCATTTTCGGCAAAAAATTCCCAAAATACACAGTATTTACCAAATGCAACTCAATTCTTCCATGTTTATCTGTGCCCGGTGCAATTATAAAATCCTGAATTTTTTGTTCTCACATGTTGAGATTTTATAGTTAATTGATACACTTTTAGTTCATTAGCCGAGTTAACCAGCGCCTATGGTTCATGTCAAGCGCGTGGAACTAACTAACTTCAAATCCTTCGGTGGCACAACTTCTGTCCCTTTGCTACCGGGGTTTACTGTCATTTCTGGTCCCAACGGTTCCGGTAAGTCTAATATTTTAGATGCGTTGCTATTTTGTCTGGGACTCGCTAGTTCCAAGGGAATGCGTGCCGATCGCTTACCTGATTTGGTAAACAATACCCAAACCGCAAAAGGACGCGCCACTGTCGAAGCTAGCGTCACTGTCACCTTTGATTTGTCAGATTTCTCTGACGATGACGTTACCGCTTCTGGTCCTGTGGAAGTCGTGGAGATAGAGGAAGCAGGGGAAGTAGAGGAAGCAGAGGAAGCAGAGGAAGAGTCTTCTTCAACTCCTAACTCAAAACTCCTAACTCATAACTCTTCTGGGGAGTGGAGTGTTACCCGGAAACTGAGAGTTACTCACCAAGGAACTTACACGTCGAATTATTACATTAACGGTACTCCCAGCACGCTGACCGAATTGCATGAGATGTTACAAAGAGTGCGAATTTATCCTGAAGGCTATAACGTTGTCCTGCAAGGGGACGTTACTAGCATTATCTCGATGAATGCGCGGGAACGCCGGGAAATTATTGATGAATTGGCGGGGGTAGCAGCGTTCGATCGCAAGATTGTTCAAGCAAAAGATACTTTAGACGAAGTTAAGGAAAAGGAAGATAGTTGTCGCATTATCGAGACTGAATTAACTGCACAGTGCGATCGCCTTTCTCAAGATAAAGCTAAAGCCCAAAAGTACCAAAAACTCCGCACGGAATTTCTGCAAAAGCAATGTTGGGAAGTTGTGTTATCTTGGCGATCGCTACAGGAACAACAAGAAAAGTTAATCACTAACATCCAAGCAGGCGATCGCACTAACACCGAACTAACCCAACAACTAACAATTCTTAATTCCGAAATCGCCCAAAAAACCGCTGACTTGGATCGACTCAACGCCCATGTAAAAGCTTTGGGAGAAGAGGAACTTTTGGCGATGCAATCTATCCTCGCCACTCAAGATGCGGAACGCAAACAACTTCAGCGTCAACAAACCCAATTACAAACAACTTTACAGGAAACTGTTAAACGTCTTGCTCAAACTCAGCAGGAAATTCAACAACACCAGCATTCCCTAGAAGAATTTGCTCAAGCACAAGTTGTTGAAAGACAATCTATCATCTACTGTCAACAGCAACGCGATGAAACGCAACAAGCTTTAGAAACTTCTCGCGAAGCTGCAGCGGAAATTGCTTCGGCTTCCCAAGCGTGGGTACAGCAACAAACTGCACTCAACCGTCAAATTGAGACTTTGCTGCAAACTCTCGAACCCCAACGCACCGAACAAGCGCAACTGCGAGAACGCAATAATCAGTTACAGCAGCAAATTGCAGAACAAACTCAGTTAGTTGAAACTGTAGAACCACAATTAGCAGAAAAACAAGCCCAATGCACCCAACTAGAAACAGAATTTAACACTTCTAACGAACCGATTCAAAATTTAGCTCAAACTGTAGCAGCAACAGAACAAGAACTGCAAATCCAACAAGAAACCCAAAAACGTTTACTTTCCGAACAACGGGAAAAACAACGTCAATTAGATAAACTTGAGGCGCAGGTACAAGCACAGCAAGAAGCCCAAGGAACCGGCGCAAGCAAAGTTATCTTACAAGCGGGAATTCCTGGAGTTTGCGGTTTAGTCGCAGAATTGGGACGCGTCGAACCCCGCTATCAACTAGCTTTAGAAACTGCAGCCGGTGGACGTTTGGGACAAATTGTGGTAGAGGATGATAGCATCGCCGCCGCCGGAATCGAATTGCTGAAACAAAAACGCGCCGGAAGGGCGACTTTTTTACCGTTAAATAAAATTCGCGTTCCCAAATTTACCCCAGATGCGACACTGCGTTACGCCAACGGCTTTGTTAATTATGCCGTTGAGTTAATCGAGTGCGATCGCCGCTATCAAGATGTATTCGCTTACGTTTTTGGTAACACGGTGGTATTTTCCACCATCGAACAAGCCCGCAAACAGTTGGGACTATATCGCATCGTCACTTTAGAAGGGGAATTGTTAGAAACCAGCGGTGCGATGACTGGTGGTAGCAATACCCAACGTTCAGCGTTGCGGTTTGGTAAGCCAGAAGCGGCGGAATCTCAGGAAGCTGTAGCTTTGAAAAATCGCTTAAGTGAAATTGAGCGAGTTTTAGAACGTTGCAGCGAGGCGATCAATAATCTTGTCACCAGAACAAAAGCAGTAACGCAAGAACTTGCAGAAGCACGTCAAGGGCGGCGAGAACAACAACTGCGCTTGGAACAGTTGCACAAAGATGTTAAAAGTTTGACAGAGCAATTAGAAACAACGCGATCGCAACTCGCGCAAAACAACGAAAAATTAGCCACTGCTCAATCTCGTTTGTCAGTTTTCTATCGGGATTTACCGGAACAAGAAAATGAACTGCAACAATTGCGACATACTTTAGCAGAGTTGGAAGCGTCTCAAACCCCTAGCGAATGGCAACAAATCCAAGCAACCATTAAAAGTGAAGAGCAACAATTGCAACAACGCGAGTCAGAATTGCGGTCAGCCGAACAAAGATTAAAAAACTTAGAAAATCAACAGCAACGGCTGCAAGAGAAAATCCAAGAAGGCGAACAGCGAATTGCAGAATATCAAACCCAACAAGAATCTTGTAGAGACGCGATATATCGCGTTTCTACACAAATCGTAACAATTGACGAACAAATAGCTCAAAGCCGTGCATCGTTAACGCAGATGGAAGGGAAATTGGGAGAAGAGAAACAAAAACGCGATCGCACAGAAGCAGAATTGCGATCGGATTTATTGCGTCAACAACAATTGGAATGGGAACAGCAAAAACTCCAAGAAACCCAACAGACAAGGCGCGAAGAGTTAGTCACCTTGCAAAGTAACTTGCAAACCGTCGCGGCGGAATTGCCCAACCCCTTACCAGAAGTGCCAAATAAAGTAGACTTGGAAGAATTGCAAAAAGAATTGCGATCGCTTTCCAAACGTTTACAAGCAATGGAACCAGTCAACATGCTGGCGTTAGAAGAATACGAACGCACCCAAAAGCGCCTGCAAGAACTTACACAAAAATTAGAGACACTAGAAGGAGAACGTACCGAATTACTCTTGCGGATTGAAAACTTTACCACCTTACGCCAACGCGCCTTCAAAGAAGCCTTTGATGCAGTCAACGAAAACTTTCAATCAATTTTTGCCACTTTATCAGACGGCGACGGTTATTTACAACTAGACGATCCAGAAGATCCATTTACCAGCGGATTAAACTTAGTCGCCCACCCCAAAGGTAAACCAGTACAGCGACTAGCTTCCATGTCAGGGGGAGAAAAATCCTTAACAGCATTGAGTTTTATTTTTGCCTTACAACGCTATCGTCCATCGCCATTTTATGCATTTGACGAAGTAGATATGTTTTTAGACGGGGCAAACGTAGAACGATTAGCTAAAATGATTAAACAACAGGCACAACAAGCACAATTTATCGTTGTGAGCTTGCGCCGCCCGATGATAGAATCAGCCGAACGCACAATTGGCGTTACTCAAGCAAGGGGAGCTTACACTCAAGTTTTAGGACTCAAGTTACAATCTTCCAATACGTCTGCTTGAGTTTTTGTTAAAAATAGTATAGATCAACCGGATTCGAGATCAGGACTCGGTATAGAATGACCTCTGAACAAATTATTAGGCGTTCCGACATATTAAACACCCAGGTGATAACCCGCGACAACGGTAAGCGGCTAGGCATCATCAGTCAGGTGTGGATAGATATAGATCAAAGAGAGGTTGTGGCACTTAGTTTGCGAGACAGCCTGATCTCTGTTTCTGGCGTGCCACGCTATATGTACCTCAACAGCATCAACCAAATTGGTGATGTTATCCTCGTTGACAACGAAGATGTAATTGATGACGTTGACGTTGACACTTACAGCAACCTGATTAACTGGGAAGTAATTACAGAAACCGGTGAAGTATTGGGCAGGGTGCGGGGCTTCAAATTCAACGGCGAAAGCGGTAAAATGTACTCTTTATATATAGCTTCCTTAGGATTGCCCCAAATCCCCGACCAATTTTTGAGTACTTACGAACTGCCAATAGAAGAAATTGTCAGCACAGGTCCCAACAGGTTGATTGTATTTGAGGGAGCAGAAGAGCGGGTAACCCAGTTAACAGTAGGCTTACTGGAACGCCTCGGCATCGGCAAAGCGCCCTGGGAACGGGATGCAGAAAACGAAATCTATACTCCTACCACAGTTCGCCCAGAAAATCAACTGCCAAGTGGAGTGCCATTGCAGCCACCCAAACAGAAAGTTCGCGCACCCGAACCGGTCGTAGCGCAAGAATGGGATGAAGACGAAGTACCGCAGCGTCAAGTAATGCAGGCGCGGCAGTATGAATCGATTCAATACGAAGAAGAGGACGAAGAAGATAACTGGAGTGAAGCAACCACCAGTAAAGACAGGTATCCAAAACAACCTAATTACGAACCTCAGCCTTACTCTAAAAAAGAATACGCCGACGATTACGACGATGACGACGTAGAAAGCGATGCTTGGGAAGATGCGCCGCCAAAGCCGGTGAATATACCCAAAAAGGTGAAAGAAAAACAACCCGAATACGAAGAAGAAGGCGGGTATTAAACCCCACCCCCAACCCCCTCCCCGCTTGCGAGGAGGGGGCTAATTATATTCATTGTGTTACAACTTAGGCAATAAAATGCGAATCTGACTTGTTTGCTGCAAAGTCGCTAAAATCGGCTTAAAAACAGGATGTGCTTGAGGATTTTGGGCTTTAGCCTGCTTTTGCGTTACTAATTGGGGTGCTGCTGTTGCTGACTGATGAATGCTGATAGGACTGAAAAGCAAAAGTACAGCACACACAGCACCGAAATTTTTTAAACTTAAAACCATCTTTTAAAACCTATTGCAACCGAAGTACCCACTTCAAATACCAATTTATTGTATCAAATTACGCAAACATAGAGAAAAAGCTGCGTAAAAATGCAGGGATTATAAGCGGGCGATCGCATTTCAAGAAAGTGGATTTATTAACCTACAAAACTTGCAGGTTATTAAATGCACATCCTAAGTAAACGCCCTCAGACTGAAGTCTGGGGCTACAGGAACAAAGCCTGCCTTCGCAGGCTTTTGGATTATTAGTTTACGAAGGCTTTTAGGTTATTAGTCCGCATTCGCCCTTGGCGTTGCCGAAGGCTAGGCGGACTTCGTTTGTATAGCCGCACCTAGAGTCGGGGCTTAGTGCAATATATCTATTCTAAAAATTTAAAATATCTAAAGATTCTTCTATTTCTAAATCAACAATTTTGTCTCGAACATCATTATGTTCTGCTAACTTACCTTCTTTCCAATAAAAATCTGCCGCTTTCCGAAAATCCTCAAGCGCTTCGTGCTTGTCTCCCAAGTTATAACGAGCATTGCCACGATTATAATAAACATCAGCATCATTCGGATTCATTTTTATTGCTTGAGTAAAATCCTCAATTGCGCCCTCATAATCTCCTTTTTCATAACGAGTATTGCCACGGTTTTTATAGGCAACAACATCATTAGGAATACTTTCACTAGCCTGAGTCAAAACCTGCTTATCTTCTAAAAGATAATGAATATTACCCAAATTTTTGACAGCGTAATTAGGGTTAATTTTTATTGCTTGAGCATAATCTTCAATTCCTCCCTGTCTATCTCCTAACTGATAACGAGCATCAGCAAGATTTCTGTAAGCAACAGCATCATTAGGATTAATATTTATTGCCTGAGTAAAATCCTCGATCGCTTCTTGGTAATTTCCTAATTCATAACGAGCATTACCGCGTCTGCTGTAGGCTTTAGCATAATTAGGATTAATATTAATTGCCTGAGTAAAATCTTCAATAGAACCTTGCTTATCTCCTCTTTGATAGCGAATTACACCGCGAAAAAAATAAATTTTAATATCAATTGAATTAAATTTAATTGCCCGATCCAAATCCTCAATAGCTCCTCTATAATCTCCTAAGTGATAACGAGCTAAAGCACATTTATAAGAAATTTCAGCATCATTAGGTTTTAGTTGTAATGCTTGGATATAATGAGTAATTGCAGCGTCATACTCGGCTTTTTCCAAACATTCATTACCCATTTTTTCGGAATCCAAATTTAAATCTTCATTTCGATGAGTTAAAAAATTATCTTGTTCAGCGTGCAAAGAAGATTTTATCAAATAATTCGGGATTTGCTGATGGGATAAATCCTGTTTAGAGTTAGAATAATTATATTTAGAAGTCTGAGGCGTTTGCCTATGAGAATGATGAGAATTTGTAGAAGAAGATTGTAACTCTTCTAGATAACACCGCAATCCGCCAGCATACAGCAATTGTTCTATTCCAAAAGAGATTTTACCAGTTCTCAATTTAATCATCGTGGTTGGGAGAAAACCAGCCAAAAAGAGGTGATATTCAGGTTGTGCTTCACTCACTTCCTCTTGAATCAAAACGCAAACCACAACCGCATTTTTTTCAACTTCTTCAGAACTAATTGACCATCTGACTTTATCAATCGTACCGTGACGGGATTTAACTTCAATACCAATATTAGGGTTAGAATTCAGAGTAAAATCAACATTGCCATCGCCGCCAAAGCGTTTTTCATAATCTACTTCCGTAATAAAATCAGCTAAACGCTCTTTGACAACTTCCTCACCCAATTTTCCTTTAAGATTGCTGATAAAAACATTGCGGACTGGGGAAGTGCGCTTATATTTTTCAGCCATCAGCCAGCAAAATTCCCGTAGTGCCTTTAACCTCTCTCCAGAGATTATTATTAATTCGCTATATTGACCTTCTGTTTCACAATGAAGCAGACAACCTGATGTCAATCTTTTAATGAAATCAGATTGAAGCGATCGCAGTACGGTAGTCCAGTCCATTTATGGTTCTGCGAATCTTTTTATTAGATTATTTTATTAAAATATCAAATTGCCTTGAATCTTTCAATCCACTTGGTAGCAATAGAACCCCTCCCCGCTATCAACGTGGAGGGGGCTAATGATGTGGTGTGTGTGGGGGTGCAACAAACAACTTGTCGTCAGGATGCCATTTGGTTGTGAGAGTGCATCCTCCGGGCTAATAGCTAAAATCATCTTTTAGAGGACTAGAGAAAATTTTCAGTCCATTACAATCGACTTAAGCTAAAAGCCTGTGAACTTATAGTTCCGGGCGGGCGGGCGAGAAAGTGGTGTAATAATATTAGATTTTTTTACAAAAAACTTCTTCGATAACTAACATGAGCTACGGTTAAAATAGAAAAGCCTCGTTGTCGGGAGTTATCGTGAAACAGATTGGTCGAGTCGCAATTGTCGGGGGAACTCATGGTAATGAATTCACAGGTGCTTACCTGATTAAAAAGTTTGACCAGTTTCCTGACTTAATTAAAAGACCCAGTTTTGAAACTGTGACATTGCTGGCGAATCCTAAAGCTTTTGAGGCAACGCGGCGATATATTGAGAAAGATTTAAATCGCTGTTTTCGCTCTTCAGATTTGCAAAACCCAACTCCTAGTAGTTACGAAGAAAAGCGAGCAAAATCAATTCAGGAAATTCTCTCTTCAAAAGACGATAAACAAGTAGATTTTCTTTTAGATTTGCACAGCACCACAAGTAATATGGGTTTGACACTTATTTTAGTAAATAGTCATCCCTTCAATTTAAAATTAGCTGCTTACCTGAGTGAAATTAACCCGTTAGTTAGAGTTTATCGCTGTTCTTTTAAAACAGTTGAAGAAAATCCATTTGTGAATTCTCTCTGCGAATTAGGCTTTGCAATTGAGCTTGGTCCCATCGCCCAAGGTGTTCTAAATGCTAAGTTATTTCAAAAAACAGAGGAGCTTATACATACAATTTTAGACTATCTGGAAAAGTGCGATCGCGGCGAAATTGAGTTAAGCAATGTTAGCCTGACTCTTTATCATCATTTGTCGAATGTAGACTATCCCAAAAATGAGGATGGCACAATCTTTGGAATGATTCATCCAGAACTTCAAGATAGAGATTATGAAGCTTTGAATCCTGGAGATCCAATGTTTTTAACCTTTGATGGTAAAACAATTAATTACGAAGGAGATTCAACAGTTTATCCGATTTTTATTAATGAGGCTGCTTATTACGAAAAAGGAATGGCAATGTGTTTTACCGAGAAGCAGGAAATTAATATTTAACTCCTCATTTTGAATTATAGATAGAAGCGCTGCCGTACTCTCGCGCTTCGCACCCTACTTTCTGAATATTACGCCGGTACTACGAATTTCTCGCTACCTGCAAGTCCAAAGGCTTCGTGAATAACTTGCAATGCTTTCACACCTTGCTCTTGTCCCACAACACAGCTAATCTTAATTTCAGAAGTAGCAATCATTTGAATGTTGATTTGATGCTGCGCTAAAGCTGCAAACATTTTCGCGGCGACTCCTGGCTGTCCCACCATCCCTGAACCGACAATACTCACTTTAGCGATCGCATTATCCAAAACAACTTCACCCCAGCCAAATTCCGCTGCTGCTGCTTCTAACATTTTCCGTGTCGCTTCTCCATCCATTCGCGCCACGGTAAAAGCTATATCCCGTCTGGGTGTACCATCAACTAACCGACAGCGTTGAGATTGAATAATCATGTCAACGCTAACGTTATGTTTTGCTAACAATCCAAACAACTTCGCCGCCATCCCCGGACGATCTGGTACTTGACGAATTGCCAAACGCGCTTGGTTCATGTCTAAAGCGACACCACGGACGGGGGGAGTTGAGGAGATGGGGAGAGGGGGATGGAAAGAATTCTCCACGCCCGTCGTCCTTGTCTGGTCGCCCGTCGTCCTTGTCTGGTTGTCTTCTATTTCAAATGCTTCACGCAACGCTGCAACGGCGCGATCGCCCAAAGCTGCATCGACTACGCAACTTACTTTGACTTCGCTGGTGGATATCATTTGAATGTTCACGCCTGCTTCTGCAAGGGTGGCGAACATTTTCGCCGCGACGCCAGGACGCCCAATCATTCCCGCGCCTGAAATACTGACTTTGGCGATGTGCTGCTGTACCATCACTTCAGCTTCTTCTGATTCGGCGTTGGGATGGCTGCGAAGTACTGGCGCAATGGCTGCGGCGACAGCTTCTGCCTTTTTCAATATCGGTGATATTACTGTAAAAGCTATGTCATTGCTATTACCTTCGTGTATTGACTGAATAATCAAATCAACGTCTACATCCTGACGGGCAATTTCGCCAAATAACCGCGCTGCAACCCCCGGTTTATCGGGTACGCGCAACAAAGCAATCTTCGCTTGGTCGGTATCAAATTCTACATCATCCACCGGACGGGCAATTTCTAAATTGATTAGCGATCGCCCTTGAGGTTTTGCTGATGTTACCCAAGTACCGGGGTCATCTGTCCAACTAGAGCGTACCACTAAGGGAACGCCGTAATTCCGGGCAATTTCCACGGCGCGGGGATGCAATACTTTTGCCCCCAAACTGGCTAATTCCAACATTTCATCGCAGGTGATGTTATCCATTAACTGTGCTTCTGGAACTAGGCGGGGGTCAGTAGTTAAAATCCCTGGGACATCGGTATAAATTTCACAATAATCAGCCCGTAACGCCGCCGCCAAAGCCACCGCTGAAGTATCAGAACCGCCACGCCCCAAAGTCGTAATTTCCAACTCTTCAGTGTTGGATATACCTTGGAAACCAGCGACAACAATCACCTTACCTTCTTGAAGTTGCCTTTCCATGCGATCGGTTTCGATGTGCAAAATCCGAGCGCGGGTGTGTTCGGCTTCGGTAACAATGCCTACCTGAGCGCCTGTCATGGAAATTGCGGGTTGTCCGAGTTCCTGCAAAGCCATACTGACAACGGCAATAGATACTTGCTCGCCAGTGGAAAGCAACATATCCATTTCTCGGCGGTTGGGATTTTTAGAGACTTCGTGCGCTAATTTAACAAGTCCATCAGTGGTTTTACCCATTGCCGAAACCACGACGACCAGAGAATTTCCGGCTTTAACAGTGTTGCAGACGCGCTGTGCAACAGCTTGAATACGTTCGACTGAACCGACAGATGAGCCACCGTATTTCTGAACTATTAGCGCCATAACTTTTATACAATAAATTATTCAATAAAATGTGTCTGCGAAATCAATGACCTCGTTATTTCGGGAAGCCAGGAAGGCATTACCAGTTATTTAGTTTAGTGACATATCCCACACAGTATGCTAAACATACTGTGCAAGCTTCTCAGTGACTCCTGCTACTGCATAGGACATTTCCTGAGCTTTGATTAACGTCTTCGTGATGCCCCACCGAAGACACTTTAATTTTTTCTTTTTTTCGTACCCTACAAATTTTACGACACTGAATGAATCGCTATGACTTGTGCGCTGTCGTGTCAACCGATGGAAAACTTGCATTTTTTGACAGGGTGTCAACTTCATTCCACATTATCCAACGTTTCACGTAGGTTTCCTCAAAAGGCAGTAAGCGAGGTGTATCAACGATTGTGACGGCGAAGCAAGCGACGTACGTATTATACCAAATACCAAACGACACTAAAATTAATATTTTGTTGATGAATTTTTGGTGTTGTATCTAATTTCATACAGTCCCAGCAAACCTGCGGCGACAAGCAGTGGTAAGAAGTAGTAAACTCCGCGATAAGCCAGTATTGAACCCAAAACCGCCGCTGGAGGAACTTTTGGGCAAAGAATTAGCAAAATTACGCTTTCAAAAACGCCTAAGCCACCGGGAACGTTACTTACGACACCTGTAAACATTGCGAGTAAGTAGATTCCCAAAAATTCTAGATAGGACAAAGGTGTATTTATGGGCAGTATGGCATAAAGAACAGCCGCAGCTAAAATCCAGTCAAGGCTAGAAACTGCGATTTGGGCGAGGGATATTTTAAAAGCAGGAAATTGAAATTCGTGTCCGCGAATTCTGAATGGTTGTTTAATAAAAAGACTTGTCAGTAAATAAACAGCAACCAATAGTAGAAAAACTATACCAATAGGGCGTGCGGTAGCGAAAGGTAAATGTAGTTGGCTAGGAATTTTGAGGGGATTGCTGAGGAAAATTAATCCGGCGACAGCAAACATACCCAACCAAAAAGTGAAATTAGCAAAAGCAATTATTTGAGCGATCGCCCTTTTTGATATACCCCAACTTGAATAG
Source organism: Heteroscytonema crispum UTEX LB 1556 (assembly GCA_044006015.1). Taxonomy (GTDB): domain Bacteria; phylum Cyanobacteriota; class Cyanobacteriia; order Cyanobacteriales; family Nostocaceae; genus Heteroscytonema; species Heteroscytonema crispum. The sequence continues at coordinate 229,966 of JBIPDF010000007.1, forward strand.
AAACGATAGCGAATTGCACTACCGGTCAGCAGGGCAAAACCGATGGTATTGCTGAATACAGAACTAATAAAGTTAGTAAAAGCAATTTTGTTCCATGCAAGGGAAACGCCGATATAGTTAAAGCCCAAAATATCGTAGGGTATCATCACCAGATAGCCCAAGGCTGTCAACCAAATAGCCATACTCAAGCGACTTTTAGGAATTACCGCCAGAGAATTAAGAACATCACGGTAACTATACTCACCTAGTTGGGAGGCGATCGCCCATAGGGAAAGTGCTAGCAGCAGCAAGCCAAACAGCGAACCGAAGTTGAATCGAAGTTTTTTCAACATAAAAGGTGATGGGGGGATGGGGGGATGGGGGCCCCCACTCACTCCCCAACCGCCCTAGCGACCGCGACTTGGGCGGACTGGCGTTGGGGTTGGGGGGAAATGGGGGGCTAGGGGCCCCCACGGAGTGGGGTTGGGGGGAAATGGGGGGACGACTTGGGGCGACGGGTGTGGGGGACAAGGAGGACTAATGCCCAATGCCCAATGCCTAATGACTAATAACTAATAACTAATAACTAATAACTAATAACTAATAACTAATGACTAATGACTAACTTACAACCAGTCGCAAAGTTTCCATCACCTTGACACAGCATTGACACATCATTTATTTAAGCTTTTGATTGCAAGGAGTGTCTGTCCAAAGAGGTTAGTCGTTAGAGGTTATACCATTTCACTTTAATCATGAAACATATTTAAAAATGTAGAGACGCACTAAGCGCGTCTCTACAAAATTCATTTGTATCAAGGTTTTCGTGAAATGGTATTAGTGGTTATCCCATTTTTCTAAATGTTCACGTTTTAAGATCCCCCTAGCCCCCCTTGACAAGGGGGGTACAGCGACTCTGAGATGTTACAGCGTTAAAGAAAATTGCTATTAGTGGTATTTTTTGACAACCAACCACCAACCCCTCCTTTCTTTCACCAGTCGCCTGGGTCGGGAAAACGCCACTGCGACCCTTGGGGAGACCCCAAGACCGCAGTGGCTCCCCTGCCAAGGGCGCCCCTTCACCACCAACCACCAACCCTCAACCAACAACCAACAACGCGATCGCGCTTCACCAGTCGCCAATCTTCGGGAAACCCTACCTTTGGGCGCGAAGCGATCCGGGGGGAATCTTCCCGACTGCAGACGCAAGCGCCCCAACACCCACCAACCAACTAATGACTAATGACTATGATTCAAAATGCCTTAGCCGGTTCGACAATTCACCTGCGGCGGGGAGTAGATTTGCAAGTTTGCCATAATTCAGGACAAACACCAGCTATTGTTTTTCTTCACGGGGGAACGGGAAACCGTTTCAACTTGCGATCGCAATATGAGTTTACCCAAAGTCAAGGTTGGGAAGTTCTAGCATACGACTTAGGAGGACACGGACAGTCCAGTCCTTACAAGCGTTATTCTATAGGACGCCATTGTCGGGATTTAAACCGATTATTGCACCACTTTGATATTGAATTACCCGTGTTGTGCTGTCACAGTTATGGAGTTCCCATTGGTTTGGAGTTTGCCCAACATTACCCAGTTAGTGGCATTATTGCTATTGCTGGCGGAACTCACGATTTAGCGCCTTGGTGGGAAATTCCGCTGATGAAATTTATGGCTTGGGGTGGTAGATATCTTTATCATTTGCCTAGTGTACAACCGTTAAGCAATTTTTTATCTACTTCTTACCGACATGCGGTCATGGAAAGGTTTTTCGCTGAATGTCCAATACCAACTGATTTCCATGCCTACAAAGCTTTAGAAATCTTTTGGGATTATAACTTTTTTGTGCGTCATCCCTTACCCAAAAATTTGCACATTCCCACTTTAGTAATTACTGCGGGGAAAGACCCCATGTTTACATACCAAATGGGGAATGAGTTAACGAGTCACTTTATCAACGGCACTCATTTACATTATCCCGACGCCGGACATTTGGTGATGGCAGAGTGTGCGGATGAAGTGAATAATGCGATCGCTAATTGGTTAAATAAACAAATTTATTCTTAAGTTCAAGATTATGAACTACAAACAATCGAAAATTCTGCTACTAGTTTCAATATTCGCCCTATTTGGCTGTCACTACACGCAAAATGTCCAAGCAAAGCCACCGCAACAGACAAATCCCCAAACGATAACTTCCATCCTACCGCCCCCGCCGACTGATACGACTACCCCCCTAACCTACAAACTTGAAACCTACGACAGCCAAGCGATGGGTGGAACACGCACCTATGGCGTTTCTTTACCCCCAGGTTACGACCAAAATCTAAATCAACGCTATCCGGTAGTTTTTCTTCTCCACGGCGGACACGGAAACCCCAAAGACTGGTTTGAAAAAAAAGGAGACGCACTTACTACTCTCCAACAACTATACGCCACAGGTAAACTACCACCCAGTATAGTTATTACGCCAGATGGTAACGATAAACGCGGTTCTAGCCCGTATTGGGACCCCCAATATATAGATGGTCCTCATGGTAAAGTCGCCACAGCGGTTGGTGATGAATTGGTAAAACTTATACAAACTCGCTATCGGACATTACCCAATCCTGATTTTTGGGCAATGGGAGGATTATCTTCCGGTGGTTGGGGTGCCGTCAATGTTGGATTGCATAACGTGCAAAACTTCTCAATTTTATTTAGTCATAGTGGTTACTTTAAAGATAAAAGCGGTCCTCAAAATAGCCCAATAATCCATATTAAAAATGTTCCCCTTCAAGCTAAAAAACGCTTGCGTATTTATCTAGATAGCGGTAAATCTGATATCGAAGAACTCGAAGAAGCCAGACAGTTTAGTCAAGTGTTAAGCCAAGAGAAAGTTTATAATATGTTTCGTCAGTTTCCTGGAAGTCACACTTGGGACTACTGGCGCAAACATCTGGCAGATTCTTTAACTTTTGTCGGCGAACAATTTCAAATATCGCAAATAGCACATTCGGCTGATAATGTAGGCTTAAATAAGCCTAAAATTCCTGCAAATCGTTAAAACATTGTAAGTTATTTGGCTTAACTCCCTATAGCTTTGACAACAATCACAAAAGGACGTGAAAATAGGTTAGTGGTTAGTGGTTAGTGGTTGGTGGTTAGTAGGCGCGTAGTTAGTGCTGAGTAGGAATTTTGACAACCACCAACAACCCTTCGGGTTCACCAGTACTAGGAGGGAAACCCTCCCGCAGTACGCGCTTCACCAACAAACAACAACCAACTACCAACTACCAACTACCATGCCAAATCTTCAGAAAATATTTTTGACAAATTAACTATAGTTATTTTTGAGGTATTGAATATATTTTAAAATCAAAATTCCAGATGAAAATTTCTAAAATTGTAATTAGTATAGCAGGAGCGATCGCTATTATTTCTGCCGCTGGTTACTATTATGTATTTACCTTAGGTGCGCCGCAGTTAGACCCACCTAAAGAAGAGATAAATACTGGATTAAAGTTTCAATTAGAAACCTTTAACAGTCAAGCAATGGGCACAGTTCGCAACTACGGCGTAATTTTGCCCCCTGACTACAACAAAAATCCTCAAAAGCGCTATCCAGTGATATTTATATTACACGGCGGTCATGATGACGCCCGTGCATATGCTGAGAAATATGCAGTTATGAACCTACTGGAAGAACTTTATAAAAGTGGAAAATTACCACCATCGATAATAATTACACCAGATGGTAATGATAAGCGGGGTTCGAGTCCTTTATATGACCCGGATTATTATGATGGACCGAATGGCAAAGTCGGAACTTTAATTGGTTCGGAATTAGTAGAAGTTATTAAGTCACGTTACCGCACATTACAAAAACCTGAATATTGGGCGTTGGGAGGTTTATCTTCTGGGGGATGGGGAGCATTTAATATAGGATTACGCTATCTGAATAACTTCAGCATTCTGTTTAGCCATAGCGGCTACTTTACCGATGACAGCGGTCCAGAAAATAGCCCACAGCAAATAGTGCAAAAATTACCAGTTGAAAAACGCCAGCGATTGCGCGTATATTTAGACGCAGGTCAAAATGACTCTGATTTACTAGCTTCTACCAAAACATTCCACGAAACTTTAAACAAGTTAGGTATAAAGAACGTATTTTATCAATTTCCTGGCGGACACGGTTTATCTGGACCAGATATTGGTTGGAATTACTTTCACAAACATCTCAAAGATTCACTTTCATATGTAGGAGAAGAGTTTAAAAAAGTTAGGAGGCGCCCAGTTAAAAGTTAGGAGGCGCGGAGGCGCGGAGGCGCGGAGGCGCGGAGTTAGAAGTTATGACTTAAAATAACCAACCAACAACCAACAACCAACAACCAACAACCAACAACCAACAACCAACTAACACCTAACTAATGAAGATTGACAAAAATCGTATTGGAATTTGGAGTGCAGCGTTTCTGACAGCTTTAGTCGGAGTAGTAAATTTGGTGTCAGCAGTCACACCAAATCTACACGAACGAAATCACTGGTTAAAAGAATTTTTACCCTTTGAAATTCGCGCTGGAGGTCATATATTTGCGGCGCTAACTGGATTTGTTTTGCTAGCACTTGCTACTAACTTATTGCGCCGAAAACGAGTTGCATGGTTACTGACTGTTGGTTTATTGGTGGTTTCTATTTTCAGTCACTTATTTAAAGGATTGGATTACGAAGAAAGTTTGCTGTCTGGAGTTTTGTTAGTACAATTACTCCTAATGCGGCGCGTATTTACAGCACAATCAGACCGTCCTTCAATTGCAAGAGGAGTGCGGCTGTTAATCGGCGCTTTGCTATTTACGCTGGCATACGGGACAATTGGATTTTACTTATTAGATGGAAAATTTTCCGAGAATTTTAATTGGCGTGACGCAATACTTCAAACCCTAGCAATGTTCTTCACAGAAGATAATTGGGGATTGAAACCCAAAACTCGGTTTGGAGAATTTTTTGCCAATTCTATCTATATTATTGCAGCTTCTACCTTCGGGTCTGCAGTGATAATGCTATTGCAACCAGTATTTGTACGTAATACTGCAACCCAAATTGAGCGACAAAAGGCAAGAGATATTGTAGAAAAATATGGATGTTCTTCTTTGGCAGCTTTTACGCTCTTAAGCGATAAAAGTTACTATTTTAGTCCTTCTGGTAATAGTGTAATTGCTTATGTACCCAAAGGACGGGGCGCGATCGCTTTAGGTGACCCCATTGGACCAATTGAAGACCGAAAAGAGGTGTTGATAGGCTTTCAGCAGTTTTGTCAGCGCAATGATTGGTATCCGGCTTTTTATCAAACTATGCCCGATGACATAGACCTTTACAACTCCTTGGGGTTTAAAGTGTTAAAGATTGGCGAAGAAGCGATAGTTGACCTGAAAGCGTTTACCTTACAAGGAAAAGCAGGTAAAAACTTCAGACCATCAATAAATCGCCTCACTAAAGATGGATATGAAGTTAAATTTTACAAACCGCCAATATCAGATGATTTATTACACCAGCTAAAAAGTGTGAGTGATGAATGGCTGAAAATGGTGCAAGGTTCAGAAAAGAAGTTTTCTTTGGGTTGGTTTGACGAAGCTTATCTGCGGGAATGTGAAATTGTTGTAGTACATAGCCCCGACGGTGGAATTAGCGCTTTTGCTAACATCGTGTCAGAATTTCAGCTTAACGAAATTACTAACGACATGATGCGACACCGCAGCACAATAGAGAATGGGACAATGGACTTTCTCTTTGTTTCGATGTTGCAGCATTATAAAGAAGAGGGTTACGACAGCTTTAATTTTGGATTATCAGCCCTTGCTGGAGTTGGTAAAACTAGTGAATCACGCCGTTTGGAGAGGTTATTAAACTATCTTTACGAGCATTTGAATCGGTTTTATAACTTTCAAGGCGTACATTCATATAAAGAAAAGTTTCGCCCGCGTTGGGAACCGCGCTATTTGGTGTACCCAAGTTTGACAGCATTACCCGATGTAATTGTGGCATTAATTCGCGCAGATTCAGGCGATCGCCTCCTTGATTATTTCAAACCTGAAACGTGAATTACGAGGCGGTCAGCCGCCCAGGCGCGTGGTAATTTTCTTCCTTCCCTTGTCCCCCCCATCTCCCCATCTCAGCTAAACGCAACTTTTCCACATTGTCCCGCTTTTCTTAAATGCGATCGCGTATTTGTTCGTCGCTAAAGTTCGCGCTTTGCTAGTCTAGCACCCATCGGCGAAGCAGGTGGAGCTTTCCCCGGTTCCCCTGACGGTCGGCTGGGTACTTGTAACTTATTTAACGCCTCAATTTCATTATCTATTAAAGCGATAAGTTCGTAAAGCTGTATAACTTGAGCCGTTGCTGTACGTATTTCCTCATCATCTGGCGGGTTTGCTATCTCCTGCGGTGGCGGTACGGCTAAACCAACGCGAATATCACAAGCTAGGGGAGGCGTTTCGTGTTCTACTTCTACCCTCACCCTGACACTACTATCATCTAAAGCCGTCACCAGCGATTTCCACCTGCGAGCATTCACTCGGTGTAATTGGTAACTCAGCAATTCGGAGAACTGTAGCTCCCGCAGAGTACACCTTAACCGTTTCAAGGAAAGGAAGTTAGTTGTGCGATTGTCATAATTTCAACAATTGCTGGCGATCGTTGTCTCGTTTATAACATTTTCCCCAAAAAACCAGGTTTTTATCTGGCGGCAAAAGCTCCTTGACATTTTATTAGTACATGGGTACTATATAAATATCAACCTAGAATAAATATTGAATGCATTGAACGCAAATATTGCGAGGCGATCGCTTAATCTTCTTTGTAGATAGCGCCTCGTAAATGCGGCTATCACCACACAATATCTGCATTGACTGTGCAACTAATCCGGCGTGAGTTTGCATGAGTTTTGATGCACAGATTTTATGAGTGTTAACCATCAAACTTTCTGGTTTTGAAGAAAGTTGGATTAGCTTAGTCCTTAGTCAACAGTAATTAGTTGCGCGATTATGACTACTGACTCATCAAAGCGGTTGATAAATCTAAATCTTTACCATACTAGGGAAGGTAGAATTATGGCAAATAAAGCTGCAAAAATCACATTCGCCAAGTCTGAAAATCCCAACAATTCATTTACCAATAATAATAGAAGCAAATTCACGCTTTACAACTTGGCTGGCAAAGAAAAAGCCTACTATTTAGTAGATAGGGTAAACCTAGAAATAAAAACTGATATACCTGAAAAATCAGTTGCCCACAGCATCATTATTATAGACCGTTCCGGCTCAATGTCTTACGATATCCAAGCGTTAAAAGACACTTTAATTAAGTTGCTGACGCTGGATGAATACATTAACTTTCAACTAGTTATCACTTTGATATCCTATTCATCCAAAGGAGATTTAACCTGTCACTTCCAACGGGTTCCGATTCAAGAAGTGATGCAACAAAATTCTCGTTATTTGGAAGAAATTAGAAGAATTCGCGCCACTTATCTAACTTGCATATCTCAAGCAATGCAACTGGCGAAATCTCTAATTAAACAGGGAGAACTTACCGCCATAACTTTGCACAGTGATGGTTATGCAAATGATAGCAGCCCCAGTGCAGAAGTTAAAGCGTTAGAAGTGGTGTGCGAAGAATTAAAAAACATGGATGTTTTTGTCAACACCATTGCTTATTCCAACGCATCAGACTTTAAACTGCTTTCTAAAATTGCCAACACCGTTTCTGGAGTTTGCAAAAAAGCTGGTGATGTCAAAGAAGTTTATGACGCTATTTACAGTACATCTAAATTATTAGGTGGTTCTGTTGCACCAGCGATAGAAGAATTTTTAGCGGCTGATTACAGTTATCAAGTATTCTTTTCTAGGAGTGCGAAGAAAATTAATGGCACAAATCAGACGTTGAAAATTTGTGGTTTAAAACCAGAAGATGAGGGAATCATCTATAAATATAAACAAATCAGCAAAGAGGTTTACGAACAACTTAAAGATGTGCCAGTAGTACAGAATGATGAGTCAGTTTATGCCTTTGCTAAAGCTAATTTAGCAGAGGGAAATTTGAATACTGCAAAATATGCTGTAGTCAGTACCTTTAATGCGACTTTAACAGAAAGACACGCCAAAGCGCTGACAAATCAAGAAATCGCCAATTTCGCCCAAGACATTGACATTGCCCTTTTCTATCCTAATATATTGCGAGAACATGAAATTTTGGATGAAGTGAAAATAAATAACAGAATTTCGCTGTTGGAATTAATCAAAATCTTTGAAGAAAATCGCAACAGCATCATTATCAACATCAAACACCTGCAAGATAATTATCAAAGAAAAGGTATCAAGCGGGTGAAAGGTGTTAGAGATGAAAATGGCAAACTTGTTACACCTTGGTTGCGAACAGAATATATAGATATCGGTGAATATGTTGGTATGGGTTCTTTTGATATCAACAGAAACACCGCCACCATCAACATGCTTGTTAACCGCAAAGTCAAGCTGGTAAAATCTGAAGACAAAACCCCGATTATTGAAGTTGCAGGTTTGTTGGTAAATGATTTAGCTACCTTCAATAATTACACCATCATCAGTGATGGCGAAGTCAATGTAAAATCCTTGCAAGTTAAAATCAGTAATAAAAAAGCCTTTGACTTGCTGAAGAAAGCAGGAGTATTGAAAGCTGAAGAATTTGACTTTCGCAATGAATACACCATCCAGTTAGACAACTTACCTCTAGTACCTTTTGAAGGAAGTTACAGCAGTATTAATAATTTGTTTTATCAACTTGCAGAAATTAAAGTGCTTTCTAGTATTGTTTCCGCCCATCTGAAAGAAGAGTCTGATGTGTTTTTACCGGAACAATTAGACGAATTGAAAAAACATTACCTGTCAAAAAATCTTTACCTCAACTTTCCGACAACCAACGAATACACGGATATTCAAGAAGCTGTGACTAACGGTACGATTGACTCGCGAGTTAGTTATAAAATCGACATTGGTAGCAAAGATATTCTCAATCTGAGTAAATTACATTCTGCCAACAAATTCCTTGATAGAATGTATCGGGTTTATGATACGGAAACGGGCGAGATTTTGGAAAAATCTAGCTTTGATATCGCTTTCAATCAAAATATCGCCTTCAAACACAAGCAACTGACATCCCGCACCAAAATCACGAAAGTCGATGATTTCATGAAACCGATTTTTGACGACTTTCTCGCACTTGAAGATAATGGAATAGTTGCGGCTATTCTCGCCAAAGTTGGTGCTGATAGTTTGGCGCGGGTGTTGCAAGATAAACGCAACGGTAAAAGTGTCAACAAAGAAGAAATGATTGCAGCTTTGACAGCAGCCAATCGCAAATTAGAAAACTATGCAGAGAAAATCTACCGCGATAAGATTTCACCTTTAGTATTCTATATCGGTTCCACCGGACTTTTACCGGATGAAATGGAAGCTAAAGCCATGACTGCAGATGAAGTTGCTAGCAAATACCCGAATTTGCAGTTTTCTAAAGATGAACAAGACGGCACATTTTTTGAAGTTGGCGACAGCATTATAAGTGTCTACGCTAAGACTGAATATTACAGCAAAAAAGTTGCTGTTGGTGTAGAAGAGTAGGCTTTAAAAACCTTAACTGCTGTAGGGTGCGTTACACTTTGTTAACGCACCTTTTTCATTACAAGTATTTTATCGAAACGAGAATCCCGGTTTCGCAGGAGTTACCGGGATTCTGAGGCTTTCAATTTTCACAACTCAAATAAAATTGCTATAGGACTTAAAAAATTTAGACACGCTACTACATAAATTTTATATTTTATTTGGTTGACTTACTTATAGCGGATTTCAAGTGGATGAGGTACAGACTACTTTGTACAAGCAATTCATGAATTGCTTTCACGTTAAAAGGTGTACCTTACTGACTTGCAACTCGCTATAGCAAAGAATGAACAATAAATTTAGAAGTTATCTAACGTGCAGTTAAAGTCAGGATGTATGGGAGAAGGTGTGGAATGCGGGGACAAAAACATCGACACGAAGATAATTCCCATTGCAACTACAGTAAGTAATAAAAAAATTTTGACAACAATGATTAAAAAATCTCTAGAAACAACCTGAAGATAACGCTCAACATCTGAGGAATAACGCGTAACTCCCAAATAACCAAAGCTGCCAATAATCAACAATCTTGCAAACAAATTAATCCAATCTTCTAACAGCGAAGGTTCTGGAATCGAACATAAAATGGATTTATTTTGCTCAATTTCCCCATCCCAAAATGTTAATTGATATCTAGGCGATCGCCCTACCGTTTTGTTGTGGACAAAATCATATATAAGTGAGTTATCCCAGCTTGCTGCTGACGCTATGGAAGGTACACCCGCAACAAGGAAGCTCAGTACAAAGCTAACAGTTGCTACTGCTAATTGTTGTTTGAGTATCATTTAAATTATCCTTGATTATTAGTTAATTTACCTACCAACAATTACCTCTATGATTAAATCGGCAATTAACCCGAGTGCTGCACCAAAACCCGGATCTATAAATATCAACATCAACGCAAATAGCCCAAATTGAGTATTTTCTAATTGTTTCAGTTCTGGAAAAATCTCGCTGTAGATATGAAAGCCATCGAGAGGTGGAATTGGCAGAAGATTGAACAGAAATAAAGTCAAATTGATATGCGCTGCCATGTCAAGAAAATTAACACTCAAAAATCCTGAATGAATCGGATTAGAGTAAACTTTGAGTAGCATGCTAAACAAAATGCCTAAAACCAAATTTGAAAATGGTCCAGCTGCAGATACTAAAATATTGCCCCATTTTGGAGAGCGAAATTTAGAGGGATTAACCGGCATTTGTCCCCAACATATACCAGCAAGACAAAGAAAAATGATTGACTCCCAACCCATGTGAATTACAGGATTTAAGGTAAGATGACCTGTTTTTTCTGGAGTGTCATCTCCCTGACTCATTGCAGCCCAACCATGAGCAAGTTCATGCAACACAATTGAGAAGATAATAATAACAACGAATCTAAAAAAATATACCGGATTGGTGACTAATGTGTTGATAAACATACGCTCTCATTCATGGTAAGGGTAGACATGTGCTTGCCGAAAACAAGATAGTAAACAAGGTTAATAAATCAGTGGCGATCGCTTGTCTATCAAAGCTTTAATGCCAGCATGATGTATCATATGCGACCAAAAGCGGTAATTACTAACAGTGTATTAATACAAATATTAGGCAATGGATTACGGAAAAAGCTACGGTAATTTTTGGTATCTTATAACCAAGCGCCAAAATGCTTGTTTTATTCCTGATAGATTTAATTCCCTGATTTAACTAGCTTTTGACTCACTAACTAGCAATCATTTACGTATTAATACTAAAAAAGTATTTAATTTAGTATAAATAATATTAAAATTTATGTAGCTGGATCGTGAAAAAAGGGATATAGCCTTCAGACAACAGGTTTTGATTGCGATCGGAATGTGAAAACGAGTTGAGTTGTTTTGTAACTTCAGGCACTAGTAAATTTACTAATAAAAGAATCTGGAAGAGCATGTCCGGATGAATACTTATTCTATCTGGTGTGGTTGTTCGCGCGTTAATTGTTAATGGTTAATAGCGCTCATGCCATGAACAATGAACAATGAACAATGAACGAACCATCTAACTAAAAGTAATTAACCGGACACGATATAACGCTATGAACATCACTCTCAGAGCGAGAATATTCTATAACCCTTGTATTTAAAGGCTTTACGCAAAAATCAATGATTTGGGCTTCGTATTAGAATTTAACGCTGGAATTTCTAACAGCTAAACTAATTACCCTTGTCAACCATTGTGACTTTTCCTGAAGCTAAAGCGCCCGGAATTTATTTCAGGGCGCGGGACTTGTTGAGAATCGTCCAAAATGTGAGTTTAACTCTTAACTCTTAACTTTTAATTCCTAACTTTTATTTCAACTCTTTGATATTGTTCATTACTTGTTGATATAATTGATTATTACCTTGCTGCTGAAAGATAGAAGCGGCTCGTTGTAAATCACCTAAAGCTCCCTGTTTGTCTCCATTAGCGGCGCGGGAATTTCCCCGGTTATTGTAGGCTGGACCAAATTTGGGATTGAGGCGAATCGCTTCGTTATAATCTGCGATCGCTCCCTGTCTATCTCCCCCATCGGCGCGAGCATTTCCCCGATTGTTATAAGCGATCGCATATTTGGGTTGGAGTGAAATCGCTTGATCGTAATCAGCGATCGCTCCGCTTCTGTCTGAGTTACCGGCGCGAGCATTCCCCCGATTGTTGTAAGCTTCGGCATAGTTGGGAGCAAGCCGAATCGCTTCGTTATAATCGGCGATCGCTCCGATTTTATCTCCTAAAGAAGCGCGAGCATTACCCCGATTATTATAAGCTTCGGCATCGTTAGCATTTATCCGCAGCGCTTCGTTATAATTTTTAATTGCTTCTTGCTTGTTTCCTAAGTCAAAGTATGCTACTCCTCGACTGTTGTAAGCCGCAGCATATTTGGGATTGAGGCTAATGGCTTTTGTATATGCCGCGATCGCTCCTTGAGAATCTCCTTTAACGTGCATATTTAGTCCCTGAATATACAGTTGTGCCGATTGCGAATCTTTTGCGGTTCCTCGGTTCGGAGGGCTAACTCCAATTTCTGTTACCAATACATCATTTTTCTTGCCGCAAGAAGTTGTTGCGATGGCGACAAATACTGCAAGCACTGCCAAACTCAATGCTCTTTTAACCCTTATCCACTTGTATTTAAATAACAGCACTTTCATAAAACATTGTGAAAATGGAAACTCATTTTTATTAAGTTTTCTCCTTAACAATAAAGCTGTGGCAAGCATCTATATAATAATGCGATCGCAGTTCTACAAAATAGATTTATCACATTTGCGAACAATTGTCTGTAGTCGAGAGGGGCTAAACTGGAAAATATTTAATTTACTGGTTTAGGCTGAGGGGGTTCGGGGGTTCGGGGGTTCGGGGGTTCGGGGGTTCGGGGGAGATGGGGAGATGGGGAGATGGGTGTGAGGTGTGGGGGACAAGCAGAATATAACTAATAACTAATGATTAATAACTAATGACTAATGACTAATGACTAAATCCAAAATCTATATTACTCATTCTCAACGTCGCTTTCTTGGTTTTTGGGAGTCAGTCGCCAAGAGGTAGTTTTATCCAGGTCTACAGATAATTGTTCGAGATTTTGCCCTAATTCTTTTTTGAGGTTTTGAGTTAAGGTAACGGGAAAATCTAAATTAATGCCTTCGGTTTGTACAAGTTTTGCTAGTTCTGTAAACTGGACTTTTACTGTTGTACGCTCGTAACTCGTCAATTTTAAATGTTGAGTCTCAGATAAATTCTGAGCCTGCATGGTTTTTTTTACTCGCTCTTGCAGATGCTCAAATTCTGAATTCAACAGTTTGCACTGTTGCTCAATTTGCAAGTATCTCTCAGCAAGTAATGTTAAATTTTCCGTTGCCGGATCGGGGCTGATTTGTTTACTTAATTCTATCAAACGTAGATGGATTTGAGCAAGATAAATGCAGTCTAAATAAGCATACTCTGTTTGTTCTTCACTTAGAGGTCGCCTTCCCCAATCGCTGGTTTGTTCTTGTTTATCTATATTGTTAAATTTACACAGTTCTGTAGCAAGAGTTTGCAGTTTGTAGTTGGATAATGGCAAGATATAGTAGGGAATTTTTTTGGCGATTTCTAAAGTACAAGTAATATTTTTTGCTTTTTTGTTGCCGAGTAATTTTAAATCATAGCTGGCGTTATGAAAAACTTTTTCAATATCAGGATTAACCATGATTTGGTTAATAAACTCATTTACAATATCAGGTTTATCCAGTACATCCAAAAGATAAACGCTCGAGCCTGTTAAATCTGTAGGATTATCTAATACTTGAATCAGCGATAATCTAGGATTGCGACTTTTATAATCAGCGACTTCTGTATCCATCCACAGGGTTGTAGCTTGAGTATATTCAGCAATCAGTGAACGGATTTCGCTGCTTGATGTTAGATACGGCATTGACTGCAATTTCCTGAATATTTAGGACAAGTAAAGTAAGTGTTAGTTTTAACAACTACCATTTTATGGGTAATTTTTTCATCATCCGGTGGAGTAGGGTCAGAAAAAAGTAAAAAATAGACTTAACTGAAAAATAGATATTAATATTGCAAACTATCCCAAATGAAAGTTCACTCCTGTCCAGAAACCGGGTTTATAAATTTTCATGAATGATGCGCGGATTGCTATAGATTTTTCTACCTACTTAGCGATAAGGTTTATATCTAAAGCTGGATAAATTAAATCGCTAGCTCAAGCAATCTTATAAATGTCTGTAAATATGCAAATACTAGAATATCTACTGCCTTATGCGTTACTTTGTATTAGCTTCTGACTACGATGGAACACTCGCTACAGATGGTCAAGTTAATGATGAAACTTTAGCAGCACTTGAGCGTTTGCGGTTATCTGGCAGAAAATTAATATTGGTTACGGGTAGGCAATTAGATGATTTACTCGCATGTTTTCCTCAAATTGATTTATTTGATTGCGTAGTCGCAGAAAATGGGGCTTTGCTATATTCTCCAGCTTCCCGTCAAGAAAAGTTATTAGGTTCCCAGCCGCCAGAAGTGTTTATCAAAACATTGCAGAAACGCCAGGTTAATCCCCTTTCGGTGGGAAAAGTAATTGTTGCTACTTGGCATCCCAATGAAACTACTGTTTTGCAAACCATCCGCGATTTGGGATTAGAATTGCAAGTTATTTTTAATAAAGGTGCGGTGATGGTGTTACCATCCGGCATTAATAAAGCAACTGGACTGGCGGCGGCTTTGGATGATATGAATTTATCGCCGCACAATGTTGTTGGTGTTGGTGATGCCGAAAATGACCACGCTTTTATGGATTTGTGCGAGTTTTCGGTTGCTGTTGCCAACGCTTTGCCTGTTGTCAAGGAACGTGTAGATTTTGTTACTAATAACAGTCGTGGTGCTGGGGTTGTTGAATTAATTGAAAAGCTTATAAACTCAGATTTATCTGATATTGATCAGCCGCGACACAAAATTTTGCTGGGTAAAAAAGAAGACGGTTCCCAAGCGTGTATTCCGGCTTATGGCTCAAGTATATTGCTGGCTGGCACCTCTGGCGGAGGTAAATCGACTTTGGCGACAGGCGTGTTAGAACGCATCGCCGAACAAGAATATCAATTTTGTATTATAGACCCAGAAGGCGACTATGAAAACTTTGAAGGGGCGATAGTTTTGGGTGATGCCGATCGCTCGCCTAAAATCGCAGAAGTGTTGGATTTATTGAACCAACCCCATCAAAATGTCATTATAAACTTGTTGGGAGTCGGTTTAGGCGATCGCCCCGCATTTTTTGCCGAGTTATTACCCGCTTTGCAAGAATTGCGATCGCGCACCGGTCGTCCGCATTGGATAGTTGTAGATGAAGCACATCACCTCTTACCTTCATCGTGGAATCCTGCATCTTTGACTTTACCGCAAGAACTCAAAGGATTGGGGAAAGGGGCAATGGGCAATGGGCAATGGGCAAGGGGCAATGGGCAAGGGGCAATGGGCAAGGGGCAATGGGCAAGGGGCAAGGGGCAAGGTAAATAAATTAGTTTTCATAATTTCCAATTCCCAATTTCCAATGCCCAATGCCCAATGCCCAATTCCCAATTCCCAATTTCCAATGCCCAATGCCCAATTCCCAATTCCCAATGCCCAATGCCCAATGCCCAATTCCCAATTCCCAATGCCCCAACTCTAAGTTTTCGATTTTACAACCGTCGCAACAACAGCAATCAACTCTTCCGCACAAACTGGTTTAGATATATGTTGCTGAAAACCTGCCAATAATGCCTGAATGCGATCGCTTTCTCTGGTGTATGCTGTTAAAGCGATCGCTGGAAGTTGTTCGCTTTTGTTGGCTTCCATTGCTCTGATTTCGCGAATTAGCATATAACCGTCTTTTTCTGGCATGCCGATGTCTGATAATAAGACATGGGGCTGGAAGTTTGCCAACACATTTAGCGCCTCGTTAGCTGAACCAGCAGCTATCACTTCAGCACCGTATTCTTCTAAAATTGTAGTTACCAACTCGCGGGCGTCGGTTTCATCCTCAACTACCAACACCTGCAATCCAGAAAAATTGCTTGTTGAGTGTTTAATGCTTTGGCTGAGGTGCTGAGTTTCGGATGCTAAATCATTGCTTTCTGGTGGCTTTTCAGCAATCTGAACAAATGGCAAATTCACAATAAAAGTTGCTCCTTGTCCTTCGCCTAAACTTTCAGCTTTGACAGTTCCACCATGCAATTCTACCAAGTGACGCACGATCGCCAATCCCAATCCCAATCCACCATGCGATCGCGTATAACCACCATCAGCTTGACGAAACCGCTCGAAAACATAAGGCAAAAATTCCGCCCTGATGCCAATGCCTGTATCTTTTACCCGAATTTGAGCATGGGAGTCTACCTTCTCAAGGTATATTTCAACTTTTCCCCCTTCTGGTGTAAACTTGGCAGCGTTGGAAAGTAGATTCCAGACAACTTGTTGCAAGCGGTTGCAATCGCCAGCAATTTTACACGCCTGCGGCTCGTACACTTTTTCTAGTTGAATTTTTTTCGCTTCGATTGCCGGCTGTACGGTTTCAATCGCCTCCTCAATCACCGAACAAAGGTTGATTGGTTGCACGTTCAACTGAAGTTTACCGCGAACAATCCGCGAAACATCCAAAATGTCTTCCAATAAATGCAACTGGGCTTTAGCGTTGCGCTTAATTATATTGATGCCGCGAATGATGGTAGCTTCGTCAAACTTGCGTTTTGACAGCAATTGCGCCCATCCCATTATAGCATTTAGAGGCGTGCGAACTTCGTGGGAAAGCACCGAAAGAAACTCATCTTTAAGACGGCTAGCAGTTTCAGCCGCCTCACGGGCTGCTTGTTCCAGAAGCAATAACCGATCGCGTTCGACTTCCGCTTTCTTGCGATCGCTTATATCAATAAAGGTACACACACCAGCGATAATTTTTCCAGAGCGATCGCGAATTGGAGCCGCGTTTGCGTACATTGTGCGATAAATGCCATCCCCACACAAATAACCAACTTCTTCACCTCTAATAATTTCACCAAAGGCGATCGCTCTTGTTAATTGGTATTCGTGAAGTTCGTAAGGTCGTCCATCTGAGTGATAACACTTAAATAAATTGTATTCTTTAACATTCTCAGCCAACAAGATAGGATGTCGTAAAATCTCTGCCACCTGCTGATTGCAGAGAACCATCTTGCCAGAAGGAGCCTCAGCAATAATAATCCCCGCAGGCATTTGTTGTAACACCTCTTCCAAAAAAGCGCGTTCGGTTTCTATACGGCGTGCCGACTCTTGCCGCAGCCGCGCCATTTCCAAATTGGCATTAACGCGAGCCAGCAATTCACGGGCAGAGAAAGGTTTAATTAAATAGTCGTCGGCTCCTTTGTCCAGTCCTTCCACGCGGGATTCTTCCCCAGCACGGGCAGAAAGCAAAATCACCGGCACTTCTCTGGTACGCGGGTCGGCACGAAGTTCGCCCAGCAATTCAAACCCATCTAAACCCGGCATCATCACATCACTCAGCACCAAATCCGGCAGATTTTCCCGCGCTGCCGCAAGTGCTGCTATTCCATCACCCACCGCCTCTACTTTATAAACAGAACTTAACAAACGCTTGACATAATCGCGCATATCTGCATTGTCATCTGCCAGAAGAATGCGGGAGGGGGAGAGGGGGGGAGGGGGGGAAATTTCCTTAGTAATTTCTCCTTGTTCTCCTTTTACTCCTTGTTCCCTTATCCCCCTCTCTCCCCCTCCCCCCCTCTCTTCTCCCGGTGACCAACGCAAAGCTTCTTCAAGATAGGGTGCTGTACCGAGGGCGGTTGATGCTAGGGTGCGGGTTCCACCGATGCGTTCGGGTGGTAGGTGTGCGGAATCGGTTGGGATGGCTACAGTGAAAGTCGTGCCCTGTCCTTCTACACTTGAGACGCCGACTGTACCGCCGTGCAATTTGACTAACTCTTGCACCAGTGCCAAACCGATACCCGAACCTTCATGAGTACGCGATCGCATTCCTTGGACGCGGTGAAAGCGTTTAAATAAATGGGGTAATTCGCTGGCTGGTATGCCTGTACCTGTATCGCTAACTGTCAGTATTGCGCGATCGCCAACTAATTCCAATTTGATTGCGATTTGTCCAACAAAGGTGAATTTCAAAGCGTTGGAAAGCAGGTTGAGGACAATTTTTTCCCACATTTCCACATCTACATAAATCAACTCCCCGAGTGGCGGACAATCAACTATAAATTTTAATCCTGCGCCTTCTACGGCGGAACGAAATACACTTGCAAGTTCGCCAGTTAAAGCTGCCAAATCTGTTGGTTGATAAACAGCTTGCACTCTTCCGGCTTCGATGCGCGAAAAATCCAGCAAGCTATTTACCAGTTTCAACAAGCGCAAACTGTTGCGGTGTACCATTTCCAACTGTACCCGGTCGTGCTTGTTCAATGAACTGGTAGAATTATTTAAAATCTCTTCCACCGGACTTAACATTAATGTCAATGGCGTGCGGAATTCGTGGCTGACATTGCTAAAAAAAGCGGTTTTGGCGCGGTCTATTTCCGCTAGCGCTTCGGCACGTTGGCGTTCGGCTTCATAAGCGCTAGTATTAGCGATCGCTGTGGCAACGTTGGCTGCAACTAAATCAAAAAATCCTCGATAATCATCATCAAATTCCCGTCTCGGACTAATACCAGCAATTAAAAATCCTGCCAATTGCTGCGGAAATCCCGATTGGGTGATGGGCATAACTAAAGCCGAATCTGGCGATTCTTGCCAAATACCGCCGGGAAGTTCGCCAAATTCCCCTGTTATATCAACAATTAAAGGCTTGCCAGTATTTTTAACTTCTGCTAGATGCCAAGTTTGCAATTCTAATTCTAACAGCGTCAAATCAACTTCTAAAGGACTGGCGGCTGTATGAGATGGAATTCTTACAGTTCCCGCCAAACGCGCTTGTTTGCCATTATTTTCCACCAAATACAGCAAAGCAAAGGGGATATCGGCAGGATTTTGAGATAATGCTTCACAAGCGATCCCGCAAGCTTTTTCTACAGTTTTAGCTTCAGCGGTGTTTTGTGCTAATTCCCGCAAAGTCCGCAAACGGCGATCGCTTAACACCCGTTGCGTATTTTCAGTGCAAGCACAAAACACACCACCAATACCACCGCTTTCGTCTCGCACCGGACTGTAAGAAAACGTAAAATAGGTTTCCTCTAAATAGCCATTGCGATCCATAATCAACAGCAAATCTTCAGACCACGTTGCTTCCCCCGTGGTGAAGACACTATCCATCATCGGACCGATGACATCCCAAATTTCCGCCCAACATTCCTTGCCCGAATTGCCCAAAAATTGCGGATGCTTTTTCGCACCAAGTATCGGGCGATAAGCGTCATTATAAATCATCGCGTATTCGGCACCCCACCAAATCACCATCGGGTAGCGGGAATTTAAAACAATACTCGTCGCAGTTCGCAAACTTTGCCGCCATTGGGAAACTGGACCAAGGAGAGTTTGCGACCAATCAAGCGATCGCATCAGCAGACCCATCTCTCCACCGCCAGCAAGGCAATCTGTGGCGACAGCTTCCGTTTCTCGCTTGGGAAAACTTTTCATGGAGAAGATTGATTCTATAAAGGATTAAAATTAGCTTTGAAAGAATATTCAATTATTATTCATGCATCTTAAAGCTATTATTATCGTCCCAAATATTGCTTCAAGAGTATTTTACAGCAAAAGTAGGAGGTATTTATAGTAGGAGTGCAATTAACCTCCATCAACCTTTTAATAGCTCAAGGTATATAGAACCAAAGGAAAGACTTGCCTAACCTTCAACTATCCGAAGGTAGAAAATTAGCAAAAAATGCCTATAGAATTGATTAGGCAAAGTCTGTATTCATTGAAAAAGCAGAGGGCAGTAGGCAGAAGGCTGTTATGGAATCCCCATAAATTATAGGCGCGGGGATTCAACAAGGACACTTTTTTCTCACGCATAGCGTGAGAAAAAAATCCTTTTATACTTTTCAGAAATTTAGAGAGAAGTTGGCGGTGTCAATTTGGATTCCGCCAAACTTCGGAGGGCTTTAAAAGAAAGTGGCAGCTATGCTGAAGTATAATTTTTTCCTTCTACCCTCTACCCTCTACCCTCTACCCTCTGCAGTATGCCTCTGCCCTCCGCCCTCTGCCTTTCTTCAGTAAAGACTTATTGCATCTAGACACTCGTAAAATTTTTTATGACTTCTCCGATTAGCTTTTTGATGTGTCCGCCCGATCACTACGATGTAGATTATGTGATTAATCCCTGGATGGAAGGGAATATTCATAAATCTTCGCGCGATCGCGCCGTCGAACAGTGGCAAAAACTGCATCAAGTCCTGAAAGAATACGCCATTGTAGACTTAGTGCCACCCCAAAAAGGTTGGCCGGATATGGTGTTTACTGCTAACGCCGGCTTGGTACTGGGTAAGAATGTCGTTCTAAGTCACTTTTTACACAAAGAACGTCAGGGAGAAGAGCCATATTTCAAAGAATGGTTTGAGAAAAACGGATACACAGTCTATGAACTACCTAAAGACTTGCCCTTTGAGGGCGCAGGGGACGCACTGCTAGATCGGGAAGGACGGTGGTTGTGGGCGGGATACGGTTTCCGTTCAGAATTAGATTCTCACCCTTATTTAGCCAAATGGTTGGATATTGAGGTGCTGTCCTTGCGACTGATTGATGAACGCTTTTATCATCTGGATACTTGCTTTTGTCCTTTAGCAAACGGCTATTTGCTGTACTATCCAGGCGCTTTTGATTCCTACTCCAACCGCTTAATCGAAATGCGAGTTGCACCAGAAAAGCGGATTGCGATCGAGGAAGCCGATGCGGTGAACTTTGCTTGCAATGCGGTGAATGTGGAAAGCATCATCATCATGAACAAAGCTTCAGATGGACTGAAAGCACGTTTGGCTGATGTTGGTTTTCAAGTACTTGAAACGCCCTTGACCGAATTTCTCAAAGCTGGCGGTGCGGCAAAATGTCTCACCCTGCGCTTTACCGAACCAGTACGCGCCGAAGTTCATGCCAACGTCTACGTAGAAAGTCGCATTATTCGCATCGAAGGACATTTGCTTGACTCTGGCTTGATTAACCGCGCCTTGGATTTAATTATAGACACTGGTGGTAGCTTCCAAGTCTTAAATTTTAACTTGGGAGAACAACGACAAAGTACCTCCGCCGCCGAAGTCAAAGTCTCAGCGCCTTCCCACCAAGTGATGGAAGAAATTATCTCCCATCTGATTGATTTGGGCGCGGTGGACTTGCCCCAAGATGAACGAGATGCGAAATTAGAACCCGTACTGCAAACAGGAGTCGCACCCGATGACTTTTATGTCAGCACCATTTATCCTACCGAAGTGCGGATTAATGGTGAATGGGTGAAAGTGCAAAATCAACGCATGGATGGCGCGATCGCGATTACTCAAACACCTCAAGGCATCGTCGCTCAGTGTAAAATACTACGCGACTTGCAAGTCGGCGAACAAGTCATCACAGACGTATTGGGTATCCGCACCATCCGCAAAACCGAATCGCGGGAACAACGCAACGCCCAGGAATTCAGCTTTATGTCGGCAGGAGTTTCCAGCGAACGCCGCGTGGAATTAGTCGTCGAACAAGTCGCTTGGGAATTGCGTAAAATCCGCGATGCTGGGGGTAAAGTAGTTGTCACAGCGGGACCAGTAGTGATTCATACAGGTGGCGGCGAACACCTGTCAAAATTGATTAGAGAAGGATACGTACAGGCATTATTGGGTGGAAATGCGATCGCAGTCCACGACATCGAACAATCAATGATGGGCACTTCTTTGGGTGTGGATATGAAGCGGGGTGTCGCAGTACGCGGCGGACACCGCCATCATTTAAAAGTAATTAACACAATTCGCCGTCATGGCAGCATCGCCAAAGCTGTAGAAGCGGGAGTAATTGACAACGGCGTGATGTATGAATGCGTCCGCAATCAAATACCTTTCTGTCTAGCCGGTTCCATTCGGGATGATGGTCCCTTGCCAGATACCCAAATGGATTTAATTAAAGCACAGGAAGAATACGCAAATTTACTGAAAGGTGCAGATATGATATTGATGCTGTCATCAATGCTGCACTCAATAGGCGTCGGAAATATGACTCCCGCTGGAGTGAAAATGGTGTGTGTAGATATTAACCCGGCGGTAGTGACAAAATTAAGTGACAGAGGTTCGATAGAATCGGTTGGTGTAGTCACAGACGTAGGATTATTCCTCAGCTTGCTGATTCAGCAATTGGAGAAGTTAACAAGTCCGTACACCGCTAAGGTGAATTAAGAAAAGCCTCACGCAAAGACGCATTCGCCTTTAGGCGTTCCTGTAGGGTAGGCGCAAAGTAGCAAAGTAGGGTGGGCAATGCCCACCTTGTTTTTTTGCCCTCTGCCTCCTGCCCTCTACCTTCTTCAATAAGTTTTATGATAGTTGTGGTTTGAGTTAATTAACCGCACCAGACGCAGAGGGCGCAACAGAGAAATGCAAGGAGTAATTTTCAAAAGAGGTTTACAAATTCGTTGGGTAAGTTTTATTGCGGACTTTCTATTAGCGGGGATGGTGGTAGGACCGCTAATTGCACCTTTTTTGGCTGCGTCTGGATTTTTCTTGCTTCCAGGAATTGCCAATATTATTTATTTTATGGGTAACCATGTCTGTCCGCAACCGGATATGGGGTTAGATTTAGCACCACCGTTTATCATGGCTGTGTGTATGCGTTGTTATGGCACAGTAACGGGTTTATTAATTACGCGGTTATTGTATGGCGGAACTGGTGGTAAAGGTTTTTACTGGTTAAGTCAGTATGGCTGGAGTGGTGCAGCATTCGCCAGCGTTTTAATGATGGCTTATCCGTTGGAATTGGCGGCACAAATTTTCGGGTTATGGAATTTTAATAATTATGTTGTTACACCTTTTGGGTTAATTACTGGTTTGGCGTGGGGTTTATTTGCCATGCCAATTTTGCATGGAAGTCAGCAAGTAAGCAATGAAAACTGACACTATTTTCTATCAAATATTTCAGAATTTTCCCGGCATTTTCTTTGAATTGATAGGCGAACCGGCTGCAACTGGTGATGTCTATGAATTTATCTCTGTGGAAGTTAAACAAACTGCCTTTCGGATTGATGGTTTGTTTCTCCCCGAACCAGGTTTAACCCAACAGCCTATCTATTTTCTAGAAGTGCAGTTTCAGAAATAAAATAGATTATATCAGCGCTTTTTTGCGGAAATATTTTTGTACTTCTCTAGATATGACTGCGCTAATGATTGGCGTGGGGTAGTGGTGTTTAAAAACAGGAGTTTAGATCCTGGTGTCCCATTACAGTATCGGGGGTTGTTAATGAGTCGGCAAGTGCAGATTCTCTATTTAGATGAGTTAGAGGAAGCCGCAGAACAATCCCTTGGCGTAGGTGTGGTTAAATTAGTTGTAGAAACTCAAAAAAAAGCCGCTAATTTTGCCAGACAGTTGCTTAACAAAGCCAAGCAGGAAATTGCTGACGAAACCATCAAAGAGCAAATCATTGAATTGATTGAGACAATAGTCTTGTACAAGTTTCCCCAAATGTCTCGCCAGGAGTTAGAAGCTATGTTTGGATTTAATGAATTAAAGCAAACTAGATACTTTCAAGATGTGGCGCAGGAAGCGAAAGAAGAAGGAAGAAACGAAGGAAGACAGGAAGGAAGACAGGAAGGAAGACAGGAAGGTAAGTTAGAAACAGTACCCCGCTTGTTGGCTTTGGGGTTAACTGTGGAACAAATAGCAGAAGCTTTGGGTTTGTCGGTTGAACAAGTGCAAAAAAAAGCAAGTGAGCAAACTTCTGCTTAATCAGGTATCAAGAACACCATAATGGTGTCGTACTCTCGTAAATATTAAGTCCGCGCAGGCGCACGAGAGTTTGTATAGCCGCGATTTCAGTCGTCGGGTAATGAGTACAATAAATCTATTTCACGCTTTTAAACCACTCTACAATTCCTTGTGCGATCGCTTTCGCCATTCTCTTCTGTTCTTCTGGATCTATTACCTGTTCAAATTCCTCAGGGTTGCTCATAAATCCCAATTCCAACAATACCGATGGCGCACTCTGAGGACGTGTCAATGCTAAATTATCCCACAATACACCATAAGAAGGTTTATTCAGCTTTTTAACTATATAGTTATGCATGAATAATGCTAAATTGTGCGCTTGGGTGTTGTACCAAAAGGCGGCGAAACCCTTGGTTTTTTCGGCGTTGCCATCATCGGGAAGAGAATTATGATGGATGGAAAGAGCGATCGCCGGTTCAGATTGATTAATTATTGCCACGCGATCGCCTAATGATACTTCTTTATCATCTTGCCGCGTCATCACTACTGTTGCACCCCGCTTCACCAACTCATCGCGCAGCAACTTGGAAACCGCCAAATTTACATCTTTTTCCAAAACACCTGTTGGTCCAGGCGCACCAGATTCAGCACCGCCATGTCCCGGATCAAGTAAAATCTTAATGCCCGATAACGCCTTACCTCTTTTACCCGTCATCTCCGGCGGATGGCGCAAAGTTAAAATTAAGCTCGTACCTTCGTATCTCAGCTTGTAACCCCACTGTTGGTCTTTTTTGAGGTTAAAGGTATATTGCGTCTGTCCTGGAGCCACCTGCTGCCAATCTAGACGATAAATTACCGGATTATCATCGGTGCGAATAATATCAGTTTGGGCAGTAGTGTTGTAGAGGTTGAGGGTAAAAGTCTTATTGCCTTGTTGGACGCTAAAAGCCACGGGAACTTGCAACGGAAAAACAATTTCTGTAGCACCGACAACTTGACGATATCCCACACTGCGAATTATAGTCCGTGGTGGAACTGCACCAGCTAAAATTCGCGTTTCTTTACTATTAATCCAAGTGCCATAATCCAAACGTAGCCATTCACCTTGCCTACCCGTAACTGCTGCCCTAGTTCCCTTTGGTAGCGGCGTTAGTCTAGAATAATCTGTACTCGGACCGGTGCGGGCTGTACCAGAGTCGGCTGTCACCTCAGCAACTTGCAACTGTGCGGGTGAGAGGATAGTGATTTTTCCCGGTGCTGGCTGAGTAATGGTTTTGCCATTTAGTGTTAGTTGAAACTGAGGTTGTCCGATATCAGCGACTGCTGACATTGTAGTGCAACCTTCATACTTGGGTGCGTTAGACTGAACTAAAGGTTGATTTTGCCCAGTCAAAATGCCTTTATTGTCACGTAGTTCTACTTGTTGCGGCTGGGGCAAAAGAGCAATTGTTTGATTAGCCACATTTACAGATACTGAGGCGTTTCGGGGTGCGATCGCGCTAAAACAAATTAATTCTCCTGGTAGTCTGGCAATATCGACTGCTGGAGTGAGAGAATCTTTGGCAAAAGCTAACCCCTGCGGTATCTCAGGCTGGTTGGAAATCCGATTAACCTTAATTTGAACTTCTTGATTTTGGTAACGCACACTAAAAAGGTTCTCTCCCAACTGCAAGGGGAAACTGGGGGCAAAATGACCTGCCTTGCTGCGCTTTATTGGCTTACCATTGATCGAAACCTCGCCAGTTGGTGCAGCTGTGCCAAGAAAGAAGATTTTTTCTGCACTCGTTTGGTGGGTTTTCGGGGGATAAACCACCTTCAAAGATTGCTCTTGCGCCAAAACTTGTGAGGAGGTAAATACAACAGAACCTATTAGTACCAATCCTAAAAGCTTGATCACATCAAATCAACAACGATTCACAACAATTACTGTGGCACAATTACGGGATGTATTTTTTAGAAGTTGCTAGAAATTGAAAATACTATGACTAAATTTATCTTTGTAACTGGGGGCGTAGTTTCAAGTATCGGTAAGGGCATTGTAGCAGCAAGCTTGGGGCGGTTGCTCAAGTCGCGCGATTATTCCGTATCGATTTTGAAACTCGACCCTTATATTAATGTCGATCCAGGCACGATGAGTCCTTTTCAGCATGGTGAAGTGTTCGTCACCCAAGATGGTGCTGAAACAGATTTGGATTTGGGACATTACGAACGCTTTACCGATACTTCGATGTCGCGGTTGAACAGTGTCACTACTGGTTCGATTTACCAAGCGGTAATCAACAAAGAACGGCGCGGTGACTACAACGGCGGCACTGTCCAGGTGATTCCCCACATCACCAACGAAATTAAAGACCGAATTGCTAGAGTTGCTCAAAACACAGCCCCCGATGTGGTAATTACCGAAATCGGCGGTACGGTGGGAGATATTGAATCGCTGCCGTTTTTGGAAGCAATTCGCCAGTTTCGCAAGGAAGTAGGGCGACAAAATGTATTGTACATGCACGTTACCCTCATGCCGTGGATTGCTTCAGCCGGTGAGATGAAAACCAAGCCAACACAGCATTCTGTGAAGGAATTGAGATCCATTGGCATTCAACCAGATATTTTAGTTTGTCGCAGCGATCGCCCGATACCGACAGGGTTAAAAGAAAAATTGTCGGAATTTTGCGATGTGCCGGTCAAATGCGTGATTACCGCCCAAGATGCCAGCAGTATTTATGAAGTACCCCTAATTTTAGAACGGGAAGGACTGGCAGAACAAGCCCTAGATTTGCTGCAAATGGAACAACGCAAACCAAATCTAGTGCAGTGGCAAACAATGGTAGAACGTTTGTACAGTCCCAAGCACAGCGTAGAAATTGCCATTGTTGGTAAATACGTGCGGTTAAGCGATGCTTATTTATCAGTAGTAGAAGCATTGCGTCACGGCGCGATCGCCACTCATGGAGATTTGCGTTTGCGGTGGGTAAACTCCGAAAAATTAGAAGGTGACACACCCGAAAACTATCTCGAAGGTGTCGATGGCGTGGTTGTACCGGGAGGTTTTGGAACCCGTGGTATAGATGGCAAAATAGCTGCAATTAAATACGCCCGCGATCGGCAAATTCCCTTCTTAGGCTTGTGTTTGGGAATGCAATGTGCCGTAATTGAATGGGCAAGAAACGTTGCGGAATTACCAGACGCCAACAGTGCCGAATTTGAACCCGATACCCCAGATCCGGTAATTAACCTATTACCAGAACAACAAGATGTCGTAGATTTAGGCGGAACAATGCGCTTGGGTTTATATCCTTGTCGTGTTTTACCTAACACCTTGGCATTCAAACTTTATCAAGAAGAAGTCATTTACGAACGCCATCGCCACCGCTACGAATTCAACAACGCCTACCGCCATTTATTTTTAGACTCCGGTTATCTAATTAGCGGTACTTCCCCCGACGGACGCCTGGTAGAAATGGTCGAATTACCCAGCCATCCCTTCTTTGTCGCTTGCCAATTTCACCCAGAATTTCAATCCAGCCCCAGCACACCCCATCCGTTATTTAAAGGATTCATGCAAGCAGCGATCGCACATTCTCACCCTACCACTAGCATCCCAACACCAGCGGAAGTATCTTAGAGGATGTTTGAAAAGTCGTAAAGTTTACCGAAGAACCCCTCTCCAAACCTCTCCCCCACAGGGGGAGAGGCTTTGAAACCCCCATTCCCTTGTAGAGAAGGGGGCTGGGGGGTTAGGTTTTTGAGATTTTGATGTTAATATAAATACTTTTCAAACATCCTCTTAGGCAATTAGTCATTAGTCATTAGACATCTGGTAGAAAAGACGTAGGGACAATTCATGAATTGTCCCTACGCTCGTATTTCAGGTAACGCATAATTAATTTTCACTCCTATGTCTATTAGTGATTGGCATTTATAGGACTTACGCAAAGTCCCCCTTAAAAAGCTGGGGGGATTTCCAAGGTCTAGAATGCCCAATTTCTCGTGGACTGTGCGTCAGCCCTAATTTCAAACAAATCACTAATGACAAATCACAAATCACAAACGACAATTGACAAAGGACAATTGAGGAGATTTTGTGGCGTACTGGGTGAAAATTTTTTACGAGAGGAAAGAATATGTAGTTAATTTTGAGCGCGTTAATGCTTTTTGTTATGAACAAAACGGCAGAATAACGTTTTGGTTACCCGATAGCGCCATTCCGATAGTGATTCATCCGCGCAATAACCTCGACAGTTATCATAAGATTCTGCAATATATAGAACGCGTTACCGGATTAGGATTTGAAAATGCCCATTGGGTGAAGATAAACTACGAGAGAAACGAATATGTAATTAACCTCAACTGCATCAGTTCATTTTGTCAGGAAACCAATGGCAGGATAACTTTTTGCTTGCCAGATGGGACTATTCCTATCATCATCAACCCCGTAAGCAACCCAGATTCCTATTCCAAAGTTATGGATTATATTCAAAAAACAACGGGATATTATTTATTTGAAAATTAAGAATTTGTTGGTTGGTGGGTGTTGGGGCGCTGCGGGAGGGTAACACGACCGCAGGCGACTGGTTCTCCCGAAGGGTCGTTGGTGGGTGTTGGGGCGCTGCGGGAGGGTAACACGACCGCAGGCGACTGGTTCTCCCGTTGGGTTGTTGGTGGTTAATTGTAGTTAATTGTAGGGTGCGCTATAGCGCATTTAATTCATTAGCTTTTACCACTTAATTATCGCTTTGCGCCGTCACGCACCATTCTCAATTAAAACTATAACAATCCGCGCATCATTCGCTTCTAAACGTGAGTGTCTGGTTCCCTTAGGAGTTACCCGACTTCTGAAGCTGTCGATTTTCACTTTGAGAAGCGAGGACTGCTATATAACTTCCCGGACAGACACTATTCACTTCTAACTAATAATTAACTGTCCGAAGCGCTTCAATATACTGACTACCTGATATAGTTCTGAATCGCGTTCAATTGATAGCGCATAAGAACGTGCATATCGAGGTTGTTCTTGTTGAATCAATTTGACAAAAACAAACTCCCTACCATTAATTAGTAAACCAAAAATCGGCTGTACAGGATTTGGATTATTCAGCATATAAGCTAGTGCTTCTCGTAGGGCTGACATCACATCAAATTTACTGCTTTTAGATTCAATCACAAATATCAAAAGCCGTTTTTGGATAAAAATAACATCAATATTTCCTTTAACAATAACGCCCTCATATTCAGCATAAATTTCTACAGAAGTCTCAGTTTCAATCTCAAATGGAGGTTGATACAATCGAGCTAAATCGAGTCAAAGTGACAATACAACCATTTTGACCGCCTCTTCTGACATTGAACGGCGCTTATTCAAGTTTAAATAGTTGCTTTTCACTCGTGATAACGCTTGCTTTTCACCATCACTTAGAATCGGTAAATTCTCCGTCCATTCTATGAAAAAGTTAGCGCCTGTGGTAACTTGCAAACCAAATTTTTCTTCTAATTCGTAAAGACTAATGTCTCTGGCTTGCATTGCTTTAATCATAATAATTAACTGGAAAAATTAGGAATTCAAAACTGAATTATCTGAACCTAATCCAAAATCTTGTTGGGTAAAATCCAAAATGCAGTCACAATCCTGGTTTTTGTTGGGTTCCACTACCCTGCGGGTGCCGCCTCCGGCGTCTACGTTACACCCAACCTACTTGGTAACAACCTTTTTAATTAATCCAAAATCCGTCTTGAAAAGCTTTGAAAAGGAGGAAACCTCCGCTCAAACTTTTCGCAAAATCTAAAATCCAAAATGGTGTTGCCATGCCAACTTTGCAGCACCCAACATCCCCGCTGCATTACCCAATTCTGCCGGCAATATTTGCAAACCCTTGCGAGAAGTAAACTGCACTCGCTTCTCAATTTCCGCCCTCACCGCAGGCAAGAAAAACTCGGCGCTACCACTGACACCCCCACCAATCACAATAGCTTCCGGTGTCAGCACATAAATCAAACTTGTCAACCCAATTCCCAAATCTTTACCATACTCTTGCCAAAAAGTCAACGCCTCCACATCACCAGCTTGTGCCAAAGCGCCCAACTGGGCGGGTTCCATTCCAGTGCGGCGGCGAATAGCGATAATTGAAGCATACTGTTCCAAAGAACCTTGATTGCCGCTATTACACATTGGACCATCGGGATTTAAATTAATTAAACCCAACTCACCCGCAGCGCCTTGATGTCCGACAAACAGCTTGCCATTTAGAATAATCGCCCCACCAACGCCAGTCCCCAAAGTCAGCAAGATGAAATTTTGAAAGCGGCGACCGGCACCCAACCAAGCTTCTCCCAAACCCGCACAATTAGCATCATTAGCGACAATTGTGGGTTTGCCAGTTTTCGCTTCCAACCAATCAGCTAGGGGGACATCGCGCCATCCTTCCAGATTAATGGCAATTTGAGCAACGCGTCCTGCAGCATCCGCCGGTCCTGGAGTGCCAACACCGATCGCAATACTATAATTATCGGGGTCAATTTGAGCGATCGCATCCACAATTACCGCCACAACCGCCTCTGGTGCAGTCGGTTGGGGAGTCGCCACAGTTAAAGATTGCAAACAAGTGCCATCAAGACTAAATCGCCCCAGCTTAATCGCCGTCCCCCCCACATCAATACCAATGACTTCAGGTGTCACCACAATTGCTTATTTGTTTACTTTTGAAGAATTGGGCATCGGGCATTGGGAATTATGAGAAGTGGCAAAAGTTATGAGTTTTAAGTTTTGAGTTTTGAATTAATCACTTCAAAACGAGTAACTCATAACTCATAATTCATAACTCTCTTCCATGCCCCATTTCATCTATCGTTACTAGAAACAATTCGCACATTAGCACCCTGGTATGAACCGATACTAGGCTGTCCCTGAAAAGACGTTACAGGCGCACCTCGCAAGATGCCAGCAAGGGCGACAGAAAGCATGAAACCACCAGCGGCTGCAGCAATTAAAGAAAGGTTATCTTTCACACAAATCTCTCAGTCACAATTACAACAAATATTAGAGTAGCAAACCTGGAGGAGGTGTTATTGGGTGTTGGGTGTTGGTGAAGCGCGTACTGCGGGAGGATAACACTCGCGCAGGTAACTGGTTCTCCCGTTGGGTTGTTGGGTGTTGGTTGTTGGGTGTTGGTTGTCAAAAACTACTACCAACCACTAACCACGTGCCTACTAACCACTACCCACTAACCACTAACCACTAACCACTAACCACGCGCCTACTAACAAACAACTAACGACTATTTCCGGATTGCATTTTCTTTTCGCAGACGGGGATTGATAAATTCATTTAACCCTTCACCCAGTAGCGACAACCCTACCACCATTAATGTCATCGCCAAACCGGGGAAAAGCGCAGTCCACCAAATACCGGTAGGTAAAGCTTCTAAAGCTTGTCTTAAATCGTAGCCCCATTCTGGCACTTCTTCCGGAAGTCCCAACCCCAAAAAGCCCAAACCGCCCAACACCAAAATGGCATCGGCGGCGTTGAGAGTGAATAATACAGGTACGCTTTGAATAACGTTAAAAAATAAATACTTAGAAAGTACCTGCCAAGTATTGGCACCCATTGCTTGCGCTGCTTCAATAAACACTTCGGTTTTCACGCTAACCGTGTGGTTGCGAACTACACGATAGTACTGAGGAACGTAAGCAATGCTGATAGCGATCGCTGCATTTAATATCCCCCGTCCCACCACAAACGCCAGCGTCACGGAAAGCAGCAGCCCTGGCAAGGTGTAAATGCTATCCATCAAAAACAGCAATAACTTATCCAATTTACCGCCTAGATAACCGCTCACCATGCCCAAAGGCACACCGATAATCATACTTAGGGCTGTTGCTAATATTACAACTTGCAACGCCGCTTGAGCGCCGAACAATGTGCGCGACAATACATCGTAGCCCAAGCGACTGGTGCCGAACCAATGTTGTAGCGAAGGTGGTTGATGAATCGGGTTAGTGATGAACTCTTTAGGATTTTGCAGCAATCCCACAGCCTGAAGTACCGGAGTAAAGAAAGCTAGGAATAAGAAAAACAGGGTCATAATTAACCCGATCAGCATCATTCGCTGGGAAAGGCTGGGATTTTTGGGTAAACGCAAAAATTTCGGCAGTGGACTTTTTGTAATTGCCATAAACAGAGTTATGAGTTATGAGTTATGAGTTATGAGTTTTAGGTTATAAGGGTAATTTTGTCAACTCAACACTCAATACTACATATATATATAAAGTAGCGTACGACTAAAGTCGCGCGCCAGTCACCTCAACGGAGGAGACCTCCGCACGGCACTGGCTTGGCTATACAAACATGCAAAAACTTAGAAGCAAGGGGAGCGCTTGTGGCTTTGTACGCGCAACGCCCCACCCTTATAGGGTGTGGGCGCGTTTGCGCGTCACCACAGATTACAAACTGCTTTCAATCAACTTGCGGTATTCGCTCTTTTGTTTAACGCCCTTAACTTCGTGCAACAATTCTTTATTTTTGAAGAATTGAATCGTTGGCGTACCACTGACACCAGCATTTTCAGCAATCTCGCGGTCTTTGTCGATGTCAATTTCCACAAAGTGAATCTTGCCGTCAAATTCATCCACCACTTTATTTAAAATCGGCTTCAGGGTATGGCAAGGACCGCAACCAGGAGCGACATATTTAACTATAAGTAAGCGATCGCTATCATGAAACAACTTCCGCAAAGCAAAACTTCCCTCATGGCGCGTTGCATTCAAATCAAATTCAGCAGTTTGCTGGGCTTCGGTTTTCTTCTCAACTGGTTGATGTTCTAATTCATTATCCGGCGTTTCCGGCTTTTGATGGAACTCCTGAATCAAACCCGTAGACGACAACCAGCGTTCAGCCAACATCGCCGCCATACAGCCAGTACCAGCAGCCGAAATTGCCTGACGAAACTCATGGTCTTGCACGTCGCCAGCCGCAAAAACGCCCTCTACACTCGTTTCCACAGAACCGTGTTTGGTGACAACGTAACCCACCTCATCCAGTTCTATTTGCCCCTTAAACAAAGAAGTATTGGGAGTGTGACCAACGGCGTAAAATAAACCCTTAACTTGCAGTTTGCCTTCTTCGCCAGTTTTAGTATTGCGGATTTTCACCCCTTCCATATGACCGTTACCGAAAATATCCACGGCTTCTGTATTCCAAT
The DNA here is from genome assembly GCA_044006015.1 of Heteroscytonema crispum UTEX LB 1556. Classification (GTDB taxonomy): domain Bacteria; phylum Cyanobacteriota; class Cyanobacteriia; order Cyanobacteriales; family Nostocaceae; genus Heteroscytonema; species Heteroscytonema crispum. The sequence goes on from JBIPDF010000007.1 coordinate 263,153, forward strand.
GCACTTGGATTTTCGGATTGCTCAAAACACGGTCTTGCATAGCTTTAGAAGCCCGCATCTTCTCGGAACGCACCAGCAAATTCACCTTAGAACCGTACTTAGTCAGATAAATCGCTTCTTCCGCCGCCGAGTCACCAGCCCCAATCACCGCCAATTCGGCACCGTGGAAAATCGGCGTCGCACCATCGCAAATCGCACAAGCAGAAATACCGCGACTCCAGAATGTATGTTCGCTAGGCAAACCCAAACGCTTCGCCGTCGCACCAGTAGCAATAATAATGCTGTTAGTTTTAAATTCCCGTTCCTCTGAGCGCACAGTAAAAGGACGCTGACTCAAATCAACAGAAATCACATCCTCAGTATATAGTTCAGCCCCCCAGCGTTCCGCCTGAGCCTTCATCCGATCCATCAATTCTGGTCCGGTAATCCCTTCAGGAAAGCCAGGAAAATTCTCAACTTCAGTCGTCGTCATCAACTGTCCGCCAGGTAAGCCCCCAGCCTGGAAGCCTTCAAATACAACAGGTTTCAGGTTAGCCCTTCCGGCATAAATAGCTGCTGTATACCCTGCTGGACCAGAACCGATAATTACTAAATTTTCTACTGTTGGTGTCATGACAGTTTATACAAACTCATAACGACTACGTTTAGTTTAGTATAGCAAATAATTTTGGTAGGTTCAAACCCTTCAAGTCTCAATACCGCTCGGGGTTTTGCATTTTAAACTCGGAATTTGGTTTGGGGAAAAGGTTAAAAGTCTTTTCTTCCCCCCTCCCCCCTCCCCCCTTCCCCGCAAAACCCGACAAGTATTGCTTCAAGTCTAGCTTTATCCAATTCTTCCCATCCTCGATAGAGCGTTGTTTACCTGTCCCAGACTTGCTTGTAAAAAGCTGCACACCTTGCGTTAGAAATCTCAAAAATTGGGAACACTAAAACTTGGTTATACCTGCGCTGGCATGCCGCCAAGCGAAGAAAGAGTGTTTTCGGCAACTGGAAATGCCTGGGAAAAAATTAGTATCAGGAGAAAATTCAATGGACACTCAAGCATCTGAGTTACTAGAGAAAATTCGTCAGCAATATGAAACTTCACCATATCCCCGAATTCCACTAGATAATTCTCCCAAAGATGACTTTAATTCCCTGTTTGTTCATAACATAGTGACTTCTTACTATTTAAGATACCAAAAGGTTATAGAAACTAAGGGAAAAGTTATTTTAGACGCAGGATGCGGTAGTGGCTATAAATCCTTAATGTTGGCAGAAGGAAATCCAGAAGCCAAAATAGTTGGTATTGATATTTCTGAAGAATCTGTTAAATTAGCTTGGCATCGCTTAGAGCATCATGGATTCGACAACGCAGAATTCCACGTCCTCTCAATTTATGACTTACCGAAATTGGGGATGGAGTTTGACTATATCAATAGTGATGAAATGCTCTACCTGCTACCCGATCCGGTTGCAGCTTTAGAGACCATGAAATCTGTACTCAAGCCCCAGGGAATTATTCGCACAAATTTACATAGTGCCCTGCAAAGAAATGGATATTTTCGGGCACAAAAACTCTTTGACATCATTGGATTGACTGAGAGCAATCCTGGAGATTTAGAAGTCGAAATTGCCTTGGAAACGATGAAATCTTTGAAGGATGGAGTTGACCTCAAATCCAAGACTTGGCAGCCAGCTTACGAAGGAGAAGGAGGCAAACAATCAGTTTTAATGAATTACCTGCTTCAAAGTGACAATGGCTTTACGATTCCTGAGATGTTTTCCATGTTGCGAACATCCAACTTGGAATTTATTAGCATGATAAACTGGCGGCATTGGGAATTAATGGATTTGTTTAAAGAGCCAGAAAATTTGCCAGTGTTTCTGGAAATGACTTTACCAGAACTTGATGTTGAACAGCGATTGCATCTGTTTGAGTTGTTGCATCCTGGTCATCGCCTACTTGACTTTTGGTGCGGTCATCCAAACCAAGAGGAACCTGTTGTGCCGATTTCCGGGTGGGTAGTGTCTGACTGGCTTTCTGGGCGGGTGCGTCTGCATCCTCAGCTGCAAAAGCCCAAGATAAAAGAAGACTTGATCGAGTGCATCGCCCAACAGCTACCCTTTCGACTTAGCAATTATATTGCTGTGCCAACTATTGCGCCGGTAGAAATCGAGAGTACTGTTGCAGCTTGCTTGCTGCCACTTTGGGAGGGAGTACAACCGATAAGCTCCATAGTAGAGCGATGGTGTCATATTAGACCAGTGCATCTTGTGACTTTAGAGCCGATGAGTGAGCAGACAGCTTGGAGCGAAGTCAAAAAACTTTTAAGTAAGCTAGAAGTGTTTCTTTACGTACTTTTGGAGCGTTCGGCTTGATTTGTGCAAAAGTATGAGCAATTTTTTTGGCAGAGAGTGATATGAATTCGCGCAAGAGTGGGTAAGTTAAATCCAGAAGCAATCAATTACATATACCCTGAAGGAAACTCTTAAAATGAAGCCAGTAATCAAGCCCGAACTCCAAGTAAAATTTCTGCAACACCTCAACCGCAAGAAAAAAGGCGATGAGGGTTTTACTTTGATTGAACTGCTCGTCGTCGTAATTATTATCGGTGTTCTGGCAGCAATTGCTCTGCCTTCTCTGTTAGGTCAAATTTCTAAAGCCAGACAGTCTGAAGCTAAACAAAATATCGGTGCTATTAACCGTGCCCAACAAGCATACTTTCTAGAAAACCAAGACTTCACTACTAGCGTTCAAGCTGTGGGCATTGGTATTAAAACCCAAACAGAGAGTTACAAGTACGAAGCCTTCACCGACGCTGGTAGTGACGTGGTAGGTAACACCGGAGTTGCGATCAAGTCTGCGCTTAGATCCTACTTTGGGATAGTAGGTACAACTTTAGGCGGTACTGGTAGCAGCACAGAAGTACTGACAATTGCTTTTGCTTGCGAAGCTAACAATCCTACTACAACCGCACCGCTGACTGCTGCTGAACTTTCGACTGTTGATTGCGTGACAAACAACAAAGATTACAAAGCGTTGGGTAAATAACAACAAAACAAGATGTTTTGTTGTTGATAGTTCTTTATTTTGTGAACTGAAATTTTGTGAAAGTGGGTAGTGTGAAACACTACTCACTTATTTGTAAATAGAGACTTTTATGAATACTCAATTCTCTTTGACTACTTCCCAAAAATGGCAGCAGCAAGCTGAAGAATACCTGCTCCAAGGTGACTATTTTCAAGCTGCTAGACTCTACGAACATGCAGTTGATGAGGAGCCAAATGTTAAGTCTTATTATTGGCATTTGGGCTTAATGTTATTGTTGCAGGGGCAACAAGTGGAGGCTCAAACGGCTTGGTTTATGGCAATGGTTGAAGGTGAACCAGAAGAAGTCGAACTGTGGAATGCCGAATTAGTGGAGGTGCTGGAAAGAGAAGCACTACGGCACAAAGAACTAACAGACTATGCAGCTACTCGGACAATTCGGCAGCAGATTAAGGAAATTTGCCCAACAGACATTAATAATTTATTGCATCTGGTTCTGCTTACTATCAAGCTTGAGACGGATGTAGAGGAAGGGTTAACGATTCTTTTAGAAGTAATTGAAATACTTAAAAAAGAGCAACTCTTAGAAGTAGACTTTGAGCTATTAATGCAAATGTTGCAGAGTGTTTTAGATTCTGTACCTTTGCATTCATTGACGCAGGAATTAGTAGAAGCTTGTTTAGCCTATATTCACGACAAAAATCAAGCTTTGACTTTCTTGGGTGTCTTGCTGCCAGCTATGATTCATATTGCCTACATTCAGTTGCAACCGGCAATAGCAGCACGCCTTGGGGAATTATGTTTGCGGTTGGATAGTAAAAATACAGAAATTTTGCGGCATTTGGCTACTTTTTATCAAAATGCCGGGGAACACGAGCGGGGCATAGAGACTGCTAAATTCTGCTATTCTTTAGTAAAAGAATTGCCAGATAAAGTGTCAGCAAACCAACTGATTATTCGAGGTTTGATGAGCGCTGGTGGATATTGGAAAGAAGCGCGTTCTTTTTTCTTGCAACATGAATCTTTGCTACGTTCCTTGATAGAAGAACAACCAACTGGGCTGAGGTCAGTTAAAGTTTCGCAATTATTCAATTCATATTTTTTCGCACCATATTTTCGAGATAATCCCAGAATTGATAGACCAATTCAAAATCAACTGGCTAAACTCTGCCAAGCAAATACCAAAGTTTATGCCCAAGGAGATGTAGAGAGATGCCGTCAGCGATATCAAGAGCGTAAACAGCTAAGTATCGTTCCTAAAAAATTAAAAATTGGCTACCTTTCTTATTGCCTAAAGGGTCATTCAGTTGGATGGTTAGCGCGATGGTTGTTTCAGCATCATGACCGCGATCGCTTTGAACTTTATGGCTACTTTATTAATAACCAAAAAACTTCGGAACCACTGCATCAATGGTATCTCAGACAAGTTAATAAAGTTAATAAATCAAGTAACAGCTATGAAATAGTTGAGCAAATTTACAATGATGAAATCGATATTCTTATCGATTTAGATAGCATTACGCTAGATGTTAGCTGTGAAGTTATCGCTATCAAACCCGCCCCGGTTCAAGTGACTTGGTTGGGCTGGGATGCTACTGGAATTCCATCTGTTGATTATTTTATCGCCGACCCCTACGTTCTGCCGGAGAATGCCCAAGAATATTATTCAGAAAAAATTTGGCGCTTACCCCAAACTTATATAGCTGTAGAAGGCTTTGAGGTGGGTGTGCCGAATCTTCGTCGCGATTTACTAGATATCCCTAGTGATGCCATTGTATATCTCAGTGCCCAGAAAAGTTACAAGCGCAACGCCGATACAGTAAGGCTGCAAATGCGGATTCTCAAAGAGGTGCCTAATAGCTACTTCTTAATTAAAGGTACTGCTGAGGAAGAATCCTTGAAAAACTTCTTTAATCAAATAGCAGAAGAGGAGGGGGTAGACTGCTGTCGGTTGCGATTTATCCCAGATGTGCCTTTAGAATCAGTTCATCGAGCAAATCTCGGCATTGCCGATGTGGTATTAGATACCTATCCCTATAATGGAGCCACTACGACTCTAGAAACTCTGTGGATGTGTATTCCCTTGGTGACGCGGGTGGGTGAGCAGTTTGCCGCTCGTAATAGCTATACCATGATGATGAATGCTGGTATTACAGAAGGCATTGCTTGGACTGATGAAGAATATATAGAGTGGGGTGTGCGCCTGGGTAAGGATGAGGCTTTACGACAGCAGATAGCTTGGAAGCTCAAAGCCTCGCGCCAAACTGCACCACTGTGGAATGCCAAGCAATTTACTTTTGATATGGAGAAGGCTTACGAACAGATGTGGCAAAAGTATATGGAAGGAAAATAAACTTGTTGAAAAATAAGTTTGTAGTCAGCACCAAGTGTGCTTACTACGAACTTCTATGAGTGAGATGCGATCAAGCTATCTAAATCGTAAGATAAAAAATTTTCTGCTTTCACCGCTTTCAGTGCCTGTTTATTTTCCTGTGGCAAAATAATTCTTGCTTTGATGCGAGGTAACAAAGCTTGCCATTGAATATCAGCTAAGTTTCCAACTAAAGAAATTTTTATTCCTTCGCTAATATCTATATCTTCTTCCATTAGCAAATTCATTGTCACGCCGGATAACAAAAGTTCGGCATCCTCAACAGAAATATTACTGGTGTCGATAAGTAAAGTTATGCGATCGCTTGCAGGAATTGCGATCGCGCTAATAACTCGTTGCAATTCTAAACAGAGTGATTCTTCTGGCTGTGACCAATCTGGGAAAATAATTAAATTAATTTCCTGGAGATTTAAACTCGCCAAAGTAGTATCGATTAATATCGAACTAACTACTTTCGCCATATTTGACCAAGAAAACTTTTTAGATTGTTCTAACCCAGCAGTAATTAATGAGTTGCGAACACTAGGTTTTTGTACCTCACACAGTGCATTTACCATCCCATCAACATCATCATCTTGCACATATAATGCTGCTTTACCTGCAACTTCAGGAATCGATGCATTCGGACAAGTGATGATTGGACAGCCACAAGCCATAGCTTCTAAAACGGGCAAACCAAAACCTTCGTATTTGGAAGGATAAACCAGCGCCACAGCACCAGAGTAAGCTATTTTCAATTCCTCATCACTAAGTTGCAGCATGTGGACAGTACTACCCGATGTATATCCTCTTAATTGTTCATCGAGTAACCCTCCACCACCTGTACAGACAATATCAAATCCTTGTTTGCTGTAAAGTTTAGCAAAAGCCTCTAAAAATAAAATAGTATTTTTATAGCCGCCGATGCTCACTATCATAAAATAGGGCTTGTCAATGCCATATTTGGTTCTAAAACCATTAACTTCTTCTTGACTAGCTGGTGAGAAATCACTTGTAACGCCACAAAGAGTAACATTTACTGATTTTAAAGGTATCTGCGGGAAAAACCTCACCAAATCACGCGCTGTATTTTCTGAAATCGCCATGTATGTAGATGCGTGTTTGATAGCGTGATGTTTATCTCGCCACATGGGGTTATTCAGATCCCATTCTAAAATTTCTGGAATCATATCATACGCCATGAACGATGATGGAGTTGATATTGGGGTTGTGTAGTAAGTGGAGATAAATAAATCGGCACCAAAGCGATCGCACAATTGCTGTAGCATGGCGCGGTCAAAATCGCTTTGGCTGTAATCGTATGATTGTACTTGTACGTACCTCACACCATCAATTATTGGTGCAGTTCCCGCCCTATCAACAACAATAATATGTTTAGCAAAACCATTTTCTGCCCATTCTGACAGCAGGCTTTTCCAAACACGAGCAATACCTGTTTTATAAAACTGGAAAAATATCCCATCAACGATAATTATCGGAGATATTTTTTTAATTTCTCGAATTTGTTTTTGCAACTCTTCTTGTTGCAAGAATCGCCAACCAGTTCCATCAACTTCTTTTTGGGCAAAGGGTATTATACCACAAGCGTTAGCAGTATCAACTCTAGTGTTATCTTGAACCCAGGAAAAATACTGCCGTAATAAAACTGGAAATTTAGTAGCTTTCTGTAAATCTAACCATTGCGAAACTGCATTTTTATAACCATAGTATTGCTCTTTAAATAACAAATTTTCTTTGGTTACATAGGCAAAATGTTGAAAAACTAGACCAAGGTGTTCTGTTTCTTCATGCAGAAAAGAATTAATTCCTGCTACATTCTGAAATTTCCCATCTGGCAAGGGTTCAACTAATATAGGAGGTTCATGGGCTGCCCAAAATGCTCCTGGTTTAAATCTCCAAGTCCGCAACCAATCTTGTTGAGGATTTTGAGCATAACAATTACGAGTGCTAATAACTAAATTTTCCCCAACGAAATACCAGCACCAATAGAAAGCTGCTGTTTTATTAGGGTTGTTTATAAACATTTGTCGTGCAGTGCATAACTGTTCCACTGTCCACAGTTCATCTACATCCACTTGCCATAACAAACATTCTTCTTGAATATTGGCAAGGGGTGCATTTACCATTTCGCGTTTTCCATCCCAGAAAACACCCTCTGGTTTGCGGTAAATTGTGACATTATGGGGATAAAGTCGTGCCAGTTCGTCTAGATATTCTGTGGTACCATCATGACTACATCCATTGTCATGAAATTCATCACTAATATGTCCACCTAACTCAACACTCCACGCAGTATCATTCTTCAATTCTGCTACGCCTTCAACAATGTGCCAATGCCATTTGAAAGGTAGTTGTTTGAATATATTTATATGGTATTTAATAAATGGTTGTCCATTCAAAACAATAGTAAATAAGTGAATTGGCAGTGCCGGAACAGATATATTGTTGTTGGACAATAAATTAGAATATTTTACTTTTACATCAGCTCTTTTGAAGATAGAATAACCGTTGCGTAACAAAGTATTTTGGGCTATGAGTGTATAGTTATTATCTGCAAGTAATTTCTGATGATTGTTGTAATTTTTAAAGGTGTTAATATCGTCTAGACAAATAAATTTTGCTCCATACACATCTTCTAATTCAGCGTTACCAGTGAATTCGGAACCATCAATTAATACTAAATCAAAGAAGTCGATATTGTTTTCTTGTTTAATTTTGATAATTCCGTTTGGATCTCCGGAGTTTTTGACATAATCAATATCCTGTTTTAACCAACCGAGAATTCGCTCTAAGGGATAAAAGTTTAGATTAGTTTGAGTGGTGTTGTAAAATTCAATGATTTCATTTTCGTTAGGAAACTGTTTGAGAGAAACAGATGAAACGTTATAGCACTTGACAAAAGAGTCATTTTCGTAGTTTTTTGTTAACTCTGCAAATCTCGTTTTTGAAACCTCCATACAAAACAATGTGGGTTTGTTAGGGTTATCCCGAAGTCCGGTTACGAATGCTTCGGTACTTCCTCCTCCTGAAGATGAGCCGATTTCTAAAACTGTTTTAATATCCTCTTCTCTTGCAAGCTTTTGAATAGCTGCGTAAAATTCATCGTTTTTAATTTCGGGAGGAATCAGTTGGTTGAGTTCAGAATTAGTCATTTCACTATTCATAGTCATACTTTTGTGTTTATCTAGTTGTCAGAGCGATCGCTCTTGCCTACCTGCTTTTTAATCTGCTCTAATGCAGTCTTATAATCTTGTCTGTCAGGATTTAATTGCACCAGCTTTTCTAAAGGCGAAATCGCACCTTTCGGATCTTTCAACGCGAGGCGCACTTTAACCAACCCCTCTAAAGCAACTTGGTTCTCTGGTTCCCGCTGTAAAACCAACTCGAAACCCCGCGCCTGTTGCTGCAATGAAGACTCAATAGACGCAGTTGCTGTGGTAGGATTTTGACGAGACTGTTGTATCGCAGGTATCACTGCAAATGCTGTAGAACCAAAGAAAGATACAATCGACACAAAGCCTAAAATCTTTTGCCGCCGCTGTATCCGCTTGGTACGAGCCTCCATGTATTCTTTTTCAGAATTAGCCATTTATAACCGCTTATTGTCGTAGCTGTAACGAAAACGAGTTGGGTTTGCAATTGGGTATCGTTGAGGTTTGATTAATCGCACCTCAACAAAACATCATCAGTACGCCGATGTATGTCTTGACAAAATAGAAATTGTATGAATCAAAAAAATCAGCAGAGAGCAACAAGAGCGATCGCGCAAAATCTATCTTTGTCAAATCTCCATGCTCAGGATACCCACCGACATCAAAAGAATTATCATTTTTGTGAAAAATTTCTGGCTTTTTGCTGATGTGCATATCATGCACCTGCAGTAAACTTCTAAGATGCTTAACAATACTGGATTTTCATCTTCTGGAGGTCGCAAGCTACCTTCCCTAAAAAACATTTCTGCATTAGACCAAGAAGTGGAAAAGACGTAGGGACAATTCATGAATTGTCCCTACAAAGCATTTCAGGTAACGCATAATTAATTTTCACTCCTATGTCTATTGATGCGGCTAGTGGTTTTACTGGTAGTATTTACTTATTCGCTACGCGACAAGCCCAAAACCTGACTTATATGTATCTTTTGAGCCTTAGTACTTATGACAAAACATTAAATTTCTATAAAAATTGTCGGTGAGTTCATCTAACGCCAGATATTTGCGATAATGTATATAACGTTTCGATATCAACGATAGATATTTGCAGCCAATTGCAAAGTTCATCGTCAACTTAACAAATTTCCACAAAGCCCTTGTTTTATGGGTTTTTCATCATTTACCTTGAACAGCAAGAAGGCTCACACTGTACCTGTACTCAGGTCAGTGTCGAGATGAATTGCGCGTGAGGTGAGGAGTGTAGTCTGACCATATTTGAGCGTAGCGAAAACCGGGAAGACTACGACGACGAAACGAGCAAAATATTCTGTTTTTGGTGAAACAATCATCAAAATATCTGTTACTATGAATATGTAAACACGGTAAGGTCGATTCTCCACTTTGGGAACGTGACGGAGACCGCCAAGACCGCAAGTGGCTCACCATGTATAGAGCAATTAAAGTTAGAATTTATCCCACTGATGAGCAAGAATCTTATCTTGCTCAATGTTTTGGCAATACTCGTTGGTTGTGGAATTATATGCTTAATGCCACTACAACCGCTTATAAAGAAACGGGGAAGGGTCTTTCTAAAGCAGCAATGGATAAATTGCTACCTGGATTGAAAAAAGAATACGAATGGCTAGGACTTGCGTATAGTCAAGTATTGCAACGAGTAACATTTAATCTTTCTAGCGCGTTTGTCAACTTTTTTGAAGGGCGTGCTAAATTTCCTAACTTGAAATCTAAACATGGTAAACAATCAATTCAATATCCCCAAAATGTGAAACTGATGCCAGAGGATTCTGTAATCAAGTTTCCTGGTAATTTGGGGTTAATGAAAACTGTGTTTCACAAACAACTACCTGACGCGAAGGTACAAACTGTAACAATATCGAGAAATGCAGATGGTAAATATTATGCATCTATTCTTTTTAACCAAAATGACAATCCGGTAGTTGCAATCAGAGAAGCTATCGGCGTTGACTTAGGATTGAAACACTTTGCTATCACATCGGAAGGCTCAAAATATGACCTACCTAAGAAGCAGTTAACCAAGTTAGAGAAGAATCAAAAGCGCCAGCAGAAAAAATTAGCTAAAAAGACAGATAAAACATCTAAGAAACGTCGTCAAGCAAAGCGTTTAGTTGCAAAAATTTCTAGCAAAATAGCTAGAGTCCGTGAAGACTTTCTACACAAGCTATCTCGCAAAATAGCCTACGAAAACCAAGTTATTTGTGTAGAAGATTTGGCAGTTAAGAACATGGTTAAAAATCCGAAGTTGGCAAAATCAATATTAGACCAAGGTTGGGGAATGTTTCTAACCATGCTTAAGTACAAAGCTGAAAAATTTGGTCATGACTACCAAGAAATAGGACGTTTCTTTCCATCTTCTCAACTTTGTAGCGAGACTCTACTACCAATCCCAATATTGCAGCATGGGTATGATTCATTAGGTGTCAGGTTTGTAGATTGTCCGCACTGTCAAAAACAGCATGATAGAGATATCAACGCTGCAATAAATATTAGAAACGAAGGATTGCGGCTTTGGGCGTTAGGAACTAGCGCTTCTGCCCTTGGAGGGGATGTAAGACCAAGGTCTTCAGGACGTAAGAAATCCATGAAGTCTGAGGCAATCCCCAATGAATTGGGAAGCCTACACTGTACCGTCAGGTCAGTGTAGGTAGTTCACATACTTTCTGGTGACTAAAAAAAATAAGATTTGAGCAAGGAAAGGCAGCTATACTGAGGGCAGAGGGCAGAGGGCAGCAGGAGCTGAAGGGCTTAAGAAAAATTTTTGGGAAATAATTTAGTCTTCATCTCTGTGGCGCTTTGGTTTAAAATCCCTAAATTCATTTATGGAAAAAAGGCAAAGCAACATTATTCAATCCCCCGCATTCATACGTGGGGTTGTCCTCATCTCCCGCAGCTCGGGCTGCCTCCTGCCTCCAGCATACCTGCCTCCATCTCGGGCAGCGGGAGCTGACTAGTCGTCTCGATCGCGTGCTATCTGTGCAAATTTCAGGGCGACAGTTTTTTGGAACAGCCTCCATTATGAATGGTTGAAGACATTTGCGTTTTCAGGTGGTGATTACCGTACAAAACCGAATTTCACGGCAACTGAGTAGAGTTAGTTATGGTATAGTTAAGAAGTTGAGACTAGCTTTGCCAAAGTACATAACTCTACGGATCGGCAATATTCCCAAAATGGAAAGCAGTTTTGATTAAGCATTTACTCAAACCAAATCAGAATTCAATTGAGGTTATGACTCAGCAAGTGATTCACCCGATGGTGAAATTGCAGCGTAATGTGCAATCACTCGTAGAATCGAAAATTATCAAGCCAACCGATAGCATCTGGAAAATCGCTTTGCTGTACGGCAATGAATGGCAGTACTGGAAACAGGAACTGTTAGACTTTGGGTTTAGCATGCAAGACCCAATTAGCGAATTGCTAGCTGTCGAAGCTTGGGACGAAGAAGGATAATAAGTAAAAAGGAAAAAGGGAAAAGGTGAGTCAGCGCTCAAAGGTAGGGGAGGACACCTGCACAGTTCGGGTTGACCGCAAAGTCTTCCGGACAGAATCCTCTGTGCGGAGAGCTTTGCGACAGTAGCAATGTGTCCGCCATCGCCACTGCGGCCAAGGAGGGGTCTGGCGGCAACCTTTGCAAGTGGGGTTTTCCCGACCCAGGCGACTGCTTTCGGGTTGGGTTCAAGGGAAAAGGTAAAAGATATTTTTGACTTTTTCCTTATTCCTTCTATCTTTATGCCTTTATTTATTTGCAATTAACTAATGCGGTAGCCAGTTCCTTAGCAGTTTGATAGCGATCGCGTGGCAGGGGTTCTGTAACGTGTTCAATAATTTCCTTTAATTGGGGAGTAATTGTAGGAACATTGGTGACATCAAACCGGAAACTTCGTCCCTGTTGGCGGTAGAACTTAAATGGATTTTCCCCAGTGAGTAGAAAAATTAGTGTTGGTCCAATGGCATATAAATCTGATTGAGTCAGGGGCTGTCCCCGTTCTTGTTCCGGAGCGCAATAACCTTCTGCACCAATACGAGTCCCCGGTGCGGTGCCAATTTCCTTAACAGCCCCAAAATCTAACACCACTATGCGATTATTAGAATTTCGCACCATTAAATTGGCGGGTTTAATATCGCGATGAATTAGCGGTGGTTCTTGGCTGTGCAGATAGTGCAAAATATCGCAAGTTTGGATCATCCAAGCGATCGCTTGCTTGGGGATAACTGGTCCTTTGATATAAACAAGTTTTTCTAAATCCTGTCCGTGGACTAATTCCATTGCCAGGTATTTTTTTCCGCCTTCTACAAAGAAGTCGTAATACTTGGGAATTCCAGGATGGTTAAGGGATTTGAGAGTATACGCCTCCCGTTCAAATAATTCTTGGGCTTTGGCGATTTTCACCATATCAGCATTCATTTGCTTTAACACCAACAGTTGTGGGTATGCGGCAATTTCCCCGGCTGCATTCCAAGCGAGATAGGTAGTACCCATACCACCCTGTCCCAGGGTCCGCAGCACCTGATAATCGCGAATCGTCTGTTGCACCGATAGCGGTTGACCGCAGTGGATGCAAAATAAATTATTTGGCGAGTTACCTTCGTGAGTGCAAGTGTAATTTGAAGTAGAAGGCTTTTGTACTGCTGTTGGCTGTGCCGACTGAATTTGAAATTTCAGTATTGGACCTCCCTGTGCTAGTTGCAGCAGGCAATTATCGGGTAACAGACTCTGATTTACAAGGACGCCATTGAGAAAAGTTCCATTGGTGCCTTGACTAATCACCTGCCACGAGCTGCTATTTTTAGCAGAACTAATTGGTCTAAGTTCCAGATGATATCGAGATACCAAAGTATCAGTTAAAACAACGTGATTATCCGCCGCACGACCGATGCGGATCGTGGAGGAATCCTCAAAACACCACTCTTGAAGCGGTGTTTTTTGTTGCGGTTCTAACAGAGTCAGAGTAACCACAAATACAACCTAAAAGGGGAAAGGGAAAGGGGAAAGGGGAAAAGGGGAAAGGGGAAAGGGATGGTTAGGAGGCGCGTAGGCGCGTAGGTGGTTGTTGGTTTTTGGTGAAGGGGCGCGAAGTCTGCAGTCGGGAAGATTCCCCCCGGCTCACTTCGCGCCCTTGGTAGGGGAGCCACTGCGGTCTTGGGGTCTGGCCAAGGGTCGCAGTGGCGTTTTCCCGACCCAGGCGACTGGTTCTCCCGTTGGGTTGTTTGCTACTAACCACTAACCACTAACCATTAACTATTAACCATTAACTATTAACCAAATATTCATTTTTGGTTTTCCACAAGGGGGCGCACTTTTGCCCGGATAAGTACAGCAGTAATGTTGTCATGACCATTGTATTGGTTTGCTAAATCAATTAAATCTCTGACGCCGCGTTCTAGGTTAACACCAGAACTTAGCAGCGGTTCTAAGTAAGCTTGCCAATGAATTTCTAGTAAATCATTATCTGATAAACCGTCCGAAACAAGAACAAACAGAGCATCTTCATTTATCTCGAAAAACTGCACGTCGGGATGAATCGAATTTTCGTCACGCGGACCAAGGGCTTGGGTAAGTTGATATGCATCCGGACGGGCGTAGGCGAGGTTTGGTTCTACTCCCCGAGCAATTTCCCTTTGACCAACTTCGTGATCTACTGTGATTTGTTTTAGCCCCTGCTTGCGAGTTAATTCGTAGAGGCGACTATCTCCCACATGGGCGACTGCTGCAAAAGTATCTTGAATTAAGAGCATTACCAATGTAGTGCCCATGCGTCCGACGCCGGAACGGGCATCTTGTTGATTGCGATCGTAAATCGCCTGATTTGCCAAACGTACTGCTTCGCGGATGCTGTCTTCTGTTGGCAGTTGATTGGTAAGCCAGTGTTCTTGAAAATATTTCCGCAGAGTGGTGACTGCCAATTCGCTGGCAATCTCGCCGCCAGCATGTCCGCCCATACCGTCGCAAAGAATGTACAAACCACGGGCTTGCAAAACTCGGCTTTTCGGTAATTCCAGTTTGTTAATTTTTGTTTCAACACCAAAACAGTCTTCGTTGTGATGGCGTTGACGCCCAACATCGCTGCGTCCTGCGTCTTCCAGGCTGCTTAATTGCATTGGCAATACGACTGTTGGCAAGTCGTCGCTTTTGCCGCCGCTGTCTTCTGAGTCTTCAAATTGCAAGATAGTGGGGGCAGCAGTACGGTTATCTGGCGTGAAGGGGGTAGTTGAGCTGGCTACCGAGGTGCTTTGCACTTCAGTGGCGATCGCTTCCAAACGCGATCGCAATTGAGCGATCGTTTGAATCTTATTGATTTCCAAATCTCCCAATAACTGCACCAAAGAGCCAAACTGAGTGCGTTGAGATTGTCTGAAAAGTGCCTGCCAAACCCAACCCAAAGATTTGATTGTTAAAGGCTGCCCAACTTCACCAGCAGAGGTTTCGGCTTCTGCATCTTCTGGCGGCTGGACGGCAGGCAGAGTATTACATGATTCCACGTACAACCGTTGTAGTGCTAGCGACTGGTCTTCATCCAAGCGCAGATTCGACAACTCCAGCAAACTTTGGCGACAATTAAGCGGTTCCAGCAGCGTCCAGAGTTGGGTCATCTGATGAAAACAATGTACAATTTGTAACGAACTGGTTGAGTCTTCGCGCCACAAATCGACTAAAGGCTTCCAATCCGAACGGTCTTGAATTAATACCACCTGCAAATCCCCCTGCTGCCATGCATCGTGAATCAGAGGTATCCCTTGGTAGCAGGCTTGTTGTAAAGCTACATAAGGTTTAGCGAGGCTAGGAATTACATTCGCTTCTACTTCTGAAGACGTTACCAGCCCTTGTTGCTGATTTGCTAGCATCGCCGACAACAGCGAAATTTGATAGGGTTGGCAGTCTAAAACTCTCACGCACACCTCTTTTTTGTCGGCAATTTCCTCTGGGCTTGGTAGCGGTTCTAACAGCTGATAGCGCTGCTGTGGGTCTAAATAGGAAGCAGTCGGGAGAGGGGGAGAGGGGGAGAGGGGGGGATGGGGAGAGGGGGAGATGGGGTTCGGGGGAGAAGAAGTCTCTTTGTTGTCCTCCACACCCGTCGCCCACACCCGTCGCCCACACCCGTCGTCCTTGTCCCCACACCCGTCGCCCAATTCCCAGCCTTGAGTCACTTCCTTGGCAATAATTGCCCGCCAAACTGTTCCAGATTCCGCATCGCATTTATGACAATTTTGTGCATTCACAGCCACATCAGTACCGCATTCAGAACAGACCTTGTGAGTCAAAGACGTGCCACAGTTTTGACAGAATTTGTTAGTGTTGGGGTTTTCAAATTTACATTGAGGGCAAACCAGCATTGTGGAAGTTCCTTAATTCCCGTTCGGAAGTGCTTAAGCGCCACTACGATCCAAAGTGCCACAATTAGCTGCCCCTGCCTACAGTAGACCTACAAGAGATTGTGGTTTCACAGCTGAATTTTTGTGGCAGTATTAATTTTTACGCATATTAACTAGATATTACAAATCTCGGCAAGCCAAGTCCTCAAAATAAAGTGCCATCAAAAGTCAGGTAATACCTATATTCCAACATATATCTTTAGGTTTGGGAAAAGCTACAGTGGAAACTTAGAGTAATGAGTTATGAGTTATGAGTGCGCTCGTTATGAGCTGAGCCCCAGACAAGCCGCTTCCGGTTAAAAATTCATAATTCATAATTCATAATTCATAACTCATAACTGGGCGGCTGGGCGCCTCCTATTGCCTCACCACTCACAATTCGCTGGTAATAAGATTGTAAAACAGGTACGATTTGACCCGCTTTCAACCTCGATTGTTCCTCCCAGATGCTTAGTAAGTTTTTGTACTAGTGCTAATCCCAATCCCGTACCTCCTTGCTTCCAAGGGTCGTTACTGGGAATGCGATAAAATTTGTCAAAAATGCGAGGTAATTCTGTGGTAGGAATTTCTACACCGAAATTAATTACCTGGAATTTAATATTATTAGATTTCAATTGGGCGGTAACGGTGATTTCTACTCCTGGGGGGCTGAATTTACAAGCCTTAGTGAGCAGTTCTATCAAAATCCGTTCTAAGCTGAATGGATCGCAAGTGAGAGAGGGGAGATTGGGAGCGATTAAAAGTTGTAATTCCTGCTCTGCCCAATTGCGGTTGCGTGCTTTAAATAACTCTACCACCCGCCAAAGCCACTGTTGTACCTGAATTGTTTCCAGCACTAAAGGTTTAGCGGCTGTATCCAGTCGTTGCAAATCCAAAAAGTTGTTAATTAGGTTGATTTGGCGATCGCACTCGTTATCTAAAATTTCAAAGTAGCGAGCTGCTTTTGAGCGATCGCCAGCAGGCTTTGCCATTTCCAGCAAAAAGTTTTGCTCTCGATTCAGTGCAATTCCTAGCATTTGAATCGCCATTTTCATGTTGGTTAGGGGCGTGCGTAACTCGTGAGAAACCGTACTGAGAAATTCATCTTTGAGGCGATTGAGGCTTTCCATCTCCTCTAACTGTGCTTGCGCCGATTGTTGGCTGTCTTTAAGAGCTACTTCGGCTAATTTACGCTCTGTGATATCCAAACAGCAACCAATATAACCTGCAAAGTTACCATGAGGTGTAAATCGAGGAACACCAGTATCTAAAATCCAACGATACTCACCGTCACTACGCCTTAAACGATATTCCATCTGAAATTTCGTTTGAGCATTCAAGGCAGAATTGTAGGTTTTTAAGCAGAAATTTTTATCTTCCGCATGTACTGCTTCCAGCCAACCAAGCCCTTTTTCCTCCTCCAAACTGCGTCCCGTAAATTCCAACCAAGACTGGTTCAAAAAATTACATAGTCCATCACGTTCCGCCATCCACAACATGACTGGGGCGGTATCAGCCATAGTGTGAAAGCGTTGTTCGCTTTTTCGTAAAGCGTCTTCTGCTTGCTTGCGATCGGTGATATCCTCGCAAACCATCAAAATTACGGGATTTTCCGGAGTACACTTGGTAGTATAGTTGACTTCCGCGAACGAGCGTCTTTCCCCACCGGGCAATAATCGCGCCACGACTTTAACCCAGATAAACTTACTGGCTGGGCAGTCTAAGCGAAATTCCCAATTGTTAACTTCGCTGTGAAGGGACTCCCTTAATAATCCCATAAATCCATCAAATAATCTTTGCCGCTCAAAGCAAGCAAACAAGTTAAAAACTGACTTTTGGATCAGTTGTTCGCGGGTGTAACCAAGACAGTCTGCACCAAACTGGTTGACAGACAAAATTATCCCGGTTGCATCTAAAGTCAAGTACACACAAGGAGTATTTTCATACAACTTGCGATACCACAGGAGTTCCTCTTGGGTACGACCCTCGGCTTGGGCCGTGCAAAGTTCTAAATCGCAGGTTCGTTCAGGCACAAGTTCCAGACGTGCAGGCGTTGCAGACAAGATATCTTGTTGTTGGCGAGTGTGATGCCAGCTAGATTGCTGATTGCGGCTCATAAGACTTCAACTTGCACCCAAGCGCTGATGTAAACAAGGCGGTAAGAGGAAAAAAACAATATTATACATGGTTTGAATAGATTTTTGGAAATTGGCACAAATAAAAAAAATTGTGTAAAGATAAACTATTTTTGGTGGTTCCTTAATAGATACCTTAAAAGTACCCGGTCAAGATGTTTACCAATCTACTTATTGTGGATTTTAATAGCAAATGGTTAGTTATTAGGTGTAGGCTAAGAGCCTCGACGGGCTGGATTTGCTTTACCGCCTGTTTTTGCCAAATTATGTAACATTTTGAGTTCTTCTGGGGTCAGGTCGCGCCACTCACCTAGATTTAGGCTACTTAGTTGTAAGTGGGCTATGCTTACCCTAAGGAGCCGCAAGGTTGGAAATCCCACAGCCGCAGTCATTCGTCGCACCTGGCGGTTTTTTCCTTCTGTCAGAGTCATTTCCAGCCACGCTGTGGGTATATTTTTGCGAAATCTAATCGGCGGATTCCGTGGTGGTAACTGTGGTTCTTCTGGTAACAGTCTAACTTTTGCCGGTCGAGTTTGGTAATCTTGAATTTCCACACCTTGTTGTAGCTTGGTTATAGCATCTGGATCGGGAATTCGCTCGACTTGCACCCAATAAGTGCGCTGATGTCCAAACCGAGGATCGCTAAGTCGGTGTTGCAATTGTCCGTTGTTGGTCAATAGCAGTAACCCTTCACTGTCCCAGTCCAAGCGTCCCACAGGATACACATCGGGGACTTGGATATAGTCTTTTAGGGTGCTGCGGGTGGGGGTGTCTTGGGTAAACTGGCTGAGGACGCCATAGGGTTTGTAAAAGAGAATGTAGCGATCGTTAGTCATTAGCGAGTTGGTGGTTCGGCGCTGTTGGTTCGGCGCTGTTGGTTGGTGGTGAAGGGGCGCTTGCGTCTGCAGTCGGGAAGATTCCCCCCGGTGAGCTTCGCGCCCTTGGTAGGTCCGCCACTGCGGTCTTGGGGTCTGGCCAAGGGTCGCAGTGGCGTTTTCCCGACCCAGGCGACTGGTTCCGCGCTACGCGGTAGCGAGGAACGAGCGTCACCCCGAAGGGGTTCGGCGCTGTTGGTTGGTAGTGGTTAGTTGATGGTGAGCCAGCGCACTGGCGGACCATGAGCGTAAGAGCGATCTTCGTAGCGGTAGCGAGGAACGAGCGTCACCCCGAAGGGGTTCGGCGCTGTTGGTTGGTGGTTATTAAAAGTTAGTATTTCCCCTTATCTCCCTTGTCCTCCACACCCGTCGCTCCTTGTCCTCCTTGTCCCCTTGTCTCCCTATCTCCCCATCTCCCCAACAGGTTCTCTCTTCATCGCCCAAAGTCGCGCACTATTGTTTGGAAGGTCAATTACTGTGACTACTTCAAAACCATGTTTCTGATAAAAGCGAATATTACTTTCCTTTGATGACTCAAGATAGCAAGTTGACACTCCCACGACTAGAAGTCGTGGGATTCTTTCATCACTCTTAGTCCAATGACCTTGCCCTCAGAAAGCATCTTGACCGTATGCCCTACGGCTGCACATCCTCTTTGGAGAACGACTTGGGCGGCTGCAACATCTCTATCTGTCACGTAGCCGCAATTACTGCAATAGTGGGTGCGCTCTGACAAATCTTTTTTACCTGTCTCATGCCCACAATTAGGACAAATTTGACTCGTCTTGCGACTGTCTACCTTCATGAAAAACGCACCGTATTTAAAACAGCACTGCTCTAGTATCTGGAAGAATTGACCCCAACTAGCATCAAGACAGTGTTTACCTAACATTGCCCTAGCTAATCCGTTAAGGTTCAAATCTTCCACAAATACCGCGCCAACACCCTCACAGAGTTGATGGGCTAGTTTCCAGTGCCAGTCTTTACGACGGTTAGCGATGTACTCATGCAATTTAGCTACCTTCCTTTGAGCTTTCCGCCAATTGTTAGACCCCAGTTTTTTGCGTGAGACGCGCTGTTGCAGCAATTTCAGCTTGCGTTCAGCATCAACGAAAAACTTGGGTCTTTTGACAGTTAACCGGTTGGAAGTAGCTAGAAAGTTCGTTAACCCGACATCAACCCCAATCATGTCACCGTGGGGCAATATCTGAGGTACTGATACATCCCATTGCAGGGTTAACATCACATACCATCCAGATACGCGCTTGACTACCCGCGCCTGCTTGATGGTGCAACCTTCGGGAATGGGACGGGATTGACGGAGCTTAACCCAGCCAATCATCGGCAGTTTAACTTTTCCTCCCTTAACAGAGTCAGCCCCCATTTGAGGGAAAGAAAAACTACGCATTCTCCCTGACTTTTTAAACCGGGGAAAACCATGATTCCTTTCCCACATTGAAACAAAAGCTTGCTCCAATTTTCTCAATACCTGTTGCAAGGTTTGAGACTGAACTGTTTTTAATGCGGGAATTTCTTTCCTCGCCTGAGTCAAGTTTTTACACTGACTAGCGTAGGTTGGGCGTGGTGCGTCAGAGGGAATGATGTACTCAGAACGCAAGGAACAAGCGTTAATTTGACATGACCGGGATTTATACCAGTCTTTACGTTCGGCTAAAGCGTAATTCCAAACACGTCTACACTGTTCGAGCCATTGCTCAAATGTTTCGACTTGTTCTTTTGTTGGTTTTAGCTTGAATTCGTAAGTCAAATTGAACATCTTGCTCACCTCCTGAAAATACTATAGCAGAATTACAAAGCGATAAATGCTTTGTAATTCTGTACTACTCAGCTATTAACCGATACTTGGCTATCAAGAAGCACATGGGAGAGGATATGGCTCAACGCCATTTAGCAAAGAAAGCCGCGCAAAAAGCAATAGAAAATGCACTCACTTAATACTTGGCGGTACTGCGCCGCGCATGTGCTACGCATTCATGAGCGAAAATGCGGTGTGGCTGTGCCGACCGCATTATTCGCGTCCCCACCCCTGAAGGGCATAGCATCCTGAAATCTTTTTGGCTTTCAGGATGCTATTGGTGGGCTTTCTGCTCTAATGCTTGTAAATTGCCAGCATCGGCTTGCTGGAGGACTGGTTGCAGCAGTAAACTACCAATTCCTTGACCCTGTTGGCTCGGTGCAACGCCAAGTGCAGATAAATACCAATGAGGCTGTGGCATATTCTGCTGGTGACATTCTTCTATGGGATTTAGTGCCTTTATAATTTTTATTGATGTGCGCCAACCAAGCTGGAAGGGCATGGCGTACATCCCTGTTTGTATCATCCGGCACTTAGGGTAAATGACTCTGGAGGTATCCATACGGCAATGCCTTTTAAACTATCTGCGGTTGTATATACACAACCTTCAGGCTGACAGTACCGCACTGCCACACTAAAGAACCACTTTAGTTTACGCAGTTTGGTATTACCTTCTTCGGGTAACAAGTTCTTGAAAACTGGATCGTCGTAAAAGGCGCTGGCGAGTATTTCGGCTGCTGGATTAATCTGGTTGGCTTCAAGAGGAATTACTTGGGTGTCTTTCATCGGTACTGCCACGGTTATGATGCATTAGCGCGGATTAGATCCCCCCCTACCCCCCCTTAAAAAAGGGGGGTACTCGTTTTCTCTAGAAGTGCCTTTTTTAAGGAGAGTACTAGTTTTCTCAAAGTCCCCCGGGAGGGGGATAATGGTGGATCTTCGAGAACTGGGGCGCATAAGAAGAGGTTTCAAAACATGCCTTTGCGGCTTGTTGTCAATCATCGCCGATCCGCAAAAAGGCTTCACTAACCAAAAGTTATAGTTAACCCACTGCCTGCGAAGGCAGAATTAAGCAATCTTTATGGGCATTCTACCTAAAACAATATCAATATATGGAAGAGTTGATTATGCCAAGTTCTAAAATCTGCCGTCGGTCTTTCTTGTTTTTGGGAGGTGCTACCCTCTTCAAGGGATTAACAATGGCACTGCCCGCTGCCGCGGAACCCGTACAAGTGAACAAAGGCACTATCAATGGTATTTCTTTTTATCAGACTATTGTTGACCTTACTGACCCCAAAACTTTTATAACTATTGGCTTGGCAAACAATGCAACCTTTGCTAATACGATTGTGAAGACTAGCGGCGATGAAGAATTTAGTAAGTTAGTGGCTCGGCATCGCGCTTCTGTGGTAGCAAATGGTACCTTTTTCGCCAATAATGTCAACAAAACTGTGATGGGTAATATGGTGGCGGGAGGAAGATTTCTTAAATACAGTCAGTGGGAGAATTTTGGCACGACTTTGGGGTTGCGAGTCGGAAATCAACCGGAAATGGTGACTGCACGGGTTGATGGTAAACCGGAATGGAATCAACATTGGTTTTCTATTACTTGCGGTCCAAGATTGTTGCGAAAGGGTGAAATTTGGCTGAAGCCGGATGTGGAAGGTTTTAAAGACCCGAGTGTTTTAGGTACGGGCGCACGTACGGCGATCGGGTTTCCGGCTGATGGCAAAAGTTTGTTTTTAGTTAATTTTGATACGGCTTTGACGTTGCAACAAGAAGCACAAGCTATGAAAGCGATCGGGTGTTATGAAGCAATGAATTTAGATGGGGGAGCGTCGAAAGCTTTAGCGGTTAACGGTAAAATTTTAGTCCCCGCAGTCAGACCACTTACGAATGTGATTGTAGTTTATGATGCCAAAAATCCCGCTCCTACGGCGTTGCAACAGGCGTGGGCGAAGTTTCAAAAAGGCGATCGCCCGGTGGCGAGTGGGGGTTAGGGAACCGTAAAAACGCGCACAGCATCCAAGGAAAGCACGATGCAGTTTTGCTGCCAGAGATGCAAAGACTTGTAGAGATGGGTGTAAAACCAAAATACCCAGAAAAATTGCCTCCTGACCTGCTATCAAAAATAAAAACATAAATCATTTACCGTACAAGTCCGGTACAAATCAGTAGCCCGCCAGCGTGCGGGTGTTTTATTGTGAATAACAGCAAAACAAAAGCAAACCAAAGACAGTTTGCAAGTAATCCCTATGATTGTTACTAAAGGATAAATCGACGAATTTTAGACGATACAGCCAACGCAAGAATCAAGGTTTCACCCCAAAGTAATAACAATCATAGGGATAACTAAACTTTGCAAAAATTCTCATGGAGCAACAATAATGTCTGTCAAACCCAAAAGACTTGTTAATTCATACGAAGAAAGGATGCTAGAGTTTCTACAAACCTGTGTAGAAGACAATTATAAAATTCATCCCAGGTGAGCTTATGCCAATGGATGCGAACTAAATAGCAATCTTGACTTGGAACTAAGAAAATTCTTCTTTAGCTCTAGTGTTGATGCTCTAATAACAGACTATGATTACAAGCCTTGTTTAGTCGTAGATTTTCAATCTTCATATCACGACTACCCTGAAGCAAAAGAGCGCGATCGCAAAAAAGCAACTTTACTCACTCTTGCAGGCGTTCCCTTACTTTATTCACGAATGAAAGATTTTGGGTTATTGCATCTTTCCTCTCAAAATGAAGAAGTAATATTCAATTTATTCACCAAAGAAAAGCGAGAAAATGCCAAAGCTTTAATTCAAAAGTATTGCGAACAATCTGCTTGTCGTGAAGTGGAAGTTGCAGCTTGGTAAGTGGTAAGCATTGCAAATCATTCAAACTCAACTTGTCCTGGTAAATCCAAAGCAATCAACAAAGCTCGATCCAATTGCTGCAAATATGAAGATGAAACTATCCCGCGCAAACCTAAAATACGAGTTTTAGCTAAAGCGCGAACCTGTTCCGCCATCGCCACAGAATCTCTATCTAAACCTCCATCAGGCGGATGAACAAGTACTTGACTCGGATAAATACGCTTTCCGGGACGATAAGTAGTACAGGGAACCGCCAGCACAACTTGACTTGCTACATTTATCGCATCACGGCTGACAATAATTACAGGTCTAACTCCTGCTTGCTCAGAACCTTCAGTTGGATCGAGAGAAGCATCATAAACTTCACCTCTTTTCATTGCTGAGATTCGCCTATTTCCAACGCTTCCCAATCAGCCTGAGCAAATTCATTATTTATCGTCGCAGCTTCCGCGTGATATTCGACATCATCAGCCATTGTTGCAAAAGCTGCATCAATATCTGCCCGTTTTTGAGCGGCTAACTCATGGCGCAAAGCAAGAGCAACAAACTCATTGCGACTTTTGGCTTTTCCTTCTTTGACAGCGCGATCGCACTCTTCTATTAGTTCGGCTGGTAGACTTAATGTTGTGCGGACGGTGCGATTTTCCATACACCCATTCAAAATTGATGCTAAATCTGATGTTTATTATGACATCATTTCACTTTCAGTAGAAGCGCACATCCTCACAAATCATTAACCCCCTTGCTTTGCGCCCCAATCAAGGTGATACAATCAACAACCATGCTAGGGGTGCCTGCATAAAAGGCTGAGATCACACCCTTAACACCTGAGTCTGGGTAATACCAGCGGAGGGAAGCTGTTTATCGAGGAATTGAACATGCGGACAGAATGGGTCGCCAAGCGGCGTGGGCAAAGCAATGTTAGCCAAATGCACTACGCCCGTCAGGGTGTCATCACCGAAGAAATGCACTACGTCGCCAAACGGGAAAACCTCCCTGCTGACTTAATTCGCTCTGAAGTGGCGCGGGGAAGAATGATTATCCCTGCAAATATCAACCACACTAACTTAGAACCGATGGCGATCGGTATTGCTTCTAAGTGCAAGGTAAATGCTAATATCGGCGCTTCCCCCAATTCTTCCAATCTTCAGGAAGAAGTTGATAAATTGAACTTGGCGGTAAAATACGGTGCTGATACCGTCATGGACTTGTCTACAGGTGGCGGTAACTTAGATGAAATTCGCACCGCTATCATCAAAGCTTCGCCAGTACCAATTGGGACAGTGCCAGTTTACCAAGCTTTAGAAAGCGTCCACGGCACAATTGAAAATCTTACTGCCGATGATTTTCTCCATATCATCGAGAAACATGCTCAACAAGGGGTAGATTATCAAACCATCCACGCCGGAATTTTAATTGAGCATTTACCCTTGGTGAGAAGCCGCATCACTGGTATTGTCTCACGCGGCGGCGGCATTTTGGCGCGGTGGATGTTGCATCACCACAAACAAAACCCGCTTTACACCCATTTCCGCGACATCATCGAAATTTTCAAAAGATACGATGTTTCCTTTAGCTTAGGCGATTCTCTGCGTCCTGGCTGTAGCCATGATGCTTCAGACGAAGCACAACTGGCTGAATTGAAAACCCTCGGACAATTGACGCGCAAAGCTTGGGAAGATGACGTACAAGTCATGGTAGAAGGTCCGGGACACGTGCCAATGGATCAAATTGAGTTCAACGTCAAAAAGCAAATGGAAGAGTGTTCTGAAGCGCCCTTCTACGTGCTGGGACCATTGGTGACAGACATTGCTCCTGGTTATGACCATATTACTTCGGCGATCGGCGCGGCGATGGCTGGATGGTACGGTACGGCGATGCTGTGCTACGTAACGCCTAAGGAACATTTAGGACTACCCAATGCCGAAGATGTACGCAACGGGTTGATTGCCTACAAGATAGCAGCCCACGCGGCGGATATTGCCAGACATCGCCCAGGTGCGAGAGATAGGGATGATGAATTGTCCCGCGCTCGTTACAACTTCGATTGGAACCGTCAGTTTGAATTATCACTCGATCCGGAAAGAGCGAAGGAATATCATGATGAAACTTTACCAGCGGATATTTACAAAACCGCTGAGTTTTGTTCGATGTGCGGTCCTAAATTCTGTCCGATGCAGACTAAAGTTGATGCTGATGCTTTGACGGAGTTGGAGAAGTTCTTGGCGAAGGATAAAGAAGTTGTGACGCAAAGTTAGGTTTTTGCTGTTAGATAGCCCGCATCACAATAGCCCGCAGGTTGAAACCTGGGGCTATACGAACAAAGCCCACCAACGCGTGGGCTAATTTTTTGGCATATGACTCTACCTCGACAATCACAAGCAGGCAACTCTATTAAAAAAGCTTACGTTGACTTACATTTGTAGTCGCGGAAATAATACACATAAGTATCAGGAAAAATTCTGAGAATATATCCCGATCCAGAAAAATATTTAGTGTGTATAAAATAGTAGGGTGTATTCCAGCGAGTTTCTTCCCACAGATTATAAGTTAGGCGTTTCCTATATAAATTTTGGTTGCAAACTTAGTGCATAGTGGTTGTTTAGAGAAAAGGTAGCAAATGATATTTTTAATGAGGTTATTACAGATTGTATTCACCATTCTCTGGGCTGTCAGTTATCTGGGGAATACTATTCTTTTTATTTATATTGAGTGGATTTATTTACGTCAGAGTTTTATTCAGATGTTTAATCCATTCTTACACTTGCAAGTTATGGGGACATTACGGCTATAAGGTCGGAATGAATGGATTACTAGAGAGTGAGCGTAGGGAAATACTTGATACTATTTTTCTGCGTCCTTTACTACATATAGATAATGCTAACTATATAAGTGAGTGGGGTCAACCTAAAACCGATGAAAGGCTGAGAAAGTTAGCCGAATCAATTGCAGCATTTATCCGTAATGCAAAGCGTCGTAATATGAATAGTTTCAGTAAAGCAATTCAGGATTGGGAGTCTGATTTAGCTTATTTGAAGAGGACTTACTATAATAATCGCTTTTCATTTTCATGTCCTCGTACATAGTGGAGCTTTATCGACTCGATTTTATTCATATTTCAAGATTTTGCCTTGGGTATTTTCTCTCCCTTGGTAAGTGTTTTGTGGGGATTATGAGAGATGTAATGCGATCGCGTTATTTTGGGTATTGGTGGGAGAGTGCGATCGCATTTTGTGCGGATTGATGAGGAGTGCGATCGCGCTTCAAAAACAAGAACCCCGACTTCTTAGAGAAGTCGGGGTTCTGAAGAAATGATTTAGGACTGTTATATATTGAACAATTCTAATTTAGTCATCAAAACTTGCGCCATAGTATACATATAATCTTCCATCAAAACTATGATGTTGCAAGACCACTTTCGTCCACCACTTTCAGTTCGCCGTCACTGGCACGCATTTCATAATGCATGGGCGACTTATATTGCATCTGATTTGAATGCTAAATTGCCAGAGGGCTATTTTGCTGAACCGAATGTACAGTTTGGAATTGAAATTGATATCGCCGCGTTTGAAGAGTCATTGCAGGAATCCAAAGATTTTCGTGGTATTTGGATGCCTCCACCACCAGCCCAAACAGTAGCTTTTTTACCTACAGAAGAAACAGTAGAAGTGAGTATTTTTAATACTGAGGCTGGTCCTATTTTGGCAGGGGCAATAGAATTAGTAAGTCCTGCTAATAAAGACCGTTCTACTCATCGCAATGCTTTTGTTTCTAAGTGTGAAATATATTTACGAGAGGGAATTGGTTTGGTGATTGTTGATGTTGTTACTCAACGGAAAACAAATCTCCACAATGAATTATTAACCCGTCTAGTAGGAAGTAGTGCGTCGCTATTCAACGCCGAACTTTATGCTACAGCTTATCGACCTATTGAGCGAGACGGGCAGTATAAACTTGATATCTGGCAGGAAAAACTGGCTGTAGGCTCTACCCTACCGACTTTGCCATTATGGTTGCATGGTGAAATTTGCTTACCTGTGGAATTAGATAGTATTTACGATCGCACTTGTCGAGAACAGCGAGTTACTATTCATAGTGCTTAATTATACTTGGGATAAGTATCGCGCTTGTTTGCTTGAACTGGAGAAAGTGCCCCGAAAAAGCTTCTTTCTTATTTTATAGCCCGCCTAATCGCGGGCTTCGTACGCGCAACGCCCCACACGAATAGGGTGCGGGGCGATTAATTAACCCGCCATCTCCCGATACCGTCCCCGAATCTCTTCAATTGCAAACACCGCCTCAAATTTCAACCCCACCGACTGGTAAAACTCAGCGCCCCCCTGTTGCCTATCTACCAGTGAAATTACCTCATCCACTGTATAACCTGCTGCCCTCAACCTTTCCACCGCCTTCATCGCAGACTGTCCGGTAGTAACAACATCTTCCAAAACCACCACCTTTGCGTCTGACCGCAAACTCGGACCTTCAATATAAGCCCTGGTGCCATGTCCCTTCGCTTCTTTGCGAATAATCAAGGCTGGTATCGGTCGGTTTTCATACGCAGAAACCACACTCACCGCTGTCACAATTGGGTCAGCCCCCAACGTCAAGCCAGCCACCGCCTCGGTATCTTGTGGCACTAAGCACAAAACAAGGCGACCAATAGCCAAAGCGCCTTGAGGGTGCAGTGTCACCTCCTTACCGTTGATGTAGTAAGAACTGCGCTGTCCGGAAGAAAGGACAAAATCACCCTCTTTATATGCCAGTTGACAGAATAAATCTAGTAGCTTTTGGCGCAGGTTAGTTAAATCAGCACTAGCAGCCCATGTATCAGACTGGGTAGGGGTTTCAGTAGGATAAGTCATCACAAAAGATTAAAAGTTATGCTACACCAATGGTTGAACTCGCAAGAGTTCTGAAATTAAGCATAAGTTAAGATTCGCCCAAAGTATTGAGGAGTAATCAACATGGGTTTAAAATTCAAACCCTTAGGTGGGTTATTGGTGCTTTTAGCTACAATTGCCCTGCCAGCTGCTGTATCCGCCCAAACGGAAACACCCAAATATGAAACAACAAATGATGTATTTAATCGAGCTTTCTTTAAAAACGATCGCACTTTTTACGGCAATAACACCTTTCGCCGTCAAATAGACTGGATGTTTGGTCCCGGTTCGTTGTTCAAGAACTCTTTCCCGGAAAATGAAATTGCACGGGATGCTGAGTTGGTTAACACTGTTTATCGGGATGTCATGAACCAGCAGGTTAGCAACGACCCATATATTCGCACTCCAGACTTACCAAATCCTTATAATACATCACTTATGATGTCTGGGCGCTTAAATAGCAACAAGCTCAAAGTCGGAACTGAATTTCGATTTGAGACAGAACCACCACGGTAAAAATGCTTAATATGTAAGTACTGATAAATACTGAAGTCCTGAGAAAAAATTTAAAAGTTAAAGGTGAGGTTAGCTTGGGGTTTGAACCCGAATGGCACGCTTGTTAAGACCCTCGTGAGTGATCGCTATTTTCCCTCCTTTCTTCTCTGGGCTAATTAGAGTACCAATGGAGTACCAATATAGTGGGAATTTCCACTTCTGGTAGTTAGATGAACTAAATTATCAAAGATAATCCAGGGTGCAGGAGTTGAACCTGCCTTACACGAATTATGAGTTCGTTGCCTCAACCGCTCGGCCAACCCTGGTCGATTATTAATTGTAGCGCAAGTTGACAAATTGTCTACCATCTAAAATAGTTTACCAGATTTTGATACTACATAATTTGACTATGAAATAGTGCAGACTAATATTGATCAAGTTCCCTTAAGGATTGAGCTAAACAGCTTCAATACTTTTATATTAGCCAGCGTTCTTCTGCAATAGCTTGTTAGCGATGAAACTAAATTCTACTGTACTTCTGACCTTGATTCTGTTAACCCTGATGTTGGGGGCTGGTTCTGTAAGTGCGTTTTGGGGGTTTACTCTAGGTAGTGCTGCACTTAAAGGTGTTACAGCGCCAGATGCTCGTCCCACAACCAAGTTTGCCAGCAATAAGTCAAATAGCGCCCAACATGGAGGGGTGGATTTCTTAAGAGAGCAAGAGATTCTGAAAGTTGTCAAGTCTCGAATTGAAGGCAAAACCAAGGCTGCTAAATCCCAAAAGCTAGATGATGATGAAGAGGAAACCAAAAGCAAGCAGAAACCAGAGGAAAAGCCCCAGGAAGTAGCAGAAGAAAAGCCCCAGGCGGGATTCCCTATTAACGCCACCAGCGAAGGGGTTACTCTTTCCGTGCAATCGGCTCGTTATTCTGGCGGTGCTTTGCTACTGAAAGTCAAAATGGAAAATAAAGGGGCTAACTCTGTGCGCTTCTTGTATAGTTTTTTGGATGTTACGGATGATAAAGGACGAACCCTGAGTGCGAGTACAGAGGGTTTGCCAGCAGAACTGCCGGCAAATGGACCAGCCGCTTCTGGTACAATCAACATTCCTACGGCTTTGCTCGACGATGTAAAGCGGATCTCACTCGCCCTAACGGATTATCCCGATCAAAAATTGCGGCTAGAAGTATCGGATATTCCGGTAGAAAAGTAGGATACGCAATTTGAGATTTGAGATTTGAGATTTTAGATTGGGGAATGGTTGGTGGGTAGTGGTTGGTGGTGAAGGGGCGCGAAGTCTGCAGTCGGGAAGATTCCCCCCGGCTCACTTCGCGCCCTTGGTAGGGGAGCCACTGCGGTCTTGGGGTCTGGCCAAGGGTCGCAGTGGCGTTTTCCCGACCCAGGCGACTGGTGAACCCCTCTGGGGTTGGTGGTGAAGGGGCCCTTCACCAACAATCAACAACCAACAACCAACAACCAACAATCAACAAATCCCAATTTAAAATCCAAAATCCTTTCATCCAAAATCCAAAATCTTCTCATGGGGGCGTGAATTTTTACACGAGCTTTGGCGGTGAGTGGTTTTCCTAGCTTAAGTTTGACAGATATTGGGCTGCGATTGTTATCAGTGCTATTGCTGATTGTTATCAATGCCTTTTTTGTCACGGCAGAATTTTCGATGGTGACAGTGAGACGATCGCGCATTCATCAGCTAGTAGAAGCTGGTGATATCCAAGCGATCGCTGTTGAAATATTACAGCGCAGTATTGACCGATTGCTCTCTACAACCCAGTTAGGTATTACTCTCTCTAGTTTGGCACTCGGCTGGATTGGAGAAAGTACTATTGTTGGATTGGTGGGTTCATGGCTGCAATCTTTGCCTTTACCGCTTGAAATGAGTCGTTTTATCGCTCATTCCCTCGCAATTCCGATCGCCTTTTTTTTAATAGCCTATCTACAAATTGTTTTAGGGGAACTTTGTCCTAAATCAGTCGCCATGTCCTACTCAGAACAACTGGCGAAATTTTTGGGACCGTCGGTAAAAGCGATCGTGCGATTCTTCAGCCCCTTTATCTGGATTCTCAACCAATCAACTCGATGGCTGTTGCGACTCTTTGGCGTTGAATACACGGGTCAAAGTTGGAGACCACCAGTTACTCCTGAAGAATTGCAATTAATTATCTCCACGGAACGGGAATCTATCGGTTTGCAGGCGGGAGAAAGAGAACTGCTAAAAAACGTCTTTGAATTTGGTGAAGTGACGGCGCAAGCCATCATGGTTCCCCGTACTAGCATCATAGCTTTACCTAAAAACGCCACTTTACAAACTTTGCTTAACAATATTGCCAGCACTGGTCACTCTTGCTACCCAGTTATCGGTGAATCTTTGGACGACATTCGCGGCGTTATTTACTTTAAGGATTTGGCAAAACCTTTAGCAGTAGCCAAACCAACCTTAGAAACACACATTCAACCTTGGATGCGTCCGGCGCTGTTTGTGCCAGAACATACCCCGTTAAATGAATTATTGCCGATGATGCAGCAAGAGAAGCCAGGTATGGTGATGGTAGTCGATGAATTTGGCGGTACTGTGGGGTTGGTGACAATCAAAGATGTGATTGCCCAAATTATTGGCGACGCAGGTGAATTAGAAAATACCGATGATTTACTGATTCAAAGTTTAGACGATCGCGCATTTTTAGTACAGGCGCAGATTAATTTAGAAGACCTCAACGAAGTCTTAAATCTCGATTTGCCCTTGACAAAAGAATACCAAACCCTTGGTGGCTTTGTACTCTACCAGTTGCAAAAAATTCCTGCGATCGGCGAAACTTTCTGCTATCAAAATCTGGAATTCACCGTCGTGTCAGTCGTCGGACCGCGTTTGCACCAAATCCAGTTGCGACACTTAGAAGAAGAGGGGGAGAGGGGGAGATAAGGAGAGGGGGGGATAGGGAGAGAGGGGGGGAAGAGTAAGTGTTAACTTATTTCCCCACTCCCCCACTCCCCCACTCCCCCACTCCCCCACTCCTCGTACTAAGTATAAGCAAGCGGATCTTGAAGTCCTAATTCGGCAAAAGCCGCCAAACGCAAAAGGCAAGAATCACAGACACCGCAAGCAACATCGCCGCCAGCATAGCAAGACCAAGTTAATTCCCAAGGAACGCCCAATTGATTGCCAAGTTGGATAATTTCGGTTTTTTTCAGGTTAATTAGGGGTGCGACAATGTTTGTAGGTTGTCCCTCACGCCCTTGTTTTGTTCCCAAACGAAAAACTTCTTGCATCGCCTGAATATAATCGGGGCGACAATCTGGATATCCAGAATAATCTAAAGCGTTGACGCCGATGTAAACACGTTCGGCGGCGATAGTTTCGGCGTAAGCTAAGGCAAAGCTTAAAAAGATGGTATTGCGGGCGGGGACATAAGTAACGGGGATATTTTGCGACATTTCATCAACAGAGCGATCGCTTGGTAAATCAATGGTGTCGTCTGTCAGTGCCGAACCGCCCCATTGCCGCAAGTCAAATTTTACCACTTGATGTTCGATCGCACCAGATGAATGCGCGATCGCTCTAGCTGACTGTAACTCTCTTCGGTGTCGCTGTTGGTAATCAAAGGAAATGGCATAACACTCACAACCATCTACGGAAGCTTGATACAGAACCGTGGAAGAGTCTAATCCCCCAGACAACAGAATTACAGCTTTCATCTCGATTTCAAGATATTAAATTTCAAATCGCCCCATCAAACCTAACAAAATCCCACAAACTCCAGTTTTCTGCTCTTTGCCTGACTTGCCGATGACAGCAAAATTCTAACGAATCGGGATACCTCTGTCTGGTATTTACACCAGTATCTACCAAAAGGCGGTACAACCAACAACTGCCTGGTGGTAATTATCCAAAAACTATTTAAGTTTATCGATAAGTCTATCGATAAGTTTATATGCGATCGCAATTCCAAATGAAACCTTTTTTAAGAAAAATCTGTCAGTGATAAATTGTCCCAATTTTGTAATTTCACTGACATAAAAAAGTGATTATTTTTAAATTGCGTAAATCGAATATTGATACCAGTAATTAATTGACTCACCGAACCCACAAAATAAGTTTTGGCTCTAGATTCCTCCTAGCAAAGCCTCTAAAAATTTACCCTAAGGTCTTACGGGTTTTTTAAAGTTAATAAAAAGACATTTTGTATTTTGTGTAAATTGCCAAAAAAGCAACGATCGCAGTTGAATATACAAAAGAAAGCCAGATGGCGGGAACTCATAACAAACTTTGAAATTCTTCATAAATAGAACCTCTATGTTACCATCTGGATGGTTTTAGACGGCTCGTAATCGGCAATTAAGTATAAGCGCCAACGACCGTAGGGTCACTAAATTTGGTGGTTGAGGAGACAATAGTAGTGCAAGATAGCATGTCAGTGGCAGAACCAAATCCATATACACAACGTAATCATAACCAGCCACGACCGATCCGCATAGGCGTGATCGGAGTGGGTAACATGGGACAACATCACGCCCGCGTACTGTGTTCAATGAAAGATGTTGAACTGGTCGGCGTGTCAGATATAAATGTCGAGCGAGGGTTAGAAACCGCCAGTAAATACAAAGTGCGGTTTTTTGAAGATTACTGCGACCTACTACCCCATGTAGAGGCAGTTTGCGTTGCCGTTCCCACAAGGCTGCATTATGCCGTTGGCATCAACTGTCTGTTGGCGGGAATTCATGTTTTGATGGAAAAGCCGATCGCCGCGAGCATTTCTGAGGCAGAATCTCTAGTAAATGCCGCCGCCGAGTCTGGATGCATCCTGCAAGTAGGTCACATCGAGCGCTTCAGTCCAGCCTTTCAGGAATTGAGCAAAGTCCTGAAAACCGAAGAAGTGCTGGCATTAGAAGCTCACCGGATGAATCCCTACTCAGATCGGGCAAATGATGTCTCGGTTGTGCTGGATTTAATGATCCACGACATCGACCTACTTTTAGAATTAGCCACCTCCCCAGTAGTGAAATTGACGGCTAGCGGTAGTCGCACCCTAGACTCTGGTTATTTAGATTACGTCACTGCCACTTTGGGTTTTGCCAATGGCATTGTTGCTACTTTAACAGCCAGTAAAGTCACTCACCGTAAAATCCGCCGCATTGCCGCTCATTGCAAAAACTCATTCACTGAGGCAGATTTTCTGAGAAACGAAATTTTGATTCACCGCCACAGCAACACCAACTCGATGGATCATCGACAAGTGTTTTACAAGCAGGATGGTGTGATTGAACAAGTCTACACCAGTAACATTGACAAGCTGGGTGCAGAGTTAGAGCATTTTGTCAACTGCGTACATGGTGGCAATCAACCTTCAGTGGGTGGAGAACAAGCCCTGAAAGCTCTAAGATTGGCAAGTTTAATTGAGCAGATGGCTTTAGACGATCGCGTTTGGAATCCATTAGACTGGCAAGCCGAACCGAGAGTGCAATCATTAACACCTACAGTTTAAAAAAGGTAAAAGGTAAAAGGTAAAAGGTAAAAGGTAAAACAACTTTTACCTTTTTGTTTTTGTCTTGTTTGCAGTTGCTCCCGGCAGAGGGCAGAGGAGCCACTGCGCCCTTCTTTCTTTCCCCCGGTTGAAGCAATGTGGCGTGGCACTCTTGCATACTGCAGGGGGCAGAGGGCGCTCAGGAAGGGAAGAGGATGTGAATATCCATTTGTTACTTGTGCCTAATAGCGCTAGTTGGAGGCTGACCGGAATGCACCAATCGCTGCAAAGCCTGGAAATAAATTTCCGGTTCCGTCTCGTTACCAGGCTCCAGCCTAGTAACGCAATACTCCTAGGCAGAGGGCAGCGGGAGGTGGAGGCAGTCGCTATGAATCAAATTCACCCAACGGCAGAATCAGTCGCCCCCTTGTGGAAAACCAAAAATGAACGGACAAAGGAAAGAGAGTTATGAGTTGTACAGACGCGACGCCAGTCGCTATAAGGCGGGGAACCCGCAAGGGCGCTTACGCTCAAATTTCGCGCGAAGCGAGTCTCTTGAAGCTTCCCCCGACAGACGCAAGCGTCTGTACAGGAGTTATGAGTTATGAGTTAAAAACCAGTCTTTAATTCAAAACTCATCACTCATAACTCATAACTTTTCCCCTTTCCCCTTTTCCCTTTTCCCCTTCGGGTACTCTTCCTTGAACCCCTTCGCAAGGGCGCAGTCGCCAATCTTCGGGAAACCATACCTTTGAGCGCTCAGCTCGCCGGGGGGAATCTTCCCTCCGGCAGACGCAAGCGCTGACTCACCTTTTCCCTATTTATAAGTCAGCGATCGCACTTCTGTTGATAATTAAATGTTAAGAAAGCTCAAGCTTAATTTAGTAAAGATACTGCTGTAGCAATTTCAGGAATCGAATTCATGACCGATTGGATAAAACATACTATCGAATCTCTAGGCTATTTGGGAATCGCCGCGTTGATGTTCGTAGAGAACCTCTTTCCCCCCATCCCTTCAGAATTGATCATGCCACTGGCAGGATATACAGCAAATTTACCGGGGACAAAGCTGAATATTTGGGGCGTATTTTTTGCAGGGCTGGTGGGTTCTGTGCTGGGCGCACTAGTTTGGTACTATCCCGGCAAGTTTTTGGGCGAAGAGCGTTTAAAAGCTTGGGCTGACAAATATGGTAAGTGGATAACTGTATCCAGCAAGGATATTACTAAGGCAACGCGCTGGTTTAATCGGCAAGGTAGCAAAGCTGTCTTAATCGGTCGTTTGGTTCCCGGTGTTCGTACGTTGATTTCAGTGCCTGCGGGAATCGGCAATATGCCTTTACTACCATTCTTATTTTACACAACCGTTGGTAGCGCTGCCTGGGTTGGTTTGCTAACATACTCTGGATACATGTTGGGTAGTCAGTATGAACTTGTGGACAAGTACCTTGCGCCTGTATCCAAAATTGTGTTTGGGGGGCTGGTGCTGGCATTCGTTGTCTGGGTGGTCAAGCGCAAGCGAAAAAACAGGAAAAGATGAAAAACAATTGCTGATTGTGTAATAGCTAGCGTTATATGTGCCAAAAATTATCCTACACTATGCCCAATAATGCTAAATTCGCGATCGCCTAAAGTATCCTAATCTATATTTTTGGCGTATTTCTAGCTACACTTGACGCAACCGAAAATTTTTGGTAGCACGCATTTTTGTAAGATGAGCATGATAACTTTTTAAAGCTAAGTAAGACTAGGAGCTTTCATGACAGACCAACCTTCCGCAGCCACCCCAATGAATGCCGCAGCTATTCCAATGAATAGAGTATCGGCATCTACTCCAATAAATGCTGTGAATCCTCCCAAGCCAGGTGCGGGATCGGGGAAAGCGATTCTCAGCGTTGATTTAGGTAGAACTTCCACAAAAACTTGTGTTAGTCGCGACCCTAACAACGTGACATTTGTCCCCGCCAATGTCAAACGAATGACAATGGAAGAGGTACGGGGGGGAATTTTTGAAGCCCGCGCGACAGACGCTTTAATGGATCTGTGGTTGGAGTATCAAGGCAGTGGATATGCCGTTGGTCAACTAGCAGCAGATTTTGGGGCGAAT
Organism: Heteroscytonema crispum UTEX LB 1556; assembly: GCA_044006015.1. Taxonomy (GTDB): domain Bacteria; phylum Cyanobacteriota; class Cyanobacteriia; order Cyanobacteriales; family Nostocaceae; genus Heteroscytonema; species Heteroscytonema crispum. The sequence continues at coordinate 299,761 of JBIPDF010000007.1, forward strand.
TTAGGAGTCGGTCAATCTAAGGTCGAAGATGCACTGGTCAAAGTTTTGGCTTGTGCCGGTTACTTCAAGCTTAAAGACGAGATTTCAGTTATTTTGGGTTTGCCTTTTCTTTCTCTAGAGCAATTTGAAAAAGAAAAAGCACAGTTAATCAGCCAGGTAACTGGTCCCCACGTAATGAACTTCCGTGGCGAAAATGTAAACCTGATCGTCACCAAAGCTTGGGTAATGCCAGAAGGTTATGGCAGCCTTTTATGGTGTGAAGCTCAACCCAAGAAAGGACCCGGAGTTCCCGATTTTACCAAAGTGTCGGTGGCGATCGTTGACATTGGACATCAAACCATCGATTGTTTGATGGTGGATAACTTCCGCTTTGCCCGAGGTGCTTCAAAAAGCGAAGACTTCGGAATGAGCAAGTTTTATGAATTAGTAGCAGCCGATATCGAAGGTGCAGATAGCCAATCTTTGGCTTTGATTTCCGCAGTCAACAAACCCAAAGGCGAACGCTTCTACCGTGCAAGAGGTTCCGGCAAGCCCACCAACCTCGATGATTTTCTCCCCAATCTCATCGAGATGTTTTCTCGCGAAATTTGCAACCGCGTGCTAGCATGGCTGCCAGAACGCGTCACCGACGTGATTCTGACCGGAGGCGGTGGTGAGTTTTTCTGGGAAGACGTGCAACGTCTGCTCAAAGAAGCAAAAATTAACGCCCATTTAGCCGCACCGTCCCGTCAAGCTAACGCTTTGGGACAGTATATTTATGGAGAGGCACAGAACGCGAACCGCCCTGCTAGGGCTTAAAACTGATGTTCCAATGGTCAAAAAAGGTAGTGAAATCCGTTACGTTCAACCCAGGGATTGCTGACGAAAGTTTGTTGGCGCTTGTAGAAAGCTATTTAGAAAAACAACCTGACAAAACTTTCAGCGACCTCTGTAAAGAAGCCCTATGGCAATCTTTATGCGTACCGGAATCTGTACGACCTAGTCCGAAAACGGCAGCACCAGCATCCCCCGAACAACCACAAATCGCTGATCTGCAACGTCAACTGGCTGACCTTGAGGAACGTTTTTTTGCAAAGGAATCTAATCGTTTGGGGGCGATGGAATACCAACTGTTGCAACTTAGTCAACAAGTGGCACAGTTGGCTATCATGGTCAATCAGCGACCGGTGATTCAATCTCCACACCAAGCAACACAAGCGGTAGAAGTAGTAAATACGCCTTCTACTGCTCATAATGCTGCCGCTGCTGCTCCTCAAGAAGTTGACCCCGTAATCAGCCGTTTAAGTCAGTTCTTAGATGATTTCTAAGGACAAGCCAGGGTGTTGAGTATTTTATGCGATCGCGCAAAATCCTTAATAGTAATTACTATTAAGGATTAATATTTTTTATATAAATTAATAATTTTGGGTTAGCGCTTCGTGTTGCTAAGGGAAAAGGGCGATCGCCTACGCAAAAGAGATTGTTTTATACTGTCGGCTATATTGCAAGTTTAATAGCAAAAATCGGATAGAGAGTTGTTTGAAAGAAGGTTTATTCTGTGGTCAGCCTTGACTAAACACGTGTAATGTAATACAGAAAATCATGAATCAATCAACCTCCCTCTCTAAGGAAACCTTTTGGCAAGCAGTCTTAGAGCGAGACAATCGCTTTGATGGAAAGTTTTTTTACGGCGTACATTCTACAAGTATTTACTGCCGACCGACCTGTCCCAGTCGCAGACCAAACCGCAATCAAGTTTCCTTTTTCCTATCTTCAACAGAAGCAGAAGCTCAAGGTTTTCGTCCCTGCAAGCGATGCCAACCTCAAAACGCAACAGCCATCGACCATGCTACAGACAAGGTACTCGCAGCCTGTCGCTATATTAAAGTACAATGCGATCGCATTCCAACCCTCGCAGAACTCAGCGCTCAAGTCGAAATGAGTCCCAGCCATTTGCAACGAACATTTAAGCAGATCGTTGGCGTCACTCCTTTTCAATACGGAACTGCTCAGAGGACAGAACGTTTAAAACAGCACCTGCATCAGGGTGAAGAAATCGCTCACGCCCTTTATGAAGTTGGCTACGGTTCTAGCAGCAGACTGTATGAAAAAGCGCCAGAACAACTCGGAATGACTCCCGCTACTTACAAGGAACACGGTGCAGGCGAAGAAATTCGCTATACAACCGTCAATTCTCCTCTTGGTTTTTTAATTCTTGCTGCAATAGAGCGGGGTTTGTGCAATATTCAGCTCGGAGAAACCGTTGCAGAACTTGAGGATAGATTATTTCAGGAATTCCGTCATGCATCGCTTCGCCGTGCTGACGATGAACTACAAAAGTGGATTCAGATTTTAGTGGACTATCTGAGCGGCAATCTGCCTTTACCAGAACTACCATGCGATGTAAAAGCCACTGCATTTCAACTTCAGGTTTGGGAGGCGCTAAAAAAGATTCCCATCGGAACAACTGTCAGTTACAGTGATATCGCAGCCGCAATTGCACAGCCAACCGCAGTCCGCGCTGTGGCTCGTGCCTGTGCAACAAACCCACTTGCTCTTATTGTCCCCTGTCATCGCGTGGTATCCAAAACTGGTGGGCTGGCAGGTTACCGCTGGGGTATTGCCCGCAAACAAGCACTTCTCAATCTAGAAAAAGAATATGCCAAACCTCAGGAATAACGAACGACTTAACAATTCGCTTATCCAATTAGCAACTTTGTGGCTGTTCTTCTATACAAGACCTACGCATTAAGTTTTTATACAAGATGCTTTTTTTACCCGAAAACCTGTGTAAATGCTAGAATCCTGATTTAGAAAGTTAGGATACCTCAATGCCAGTTGCTGCTAACTCAATCAAGTTTGGTACGGACGGCTGGCGGGGCGTAATTGGTGACGAGTTCACCTTTGAACGCCTAGCCTTGGTCGCGCCAATTGCCGCGAAAGTATTACATGATACATATGGTTCGATAGTGGGTAGCCGCACAATTGTTGTCGGTTACGATCGCCGTTTTATGGCGGAAGATTTTGCCCGTGCTGTCGCCAATTCTGTGACTGCTGTCGGATTTGATGTCCTATTAAGCGAAACCTTTGCCCCAACTCCGGCGTTTAGCTGGGCGGCGAAACAACAAAATGCTTTGGGGGCGTTGGTAATTACTGCCAGTCACAATCCTGGAAAGTATTTGGGGTTAAAAGTCAAGAGTACTTTTGGCGGTTCTGTACCACCAGAAGTTACCAAGGTGATAGAAGAACTTTTATCATCTGGAGTGCCACCTGCTGCACCAACTCCGGGTAAGCTAGAGATGTTCAATCCCTGGCAAAGCTATTGCGAAGGAATCAGCGGCAAAGTTGACATTGCCAAGATTCGAGAAGCGATCGCTTCTGGTAAACTCACAGTATTTGCCGATGTCATGCATGGCGCTGCTGCTGGCGGATTGGCGATGCTGCTAGGGGATAAGGTTAAAGAAATTAACAGCTTGCGCGATCCTCTATTTGGTGGCGGTGCGCCAGAACCTTTACCTAAATACCTTTCCGGTCTTTTTGAGGTGATGAAAACTCACCGAGAAACAAATCTCGGTAGTTTAACTGTGGGTTTGGTATTTGATGGAGATTGCGATCGCATAGCTTCTGTGGACGGAGAAGGTAACTTTTTGAGTTCACAAGTATTAATCCCGATATTAATCGACCACTTAACCCTCAGGCGCAACTTTACCGGAGAAATCGTCAAAACCGTCAGCGGTTCTGATTTGATTCCCCGTGTAGCAGCATTACATAAACTATCAGTATTTGAGACAGCAGTTGGTTATAAATACATCGCTGACAGAATGTTAGCAGCACCAGTATTGCTGGGCGGCGAAGAATCGGGTGGAATTGGTTATGGTAGCCATATTCCCGAACGCGATGCGCTGCTTTCAGCATTGTACGTACTAGAAGCCATTGTCGAATCGGGGTTGGATTTAGGCGATTATTACCGTCAATTGCAGGAACAAGCCGATTTCAATTCAGCATACGATCGCATTGATTTACCTTTAGCAAGTATGGACGTGCGATCGCGTCTTTTGCGACAACTGCAAAGCCAACCATTGAAGGAAATTGCCGGAAAATCAGTAATTGATTGTCAGACAATTGACGGTTACAAATTCCGCCTAGATGATAACAGCTGGTTAATGATTCGGTTTAGCGGAACCGAACCAGTTTTGCGCCTTTACTGCGAAGCCCCTACACTCGAACAAGTACACAAAACTCTTGCTTGGGCGAAGCAGTGGGCAGAGTAAAATAAGTTAGGAGTGAGGAGTTAAGAGTGGGAGTTAAGAATTTTGGCGTTGCTGATTGAAGGTATGATGCAGGATTTTGTGTGATTTTACAACCAAAGTAGAGACGCGAAATTTGAGCGTAAGCGCCCTTGCGGGTTCCCGGCGTTATAGCGACTGGCGTCGCGTCTCTACATCTAGGTTCATACATCGATTCAGCAACGCCACAATTTGAAGTTTTGAGTTATTAGCTGCGTTAAAAATTTGCTTCAACTCCTAACTCCTAACTCCTAACTCCTAACTCCTAACTCCTAACTCCTAACTCCTAACTCCGCGCCTCATGAAATTACTCGTAGTAGCCACAGGAAACCCAGGTAAGTTGCGGGAAATGCAAGCTTACCTGGCTGATTTAGGTTGGGAATTAACCCTTAAACCTGAAGAATTAGAAATTGAAGAGACAGGCGAAACATTTGCCGACAACGCCTGTCTGAAAGCCTCCCAAGTCGCCAAAGCTACAGGAAATTGGGCGATCGCTGATGATTCTGGTTTGGCAGTAGATGCCCTCAAAGGCTCACCAGGAGTATATTCGGCACGTTATGGCAATACTGATTCCTCACGAATTGCTAGGGTATTAAAAGAATTGGGAGACCAAGTAAATAGACAAGCGCAATTTGTTTGTGCAGTAGCGATCGCTCGTCCTGATGGTGCGATCGCTCTACAATCTGAAGGAATTTGTCGTGGCGAAATTCTCCATGCACCCCGTGGTAATGGTGGTTTCGGCTACGACCCCATTTTTTACGTGCAAGAGAAGCAATTGACCTTTGCGGAAATGACACCAGACTTAAAGCGGTCAATTAGCCATCGAGGCAAAGCCTTTGCAGCTTTATTGCCTCAACTAGACACAGTACTGAGTGCTGAGTGCTGAGTTTTGAATCAAGAGATATTTAGCAATAGGTGTGTCAAATAAGGGCAAGCATATTTACGTAGCATTTACATTACGTAATAAGCAAGAAAAAACCTTCATTAGACCAATTAGTGCCCGTTACATGCATTATAAGGAGATACGAAGCTATGAAGAAAATTTTCCCAAGAATAAAAACTGATGAAGAAATAGAAAAATTACTGGATGAAGATTTATCAGATTACCTTCATGCAGATAATTTTAAACCTGTCAGCTTTGAATTTGAGCCTAAAGATAAAAACGTAAATCTACGAGTTTCTGAAAAGATGTTAAAGGCGGTTAAAACCGTTTCTAAAAAAGAAGGTATTCCATACCAACGGTATATCCGAAGAGCAATAGAAAAATCTTTGGGCGATCAGATTTAACTCAGAATCATACATTGGGAAGAGAAAAAGGGCAATTTTGCCCTTTTTTATTTAACAGATTTTCCAGTAATTCAGCAATCAGCACTAAGCACGAGTTATGCCCCGCTACGCTAACAGCACTTAAACCGCTTCTGTATTCTTTTCCCCGGTACGAATCCGCACCACCTGCTCGACTGGCGAAATGAAAATTTTACCATCACCGATTTCACCAGTGCGGGCAGCAGAGATAATTTTATCTACCACCATATCAACCTGGTTGTCCTCAACCACAATTTCGACTTTGAGCTTTTGCAAAAACTCCACAGTGTACTCAGAACCGCGATAGCGTTCAGTTTGACCTTTTTGCCGTCCAAATCCCCGAACTTCAGAAACAGTCATACCAACAATCCCGGCGTTAACCAAGGCAATTTTCACTTCATCCAGCTTAAAGGGGCGAATAATCGCTTCTACTTTTTTCATTTTCTAGTCTCCTTGCTTCTACTAGCTTCGTTTATATATCTAACCAGATCCTCTGTCTGATGCTTGAACTAGCAGAACAACCCTAAATAAATATGTACTAATTGCCGTATTACTTAAAGGTAGATGCCCCGCCCGTTTCATTCATGACAGCAGAATCCGCAAGCATTGCCTATTTAGATAATCTGTGAGGGTGTGACATGAGGGTCTTATCCTCAAATTAGCAGAATTTAGCAATTTTTGTCTTTTTTGTCACAGAAAAAAGGCGTATTTGTGATACGGAGCATATACACTCAGATATTCCGGACTGAATTGAGTTTTAACCTAGTGCAGGTAGCGGAAATAACTATCCATCTGAAAAAGATTGAAAAGCTTCCTGTACAAATTTTCTTTCCTGAGCGCCTTCAACCTGAGCGCCCTCTGCCACGCCACATGCTTCAACGCTTAAAGGCGCGCAACGCAGTGGCTCCTCTGCCCTCCGCCACGCCACATGCTTCAACCGGGGGAACCCCGGCAACGCAGTGGCTCCTCTGCCCTCTGCCTTCTGGCTGAACGCCTTCTGACGAATTGTACTAGCTAACGACTGTGATTTTCAAACAGGGGACGTACAACTAAATACCCAGCGCCAAAAGCGCCAAGTATAATTAACAAAATGGCGATGACTAACATCCAGCCGCTGACTTCTGAACCTCGTGGCTCGCTGGTGCGATAATAGCGGACTTCCTGCTCTTCTACAAACACTGGTTCTGGCATGGGAGAACTCATATCCACAACAGGCGTAGGAAAGTCCCTACGGCGGCTTCCACTGTTGGAAACTTCAAAAGCGGCGGGTGGACGGGGGCGAGACACTCGCTGTTGTGGTGGACGCGCTTGGGGTACTGGAGTTACCGGACGGGTGGTTTCGCTTGGATAATTGGGAGAAGAGCGGGGAGTTTGATGATAAGTAGCAGGATATTCTGAGGAATCAAGTAACTTTTGCAGGTGTAAAACCGACTGAACGGCTTTAGTAATTTCTTGGCGGAGTAGTTGATTTTCTTGGGTTAATTGTTGATTTTTGACAGTAAGCTTCTCTAGCATTGCCTGGGAAACTTGCAACTCTGCTGCTAAGTCACGGTATACAGACAGAGGTACAGAGGGAGAGTAGGCTTGAGTGGTTGCTGTTGAAGTATTTTGAACAGAACCTGAGATTGTTCGCATCAGTGTTTTGGGATAGAAAACGAATGTAAATTAATGATTCAGAGCTAGTCTCACCAGAGATTTCGCCCTGAAACTATGCCCAAGAATAATAGAAAAGTGACCTAGGGGCTAAGATTTTTAATTTACGATTTGCAATTCAGTACATACAAGTACAGCTAAAATCAAAATTTGAAATTTATATACAAGTTGGTTGTAACAAAGGGAAAAAATGCCCTACTGGACCTTGCCCTTTGCCGATATCTAGGGCGTATGTGAGTGCAGTGGTGACATATTCCTTTGCTTGTTGGACTGCTGTTAACAGATTGCTTCCCTTTGCAAGATTGGCAGCGATCGCTGCTGATAATGTACAACCAGTGCCGTGGGTATTTTTCGTGTCTACTTGTTTGGTTGTGAATATTTCCAGCTTTTGCCCGTCAAACCAGATATCAACGCCACGCAAATTCCCCTGCATCCCTCCACCCTTAACTAAAACCGCCTTTGCCCCTAAATCGCGATGAATAATTTGGGCAGCGGCTTGCATATCATCAAGGGAATGAATCTCTAAACCAGTTAAAATCTGGGCTTCGTAACGATTTGGCGTCACAATCGCCGCTTTGGATATTAAGTCATTGCACAGAGTCTTCACAGCCTCATCATCAATTAATTGCGCTCCCGTGCGCGACACCATCACCGGGTCTACCACTAAATTGTCTATTTGTAAAGCTTTTACCTGTTGGGCAACAACGGCAATAATTTCCTGATTGAGCAACATTCCCGTTTTCGCGGCTTGCACGCCGATATCTTCAACTACTGCCTGCATTTGTGCCACAACAGCCTCTGGTGACATCGCATCAACTCGCGTCACCCCCAAAGTATTCTGTGCCGTGATGCAGGTAATAGCGCTAGTACCGTGAACGCAATGAAAGGCAAAGGTGCGTAAATCAGCTTGAATTCCTGCACCGCCACCACTATCCGAACCAGCAATGGTTAAAGCAACAGGCACCTTTGATGTTGTTTGAGCGTTCATAGGTTAATTGTTCCTTCATAGTTCATGGTTGATGGTTGATGGTTGATGGTTGATGGTTCGCGCGTTCGCGCGTTCAGTTGGCTCAAAGCAATCTGACGTTAAATTCAGATTTGTAAAGGAAATTCTAAACAGAGAAATCTCTATAGATAGTTCCCTAATTTATACATAATCAGCTAGATGTCCACTGAAGCACTGCAAGAAAAGTTAATAACCCTACGACAACGCGTTGAGCAATTAGAAAAAACCTTTTTATCTGCAAGTTGCTCTTTGACAGAGGAAGATGCCCAAAACACACAAGCATTCTTGGAGTTGCAGCACAAATTATCCTTTCTGATTCAGCGCAATCCCTTGGGGTTAACAGTCAACAATTAACCACTACCCACTAACTACTAACTCCTCCTGAGTGCAAACGTTGCAATTCTCCCTGCAAATACTTGCCCCATTCCGCAGCCAAAGGAATTTCTGTAAAAGGCACGCGCACCGAATTGGCTGGTTGGGAAAATACAAATTCCAACTCTATCTGACGACCTTTTTCTGGTGGCTTTGCAGTTTCTGCTAGTTTGTCATCTACCAAAAGACGGATTTGCAGTACATCGAGTAAAGAAAAAGTTTCTAGCTGAATTGGACCTTTGGCTGTGGGTTTTCCCCAGGTGAGATTGTTACCTTTTTGACCTAAAACTGCATAAATATCATATTTAGCTCTTTCAAATTGCTCTGCCCAGGTACGATAAGCTTCAACTTTTTGATACTCCTTCGAGCCTTGCCAAGCCAACCAGAAAAACGCTGCTAACAAGGGCAACCACAAAAGACCACGTTCCATAGTTTAAAAAGTCCAACAGTCTGGTGAGCGAACAGTGGCGTCGTTAAGTGAAAGTTCATGTAACTAAAGTGCAAAATACACCAACTATAGACGCACATAAGTTATGGTAGTGAGAAAACTGGTAAAAAGCAGTGGTCAGCAACCCACGACTTCTAGCCGTGGACTAGAAGTCCACACAAGAGCGTCGATAGCTGACCCTCCTCAAGTACCTTGAGTACTACGTTTAAGGAACAAGAGTTAAACACCTACCCTGGAATGCGTAGCTAGTTTCAGGCTCTAGAACTGGGGGATTAAACAGATTTATTGGGTTAAGTCAGTGTCTGCTAGATAGTACCGACCTTAAACATTGTCAAAGCTAACATTACTGGAGTAGCAAGGCGTTTCCCGGCATCACAGGGAAGGGATGAGTACTACTCCTCTACTCATTCTCCCCGATAAGGGGACGGCATTTTTAAGTGCCGAATCGTGTTTCCTCCCAGACTGTGCATGTACTGGGTTTCTACAATTCACGCACTACTTTATGAGAAAACTTATTTTATTGAGCTTGTTTTTCATTGGGCTGGTAGCTGCAGTGTTTGGTTTCCTGAATTTTCAGGGACTAGCAGCTAAAGGCGAGTTCGAGACGATTTTGTTGGACTTTAAAGAAAATATTCCCAAGGAGGTGATTGAGAAAAATCTGCAAGCGATCGCCAAACAATATAATGTCACCCCCCAACTCGATAATAAATTTTCCGCCAAGGATAATGTGTATATTATCAAAGGCGATCGCCAGCGACTGAAGGAACTGAGAAATTCTGAGTTTGCAAAAGCGACGGAATTCATCGAGCCAAATTATATCTACAAGAAAATTCCCCAACCGCACGAAGCAGCTTGGCTGGGTGAATTTTTGAAACCTCAAGATGATGATGACGAAGTAAGTACGAAATTAGTTGGTCCCAATGACCAATATTACAGCAAGCAGTGGAATTTGCACAAAATCGGCGTTGAAGGCGCGTGGACTCAAACTAAAGGCAGTGGTGTGACGGTGGCAGTGATTGACACTGGTATCACCAAGGTTCGCGACTTGTATGAAACGAAATTTGTCAAAGGCTATGACTTTGTTAACGACAGAGAAAACGCCGAAGATGACAACGGACACGGTACTCATGTTGCCGGAACTGTTGCCCAAGCCACTAATAATAAATATGGTGTGGCGGGAGTTGCTTACGAAGCCAGTCTGATGCCTTTGAAGGTGTTAAGTGCTTATGGTGGCGGTACTGTTGCCGATATTGCCGAAGCGATTAAATTTGCTGCCGATAACGGCGCAGGTGTAATTAATATGAGCTTGGGTGGTGGCGGTGAAAGCCAATTAATGAAAGATGCGATCGCTTATGCCCACAGAAAAGGGGTAGTTATCGTAGCCGCCGCCGGAAATGAAAACAATAATGGCGCAAGCTATCCAGCCCGTTATCCCCACGTTATCGGGGTTTCGGCATTTGGTCCCGATGGAGAAAAAGCCCCCTATTCTAACTTTGGTGCAGGGGTAGATATTTCTGCTCCCGGTGGCAGTGATGCCGGTACAATTTTACAAGAAACTATCAACGAAAAGGGCGAAGGAGTATTTCTTGGCTTCCAAGGTACAAGTATGGCTTCCCCCCACGTTGCCGGTGTTGCAGCATTAATTAAAGCCTCTGGTGTCAAAGAACCAGATCAAGTCTTGCAGGTTCTCAAGCAATCAGCACGAGTTATTCAAGATGATGGTTTGAACTATTATGGCGCTGGACAACTCAATGCCGAAGCAGCAGTTAAACTAGCAGTCCAAGGACAAATCACTTTCCAAGATTTCTTCCAATGGTTGCGGGATAACGGCTATCTCAACCCCGGTTTTTGGATTGATGGCGGTGCGATCGCGCTGTTACCCAAGATTTTAATGGTAGTGGGTTCCTATCTGCTGGCTTGGTTTTTAAGGGTTTATTTCCCATTCCAGTGGACTTGGACTTTATGCACTGGCTTAGTTGCCGGTAGTTCTGGATTTTTCTTCCTCAAAGGATTGTACATCTTTGACCTTCCCCAATGGCCGTTCCGCCTTTTGGGTAGTTCAATTCCCGAATTAGGCAATGCACTTCAGGGAACCAATGCTTTTAATCCGCTATTTGCCAGCGTACTGATTCCCGTTGTTTTAATGTCGTTACTGCTAGGGAATCCTAAATGGAAGTGGTTTGCAGTTGGTTCAACCCTTGGTGTAGCCGCTTGTTTAACAGTGAGTGCGTTTTTCGATCCCGCAGTTTGGGGATTGGGAAGCGGTTATTTGGCTCGCACTTTCTTGATTGTAAATGCCCTACTTTGTGTTGGACTAGCCCGTTTGGCAGTTAAAAACGAAGAACAACCAGCATAAGATACAAGGACGACGGGTGTCAAGACTTGGGAGACAAGGGACGACGGGTGTGGGGAGACAAGGGAGACAAGGACGACGGGTGTCAAGACTTGGGAAGGGGGACAAGGTAGATTCCTAACTCAAAACTCAAAACTCCCAACTCCCAACTTTCAACTCCCAACTCCCAACTCCCAACTCCGCGCCTCCTAACTCCTAACTTTCAACTCCCAACTCCCAACTCCCAACTCCCAACTCCCAACTCCCAACTCCCAACTCCCAACTCCCAACTCCCAACTCCTAACTCCTAACTCCTAACTCATTATGAGCATTACAGTTACAGGCACTATTCAACGGCGTGAAATTGGTACAGGCGCTTGGGCGCTAGTCACCTCGGAAGGCGTTACTTACGAAATCCTTCGAGGTGCTGACCAAAAATTGCTCAAGGCAGGACAAAAAGCAAAAGTTACCGGACAAGTACGCGATGATGTCATGACGATCGCTATGATTGGTCCGGTCTTGGAAGTCAAATCTTTTGAGCTTGTAAATTAGCTCCAACCTGCTTCTAACGAATTTACAACCTCTTGCAGACGATTTCTAAACTCGCCTTTGGGATGACCGCCTTTAACCTCACCCACAACTTTCCATTCTCCAGAAGGAGAATTACAGATGATGTAAGTCGGCCATCCCATTTCTGATTTATCGGGATACTGACTTAGCAAAATCTGGCGATACTTGCGGTAAGTCGCTGTATCCTGCATTTTCACATTGATAAATTGCAAACCCAGTTCCTCTGCTACCTTTTGGTCATAAAAAGACATTTTGTGGCAGATGCCGCAATCTTCTGAAGAGAACTTAATTACAGCTAAAGACATGGATTTGCAACTCTGATTATTTACACTAATTTGGATTATAAGTCAGAAAATATTAACATAATTCTTTGCAAAAAACAATAACGCTTTTGCAGTAAAATGTAAATAAATGCAAAAAAAAAATATTAAGAATTGTAGCGAGTAAGATGAGTATGCTCTGAGGGCGATCGCCTTTTTTAGAAAAGATAAAAGTGAGTTCAAAAAGTCCGAGGGAGAATTACAAAAATGATAAGATAAACATGTTTGGAATTCCTAATACCGCCTTCGCAACAATGGCAATTGGGTAGAAAGCAGTGTTATATTGATGCAATTTATTGGGGAGATAGCTTTGTCAGACAAGGTATGCAGACAATCTAGTTTCATAAAAAATCCCCCCAGTAGAATTTCGTCAACTAGGGGAAGTTTGTTATCAGGGTGCATCTACCAATTAAATGTTCTGTTGTGAAATACAATCCTCCGGATAAATTGGTCGTAACGGAGTTTATTGTTTTTTCTTCCAAATAAAAAAATCCCCCAGTGGGTGTAAACCAACTAGGGGAGTGAGTTATCAGGGTGCATCTACCAATTACATGTTCTAGAAGAAATCAGTATGTTCCGGATAAAATTGAGGACATTGGACATTGGACATTGGACATTGGACATTGGACATTGGATATTGGGCATTCGGTTTATAGTGCCAATAATAGAGAAATCCCCCAGTGGGTGTAAACCAACTAGGGGAGTGAGTTATCAGGGTGCATCTACCAATTACATGTTCTAGAAGAAATCAGTATGTTCCGGATAAAATTGAGGACATTGGACATTGGACATTGGACATTGGACATTGGACATTGGATATTGGGCATTCGGTTTATAGTGCCAATAATAGAGAAATCCCCCAGTGGGTGTAAACCAACTAGGGGAGTGAGTTATCAGGGTGCATCTACCAATTACATGTTCTAAAGCTAACCTCGAATATCCGGATAAAATTAATCAGAGGGGGGTTGTTGTTTTTCAACAATAAAAAACCCCTGACTTGGGTGTAAGCCAAGTAGGGGAGTTGATTATCAGGGTGCATTTACCAATTAAATGTTCTATGTTTAACTATCATGCTCCGGATAAAGTCGCAGGTTGTTTGTTTGCCAACGATAAAAAAACCCTAGTGGGTGTAAGCCGACTAGGGGAGTTGATTATCAGGGTGCATCTACCAATTAAATGTTCTATGTTTAACTATCATGCTCCGGATGAATTTACCGCAAGATATGTTTTCGCCGCGTGCGAAACAAAACCCCTAATTCGGGTGTAAGCCGATTGGGGGAGTTGATTATTGGGGTGTATCTGATGAAAGGGAAAAGGGGAAAGAGAAAAGGGCAGCCACTGCGCCCTTGCGGGTTAAGCGCGTCTTCTGCAAGTGGCGTGAAAGGGAAAGGGGGAAAGGGGAGCAAAGTGAATTCCTTTGGGCGGTTTCAAGCTTTGGACGCTTTGTGTAAGAGTGCTACGCCATGACGCCACAAATCAATATTTGTTTTCCATAAATAAATAATGGTGCCTTTAAACAAGATTGGGGAAGGGATTGCTGGTTCTTTCCTTTCCCCTGCCCGTTATGAAGGTAAGTAAATGTTTTCGCCTTAAGCAGCATTTTCTGGTAAAGAAAACGTACTTCGGGGGTTGTTGCTATTTGGTAATAGTAAAAAAACCCTAACTTGGGCGTTAGCCAACTAGGGGAGTTGAAGATCAAGGTGCATCTACCAATAAAGTGTTCTGGGCCCAAGGAATCCGATCCGGATAAAGTTGTAGAGGTAATCATGAGCAAAACAACTGAAATCAGAAACATTCAGTAGCGGGATGCATCTAAGGTATCAGAAGGAGCGAAACATCGACTTGATTAGGAAGCGCGTTTCAAACCAGATTTAGGAGGCAAACAGGAGAAATTGTGACCCAGGAATTTCACATTTCCGTAACCCCAGTAGGGCAAAATGACTACTTGGTGCGGACGGAACAAGTTGCGCCTGGGGTGCCATTGGCAGAAGAACTGGTGACTTGGCCTGTAGCTGATTGGTTGACGGCTGCTGGGCATTTAATGAATGACCCGTTGAAGTCTGTGTTGCAGGGAGATGCGATCGCCAGAAACTCTGTCAACTTGGTGGCGTTGGGTCAGCAACTTTATAACGCACTGTTTCAAGGCACTCTCAGAGATAGTTGGATTACGGCGCAAGGTATCGCCCAGAACCATCAACAAGTACTGCGCCTGCGCTTGGGGCTAAAGGACACCAGGTTAGCCCGTCTGCCTTGGGAAGTCATGCACGCAGGCGATCGCCCGCTTGCGACTGGACCTTATATTGCTTTTTCTCGCTACCAAAGTGGAATTGGTGGGGCGTCTCGTCTGTCACCAACCAATATGCCTACACCAACGGAAGAAGGTGGTGTGAAGGTATTGATGGCGATCGCTTCGCCTACAGATCAAGCCCGTCTTGACCTGCTCAAACACGAAGCGTTTAAACTACAAGATGAGCTTCACCGTCAGTCATCATACAGTTTTGAAGGTAGCAATAATCTCCCAGAAATTGAACTTACCCTATTAGAGCAACCGGGGCGGGAAGAATTAACCCAAGCTTTAGAACAAGGAAGATACCATGTTCTGCACTATTCCGGTCATAGCAATTTAGGTCCCAATGGTGGAGAAATTTATCTTGTCAGTCGCCGAACCGGTTTAACAGAAACCCTCAGTGGCGATGATTTGGCGGGTTTGCTCGTCAATAATAACATCCAAATGGCAGTGTTTAACTCCTGCTTGGGGGCGTATGCAGCTACCTCCGATCCGGCTGCGGATACGGGGGAACGCAATTTGACAGAAAGCTTGGTGAAACGCGGTATTAGAAGCGTTTTGGCAATGTCGGAACGCATTCCCGATGAAGTGGCGTTAACTCTGACGCAATTGTTTTACCGCAATTTGAGTCAGGGATATCCTGTAGATTTGTGTGTGAGTCGGGTACGGCAAGGATTAATTTCTGCTTATGGTTCCCACCAATTATATTGGGCGTTACCGATTTTATATCTACAGCCAGAATTTGATGGCTGTCTCAGCCCGGAAATTTCTTTGCCGGAAAGTGCGGAATTGCTAAACGAATACGATCCGCGATCGCCTGCAACGCCTGCGATGTATTCTGTATCGGCTAACGATCCCCAAATGCCTTTACCGATTGAGGACATGATTCCTTCTGGTTTGGCGCGTGATTCGTCGGGATTGGATTGGCTGGGGGAAGAAACCTGGGGCGATTTGGTTGATGAAATTGAGTATGATGACCCAGGTTATGCTGATGACCCAAGCTATGCAGAGGATTCTGCCATAGTTTCGGATTTGTTTCGCCAGTTGGATCAAAAAGCTAACACCGAAGAAACTTCGATGACTGCTGAACTTGTGCAGCAGTTTGAAGATGATAGCGTTCAAGGAAGACAAATGTCAGGGGAGTCAGCTTCCCTAGATAGCGAATCTGCTGCTTTGTGGGGAGATTCTCCTTCTTTAGAAGGGACAAATCGGAACTTTGCTGGAGATGGGGAGAATTCAAATCTCTCTCTACCATCCAATCGTCCCAACCAAGGGCAATCAGCCTCAGGGAAACGCCGCAACCGGGGCAAGCTGTGGTCTATGATTGGTGTTACCGGTGCTAGCGCGATCGCCCTTGTTGTAGGATTAAATTGGTGGTCGCAAAATCAACACTTGGCAAAGTTGCGCGATATTCCCCCAATTCCCACTCAGTCTCAGTCTACTCAAAATAATCCAAAAGTTGACTTAAAAACGGCTGAGAATGTTGTTGTTACCGCTTTTGCTACGGAAAAATTGAGCCAGGGCGATTTGCAAGCTGGGCTGGGGGCTGTGGAAGAATTACTCAACCGTAATGTGCTTTCTGGCGCTCAAGCGGCATTAAGTTTGATTCCCCAAAATCAAATTGAAGATCCGTCTGTAAACTTTTACAAAGGGCGATTGGCGTGGCAATCTGTGCAGACTGGAGACAAAAGATACAGCATTGATGATGCCCGCCGTTTCTGGGAAAGTGCGGTGAAAGCCAAACCTGATTCGCTATTATATACCAACGCTTTGGGATTTGCTTACTATGCAGAAGGCAATCTCAATCGAGCCAATGACTCTTGGTTCAAGGCTTTGAACTTAGCTCTCAGGAAAGACACATCTGCTACCCCAGCAGCCAATACTACAGTAGCAGTGTCTACAGATGCTTTAACTTCTTATGCCGGTTTAGCTTTGGGGTTGTATAAATCAGCATCCAATCAAGCAGGAAATAAACGTACGCAATATTTGAGTGAAGCGATTAAGCTGCGCCAAATGGTTGTTAAAGACGATCCGGTAAACTTCCGAATGGATAAATTGGCACAAAATTGGCTGTGGACCCAAAAGGCGATTTCAGATTGGCGATCGCTTCTACAGTTAAGGGCGGAAGGTCAGTAAATTATATAAAATTCTAAATTAACTGACGCCAATGTGGGAAATTTTCGGTCCGGTGAATAGACGCGAGCGATCGCGTCTTTTTGCACGGATAATGGAATTGATATAGGACTTACGCTTTCATTGTTGTCTCAAAACCCCGATCTCAGTGCAGTAATTCATGAATTACTGCACTGAGATGAATTTTTTTGCGTAAGTCCTGCGATCGCAAGAAACGATTTCTTTTCCCCTTTCCCCTTTCCCGAATAAGTGCAAGAAGTCTAATCAAGACTTAGGTTTAACAGCAAAGCAATAGGTTATATCTTTATGGAAGTACAAACCCCCGCACCAAAAACTATAGCAACTCGCTGTGCTGGAACTTGTTTTGCGTTGGTATAGCGGCGACTGCTGGTAACTGTGTTTACATAGAAATTTAGCGCTATTGGTGTGAGTGTTGCACTCAACTGTTGTGATTTGGTTGCCGCTTAAACTCAGTGTAGTGAGGTTTTGCAGGCGGGCGATCGCTTCTGGCACTGTTGTGATTTGGTTGTGGCTTAAATCCAGTGTAGTGAGGTTTTGCAGGCGGGCGATCGCTTCTGGCACTGTTGTGATTTTGTTGCGGCTTAAACTCAAGACTTCCAACCATTCCAGGTCAAACACCTCAGCCGGAATCTGTGTTAATTTTTCCTTGTCATCAGTATTCCCATCATTGCTTAAATCTAATTCTTTAAGCCGTTTCTCTTTTACTTCTTGGATTTTTTCCCGGACACGTTGAGGTATATTTGCCATACTTGCCTCTTACAGTCAAAGAAAATGCCGTGTCGCCCCTGTTTGGCTGGAAAATGTGGGAGTGAGACACCATGTTGTGTAACACTACATTAGTGCTGGTATTTTTTACTGAATTCTAGGAAAATTTATTATTTTGAGGACTTACGCAAAGAAACCCGGTTTCTACCAAAAATCGTGTGTTTTATCATCTAATACCCACGAAGAAACCGGGTTTCTGACATCGACGTGCGTAAGTCCTGATTTTGAGTCTGACGACGAATGACTGAGAATGAAAATTGGTAGTCAGGTTTCGGGTGAGGTGATCGGGCACTTTTCAGACCAAATCATCTATGCTATGTCTTCGCAATGCCTGCGTTAATTTTTAAAGCTCAATCATTTCGTTGCGAGAATGAAGACAAATTTAGCAGTAACATTCCAGACTGGACAGATCAACGCGATCGCTACATTGGGCAAAGCTTGATAAATACAGGAAATACAGGCAAAGCCAAAACCAATAATTCTACGTTGTGATGAAATATCAGTAAGGATACCATACTGATTTTGGGCATCATTTTGCATATTGGTTTAAATCAACATAAATTATTAATAGGTATTAACTCAAAAAGATTGTGTTACTGCTAATTTTAGATTAAATAACAATTGTCTACTACGCTGTCAACCCGCCAGGGAATAAATTCCCTGTCTAATAGCATTCATTCCGTTTCAACGGACTGAAATCAGAATCAACGACAAAAAAACAAGTAAAAAAATAATATTAATTCATGGCTCTTTGGCGACTATATTATCATTTGGTTTGGGCTACTAAAGAACGTCAATCTCTGATAAAGCTTGAATTAGAAACTCCGCTTTACGGTTATATTATCGGCAAAGCTGACAGCAAAAGTTGTATTGTTCATGCGATAGGTGGGATGGAAGACCATATTCATATAGTAGTTTCTATTCCCCCCAATATATCTATTGCTGATTTCGTCAAAAACATTAAAGGTAGTAGCGCCCATCAGATGAATCATACTTTATCTACTGCTAACTCAAACAAATTTGTTTGGCAAGAGGGATATGGTGTATTTTCTCTAGGAAGGAAGCAACTGGATCAAGCTGTCGCTTATGTTCAAAATCATAAAACACATCATTTACAGCAAACAGCGATCGCCTATTTAGAAAAAGTTAAAAACCAAGACGACCCCCCAACACGTTGGCATGAAACCTAAAAAATTCAGCGTGAAGAAACTCAGTCCATTTTAATGGACTTCAGCTATTAGCCAGGGGTTTCTAACCCCTGGCGTTAAATTTTAGCAACAACAGGAGTTGGTGGATTGACTTTCAATCGCTTAAACATCGCTTCTCTTGCTTGCGTCGCCAGCTTATCTTCTAAAGGCGTTAAGGAAATTGGCTGTTGATACTTCAACCGCAATGCTGTTTGAATCAACCAATCAGCCACAAAGGGATTTTTCGGTAACAGGGGACCGTGAGAATAAGTAGCGATCGCATTCTGATAAAACGCTCCTTCTGTCCCATCTTCACCATTATTGCCCAAGCCGTACACTACTTTACCCAAGGCTTCGACTTTCCCTAATTTGGTGCGTCCACCGTGATTTTCAAAGCCAACCAAATAAGGTTTGCTACCTGTCATCTCTTCCAAATCCCGCCTCAAACGACTCGCTGTCACTTCTATCACCAAGTTACCAATACAGCGCTTGGTATTTTCACCAGGGTGGACGGAGACTAAATCAAGTATTCCTAATCCCTCAATCCTTTGTCCCAAGCCAGGTTCGTAATAATGTCCCAACAATTGGGGTGAACCGCAGGTAAAAACACCTGGTGTCCCATTTTCAAGTTTCTCACGCATTGCATCGGCTTTCGCGCCTTGCAAATCGCGCATGACAATTTCTTGCTGGCGGTCTTGTGCGCCACCACCAACTATCACATCTACAGATTTAACATCATCTGCGGTGGAATTTTGATCCAGGGGTACAACCCTGACATTATATCCCCGCCATTCAGCGCGGCGTTGTATGACAATAACATTTCCGCGATCGCCGTAGGTACTCATCAGCGTCGGATACAGCCAGCCAATTGTTAATTCAAACTGTTGAGAACTCATAATTTTATAATTCCTCACTCATAACTTATAATTTTTAACTCATAACTTTTTCCAGCTATGTTCGCAGAATCCGGTGCATATCCAGAGATAGTAGAGTAATTTCTGTTTGGGTAAGCATATCGTAAATCTGTCCTTGGTGGCTGGTTTCGCGGTTAAAAAAGTGTATAACCACAGGTTATACGCGTAGGTGTAAATTTTACCCTGATTGTTTACTTAGGAAATTGTTTTAGTCAAGGAATTTTGATATAAACTACTCATTTTATGATATTTTTTTGTATTTTACGTCACATTTTACTTCATACGACAGACTGTCATTTTGAAATTTGAAAAAATATAACGTTATTAGTGTAACTCTCCTAATTAGCCGTAAGATTTCAGGTTGCGGTAGGTTAATTTCACAACCTGATAAATTGCCATATGGATTGTAAAACTGCAACTTTGGTCTACCAAACTGAGAATCATTTGGAAAACATTCGCAAGATTTTTCCAGAAGCTTGGAAGTTCTTAGAGGAAGTATCCTTTGCTTATGTTCAGGGTAAAGAAGATAAGTTTGACTCCGACATCAGAAATTTGGTTGGTGAAACACCCTTTAAATTTAGAATGGTTCACCGCGATGACAGAGACCAACTAACAAAAGACCTTTCCGATTTGTTGGGAGATATTACTTCTCGATTGCTGTTAGAAAAACATTTTTCGGAAGTAGTTGGTCAATCACTTTACTTCAGCACAATTTGTTGTAACAGTCACTTGACATCTGACCACGAATTAACTTTGGAAGAAGTTCTACCTTTACAACGTGCAGCAGTGAAGTTGCAATAAGACTCAAAAAGTTAGGAGGCGCCCAGTTAGAAGTGAGGAATTATGAGTTTTGAGTTTTGAGTTAGAAATTTTGAGTTTTTAATTTCTAACTCCTAATTTACAACTTTTAATTCTTAATTCCTAATTCTTAACGCCGCCCCTCCTAACTCTTCGTTACCGAATTTTGCGACCTGTCAGCACTTCTCGCACGTCTAACATGGCTGTATAAGTTGGTAAAATGTGTAAAGTTTCGTTATTTGGCGTGCGTTCTAGGGCTGTATTGATAGCTTGACGCACATTTTCTTCTACAATTAGATTAAAATTGCCATCTTGGGAAGATTCGCTGTAACGAAGACGTAACGCCATATCGTAAGCGCGATCGCCACTCACAACTAAAGTCCCTCCCCTTTCTACCAATTTCTCTGTATCCACATCCCAAATCCAGGATACGTCTTCTCCATCCTGCACTCGGTCATTCAATACCAACAACGTTGTTTTATCGGTGCTTTGAGTAACTACGCGAATAGTTTCATTTGTCCCTACAGGATTTTTTGATAAGAGAATTCTGACTTTCTTACCGTTAATTTCTAACTCTTCAGCACGACCAAAAGCAGCTTGAAAATTGGGAATTGTATCGCGGATAGTTGTTTCATCAACTCCTAATTCTTTAGCCGCAGTCGCAGCTGCTAAGGTATTGTATTTGTTGTACAAACCTACAAGAATTTGCGGAAATCCGCTGCTTTCGATAGTTGGTTTACTTCTATTAAATCCGCAACTGGGACAGCTATATTCGCCCATGTGGGATAAGTAAACGCCTTTGTAATCTAGGGCGTGTCCGCAGTTGGGACAATATATCGAATCGACAGCATGGGGAATTGCTTGGAGATAATGTTGTGGTTCGTTTAAACCGAAGAATGAGACTTGCTGTTGAGATAGTTGCTGACCAAGATAGCAAATTGTTGGATCGTCCGCATTGGCAACGATGATGGTTTCAGGAGGTAAAGTAGCGATCGCTTTCGTCCAACGCTTGCTAATTGTATCAACTTCCCCGTATCTATCCAATTGGTCGCGGAACAAGTTCAAACAAAGAATCAGCTTTGGTTGAATTGGTGCCAAAACCCTTGGTAAAATATTTTCATCAACTTCTAAAATCGCGTAATCAACATCTAGCGTCCCCAGCAAGTTGGTATTTTCCATCAACGCCGTCATCAAGCCATTTTCCAGGTTCGCACCTGTAGAATTGTGTGCGACGCGATAACCCTGGCGTTCCAACATTTCGCGTAAAAGCAATGATGTCGTGGTTTTGCCATTAGTACCAGCAACCAGAATCACCCCGCCTTTAGCTTGCCCAGATAATAACTGTAATAGCTGGGGTGCGATACGACGCGCTATTGACCCTGGTAATACACTAGCAGCTCCCAAGCGGAGCGATCGCACTATCAACGTAACGCTTTTTGCTACTGACACCGCGACACCAAGTCGCAGTCTATCAACGAGTTTAATTTTGTTTCCCACGGACATACCCTAGTCGAATGGCGGTTGGTGTACTATTAGCCTTTAGTCACAAATTAAGCTGGAGTTTAGCGAATCTTTGCGAAAAAAGCCAGTCACGATATCACAAAAAATACAATTGGGCATTGGGCATTGGGCATTGGGCATTGGGAATTATAAGAAGTGTTAAAAGTTATAAATTTTAAGTTTTGAGTTTTGAATTAATTAGGACTTACGCAAAGAAACCCGGTTTCTATGAAAAATCGTTGGTTTTACAACTAAATTTGTACGAAGAAACCGGGTTTCTGGCTGTTGCGTGCGTAAGTCCTGTTAATAACTCATAACTCATAACTCATAACTCATAACTCATAACTCATAACTCATAACTCATAACTCATAACTCATAACTCTCTTCCATGCCCCAATGCCCGAGAAATGTTTCTGATGTTATATACAAGGCTTACAATACTCATACAGCAATATTTTGAAAAAATATATATAACCAATAGTATTGCGGCAGAAAATATAACTTTAGAGCAACTAAAAGATTTATTTGGATTGGAGTTAGTCGAGTCGGATGATTTTTTTACCGAATGGCAAGATAATTTACCGGAATTAACCATACCAGAAAAAGAGCTACTTAACCAGATTAAGGCGGGTTATTTAAATTTACGCAACTATCCACTATTACTTGAAAATACGGTTAATACTGTTGTTGTTTCTCCCCTATTATTTATTGGTAAATTTTACTTGCCTCCATTTCATATCAAGTTGGAAAAATCAGTTAAAGTTCACGTCCGTCTGGGACTGTAAATCCCAGCCTAATAGCGTAAGTCCTCTGTCAGAGGACTGAAGAATAAATTATTGCAGAGTCAAAATCATCACTTTGTATTCGTGTATTCGCGCTGTGCGTAAAGCTGCATTCCGGTCAGCCTCTTACTAATACTTTGGGCGCAAGTAACAAATAGAAGAAACACATCCTCTTCCGGAATGCACCCCGCAGTATGCCTCGTGCCTTGTTTCTTGAAAGTTTACATGAAAAATATCCCCCCAAGGGGATGGAATTGTTATATAATTCGCCAAAATGTGCTGCAAATGCTACCATGCCCCGCCCTCCTACGAAAAAATCCAACTCTGCGAAATCTCCATTAACATAATCGCCCGATACCGAACTCGTTGGTTTAGAGTTTGAATTTGTTACACCTACTGATGCGTTAATTTACCCGCAATACACTATTGGTTTGCACGCTTGGTTTCTTGACCAGGTGCGTTCATCTGACCCGGAACTTTCTGCGTACCTCCACGACGGTGAATCGGAAAAACCTTTTACGATTTCAGCACTCAATGGCGAAATTGTCAGCACGGGGAGGCACGTCTAACTAGTTGCAAATACTACCTACATATGGTATATAACGGCACTGTCGCATCAAGTAACTCAGTGGATGGCGCAGTGGGTGGCGAATTTACCGGAAGTGCTGTATTTGCGCGATATACCTTTGCAAATAAAATCTTGCAATATTGCCCACCCGCCTGTTACCTACGCCGAATTACTTGATGGCGAACATGGCGATGCGATCGCATTTAAATTTTTAAGCCCGACAAGTTTTCGCCGCAAGGGCGAGAAATGGGAGAATCTTTACAAGCGATCGCGCAAGATATGGAAATACCTTATGAAAGTGTCAAAACATACGCAAAATTGGCTCGTCGGGCTTTAAAAGGAGTATTTAGCGATCGCTAGAAAAACTACTATCAACTAGCTGCGTAACCTCTCCCTTTTCTACCTTTACTAAGTTATCCCTCGCCGCAATTGTGACATATATACCATTTCACCAAAACGCTAATATAAATGCAGACGGTGTAGAGACGTAGCATTGCGGAGTCTCGACAAGATTTATGTGTATCGTAATTAACGTGAAATGGTATAGAGGAATTCCACAATCAACTCCAGCCAATACCAACGCCGCAGACAGGCTTTTTGTTCCTCCAGTGTAATCTGCTTTGTATTTCGCCACTATCTTCTTGCTACAAAACTTGGATGCAGGCTAAATCATCGGAATTTTGGACTAATATCAAATCGCGTTCAAGTTAAAAGCGATCGCCTAATACCAATTCTCTTTCACATTGCAACATATCAGAAACGCGCTCACCCCCGTCCGGGGGGCCACTGCGCCCTTACGGGTTTCCCAGCCGCATGTGGCGTGGGCTGGGGGAATCTTAACGTGGAAACTTTTGGAGAAACGGTATAAACCCATCTACGTTGGAATATTGAGTAAACGTTCGAGTCCTTTGAAAACTGCGAATCGAGGTGACAGTTGCTTGAAATAAACCACCCACTGTCACAAGAAAAATTTTAGACATAGAGAAAATAAAACTGAAAATTATAGTTCTTGAACGCTAAATCAATAAGAAAAATTGAATTCTACTTTTTCTTATTGTTGAATAATTGTTTATAGTAATACTTTATAATCTCAGTAGGCGTTATCTTAAAAATTAGCGTGCAGGAGAAAAAGATAGTAATTATATATCCAGCCCAAGCTGCAGAATTTAGCACCAACTGATGACAAAATAGTAACTAGAAAGGTTCCTTTTGATGAGTGGCACAAAGTTGCAATTGTTACAAAATATCATTCAAAATCTCATTTCTGACTGGCGGCGTTTGGTGTCCAGATGCCTAATTCTGGTTACTTGCCTGTTACTTATAAATATGCAACCAGCTGCTGCTGGTCTCAAAGACGACAGATACGACGGGAATATTTTTGTAGTTTACGCTGGTAACGGTTCGCTGGTTCCCCCAAAAGAAACCTTAGCACAGTCGCTAGCAGAACATAAACCCGTAATGTTAGCGTACTATGTGGATGACAGCAGCGATTGCAAGGAATATGCCCTGATAATCTCACGGGTACAAGAGTTCTACGGACGTGCAGCAGAGATTATCCCGGTAGATGTGGATACTATACTACCCAAAAAAACCTACAGCCCCACAGAACCAGGTTATTACTATTCTGGAGGCGTTCCGCAAGTTGTGGTGTTTGATAAATCGGGTAAAGTAGTTTTGAATAAGAAGGGTCAAGTGCCCTATGAAGAGATAGACGACAGATTCCGGGAAGTGTTTGATTTATTACCGCGTTCCGAATCAGTGGAATTGAAGCGGCGTTCCTTTAATGAGTTCAATAGCGAGATAACACAGTGAATTTTGGGGCAGACAGATTTGGTCTGCCCTAATTATTTGGTGATATTGGATACTGCATTTTAGAAAAAGCTAAGAGATAATGTTTAAATATCTGTTTTACATAGGTGCTATCTAACAACAAAGTGAGTCATTAGTCATTAACTGATAACTGATAACTGTTAACTGTTAACTGACAACTCATAACTACCAACTACCAACTCATAACTCATAACTCATTTAAAGAGTGTGTCCTGATGTCAAAGGTTTACACTACCGAGGAACTAATCCAAATTTTGGCAGCTGAACGCCAAGCTTGCCTTAAAGGGGAACGTCTGAAGTTAGCGATCGCTGTTTCTGGCAATCCTGTTATTGACCAGTTTATCAGAACTGATGGGCTGCAAAAGTTTAGTGCTTATCAAGATTTTAAAGCTGCTATTCACGACTATCAAAGAGAATATCAAGTTTCAGGTATTGTCTGGCGCGAGGTGACAGTCAAAGGTAAAACTTTGCGATATCCAGAAGTAGATGCTCAGTTAATTGCTTTATCTAGTGACTTGGAAATCTTAAAATCTGCGAAAAATTCCCTGATGGAATTTTGGTATAAAGTCACAGAGGGAATGGATTTATATTTGAGTTTTAATAACAGCAAACAATATCAACAGATTATAAAAACAGATGTTGAAAGAATTGCTCAAAGAACAGAATGGTCTAGTTTGTGGAAGTCGGAAAATTCTAATTTTTTAGAAATAATTTTGCAGTTGGGATGGGGTAAACCAGAAGAAGCTTGTTATAAACGCGGAAGACCTGGTTCTGGTAGCGAGTATATTCATGCGGTAAATCCTGGGAATCTTCCGATTGGGTAATTAGCGGATTTTGGATTTGAGATTGGGTTTTAATGTAAAGTTGACATCCGCCTGGGACTATAAGTCCCAGCCTAATAGCGTAAGTCCTCTCCAAGAGGACTGATATTTTTATTGCAGAGTTAAATAAGTAAAGATACTAAATATATGCAGGTTTTCCGACTGCGTTCATATCCGCCTGGGACTTCTAGTCCCAGTCTAAAGCGCCTAAGTCCTTTGAGGACTGATATTTTTATTGCAGAGTTAAAATCATTACTTTGTAAACGCTAATGCGTTATGCAGTCATGATTGAAAAGGGAGAATGCAGCTATGGCGCTTATGTGCCTGATTTGCCAGGTTGCGTAGCTGTGGGTGAAACTATAGAAGAAGTAAAGGCGCTAATTGCTGAAGCTATGGAATTTCATATAAAAAGAATGCTTGAAGACGGTTTGGCAATCCCTAAACCTACAACGATCGCTCACGAAGTGGAAGTTGTAAAGTAAGGTGGGCAATACTTACTTTACTGAGTTTGAAAGTTAATTTTATAATTTGCTCTTGTTTGCAGCAAAAAAGATATATATTTATACTTGTATCATTTCAAATACTTACAAGATAATAGTAGCGCGATCGCATAACCTCATTTCTCGCTCATTCATGAGTAATTCATGGGAAATTGCGCTTTGATGCAGACAAGCACTGCATCAAGACATTTCTGCTGTTCCTATCGCTTCGGTAGAGACAGAAAATCCTGTGTTTGATTTATACTTAGTGTCAAAGCTGTATAATTTCTGATTTTTCGCATACTTTTACTCAGCACTGAGTACTAGCGTACTATTTTCTTGGCTGAGGTTACAAGTTAGCACACATTGACAGTGCGATCGCAAACAGATGCATTACCAATTAAAAAAAATCAACAGAAGGGCGCTGTTAATTTCAGCGTTCGTCGTACCTTATTTAATTTCAACTAATTTAAAAGCGATGCAAACTATTACCGTCGTCTGTGATGGAAATAGTTTGACTTTTGGTCTTGGAGGGAAAAGCTATCCATCACAATTGCAGTCGATATTGGGGCGTAGATTCAAAGTTATTAACAAAGGAGTTAGCGGTCAAACTACTGTTAAAATGATGCAAGATGCAGCAACAGATATTGATTCACTAACTCGTAATAGCAATAATTCATTGATTTGTGTCGCTTGGGAATGTACCAATGATATGTTTTTTGGTACAGAGGCAACTACAGCTTTTAATAACTTGAAAAAATACTGTCAAGATAGACGAGCATCTGGATTTAAGGTTGTTGCACTCACCGTATTACCTCGCTCTGAACCGGGGACTCCAGCCAATTTTGAATCCCAAAGGCAAATACTCAATACTTTGTTGAGAAAGCATTGGCGTGATTTTGCAGATGCTTTAGCCGATATCGCTACAGATAAAAATCTCGGTTATCCTGGCGCTCAAAAAAATCTTCGCTTTTATGGCGATTTGGTTCACCTAAATGAAGCTGGCTATCGAATTATTGCTAAATATGTTGCTGAAAGTATCTTTTCAATAGTTTGAGATTTATCAAGTTGTATGGCTTTTAATAAATATGGGAAAAGGGATAAGAGAAAGACCATGTTTCTGTAATTAGTAAGAAGTTTAAAATAAGCTTTATAAACTATAGCAATCCGCTAATCATTTGGGAAAACCGAGAAGTCGGGTAACTCCTGGAAAACCCGACTTCTGAGGCTTTGATTTTCAACCGCCCGTTATCAATCAAAGAAACACTTTCTTATTTCCCCTTTCCCTTTCCCCAAGTGTTTGTTAAATTAGGCGTTTTTAGTATCTCCTAATTGCCACAGTTGAGTCTGGTAACAAAGGTGACGCTCAAAAATACTGCACGCTTCTAAACCTTCGCCAATCAGGCTTTTGAAAGTGCGACCTAACAGACGACCAAACAAAGCGTGCAATGGTGGAACCGCGATCGCTATTACGTCTCCAATATACTTAATAGTTGTCATCCCAAAAGTACGGAAATAATATACGTATAATTCGAGACTGGGCAGCACCTTGGTTGAGATGTCCTCAGTTTTGACGAGGTTAAAGCCAGCGCGAGTTAACGCGGCGTGGAGGTCGTCTACAGCATGACAGTTGGAGAAGATGCCTTTAGTGTATTTTGCATCAGTACGCATCATATCGCACAGCAATAGATGCCCACCACTATTTAACAGGCGGGCTGCACCTTGAGCAAGGTCGTCTGCAGCAATATATTGGCTACTTTCACTAAATAGTATGAGGTCGTAAGAGTTCGTTTTCTGGAAATCTTCAAATCTCGACAGGTGAAATTTAGCTTGATTATTAGTATTCTTAATAAACCTTTCCTGTTGGAATGTATCTGGTGCAAGTCCCTCAACCGTAAATCCACGAGCTAGGAGGTATGCGGCATTACCACCGATGCCACAGCCAACATCAAGCACGCTTTTTGTAACTTCCGGAATGAAGGATACCAGATGCGCTGCATAAGCTTCCTGTGCAACGCGAAGCTTAGAAATAGTCATCTCCTCATCCGAGGTCGGTGGCTGTTCCCAATACCCGTAATGTAGATATGGCGAACCTCCTGTGAGTCCAAGATAGTACTCCAGTGCAGCATTTTGATAGCGAGTTGGCTTTGGAATACGGATTGATTTCAAGTTTGTCACTTCAGGGTAATTTATTCTTCAAAACAGTAGCGCGTTGTCATCAAATTGACAATGCACTCTCACGACTAAGACAAAATAATGGAATATTATTTTGTAAAGCTTATAACTCTTCTTCCAAGTATTAGAGTTAAATATTGAACAAATTGTTGCCGCAAGTCAGTGGCGATCGCTTTAATACCCTTCCAAAATGAGTCTATTTGAAATTATTGCTGCTCTTTTCGGTCTTGTCAGCGTCTGGCTAACTGTCAAAGAGAATATCTGGTGCTGGGCTACAGGCTTGGTGACGGTGTTTATGTACATCTTCATTTTCTATGAAGCCCGCCTGTACTCAGATATGATTCTACAAATTATTTACGTCTTTTTACAAATCTACGGCTGGTATTATTGGCTACACGGGGGAAAGGAACGGGAAGAACTCCACGTCAGCCGCATTACTCGGTTGGAAGCAATAATTTGGGGTGGGGTGGTGCTAATTGGGGTGAAGGATGAAGAGTGAAGGGTGAAGGGTGAAACGTTTATCCTTGTTTGACACTTCAAAAGTGAGGTTTTCACTTCAGCCTTCACCCTTCACCCTTCATCCTTTAGATGATGGTTGCATCTGACAGAGTAACAAACCAAACCATTGATTTGGATCTGTCCAGACATTGATGGGGACTAAACCCCGTGTAGTAAGTTGTTGCTGGATAGTATTGAGGTTAAATTTGCGGGAAATTTCCGTGCGGATTGTCTCATTTTGTGCAAAATTAACAGTGAGGTTGAGAGCGCGTAATTGAACAGATTGCGATCGCAAACTTCGCAAATGCATCTCAATTTGATGTTCAGTTTCGTTATAAAACGCCGAGTGTTCAAACTGCGTCGTGTCAAAATTGCCCTCAAACTGTCGATTTAAATGATCCAGCATATTTAGGTTAAACGCCGCCGTTACCCCCTGGCTGTCGTTATAAGCCGCTTCTAGCAAATGTTTTGGCTTTTGCAAATCTATCCCCAACAAAAAATACTCACCCACTTGCAAAGCATCTTGAATTTGGGATAAAAACACATCACACTCTTGAGGATTTAAATTACCCAAAGTGCTGCCAATAAAACAAATCATCCGACTGGGTAATTGCGGTGATGGAAGTTGGGAAAGCGCCGACTCATAAGTTCCCGCCAGAGCATGAACTTGTAGTGAAGGATAATCTGTTAATAGCGCTCTGGCGCTATTTTCCAACATTCCTGCACTTACATCAATAGGTAGATAATGCAGGGGATAGCCTAATTGATTGTAAGCATCTAGTAAAATACGAGTTTTAGTAGAACTGCCACTACCAAGTTCCACCAATTCACAATCATCGGTTATCTTGGCAATTTCGCCAGCGCAGTTTTGTAAAATAGCCGTTTCCGTCCGCGTGAGGTAATATTCGGGTAACTCACAAATTTGCTCAAATAACTCAGAGCCTCGGTCATCATAGAAGTAGCGAGGCGGTAAAGTTTTAGGAGTTTGAGTTAATCCCTTAACTACATCACTTCCAGCAGTAGGGGAAATAACTATGGTAGCTTCTAGCAAACGCTGTATTTGCAAGCGTTTTTCGATAGTATGGCAAATAACCTTGCTGCTGGCAGCTTTAGATATTGACATTGAACCTCCGGAAAGCGTAGTGCGATCGATTGCTTTTCAACACAAACCTCCAACCAAAGTCAGTGAAACACAAAGATATACTCAACAGCATCACGCCTGAGCTAGATTGACTCAGCTTAACGCCTACCTATTAGGATTTAACTAAATTTTTGAGTTATAAGTTCGGAATTTGGAGTTTTGAATTAACAACTCCTAACTCTTAATACCATTTCTCTAAATGTTTGCGCGTTAAGATCCCCCCAGCCCCCCTTTCCAAGGGGGGTACAGCGACTCTGAAGGAGTTGCGGCATTTTTACGCGAATTGCTATAACTCCCAACTCCCAACTGGGCGGCTGGGCGGCTGGGCGGCTCCTAAACGGCGCAGCGAAACCCAGCGAAAATCTGCCGCACACCGGGATAATACCAGTTGCGAAAACTAGAACGCAGCGCATGGTGAAAAGTTGCCCAACTTCCACCTTTTAAAACGCGGTGCTGTTGGTCAAAATAAACTTGGGAGTAACCAACGTAAGGATAACTTTGAAAGCCGTCGTAGCCATCAAACCAGGAAGTTGTCCACTCCCAGACATTGCCCAAAGCGTCATACATACCATAAGCGCTTTGTCCAACCGGGTAGGCATTGACTGGGGTTGTCTTGCAAATTAGGCGATTCTCCTTTGCAGACGCTACGCGATCGCAATTACAATATTGAGCTATTGGTTTATCGCTTGGTTCATCCTCACCCCAAGGATAGATGCGCCGACGATTCGCTTGTGCATCCCAACTAGCAGCTTTTTCCCACTCAGCTTCTGTGGGTAGCCGCTTACCAACAAATCGCGAGTAAGCATCTGCCTCGTACCAACTAACACCACAAACTGGGTGATTTTCCTTAGCTGGGTCATTGTACCAGTAAAGCGGTTGCTTCACCTGCTCATTTTGCAACCATTCCCAGCCAGCTTGCGACCAAAAGCGAGAATTTTCGTAACCCCCCGCTTCCATAAATGCCCGATATTGCCCGCAAGTTACCGGATAGCGGTCAATAGAGTAAGTTTCTAAATATACTCGATGCACCGGACGCTCGTTATCTAAAGCATCAATCGAGCCATTACCCATCTCAAACTCACCTGCGGGTATTTTAATCATCTCCGTAAGAGGAGGGGGAGAGGGGGAGAGGGGGGGAGGGGGAGACGGCTGTGGGGTGTGGGGAGACTGTTGAGTGTTGAGTAATTCCAACACAAAGCTAACCGTCTCGCAATGCTGGCTTTCGTGTTGAAGCAAAAAGCGCAAAAGACGTTCTTGTTCTTTTAAATCAGCTACTTCCAAATAATCCAGAACTTTTGTTCTCACCGCATCCAAGTAATAACGAATTTCCTCTAAATTTGGTAATTTAACGCGTTCTGATTTAGGTAAACCATCAGCAGCAAACAACTTTCGGTATTGCGGAAACAAACAAGGTTTACCAGCACTGCGCTCTAGCAGCCATAAAGACTCAGTGTAAGCAATATGTCCCAAATGCCAGCCAACAGGACTAAAATCGGGATGAACCTGACAGCAAAATGTCGCTTCGTCCATTCCTTCAAAGATAACCAGAGTTTTGGCGCGACACTCCTGGAAAGCGCGAGAAATTGTTTCTTTTAAACTAGATTTGCTCAACTTGGATATCACAGTCTTCTCCCACACTGATGATGCTATTTTCCGGGAAAGCAGTCCAATTACCAGCAAATAGCGGTTCAGACGCAATAATTACGGAATTAGGGAAAGTTAAATCATCCTGCAGCCAGTAAAGAGACGCAGCAGGTGATTTGGTGCTAAAGCGAGAAGCAACTAGGCGTTTTCCATCACTGATGACAATATTGGCTAAAGCATAAGTTTGATGGCTTTTTGCCATTTCTAAAAGCGTTAGCAATGTTATGTGTAAAGCCTGTTCTAAACTTTTGCCAGGGTTAGCTTCCCACAAAGACAACAGCAAAGCAAAGATATGTTCTGAATCAGTGGTTCCACCAATCCATTGGTAAATTTCATCGCTTAATTGGCTGCGGATTGGTCTGTATAAAGTCTCCCGGAATTTATCAATTCTACCATTGTGAATGAATGACAAAAGTTGATATTGAAACGGCTGAGAGTTACTAAAATCCAGCGCCTGACCTGTTGTAGCACTGCGAACATAGCCTAGAATGCATCCAGACTCAACATAACGGCTGAGACTGGGCAAATTTACGTCATTCCAAATAGGTAGGGTATTTTTGTAGATAAAGGGTTCAGTATTTTTTTTAGCATCATACCAACCCACACCAAAACCATCAGCATTCACCACTCCAGATAGCATTTCACGGGGTTGATAGCTTTGGACAATGAGCGAATGTTCTGGTTGATATAAAAGAGGTTCTAGAGAAATTGGTGAACCAAGGTAAGCAAGTAAACGGCACATAATTAAAGTAACTGCGGGCTATTAATGTAGATATTCAGCTGTTTAACTGAGAATTTCCTGAAAATTGCATAAATTTGCGCTATCTTCGCCTTAGCAAGCCTCGCGCTATCTTTTCAACAAACACGGGAAAGCGGGAAAGGGGAAGGTGGGGTCCCCTTACTTGTGGGGATAAGGGGCAGGGGGAAGGGGGAAAGGGATAGAAATTGGATTTTTCGTGTTTCTGTAATGAGTAGCGGGTTGCGAAGCCGCCAGTGGGGCTGCTCTTAACAATGCAAAACATTTAGCTGATTAATGCTTTACATAACTTTACATTATTTTAGCACTATTCTCATTTATGCCGGTGAAGTAGGAGAGGGGGAGAGGGGGAGGGGGGGAGAGGGGGAGACAAGGGGGACTATTAACTATTAACTATTAACTATTAACTATTAACTATTAACTATTAACTATTAACTATTAACTATTAACTATTAACTATTAATTATTAATTATTAACTCTTAACTATTAACTCTTAACTATTAACCACTAACTACCAACCACCAACCACCAACAACTAACTAATGACTAATTCAATAATGGTGATTTTTCCTTATCGACATCATCAAACATGGGTATTTGATGATGAGCGTGTTGGACTTGTGCAGGAACCTTTTGTTAGGGGTGTACCTGAGATGATTGATATTATGGTTCAAGATATTGGTAATGTTGATGAAGGTTTTAAGCTGTTGTTTTCTGCAAGTCCCTTTCCTGGTTATCAAGCAGAATTGATTTGGTTGAGAGAAGAATATAATGGTAATTGGTATTGCTGGACTAAACAAAGTATGGAAGGGTGGCTGTGTCCAGCGTTGTTTAAATACTTTGATGAAACGCCAAATAAAATATATTGTAAGGCTGAAAATTTGTATTATTAGTAAGTAGTATTAACTATATGTAATATATACAATAATCAGACTTGTAAATTGGGTGAAGCAGTCGGCGGAACCCAACAAAATCTTGCGAATGTTGGGTTTTCTAAAATATCAAAAAAATGGTGCGTTACGCTTCGCTAACGCACCCTAGATTATACATTATTAAAAATTTTGAGTTATTAATTTAAAATTGAAAAGTCATAACTCAAAACTCTTAATTCCGCGCCTGGGCGCCTCCTAACTCTTTAAGATTTCAAACTCCAAGCTGCAAGGGCTAATGTACCCCAAGCAGCAAGAAAGGCTGTTCCTCCTATTGGTGCAATGGCTCCCAAAGATTTAATTCCAGTTAAGCTAAGGGTATACAAGCTACCTGAAAAAATCACGATGCCGATGATAAACAACCACCCAGTTGCTATTAAAGTAGGTGGGGGAGATGCGGTAATCTTAATTAGTAATGCTACTAGCAAAAGAGCTAGAGCGTGGTACATTTGATAACGAGCGGCGGTTTGAAAAATTTCGAGCGATCGCTCGCTGATTCTTTCGCGTAAAACATGGGAAGCAAAGGTTCCTGCGGCTACTGATAAACCGCCTAAAATGGCTGCTACGCTCAAAAAAATTTGCGTCATGAAGTTACACCATTTTCGGCTAATGAGGCTTTAAACTTTAATTAAACTTCAAAATGATAGGAGACTGCTCCGTCTTCACTCACTTTAAAGTTAGCATGAAATTCTTTAGCCCGGTCATCTAAATATTTCCTTGCTTGTGCTGCTGGTAATTCTGACTGCATTGCAAAGCCTAAAACAGTCACGCGCCCTTTATTTTCTTCAATCATCTTATAAAAAGTTGACTGGAGTTCTTCGCTCTTTTGTTGATTAAGTGCTTTTTTCTCCTGTCGGCTTTGACGATACAGTCCTAATGTTAACCATCCCCCCAAGATAAGGGTAGGAACACCAAAAATGAAACCGCCAGCGGCAGTATTATTATTTGCATAAACAGCATTATTGTTATCAAAAACCTGACCACCATCATCCAAGACTGGCTTGATTGTCTTTTGCATAGAAATGTTCTCAAGTACCGCTGAGACTGATAGCGTCATAAACATAAATCCCAGTGTCAGCAGCCAGCCAGCAGCCAATTTTTCAGCAGTCTTCATAGTTCCACTTCAAATTTGAACTTTGCTTGCGATTCTAACCTCACTTACGCCAAGCTTCCAGTAAAAATTCGTGTACTACTTTCCTCATCTTCTTTTATAGCGTTACTTTTGATACATAAATTCCGATGGGGCAGGCATTTTGCCTGCCGGATGAATGCCTTAAAAATTAAGGGTTTACAAAATTTTAGTTTTTGCGTGCGTAACTAATTACACGTCAAAATGGTAGCTGATATCACCCTTATCGCTCGATTCAAAATAGGCGTTGAATTCTTTGGCTCTTTGATCGAGATAGCATTTGACGTATTCTGCAGGTAGTTGTGCTTCCATCGCCAAGCGCAAGACGGTAATTCTACCTTTGTCGGCTTTTAGCACCCGATAAAAAGTAGAATCTAAGCGATCGCGCATTTGTTTTTGTTGTCTAGTACGCAACCCCCAAAGCATCCATCCACCTGCGGCTAAAAATGACGTACTTATACCTATTCCAGTAAAACCATCACTTCTCGCTTCATGTTTTTCTTGAATGCTGGTGTTTGTGTCTGCGACATCAGCAAATTTGGAAGCCGTAATCATTAAACATATAAACCCAAAAGAAAGCAGAAATCCAGAGGAGACTTTTGTGAGGAACTTCATAGTCGCAGCGAAAGATAGGTAATTATCTTGCCGCGATCTTAACCTCACTTACGTGTAGCTTCCAGTAGTCGAGAAAAATAAAATCGAGTCCGAGTCATTGACTGTCTTTGTACTGAAAAACCGTTCTTTTCCAGTATCTTTATTACATCAGCTTCGCGGTGCAAGTAAGCGCGAGTTGCTTTACTCGGTCCGGGAAAAAAGCTACCAATTTTTTTGAGTATACTGAGGGCGCAGGTTTTCGGCGCAAAGCTCAAAATTACTCGCGATTGTGCCAAAGAACACAGGTGAGAAATCATTTCATCTGCTTTATCTTGGGGGTAATGAATTAACACATCCAGACAAATGACGGTGTGATAGCTACCGCTTAAAGTTTCTAAATCTTGGACGGCGAAGGTAGGATTTTCAGCATTACCCAAGGTTTGCAAACCTCTTTTTTTACCTTCCTCTACCATTTTTTCAGAAATATCGCTGGCATAGACTTTTGCACCAGCTTGGGCGAGGGGGATGCTAAGGCTACCCACACCGCAGCCAGCATCGCAAATTGAAAGTTCCGGTAGGTTGTTATCGGCGGTTAGCCAGCCCAGTACGCTATCGACGGTTTGTTGGTGTCCGTTGCGAATATCTAGCTGGACTTTGTTGACTTCGCCATCGCCGTAGATACGCCGCCACCGGTCAAACCCTGTGGAATTGAAATAATCTTTGACTATGGTTTTATCGTCGGTTGCGTTCATAAAGTTGGATTTTGAAGGGTTCCAATGCTTTAAAGTACCATGTGTGGGAACTGTGAAGAAACGTAGAACGCAAAGAATTGCTCACAGAGAGAGGGACGACTTGGGGGACAAGGAAGACAAGGGGGACAAGGAAGACGGGTGTGAAGACAAGGGGGACAAGGAAGACGGGTGTGAAGACAAGGGGGACAAGGAAGACGGGTGTGAAGACAAGGGGGACAAGGAAGAATTTCTCCCTTGTCTCCCCCCTCTCCCTTGTCTCCCCCCCTCTCTTCGCACTGGCGGGGTGAGGTTTTAGTGTATTCGCTGCCAAGTCAATTCTGTGGTAGATTCATCAAAGTGCCAGCGCAATAAGTTGGCGGGTTGATTTGGGGCAATTCCCGGTAAAGCGATCGCATTTCTTGGTGATACAGTTGCAAGAGCGATCGCTGTTTCAACATCGCAAATTCCCCACTTCACCAAATTTTGCACTCCCACTAATAAACCCAAAGTCGTCCCAGATAAAGTTCCATCAGCCAGTCTTGCCGTACCGTCTTTCACTTCAATTTGCCGACTGTCCCAAGGATACACCCCATCGGGTAATCCCAAAGGTGCTAACGCATCACTAACGAGGAAAAGTCCGATTTTGTCTGTATCCCCCCTTTTTAAGGGGGGGTTGGGGGGGATCTTGCTGGCGCGTAGTAGAATTTGCAGCATAATCGGTGAAACGTGTTGACCATCGGCAATAAAACCACACATGACATCAGGATGGATAATTGCTGCGCCTAATAATCCCGGTTCGCGATGGTGTAATGGTGGCATAGCATTAAAAGCGTGAGTCACCATTGTTGCACCCAATTCAAAAGCTTGTTGGGCTTGGGCTGCTGTGGCTTGAGAATGTCCTAAACTAACGGTGATGCCCAAAGTACGCAAATAAGGAATCACTTCACCAGTGGAATCTAATTCTGGTGCGAGGGTAATGACTTTGACAATATGAGCATAATCGCCTAAAACCCGCTTTACTTCCTCAATTGTTAGAGGTAACAAATATTCTGCTGGATGTGCGCCGCGTTTTTGGTAATTTAAAAATGGTCCTTCGAGATGGACTCCCAGAATTTTGGCAGTTGCACCTTCGTCAGCAGGCGAGAGGTTGATAAAATCAGCAATTATAGAAAGCGATCGCTGAATATTTTCGATCGAAGTTGTGACAATTGTAGGTAAAAATCCATCTACACCCACATCGTAGAGAAATTCACAGATTTTCGGCAGAAAGTGAGAATTTTCTGGATTTAAATCGGGAAAAGCCAAACCCAACGCGCCGTTAATTTGTAAATCGACACCACCCAAAGAAATCCAATCGCCAGCGACATCCAACACTTGTAAATCAGCAGGTGGAACTCGTTTGAAAACTGTACCCATTGGTAAGATTTGCTCAATAATGCCTTCACGCACCAAAAGCATTTGTAAATCTTTGTAACCAGGTACTCTTGCATTGATAATATCTATAGGAGTAGAGATTCCGCTTTTTGTTGCTTGGGTCATCACCTTGGCGATAAAATAGCTAAATTTGAGGACGAATCCAATTTAACTATTTTTAACAACTCCCAACTTTCAACTTTCAACTTTCAACTCCTAACTCCTAACTCTTAACTCCTAACTGGGCGCCTCATATGACTCCCCTTATCGGCATTATCATGGGTAGCGATTCCGATTTACCCACCATGCAAAGCGCGATCGCTGTTTGTGAAGAATTTGGCGTCAAAAGCGAAGTTGAAATTGTCAGCGCCCATCGCACCCCCGAACGCATGGTAGAATATGCCAAATCTGCCCACCAACGCGGTATCAAAGTCATTATCGCTGGCGCTGGCGGTGCTGCCCATCTTCCAGGAATGGTAGCATCTTTAACTCCACTTCCTGTTATCGGCGTTCCCGTACCCAGCCGCCACCTGCAAGGTGTTGATTCTTTGTATTCAATTGTACAAATGCCTGCTGGTATCCCTGTGGCAACGGTAGCGATCGGTAATGCCAAAAATGCTGGACTTTTGGCAGTGCAAATTCTCGCTACCCACCAAAGCGAATTACTCGAAAAAGTTCAACAGTACCGCCAAAGCCTCTGCGATTCGGTATTGGCAAAGCAAGCAAAACTTGAAGAACTCGGTTATGAAAAATACTTAAAACAGATGTAATAAGCTCAATATTTTTTGTCAAAATAGCAACTATGTGAATTGTATAATTTTTCGCAAGTATCAATAGGCAGAGATTATTTGTACAGCCATTTATTTGTATTTACAGGTATTAAACGCAACATAAAAATATCTGTAAATTTCAAATAATCCATAAAAATTATAGAAATTTAATACCAAGTTTTACTTTTTTCTTGAAGTCAGGAAATCCTGATACTGCTAGGGATACAGGTGCTTAATATGATGCTTGTGATGCCGCTGGCGACGGCAAAGCCAAGGAAAAATGTAGTATTGGTTACAGAATTTAGAATTTATAAAAATAGACAATCTATCAACTTTTATTTTTGAGTTCGGCAAACTTTGCAACAGGCTCCAGTCTCATGAGTTCTGTGTAGGTATTTCTATGGTTTTTAAGAATCAGGGTAGTTGGTATGAAAAATTATTGCCACTGCTATCGTGTTTTCTTGTGGGTATTAACCAATAAAAGATTGTTAAAGAATCAATAAAACAGCTTGACTGTAACAGAAAATACATAATAATAAAATCTTAAGATTATGATTGAATATTTACAAAGGTAACACCAGCCTTAAGAAGTCTGAAGGATGAAGTCTGAAGGATGAAGAATAAGTGGAAGCTTGGTATATGTCTGACCTAGTGGGCGAAAAAATCAGATTTTTCGATATTCACACTCTGTCCCTTTCATCTGTGGGATAATTTCATCCTTCATACTTCACACTGAGCGCCTTGAAGTTGACTCTGTAATTTTCAGCTTACAGGTTATAGAAATCAGCGAGTTTGAACAACCAACAAAGCTGGAATAAACAAATATCAAACACTGTTTGTTTTGTTTCAGACATCGCTCTTTCTGCTTAACGTTTTTTTCCAGTAAAAGATGGTTTAAAGCATGATGTTAAAACTTACGCCAAAACAAAAATCAAAAAGCAAAAATCGGCGCTACGCAACAAAAACACACAATTTCAATAGAGAAGATAAATCAATTTTTAAGCAGCTTATTCTGGGAATTAAGCGATTAACTCCCAGCTGGCAAGCCTGTTTACCCTTAGCTTGTTTGATTGTGTTGGCATGGGGTTATGCCGCCGTGGCACAAACTCCCGCACCAGCAGGACCAACCACCGCCGAACTAAAAGTAGCAATTGACACTCTGTGGGTAGCGATCGCTGCTTTTTTGGTATTCTTCATGAACGCTGGTTTTTGCATGTTAGAAACCGGCTTTTGTCGCCAGAAAAACGCCGTCAACGTTTTGGCAAAAAACCTGATTGTATTTGCCCTAGCCACCGTTGCCTTTTGGGCAGTTGGTTTTGGCTTAATGTTTGGCGATGGCAATGACTTCATCGGATTAAGTGGATTTTTCCTGCAAGGCGCAGATAACAGTCCCGCCACAGCAAAAGCTTATGAAGGCGTCTTTGATGCCCTGAATTGGGCTGGGGTTCCCCTCGCTGGCAAATTCTTATTCCAGCTAGTGTTTGCAGGAACAGCAGCAACAATTGTATCTGGCGCAGTCGCCGAACGGATTAAATTTGTTGACTTCCTCATCTTCAGCTTGTTACTAGTTGGTATTGCCTACCCCATCACCGGACACTGGATTTGGGGCGCTGGTTGGCTGGCAGACAGAGGCTTCTGGGATTTTGCAGGTTCCACAGTAGTTCACTCCGTTGGCGGTTGGGCAGCTTTAATGGGGGCAGCATTCCTCGGACCGCGCATTGGTAAATATCAAGATGGGCAAATCCTTGCCATGCCCGGTCATAACATGAGTATTGCCACCTTAGGCTGCTTGATTTTGTGGTTGGGCTGGTTTGGTTTCAACCCCGGTTCCGTAATGGCAGCCGACCCTGGTGCGATTACTCACATTGCTTTAACCACCAACATGGCGGGTGCAGTCGGTGGAATAGCCGCCACAGTTACAGCTTGGCTGTACTTGGGCAAGCCAGACCTATCGATGATTATCAACGGCATTTTGGCTGGCTTGGTAGCGATTACAGCCTCTTGTGCTTACGTCACAATTGCGAGTTCCTTCATCATTGGTTTAATTGCCGGAGTTGTGGTAGTTTTCGCCGTCACCTTCTTTGACAAAATCGGCATTGATGACCCAGTTGGCGCAACCTCAGTTCACCTTGTTTGCGGTATCTGGGGAACTTTAGCAGTTGGTTTGTGGGCAGTTGGTCCTGGTGTTTATTCTTGGTATGGTGAAGGGCTTGGTCCAGCCAAAGGTTTATTCGCAGGCGGTGGCTTAGGACAATTAATCACTCAATTTATCGGTGTTATTTCCGTAGGCGGCATGACCGTTCTTCTTAGCACCATCTTTTGGGTAGTACTCAAAGCGACTTTAGGCATCAGAGTCAAACCAGAAGAGGAATTAGAAGGCTTGGATATCGGCGAACACGGTATGGAAGCCTACAGTGGATTCCTCAAAGAAGCTAGTCCAGGCGGATATCCTGAAGTTAGTGGTTCCGCTAAAGCCCCACGCCGGGGAGATTTACCCAGTAGCTTGTAAAAGTTAGGAGGCGGCTGGGCGCCTCCGCTCCTCTCCCATTACCAGCATGAGAAATATGATTAAGTCGCTGTTGTATTTTATTTGGGCTGGGTTATTTGAACTTGGGGGCGGCTACCTCGTGTGGTTGTGGTTGCGAGAAGGTAAGTCAGTTTGGTGGGGGATATTAGGTGGAATTGCTTTAGCTATCTATGGAGTAATTGCTACTTTGCAATCAGCAAATTTTGGGAGAGTTTATGCTGCTTACGGCGGCGTGTTTATTGCAATGGCAATGCTGTGGGGTTGGAAGGTAGATGGTGTTACTCCAGACCGCTACGACCTAATTGGAGCTTGTTTAGCTTTGGTGAGTGTATTAATTATTATGTATGCCCCAATAATTTAAGTAAAAATGCTGTTTTTATCTGCATAAAAACTAATGCCAAGCTGACTAAAAGCGATCGCCTGAAGTGATGTTGGCTGAAGACAGCAGATATATGCTTGTAATGCTTGAGATTTTCTTTCTACACGGGTTTTTAATTATAACACTACAAGTTTTGTAACACTATAAAGATATGCAATAAATGCATAGATACATAATTCTTTAACACTTCGCAACTGCGAAAAGAAGTATATTTTTTTTAACCTTCTCATAAGCCGAAAGTTGGGTAACTATCATCACAGAAATGAGTATTAAAAAGTACTCAAATAGATTTAAGTAACACAAAATTCATGGTGTTCAGGGATAAAAAGAAGTGTTGAAGAAATTAGCGATGATTGGGGCGATCGCCTTATTATTTCTGGGCGGACCGCTGACGGGCAATGCCTTTGCCCAAGCCGCTGCAGCGACTGCACCGGCTGCCGAACCGGGGTCTACAGCATTTATGCTGATTTCATCAGCACTAGTTTTGCTGATGACACCCGGACTGGCATTTTTCTATGGTGGATTTGTGCGATCGCGCAACATCCTGAATACTCTGATGATGAGCTTCGTGTTGATGGCGATTGTGGGAGTGACCTGGGTTCTATGGGGTTATAGCTTTGCTTTTGCCCCCGGTCACTCCTTAACGGCTAAATTCATCGGTGGAATTGATTGGTTGGGGTTAAATGGGGTTGGATTTGAGACAACCGAATATGCGCCGAAAATACCCCACCAGGCATTCATGATTTATCAAGCCATGTTTGCCATTATCACTCCAGCGTTGATTTCTGGAGCGATCGCCGAACGGATGAGCTTCACCGCTTACTCATTGTTTGTGCTGTTGTGGTCAACATTTATTTACTCTCCCCTGGCACACATGGTGTGGGGTAAAGGTGGATTATTAGGCTTATTAGGTGGCTGGGGTGCCCTCGACTTTGCTGGAGGTACAGTGGTTCACATTAGTTCGGGGATTTCGGCTTTAGTCGCAGCCATTTACCTTGGACCGAGGAAAACCTATCCCGATCGCCTCAGTCCTCCTCATAACGTTCCTTTCATTTTATTGGGTGCAGGCTTACTGTGGTTTGGCTGGTTTGGCTTCAACGCCGGTAGTGCGCTAGAAGCAAATAATCTCGCGACAGCAGCCTTTGTTGCCACCAACACAGGTGCGGCGTCGGGTGCTTTAATTTGGCTGCTCATGGAAAAAGTTTTACGCGGTAAACCAACAGCAGTTGGTGCAGCGACTGGCGCAGTTGCAGGCTTGGTAGGTATCACACCAGCCGCCGGATTTGTCACACCACTAGCAGCAATCTTGATTGGTGGTATTACCGCCTTTGTTTGCTTCTACGCGGTTAGCTTCAAGCACAAAGTGCAAATTGATGATGCCTTAGATACCTATCCGGTGCATGGCGTCGGCGGAACAATCGGTGCAATACTCACCGGAGTCTTTGCTACCAAAACAGTCAATCCCGGAGGTGCAAACGGCTTGTTATTTGGCAACCCCAATCAACTGCTGATACAGATAGGAGCAGTTATCGTAGCCTATGTAGTCGCAGGAGTTGGCACCTGGATCATCATGAAGTTCCTTGATGTCACAGTCGGTGTGCGAGTCAAAGAAGAAGCCGAATTGCAAGGTCTGGATATCAACGAACACGGCGAAGAAGGTTATAACGAGGAGTATGGAGACCGCATTAGCATTGCTAACAAGCATTAGTATTAGTCACAAATAATGCTAGAAAGCGATCGCTAACGATCTAAAATTTGATTCAAAGAAGTAGTGAATTTTGCTCCTTGTGTCCACTCCTGAAAAAACCTTTCCTGCTTGGGCATTTTTCTTGCTGTTGACTAACGGCATACTAGTGTTGGCGGTCACCCTGCTTTTAATTCGACAGCAGGGCTTGACCGCTTTTTTTCGGACTGCACCAGCGCCTGCAATCAACCCAACCAGTCAAACCCAAGCCGTCACACCTGATTTAGGTCCGCGTCTCAAACTCAATTATGAGCAATGGATAGATATACTCAAAAAAGAAGCCAAAGTCGCCGCCGAGAAAAAACCCCAGCATTTAACCATACTGGCGGGAGATTCTCTTTCGTTGTGGTTTCCCTCAGAGTTATTACCTGAAGATAGAAATTGGCTAAACCAGGGAATTTCTGGCGAAACCAGCGCTGGACTCTTGAAAAGATTAAAACTATTTGACAAAACTCAACCGGAGGTGATTTTTGTGATGATAGGCATTAATGACCTCATCCGGGGGGTGAAGGATGAAGAAATTTTAAAAAATCAGCAGCAGATAATGGCTGACTTGCGCTATAAGCATCCAAAAGCGCAAATAGTGGTGCAGTCGATTTTACCGCATGGAGGAGAGGAAGGAACAACCTGGGAAAGACGAGAGAAGTTATTGGCTATTCCCAACAATCGCATTCGCCAGTTAAATCAGCAATTAAAAGATATCGCCACAAAACAAGGCGTGAAATATCTCAACTTGCATCCTTTATTTACCAACAAGCAAGGTAACCTCCATCAAAAATTTACCACCGATGGTTTGCACCTGAGTCCCCAAGGCTATCTAGTTTGGCGTTCCGCATTGCAGATTTACAGCCAAATCGAGTTGATAGGAGACAAGGGCGACGGGTCTGGGGCGACGGGTGTGGGGGACAAGCAAGACTTGGGGCGACGGGTGTGGGAGACAAGGACGACGGGCGTGGGAGACAAGGGGACAAATTGATTCTCCCACTCCCCCCATCCCCCCATCCCCCATCCCCCCATCCCCCCATCCCCCCATTCCCCTCCTAATTGGCGTCTTGGCACGAGAGAATGAGATATGGCAAATTCAGACAAAATCAGATAATGGATACCAAAGCTTTTAAGCGATCGCTTCAACAATCAGAAAACTACAACCGCAGGGGATTTGGTCACCAAGCCGAAGTCGCCACCCAGTTGCAGTCTGAGTATCAAAGCAATTTGATTCAGCAAATTCGCGATCATAACTACATCCTGCAACGCGGTGATGTCACTATTCATCTAGCCCAAGCCTTTGGGTTTTGCTGGGGTGTTGAACGTGCTGTAGCAATGGCTTATGAAACTCGCAAGCATTTTCCCACAGAACGCATTTGGATTACTAATGAAATTATTCACAATCCTTCTGTGAATCAGCGTTTGCGGGAAATGGAAGTTGGATTTATAGCTGTTGAAGAAGGGATAAAAAATTTTTCTGTTGTGGAAACTGGTGATGTAGTTATTCTACCAGCTTTTGGAGCCAGCGTCCAAGAAATGCAACTACTTAACGATAAAGGTTGCAAAATTGTTGATACAACTTGTCCTTGGGTTTCTAAAGTTTGGAATACTGTTGAAAAGCACAAAAAAGGCGATTTCACATCAATAATTCACGGGAAATACAACCATGAAGAAACAGTTGCTACCAGTTCTTTTGCTGGTAAATACTTGATAGTTTTGAACTTGCAGCAAGCTGAATATGTCGCTGATTACATTCTCAATGGTGGAAACCGTGAGGAATTTATGACAAAATTCGCTAAATCTTTTTCGGCGGGATTTGACCCAGATATAGATTTAGAAAGGGTGGGAATTGCCAACCAAACCACCATGTTGAAAGGCGAAACCGAGCAGATTGGTAAGTTATTTGAGCGTACCATGATGAAAAAGTATGGTCCGATAAAATTAAATCAGCATTTTCAAAGCTT
The DNA here is from genome assembly GCA_044006015.1 of Heteroscytonema crispum UTEX LB 1556. Lineage (GTDB taxonomy): Bacteria > Cyanobacteriota > Cyanobacteriia > Cyanobacteriales > Nostocaceae > Heteroscytonema > Heteroscytonema crispum. Next base: position 344,499 of record JBIPDF010000007.1, read on the forward strand.
TAATACCATTTGCGATGCTACTCAAGAACGGCAAGATGCCATGTTTGAGTTAGTCGAAGAAAAGTTGGATTTAATGGTAGTAATTGGCGGGTTTAATTCATCGAATACAACACACTTGCAAGAGATAGCAGAAGAAAGACAAATTCCTTCTTATCATATTGATTGTGTGGAGAGAATTATATCAGATAAAAGCATCGAACATCGGCAATTAAATGGTAAGTTAGAGATAACAGAAAATTGGTTGCCGCCTGGTGAAATTGTTGTAGGAATTACCTCTGGTGCATCTACACCGGATAAAGTTGTAGAAGATGTGATTGAAAAGATTTTTGAATTAAAAGCTGCAACAGCAGTGGTTTAACCCCACCCCCCAACCCCCTCCCCGCTCTTCGTGGAGGGGGCTATTTTTTGTAGTTGTAGGGTGCGTAAAGCCGTTCCGGGATACAAGAAAAGCGGACAGTACGGCATCATTTTTAAAATTTCGATTTCTCTGTAACATTGGAACATATAGCAATCCTATATAATTTGTGAAAGTTCACGGTGTCCAGAAACCCGGTTTCTTTGGAGAAACCGGGTTTCTTGATGCGCGGGCTGCTATATCAGAATCGCGCTCGCCCCCCGTCCGGGGGGTTGGGGGGATCTCCAACGTCTAAAATGCCTACTTTTTCCTAAAGTGTGCGTAAGTCCGATTTAGAATTTCGGTGCTGTACTGTCCGCTGTCTGACTGGCACTGATTTTAAGTATTTTTGTTCTACTTTTTGGTTTGACTGCGAAAAAATCTTTCAAAAACTGTATTAAAGTAGAGTGCGTTAGTGCGATCGCTTTTTCTCACTCAAGCTATGATTTGATTCAACACTAACACTGATAAATCGGGTAAAGATGGCAAACGCGCATCATTTGTCAAGAAAAATGATGCACCACCACGAATATAGCGCTTCTGGGTTGGATGCAATACACAATCGCTTCTCAGTAGGGACAATTCATGAATTGTCCCGGAGATCCCAATGTATTTGACGCAAGTGAGAACCGCTATAGCTGTAGCCATTTGAATCGCATCTGGTGTTCTCAAATTATAATCTGCCCGTAGTTGTGCAGCGACTTCAGCGATATCTGAAATGATATCTATAGTAGTTAAACCTTGACAATTCTTCTATCAAGCGCATTTGTTCCTCAGGAGTGAGGTTTTCAGCTAGACGGCGAACCTCATTATATGTAGACATAGAATTTTTCCTGATATTTCTCTTGGTTTAAATTCAATATACATAAACCGCTTTGCAGCAGGCGAGGCGATCGCTTTTGATGAGAGAATAACTCTAAAAGTGCGATCGCAATTCAACTAAAGTGACAATAAAGAAATGAAAATATAGAAAGATAAACACTCTATGAGTTCATTAAAACAGGCTCAAAACAAGAAAACAAGGAACCTTGACAGCAATCCTGTACTGGGAAGAAGATGTTTATGTAGCTGAATGTCCAGAGGTAGGAACAGCCAGTCAGGGAGAGACAATAGAAGAAGCAATCGCCAATTTAAAGGAAGCAACGGAACTGTATTTAGAGGAATTCCCCCTTCCTGAAACTGCACCTCGTCGGTTGATGACGACATTTGAAGTTTTGTAAATTGTGATGCCGTACTTTCCGCCTAACACACCCTACTAGCACGTCTATCCTAAAATAGTGCAATATCATCTGTTGGGTTACGCTCCACCCAACCTACGTATGGCTACGTATGGCGGTCGTTGGGATTGATGCAAGATGTAAATTAACCCAACTTACAACTATTCTTTTACCTCTGCGGCAATTCTTTGCCAAACAACGTGCGATACATCAACCGATAAATATCAGTATTATCCACAGTAGTTGGCAACTTATCGGCATTCAACCCATGCGCTTTAGAAACGATCGCACCAGCATTATCCCCCGAACCAGACCAAGCGATCGCAAATGGAAAGCGTTTACCTTGTTTATCAGGTGCAGAGATAAACGGTGAAGTTTTCGTCCCTTCCCTACCATCCCACGGTGCGCCATTTTCACCTTTTTCTGGTAACGGTTTATCTAACGGAAAATCCCTTTGTGTCACTCCCACAACTTCTAAACCACCAGCATCGCTATCTGCAGCGGTGAGAAGCAAAGTATTTGGATTTTTCTCGATAAATTTCATCGCCACGCCAACAGCATCATCAGCGCGTTTCATCGCTTCTAAAGTACCAACACCATTATTAAAGTTACTAAAGTTGTCGGTGCCTTCTTCTTCCAAAACTACCAAAAAATTATTCCCTTTCTGCGAAAAAATCCGTAAAGTCACATCTAACATTTCGCCAACAGTCGGCGCAGTTGGGACATATAATGGCAAATTTTGAGTTTTCAACGCCTCTTCTGGAAAATCATTGTAAGTGTCATCGGCGGCGAAAACTCCCAAAACTTTTTTGGTATTTACTGGTAACTTCAAAAGTTCATCGCGGGTGTAAACCACGGTATAACCCTTGTTTTTCGCAACTTCAATTAAATTGATATCATCTGTGCGTTGACTTTGTTCGGGTTTCGAGTGTCTTCCTGCTGTTCCTTTGGGAAGATACCACATTTCTCCACCCCCCATAATCACATCAACATTAGACTCAACGATTTGCTTGGTAATTTCTGCAAATAAACGGCGATGTGGTGCTTTGGCGACAAATGCACCCGTTCCCGGTTCGTGAATCATACCAGAATTGATGATAGCAGTAGCTTTACCAGAGGCGATCGCTTCTTCCATAATTGTCTTGGGTTGATTATCAGCCGCTACCACAGGTTTCAACGTTTCATCTAAACCAAAAGAATCAGCATTAACTTTCACTCCTGTAGCATGAGTCACCGCACCCCCGTTGGAAGTTGCGGTAAGTTGGTTTTTCATGTGTCCCAAATAGACACCAAGATTTGACATTTTATCCCAGTTGAGCCTACCATCAGGACCTTTATAAAGCATCCGCGCCGCACCCCAGTGGGCGGGACTGGTACCATCTGGGTGAATAAATATTACATTACCCTGACTGGAAGTATTGTTTCCTCGTGCCGTACAGCTTGCTATAAATATCAAAGTCAAAAGTGCTAAGATAATAAGCTTTTTATTCACTTGTTGCTTTCTCTAACGCTTCTGCCAGCATTTTCTTTTTTACAAGTTATAAAAAGATTATCTTCAGATTAAGACTGATTTGTGGTGACTTGGAGGGTGGTAGTTAGTAGTTAATTTCATGCGATCGCCCTTCAGTCGGAGATTGCTGAGTAACTTTAAGTACTATGTTCAAGCTAGAATAGGAATTTAAAAGCGCGATCGCATTTTGCACAAAAGCAATACTGGGCATAAAACTGCAATACAGTTCAGTTATGGCTCAAAGAAAGCGTCTCTACACAACCTAAAATTCTTACCGATAAACCTTAACTGAACCGTATTGACTGTTAATTAACTTGCAATTGCAACTGACTTTTTACGGTTAGGACGCTTGCGGTCTGATTTTTTCTTCAGTCCCACCGCTTGGGCTTGATCGCTATCTGACCCATATTGTCCGCGTACTACTTCTTTCATCGCTAATACAGCGTTGTGAAATTCCCATTCTGCTAATCGCGCCGCATCAGCCGCAGCACGGTATAAAGCTAGTTTCTCAGTTTCGGCTTGTTGCTGCGCCAACATCGCCTGATAAGCTTGCTGTAAGTTGGCAACAGAGGCATCAGCGCGGGTTGTGTTGTAGGTGCTGATAGTTTGCAAACCGTGCCATGAAGTTATATCTTGACTAATGGCTTGAGGGGGCAAACGGCGTGTTCTATCTTGGGCTGGCATAGAGGCATAAGTGGTAAACTATATATTTAATGTACCCATTGCGACAAAAAACATATCAGTAAAGTGAAGAAAAGGGTAATACCATTTTGGATTTTAGATTTGAGATTTTGGATTGGGAATCGCTTTCTGCGTCTGGGTTTTGTGAATCCAACTGTCGCAATCATTTTTCCAATTGGTATAATTTAATGTTTGCAGGTCGATACAATCGCATTGTTAGTCAATACAATGCCATTGTTAGTCAATACAATCGCATTGTCACTTAATACAATAGGATTGTCACTCGATACAATAACATTGTTAGTCGATGCGATCGCATTGTTAGTCGATACAATGGCATTGTTAGTCGATGCGATCGCATTGTCAGTCGATACAATGGCATTGTCAGTCGATGCAATAACATTGTTAGTCGCACAGAAAGCTTAAAAGTTTGATTAAAGAGTGGGATGAATCGTAAAGAGGTTCTTTAGGAAAGTCTTTACAATACGTTAAATTTATCGACGTACATCCCGTAAATATGCAACGCCACATAAAAAAATATTAAATAGTAGTAGCACCCCTTGCACCACCTTTATAATGCATACAATTACCGAAAAATCAATTAAAAAATCTTGGGCAAATGCTCTAGCGCAACCAGCAAAAGAATTTCCTCTCACCCCACTGCCAGTAGTTTTCGGTAAAATTCCTGAAGGATTGCGTGGTAGTCTATACCGTAACGGGGCCGGAAGGTTAGAGCGTGGCGGCAACCATGTGGGACACTGGTTTGATGGCGACGGTGCGATTCTGGGCGTACATTTCACCGATGTAGGTGCAACAGGCGTTTATCGTTACGTGCAAACCAGTGGTTACAAAGAAGAAGCAGCAGCAGATAAACTGCTTTACGGTAACTATGGCATGACCGCACCGGGACGAATTTGGAATCAATGCTTAAAACCAATTAAAAACGCTGCCAATACCTCAGTTTTGGCGCTTCCAGATAAATTATTGGCACTGTGGGAAGGCGGTAAACCCCATGCACTGGATTTGCAATATTTGGAAACTAGCGGCGAAGATGATTTGGGGGGGTTAAGTAACGGTTTACCCTATTCCGCACACTGCAAACGCGATTCGCAGACAGGGGAGATTTTTAACTTTGGCGTTAGCCCTGGTAAGAATGCGATTTTGAATATTTATAAAAGCGATCGCACTGGCAAAATTGTGCAAAAAGCAGCACATCAATTAGATGGGGTGTCCCTGGTGCATGATTTTGTCTTAGCCGGACAATATCTAGTGTTTTGCGTTCCCCCCCTACGGTTAAAATTGCTGCCAATACTGATTGGTATAAGTAGCTATAGCGACGCTTTAGAGTGGCAGCCTAGCAAGGGAACTCAGATTTTGGTGTTTGACCGCGAAACATTATCTTTGGTAAGTCGTGGAGAAGCAGAACCTTGGTTTCAATGGCATTTTGCCAACGGTTATGTAGATGATAGCGGCACAGTGGTTGTAGATATTGCCCGTTATGAAGACTTTCAAACCAATCAGTATCTCAAAGAAGTAGCGACAGGTGAGACTCACACAGGTGCAAAGAGTACACTATCAAGATTGCAGTTTAATCCCCAAACAGGGAAAGTACAGGCAATACAACAACTGTTAGACAGACATTGCGAATTTCCTAACGTACCGCCGCAAAACGTGGGACAAGCTTCTCGGTATACTTATTTGTCAACATTTCGACAAGGGACGGATATTAGTCAAGAATTATTAAATGCGATCGCGCGTTTTGACCACAACACCGACACCCTCACAGAAGCAGACTGCGGCGAAAATCGCTATCCATCAGAACCGATTTACGTCCAAGATGCTCAAAATCCGCAGCAAGCTTGGGTGGTAACAGTTGTTTATGATGGCAATTCTGATAGTAGCGAAGTTTGGGTATTTGATGCCGATAGACTAAACGAAGAACCCGTTTGCAAACTAGAATTACCCAGCGTTATTCCCCACGGCTTCCACGGTACTTGGAAACCAGCTTCCTAAAAGTTAGGAGTTAGGAGTTATGAGTTAGGAGTTATGAGTTAGGAGTTATGAGTTATGAGTTATGAGTTATGAGTTAAGAAGAAGTAAGTATTTGTAGAACTTATTCAAAGCCCCCCGGGAGGGGGGTTGGGGGGATCTACAACGTCTGTAATACCTGTAATTTCGGTAAAACTGTGTTTTGATTTAATTCAAAACTTCTAACTCTTAATTCCTAACTCCTAACTCCTAATTCCTAATTCCTAACTCCTAATTCCTAACTCCTAACTGTAAAATCGTCATGATAGCCAGCACAGACAATTTCCAAGTGACTTGGGACAAATTACCCGATGATTATGTCTTACCAGATGACCCAGTGGACAATATAAATCAGCCTCTTCTTGCAGCCGCTTTAACACAAAGCCTAGAAATTGCTGGAAAGTTGCCCGAAACCGCATTAACTACAACAAATTACGGCATTTGTGCCACCGTCAACGGCAAAATGGTAGTCAAAGCACCAGATTGGGGATATGTACCTACTATCCGCGTTTCTAGAGAAGAAGTGAAACGCAGCTATACCCCTCGCCTACAAGGAGACATTGTAGTAATTGTGATGGAATTTCTTTCAGATACTGAAGGCGGAGAGTATTCAATCAAACCCACTTATCCGCCGGGAAAATGGTTTTTTTACGAACAAATTTTACAAGTGCCAAACTACGCTATTTTTGAGCCAGATACAGGTAGTTTGGAAGTTTACCGTTTAGATAATTCAGGGCAGTATAAATTACAGCAGCCTGATGAAAATAACCGCTATTTGATTGCCGAAATGAACTTATTTCTAGGTTTGTGGGAGGGAACCCGCGAAAACCGCACAGGTTATTGGTTGCGTTGGTGGGATGAACAAGGGAATTTGTTGCTGTGGGGTTCAGAACAGGCTGAACAAGAACGACAACGTGCTGAACAAGAACGACAACGCGCTGAACAAGAACGACAACGCGCTGAACGATTAGCAGCACAACTGCGGGCTGCAGGTATTGAACCGGAGGGATAAATATAGCGGTTCCCGTTTGCATGAGGTACACGTAGGGGCAATTCATAAATTGCCCCTACAAATAACCTGTACCCCACTCAACTGGGAATCGCTATAATTAATAATTATTCCCTCGTTACCATGCAGAGCATAGTAACGAATTCTACCATGCTCCGCCTCGTACCAGGAGGCGGAGCCTCCTGTAATGCGTTCCCAGCCCCAGACTGGGAACGAGAAACGAGAACGGACTGGGCTTTGAGCTTAAGTTGACACCAATGGCATCTTGCCTGCCCTAGTTATGCAAGTTAAATGTGGAACAGTTTAGCATCCATGCTGATTATTTAATAAAGTAATCATCAACCAACTTTGGGGATGCTTGCTGCAACCGTTCCATCATAATTTGCTGACTATCAACCGATAACACGCTAAAAAGACTTTCATATTCTTCATCGAAAGTTTCTAATACATCTCTCACCAACAATTCCACAAGTTGCTGCTGTTTTTTCCTATCCATTGCAGCAACTCTCCCAAATTTAGAAATTACATTATTCAACCTATTTGGTGTAACCAATACCAACATTTCCTGAGTCAACTCCTCTTCTAACTGGACTTTAGACTAAAAAGCACAAAATGACTCAGGGAAGCTGAGTTTGGAAGAAGCAAAAAGGAAAATTCAAAAAATTAGAAATCAAGCGGTTTTTTGGTCGGCTTTACGTGAAGATGAAGTACGCTTTTTAACTATAGGATAGCGAATCCTACTAGCCCGTGGTTGTCCAGTCTTCCAACCAGGGGATTTACCCCGTGGTTTAGGAGGTTTAGCAGGAGTAGAAACTCTGACCAAAATCCCAGGCATCGCTTGCGCAACTCGCCCTGGTGTGAATAGAGTCATTTGTTTTTGCCAAGGGAGCGGATTATCAGTGACAAGATCACGAGCCAGCCATAATTCCCAAGTCATAAGTGGCATGAGGTCACTCCATCGGTCACATTGTTGGGGAGTAGCAAGTTTAGGGAGTGTCCAATGCAAGCGTTGTTTAATAAACCGATACCAGTGGTCAACAGCAAAGCGTCGTAAATAAAGTTTCCACAGTTCAGACAAAGGCGGCATTTCTTGACCCACAAATGCCAACCACATCGGTTTGTTGACTCGTGGGAAGCCGTCTTCTTGCAGCCTTTCAACCAGTATAATCGACATCGGATGCTGGGGAGAAAGACGAAAATGCTTTCTTGTCCAAAGCCGAATTCTGACTCTACCCAGTTTGGCATCTTGTTGTTCAATGGTTTGTTCTGGGTTAGACCAGGTACTAGCATCGTTGAGTTTAAACTTGTCTCCGTGTACTCGTGGTTTCCCACGTCCTGAGTATGCTGGTGGTTCTCCCCATAAACACAAGTTGGAACGTAGCCGCATCAGTTTATCGGCGTTAATGTCCGCAGTTTTTATTACAAATGGCGCACATCCGTATTCGTTGTCCCATAATGTGATTGGTCGTGATGGTAAATGCTGACATACTTGTTTTAGCTGCCAAGTCGCTTTATAAGAGCGGATTTTCCCAACTCGTAATTCGCTCATGTCTTAGTGGTAATGCCCAACTCCCTTCAGTTTCTGGTATCCAGGCTATGGTACTGTATCCATATCCAGGGGTGACAGGACGACCTCCTCTTCCACCTTGGGCATAATGCTCGTAAGTTCTTTCTCGGAGAGTGGGCGCATCTGGTCTTGACCAGGCTGTGTGGTCTCCTGCCAGAATGATACGTCCTTGTTTTGGGATTTCTTTAGTGTACAGTCGCATCAACTTGTGACGTTGTGGTCTAGTGTCTTGTATAGCCTCATAAATGCTCGACCATTGGCGACGGAATACTGGACACATTGATAAATCCGCCAAACTGTAAGCGTTGCGTGTGAGCAGTATTGCATCCATCAGTTCAAATGTTGCATCCTTTGCCCGACATAAACATTGGTATGTTGCTTGACGGAACTCTATTAATTGTGCAAAAACATCCATAACGGCAGATGAAGGTTGGTAGTGCTTCTTTCATCTTCCGTTACTGGGGTGCTTGTTATTACAGGCATCCCTTTATTTTTGCCCAGCCACTCAAGGGCGCGATCGCTTGCTTTAGTCTAAAGTCCAGTAAATAAGCATAATGACTTCAGTTCCCCCGCTCTCTAACCGTCTACCTATGCAAAGGTAGTGTAACAGTAAACGTCGTTCCTACCCCGCCGACTTGACTGTGAAATGTAATCCTACCACCATGAGTCTCAACACATTTCTTGACAATTGCTAAACCCAAACCGTTACCAGGAATTCTGCCGACGTTTGTGGCACGATGAAAAGGTTGAAATAGTCGGTGTTGATCTTCTTCGGGAATTCCATAACCCTCGTCTTGAATCCGGAAAATTATCGTTTTCTCTTGAGCAATTAGATCAAATCGGACTGTGCTATTCGGTGGTGAATATTTAAGTTTTTGAAGGTAAACTTCCAAAAAGTTGAAAATAATCATGGGCGAGTTGCCCTCGATGAGAAAAACCTAATTTTTCAGCAATTTCATAAATTAATGGTGGTTCAGGATTTCGGTTAAGACATTGATGTAAAGCATTCAGACGAAGCTTTTTAAAATAATTTTTAGGAGAAATTTGATAAAAGTCTTTAAAAATATATTCTAAGGTTCGTTGACTCACACCTAATTCTTGACAAATATCTGAAATAGTTAGCTCAAAATAGAGACTATTTCTCATCATTTCTTCTGCTTGTTTGAGAATAGAAGTCCGTCTGATGGTATTCTTTTTTGGTTTAATATCTTTGGCTTCTGCTAAAGCCAAAATAAACTTTTTAACAAGTTCTTCTTTTAATTCTTGTTTAATAAAATTCAGTATTAATGCTTTTCTTTGAAAGGTTACTTGTTGACGATCTAAATCAAAAACCATTTGATAAAGTTTTTGACAGGATTGTTGTAGATGGCGAATTTTTTCCGGTGAACAAATCACCATCGAAGACTCAGAAGGATTTAAAAACTTTTTAGCTGCTAGTAAATCTAAAGTTTGACATAATTGCTCCAAATAATCTTCATCCACATAAAGCTGAAACCGATTAGAAAAAGCAGTTTGAACGACTGAGAATTCTGCTTTAGGGGGGACAATACCAATATAATTATTTTCTAGTTGATACAAATTTTGGAAAAAAACACGATTAGACTGAACAGGAATCGCAAAAAACCATGTTTTAGGAGAGATGACTCCCTCAAGTTTAGTCAAACAATTACGTTGGGATAACTGTAACATGACTGGCTCGGTGATTAGATTTGAAATGTAGCCTTGAAAATAATCTCCACCAAGTTGTATCGCCTCCATGTCCAGAAATTCTCTGTTCTTAAAATAGGGAGAAAAGTCACAAAAATAATTACTGTTAAAAGTTAGCCCATTAGCTTTGACAAAAATATTGGTTTTATTGTCAAAAATAAACATCACCTATAACTTCCTAGATCTTTAGAAAGTCAAAAATTTGAAATTATACTGATCGCCCGAATAACGTAAATGTTACTTTACCCGGATTTCAGTATTTTCTCATCGAATTCCTCGCGCCGTGGAAACCCCTGCATTTATGTATGGGGGTAAGGCGCAGGCGATTTCAATCGCAGTCCCCCTTGCGGGGTTGGATAAGTAGAGGAGTAGTACTTATCCACTTCCCTATATGCCGGGAATTGCCTTGCTACTCCAGTAATGTTAGCTTCTCCTAAGAGGAGACGCTTCGCGAACGACAATGTTAGAGGTCGGTAACTATCCAAACGACACTGGTTTAACCCCGTTAAGCCTGTTTAATCGTTCAGTTCTAGAGCAAGGAACTAGCTACGCATTCCTTGGTAGGTCTTTAACTCTTGCCTCTAACGTAGTTCAGTTAAGAACTTAGTCTGGTCAGATTAGGGCTTTTTGAAGCCCCCGGCTTTAGCCGTGGGGTTTCTGACGAATATAGGATTGCTATAGCGCTTGATTATATCATGAAAAACTTTTGCAACAGGTCTAACGGAATCGAGAACTGACTAAAAGCCAAAGTTAAAAAATATTAAGCAACAAAAAATTGCGTTTTTTAGATCTTTAAGGGGCGGGGAAGTTTGTTAAGCTCGGCGTTAGCAATTTTGTCAAAAAGTGGTTATTAAAATTGCATAAGTTGCTCAGAGTCTTAACCAGGGCAAACGCATCTTAATTATGTTTGAAATGCTTGCTGGATAAAGGTTTTAGCGATTATTTATTTTTGTTACTAAAAGCTGAAACCCTTACGTTGCAAGGCTTACAGAATTAAGATGCCTTTACCCTGGTAAAAACCTCAACTCAAGGAAGTTCAAATGGCTAAACAATTCAACGGTACGATTGCCCTAGATATTCGTGATTCCGTACCAGATTGGGAACCCTACGCCGAACCGAAAGCTCCAGAAGGTTCGCCGAACATACTTTACATCGTCCTTGACGATACGGGATTTGGTGCTTGGGAAATGTTTGGTGGCAAAATTAAGATGCCGAATTTAAAGCGCATTGCTGACAAAGGCTTAATTTATACCAACTTCCATACCACCGCCCTCTGTTCTCCCACCCGTTCCTCCTTGTTAAACGGACGCAACGCTACCAGTAACGGGATGTCCTGTATTGAAGAAGCGACAACGGGTTTCCCTGGTAATAATGGTCGCATCCCCTTTGAAAATGCCCTCATTCCTGCGGTATTGAGTGAGCGAGGTTGGAGTACCTTCGCCCTGGGTAAATGGCACTTACTCCCCGAAGAAGAGGCAAATATGGCATCCAGTAAGCGCCATTGGCCTCTCGGTCGTGGTTTTGAACGCTATTATGGCTTTTTAGGGGGAGAGACGGATCAATGGTATCCCGATCTTGTCTATGATAATCATCTGATTGAGCCACCTTATGGTCCCGATATAGAGGATACGGAGGACGGTTATCACCTCTCCAAAGACTTGGTAGATAAGGCGATTTCCTTTATCCAAGATCAAATTGCGATCGCCCCGGATAAACCTTGGATGATGTACTTCTCTCCCGGAGCAAACCATGCGCCCCATCAAATCTGGCCTCAGAAGATTTTAGATTACAAATACAACACAACTTTGGATTACTCCGATAATCCCAAGGATATTTCCTTTGAGATAACTAGCGAATTTAAAGATGGCTATGAAAAATATCGCTGGGAAGTCCTTGACAAGATGAAAGAATTAGGCATCTTTGGGGATGAAGTGACACCCTCAGAGATTAATCCTCATGGTGAGGGTGTGATCGGTCAAGAGGGTTATGACCCTGAAAAAAATCCCATCAAGGGAGTTCCAACAGGTAAGAAGTGGCCTGAAACTGACTGGGTAAGACCTTGGGATAGTTTAAATAAAAAAGAAAAAGCTTTATTTGTGCGGATGGCAGAGATTTATGCAGCTTTTTCCACCTACACCGATGAACAAATCGGTCGTTTGCTCGATTTTCTCGAAGAAACTGGTCAAATGGGGAACACCATCATTATTGCTGTAGCAGATAATGGTGCAAGTGCGGAAGGAGGTCCTAATGGTTCAGTGAATGAAAACCTGTTCTTTAACGACATTCCTGATGATTTTGACAAGAACTTTGCCCTTCTCCAAGATTTAGGAACACTTAAAACCTATAATCACTATCCCTCAGGTTGGGCTTGGGGCTTTGATACTCCTTTTAAATACTGGAAACGTTGGTCAGGTTATGAGGGTGGTGCTGCAACTCCCTTTATGATGTGTGGACCGGGTATTAAGGAGTTGCGGATAGCAGATACGGGTATTCGTAAACAGTATATCCATGCAGTGGATGTCGTGCCAACCCTTTACGAAATGTGTCGCATAGAACCGCCAGAAGTGGTCAAAGGCTATACCCAAAATCCCATTGAGGGTATTAGCTTTGCTTATACCTTCGCTCCAAAATATGGTGAACCTGAGTATCAATTTGCCTACAAACTCTCTGACGAGCAAAAACCCAAAGACGAACAGGGGAAACCCAAGAAAGTGCGAGAAACTCAGTTCTACTCCATGTTAGGCACACGGGGAGTCTGGTATAAAGGCTGGCACGCTTGTACTGTCCATGCTCCTACTCCTTCTGATTGGAGCAATTTTGAGAAGGATATCTGGGAATTGTACTGTATGGATGGGGATGAGGAATTAGGATTACCTGCCGATCCAACTCAATCTACCAATCTAGTTGATTCAACCTACTTAGAAGGCTGCAGTCCAGAAAAACGTGAATTTTTAGAAGCAAAGCTCGAACAGATGAAGAATCGGTGGTTCGTGCAAGCAGGGTTATACAATGGTGTTCCCCTAGATGATCGCTCTACGGCTGAGGTATTGGGTGGAGAACGTCCTCAATTACGTCCCCCGGCATTTTCTGAAGGTGATCCACCAGAAAAAACATTTTCCTATACCTACTATCCAGGGGGATCGGAAATTCCTGAAGCCGTAGCCCCGAATATTCGTGGTCGTTCTTACACGATTGAAGCAACTGTTGAACTCCCTTCTGATTGGTCTGACTTTCCGGTGAACACCTTAAAAGGTGTTCTGATGGCACATGGAGGACGTTTTGGTGGACATAGTTTCTATATCCACGACCGTAAACTTTGTTATGTCTATAACTGGTTAGGACAACAGGAACAAAAGATTAGCTGTTCATTGCTAGACGAATTCACGGAGGAGATGAAATTTAAAGTTACATTTGCCAAAAAGCCAGATCAACCAGATAGCAAGTTTGGTGGTAGTACCATAGGAGAAGTAAAACTCTATATCAATGATACTGAGCAAACAAGTGCCACTATTGAGGAATCTTTCCCAGAATATCCTGATAAATTCCTGACTCAACCTGGTAAGTTTTCCTTATGTGGGGAGGGATTTAATATTGGTCGAGATCCAGGTCAACCTGTGTCAACAGACTACGAACACGAGTATGAGTTTGAAGGTGAAGGCGCAACGCTGAAAAAAGTGATCGTTACCATTACAAATGATGCCGGTCCGATCAATTACGAAAGAGAACTCAGAGGAATGTTGATGCGCGACTAATCTCCTGAGTTTTGCTTTCCAATCTGTAGGGGTAATTCCTGAATTGCCCCTACGGGGACTTAAACTTCATCTGTGTATAAATGACATCAAAAATTTGCTAATTAAGCATTTGAGGTCAAATCTCTCATCTAAAATTCTCTATGACTTCAAATCTACAAGTATCTCAAAACCCCTCATCTGTTCACAGTAAACCTCCCCATAAGGATATGGTGTGGATTCCAGGGAGAACATTTGAAATGGGATCAAACAGCCGCAAATATCCCGAAGAAGGCCCCGTTCACACCGTAAGCGTGAGTGGCTTCTGGATGGATAAATATTTAGTCACCAACAAGCAATTTCAAAAATTCGTCAAAGAAACGGGATATATTACCTTTGCTGAAAAACCCCCAAAAGCAGAAGATTATCCCAATGCAGATCCCGAAATGCTAGTTCCTGGATCGGCAGTATTTGTGAAACCAGATCGCCCCGTCGATCCTCGTACTATCTGCTGGTGGCAATATATTCCGGGGGCAAATTGGCGACATCCCGAAGGACCCGGAAGTTCGATTAAAAATCGAGAAAACCATCCTGTAGTACATATTGTCTATGAAGATGCCCTTGCCTATGCAAAATGGGCGGGAAAACAACTACCAACCGAAGCACAGTGGGAATTAGCAGCGCGAGGGGGCTTAGATGGGGCAGAATTCGCCTGGGGTAATGAATTTATGCCCAAAGGTAAGCCAATGGCGAATACATGGGAAGGACAGTTTCCCTGGCAAAATCTGAAATCTCGTCCTCCGGGGACGGAAGCGATTGGTAGTTATCCCCCCAATGGCTATGGACTCTACGACATGATTGGCAATGTGTGGGAGTGGACGAGGGATTGGTATCGGGAGCGACATCCCGAAAATCCAGCGAAAGCCTGTTGTACCCCTAAAAATCCGCAAGGCGGAACCGAACAAGAGAGCTACGATCGCAAAATACCATCCTCAATCCAGAAACCCCGCAAAGTCCTAAAAGGAGGGTCTTTTCTCTGTGCCCCTAACTACTGCGCTCGTTTCCGTCCCGCTGCCCGCCACCCAGAAGATATTGATACTTCAACTAATCACATCGGTTTCCGGACGATTTTTTGTCCTGATTAGAATTATGCCAACATTCTAACAGATGAAGCCGACTCGTATTAGGGGTTCCATCAAAACATAGCAAGAAGTCCCAAAAGTTATGAACTACACTGTAAGTATGAACGACAATTTAAAAAAGTATGATGTTGTTGTCATTGGTGCGGGTGCAGTTGGCTTGAGCGTTGCCTACGAGCTGGTACAGGAGTCTTTGAAAGTAGCCCTAGTTAGTCCCCAAAACCCACGAGGCGTAGCTTCCCTAGCTGCCGGAGCCATGATAGATGCCTTCGGCGAAATTTCTGACCTCCACTCGGAATACGAACGTCAGCGATTGCAGGTAGAAATCAAAGCTCAAAAAATTTATCCGGAATGGTTAGCAGGAATTTCAGAGCGATCAGGTCGAGAAATTTTTCACCGTAAAGGACTATTCATGGTAACTAACCGGGATGGTCAATTTGACAAAAAAAGAATAGGACTTATTAAGGAACAGCTTGCTGCTTATGGTGAGAAATTCAAGGCTGTCGATCCCAGCGAAGTACCCGGACTTAAACCGAACTATCAGTATCCAGTTCACGAGGCATTGTTTATAGAAGATGCCCTGTCTGTAGATACTACAGATTTATTAACCGCCCTGGAACTTGCTGTAGCCAACAGCGGATACTGTCAGCGTATTCATGACGCAGCAAACACCGTAGAACCTCAAGGCGATGCTTGGCAAGTACACACCCAAAACAGCGATACCCTACAAGCACAACGAGTAGTCGTTTGTGCAGGTGCTCATAGCATAACGGTCATTGGGGAACCCCTGCGACTTAAAGCACAGTTGCCTCGGCTTTTCTTTGGCAGGGGAACAAGTTTTACGGTTGTCGATGCACCGGATGTTCCCTACACAATCCGCACCCCCAACCGAGTGCTTGCCTGCGGACTGCATCTGGTTCCTCGTGCAAATAATCGTCTATACATTGGAGGAACTAATTGGTTTGGTACAAACTTGAGCGTTCCCAATGGACCTAGCGTGCTAGAGGCACATTCGCTGCTAGATGCCACGATGAATCAGCTTAATACCTCTCTGGCAGGTGCATCGATTCAATCTGTTAATTGGGGATTGCGGCCTGTAACGACCTATGATCGCCCCATTGTGGGCGAAACTGAATTACCGGGGCTATTTGTAGCCACTGGCACTCACCGAACAGGTGTTCATCTCTCTCCAATACTTGCCAAATTGATATCTGCTGAGTTACTGGGTAAAGAGTTGCCCTATGAGAATATATTTTTGCCCAATACAAAGCCAGAAAAAACATCCGATCGCGACTACGATCTAGCGATGCGAGGTTTACTAGCTGTAGCGATATATCCCACTGGTGGGCTGCCTTATAATCGCTTGGATGAAATGCAAACCTTCATCCGGGAAATTTTCAAGTTGGCAGTTAACGATAACGGAAATGAGGAGTTACGCCAAAAGCTACAATATTGGCTTGAGGAAATTCCACCCACAGAGCAAAGTCTCCTGCGTATCTACAATGAGGTTCGGGAACGTTATTTGTCAGATGCAGGTCCTCACATGAGCTAGTTATCGTTCAGACAAAGATAGTGGGTCGCAAGTAGTCTAGGACTAGCAAGGACTCTGCTCGCGGCAGTCCCTTGATTGACCCACCCACTTGAATTAGCGCTCGCTGAGAATATCTTAAATTTATGTCTAGTGAAGTAAAATTACTACAACAACAGTTAGAACAAACAAGAGCAAATCTGGCGATCGCATTATTATTTATCGGTATATTTGCTGTGTCTTGTTCGCCGATACTGATTCGATTGAGCGAAAAGGAAATTAGTCCTAATGGGACAATCTTTTTCCGTGAAGCGATCGCTGCTGTGGTTTTTGGACTCTGGAGTGGCTTTAACAGTGCCCGTCGCCGAATTTCTCAAGATGAATCTAGAGGAACAGAGCCTCATAAAATTACTCAATTTATGTTACTCATAGCCGCCGGGATACTTGCAACTGCCTCGATTCTAACTTTTGCTTGGTCCCTAGCTCAAACTGCCGTCGCTAACTCTACAGTAATTCATAGTCTTGTCCCTGTGTTCACTACTCTTGGGGCGTGGGTGGTATTCAATCAGCACTTTGACCGCACATTCTTGATTGGTCTGATTATAGCGATTAGCGGCGCGATTGCCATTGGAGTACAAGATGTACAAATATCTGTTAATCATCTTCAAGGTGATCTCTTAAGCTTACTATCCGTAATTTTATACTCTGGGTACTTGTTGTTAGTAGAACAAATGAGAAGTGAGGTAGATACTTCAACTATATTACTGTGGCGCTGTAGTGTGGGAACTGTGTTATTACTGCCAATGATTTTCATTGCCAAAGAACAACTTTTTCCGACGTCTTTCAGTGGGTGGTTAGCTGTTATTTCTGTAGCTATTGTCGGCCAGGTAATTGGTCAAGGATTAGTAGCATATAGCCTTAAAAAACTGTCTTCAGGGTTTGTTGCTTTATCATTTTTGCTAAGTCCCGCTCTTTCTGCAATTCTGGCTTGGTTCGTCTTTTCTGAAAACCTGAGTTTACTAAACTGGTTGTCTTTCTTTGTTATTTTGTTAGGCATATACTTGGCTATATCAACTCAAGAGGTTGTCAATAAATAAAGTTTAATTTGTTTTTCGATCTAAATAAGTGTAGCGAACTGCAAACATCCGGGGCTAAAACTGCAAACAAGGCGATTTTGAAACCACATTAATTTGCAAATAAAGGCGCTTCAAAACGACATTATTTGCAAATGAAACTGCAAACATAATTTTCAAACTGCAAACAAGCGGTTTGAAACAACATTCTCTGCAAATAAGCTGTAAGCCTTATGGGAATTGAGATACAGCCATTTTCGCGTTCTGTGTGTCCAATTTATAAGAACTTTTATACCGGACATATATGTTTATTTATTTAGATATAAACTGAACACAAATAAAACAAAAAAATTCTATATAGCTCACATCTTGCACCTGGAAGTCTGAATGTCAAAACCACAACTACGTGCAAGGGGAGCTAGGCGTTTAATTTCAAGTAATAGAAGAGACACGACTATTTGGGGAAAGATAGACTCCTTAGCAGTTTGTGCCGCTTGACCCCAATCAGGTAGTGATGCTAGCTGAGTATGCAGATAGCTCCAATGGGCTATGAGGTAAGCAGTTAGAGAAAGGATGAGCCAGCGATATACACGCCCGCAGAGTCCCTTGCCCAAAACGATGTAAACCGAAACGATGCTTGGCAATTTTAAACCATCCTTCGATCTGCCAACGACGTTTACCCCACCCTTCGGGTGAGGCAGTCGCTCATGGGGGAAACCCCCAAGACCGCGCTGCCTCACCATTTGAGAGTAGAAGGTTTTATGGGTCGAGTAGACAAAACAAAACGTTTTTCAAGCTTGCCGTTATCGCGCTTTAAGTAATACCAAGTTACAGTAACAGGAAATTTTAAGCCAACTAAACGAACTTGTTGTCCCGGCTTATGTAAATCCTTTAAAGCTCTGCCATCAATTAGTTTACGATTAATAGCTACACCTGTAACCGCATGATATTTAAACTTGCGTACACCGTGAAGAAATTCTACACTGCCAAAAGCTGTATCAGCCAAAATAATTACACGAAAACGTTCAGTTAAAGATTTAGGTAAACGCTTGATAAGCTTTAATCCTAACTGTGCTGGTGAGGAAGTACCCTTGCCTCTCCAAACTCGGAAGCTCCAAGGTATACGCCACTTTCCTACAACTAAATAAGCTACTACTATATGTAGACCACGCTTACCATTATAGACTCTGATTAAATCTTCAAACTCTTTAAATTTACCCGGTTTTTCCAGAGTTTGTAGTTCCGTTATAACCTGTAAAAATGGTCTACGTCCTTTGCCTGATGCTGATAAAGCCTTTAAAACTGTCTCTAATATATGACTGCGAATAATACGAATCATATCCCTTGTGGACCAAGGATTGATATTTAGAAACCGACTCAATGCACTTGGAGATTTGGCTAATGAGTGTTCGGGTAAAGGATGCCCTTGCGCCGACAAAAATAATCCCAGCATGGCATCAAAATTATCTTTTTGGTATTGCGTCGGCATTAAATCTTTGAGATTGTATACTAGCTCTTGGGCGTAGGCAAGCATTGTTCTTGCGATAAAAAATTCAATATTTCACGCCCTTTTTCTCATACTTCCTGCTATCAAAGCAAATTCGGATTTTGGAATTAAAGGAACGCGATCGCAGTCTGGGATGACACAAATAGTCATAGCTACATCTTGTCTTCCAGGAAATTAGCTATGTAATATTACTGCCGTAAAGGTCTTTGTTTAACTGTTAGGCACTTAAAAGGTCTTCTTCATCTTCTGTTATATTTTTGCATTCCTTATTTGCCTTTTGCGGGTTTGTTCGGTCAGGTGCAAGATGTGAGTCTATATAAATTGACTTTAGCGGTTTAATTACAATTCCTTCCGCTTTATTGTCAAACTGCAACTTAGGCAAACCCAAAACAGCCGGAATTGTAGACTCAAATTCGATGTTATATACCAAAGCATCCTCATATTTACCAATAAATAATGGTTCTGCACACATCATTCCCACTTGCTGAAATAGCTTGAGAGCTTTTTCATAATCTAAATAAACTCGTTTCCCATTACCATTTTCTGCTATAGCAATATCAAAAGCACAATATTCTATTTTCGGTGAATAATAAACACCAGTTTGCACAGCCTGAACATGAGCAATAGCAGTCACTTCTGAATGGGGATACTCTCCCCCAAACAATTCTCCATAAACATAAACTCTCTGCAACCGAGTTTCACCCTGCAAAATCCTGAAAATTTCTTTGGCTTGCCAAACTAATTTATCCTTTAAAGATTGATAACTAAAAAAATCTTCCCCAGGCTGCAAAAACTCCTTCCTTTTGGCAAAATTCACCTTTGAACCATCGGTAACTATGCCAAAATTAGCACCGTGAATTTTTTCTGTCACCACCCAATCTGTTTTCTTAAAAATGCGATATTCTGATTCTGTCAGACACCATTGATTCAAACTTTCCGGCATTTTTTCATAGCCGATATAAGTCCAATCTGTGGCGTTGCTACCCGCTGCATCCATAAACATCAAGAAATCTGCAACTAATTCAATTATGTAGTATAGTGTAGCATATAATTCAAATATCCAGTTTTTGTAATTGGTAACTGGACTCAATACAATTAAAGAAAACCTTTGATTAACATTTTCAGTACTTAAGTATAATTGCTCATGACCACTTCACCTCGCCGCTATCACATCACCACTTTCGGTTGCCAGATGAACAAAGCCGACTCGGAACGCATGGCTGGCATCTTAGAAGACATGGGCTTTGAGTGGTCTGAAGACCCAAATAATGCAGATTTGATTCTCTACAATACTTGTACGATTCGCGATAATGCCGAACAAAAGGTATATTCTTATCTCGGTAGGCAGGCGAAGCGCAAGCATGAGAAAGCTGATTTAACGCTCATTGTTGCCGGTTGCGTTGCTCAACAGGAAGGCGAAGCGCTGTTGCGACGCGTCCCAGAATTAGATTTGGTGATGGGACCGCAACACGCCAACCGTCTCAAAGATTTGTTGGAGTCGGTATTTGATGGCAATCAAGTTGTGGCAACCGAAGCGGTTCATATTATTGAAGATATCACCAAGCCGCGCCGGGATAGCGAGGTAACGGCTTGGGTGAATGTGATTTACGGCTGTAACGAACGCTGCACTTATTGCGTAGTTCCCAACGTGCGCGGTGTCGAACAATCTCGCACGCCAGAAGCAATTCGCGCTGAAATGGAAGAATTGGGAAGGCAAGGTTACAAGGAAGTTACCCTACTCGGTCAAAATATTGACGCTTACGGCAGAGATTTGCCCGGTGTTACGCCCGAAGGTAGGCACCTGCACACCTTGACAGATTTACTTTATTATGTTCATGACGTGCCGGGAGTTGAAAGACTGCGATTTGCTACCAGTCATCCCCGTTATTTCACTGAACGTTTAATTAAAGCTTGTGCCGAGTTGCCCAAGGTGTGCGAACATTTCCACATTCCCTTTCAATCTGGGGATAACGATTTGTTAAAGGCGATGTCACGAGGTTATACTCACGAGAAATATCGCCGCATCATCGATACAATTCGCCGATATATGCCCGATGCATCGATTAGTGGGGATGCGATTGTCGGTTTCCCCGGAGAGACAGAAGAACAGTTTGAAAATACCCTCAAACTGGTGGAAGATATTGGTTTTGACTTGTTGAATACAGCCGCATATTCCCCACGTCCGGGGACACCCGCCGCATTGTGGGAAAATCAGTTGAGTGAAGAAGTAAAAAGCGATCGCCTGCAAAGATTAAATCATCTAGTCAACATTAAAGCAGCCGAGCGATCGCAACGTTACGACGGACGCATTGAAGAAGTCTTGGTAGAAGACCAAAATCCCAAAGACAAAACTCAGGTGATGGGACGCACGGGCGGAAATCGTCTTACTTTCTTTAAAGGCGATATCAACGAACTTAAAGGAAAGTTGGTGAAAGTCAAAATTACCGAAGTTCGCGCCTTTAGCTTGACCGGCGAATCAATAGAAGTGCGCCAAGCAGTATTTGTCTGAGTGCTGAAAGCCAGAGGGGGGAGACAAGCCAGAGGGGGGAGACAAGCCAGAAAAAGGCGCAAAGAAACTGAGACGGGGCGACGCGCAGAATATCTCCTTGTCCCCACACCCGTCCTCCTTCCCTGCTTGTGTGACTTTTTATCCTGATGTCAGCGGTAATACCGGAAAATTAATTCAGTCGATGAAAAAATACAGCAACTTGAACAGGTTGTGATAGGCTATCTGCATTTGAGGAGTCAAAGAGGTATTTAAGATGTCGAAGCTGCGAGTGGGGTTGCTATTCGGCGGTCGTTCTGGAGAACATGAAGTTTCTATAAGTTCAGCAAGAGCGATCGCTCTTGCTTTAAGTGCAGAACAAAATGCTAGTAAATACGAAATACTGCCCTTTTACATCCAAAAAGATGGATTTTGGCAAGCCCCAGAAGTCGCGCAACAAGTTTTAACATCTGGTAAAGCATTGCAATGTCAAACCGCAACCCCGAAACTGTGGCAATTTCCAGCACAGGCTGAAGAAGTGGAATTGTGGTTTCCCATTCTTCACGGTCCCAACGGTGAAGACGGTACAATTCAAGGGTTGCTGACCTTGATGCAAGTCCCCTTTGTGGGTTCTGGGGTATTGGGTTCGGCTGCGGGTATGGATAAAATTGCGATGAAAACAGTCTTTGCCCAAGCCGGACTGCCCCAAGTAAAATACATGGCAGTCACCAGAGGGCAAATTTGGTCAAATCCTTGTATATATCCCAAACTCTGCGATGAAATCGAAGCAACATTGGGCTATCCCTGTTTCGTTAAACCTGCTAACTTAGGTTCATCAGTCGGTATTGCCAAAGTGCGATCGCGCTCAGAATTAGAAGCAGCTTTGGATAATGCCGCCAGTTACGACCGCCGGATAATAGTTGAAGCTGGCGTAGTCGCCCGAGAAGTTGAATGTGCCGTTTTAGGCAACGACAATCCCCAAGCTTCTGTTATCGGTGAAATCACTTACGAAAGTGACTTTTATGATTACGAAACCAAATATACAGAAGGTCGCGCAGATTTACTGATTCCCGCATCCCTGCCAGAGACTGTAGCTAGTCGAATTCAGGAAATGGCATTGCAAGCCTTTGCCGCCGTTGATGCCGCTGGATTATCGCGGGTAGACTTCTTTTACGTAGAAGAAACTGGAGAAATTTTTATCAACGAAATTAATACATTACCGGGCTTTACCGCGACGAGTATGTATCCCCAACTTTGGGCGCATACAGGTGTTTCCTTTCCAGAATTAGTAGATAGATTGGTTCAGTTGGCTGAGGAGCGAAAATCTGCCCCTGAAGCTACAGCATAAACAACATTTTCTCAAAACCACAGGTCAAAAGTTGCAAAAATAACCCATTTTAGGTGATAGTTATCGGTTTTAGTAGTCTCCAGAACAAAAAAAGGCTACTAAAATCCGATAATTTGCTACGGTTACCCGAAGGTTGACTCCTCCAGTACAATCAAGGACTAGAGGGGTACTAATCTGAAATTAATTATGGAAAATAATCAGAGTGTACAGCACCAGCCATCCCAAGAAAAAGCTGCCATAGCCGAGTCGAGAAACAGCAAATCGAGACAAATCGGTAGCTGGAATGTTCTGATACATCTGTTCGCGCATTACCCTTGGCTATTGTTGGTTGGCTTGTTAGCGATGTTTATTGGCAGTGCTACCCTTGCCGTTTACAGCTTGGGTAACGTTGGGCAGATAGAGCGCGAAGAAGCAGAAACGCTGCAAGCTGAGGTTGAGGTTCCACAACCAATAAAAGTGCCCGCCCAGACAACCAATCCTACACCTTTATGGATGGTGGCAGCGATCGCTCTTAGTTGTGCGAGTGGTTGTTTTATAATTTTCCGATTGCTCAACAGTACACCCCGGCATCAAAAAGTCGAGAAACATATCAACCGCCATCAAGCACGCGTATCACAACGCCGCAAGCTAAGAGTAGAAACATACCCTCTCAAAAACCCGCCAGTTTTTGTGCCACCGCAACCAGTCAAGCAAACCGTGGCAGTACCACCTCAAACAACACCAATGGTCACGGTTCTCCCGCCAGAGCAAAATCTTCACCTGGATAAAGATAAAGATAAAGAATCCCTAGCAGACATGATGGATATTCGCAAGCAGAGTTCTTTGTCTGCAATATTACGAAAGTATTAATCGTGCCGCAAAATAATTGGAAAGCGAGAAGCTTCCAAATTAATATTTTTGCTAGTCAGGGCACGAGAATATCATGCCCTTAAATTTATAACATTCAGGCAAAAGCGCTTCGCCTATCAATGATAAACAGGATGCCTGCCCTACAATAGTGGTTCTCAATTGACAAGAGCATGCCAAATGTGCTTTCTTCCCCAAGATTCAGCCCCGAAATCAATTACCCTTCACTCAGCCGCCTGCAAGAAGCCAAGCCGCGTCTACGGGGTCTACGGGCGCTCAAGCTAAAGTCCAGCACGAAGATGACTGAACTAAATTTTAACTTGTTTTTAACGGGTTTCAGCTAAAGGGCGGAAATTTATTACCCTACGGTCCGGCTTCGCCTACACGGCTTTTTGTTGCTGTAAGTACAAATGCAAATTGGTATTAACTGAATCTTTTTGAAAAAGTTCAATATGAGCAATTATTAATTCCAAAAGTACGGTTCAACAGGCTTTCTTCGTAAAAAAGCAAGATTTTCGGCTGAAATTTCATATTGAATTTATAAATTCTAGTTATTTATTAGCAGATGAATCCCTTGGGAAAAGTTCAAAATGAGCAATTATTAATTCCTAAAAAAGTTGCCAAATTGGCAACCAACATCTAATTAAGTAAGTTAAATTATAGAAGATAAACGACTCAAGGGTGTTGTTCTCAGGGTGTTTAAACTACCACTTTTCCCTTGAGAGATGCATTCTACCAAGCAACTTTTAGGCAAAGAAAAAGTATATCTACAAATGATATACCAGCTTGTTGTCTCAGCCAATAAATATTATTAATTCAGGATTGGCATTTGTCGCATCAGGAATATTAAGCGCGTATAGACGCTGTCGTTAACGTACACATTAGCCCCCTAAAAAACGGGCAGTGTCTGTACATATTCCTGCACGCTACAGCGGCAAATGGCAGAGTGGGAGTTGAAGCTGACGGATATGCTTCCTCCCACTCTTTTTTTATGGACATCTTGCAATTATTTGCTTCACAGCAATTAAGTATTGTTTGAATCAACCTAAAAAATCAAATGTAGGTGCGCCAAGAGTGAGAGTACGGCACCAGATTATCTACGATACAGGACTTACGCAAAACATAACTACTGTAGGGATAATTCATGAATTATCCCTACGCAAGAATAAGGCGCTTGTAGTCGAAGTTGCGTAAGTCCTACGATATTAGCTTGAGGGCGGCTATTCAACAAAAACTGGTATCTTTGAGGAATTTAAAAATCGCTGCATTCACCGCTTCCGAAGCACCAGATGAAGCATCATGACAGCAATTAGGCAGAATTTGTAACTGAGAATTAGGCAGACGCTGATGCAATTTCTCGCCATCACTAGCAGGAAACCAACTATCATGCTCACCCCACATAATTAATGTAGGACAATTAATATTTCCGAGATTATTTTGAATCTTAGTTAGCAAGTTTGGTTTATTTGTTTGAAAATGCTCAATTTCTCGCGCTGCTATTTGTAACTCTTCTGCAACTTTCGTCAAAGTACCAGGAATTTCTATATAGGGATAAGTTAGCCAATAAACATCTTCCTGTGTCAACATTGACGGGTCGAAAAGCACTCCACGTCTTTCTATTGCCATAATTTCTCTTACTAATGGCGCAAACAAATATGCCAAACGCAAGGTGTCAATTGTTTGCACTACCTCTAGTGGTGTTAAAGAAAGTAAAGACATTCCCCAATGCGGCAGCTTTTGAGCAAAAACAGGTACATTTAGCACCACTAGCCGCGCTATTAATTGAGGATTTTCTTGAGCAAAGGCAAGGGCGATTAATGCGCCTAAAGATTCTGCCACAATTACAACGGGTTCATCACATAATGCCCGAATAATTCGCTCTAATTCAATAACTTGATGACCGTTTTGTTCTCGACGATTCACAGGTTTTTCAGAAAAACCGTAACCTTTGGCATCAAAACAAATTACTCGGAAATATTTAGATAATGCGGAAATGCTGTGACGCCAATTGTAGCTCCAACTACCCACACCATGTAATAAAAATAATGGTTTACCCGTACCTTTTTCGCCATAAGCAATTTGTACGGGATACCCATTAGCATCAGTAATTGTCAGACTTTGCCGCCCTTTAGGAAAAGTATTTTGCCACCAATCTTTCATTGATTTTATTAGTAACTAATCATCCACCAGTTATAACTCCTACTAGCAGTCTAATTAGTACCACACTAAATGTGACTAATCCAATGGCAACTATTAACAATCCAGCTAAAATTGCAAAGATAAACCAACGGTCGGCGCTTTTTCTCTGGCTGGGAAATTTTAAGTGTTCTTCTAGTAACTTGATATTGTGGTCGTTTGCTGTCCAAGCGAAATCAAAAAAGTCTCCCAACACTGGAATTGTACCGACTAAGGCATCGAGGATGACGTTAAAAGCCATTCTGCCCAAAGTGCTTTTAGACGCCCCCAGTCGTGCTGCTTCTAAGACGATGTAGGCAGAAAGCAAGACTCCGATAAAATCACCACCAACGGGTATTAATCCCAAAAATGGATCTAGACCAATACTAACCCGCGTTCCGGGAATGGTAATGGCACTATCCAAGATACGACTAAGCTGACGCAGGCGCTTTAAGGTAGGCGCTTTGGCATCTGGTTGAATTGTGGAAAAATCGACAGGAGGCTGAGACATTGAGGCGATCGCTTTCTAAACTTATGATTTAATCGCTAAATATTCTACTCTCCTGCTGCAATTTTTCAAGTGTTTTTTATCTATATGTAGCAATATTTACTATTTAAGATTTTTTGTTCAATTTTTTTTCGAGGCGGCTGGCGATCGCATATCTTCACCTACAATCACATTTAACTGGTCGCCGACCAAAAGAACGGCGGCGCCCCATAGACTTTATTATAGTTACCAAATTTCTCTACATAAAACCGGAATAAAGCCGACAAAATCGCCCAGAAAACAGATGCTAACACGGCTCCCGGCATCATTGGCGTACCTGGGTTCCACAAGCTGGGACCGTAACGATAGACAAAGGCAAAGGTGGTAGCAACAATACTTAATGTTAGAGGCCAGCGTAACAGTTGCCAAATTTGCAATAAAAAGCCCAAAAAATTAGTTTCGCGCACCTAGGACTTACGCATTGACAGAAAGTTGATACTATGTAGTCAAGTTACACTTTTGCGTTAAGTGTTCTAAGATAAAGTCACGAGCCACTTGAAGAGATAGATTCCTTTGGATTTCATACCAACTTTCAATTAACTCTTCGGAGCGCATTAATTCTAGTTGTGTAAAAGCTCGAATTGCACTAAAAAAATGAGTTTTAATTGCCTCGGTTGTTCTTACCATAAATTTTCCAATACCACATACTTGTTTAATAGCTCTGTGGTAACATTCAATACCCCAATGTATTGAATGAATTTCCCTAAATTCTGTTCTAGTAATTGAAGAGAGTGCATCTTTTTCAGGGATATACATAATGTAATATCGTTTGGTTTCGTTTTTGAAACTTCTCTTAAAGACCTTCACCTGACCAAAATTTTTGAGATACACTGTTAAACCAGATTCGGGAATTTCTAAATTTTGAACCTGGGTAAAAGTTTTACCGTCAACCGAACATGAACGATTCTTAGCTATACCAGTTAAAAACCCTAATTGCTTGTTTTTCAGTAATTTCAGGTTTTCTTGACTGGAATACCAACTGTCAGTAGTCACGGTTTTAGGCTTTAAACCCCAATCCAAAACCTCAATTATCATTTCTCGTAAATAATCATTTTTAGTCTTACCCTCCTGCTTGTTATAAATCCGATAATTTCCTGGCACAGACTTAAAAGATACATCCGTGTAATACAAGGTAATTAATTGGATTCCTTTAACGGCACGGTGGTGTCTACCTGAGTAATAGTAACCAATTAATTCCGTTATTTTTGGGTCGCTATGAGGCTTATCAATTACTGTATCGTCACCACTTAAAGTACCTCCAATTAAGTTGATGTGTGGTTTAATTTCTTCAAATAAATCCTTGGGTTCGTACTGCTCACGTAGCAAAAATCTATTGACGCTATCATGAGACAAATTTTCCATTATCTGCGCCAAACGTTTGCAACCTGAATACTTTGATTCTGCTAGCAAGAACAAAGTGTAAGTGTTGAGGTCACACTTTGCAGTGGATGGTTTTGTAATTGCTCTGATTGTCCGAACCCTAAACACAGACAGGTAAATTATCTGTTTTTCATGCCTCTATTAACTAGCGATCGCTAGTTTTTTTCTACATTCTCTTTATGCACGTTTCGTTCTGCTTGTCAATGCGTAAGTTCTACATATGTCCGCTCGGTCAAGGACACGTGACGAAGGCGCTCTTTCGTCGTAGGGTCTCTCCCGTGGAAGAGGTCACGTAATGCTTCGTCTTTCCGTACTATTTCTCGCCCCAAGATACCAAGGGCTTCTGCTCCTTCCCCGATAAAGTATCCGGGAGATTCGCCCCCATCTTTTCGCCCGTCATCAATGGCGATTACTTCGGTGTAGTATTCGGCACGTCCCGCGCTCACTCTCTCAAGCGTACATACCGTATCGCACCACCCCCTTTATCATGAGTAGATACCCTAATTTATCAGATGAAAATAAAGAGATTCCACATCTGTCAACTGAAATATTACCTTTTCTCCAATTAGACGTTACAAAAATTTGCAATATGTGTGCCTTCTTATAAGCCAACTCCAACCAATAAATTGCAGATTCTTGGAGTTAGTTGGAAAACGTACCTTGAAGGTGCCGCTTATCGAAGCGCCTCCGTGGAGAGGGAGAAGACCTTAAGGGGGTGACGGATGGGGGGCACTCGTACCCGTGGAGGGATTATTTCGGAAAGTGGTCGGGTAAACCGCCCCATTTCGGCGACGGCTCTCCTCCAGATCCAGACGTGCGGATTTCCCGCATCCGGCTCCTCGAAACGAACATTCGAGCCGAGATGAGTCGGCTGTTCAAACAGCCCTGAGGCTGCACCCTCTATGGGGGGATTGGAGGTTTCCATGCTTCGTATTACATCGGCTCCCCCTTATGTTCCATACCGAAACGAGCAGGTCATAACACCTTATATTGATTGATCGTATCTATCGTTTCACATGAACAAGGGGGGGGGAAGAAATCATGAACACGGTATCTCGCCTTGTAGGGGCAGTTTTTGCGGTCGTGTGCCTTGTTTCAGGAGAAGTAAGCGCGGATACAAAAGACGACGCGATAAGGAAGTGCTTTGAGACGTTCGATTTACAATCTCACAAACTAAGCATTCCTATAACAGATTTTTGGTCTTTAACAGCAATATGGCTCGACCCGACCAACAAGCCTATTAGATCAATCAAAACCCCGAAAAAACCTTCATACAGATCCTATATGCGGCGGGTACATAAATTAATACTTCCGTACATCGAAAGTCAAATGCAGCTTAACCAAGCCATGGGCGGATGTCTTTATGATTTACTAGATACCAAACCACCCAAAAAAACATCTGTTGGTAAAAACCAAGGTCAGAATCCCAACGCACCACACAACAACGTACCACCCCAATAAACAAACAAAACAGTGTGAGCAGTGCTTAAAAAAGCACTGCCGCGCCAGTCTTTTAATAAAGACAAAGCCGCCAGTTACTACACTAGCCAAAAGTAGCCGTTATTTCTTCCTGATGCGTCGAGGTTTGAACCTGTTGAAACCCAAGAATTCACATCAGATCGAAACTCGTTCAATAGACTGCCATCGTCTTGTAGTACAGCTTGTCTTCCCCCAGATGTGAAAACCACCAAATCTGCGATGCCAGTACCTACTCCTGGAACAACTTCACTACTCAATCCAATACCACCATCAGAACGTGATCGCGTTCCGTCTATTACAACTGTATCGGGAGGGGCAGCCCAATCAGTGATTATTGCATACCCATTAACGTCGTTGTAGTAGTTACCGTTAGCGTCTCCGACAACAAACCAATCCCCCCCAAATCCTCCACTCAAGGTATCAACATCATTCCCTCCGTATGCATTACCAGTACCAACACCGATCAGAACATCATCACGCCCGCCACCTGTGAGGGTATCATTACCATCACGACCTTCTATCAAGTTTTGTTTATCCGGCAATCCAGTCAATGGGTCGTTACCTGAACCACCAAATTTTGCAGTGTCATAGGTGCGAGTAACTGAGGTTCCTGGCAAATTCCATGTAGGCATTTTGCACCTCTTCAACAATAAATAGGTTTTTTATATTCAAGACTACAGAAAGTGAAATATGAAAATTCAAATCGCAATCAATCTTCACCGCTAGTCTTCATAAAAATTCATGGGGAAATTGCAAGAAACCGCCATAGGTTACATTGCCTCGTAACAGGCAAGTAAGGAGTAATACACGCCATGTACAATTCACGGATGTAGATCTCTTCCTTCAGTAGCAATCGACACACTTACGCCGCCATCTCTGCGCTCATCGCACGTCCTACCGCTCCACCTCCGACATTTCATATTTGGTGAAGCTTGGAGTTTTATTGGAGAACGCTTGGAGATTCGTTCGATAAATAGGATTAAACTTCGCCGATGCTTAGCGAACTGCTCCTTGGCGTTGGTGAGGATTGGCGGCGTTTGGCGAAACTCACCTTCGGTGCATGAGTATGGATCTTTTGTCTTGTTTCCAAGGGGGAGGGTTCTTTCCCGCGCCAAGGTGAGGCGTGGAAAAAATCCGTCCGCGATTGGAGAAAATCGCTCTCTCCAACGAAGCTCCAAGGCATCTCCAAGCACCTCCTTGGAACCAGCAAGAAAACGCCAAGACACTTCAGAAAGTTTCCAAAATGCAGACGGTGAAGGGTTTTTTGCGGAAAAAAGGGGGATGGATTACGTCACATGAGACAATGAGAACGTCAAGGATGACACATGAGGGAAAGAAGTAGTAATGGAAACGTGGCGGCTCTGGTGTACGTACGTAGCAACCAATCAACGATTGACAGGGGAAGCCCTAAAAGTGCTTTTTCTCCTTATGGCACACGTCGAAAACGGGTACTTTGTCCCCCTTGTACCGTCGGATATTTCACGACTTTTAAGGCGAGACGTGCGGAACGTGCAACGAGGAATCCGCGCTCTTCTAAAGGAAGGAATTATTGAAAAACGCTATGAAAAAGGAAAGCTTATCGGCTATGTGATAGTTGAAAAGACGTGATTTTTTACTCGCCTTTTTTGACTGAATGTGACATTATTTCTGAGTGTTTCTTAAGGAATCAGGACACCCACCAATGGCGACACCGAAAAGTAAAGACACATCTCGCATTACTCCCGAAGAGTACTTGGAGCGCGAACGTGCTTCTATCGACCAGAAGCACGAGTACGTTGACGGTGAGATATTCGCGATGGTCGGGGCATCCTGGGGTACAGCCGGGATACCTGCAATTTGGGACACATTGTAAACAAATGTTGCAGAAACCGATTTGGCGATTTACTAACTTGCCCAAAAATGGTATTAAAACATTCAAATTTTTGCACACTAAAATCAACTCTTCACGCGATTCAGTCTTTTAAACTTGCCCATAAATGACCTTTTTAGGGGATGTTTTCGCGGGGGGTGGCGGACTCGAACTGGTGTTGAAACAACGCAAAATCAAGCATTTGCAAACATCTGCGTAATATAACTTTACAACGTGTCCCAATTTGCGCGTATCCCGGCTGAACCCCATCCTGGGTTAATAATCTTATCGTCAACAACATTTCGCTTGAAATTTCTCGACAACTTAAAGGCTCTTCCTGTCGTTCTGTGACGAGTGACCAAAAAGTACGTAACGAATCGGGAAATACATACCTATATCCTGATATTGTTGTTGTCTGCGAGAAACCAATTTTTCATGATGACGGTAAGGATGTGATATTAAATCCGACAGTTATCTTAGAAGTCCTTTCCCCTTCAACAGAGAATTATGATCGTGGAAAGAAATTTTTTGCCTATCGAGAAATGCCATCATTGAAAGATTATTTACTTGTCTCACAAGATGAACCTCGAATAGAGCACTACACACGACACGATCATCAGTGGATTCTTTCGGATATATACGGACTCAAATCCTCTCTTACGCTTACCTCAATCTCCTGTACCCTTCCCCTTGCCGAAGTCTATGATCGCGTGTGGGAAGATATGGAGTGAGAGAGAGGAACCGCCCGATGCTTGACGCCAAGGCGGTTCCTTTGTGTGCGGCTTATTCGTTTCTGAACACGTGAACCGTACCGCCTATTTCTACGGAGTGAATGTCTCCCGAAAGCTCCATGTCATTTGCCATAGATTCGTAGTCGATATAAGAGGCAAGAGACTCCGGAATTTCGGTCGTCTCTTCGGTCAATTCTTGGGCGTACTCGGCAACACTCTTGTACATACCAAGATACGACTCCTTCATGGTGCGCTTTGCGGTGTCAAGCTCATAGCTACAGTGCTTCAAGATTTCCGCGCCGAGTTCTCCGTATTCCTCAATGAAGCACGCAATCTCAGACACTTCGGAAAGCGGTGTGTATTCACCGATTTCGACACCAAAGAAGCATTCGTGGTCATGGATCGCAAACTCCTCGGCGTTCGGGATGGGTGAGGAAGAGAGGATTTCCTTGACTTCTTCATGAAGTGCATCCTCGTCCTGGGCTGCGTCGATCCAATCTCCGTGAAGAATTCCGCAAGTGTACGATGCAAGGCACGCCACTGCAATGCACCGATCCCGGCTTGTAACCGGGAGATTACGGGCGACGCGCTCCGCGTCCTTTATCTCATGATCCAACACGTCGAAAATGGGGAGTTCGTCACCATTTGCCCTTCTGACATCCCACGGATTATGGAGCGAGATATGAGGAATTTTCAGCGAGCGACGATACGGGTTCTCATCTCGGTAGGGATGTCGATTTTTGATTCCTCTTTTCTCTCCTATTCTAGGAGTACAAGTAGAAATACATCCAACACTGGTTCATGCCGAAGCGGGAAGCCATAAAAGCATCTTGACACCCCACAACTATAAACATTTCTCACAAAAACGCTCGATTACTGACCAAAGTGGAGTTTGCACTCAAAAACGCTAACATGCTGTAATCATTGAGGATTTTGCATTTTGAGGCTTTCTGAAAAACATAGTGTTTTCAATGGCTTACAGCGCTCAGTGCAAACTCACGTTGTATAATATAAAAAACAAAAAACCGTCAATTTAACCCAAAGCCGTAATATATTTATGACCTCAAATTCCTCGCAGAAAGATTCATATGTTTCTTTAGATTTTATTATAAAAACAATAACAGTTTTCACATTTTTGTTTTACATTGTCGGAGTCTTTACTGTTAATTCGTATTTATATGAATTAAATTTTTCCGCTATTTCATCTCCTTTAAAACCGCGCTTTATCTACACAGGTATTGTAGTTTTATCGTCTTTAGCTTTTAGCTTTCTTTTCCCGTACATTTTCATTTTGCACTTAAAAAGCAGTGGACTCAGCAAACACTGGTATTTTATTTTATGTGTCCTAATTATCATTTTCCCTGCTTTAGCATATTTATCCATAAATTATGCTTTTGTATTTTTTTTGAGCAACCCGAACAGTTTAATTCTCAAACCAACTATTTCTTTATCAAGAGTTATATTCTATTCTATCTGGAGCGTTTTAACAGGAGCAATAGTTTGTTTTGTAATAACACAAATATACCCAATATTCCCAAATAGCGTTTTCCCAAAATGGCTTATTAGAAAAAGTCAGGCTCAGAATTCTCAATCCTGGTATTTAAAGGTTGTAGTGAGCTTTTTTTTAATTCCAGTCATCAGTATGTACATTACTTTTTTTGGACACAAAATTTATGCTTTAATTCCAGAACAATTTGGAGGTGGACAACCAAAAATCGTCCAGTTTTTATTCAAAAAAAATATGATTCAACAAGTTAAAGTTTTAGGACTAGATATTGAGGATTCGGGGTTGTCATCTCCATCACAAACAATAGCCATATTTTTTGAAGAAGAAAAATACTATGTACTGGGCATTTATGCACCCAAAAAGCAAGAGATAAAAATTAAAACGCTTGGAGACGGAAAAATTAGAGATAGCGAAACCAAGGAAGGAAAAATTATTAAAGATGTAGTGCAATTAGATAAAAGCTTGGTTGCGGGCGTAAAATTGATTGGATACTCTCCAAGTACCCACTCGTGAGTGGTTAGAGTAATTGCATTTTTGTCAACCAGTTAAAACACTCAAAATAATCTTATTGAAAATGATAATAGTGCGAATTTAAAGGTATTCACATCACATTTCTACTCCCCTACTCAAAATCACGGAATTCTTTCCCGTGCCACACCCGCAACACAAATACCGTATCTTCCTCCCGCAGGTAACGAACCACGTAGTTTCCGGCAACAAATTCACGCACATTCGGGATCTCCGGAACAGGACGCCCGATATCAGGATACAGTACGAGTTTTCCTATCGCCTGCCGAAGTCGTAACGACACACGCTCGGCGGCGTCAGGATTATTCGCCGCAATGAACTCTCGAAGTCTTACCAAGTCACCGACCGCGCTTTCTGAAAACTGAAGCTTCATACCTTAGGTGCCTTCCCTTCTAAAGGGGTGCCCCACGTAGAAAGCCACTCCATCACTTCTTCACCAGAAACAACCCTCCGTGCTTCAATGTCGGAAACCGCCTCTTGTGTTTCTTCGAGCATCCGAAGTTTCCGCTCTTCACGCGCAATATACTGGCGCAGGGCATCATTTATTATCCACCCCTTTGTCCGTTGCAGTTTGGTAGCAGTTGTATCAAGTTTTTCCTCGAGGTCTTCATCGAGCCTGAAGCTTGTGGTGCTCATACCCTTTCCTCCAAAATAATACATTGCACTGCAATGCATTATAGCAGGACATTCACACGATTCAAGAGAATTTTCCCGTTCTCGTTCCTTAAGAATTCATGGGGTTCTTAAAGCCTGTCGAAGCGACAGCGGTGACTGAGCGCCTCTAAGTCCACAAGGCATCAAAAGCGCTTTTTTTCAAAGGCGCTCGGTCATCGACAGGCAACACCTCATATCCCAAGCCACGGGTCAAGTCACCCCACTTCACTTTGAGCATACTTCCGGCGCGGGTTCTTACTGTTAGGACTTACGCACTGTACAAATTGATTATCTTGTGCATTAACGAAAATACGTCCTTTCAAACTTTGATCAATCATCCTTGGATAAATAGCGATCGCCTAAAAAGTGTCGAAAAATCAAGGTTAAATGCCTGAAATCCATACCCCATATTTGGTTTTTCTTGTCAATGCGTAAGTCCTAGCACCATCAGATTTAAAATCAGGTCGCTGATAAACACCATAAAAGAAGCCATCAGCAAAAGTAGGATGCAGCCAACTGTTAATCCCAAGGAGACAAGTTTGGCTTTCCAAAAGGGGCGGATTTTTTCTGGAGGTATTTTATGGATTTGGTCGAGGGCTGTCATGGCTGTACTTATCGCCCCAGAAGCAGCTGAGGGCAGAGGAGCCACTGCGTTGCCTTTCTTTCCCCCGGTTGAAGCATGTGGCGTGGCAGATGGAATGTAACGTTGACGTTTTCTTGATTAGAAATCAGGAGATTCACAACGAGGCGGCAGAGCCTTCAAGAGTTGTTATCTTGAAACAACAGGTCTAGCTGAACTCCCAAGTTCCTGAGTCACCCACATACGGCTGTGTTTTGCGCCGATCACACAGACTGATAAGTCCTCACTTGATCAAGCGCCTCCGGCAAGCCGCCTTTGGGGCGTCTACATCCTTTACACGGAGAGACTTATGCAAGTAAACTAATCTACAAAATCTATGCATAATGTAAAGTTGTGAGTTTTGAGTGAGTAACTTATAACTCTTAAGTTTTAGCGATTAGCAATTAGCAATTAGTAATTACCAATCTGCTTCAAGTGTAGTTTTTATACAAAGAAATTATGAATCAAGATTTAACACAACAGTGGTTAACGGAAATTCAGACGCTCAAACAGCAGTTGGCACAACTTCAAAGCGATCGCGATAGCGGTTGGGAAAGTGCGGAAAAATGGCGTAAACTCTACAATACGGAAGCCGAACAACGCCGCACCGATGCTCAATTATTCCAACAGGCGATCGCTTCTTTAAAAGCAGAAATTCACAAACTCAAGGGACTTGATGAAGCGACTCTCCCTGACGCTACTGTGACGACGGCTATCCAACAAGAAATTGCTCAACTTGAATCTGTAGAGAAGTTGAAAGCCAAACTTCTGGAAGTCATGAAAGAACGCGATCGCCTAATTAACGCGTTAAAAAATGAACAAGATAACCACGCCCAAACACGCAAAAGCCTCACCACCGCTTTGGGTGATGCAATTGACGGCTTAACGCGGCGCATAGCAGGGGGAGAGGGGGAGAGTGGGGGAGGGGGGGACAAGGAGTGATGGGGAGATGGGGGCGACGGGTGTGGGCGACGGGTGTGGGAGACAAGGGGGACTAATAACTTCTTACTGATACATTTACGCGACATTTTCCCGGCTATTGCCCGACAAAGTAACGATTGCACTATCACCTTCATAGGAGACAGAGGCGGTATCCCGCAAAGCTTTTAGGAGAATCCCAAAAGCACCGTTGAAATCCCGTGGGATTGAATAACCACACTCAGGACAGTTAAACACTTTAGATCCGCCTAAACTTCTATGTACGTGACCGCAATGGGTGCAAGTTTTAGAAGTCCTAACTTTTTAAAACCCCATCGCTGCAGCTACAGCTTTGATTTCCGGTTCAATGCCTTGTTTAAATTTGCTGTCGCTGTGTTTAATGGCTGTATCTGGGTCTTTCAAACCATTACCTGTCAGGACGCAAACCACTGTTGCACCTGTGGGAATTTGGTCTTTTACCTGCAACATCCCCGCTACGGAAGCGGCGCTGGCTGGTTCGCAAAAAATACCTTCTTCTGATGCCAATAATCTATAAGCATCCAAAATTTCGGCGTCGGTGACGGCGCGAAAATCTCCCATGCTGGCTGATTTGGCGGCGACGGCTTTATCCCAACTCGCAGGATTGCCTATTCTAATCGCTGTGGCGACGGTTTCCGGATGCGCTACCGGCTGACCGTGTACTAAAGGTGCCGCACCCGCCGCTTGAAATCCCATCATTTTGGGTAAGCGATCGCATTTTCCGGCTTGATGGTATTGACAAAAACCCATCCAATATGCTGATATGTTTCCCGCATTACCTACGGGTATACACAACCAGTCTGGAGAATTGCCCAAAGTATCCACAATTTCAAAGGCGGCTGTTTTCTGTCCTTCCAAACGGTAGGGATTAACCGAATTCACCAAATTTACGGGATAGTTTAGAGCCATTTCCCGGACGATTTCCAGCGCTTGGTCAAAATTCCCTTTAATTGCCAGGACTTCTGCCCCATACAGCAATGCTTGCGCCAATTTACCCAGCGCCACATAACCATCGGGAATTAACACAAAAGCATTCATTCCCCCACGCCTAGCATAAGCCGCCGCCGCCGCCGAGGTGTTGCCCGTGCTAGCACAAATTACCGCCAAAGCCCCAGCTTCCTTTGCCTTGGAAATTGCCATTGTCATTCCCCGGTCTTTGAAGCTACCAGTGGGGTTCAGACCGTCGTATTTCACAAACACGCGCACTTGTCTGCCAATACGTTGTGCGATCGCAGGAACTGGTATCAAAGGAGTGTTACCCTCCAACAGGGTGACAATCGGTGTGTTTTCGCTGACAGGCAAGTATTCACGATAGGCTTCTATCAGTCCGGGCCAGGGTTGGCGATGAGATTTAGCTACAGACAGGCT
The DNA here is from genome assembly GCA_044006015.1 of Heteroscytonema crispum UTEX LB 1556. Lineage (GTDB taxonomy): Bacteria > Cyanobacteriota > Cyanobacteriia > Cyanobacteriales > Nostocaceae > Heteroscytonema > Heteroscytonema crispum. The sequence continues at coordinate 382,060 of JBIPDF010000007.1, forward strand.
CAAAGTCACGATATTTACAACGAATTCAATCCAAATTTTAAACCGCAAAGGGTACATCTCTAGCAGCAGATCGTGCTGCTGACGCGCAAGATGTTTATAACACAAGAAAAAAAAGAACAAAAATCTTTTTCTTATATACTGTCAGTTTATCGCTTTCGCTGTATCTCTGGATAGTCTTGCAATCAATTTTGGCAAAAGAAGGCAGTGGCTCCTCTGCCCTGGGGCAGTATGCAAGAGTGCCTTCCTCTTGTCAATAGTTAAAAATTACTAGTAGGGGCGATGTGTTCTTTGGAACCAAATTATGACATTCGCCGTCCTGACTACAAATTCCCAAATAGATTACAGCTACTTATGCAACCTATACAATAATTTAATGATTCTTTAAATTACACTATTATAGTATCTTCTAAAGGTGTGAGTTGAGTTTTGGACCTATCTAACAATGCCTACTTGTTCATCTGTTTCCGATCGCGAGCCACAAACTCTTTGGGCGAGCAACCTAACCAAGTCCGTGTATAAGGTGGATCAGCAAGAAAAATTCCTGCACCTGCAAGCAGAGGTTGACTCTCTGTTAGAGCAGCTGCAAAACCTGAAAGAGCAACGACTGACCGCTACTTGTACTAAAGAAGAATAAGTAAATTAGTTTTGAATTTGGGATTGCTAATTGTTGTTAGCGATAGCTAATAACGATTAATCCTTCATTCAAAGCGTTGATTTTTTTGAGACCAGTTTTTCAGGCTGTAGTTATCAGCATTCTCGACAAGTAGAGTCAGGGATTGCCTGTCTGAAAGTTTGGCGATCGCTGTCAATACTTGTTGGCGACTGTTATTGAAGTCAGTATAAATTATTTTACCAGAATCAGACAAAATTAATGTCCGGGGACGAAATTGATTTTTTTGTTGTTTGTTTTTGGCTGCTGGCTGATTGTTCAAAGATGCGATCGCGTCTTTTGAGATAGTTAGCACTATTTCTGGCTTGTCGTTAGCAGTTAAATCAATCAGTTGCACGGGCCAATGTCCGAGTTTTTGCTGCATCTGCTGGAAGCTGGGGATCGCACCTGCTGGTAGTTGACCGGATTCTTGCAAGGAGCGCCACAGCGTCGGTAGGATTGTTTTAACTTGTTGTGGCTGTTGTTGATGCAGTTGTTCGATAGTGATGGGAGATGGCTGCACCCATTCCAAGGCTGAAGTTGTCAGCGCTAAAGGTTTGGGTTGTTGCGGGTACGCATCCACAGATGAAATTTTTTCGCTAGCAGCTGCTAATAGTCGCAAAACGCCGCCCCGCATCTGTACGGCTTTGATGGTGGCGGCGATTGTTTGCTGTTCTCCGTTGGGTTGCCAAACAGCTATCTGGATTTCTGGGTCAGTGTTTATACCTAAAGCATCCCAGAAAAATTTTGCCGGGGAAGTTTTGGGTGGGTTCAAGTTGTTAAAGGGGAAATTCAGCCAGCGTTTGCCATCATGAAAGGCGGTTACTTCCACCTGATACCATTGGCTATCTGTTTTTTGGAGAGAGGTTGCATTGGGTTGCAGCCATTCGGTGGGATTAACTTGAGCGATCGCACGAAAGGAACCTACAATTCGACTGGGGTGAGTCGCCCAAGGAGTAATTTTCGACTTTGCGTCTTTACCTTCAAGTTGTCCTAACAAGCTTTGAATATTGGCAAGAGTTTCTTTTGTGATTTTGGGTTGTGCTTGCAACCAGGTATTAGCACGTCCTTGTCCTTGTCTGGCTGCGACAATTAAAGCACCCCAAGATTGCACCTCAGGTTGATTTGGGTTGACTTGCAACGCCGTTTCAACACGATTGGACAACCTTCCGCCATCAGCTTTTAATAGGGTGGCAATTTCTTGAACATTTTGCGGTGACGCCTCAAATACCTGTAAAGCTTTTGACCAACGACCATCAACCAAATCTGCCAAAACTTGTTGGCTGGGACTTACCCAACTTTTGTCAGCTTGGGCTTTGGTGAGTTGAGAATGCAAGCGAATCGCATCAATTTGCGCTTGCGCGGCCGCCGGCATTGATTTTCGTTGTTTTTTGATCAATTCCAACCACTCAAAAGCAGGCGTCCACAATCCACTGCGGGCAAGCAGCACGGCATCTTGATAAGCTGTATCCTTGAGGGCAGAAGGTGTTAAAGAAATTTGTTCTAGTTGGATGGGGTTGAGAACAAACTTGACGGGTTTAAGTTGATAAATACGCAGTTGAGGTTCTAAACCAACCGTTTGATTAACAACTAACTCCTTTGCACCACCACCAGTTACTTGTTGCCATTTAGGTAATTGTGCGCTAGGACTAGTCCAAGACAACATTAGTTGGAGATTGGTACGTTCCGGATTGTAATGGACAATTTGACCGTAAGCGATCGCATTCGTTCCTTGTTGGCGCTGTCCCTGTAAATAAAACCAAAATCCTGGTGAAGGTGCATCTTTTTCAAAGCGTCGCACTTCAGTTAAAGGTAAGGAAATACTAGAACCTTGATTATCAGATGTAGCATCAATCAAAGGCGCGATCACAAAAGATTCTTCCGGACCAGTTATAGGTAATTGCGTTGCCAGTTGATAGTATTTTTCTGGTTGAAATTGCAATTCTAAATCTTGTGAAAGCTCATAAACCCTAAGTTCAACAACATATTTACAATCTGATTGACAATTAGCCCGCTGCTTAAAAACTGGTAGTAAAAAAGATTTTGTCCCATCCTCATCTGACAAAGGTATAGTTTGCCCAGCTATTTGTTCTTGTTTTTGCAGCTTTTCTTGAATTTGTTGAAGAGTTTGGGGGTAGTCGCGATTACCTAGAGAAATTTTCGCCCATTCTGGTAAAAACTTATTCAGCCAGCTTACCTGTTCTGGATTGAAAATAAATTGAATGCTAATCCAGGTAAAAGTTGCAATTAAAACAGCGCTGCTTGACAAAACCGCGATCGCTAACATTGACGATTGCCAACTTCCCTTTTTTTGGGGCTTTTTTTTGGTTTTTTTAACCACACGCTTTTTGATCGCACCTGTACCTTGCTGATTTTGTGTAGAAGGTTTTGGCGTCATACCATTGTAGATTTGAGATTTGAGATTTGAGATTTTGGATTGTGAAACATATACTGCGTCCAGGTTTTCCGACCCAGGCGACTACCGCCATGCAAGATATGAGCCTCTTTACTCGCAAGCGCAAGTAACAAATCGAACAAACACATCCTCTCCCCTTCTGCCTTCTGCCTCCTGCCTTCTGCCTTGTATTCCTTAAGAGGCTTAGTCTTTTATACTCGCCTTCTGAGGAGATTGCCCAGAACCTTTTAAATCAAAATTTATCCTATTTCAGTAAATTCTCTAATGCTATTACTCAATATTTAATACATTTTTATACTTAAGTGCAAGTGTGTAGAGTGTATAAATTGAAAGGTAATCTGATTTGCAGCAGTAGTGGTAAAATTTGGAACTTCGCAATTTTATTTCTTGCGAGAGTTCACTTAGTGCCATCAAGGGCGATCGGTATTCCTAAAAAGGTGCAAGGATTACGTATAAAGGAAAAAGAAAAAAGAAAACAGCAAGAAAAACAAGAAAAAAACTTATTCTTTTACCTTTACCATCGGTATCTTGCGGACTAGCTTTTTGTTTTAACTTTGCTTTAACATATAGCAATCCTTGGCAGATTTATAAAAATCGAAGGTCGTAGAAACCCGGTTTATTTGAGAAACTGGGTTTCTGAACTTTCACCTAGGATGGGCGGAATACTATAGTTTTTGAACTATTTTTACCATTTTGAGACATCTTTTGTAGAATGGGTTACTCAAAAGCTTAAGAAGTCGGATTTCGCACTTCTTTACCCGACACGGACGTTTCTCAACAATGATGCGCGGACTTCTGACATTTTGTTCTTTATTAAGAGTTTATATAACATCTAAAATATTTAACTAAATATGCGAGTAACTAACTGAACGCCTCAAAATCCATTCAATAAGGAATTTCAGTAATATCTCTCTGTTGTCAACAATACAGCTAGAACTAAAGTATTGATAGTTGCGCTGTATCATTCTGCTTTACAAAGTAAAGTATTAGGGTGCATCTGTTGGCAGAATGTCTATTCGCTTAATAAACTAAAACTCTCCCAGTTAATTAGTTTTAACTCAGCGCGACCATTTATTTCCGGAAATAAATTTTTTCTGGATTCATTAGGGCATCTGGCGTTGGGCATTGCCCACGACATTCGGGTTTTGCTGGGCAATGCCCACTACAGATACGCACGATTTTTTCACGCAATCAAACCGGATTCCTATATCAACTATTAACTATTAACTATTAACTATTAGCATTTCCAAGACAAACTTGTTCGTAGCGTTTCCCAGCACTTTCCCAAGTAAATTCTATTTCTACCAGTTGTCTGGCGTTGTGAGACAATTGCGATCGCAATTGCGGGTTATCAAATAATTTACTAATAGCGGTGACGTATTCATCCGGGTTGTTGGCGCGTAATGCCCGCAATGGTACACTAGCATCATCTACAGCTAAACCTTCCAAACCGCGATCGCTTCCTACTACGGGTACGCCAGCAGCCATTGCTTCTAAGGTTTTATTCTTAATTCCAAAGCCGGTTCTTAACGGGACGATACAAACACAAGAATCATGCAAAGATTCTGCCATAGAATCAACACGACCGGTAACCACCACCCCCGGACGATTTTGCAATTCCATAACTTCTGGTGTTGGTCTAGCGCCGACAATATAAAATGTAGCTTCAGGATAGCGCTTTTGCAATTCTGGTAATACTTCTACAGCAAAAAAACGAGCCGCATCAATATTATGAGATGCATCCATCGCCCCAACAAATATTAACTTATATCCGCCTGGATCTTGCTCTCGATTGGGAAACAATTCTAAATCAACGCCGTTGGGAATGACTTTGATTTCAATATCCGGACGAAGTTTGAGAAATTCTTGGCGGTCATCTTCAGTGGTGACGACAATGTTAGAAAATTTAGTACAATAGCGCTTTTCGTAACGGTCTAACACTAAAGAGAGATAAAGGCGATCGCGTAATGCATTTTGAGAAGCACCCATTTCTAAATGGTCGCGAATCCAACCATAAACTGAACTGTGAACATCCACAACCGTATTTACACTGTTGCGAAATTCCGGACGAATATATATTTCATTTACACTATGTTCGCAGGTAATTGCATCACATTTTCCCGCTTCAACATAACTATCCACCAAAGCTTGAATTTGCGGTGAATACCGATATAAAACATTAGCTGGTGTAGCTTTTACCACTGACTCAGCAAAGCGTCCCACTTTAGCAAATAATTTAGTTATCCCACCTTTATTATCAGGTTCTGGGGGGAGGGGAAAAACCACGAGTTCGCCAACCCATTTACGCAATTCTTCGACTTCTGCGTCTGATACTGCATTATGGCGCTGTGTCACCAGAGTCACATCATGATTCTGATGCAGGTATTTAAGCAAGTTAAATGTTCTAATTTCCGTTCCCCCGCGACTGGGTGGGTAAGGAAAGGTGGACGATAGCATCAGGATACGCATATAATTTATGTTATCTTTGGGACAGTGTTATTTTTATCACTTGTGAGCGATACTTGCGAAATCGGAAATAACCGACATGAAGAGCCAAGGCTATATATCAGTTTTAACATCTGATTTGAATTTGTCTAATTTTAATCTACTTGGCATATTTTTGAGCAATCAACTGAATACTGGTAATCCAAAAAAATGAGCAATAAACCGTTGTTGACTATTGTTACTCCTACACTGGGAAATTATTCTGCTTATTGGTTAGAACAGTTATTAGCAATTAAGGGAAATGTACAATTTATATTAGTTTATCCTCCCGAAGTAAAAATAAGAGATATAGATGACCCGAGAGTAACAATATTAATTAGTCCTTATAAAGGCGAAATGCCGCAAAGATTTGTTGCTTTACTCAATGCCAAAGGCGAATACGTTTTAGCTTTGGATGATGATGATTTTGTTCATCCGGACGTATGCGAATTAATAAGTCAGTACTTTACTAGATTTCCTGAAAGTTGGGTTCTCCGGTTACAAAAGCTGAATATAGATATTAATAATGTCGAGCGAATCAAGCAACCTTGGGAGGAAATTTATGATATTAATCAACTTGAAATCTGCAAAAAAACACCTGAAAATCCTTATCCTTATGATAAAGGAAACTACAAGGGTTTATTAGAAGTTCCGATTGCTCCTTTAAATAAAAATTTTGATTTACGTTATCTGTTCTGGCCTTTTGTAACTAGAAAAGATAATGAAGGTTATCATTTTGAAAATTTTAATAATATCGTTTGGAGAAATGATTTGATTCAAAAGGCGCTTCCGGAACTTTCAAAAGCAACAAAAGTTATGGGAGCAGCTACTTGGATACCCTCAACTGGTTTTGATAGATTATCCGGCTTATTTGTGCAAGCTAACTTTTTCGAGCCGGATAGTATTATCGGTCATTGGATGCCGAAACCAGAACAAATTAGATATATTGATAAAGACCCTGCATTAAAACCTCCTAGATTTCATGTTTTTTCAGATGTTTTATTGGTAAAATATTTTCCACAATATGGTTATTTGTGGAATCTTTTCTTTACCAAGTTATATAGTGTTCCGAGAACAGTAGGTAAAACTATAAGATGGAAAATGAAGAAAAAATAATGTAGTACAGATGCAAAAGCAAGCTTGATTTTTGTATCTCGCGTCAGAATTGAGTGAGTTATCGGGTGAGCATCGCTCTTGTTGGCAATTACATAAATCTCTGCATAACGCATCGTCATCTTGGCGGTGCGTTTAATTTAGCCCTAACGATTGAAAGTCGCGGTTCATCTTGCACACAAACGAAGTCCGCTTTCGCGGACTATTAAAATCAAGGGTTACGTTTAATTGTGTCCACCGACTTGTTTACTTTGCGGAATAGTTGGAGTAGGTTGATATATTGAGTTTGATTTCAGTTGACTGATAATAAACAACATACCCATAACTAAGACCATAGAACCGACTGCGATCGCTAAAATATTCGTTTTCTTAGAGCTTAGTTTTCCTTGCGTATAAGCAGCATTACTTATACTTACTTCACGTTTAGCTTGTTCCAAAATTGATTGCAGAGCATTTATTTGTTCATCTTCGAGTTCTGCAAATCTATCTTGCCTAAAAGCATTTTCTATAATTTTTACCTTTTCCTCAGAAGATGGATGAACAAGTTCTCTTTTGACAACTTCGTAAGGATTGCTTTGCTTTATAGGCTGTACAGATTGAGGCTGAAAAGTTGGCGCTTGAAATCGATTATCTTGGTGAATCTCTTTTTTATTCAGCCTATAAATAGTATCTTGCTTGATAGTGCTTGATGATTGAGTTTGAGAAGTTGGTGGTTGAATTGGTGAACGCTGAGTTTTCGCTATTTGATTTGTCTTCAATGACCACTTATAGTCATTGTCTTGAACAACTAGATTCTTTAATGAAGAGTATAGATAATGGTTTACTTCTCGTCTTTCAACTCCCAGCATTTTAGCAATGTCTATTGCCCTTAGCGGAGTACCACGCTTCAATATTTCAGTAATTTTTGATTCTAAAGGATCCATGTCAGCCCCTAATTATGTTTAAATACATATTCCGCAGGCTGTAATTTATTTCAGGATATTCTTTTATAAAATTTAAAATTTATAGGACTTACGCACTAGTCACGGGATAATTAACCGCAGAGGACGCAGAGGACACGGAGGAATGAGGGTTTGAGAGATATTTTGCGTAAGTCCTGATTTACTTGACCCTAGAGTGAAACCCATAATTTACAACAGTTGGGTTTCACTCTACGGTAAACCCAATCTATGAAGTAGCTCAACCTGATTAAACGTAAAACCACGGTAGACCCAATTTAAAAATAAGGTGCATTACCGCGTTCCGCCTAACGCACCCTACATTTGATGTTTTTTAAGGTTGATTTACTTAACCTAATTAACTTATTTAACGCACGTCATCAGTTACGACTAATGACTGACACCTTCAGAAAAGCTATCAATTATTTTTAGCATTGTTTTGTCGCCTAATCCTTTAATACGGTCAACTACATTACCAAAAGAAGTGAACTTGCTTTTTTCACGCTCACTTACTATTTTTTCAATTATTTTCACATTGACATTAACGCGTTTCAACTGAGAGGTTAGCTTCGGTAAGCCCAAAGTATTAAGCGCTTCTAATGCTTCAATTGGCTTTGGAATCCTGTTTTCAATTTCCTTCAATCTTGCGTTAATTTGCTGTATTTCACTTCTAAACTCTGTCTGTAATTCAATGGTGCGGTTTTCAAAGCGAGATTCTAGGTTTGTCACTCGAGATTCTGTGTTAGTAGACCGTGATTCCATATTTATTAAGCGGGTTTCAAAGCTATTTGAATCAACAGATACACTGTCGGGAATAGATATCTTGTTGGGAATAGCAGCCTTTGGTTTTCTAAATAATTTTACTTGTTTTGTAATAGACCCCTCATTTTCAGCTTCAATAATGAATGCCCCAATCATCTCACCTTTACGAGGATCTATCTCTCTTGCCCTAGCAGCTGCATAATACTCAAAGTGTCCATCAACTACTTCAAAAGTATTTATACTCTCTCGACGAACAACTATAGGGTTAATAACTCCTTCAGTTTCTAAAATTAACTTGGCGGCTTCTTCTATTTCATCATCTGCGAAATTGGAACGAGGAAAAGATGAGGTGATTTTCTTGGTAGCAACAAGCGATGTAGATAATTTCATTAAGACATTCCTATCTTTTTTAAAACTTCCATTCCTAATAACTCAAATTCTTGTGCAGCTGTTGAATCAGGTTTAAAATCAAGTACAGATATGGGATCAGCTATCTCCATATCTCCCACAAAAATCAACTTTTCAGCACATTTAGCTAAATCATCTCTGTCATAAATGACTGTATTCATGACCTCAAAACCATAACGTTTTGGAATTGCCTCCAGACGTTTAGGTAAAGTATGCTTGACAAATTGGTTATTAGTAGATATTTTGCAAGCAAGTACGCCTAATATTTCAATCTCAGGTTTTCTTATTTGTTTTCTGAATGCATTTATTTTTTTAATAAAATCAGTGACATTTATTAATCCTTGATTAGCAAAAGGTTTGAGATCGGAAGGAATAATAAGATAGTCAGCAGTAATGAGGGCAATCCTGGCGTAGAGATTTAAAGAAGGTGGAGTATCAATAAGTACCACATCATATTCTGTCGAGACTGCATCTAGTTTTTGAGCAAGCATCATTTTACTACTATCCTGCTCATTCAAATATTTTTCATAATTCATCAAACTAATGTGAGAAGGGACAACACTAATTTCAGGGTTAGTGAATTGAGACTTTCTGGCAACTTCGTCTATAGTAGAAAATTCTTCTGATTCTAAAACATGGCGAATATTAGAATCTTTTATATCATCAAATTCTTCATCATCAAATTTGACTAAACCTGTAGCAAATGTAGTATTTGCTTGGCTATCTAGGTCAATGACTAAAACTCTCTTCCCCTTTTTCCTGATCGCAGCTGCCAGATTGACTACGGTGGTTGTCTTGCCTACGCCGCCTTTATTATGGTAAACCGCAATTGTTTTCATTGAATGTTGCCTCTTAGTTTCAGAATTAGTATTATCAATCGTTTTAACTTGTAATTGTTTGCTTTCGAGTGTTTTATTCTCGGAATTGTCTATAATTTGTTTCTCTTTTAAACTATCTCTGCCAATGAAACCTTTAATCTGTTCAAGCCTGACATCAACATCTTTGCCAGTACAATGAAATATTAATTGAATATCGCTTCCTTTTTTTTCATAAATTCTGATTTCTTTGCCATTAGTTAACAATCCATATCGCACATTCAATTTTGTTAAATAATGCCTGAGTCTAGGGACGTGATTATTTAAGTTTTGATTGGGATGCTTTGCCTCCATCACCACACTCAGCGGTGAGTTGGCATCTAATACAAACGGAATTACTTGCACGGCAAATGCTAAAAAATCCAGGCGGATGCTACCAACGGCAACTTCTTGATGCCAAGTGTCTGGAGTATACCCTAATTGTGGTAGCAAATATTGAACTATGAGCTTGCTTTCAACTTCACTTTCGTTGCGGCAAAGCTCAGGATTAAAAGCCAATTTTTTTTTCCCTCAATTATTTTAAGTAATGACGATACCTTTTCGACTATGGCTTAGACTCATTTGTTCCGTGTTATAAAAATACTTAGAATACAGTAAAATTGATATCTACAAAGATGTAAGTATGCGTAAAAATGCGTATAAGAGTCAAATACGATCGCATAATTCGCATAATTATTCTCTCTCCTGCAATAAAAGCGCCCTTCACTGCTATAGTCTGACTGCTTTCCGGTCGAAAAAATCGCCGAAATCGCTTTTTGGAATGCCCAAAAGTATTAAATAGACCTCTTGCAAAAATAAATTATGGTACAATGGGGGATTTTAAAAATTTGCTTTCTATCTTTATCAGACATCCCAATTAGGTAACAAAATTTATCCGTATAGATGATGATATGGATTTTTTCTAAAACCCTT
>JBIPDF010000008.1:0-361126 GCA_044006015.1 Heteroscytonema crispum UTEX LB 1556
GGAAGATTCCCCCCGGCTCACTTCGCGCCCAAAGGTAGGGTTTCCCGAAGATTGGCGACTGGTGGAGCGCTACGCGGTAGCGAAGCGCGAAGCGCCCTTCGAGTAATCGAGCGTCCCAACGAGCGTCACCCCTCTGGGGTTGGTGGTTGGTAATTCCCCTTGTCCCCCACACCCGTCGCCCACACCCGTCTGGCTTGTCCCCCCTCTCCCCCTCTCCTCGTCTCCCCCTCTCCTCGTCTCCTCAGCAATCAGCACTGCTACTGTGGGAAGATTATTGATGGGTTACGCCCAGTCAACAATAATGATGCTGCATTTTGAGCCATCTCATGTTCAACTTATTAAAATCCTGGCTGAAGAATAGCCTAAATGCAATCCTGCTGGTAACAATATTTTTAGGCATAAGTACAGTTGGGTGGATTCCCTCGAGTCACGCCGCGCTGCCAGCTGGAAATGCAATTACCGACGGCAGGTCTTTATTGCGCTATGCACTGCCGATAGATAATAAATCCGTGCGGGAACTGCAAGCCAGTTTAGAAGACATTTCCAATCAACTGCGGGCAAATCGACGTTGGGGTGCAATTTCTAAAGACCTCAGCAAAGCATCGCGAGTTCTCACTAACCCTGCCAAAATCTTAGCAAGCGTTCCCGAAGAACGTCGTCCCCAAGCCGAAGCTTGGATTGAAGAGTTGAAATCTGGCGTGGCTTCTTTGCAAGAAGTGACAAAAGCCAAAGATAAGGAAAAAATCCTCACTGAACGTGCCAGACTGCTGAATATTGTTACCCAACTAGAAGAGTCAATGGTGAAGGAATTCCCCTTTGAAGTGCCGGCCCAGTACAGCAACCTCCCGCAACTCAAAGGACGTGCCACAGTGGAAATGAAAACCAATAAAGGCACCCTCACCCTTGTCGTAGATGGCTATAGCGCCCCTGTCACCGCTGGGAACTTTGTTGATTTAGTGCAACGAGGTTTTTATAACGGTTTAGAATTTACCCGTTCAGAAGAATCCTACGTTTTGCAAACTGGAGATCCACCAGGTAAGGAAGTAGGTTTTATTGACCCCAAAACAAATAAATACCGCGCCGTTCCTCTAGAAATTCTGGTAGAAGGTGATAAAGAACCTACTTACGGCATCACTTTAGAAGCTGCAGGTCGTTACACCGATATGCCAGTTTTGCCGTTTTCTTCTTTTGGTGCATTGGCGATGGCGCGTCCGGAAAGTGAAGTTAATGGTGGTTCTTCACAATTTTTCTTTTTCTTGTTTGAACCAGAACTTACTCCCGCCGGACGCAATTTGTTAGATGGCCGCTACTCCGTTTTTGGCTATCTTACCGAAGGCAAAGAAATTTTGGATCAATTAAAAGCTGGTGACAAAATTGAATCTGCAAAAGTCATTCAAGGAATAGAAAATTTGGTAGAACCACAAGCGGCATAAATAGTAGTGGTTAATGGTTAGTGGTTGGTGGTTGGTGGTGAAGCGCGTACTGCGCTTTTGGTTTCCCGACCCAGGTAACTGGTTCTCCCGTTGGGTTAGTGGTTAATGGTTGGTGGTTAGTGGTTAATGGTTGGTGGTTAGTGGTTAACTACCAACTACCAACTACCAACTACCAACTACTAATTACCAACTACCAACTACCAACTACCAACTACCAACTACTAACTACTAACAAAAATTATGAAAGTTCGAGAAATTGGCGAACAAGGTCTTTTAGAAAGATTGCAACGTTATTGTCCTCCACAAATTATTGGGGATGATGGGGCGGTAATAATTACAGAACCGGGGCAATCTTTAGTAGTCACAACAGATTTGTTAGTTGATGGCGTGCATTTTAGCAATGTCACAACTTCTCCAGAAGATGCGGGTTGGCGGGCTGCTGCTGCCAATTTATCAGACTTGGCGGCGATGGGCGCTTCTCCATTGGGAATCACTGTTGGACTGGGACTTACGAGCGATGTTAGCGTCAGTTGGGTTGAGCGCTTGTACCAGGGAATGACAGAATGCCTGCAAAAGTATAATACTGCGATCGCTGGCGGTGATATTGTGCGATCGCCTACGATTACTTTGGCAATTACCGCTTTCGGTCAAGTTGACTCCCTCCGCACCATCCGCCGCAATACTGCTCAAGTCGGGGATGCAATCGTCGTCACAGGCACTCATGGCGGCTCCTCTGCGGGCTTAGAACTGCTTTTAAATCCCGAATTTGGGCAAAACCTCAATGAAAGCGATCGCATGGCTTTAATCCGCACCCACCAGCGCCCCCAACCCCGCCTCGATGTCTTACCCATCCTCTGGAAAATCTTCGAGTCCCATTCCCCCTCTCCCCCCCTCTCCCCTTCCCCCCCTCTCCCCATCTCCGGCATGGACAGCAGCGACGGTTTAGCAGATGCCGTGCTGCAAATCTGCAGCGCCAGTGGCGTTGGTGCTGTCCTAGAACGCACGCAAATCCCCTTACCTAGAGCTTTTGACCCCTGGCTAACAAAAGAGCAAGCTTTGAAATATGCCCTTTATGGCGGCGAAGATTTTGAATTAGTATTGTGCTTGCCAAAACAGCGAGCTGATGAATTAGTAAAGCAACTTGGCACGGGCGCAGCGATTGTAGGAAAAATTACATCTGGTTCCACAATAATTTTGCATGACCAAAACAAAGAAATCCCCGACCAAGTTCTTACACTTAGCCAGGGATTTCAACATTTTGGTTAGTAGTTCGTGGTTGGTGGTTAGTGGTGAACCAGCGCTGCGGTCGGGTTTCCCGACCCAGGCGACTGGTGGAGCGCTTCGCGGTAGCGAGGAACGAGCGTCACCCCGCAGGAGTTGGTGGTTAGTGGGTATTGGGTAGTGGGTAGTGCTTTGTGATTAATATTACTCTTTGACAACCAACAACCAACTACTAACTCCTAACTCCGCGCCTCCCAATTCCGCGCCTCCTAACTCCGCGCCTGGGCGCCTCCTAACTCCTAACTCCATTTCTCGGCTACTAATTCAGCCAAATCGAGAACTCGTTGGCTGTAACCCCATTCGTTGTCATACCACGCCATGACTTTCACCATGTCGTTGCCCATAACCATCGTCAAAGCCGCATCGACAATCGAAGAAGCTTCAGTACCTTGATAATCAGAAGATACCAAAGGTAGTTCGCTGTAGCCCAAAATGCCTTTTAGCGAACCTTCAGAAGCCTCTTTCAAAGCTTGATTGACTTCTTCAGTAATCGTACGCTTCTCAACCTGCACGACGAAATCCACCATCGAAACGTTCGGGGTGGGTACGCGCAATGCCACACCATTCAACTTGCCTTTCAAGTCTGGTAGTACCAACGCTACAGCTTTTGCCGCACCTGTGGAGGTGGGTACAATGTTCATTGCCGCTGCCCTCGCCCGACGCAAATCACGGTGAGAAGCGTCTAACAAACGCTGGTCACCAGTGTAGCTGTGGGTCGTGGTCATCGTGCCTTTGATGATGTTGAACTTCTCGTGCAACACTTTGGCAATGGGAGCCAAGCAATTGGTAGTACAGCTGGCATTGCTGATAATGTTGTGCTTGTTATGGTCGTAATCTTGATGATTTACACCAATTACGAAAGTACCATCTTCGTTTTTGCCAGGGGCGGTGATTAGAACCTTCTTGGCACCAGCATTTACATGCTTCATTGCCCCTTCTTTGCTGGTAAATACACCGGTTGCTTCAATAATCAGGTCTATTTCCCAGTCTTTCCAGGGCAAATTCTCTGGGTTGCGATCCGATACGCACTTAACTGTCTTACCGTTAACGATAATCGAGTTATCATCGGCAGAAATGTCAGCATTTCCTAACGTCCCCAGCATGGTGTCATACCTCAGCAGGTGAGCGTTGGTTCTTGGGTCTGAGGTGTCGTTGACAGCAACTAAGTCGATATTGCTATTCTCTCTACCCAACCAGCATCGCATAAAATTACGACCGATGCGCCCAAAACCGTTGATTGCAACTCTAATCACAGCGTCTTGCCCTCTGTACTTATGCCTATAAGTTGATATTGTTGCCCCCGATCATATCGCAAAGGGGGGGAGTATATATAACTATAAAGTGTTTGATCCAGAAAAAAATTACATATTTTATTCAGAACTGTCGGAGTAGAGGTTGTGGGCGGTGATATAAGTTCTCACAGGTTCCGGTACTAAATAGCGAATTGATTTGCCTTCGCGGCAAAGGTTGCGAATTTTACTTGACGATAATCCAACTAAAGGTATATGCAATAATTCCCAGTGTATGCTAGCAGAATGCTTTGTCAGTTGTTGTGCCACTTGCTTGCACATCGACTCGCTTTGAGCTATATTGTCGCCACTTGGGAATCTGGGTGCGATTAACCAATCACACATTTGTACTAGTTCCTGTCCACGATACCAACGAGGCAAAGTTTGGAAAGTATCCAAGCCGAGAATCCAGTACCAATGGGTATTGGGGTAAACAGCGGATAAATCAATTAAGGTATTGATGGCATAGGAACTTCCAGAGCGATTTAGCTCAATCATTGAGATAGCAAAAGCAGGATTATCTGCGATCGCCTGTTGTACCATTTCCACCCGATGCCCAAATGGAGTCGCTTGTTTATGAGGAGGATTTAGCGATGGCACCCAAATTACCTGTTCTAAAGGTACTTGATTCAATGCTGTTTGAGCTAGGAGCAGGTGTCCCCAATGAACTGGATCAAATGTGCCACCAAAAATTGCGATTTGACGCATCCACTCACATACTCGCTTTATTTAATTAAAAAGCTGTTTCACGACTAGTGTACTATTGTAGACAATTGCAGTAAGGAAGCCAGTAATATGTATTTGAAATTACAGCAATTTTTCTCCCGATACAGCAGAAATTTTCTGAATAAACTAAGAATACTTCGGAAATAAAAAAATCCGCTAACAGGAGTAGAATCGTTCTGAATAAACAAATACTTAACGGTAAAAATCAACTTTCATCAAATATGGAAATTATACAGGGGTAGTATCGGTAAAAATCAATTTCCTGTTATGATACGCGTGTTATTTGTGATTATGGTGTGGTGTGGTGTTAGAGGAGTAATCAATGAATAATTCTGTAGACTTTAGTGGTAGACCTTTTCACTTTATTGGTATTGGCGGTATAGGTATGTCAGCTCTGGCATACGTACTCGCAAAACGTCAATTGCCAGTATCTGGTTCGGATCTTCGTCCCAATCATATAACCCACAAGTTAGAATCCATCGGCGCTCATATTTTTGGCAGACAAGAAGCAAGCAATCTGGAATTCTTTCGACCTCATAGTGAAGCGAATGGAGAGGCAAAACTGCCCCAAGTCATTTGTTCAACAGCAATTAATACAAGTAATTTAGAATACAAAGCGGCACAAGAATTAGGGTGTCCAATATTACATCGTTCTGATGTATTAGCCGCGTTAATTGCTGAATATTACAGCATTGCGGTCGCAGGAACCCACGGTAAAACTACAACCAGTAGCATGATTGGTTATATGTTATTGGAAGCAGGTGTTGACCCAACAATATTAGTTGGTGGAGAAGTCAATGCTTGGTCCGGAAACGCCAGACTCGGACAAAGTAAGTATCTGGTGGCAGAAGCAGATGAATCAGATGGTTCCCTGGTGAAACACGCTCCTGAAATTGGCATTATTACCAATATTGAATTGGATCATCCCGACCACTACGATACATTAGAGGAAGTGGTTGACACCTTCCAGACTTTTGCCAAAGGTTGCAAAATCTTAGTAGGCAGTATTGATTGTGCAACAGTACGCGATCGCTTAAAACCAACAATCAGCTATAGCCTGCATTCAGACACAGAAGCCGACTACACCGTTAGCAACATTGACTATCGTGCTGATGGGACCACAGCTTTAGTTTGGGAAAAAGGCAAAGCGTTGGGAGTGTTAAACCTGCGCTTGTTGAGCCGGCATAACCTCAGCAACGCCCTCGCCGCAGTAGCTGTGGGTCGAGCCTTGGGTTTAGAATATGGTGAAATTGCCAAAGGTCTTGCCACTTTTGAAGGCGCAAGACGACGCTTTGAGTTTCGGGGTGAAGTTGATGGCATTACCTTCATTGATGACTATGCTCATCATCCCAGCGAGATTCGCGCTACCCTAGCCGCCGCCCGCTTGCAAGCAAGACCGGGGCAAAGAGTAGTAGCCATCTTCCAACCCCATCGCTACAGCCGCACGCTAACATTTCTAGAAGAATTTGCCGAATCCTTTACCCATGCTGATTTGGTTGTAATCACTGAGATTTATAGCGCAGGCGAACCAAATCTAGGGCAAGTAAGTGGCGAACAACTGGCGGCGGAAATCGCCAAGCAGCATCAGCAAGTAGTGTATCAACCTTTACCAGCAGTCAGCGAATTCTTGCTCGCCACGCTGCGTCCTGGAGACCTAGCGCTATTCCTGGGAGCTGGAAACTTGAATCAGGCAATCCCCGAAGTGATTGCGACACTTCGTCAGCCAGCTCAAGCCACATCCTAAGTTAGGGCATTTGCAAGGTCGTGATTCCCGTCCCGAGCAAACTGTCCAAAAGCGCAATGGCTAAATTGCTTCACGGTATAGCCGTAAATTTACGGCAGATAAATGTCAAACATTCACCAAATGAAGTAAATATGACAATCTCCCAGGCAGCTGCTGGAAACGTCTGCACAGTTTCTGCTTTGTCTACAAAGAAACAAGAAACAACCGGTTCCGTCGAGAGCAAAGTAATTTATTTACCAGGCACTGATTGTGCAATTAAGTCCCAAGCATCTCTATCAGCGTTTACTTCCTATCGAGTTGGCGGACCAGCCGAATGGTATACTGCCCCCCGCAATCTCGAAGCGCTGCAAGCAAGTATTAAGTATGCAAAAGAACAAACTTTAGCCGTAACAGTACTTGGAGCAGGGTCTAACTTGTTAGTGAGCGATCGCGGTTTACCAGGCTTAGTCATAGCGACTCGCCATCTGCGTCACAGCCACTTTGACCCCCAAACAGGTCAATTAACCGTCGCCGCCGGAGAATCAATTCCTAGCTTGGCATGGGAAGCAGCAGCTTTGGGTTGGGAAGGACTGGAATGGGCAGTTGGTATTCCCGGAACCGTTGGAGGTGCCGTGGTGATGAATGCCGGGGCACACAACAGCTGTATCGCAGAGATGTTGGTTAGCGCCGAAGTACTTTTACCTAATGGTACCATAGAAACTCTCACACCGGATCGATTGGGTTACACCTATCGCACATCGTTATTGCAAGGTAGCGATCGCATAATTACCCAAGCCACCTTCCAACTCAAACCAGGTGCAGATCCAGCGAAAGTTTTAGCAGCAACCAAACAACACAAACAGCATCGATTAAGCACCCAACCCTACCACCTACCCAGTTGTGGTAGTGTATTCCGCAATCCCAGACCTTACACAGCAGGCTGGTTAATTGAACAAACCGGTCTCAAAGGCTTTCAAATTGGCAAAGCGCAAGTAGCGCAGCGCCATGCTAATTTTATTGTTAACTGTGGTGGCGCTAGTGCCGGAGATATTTTCAGCCTGATTCGTCACATCCAACAACAAGTACAAGAACGCTGGTCAATTTGTTTAGAACCAGAAGTCAAGATGATTGGAGAGTTTCAAGCGGCTTAGTAAAAAGTTGGTAGTTGGTAGTTGGTAGTTGGCTGTTGATAGTTGGTTCGCCAGTGCGGTGGTGAGGCAGCGCGGTCTTGGGGAGGCAGTCCGTTGGGCGGCTTCGCCGACAGTAAGGAACTGCCGTGGTTTCCCCCATTCACGACTGCCGTGCATGGTTCCCCCGCTTGTTGCAACTGGCTCTCCCGAAGGGTCGTTGTTGATTGTTGGTTGTACCACCAACCACCACCCACCACCCACCACCCACCAACCACCAACTAATCTCAAATCAAGAGTAAAAAAGAGGCATATTGCCCACCGCATCTATAATTGAATTTGACTTGTTATTCAACGCACACGCGGACAATCAATTATGACAGGTAAAGGACAGGGATTTGGCTTTGGCTTGGGAAAAATGAAGGAACTGGCTGATGCCTTTAAAAAAGCGCAGCAAGTTCAAGAAGGTGCCAAGCGCCTCCAAGAAGAATTGGAGCAAATGGAGATTTTAGGAGAGTCTGGCGGTGGACTCGTCAAGGTGATTGTCAGCGGTAACCAAGAACCAAAACGGGTCGAAATTTCGTCCGATGCTCTAGGAGAAGGTGCAGAAGTACTTTCCGACCTCGTGACAGCAGCAATGAAGGACGCTTACAACAAATCCACACAAACAATGCGGGAACGCATGGAAGATTTGACCAGTGGCTTGGAACTTCCTGGATTTTAGTCAAGGATCAAGAGGCGCCCAGCCGCCCAGGCGCGGAGTTAGGAGTTAGGAGTTAGGAGTTAGGAGTTAGGAGTTAGGAGTTAGGAGTTAAGAGTTAAGAGTTAAGAGTTAGGAGTTAGGAGTTAGGAGTTAGGAGTTAGTGGTTCTTTTTGACAACCAACAACCAACAACCCAACGGGAGAACCAGTCGCCTGGGTCGGGAAAACGCCACTGCGACCCTTGGCCAGACCCCAAGACCGCAGTGGCGGACCTACCAAGGGCGCGAAGCTCACCGGAGGGAATCTTCCCGACTGCAGACGCAAGCGCCCCAACACCCACCAACCAACAACCAACAACCAACAACCAACAACTAACAACCAACAACCAACAACTAACAACCAACAACTAACAACCGACAACTGACAAGCAAAGCTGAAGATTTATGACTTACAAGTTGCTGTTTGTCTGCTTGGGGAACATTTGCCGTTCGCCATCGGCAGAAAACATTATGAATCATCTGATCGAGCAGGCGGGCTTAAGCAGTAGCATCCTCTGTGATTCAGCTGGTACATCCAGCTATCACATTGGGAGTCCGCCCGATCGCCGGATGAGTGCTGCGGCGGCAAAAAAGTTGGGATTTCAACTGCGAGGTCACGCCCGCCAGTTTCAAAAGTCAGATTTTCAAGACTTTGATTTAATTTTGGCAATGGATCGAGAAAATTATGAGGACATCCTCTCTCTCGATCCAACAGAGCAATATAGCCACAAAGTGTACTTGATGTGTGATTTTTGCTCCAAGCATACCTTAAAAGAAGTTCCAGACCCCTACTATGGCGGTACCGAGGGATTTGATCGCGTTATCGATTTACTTATCGATGCTTGTGAAGGTCTGCTCAAACACGTTACCAGCCAACAATCAACAGGCTACTAGTACACTGCGGCGTAAATTGAGTTAGGGTATGAATGACGAGATTAATTTGACGACTCATGCCCTGCCAACCGCTGACAATCACCCTGAGTGATACTGAGCAGCAAGCCCTGGAAAAGTTAGTGAATCGACCCAGTACGCCGCAGCAAATCGCACAACGTGCCCGGATTGTGCTAAAAGCCGCGTTGGGGCAAAACAATGCCGAAATTGCTCGAACGCTCGATATAAGTATCAAAATGGCGCGGCACTGGCGACACTATTGGGTTGAGACCACCGAGCAATCCAAGACAGTGATGGAGCGATTGCGCGATCGCCACCGTCCTGGTTCGCCGTTAAAATTTACCCTGGAACAGCAAGTTGAATGCATGGCGATGGCGTGCCGTGACCCGATGCAATACGGTCGTCCCATCAGTCATTGGAGTTCTCATGAACTGGCGGATGAGTTGATAAAGCTTGGTATTGTGGAGCAAATATCCCCCCGCCAGGTCGGACGATGGTTAGCTCAAGCAGAACTCAAACCGCACCAGTCTCGTTACTGGCTTTTTCCCCCCGTATGATCCAGAGTTTGAAGTCAAGGTGGAAGACATCAGCCAGCACTATCTGAGTGCCCCAATCAGAGCGATCGCGGGAGAACACACGATCAGCATTGATGAAATGACTGGCATTCAAGCCCTAGAACGCGCCCTTCCCAGTTTACCAATGCGACCAGGCAAAGTCGAATGTCGAGAGTTTGAATATATTCGGCATGGAACACAGACTTTGATTGCTAAGTTTGATGTTGTTACAGGTCAACTTGTAGCTCCTACAATTGACACTCAGCGGACAGAAGCCGATTTCTTGGGGCATTGCCAGCGCTTAATTGCCTCTGATCCGACTGCCAGCAAGTGGCATTTGATTATGGACTGTTTGAATATCCATCAATCAGAATCCTTGGTACGATGGATTGCCGACATTGAAGGCATCCCCTTAGACAACTTAGGTGTTAAGGGTAAGTCTGGGATACTCCAATCGATGAGTACCCGCGCCCAGTTTCTAGCCAATCCCGCCCATAAGGTTGTTTTCCATTTTACCCCAAAGCACTGTTCCTGGCTCAATCAGGTTGAAATCTGGTTTAGCATCCTCACACGCAAACTCTTGCGTAGAGGCAGTTTTTCCTCTCAGGCAGATCTCAAACAGCAGATATTGAATTTTGTTGACTACTTTAACCAAAAGTTAGCTCATCCTTTCCAATGGACTTTTAAGGGGAAGCTTTTGGCGGTATAAGCCTATCTAAACTTACGCCTCAGTGTACTAGGTAGAGTTATGAGTTATGAGTTATGAGTTATGAGTTATGAGTTATGAGTTATGAGTTATGAGTTATGAGTTATGAGTTATGAGTTATGAGTTATGAGTTAAAAAATTTTTTAATTCAAAACTTCTAATTCTAACTTATAACTTCGCGCCTCCTAACTCCTAACTCCGCGCCTGGGCGCCCAGCCGCCTCATTAAGCCTATTCCACCAAACCATGCTTAATGGCAAAACGTACCAGTTCGGCTCTGTTGCTGGTTTCGGTTTTTCTTAATAAACTGCTAACATACTTTTCCACCGTCCGAGGACTGAGGTGGAGCTGATTACCCATATCAACATTAGAAAGACCATGAGTCAACATTTCTAAAACTTCTTGTTCTCGGGAAGTCAGGGATGAAAGCAACTGGGATTTATTAACATGAGCAAACTGCGATTGATGAGCATCCATCGCCCTTGTCGCGGAATTACTCAAATTCTCTTTCTGAGAAAAGCGATATTCTGATTGTATGATTTGCGATCGCTCTAAAAGATTGCGAATTGCCGCAGCTAACTCCTCTAACTCAAAAGGTTTGGGCAAATACAAATCGCACCCTGACTGGTAACCCAGAATTCTCTCCTGCGTCTTAGTTCGTGCTGTTAATAAAATTACAGGTAACAAACGGAAGGCGGGCTGTTGGCGAACCCGACGCACGAGTTCATAGCCATTCATACGTGGCATGACAATATCCGTGACAATCAAATCAGGATGGTACTCGTCCACCATCGCCAAAGCCTCTTGACCGTCGTCAGCTGTAATCACTGAGTAGCCAGACAGTTCAAGATAATCGCTAATAGACAGACGAGTGCCCAGGTCGTCATCCACTACAAGGATCGTCAAGGGCATGGACAGTACACCCCTAGCATTTTTTTACTCAGGAATTTACTTTTAGGAACACTATTAATCAACACAGACAACAATAGTGTTCTTATGTTTCATACTATGACAGGATTACCTGCTAATAACTCTCTGAAGGTTTAAATATAAAAACAATCTTAAATCCTTAGATGGGTTAACAAAGTTTAATGCACCTTTAACAATTAGTGGCTAATAGACACAAAAATTTTGTAATTCTTAACAATTAACCAAAAACACAGTGTGATCGCTTGCCCAAATGTAAATTTATATTTACTTTTAATAAAATATCTCTCAAAAGCAAGAGATGGTGGAAAATTTTATTTTAAAACAAGAAAAGCTAAATTGAATAAGATAACACTGATATCCAGTAGAGCATTTATATTGGTTTAATATCCCCTTTAAATTTAGAAACCAGTCCAAACGATTTTTTAGATAAATTTCACGCACGCAAAATTCTCAATGAGCGATAAGAGCGACAGTTACAAAGTTATTAGCGACAACCGTCAAGCCCGTTATTTGTACGAAATCCTGGAAACCTTTGAAGCTGGAATTCAGCTTACAGGGACCGAGGTTAAGTCAATTCGTGCCGGTAAGGTCAATCTCCAAGATGGGTATGCTTTGATCCGCAATGGCGAAGCATGGCTGATCAACGTGCATATTTCTCCATACAATGCTAGCGGACAATACTTTAATCATGAACCGCGCCGCACCCGCAAGTTGCTGCTACATCGTAAGGAAATCCGCAAGCTAATTGGCAAAGTGGAACAGGAAGGTTTAACTTTAGTTCCTTTGAAGATGTATCTCAAACGCGGTTGGGTGAAAATCAGTATAGCCCTTGGCAAAGGTAAAAAGCTCCACGATAAGCGAGAAGACCTGAGAAAACGCCAAGACAAGCGCGATATTGCACGGGCGATGAAAAATTATTAATGGTTAATGGTTAATGGTTAATAGTTAATGGTTAATGGTTAATGGGAAAGGGCAATTAGTAAGAGTGCCTGTTTTGAATATACCTGTAGCATGAGTCGAGATAATTTTGAGTTTATAGCCTTAGGGTGATTCTGCTCGCTTTGGGACTCGTTAAAGTGGTGAGTAACTTAGGAAGGGATGAGGAACTTAACCATGAAACGTAATTTAACTAAAGCTGTTAGTGCTGGCGCTCTCACTGCAAGTCTGGCAATTTTGCCTTTAACTCTATCTGCACAAGCTCAAACTAATACTACTGACCCCGGAGTCAACACCGCCCCTAGGACGACAACAACTTCAACTTATAGAGAAGACGACGGTTTTGATTGGGGTTGGCTAGGATTACTTGGTTTATTAGGTCTAGCCGGTTTGGCTGGCAAAAATCGCCGCGAGGAACCAACCCGCTATCGTGACCCCAATTCCACTGTTGGTAGCACTACCTACAGAGAATAATCAGCTATTTGGTTAGGGCTAAGAAAATAGGGAATGGGAAATGAGAATGGTGAATGGGGATTAGAAAAGAATTTCCCTAATGCCCAATCTCCCATGCCCTATGCCCTATAACCAATTCATTTAATTTGCTGCAGGTTCAGGATTATTAGATGAATTTTGTTCTTGAGGTCTGTCTTGAGTTAAAGGTGTCCAGTAGCTAGCAACTAAAGCAACCATTAGCCACCAGAGACTGTTAACTTCAGGACGAAACCAAACGGTATCTACTGCACCATGAGCAAGCATACCCATCATAGCAGCGACTGTTCCAATTAACCAGAAGCCGTCCATACGTCCCAATTTTCGCAAGCGTTGCAGTTGCAAAAAAGCTGTATTGAAAGTCACAATTAGCAGCCAGAGAAAACAGCTTAAACCAATAAAGCCGGTTTCTACAGCCACTTCTAGAAAAATCGAATAGGCACTTAAAGCACTATAGCGAGGGTGTTGGTAGAGGGGGTAGATTTTATTAAAAGAATTATGTCCAGGCCCAATGCCGATAATCGGGCGATCGCGAATCATCTCGAAAACAGCATCCCACACATTGCGACGAAAATTATTACTGCTGTCTTTGCGATCGGCAAAAATACTTAACACCCGCAAGCGCACCGGCTCGACAAATATCACCGCTAGCACCAATAGCCCCAGCATACTTCCCAAAATAATCGGCAGCGACCAAGTGCGCCAAAAAGCAGGCATTTGCACGCTCCACCAATAAATCAGCAATCCCATTAAAGTCAAAACTGCCACCACCAAACCTATCCAGCCACCACGGCTAAAAGTTAAAATCATGCAGGCAGTATTGACAAAAAGCATGGTTAATGCTAAGGCTTTTTTAATCCAGCCTTGCCATGCAAAAATTGCCACAAAGCTGAAAACCACCGCAGGCAAAAGATACCCAGCAAGTAAGTTGGGATTGCCCAAATAACTGTAAACCCTTGTAGTTTTAGACAAGGGAGATTCCGGGTCAACCCAAGTTGCCAATTGTGCAGCTCCAAAAAACCATTGCCGCATCCCATATACACTAACTATTAGCGATACGTGCAAGTAGAGGGTGATAATCCAAGACCGGAGTCGGGATGACCTCAGTACCCTAGCACAAAGGGTAAACAGGATTAAATAGAGAGACAGCGTTACCAAGTCGTTAAACGCCGCCTTTTTCACCGGTGATAATGCAGTAGCGACTGTAGCAATTCCCCAATAAAGCAATACCAGCAAGTGTATGGGAGTCATTGACGAAGAATTTTCTCGTGCTGCGTCATCTGATAGAGTCAACAGCAGCCAAAATCCCACACAAGCCGTCAGCAAAAGTCCCACCAGCGTACTTGACACAAAGGGTGCCAAACCATAAATCGAAGTGAGTAATGCTGCAGCGATTACATCTCCCCATTGCATCAAAATACTGCTTTGCCGCCAAGAGCGCAACAGCCCTACAAGAGAACGGTGTAGGTAGCTGGTGCCAAGATATTCTTTGAGCGGCAAATAAGATAAAGTAAATCGTTGCCAGACTAAATTCATAAACAACGTTGCAATCAATTAGCACTCCCGCGCACAACTTGGACTCGATCATAATGCGGGTAGACCAAAAAAGGTAATAACGCAGATTGCAAATTTGGAATTTAGTCAATAAACATCTCCGGAAATTAATTATGCGTTACCCGAAATTCTTTGTAGAGACGCGAAGTCTCTACATCATTTCCGGAGTTCGTTTGAGGGTGGCTCCCCTACGTGTATTTCAAAAATCTTCCGAGGAATCCTATATCAGACTTTTCTTTGCAGGGTACTTTTGCTAACTGACTTTGAACTTGCCTACGGTTGTTTGCAATTCTTGAGTAATGCCGACAGTTTTTTGCAAAGATTGGGAAATTTGACGGGAAGAATTACTACTGATTTGCGACACTTGAGAAATTTCTTGCATGAGTTTTGCGACTGCTTGCGATTTTTCTACCTGAGATAGAGTCGCCTGAGAAATGGATTGTACTAACTCATCAATTTATTGAGATACATTTAGTATTTGATTGAGGGAGTTTTTGGCATCTTCCGCAATCCGCATCCCTGTCACTACTTCTGAAGTTCCCAACTCCATTGCCTTGACAACTTCTTGTGTTTCCCGTTGAGTAATTTTCACAATTTGCTCAATTGCTTGAGTAGCAGTAGTACACCGCATAGCTAATTCCCTTACCTCTGTAGTCAATACTACAAAAACATGACTGTCCTGACCAATTCTGTCAGCTTCTAATTCAGCATTGACTGCTAAGAGGTTGCTTCGCATAGCTACTTCATTAATCAAAGAAACTACACGATAAATTTGTTGCGAAGATTCTCCCAAACGCTTAACTTTTTTTGCCATATTATCGATTGTGGAGCGCAAATTTAAGATGTTTTGCATTATCAAATCCATTGCAGCTCCGCTCTCATGAGCATTCAACGAGACTGTACGACCAACTTTTGCAGCTTTTTGGGCGTGTTCTGCTACTACGTTTAGAGAAAGTGTTATTTCGCGAACACTATCACAAGTGTGGTTGATTTCAACCACTTGTTTAAATAATTGCTCTGACAGTTGTCGAATTGCATCTTCGTTTTCATTAACGGCTGCATTCACCTCAGAGGTAGATAATTGTAGTTTAGTGATAATTGCTCTGAGATTATCGACTATCGAGTTAAAATTATCAGCGATAATGCTTATTTCCCCAGATAGCACTTCTGCTCTGACTGTCAAATCGCCTTCGGATGCTCCAGCGATATCCTTGAGCAATTTCAGAATTTGCTTTTGTAGTACTTCTTTTTGTTGACGTTGCTTATCAGAAACGAATTCAGCATAGAAATCGGCATTCTCGATTTTTTCGAACAGTGATGCTTGCTCTAAAGCATAGCCAATAGGAATTGCCACTTGCTTCAAAAAACTAACTTCTAAATTTTGCCATTGTCGAGGACTAGAACACTGATGAGCAATGAGCAAGCCGTAGAGTTTATTGTTAATTAAAATCGGTGGCACTAAATTTGCTTTGACTGCGAATTGTTCCAGTTGAGCTAAGTGGCAATCAGTCAAATCAGCTGCATAAATGTTTGCCAGAGCTTGTACATATCCTTTTTGGTACTTTCCTACGTAATTATCCGCAAAACAGGGATCTGCTATTTCTGCTCCTAAAGCTACGGGAAACTCAGGATTGACGCATTCAGCAATTATCTTACCGTGCCAATTTTCGTTAAATTGGTAGACAATCACTCTGTCTGCTTTAATAGCTGCGTGTATAGTTGTCACGGCTGCATTCACAATGTACTGAGTATTGAGCGAACCACGACAACGAGCAGTAATTTCATGAACTAGTTGTGCCACTTTTGCTTCATCTTCTTGGCGTTGAACTTGTTCTGTAATCTTGTTTGTTAATTGATTAAAACTGACAGCCAACTGTCCAACCTCATCCTTTGCAAAAACCTCGGCTCGTGCAGTGCGATCGCCAGCCGCATATTTTAAGGCTGTTTGCTGTAGCTGCTGGATAGGATGAATAATTGTCTGCCTCAGAATCAAAGCCCAGATTAAGATAATTATCAGTGCCACAATAATCATAAATAATTGCATCCAAAAACTATGAGCCAGTAATTGATTCAAAGCTGTTTCTGGAGTTCCCCGGACTAAAATAGCCACTGGCTGTTTGCTAAAAGTAGCAATCGGCTCTTCATCTGTTTGGATAATTTTATTAGGTACAGCTTTCGCTGCCATAGTGTAGGTTGGATTGCCGACTTTTATCCGCGCCGTCACAGCTTTACCAGCAGAATTTACTGCTGCTTCTAGTAACGAGTTCCCGATTTCAGGTAACTTGACATTTGACAAACCTTGAGCTATTTCCTGCGATTCACCTTGTTCCAAAGATGTTGCTAAGGTATATTGTCCCGTTGGGTCGTGAAAATAAACTGCACTGTAGCCACCACCAGTAGCTGTCAATGTATCTCTGACAATCGAGTCTTTGCCGTTTACTATGTTCCCAGAAATTAAAGCACCAATCACTACCTTTGTTTCCGGATCTGTCACAGGAGTGACTGTGTAACGAATCAAGGCATTTTTATTTCTTAAACCATCTGCTAGAGGCGGTGATTCTCGACTTAATTCTGACCACTTGACAATGCGACTAGCTTTAATCTGTTTCGGAAATTTGAAAACTTCACTTACTAAATTATCTGGATTAAAAATTTCGCCTTGACGGTCAGCATTGGCATTAACTATAATTTTGAAATCCTTGCCTACAAGCGTTGCATACTCGATTGTTCTGGCATCAATTTCATTTGTGAGAATCTGCTTCACTTCTGTCTTCAATGCCTGACTTAATGACTGATTAGAAGCGTTCAGCCTTGCAGCTCTAATAATTGCAGTATTATCTGATTGTCCTCGAAAACCAAAGCCCATTTGATTGACTTTAATGTTATAAGTCATTTCTGTAACTGCCAATTCTGACTTAGCTTGTTCCAGTGACAGGGCATGTAAATTGCTCGTAATTAAAAATATACTAACAACACCGATTGCTAAAATTGATACCAGTTCTGAAGCAATCAATGCAATCAGTTGTTTGCGACTAATAGAAAGATTAGCAAACCGCTGCCATAAAGAAGGTTTAACTTGTGACAACTCAGTCATATTCATCAGTTATGCCAATTGTTGTGGTATAGACTCTGAATCAGAATTGCTCAACAGCTGTGCCGACAAGTTAAATTGATGATCCCCTGTTGGCGGAAATTTTTGATCAATTTGCATTTTATTCTTCATACGGCGGTTTGAAATCCTTTGATTTGCTATGAACACAGCAAAATTTGAGCAGTTCTAGGACTAAGCCCAATAACTGCCAAAAAAATAATGAATGTATCTTGATACATTCACATTCATTGCTGCTTCAGAAATATCCACTCAGCCACCCTAAATATGCGCGATCAACTCTTGAATTAATTCAAGAGCAAAAAACTATTCATTTATTTGACTGAGTTCTAGCCGTGAGTCTTAATTTAGAGATGCACTATGACAGCAAAAGAAAATTCTTTTGGGCTTATCTGATACTGTTGATGAGTAGTATAATTAATTTAACATAAACATAAATTCCACACAATAAAACGTGAATTTTAAGTGATTTATCTAATAAGACTACCTTAATAGCAAGACACGCAGTTATTTATAAAACATGATACTAATATCAAGCTGGATATTTTGGAACTTATACCAATTCTCTGTAACGTTGCACTTAATAGCCTTACGACTAAAGTCGCGGCGTTGCGCGTACGAAGCCTGCGCTCCCCTTGCTAATTAAATGCATCTTCGCGCGAGAAATGGTATTACCTATGAGTTAACAATCTCCAGACATATAAAGGATTTAAAAGAATGGTTTTGGGTAATTGTCCATCCCCAATTTTATTTATTTGAAGCTGCTGATACACGCTCTCGCGCAGGGCAAACGCATCTTATTTAGCTTACTAACTCAAAAATCTCATTATTAATGGCTGAAAAATGAAATTGAAATTGACGACTGGCTCAGGTAATATCTAATTAAGTATTTTCGGAAATAATCGTATATAAATATACGATTAAAGACGGGTCTCGGCAGCAAATAGCGATGAGAATCGATCATCTCATCAAACTATAATTTATTTAAAAACTTTTAGTTTATTACAACGTTAATTCTAAAACTTTACTGAGATAGTTATTATCCATTGCTGCCAGAAACTGTTTGTTTTTAATTCCGAACTTCTTACTTTTCTCTTTCCCTAACAAATTCACCGCAATATGGCGAAGCACCGCGAAGTTTTGCGGTGCATTGTCCTTACGTATTCGGCAATCATCCTCAGAAAATCCTACATCAAGTACCCAATGTAAAGAATTTTCAATTCCCCAATGACTACGAACTGATTGTCCAAGTCGTTTTGCATTATTCTCTAAACTGCTGATATAATAACGAGTCTCGACTGTTGTTTTCCTGTTGACTGTTCGAACTGATTCAACCATTCCTACATTTTTAAGATTTTCCCATTTCTGGCTTGGGTCAATATCATCAGCAATATCCGATAACATCAAATAATGACGAATTTCTTCGCGTCCATGACTATTATCTTTGGTACTATAACTGCTTGCATTAAAACCTTCACAACCCTTGGAAATTGCTTCTCGAAATAACTGTTCGACGCTTTTATACAGATTGCCTTGGTTCTTTTTAAGCGTAATAACGTAATCTCCACCCTTTTGAATGATAAGAGTGACAATTTCCTTTTGACATCCAATTGCATCGATAGTTATGATACAGCCAGCAATATCTAAAACCTTAATTAATTCTGGAATTGCTGTAATCTCATTTGATTTTTCTTCGACTTTTCGTTGTCCTAGGACTAAGCGATTTGTTGCTGCCCAGGCACTAACCATATGAATCGCGCTTTTTGATTCTCCTTTGTCATACGAATGTTTCAACCGCTTCCCATCGATTGCGATAACTTCACCATCCGTAATTTGAGCAACTGATTTTACCCAACTTAAAAAGCATTCCTGGAATTGTTGTGGGTCAATTCGAGCAAATACCCTTGCGAATGTGTCGTGTGAAGGAATACCGTTTGGCAATTCTAGAAATTGTTTTAACCACTCCTGTTTCGCTTGACCATAGGTTTCAATTGCTACCCATGTGTCGGCTCCACAGATTACCGCACAAATCCCTATCGTGATTATGTCGATGAGTTTGTGTTGCTTTGTACGTTCGATTCGTGGATCTTCTATCTCCGCGAAGTGGTCTGCAATTGTTCGTTTTGGTTTCAGCCTCATTGTCAGAACGCCCGAGGAAGCACCCTACACACCTTTTTGACACTAGCATCACGACCTTTTTGACACTAAACCTCTTGCAAAAGTCACTGTTAAGGTACGATGAAGACTGGTAACAGGCGATCGCTACCACTCCATCATAAGATTAGCTTATGAAATACGAACCCACGATTTTCGATTGTTTAAAGAAAGTAAAGTGGCGATAAGCCCTTGGCTTGACGCTGCGCGTATCGCCTGGAATAAACCATCAGTTTGACCATCCCTGACTTTTGCAATCTTGTCTACTAGCATCACGTGCGTAAACCTGATTCTTTATTGCGATGCTAGCGATCGCACAATGGGGTGCGGCGACGCCGCACCCTCACCACTAACATGATTATCATTATCAAAAAAGTCTTTTTAAGTATATTGACTTATTGACATAAGGCGCTGTTTTTTAAAATCTCACGAGTAGTCAAAATCAATTAGTTCTTTCATGCATAGATTGATTCTATCGTCAATCTTTATTGTGCCACTTTAAGGTACGTTTGCCCTGGGTCGCTAGCACTTTTAAATATTTTGGACAACGGTTGACCATATTTTACAGACAAATGCTCCGCAATCGATACTGCTCTTCGAGTTAGGCGTTTGTCCCCAAAATCACAATAGGAGTACGGATTGGTCTCTAATATTTTCATCTGTAGCCATGCCACTCACACCTGGTAAAAACAATACCTGAAATCATCCAATCATTTTTCTCTCTCTTTGATTCGCGAAAATCCTTCGCGAACCGCTCTTTCTTTTCCACATCCCGTGAAAAGTCAGGTCTTTTTTTCGCTCAAATTCCTCCACGATTAGCTTTTACCTACTTCTGTCAGGCAGTCAGCGTTTGCTTTGCTCCGATTTTTAGATTGCCACCAGAGAAAAACTGCCAAAATTATTGAGGCAAAGGCAATCAGAGCCATCATTATAAAAGTGGTATGTATACCTTTAATTAAGGCTGCGACAGCTACGGTCGTCATATCAAGCACTTTAACAGGTATAGACGTGACATTAGTACTGGTTAATAACTGAGCATTAGCAATAGTAACTATTGAAAAAAGAACACTGAACAAGCACGTACCTATTACTATACCCAACGTTCTTGATAAAGCTAATAAACCAGAGGCAATTCCCAATTTTTCACGTTCTACCACATCCATAACTGTGTTACTGATGGGTATAACGGAGATAATTAGCCCCAGTTCTATGAGAATTCCTCGTATACAAAAACCCATAGCAGTCGTTGTAACATTCAAAGTACTACCAGTCAAACATCCAATTGCTATGAATAAAAGCCCGATTAAGCTGACTATGCGTTCCCCAAAATGGTCAGAAAGAGAGCCTGCAATTGGTGCAACCATTACTGATGCCAATGGTAATATCGTTAATAACAACCCTACCTTTTGGGGAGAATAGTGCAAACCTAACTCTAAAAATAAAGGTAGAACTAACTGGATAATACCAACAATAATATAAATCATTCCAAACAATAGCAAATTTCAACTCAAGCTTGGCAAGCGCAACATTCTTACATCAAGTATTGGTTCTTCTAAATGAGACTCTAAAAATAAAAAATACACTAAACTGATTGCAGCTAGAGCAATCAACATAATCTCTAGAGGATCGCCAAAGCCTAATTCCTGTACTCTTGTCATTCCCAAGACAAAACAACAGAGTGCAAGGGACATCAACAAAAATCCAATCACATCAAAACCCTTACGAACCTCACTACCAACACAAGATGGGAGATATCTGGCAACAATTACGCTGGCAAGAATACCAATTGGCAGATTCACCCAAAAAACTAAACGCCAACCACCAAAACCAATCAAAATCCCACCTAGTCCTGGACCCAGAGCTAATCCCAAAGAGGCACATCCGGTAACCCAGCCTAATACACGTCCTCTCTCTTCTTCAGGAAAGATTTCTGTAATGATTGCATTCCGTAGCGCCCATACGAATACAGCTCCGAGTCCTTGTAATCCTCGAAAAACAATTAAAAAAGCGATATTTGGTGCTAGTCCACAGAGCAGTGAACTGATAGTAAACAACACCAACCCGCCTAAGAACAATAGCTTTTTATCGTAGATATCGCCTAACCTTGCTACACCTAGTACCAGCACTGTCAGTACAAGAGTGTAAATTAAAATTATCCACTGAGCAGTTGCGAATTTGGTATTGAAGTGTTGGATCAGTATAGGAATGATTACGCCGACTATGTAGAACTCCATAGCAATCATGAATGCGCTCGTTCCAATTCCTAGAGTTGCCCACCGCTTTTGAGATGTAGTTAGTTGATACGTCATATATTTTTGTATAAAAAAACTTTGTACTGAATGGGCCAAAATTTACTCAAGTCCTCTTAAGAGGATGTCTGAAAAGTTTGTGGACGGTATATTTTGTCATTCTTCGCTCCACGAAGTGGAGCGAAGAATCCCAATTTTCCGTTGTGGTTCGAGATGCTTCACTACGCTGTCGCTCCGTGCCTCGCAGAGCGAGGAGCTACGCTAACAGGATGACATTTTTGACTTCTCAGACATTCTCTAAGAAGCGTTGGGAGATTCTCAAATGCACAAACTTTTATAATTCAGGGCTTTAAATACCTATAATCATTCTCAATGTTAGTGATTCATCCTTATCTAAACCAAATTCCTCATGGCTAGGATCGAAGGTTTCTGGATCTACATAGGTTCCAAAGATGCGATCGCAAAACCTGAATATATCACCAAGATTTTTGCTTTGTAGTTGAATATTGCTAGAAT
Source organism: Heteroscytonema crispum UTEX LB 1556 (assembly GCA_044006015.1). Lineage (GTDB taxonomy): Bacteria > Cyanobacteriota > Cyanobacteriia > Cyanobacteriales > Nostocaceae > Heteroscytonema > Heteroscytonema crispum. The sequence goes on from JBIPDF010000008.1 coordinate 22,407, forward strand.
GATGAACTAAATGATACCGAGGTGTAACCACAACCCATTCTACTGCTCTCATCCAAGGTAACCACTGAATATTGCTGTGAACAAAAAAAGTAAAAAATGAATAAGCAAGCACACAAATTAACGTGATATTCAAAGGAATTTCCAATAATGGGAACACTAGAAAATCCCATTTGGCAATAATCTTAGCAATTAAGGAATTTTTATTTCCCTTGAGCCAGTACATAGGCTTTTGCAAATGATGCCACTTATGAGATCGCCAAAGAACAAGATTATGATGCATTAGCCAGTGATTAAAATAGGCAATCAAATCCTTGAGCAGAATTGCAATAATAATCCTTAACCACAAAGGAAGAGATAGAACTAATGTCCAACCTAACGAATGGGTAACTGCATCGATAGTAGGGAAAACGAATAGATTGCCTGCATAAGAAGAAATTTGGGCAGAAACGACTATAAACAAAAAAATTATTGGCAGTTCTCTGAGATCTTGGATAAATGTAGGCAGATGTTGGATTTTGCGAAAAGGTTGTTTAATTTCCCATATCCAGAGTATCGTTCCTGATATCAATATCGTTAATAAAGGAATTAGCAATTCTTGCATAAAATGCAAATTAATAATTGGTTCATCATGATACAAAAAGATTGCTGGAATTAATATGTGAATTTTAGATTGAGTTTTCATACTTAATTGCAAGTGTTTGTTCTATAAGTTGCAGTTGCCTTGCGAACTGCAACTTCGGAGTGAGCGATCGCCTGAATCGATAATTACGAAGCACCCGGAATTTTATAACCCGCAACTTGGGTTATTAATTCAGAAGAAATACTTTTAATTAGTTACTATCTTTATATGGTTATCAAGTTAATGCTTTTACCAACGCGTAAACTTCCTTATTCGCAAGAATTCGGTTTTCAGTGTAGGGCGAACGCATCTAAATTAATCTTGACAAAAACCTACTTTTATGCATAAACGCCAGAAGAATTGGTCGTTTAATTTATTTTCGCGCGTGTCAAAGCGAACGCCGAAAAGCTTCTCAATAAGCAGGTCTTAATGCGATTATTTCAGAACTTATTGAGATTCGTTTCTTCTTATTGACAAGATGCGTTTGCCCTACGCTCTCGCGTAGAATTAGACACCTTGTTAGGATCTGAGTATAAAGCGATGCTTGTTGTTAACAGTTGTAGCGTTTACAACAGTCACAACGCTATGGTTTTGCCAATCTTGGGCAATAAAATACATTAGCTTGAATTGCCAATCTGCGCGATCGCAGTCGCCACCCCATGAAATTTTCCCAAAGCGGTGACGACTATTCCCGCAACAATCAAGAGGAGGTTTTGTCACTCTCAGATAAGTAGACAATTTTTTGACGACGCAGGCAACGAGAATCCAAAGTTTTAGCAGCAAAATGACAAAAGCTGTTCACGGGCGATCGCCCGTAATGGATGTAAATAAACATTGCTGTTTTTTTGAAGCGCCTGACTGGCGGCGCACTACCCGCTATGAATGAAAGAAACAATTTAAATCCTCTTCCCTTCTGCCACGCCACATGCTTCAACGCGACGGCAGTAGCTACAACGGGGCGGCAGCTTTTGGGGGGAAGCTTCCCAAGGCAGCTTTGCGGGGGAAGTTTCCCCCGCAAACGTGCCGCTCCAAAACGTGCCTTGGGAACCCCCAAGGGCGCGCTGCCTTGGGAACCCGCTTTCTTCGCAGTCGCTCCTCTGCCTTGTTTATTGAAAGAGGGCTAAAAAGAGGTAGCGGCATGTCCTCACACATCGCTAGTTGTTTCAGCAGCCGCCATTTGCAGTGGCAAACTCAGCACATAGCGGTATCCTGATTCTGGAGAACCTTGAATCGAAATTTGTCCGCCATGCAATTCTGCCAGCTGACAGCTCAACAACAGACCCAAACTTTCGCGAGACAGACTTCCATGTGGTTTAGCTGAATCTAAACCAGAACTAGCAGCCATAACAGCGTTATCTACCAATGCTGGCAAACCCCCGACTGCTTCCTGATTTTCCGAACGAGTATTGTAGCTTGCAGCTTCACCAGCAAATTCCAACAAAGGCACGGGATTTAGGCGGAAATAGGGGTCAACCTCGGTTATACCGTCTCCCAACCAAGGATGAGAAACCCAAACAGTAATGTTGAGTATATTTTCCTTGTAAGAGACATGAATGCGAACAACGCTACCTGTAGCAGAAAGCTGAATCACGCTAAAAACCAGGTGATAAAGCATTTGCCGCACCTTGTCTTTATCCAAAGCCCAAATACGGCTGCGTCCGGGTTCTATAGACAAGCGAATATCTTGCTCGCGACGGTTAGCTGCTTCTTCTAAGGTATGGATAGCTTGTTGGCATAGCATTTCAATATCCACAGGAGCCAAATTCAGCACCGTCATGCTTTCATCCATTGCTCCCAGTTCCGTAATTTCGTTGACCAAGGAAAGTAAATAGCGACCGCTATGTTGGATAATCTCTAAATACTCTCTCTGCTTAGTTGTTAAAGGTCCATAAATCTCGCGTCCTAACACGCTAGCCATGCCCAGCACAGATGTTAAGGGCGTACGCAACTCTTGAGTTAACTGTCCCAAAAGTTCCAGTTTGAGCTGCTTCGTACATAAAGAGTCTTTTTCTAAAGCAGGTGTTGTAATTCTGATTTCAGTGGTGCTGGTTTCCTTGGGCGACCAATTAGCAGCACTTTTGCAAGTGCTGATTTGAGCGCCACCTTGCAGCAGTCGGTTGCGCTCAAATTCACTCATGCTCCAACGAGCAATGATTTGTAAAAACTCAATATCTCGAGTTGTAAAGTTGCGCGGCATTAAATCCATCACCGCCAATGCACCGAGGCAATTCCCCCAAGCATCAATCAGTGGCGCTCCCAAGTAAGCACGAATGCCATAATCTTGCACTAACTTACTAGTAGCAGAATTTTCTCCAGCCACTAAATTGTGCGTATCATTTATTACTAAAATTTGTGAATTTTCCACCACTTGGCTGCAAAAGGATTCCCGGCGTAAGAGTTGACGGGTTTGCGCCAATTGATTCATCAGTCCTAATCTGGATAAGCCCACCGCTGATTTAAACCAGTGGCGATCGCAATCCACAAATCCCAAAATGGAAATTGGTGCTTCCAAGAAATGGGCAGCAGTTTGAGTGGCTTCTTCAAAGACTGGAATTGTTTCTGGTTGTCGCAAACCTAATTCTGACAGTGCTTTGAGCCGTTGCTCTTCTTTTGTTTCTTGGGAAGCCCAACCATCCTTTAGGGCAAATAATTTGTTTTCAGGCTCTACCATTGCCACCGCTACCTTGATAATTGCTCGATACTGTAATTCATATAACCGCTGTGTCTGGGTTATTTCCTATTTTTAAGCATTCCCCAATTTTGCGTCTGATAAACAAGCTGAGAGTAAAAATTTTTCATCCATCGAAAATTTTCAGCGGAAAATAGTTGACAGCTAACGGTAACCGCCATTGAAGTTTTTCTTTTTTGGGTCAATAGGCGTTGTACCAGGCTTCAATTCTCAGTGCTGAGTCTTAAGTAAAACACGTATCACTGAGAAATTAGAAATTAAAACTTTCTTAATTCAGCTTTTGCGGTTAGATAGCGTTAGTTTCGGATTAGACATGGGTAAGATAACACTAAGGATGGAAAAAAAGGGTTCGCCATTCTTATCTACAGATGGGAAATTTTCCGTCTGTAGACCAAATACAAAGGTACATAAAATTACGATGTCAGCAGAATTTTATTTTGCTATTTGTACCTATAGGAGCCAACAGTGATTTATAGAATTACTGGATTATTTACTAGTACAGAAGGGCGAAAATAAGTTAACCATTCACATTCAATGAAAGTCTTGAAAAATCAAGCTTTCGACGAATGCCATCTGCCCATCGATCTTCTGCCTTGTTGTACTAGCCTTTATCCACTGGATTTAACTTGTTGTAAGTTCACATGGAAAATTGTATAGCAGATTCAGCGTTATTACTAGTAAATCGTCATTTTTGATAACACAGATTCCAAAAATAGTCATCTAAGGTATGAAGTATGAAGTATGAAGGATGAAGTAAGAATCCCGTCTTATGTTGCTTTTGGATTGGAATCAGGACGCTTTGTATATTTCTCAAGGGCGTTTCTATAGCAGTGCTAAATAAGAGCGTGAAAATGAGCGAAACCCGGTAACTCCTGCGAAACCGGGTTTCTGGACGCCGTGAATTTTCACAAATCATATAAGATTGCTATATATAATTGTTTTTTCAATAGCCACTTCGCCAATGAGCGGAAAAACGCAACTAATTTTTTTACTACTTCATCCTTCATCCTTTTTAATCATGTATATAGAGAAACGATGGATTTGTTTTTTATAATAATTAATTTTCCAAATGATTTGTATTTTAGACTTCCAAAGGCTCAAGATGATTTAATTGATTTTTAACCCAAGAAAAACAACAATTTTCTTAAATAAGTAAAATCTGGAGAAATGAGTAAAATTAGTTCAAAGCAATCTACTCTAATTTTTTTGAAATGAATTAGCTTTGTTAACAATTATCTTCAAGATAATTTTTGGCAATGTATATCGAGCTTTCTCAAAAAAAATATGTGTAATTCTAGACAGTCTTGAACTAATTATCTATTTTTCATCAAAATTATTTTTGCCAAACTTGTATTATTTAGGTTATTACAGCAAAGCTTGAATATATTGATGAAACTAATAATAAATATTTAAAATATCTAGAATAATCGCAAATGACTTCAAGAGCTAAAGAGAAAATTGATAAAAAATTCACAGACTCTTCATAATAAAGATTTGCCTAAGGTATAGTGTTTAATCAGAAATGGATTAGACGTAGAAAAACAGGATTTTGATATTTAATTTGTGAGGCTTGCTGGCGATGAATAATATGACTATTAAAATTCCTTTTGTAGACCTAAAGTTACAACATCAGCCGATTCAAAATCAACTGCAACAGGCAATCCAAGATGTATTGGAACAGGGAGATTTTGTTTTAGGACAAGCGCTAAAAGAGTTTGAGATAGCTTTTGCCGCTGCATGTGGCACAAAATATGGTACAGGCGTTGCTTCAGGAACAGATGCGATCGCTCTCGGTTTACAAGCTTGTAATATTGGTGATGGCGATGAAGTAATTTTACCAGTTAACACCTTTGTGGCAACGTTGATTGGGGTGTTACGCGCTGGTGCAAAACCAGTTTTTGTAGATTGCGACCCAGATACAGCTTTAATTGACTTAAAGGCGGCTTCTAAAGCAATTACGCCGAAAACCAAAGCGATTATCCCCGTACATCTTTACGGTCAAATGGTGTCGCCACAGGAGTTGTTAAACCTTGCCGATACCTATAAAATACTCATTTTTGAAGATGCAGCACAAGCACATTTAGCCGAACGTGAAGGATATCGCGCCGGTTCGGTGGGGATAGCAGCAGCTTTTAGTTTTTATCCCAGCAAGAATTTAGGTGCATTTGGAGACGGAGGAATGTTGGTGACAGGAGATCCAGATGTAGCCCAAAAGATGGTACGTTTGCGAAATTACGGTGCATCTTCCAAGTATTTTCATGTGGAATCGGGTACTAACAGCCGCTTGGATACCTTGCAAGCAGCAGTGTTGCACCAGAAATTACCGCATTTGGCAAATTGGAATAGCGATCGCTTGACCATTGCCCAGCAGTATGATACTGAACTAGCACCCTTAGCATCTGCTGGCATTATTCCCATACAAAACCAAAGTGGTACAGGGCATGTTTATCACCTTTATGTCATGCGTATTTTAGAAACTTGTCCTTTACAACGCGAAGAACTTCAGGAAAAACTGACCGCAGCAGGAATTCAAACCGGGATTCACTATCCAATTCCCTGTCATCTCCAGCCAGCATTTACTTACTTGGGCTATCAAGCCAGCGACTTTCCTCAAGCCGAAAAGCTAGCAAAGCAAATATTATCCTTACCTATGTACCCTGGTTTGAAGAATAGCCAAGTCAAAGAAGTTGTGGCAGCGATCGCATCTATCCTAAGTGGCGAATCATAACAATTATTATGCTTTTAAAGCTGTAAGTAAAGAGTTAGGAGTTAAGAGTTAGGAGTTAGGAGTTATGAGTTATGAATTTAAAAATCACAACTCAAAAAACGAAGCTAAGAACTTTTATCCCGCCTTGCTAATTTAGAATTTTTAATTGTAAATTGCTTAAAATCATGCAATACCAGCGTCAGATTAAAAATACGACAATACCACAATTATTCAACCTAGGCATTTTAGGTATTTTAGCGCTGCTGTATACTCCTATCTTGCTGCACTGGTTAGATGGTTGGCTGAACAAAAATATCAGTATCGAACACGAATATTTCAGCCACGGTCTGATTGGTCTACCCTTTGCCGCTTACCTAAGTTGGTTAAATCGGAAAAAATGGGTACGTTTGCCAGATACTAACCATCCTTTAGGCGCTGTCTTGCTGTTAATAGGAGGAGTGTTTTATCTTAGCGGTGTTAGCGAATGGGTTAATCTTTCCTTGCCCGCCATTTTAGCCGGATTATGTTTGTGGTTAAAAGGAATTCCCGGCTTTCAATTACAAGCATTCCCTCTTTTGTTGGTATTTTTAGCAACTCCAACCGCAGTTCCTTACCTTATTGCTCCCTATACCTTACCCCTGCAAAGCTTCATTGCTGGCACTGCAGCCTTCATACTCAATCAAGCTGGCATGGAAGTAAATGTAGATGGCATAAATTTATTCGTGGGGGGGAGAATAGTAGAAGTTGCCCCTTATTGTGCGGGGTTAAAAATGTTGTTTACCACTCTCTACGTCGGTTTGATGCTGCTTTATTGGACAGGTGCTTTATCTTCGCAACGCAAAACAATTTGGTTTTTATCTCTTGCCGTTATAATTAGCGTTAGTGCCAATATTGTTCGCAACACTTTATTAACCTACTTTCACGGCACAGGTAACGAGGGGGCTTTTGTATGGCTGCATGATAGTTGGGGTGGAGACTTGTACTCTGCACTTATGCTGTTATCATTAGTGCCTGTTCTAAATTGGATAGATAGTTATTTCGCTGAAATTCCAGAAATTGAGCCGGAAAGCGAAAGTTAGTAAAAACAAATGATTCATAGTTCATGGTGAAGGGGCGCCCTTGGTAGGGTTTCCCGACCCAGGCGACTGGTGAACCCCGGAGGGGTTTATAGTTCATGGATTTTAGGCTATGAACCCCTTCGGGGTGACGCTCGTTCCTCGCTACCGCTACGAAGATCGCTCTTACGCTCATGGTCCGCCACTGCGGTCTTGGGGTCTCCCCAAGTTCCGCAAGTGGCGTGGAAAGCACGGCAGTTCCTTACTGTCGGCGAAGCATGCACGGCAGTCGTGAATAGTCCGCCAGTGCGCTGCCTCACCAACGGACTGCCTCCCCAAGACCGCGCTGGTGAACCATTAACCATTAACTATTAACAGCTTTCACTTCAAATCTAGTAAACCTTCTTCTTTCAATTTAGGATTGAAGCGAACTTGCATTTGTAAACCACGTGATTCCAGAACAGCTAAAATTTCTGCTTCCACCCTTCGCGCCACATTTTTAATGATTTTAATTTGTGTCATTTCATCATTTACTGGATTTTGATAATTTGCCTGTTCTTCAGGCGTCATTAACGCTTTAGCATCAATGGGGTCAGTCCATTTTTCTTTGTTTTCCCCATTTCCTAAAGGAACGTTACCATTTTCAGCAATCCAAGCATTTTCAATATTTTCTAAAACCGTGCGGCTGGGACGTTCAATTGTTTGAACTTTTACCCAGTAACATTGTTGGGGCTGGCGTACTAAGTGCTGCTTCAGACTAAGAAAAACATCGCGGGAATATCCGACGAATTGTAATATTTTTTCTTGGTCAAAAATTGCATATACTCCTATTTTACCTTGAAATTGTTCGGGTAATTGACCGCTATCATCAATGTAAGGAAAGTATTCCAAAGTTGCTAAAGAGGGAATATTAGTTTCTGTTGTCATAAATTAAGTTGGGGAATTGTTAATTGTTCATTGTTGATTGTTGATTGTTGATTGTTGATTGCTAATTTTTATTTAGTCAATAGTCCATTTACTCAAACTAATGACTAATGACTATTAACTATTAACTATTAACTATTGACTTGACGAAAAATTGCACAAAGACGGCTGGGTTTGAAAATTTTGGCATTAAACATAAAATTTGGCGGTACGTTGATGATGGCGTACTCGTCAGATTCATGATACTGTTCAAATTCGGCTGGCATCCCTTTAGGGGTAGTTAAGCTGTAAGGAACTGGTTGAAAAAGTAATTGTGTAAATTCTACTTTTTCACACTGCAATTGTTGACAAATTTGGTTTAAAAAAGACTCATTCGTTAATAATTTGAATAGAGTTTCTTGAGCTTGTGGTTCGAGAGTGAAACTGGCATCAAAGTTTTGAACGATTTTTAGGGGCATTTTGGGTATCGCTAGTTATTAACGACAAGAGGATTCTATTGGTAGGCGAACCTCATGCGATCGCAGCAATCCTAACTCATCAAGTTTTGTATGGAACATTACTGTACCCCTACCAGATGAGAGAGGGTAAGACGACCGAAAAATCGCCACTTTAGATCAGCCTATTGGATTGTGCGACTTCTGTCAGCCAGAGAAGGAAGCTTTTAAGATTAAGAATAGTTAAGTTAAATGATATGTAACGGCAAACCGCTCCATATTCCAATATGGTTGGCGATCGCATAATATCATGTCCGGTAAATTACATATGATGTAGGATAGTGCAGTGCTAAGTTTATAGAAGGATTTAGGAATTTTTTATTAATGTCAATTCAACGTACATGATATAATTTGCATCCTTAGATAACGTTTGTAGAGACTAGCAATTCTTATATCTTGCACCTTTACGCATGAGCGCGAATACACGAATACAAAGTGATAATTTTGACTCTGCAATATTTGATTTTTCAGTCCTCATGAGCGAGGACTTACGCGGTTTAGACTGGGACTATAAGTCCCAGGCAGATGTAGTCGAACGCGGAAAACCTGCATATATGTAGTATCTTTACTTACGGAGAATAGAGATGGTGCATTCCGGTCAAAATTGCAACGTTTCTACACATCGCAAAATTCCACCAATAACTTAGCTAAAACATATTGCTCCATATTTAAACAAACAAGCGCAAGGGTTATTGATAAATTAACGCTTGCGCTTGTAAAAATCTGCTAAAAAGCAAGTTCTTCTACAAAACTTGCAAAAGTTGTTTAATTTTGCCGTCTTGGCGTTTCTTGAGTTTGTCTGGGAAAATTAACTCAATGGTAATCTTACCGCTTGGTTCTTCTTTGACTGCGGAAATTTCGGCAACAAATCGGGTTGAGGAGGGATTATTCCCTTCCTGACTTAACACTAAACCAACAAGTGGTTTGACATTCTGCATTATGTGAAAGTCCTGTTGTCCAAGGATTTTGTTAGAAGATAAAGCTTTTTTGCCCTCTAATTCCAACGTTAAACCTGTAACCCCGATTTCCGTAGTTAAGCCAGGAAATAAGTTACCATCCCAGTAAAGTTGACCACCGGTGCGTACTTGCTTGCGAATCGGTTTGCGGGCGGGTCGTTTAATGTCACGCAAGGAACGAGCCAAACTAGTAGCAAGGAACCCAAGGGAAGCCATTGGTTTGTCTGTATCTCCACGCTTTTGGGAATACCATTCGTTCACGTCTGAATACAAAACAAGGGTTAATGCATCCATCTGGGCGCGGGTGGTATTAACGAAATCGATCGCTAAAAGCGTTTCGGCATCATTAACTGGAGATACTCGAACAACCCGCGCTGTGAGTGTTGCACGAGCGCTAAAATCTCCCATCACCTCTACTTCGACTTCATCTGGTAAATTGGGCCAAGATTCTAAGGAAACTAATGCCCCAGTTTCCGAAATGTTTACCGTTTGGCCCATGATAGTTTGGTTGTTACTAGAAACTATTACGTGAAGGCGACGCTGCAAACGGTGAGCGATGCGTATTTGGGGTTGCTCAAAGCCAACTAGCAAAGCAGCACTCAGCAAAATCAGGTTAAAGCCCGACCACATAGCGTTAACTAATACCGCTTGCCAATCTTCTGGGCGCAGCAACAGCCAGTAGGGAACAGAAAGTAATGCTACAACTACTAATGCTGTGACTACGATCAGTCCGCGCATCGAATCCCAGTCAAAGGTGCGTTTCGTAACAGATATCCCTTTGTCGGTAACATTAAACGAACCTAGTTTGGGATTTAATAACGCCAACAACGTCACCCATCCAGCCTGGAAAGACATCGCAAATTCAAAAATTTCGTTCCAGAAGGAAAATCGGACGTGTTTGTAGATGATGTGGTTGGTGTAGAGAGAGAGTAGAATATGGGGTACGGCGTAGGCGAGAGTTTCTAAACCCAAACCTTGAACGGAGTTAATACCAAATAATAAGAAAAGTGTGGGAGCGATCGCATATATTAATCGCGGATACCCATACAAGAAGTGAGAAGTCGCACTGAAGTAACAAATCCGTTGGGGAAGTGTCAGTTTCAGTTTGCGGTTAAATAGGGGGTTTTCTAGTCGCAGGATTTGCGCCATACCCCGGGCCCAACGCACTTGTTGACCGACATAAGAAGAAAATGTTTCTGGGGCTAAACCAGCCACCATGATTTTGTCGTAATAAACCGACTTGTAACCTTTGGAATGAAGCCGCAAGGCGGTGTGACAATCTTCTGTAACCGTTTCTACTGCAATTCCCCCCACTTCCAAGGCGTGGTCTTTGCGAATCAAAGCCGCAGAACCGCAGAAAAAGGAAGCATTCCAAAAATCGTTGCCTTTTTGCAATACCTTGTAGAACAATTCGTTACCCACTGGAATTCTACCGCCTGTGAGCAAGTTGCGCTCAAAAGGGTCGGGGTTATAGAACCAGTGCGGGGTTTGGACAAAGGACACTTTTGGATCGAAGAAGAAACCCACGGTATGCATCAAAAATTGGCGCGATGGCATGTGGTCGCAATCCAAAATCATCACCAAATCGCCGCCGGTTTTATAAAAGGTAGTATTAATATTACCAGCCTTGGCGTGGTCGTTATTGTCCCGCGTCATGTGGATGCAGCCGAGTTCTTCGCACATTTTTTGCAGTTGTTCCCGTCTGGCGCGGAATTGTTCTCGGCGCGAGTCGCCTTCTTTATATCTTTCTGGGCGACCATCATCCAAAATATAAACCATTTTTTTGCCAGGAGCATATTCGCAAGCATTGGCTGCTAAAGCAGTTTTGCGAACAATCTCAACGTCTTCGTTGTAAGTCGGGATGTAAATATCAACGTTAAACCATTCCTCTTGCGGAATTTGGGAAAGATTTATTGGCTGGCGTTCTTTAATTTTGAGGGTTTGAACGTATGCCAGTACCAAGGTGATAATTGCGTATAACTCGGCAGCATACAACAGTAAACACGCAATACTGTTAAGCCAGCCATCAAAGTTGAGAGTGTAACTTGTGCGGTAATATAAATAACGCAGCGTTGTTACCACACTCAGCCAGACCATAAATAAGTGGTAATACTGGCTGGTTTCAGCAGATGCCTCGCTTTCCTCTGCTCCTATAATTATTTGCCCGATCAGTAATAGAAATACAGCAACTACACCCTGCTGCCAAACTTTTAGCGGGGTAACAATTAGTGGCAGTGAAAGCAACAACAGCAGTATTACCAGCCACTTAAATTGGTTGATGCCCACCTTTTCTAAAGGGCGGTCAAAAAATTGGGGTGTGAGGTCTATCAGCCAACTACTCAGTCGCCGGCGATCGCGTCGCCTGCGAGGCGTTCCTAATGGGGAAGAAGACATATTTAATTTTGGATTTTGGATGAAAGGATTTTAGATTTAGATTTGAGATTGTTTTCGGTAATATTTTTAACTTATTTATTCAGTAATTACCGTTTGATTTTGGCTGCTGTTGTGAAGTAATGCTAATAGCTAATAGTTCTGAGCTACTAGCTATTACCAATTATGAATAACCCTGATGAATTGAGATATATACAGCTAATAGAAAAGGTCTGTTTTGAGATGCTTTGATTATTTGCAGTCCAAAATTGATCGGCTCAAATTTCAAAGTGTTTAGCTTCTGTCGCCAGCAGCAATGCGCTTTAAATACAACTGGACAATGCCATAAAGTAGCAGGGATACACCCACAATACCAGCAGGCAGCAATAGCCAGTTATCTTGTATCAAACGCGATGCTTTACTGAGAATTGTTGTATTTTCTATACGACGAGAAGAAGGAGAACTTTGGAAAAACTGCAATTGATAAGCATCTGGATCGTAAGGAAGGGGGTCTTTTTTATCGCTGCTAATTAACACCGTATCCTTCTTCAATTGGAAGAACCAAGGGTCTTGATTGAGGACTTGCCGCACTCGATCCAAGCCAGTTTCTGTTTGAGCGGTCAAAGCCAATATTACGCGATCGCCATTCCAGCGAGAGATAGTTTGTTTAATCATGCCTTGGGCATCTTGGGGTGTTTGAACTGTACCCTGGGCTGATGCACGACCAAATGCCTGACTCAAGTTAAAACCACCGGAGTTAAACACGTCGGGGAAAGGAAATTTATCCCGCGTACCAATTCCGACCAAATTGTCATTATTGCGGACTGCTTGAGGTAATGCATCCGGCGTGTAAACATCTAGTTTGACGGAATCTGCTTGACTCAACCGTCCCAAGCGTTCGCTGAAGGCTAACATCGTCAACACATCGGTATTAGTCGGGTTTTGCGGTAAGACAATCGCCGTTTTGGACAAATCCTGAGGTGCAGCAAAAGGATAACCAAATCGCAACAAATCCAAGTCTGGTAGTTGTACGGAGGTTTCCCGCTTCAAATCAAAGCTTGTATCTGAATGTATCGTACCTGTAAGTTGTTGATCTGGTGGTTGAATGCAATTCTGTTTGTCAAACGGTTCTCTGGCATTCATCCGGAAAAACACTTGCAGTTTAGAGTCCGGCCTCACCAAGTTGGGCGGCAAATCCACTTTCAGGTTTTTGCGAGTTTCTCCCGACTCCGAGTCCAGACGTGCGCCACCGATGAAATTACCATCGAGGAATACTTGGATGGCAGAAGTTCTGGGGTTAATCTGCGGACCGTAGCTGTAAACCAAGTTCATGTAACTGCCGCGCAAAAATCTGTCATCTGGTAAAGCGCGGAAATCAACTTCAATTGGCGGCGCACCCGCACCGCGTACCGTCACATCGCGGAATGCTTCGCGAGTGGCTGGGGCTTTGAGGTCGCTGAGTTTAAAGGAATTTTCCTCTGGCAAATAACGAGGCCATTGGCGGAGTCCAGGTGTGAGCGAATCCTTGATTTTATCAACTAAAACGACTTGACCGGTGCCCATTTTTCGCAAGTCTGGCTGTGACAAAAACTGTGCCGCTTTGGTAACACCTTTGGCACCATTACCAGTGACGATTAATATGGGAACGCCACCCACTTTTTTGGTCGAACTCAAAATCAACACCCCAATATCATCTGCTATGGGGTTGTTATTGCGATCGAGAATTTGAGTACCGACAACCTTCAAAGGCAAATCCTTTAAGGCAGCCAAGGCTGGTTGTTCGCTAGGAGTACCAATAATTACTAAGCGATCGTTCTTTTCTGACTTCACTTCGGCGACATCAACCACCATGCTGGTTTGAATCGGGCGGAAGTCTGCCACTCTACCTAATGCGGCTTGCAAGCGAGATGCGGAAGTCAGCCAAGATGTACTAAATTCAGTCGGTTGCAAGTAAACAATTTTATTGTCTTCTAAACCTAGTTGGTCAAAGAAAGGATAGGGGTAACGGGTAAAGTTAAGGGGAATCGCTTGCCGTTGGAAGTTAAAGACTAATTTGGAATCTGGGAGAATTTCCGTCCACAAATCGGGGCTGCTGGGGTCGCTACATCCTTCGGTGTTATTCTGTTGGGCTACCACCGTGAGTTCGTTGTAGTCCTGAAGCAGCTTTGGCGGTACATTCAACAATACTTGACCCACTTGGGACTGTTTTTTGTTGAGCGGTACGCTACCGATGTTGGTGCCGTTAACTAGCACTGTCAGGCTTGAGCGATTGGCATACAACGATGGTGAATGTTGAAAGCGAACTAACGCTTGCACCTTGCCAGTTTTGGCATCGATTTTCCAGGCACGGGGGCGGGTAAAGCCAATGCGGGCTTCAGAATAAACACCCCGCAATCGCAATCGGTTGCCCACAATTGGACTGCGATTAAATTCTAGATTAAAGGTTCCCAGATTCTTCGCATTAGCTTGTTCTGAGTCGTCTATTGTTTCTTGATTTTGTGTCGCTTTGGGGCGACCCCGTGGCGTATCTGTGGTATCGACTCCGAATCGAGTCGCTTGTGCCAACAAAGTAACTTGTTGTTGCTTTTGATGCTTCTGCGCCAAATCAATTTGACGCGAAGTCTGCCACGTCGAAGTTTCTATGTGGCCAGCTTTGCGAGATTGCTGAGAACTTTCTTGTGGTAGATCGCCTTCGTTCTGGGCTTGAGCGCTTGACAACGAACAAGGAAACAGTAAAAAGCAAAAAGTAACAACTATTGCTTTTGTACTGACTTGGGAAAGGTGAAACAACTGCTTCATGGTACAGTGTGATATTGTGGATTGACTCAGTGTGTGGTTTTAATTTTCTGAGTGTTTATTCGTTATAAATACTAGGGCAAAATATGTTCTGTTTATAACTCAAAAACAGATATCATATTTTGCACACTAAATCAACAAAAACCTATCCTTATTTAGCTTGTAGAAGTTTTTGAGGAATTGCTGAGGGCGGAAGCAACCCCAACCACGCAAGGTTCTGGGTATAATAAGCAGAATAATCATCCCAAAGGCCTTGTTTGTATTGAGGTAATATTTTTTTCTCCAGCAAATCGCGAGCCAGTCGCGGTTCAATGATTCGCATGGCAACATAGAACATTGCATATTGAGATGTAGCTTCGTAACTTACTAATGCTTTCCCCTGGAGATCTATGCGTGCTGGCAAACGAGATTGCGATCGCCACATCTGTTGCAGATGCTTGGTTGATGTTTGAAGATACCGCCGTGCTTGGGGTGAGTTAAACCATGCAGCATCCAACCCCACCCGCCACCAAACTCGATAAGCATCAAAGCTATACAAAGTCTGAATTGGGCTGGATTGTGGCAAGATTTGATACTGTCCTGTTGTGATATCTAAAGCTACCCAATCACTAGGTAATCCCACGGCAGAAAGACGGGAAGAGTTTTCCAGTATTTCATAGCTGCTGTCAACCAAACTCAACCAATCGCGTTCAAGGTCAACTTGGGCAAACAAGCGAAACGCATAGGGGGCGAGATAAGAGGGGTTGAGGTGGAGTGTTGATGGATTTGGGACAAATGCTGCTGCAGGACCTGGTAATAAATAGCGCTTGCCTTTGGGACCGATCGCAGTGGAAAAGTTCCACAAATCTTGCAGTTTGATTTTCGCCAGTCGCAGGTATTCTGGACGATTCCAGCGCCGCGATGCCAAAATCAAGGCGGTAATGGCATCAATATCGCCATCGCTGGCAAAATTGCTGTCGATCGCGCCCCAATTACCATTGTCATTCCGTCCCCACTTCCAAGCCCACAAACTGTCTGTACGCTTGCCGTCTACCTGTCGCTGCAAATTGTTTTCGCCCCAGTTTAAGGTCAAGGCGAAAGTTGCGGGGTCGTTAATTAATACCGCTCGCAGCATAGCATAAGCTTGACCTTCACTGGTTGAGCGATCGCTTGCTTCATAGTCAATCACCCGTCCATCCCCTTGAATAAATCTCTGACGGTAGCTATCCCAGCTTTCTGCTAGTAACTGCCGATTGGGGGTGGATGGGGGTAGCGCGGCTAAAAAGACTGGCAGTTTATCGCTACTAGCCACTATTGAGGTGTTGGCTACCGGAATCTTATCATCAGATATTGCCGGATTTACTACTGAATAACGAGAGTAACAGCTATATAACCCGAGTAGGCAGACAATAGCTGCGAGTGTTGGAAAGTACCGCATCCTATGAACCGTTTGATTTGTGAAACGTTGGCAGACGGTGCAGGGGAAACAGAGGGAGAGGGGGAGAGGGAAAGAGGGGGAGAAAATCATTTTTCTTTCCTCCCATCTCCCGATCGCCTTATCCCCCCATCTTGCCCACAGGGTAGTGTACCCTGTGATTATTATTCCCTTTTTGTGGTTCACTATTAACTTAGGACGCTTGTATTCAATTAACAACTTTGAGCGATCGCTAATTTTTCCCTCTGCGTTCATAGCTTTCCCAAGGAGGTTGAAAACCTCGCCGAAGTAGGAAATCTTCTTGTAGTTGCTGCATTTGACGAGACACTTCACCGTCGGATGCACCCTGGTTCATTTGTTCAACTTGCAGCTGTTCTAACTGTTCCATTGCTGCCAATGGTTCGTCTAAAACGGCACTTAATCCAGCAAGGGCACGGCGGGTGTCTTTGTCTTCTGGCTTTTGTGCCAAAACTTGACTGTAAATATCTTGTGCTGATGCAAACCGCCGCTGTTCAAAGCGAACTCCCCCTAAAGCCGCTAAGGCATCGATGTTATCTGGTTGCTGCGCCAAGATATTTTCGTAGGCGTTGCTTGCCAAATTTAAATTGCCGATGGCTCGTGCTAACTCTCCTTGTATTAAGTATGAGTTAGGGCTGTTGGGCAGACGGGTAATTATTTGCTTTACCCGCAGTTGCGCTTGCGCTGGATTGCGTTGGGCTATTACCTGCACCAGCCGGAGTTGCAGTGGTAGAAAGTTGGGGTCAACTTGAATTAAGTAATTATACAGCGCTTCGCGTTGCTTTTCGGCAGGCAACACTCCCACCAAACTAAATAGTTCTGGGGGGGTATTGGTTGCGCTTTGGGTTGCTAACCAATTGTTAAGCACTGCTTCTGCTTCTGGTTGGGAAATCCGCTTGGCTTGATAGGCGATACTGGCACGCCCTAGCTGAGTTGTCAAATCCTGGGGATTGCGAGTTATCAACTGGTCATAAATGGCGATCGCATCATCCATGCGCCTTTGTTGCAACCGCACCCCAGCCAGCCCGCGCAATGCCGCATCAGCAATATCGTTGGTTTCTGGTTTGCTGCTAAGTACAGCTTCGTAACGTTTGGCACTAGCGTCTAAGTTACCCTCGCGCCGCTCAATATCCGCTGCTAGCAACTGAGACGCCATATCTTTAGCACCATCGGGGGTGGCGCTATAGGCTGCCAAAGCTTGCCTTGCATTATTCAAGTCATTGCGCTGCACGTACATTTGCGCCACCCGGAAATTCAAAAACGGCGTGTTGACTCTTGATTGCAAGAGACTTAAGTACACGGGTAAGAATTCCGGGTCTGGTGAATCAATATTTACCAAGGCACTAGCGATTTGTTGCAGTTGTCCCTGGTCTGAGGGCAGGGGTTGCAATACAGTTGCCAAACGTTGTTTTAAATCGCTTTTGGCGAGCAAACCCAGCTTATTTTCCAAAGCTAGTTGCCGCACCAAAATACCTTTATCATTTGGCTGCAGTGCAGCTAGCTGGCGATAAAGTTGCAGTGCTGTTTGTTCCCCTTGGGGTAAGCCAGTAAACACATCAGCCACTTCTCGCACGAGTGCGGGGGAAGGGTTGGGATTTGCTGCTAGTGCTTGACGGTATAAAGTGGCAACTTGCTGGGCGATGGCGGGGTTATTAGTCCGCTGGCGAATTTCATTGAGCGATCGCGCTAAGGGCAAAACCGCATCCGGTCTGCCTTGCAATGGGTCTAATACCCCTAAGGCTTGTGCTTCCTGTCTGTTGGCAAGGTATGCCGCAGCCAGTTCCTTACGTGTCTCAATCGCTACTTGATCCAAAGTCTTAGAACGCTGCAACTGCTCTTCTAAAATTTGTACCGCCGCTGCGGCATTACCTGTTTTGTTTAAAGTGCGACCGTAAGCTACTGCTTGAAAGCCTGTAATCGCTCCTCCAGTAGAACGGTAGCGGTTAAACAATTCCAGCGCCTGGGTGTACTTACCACCGTATGTATAAGCTTCTGCGGCTTGGAGTAGCACCTTTGGCGGCGGGTTGTTTGCCAGCAGAATTTCGTAATCTGCTAGGGACTCGCTAAACCGTTGCTGGTAGTAATACAGTAAAGCACGATAAGAGCGGGCTTCTGCATCATTGGAATTGATTCCCAATAAAGTTGTGAGCGCTTCAATTCCTCTGACATTCCAAACTGGCTTGTAAGTCGCCATGATACCGACAATCTTCAACGCACCTTGATTGTTCGGGTCTTGGGCTAGAACCTGTTGATAGGCATTCCAAGCATCATCAATTCGTCCGGCGCGGTTGTAGGCGATCGCTAACCCCAATTTGGCGTTCAATGATTGGGGTTGAGCCTTCAAGGCTTGTTGGAAGGCTTGGATCGCATCATTTACCCACCCTTTTTTCAGGAGTGCATAACCCTTTTCTACTGCCGCAGGAGCCTTCTGGGCTTTGACTGGGGTTATGTACACCAAGCAAGGCACAGTTACCAGGTAAGTAAAAAGGAAAAAGTAAAAAGGAAAAAGACAAAGAGCAGGGATTGTTTTACCCTTTACCTTTTGCACGCCAGTCGCCTCAACAGAGAAAACCTCCCCACGGTTCGCCAGCGCTGCAGGCGGGTTTCCCAACCTAGGCGACTGGCGAACCTCGAAGGGGCGCTGGCTCCTTTTACCTTTTTGTTTCTGACTCATCGGGCAATTCTCCCTCTTGGGGTCACATCAAACTCTGTTTTCACCCTGACACCGAGAACTGTTTCCTCAAAACTATCCCGTCCTTGAACGCTCAAACCCAGTCTGAGATTGGGCAGGAATTTAAAATCGTAGAATAGTTCCAACACATCTGGGTTTTCTCCACGACGCAGGCTGTCGTTGGATAAAGCGCGTCCGTAAGCTAACCCGAGTCGGTCGTCTGCGGTAAACAGATCCACAAAACTAGCTCCGAACACATAAGTATCTGCACCCTTTCCTAAATCTCGGTTTTCGTAACGACCGTAACGTCCAAACAGACCTAATTTCAAATTGGGAATAAAGACTTCAGCGTTAAGACCGTATGCTTCTTCGCGATCATTTTTTTGAGTTCCAAATTCCGTGCCTTCTGAATTCCTCGCAAGACTGAAACTTTCGGCGAAGGAATCGCCGTTACCAGAATCTCTGTCGGAAGCATAAGTCCCGCGAATAATCAGATTTCCATTACGAATGCCGATTTCGCCAGCAAAGCCATCTAAAGTAAACTCGCTGGTTCTGTCTGCTGAAGAAAATACTGCCGCTTTCGCTTCAATGCTGTCAGTGACACTCCAGTTGACTAGCAAACCAGGGCGGGAAGCAATTCCCGTTGCTGCTAGCGCCGGATTTGTTTGGAAGACTGGATTAAAAAATTGGCTTGCCCCGTCTTTAGCAAAGCTGTTGCGGTCAAAATAAGATGTTAAATCCATTTGACCCACTACAAAACGTAGATTCGGCAGCCCTGTTAAAGAAGTCGCAAAATAAAGCTCGTTGATGTTCAAACCTTGACGGCGGGAGTCATCAAAGGTGCTATTTTCACTCGTCAAATCCAAAGTTGCCCCAAATAAAATTTGGGGAGTGACTGGATAAATACCCGAAACTCTCGCCCGTGCTGAGGAATCACCTCCTTGGGTTACATATACACCTTGGAGTATTAAAGAAGGTTCCTTTAAAGCCGTGCTGCTAATCGCCGGGCGTTGTCTGGGAACTGGTTGGGGAATCGCCGGTGCTTGTGTGGTTTGCGGTGCTGGTGCAACTTGATTTGCCGGAAATCCTTGCCCTGGGTTGTTGAGTATTTGGTTAAAAGTTGGTGCCGCAGTACCACCAGAAACATCAGGCGGCATTGGGCTTTGGGCGTTGGTTATTTGGTTAAAAGTTGGTGCCGCAGTACCACCAGAAACATCAGGCGGCATTGGGCTTTGGGCGTTGATTATTTGGTTAAAAGTCGGCGCCGCAGTACCACCAGAAACACCAGGCGGCATTTCGCTTTGGGCGTTGATTATTTGGTTAAAAGTCGGCGCAGTTGTACCAGAAACTGGCTGGGTTCCGCCTTGGTTATCAAGTAGCCCCTTAAAAGTCGGTGCCCCATTAGTCGCGACTTGTTGAATCGCGCTCGTGCCGGGAAGTGGCGGTAGTGGAGCTACTTGGGGTTGGGTATTGACTAATTGGTTAACAGTTGGTGCAGCCGGCGCAGTAAATTCTTGGGTAGTGATCGCACCAGAGGTAGATGTTATTCCTCCTTGAGGATTCAACAATTGGTTAAAAGTTGGTGCAGCCGGCGCAGTAAATTCTTGGGTAGCGATCGCACCAGAGGTAGATGTTATTCCTCCTTGAGCATTCAACAATTGGTTAAAAGTCGGTGCTGCATTAGCTATAAATTGCTGCCGAGGCGGCTCGCCTGGGAGAGGGGGCAGTGGGGCAACCTGGGAGTTCGGTTGTGAATTGAAAGTTAATCCAGTCGCGACATTCGGTGCAGTAAATTCTCGAGTAGCGATCGCACCAGAAGGAAGTGGCGGCAATTGCGCTACCAGGGCATTGAATTGCCCTAAATTTTGCTGCCCAGAACCAACGACTGTACTGTCCCCACCTGTTGCAGACAGTAGTACATTTGTTTGCACCTGATTTTTGGGTGCCAACATAGCAGAATCGGATGGACGAACCGGATATTTGGCTTTTGGTTTGTTTCCGGGCGTTTGCTGCTGGATAAAGGCATTTTCCAGTTGCTTAATCTGATTTGACGGTGCTTGTTGCACAAGTTGGAATATGGGATTGGCAAATGGTGTAATCGTTGCGATGTCACTTGATGCAGATGTTACACCAAAACCAAGCGCTCCTGGTGGTGGCGGTACAGTCTGCAACCCAGGCGTCACTTTTCCGCTAGGTACAGGCGATCGAGGCACTGGTAACAGTTCTCCTAAACCAAGTTGCAAACCGCCAGCCACTTGGTTAGAACGGTTTACTTGGGCTGAAGACTTGTCACTCGCCCCGAGTATCCAAAACATGGAGATGAGGGCGGTGCAAAGCAGCAGATAAACCTTGTAGAACTGTTTTCGCAAGGTAAATTTATGACAATCAAATATTGTTTGGCTCATTAGCCTATCTTTATGGGCTGTAAATATCTAGTTGGTAGATGTCGCCACTTTAGCAAAAATTGTGAGTATCATCGACGAGAGTGTACAGTTTTTAGGAATATTGGTCAACTAGGTAAAATAACGGTAAAGTTGTGTTTTTTGAGAGTAAACTTGTGCAAAATAGTTAAAAATGTAGGCGCAATGTTTTTCTTGTCCCGCTAAATACCTAATTTATCTATGCTCAATCTCTATCGCCAACTTAATTGCCATAAAATTAAAAATTTGCCTGTAGCTGCCCCCCTCGCTGCGGTGTCTCTAGCGCTACTAGTTGTCAGTTCTGGCTGTGTTCAAAAAGCACAAGATGAGGCACAGCTAGAAATTACAAGCGTAGAGCCTGTAGAACGTAATGGTGTATACAATGTTGTCGGCAGTACAAATTTGCCGGAATCTAGTCGAATTACAATATCGGCAGTTCGGTATTTACGCCCAATAGAAGGAACTGACCCAGCGTTGCTCGTAACTGACTTAAATACTAACCGTTCAATTCTTGACCGCCAAAGTGTGGAAGTAAAACAAGGAAAATGGCAGGTCGATTTGAACTTATGGCAAATTGCTCCTAATGGCAGTTTTCAGGAGGTTTGGCAAGCAAATCAAGGGCAAATGAAACTGACTCCAGAAAGTGATGTCACGTTTATCGCCACTTACGATCCAGCAAGCCAGTTGAAGAAGAAGTCCGACCAAGAAAATACCGATGAACTAAAGCCTGAATATCAAAAACTTGAAGGAAAGTGGCTTCGCTTTACTAACGAAGGCGAAAAGTATGTACAAGCTAGTCAAACCTTACCGATAGACCTTCCAGCAGGGAAAACAGTACCACCTCGTCCGCAACCGGAAGACCTCAATGATGGCTGGGGAAATCGATATCAAATCCGACCGGAACCAATAGCTAGTGGAGCCAATATAGCTCCCCCAACTAAAACAAGACAGACTAATGCGCCTCTGTCTGTTTCAGAATTTGTTCGTTAAAAAACAATACAGTTGAGTTAAGGTTGATTGGTAAAAATTTTAGGCTGTGTAGAGACGCGAAATTTCGTGTCTCTACATTAGGTTGAGGGTAAGTAAATTGTCTTAACTGAAGCGTATTGCCTTAAAAAAAAAGGTAGTAATGCATAGTAATGATAAAGTAAAACTGTGTTATTTAACGTTGGAACTATGCCTTGTCCTCAATGCAACTCAAACAACATTGTTAAAAATGGACACACCCACTACGGGAAACAACGGTTCAAATGCCAAAATTGTGGACGACAATTTGTAGAAAGTCCAACCAGACAACCGATTGACTGCTCAAGACGTGAGTTAATCGATAAACTCTTACTCGAACGCTTATCCTTAGCAGCGATCGCTCGCGTAACTGCAGTGTCAGTACGTTGGTTGCAATACTATGTCAACCAGAAATATTACCAAACTCCAAAGCAGGTTGAAGTTACCCAAAAAAACCTGGCAGCCTAATTCTTCAGGTTGATCAGATGTGGTCATTTGTTGGATCAAAAGCGAATAAACAGTGGATTTGGCTTGCAATTGATGCTGTGACTCGAGAAATTGTTGGAGTTTATATTGGAGACCGTTCCGCTCAGGCTGCAAAACAATTATGGCGATCGCTTCCACCAGTATACCGGAGCGTGTGCAGTTTGCTACACAGATTTTTGGGAGGCATAGGAACAAGTGTTACCAAGTAAACGCCATCGTGCAGTCGGTAAAGATAGCGGTCAGACAAGTTATATCGAACGATTCAATAATACCCTTAGGCAACGAGTTGCACGCTTAGTCCGTAAAACATTGTCCTTCTCGAAATCGCTCGACAACCACATTGGGGCAGTGTGGTATTTCGTTCATCACTATAATGCCTCCCTAGTACACTGCGGCGTAAATTGAGTTAGGGTATGAATGACGAGATTAATTTGACGACT
The DNA here is from genome assembly GCA_044006015.1 of Heteroscytonema crispum UTEX LB 1556. GTDB lineage: Bacteria > Cyanobacteriota > Cyanobacteriia > Cyanobacteriales > Nostocaceae > Heteroscytonema > Heteroscytonema crispum. Next base: position 45,471 of record JBIPDF010000008.1, read on the forward strand.
CATGCCCTGCCAACCGCTGACAATCACCCTGAGTGATACTGAGCAGCAAGCCCTGGAAAAGTTAGTGAATCGACCCAGTACGCCGCAGCAAATCGCACAACGTGCCCGGATTGTGCTAAAAGCCGCGTTGGGGCAAAACAATGCCGAAATTGCTCGAACGCTCGATATAAGTATCAAAATGGCGCGGCACTGGCGACACTATTGGGTTGAGACCACCGAGCAATCCAAGACAGTGATGGAGCGATTGCGCGATCGCCACCGTCCTGGTTCGCCGTTAAAATTTACCCTGGAACAGCAAGTTGAATGCATGGCGATGGCGTGCCGTGACCCGATGCAATACGGTCGTCCCATCAGTCATTGGAGTTCTCATGAACTGGCGGATGAGTTGATAAAGCTTGGTATTGTGGAGCAAATATCCCCCCGCCAGGTCGGACGATGGTTAGCTCAAGCAGAACTCAAACCGCACCAGTCTCGTTACTGGCTTTTTCCCCCCGTATGATCCAGAGTTTGAAGTCAAGGTGGAAGACATCAGCCAGCACTATCTGAGTGCCCCAATCAGAGCGATCGCGGGAGAACACACGATCAGCATTGATGAAATGACTGGCATTCAAGCCCTAGAACGCGCCCTTCCCAGTTTACCAATGCGACCAGGCAAAGTCGAATGTCGAGAGTTTGAATATATTCGGCATGGAACACAGACTTTGATTGCTAAGTTTGATGTTGTTACAGGTCAACTTGTAGCTCCTACAATTGACACTCAGCGGACAGAAGCCGATTTCTTGGGGCATTGCCAGCGCTTAATTGCCTCTGATCCGACTGCCAGCAAGTGGCATTTGATTATGGACTGTTTGAATATCCATCAATCAGAATCCTTGGTAGGATGGATTGCCGACATTGAAGGCATCCCCTTTGACAACTTAGGTGTTAAGGGTAAGTCTGGGATACTCCAATCGATGAGTACCCGCGCCCAGTTTCTAGCCAATCCCGCCCATAAGGTTGTTTTCCATTTTACCCCAAAGCACTGTTCCTGGCTCAATCAGGTTGAAATCTGGTTTAGCATCCTCACACGCAAACTCTTGCGTAGAGGCAGTTTTTCCTCTCAGGCAGATCTCAAACAGCAGATATTGAATTTTGTTGACTACTTTAACCAAAAGTTAGCTCATCCTTTCCAATGGACTTTTAAGGGGAAGCTTTTGGCGGTATAAGCCTATCTAAACTTACGCCTCAGTGTACTAGGACAATAAATCATTACTATGCATCACTACCAAAAAAAATAGGTTGAACTTCCAAAAAAAGTTAAAAATATCAAGCAACAAATTAAAAATATCAAACAAGTTGCCAATCAGCAACTTGCTTTACTTGTCTGATTTACAGAAACCGCACCTCATCAGTGTTAGGAGCTTCATAATGTATTTTAAATTTATCCGATGCTGTTGCCTGTGGACTTGTTGCTTGGGGCATGAGTCGTAAATTGTTCTGCATTGCCTGCATTTGCAACATCATTTCTTTAAGTTGGTTTTGCAACTCTTCAAATTCTGATGGTACGATCGCTTTTTGATTTACTTCACTTGGAGTAGTTTGTTTTTGGCTGTTGGTGTTTGTTTGGGCATAACCTAGAAAAGTTTGGGCGGAAGCAAATGCTGAAGCTGCATTAACTGCTGTAGCCGCACTTGCAATCCGATTTGGAGCCTGTCTAACCGCAGAAGCGGGGGCGCTAAGAGCGCGATTGACTGGCGGTTCATATACAGGAGCAGGAGTTTGCGCCACAACAGGTTGAGATACTGTTGCGCTAATCGCTTTTGAGGCGACAGCTTGCTCAAAAGGCACTTCATCATTCAAAAAGGCATTCAGTCCAGTAATTTGCAAGCGAGACTCTGACAGTTGGAGTTCTTTAAGCAATTCTTCTTTTTGCTCCAGGTGTTCCTCTAGGCTAGATAACTGCTGCCGAATTTCTGTCGATTTGCGAGAAGAATGCCGCCAACCAAAGATAGCAGTGGCAGAAATCCCGGCTCCCAGACTGATTGCAGTTGCCAGCACCACATAAGGAGTAGCAACATCTCTGAGTTTGCCGTGAAAAATCGGTTCTTCTTGGATTTTAATAACGACTTGTTCCGACCCCAATACGGCTAGAGGTATGGTCATTGCTGAAAACACAGCAGCAGAAGCGATAACAGGCGGCAGGAAAAATTGTTGCAGTGCAGATAGACTCATATTTATAAGTTGAAAATTAAGATGTCCTAGATTGTTTATCAAAGCAAACACAATTGGTCGCTCGCAGCAGTTTTGATTACCGCTTCTACAATTTACCTTGTCTAGTTTTTGGCGGCCAGCGAATATGTTTACTGCTTTGTATCTAATTTATTATTTACGTTTACCAATTTCAATATACAAGCGATGAAGAACTAGGTAAAATAGTTAAATTTTTTGTAAACTTTGAGATGATTTACTTAGTATAAAATAAACTTGCATGTTAAAAAAAATCAGTTTCTGCGTTTTGACGGCTAAAAATCTCTGTACATTTGACTACAAACTGCCGATTTGGACGCCAAAAAAAACTATGTGTGCCAATTCTCAATCTTGAATACTAGTTTGATTGACTGGTTTAATTGTGAGTTAAAAAACAAAATATCAATAGTTAGAGATAAACAAGTGTTGCCTGTCTACGCAATTATTCTGCTTTTTGTGCTATTTTTTATACTTAAAGCCCCCAAATGAAATTATTGGTTCACAAAAAATTCATAATTATAGATCGTAGGGTTATTTCCCATTAGCTCGATTGTCATTTATAGAACCCAAAATAGCAAGCAATATTAGTGAAGTTTTATTGTTTCCAGAGCAAAAACTTTATATTACGAAGGTTCTATTAATTTGCTCCAGACATCGTTCCACACGCCAGGTAATCATACTATGCGATACGCCCTTCAAAAGAGACAAAGAAAATTTAGACTTTACCAGCGATTGTTAATATTTTCAGTAGCTTTAGTGGTTTTCTTGGGGGGGATATTGACAAGTTTACCCGCCCGCAGCCAGCTAAATGTGGCAAGCGATGCAAAAGCAATGCACTTACCACTTTCCACCCGTGGTGCAAAAATCGTTGATGCCAAAGGTAAGACGGTGTTACTTAGAGGTGTCAACTGGTTTGGAATGGAAACAGAGACGCACTCTCCCCACGGCTTGTGGAAGCGAGATTATAAAGAAATGCTCTTCCAGATTAGGAGTTTGGGGTATAACCTGATTCGGTTGCCTTATTCGGTGCAGGCCCTAAAGCGATCGCCTGATGTCAGTGGTATCGATTTTACTATTGGCAGCAACAAAGAACTTCAAGGAAAAACTCCCTTGGAGGTGATGGATTTAATTATTCAGGAAGCAGAACGTCAAGGATTGTTAATTCTACTTGACAGCCACCGTCTTAACGACAAGCGCATTCCTGAGTTGTGGTATGGAGATGGTTTTACTGAAGCTGATTGGATTGATACCTGGAGAATGTTGGCTGAAAGATACAAAAATCAAGCTAACGTCATTGGTGCAGACTTAAAAAACGAACCTCATGGAAAAGCAAGCTGGGGTACAAATGACTTAGCTACGGACTGGCGATTGGCTGCGGAACGTGCTGGCAATAGGATTATTGGTATAAATCCTAACTGGCTAATTGTGGTGGAAGGGGTGGCAAATAATGTCCCCGGTCAAAAGTTGAAAAACCATTGGCAAGGCGGCAATTTAGAAGGTGTAAGGCGCTATCCAGTACGTTTATCTCGTCGCAACAAGTTAGTTTATTCTCCCCACGAATACGGTGCTGGGGTGTACAATATGCCTTATTTTTCTGAACCCAAGTTCCCGAAAAATTTAAGCGATCGCTGGGAAACAGGATTTCATTATATTTCCAGTCAAAAAATTGCTCCCATTTTGATTGGGGAATTTGGGGGAAGGCAAGTAGATAAAAATTCCAAAGAAGGAATTTGGCAAAACGAATTGGTGAAATACATTCAAAAGAAAAACTTGAGTTTTGCTTATTGGAGTTGGAATCCTAACAGTATTGATACAGGTGGCATCTTATTAGATGATTGGCAAAACATTGATATGCCAAAACAACAACTACTATCTCAACTCTTGCCATCTGTACAAGTCAGAACATATGAACCGCAAAAAGCAGCATTAGTCTCTCCTTCTTCCCCTGCTTCCCCTACAACCACTCTACCCCCTGTTTCCCCATCTCGCCAAAGTTCCTTTACCTCTTCATCTTCCACCCAACTAAACGTCACTACCGACATCTATTCAAATTGGGAAACAGGATTTTGTGTCAACTTAAAAATTAAAAATCAAGGCAACACTAAAGTTGATAATTGGCAGTTAGCATTTAGTATGAAACAGGCTGCCATTAATAACTCTTGGAATGCCAATTTCAAACAACAAGGAACAACACAATATATTGCGACTCCCTTGGATTGGGGACGGGTAATTGAGCCTTTGGCAGTACGCGATATTGGCTTTTGTGCCAATAAACAAGGCAACGATTACCAACCCAAGCAAGTGGAAGTAAAAATTCGATAGTAAACAATAGACCTAGCTTGAAAAAGGCAGGGGGCAGATGGCAGAGGAGCCACTGCGTTGCCGGGGTTCCCCCGGTTGAAGCATGTGGCGTGGCAGCTATGTAAGATATGTTTTTCATCGCAAGGCTTGTGAGATTTTCCCGTGATTGACTGACTTGTAAATAGGGGAAGGTGGGGTCTCCACGAAGTGGGGATAAGGGGCAAAGGGGAAAGGGAAAAGTGAAAGGGGAAGAGGTTATTCACATACTTGATGCTGTACGAAGTTCCGAAGCGACTGCCTTTTATTGGCGCACTAGCGTCCCTTGGGCATTGGGCATTGAGCATTGGGCATTGGGAATTGGGCATTGGGAATCACAGAAGAATCTGTCAATCTAAAATTCTTTCATCCAAAATATCTCCTTGTCCCCATGCCCATTGTCCCATACCCAATGCCCATTATAAAAAAAAACGTCCCCAGAGAAAACTGGGAACGAGAAATATTGCGCGAAAAATCAGCAGTTGTTAGCAGTTGTCAGCTGCTAGCTTTACTCGAAATCTTCATCATCGTCTTCGTCATCTTCGTATTCGTCTTCTTCTACTAGATCCTCTACCTCATCGGGATCGGCAATTAATTCATCTTCCTCATCCAAAATCGACCTTTCTGCACGTCTACCACCAAATCCAGATTCCCCAAGTCCGGGAGAATCCAAATTGTAAGCCCGCGCTGTCCGGTCATCTAACACCATGTCCAACGGATCGTCAGCTTCATCCAACACACTGCTGCTTTCAAGCGCGGCATAGTCATCAACTACACCAGTCTCCTCATAAGCATTAAACCCAGTACCCGCCGGAATCAACCGTCCGATAATCACGTTTTCCTTTAACCCCCGCAGCCAGTCAGATTTACCTTCAATTGCTGCTTCGGTTAATACCCGTGTTGTCTCTTGGAAGGATGCCGCAGAAATAAAGCTGTCTGTGTTCAATGATGCCTTCGTTATCCCCAATAATACTGGGGTATACTGCGCCCTAGCACCGCCTGTAATTGCCATCGCCTCGTTCACCTGTTCGATTTGACGCAATTCCACCAATTCTCCAGGCAGCATGGTGGTGTCGCCGCCATCATCTACCCGCACTTTCGCGGTCATCTGGCGCACAATCACTTCAATGTGCTTGTCGGCAATATCAATACCTTGAGATTGATACACCAATTGCACTTCATTCACCAAAAAAGTTTGCACTTTTTGCAAAGCATTGCTGGCACAAGCATAAACTCCATCCTCAGAACCAAGGTTGAAAAACACCTCCAAAATTTCATGAGGATTCGAGGGACCATCGCTTAACGGCTGTCCCGCCGTCACCATCGCCCCATCTGGAATTGCCAAGTTTTGTCCGGGTCCGAGAGGATAATCTGTAACGACGCCGTTGGATTCTACAACCTTAATCGCGATCGCTTCATCACCATCACCATAAACCACCTTCACTTCGCCTGACCGTTTTGCCAAAATACAGGCTTCTTTGGGTTTGCGGGCTTCTAGCAGTTCCTCAATCCGGGGCAAACCTTGAATGATGTCCCCGGTTTTCGCCCGTTCAAACACCAACAACACCAAGTTATCGCCGCGCTGTACCAAATCTCCATCTTCTACCTGCAGCACCGCACCAGGGCTGACTCGATAGGGACGACCGACGCGGATGGTAACGGTGTAATTCTGAGAACTAAGTGCTGAGTCTGGAGTGGCTCCTCCTTCTGCCTTCTGCCCTCTGCCTTCTGCCCTCTGAACATCCACTACTTGTCCGGAATCCTCAGCAAAGACTCCCGTGGCAATTTCTCCACCTTCTACCAGTAAGTCACCCTTCTTGACCTTGGGTTGGGCACTGACATTCATCTTAATCATGTCGCTGTGGCGCAACACCAAACAGCGGCGAACTGCTTCGGTTCCTTTTTGAACTCCCCGAACAATACCCCCTTCTTTACACAGAATTTGAGTCCGTGCAACCACAGCCCCAGGGGCGATCGTCATCCCATCCTGCACTTCCAAAGTTGTTTGGGTACTACCTTGGGTCGCATCAGCAGCAATATCGCGCCGCACTACCAAAGACTCCAAAATCACCAACTGCAAGCGCTGAACTTCTGGGTCTTCCAGATCCGGCACCAACTCAATATCTGCTGCCAAAGGCGAAGCATTGTGGTCTTGTTCCCCAACAGAACCGTCGATTTCCAACACCAGTTGAGTTCGCAGCAGTTCCACACCTTCAACCGACTTAACCCGCTCGCTATCTTTATAAGGCAATCTTTGCACCGCCCGCAATTGAATCGATCGCCCGGTTTGTTGACTAACAGATGTAGTAGATGGCACATCGGGATTGCTGGGTACGGCAAATTCCACTACGGAACGCGAGAGCAGTGCCGGACCTTCTGGCGTTTCCACATACTGGATGTATCGCAACTCTGTAGCGACTTGCCCCAACAGTTCTTCACCAGGTTGCAAAATCGTATTATCGCGTCCGATCACAGCCTCTGGGTCATCCACCATCAGCAGTTCCCCTGGCTTTACCACCACTTCCCGCAGGATGTCGTTTTTCTGGGTAACTTCTACTACGCCGCTGTTTTGGCAGAAAATATCTTTAACTATTTCATCGCCAGCATTCACATACTGACCGTCTTCCACCAACAACAGCGAAATATCTTTATTGACTTCGTGGGTTTCTTCTGGTATCCATAACAGAGTACCTCCCTGCACCACTTCGTAACCCAGCTTCGCTTTGCCTTTTTTCTGTACTTCGACACCGGCAAACTTCAGCAACCCCCCAGTCGTAGTGCGATAGCGGTCATCAACTAATTCAGCTACCACTTGACCGTTTTGCACTTTTGTGCCTGGGGTAGCACGCAAGTTAAAGATTTGGTTGTTGCCCGTAGAAACTAAATAGTTGTTGCGACCTTGAGAACTTTGAACTGTCACCGTTGCTGAGTCTAACACCACAGAAGCGGTAATAATTTCAATTTCCCGCGTACTCTTACCCGGCGTCGATTCCGGCAAGCGCACCACACCACCGTGCAAAGTCGTTAATTTGGTTTCAGCCAAGACACCATTGGTCTCGATCGCATCACCATTGTTCACCACCAACTCAGCCCCTGGTGGCAAGTTATACACTTCCCCAGATAAAATCCAAATCAAACCACCCCGTGCCGCTGTAGTCGTGGTATTGCCTTGACGGTCGGTTTTTTGTTCCGGCACCACCTCCGCAAACTGCACTTCCCCAGCCAAATCCGAGGCAACATCTTTGACAGCCTTTTCCGTATTTGTCCGGGTGGTACGTCCCCCCAGTGCCACCTCTGCCAGCAACTGACCCAGTTTTACCTGCTGCCCATCAGTGATGTATATAGTAGAACCTTGGGTAACGGCAATTTCCGCACTCGGCTGCCCCGTCACCGTAGATTCCAACACCATCATGCCGTTGCTTTCCACATACAAAGCATCTTCCCCGTGACGGGTGCGGAATGTTCTTGTCCGCAATTTGCGGGGCAGGCGGATAATTCCGTCAGCTTCGGCACGCACTTGCTTTGCCACCTCACCCGTAAACACACCCCCCGTGTGGAAAGTACGCATCGTTAGCTGGGTACCCGGTTCGCCAATACTTTGGGCTGCGATAATACCTACCGCTTCACCCAAATCTACCATTTTGCCGTGTGCCAAACTCCAACCGTAGCAATGCTGGCAAACGCTGCGTGCCGCTTCACAAGTTAAAGGCGATCGCACCACAACTTCTTGTACGCCGCATTTTTGAATGACTTGAGCCAAATCATCAGAAATTGGCGTATTGCGAGGAGCAATAACTTCGCCTGTAGTTGGGTGTACTACATCTTCTCCAACTACCCGTCCCATCAAACGAGTAGCGATGGGAATCAATACCTTGCTACCTTCAGTCATTGCCCGCACGGGAATGCCTCTGGTAGTACCGCAGTCAAATTCCCGAATAATCACATCTTGGGATACATCCACCAGACGGCGGGTAAGATAACCAGAGTCCGCAGTCCGCAGCGCCGTATCTACCAACCCCTTTCTGGCACCATAAGACGAAATAATATATTCCGTCACCGTCAGACCTTCGCGGAAGTTGGTTTTAATTGGCAAGTCAATAATTTCCCCTTGGGGGTCAGCCATCAAACCCCGCATTCCCACCAACTGACGCACCTGGGAAATATTACCCCGCGCCCCAGAGAATGCCATCATATACACCGAGTTGAGGGGGTTGGTACTCTTAAAGTGTTTCACCACCTCATCTTTGAGCGCTTCAGAAGTACCGTTCCAGGTATCAATTACTTTCTGGAAACGCTCTACCTCAGTAATTTCACCGCGTTGATAGCGTTCTTCCGTAGCGCGAATTTCAGCTTCTGCGGCTTCTAACAAGGAACGTTTCGTTGGTGGCACCATCAAATCATCAACACTGATGGAAACCCCCGCCTTCGTAGCGTAACGGAATCCCAAATCTTTCAACTTATCCGCCATCACAGCAGTACGCGCCGTACCGTAATGCACAAACGCCCAATAAATTAAATTTCTCAGTTGACCTTTGTCAACGACGCGATTGCGAAAAATCATTTTTTCGTTAGTCATTAGTCATTAGTCCTTAGTCAAGAGTTAGGAGTTAGGAATTAGGAGTTAGGAGTTATGAATTAAACAACTCATAACTCATAACTCAAAACTCATAACTTAACTGGCAAGTGCTTCTTGAATCGCATTATTGTAAATAACGCGACCTGGGGTTGTGCGTATATACTGAGATATCAAATTTCCCTTGGCGTCTTGTCTCACCCGGCGGTACTTATACACCAGGGTCTTGGTACCGTCGTTATTTTCTGTGACTTCTTGTGGCACCGTATCGGGTTCGGGTGCTTCCATTTCGCCGTCAAAGCGGACGTAAATATAGGCGTGCAAATCAATTTGCTGCTGTTCGTAAGCCATAATTACGTCTGCCAGCGTTGCAAAGAATTTTCCTGCGCCTTTTGTCGCACCGGGATTTTCGGCAGTTAAATAATATGCCCCCAACACCATATCTTGGCTGGGTGTAATAATTGGCTTGCCTGTCGCCGGTGACAATATATTGTTAGAAGCCAACATCAACAACCGCGCTTCTGCTTGACTTTCCAACGACAGCGGTACGTGTACCGCCATTTGGTCGCCGTCAAAGTCGGCGTTAAATGCCGGACACACCAAGGGGTGCAATTGAATTGCCCGACCTTCTACCAAAATCGGTTCAAATGCCTGAATACCCAAACGGTGCAGCGTCGGGGCGCGGTTAAGCATCACTGGGTGTCCTTCAATCACTTCTTCCAGCACGTCCCATACACTGGGGTCGTTGCGAGAAATCAGCTTTTTCGCGGCTTTGATGTTGTTCACCATACCGCTGCGAATCAAGCGGTTAATTACAAATGGCTGAAATAATTCAATTGCCATTTCTCGCGGCAAACCGCATTGGTGGATTTTTAACTTTGGTCCGACGACAATTACAGACCGACCGGAGTAGTCAACCCGTTTACCCAACAAGTTTTGCCGGAAACGTCCTTGTTTACCTTCAATAATGTCAGACAAAGACTTCAGTGGTCGGTTATTCGCCCCTACCACCGTCCGTCCCCGGCGACCGTTATCAATCAAGGCGTCTACCGCTTCTTGCAGCATCCGCTTTTCGTTGCGGACAATAATTTCCGGTGCCAAAATCTCTTGCAGCCTTGCCAAACGGTTGTTGCGGTTAATTACCCGGCGATACAAATCATTTAAATCGCTGGTGGCAAACCGTCCGCCATCGAGTTGCACCATCGGGCGCAAGTCTGGCGGAATCACGGGAATTACCGTCATTACCATCCACTCTGGTTTGGAACCGGTAGCAATGAAGTTATCAATTACCCGCAGCCGTTTAATTAACTTCGCCCGTTTTTGTCCCTTAGCGCTGCCAATTTCTTCCCGCAAGCTTTCGGCTTCTTGTTCCAAATTGATATCAGCCAGCAAGCGCAACAGTGCTTCTGCCCCAATACCAACTTCTACACCTTGCAGTTGCGAATCTTCGCTATAAATTTGGTCTTCAATTTCCAGCCACTGGTCTTCACTCAGCAGTTGCTTATAGGTTAAAGTTTCCGCATTACCGGGGCTGAGAACAACATAAGAATTGAAATAGACAATTTGTTCCACATCCCGCAACGGCATATCCAGCAAAATCGAAATGTAGCTGGGGATACCTTTTAGATACCAAACGTGGGCAACCGGTGCCGCCAATTTGATATAGCCCATGCGGTGGCGGCGCACGCGAGACTCAGTGACTTCCACACCGCAACGCTCGCAAACGATACCACGGTGGCGGACTCTTTTATACTTACCGCAATGACATTCCCAGTCTTTCGCCGGACCAAAGATGCGCTCGCAAAAAAGCCCGTCCATCTCTGGCTTCAGGGTTCGGTAATTGATAGTCTCAGGCTTGGTGACTTCACCGACGACCTGACCGTTGGGTAAAGTTCGTTCTCCCCACACGCGAATGCGTTCTGGTGAAGCCAAGCCGATTTTTACGTAGTCAAACTGATTGGTTTGTGCGTTTCTCATATGACTCTAAAATGAGTTCGTGCGTTATGAGTTAAATAAATACACGGGCTTTAATCCGTGTTGGATTTAGGAGTATTCGGTTTTTAGTTGTTGGGTGTTGGTAGTTGGTTGGTGGGTGTTGGGGCGCGAAGTCTGCAGTCGGGAAGATTCCCTCCGGTGAGCTTCGCGCCCTTGGTAGGGGAGCCACTGCGGTCTTGGGGTCTCCCCAAGTGGAGCAAGTGGCGTTTTCCCGACCCAGGCGACTGGTTCTCCCGTTGGGTTGTTGATTGTTAGTCGTTAGTTGTTAATTGTTAGTTGTCCTACGCGCCTCCTAACTCCTAACTCCTAACTCCTAACTGTTTACTCGTCTTCTTCCAACGATTCGCGGGAAAGAGATTCATAAGTTGGTCGCGGAGGGGTGCGACGGGCGCTGTTATCTGCCATCAAATCCACCTCTACATCCAAAGAACTACCATCTGCTTGTGTTTCCACCTTGTGGACGGCAATATCTAACCCCAGTGACTGCAACTCTCGCATCAACACTTTAAAGGATTCTGGTGTCCCTGGTCTGGGAATCGCCTTACCTTTAACGATCGCATTCAATGCTTCATTACGTCCCTGCATGTCATCAGACTTCACAGTCAGCAATTCTTGCAGAGTGTAAGCTGCACCAAAGGCTTCCAACGCCCACACTTCCATTTCTCCAAACCGCTGACCGCCTTGTTGGGCTTTACCACCCAAGGGCTGCTGCGTCACCAAAGAATACGGTCCTGTAGAACGAGCGTGGATTTTATCATCGACCAAATGCACCAGTTTCAGCATGTAAGCCACACCCACGGTTATCGGTCGGTCAAAGGGTTCCCCTGTCCGACCGTCATAAACCATGACTTTGCCGGCATTGTCCGGGTTATATACCCAGTTTTTACCAGTTTCATCCCGCGCTTCTTGCAATTTGCCATGCACGATTGTCCGGGATGATTCTTCACCGTACATTTCATCAAAGGGAGTAATCTTAAACCGCACTCCCAAGTTGTGACCCGCCCAACCCAACAAACATTCAAATACCTGTCCGACGTTCATCCGGCTGGGTACGCCCAAGGGGTTAAGCACAATATCCACTGGTGTACCATCTGGCAAATACGGCATATCTTCCAACGGCAAAATCCGCGAAATAATTCCCTTATTGCCGTGGCGTCCTGCCATTTTGTCGCCAACTTGAATTTTCCGCTTTTGCGCGACATACACCCGCACTACCATGTTCGCACCCGGTGGCAGTTCGTCTCCCTGTTCCCTGGTAAACAAACGCACGTCAACGACGCGTCCTTTTTCACCGTTGGGGACTCGCAGGGAATTATCCCGCACATCCCGCGCTTTTTCCCCGAAAATCGCCCGCAACAGTTTTTCTTCCGGCGGTTGGTCGGATTCACCCTTTGGTGTAACTTTTCCTACCAAGATATCCCCAGCTTCTACCCATGCTCCAATCCGGATAATTCCTTGTTCGTCCAATTGGCGCAGCGCGTCTTCCCCTACGTTGGGAATTTCTCTGGTAATTTCTTCGGGTCCGAGTTTGGTTTGTCTAGCCTCAATTTCATACTTTTCGATGTGAATCGAGGTATAAACATCATCCTGTACCAGGCGTTCGCTAATCAAAATCGCGTCTTCGTAGTTGTAGCCTTCCCAAGGCATGTAAGCCACCAGGATGTTTTGCCCCAGTGCCAATTCGCCGCCTTCTGTGGAAGATCCATCCGCCAATACCTGCCCTGCAACAACTCTCTCGCCTATCCGCACCAGCGGCTTTTGGTTGAGACAGGTGTCTTGGTTGGAACGCTGATATTTAGAAATTGTGTACTCAATTTCTTGCGGTTTGGTGGTGGTTGTTTGTTGATAGTTGGTTGTGTCTCCTTCTACCTTTGGTTTGCTTTCAGTGATTCTGGGACGCACGCGAATTTTAGTCGCGTCTACATAAGTGACATCGCCATCGGTACGTGAAACAATCACCATCCCCGAATCTCTCGCACCTTGGGCTTCTAACCCCGTCCCCACCAAAGGACGTTCCGGTTTGAGCAAAGGTACTGCCTGCCGTTGCATGTTTGACCCCATCAGCGCCCGGTTGGCGTCGTCATGTTCCAAAAAGGGAATCATTGAGGTAGCAACTGACACAATCTGCACTGGGGAAACTGCTACATAGTCCACTTGTTCCGGCGTTGTGGTTGCCCAATCTTGGCGATAGCGCACGGGAACCGACGGACCGATGATGTAGCCATTTTCATCTACAGGTGTATCGCCCGTAGCCGTCCGCAAATCGTCTTCTTCATCGGCAGTCATGTAAACCGGCGGCAGGTCATAGCGCACCTTGCCGTTTTCCACCGGTCGAAAAGGCGTTTCCAAAAAGCCGTATTGGTTCACTCGCGCGTGGGTTGCCAAAGAACCAATCAAACCCGCATTCGGTCCTTCTGGTGTTTCAATCGGGCAAATCCGTCCGTAGTGGCTGGGGTGAATATCTCGCACCGCAAACCCCGCACGTTCCCGCGTTAAACCGCCAGGACCGAGGGCTGACAATCGGCGTTTGTGAGTCAATTCTGCCAGGGGATTGGTTTGATCCATAAACTGACTTAACTGGCTCGACCCAAAAAATTCTTTAATCGCTGCCACCAATGGCTTGGGGTTGACCAAAGAAGCCGGAGTCAATACCTCAGCATCCGATACCGTCATTCGTTCGCGAATAATCCGCTCCAAACGGTTAAAACCCACTCTCACCTGGTTTTGCAGCAACTCGCCCACACTTCTCACTCTGCGATTTCCGAGGTGGTCGATGTCATCAGTATTACCAATGTCATATTCGAGGTTGATTAGATAATCAACAGCTGCTAAGATATCGCCAGGAGTGAGAACCCGCATTGTGTCGGGAACGGAAAGCCGCAATTTCTTGTTTAGCTTGTAGCGTCCGACGCGACCTAAGTCGTAGCGTTTGGGGTCAAAAAAGCGCGAGTCTAAAAGTTGTTGACCGCCCAATACCGTTGGCGGTTCTCCGGGACGCAGTTTGCGATACAACTCCATCAACGCTTCTTCTTCGGAAAACTGTCCTTCTTTCTCAATCGTTTTTTGGAAGTATTCCGGATGTCTTAAGCTGTCAAAAATTTCGTTGTCCGACAGCCCCAAAGCCTTCAACAACACCTGCGCCGATAGTTTGCGAGTTTTGTCGATGCGTACCCACACGAGGTCATTGCGGTCTGTTTCAAATTTCAGCCAAGCGCCTCGGTTGGGAATTAAACTGGCAGAATAGGTCCGCCGCCCGTTTTTATCAATTTCCGATTTGTAATATACTCCAGGCGATCGCACGATTTGATTGACGATTACCCGCTCGGCACCGTTAATAATAAACGTACCGCGATCGGTCATCAAAGGCAGATCGCCAATAAAGACCTCTTGCTCTTTGATTTCCCCAGTTTCTTTATTAATCAAGCGCGTGGGGACATACATCTGTACCGCGTAAGTACTATCCCGCCGTTTGGCTTCTTCGACGCTGTACTTGGGTTCTTTGAGTTTGTAGTTTTGACCCAAAAAGTGCAGTTCTAGTTTGCCAGTGTAATCTGTGATCGGACTAAAGGAGTTAAGTTCTTCTATTAGCCCTTCTTCTAAAAACCAGCGAAAGCTAGAACGCTGGATTTCAATCAAGTCGGGTAACAGAAAGGCGGGTTCCATATATGTTTCTGTAGTCATGCCTCTACCTTTGTCAACCTGGTTAATCCTGATTGGACACTGCTGTGGGACAGTTTCCTTAGCAACAGCCAGTGTCCGTAGCTGTTTGGGAACTTCTCCTTATACCACCTGTTCAAGCCCGGTGCAGGCAAACGCAGTCATTAAATCTGTGTTTGACATTTTTGGCAAGGGGGTTTTGGCCCCTGCACAGGGTCCAAAACTGCCAAAATTTAGTTATTATCTTTTGTTTTCTCAACAGATGGCTGAAGCGTTCCTGAATAACTTGTTTTTTTTGCCTCACTTCCCCTCCAAAAAGCGTGCCATTTTAGCCTACGCAGCCTTACACTGTTGTGTCTTTAATACCTATCCGGATCGTGGTCAAAGTGATATCCTAAGACTGAAAGGAACAATCCGGGCTTTGCGGACTGAATCAGTATCGCTTTATCTTGGTGGGTTTTAGTCACAAAGTAGTTTACGTTTAACAATTTTCTATAGGTTAAATAGACATTTGCGTCAGAGTGCAAAACAAAGTTTAACTCAGTCTGGGTTGCTTTGGATGGTCATCTGTTGGGAACATCCGCTTGTAGAGATTGGAAGGATGGTTAATTCCATAACAGCGCAACTCAAACAATCAAGTTAGTAGTTGCTTCCTTAACCATTATGGCGCAAGCATTTATGTTTTGGAGGGAATAATCGTACCATATTTTTGTCCTCCTAGAATCATTTTTTGGCAAAGGTCACAGCATGAACTCCCAACGTACTTTAAAGTGTTAGACCAAATAGTTTACAAGCGTTTTGGGTGGTTTGGGATGCGATCGCTTCAACTGTCTCTCCCCGGAGTTCGGCTATTTTTTCGGCTACGTAGCGGACGTATGCCGGTTCGTTACGACGTTCGCCCCGTTTGGGAACCGGAGCGAGAAAAGGACAGTCTGTTTCAATTAAGATGCGATCGCTACTCGCTATTTGGGCTGATGCTTGAATTTGAAGAGCGTTTTTAAAGGTAACTGTACCGCTGAAGCTGATGTAGAACCCCAAATCCAGAAACCATTGGGCTTCTTCCGGTGTTCCACCCCAGCAGTGCATTACGCCCCGCAGGTTTTCTCCTTTTCTTGAGCGCCATTTTTGCAACACTTCTCTGACTTCGGGTGCCGCATTCCGGCAGTGGATAATTACTGGTAAGTTCAGCTCGGCAGCTACGCCCAACTGCGCTTCAAATACGCTGTGCTGTAACTCGCGATTATCAGCTTTGTAAAAATCCAGTCCCATTTCCCCAAGCGCTACCACTTGCGAGTCAGAACAAGCCAAGGTTTTGATTTGTTCTGCCGTGTCACTGTGCCATTTTTCGGCATCTAAAGGATGCAAACCAACAGCAAAGCTGACTTCGGGAAACTGGTGCGCGATCGCTTGAATGCGAGAAAATTCTGATGGTTCGACGCAGGAATGTACTAAGCGCACAACTCCTGCTTCTTGCCATCGCGATCGCACCGCTGCTAAATCCGGCTGAAAAGAGTCAAAGTTGATATGAACGTGGGTGTCAATCAGCTGCATTTTTATCAAGAGTCAGAGCGTCAAAAATCAAGAGTCAAGAGTCAAGAGTCAATAATGCAAGACAATGCAAGACTTTGGACTTTGGACTCTTGACTTTCGACTATTGGGCTGTTGTTGCCGATTGTGTTAGCGGTTTGAGTTTCCGAGCCAATTGTGACTTTTTCCTTGCGCCGTTATTGGGATGAAGCACACCCCGTTTCACGGCTTTGTCAATTTTGCTGTAAGCCTCGGACATCCTTTCATCTACTTCTTTTTTCGATTCTGGGGTAGGATTAGCAGCATAGGCTTGTACAGCGCTAAGGTATTTTTTCATCAGCGTTTTGACGGCTGATTTGTATGATTTGTTACGCAGACGATTGCGTTCTGCAATTTCGGCACGCTTGAGAGCAGACTTTGTATTCGCCACAGTCAATTCCAGAAAGGCTAATAATTATGTACACACACTACTAGACTTACTAATATAGCATCCTTATTGCCAATGTTAGGATGCAACAGAAAAATCTTACTTTTTTATCCCAAAGGCAGCGGGAGCAGAGGGCAGGAGGCAGAAGGGTTTTCCTTTTGGCAAAAGCCCGAACCTTCTGGCGACCAGAGAGAGCAAGGGTTTAAGACCCACACTAAATCAAAGATTTAGTGGCTTCAATGAGCAAAGGGGTTCCAATCCTCTTCGCTCATTGTTCCTTCTGCCCTCTGTCTACTGCTCCCGCTGCCTTCTTCATTTTTTAATTTCCCAGCTAAAATCAGGAGCGGCGAAAACCAGAAAAAACACTTAATTACCTCGCTCTTTTCTGTTGTCAATCAAGAAAATAAGTTAAAATAAAGTAATTAAGTAAATAGTAACCCTAGTTAACTCATTAAAAATGGTTTGAATGCTAGTACACCGGGCGCAGAAATCAGATAACCATTTGCATTAAAATTAAAAGCTTAATAAATAAGCATTTGCGCCTGAGCGCGGAGCGCTGCCTTCTTACTTCTGCCTGAAGGTACTAGTGTTGTTGATCTCCAAATGGAGTGTATCGCCAAAAGCACAAAACTGCAAACGGCAAAATTTAGGGGTTTAAATGTAGAAACCCGATATGTCGCGTCTATACAGATGTTAACAACTAAAGTAGAAAAATAGGCAAAAATTATACTCAGAACCTGTCCTCCCGCACAATTTGGGGGTACTGGATATGAAACACAGCACCGCCGCTTTGATTGGGGAGGTGGATTATAAAGCTAGTGGGAAAGGCGCTTCAACGCCCTGTCGCAATTCCTTTGGTTTGCCCTTTGTGGATCGACGAAAAGGCAAGTAAGAACGAGCGATTTAGCAGCCCAATTTAGCAACCCAGATGCAAGAAGCTGTGGGAGTATCAAAAAAATCCAGGTTAAGCTAGAGAAGAGAATGGGGTTTTAGGCTTTGCGCCCTGTGCGTAAAGAGCAAGACTCCTTCTCAGGTGGGAATATTCTAATGAATGGCATTGTCCTTACTCCATGCTGCGAATCATTACTCAGCAGGCAGACGTCAGAGCAGAACTACAACGCATCTGCGATCGCACCCATGATGAACAAGTGCTTCACAAAGAAGCCACAGTGCGGGAAGTGCTGCAAGCGGTGAAGCGCCAAGGCGATAAAGCTGTATTGCATTACACCGCCGAATTTGACAATCAAACCCTAAGACCAGAAGAACTTCGGGTCACCGGGTCTGAACTGGATGCAGCTTACCAACAGGTATCAAAAGAGTTGCTCCAGGCACTTCGGTTAGCTTGCCGCCAAATTGAAGCCTTTCACCGCCAGCGAGTCCCCAAAAGCTGGGTACACTTTGGCGATGATGATGTAGTCCTTGGCAAGCGTTACACCCCCGTAGACCGTGCGGGATTATACATACCTGGCGGTCGCGCAGCATATCCGAGTACGGTACTGATGAATGCAGTACCAGCAAAGGTGGCTGGTGTACCCCGCGTAGTGATGGTAACACCACCGGGAGCGCTGAAAGCGATTAATCCGGCAGTGCTTGTGGCGGCACAAGAAGCTGGGGTACAAGAAATTTATCGCGTGGGAGGAGCGCAGGCGATCGCGGCTTTAGCTTACGGTACAGAAACGATTCCAAAAGTCAATGTCATCACAGGTCCTGGTAACATTTATGTCACCTTGGCGAAGAAACTTGTCTACGGCACCGTGGGCATAGATTCTTTAGCGGGACCAAGCGAAGTGCTAATTATTGCCGACGAAAGCGCAAATCCCGTACATGTCGCCACCGACTTGTTAGCGCAAGCCGAACACGATCCAATGGCGGCGGCGGTTTTGTTGACAACCGATGCAGCTTTGGCAAAGAACGTACAAGTTGCCGTGGAAAGACAGCTAGTGAATCATCCCCGGCGAATAGACACAGAAAAAGCGATCGCTCACTACGGCTTAATTGTGCTTGTGGAATCCCTGGAAGCAGCAGCAGAACTCTCGAATGAATTTGCCCCCGAACATCTAGAGTTAGAAATTCAAGACCCTTGGGCATTAATACCACAAATTCGGCATGCAGGTGCGATTTTCTTGGGTTATTCTACACCAGAAGCAGTAGGAGACTATTTGGCTGGTCCCAACCACACCTTGCCGACTTCTGGTGCTGCCCGTTATGCTTCAGCATTGAGTGTGGAAACCTTCCTCAAACACTCAAGTATTATTCAATACTCAGAAACCGCACTGCAAAAAGTGGCTGGTGCAATTGACGCACTAGCAACAGCTGAAGGCTTACCTTCTCACGCCGATTCAGTCCGACGGCGAATTGAGCAAGAAGAGTGATTTTGAATTCTTAATTTTTCCTTATACTTTTGGTAAAAGTTATTATCTGGCTGCAAATTAAAAGTTTGGGCGGCGATCGCCTTAAAGGAGGAGTCACTTGCAGGAGAAGGCTTTACTTTATCCTGCCGTAAAAAAATGGTAAAATGCATTTGTCAGTACAAGACATTAAAACCTACCTCCGGACTGGGGGAAAGTAGACGCTCAAAACATTGGAAGGAGATATCACCACGCTCACTTGAGCAAACGTGGTGCAGCCCAAGAACCTGAGAAATCAGCATATTAAGGCTGCCTTTGTCTTAAGAATCTCCTCGGCTTTAGGCAGGAAAGTGTCAAGTAATAGGTCACTCTTGAGGAGACGACAGCGGTGCTAAACACTATTTTGGTTGCTCTGGACGGTTCGGAAATTGCCGACCGAGTAATTCAGACTTTACAGGAATTGGTTCTAGCAAAAGAGACCAAACTGATTCTTTGCCATGTGTTTCCTACGCCAGAGTCAGAGATGGAACTACCCGCAGATCGCCCTCATCCAGAGTCACCAACAGTTTCTTATTTTCAAGTTGAAAAACAGCTGCAATCTTACCAGGAGCAGTTACCACTCAACAGTGAATTAGAATTGGTAAATGGCGATCCGGCAGAAGAGATTATTCGCCTTGCCAATATTTATAAATCGGACTTAATTGTGATTGGCAGTCGCGGGTTAACTGGGATGACAAAAATTGTCCAGGGTTCTGTTAGCAGTCAAGTCGTGGAAGAATCTCCGTGTTCGGTGTTGGTTGTGAAACCGATGTAAAGTAGGGGACTAAGGAAATATCTACTTGTTCCAAAGTTCAGCCTTGGAATAGAGGTTAGGAAGCTCTGGCTCCTGTATAAAAAGTTGCAGAGCGACTAAGGAGATATTCCCAGCTAAAAGCTGGGAACGACTGGATCTTAACCCTTGAGTAATGACTAAGGGGTTAAAAAGTCTAAATGGTCGCCTGGTTGGTGGCGTAATTCTTCTAAAGAGCCTTGAATTTGTAATTTACCCTAATTGAGAACACAATCCAATCAGCACGGTTGATTACTCTAGGGCGTGTCATCAATTAGGTAAACTTGAGTAGGTAATGCTTGGGATAAGCCAAATAGAAAAACAATGACTCGACGTTATGCGCTACGAGATGACCAGTGGGAGAGGATAAAAGACTTACTGCCCGGAACACAAGGGTATGTTGGAGTGACAGCAAGAGATAATCGGTTGTTTGTGGAAGCAGTACTGTACCGTTATCGGGCAGGGATACCCTGGAGAGACCTCCCAGAGCGATTTGGAGATTTCCGAGTGATTCATACTCGTTTTAGCCGATGGTCAAAAACGGGGGTTTGGGAAGGAGTGTTTCAGCACTTGGCAGACGATGCCGATAATGAATATGCGATGATTGACTCCACGATTGTCCGCGCCCATCAGCATAGTGCTGGTGCAAAGGGGGGGAGCCATCTACTGAAGCCATTGGTCGCAGCAAGGGTGGATTGAGTACCAAGATTCATGCTGTAGTGGATGCGTTGGGCAACCCACTAGGCTTCTACCTGACGCCAGGGCAAGCCTGCGACTTGGACGGAGCCGACCAATTGCTACCTACTGTTGTGGCGGATACAGTACTGGCAGATAAAGGTTATGATGCCGATGAGCGAGTCATTGAGCGACTTGAGTCTCTGGGTAAAACCGCAGTGATTCCCCCCAAACGCAACCGTACCAGACCTCGTGACTATGACCGAGATTTATACAAAGCCCGTCATCTCATTGAAAACTTTTTTGCCAAACTCAAGCAGTACCGAGCGATCGCAACACGCTACGACAAACGTGCTACAAACTTTCTAGGTGCAATTTATCTGGCTGCTTCTGTCATTTGGCTCAATTGATGACACGCCCTAGGACGGTGACTAATTATAATTGTGGTTTTACCTTGACAATGAAATAACAGTTCATTCAACACCTGCGCTTCACTCAGAGGGTCGAGTCCGGCGGTTGATTCATCTAAAATCAGGACGGGTGGATCGTTGACTATAGCACGTGCGATCGCTAATCTTTGCCGTTGTCCACCAGAAATATTAGCGCCAAATTCACCTAAAACAGTTTGATATTTGTCTGGTAATCTGCTAATAAAATCATCAGCCCCGGAAATTTGGCATTTTGGTATCGTCTTGATTTTCGGGTGTGGCGTCGATAACTTCTGTTAGGCGTTGGGTAGCGGTTTTGACTCGGATTAATTCATCTACGAATCCGATAATTGTACCAATAAAGGCTGTAAAATTGCCGCTCATACTGTTAAATGCTAGCAATTGCCCAATGCTTAATTCTTTGCCAATTACTAAACTACTACCAAACCACAGTAAAGCAACTCCACCGATATTGGAAATAAAGCCAGATAAGGTACTAGTGATAATACCAATTTGAATTGTACTAAAGTCAACCCAAGCAGCTTTAACAGCAGCAAGAATTAGGCGAGATAGATATAAATCTGTATCAGAAGCTCTATCTAAAAATCAATTTGAAGAAGCACAATTAGCAGTGCAGCAACAACAGCAAGCAGTTGAGCAACAAAAAGCAGTTGTTGAAGGGCAAAAACAAACTATTGAAAGGCAACAAAGAGGCGTTTAAGTTGCCCAAGCCAGACAGCAAAGAGCATTAGCTGGTCTTAATCCAAGTCAAGCTATCATATCAATGGCAAGGCAAAAAATAGCCCAAGAACGTGCCACAGGTGAAGTTAGTTTAGCCAGATTAAATCAAGAACGAAACAGCCTGCAGCAGCGTCAAATTGAAATTCGCTCATCAATCAGCAACGCCCAAAAAGAATTTAAACAAGTCGAGACGGAACAGCAAAAAACTGTTATTACTAGCCCAGAGTCAGGCACTATTTTAAAACTAGAATTAAGAAATTCTGGACAAGTACTTCGTCCTGGAGAACCCATAGCCCAAATTTCCCCCAGTAACGCCCCTCTGGTAATCAAAGCCCGTGTTAGTGCTGAAGATGTGGGCAAAGTGCAAGTTTGTCAAGCCACACAAGTAACAGAATGTACAAAGGGCAAAGTACAAATGCGGGTTTCTGCCTATCCATACCCGGATTATGGCACGCTTAAGGGCGCAGTCAGAGCAATAACTGCTGATGCCATTACGCCACAAAATAATGGCAATGCCCCAGCTACGCCCTACTATGAGCTGACTATCGAGCCTGAAAACCTTGATTTACAAAAAGGCGATAAATCCTATGCCATCCAACCAGGGATGTAAATTACAGCCGACATTATTTCTAAAGAAGAAACGGTTTTGACATTTATTTTAAGAAAAGCAAGACTGCTTACAGATTTATAGGCTGACAGAAAAGAAGATGGGGGGATGGGGAGATGGGGAGATGGGGGGCTACCGGTCCCCACTCACTACCCAGCCGCTTGGGCGGGTTTTCCGACTTGGGCGGACTGGCGTTGGGGTTGGGGGGAAATGGGGAGATAGGGAGAAAATCTTCCTTGTCTCCCACACCCGTCGTCCACGCCCGTCGTCCACGCCCGTCGTCCTTGTCTTTTTGTGCAGTTAATTCAACGTGCTTTTGTTGCCAAAAACTGACGCAAGCTTAACAAACTTAGGGTTTGCCCCAAATTTAAAGGCAGCATTGACACACCTTCAAGGCGAGACTGTACCCAACCGTCTCCCCAATACCATTCGTGGAACCCATCAATTCCTTGACTTAGTAGGAAGCGCAGGCAGTTGGAATCGACTACATCTACTTGATGATAAATCGCAACAGGTCCAGTCCAACTAGTAAACTGAAATCCCGAATGCAATTGTTCGGGCATTCCGGGGGAAAAACGTTGCCCCAAAAGCCATTTTCTTAGTTCTTCGGGACGCAGCAGACTTTCCTTGATTGCATCTGCTGATGCTTCGACTTCTATTCGCAGTTGGCTTTGTTGAAAAGTACCGAGCATTTTAAAAGCGATCGTGTTTTCTTTCAGTATGGCAAATATATAAATGGGGAAAAGGAAAAGGGAAAGGGGGGCCCCCTTACTTGTGGGGATAAGGGGCAAGGGGAAAAGGGGAAAGGGGAAAGGGAAATGCCTAATGCCCAATGCCTAATGCCCCATGCCCAATTATCTAAAGACAAAAACCTTACAATAGATAAAGTGTGTTAAGAAATGTAAGGTTTTTTCATGGCGGATCAGTTAATTCGCGCTACAGCAGCCGATGGTGGGATTCGTGCTGTAGGTGTAATCACCACACGTTTAACAGAAGAAGCACGGCAGCGCCATCAGCTTTCTTATGTGGCGACAGCAGCCTTGGGACGGACTATGGCAGCAGGCTTGTTGATGGCTTCTAGCATGAAGCGAACTGGCTCTAGGGTCAACGTCCGAGTGAAAGGCGATGGACCTTTGGGTGGTATATTGGTAGATGCAGGGTTAGATGGAACGGTACGCGGATATGTAGGAAACCCAGCTGTGGAATTGCCTCCCAATGCCAAAGCTAAATTAGACGTTGGTGGTGCAGTGGGTAGCGGTTACCTCTACGTCGTACGGGATGTTGGTTATGGCTACCCTTACTCTAGTACGGTGGAATTAGTTTCCGGTGAAATTGGGGACGATGTGGCTCATTACCTCTTAAATTCGGAACAAACACCTTCAGCTGTAGTTTTAGGCGTGTTCGTAGGAGCAGGTGGAGTTACGGCAGCTGGGGGGTTGTTGTTGCAAGTCTTACCCAAAGCTGCGAGAGACGAAGCCCTTGTTGCAAAGTTGGAATCAAGGGTAGCTGCACTATCAGGATTTACGCCATTGCTGCAAGCTGGAAAGTCTTTAGCAGAAATCTTTCAAGACTTGCTGGGAGATATGGGACTTGTAATCTTTGGCGAAACCCAAATACTGCGCTTCCACTGTGGTTGTTCGTTCGATCGCGTGTTAGGAGCATTGAAAATATTAGGAGAAGATGAACTGCAAGATATGATTGCCAAAGATGATGGTGCGGAGGCGACTTGTGACTTTTGTGGCACAGTTTACCACGCAAGCAGCGACCATTTAGCTCGGCTAATTGTCGATTTACAAACAGAATCTTCAGCTTCGGGTTAAAGGTATAAAAGAAGACTTTTTGATTTGTAAGCGTAATGGTATCTGTGGAGATAGATCATGTAAAAAGTAGCTTTTTGATACAGGGAAAGTTACTATGACAACAATGAAAATTATCGATCTCAAACAGATCGCTTTTAAAACTATTTTGGTGTGAGAAATGACAGAGCGGGATATTCCAGAAAGTTGGTCGCCAGCTAGAGCAAGAGAGCCAGATAAAATGACTCGATTATCCCAACCCGAACAATTTGGAGAAACTCATGCATCTGGTGTACCAGCTACTGGTTCTACCTCAAAGTCAGTGAAGCGGCAAAAAAAAAGTAATTCTGAAGAATTTCCTTTAGATAGCCAATTGAAAGAAACTATTGCACCCAGCAGGAATTCCGGAAATTTGCCCCGGTGGACTAAAAGCTGGGTGCTTTGGACTGTATTGCTAGCTTTGGTTCCAGGCAGTATCGCATTTCTGTCAATGGCAATGCTGCTCAAGTTGCCATCTGCGCCTAACTGTCCATCAATTTTTTGGCCTTTGGCGAGTGCGTCGGTGCGGCTGCACTGCGCTCAGTTGGCGGCTTCTAAGCAAACGGTAAATGACCTGTTGCAGGCGATTTCTTTAGTAAAGCAGCTGCCAGAAAGTCATCCGTTGCGGGGACAAATCGACCGTTTGTTAGAAGAATGGTCAAAGGATATTTTACAGTTAGCCGATCAGAGCTTCCAGACTGGCAAGATAGATGAAGCGATCGCGACAGCCCGTCAGATTCCGAAAGAACTCTCCAGTTCTAAATTAGTAGACGAGCAAATTTCTAAATGGCAGGCAATTTGGTCGAAGGCTGATGGGATTTACAAAAATGCCGAAGGTGAACTGCGCCAAGAACGCTGGCAATCAGCGTTTATGACGGCTTCTAAATTGCTGCGCGTAGATAATAAATATTGGGCGACGACTCAGTACGATCAATTAAATCGCGTAATTACCGGGGCGCGAGAAGATGGCGAGAAGTTAGCAAAAGCTCAAGGTTTAGCAGAAAACAGGGTAGTAAATAATTTATTAACAGCAATCAAGCTAGCGTCTTCTATTGGGCAGAATAGTTACATTTATCAAAAGGCTCAAGAAGCAATTCCCAAATTTGGACGCCAGATGCTGGAATTGGCACAGAAAAAGCTGGATAGACAAGATGCAGATGAAGCTATTTCTATTGCCCAACAAATTCCGGCAAATACTGGGTTACAGTTGGAAGCTAACGACTTTATCGCTATAGCTGAGGCGCAAAGAAGTGCCTGGATCGGTACTGTTTCTGGTTTAGAAGCAGCGATCGCTACTGCACAACAAATTGATGCTTCAAGACCTGTACACGATACTGCACAAAAACTTATTGCTCGCTGGCAGTTGGAAATAGAAGATGTTTCCCGCTTAGAAAAAGCGCGAACCTTGGCTAGCCAAGGAACAGTTAGTGACTTGTCAGCAGCGATCGCAGAAGCACAACTCGTTCCCGTTAGCAACCCCCGCGCTAAAGAAGCTAGGCGAGAAATAAGTCGCTGGCGTGTCCAAATCGAAACGATTGAAGACAGACCTTATTTGGATCGCGCCGAACAGATTGCAATGCTAGAGGATGTTAGTTCCTTGCAAGCAGCGATCGCTGAAGCAAGTCAAATCCGTAATGGTCGTGCATTATACCCAGAAGCTCGGAAAAAAATTCGGTCTTGGGCTGGGAAGATTGAGCGAATTCAAGACCAGCCTTATTTGGATCAAGCACGCGATTTGGCTCGCAGTGGGAATCTATCGGCAGCGATTAGTACTGCTCAACAAATTGCATCATCGGGAAGGGCGCTTAGTGGTCAAGCACAAGCCTCTATAGATGATTGGCAAGGGCAAATCCGGGCTAGAGAAAATTGGAACAAAGCGCGGGAAGTGGCACTTGCGGGTACACCTGATGCCTTAGCTGAAGCAATTCGACTGGCGAATCGGGTGCCAGATAGCAGCCTCTTACGCAATGATGTGAATCCAGCGATCGACCAATGGGGTCAGCAATTGTTGGATATAGCACGTTCTCAGAGTGAGTCTGATATTAGCCAAGGTATTGAAACGGCGAAATTGATTCCACGTAGTAGTTCTGCTTATGAAGCTGCGCGAGAGCAAATTCGGGCTTGGCGGGAGTTTCTCAATCCGCCAGAACCCGAGCCAACTCAGGAATCTACAACAACGACAACAATCGAAGGGCAATGAACAGTTAGGAGTTAGGAGTTATGAGTTATGAATTGAAGATAGTTTTTTATTAATAATAGGACTTACGCATTGACAAAAAATCTTATCCATGTGTACTAGGCAGCACAAGTACTGGTGAGATTGTCCACAATGTACTCACGCACAACTAAAGTGAATAGGTTCCTTTGCAATTCATACCAATTAGAAATTATTTTTTCACGCATTAACTCTAAACGAACAAATGCTTGAAGTGAACAAAATATATGTGTTTTAATCCCATGGCTATCTCTCACCATGAATCGACAAATACCACATACCTGTTTAATGGCTCTGTGAAAATTTTCAATTTTCCAATGAGTATCATGAATTGTGAGAAATTCACTTCTTGTTATTTGCTTGAGCATCGACTCCGAAGGTAGATATAAAATATAGTGTCTAGAGTCTTCTTTTTTAAAGTCTTTCCTAAACAACTTTACAAATCCAAATTCTCTGAGATGAGTTATCAATCCTGGATCGGGAATCTCTAAAGTGCTGACCTGACAGTACTTTCCTGGTGTATTCGAGACAGTTCTGTTTTTCTCAACCCCAAATAGAAAACCGTAAGGATTCAGGTCTAAATTTAAGAAATTAAAGATGGTGCTTGTACACCAGAGTGAACCATCGCTTTTATAGCTTGCTCAAAAAATTCAATAACAGAACGCCCTTGACGACGACAAGTTTGTACGACCGTCAAGAAATTGGCAGTATGTTTAAATCTCTCCATCGAGCGAGAGCCACCACTGACTTTACGTTTCGTTACAGCCAAACGGAGCGATCGTTCAGCGAGGTTATTATCCGGAGGGATCTCTGGATGGTCTATAAAATACCACCATTGATGTGCTTTATCTTGTAGCGATCGTAAAAGCTTACCAGCGTCCCCCCCTGCTTTCCCAATCCACTGATTTATGGATGACTCAACTAGTGCTTTGAACTGAGAACCCCAACTCAAGAACTCTAGGATATTTTGATTTTTCTGGAATAAACTGTAGTTTTTAAATGCTTGATCAATCAGATTGACGAATTTATTCGCAATTTCAAGGTTGTTTAAGCCTGGAAGCTTGATCAGCTTCTTAAAATGGCGGCGTAAATGTGCTAAACATTTCTGTTGGGCTTTTACGTCGTAACCGTTATAAACGCAATAATCATCGGAACTGAGTACACCATCATAGCTCATGCCAAGGATGATTTCTAATTCTGCACGGGAACGGGTGTCGGCAGCATGAAACAAAGCAAAGTCGGTCGAAGCAAAAATCCACAACCATTCTTTTACACCTTTGATCACCCAAGGTGTTTCATCCGAGTGGATATCTGGCTGCGTTTGTTGTATCCAATCTTTGAGTTCATTAACGCTCTTAGCAACTGCATCATCTATTCTTTCATTCGTAGTTACTAAGGTTCCCACCCCGATTTCTATCTTTGCCAGTTCCCACAATAGTTCTTGTTGTTTTTCATAGGGTAAATGCCCATAATTATTTACCCATCCCAAAAAAGCTTGTAGTTTTATCCCCATGTCTTGTCCGGGAACTATATCCCCAGACCAATCTGCGGCTTGCAAATTTCCACATTCACCGCATACACAAGTATGGCGATGATACTCAACTATTTCAATTGGGCACTCAACCAATTGCGCTACTTGCTGTGTTTCGATTTTTATCGGCTCCCCAACGAAGTCCGTCTGACCACAGCAATGACAAAATTCGGGGCGTAAAATCTCAAGGCGATCTACTCGACCAAACCCCTTACGCGTTTTTCCCGGATGGCCTGGTTGCCCTCCTGGTTTCCGTTTTGGAGCTTGGCCGTCCCCATCACTCTGGTGTTGTTTGTTTTCTGATTTTTTTAGGAGATCTCCAGATGGGGGCTTTGATGATGTAGAACTATCTAAATCTCGACTCACCTTGAGTTTTTCTACGAATTGCTCTAGTTCTAAAATTCTCTTGTTTAGCGTCTCTATCGCGATCGCCTGCTCAACAATTATGTCCACCAGTTGTTCCGGAGCTAACTGGAGAAGGGTTTCACGCTCTAATTTCCGAAGCAGGTCTTTTCCCATAATTGTGATATTCCGCCTCAGATGTCACATTTGTCAATACCTCTTGACCTGAATCCTTACGATAGTTTTTCATTCATAACTCAAAAAACGATAAATTGCGTCTGTACAAATCTCCTAATTCCTAACTTCTTTCTCCATGTTAATATTACTTTTCATTTGTCAAATCTTTTATCACTTGATAATTAGAAGTAGCGCCGCTATTTCATAAAGTTTAGTAGGGTAACTTGCCTATCTGCTTATCGACTTATTGCCTGATAACAGCTTCAAGTTTTGGCAGAGTCTCTCGGATGTATCACTCGCAGTGAAGCAAGACAGAACATACCCCAGACCATAAAAGCAATGTTGCAGTCAGTAGAAGGGATTTATCGGAACGGCAAAGTTGAGTTGCTCCAAACGCCCGAAGGTATGGATGGGGCACGAGTCATTGTTACTTTCCTATCTACTCCTAGTTCTGTAGATTTGCCATATCGTGGTATAAATCAAGAACAAGCCGCAGACCTACGTTATCGGTTACGCAGTTTTGCGGAAGATTGGGAGCGATCGCAGATGGATGCTTACGATGCCTTATAAACGTGGAGAAGTGGTGCTGCTTCTGTTTCCAGATTCCAATCTCCGTACTGCTAAACGTCGCCCTGCACTGGTTATTCAAGCAGATAATTTAGCCACAGGTTTATTGCAGACTATTGTGGCTATGATTGCCAGTAACTTGGCTCGTCCAGGACACCCTAGTCGAGTTTTAGTGCAGCTAACAACAATAGAAGGTTAACAAACGGGACTACTTACCGATTCGGTAATTATGACCGACAATCTTGTTACTGTCCTTGATAGAGAAATTGATCGCGCTATTGGTGTTTGGTCAGATATGTCATCTGTAGATGCTGCACTTGTACACACATTTGGGCTTTAATGTTTAGCATTATTTGTATTAGTTAACACTTGAGGTTATTTACAAACCTCAATTTGCCTAACTACCGTCAGCGCTGAATAACTGACGCCCGCAGTACCTTCCCCTGGATGGGTAGAGTCACCAACTAACCACAAATGGTTAATAGGTGTACGATTGGCAAAACCAAAGGGACCAAAAGTTGGTATTCTTTGACCAATACCGCCGACAATGCCTTTATGCCGTGCTGTATATCGGGCAAAGGTGCGGGGTGTAGCTGCTTCTACATGGATAATGGTTTCTGGTTTGAGGTAGAAGTATTGAGAAAGACGTGATATGGCTTCTTCTGTAAACTTTTGTTTTAGTTCTTCATAATCCTCGGTACGCCACCACCGCTTTGGATCTACAAAGGAAGAAGCAATAATTGTTGCTTTCCCCGCTGGTGCGCGACCGTCTCCAGGATGGCTGACGGAAACAAACAGGGAATTATTTTCGCCAATCGGACCATTGGCATCATACATAAATTGTAGGTGCGGCGGACACCCAATCGGAATAGCGCTTTCATCTACACCCAAATACACTACAAACGCGCCGGATGCTTGCGGAAGTGTTTTAACTCGCTTTTTATACCCACCTGGAGCTTTTTCGCCCAATAGTTTCACTAAGTTTTGCACGGTTACATTAGCGACTACGTGGTTGGCTGGTTCTGTCCAGACTTCGCCGGTTTGCTGATTTCTAATAACTACAGCGGTGGCAAAGCCATGCTTAACTTCGATATGTTCGACGGTGTGGCGCATCAACAACTTACCACCGTCTCTTTCTAAAGCAGAAACTAGGCGATCACTTAACACTTGCATGCTACCCTGAAGATGGAATAATCCTTGGGGTTGTTGCGATACACTCAACGCTGTTGCGGCATAAAGTAACGCTGTCTCCTCCGCATCAACTTGGGAATACAGCTTTAGTTGTAAATCTAAAAATGTCCTCAGTCGGCGGTCATCTCCCAGTTTATATGCTCGTAAAGCATCACCTACGGTAAACAAGGTATAAGGTACGGTAATTAATGTATTGGGACGCACTGCCTTGCTTAACTGCCATATGTCCCAAATATTACGTGGTGGCAAAACCGGATCGCGTCCTTGAAATTCCCAACTTGCTTTAAACAAAGCTGCCAATAACTGCCAAAACCCTTCGCTACCAGGAAACTGTCTTTGGCGTTCTTCTTGCCATTTTTCAGGGTCGCGCCAAACGTTTATAGGAGTATCTTCACCAGGCAAATATACCGCACACGCAGGGTCACAAGGCGTTGCTTCTGGTAGGTCGATTTCTAATTCCGAAAAAATCCGGTGGTGAATTCCCCCTGGTTCCAAACCCGCAACTTGAGTCGCCCCCACATCAAAAGTAAATCCTTTACGTTTAAAAGTAGAAGCACACCCCCCAGGCACTAAAGCTTGATCCAGCATTAAGACACTGTAACCTCTACGGGCTAATAATGCTCCCGCAGTCAGTCCACCTATTCCCGCACCAATGACGATGACGCGGGATTTATTTTCGCCAATAGAAATACTGGACATTGATGTTTAGTTTATATTTCTTAATATTTATACTAATTATTTTACAACTGGATCGCTGGTTACGGATTCTAAAAAAAAGGCTCAAGCCCTGATTGCAACGCAGTCGCGATCAATCAAATTCAGCACCAAGCACGAAAATAGCCTCTTTCCCTTTCCCCTTTCCCCTTCCCCCTTCCCCCTTTCCCTTTCCCCTATTTTCAAGCTAGAGCCGCAACTTGAGTGCTATGTAAGATAAGAGTATACGCTTACTCACAAATTCCAATGTCTTCAACCCTGCTAAAATTTCCTCGCCTTAACGCCCCAAAATTGCACAAGTTGCCCAATGGGTTAACAATCATAGCCGAGCAGTTACCTGTTGAAGCTGTTAACCTCAGTTTGTGGGTTAACGTCGGTTCCGCTATTGAACCAGATGGGATTAACGGCATGGCTCACTTTTTAGAGCATATGATTTTTAAGGGAACTGAGCGATTGGCAAGCGGTGAGTTTGAACGTCGTATTGAAGAGCGGGGTGCTGTTACCAATGCCGCCACCAGCCAAGATTACACTCATTACTATATAACTACCGCTCCTAAAGATTTTGCGGAACTGGCACCATTGCAAATTGAAGTGGTATGTAACGCTAGTATTCCTGATGATGCTTTTGAAAGAGAACGATTTGTAGTTCTGGAAGAAATTAGACGTTCAGAAGATAATCCTCGCCGCCGCACTTTTCGACGAGCAATGGAGACAGCGTTTGATGAGTTACCTTATCGGCGTCCGGTATTGGGACCAGAAACGGTGATTTCCCAACTTCAGCCCCACCAAATGCGGGATTTCCACGCTAGTTGGTATCAACCGCAGTCAATTACTGCAGTGGCTGTGGGTAATTTGCCGGTAGAAGAATTAATTGAAATTGTTACCGAGGGATTTACACAAGTCGATAACAGTCAACAGTTAACAGTTAACAGTCAACAGTCAAATATTAATCCCGAAGCACCATTTACAGAAATAGTTCGTCAGGAATTTGTTGATGAGAGTTTGCAGCAAGCAAGACTAGTGATGGTTTGGCGGGTTCCTGGTTTGACGCAATTAAATCAAACTTATGCGCTGGATGTTTTAGCAGGAATTTTGGGACACGGACGGACATCAAGAATGGTGCGAGATTTGCGGGAAGAACGGAGACTCGTTACTTCGATTTCTGTAAGTAATATGACTCAACAGCTACAGGGTTTATTTTATATTCAGGCTAAGTGTGCTGTTGAGAATTTACAAGCGGTGGAAGAAGCGATCGCTCAACACATTCGCAGGCTGCATACTGAAATGGTGACAGAATCGGAAATTGACCGAGTGCGGAAACGCGTGGCAAACAGGTTTATTTTTGCTAATGAAACACCAAGCGATCGCGCTGGTTTATACGGCTACTATCAGTCAATGCTAGGAGACTTGGAACCAGCGTTTAACTACCCAGCTAGTATTCAATCTCAGGATGCGACTGATTTGATGCAAGCTGCAAAACAGTATCTTTCACCAGATGCTTATGGTGTGGTTGCGATCAAGCCGGGAGATAATGAGTTATGAGTTATGAGTTATGAGTTATGAGTTATGAGTTATGAGTTATGAGTTATGAGTTATGAGTTAAAGAAGATTTTTAACGAAGCTAATAACTCAAAACTTAAAACTCCTCACTGGACGCCTTCTCACTCCTAACTTTAATTGCATGATGTGGACTGAAATTGACGCTCATATTAGCCTGGTTACTGGTAAAAAATTTCACTCGTCACAACGGCGATCGGTTGGTGGCGGGTGCATTAACCAAGGTTACGCTGTCTCTAATGCAGAAGCTCTACCATATTTCGTTAAGCTTAACCAAGCATCACAAATTACAATGTTTGAGGCTGAGGCGCTAGGTTTACAGCAAATGTACGAAACAGCTACCATCCGCGTTCCCAAACCAATTTGCTGGGGTACGGCTGATAACTCTTGCTACATAGTGTTGGAGTGGCTGGAAATGGGTAGCGGGAATAGCAAATCTTGGGAGGAGATGGGGCGCAAGTTAGCGGCGATGCATAAATGGAAGCCCCTTCAGGAAGATGGGGAGACAAGGAGACAAGGAGACAAGGGGAGGTTTGGTTGGAAAATTAACAATACCATTGGTTCGACTCCCCAAATCAATACTTGGACAGCAGACTGGGCAGAATTTTATACAAAACATCGCTTGGGGTATCAATTTCAGTTGGGAAGGCGGCGGGGTGGTCGTTTTCCGCAAGCAGAGGAGTTACTAAAAGCTGTTGGCGAATTGTTAGCACACCATCCGCAACCTTCTTTGGTACACGGCGATTTGTGGGGAGGTAATGCTGGGTGTACGGTGGAGGGTGAACCGGTGATTTTTGACCCTGCAACTTATTTTGGGGATAGGGAGGTTGATATCGCCATGACGGAACTTTTTGGAGGGTTTCCGGCGGCGTTTTATAAGGGTTATAACGAAGTGTTTCCGTTGGATGAAGGATATGAGCGGCGGAAGACTTTGTATAACTTGTATCACATTGTGAATCATTTCAATTTATTTGGTGGGGGGTATGAGTCGCAGGCGAATAGCATGATTGCCAGGATTTTGCGGTGAACCCCACTTCCAACCCCCTCCCCGCTCTTCGTAAAGGGGGCTAGATATTAGCTATTAGTTTGGATGTTGTATAAATTGCAGAGGGTACGGAGTTTTGTTTGAAGCGATCGCACTCGTTTACATGAACTATATTCGCAATATTTGTGCATATATTTTATTTATACTCTAGTTATTTCTGTACATAAAATCCTTGATATCAATCTCTTGAACTTTGAAATACTATCATCTACAACCAAATGCCTTTCCCAACAATTATCTAAACGATTTGTGGGGAGAAATCCACGCTTGTCCTTACTTTGCTATCAACAACCTCAACCGAGATTTTGTAGGTACTAAGGGATTTTCCGTAGTATTTCAACGTTCCGGATTAACAAAAGTAGAACAGCAATTTCCCTTTTTTAAACCTTATCTGGATTTGGCTCTCCAGCCGAATTGTAATGCTTTTTACCTCAATCCTTTACTGCTGAAGGAAGGTTCTCGTGTCGATCCGCACATTGATCGCTCTCTGCGTTCTTATTGCAAAACCATTGAGCCGCCTGCACTCGTCAGCGTCCTTTATGTCCGCGTACCGTCGGATATGGAAGGGGGAGAACTGGTGCTGCGCTCTCACAAACGTCAAGTTGGGCAAATCAAGCCGCAAATGAATACTTTACTTTACTTTCAGGGTGATTTAACACATTCTGTTAATGCTGTGAAAACCCCAGGGAATCGCTTAAGTTTGGTTTGCGAACAGTATAGTTTGGGTGAAGTTGAACTCCAAGAAATTCCGGAGTTTACTTTGGAGTCAAGAGCTAATCAGTCTACAACCAAGAAGAGAAAGTTTTAGGAGGCGCCCAGCCGCCCAGGCGCGGAGTTTTGAATTTTGAATTTTCAGTTAAGAATGAGTAGTTGGGATATATAGAAAGGTGGAAAAAATTAAAAATGAAAATCAATTATAATGTCTATCATTGATTGAAGTTTAGTAATAATAATTGTTAAGGGCTAATAGTGAGGAAATTATTGACTATTAACGATGAACAATAATCAATTATCAAAAAACTCCCAATAGTTAAATTACCTAAAGACTTCCTACTGAAGCATAATTTGAGCTAACCTAGATAGATGAATTATGAAACTGCTCGTAAATTCCTTATCGACCAAACAATAACAACTGAGGACAACCCGGATGCCCTAGTTATGCGTATGCAACATGGAAAGCCACCCGTACCCGGTCAGATAACCTCGATTTTATTGGCGTTGAAAGTGGTGTTTGCAGCCCTTGAAGGTGCATCCACTTTAGACCGAGAGTTGACTTACGCGTTGTATCAGTTAGTGATTAAGACGCAACAGTTATTTGCATCTGGGCGGAAAATAGGGGTTGATTGGCCCCCGCTGCTAAGAGAAGATTTATTACGAATAGCGATCGCTGCAGAAAGTATCTTTTCCGGTGAATGGCACAATTTACACTAATGGGTTAGTGGTTAGTGGATGCTGGATAGTGGTTAGTGGGTAGTGGATAACTGTTGACTGTTAACCTTCAACCAACAACGCGATCGCGCTTCACCAGTCGCCAATCTTCGGGAAACCCTACCAAGGGCGCCCCTTCACCAACCACCCTTCGCGCTTCACCAGTCGCTAATCTTCGGGAAAACGCCACTGCGACCCTTGGGGAGACCCCAAGACCGCAGTGGCTCCCCTACCTTTGGGCGCGAAGCTCACCGGGGGGAATCTTCCCGACTGCAGACGCAAGCGCCCCAACACCCACCAACCAACAACCAACAAATAAAAATTAACGATTTCTCAATTCTGCTTCTAACTTGTCTAAGTCAGTTTTCAACAAAACTGTCATTTGTCCGGTAAAAGCTTTGCCATTCCTCGGTTGGGCAATTTCTACCCAGTAAGCATAGCGCGAACCTACACGCAACTCTCCCCGCAAAGCTTCTCTAATTGGAGTTTTGGCAAAACGAGCCGAGTTAATCGCACTCTGGTTGGGATACTCATAAATCACTTGAGCGCGATCGAAATCTTGATAGATATCTAACCCATAAATGATTCGCAATGATTCTTGCAGGCGTTCTAATGTCATGCCATTAATTGCATCATACATGGCAATTCGTTCGTTGCGGATTTTGCTGCGGTCTTTAGTAAATCCGACTTTACCGGGAGGTAAAACGGAAGCTTGAAAGCTGAACCGTTGAGCTGCTGTATCGGTTTTTTGAATCAAAAATTTTTCACCCCGGTTTGGGCGAAGTGTCGGATGTGCTTTAATCCAAGTGCCTACTTCTTCTGTACTTTGACCTGGTAAAGCATTGGCTTGGGAATTAAATAGTATTCCTAGGCAAACCCAGGAAACTAAGGAAATAGACGAAATCAAAAAGTTTAGTAGAGGTTTTTTTAGCATTTGCTTTTGCTGGATTTATATGGCGTTTCCCCCCTCTATCGTTTAGGGTTGTTTCTCCCGCTTCATTGTTGGCTGAAACAGCCTAGCTTCAATAATTGGTAACTAGAGAGGGGTAAACTTAGTTTTCCCTTTTTCTTAAAAATTCACGCCACAAATGAGGATTTATATCTGTTTATTTAGTCACGCAACCCCGAAAACCCCACCCCCATGAGTGGCTATGCTGACCGGAATGCACTATCTGTCGGGGGAAGCTTCACTCTTTCGAGCTTCGCGCGAAATTTGAGCCAGCGCCCGTAGCACAGTAGGCGAGGAGCGTCGCGTCTCTACAACTCATAACTCATAACTCATAACTCATAACTCATAATTCATAACTCATAACTCATAACTCATAACGAGCGCACTCTTATGGAGTTATCGCCACTTTAATCACTTTCCGCGCTTTCATATCGGCAAAGACTTGCTCTAAATCTTTTAACGGACGATGTTCGCTTATCAATAATTCAAAGGGAATTTTACGACTGGCGATGAGTGCGATCGCTTTTCTCACAAACTCCGGTGTATTATGAAATACGCCTTTTATGGTAAGTTCGCTGTAGTGTAACTGTTCTGTATTGACTGTAATTGTCGTATCTCGCGGACAACCGCCGAATAAATTCACAGTCGCACCGGGACGCGCACAAGCGATCGCGTTTTCCCACACGCTGGGCACACCTGTTGCTTCTATCACTACATCTGCACCCCAACATAAAGTAAGCTCTTTCACTAGGCTGGGTATATCTGTAATTTCACGGTAATTGAATGTCTTCGCTGCACCCAATTTTTTACCAATTTCCAGCCGTTGGTCATTTCCCCCAAACAGCAACACTTCTGCACCGCAGTCATAAGCCAACTTTGCCACAAACATTAACCCGATCGCCCCATCACCTAACAGCACAACTGTGTCTCCAGCTTTCACGTTGGAACGGGCTACTCCATGCAGCACGCAAGCCAATGGTTCGGTCATCGCCGCCAACTCATAAGGCAATCCATCAGGAATTGGCAATAAATTATACTGCACAATCAACGCGGGAATTTTTAAGTACTCTGCAAAAGTGCCGTTATTCCAGGTTAGGTTCGGACATAAGGAATATTCTTGACGTTGACAAAAAAAGCATTTCATGCATGGAGCGGAATTATTAGCTACTATGCGATCGCCTATTTGCCAATCGGTGACACCTTCACCCAACGCCACAATTCGTCCAGCAGCCTCATGACCAAAAACAGTAGGAGGTCGCAACATTTTGGCATGACCGCCGCGACCCACACTTTTAAATCCGTGCCACAAGTTGTTGCCGTCTCTACTGCAATTACCACTTCACTAGCTTTAGGAGAAGGGTCAGCAACTTCTTCTAGGCGTAAATCTTCTTGACCGTAAAGTAACGCTGCTAGCAAAATTAGTAACCTATTTAGTAAACTAAAAATCCACCCGATTTTATCAGGTAAAGCTAGCAATTTATTCGAGTTGAAATTTGTCTTGGGTTTAAAAAAACTACGTAACCTTTGAAAATCTAATTCAGTGTTTCACTTTTAAAACCTAATGCTCCACCAAATTAATTTTGAGCAGTTTAAAGAATCCCGGTAACTTTTACGAAACCGGGATTCTGACCTCAACCAACCCATCAGAAATAATTTGGTTGAGTTCTAATGCAGTATGGCAGAATAACTCGCCAGTCAAAAGTAGACACAAAGATTGATTTTTAAGCATTCCATCAGAGATGCTATCTGCTTTCTTCCTTCTGACGAATTGCACTAGGAATTGACAGTTGGAGGCGTAAGCACTCCCGAATTTCTGCTTTCCACACCAGACATGCTGCGGCTAATAGTTAACACAGGAACTTCTTGCCAGCAGGTTTTACAGAACCAGTAAAGTTCGCCTTGACGAATATGACGCAGGAGGGAACCACCACAACAGGGACAACTGTTGGATCTCATACTCATATTAATGTCCTCCTAAAAAAATTGTTGATTAATAAATCAGAAAAAATTTTACTTCAAAGCGGATTTTTGAGGCATGAAAATGTCCATTGAAATTGATACGGTCTTGAATTATTTTGTTATGAACCACTTCATCAAGCTATTTGAGCGATTTTCATAGGTGGTTTTGGTTGCTCTAGGTGAAACAGTCCTTAGAGTTTTAGGACTCACATCTTATCAGAGTAGAGCATTTATACTAACTCCTCTTCAGATTTAAATTAATTGAACTGAGTCTCAAATAGCGCAATTGGGGTTAACCGTACTTTTAAACCACCACTAAGCAATTCAAAACTATTAGCAATAGTTATACATGAATTACTTTTTTACAATACAGTCCAAAGAATTATCTTTTCATCTATCTAGGGGATCATAATAGCTCAAATATTTTGTAGCTTTCAATACGAAATTCCTGTTTGGGATCAATTTTTGAGATTATCAGGGGGTAGGAAGTAAAAAAGAAAATGTCAAGTCAACATGATTAGGACTTACGCAACTGTTGTCTACTGCCTCAATTCACTAGCGATAATTCATGAATTATCGCTACAGTAGTTATGTTTTGCGTAAGTCCTGATGATAAATGGGCTTTGGGAGAAAAAATCTGAATGCGAAATAATTATTCATAAAAAAATTAACATTTCATAATTAATGATTCATAATTCATCAAAAACAGACTACTGACAAAAAACAATGAAAATCGTTACTTGGAACGTCAACTCGATTCGCACTCGCCAAGAGCATGTAGTAAATTGGTTGAGTCAAAATCCGGTTGATGTTCTGTGCTTGCAAGAAACCAAAGTTATAGATGCAGATTTTCCGCGATCGCCTTTTGAGCAATTGGGCTATCACTTATATTTTTCGGGACAAAAAGCTTACAACGGCGTTGCGATGATGAGCCGCCAGCCCTTAGAAGAAGTAAGTATAGGTTTTAAAGCGATTTTGCCAGACTTACAGCCAGATTGGGACGAACAAAAGCGGGTGATTACTGGTGTAATTGATGGCATTCGTATCGTCAATCTTTATGTACCCAACGGTTCATCTATAGGAAGCGAGAAATACCAATATAAGTTGGGGTGGTTGAAAATACTACGGGAATATTTAGGCAAATTATTGCTGTCAAACCCTAGCATTTGTGTTTGTGGCGACTTTAATATTGCCTTAGAAGCCAAAGATATCCACAATGGTGAAAGTAAAGAAAATCACATCATGGCATCCGAACCAGAACGCCAAGCCTTACGAGAAATTTTGACATTAGGATTTGGCGATGCCTTTCGCAAATTTACTACAGAAGGCGGACACTACAGTTGGTGGGACTATCGCACCGCCGCCTTTCGCCGTAACTTAGGCTGGAGGATTGACCATCACTATTTGACACCCATTTTATACGAACGTGCCAAAAGCTGCACAATTGACGTAGAGCCGAGAAAATTGCCTCAACCCAGCGACCACACCCCAGTTATTGTGGAAGTCTAAGAGTTATGAGTTATGAGTTATGAGTTATGAGTTAAGAAGAAACTTGTAACTCAAAAATCAACACTTTAATCCCAATCTAAAATTCTATCAAAACATAGTGGGAGCGTGAGAACCCCTACGCTTTAGCGAGGGGATGAAACGCGACTCAAGGGGATTTATCCCCGCGTTTCCTCATTTTCCGCGCTGATTTTCAATATACCTTTTAACTACCTCAGTGCTGACTTGACCAGTTGACGCTACAAAGTAGGTTGGTGTCCATAAAGCGGGTAGTTTTTTTAATTCTGGAAATTCTTTTCTTAAATGGTGGGATGCCCTGCCTTTAACCCATCTAGCAATATCTGCTGGCGCTTCGTGTGTTGGTGCGTTAATGAATAAATGAACGTGGTCTGGTTGAATTTCAAGCGCGATAAGTCGCCATCCATGCTCTGTCACTAGCTCAAAAATAATCTCTTGTAACCTTTTGGCTACGTTGCTGACCAATACTGATTTTCTGCGTTTTGGCACAAAAACAAAATGGTAATTAATTGAAGATACAGAATTTTCAGTACGTCTGTACTCGTGGTCTTCACTAGATAATTTAGCCATATTTTTTACGGAATATTGTTGTTAAACGGTGTAGTAGCAATGATAATGAAATACAGGAGGTGATGACAAGTTGTACAGAACAATACCGCTAAAAGCCAAGTTTACTGATGAAGAGAAAGCTTTTTGGATTGACCAATGTGAACACGCTAATAGCTTGATTAATTGCGCTATATATGCGACAAAGCAAGCTCATTATGCAAGGAAGCAAGAATCCGAAAACGCTTTTACTACTTATTGGCGTGGTGATGAATTGCGCTATGGTTGGAAAAGTTATCATTGCAAAACCACCTACCCAGAATTAGATAAAATTCTCAAAGATAACCCACATTACAAAGCGATGGCTGCACAATCAGCACAACAAACACTTAAGACTGTGGGAGAGTCAATAACCAGCTACAACGGATTGGTTAAAAAATATTATCAAGGTGATGTTGATAGACCTTCATTACCAAGATATAGAAAACGTGGCGGTCTTGCTGCTGTCACATTTCCACGACAAGCTTTAACCTACAAAAACGGTTGTTTTTACCCATCAATAAGCAAAGAAACTAAACCACAGTTACTAACTGAAATTACTTTACACTTGCCTGATTTTATTGATTCAGACTGGGTTAAAGAAGTTACTGTTAGACCTTATTTGGGGGAATTGTGGATAGATTGGGTAATTGATGATGGTAAAGAGCCAATTGATATTAATCCTAACCTTGATTACTCGCAGGCTTGGAGCTTTGACCACGGTGGGACTAATTGGCTAACGGGTGTTTCAACTCGTGGTAAAAGCCTGATTATTGATGGCAGGAAACTAAAATCAATGAATCAAGGCTACTGCCGTCTGGTTGCTAAATATAAACAAGGCAAATCCGACTTTTATTGGGATTCCAACCTTGATCGAGTACAACGTAAACGCAACAATCAGATGCGTGATGCTGTTAACAAAGCAGCAAGATTTATTATTAATCAATGTCTTAATGACAAAGTTGGTAATCTGATTATTGGATGGAACGATGGTCAAAAGAATGGCTCCAATATGGGCAAGCGTGGCAATCAAAACTTTGTGGTCATTCCCACAGGGCGATTGATTGAACGCTTGAAACAACTTTGCCCAGAATACGGAATACAGTTAACGATTACTGAGGAAGCGTACACATCAAAAGCGTCTTACCTAGATGGCGACAGCCTCCACAAACATGGTGAAAAACCCAACGGATGGAAACCGTCAGGACAACGGGTAAAACGTGGATTGTACAAAAGTCGTGATGGTCACTTAATTAACGCTGACTGTAATGGAAGTGCCAACATCATGAGAAAAGTAGCCACACAGCTAGGATTAAACTTAGCCGAGGTGGGTAGAGGGGTATTGACAGTCCCACAACGAATTGATTTGTTTACGCGATTAAATAAATCATATCGTAAACGTTGCGAAGTGCGGCTTGTAGCCGCCGTAGCAACATCCGTTTAGAATCCCCCGTGTTTCCAACCGGGGGAGATGTCAAGTTTCTGGTAACTGGAGCCTCAGGAGGAATTGGTCGCAGAGTCGTGCGACTTCTACGCGAACAAGAGAAGTCAGTGCGGGCGTTTGTCCGGCTTACCTCGCGCTACAGCGATTTAGAACACCGGGGAGCTAATATCTTTATTGGTGATTTGCGGCGAGAAAAGGATATCCAGAAAGCTTGTCAGGGAGTGCGGTATATTATCAGCACCCACGGTTCCGATGGCGATGCCCTTTCCCTAGACTACCGCGCGAATATAGAATTGATTGACCAAGCAAAAGCCAATGGAGTCCAGCACTTTGTTTTCATTTCCGTACTGGGAAGCGATCGCGGATATGAAGATGCTCCCGTTTTCAAAGCCAAAAGGGCTGTAGAACGATACCTGGAAGATAGTGGCTTGAATTACACTATTTTACGACCAGCTGGATTAGCATCAAACTTGCTGCCACTGGCAGAGCGATTTCGCGAAACTGGGGTTTACCTGCTTGTTGGCGACCCGAAAAATCGTACCTCGATTGTAAGTACGGATGATTTGGCAAGAATGGTGGTGGATTCTGTGACAGTAGAAGCTGCTCGCAACCAGATTTTAAACGTCGGAGGACCGGATATTTTATTGCGAGAGGATATTCCTCGGATTTTTAGTCGCATCTTCAACAAAGAGCCAGTATTGATTAACTCGCCACTGTTTGTCATTGATGGATTCCAAGGTGCATTAGGATTGATTAACCCCCAAGGACAAAAAGCTTTAGGAACCTTCCGCACGTTGCTAGCAAACGAATTTTTTTGTAAAACAGAGGAAATTGCCAAAGTGGAGGCAATTTTTCACTTAAAATTGGAGACATTAGAAAACTTCTTACGTCGCTATCTTGCGGTTTAAAAGACTTAGGAATTAAGAGTTAGGAGTTAGGAATTAAGAGTTAGGAATTAACAGTTAGGAGTTTTGAGTTATAAGAGTTATGGATTTTTATCTCAAAACTCCAAATTCCTAACAACAACCAACAGCGCCGAACTACCAACCAACAGCGCCGAACCAACAGCGCCGAACCACCAACTACCCAACGGGAGAACCAGTACTAGGAGTGTTACCAAAAGCGCAGTACGCGCTTCACCAACTACCAACTAACAACTACCAACTAATCCAAAATTTTATGAGATATTCGATTGCTGCAAATGCTACTCAAGCACGTCAGACAAAACAGCGATTCGCCAAACCTGAAGAACAACTTTCTTATGAATTGGGTAAAGCAGTACAAGAATTGCCGCCACTATACACCAGATTGCTAGCGGGAAGCATTAGTGTTGTAATATTTGGCGCGATCGCTTGGGCGAATTTTTCACAAATTGATGAGGTAGCAACAGCACCAGGAGAGTTAATCGCTTCTACGCAGGTGCGACCGGTGACATCTTTGGGTGGTGGGACGATTGTAGCAGTAAATGTCAAAGAAGGCGATCGCGTTGCGAAAGATCAGGTTTTGGTTCAACGCGATCCAAACCTGCAACAAAGCGATGTTGCTCGTCTCGCCAAATCTACTAGCTTGATTCAAGAAGACTTGCGACGGTTGGATGCTGAACGCACGGGAGCCACTAAAAGCGTTGGTATCCAATTGCAAGATGAACTGTTAAATTCGCGTTTGCGAGACTATCAAGCGCGTCAAGCAGCCGCAGAAGCGGAAGCAAATCGCCAAATCGCGCTCAAGGATCAGGCGAAAGTGCGTCTTAGCAGGTTGCAAGAAAATTTAGTTAACGCCAGAACCAGCTTGGTGAACGCCAGAACAAACTTAGTCAACGCTGAAAGTTTGCGTAGTAAACTTGATAGTAATTTAGCGATCGCGCAAAAAAGAGAACAGGGTTTGCGTAGTTTAGTTACTCCTGGCGCTATACCTAGAGTCGATTATCTAGAAGCTCAAGAAAGACTCAATCGCGCCAACGCTGAAATTACAAGAGCAAAAGATGAAGTAACCAACGCTCAAAATAGAGTCACAGAAGCGCAAGATAAAGTATCATCTTTGGAAAAAGATATTGCAGCTCAAGCCCAAGAAGTTCGCCAAACAGAAGAAGCTTATCAAAGCGCACGTAATCAAGCACAGCGCGTAGCCTCAGAGCGTCAAAGTGAAATTTTAACGCAATTAAATAAACGTAAAGAAGAATTAACCACCGTTTCCGGTCAGTTAGAACAGGCGAGAAAACAACAAGATCAGGAAACAATTAAAGCTCCCGTTGCTGGCACAATTTATCGAATCAAAGCCACCAAAGGACCAGTGCAAGCGGGTGAAGAGTTACTTTCAATATTACCAGAAGGCGAAGATTTGCTTTTAGAAGTGAAAGTTCTCAATCGCGATATTGGATTTATTCGTGAAGGGATGAAAGCCAAAGTCAAAATGGCAACTTTCCCCTTTCAAGAATTTGGTGTTATTAAAGGCGAGGTAGTACAAGTTAGTCCTAACGCCATTGTTGATAAAGAATTGGGTTTAGTTTTTCCGACTCGAATTAAGTTGAGTAAACATTCAGTGGAAGTGCGGGGGCAAGAAGTAGCATTTACACCAGGGATGGTTGCAAGTGGTGAAATTGTGACTCGCCAAAAGTCGATTTTGACATTTATTATGGAGCCAGTGACGCGTAGATTTAGCGAAGCATTTTCTGTGAGATAGATTGATAGCGAGTTGCAAGTCATAATGGTACACCTTTGAACGTGAAAGCAATTCAGGAATTGCTTCTAGACGCGTAGTCTGTAGCTCATACCGTTGAAATCCGCTATAGGTGATTAGCTATGTGGAATAATAACCGCATGGTTAACATCTCAAATTAAGATTTAGATTAGTCCATATCTTTGCCAACCTTCAGAAAAACTACTTTCCAGTTTTGTCAATGTAGCTAGCCCAATTTCGCTCCAATTTTTACTTCTACCAGCCCTTGGAAACGCCAGCAAATTCTTGGGTAATTATGACTTTTTCACTTTTGTCAATATAATCGGCTAGACCACTGTCACCACAGCCTTGTACTGGTTGGTTGGGATGAAAATATAAAACAGTTATTGCCAGTATCAACGAGACAATCGTTTTTTTTATTGACTTTTACACTCCTCCCGATCAAGGCGATTAAGCGCATTGTTACAGAGGAATTGTATAAGATAAGTAAATTATCTTATACTGATGTAGAGACGTGAAATTTTGCGTCTCTACACAGTCAATATTTTGCACCGATAACCCTTAATTGAAGATATTGCCCTAAAGTATGTCAGTCTACTTCAGTAGACTTGAGCTATTAGCCCGGAAGTTTCACTTCCGGGCGGGCGAGGGTGCTTTTTAACAAT
Source organism: Heteroscytonema crispum UTEX LB 1556 (assembly GCA_044006015.1). GTDB lineage: Bacteria > Cyanobacteriota > Cyanobacteriia > Cyanobacteriales > Nostocaceae > Heteroscytonema > Heteroscytonema crispum. The sequence goes on from JBIPDF010000008.1 coordinate 90,245, forward strand.
GAAGAAAAATATCAGTTCACATCAAGCAAAAAGTCTTAAAATTTCTTTACCAAACGGTTCCCGAACCAGTAACCAACCGTTTTTGATATTCTTCTAGAGGTGTTTTGCGCTTCTTCAGCAAGCTTTCAACATTAGTATCATCATTGCTAATGCTGTTACTTAAACTATTCTCGTAGTAGTTGACAAAATGCGAGCGCATGTCTAAATTTACGAACATGTCACTATTTTCATTTGTCGAACTGTAACTGAAATCAGTGTTTGCAATTTTACTCTCAATGACATAACTGGGGCTGACGTTGAAGGTTGCAGCCTGATTCTCAGTCACAGAATTATAGTCAAAGCTGAAGTTTGCAATCTTACTGTTAATTGTAGAACAGGCGTTCAAGCTTCTATTTGGAGATTGTGTACTATTTCCAGAAGTTTGTGCTATAATATCGCGCACTTGAGCATCACTTAAGCCACAGTTAGCACTGAGCATCAACGCAACTACGCCAGCAACGTGAGGAGTCGCCATAGATGTGCCGTTATAAGAAGCATATTTGTTACCCGGCAGTGTAGAATAAACATCGACTCCTGGGGCTGTGACATAGGTGAAAGGCTGAAATCCAGCGCGGTTAGAGAAGTAAGCCATTTTCTGATTGCGATCGACCGCCCCAACAGCAATGCCATATTTATCTGCGTAGTGGGCGGGATAACCTGGTTGGAACCTACTATCATTACCTGCAGCCATACAAACAACTACACCTTTACTGCTGGCGTATTTAATGACAGACTCTAGAGTTTCATTAGGAAAGTCGCCACCTAAACTGAGGTTAATGACATTAGCTCCATTATTAACAGCATAGTAAATACCGTTAGCGATCGCGCTATAAGAACCAGAACCAGATGCATTCAAAACTTTGACTGGCATAATCTTCGCATCATAGGCAACACCAGTCACACCAATGCCATTATTCTCTCCTGCAATAGTACCAGAAACATGAGTACCATGACCGTTGTCATCTAAAGTTTTATTGCTGTTGTCAGCAAAGTTCCAGCCTTGGACATCATCAATGTAGCCATTGCCATCATCATCAATGCCGTTACCTGAAATTTCCTTAGTATTAGTCCAGATATTATCCTTTAAATCCTCGTGGTTGTAATCAACTCCAGTATCAATCACAGCCACAACAACACCTTTTCCCGTGTATCCCTTCGCCCAAGCTTCTGGGGCTTTGACTAAATCAACTCCCCAATCATTACCACCTTTGTCAGGAACATCAGCAAAGGTACTCTTACCTGCAGCTTTACTAACTGCTGCTGCTGCATTAATCAAGCCATAGCCAGAGGTCGAGTCATACTTTCCATTACCAGTAGGAATAATGTTAATCTTACGAGCAACAACGTTATTGCTTTCATCGCTTTCAGCAACATCATCAAGACTGTCGGCTTTAAATAACAGGTAGTAGTTACCAGCAGCAACATTGTTGTCTATGGTGACATACTTAGATCCAGACATAGAACTATTAGCAGTTTCACTGTTAATAGAATTCCAGCCTAATAAAAGGTCATCGTCGCTCAAGGCTGCATCTTTGGACAGATAAAAATCTGTGTAGTTAAAACCAGCATTGGTACTACCAAAGTTATTTACTTGATAGGTGAGTTGGATAGTGCTACCGACAGCAGCAGTGCTGGGAGACAAGGCATTTTGGATTACTAGGTCTGGGTTAGCAGCAACGGTAGTGGAATTAGTATTTACTGAGTCATTACTATTCAAAGCCTGCACATCAGAATCCGTTTCTAAAGCATTTTGAGATGAGGTGAAGCTGCTACGACCACTGAAATTAAAGCTGCAGTCATCCTGAGAATTAAAAGAATCCACTGAGGAAATAGGAGTGACATTTAGCCCTTTATCATAAAATAAATTGTTGCGATTATAATCAATGGGCATAAGTATTTTGTCCTCAGAAATATCAAGATTTTTTGACAGCATGAACCGTTAAAACCTAAGTAGAGCAAAGGTTTTAATTACTGAATAATCACCCATTCCCAACAATTACTATGAATTAAAATAGGAAAATGCTAATTCCCTTACAAATATCGCTATGCAAAGGATAATTTTTATGAAAAATTTTTGACAATCAAGAATTCCGAAAATATTTTGTATATTCTATAACTGATATTTTTACCCAATTCATAAAAAAATTAAAATAACCTCCTCCCTTGCTTTCATACTTGGGTGGTTAAGTAAATGGATATAAATGTATAGCAATCCCCGCTTCTCAAAGTGAAAATCTAAAGTCTCAGAAGTCGGGTTTCGCACTTCTTTACCCGACACGAACGTTTCTCACGAATGATTTAGCTAAATCAGAGCGTGAAAATTTAGAAACCAAATTTAGAAACCCGGTTTCGCGCTTATTTACCGGGTTTCTGGACACCGTGAATTTTCTGCTGAATGATTGAGATGAGAATTTATCTCAAATTCTGCCTGAGTGCGATGTCTGGCGACAAGCCCAACGGGTTCGGGGGTTCGCAATCGACGGGAACCGCCAAGACTGCGACCCCCTCATCGCTAGGAGTTACGCTCTTTTTAGAAAAGTGCAAAATTATGTAGGAATTGGTTCGGTTATTGTGGAATCCCAATAACTAAAGTTTGCCTGAATATCACTCCAAGCTAGTTCTAAAACGCCTGGTTTTGAGGAACCATTATCAATACCCCAAGGATTAAACAGAGTTAACTTTTGCTGGGAGGCATTATAACTTAATAGGGTATAAGCATGACCGGATATAAGATAAGAGGCAACATTATTTGATTTTGTTCCTAACCCAATCAATTGACCGGAATCAAAGGCATTAACTACTGAATTAAAATCATTCAGAGGTCTATAAGATGCAGTGCTGCGTCCTGTTATCTGGGCAAATGCATCGCTCATGTACCCACCATTATCAATACCTTTGTAAGAGTTGGTAGCGTAGTAAGCATAGCTACTATCTGGATTACTCCACCCAGATTCGTTGAGTTGGGCGTAAGCTTTTTCGGCAAAAGCAACCCACAATTCGTTGGGGGAACCGCCTTTATTTGCGTAAACAAAAGAGCCTGATGAATTGGTTGGTAAATATCTATCTACTGTTACATATTCAGCAGTTTTATTGCGGTAAAAACGAACAGTAAAAGTGCCGTCACCATTATCAATGAACATATTCTCAATTGTGCTGGGTGAAGGGACAGCGGTTGCAGCTAAACCTGTTAGGAAAAAGCAATTATTCAGCTCACCTTGTCTCACATCTTGATAACTAACGCCATTTTGGAACAGAGAACCGTTAGCATATTGATAGGTGTAGAAAGTACTTGGGCGATCGCTACCCAAAAACCACTTACCAATCAGCTTCTCTATCTGAATGTCACTGCTACCACCATACAAGTTACCTAGCGGGTTACCCTGGTAGTTTTGATTCGCAATATCACCGTTGACAATTTTGTTCGACAAAACCCGCACATAGTCTGGCATTCCGAAATCAACAGCTTTGCTAACCAAGCTGCGAAGGTTTGCAAGCTCAGTTTCATCAACTACATAGTCATCCTTAGCAGTACGCAAAATGGCAATCATATCGTTGCGGTCTAGGGCATTATCTGCAAAGCGCCACCTTGCTTCCCCACGTATACCGACATCCTGAATATTCTCTTCAAACCAGTCTTTAGTCGGAACAACAGGAGGAACAACAGGATCAAGAATGCTAAAGCTTCTTTGCCAAAAGTTACTGCTAGCACCCGATTTATCAAAAGCTTGCGCCCGCAACTCATAATTTCCGCTAGCTAAACAAGATAAGGCGTAGTTAAAGCTGACATAACGATAATCGCTGGCGATCGCACTAAAATTTACAGCATCGCTGATGTTTTGCCAGCCAGTGCCATCTTTTTGCAACTCGAAATCTACCCGCGCTAGGTCATTGACACCGTTACCATCAAATACCTTGGTATTGGTGAGGCTAACAGTTTCGCCCACTTGATAGCTGCTTTTATCAGTGCTGAATTCCAATGACTGCGGTGCTTCATTGCCAGAAACGGTCAGATTGTAATTAGTGTTTGTCTTACCACCTACTGGATAAACCCGGATGTAATAAGTGCCTGCATCTAAAGTCGCGCTGATAGATTCATTATTATTAGGAGCAGGCTGGCGACGCCTAGCACGCCTAAAAGGGTTATAAGAACCTGCAATTACCTCTCCACTGCTTTTTTGCAACTGCACATCTGCATTTGCCGAAAGACCGCTAAGGGTAAGATTAAAGCTACTGCGACCACTGAGGCTAAATGTGTAAAAATCATTTTTATCTCGCCTTCCTACCCAGTCTGTAAATGTTTGCGGTGTAGAAGTAAGATTTAAACCTCTAGCATTACTGACACTATTACCTGCAAAATCTGCTGGCATAACTATTATTGCGTCCTGTATTCAAAATTGATTGGCTGGACGCACCCTAAAAACCTTTGCCAGAAAAGATTATTCTTTTGTCAACAAAATGAAAGCGAACACTCGTAGTTCAATACTGCTCTTTGTAATTCCAAAACAGCTATGCAAAAAATACTCGATTTCAATAACAATAAAGTAAAAAAATACGTAAATTTACTGTAGTAATTTTTTCGTATACATACAAATATGCCGTATAGTTTCATGCAAAGACTACCCAAGCAACACCTAAGCTCGACTTTATCCAATTAAGCAGCGTAAACCTTGTTATCTGGCAAAAGTTCTAGATTTGTGGCAAAAACTTTTTTCTACATCACTAATTTTGCCGAGTTCGACAAACTCAAAATCTACATTCCATAAGGGTTCTAGCCTATGCGATCGCGTTGCTGGAAAATGGATAAAGTCGAGCTAAGGTTATAGATAAAATGTGGTTATTGAGCATTCAGCGCAAACAGTCAACAGCCAATAGCTAGCTGACAAGGCTTTGGTAATCTCAAATCTCAAATCTCAAATCTCAAATCTCAAATCTAAAATCCTGTTAGGGTATCAGCGCCATCTATCGCTTCCTACCAAGTAAAGACACGGAAGAACAACGCTTAGATATGTTTTCCTTTATGCCAAGAAAAATAAAAGCCGTCTGAATTATGGGGTTGTCCTTAATACTTCGCCTTGATTTCAGATACGGCTGCGACAAAAAAAATTTATCTGTTGGAGGATGTCTGAGAAGTTAAAAGTGTCATCATGGAGCGAAGCTTAATACACCGAGAAGTGGAAATTAATTCTGCGTTGCCCGAAATCCTCGCTTCGGGACAATTCATGAATTGTCCCTAGGTCTTTTCCACTTCTTGGTCTAATCAAGCATCTGATAAACTCGACGCTAAATCGAGATTCTACCCTTCGGGTTTTGCCTTAGCGGTACGCTTCACTTCGTTACGCTCAGAATGACAAAATATACCATTACCTGGCTTTTTAGCCATCCTCTTAGAAGTCAATGTTGAAGTTTTGAATTGAGGTAATGACTCATGCAACGCCCCATAGATAATCAGGTAAGTTGTCAGAAGAATATTTAATTTTAATCAATATCCTAATTAATATTTACAGGCGGAGAATTTCAGGTACAATTATGTCCATGAATCTCGTAAATAATTACAGCTTCTACTTGCTTTACATTGCCATAACCTTCTTTCTGAAAAAATTTCTAACGGTTCTCCTGTAAAATGCAACACACGATAGCGGACGTTGTAGGGGCACAGCAATGCTCTGCCCCTACAATTATCTGCTGTATCCGTTGCGTAAAGCCATTAGGGCACCCTTCCTAATAATATTGCCGCTACCATTACAAATTGAATGTTGCTTAAATCAGCCTACACCCCTAGCAAGAGCGATCGCTCGTCGCACAGCTGCATCAGCATTTACAAATCCATTGCCGTAAGTTGTGTCATAGCCAGCTGGGCCCAAGTCGTAGGCTGTTTCCGACATAATTTGCTTAATCTGCGTTGCAGTCAGAGTTGAATTAACACTCCATATCAACGAAGCAACGCCTGAAATGTTTGGTGTTGCAGCGGAAGTTCCATTGAAACGGCTTTCATAGCCAAACTCATAAGGAGTAGATGAATTGGCGCGAGTGGCAGATGTGGTAATATATTCAGATGATGCCATTAAAGTCAGACCATCTCCATAGTCGGAACCCCACCAATTAGCGTATGAGATACGTTCTCCTGGTGTTTTGGCATTACTATACCAGTCTCTAGCTCCCCAAGAAGCACCAACCGCAATCACGTTACCGTATTTCTTCGCAAGATCGGCGGGACTGGAAACAGTATTTGTGTTGTTATTACCAGAGGCGATCGCAAACAAGGCATTATTTTGATTGTCCTTAATCAGTTGCTCAAATGCAGCTGACCAACCGCCAGCCAAGCTAAGATTCACTACCAAACGCTGACCTTGATTGTTGGCGCGACTGATTAGTTCTTGTGTAGCTTGAGCCAAATCTCTATCTTCACTGTCACCACCTACAACATCAATACTGTAAACTGGTGAATTCCAGTTAATGCCAGCTATTCCTATACCATTATTGGCAGCAGCAGCGATCGCTCCTTCACTTAAAGTGCCGTGAGAGAAACTTACCGACTCATCTTTATAGTTGTTACCAGAATAAATCGTAGACCGCAGGTCAGAGTGAATATTACCATTGACATCAGTTCCCAACCCTGTATCTTCAATTCCAATTAGCACATTGTTCGCACCTGTGGTGAAGCGCCACGCATCGTGAACGCCCATCATGTGCAAATTCCATTGTTGATTAAATAAGGGGTCGTTGGGTGTTACTGATAAGTTAATTGTTTGATCTGCAAATTCGATGGTTTCAATACCTTCAAACAAAATTTTCATGTTGTTGAAGGTTATGGCATCAAATATACGACTACCCCTGCCTGGATTGTAAAACTCACCGCCGTTTGGGCTATCAGCTCTATTGAAGTTGGCTTGAGCAAAATTAATTCCTGATAAAACTAGTTTGTCTCGCGCTCCAGTACCAAAGTCAACGTTACCATTGCCAAAGACAATGGCTGTGCCGCTAAAACCAGACCCAAAGGTAAAGGTATCTGCCCTTAAAGTTCCTACATAATTTGTCGGGCTGGTAACCGTTGTGGGTGTGACAACCCCAGTAGGAGTCGTCGGTGCATCAACAGAAGTTGAGATTGGTTGTGTAGTAACGCTATTAGATGAAGCTGCAGATACATTCAGCTTGTAGGAAGTTTCGCCACTATAAGGGTAAACACGTATATAGTAGGTTCCGGCATCTAAAGAGCGGGTAATTATCTCATCTGATGTGTTGTAATTTTGAGAAACTTGAATTACAGAGCCTTTGTCGTCAAGCAGTTGCACATCTGCATCGGCACTTAAATCTTGAACTTGTAATTGGAAGTTACTGCTTTTACTTAGGTTAAAGCGGTAGTAGTCGTTGTTGTCTGTTTGCCCCACCCAATCTGTATAAGTGCTATTTGCAACATCCATACCGATATTGCGGGCAGTATTTAGGGTATTCCCGGCATTATCTATTGGAAGAATGGCGGCTGAACTTGGAATCGCTTTTGGCAAGGATGTTGGCGAGACAGTCAACCGATAGTCGGTTGTCGCATTGCCATAGGGGTAAACTCGGATATAATAAGTGCCCGCATCCAATGTTGTATTGATTGATTCAGCCGTTGTCCCTCCACGACAGGAATAATTTATCACCTCACCTGTATCGACCTTAAGATTGCCATTTAAATCTTGAATTACATCTAAATCGGCATCTGCTCTCAAGTCATCCAGGTAAAGGCTAACACTACTACGCCCTTGGAGAGTGAATTGGTAGTAATCGCTCCCCTCAGACGGATTTACCCGATCGCTAAAATATGTTTGCGAATTTGGATTAAATTGGAACGATTTTGCTGTATCTAGAGTATTACCCGGATTATTCACTCCCATATTTTAAAACCCATGTAGGCGACATATATTCCATCAAATTCGATATTTCCTTTCTTTGCTGACAAAAAAATCTATTTGTGTATAATTTAATCAAAACCAAATAAAAGATTCACGGAATCTTTACAGTGTCATAACGTCGATTTGTACTTTGTTGAAAAAAAATTTTAAATGTCCTTTGGTTTACAAAAACAAAGTGTTATTTAATTGCCACTAATTTTTGATACAACAAACTAATCATATCAAGTTGTATAAATTTATTGACATGAGCCGGGGATCGAGTGAAAAATTAAAAGCTAAAAAAGAGGAAGCTCTAAACGGTGCAAGCGATCGCTTAAAACTTCCCTCAAAAATTAAACTTGTTATAAAAGTACGCGATGACTTGATTCGCGGCTACAAAAAAACTGTCCGGGGAAATGCGGTTAGTGGTTAATGGTTAGTAGTTAATGGCTCATAGGTAAAAATACATCAACCCCAGAGGGGTGACGCTCGTTCCTCGCTACCGCGAAGCGCTCCACCAGTCGCCTGGGTCGGGAAACCCTACTATGACTTGAATCATAATTTGAGCCAAATTGTGAACCATAAAACGAGCCATAAGTAACGGCAAATTAGGCTTTGCGACCAACAGCGAAATAAAACTTTGCATCAAATAATGAGCTAAAGTAGATTTTCTGCACCATAATATGAACATGAGTTGAAAAAACCTGAGTGGACAAAACCTCAAGCAAACAAACAGTTTTTAGCAGTATAAAAATCAACTTTCATCCCAAAATATGATTCAAAATAACCAAAATATGCTTCACTTCCCCCGTAATCAGTAATATAGACTTGTGTAGTCAAACCCCAAAACTGTCTCTAGATATAGGGTTTTGGGAGGAGTCAAGAAAAAATGAAGCCTAAACACACACCTATCATCTGTGGCATCAATGAACTCCTTTGAATTTGACCAATGGTGTTCCCAACAGCAACTAACGGCATCTGCATTAGACCTAATTGCCACAATCAGGTCAACCCCACCCTCACGCCGTGTACAAGGACGCGCCAAAAACGTCAGTGGAGTTTACCCCAGCCGGAAAATGGGTCAAACCATCCAATTTGAGAGCCACACCGTAGAACTGTGGGCAATCTACCAAATGGAACACGACCCAGACGTATTAGAGTTTTACGACCAGCCACCCCCCTTCAAAATCCAGTACCAAAACAAAACAGGGCGAAAAATAGGTCACTACCATACCCCAGACTTCTTCGTGTTGAGAACGTCGGGTGCAGCCTGGGAAGAATGGAAAACCGAAACCGAACTTAAACGACTAGCCGAAAAATATCCTGGACGCTACCAAAAAACTGCCGACGGGAAATGGCACAGCCCACCCGGATGTGCCCATGCTTCTTCCTACGGACTCGAATATCACATCCGCACCGATAGCGAACTGCATCCCATCTTCACCCAAAACCTCATCTTCCTAGAAGACTACCTCTTATTCAACACCAACATCCCCCACACCATCACAGAACAAATACTCACCGCAGTCCAAGCCAAACCCGGAATCACCATCACCGCCACACTGGCCTCAATACCCGGAATCAGAGCCAACGACATCTACGCCATGATAGCTACAGAGCAACTCTACGTAGACCTGTATGCTTCCCCCCTAGTAGAACACTGGCGAGTACAGCTATATCTAGACCAACAAACCCATCAAGCCTACACACATCTAGGCATAACAACACAGCATCATCAACCAATACCCGCACCCACAGCACTCATACCAAACACAGTCCTGCTATGGGACTCTAAGCCCTGGAAATTAGTAAATATTGGTGAAACCACCACCACACTCCTACCCGAAATCGGACAACCCATCCAACTACCAACAGCATATTTCCTACAACTATTGGAAAGCGGCAACATCAAAATTCAAAACTCAGAAAAACAAGTATCCATCAATAATGCAGTCCAGGCACTCATGGATGCCGCCTCTCCGAGTGACCTCAGCCAAGCAAATCACCGATATCATCTAGTACAAGCCTATATTCAGCGACACACAGATATCTACAAAGATATTCCTGCCAGTACCTTGAAACGATGGGTAAAACAGTTTCGAGAAGCCGAAACCCAGTATGGTTGCGGTTACGTTGGTTTACTACCACATACAAAGCAGCGAGGAAATCGTCAAACCAAAGCACCAAACCAATCAAGCGAACTACTCGATAAATTTATTACCGAACACTTCGAGACACCAAGGCAAGCACCAGCCGCTTCAGTCTATAGGTTATATGTCAGAGCTTGCAACGAATTAAATATACAACCCCTGAGTTCTCGTACCTTTTATCACCGCCTCAAACAGCGACCAATCCACGAACAAACCAAAAAACGTCAGGGAGCAAAAGCCGCATACTCAACAGAACCAAAAATCTTAGAACTGACCCTAACCACACCCAGACACGGAGACAGACCCTTTGCCATCGCCCACATTGACCACACCCTACTCGACATCGAACTACGTTCTGTAGCCACAGGACGGAACTTAGGAAGACCTTGGCTAACATTACTCATTGATGCCTATTCCCGACGCATCCTTGCCCTTTATCTCACTTTTGACCCACCCAGTTACAGGTCTTGCATGATGGCCCTACGGTCTTGTGTCCAGCGATTTGGTCGTTTTCCCCAAGCCGTAGTCGTAGATGGAGGCAAAGAATTTCATAGTATCTACTTTGACACCCTACTAGCACGCTACCACTGCATCAAAAAAACCAGACCCGGTGGCAAACCACGTTTTGGTTCAGTCATTGAACGATTATTCGGCACAACAAATACCGAGTTTGTATACAACCTCTTAGGTAACACCCAAGCCAGCAAACAACCACGACAAATGACTTCCTCTGTTGACCCCAAACAACAAGCCGTGTGGACATTGGCAGATTTATATACCTACCTCACTGAGTGGGCATACACCATTTATGATACCAGCGAGCATGATTCCCTGGGGGCAACACCATTACAAGTTTATACCGACTCCTTGCTGATAGCAGGAGAACGAGAACACCGACACATCGCCTACAACGAAGACTTTCTCATGGCCACACGTCCCAGTACAGCCAAAGGAACGGCTAAAGTCCAGCCGGGACAAGGAATTAAAGTCAATTACCTTTATTACTGGAGCGATGCTTTCCGTAATCCCGCCGTTGAGAAAACCAAAGTTCCCGTGCGCTATGACCCCTTTGATATGGGTGTGGCTTATGCCTACCTAGAAGGACGCTGGGTAAAATGTATCTCCCAGTATTACAGCACCTTTGTGGGACGTACAGAGAAAGAAGTGCTGTTAGCCGCAGAGGAAATCAGAAAAAAAGACAAGGGTAATTCCGTTAGTACAAATATCTCAGCTAAACGATTAGCGGATTTTATTGCCAAAGCGCAAGAGCATGAAACGCTGCTATTGCAAAGATTACGGGATTTAGAAGCCAAAAGTGTACAGGAAAATTTAACATCTTTAGGACAAGGTGTACCGTCTGTTGACCAAGTACAAGTTATACCACAGTCAATAGCAGCCCCACCCAACAGCAAAGATATCGCCATTCGACATGAGTCGGAAAATGTCCAACTTTTGGATCTCACAAAACTGCCTATATTTGAGGAATACAGGTAATGTCCAACTGTTTTAGCGGGAATCTTTCAGAATTAGCACAGTCCCAACTCAACCAATTTAAAGAATATGCGATATCTCATCCCCAATTGGCGCAAGTGGATATGTTGCTAATGGGTGCAATTCGTGAACCGGCGGGGTTTGCTCATGTCCTGGTGTATGGCCCTTCTGGTGTGGGAAAGACGACAATGATTCGGCAAATTACTAGACGCTTAAATGGGACGGCTGTTGACCAGAATGGTTCTTATAGTTGGAGTGAGTCTGGCTATCGCAATGGCAATGTGTCCCCAATGCCACTGTTACTGGTAGAAACACGACCTCCTGACGGTGGGGTGTTTAATCGCACTGATTATTACCGCACGGCACTCAGGTTGTTGGGAGAACCTTTTTATGAGCGGCGGATGATGGTGGATATTGATGCCGAGCAGACTTGGGAGAAGAAGGGGCGGGGACGAAGTAAAACGGCACAGTTTAATGATTCTCCTGAACTGCGTCAGGCTTTGGAAGAAGCAATGAGTAAACGTGGTGTCAAGGCTGTGATTTTGGATGAGGCACAGCATTTAATGAAGATTGGCAGTGGAGCTAGTGGTGGTAAGCTTTTAGACCAGTTGGACTGGATTAAGTCGATGACAAATGTGACTGGTGTACTGCACATTCTCATTGGCACTTATGAACTTTTGAATTTTCGCAATTTAAGTGGACAGGCATCACGACGGGGGTTGGATATTCATTTTCCTCGTTATTTGTTTCAGCATGAACAAGAGCGTCAGGATTTTCAAGGTATTTTACTGGCACTGCTGAAGCAAGTTCCCCTGGAAATTGATATTCCGGCTTTGATGCAGCATTGGGTTTATTTCTATGAGCGTTCTATTGGTTGCGTGGGTGTGTTGAAGGATTGGTTGATTCGGGCTGTGGCTGCGGCGTTGCATGATGGCTGTGATACGCTGACTTTGGAGCGGTTGCATGAACATACTCTGTCACTGGCTCAGTGTGAGCGGATGGCGATAGAGGCGACTGAGGGAGAACAAAAACTTTGTTACATGGAAAGTCGCCGCGAACATTTATGGCATCTGTTACAGATGGGAATGACTTCAACTTCTGTTCCCGGTGGGATTGTGGATTTATCACCTCTGGTAAAGTCTACTGTTGCACCTGTTTCTTCTTCTGCTACCTCTAAATCAACTCGAAAAAAACGTTCTGACCCAGAGACGGTACAGGCTGATACTCCTAATCCAGAAACAATGGCTGGTAGCCCGGAACCAAAGAAGAAGCAAACTCGAAAAAAGAAGGAAGCCCCTGTGGCAGTTACGGAAACAATGCAGGACAGCCAAGAAACAACGCAGGATACTCAAACTTCTATGACTGAGGTAGCATTCGTACAAACTCAGCCTAAGAAAAGACAAACTCGCAAGAAAAAGGAATCTCCTGTGGTGGTAACGGAAACGACACAGCATACACTCAGTTCTGTGATGGAGACAGCAAAAGTGCAAACCCCACCCAATTCGAGACAAACACAGCATAAGAAGGATACTACTGTAGTTTCAGAGGAAATGCCACAAGATACACCTAGTTCTAAGAATGAGGTAATATATTTAACAACTGAGTCGGAAAATGTTGAAGCAGTTCCCAAGAAAAATGGGCGTAGAAGTGTTGGACAACGCAAGCCACAGCGAGATAAGGTTGGGGAGTAGGTAGAAAATTTACAATCTTTTGCTCAATAGAGTGATGAATTGATTCAGAGCCTTTTGGGTTGTTTTGTACGCAGAGGATTGTTTACCTAATTTTAGTTCCTGTAACACTTGGTCACGTAAAGCTTCAAGTTCTGTCATGCTGGGCAAGGTCGGCGTATGCTCTTGAGCGATGTTAGGTTGTTGATCTTGATTTTTATCTTTCCGTGTAATACACGGTAAGGGGTCAACTTCAACCCATGTATTACTTGGTAGGTCGTTGCTTTCCGCGATTTCTTCTAAATAATCTGCCCAAGTCATTCCTAAGCACTCAGCGGCGATACCCAATGCTTTCCAGGTGTCATCAGTTAGTTTCAATGAGCGGACTTGACGGTAATCATCGTTTTTGAGGGCGAATTTCCCCTGTATATCCCGGTAATACACCGTAAGGTTAACAAATTTTTACCGTGTATTACATGGAGAAAGAATTTTTCCACTTTTTTGCGAAGCATAAAATGGATATCTGCTTTGTGAAGCATAAAGTGAGCTAAAAGCCCATTTTTTCATTCAAGTCACACGAACCCCCAACCAACCCAACATTAAATGACTCTTAAACCGTGTAAGCGGGTACTCTTGCATCTTTGTTAAGTCTGATATGTTCCAGGCAACAACGAAACTGTTGCCAGGTAAATTGATGAGTCGAATTAATGGATTTGTCGGACGTCGTGATTTTTTGAAGTTGGCTGGTGTGGGAAGCTTGGGTATGGCGTTTGCTGTTGCTAGCTGCAAACCACTTTTGGGCAAACAGCAAGTTGCTGCATCACCAAATGCGATCGCGGATTTTAATTCCGCCAACTCCAATTCTGTTAGTGCCCAACAAGCTATTAAAAGATTGCTCAATGGAAATAGAAGATTTATCACTCAAAAACGGCAATATTCAGACGAATCACTGCAACGTCTGCGATTAGTTGCGAAAGCGCAGTATCCTTTTGCTGCGATATTGGGCTGTTCAGATTCTAGAGTACCAGCAGAAATAGTCTTCGATCAAGGACTTGGGGATTTATTTGTCGTGCGAGTTGCTGGTAATGTCGTCGGTGATGCGGTTATGGGTAGTCTGGAATATTCTACAGCAATATTGGGTTCTCAGTTAATCGTGGTTTTGGGTCATCGAAGATGCGGTGCTGTAACAGCGGCTATCAACAATGAAGTACTTCCTGGGAAAATCGGTTTTGTTGTCGAAGAAATCAAACCAGCTGTCGAAAGGGTAAAGTTTACCAATGGCGATATCAGTGAAAATGCTGTAATCGCCAACATTCAATATCAAGTTGAACAATTGCAGAGTCAGTCAAGAATTTTGACTCAACTAGTCCGCAAAGGTAAACTCAAAATTCTTGGCGCTCTTTACGACCTTGATACTGGTCAAGTAACTATTATTACCTAATTTTGCCAGCATTGAAAGATACTTTATCAAGTCAATCTGATATTTTGAAGGGAAGAAGGGGACAGCGTAAAGCACCATTTACAAACGGTGGCTTAGGTGCATTAAAATTTATAATTTGTCAAAATACTAAACCAAATGTGCCTAATGCACCCTACGTATCGCTATATTAACAGGATTTAATATAGAAATTAACATGCAGATTTCACCCAAAGCATTGAAACCCCAAGAAAGCCAATTTTTCCAAACACATCGGTTTCTAAAAGATTCAGGGCTTTATTTATAAGAAAATTTAGCAGTAAACCATAGTTTTCTTATATGATAAGTTACTTCTATAGTTATCCGTGATTCTGGTATATTTCATAAAATAACAGAGCTTTTTTTTCTTACTTAGTTGCAGCTATAGATAAAGTTGCCGCAATCTAACTATTACTCGAAAATGCATCATTGCCAGGAATTGTCAGATTGGGGCAGGAGTTTTTATGTATACAAGCGGCTTGGTATTGCGATCAAAGCGATTTTGTATCAAGTTATAAAATTGAGGAAAATTTATGAGCCGAATTAATGGATTTGCTGGGCGTCGCAATTTCTTAAAGTTAGTAGGTGTGGGAAGCGCTGGGATTGCGGCTAGCGCTGCTGCTGCTGCTGCTGGTAGTGTACTGTGGAACACAGAAGAAGCTGTTGCCCAACAACCAGCAACAACTCCTGCGAAAAAGCCTCAACCAGTGAATCCGGATGCTGCTTTAAAAAGGTTGATGGAAGGAAATCAAAGGTTTATCGATGGAAAGCGTCTGAATCCCAATCAATCAAAATTGCGTTTGCAAGAAACTTCTGTCGCACAATATCCGTTTGCAGCTATACTAGGTTGTGCTGATTCCAGAGTTCCTTCAGAAATTGTTTTCGACCAAGGACTTGGAGATTTATTTGTTGTGCGAGTCGCTGGGAATGTGGCTAGTCAAACGGCTATTGGTAGTTTAGAATTTGCTACAGCCGTATTGGGCGCTCAACTTATTATGGTTTTGGGTCATGCTAGATGTGGTGCAGTTGTAGCCGCTGTCAAAGGCGATCCTCTCCCCGGTAGAATTGGCGTTTTTGTTGAGGAAATTAAACCCGCTGTAGAAAGGATCAGATCCAAAACAGGCAATATAGAAGAAAATGCTATCATCTCCAATGTGCAGTATCAGGCGCAAAGGTTGGCAGAAGCCTCGACAATTTTAGGAGGTTTGATGAAGGAAGGTAAGCTCAAAATTGTTGGCGGTCGTTATGACCTGGCTAGTGGAAAAGTTACAATGTTGACTTAAGAATAGGGCATTGGGCATTGGGTATTGGGCATTGGGTATTGGGTATTGGGCATTGGGCATTGGGCATTGGGAATAGGGCATGGGAAAATGAGTTGTCGGCTTTTAGCCCATGTTTGTCTCAAGGAATCCAAAATAATTAATCATCCCAATTATCCCATCGTGATAGCTGTCGTTAATCCTCTCCAGAGCCTGTCTTTAAGATACTAATGACTAATGACTAATCAGCTTTTGTTAAAAAATCTAACTTCAACGCCCAATAGTACTCTAGTTGGTGTATGGGATTGTTTATACAACCTATGAAAAAATAATGGCATAGTAGTAGGGTGGGCAATGCTCACCCTACCAATTGTCAGGGATATACGGTAAAAATGACAGACTTCAGAGAACTTAAAGAGTGGGAAAAAGCCCATGAGCTAACAGTTGCAGTTTATCAAGTTACGAAAGCTTTTCCAGAAGATGAATTACTGGGGTTAACGCAACAAATTCGTTTGGCTTGTGCTGCGATTCCGATTAAAATAGCTCAAGGATGCGATCGCGAAGAGCGAGAAGACCAACTTGAGTTTCTGGAATTGGCGCGAGACTCGGCAATTGAGGTGGAATATTATCTCCTACTCTGTTATGAGTTGAATATGCTCGACGCTTGTGAGTACGATCGCCTTGTTAGCAGTGTAGTCGAAGTCAAGGATCTGCTGGAATCTTTCATTGACAAGTTAAGTCCGAATTTTTAAATGGCTAATGGCTAATGGTTAACAGCTAATAGTGCAATTAGCTGTCTGAGATTAGCCATCTTCAATTAGCAGCATGATAGAACTTAACATCGAACAGTTGCAAAGCATTCGCACCCATGCCGAAAGCACTTATCCCCAAGAGTGTTGCGGTATAATTTTGGGTAATCTGGGTTCTTTGGGCAAAACTGTGGTAGAAGTAATACCCACAGAAAATGCCTGGAATACAGAGGCGGATAATTTTTCTGGGGATAAAACTGTAGACGATCAAAGACGAAGATATGCGATCGCGCCCCAAGTCATGTTAAAAGTACAAACAGAAGCACGCTTAAGCTGTTTGAACATTATCGGAATATATCATTCCCATCCCGATCATCCAGCGGTTCCCTCAGAATGCGATCGCGAGTTTGCTTGGCAAGAATATTCATATATTATAGTTTCCGTCCCAAACGGCAAAGCGGGTGATGTCAAAAGCTGGTGTCTGGATGACAACCATCAATTCCAACCAGAAGCCATTCAAATTAGTGATAAACAAATAAATTAAAAATTAAACATAAAAAACTTAACAATTAAAAATTTTCTATTCTCCCCCCTCCCCATCTCCCCCCTCCCCATCTCCCCCCTCCCCATCTCCCCCCTCCCCATCTCCCCCCTCCCCATTGCATCCCATTTTTCGGTAGGATAAAAAGTCCGCTCTTCCTCATCAAACTGCTATGCTGAATCCAAATCTGGATGAAGTCCAGCTAACTAAAGACGATTACGAACGTTATTCCCGCCACTTGATTTTGCCAGAAGTCGGCTTGGAGGGACAAAAACGCCTGAAAGCTGCTAGTGTATTGTGTATCGGTACGGGTGGACTTGGTTCGCCGTTGTTGTTATATCTCGCAGCTGCGGGTATTGGACGTATCGGTATTGTTGACTTTGATATTGTCGATAGTTCTAATTTGCAACGTCAAGTCATTCACGGTACGTCTTGGGTAGGTAAACCCAAGATTGAATCTGCAAAAAACCGCATTCTCGAAATTAACCCATTTTGTCAGGTTGATTTATACGAAACTCGTTTAAGTTCCGAAAACGCCCTTGATATTATCAAGCCTTACGATATCGTGGTAGATGGAACCGATAACTTCCCCACGCGGTATCTAGTAAATGATGCTTGCGTTTTGTCAAACAAACCCAACGTCTACGGTTCGATTTTCCGCTTTGAAGGACAAGCTACTGTATTTAACTACGAAGGTGGACCAAATTACCGTGACTTGTATCCCGAACCCCCACCACCAGGAATGGTTCCCTCTTGTGCGGAAGGTGGCGTATTGGGTGTATTATGCGGCATTATTGGTACAATCCAGGCGACAGAAACTGTCAAAATCATTTTAGGACAAGGTAATACCTTGAGCGGACGGTTGATGCTGTACAACGCTTTGGAAATGAAATTCCGAGAGTTGAAACTGCGTCCCAACCCGATACGCCCGGTGGTTGAAAAGCTGATAGACTACGAACAATTCTGCGGTATTCCCCAAGCTAAAGCAGAGGAGGCTAAACAGCAGATGGAAATTTCAGAAATCACAGTGCAGCAATTGAAGCAATTGCTGGATAGCGGTGCAGATGATTTTGTCCTGCTGGATGTCCGCAACCCCCATGAGTATGAAATTGCCAAAATTCCCGGTTCAATTTTGATGCCTTTACCCGATATTGAAAATGCCGATGGCGTTAACAAGGTAAAGGAATTACTCAACGGTCACCGCTTGATTGCTCATTGTAAATCCGGTATGCGATCACAGAAAGCCCTCGGCATTCTCAAAGAAGCCGGAATTGAAGGGACTAATGTCAAAGGTGGAATTCTTGCTTGGAGTCAGGAAGTAGATTCTTCTGTTCCAAGTTATTAATTCTTTCTAGGTGCGTTGGCGATGTCTGACGCACCATCTTAAAAAGTTTCTCTATAAAATAGTAAGGCGAAAATATCTTGATTGTTGAAGCGGTATATAACCAAGTTACGGGCAAATTATCCTTATATATATGGACGCACAGATTCCCATTATATGAAAATATAAGCTGCTCTTTTTTGAGTTTGTCAAGTGGTATTGTACAAATAATGAATGGGAAAATTTGGCGTTGTTGAAGTAGACTCAAATCTTGCACCAACAGAACATGCAGAAAAAAAGTTCTAAGTATTTATTGCTTTTACAACTGCGTTCATGACCCCCAGGGACTGTAAGTCCCACCTCTTAGAGCTAAAGTCCTCTCTTCGAGGACTGGAGAAAGATATTTTTGAGGTAAAATTAGCTACTTAAAATTATTTAATTCGTTGTTGATACGTAAAGATGCAAGATATAAGTAGAGACGTTTCATGAAACGTCTCTACAAACATGGGTTTCACATCGGAACAAAAGGAGAAAAATTTACAATTATCAATTAAATCAGCAACGATGCAAATTTTGATAGTGCGATCGCTTTCACTCTTCAGGTTGCAGGGCAACAGGCAGCGGATTAATTCAACTTGACTTGCGATCACTTCTGTTTACTTTCTCTTTGAAAAGTAAATGCTGACGTTTATCTATATGAAGTAAGGAAAAATATCTTTTTTGTTGAGGCGGTATATAAGCAACTTAGGGACAAATTATGCTTATATATATGGACGCACAGATTCCCATTGTAATAATATATAATTTGAAAATTTGATTGTCAATAGGTTTCTGGAATCGGAAAAAATTTTTGTTGTTTATCTTTTAGGACTTAGGCAAAAAAAACCTGGTTTCTATGGACGAAGAAACGGGGTTTCTAGGTTCTGAGTGCGTAAGTCCTGTTTTCTCAAACCAAGCACAAGCAATGGAAAGGACTGACTGAATGGAAAAAAATATCGCAAGCGGGACTGCAAATAAAACTCTGTGGTTGCAAGTATGGGCTTTAGCAGCAGTGCAGGGTGCAATAACCCTGGCATGGCTGATTTATAACTTATATATGCCGCAACTTTTAACTCAGTTTGGTTTATCAGCTTCTTTAGCAACTGGGTTGGTGATTTTAGAAAATGCTTTGGCGGTGGTCATGGAACCGCTATTTGGCGGACTTTCGGACAATGCTAAACGCTGGTTGGGAAGTCGCTTTGGGTTTATTTGAGCTGGTGTGATTTTATCATCGGCTTTGTTTATCGCCATCCCGGCGCTGGTAACCTTTACTCAACCTGATGTTGTGACGCGAGCGCTTTTATCAATTGTAGCAGTCGCCTGGGCGTTGGCAATGACTGTATTTCGTTCCCCTGCGATCGCTTTATTGGGACGCTATGCAACTCCAGAAGCATTACCGTTAGCTGGAAGTTTGTTAACTTTGGTCGGCGGAACAATCAACGCTTTTCGAGGTACTGCCAATAAGTTTATTCTCAGCTTGGGACCTGTTTTCACCTTTGCCATTGGTTCCTTTACCTTGCTAGCTGCCGCTGCTGCTTTGCGATTTGTCAATCCGCCGGAAAAACCAGTTGATAAACATCACGCCGAAGTCCTACAACTACCTTTGCAAAAATTGGGGCTGATTTTCTTAACTGGCGCTGGTATCGCTTGGGGTTCTCGCTTTTTGATGGATGCCTTGGGCAAAGTCCTGAAAACGCAATTTAATACTGATAATATCGACTTGCTGATGCTCTGGATTGGCTTGACTCTCGCTTTTTCTGCCCTACCAGCAGGAGCGTTCGCTGTGAAAATCGGCAATCGTAAAGCAATGCTTTTGAGTATTGGTGTAACGGTTGTAGCGATGGGGATGCTTATATATATGGGCGCACAGATTTCCATTATATTTTTTATAATACCAGGCTTTAGTGTAATTGTCAAGGGGGCAGTGCCATTTGTTTTGGGTTTAATGCCGCAGCGGTGGGGGGGATTGGGGGTTGGGACGTATTTTAGTGGGTTTGGTGGGGGGATGAGCTTGTTTGGGGTGATGTTTGGGCAAGTGCAGGGGATAATAGCAGTGATGGGAGTAATTGAGGGAGCGATCGCGTTTTTGGTAGCGGGTGGGTGTATTGCGGCGAGTCGGAGGTCAAATTAGGAGTTAGGAGTTAGGAGTTAGGAGTTAAGAAATCTTAAGTTTGGTTTGCAAACCAACGGCGGATTAATTCAACTTGAAAGCGATCGCCTGATTCTACTTCTTCAATTAACTCGCGTTGTAAAAGCAATTTTAGAGAATTTTGTGCGACATCGGGAAACTGTTGCAATATAGTTTTGCGGCTGACTGTGGCATTTTCTCCTTGGGCGGCGATGAAACGTAGGATAGCAAGTCCGATTGCGTCTACTTGGTTATTTTGAATATCTGCAAAGAAGAAACCGCCACTGCTGAAAGCATGTGGTATTGCGGCTTCTACGTCTTTTAAATTTGCCAGCCGGCGAATTGAGGGGTCTTGCTCATTCTTGAGGGCGACAATCTCTGCACAGAGTAATTGGACTAGAAAAGGGTGGCCGCGAGTGAGTTGGAGGACGCGATCGCTGGCGTCTGGTTCATAACGCAGGGTAAAATCTTTGACAGGATGCTCGATTAATTGCCGTGCTTCGTCTTCCTTGAGGTAGGAGATATGTACGACTTGGACGTTGATGAGATAACTAGCCCAACGTTGATATTCTTCAATAGTGTGGGAACCTGCAATCATCACTTTGAATTTGGGACGATGTTGGATGAGATTACGCAGCATTCCTAAAATATCTTGTTCGTCAAAACGTCCTTTGGATATGGCGCTGTCTAGTACCTCGAATTCATCTAACATCAACAAAGCCGTATTTTGTTCAAGCGTCTGTTCGACTTGATCCAGCCATTCATCAAAGCAGGTAAAAGGGTCAAAGGATGTATTTATATGCATTTTTGCACCGAAAAGAGCTCCAAATGCCGTTACAAAAAGCACGCTTAGGAACGGGATTAATCGAATCTTTTCTAATGGCGTACCTAATACTACTAAAACAATATTAATTATCAAGTAGTTTAGAAAAGGTAATATTAAAAAAGTTTGTAAGAATAATTTGTATAAACCAGAGTTTTTCCAACGTCAGCGATTTCTGTTTAAAAAATTTATTTCTAACGTTGGGTCAATACGCCTTAGATGATTACAAAAAGCTTTAGGACGGAAAATAAACCAAAACAACAATTGCAGGCTACCGAGTATTAAATTCGGGTGTTGTTCGGGTGCATGGGTGTAGGCGTTGCGGGGTAGTTCATTAGGCATTTAATTTGCCTCGTGGGGTTGATAGAAAACGGTAATGTCCGCAGCGAACGCAGCGAAGCGTAGTGAAGCAATCCCATCTGTTGCTCGCGTTTATGAGATTGCTTCGCTTCACTTCGTTACACTCGCAATGACAGGATGAATTGTAAATTTTATTTTGTCCGCAGCGAAGCGAAGTGAAGCGAAGTGAAGCAATCTCATCCGTTGCTCGCGTTTATGAGATTGCTTCGTTACACTCGCTGGGGACATAAATCGAGCTTTAAAATTCTTCATACAAATCCTTCCATTCTTGATTGATACTATTAACTAAA
Organism: Heteroscytonema crispum UTEX LB 1556; assembly: GCA_044006015.1. Lineage (GTDB taxonomy): Bacteria > Cyanobacteriota > Cyanobacteriia > Cyanobacteriales > Nostocaceae > Heteroscytonema > Heteroscytonema crispum. Next base: position 112,429 of record JBIPDF010000008.1, read on the forward strand.
TCAATCTTTTTTTGCCTAGAACCAGCTTTAATCTGTTTCTCTCTACTAATTGCTGCATTCACATCTTCAAATATTTCGTAATAAACGATCTTCGTAACATTATATTTTTTTGTAAATCCATCTATCAATTTTGATTTGTGTTCATAAACGCGCCTTTGTAAATCGTTCGTTACTCCTGTGTAAAGCACAGTATTATAATTATTGGTCATGATATACAAATAATATTGTTTGCTCATTTTGTAATAAATAAGAGGATGCGATCGCTTACAATCAAATCTAAATATGGGTATCTGTAGAATTATTGCAGCACTTGCCAATCTTCCAAGGGCACAGCAGGCTCAAATGGATCATCATAGCGATAAACCTTGGCACGGAGAGGAGTAAAACATTTCTCATCGTTCGGTTAACCAAACTTAGGTAATCGTCTAATTCTTCATATCCATCTAACTCTTTTTCTTCTTCAGAATTGAGCGCAGAGTCTTTTTGTTTAGCTAATAATATTTCAATTTGCTCTTGCACAAGGCTAGAAGCGCGAAATATAGGCACTCCTTCTACTAACTCGATGCGAACAGCACCCTCTATCGGCAAACTGTTGGGCAGATGTTCCAGTTTTAGGGGCAAATTAGTTGTCATAGTATTTATCTAGAATTGTGGGTATCTGGATTTAATGACTTAGCTTTAGTTTATCGCTCTAATAAATGAGTAAATGGTTGTATTTGTCGAAACCCTTCTTTGCGCCAATTCTCATCATCCTCCCCTTCTTCTAAAGTAAATAATCTTTCTATACAAAGAATTTGCAACAAAAGTGGCATACAATGACTTTCCATCAAAATCCACTCAATATCATCATCTGGAAAGGAAATTGGGGAATTGGCTATCAATTCCCGCGCTTCTAACTCTGTTAACGCTCCTAATGTGGCGGTATAACCGAAAATATTAAAGAAGGGCGAACTATGTCCGGTACTGTGCGCTAAGTCAATTGGTGACTCGTGGGTAGCTAAAATAAACGCCAGATTTCCATCTGTGTGGTTTGTCGCCAATGAACGCAAACTCTCCCAAAACTCGTCATCTAACTCGGGACAGCGTTGCAACCCAACGCCAATCTCATCTAGTAAGATAACTGTAGGCTGATGCAAGTTATCGCCAACGACATCCATGAAGTTCTCAAGGTCAATCGATTCTGGATTTGGGATTTGGGATTTTAGTTTGAGAGATTCGAGAATGCAGTTTAGTAGTCCTTCTCGCCTTTGCATTCGTATATCTTGAAAGTCTACGAATATCCACTGATAAATTTATGGATTAGGTAGCCAATCTGACTTTTGATTTCAACGCAAATCTTCTGCTGGGGTGGTGGTAATATTTTTTAGGTAATGCAGCAAAGAAGTTTTACCACTGCGCTTTTTGCCGATAATGGCGGCGTTTTGTAAAGGAAGGCGTTTGAGTAAGTTAAATAGGCGTTTTAGTTCGTAATTACGCCCGAAAAAGTCACGAGGATGAGTGATGGAAGTGCCGGTGATAAAAGGCGATCGCTCTTCTTTTCCTTGAGGCTTCCCATGTTGTTTTATATACAATTGGGGTTGCAGATGCCCTGGAAGACTGTATAGGTGAATTTCTAGGCAGCCAAACTGATAAGCGTCTTGAATTGAACGATTTGCGGCTAATGCTTTATAAAAACCAACTGCAAAGGCAATCGCTGCTTTATCACCTATAGCATCTTTCATCCCAATCACAAAGGGAATATGTTGGGCGATCGCTTTTGCCTGAATTTCAGAATAGCAGGCATTCAGCACCACACAATTAACTCGCCGTGCAAATAATTTAAACATTGCTGCTAATGCATCCGGCTTTACAAGCTGGCTTTTACTCGTTTCATTTTCAAAGCACAACTCGCCCGTACTTTTTCCATGACCGAAGAAATGTATAATTTGTGGTTGAATGTCAAAGATTGCCTGAGTGATATCCCCTACGCGAACTGACTCTCGCTGTTCTAGTTCGTACTTTCCTGATTCTTTGGGTGTTTGCAGCTTTGCTTTGATATCTCGTAATTCTTGAAATAAACGCAGCCGAGATTGATCGCTGGGATCGGCTGCTAAAAACAGGATTTTTACAGGAATATTACTGTTCATTCAGAAGACTATGAAAGTCACATTGTTTCTCAGTATATCTCTGTAGTGTTGCCTCAACACGGTTTAGTAGTTAGACACAATGAGAGGAAAGTTATTTTTTTAATTAACCGCAGAGTACGCAGAGGACGCGGAGTAAAGAAAAGATGAGAGATTTTACGGTAGTAAGGGAGTGGTTAAAAGCTAGGAGTAAGGAATAAATTATTCTTAACTCCTCACTCCTAACTTTTAATTCCTAACTCCTAACTCCTAACTCCTAATTCCTAACTGTTAGAGGGTGCAACTTAATTCGCCGGCTTTTTGGGTAAATTTACTATTTTCCCGATAATCAACTGGACAATCAATGACTGCAGGAACATCTTGGGCTAAAGCTTCTTTTAAAATGGGAACTAAATCGGTAGCTGATTCTACACGATAGCCTTTTAAACCCATGCTTTCTGCTAATTTGACAAAATCGGGATTGCCAAAATGCACAAAAGATGACCTACCTTTGCCAAAGTGATTTTCTTGTTTCCATTCAATTAAGCCGTAGCCACCATCATTAAAAATTAAGGTGACAAAAGGCGTACCAACTCGCAAAGCTGTTTCTAATTCCTGACAATTCATCATAAATCCGCCGTCGCCAGTTGCAGCTACAACTTTGCGATCTCGATGAACCATTTTTGCTGCTAAAGCACCAGGAATAGCTATACCCATTGCAGCAAAACCATTAGAAATAATACAAGTATTGGGGCTATGACAGTGATAATGACGGGCAATCCACATTTTATGTGCGCCAACATCAGATATTACAATATCTTCTGGTCCCATTACTTGCCGCAAGTCATAAATTAACTTTTGGGGTTTAATTGGATATCCATCATCATTCCCATATTGTTCGTAATCGGAACGAATATTTGACCGCAAGCTGATAGCGTAAGGATTGGGTTTACCCTGTCTATCTGCCACCTTCATAATTTCCATGAGGGAATCAGAAATATCCCCTACTACTTCAGCAGCGGGAATATAACTACTATCGATTTCCGCAGCATTTGACGCAATATGAACGATGGGAATTTTACCGTCAGGATTCCATTTTTTCGGAGAAAATTCGATTAAATCATAACCGATCGCAATTACTAAATCGGTGTTATCAAAGCCGCAGGTGATGAAATCTCGTTGTTGCAATCCCACCGCCCACAATGCTAATGGATGGGTGTAAGGAATTACGCCTTTGCCCATGAAAGTATTGGCGACAGGAATATTCATCTGGGTAGCAAATTGCGTCACCGCATCGCTAGCTTGAGCGCGAATTGCCCCATTTCCTACTAAAATTAATGGGTTTACTGCTTGAGAAATTGCCGCCGCCGCTGCCCGAATACTGGCAAAAGATGCAAAGGTTTTTTGGATATTATCCCTATGCAAAGGTTTGCCTTCTACTGACATACCGGCAATATTTTCTGGCACATCGATATGAACTGCACCGGGTTTTTCTGTTTGCGCTATCTTAAAGGCTTTTCGCACAACTTCTGGTGTGATACTCGGTCGTACAATTTGCTTATTCCACTTAGTTACGGGGGCAAACATTGCCACCAAATCTAAATATTGATGGGATTCGATGTGCATTCTATCTGTTCCCACTTGCCCGGTAATTGCTACCAAAGGCGCACCATCGAGGTTAGCATCTGCTACCCCGGTCATTAAGTTGGTCGCCCCAGGTCCGAGTGTAGAAAGACACACTCCGGCTTTTCCTGTCAGACGTCCGTAGACATCCGCCATGAAGGCTGCACCTTGTTCGTGACGTGTGGTAATAAATTTAATGGAAGAATTTTTTAGCGCTTCTAAAACGTGCAGGTTTTCTTCGCCAGGGAGTCCGAAAACATATTGCACCCCTTCATTCTCCAGACACTGTACCAATAATTCTGCTGTATTCATTTTACTTCCTTACTAGAGCGACCAACGAGATTAAGTTAGGAGTTAGGAGTTAGGAGTTAGGAGTTACGAGTTAGGAGTTACGAGTTAGGAGTTAGGAGTTACGAGTTAGGAGTTAGGAGTTAGGAGTTAGGAGTTAGGAGTTAAGAGTTTTTGTTCCTCACTTCTGATTTTTCACTCTTCACTCTTGACTTTTCACTCCTCACTCCTAATTCTTCACTCTTTAACTCCTCACTCCTCACTCCTAACTCCTAACTTTTTAATCATTTAACCCACACAGTTTTAACATTGACGAACTCTTGTATACCTTGTATGCTTAATTCTCTTCCGTACCCGGAACGTTTAATGCCGCCAAAGGGTAGACGGGGATCGGATTTAACCATGCCATTGATAAATACCGCACCTGCTTCGATTTCGCTAATCAAGCGATCGCGTTCTTGTTTACTATTCGTCCAAGCACTTGCACCCAAGCCAAAGGGGGTAGCATTTGCTAGTTTAATCGCTGAATCGATATCTGGCACGCGAAATACTAACGCCACCGGACCAAAAAATTCTTCCTGGGCGATCGCGCCCGATTGAGGGATATCGCTGATAATTGTCGCTGGATAAAAGTTACCGGGACGATCTGATAGCGGATGTCCGCCAATTAAGACTTTACCACCGCTTTTACTGGCAGCTTGCACTTGTTGGTCTAAATCTTGGAGAATATCAGGGGTAGCCAACGGTCCTAAATCGGTGTCTGGTTGCATAGGATCGCCAATTTTCAGCGCCTGGAATTTCTCTAGCAGCAGTTTTTCAAATTTATCGGCGATCGCTTCTGCGACAATAAAACGTTTCGCCGCAATACAAGATTGCCCGTTATTCAACATTCGCGCTGTAGTGGCGGTGACAGTTGCTACCTCTATATCAGCGCTTTCTAACACGATAAACGGGTCGCTTCCTCCCAATTCCAGAACCACTTTTTTAATTTGTTTGCCCGCAGCAGCGGCAAGAGATGCACCCGCAGGTTCACTTCCTGTCAAGGTGGCAGCTTTTACGCGGTCATCTGCCATCAAGTCGGCAACTTTGGCAGCACCGATCAATAAGGTTTGAAACGCGCCTTTAGGGAAACCTGCCCGCTGTATAATATCTTCGATTGCTAAAGCGCACTGCGGTACGTTGGAAGCGTGTTTTAACAAGCCGACATTGCCTGCCATTAAAGCAGGTGCAGCAAAGCGAAACACTTGCCAAAAGGGGAAATTCCACGGCATGACGGCGAGAATTACACCTAATGGCTGGTATTTAACAAAACTAAGGCTGGCGTCAGTAGCTACAGGAACATCGGCGAGAAACGCTTCGGCATTTTCGGCGTAGAAGCGACAGACAGCGGCACATTTTTCAACTTCTGCGATCGCACCTTTGAAAGGCTTACCCATTTCCAGGGTCATGATTTTGGCAAAATCTGCTTTTTCAGTATCTAAAATATCAGCGCATGATTGCAGCCAATGCGATCGCTCCTGAAAACTAGAAGAGCGGTAATGGTCAAAAGCCTGACCTGCCAAATCCAGTTTAGCAGCGATTTCTGCATCACTTAGCGGCTCAAAAGTTTTGAGTAATTCTCCAGTTGCAGGATTAATGGTGGCGATAGCCATTGCCTGACCTCCCGTTACAAAGTAGCTTGAGGTAGTTAATTGTTGGTTGTTGGTGGTTGGTTGTTGGTTGTTGTTTCCAAAAAACCAGCAAAAATCAGCCACGAACAAACCTTTTCTTTACTACCACCCAAATTCTAGTCTTTTAAAAAAGGATTAGTTCCTAAATGTTAAAGTTTCGCAACTTTTATGATAAAAAATATACATTTAGAGCAGTATTTATATTGAAAAATTAGTTAGTAGTTAGTAGTTGGTTGTTGGTTGTTAATTGTCAAAAAGTATCTCTAACTACTAACCACCATCCACTAACCACTAACCCCTTCAGGGTTCGCTCTTACGCTCATGGTCCGCCACTGCGGCCAAGGGGGGTCTGGTGAGTGTGCTTGCGTGGCGTGGAAACCACGGCAGTTCCTTACTGTCGGCTAAGCCGACAGTAAGGAACTGCCGGACCTTGACCGCGCTGCTGAACCAACGGACTGCCTCCCCTTGGGTGCGCCAAGAGCGAACCACTAACCAACAGCGCCGAACCATTAACTATTTATGCATTTTCGTCTGATAAACTTTAACTAATCGATTAATTCCTTTAAAACGATAATGTCCCATTTCTTGGAAATCAGAAGCATGTGAAAGCCTTCTATAAGTAACTTCGCTCACCACACATTCACTTGGGGGACAAATTCCTTCCATGCGAGCGGCTAAATTAATAGTTGCACCTAAAGCTGTATAATCTACTCTTTGGGAACTGCCAACATCGCCAACTACAGCCTTACCGCTATTAATCGCAATCCGTAATTGTAGAGGTTCCTGCCAAAAATTATTAATATTAAGATTTTCCAAACGAGTTAGCATTCCCTTAGCAGCAGCAACCGCGCGATCAGCATGATCTGATTGCAGTTCCGGAGCGCCAAAAAATGCCATAATACAATCACCAATATACTTATCTAATGTGCCGCCGCAATCAAATATTTCTTGCAGCATTTCTTCAAATAAATTATTCAATAATTCGGCAATTTCTGTTGGAGTTATCCGTTCGGAAAGTGCAGTAAAACCGACAATATCCGCAAATAAAATGCTGATTTCACTTTCTTGCGGAGGTAAGCGACCATTGGGTAATGCGCCTACAGCAATTAACTGCTGTACAACTGCTGGAGAGTGATAGCGTTCTAGTCTTTGCCGAATCACTTCTTCTGTTTTAAGTTTCTCGACCAACAGCCAACGTTGCACGCTAGAAGCGACAATATTTGCTAAAGCTGAAAAAAAGCTGAGTTCTTCTTCGCCTTCATTGTCCCAATGGTAAGAAGAAAGATGAGCATCAGCATAAAGAACACCGACTACTTTATTTTCATCCCACAAAGGCACCGCCATCGCGCTACGAATGCCTTTGACTAAAATACTGTGTTCTCCAGCAAAACGTTCATCTTTTTGGGCATCTGCAGTTTGAATAACGATTTTTTCAGCTAATACTTTTTGACAAATACTATGGCTAATCCAACTGTCATCAGCTTCCAAATTTCGCTGTTGATAAATGTTTCTCGCCGCAGCGTTTATTAATTCTAATTTGCCGTTACCGCCGACATCAATTAATAGTGCTAAACGGTCAATACTATCAAGGTAACGAAAAACAACTTGCTGCACTTGAGAGAATATCTCTTCTATAGACGCCGCCGCACAAAGATTTTTAGCAATATCTACTAAATCTTTAAGGCGGTCAATAGTTTTGTCTTTGTTGGCGCTATCGCCGTTTTTACTGTCAGCTTGTATCCATTGCTGTTGTAATTGTTGAACATTGCGAAATATCGTTCTTTGTTGGGCGACTTCCTTTTGCTTTTCTTCCAAGGGTTCATCAGGAACTGTCAACATTACCACCAAACTAACATCGCCCAGCCATACGATGTCGCCATGATGTAACTGTTGGGGAGAAGTCACAAGGTGTTCGTTTACTTGTGTACCATTTTTACTGCCCAAATCTTCAATATTCCACACGCCGTCATTCGTTTTCACCAAGCGTGCGTGACAGCGGGAAACTCCTCCAAAAGGTAAGTACAAATCGCATTGCGGCAAACGACCAATAATAAATACGTCTTGATGCACCGTTACCATTGTTTCGGAAGTTCCCTCTTGTAGGCGTAGTTTAAGTTCTGTCATGACCGTGATAGATCCATCCTGGAAGTTGAGGGTGCAAGCAACTTTAAGGCAAAAGATACGCTCTTGGGTTAACCCTTTACCTTTTCTTTATGACACTATTAACGTCATTCCGACAAGCGTATGTAGCCAATATGACGATGATATAACATCGTCATGTCAAACAAGTCGGCGCTACTAGCTAGCTGCAGTTCGATTACCTATGATAAATTTTGCTATGGGACGGGCATTAGCTTAGTAGTCGTCAACCCAAAGAAGGCTATGTGTGGGTTGGGGAAAGGTTAAATTTGCCCTGATTTTCAAAAGTAAGTCTATTCTTATCTAAGGCACTTAAGAAGCTTTTAGGTAGTCTTCACCAGAGCTTTATGAAATCTTTACTTATTTTCAGCCCCAATTATATATGAATAAATAATAATTAAGAAAGTGCCTGCATCATCTGGGGTTCATCGGCGTTCGCAAGCATATAATATTTAGATATTTGCTGGAAAAGACATAGAGACGCGTTGATGAAACAGTCTTTACAAAAGATTTGGGTAATGCACAATTAATTTCTCAAACTAAGTCCGTTGATAATGGCTCATTGATAATGATTAACTATAACTTTCTTGTTTGATTTTTTAAGTGATTTGTAGCAACATTTATTAGTCACCTGTCATTAGTCGTAGGGCGTGTCATCAATTGAGCCAAATGACAGAAGCAGCCAAATAAATTGCACCCAGAAAGTTGGCAGCGCGTTTGTCGTAGCGCGTTGCGATCGCTCGGTACTGCTTGAGTTTGGCAAAAAAGTTTTCAATGAGATGACGAGCTTGGTATAAATCTCGGTCGTAGTCACGAGGTCTGCTACGGTTGCGTTTGGGAGGAATCACTGGCGTTTTGCCCTGTGCCTGAAGTCGTTCAATTACTCGCTCATCGGCATCATAGCCTTTATCTGCAAGTACAGTGTCCGCCACAATATTGGGTAGTAGTTGGTCAGATCCATCAAGATCACAAGCTTGTCCAGGTGTCAGGTGAAAACTCAGTGGGTTGCCCAACGCATCTACCACAGCATGAATCTTAGTACTCAATCCCCCTTTACTGCGACCAATGGCTTCTGTAGATGCATCCCCCCCTTTGCACCCGCGCTGTGTTGATGGGCGCGGACAATCGTTGAGTCAATCATCGCATATTCGTTGTCGGCATCATCTGCCAAGTGCTGAAACACCTGCTGCCATACGCCTGTTTTTGACCTTCTTCTAAGCGAGTGTGAATCACCCGAAAATCCCCAAATCGCGATGGCAAGTCACGCCAAGGGATGCCTGCTCGATAACGATATAACACTGCTTCGACAAACAATCGATTATCTTTAGCCGTAGCGAGGACATAGCCCTCTCTCCCAGGTAGCAGGTCTTTGATTCTCTCCCACTGGTCATCTCGTAGTGCGTATCTGCGCGTCATCGGTTTCAAGAGTATTTATTCTTTTTCAGCAGTTCTGATTCCAGTTTACCTAATTGATGACACGCCCTAAGTTAAACCCTGAATTATTAATACTTATAAATGTTAGATGACAGTCAAGACACAAAAACTTATAAATCATAGCGAGTTACTGTAATAGTTACTATATTAGTGGGGAGCGGTAAGCATATATAGCATTTCCTAATCACATCAGGTACATCATAGCCCCCTCACCGCTTGCGGTGAAGGGGCGCTGCAGGAGGGTTAGCCCGACCTAGGCGACTGGTGAACCCGAAGGGGGAGGGGGTTGGGGGTGGGTTTCAGTACCCCCACTCAACCGAGAAGTGCTATAAAAAGTTCTCTGTGATCAATTCAATTAACAGTTACACAGCCAATACGAGTATTTATGAACAAAGAAAATATGAATCCTCAAAGTTCTAGACCGAGACATAGACCAGAATTTTTGAAAGATTTTGTGATTGTCATTTTTAGCATTTTAGCAGTGCTAATAGCTACACTTTCTCCTTTCAATTTTTCCATACCCGATAGTTTTTCGCTATCAGAATTTTTTGGCAATTTTGATAATACCAGTTTTTTGCAAGACCAGATAAACAACCTTTTGTTGTTTATGCCTTTCGGTTTTGGCTGCGCGAGTCTCTTACAAAGAATCAGGATAAAAGCGCTAGGTAAAGCCTTAATAGTTATCCTGCTAAGTGCAGCATTATCAACGACAGTAGAAGTTTTACAAGTATTGCTGCCTTCAAGAACACCGACTCCTGCCGATATTATTAACAATACCATTGGTGGATTTCTCGGGTTTATTTGTTTTTATTCCTGGAATGCTCAAAGCTTAACTGACACAGTAACGCGTCTGGAAAACAGTAAAGCTAGCTATTCAATCAAAAAAATTACAGCATTATTCCTTGGATATATATTGCTGACATTTCTACTGTCATTTTTCTGGCAAAATACAATTAACTTAAAAAATTGGCAGCCAAACTATCCGCTATTATTGGGAAATGAAAAAACAGGAAATAGACCTTGGCAAGGGTATATTTCTGAGCTTTATATTGCTGATAAAGCAATGTCTAGAAACGAAGTATCACAGGTATTTGCCAACCAAAATTATTGGAATAATATCGGTGATTCTCTTTTAGCTGCTTATCAATTAAATGGAAAATGCTGCAATCAAGAACAAGCAGGAAAACTTCCCGAATTAAGATGGCAAGGACAGCCATCTGATACTCAGAAAGATAAAGGTGTTTTTTTGAATTCTAACCATTGGCTAGTAACAGCAACTCCTGTGACATCCCTTAACAAAAGAATAAGCAAAACATCTGAGTTTACTATCAGTACTACTGTCGCGACTGCCAAGACATCGCAAACCGGACCTGCCCGCATTATCTCACTTTCTGGCAATTCTCTTCAGCGCAATTTCACTTTGGGACAGCAAGGTGATAGTTTAGATTTTCGGTTACGAACATTAATGACTGGAGAAAATGGGTCAGATGTTAAATTGAATATCCCTAATATTTTTGTAGACGATAATCCCCATCACTTTGTCATTACGTATTCTAAAGGAAATCTTTTCTTGTATGTAGATAAATTACAGAATAATTATTCTCTGAATTTACTGGAATTAATGCCAAAAGAACATAAACTTTTCTATTATGGTATGACTTTTATTCCTTTAGGATTTGGTTTGGCAATACTAACTCTTTTGGCAAAGAGAAGATTAATGCTTTATAGATTATTTTTGACTCTTGGGATATTATTACCGCCGATAATGCTGGAAGGAATTTTGGTAAGTGAAAATGGCAAGAACCTCAGTTTCAAAACTATGTTGCTTGGTGTATTATTGACAGCAGGGACTATGGTGATATTAAGACTGCGGGCTGTAATGTTGTTAAAATCAATTGTCAAGAATCAATAGGCTTATTTATTAAACTTTTTGTAGAAGTGGGAAAAAGAAGTAGAGCTAATACTATTTCAATTTATGGTGAAACAAATAGCAGTTCTAAATCATCCGTGAAAAATGAGAAACCCGGTTTCTCTATGTCATGTAATTTTACAAATAATCTAGGATTAATATAGACCAATACGGTTCAGTTAAGGATTTTTGATGATATTTTTTAACTTGTAGAGACGTAACATTGCGATGTCTCTACAAAAGGTAAATTATCTTATCTGAATCGTATTGTACTATCTACAATAGACATAGGAGTGGGAAAGATGTAGAGACGCGACGCCGGACGCTTCAAGCCGGGGAACCCGTAAGGGCGCTTACGCTCAAATTTTGCGTCTCTACAAGATTTACATTTAGCTTTAAGCTTTCCCTAGTTTCTCCAAAAGCGTGTTTAATTCGGTGGTAATTCCAGGGGAAGAGTGCCCAATAAACCTTTGCGATAATCTGTTAAAAGTTGTCTTGCTGTACGTTCGATATCGCCTTTATAACGATGTTCCGCTAAAGCGTGTAAGTATGCTTCTCCGGTGTCGGGTTTGGAGTCGAGTTCGTAACGTGTTTCCAAGGGGTTCCCTGGTAATAAATCAGTAGCTACGTCTTGGAGGTAATTAAGTAAATCTACTAATGCCCCCGCTACGAGTTGGTTATCATAAGATGCTTCGCCGATATCGTCACAAATCGCTAATTTTAATGCTGCTTCTTGGTCTTCCAGCTTCAGGGGAATGACACCAGGTGCATCTAGCAATTCTAGTTGATCGGAAATTCGCACCCAACGCAGGGAGCGAGTGACACCAGGACGGGCAGCACTTTCGACGACTCGCTTTCCTAACAAACGGTTAATCAAAGCTGATTTGCCGACGTTGGGAAAACCAATCACCACAGCGCGAACTGGACGGGGTAACATTCCGCGATCGCGTCTCCGTTTATTTATCTCTACTCCTGCGGCTTGGGCTGCTTTTGATACTGCGGTCACGCCTTTACCTTCTTGAGCATTAGTAAAATATGGCACTTCTCCCTGCCCTCTGAACCAGTCTATCCATAATTGGCGGACTTCGGGAGAAATCATATCCAGTCGGTTGAGTACCAAAACCCGCATTTTATTTCCCACCCATTCTTTTACTTGGGGGTGGTGTGTTGACAAGGGAATGCGGGCGTCTCGGACTTCCAGCACCACATCTACGCGTTTAAGTTGTTCTTTTAAATTCTTTTCAGCTTTGGCGATATGACCGGGATACCACTGAATAGTATTTAACTTATAATTTTGTGTTAAAGACATTTTTTTTGGTTGGTGGTTGGTGGTTGGTGGTTAGTGGTTGGTGGTTGGTGGTTGGTAGTTGGTGGTTAGTGGTTCTCCCCTTGTCCCCCACGCCCGTCGTCCTTGTCTCCACGCCCGTCGTCCTTGTCTGGTTGTCGATTGATTGATGTAGAATTAAACGATTGCCATCCGGGTCGTAGGCGTAAATTTCTCGACCATGGGAAGCGATGGAAACCTTTCCGGGTGGGGGAAAGCCTAAGGTGGTAAGATGAGCGATCGCCTGTTCTAAGTCACTAACTTCTAAACATAAACTTATTGTACTTTTGGCACTTGTGGAAAATTCCGATTTATGTATGTTTTTCGGTTTAAAAATACCCAATCGCACACCAGGAAGTTGAAATTCAGCATAGACGTTTGGAATCAAGTTTGTTGGATTTTGACTGAACAACTGGGTATAAAAATTCACTAAATTTTCCAGATTAATCGCTGCTATAGTGACGAGTGCATCAGTATATTGAATGGTCATTAGTTATTAGTTATTGGTTGGTGGTTGGTGGTTGGTGGTTGGTGGTTGGTGGTGAAGCGCGTACTGCGGGAGGGTTTCCCTCCTTTGTACTGGTTCTCCCGAAGGGTCGTTGGTGGTGAAGGGGCGCTTGCGTCTGCAGTCGGGAAGATTCCCCCCGGATCGCTTCGCGCCCAAAGGTAGGGTTTCCCGACCCAGGCGACTGGTGAAGCCCGCAGGGGTTGGTGGTTGATTGTTGATTGTTAATAATCACCTTGTCCCCTTTCCCCTTTCCCCTTTTCCCCCTGCCCCTTATCCCCACAAGTAAGGGGGCCCCCCTTCCCCTTTCCCTTTCCCCATCCCATCACCCGACGCATATCCTCTCCAACCCAGAGTATACGTTGAAGCGTTCTCCGCGCAAAAATCCAATTAGGGTAATCCCAAATTCTTTGGCGACGGATACTGCTAAACTGCTGGGTGCGGACACTGCACACACAATTGGGACTCCTGCAGCTGCACATTTTTGCAAAATTTCAAAACTTGAGCGTCCGCTAACCATGACAATATGATTATTTAAAGGCAATTCGTCACTCAGCAAAGCTGAACCGATTATTTTATCTAAGGCGTTGTGACGCCCTACATCCTCGCGCAAGTTTAACAATTGTCCTTGGGCGTCAAATATCGCTGCTGCGTGCAAACCTCCTGTCGCAGTAAATACACCTTGTTTTGCCCGCAGTTTATCCGCTAGACTGTATATAATTTCAGCTGTGACTGCTAAACCTGGTGGAATTACCGGACAATTCCGCAGGCGTAAAGCTTCTAAACTGGCTTTACCACAAACTCCACAGGCGCTGGTTGTGTAAAAATGACGTTCCAAAGGCTGTAAATCTGGATTGAAATTTTCCCGCAGTGCGACATTGACGATGTTGTAACGTTGTTCGCCATCTACTGACTTATCTACGCAATAGCTGATGCGTTGAATATCTTCCTTATTACTAATTACGCCTTCAGTGTAGAGGAAACCGGCGGCTAGTTCAAAATCTGCGCCCGGTGTTCGCATGGTAATAGCTACTGTACGACGGGGGGAGACAAGACGGATTTCTAAAGGTTCTTCAGTTGTAAGATGATCCCAGCGCGATGTCACTTTACCATTCTCAACCACCCAGACAGTAGCTTTGGTTTTGCTTCCTATTGGCGTTTTCATAAATTAGGTTTGGTGCGATCGCTATTATTCCACTATTATTGTCAACCAATAGGAAGAAATTGGCTTTTGACTGATTTAACATGTGTTTTAGCTCAAATAATTGTCACTCATCAGCACAATTTCACTCTCACGTCAGGTAACAGTTCAAAGGATACGGAACTTCTAATTTTACTTCGGCGGTAATACTTTTACTTTTTACCTTTTACCTTACCCTGTAAACGGCTAAAGTTATTGGACTCAAAACATGAACCTGAAAAATTTGCTCAATTTGAATATCTTCTTTGCTATTTCTTTGACCTTTAATCCTAGTATTCAAGGATACATAGGAGGAGATACTTTTAGTCAGAAAGCAATTGAGCAATCTTTTGGGGCTAAAGACCAGTTAGCCTTTACGCAAAAGGCAAGTTATGACCTCCAGGATGTGTTGGACGAAGCTGTGGCGGAACAGAAAATACCGGGGGCGGTAATGTATATTTCTAGTCCTAGAGGTAATTGGCTGGGTGCATCTGGTGTGAGTAATTTGGCAACAAAAAGGCTGATGGAACCCACGGATGGCTTTGCGATAGCCAGCATGAGCAAAACTTTTGTGGCGGTGGTTGTGCTGAAGTTAGCAGAAGAGGGAAAATTAAATTTAGATCAAGCGATCGGCCAGCTTCTGCCACAAGATATCACCCCTCATATTCCCAATAGCAAAAAAATTACTGTTCGCCAACTCCTCAACCACACCAGTGGTGTTGCAGAATACCTGACAACGGAAGCCTTTAAAAAGGCTTCTGCACCCAGAGACCGCTCAAAGCCTTGGACAGCTAAAGAAGCAATTAAGTATATTTACGGAGTTAATCCCCAAGCGCTACCGGGAAATAAATATATTTATACTGATAGCAATTACATTCTTTTGGAGTTGATAGTTGAGAAGATAACGAAAGGAACTCTGGAACAACAAATTCGCGATCGCATTTTGAAGCCGTTAGCTTTAAAAAGCACTTTTACTGAATTGCGCGAACCGATACTCGGACATCCAGCCACAGGTTACAGCGATCGCAATAAAGATGGTAAGCTAGATAGCCTCGCCCAAGTTAATGATGGTAACGGTTTGGGCGATGGGGGATTGGTTTCTAATGCAGAGGATTTAGCTAAATTTGCCAAAGCCTTATTTGCCAAAAAAAGCTTGCTATCGCCAAAGATGATGTCACAAATGTTAAAGTTTAGCAGCGAAGGCGATCGCTATGGTTACGGTTTAGGTGTAGAGCGTTTTCCAACTCCTTACGGCATATCCTTTGGGCATAGCGGTACAGCCTACGGATTTGTAACTTTGATGGCATATCTAGCTAGTAAAGATACTACTGTAGTGGTGTTACTCAATAACCAAAATAGTAATATTAAAGCGATCGCCATGAAAGCTTTAAAAATAGTCAATAGTAATTAGTTGGTGGTTGGTGGTGAAGGGGCGCCCTTGGTAGGGTTTCCCGACCCAGGCGACTGGTGAACCCCGGAGGGGTTGGTTGTTGGTGGTGAAGGGGCGCCCTTGGTAGGGTTTCCCGACCCAGGCGACTGGTGAACCCCGAAGGGGTTGGTGGTGAAGCGCGTACTGCGCTTTTGGTAACCCTCGCGCAGGTAACTGGTTCTCCCGTTGGGTTGGTGGTTGGTTGTTGGTGGTTAGTTGTTGGTTGTTAGTAGTTAGTGGTTGGTGGTTGGTTTTCCCCCTTGTCTCCCTTGTCTCCCTTGTCTCCCCACACCCGTCGTCCCCCCCCCCCCCCCCCATCACCCCATCTTCTCCAAACGGACAACAGCGTTATAATCCGGTACACCTTCAAGCGATCGCTTACTTTTATCTAGTAAAATATTCCCCTCGGGCCAGTGTATTTGCAAGTTTCCTGATTGAATTGGTGCGATGTAAACTTGTCCGCGATACTCGCCCAATTTATTCTTGAGCATAACGCGATCGCCATCTTTTAAACCGAGTTTTTTCGCATCTTCTGGATTCATCAACACTGCTTCTCGCACTGCACCTGTAATCGCATCTTTGCGTTCTTGTACCATACTATTAAACTGTTTGCCTCGGCGCGTCGCGACTAAAAAACATCCTTGCGGTAATTCCATTTGAGGGGGTGAAAGTGGCGAAAAGTGCGCTTTTCCATCAGATGTGGGGAAATTCCAGCCAAAGCACAAATGGGAACCGCCATATTGAAATTGGTCGCCTGCTTCTTTCAAATGTTGAATTCCAGCGTATTGCGGAATTATTTGGGCAATTTCTTGACGTATCGCAGCCGTATTCTCAAAATGTAGAGACGTTGCATGCAACGTCTCTACAACGCGCCTAGCCAATTCCATAAACACCTCCCACTCAGGACGCGCCTCGCCGATGCGCGAACCTGGAATTTCTGGACTGAATATTACCCGGCGTTCGGTGTTAGTCTCCGTTACTCCTCCCGGTATTTCGTAGCGCGTCGTTGCAGGTAATAGCACCACGGTATCTACAGGTTCCACTAACATCTGGCTGGAAAGCACAATATCCATATGCACTCGCAACCCAACCCGCTTTAAGGCTTCTTCGACAAAATCCGGTTCTGGTAATACTTCCAGGAAATTCCCCCCCACGGAAAACAGGAGGTCTAACTCTCCTTTAGCTGCTGCATCTATCATTTCCGGCGCAATTAAACCTTTAGTTACAGGTACTTCAAAGCCCCAAATTTTACTTAATTGGGCAGCATTTTCCGGGTTGATAAGCTTCCCACCGGGAAAAACTGTGGCGTAACATCCCATTTCTGCGCCACCTTGCACCCCAGAATGACCGCGAATTGGCATTAAACCGCAACCTTCGCGACCGACAAAACCTTTGGTTAAAGCTAAATTAATAATGGCTTTGACATTATCTTCGCCGCATTCATGTTGGGTAATGCCCATACTCCAAACAAATACAGCTTTATTCGCTTCCCCAACCATTTTGGCAAAGGCGTACATTTCATCGCCCGAAGCGCCAGAAAGTTTTTCTAATTCTTCCCAAGATTGATTTTCTAACGATGCTTTCAGTGCATCAAAGTCAGTTGTATAATGCTCAATAAACGATTGGTCTATCCAACCGTTAGCGATTAGATGTTTGATTGTGCCATTGAAAAATGCCATATCCCCGCCCATATTCACCAGGAAAAAGTCTTCGGCGAATTTGGTGCCAAAAATCGCACTTTCAGGAATTGAAGGCACCCAGTAACGCTCCATTCCCGGTTCGCGGTAGGTGTTAATTACTACTATTTTCGTGCCTGCTTTTTTGGCGTAGTGGAGATATTTAACGGTGACAGGCTGATTGTTTGCTACGTTTGAGCCGATAAACACTAACAAATCAGTGCCTATCCAGTCTTTATAAGAACAAGTAGTAGCACCGACACCGAGGGCAGCTTTTAATCCCGCCGTGCTGGGAGAATGACAAATGCGGGCGGCGTTATCAATATTGTTAGTGCCCATTGCCCGTACAGCTTTTTGGGTAGCATAATAAGTTTCGTTAACGGTGCCTCGACTGGTAATATAGAAACTGAGGCGGTTTGATGTAGTGGCACGAATGCGAGAGCTAATTACTTCCATCGCTTCATCCCAACTAATTCGCCGAAAGCCTTTTTCACCTTTTTGACGAATCATCGGGTAGGGAAGCCTTCCCAAGTCGCGCAATTCGGCACTTTTTTGATGTTGCAACTGCGAGACATCCTGTAGAATTTGGTCATCAAAAGCTGACATTGTATTCATTCGCAACAGTCGCAGCCTCACATTGCAGAGATGAATTCCATCCAGCGTCCAATCTTTCATCCCGGTTGTTCCGAGGGCGCAACCATCGCAGACACCTTTATTGAGGATATTCCAAGCATAAGGCAAGCGATCGCGCGACAGCCAGATGGCACGAAATACTTCCCAATAATTATTAGGATACTGCTCTCCAATACCAAAAGGCTTCCAGCTAGCCCAGTTTGAAGGAGTCCAACGCTTTTTTGGTTTCGGTAACATAATCAGGGGCGTACAAAAATAAACCTGTCACTTTCAAATTAATCTGCCAGCGGAAACTACGTCATGTAGTTTGCGATTTTTTATACTTTCTTAATTTTCTAATTTTATGCGATCGCGCCAAGAAAAACCTCATTTTTATGCTTGCACCTTGACAGGCTACCCTTTTCCCCAAATGTTAATGCAGCAATTAGTATTGCCTTTCTATCGACTTTAGGGTTAGGGTTAGTAATTTTCTGACAGTAGCGTCAATAAACAATGCAAAATTCCAAATTTCAAATTAATAAATCTAGCCTTGGAAATAATTTTACTTTCTGGCTACATACAAATTAAATGTACAACTAAGTAGAAAGGCGCAAAAAAACAGAACTATATAACGAAAAGTAAAGTTAGTCAAAACCCTCTTTTCTTCTGCCCTCTCCCCTATTTATATATTCCCATTCCGAATTTTCATAACATCCTCCAAAAGTTAGATTTATTCGGAAAAATCTCTTTTTTGATGATTAAGATAGATTAAAATAGTGTGGGCGATCGCAATTGTTAAGAAGCAAAGGTGATGAGCTTAACAAAAGTAGAGTAAGGAAATATACTTCTGGGAAATTTGAATTGAATTTCAGAAATAAGCGATAATTAGCATAGGATAATAGTATTAGCAATAACACGCTCGTAGTTAATGCACGTATCTGTAGGTTACTAATAGTAGAAATGCTATCTTAAAGGCAAGGGCATTTGCGCTCATATTGAGGAAAAACCCTATGACTTCAACGCTATCTGCGCCTAATTTTATCGAGTCCTTGCTAGGAAAAGAAGCAGAAGACCTGCTCACCTTCAAGGCAAAAGTTTCCAAAGATTTACTGCATCTACCGGGACCGGACTTTGTAGATCGAGTTTGGCTAAATAGCGATCGCAATCCTCAAGTTTTGCGTAGTCTGCAATTACTTTACTCCAGCGGCAGACTCGCCAACACCGGGTATTTATCTATTCTCCCTGTAGACCAAGGTATCGAACACTCAGCAGGTGCATCTTTTGCGCCCAACCCGATTTACTTTGACCCAGAAAATATTATTAAATTGGCAATAGCAGCAGAGTGTAACGCCGTTGCTACAACTTTGGGAGTATTGGGTGCGGTTTCTCGCAAATATGCCCACAAAATTCCTTTTATTGCCAAAATCAACCACAACGAATTGCTGACAGCCCCAAATCAATATGACCAAGTAATGTTCGCGTCAGTAGAACAAGCTTGGAACTTAGGTGCAGTTGCAGTGGGAGCAACAATTTACTTTGGTTCCGACAACTCCACCAGACAAATTCAAGAAGTAAGCCAAGCATTTAAACGCGCCCACGAACTGGGGATGGTAACAATTTTGTGGTGTTATCTGCGTAATAACGCTTTTAAAAGCGATAAAGACTATCACCTAGCCGCCGACCTCACCGGACAGGCGAATCATTTAGGCGTCACCATTGAAGCCGACATCATCAAACAAAAATTACCCGAAATTAACAATGGATACGCAGCCGTTGCCAAGACCCTAGGTCAAAGTTACGGCAAAACCCATGAAAAAGTTTACACCGACTTAACCACCGACCACCCAATCGATTTGACTCGCTACCAAGTGTTGAATTGTTACTGCGGACGTGCGGGTTTGATTAACTCTGGTGGTGCGGCTGGTAAAACCGACTTCGCCGAAGCAGTTCGCACCGCCGTAATTAACAAACGCGCTGGCGGTACCGGCTTAATTTCCGGACGCAAAACATTCCAGCGTCCGTTTGAAGAAGGAGTGAAACTGTTTCACGCCATTCAGGATGTTTATTTGTCAAAAGACGTGACAATAGCTTAACCCTGAAAAAGATTTGCAATGGGTGTAGGGTGGGCAATGCCCACCTTATTTGTTAATGGTTAATAGTTAATAGTTAATAGTTAATGGTTCATAGCCAAAAATCTATGAACTATGAACTATGAACGATAAACTATGAATTATGGGTAATTAGCCCGAAAAAATATTACTTTTGATATATATGCTTAACCAGACTATGGGAAGAAGCTAGCTTTCTGAAAATTACCTAACATTCAGGAGATTGATCCAAAAAACTAGGAGAAAAATTCCGAATGTTAGCAATCAATAGAACTTTGAATAAAATGCGTCGCCAAATTGCCACAATCATGTTGGCTGGTTTAGTTTGGCTAATTAGCTTACCCGTTACCTCTGCTCAAGCAGAAGGCTATTTTGGAGAAAAAAACCACAACGTACAAGCAACTGCTAAGAATTTAAAGAACTTACCAGACACAAGCGGCGATGATTATATCGAAAGCGGTAAAAGAGCAGCAGAAGTAATTCCTAAAGACTTGGGAACTGGAAGCCGACAAAAGAATCCTATCGATATGTTGAAGCGAGCTGGTGAAGAAGTGGGTAACAACCCTCTGAAGCGGGGCTTTGGTGCTAAAGATTACGACAAGAGTGAAATAGAAGAAGAACTTGCTCGTAATAAAGCAGCTCGTGGCGATTCTGATGCACCAGGAAATGCTAAAATCCAAGGTTATTAATTTCAACCTTTTTTAGTTAAATATTTTGCACAAGTTGAAATAAACTTCGTAGGGTGTGTTAAGCAAAGTCATAACGCATCCTACAACAATTAATATAAAAAAAATCATTTAATCCTTTTGCTTCGGCAATGCGATCGATTAAATTTGAAAACTTTTGAACGCGGGGAACAGCATTGGAATTAGTAGTGAAGGATTGCATGATAAATAATTAAAAATTGTTCGGTAAAAGTGAGCGCTAAAAATGCCAATCATCTTGGCTAACTAATATAGCAATCCTCGGCAGATTTGTGAAAGTTCGCGGTGTCCAGAAACCCGGTTTCGCAAGAGTTACCGGGTTTCTAAATTTTCATGAATGATTTGAGACTGCTATAGTTGGGTTCCACTTCGTGACAACGGACAGTCGCGCGACTGTCGCGGTCGCTACGAGCGCTGTCCTCCCCAACCTACAATTGCTACAATTACTACAACTACTGACTAGTTATTGAGAATTGCGTTGTTGCCAGCGCGATCGCCTATTATTGCGGAATTGCTCTACTTTTTGCTGCTGTTCGGGAGTCAGGACTGCTTGCATCTGTTGTTTGGATGTCTGCATGATTTGGCGAATTTGGGTTTTCTGTTGTTCAGTTAGATTTAGGGAAGCAAAAACCTGACGTGGACGCTGACGCTGACCTGATTGTGCAGCGGTTTGGAACTGCTGTTGTTGTTCTGCGGTGAGGATACCCTGTATTTGGGCGCGAGTATTTTCACGAATCTCCTTCATCTTGTCTTTTTGTTCCTGGGTTAGATTTAGCCCTTCTATTTTTTTGAATGGTTGCGAAGCTTCACCGGGTAACGGCGCGGTTGGGTTAGGTTGCGCGTTTACCATTAGAGGAGTTGCTGCAAAGCTGAGGGCGATCGCTCCAGCTAAAATTGACATGAGTTTGAGTTTCATCGTCACTTGCTATCTTATTTTCTTGGGTCGATGGGATAATCATATGAATTCACATACAGTAAGCACATGAGAAAAAAGTCATGGTTATAATCGTGACTTTAGTCATGCTTCTCCCAATTATTAAGAGTTAGGAGTGAGGAGTTAGGAGTGAGGAGTTAGGAGTGAAGAGTTAAAAATTATAAAATATCGTCGATAATTTCTGAAAATTTTTATCATTTATAATTTCTTTAACGTTGCAATATCTCAGAATCGCTATACCCCCTTAAAAAAGGGGAGCAATAAGGGGATAATATGTTTCAAATCTTAAAAAAATGGTATTATATGTTCTTTTTAACTCCTAACTCCTAATTCCTAACTGCTAACTGCTAACTGCTAACTTCTAACTGCTAACTGCTAACTGCTAACTCCTAACTGCTAACTGCTAACTCCTAACTGCTAACTCCTAACTCCTAACTCGAGCGAAGCGACCATGAGCCGTCCAATTGAATTCCAAAATCATCCTTTTAGATTTTTGCTTTATTTAGAGTGGATATTATTAGCGATCGCGGCTTTAACCGAAACTATACCGGTTAGACATTCCCTATTTCCGCAGATGTTTCCATTCTTTCCCCAACTGAAAATTTTAAGTCTGGCGATTTTTGGTTTAATGGGCTTAAAATTACCCACAGGTAAACAGATTTACAAGATACTGTACACCGCTTGTGAAATTATCTTAATTTTAATAATCGCTGATGATGGACGAAGAGAAATCCGACTGTTTCCGTTTTTTTATATCATTGTAGTTATCCGCAGTTGTTTAATCTTTGAATTGCCCGGTCGGTTGGCGGTGACTGGTTTGACATTTACAATATTTCTCATAGGCATGATTCACCGCTTTCAACACTTGCAAGTACCACCACGATTACAAGAGCGATTCAAGTTTTTGCCTTTGAGTATTGCTCTTTTAGTTGGAATAAGTTTGGTATTTGTTTTGCTGTTAATGAATACTTTGATTGCAGAAAGGCAAAGTCGAGAAAAACTGGCGATCGCTAATGAAAAACTCCGTCAATATGCTTTGCGAATTGAAGACCAAGCCACACTTCAAGAACGCAATCGCATCGCTCGTGAAATACATGATTCATTAGGTCATTCTCTCACAGCTTTGAATTTGCAATTAGAAACTGCTTTAAAACTTTGGCAATCTAATCCAAGTAAAGCTCAAAGTTTCTTGGCAAGGGCAAAAGAATTAGGTTCTAAAGCCCTACAAGATGTCCGCCATTCTGTTTCAACAATGCGCTCTAATCCCTTACAAGGGCTATCTTTAAAAGAGGCAATTACTGTACTTACAAGCGATTTTCAGCGTTCAACGGGCGTTTCACCAATTTGTACAATTAACTTGTTATCTGATATCCCAAATGAAGCTAGCACGGCGGTTTACCGGATTGTGCAAGAATCATTGACAAATATCTATAAATATGCAAATGCTCAAGAAGTTAAGCTAGAAT
The DNA here is from genome assembly GCA_044006015.1 of Heteroscytonema crispum UTEX LB 1556. GTDB lineage: Bacteria > Cyanobacteriota > Cyanobacteriia > Cyanobacteriales > Nostocaceae > Heteroscytonema > Heteroscytonema crispum. The sequence continues at coordinate 135,532 of JBIPDF010000008.1, forward strand.
TGACTGCAACGAAAACAAGTTTAGAGTTGATGATTCGGGATAATGGTAGAGGGTTTGACTTAGCGCAAAATACAACTGGATTTGGACTGCAAAGTATGCGCGATCGCACTTTAGCACTGGGTGGTAATTTTAATATTAACAGCGCTCCTGGTTGCGGTTGTCAAATTAAAGTTGATATTCCCTTACTAAGGTTAACGCTATGATAAAAAATTCGCTCATTCAAAATTCGCTCATTCAAAATTCCAAAATAAAATCGCTACAAAAGCTTTCATATCATAACTCTTAACTATTGACCAATGATTAAGTATATGGGCGCAAATAAACAAACTGTGTTCAGGGTTCATTGTTGATTGTTGATTGTTGATTGTTGATTGTTGATTGTTTATGGTTTATGGTTCATGGCTATTCACTATTAACTCTTAACTCTTAACTCTTAACATCCCTACCATTTAACTTGATTTGATGATTTATTAACTAATGACTAATATGATTAAAGTATTGCTTGTAGATGACCAAAATTTAATTCGTCAAGGATTAAAAGCATTATTGGAACTAGAACCAGATTTAGACATAGTGGGAGAAGCAGAAAATGGAGAAAACGCAATTAATTCCATTGCCGAATTACATCCAGATGTCGTCTTGCTAGATATTAGAATGCCAATTATGGATGGAGTTGCAGCTACGCGAGAAATTCAAAAGCGTTTTACAGGAATTAAAGTTTTAATGTTAACAACTTTTGATGATGAAGAATATGTAAAAGCAGCGTTGGAAAATGGGGCGATGGGTTATTTACTTAAAGATACACCATCAGAAGAATTAGCCGCTGCAATTCGCGCTGTTCATAAAGGTTATACTCAACTAGGACCGGGAATAGTTAAAAAACTTTTGACCCAATTTCCACCAGTTACACCAACTCAGTCAACACCTCTACCAGCGAATTTGACTGAACTTACCCCTAGAGAAAAAGAAGTGTTGCGGCTAATTGCTACAGGTGCAAATAACCGGGAAATTGCCCAGCAACTTTATATTTCTGAAGGGACAGTCAAAAATCACGTTACAAATATTTTAAATCGGTTAAATTTGCGCGATCGCACTCAAGCTGCAATTTTTGCAAACACGTTTTTATCTTATTTGGATACGCCTAGTTAAAGTTAGATTTCATCAAGATTTTTCATTTTTCTTCATTTTTGTAGGTTGATGTACAATATTTATACAAAATACCAAATTAAAGATTAAAAAAACTGGAAATTTATATCAAATTCCCAGTCACTAATAAAAAAATATTTTGCAATTACATCTAACCGCTGAATAAAAATACGGTTGATGTGCTTGAGAGACATTAACGGGATTTTGGCTGATTGGGAGTTCTATTTTGCTGCAATTGCATTAGTCTCTGTTTTTGTGCAGGTGTAAGGACATTTGTAATTTTCTGTTGACTTGACTCAATAGCTTCGCGCATTCTTCTTTGCTGATCTGAGGTAAGATTCATAGCAGCAAATGCATCATTGACACCTTGTCTATTTTGCAGCGCTGTTTTAAGTGTTTCCATCTGCTTTGGAGTGAGAATTGCTTCAATGTCGGCGCGAGTTTGGGCGCGAATTTGATCAATTTGGGCAATTTGTGGAGGAGTCAACTGTAGGGGGTCGTTTGCTGGAGGCTGTGCTGGGTCTGGTTTGGAAGTTTGTGCAATTTGATTTAGTGCTTTGATGTTTGTTTCGGCTTTTACAGCAAAGGGAGTTGTTGTTAAACTGAGAGCGATCGCACCGACTAGCAATGAGAAATTCTTGAGTTTCATTTATTACCTCGTAGTTATCTGACCTTTAAATGTCACCATTCGAGAAAATCCTACCCAGTAGCCACCTGAACACAAAGTGCCAAATACACCCATGATTAAGCCATCTAAAGTGTAAAGTATGAACGATGAAGTAGACCTTATGGATGAATCCGCTTGCTGTGAAAAATTGTGCTTTATGCTGGAGATGTTCTCCACGGAATTTGCTTTGGGTTTGTATGCAATTCTTCTTTTTTTCATCCTTTATCCTTCATCCTTCATCCTTCATGCTTCTTCATCCTTTTTTGTTCACGGTTCACATTTTACTTGGTGATGAGCGTGGAAATTATTGCCAGTATATCAAACAGATTGAAAAACGTGTATGTTACTGTTATGAAATGACAGTGAAGAATCAGGACACAAATTTTTTAAAAGTTGAGATTTACGTCCATATCTAAACTAGACCTATGCCTGCTATATATTAAGGACGAGTGTAAAATCTCTCCAAAGGCTAATTTTTATGATGATTTTTGTTTCAGATTTTAGAAAAATCTAACTGTAGGCAGATTTTAGCTGATGTGCTATTTAAATAAATCCAAACATTCTTCTCTTAAAACTCCTTTTTTCACCTTGATATTTCTAAATCCTCTAGCAATAACCTCTTCGCAAGAGATATCAATTTGTGACTGCTTAACCGCTACTAAATCTTGAATAGAAGCACCGTAGATAATTTCTGATATACCCGTCCAGACGCAAGCCGTCGCGCACATTGGGCAAGGTTCGCCAGTTGTATATATGCTATAACCTTCTAAAGAAGGATTTTGCAGTTTAGCCGTTAAACTCCGAATGGCATTGATTTCCGCATGAGCAGATGGATCGTTACCTCGCCTTACAGTATTATGGGCGACTGCAACCACTTGATTATTTTTAACAATTACCGCACCGTAAGGCGCATCTCCTTTTTTTGCTTCTGTTAGTGCTAGCTGCATAAAATATTCTGGATTCATATTCACCCTCAAAGTCAACAAGGATAATTGTACAGAATATCGCATTTCAAATATTATTGCTCGCATTTTGTTGAAATTGGTTATTGTCAAATATGTTACTGAGCAGAGAAAAAACAGCTTTCTACTTAAAAGACTTGGAAACACCAATAGGTAAAGCAATTAATTTAACAATTGTTGGACTGGTGTTATTGTCATCGGGAATTTTTGTTGCACAAACTTATGATATTCCTCAGGCTATTCGAGATGATTTGAATGCATTAGATACTGGCATTTTGATAATTTTTGCGGTAGAGTATGGACTTCGTTTGTGGAGTGCAGAAAATAAAGTCAATTTTATTCTGAATTTATATTCTCTAATCGACCTGATGGCGATTTTGCCTTTTTTTATCGGAATGGTTGATTTTAGCTTTATTCGACTTTTGCGATCCCTGAGAATTTTACGCTTAATTCGGTTCATAGATAAGAAATATTTATTTGGCAGTATCAACACCGAAGATGGGGTAATTTTTGCCCGAATATTATTTACATTATTTGCAATTATTTTTGTTTATTCTGGTTTAATTTATCAAGTTGAGCATCCTGTTAACTCGAAAGCATTTCATACTTTTTTGGATGCATTTTATTTCTCTATTGTCACGATGACAACTGTTGGCTTTGGCGATGTGACTCCAATTTCGGATAATGGTCGGTTGCTAACAGTTTTGATGATTTTAACAGGTATTGCACTAATTCCTTGGCAAGTTGGTGATTTGATTAAGCGATTGGTGAAAACTGCAAATCAGGTGGAAACTGTTTGTTCTGGCTGTGGTTTGGCTTTTCATGATGCAGATGCTGTGTTTTGCAAACAGTGTGGAACGAAGTTAAGGAAAGATTGATACCTTTGAAGAAATTCTTGGGGAAGGGGGGAATGGGGGAAATAAGGGCAATAATCGCTACCTAGTTGGAGTATTAGCGGTTAGTATATCAAGGTGCTTTTTTGCAGTATAACTAATACTCAAAATTTTTACGTAAATCCAGTGAGTGGCTGCGATCGCAATCCTGGTAGCCAACAAGCTCCATTCAAGACGATTAAAGTCAAGGGAAACCTCGAGTTTGGGGATAGTCCGATTCCTACCCCAACGCCAACACCAACGCCCATACCGATACCCGTACCAACGCCCACGCCTACACCAATAAATGTACTAATAGTAACATAAAGCTTGTATTATTTTACTGATATTAACGGTCATTGGGCGGCGGCGTTTATTCGGGAATTATTTAAACAAGAGATAGTGACAGGTTTTAGCGATCGCACTTTTAAACCTGACGCGACGATGACAAGGGCGCTGCGACGCTGCATTACTGGTAAAAGCTTTTAACCCCAGTCCTAAACGCCCTAGTGTCAAATTCAAAGATGTTCCAGAGAAATTCTGGGCATATAAGCGCGAGTTACAAGTCATAATGGTACACCTTTGAGAAGAAAGCAATTCATGAATTGCTTCTACAGGCGTAGTCTGTACCTCATACAGTTGAAATCGGCTATAATGTGATTCAACAAGCATATAGAGGCGAATTTCTCTTTTGGTTTTCCCCATCGCAACTTCCGCCCCAACCAAAATATTCAACGCGTGCAAGTGATTGTCTCTTTGACAAATGATTGGAGTTAACTGGTGGTGTTGAAAGTGCTTTAACTGAACGTTAATTTTAACTGACGTAGTATAACTGTTCTGGTTCAAGTTTTGCTTGCTCAACCTGTCTTAGTGTTGATAAGAGCGAATTTTCCGCTTTTAATTCTTTGAGGAAATAGAGCCGATACAACTGGCAACTAGGCATTGCCTGATTTCCCTCTAACTTAATCAACCCCAAGCTTTCTAACTTATAAGCTACCATCGCCTCTAATTGTACGCTGCCCCCAGATGCGATCGCTCTTCGCAAAGAAGCCGCTAATTCCTTTTCCCATAGCAGCATCGCCAACAAACTCCGCAAATGCTGGCTGTAAATTCCGCTTTGCGTGGGTGCAGTTTCTAGTAACTGTTGTAAAGTTATATCTTGACGAGACAAGTGATACAGCGCAATATTCACTAAATAAGGATGTCCCCCCACCATTCTCATCAATTGCTGCGCTTCACTGCCTTCTTTCCAAGAAAGTCCGTAGCGTTGCGCTAACTCCTGCACCTGTTCTAAAGTAAACTGTGGAAGACTTATAGTTAATCCCACATTAAAAGGAGATTGAATCAGCTTAAGTGGAATATAGCTTTCGGTAGAGTGAGCCACCACTAACCGAAGTTTTTGCCAAATTTCCACCCGCTGTGCCATTTCATGCCAAAATCGCAACATGGGAAAGAAGTCTTTAAAAATGTTGGGATACTCAAAAACTCGATTGACTTCATTCAATGTCAAGACTAACGGACTATCAATTTGCTTTAGCAGATATCCCTGAAAGTACATTTTGCAGCTCACTTTGCTGCCGATATCCTCATCCCAATAATCATCTACCTTGGGTGTGAGGTTTAATTGCCTGCTGACATTGGCGCAAAACCAACGCAAAAATTTATCAAGGGAAGTAAAAACGGTATCGTCAGCTTCTTGAAAATCTAAGTAAACGGTTTTATACCCAAAAGTCCTAGCTTGAGGAATAATCTGGTTGAGGAGCGAGCTTTTTCCCATCCCCTTGGCAGCTTTTATACAAAGAATACATCCAGGTTGATGAATTTCTGCATCAGCCAGCTTTTCAACGGAGGGACGGTTGATGTAAAAAGGAGAATTGAATGATAAAGGACTGCCTGGATATTTAATTTCGGATTTTATGGTTTCTGAACAAGTGTAATTGACTGTAACTTGGCTATGAGGGAATTGCTGCAAACATTCCGTATTATCACTGTTGCTTTCATTGAAATCATATTGCATCAATATCAGTTGAAGATTTTTTTTGCTTACTCTCTTTCCGACTGCCTCTGTAAGGTGATGCCATAACTGAGAACCTACTTCTTTGAAATAATTACTACCGTAACCAGAGTCCCGTGCCATATCATGGTAGCCTAACCCTTGCCACGACTGAAGTAATATTAATTGCTCAAGGGTAGTAAGTTGCCGCTGCAGCAATTTTTCTACGATTTCTAAAGCTTTCTCTGCGTTCATCTGTTGTTCGCACCTCAAAAAATTACGAGCGTGACTGCAAAAAACAAGTTCGTACCATAGACGATACTAAGTAGCTATTAAACCTTAGCAATAAAGTTTGCAAAAGCAATACGCAATTTTTGATTGTGATTTTGCTAAAATCAGCAGTTTCAAATTTGCATAGGCAACTTTTTTGTCCTATACTAGATGCTGTTAGCGAAACACTACTTAACATTGGCAATACTTGAAAAAAACAGGTGTTCGGTAATATGATGAATTTCTTAGAACGACCCAACCGATGAAATAATTAAGGGTTTACAGGGCTTTGAAGTGTTAAGTTATATTTCGCCAACAACGCTTATATGATACAGATACAATCGATCAGGCAGCGCGTTGCAATGTTTATTTGCATTCATGATGCTGTTGGATGCTGTTGGATGCTGTTGCATGCTGCCCAAATTGCCCAAGAAAATAATTCCTCTGAGAATTATATCAAGCAATTAGTTGCTCCTAAATTGTGGCAAATACTTTCAGCCGCCATTGGGTAAAAAGTTAATAGAACCAATTGTCGTGCTGTGCTAGAGCAATTGGAAAGTTCGTTTTTCCAAACAACCTCACATCTGACACAGATACAGCAAAAAATAGATTTAGATAGAAATTTAAATCTAGAATTTCCAGAAGGACAAGTTCCTTTGGCTTCTTCTTTGTATATTCAGCGAGATTTAGAACAAATCTGTTATCAATAAATTTTAAAATCTGGTGCATTTATCCGCATCAAAGCACCTCGCAAAATGGGAAAAAGTTCCCTGATGGCAAGAATTATTGCTCGTGGAAGTTCTCATAATTATCATACAGTGCGGTTAAGTTTATTTCGTGTCGAAACGGAGTTTTTAGCCTCAACAGAAAAATTCTTGCGCTGGTTTTGTGCCAATGTGACTCAGCAGTTAAAGTTAGAATCAAAGCTTTTGGACTATTGGGATGAGGATATGGGTGCTAGGAAATTTCACCTTGTTCTCATCAAATGTGAGATTTGAAAAAGTAAGAAAGATAGGAAAACTTGAAAAAGATTTACAGTTATAGTTATCATAAAAAAATCTAAATTATCTGGGAATAATCATATATAGCGCTTCTGGGTTGGATGCAATACACAATCAGAAGCAGTAGGGACAATTCATGAATTTTCCCTACGATAAGAATGTATTTGACGCAAGCTTTGTAGAGATGCTAAAGTGCGTCTCTACTATAATAATTGTGTAAACTCGGTGATTGATGTTACTATGTCATTGTCAGACTTTTGAAAGAACGAAAAGTAATTATGTAACATCCCATAGCTCAGACTGGGGAATGATTTGAGAAGTTTTGTCGCTCGACAATGTGATTCACTGTTATTAAATAGCTGATTATTGATTGAAAATTTGGACTTAGATGGTTTAGTGGATCTCAGTTTCTCCAACGTAACTTTTTTGAGATTTTTTGCATCTATTTACGTAAGGAGGTCGAATTACAGAGAAGGTGTGACCGAAATTGGAAACGTTCACTCCTGACAGGCTATCTATTGCCCAATTCATGGATGTTACCTCCATAGCATGAGTAGAAAGCATCTATTGTTTGCCTCGCATTCAGGACAACTCCAGCATAGAGGAATTAGCCAACACAATGCTCCAATAGAAAGCAGAAGCTGAGGATGCATTGCTCTAATTGAGAATTTAGAATTCGCAACTTACGACTTTTGAAGCGATCGCGATTTTCTGGACTTGTAATAATACTTTTGGCGGATGCAAATTATGGAACAGATACTTGCCAATCCAAAGATTGCAGTAATTCGACCTGAAGGTTCTTTGAATGCTGCAAACGCATTGAAATTTGCGCGAGAATTGACAACAGCCATAGTAGAAAACGATTGCTCTATCTTGTTAGTAGATTTTGAGCGAGTAGAATTTATAGACAGCCACGGATTAATAGCATTGGTATCTGCTTTGAAGATGGCTCAAAGTTTAGGACGGCGTTTAAGTCTTTGCTCTGTTTCCCCCGCAATTAAAATCATTTTTGAACTTACCCAACTTGATCAGGTATTTGAGATATCTGAATGTCATGATGGTGCGTAAACTGCTTTCTAAAAAAACTTCGCATTTCGAGAGCGATCGCATGCCAACAATCCCACAACTTTACCTCAACCAAGCACAAGACCTACTGAAAACAATTGATGATATCAAGTCCTGATATGCTATTCCACATTTAACTTGCAGCCATTAGGGCGGGCAAATCCGCCCACCCCACAAGAGTTTGAAAAAATCTCATCAACCGAGAAGGAAAAGACGTAGGGACAATTCATGAATTGTCCCTACGCTCGTATTTCGGGCAACGCAGAATTAATTTCCACTTCTCGGTCTAATGTGCATTCTTATATGTGGTTTAGTTTATTACAGCAGTTTTCGGGCAAATAGACCACATTGTAGGGGCACGGCACTGCTGTGCCCCTACGATAATCTGCTGTAGTACGCCTGGGTGAAAAACAGATAAAACGTCAGGAAATTCAAACTTTAACTACTGATTGTACCACCTCCTTAAGCGATCGCTGAGTTTCCGCTGACTGCTGCACTCGATTGAGCCATTTTTCGGCTTTCGAGTAGTTGTCTTTTTGCACTTATTTGATAGCTTGCTTGTAGTTGAACGTCACGCCCCAAACATCACTAAAGAAGCGTTTTTCTTGCTTCATTTTGTCGAAGAATTGCACTGCTTGAATGTGGGACAGTCCCCCTTTGGTTTTGGCAATGGACAGCATCACCTCAAACACGTCATCCGCCATCTTGGCATCACCGCAGACATAGTAGTGACACTTGGGATTGCTCAGTAGTTTCCAAATTTCCTGGGGCTTTTGCTGCATGAGATTTTGCACGTACAGCTTTTGCTCGCCCAAGCGAGAAAATGCCACTCCCAAAGTGCTGAAAACTCCTTTCTTGAGCCATGTCTGCAATTGTTCTTGATACAGAAAGTCATTGTGGTTGCGACAGCCAAATAAAAGGGTAGCATCACCCATCGCTTGTCCCTGTTGCAACAAGGCTTTTCCGTACTGGAGGAAGGCAATTAAGGGAGAAACGCCAGTACCCGGTCCGACCATGAGCATGGGTGCATCGGGGTCGCTGGGAGGACGGAAGGCGGAGGCGCGGACACCAATACGAACTTTTGCCCCCTCGGACAGTCCGGCGAGGTAGTTGGAACAAAGCCCTTGACGAACTTTACCTGCATCGGTTTTGATTTGCAGTACGCCGACGGTAATTTGAATTTGTCTGGGGTGCAGCAGGGGACAGGAGGAAATGGAGTACAGGCGCGGCTTTTGCTTTGGTAGCAACTCCAGCAAGGCGGCGAGGGTTATTTCCACGCTCTTGAATTCATCAAATAAATCGACAACGCTCGTAAAGTTGTCTGTAATCGACTTTTTGAGCGTAATGCTGTCGGGATGGTCGTCTCCTTGGCGGAGAATTTCCAGCCATGTTTCCAGGCGTTGTTTGTCCTGCGGATTTTGGGCTGCGGAATGCAGGTATACCAGCAAATCGTTAAACGGTTCTCGCAAGGCGAGGTCTAGTTCTTCGGAAAGCACTTGACCTACGGTTGTTGGGACGGCTACAGGAGGTTTGTCCTCTACTTCTGTGCCATCGGGTGTCACGTATCTAGCTGTAAACTAGGTGTCCGATGTAACAGATAGCCTATCGCACAATCGCTGCACCATTTCCTGAGAATTGCAAGGATAAACGGCTACGTGGTCGCCTGTCTCATACTGCAAATTAGTACCTTCGACTGCCACGCCTGCCGCAACTCTAAGGTAAAATCTGGCACATACTTCTCAAACAGCGCAAACATCGTATCGGAAATAGCAGGATAGGCGCAGGATGGCACTCCTACACTGCCGTGCAACTGTCCTAAAAAGCGTAGTTCTCCCAACAGTTCTTCAGTACTTTCACTTTTCAAACAACGAAGCAGAAATTCTAGCGACTGAAACAAGTGCAGAGATAAATAATCCATGTCTGCCCGTCGAAAAATGGGCAACAAAAAGGGATATTTCTTAAACATGGTTTGATAAAATATCGTCCCCATCTCTTGCTTGTTCTGGGTGAACACCTCCCAGCAATCCGCCATTCGTCGCAGCATTTCTGGGGGCAAAGCTTGTTCGTAGCGACGCATCGCTGCCACCATCGGTACAATCACATAACTGTTGAAAAAGCGGTAAAGTGCAGAATTTGCCCCTTTGATCAAATCTTGGCGATCGTATTCTTCTAAATAAGGAATTGACGGCAGCATCCACATCCACACCTGTCGCACCTTTAGCCAGTGGTGCGGACGCATCCCGATATCGGCAAACAGGGCACCGTAATCTTCAACAGAATCGAAATTATCTCCTTTTTCTGGAGGCACACCCATCAGCGGTTCCCCAATTATGTTTTGGGTGTGGGGCTGAAGTTGGTGTACGCAGCAATCAAACAACTCAAAAAAGCTGTCTGCCATGCCATCGATCGCTTCCCCAAAAATATACTCCAGTTGCGGTTCCTCCAGCAATAGACGCTCTCCAAAACTTTTCCATTTGCAATTCTTTCCACGCCCGCAACTTGTTCCACACGTCTTTGACAATTACTTCGTCTTGCGGCGAGAGGGGAACAGCTTCTGGAATCTCAATTTCCTCTTCTAGGCGATCGCATGGAGGCGTGCGATCGGCGATTTGCGTTTTGATTCCCAAACAGCGACAGCTTACTGCTGCTTCCTTCACTTGTATCCTGTGTCAGGCGAGTTTTTAACTTCAACTCAGGGGCTGCATGCCACGTCGTGATGGGAAATTCTAACTCCGTACTGCGTTGTCCGTTTAGGGTATCTTCTGTCGCGAATGTCACCGTCTCCACGTCATGCCACGGTTGACAACAACTCCTTAAAGATTGAGGATGGTAAGTTTGGTACTTCCACCGTTAGCTTCACCGCTGCTGACTCCAGATACCTTCAATTCCTAACCAAGTAACTCTTAAATCTGAAGGACAACTAGATTTAGCTGCTGCAATTGCAGCTTCTGCTGATGAACTAAGAGCTTGCGCTTCATCTTTCATCGAAGAACTGGTATCAATGAAGATAACTAAATCAACGGTCGGGATAGTCGTGTTTTGCAGACTCATGTATTCTCTGATTTGGCTAATAATTATATCAATTTAGATATCACTAATAATTACATCGATACCAGCATAATCCTCAAACAGAACCGATTTGGGCTGCGGGCGATCGCCTTTGAATTCGATGAGGACTTTACGGGTCGCGCCTGTATACCAGAATCAGTCTACGTAAACGCGTGTCTCAACGGATGGTATATTCATGATGCTTTCTCCTTAACGACTTGCTGGAGTTTAATTACTAGGACTTACGCACACAAGAGCGACTTCCTTGGGTATTCTAGACCTTGCAGATCCCCCCAACCCCCCGGACGGGGGGCTTTGTGCTGTGGTGAACCAGTGCTGCGGGAGGGTTTCCCGACAGTAGGTGAAGCAGCGTGGGCTTTGCGTAAGTTCTAATTAACTTCGGCGATCGCCTGAAATTAAAAGCCGAATTTTATGATTGTAATTTCCTGTTGCGGCGAACCTGTGACCGATTGTTGTTTGATTCCCAGATCCCAGATGGAAACTTGACATTTGTTTGGGTTTATATCATTCCCCCCTTCCCCCTTTCCCCAACTGTTTCTTGAGAGTAAAGCGATCGCACAGACTACCAAACAAAAGTTTGGTAGTCTATTTCTCATGAGGTAGGGCTAAAGAAAACCCATGTAGTTCTCGTTATTAGCTTCCTGGTAATTGCTGCGGTTGCACGGGTGACAGTTGTGCAGGATTTATAGAGATAGGTCTGAACGGCTTGAATGTGTTGATATCTACGCAGGTGGTATTATCTAACTTGACTCTGAGTTCAGCGCTGAAAGTGACTAGCTGTTCAACAAGAGCTTGGCGATCGGTTAAGCAACCTTTGATTGCCATGAGTTCTCCCAAAGTCCACTCATAGAGATGTCTATCTGCATTATTAATAATCACAGTCAGTTCGTTCCTGATTCTCAAGATTTGGTTGAGAAGCTCATCTACCTTGATGTTAATCACATTCGCAATTCGGATGTTGAATGACTCTCTATCGCCTATGATGTTGATTAGTTCATCGACATACTGTCTAACCAGACTGATGAATGTCTGATTCCACTCGTTGCGGACGTTCTCAATCTTAATGTCAACATCTCTGTAGACGTTATTAATCTTGTTGTTAATTTCAGTACTGTTGACAACGAAGTTCAGAATCCTGTTGTTAATTTCAGTACTATTGATAACGACATTCTCAATCTTCCGATGAATTTGAGAATTATCGTTTAAGATATTCTCAATCTTCTGGGTTATTTGGGCGTTATCAAAAATTTGATTGATGATAACATTATTGTTGGTTACATTTTGCTGTAAGCGCCGATCGACGTACTGATTTAATTCCTCATTATTATTGACAATGTTCTGAGTAATTAACTTGACGTAATTTTGTACCTTTTGCTCGTAGGTGTTATCGATTTGCTGGCTGACATACTGATTAATTTTACTATTATCATTGACGATGTTCTGAGTAATTAATCTGATGAATGCCTCTCTGCCACCTATTATGTTAATCAGTTCATCGACTTGCTGTGTAACCAGACTTATGAATGTCTCATTCCACTCATTACGGACATTCTCAATCTTGTTATTAATTTCAGTACTGTTGGCAACCATATTGACAATATTGTTGTTAACTTCAGTATTGTTGGTTACGTTTTGCTGTAAGCGTTGGTCAACATACTGATTTAACACATCATTATCATTGATAATGTTCTGGGTAATCACTTGGATGTGATTTTGGATCTTTTGCTCAAAGGTATTGTCGATTTGCCGATTAACGTGTTGGTCAATGTACTGGTTGATCTCGCTGTCCCTTCAGGGCTACGCTGGTAGCAAGGTTTGCTGTAAAGTTGGATTTGCCAGTACCGCCGCGATAGGAGTGAATTGAAACTACTTTAGGCATTTAATGTTTTAAGTATCAATTTTTCATAATTATTACCTATCAGCTTCAGGTTTGCCTTTATTTTTGTAAAGTAAGACGTTAATTTTTTAGTATTTTTTTTGCATGAAATAAATTTTGTAAAAGTAGGAAAAGTAGGTTTTGTTAGTTTTTGTAATTAAAAAAAGTAGCAAAAGTAAGTGAAAAAGGAAAATAGAAAGTCGCTTTTAAGAAACACGCTGGCTGAGGGAAAAGGGAAAAGGGAAATATAACTTATGCGTGTTTCTTTGATTCGTAGCGGGTGATACGCCGCGTCCTTAGGGCTGCTTCTAAGGGACTTCCAAAAATTAAATTATCCCGGAATGTGGGGCGTATCGCCCCACATTCCGGGACGGGCGAGATGCCCATCCCACTCATATATTTTTGGATATTTATTTAATTGGAAGTCCCTAAAGGGATTTTAAACCTAGAGACAAAGGTTATTCACCGCACAAATACGTAAAAACTAGTACTTTTTATAACTAGCATTGCGTTAATTTTGGTATTGATAATCCATCCGGTAGCTTCTACCAGTGGCGATCGCTTGTTGGTAATTGGTAAATTATCTATGTTCCTTATTTGCCCTTGAACAGTCTCTGGGGAAGTTGTTGCAGCAACTCGCATATCCTGTAAAACTATCTGAGCGCGCAGCACTTGGCGGGGGTCTTCCAGCAATCCGCCTCGTCCGCTGATGACGAAATTCGCCTCTTCATTAGTGGGACAACCTGGCACAATGCGGTTTGAAGGGTTCGTAGGGACAGAGGGTAGTTGAGTTAACCCTCGCGTCGGGTCAACATCTGGGGTATTAATTTGCACAACACCCTGTAATTGAGAAGTTTTTCCCGTAGCGGTGATGTCGCTTTCGGGGGTTTGTTGTTGGCTAAACCCTGTGCCGAAAATGCCTTTGCTGTTAATGGTGATATTACCTCTTTTTGGAGAACGGTGAGCAGCAACTCCCATATCCTGCAAAACTACCTGACGGCGTAACACTTGGCGGGGGTCTTCCAGCAATCCTCCTCGTGAGGCGATCGCTTTGTTTGCCTCTTCGTTACTGGGACAACCTGCCACAATGCGATTTGAAGAGTCGCTAGGGCGTGTTTTCAAACTCCTCGTTATCAGTAAACCAATGAGCTAAAATCATTAAATACCCAATCTTACGCTCGCGCCTAGACGCGGCTGAACAGAAGACGCTTTCAACCCCCAAGGGCGCTGACGCGACGCTACTCGAACGCGCCTTCATGTGCCCGTATTCGCGACTTCAGGAATGAGTGCATTCTTGTCTAATGCTTTTAAGCTGTAAAATAATAAAATAATAACCCCTCGCGGGTGGCTGTTAGTAGCAACCGAAACTAGGGGTGGTAACTGTTCGCTTTTCAGTTATCCTTAATTACTGCGAAAACGTCTCTTACTCTGTTTGTGTCTGGCAACCGCTTTACGCTTGCGTTTTTGCAGAGGTGTTTCAAAGTGGCGATTCTTCTTAATGTCTGGAAAAATCCCAGCCTTGGAAACTTCTCGTTTAAATCGGCGTAAGGCTGACTCAATTCCTTCATTTTCTCCTGGAATTATTTGGGTCATGGTATCTCCAATTAAATTGACTTAATAGGGGTGAGCAATAATTGTAAGCTGGAAAGCAAAAAAGGCAGACTCCGAGTTTGCCCTTAAGACCGACGAGTTAAATTGGGGATCTCAAAGCTTAATAACGCCCGGAGTATCCACCACCACTGTTTCTGCCTCTGTTGCCACCAGACGAACCTCTGTCTTCACGGGGTTTAGCTTTATTAACTTTTAAGCTACGACCCATCCAATCAGCGGTATCAAGGGCATTAATTGCTGCTGTTTCTTCAGCCGAAGTTGCCATTTCTACAAAGGCAAAGCCGCGAGGACGGCCTGTTTCCCGATCCATAGGTAATTGAACGCTTTTAACGGTTCCATGTTCCGAAAAAACCTGTTTGAGGTCATCTTCTTTAACCTCATAAGATAGATTACCGACATAAATTGACATAAGACATCTCCTGAAATCTTAGGTTGTAGAGATTTAGATTCAGTAGAGACGTTGGTACAACGAGTCATATAACCGAAAATAATACTCAATTAACTACAACCATAACACAGAAAACATCGCTCTTGCGCGAGTTGCAAGAAATAAGCGACCTGTATTCCACAGCCTTGCGCTCTTAGGATATTCGTTGGGGGTCAAGATGATGTTAACTGGTAATTTGCTTGACACCGGGCTGACTGGCGATCGCTAATTAACAGCGCCGCAGTTCATGCTATAACAAGCCAGTGAACTATGGCTACCAGAGTCTGGTCGCCCTAAGAGAATGTTGGGAAAGTATTAAAGTCTTACGAATTATTGCTGATTCCAAATATATATTACCAAAAATCGCCGCATGCCCCGCCCTCACGCGGGTTGTGTAGGGTGATGCATTAACTCTTCAGGTGCGTACTTTAGCTGGTGCAAGTCCAGAAGCGATTGTTGTAATTAACGCCGATAGAAAAGTTGAACATGGTGATGTTGTCATGGTGATGGATAAAGTGCGTCAGGTGAAAGGTGCATGCAAAGCGCGATCGCTACACAAAAGCCTTAAAGGATGCGAGTGAAAATATAGCGGTTTTCCTGCACTCTGCAATACACTGCGATCAATGGTAGGGGCACAGCGTACCACTTTGACGAGCAATAATTTCTCCTTGAGTTAAAGGTGAGCCTAGAGCAAACTAAAGTATTGCTGATTTAATAAATTCAGGATTAGCCCTTATACTGTATAGTCTTTGACTTAAGCAAAATTTCTGGTTTTTAACTAGATAGTATAATTCACCTAGTGGTGCTTCTGAAGTCATCAATATATCACCTTGCATTAATTCTGACTTCATCCATTTTTATATAACTCTTCGCTAACAAACTTAGATTTTTCTAAACTAATTAGTTTGCCATTTTTTACATGAAGTGCAGAAAGAGCTATAATTCCTGAATCTGCCCAATCACCGCCTAATTTTTTGGTGTTTTACCTCTGTAATCAATTATTTCTGAAACAATATCTCCTAGTTGCTTCACCTCCCACCCGTCAGGGATTAAACCCAACTCAGACTCAACCATCTTCACCTGTTCGTAACCAGGGAAGCGGAAATTGACAAACCACTCATGGTATAGCGATCGCGCCATTTCTTCCAAGATTTTGATGCGTTTTGTGTTGTTTTCGATTAGGCGATCGTATGCAGAGAGGATTGAGGCTATTTTGCGTTGTGTGTGGAGGGGAGGAAGTGGTACTAGAAGATTAGAAAGAATACGTTAATTTAAGTTAGAAATATTTGTTCCATTCCCTTGTGCTGATAAACTTTGCCGCATTGAGGATGAACGAAATAAATAAGCGTAATATCTTGGTAATACCTTTTCAGACTTCAATTTAAGCTTTCTTGTAAAAGCAGAGTGTGTTACTTGCTCTTTAATCTCATAAATAAATAGACTTCTACCAATTAATTCTCTATTTCCATTTGACCTGACAAAGATGATATCATTTCTTTTTAGTAAATCTTCTTGTTTAATTATTCCTGTTGGGTCAACCTCATCTAAGCCTTCAAATGTAGCTATACTATAATCTTGAAAATCTCTAACGTTTATAACTTTGATTTTTTTACCAAAGTTATCCTTTGTGTAGTTTATACCATTTCTAAAGTCTGCTAACTTTCCTAAGTTTACAGTTTCCCACTTTGCGCCTTGACTCATAAAGACTTCTCCAACAAGTTCACCGCATTCTCAGCAATTCTCTCTTCCAACTTCCTCGCTTCCACATTCAAAACTTCCAACTCTTCATTCAATTCTTCCAACCTTTTCGCAAAATCAAAATCTTCAACAACCTTCTGTGCAACACCCACATAACGTCCAGGATTTAAACTCCAACCCTGCGCCTCAATTTCTGTAATAGTCGCTACCTTACACAATCCAGAGACATCAGTATAAACTCCCTCCGGGAATTTCTCCTGTAGTAGAGACGTTTCATGAAACGTCTCTACATTTTCCCCTCTGTACAACCTAACAATATTGGCGATAAATTCAATCTGTTCTGACGTAAACTCCCGATGCGCCCCGTCTATTTGACGGTAGATGTGCCGCGCATCAATAAACAACACCTTATTTCTACGTGTTGTATCCGCTTTACCCCGATCAAAAAACCACAGCGTACAAGGCAATGTTACGGTGTAGAAAAAGTTAGAATTAACGGCAATCATCACATCTACCGCACCAGCTTTAATTAGCTTCTGCCGAATTTCTAACTCCGAACCTCGCGCATCACTAGCAGAGTTCGCCATGACAAACCCGGCTCTACCTTTTTCATTTAAGGCACTATAAAAAAAGTGAATCCAGAGATAATTTGCATTATCAGCTTTCGGCATTCCCAAATCTAAAACTCTGGGGTCGCCCTTGATTCTTTCTCTATCCACCTTATCCACATTAAACGGTGGATTCGCCATTACAAAATCAAATTTACCTATGCTTTTGTGGATATCTTGATAATAGGTATTCGCTTCCTTAAAAAGTTAGCGATCGCTGTCTACTACTCTCGTAAAAATTCTTAATCTACACCTTCAAGCGGGTGATGGGACTCGAACCCACGACGTTCACCTTGGGAAGGTGACATTCTACCACTGAATTACACCCGCGAATAGCTGTTAGCTATCAATAATTAATATAGATAACAGCTATTATTATACCATTACTTGCAGATTTTAACTGGCAGGAGGGAAATTCACCATTGCCTTTTCTTCGCTAACTTCTTTTTTGGGCTGGGGTTTCTTGCCAAAACCGTAACGTATTGTATCCATAATCGAGCGTTGGAAGCTATCAATATAGGTGAACAACACTGGCACTACTACCAAGGTCAGCAGGGTGGAGGTGGTGAAACCGCCCAGAATGGCAATTCCCATTGGTTGGCGAACTTCTGCACCCGCACCTACTCCCAAGGCTAGGGGAAGGGTACCGGCTATGGTTGCTAAGGATGTCATCATAATTGGGCGCAGGCGGGAAACTCCAGATTCTAGTAGTGCCTGACGTTGGGTTTTACCTTCCTGCATGTTGATGATTGCATAGTCTACTAAGAGAATGGAGTTTTTGGTAACAATCCCCATCAAAAGTACTATGCCAATCAACGCATATATACCCAAGGCTTTTTGTGACACCATCAATCCTAATAGTGCGCCGCCCAAACAGAAGGGTAAGGCTGCCATAATTGTGATTGGATGCAAAAAGTTATTATACAGCAGGACAAGAATTGCATAGATACACATCAATGCTAATCCCAGTGCGGTACCAAAGCGTCCGAAGATGTCGGACATAATTTTGGCGTCGCCGGAGTTTTGCTGGGTGACTCCCGCTGGCAAGTTTTGCAAGGCTGCTAGTTGACCGACTGCTTTGAGTCCATCGCCTAAGGATATGCCTTGCAAGTTTGCTTCTACGGATACTTGACGGGAACGGTCGAAGCGGTTAATAGTTGCAGGACCGCTACCAAAGCGAATATCTGCGACCGCCACAAGGGGAACTAAGCCGCCGTTTTGGGTGGGGACTTGCAGATTGTTGATGGTGTTGATATCAACTCGTGCTTTGGGGTCGATTTGTACTCTGATGGGAATTTGCCGATCGCTTAAGTTAAATTTGGCTAAGTTTGATTCGTTGTCGCCGATTGTCGCTAAGGAAGCGGTACGGGCGATTGATTGGACTGTAACTCCCAAATCTGCTGCCCGTTGCGGATCGGGTATTACCAAAATTTCTGGTTTGACCAAACTCGCAGATGAAGATACTTCCACGAATCCGGGGACATCTCGCATCTGTTTTTCTAATGCATCGGCAGCTTGTTTTAAGGCGTCAGGGTTTTCACTCCGCAGCAGTATCGTTAAATCCTTGCGACCGCCAACTGCACCGGCACTTTCAAATCCGATTCTCGCTCCCGGAATTTCCCCAAACAACGGACGTATTTGCTTTTCAAACTCTAATTGGGAAATTTTTCGCCCTGATTCTTTTGATTTTAACTTGATAACTAAGGTAGCAGAATTTACCTGTTCTGTTGCCAAAACGCTTTCTACTAGGGGGTCTTTTCTAATTAGGTCGGTAGCTTTGGTTGCTACTTTGTTAGTATCTTCTAAAGTTGTACCGGGGGGTAGTTCAATAGAAACGGTGGAAATCCCGACGTCGCTGCTATCAACTAATCCTTTGGGAATGTAGGGGACTAACATCAAACTGGCGATGAAAAAAGCCAGGGCGATCGCTAAAGTTGTTAATCTATGTCTTAATGCAAATTTCAACAAGGATTTATAAGGTTGAAAGCGGCGTTGGCGAAGAGGAGTGGGGGAGTGGAGGAGGGGGAGAGGGGGGGAAAAAAGATTTCTTTTGTTTGTCCCCTTGTCTGGTTGTCTCTTTCTCCCCTTATCATGCTGTTTATCTTGAAGCAAATACGCCCCCATCATCGGCGTTACCATCCGGGCTACCAAGGTGGAGAAAATTGTCGAAACGGCGACGGTGACGCCAAAAGGTTGAAAAAACTGTCCG
Organism: Heteroscytonema crispum UTEX LB 1556; assembly: GCA_044006015.1. Taxonomy (GTDB): domain Bacteria; phylum Cyanobacteriota; class Cyanobacteriia; order Cyanobacteriales; family Nostocaceae; genus Heteroscytonema; species Heteroscytonema crispum. Next base: position 155,006 of record JBIPDF010000008.1, read on the forward strand.
GGAACACCGCCCATAAATGCTACCGGCAGAAATACGGCAACAATTGTCGCCGCACTCGCTATTACTGCCAATCCCACTTCGTCTGATGAGTCAAAGGCTGCTTTCATCGGTGTTTTGCCCATCGCCATGTGCCGTTCCATGTTTTCAATTTCCACGACGGCATCATCCACTAAGTTACCTACTGCCAGCGCCAATCCCAACAAAGTCATGTTGTTGAGGGTGTAACCCAAGGCATATTGTACGGCAAAGGTGGGAATCATCGACAATGGCAAGGCAGTGGCTGTAATTAATGTTGCTCGCCAATCTCGTAAAAACACCATGATAACTACAATTGCCAGGGTGGAAGCCTGGATTAGTTCATCAATGGTGCTTTCGTAAGATAACCGAACAAAAGTTGCCCTGGTAAAAATTAATTCCAGTTTGACCTCAGGGGGGAGTGTTTTGTGCAGTTTTTGAACTGCGGCTTTCACTCCTTCTTCGACGGTGACCATGACGCTGCCGCTGCTACGCAATACCTGAAAAGCGACTACGGGTTTGTTGTTTAATCTGGCGTTTTGTCGCACGTCGCCAAAGCTATCTTCTACGGTTCCCAAGCTGGATAAGGGGACGGAACCACCTGAGGGCAGAAGAATTTCGTAACCTTTCAATACATCTACGCTTTTTGCACTGCCAAGGGTGCGAATACTTTGTTCGCTACCGCCAATTTCGGCGCGTCCGCCAGGTAAGTCAATGTTAAAGGCGCGGATTTGGTCGTTGACTTGAGTAGCGGTAATCCCGACTGATTGCAAGCGGTCTGGATTGAGGTTAATTCGGATTTCTCGGTCAACTCCACCCACGCGTTTAATTTGGGCGACGCCTTTGACTGCTAATAAGGCGCGGCTGATGTCTTGGTCTACGAGGTTGCTTAAGTCTTCAACGGACCGCTTTTCGGATATGACGGCGTAGGTCATAATCGGACCGCCGGCAAATTCCAAGCGTTGGACAATCGGGTCGTTGATGTCTTGGGGTAAACTTTGGCGAATTTGGGCTACGGCATTTCGGACATCATTGGTGGCGCGATCGGTGTTTGTCCCTAAAACAAAGTTGATTGTGGTTATCGAGGAACCATCAGTGACTGTCGATCGCAATTCGTCGATATTACCCAAACCCGCTACGGCGTCTTCAATTTTTTTGGTAACTTGAGATTCAAGTTCCGCCGGACCTGCACCCGGTTGGTTTACAATTACTTGGACTGTGGGAACATCAATATTGGGATTGGTATCAATTCCTAAAGCTGTGAAACAGAACCAACCAACTACGGTCAAAATTAAAAATAAAACTATTGTGGGGACAGGTTTTTTTATCGACCAGGCAGAAATATTGAAAGACATAAAAAATTAGTTAGTAGTTAGTAGTTAGTAGTTGGTTGTTGGTGAAGCGCGTACTGCGCTTTTGGTAACACGACCGCAGGTAACTGGTTCTCCCATTGGGTTGTTGGTTGTTGGTTGTTGGTTGTTGGGTGTTGGGTGTTGGGTGTTGGGTGTTGGTTGTTGGGTGTCGGGTGTCTACTAACTACGAACCATCAACCACCAACCATCAACCACCAACCATTTCCAAAGACTATTGACTAGCAACTCGCACTTTATCCCCATCTTTGAGATATCCCGCACCATCAACGATCGCGCGATCGCCTATTTTCAATCCGCTTTTGATTTCCACTCTGCCACCACTCAGAATTTCTCCTACTTCTACCTTCTGGGCACGAACTCTGTCTTCACCCGATAGCATGAATACAATCGCACTACCATCTGATTGCGGCAATACTGCTTTCTGCGTGACTGCTACGCCGTTGGTTGTAGTAGTGGTAATGGCTGCACGAGCAAACATCCCCGGTTTCAATAAGTTGGTTGCCGGTATATCGATTTTTACCGTCGCTTCTCTTCTTTGGTCGTTAACTAACGGTTCTATTTCCCTAACTCGTCCTTGCAAACGCACGCGGCGATCGCTATCAGATGTAACTTCCACCCTTGCACCAAGTCTCACTTGTTGCAGTTGAGTTTCCGGAATCCTTGCTTGCATTTCCAGGGAACCGTCCCGAATAATCGAAAATAGCTTTTGCGAACCTCCAACCACATTCCCTACTTGAGTCTGGGGTGCAACACCCGTCACATCCCCGACTCTGACTAATTTCTCGGCTATTATTCCCGAAAGCGGTGCGCGAACTAGGGTTTGCCCTAATTGTGCTTTTAACTGTTCCACCTTCGCCGCACTGCTGCGAACACCTGCTTCGGCACTGCTAATATCTGCTTGGGCTATGCGAACGCTGGCTTGGGAACTACCGATGTTCGCTTGGGCACTACTCACATTTGCTTGGGCGCTGCGAATGTTCGCTTCGGCAAGGCGTACAGCTTCTGTTGCGGTTGCCACATTGGTAGCAGATGTATCCAATTGTTGACGGCTGATTGCACCTGCGGCTACAAGTTGTTGGTTGCGTTGGTAATTTGTTTGGGCTTCTGCTAACTTTGCCTTCGCTTGTGCCAAGTCTGCTTGTCTTTGCTGGACGATCGCCTGATTTGATGTCACCCCGGCTTCACTTGATGTTACCGCCGCCAATTTGGATGCTAAATTCGCTTTTCGGGATGTCACATCTGCCTGTTTTGATTCCACATCTGCTTTGGAGGAGCGAATTTGCTCTTGCAGGATGGAATCATCTAGCTTTGCTAAAACTTGACCTTGCTTGACAAGTTGTCCTTCTTTAACATAAATCTCTTTAATTTGCAAGCCGTTTATTTGCGGTAAAACCGGAATCAAATCCCGTGCGGCGATTGTTCCGGTAGCGGTTAAACTGCGGGCGATAGTGGCGTTTTCCGCCGTAGTGACGGTGACAGTCATGGCTGAGGCAACACTGGCTGCTACTTTTGGGGCGACACTTGCTTGACTTGAGGGGCGATTGGTAATAATACGCATTCCCCCCAAAGCGACCGCCACTCCCAATCCCGCACCCAACAACAAAGGTGTCAGCCAAGGACGCGATCGCCTATAATTTTCTTTTTTCTGAAAGCTAGCATCCTCAATCCCCACTGGTTCTTGCACCTCGATTTCGGAAAAGTTTTCTTCCCCCACAGCCATACCTCCACAAAAGCCCAGCTACTGACTAGTAGTTTTTGCTTAAGAAAGCTTGAAATTTATTACTGTATATTAACTATGACTTATTTTGCGGACATGTGGTGGTATTACTCTCCAGAATATACCCATGACAAAAGTCATGATTTTGTCTGTACTAGCAAGAGAGATTGTTTCCCACAGTAGTAGCCGGCGATCGAAGAAGCGTTGCTTTCACAAAAAAAATGAAAACTGAACGCGAGTTGCAAATCATAATCGTACACCTTTGAACGTGAAAGCAATTCATGAATTGCTTCTACACGCGTAGTTTGTACCTCATCAAGTTGAAATCCGCGCTTATATGTCAGACCAAAACCACCTATGTAGAAACGTTGCAGTGCAAGGTCTCTACAAGGTTCGTGCCGCAATTAGATAACGCCCAAAAAGCCAAAGGAAAACAGAAATATCGATTTTTTTGACTGATTTTGACTGATTTCTGGCTTGAACTCTGCCTAGGTCACACCCCTGTTGTATTTAGATCGCCGCCATCGCCGCCATTGGGTTCCAGACTGCTATTTGACCGATTCGCCTCAAGACCTCTTCTACTGCCTTAATACTATAAAACTTTGCGGCTCAAGGAAAACATCGAATATGCTGTGGTAAAGGTTGCAGGGCGGTGGCGGAGATTATACCTGTAAAGCAAGCTAGCAACCGCACTTAACGCTCTTAAGAACCAGGAGAAACCTACCTTGTCATAACATTCTACAATCGCCAATCAAAATCATGGAACTTTGAAAACGAGAAATAAATAATTGTTATCTAATTGAGTAACCAGTATGTTCAACGCGACTGAGATTTTAATTGATGCTTTTGTAAATCAAATTCGGGAAGGCTACCACCGTACTTACGGGTGTTTAAAAGCGGATTACCAAGACATTATAGCTTGGGCGGGTAACATGGCTTTAGAAAATATTGCCAATAGTGACGCCCTCTATCACAATGTTGAACACACTGTTTTAGTTACCTTGGTAGGGCAAGAAATTTTGCGGGGCAAACACATCCGGGAAGGCGGTGTTTCCAACGATGACTGGTTGCATTTTATCATCTCTTTGGTCTGTCACGATATTGGTTATGTCAAAGGAGTTTGTCGGCAAGACCGAGAGGCGGAAGGTTTGTATTCGACGGGCAAAGATGGGCGAATGATATCTCTGCCTACTGGTGCTTCTGATGCCAGTTTGACGCCTTATCATGTAGATCGGGCAAAATTATTTATCGATGAACGTTTTGGCGGTCACAAGCTAATCGATGCTGAGGCGATTAAGGCGAATATTGAATTGACTCGTTTTCCCGTCCCCGCTGCTGACGATCATCAAGGGACAAGTAATTTTGCAGGTTTGGTGCGGGCTGCGGATTTGATTGGACAGTTAAGCGACCCGCGTTACTTAAAGAAAATTACTTCTTTATTCTACGAGTTTGAAGAAACGGGGATGAATAAAGTTTTGGGTTATCAAACTCCTGCTGATTTGCGGAAGAATTACGCTAAGTTTTACTGGAATGGAGTCTATCCCTACATTCAAGATGGACTGCGTTACCTATCCCTAACGCAGCAGGGAAAACAAATTATTGCCCATCTCTACTCCAACGTCTTTGTCGTGGAACACGAAAAACAACAAGATGAACAGCGATATATGGTTAAGCAACTCCAGGCTTAGATCCAAAGTTAGGAGTTAGGAGTTAAGAATTATTAAGTAAGATTGGTTCATAATCTATAATTCATAACTTATACCATTTAACAAAAATCTGATACAAATACAGATAGTCTAGAGACACTTTCATTTGAGCTAGGGCGTTGCCCAGAGAAGTCCAATCGGAGGTTTTCCAAAGTGTGCTTTCCTGCCGCCCTTGTCTCTACAGGATTTATATGTATCGCGATTAACGGAAATGGTATTACAACTCATAATTCATAACTCACAACTCATAACTCATAACTCATAACTTTTATTATGAATTGGTGGCAACGACTTAAAAAAAATCCTTTGGCGCGATTTGGGGCAACTTTGCTGTTAATTTTCTATATAGCAGTAATTGCAGCAGATTTCGTCGCTCCTTATGACCCTTATGCCCAGCAGCTTAACGGTTCGCTGTTACCACCTACTCAGGTTTACTGGACTTCGCAATCGGGACAGTTTATCGGTCCTCATGTTTATCCAACGACTCTCGGCGAAACCAATCTCGAAACAGGCGATCGCAAACTGATTGTAGACCGCAGCCAGCCCTCTTTTCTACGCTTGTTTGTCACTGGTTCAAAATACCGCTTTTTACAGATCAGTTTTCCACTACCGCCCAAGTGGGATGAAGTAACTATTTTCCCCGGTATTCCTTTAAATTGGCATTTGTTTGGTACGGATGGTAAAGCAAATTTCAATCTTTTAGGTACTGATGACCAAGGTCGCGACCAATTCAGCCGATTGCTGTATGGCGGACGCATTAGCTTGTTTATCGGGATTTTAGGTGTCGCCGCTTCCTTTCCCCTCGGTTTGCTGTTGGGAGGAATTTCTGGTTATTTCGGAGGTTGGACTGATAGCATCATTATGCGCTTGGCTGAAGTGCTGATGACTTTTCCCAGTATTTATCTGTTGGTAACTTTGGGTGCAGTTTTACCTGTTGGACTCAGCAGCGGTCAGCAATTTCTGCTGATTGTGTTGATTACCTCGTTGATTAGTTGGGCTGGTTTGGCACGGGTAATTCGCGGACAGGTACTCTCAATTAAAGAGCGAGAATTTGTCCAAGCAGCACGAGCAATGGGCGGAAAACCGCTTTACATTATCCTCCGTCACGTTTTGCCACAAACTGCTACTTATGTAATTATCTCTGCTACTCTGGCAGTTCCTGGCTTTATCGGTGCGGAAGCTGTACTCAGTTTGATTGGCTTGGGAATTAAACAACCTGACGCTTCTTGGGGAAATATGCTATCTCTGGCAACCAATGCTTCGGTTTTAGTGCTGCAACCTTGGCTAATTTGGCCGCCTGCATTGTTGATTATCCTCACAGTTTTGGCTTTCAACTTGCTTGGTGATGGGTTGCGAGATGCTCTTGACCCCCGCAGTTTGCGAAGATAATCTTACCCAATATTGTAGAGACGCGAAATTTCGCGTCTCTGCAGTGTCTTTGCTTGAAAAAAGGTTATACGGCGCCCTTTATTTTAAATACTTATTTTAGTATTTCATACTTTTATCAAATTTTCAAGTCCTGAAACAACGTAAAATCGTTGATTAAATGAAAAATTTTCTCAGAGTTTTTACAAAAAAAAGTTGCATAAAGTAAACTTTAATAAATTTTAAAGCCAAATTATTACAGACTTTCAGAGAAACGCTAGTAATCTGTTTCATTAATGCAAGACGAGTTACTCGTCTTTGTATCTTTGCTACGAGTGCGCCTTTGCGTGAGAATTAACCCCTGATAATTTGTGTGACAGACCACCAATAGTCCTGTGATTAGTTCCGTGGGGTTACGAGTCGTCAGATTCCCGACTTTGCATTTATTCGTCGGGAATCTTGCAACTCCTCAAAGCCGGCTAGTCAAAATCCAGACGCCAAAAGCCTTATTCTTCATGTCTTGGAAAGCTTAGAACATTGTTGTTAAGCAGTACTTATTACTCATAGAAGTAGAAATAATAAATATTTTGTTAAGGAACATTGCTTTATTTAAGATTTCGTTACATTATTTAACATAAGACAACTTTCCAGAAATATAAATCATGAATTTAACAAGCGATCGCTTGCTGAAAATGCCGATAAATCAACGGTTGTTAAGAAGGTGTTTTTGAACGCTGTCTTCCGCACAAACCAAATGGATACTAAGAATTCGCAGTCATACCGACCCAATTCTGGTTGTGAAGTGCATATGACGATTATGGATGTTAATGAACTGCTTAAGCGTTACGCCGCAGGTAACAGGGATTTTTTACATGTCAGCTTGCAGCAAGCTAATCTGGGCGAATCTCGTTTAGCTGGAATTAACTTAGGTCGGTCAGATTTGACAAGAGCAACTCTATCGGCGGCTAATTTGCGCTTCGTTAATTTGCATGAAGCAATTTTGGTTGAAGCAAATCTGTGGAGAGCTGATTTAACTGCAGCCATTTTGATTTGGGCGAATCTGAGCAAAGCAAATTTAATTCGTGCTACTCTTACCAAAGTGGACTTACACAAGTCAATCCTGACAAAGGCAGATATGCGGTTAGCCGATTTGCGCTACGCTGACCTCAGCAATGCGAATTTGACTGGTGCAGATTTGCGTTATGCAGACCTAACAGGTGCGAATTTGGCAGGTGCAGATTTGAGCAAGGCAAATTTGACGGGTGCAAAGCTGAAGAAGGCAGACTTGTATAACGTCAACTTTACGAAAGCGATTTTGTCCAGAACAAACTTGCGCTATGCCGACCTGAGTTGTATTAACTTGGATGGAGTTGATTTGGATAATGCCGATTTGAAAGGGGTAAACTTGCCGCAATCAATTTTGAGTCAGGCAAACTAAAGATATCCAACTCAGCGATATCAATATCAATATAATAATTATGGGGCATTATTTTTGGAGGAGCAAACAGGTGTTTGTAACTCCTCGATTTTTGCTGCAAATTTACTCAAAAGGGTATGCGGCTGAACTCTACAACCAATCGGTGATGAAGACTTCAAATTCCCTATTACAGGATTTACTCCTAGTTATACCACATGTACGCCCTCAAGTTTATTTCAAGGCTTCCCTGACAGCACTTTCTCACGCAATGGAAGACTTGGTACTGGTAGGGAAAGGTCAACCATTGGTAATTGCCAATTTTCAGATGGAACGCTTTTATCGTCAGGAAAGCCGTCGCTATCAGCGTATCGCCCAACGTACAGATCAAGTTTATATCTTGGCTGCACCAGAGTCGAATTTTGCAGCAGTTTCAAGTCCTTATTTTACAATTCCCTTTGACGCCGATGATGATTTAGCGCAGGAGTGGCATTTAATTATTATTGGCGAGCAATATGCTGGTTGTATAGTTTGTCAAGAATTTTCTTCCCCAATTGACGCTGGTTCGTTAGACCAAGCCAGACAATTTAAAGGAATTTGGAGTTTTGACCGTCAGGTAAGCATTCAAGGGGCGAGATTGTTACTCGATCGCATTTTAGTTTATCGACCGGATTTAGAAGAGCAAGTCCAACAGACTAAGCAACGTTACGGTTTGACTGAACAAGGCTTAACTCAAATCACAGGCGACCGCGTGATGGGAATAGATGCCAGACTGTTTGCAGACCGTTTGGTAACATATCTCCAATCGAATCAATACAAACAATTAAAAGCTTATCGCGCTGTTACTATTCAAGAGCGTAAACAAAGGTTAATAAATTACATTACAGATGCTGTCCGCCGTTCTTTAAACCCGGAAGATATTTTGACGGTGACGGTGAAGGAACTTGGTCAATTGTTTAATTCCTGTCGCTGTTTGCTTTACCGCTATCATCCGGGGGAAGTCAGCGCGCCAATTCAGCACGAATATGCAGCCGATGAACTGCCGAGGATACAGGGTAAAATTTGGTCGTTGGCGCAGCATCGACTGTTTAAAGTTCCCCTGGCTCAAGATAAAGCGATCGCGATCGCTGACATTACACAAGATTTAGGCATTCAAGCAGATCCAGATTTAACAGCTACACTCCAACGTTATGCAATTCGGTCTTGTTTGGTAGTGCCTATCCGCTATCAGCAAACTTGGTTGGGGATATTGGAATTACATGACTGCGGGCAAGAAGCTTATATTTGGAGTGAGGAGGACAAAACTTTGGTTCAAGCGATCGCAACTCAAGTTGGAGTTGCCCTTATCCAAGCTCAAGCTTACAACAATCTAGAAAATCTCAATCAGCAGTTAGCAGCTTTGGAACGTACCCAAAGTAACTTGATTGCCATTGTCGGACATGAATTGCGAACTCCCCTATCTACGATTCAAGTTTGTTTGGAAAGTTTAGCCACCGAGCCAGAAATGCCATTAGATTTCCAGCAGTCTATGTTAGAGGTAGCCTTAACTGATTCCGAACGGATGCGGCAATTAATCCAAGATTTTCTCACCCTCTCTCGCTTGTCAGGAGATTGGACACGCTGGCAATTAGAGCCAATTTCTATCCAGGAATGCTTGGATATAGTTCTCAGCAGGTTTAAGTCTCGCTCTTCATTAAAGACTTTACCCCAAATAATTTTGGAGTTACCAGAGGAATTACCTCTAGTTCATACTGATGGAGAAGGAACAATCGAAGTTTTAACTAAGCTTTTGGACAACGCTTGCAAGTTCACTACTCCCGACGGCAAAGTTATAATTCGCGTCCAACTTCAGAACAGCAGCACTTGGGCGTCTTCTCCTCAAATGTTAGAAGTCATCATCAAAGACACGGGTCGAGGAATTGAACCAAGTCAGCTAGAAGCGATTTTTGCACGCTTCTACCAAGAAGAAAATTTCCTGCAACGCTCGATTGGCGGTACTGGCTTGGGTTTGGCGATTTGTCGGCAAATCGTTGAAGGTAGTGGTGGTAAAATTTGGGCTGCTTCTGGCGGCAAGAATCAAGGTAGCGAGTTTCACTTTACTCTGCCGATATCCAGTCCTGTTGAAAATCAACAGATAAAAATCCAAAATTCAAAATTCAAAGTTATGGAATTGCAGAATGGCGACGCAGAAACAAAAAATCGGTTATAGCATGCCCGTAAAACTATCATATTTTTTATTTGGCAAAAAGTCAAAATTATTCTCAATCGCTGCAAATCAAGCAAAATCGTCCGCTAGTTGAGAAATTTTCTCAGTTTCTTAACATAGTTTTGTTGCATAAGGTAAACTTTTATAAGTTTAAATTAATATTTGTAATGTAAAAACTGTTGAACTTAGGAAAGTGGTTTAAATGAACTTAGTATTTCGCCAGACATTAGCCTCAAACACGTTCGATTGCAAAAAAGAATTCGAGGTACTGGTGGTGGAAGAAAACGTTTACAAGAAACTGACAATATTGAGGGGGTGACAAGCACCCGACAATGCTTGTGGTGTAAGGATGTAGTTGAATTATGGTAGAAAAAGATAGGTCAGTTCTTCTCAACAAGACCTATCAAATGATAATACTACCTAAATTATACCAAAACTGCTTTCAAAATCTACTGACACCCACGCAGTACAAGATGCTAGAAATCGTTGTAATGCTGTTGCAATTTCACAAAACTGTGACGATAGAAAAACTAGCAACACTATTTCCGCAACCAATAAGATTTGAAAGTCGTCTTATCAAAGCGTTCGAGTATTTTGGAAGCGACCCAAGTTCCACCGATGATGACCCCAAAAAAAGAAACCCTCACAACTTTCACCCCAATCCATGAATCATTCAATAAAGGAATTACCAGCCCATCTAGTTTTTCAGTCAGAAAAACTAAGAGGTAGTGAGTCAAAAAATATAGTAAGACCAGACACCTAACTGACTCATTTTGGAAAAAACACCAGGCAACTTTTTCTGGAGAAGTAAAGCAAGGTTAAAAGCAGTTTATGAAAAATGGAAGAGTTTCGTACCACAGCAACAGCTGCGGTCATACCAATTGCAAACTCACCAAGCCGCGATGGAAAAAAATTAAAGGCATATTCCTGCTGGAATCGAAAGTCATCAGGAAGTTTGTCGAGTGGTACACCTAGCACTGGGAACAGTTTGGCATAGTGGAAGTATCCAGTGGGACGACCATCTAACCAGTAAAGTGCAGCAATTCTGTAGAGAAACTCAAATACAATTGCTCCTAAAAGTGCAAACAATAAAGCTCTCGCAGTTTTATGTTTAGCGATGAGTTGATACAACCAGGGAAAGGCAAGGTAAAAACTGACAATGAAGGGGATAAACCACAATGATCCATTTGGCTCAACTTCGACAGTAGGATTCAACAAGGTCAAGTCGAGGAGTAGGACATTCTTGAATAAGACATCCAAGGGTGATGAAATTGCATTCAGCAGATGGCGACCTTTAAACAGATAAACACAAACCAAAACTAGGTATCCCCAAAAACAAACCATCCAATAGGCAGGCAGAACTTTCCGGAACCGTTTTGAGTACCATTTCTTCCATGAAATCTCTGAATTTCTTTGGAGACAGGAATAAGTGAGTCCAAATCCACTCAAAACAATAAAGACATGAACCGTAACGCACCATCCGGCGCGGGCGTGCGTTACGCTGTCGAAGTTAGCACGCCCACGCTGGATATTTTTTATTTGGAAGTCCCCCATATTTGGGGTAAAAAGGTAAAATTTATCCTCAGCATCTTCTTAAGCATGTATATACTAAATTGTCAACCGCGCTCTAACTCCAAGTAAGTGTTTATATTAAATTTACAATTTTTGCTTTGATTTGATTGCAGACTGACAACGCAACTACAAGGGTTGTAGGTGTGCCTAAAAAAAATCACATACGTCGCCAAGATTATTAAAATACAGCTGCTTGAAAGTATTGTCAATTCGTAGGTCAGAAATTGATTGTCAAATTTTCATAACAATATTAAGATTGCAGCTAATTTGTATTTCCAATTTAGTATCGATGAAACCGTTAGTAAAACTTATATAAATCCGGAATTTTTAACTTTGCATTTGATATTGTTGAAAAAGTTTCAGGAAAGTACATTCCCAAACGAGACGCGGTTGGGCGTAACAAAGTAAAGATTTGCGGGCTTGTTCTAGTTGTTTGATGATGATTGGTTGACGCCACTGCTGCCAGTAGGACTGTTGGAGATAATCAACCAGCCATAATTGGGCTTCTGTATCTAAAGTTTTATCGATTTGTTTGGCTAATTCCAGGGCGTGGCGGTAGGATGAAGGCGCTTTAGTTACATCTTGGAGTAACTGATTGGGGATAGTTTGCAGTTGTTGGTAAGATGCGATCGCTTGTCCGGGACTGCCGGCGGCGAGATTCAAAATTGCAGGATGCTGTAAAATTTCCTGATGTCCGGTTTGAGTGAGGACTTGAGCCATTGCGGCTGTATCTAAGCGATAAAAAGGGATTTTTTGACAGCGTGAAACTAAAGTTGGCAATACAGATTCGCTTGTAGGGGCAATTAAAATCAGCGTCGCCCGTCCGGGTTCTTCCAGAGTTTTGAGTAAGGCGTTGGCTGCAGCTTCTGCCATTGTTTCCGCTTGTTCCAACACCACCATATTCCGCGAGGCTTGCATTGGCGGACGGCTGAGAAATTCGGTAATTTCTCGAACTTGTTCTAGACGAATTACAGGCGGTGCTTTACGTTTAAGTTCTTTTTCGGCAGCTTCTTGTGGTGTGAGTCGTTGTCCTTGGTGTTGGTAAGTTGGTTGCACCCACAATAAATCCGGGTGATTGCCTTTTTGCAAACGTTCTTGTAGAGACGTTGCATGTAACGTCTCTACAGAAAATAGCAATTCTACAAAACACCGGGCTGCTAAACCTCGTCCTATACCATCCGCCCCTATAAATAGATAAGCTGGTGCAACGCGGTTTTGAATCGCAGCCTGAGTTAATAGTTCTACTGCTGGCTGTTGTCCTACAAGTGGTGCGAATTTGTCATTAGTCATTTGTTGGGTGTTGGGTGTTGGGTGTTGGTTGTTGGGTGTTGGTTGTCAAGATTTAATTGTCCCCCACACCTCACACCCGTCGTCCCCATCTCCCCATCTCCCCATCTCCCCAACCGATTGCTCAAAATTGCTTGAATTTGTTGCTGTACAGCTTCTTTACTCAAGTTAGCATCTACTCGTGCAATTCGTTCTTGGTTGGTTGCAGCTAATTCTGCATATCCTTGTTGAACGCGTCGGTGAAATTCTATTTTCTCTTGTTCGATGCGGTCTAACCCTGCTTCGCCCTTGCTTTTGCGTGACAATCCCACCTCAACATCGATATCTAACCATAAAGTAATATCACTTTCCAATCCACCGGTCGCGATCGCATTCAACTGATGAATTAAACTCATGTTGAGACGGCGACCGTAACCTTGATAGGCAATAGTCGATTCAACGTAGCGATCGCATAAAATAAATTTGCCTTGCTCAAGATGCGGTTTTAACTCTTGGTTGACATGTTGCGAGCGATCGGCTGCATATAATAATAGTTCTGTTACTTCTGCAATTGGCTTATCTGCTGATTTTTCTAATAGCAAGCGCCGCAAGTCCAACCCTAAAGGAGTTCCCCCCGGTTCCCGTGTCATAATTACAGAAATACCCACGCTTTGTAGCCATTCACAACAAAGCTGCATTTGGGTAGTTTTGCCGCAGCCTTCCACCCCTTCAAATACGATTAATTTACCATCCATGCGTCTTGATTTCGCTGCAACCAACTTTTTACTTAGCCTAGGCTACCAGGTATTTCTGGAATAAACCGCAGAAAATCCAGAGAATGCACCAGAGGGAAAACAGGAACTTTGTACCCTTACTAAGATTTGTATTGTCCTCATAGTATCTTTGAATGCAATTCGGTATGATTTTACACTTTTATTTTTTGAGTTGAAAATTCTCGTCGTAGTTTAGCAAAGAAGGATAGGAAATAATAGGTGTTTCGTTAATTTTCAACAAGCGCTGCTTGTATTCTTCCTTCATAAATTTGGCGATGTTCATCGTCCAGATGATTTAGTCCCCAAGCGATAAAAGGTGACAAAACATCGAAACCAACAAAGCGAAATATTCCGTGATTGATTGGAAAAAGAATATTGTTGATATCACCATTTAAACCAGTTTCACTATACATCGTTTCTCGACCGCCTGTGGTGACAGACAACATGGATTTTTTACCTTTGAAAACACCATTGTCATACCACTTTCCACCGCCATAAATTCGCCCTGCAGCAAATACTCGGTCAACCCAGCCTTTAACAATAGCAGGAAGTCCAAACCACCATAAAGGAAATTGAAAAATTAGTACGTCGCACCATTCTAACTTTTCCATTTCGGCTTTGATATCTGGGGCAAAACCATCAACTTCGGTGGCGTGTATTTCTTCAACTTGTTGCCGGAAGAAATTAGGGTCTTTTTGTGAGGTAAAATTACGGCGGTCAGAAACTGGATTGAATTGCATTTGATAAAGGTCGGAAATGATAACTTCATGTCCTGCGGCTTCTAATACTTCTTTAGCGTGACGCGTTAATGCACCATTAAAGCTGTTGGGTTCTGCATGGGCGTGAATTATCAAAAATTTCATGCTTTCCTTTCTTGGTAAGTGATAAATATTGCTCTCTACAATCTGCTATTAAGCATTTCACAATTTAATTGGAATGGCTACAGTATTTGTTTGGCAGGTTTTTGTGATTTTTTCAGGCTGCTGTAGTGTAAAATTATGCTGTGTTATTATTTACTATAAATCATGTGGCAATGCAGAAATATGTCGGGTGTGTGAGGTGAGAATATCTGACGAATTAGATCCCCCAACCCACGCCAGATGCAAAGGCTGCTGGGGGACTCGTAAGTTAGCACTGGCTTGGCTTAAAAAGGGGAGGCAAAAGCGGCCTTGTGGATTTTCCTCCCGCTTTATTGCCGTGGGTACATCGATTGTCGATATGTTGCAAGGTTTTTTAGAATTGGTATTAACTTCCAATCGTATTTGCTGACTGGTTAAATAACAAATCCCGTGACTTTTCAATATCAAGCGCCTGATTTTTAAACGCTTCTGCTTTCTCGTAGGCGCGAATTGTCGCCGGACGCGCTTTTATTGTCTCAAACCAACGCTTCAAGTTGGAAAAATCTTCTAGTTTTTGATTTTGGCTTTCGTAAGGTACAATCCAAGGATACGCCGCAATATCAGCAATCGAATAATCGCCAGCGACAAATTCTCTATCTGCTAACCGCTTGTTTAACACGGCATACAATCGCCCTGTTTCATTTACATAACGGTTGATAGCATATTCAATCTTTTCTGGGGCATATCGGTTGAAGTGGTGGTTTTGTCCCGCCATTGGTCCCAAACCGCCCATCTGCCAAAATAACCATTGCAGAACTTCAACGCGATCGCATACATTTGTGGAAATCAATTTTCCGGTTTTGTCTGCCAAATACAACAAGATTGCACCAGACTCGAATACTGAAATCGGTTCGCCGTTATCTACTCTTTTGCGGTCAATAATTGCCGGAATGCGATTGTTGGGAGAAATCTGGAGAAATTCGGGTTGAAATTGGTCGCCAGTACCAATATTTACCGGAATTATGGTATAATCCAATCCGACTTCCTCAAGGAACATTGTGATTTTGTGTCCGTTGGGCGTTGTCCAATAGTAAAGTTCAATCATGGGTTTTTCTCCTGATTCTGCAAGCTTTTAGTAGGTGCGTTCGCATTCGTAACGCACCGGACAAAAAATCAAGATATTAAGTTTGATTGCAAGTCAACGCCTGTGTAGTTTGAAGGGATATAATTATCTACCCTTGATATGGATTGTCTATTCTATCCACAAAGACGTTGGATGCTAAAGGTAAACGACCGGGATTGAGACGGGGTTCGGCGGCGTAGCCAACGGGAACTAAAACAGCGATCGCTAAATCTGGATCTTCTGCACCGATAACTTCTTTGACTTTATCTTCAATCCAGCCGTTCATAAAGCAGGTGGATAAACCCAGACTTTCGGCTGCTAATACTAAATGGGTGGCTGCAATCATCGCGTCTTTAATTGCATATTCCCGTCGCTTGTCTGCAAGTCCAGCTTGAAATTGCGGAATAGCTGTTTTTAAGTAATTTACCACCCCCTCATTCATTGCCCCATTCTGCATTGCCATGTCAAACACGGGAGTTAAATCTTTTTCTCCGCCCATTACATCGGCTGCAAATACAAAGGTCACGGGTGCTTGGACGATTTGTTTTTGATTCCAAGATGCTGCACTCAAAGCTGCTTTTTGCGCTTCGTCTTGTACAAGCACAATCCGCCAGGTTTGAGTATTATAGCTACTGGGTGCAGCTACAGTTAACTCAAGGAGTTGTTTGAGTAATTCTGGTGATATGGGTTCTGGTTTAAAGGTTTTGATCGAACGACGTTGAGCGATCGCGCTGGGTACATCTAGAACTTTAGATTGGAGGTTGAGTTCAAGAGCGATTGGATTCATGAAATTCCCTTCTTTTCGTTAATTAGCAGGCGGACAGTGCCCTACTTCATTGCAAATGCGGTTTATGATGAATGCTTTGCACTCAGTATTGTAATCTTTTCGGATTGTCCGTGTAGAGCGATCGCTGAAAATCACTAGTACAGGTCGGCGGAAATAAAGCTACCATTTGCCTTAGTTCAAAAGCTAAAGGTACAAGGGTTTATACTTCATCCTTTAGGATTCGGACTTCAGCTTTCAGATACTAGTAGTCTGTCAATCAAAGTTTGCGGGGTTAAATAATTAACCGCAAAGACGCAGAGGAAGCAGAGGAAGAGAAACAGAGAGATTCTAAAATTTGGTTTACTCTGCTTTCGTTGCTCTGGTGGACTACTAGTACAGAAGGGCCCAAATAAGTTAACCATTCACATTCAATCAAAGTCTTGAAAAATCAAGCTTTTCACGAATGCCCTTCGCGCCTCGCCAGTTGCAACAAGCGGGGGAACCATGCACGGCAGTCGCTCATGGGGGAAACCCCCAAGACCGCGCTGCCTCACCACCGCACTGGTGAACCATCTGCCTTTTTACTTCTGCCTTATTCTACTAGTACGCCAGGCGCGTAAATAAAGCACTCATTACAAATCGCTCTTCAGGCTGACTATACGGGTTTCTTCATTTCATACTTCATACTTGATATTTATAAATTTTTATACTAGCTTTTCTCCGCGATTTTCAGGTGGAAGGCGCATGGTACTTTCTCTAAAATCCATCCATTAAATCCATGCCATGCGCCGTTTCAACGCCAAATTACACTGCTAACTTTTCCAGTGTGGGATAGTCTGTATAACCTTTCTCGCTACCACCATAAAAGGTTGTCGGATCTGCTTGATTTAATGGCGCATTCAACGCAAAGCGTTTAGGTAAATCGGGATTCGAGATAAACAGCGTCCCAAAAGCAACTAAATCGGCTTCTCCTTTCGCCAATACTGCATCGCCTCGTTCGCGGGTATAACCACCGTTGACTATCAGTGTACCGAAAAAGCGCTCCCTGAGATGACTGGTTGGCACTACAGTTGCACCATGTCTGATGTCTGCGTCTATCGCTTCAAAAATATGCAGATACGCTAAATCAAATTTGTTCAACGCCTCTGCTGCATAGCCAAAAGTCTCCAAAGGATTGGAGTCACGCATATCGTTAAATGTCCCGCTAGGAGAAAGGCGTACTCCTACCCGTTGGCTACCCCAAACTCCAATCACCGCTTCTGTCACTTCCAGTAAAAATCTGGCGCGATTTTCAATAGAACCGCCATACTCATCCGTACGCTTATTCGTACTATCCCTGAGAAACTGGTCAATTAAATAACCGTTAGCTGCGTGAATTTCTACCCCGTCAAATCCGGCTTTCAAAGCATTTTCTGCCGCTAGGCGGTACTGTTCCACAATTTGGGGAATCTCGCTAGTTTCTAAAGCACGGGGTGTAACAAAAGGCTTCATTCCTTCAAAAGTCAGTACCTCACCTTTAGGGGCGATCGCACTCGGTGCCACGGGTAACGCCCCATTTGGTTGCAAGTCAGGATGCGAAATCCGCCCTACATGCCACAGTTGCAAATAAATTCGCCCAGAAGCCTGATGCACCGCATCAGTTACTAACTTCCAACCCGCCACCTGTTCGGGTGAATGAATGCCTGGTGTATGGGGATACCCTTGACCCTCAGGCATAACCTGAGTAGCTTCTGCGATAATCAATCCTGCGGAAGCCCGTTGCACGTAATATTCGGCGTTTAGTTGATGGGGAACATTGCCCTCACCCGCCCGTTGACGGGTTAAGGGTGCCATGATTATACGGTTGGGCAGTTCTAAGTTACCTAGTTGGTAAGTTGAGAGTAAATTCACACTTGTATTCATCCGTGAAACCTCTGAAAAATTTCCCAAATCTGAATTTGATTGACTTTGAATTAACCATCTCGCCCGCCTGGAAATAAATTTCGGGATAAATTTCCGGCTAATAGCTGAAGTCCATTAAAATAAACTGGGATTGTTTTTGAGTTTTGTTGAGTGTTTGGGTGCGATTCGCAAGCGGGTTTCTAACCTTGGCGGGCGATAAAATCTATACCACCAAAATTTGAATTTGATTGACTCTGAATTAGCCATCTCGCCCGCCTGGAACTGCAAGTTCCAGGCTAATAGCTGAAGTCCATTAAAATAAACTGGAATTGTTTTTGAGTTTTGTTGAGTGTTTGGGTGCGATTCGCAAGCGGGAATAAACCCTTGATAACCGATAAAATCTATACCACTATCGAAAAAATCTCCCACACCCGTCGTCCCTTGTTTCTTTTTGCCTTCCTAATCCCCAATCTCTAGTACGCGTTAAACATACTGTGATAAAGTTTTAGTAAGAGTTGTTTTTGGCACTGCGCCTACAACCGTATCAACTTGCCGACCGCCTTTAAACACCATTAGTGTAGGAATGCTGCGAATCCCATAATGACTGGCAACTGTGGGATTTTCATCGGTATTCAACTTTACCACTTTCACCTGTCCCGCGTATTCACTAGCCACCTCATCCACCACAGGAGTCACCATCCTACAAGGGCCGCACCAGGGTGCCCAAAAGTCTACCAATACCGGAACTTCACTTTCGAGGACTTCTTGCTTAAACGTGGCTTCTGTCACATTGGTTACGGATGACATGCTCGCCCCCCTCATATAATTCGTTTGTTCGATAAAGCCGAATAAATAAAATATAATCCATATTACGAGAACATGCAAGTATGAGATTTCTTTATCATCCAGATCGAAAAGACATATCATTTCCGGGAGTGTTGTATGCATTGGGAGATCCGGTGCGATTGGAGATTGTGCGGTTGTTGGCGACGAAGGGAGAGCAATGCTGTGCTGACTTTGAGTTTGCGATCGCCAAGTCAACCATGTCCAATCACTTTAAGATTTTACGGGAATCGGGGGTAGTTTACACCCGTAAAGAGGGGACGCAGCATATAAATTCTCTCCGACGAGAGGATTTAGAAGTGTTGTTTCCGGGGTTGTTAGAAGCAGTATTGCGATCGGCTCAACCTTTGTGTTTGTGTCCGCCAGCGCCTAAAGCAGCAGCTTCACAGGTGTAATAAAGGGGGTATTGGGTATTGGGCATTGGGCATTGGTAATTACACTAATGTCTGATGTTCCATTCCTCATTTCCCCTTTCCCCTTTCCCATTTCCTCTTGCCCCAAATTAAAATTCAAATGGCAATTTTAGTAAATCAAAAACATTTAATTCTGGATTTATTTTAGGTAAACCTAATTTAATCGCCTTGGGATTTGGAGGGTAATAATAGGTTTTAAAAACTCTATCCCAAAGGGTAAGAACGCTTCCATAATTAGATTGGATACTCTTGCCAGACTGAGAATGGTGAGCGCGATGAAAATTAGGTGTGACAATTAAATAACTTAGATATTTGTCAATTTTTAAAGGTACAGACAAATTACTATGCTGAAACATTAGCTCAATCACAAAGCAAGTTTCATACAATAGCAAATTGACCGGAGTAATTCCAAATAACCAAACTAAAAATAATTTCGGCAAATTAGATAAAATTGCTTCTAGAGGATGAAAGCGATAAAACGTGGATATATTCATTGACATATCAGTATGATGCACTTGATGAACCCGCCATGTAATAGGCGAACTATGCATCATTTTGTGCCAAAAATACATATATCCATCGAGCAATAAGAAAGATAAACTAGCGGTGAGCCAAGGTAATGTAATGTAGTGAAAAAAACCTTGCCAGATATTTTGTTGCCAAACCCAATTTAATAATAAAGCTGTCGTGAGGCTACTTATGAAAAGATTGATTAATCCCAGTATAACATTAGTATAAGTTCTGGTATGGAAACTTTGTTTAAAAGAAAAGAATGGAAATAAATTTTCCAGAGTGCCGAATAAAAAAATACTGCCCAAAAGAGAGAATTCTTTCCAATCCATTTTGATTTTGAATCCTTAGTCATTAGACAAAGAGTAAAAGACATTCAACTATAGCGGTTTTGAATTGATTGCAATGAGTCGTGGGTTTGTAGGGAACAATGTTCCCTATTATGTTATGGATGCAACCGACAATTGCTATATTTATTTTTTACATCCTGCTAGTAAGAAAGTAAATAGCCCTGATAAACTCGTGTATGCCTAATTCAAGCAGCAACTAACATTTTGTATTAATTACAACTAATTGGGGTTAATAATTACATATGATTTTAAGTATGAGATATGACATCAATAATTACAAGCTTGCTTTCTGGTGTCTGAATTTTATATTCTTTTTGAAAAACAGCAATGAGAGTTATGAATTCATTCAAAACTCTCAGCTAAGAACTCATAACTCATAACTCAACCTAAATTATGACCGCACCAGCAGCTTCTCTTTCCATGTGGAGTCCACTGCGCCAACCTGTATTTCGTGCTTTGTGGATAGCATCGGCGGTGTCCAATATTGGCACTTGGATGCATGATGTTGGCGCAGCATGGCTGATGACAGACCTTTCGCCTTCACCTGTTTTGATTGCGCTGATGCAAGCGGCGTCTAGCTTGCCGTTTTTTTTGCTGGCTTTACCGGCGGGCGCGATCGCTGATGTGGTTGACCGTCGTAAAATGCTCTTATTAACCCAAGGCTGGATGCTGCTAGTTGCGGCGTTGCTGGGAATTTTAACTCTGGCAAACATCACCAACCCTTGGTTGCTTTTGGTGCTAACTTTTGCTTTGAGTCTCGGTAGTGCGATGAATATGCCCGTTTGGCAAGCGGTGACACCGGAACTCGTAGCTAAGGAAGAACTTCCCCAAGCTGTCACCCTCAGCGGTATTGTAGTCAACCTGTCTCGCTCTATCGGTCCGGCTTTGGCGGGGATAATAATTGCTCAAGCCGGTACGGGAGCGGTTTTTTTGCTAAATGCGGCTTCTTTTGTCGGGGTAATGTTGGTAATTTACCAATGGCAACGCACGCCAACCAACAGCGCCTTACCTACAGAAAGGGTGGTGGGAGCTATCCAAGCGGGTGTTCGTTACGTGCGCTACGCCCCAGTTTTCCAAACGGTGTTAATTAGAACCGGGGTATACATTTTCTTTGGCAGTGCCTTGTTTGCCCTGTTGCCTTTACTGGGAAGACACGAGTTAAAATTAGACGCCTTTGCCTACGGAATTATACTGGGTTTTTGGGGCATTGGTGGATTGTCGGGAGCGTTTATTTTGCCCAAGCTGCGGCAAAAGTTTTCCATCGACCAGATTGTGGCGCTTTCTTCGGTGGTGATGGGAGTGATGATGTTGGGGCTAGCCTCGGTTCGCAGTTTATACATTGTATGTGCGTTGATGTTCCTGGTCGGAATTGCTTCTTTGAGTGTGATGGTAAGTCTCAGCGTTTCCGCACAAACATCTGTTGCTGCATGGGTGCGGGCGAGGGCTTTAGCCGTGCATTTGCTGCTATTCCAAGGATTTATGACCCTGGGAAGTTTGTTGTGGGGTACTGTAGCCCAGCGTACAAGTATTTCACTTGCCCTGACTGGTGCGGGAGTGGGTTTGATTGTGAGTGCCTTGCTGACAATGGGTTATCGCCTGCGCTGTGCCGAAATATTGGATTTGAGCGCATCATTACATTGGCATCAACCGATACACGCTTTTGAACCATGCCCGAACGATGGACCAGTATTGATTACCTTAGAATATCGCATCGATCCAGTTAATGCTGAAGAGTTTAATCAGGCAATGCAAGCCTTGAGTAAAATTCGGCGGCGGGATGGGGCGATACAGTGGGGCTTGTATCAAGATTTATCTAACCCCAGTAGATTTGTGGAGACATTGCTAGTGGAATCTTGGGCAGAACACAAACGGCAATTTGAGCGAGTGACAAATAGCGATCGCATCATAGAAGAACATGCCCGTGCCTTTCATATTGGTGACGAACCGCCGAAGGTGTCTCAAATGATTTACTCTGATTATGCGGATGGCAGGACTTCCCAAAAGTCTTGTTCGTGAAATAGAGGGCACGAGGCATACTGCGGGGGGGCAGAAAGATTTTCAATACTAATTCTCTTTAACGTTGCAACATATTTACAATCGCCCTTGCCCCCTTGGTTCGGGGGGTTGGGGGGATCTACAATAGCTGGAATCGGAAAAAACGCCTTAAAACGGTATAAGTCTTGATGGCATTAATGCAGCAACTTGTTGTCGGGTGGGCACTGTCCACCAATAGTTTAAATGCCGATCGCATAGGCTTTTGGTGGGCGATGCTACGATTTGTAGTCTAATGATTTCAAATCGGCTGTAAACTCTACAAATGCACGCCGAAAAACACACATAAAACATCGGTGTTTCTCTGTGGTTATTTTTTGAGGAATTCGGATTTTTGCAATTCTAATAATAATAGCGCCTACCTAACTACAGGTAAGCGCTATTTGTTTAATTTAATTCCAGGGAAAAATAGTTAAAGGGATTCCCCGAAGTTTACTATAAGTGACTGGAATTTAATTTCTTACGCAGCACTACGACGGGTTATCAAGTTCCATACAAAAACAGCAACGATTGCACCCAAAACTGCTACTAAAATACCCGGAATGCTGAGAGTAGGAGCGGCTAGCGTCAAGGTTCCCGTACTAAAGAATACACCCAAGCTACCGCCAACAAAAGCACCAATTATTCCTAGCAGAATTGTTCCCAAAATTCCGCCGCCTTGATAACCGGGGTAAATAGCCTTAGCAATGGCACCGGCAATTAGACCTAAAACAATCCAAGCAATAATATTCATTGTTATTGATTTGGTAAACGTTTTTCACTGACAAATACAGATTAACAGTCTAAACATTGCTATCCAATCCATCGTCAGGACTAATTATTAATAGCCTTAAGGAATAGTTGAATTGCTGCTATTTCTTTTGATATACGCTTCAACTGATGAGGTGAATAATAAAAGAAAAAGCTCTTAGTAGGTCTAGAACTAAGAGCTGATAGATTTCTTGCTTGGTAATTCTTGCAGTATATGCCTTTCTAATTACCTCTATCCTCTGCTGGAAGAATTAAGCTGAGGTACACATTTAGCCACAGCTATAACAGCCAGGGTAACCGCTTTTTTCACCAAGGAGCGTAGTTCTTTCATCTGTAGGCTATATATTAAGACTTAAAGCATTTTTTCAACTTATGGTAGAAGAATTATTCTCCATCGAGAGCCTACTCTTAAGAGCGTATAAATCAAACTGCAGTTTGTCTGCTTTTCAAATTATGGACTTTAAATATAGGTGGAAAAATGGCGCGCAGCCAAGCCGAGATGAAGCGGCTCGAAATGCACATTTGTTGGATGAAAGTCAATTTGAGAACGAGAAAGACCGGAATTTAGCTGAGGAAGCTGCAAGGAAGCATTTAAACGTACCTACAAGAGTCCCAGATCAGGATCGTCCCGTACTACCAACAGCCCCTCCCCCTGATAGAAAGGTGTAAATGCTGAGTTGGAAGGGGACGGGTGTGGGGAAGGGGCGTAAGTCTTAGCAATGTTAAAGTGAAATGGCGTAACGTACTATTCATGATGACAGAAGGTGCCGTACTTTCCGCACTCTTCGCACCTATAATTCTACAATTCAAAAGTCAGAATTTAGCACTTTTTAACCTAGATGTTGCTGGACTTGTGACACTAATTCGTCTGTCCAGTGGTGGGCAAGTTCGGCGCTGGCGGCTTCTACCATCACTCTAATGACTGGTTCTGTACCGGAGGCGCGGACTAGAATTCTACCAGAATCGCCCATTGCTGCTTCAGCGATCGCGATCGCTTTTTGCACGGGTTCGCAATCAAACCAACCCAATCGGCGATCGCGATCTAATACTCGCACGTTCCGCAAGAGTTGGGGATAAGTTTGGAAGCTTTGTTCTATGAGTTGGCCTAAGGAAACTCCGGCTTGTTTGACTAATGCTGCTACATGTAAGGCTGTTAATAAACCATCGCCGGTGATACCATAATGACGGCAAAGAATGTGTCCGGATTGTTCGCCGCCCAACATTGCCCCTGTTCGCTGCATTTCGGCTTGTACGTATTGGTCGCCTACTGCTGTGCGAGTCAGTTTACCACCAAGTTGTTTCCAAGCTCTTTCAAACCCTAAGTTTGCCATGACTGTGGAAACTATTAAATCATCTGGCAGCTGTTGCTGCTGCTGCAAGCTGCGTCCCCACAAGTAAAGGATGTAATCGCCATTCACCGGGCGTCCGGTATTGTCTACCGCTAAAACGCGATCGGCATCGCCATCAAAGGCAAAACCCAAGTCGGCGTTGTTTTCTTTAACTGCCGCTTGTAGTATATCTAAATGTGTGGAACCGCAGTTAACATTTATGCGCGAGCCATCCGCTTCATGATGCAAGCAGATTACTTCTGCCCCCATTTCTTGAAAGACTGACGGTGCCAATCCAACTGATGCACCCCACGCCAAGTCTAAAACAATCTTCATTCCCTGAAGATTTAAGGTACTCTCCAAAGGTTCTTTCAACGCTGCTGCATAATCTGCCACTAATTCCAAGCGCGTATAATGCCTTCCGCAATTACTTACACTTACTGGAGATGTTGCTTGACCGCGCAGTCCCGTTTCAATCGCCGCTTGTAACGCTTGGGGCAATTTCGCACCATTGACACCAAAAATTTTAATGCCGTTGTCCTCTGGTGGATTGTGGCTGGCAGAAATCATCACTCCACCGATGGCATCACTGATGCTTGTCAGATAGGCGACGCAAGGAGTCGGGCATAAACCCAAATACCAAACTTCTATTCCCGCTGCTGTTAACCCCGCACTCAAAGCCATTGCCAGCATATCGCTGGAATTTCTCGAATCCTGTCCGAGAACAATCGGTCCGCTTTTGTCAGCATGGGTACGCAATACAATTCCCGCCCAAAATCCAATTTGCAAGGCTAATGGCGCAGTCAACAACTCTCCCACCCGTCCGCGAATGCCGTCTGTTCCAAACAAGGGAGTGGCAGGCAATGCGATTAAGTTTCCTGCAAAAATGCCTTCAATGCCTTTACCTCCAACTTCGGAAGTAGAACTCCCATGAATATCGCCGGAAATACGACTTATAAATGATACCATGACTTGCAACACTCCACACAGTGAATAGCACTTTAAACTTTTTTCAACAATTGCCTTTAAACACTTTTTTCCATGACTATACACTAATCTTTCTTTCTCAAAATTTATGACAAAATTGTCTTTGTCCAGTGAAAATACTGATAAATCTTTTTGTTTTTATGTAAATATTTTGTAAAGGCACGATGTTTACTTAAGCAACTCATATTTTAGAGAACATGTAACTAATTATCCTTTTTGCCCTTTAGACTTTAAATCTTTGCCGCTACAAACATCTGCTGAAACTTTACAAGTAAATAGCAGCGCAATATGGCGCGATCGCCGAGCCAAAATTTTTGTAAATACCTGTGTCGGGACGCTATAGCAATATTCATGCAAAACTTTGCTAATCACAACAAAACTTAAAAATATGAGCCAGTAATCTTATTTAAAGTACTGCTTTTCTGGGGAAAAAATTACAAAATATTACAACTTAAGAAATTTTAACGCAAATTATCATCAAATAGTTTTACTGTAACGTTTTAGTGGCTTTTGTAGCCTTTTGTTGATTGAGCCTGGGGCAGTTGACTTTTTCAAGTTGAGAAATTTTAGTATGAGCAGCAATTTAGCATCCAAATTACGTGTTGGCACTAAAAAAGCTCACACGATGGCAGAAAACGTTGGTTTTGTCAAGTGCTTTTTAAAAGGGGTAGTTGAGAAAAGTTCTTATCGAAAGTTAGTTGGTAATTTCTACTTCATCTATTCAGCGATGGAAGAGGAGATGGAGAAGCACCGCAACCATCCGGTTGTTTCTAAAATTAATTTTACGCAACTCAACCGCAAGCACAGCCTGGAGCAGGATCTCAGCTATTATTATGGTGTTAACTGGCGGGAACAAGTCAAACTTTCTCCTGCGGGTGAGGCTTACGTGCAACGCATCCGAGAAATTTCGGAAAAAGAACCGGAATTATTGGTAGCGCATTCTTACACCCGTTACTTAGGCGATTTGTCTGGCGGACAAATTCTGAAAAACATTGCGGTAACGGCGATGAATCTTGGGGAAGGTGAAGGTACTGCATTCTATGAATTTGCCGACATTCCCGACGAAAAGGCATTTAAAGCTACTTATCGCCAAGCTTTGGATCAATTGCCGATTGATGATGTTGTAGCCGATCGCATTGTCGATGAAGCAAACGCCGCCTTTGGGGTGAACATGAAGATGTTCCAAGAATTGGAAGGCAATTTGATTAAAGCGATCGGTGTGATGCTTTACAATACTCTGACACGGCGTCGTACACGCGGCAGCACCGAATTGGTTACTGCTGAGTAACGACAAACCGCCAGTTTGAAAAAGTTAATTTACAGGGGCGATCGCCTTGTGATTATCTGTTGTAAAGATAGGTAAGTGCAAGGAGGTTGCCCCTAGTGGTTTTGGAAGGAGACAAGGGCGACAGGTGTGGGACGACGGGTGTGGGGAGACAAGGGAGACAAGGGAGACAAGGGAGACAAGGGAGACAAGGGAGACAAGGGAGACAAGGGAGACAAGGGAGACAAGGGAGACAAGGGGGGACTACTAACCACCAACTAACTCAAGACTCCTAACTGGGCGGCTCAAGACTGGGCGGCTCAAGACTCCTAACTCCTAACTTTTTACTATTGTTGCAAATAGTTAAGCGCTTGTTGTGCATCTTTGTCGCCTGGATGAATTTTCAACGCTTCTTGATAAGTTGCGATCGCTTCATTTTTTGCTTCGTCTTTTTTGCGATCGCCTCGCTTTAATATCTCATTACCCAACCTCACATAAAGTTCAGCCATGTGTTTTGGTTTAACATCCGCTGCAAACTGACGATAAGCTGTGATCACCGCAGGTAATCCTTGCTTTTCATACAACGCCACACCTGTAATTAAGCAAGTTTCATACAGCCCTTTGCGAAGTGTAATTACTTGCTGACAACCCGCCAACGCTTCAGCGAATTTCCCTTGTTTAACCAGCGCCGCCGCCAAACTGCTGTAATTATAATCGTTGGGTTCTTTGGTGACAGCTTGACGAAAAACAGCGATCGCTTCTTCTGTTTTTTTCTGCTGCATCAAAATATCGCCCAACTGTCCGTAGTTAAAAGCGGTAGGATTAATTTTAACAGCTTGACGATAAGCGGTAGTCGCTTCGTTTAATTTGCCATTCCTGGCAAAAACATAGCCCAAAGCTTGATAGGGAACATCATTCTTCGGGTAGAGTTTACTGAGTTGGCGAAAAGTAGAAACGGCTTGTGCAATTGGTAGCATTTCGCCCAAACTCACGTACGCCGAATAATTTTTCGGGTCAACTTTAATGGCTTGGCGATAAATAGCAACAGCTTCCTGAGGTTTGTTGGTTTGGGTTTGGGCAAAACTAATTTGTGGCACCATCATCAAAGATAAAGTCACAAACATGATAAATTTTAGAGAAAATTGCACAATTCACCTCAAAATAAAATTGACAAATTCACCGAATTCAATGTCCTTTAAAACACATTGAAATTCTGATTTCCAATTTACTCAGCGATCAGTCAACCTGAAGGGCTGCAAGAAGCCGCCTTTGGGGCGTCTATATCCTTTACATTTCAGACTGATGCAAGTCAAAATGCATTCATAACTAAATTGATTGCAGGGGTGCAACACTCCAATTAAACAATGGCTGCAAAAATTCCTGTTACAGTGATTACTGGCTTCTTAGGCAGTGGTAAAACTAGCTTAATTCGTCACCTGCTAAAAAATAACGAAGGACGCCGCATTGCTGTTTTAGTCAATGAATTTGGCGAATTGGGAATTGATGGCGAATTGTTAAAATCATGTCAAATTTGCCCAGAAGAGCTGATAAAGGATGGGGTAACTGATGTTGGCGATCGGCTATCTGTTCCCAACCTTGAGTCTAATATTTTTGAATTGACAAATGGCTGCTTGTGCTGTACCGTTCAAGAAGAATTTTTCCCGACAATGCAGGAGTTAATTAAGCGACGCGATAGTATTGACTGCATTTTAATTGAAACTTCTGGTTTAGCTTTACCAAAGCCGTTGGTAAAGGCTTTTCGCTGGCATGAAATTCGCGTGGGCGCGACAGTAGATGCTGTGATTACTGTAGTAGATTGTGCGGCGGTTGCAGCGGGGACATTTGCTAGCGACCCTGAGGCAGTAGCAGCACAAAGACAAGCTGATGATAGCCTAGAACACGAAACGCCGTTACAAGAATTGTTTGAAGACCAACTTGCTTGTGCGGATTTGGTAGTGTTGAATAAAATTGATTTGGTGGATGTCGAAACAAAAGCGAAAGTAGAGGAATTAATCAAACAAGAATTGCCGAGAGTAGTGAAAATTGTAGAAAGCGATCGCGGTCAACTTGACCCATCTATATTATTAGGATTGCAAGCTGCAGTTGAAGACGATTTAGATAGCCGTCCCAGTCACCACGATATAGAAGAAGAACACGAACACGATGAGGAAATTACCTCAACTCACCTAATTTTAGACCGTGCTTTTGACCCAGAAAAGCTGCAAAAGCAATTGCAAACAATAGCACAGCAGCAAGAAATTTATCGAATTAAAGGCTTTGTCGCAGTGCCGAATAAACCCATGCGTTTAGTAATGCAAGGCGTGGGAACGCGATTTGACCAATTTTACGATCGCCCTTGGCAACCACAAGAAGCAAGGCAAACCCGTTTAGTATTCATCGGTCGCGATTTGAAATCCTCCGAAATAGAATCGCAACTTGTAGCATTATAAATTAGGAGGCGCCCAGTTAAGAGTTCTTAGCTTCGTTTTCTTAGCTTCAGCCTCCCCACACCCGTCGCCCTACACCCGTCGCCCTTGTCCTGATTTATATGAACATTGCACAAATTTTCAACATTGCTAATCTTTTCGTTTTGCCCTTTTGGGCGCTGATGATTCTCTTGCCAAACTGGAAAGTTACCCGAAAGGTAATGGAATCATATTTACCCTTTGTAGCTTTGGCTGGTGTGTATTTATATTTGTTTGTCAGCAGCATTACACCAGAAAATGCCCAAGCTTTATCGAATCCCCAATTAGCAGATATTGCGAGATTTTTTGCTGACGAAAAAGCGGCTGCAACAGGTTGGATTCATTTTTTAGTAATGGATTTATTTGTCGGTCGCTGGATATATTGGGAAGGACAAAAAACAGGTGTTTGGACAATTCACTCTCTGGCCCTTTGTTTATTTGCCGGTCCGATGGGATTACTTTCTCATATCTTGACTTATTGGATAACTAAGACATTTTTTCCGAAGGCGGAAACTGCAGCGGTTTCTGTTAAAAATTCTCCAGCTTCATCGTAGATATACATCAACCAAAAATTAACTAGGTCAACATAAATAAACGTAAAACACAGAAACCCGGTTTCCCAGGAGTTACCGAGTTTCTAACAACGTGCATTTTTTGTTTAATTGGTTGTTTTACCGATCGCAGGCAATTTTTGTCGGGTGCGTTAGCGCCGAAAGTACGGCAGCTGGGGTGGATAAAGAATAATTTGAAAACACGCCCTAGCCCCGATGTTTCAAATTAAGCAGCTTCAGCACTTTGATAGTTTGCATCCAGCCAACAACGTGGTAAACTTTCGCCAGAAGGGAAAATTAGATTATTTTTGTGATAAGATTCAGTATCCTGATCGTCTTCGCCTTCTTGCTGTTGTCCCTGAATCGCATTATTATTAGGGTCAATTAGTTCGCGAACATCAAGAACTTTGATTAATACGCCGGTATCTTTGGCTTGTAAAAACATGAAATAGCCTCCATTAATGAGCATGAAAAAATTACATCGATAGCCGAAAGACTTAGGAGTCTAAGGGTTAAGGGATGCAATATATGTAAGGGCATGAATAATGAGCGCGAGTTAAAGATTAACCCGCCCTATTTTACTTAACTTGATATGCTAGCAGACAGTTAGATTCTGCCGTAAAAAATTAAATTTCGCGCTGGTATTTTTCTAGAATATCTACTAGATTTACCTGGCACTGTATGGGTAATAAATCAATGAGAGAAATTTCCCGTCTACCGCCGCCAATTTTGACTGGGATGGATTCCAAGATTTGTATTACTCGGTCTTCATCCACAGAATTGGAGGTAATGAGGGGATACATCTGTTCGGCGACGACGGTATGCAGTTTGGCATCTGATAAATAAAGATGCCATTTAGCAATGTCTATATAGACATTTTCGCCAATTTCAGATGCTAGGGCTTCGAGTATTTCTGTGGTGTTAGTCTTAGCCATAAAAATAACCCTATATAGCGAGAGCAAACTCTCAGGTTATTTCATATTATCGCTCAATTACTCAAGCTAGCTCTACCACCACAAGTTACAATTGCCCTGAAACTAGAAGTCCATCTTCAGGTGGATTTGGGTGGTGTCTGTGAGTAGTCGGCGATCGCGGCAATATATATTAGATGCACGACCAAGACTACAAACCAACTGAGGGTGACCCAAGGTAGCCACTCCCAAGTAGCAGAGAGGAAATTGTGAAAAAACCACAACCCAGAATTAATCGCCGCAAATATCGCCACATGAACAGCAAAATTCATCCGGTCATCTAACTTGCGAAAGGCTGGATCGTTGCGATCCGGTTGACGAGGCCAACGAGGAGGCATAATTGTTCTTTACAGACTTTAACAAAATTGCTTTCTGACTCATTTTAGGATTTTTGGGGTTACTTTAGTCATTGGTCATTGGTCATTGGTCATTGGTCAACTGACCGGAATGCACCATTGAACATATAGTTATTTAAAGTACTAAGTAGATAGAGGTTTTCCGCGTTCGACTACATCTGCCTGGGACTATAAGTCCCAGTATAATAGAGTAAGTCCTCTGTCATCGGACTGAGAAAGAAATTATTGCAGAGTAAAAATTATCACTTTTTATTCGGGGATTCGTGGTTTATGCGTAAGGGTGCAAGATATAAGTCGCGAAAGCGCGGTACTGGGGACTACCCCACGAAGGTTCGGGGGGTACTAGTTCTTTGAAAGTCCTCCTTAAAAACGGGGATAATGGTGGATCTTCGAGGACTAAGGTACATTACAATAAGTTTGAAAACACGCCCTAGGGTCAGCTGAAGGATGAAGTATGAAATTACCCCATCCATCAAGCGAAAAGTTAAGCCAGTGCGTTGGTGAAGCAGTGCGTTGGTGAGGCAGCGCGGTCTTGGGGGTTTCCCCCATGAGCGACTGCCGTGCATGCTTCGCCGACTTGTAGCACCTGCTGAAAGGGTTTCCCGGCAGCCTTTGCAACTGGCGTTGCGCGTCCGGGTAACAGGAGCGCAAAACTTTTCAAGACAGGGATGAGGGCATGAATATCGAACGTCAAGGCAGATTTTTTCGCCGACGCCGACATGTATGCTTGTTTGTCCCTACTTGATCAAGCGCCAACAGCGGCTTCTTGCCTTTGGGGCGTCTACATCCTTTACATTTCAAACTTATGCAAGTAAAGCGATCGCTTCTTAATCAAACGATCGCTGCTTCACATCAACGCAATAATCCTGTCACGAGAGCTTCACAACGTATATCTACATTAGTAGTACATTCTTCACTTTTCCAGACAGACAGCAAATGCAAACCCAACCACGCGATGAAGATAAATTTAATACTTCTGGTTCCCAACCCCAGAATTTTGCATCTTGGAAAAAAGCAACTTTTAATCTATCGCTGGTGTTGCTGGGATCTGGGATGACATTTGCAGGCGGCTATCTGGCTTCCCACCATCAGCAGATTTCGCAAAGTGCATCGAATCTGGCGGTTAGTCGGGTAAATGCAGCCCCTCCCATACCAACCGCCACAGATCCTAACTTTGTGATTCGGGTTGTGCAAAATCTGGGACCGGCTGTAGTGCGAATTGATTCTTCCCGAACAGTAAAAACCCGGTTACCTGATGAATTGAACGATCCGTTTTTCCGTCAGTTCTTCGGCTCAGAAAGTCCTGTACCGCAAGAAAAACAGGTGGAACAAGGTACTGGTTCAGGTTTTATCATCGGTGCTGACGGTCGGATTTTGACAAATGCTCATGTCGTCGATGGTGCTGATACGGTGACCGTAACACTGAAAGATGGGCGTCAGTTCAAAGGTAAAGTAATGGGTAAAGATGAATTGACGGATGTCGCTGTGATCAAAATTCAGGCAGACAACCTACCAGCGGTAAAATTGGGTAATTCCGACCAACTGCAACCGGGAGAATGGGCGATCGCGATCGGTAATCCCCTTGGTCTAGATAATACAGTTACTACTGGTATCATTAGTGCCACCGGACGCAGTAGCAATTTAATTGGCGCTGCCGATAAGCGAGTACAGTATATTCAAACAGACGCCGCTATTAATCCCGGTAACTCCGGCGGACCTTTGTTAAATGCCCGTGGGGAAGTAATTGGGATGAATACAGCTATCATTCAGGGGGCGCAAGGATTAGGTTTTGCCATTCCCATCAAAACAGCGCAACGCATTTCGGATCAAATAATCGCTACAGGCAAAGTACAACATCCTTACCTGGGAATTCAAATGGTCGGGTTGACGCCTGAATTAAAGCAAAACATTAACTCAGATCCTAATAGTGGTTTGAGTGTCGATGAAGATAAAGGTGTATTAGTCGTTAAAGTTATGCCCAATTCACCTGCAGCAAAAGCAGGAGTACGTGCTGGTGATGTTATCCAAAAACTTAACGGTCAAGCAGTTTCAGACGCCAGCAGCGTCCAAAATGTAGTAGAAGATAGCCAAGTCGGCGGAGATTTGCGTTTAGAATTGCGCCGTAATGGGCAAAATCTCAACTTAGCTGTGCAACCTGGTGCTTTTCCAACAAAAGTGCAATAAATTTTCTCAAAATAGGGCACCCGAAAGGCTGTATTCAACTTATGTAGAGACGCGAAGAGACGCAAAATGAAAGCGTCTCTACACAGTGTCCAGAAACCCGGTTTCGCAGGAGTTACCGGGTTTCGCTCATTTTCATGAATGATGCAAAGGACTGTTATATAGCAGTTATCAATTGATATCATGTCCGTTTAATCGACATTAATAAAAAATTTCCAAATTTTTGTCGAGACTCCGCAATGCTACGTCTCATTATGTATAATTTGCCGGACATAATAATATGAGAACCACACATTTTATTGTAGAGACGGCGATTTTTCGCGTCTATTTTTTAATTACAGCTAATTACAGCTAATTGCTAATTGGTGATTTTTGTGGGATGGGCATGCAAGCCCCGTCCTATTTTATTGACAAAGAGTCTCAGCCAAAACCTTGTTAAGCATAATCGAATTAAATTTATCTGGTTCTTCATAACAAGGGGAATGCCCAGATTTTTCAAACCAGATAAATTCCTTCTTTGGTGCCTCTAACACGTTGTAATACTTTTCTGCGAGTTCAAAAGGAGCATCATAATCATACCGCCCTTCCATAAAATAAACAGGCACATCTAATTTTGGTGCTTGCTTGAGAAAATCGAGATTAGCTTGGTAAAGTTGGGGATAAACTAATTCAAAAGTATCTGCAAGTACGTGCCAAAACATTTGTTTGTCTGTTGGTGAATATTCAGTTTCTGTTTCAATTAATGTTTTGAGATTGACATACGACTCATTCCAGTCATGGCTATCAGCCATAAATTTGTGTACCCAATTGATGACCGTAGATATTTTTTTGAACAAGTTGTCATTGGTGAAAGGCGGAGGTTGAATTTCTTGAAGTTCCTGTAATGCTTGAGTGTGATTGAATTTTTTTGCCATTGACAAAGCGTATTCATAATTAATGCGATCGCTTTCCCTGACATCTACCATTTGTCCAATGCCGATATAAACATAAAATAGTTCCGGGTATCTTTGCACCGTCAAAACGCCTAAAATCGTTCCCCAGGAATGACCCATTAAATAAATTTTTTCCTGCTGAAAACGCTTTCTCAGCATTTGCACTCTTCTCGTGAGTGTCAGCAAGATATTGTTCTACCGTCATTAAATGGGTTGGGTTGATAGCTGCAAAAGACTTACCACCGCCTCTTTGTTCCCAATTAACCACAACAAAATGATTTTCTAAGTCGGCGTTATAGTGGCGAAACCAAGCCATTTCCGAACCGCCGGGACCGCCTGCAAGAAACAATAGGATAGGCTGTTTTACATCTTTACCCCTTATTAAAATCCATTGATCTACACCGCCCAGGTGAATTTTTTCTAAAGAGGCGATACTGTTAGGGATAACCTGGCCTTGAGCGTCGGTAATTGGTGGAGTAAATTCATGAGTATGGCATGACATAAAAGTTAGTGAGTTCTTAGCTGAGTTTTTTGAATGCGTGAGTTTTGAATTAATAACTCCTAACTCCTAAGTAGGTGAACCTAAAAAATAAAGCGATCGCGCAAGTCGCTTAACACCAGTTCCTCTGGTATAATTTGAGATTGCTGATAAATAGGTAGTCAGGGAATGGCTATATGACCTTTATTTTGGATGAAGGATTTTGGATTCTGGATGAAATGCTGCGCCTCCTTACCCCCTAATTTATTAGTGTCAGGATAAGAAACAATTGTTGACAGACACGCAGTGCAAGCAGATTAATCTGTGGGGTACACTTAATGCTTCATACTTCACACTTCATCCTTTAGTTGACCGCCTCGCCAGTAATTCGACGGGTTGAAAACAGCTAATAGGTTAATAGATGGCACAAGTCTGCCCTCCTGTAAACTTGATTATTTAGCTTATTATTTGGATGTCTATATTTGAAGCTAGGGGAAAAATTTGAGGAACTCGTGAGGAAGTAAAAAACTTGCTGAAGTTTTGTTGTGTAATTCAAGCAGTGCAGAGATTACACTACATAATATATGGCGAGACAACCTTTGAGGGTGTTTTATGTCGCAAGCAAATTCTCAACAGCCCATGAATACGGCTACTCTCTTGGAGAGGTATGCAGCCGGAAAACGAGACTTTCGTAGAGCGGAATTAGGTGATGCCGATCTACAAGGCGTTAACCTAAAAGGAGCGGACTTCAGTTATGCTGACTTGAGCGAGGCTAAACTTAAGGGTGCTAATTTTAGAGGATCTGACCTCAGCTACGCCGATCTCAGCTACGCCGATCTCACAGATGCGGATCTTAGGGGAACTATGTTGATTGCAGCCAACCTACGCCAAGCTAATCTCCAGGGAGCAAACCTGGAAGGAGCAGACTACGATCCCAGCACCCATTTTCCCTCAAATTTTGACCCAATTAAGGCGGGTATGCAAACAAAACAAAGCGAAGCTGAACAATCTCAATAACAGAATCAGTATGTTGGTCAAATAAAGTTAATAGTTAATAGTTAATAGTTAATAGTTAATAGTTAATAGTTAATAGCTTTTAACCATGAACCATTAACGCGCGAACCATTAACCATTAACCATGAACGAATGGCACGCTTGTTAGGACTTTATTTAGCCCGGAAATTTATTTCAGCGCGAAACCGCGCGTGCTATTCAACCATTAACCATGAACCATTAACCATTAACACAGATTTATTCTTCAGCTTGTTGGATATCCTGTTTTGCCTGTCCCCAAATTTGAGAAAGGGCATCATTCAATTGAAAGTATTTTCTTCGGAAAATATTAGCAGTTGTTTTTACTTTGTATTTTTTGGTCAATAATGCATTATTGATTTTAAAAGAATCAGGTATCCACGATGCTTCTCTAAAGTCTAAAATGCCAATGCCCGCAGAGAAAGAATTAGAACAATTACCTTGCTCGCAATAGCGCCATAAAATTAAAGCATCATTATATCGGCTTAAAGCTGTTGATAATGCCTTAACAGTAGGATGACTCTTTATTTCTGGTGTTTGTTTAATCAAATTTCCAAAACTATCCTGCAACGTCTTAAGTCGTTGAGAATAATTATCATATTCCGTACGAGTATTCAGCGATGCAGCAAAATCAGAAAAATTCTTTAGCAAGGGTTGTAGTTGTTTAGTAGCAATTCTATATTTAATAATTTCAAGCTTATCTCCGTAAATTGATAGATTTTCTTTACTTTTATCGGATACAGTTGTCGCTTCTGGAATACTTTCTAGTATTTTGATGGCATCTTGTAGTTTTGACTCAGCCTCCGACAAAGTTTGTATCTTAGGACGATTCTGAATCATTGTATCTGCTTGTTTCTGCAAATCTTCGGCTTGGCTGAAAGCAGTCACAGCAGCTTGTTCTTGCTGTATTTTTTGACTAATTAATTGAGATTTTTTTTGATACAACTTGATTTGCTTTTGGGCAGAATTATAGAAATTAACGTCTGGCGGAATAGTTTTTAGCAAATCAATTGCTTTTACTAAATCTGAGTTTATTGTTTGCCAATCTTGTACGGTAAAAATCGTTTGATTATCAGTTTCTAAAGCCTTCTTGCTGATTTTTTGAGCTTCAACAAAGTATTCTGTTGCCTTTGCACGTTTGATACATGTAGAAAAATTCGTCAGTTCATTTTGAGCGTTTTGATAACCTAAACCTGGTAGATTAGGAAGGCTTTGCAATAGCCGACTTGCTTCACCTACCTTTTTGGAAGTATCTAATACATTAGTATTTCCAGAAAGATTATTCTGACAAGACTGGGTTAACAAAATCTGAGCTTGTTGAATTTTTTTCTCCTGTTCTTGTTTAAGTTTAATCCATCCGATAGAACCACCCACCAACAAAGTTAATGAAATCAAGATAAAAATTAAAGTTTTTTTATCTGGTGTTTTAGCGTTATTGTTTTCAGTAAGAGCCATTGTTGCTGCTTTTATTCCAAATAATGGAAGTTATGATGTTGTTTAAATGCAAGCTAATTTTCTTTTAGCTGAAAGTTAAATTTTCCATACTCATAAAACTGCCGGGTAGATTGTGCCCGCCAGACGTTACGCTGTATCAATCCTGAAGGAATGATACATGAAAAAGTATGTTCTCTTGAAAAAGAGAGAATATGCTAATTGCGTCAAACTTTTTTGAGTCTGTATCTTAAATTTAAGATAAAATTGTCAAAAATTTGTCAGTCATTACAGAAACTTAAAAATTATACCTATTGCAAGGCATTCCTTAACTAGGTTATGGCTGGAAAGCGTTGATAATCGGTCATGGCTTGTTTTGCCTTTACTACGCATGAAAATAGTATTTCCCATGCCCTATGCCCTATTTTGATTTCTAGTATCAGCTACGATGCAATAAATTTCCGGAAGCGTTTATCTTTTGCAATTGGGTCAAAATCTATGTCAGTTTTTGCTTCTTCCTTGTAGCTTGGATTCAGTTTAATCGCCGCTTGTAGGTTTTCTAAGGCTAATTTAACTTGCTGTTGCAGTGCATAACAAGCTGCTTTGTTGTAATAGGCGCTGGCGTAGTCGGGATTAATTTCCAGCGCTTGATTAAAAGCAGCGATCGCTTCTTCATCGCGTCCCAGTCTTACAAGGGTATAACCCTGGTTATTCCAAGCTTTGTAGGAGTCAGGTTTAAGTTTTATAACCTGTTCAAAAGAAGCGATCGCCGAATCGTATCTTTCCAATTCTTGCAGCGCCAAACCTCGATTTAGCCAAGCGGTCGCATCATCAGGTTTAATTTTAACAGCTTTGTCAAAAGAGGCAAAAGCTTCTTTGTGGCGTCGCAAATATCCCAGCGCCACACCTCTGTCACACCAAGCTTGGTGATAATCCGGTTGGATTGCAAGGGCTTTTTCATAAGAAGCGATCGCATCTTTGTAAAGTTCCAACCGCCTTAAGGCAATACCCCGATTTAACCAGATAATCGGGTTGTCAGACTGAATTGTAATTGCTTTGTCATAGTAGGCGATCGCATCTTTATAACGCTTTTCAGATAAAAGAAAATCCGCCTCTTGAAGATAATCATCAGCAGTCACTTCCACCGGAGAATTGACAGATTCTAAAGCTATTTTTTCTAATACTTCCTTTCCTAAAACTTCTTTTGAATCAGTCGCCCTACTCGTCTCTTCAGGTTGTTTGGATAATTCTTCTATTTTTTCTTCTTTTTCTTTAACTTGAGATTGAACAGGTTTCGGAATGGATGGTGGCGTGTTTTCAGAAAGTTCTTGCAGAATTAAATCTTTTCTTTGTTGAGCATCCATCTGTAAATCTGAAAGTTGAGATACAAACTCTGACTCTAATTTTTTCAGCTTTTCTAAGATAATAAACTTTTGTTCTTGAGCATTAAGTTGTAATTCCGAGAATTGAGACGTTAATTCAAGCCCCGATTTTTCTAAATTTTCAATAATTTTATCTTTGCGTACTTCAGCTTCCACCCGCCATTCTGCAACTTGAGATGCAAACTCTGACTCAAATTTTGATTGAAATTTGACTAAATTCTCAAAAACATTCTCCTTTTGTTGCTGAGTCTCAGATTGCAATCTAGAAAGTTGATTTATAAATTCCAATCTGGATTTGTTGAATGCTGCAATTTGAGATGGAAATTCTGACTCAAATTTTCTGAAATTTTCAAAGATACGCTCCTTTTGTTGTTGAGAATCAAATTGTAATATAGAAAGCTGATTTATCAACTCCAATCGAGATTTTTCTAAATTATCAATAACTAAGTTCTTTTCTTTTTCTACATCAAACTGCCATTGCGAAAGCTGAGATCCAAATTCCGATTCCAGATTTGTTAAATTTTCCAGAATCCGCTGCTTTTGCTTTTGAGCATCAAATTGCAACCCGAAAACTTGAGATGCAAAATCAGATTTTGATTGTTCGATATTCTCAATAGCTGATTTTTTTTGTTTTTGAGCATCAGACTGCAATTGGGAAAGTTGAGATGCAAACTCAAATTGCATTTTTGCTAAATTCTCAAGCATGCGCTGCTGTTGCTGTTGAGCATGAAAATTAAATCCCGAAAGTTGAGATATAAACTCTGAC
Organism: Heteroscytonema crispum UTEX LB 1556; assembly: GCA_044006015.1. GTDB lineage: Bacteria > Cyanobacteriota > Cyanobacteriia > Cyanobacteriales > Nostocaceae > Heteroscytonema > Heteroscytonema crispum. Next base: position 194,064 of record JBIPDF010000008.1, read on the forward strand.
TTGGATTTTTCTAAATCTTCAATAGCTAAAGCATTCTGTTGTTGAAAATCCAACTCTAACTGAGAAACTTGATTTGCCAGTTGCGATTCTAACTTTTTGAAATTCTCAAGAGTGACATTTTTTTGATGCTGAGTGTTTAAATGTAATTCCGAAACTTGAGATGCAAATTTCGATTTTATATTTTGTATCTCTTGCTGAGAGATTTTAATTTGAGAGTGAAGTTCTGCTAATAATTGCTCCTTTGATTGAAATACATCAGATGTAATATTTGATAAACTTTCTTGTTCTCGTGCTATCTTTTGTTGAAGTGCTGTAGTAGCACTTTCTAATTCATCGGTTATAACTTTGGCTTTTTGAATATTTTTTTCAGCTGATTGCTTAACACTGGTTAACTGTTTTTGTAATTCTTCCAAATCCTGGAGTTTTGCGACAGTTCTATCAACAACCTCACGAATTATAGCTTGTCGCAATAGCCACAAAGAAGCAATTACAGCGACTGGAAATAAAGTTAGTATAACTAGCCAAACATAGAGTATCGTACTTTTACGAGCAAAAGCGCGATCGCTTTCTAATTGCACTTGCTCTTGAATTTGCTTTGCTTCTGTTATTTGCGCCAATTCTTGCCCGTTTTGATTCAAAATTGTCGAATTAAAAGTTAGTTTTGCAGACGCAGGCATTGTACTGTGGGCACTAGCAACACCAATTGATGCCAGACATGTAGAAAAGACAATAGTGCTTATTAAAAGCGACCGACGGGTGGCATACCACCCGCTACCAATGAAAGAAACACCTTCTTTTTCCTTCCTTTTGCCATCTGCCTTCTGCCATCTGCCCTCTTCAACAGTGCTTCTTAAAAGTAAGGCAAAGACAAATTGATTCTTGCTCTTCATAACCAGCATCCCTATTCGTTGATTAGTTTGTGAAATGGCACGCCTATTTCCAATTTACCAGCCCCGATTAACAAATGCTGCTTATCCTGGTTGCTAGCTTGAAAAAAGGCATCTAGCAGGAGGCAGCTATGTAAGAAGCCTTTATCATGGCGGTGGGGATTTTCCGGTGATTGACTGACTTGAAAATCGGGCATTGGGAATTGGGGATTGGACATTGGGCATGGAGTATTTTTCAAGGGTTATACCCCTGATAGACTCGTTCTCAGCCCCACCTTGGGAATGCACGGTCACAGGTTATACCAATTCGCCCTCTAAACCTTACAACTCCCACAGAATCACTCTACCCCCCTTTTTTAAGGGGGGCTGGGGGGATCTATATATTACAAATATTTGAACAAATCCTATTAAAGGAGTGTAATACCAAGTTGCCAACAGTATCCTCTTAAAATACTTATGCAAAAAACACCATATGGTTTCATCACACAACGAAGTATGAAAATATATCTTTCCCATGTCCTATCGCCTATTTGCGAAAAAAGTCAACTTGGCGAGTTTTTCTGCTAACTTTGAAGATTGAGGCTTAATCAGTCTTAGTCAACAATAGTTTAGTGGAAATGCTTTAGGATGATTTTGATGGGTTGAAGTAGATTATTAACAACTAAATCTCAAAGTTTTTTAACATTAATAAGCGTTTTATTAGTTGCTTTAATTAACTTAACTGATTATTTCGTTCCACCAGAATGTTCTTGATCAATTTCCTATTTAATTGCTATTTTTATTTCCACTTGGTTTACCAACAAACATATTGGTTTATGCGTGTCTTTCCTAAGTTCATTTACATGGTTAATGCTTAATCAAAGACTAGAGAAATGCTAGAACCGTCCTTTTATTGCTGATTGGGATACACTTGTCATTCTGACTTTTTTAGGATTTGTAATTTACTTAGTATCATCTCGAAAAGATAGCTAAAAAAATAGAAAATGTCGCTCGAACAGATGCTTGAACTGGATTAATCGGAGATTCTTATTAGAAATGTTAAATATTGAAATTAGTAGAGCTTTGAGGCCCAAAAAACCTTTAACTATCGCCTATATTGATGTTGAGAATTTCAAGGAAGTCAATGATAAATTTGGACATAGCACGGGTGATAAACTTTTATCATTAGTAGCTGATACAGCCAGAGGCAACCTTTGTAAAATTGACTTAATTGCCAGACTTGGGGGAGATTAGTTTGCAATTTTGCTACCAGAAACTGGATATGATGCCGCTCAGATAGTACTTCGTAGAGTTCTAGCAATTCTCTTAAAATCTATGAAAAAACACGGTTGGGCTGTAACTTTTAGTATTGGTGCTAGAATTTTTATAAATCCACCAAATTCAGTGGATGAAATGATAGAGAAAACAGAAGCTTTGTATTTAGCGAAGAGAGAAGGTAAAAATTTATTCAAGCATGAATTATCAAATTATTCAGCCATAAGTTATCAGCACCGCTACCGAGGATAAGTTTTATTGATTTTTGAGTTTTTTTGTACTGTTGATTAAATTAGTAAGACGCGTCTCTTTGACGCGAAAGAGACGCGTCTCTACATTAGGTTGGCTGTAGGTAAATTGTCTTAATTGAATCGTAATTGGCTTAAAAGTCAGGAGAAACGTCAAGTTTCAAGGCAGGTCTAATAATATCAAAGCGCTCAATTTTGACTCAATTTTGAGTAGTTATTTTGATTTAGCTAATGCTAGAGGTACTGATACTTTCTTTTGTTACTTCAGGTTGTTTCACACATATCTTTGGATGTACAATATGCACTGAACAAGGGGCATGGTGAAGAACATAATTACTGACGCTACCAAGGAATATTTCTGTTAGACCAGAACGACCGCGACGCCCCATAATAATTAAATCTGCACCCCAACTACGAGCTAAATCGCAGATACTTCGACCAGGACTGCCTAAATTTTGTGTAAATTCCGTGCTGATACCTGCTGTATTAGCTTGCACGCAGAAGGCTTGCAACATTTCTAAACATTCGTTTTTAAATTTTTCCCATTGTTGTTGGTAAACCTCGAAGCTTTGACCGCGCACACCTGGATAGTAGTCAAAACTGGAGATTGTAGGCAGATAGGGACTACCCTCTTCCTCCCCAGATAGCACGTGCAGTAACATTAAGTTAGCTCCAGTTGTCTTTGCCAAAGCAAGCGCTTGTTCAAAAACTTCCTTGCCCATTTCCGAGCGATCCAATGCAACTAGAATTTTGTTATACATATAGACCTCTTTTTTTATTGGTAACTGGCAATTGGTAGAAATAATGAACTTTGTTCTACAGTTATATTTATAGGAAAACAATTTGAGGAACTTGTGAGGAAAGGATTTTTTAACGCGATCGCACTATTATCGAGCGCTATTATGGAGCGCGAATATTTCAGTAGATATTAAAAAATAATAATATTGTTATGAGCAATCAAGCGGGCGTTACGGGTAAACCTGGTTGGTCTTTGAAAAAACGAGACCCCCAATTCATTGAGTCGATGATGCCTCTGTGCGAGTGGTTTTATCGCTACTACTTTCGAGTCAAAACAGACGGTTGGCATCATATCCCGGCTGAAGGTCAGGTGCTGTTAGTCGGCTCTCACAATGGAGGGATGGCTTCTCCGGATATGATAATGATGATGTATGATTGGTTCCGGCGATTTGGAACTAATCGTCTGGCCTATGGTTTAATGCACGCCTATGCTTGGAGGGTGAGTCCAGAGTTCGCCAAACTCGGCGAAAAAGTTGGGGCTATTCTCGCACATCCAAAAACTGCTAGTGCTGCTTTGGATATGGGTGCCAGTGTTTTGGTCTATCCTGGCGGACAATATGATATGTTTCGCCCTCACAGCCAGCGCTATAAAATTCATTTTGCTGGTAGTAAGGGCTTTATCAAACTGGCATTAAAAAAACAAGTACCAATCATTCCCCTAATCTCTGTGGGCGCTCATGATACTTTAATTGTTTTGGGTGATTTCTATCAATTGGTCAAACAATTAAATGAGTGGGGATTACCGTGGTTATATGGTATAGATCCAGGAGTATTCCCCATCTATTTAGGTTTGCCTTGGGGCTTGGCGATTGGTCCTTTACCTAATTTTCCTCTTCCCGTACAAATTCACACTCGCGTGTGTGCGCCTATTGTTTTTGAACGATATGGCAATCAAGCTGCTAGAGATGCCAATTATGTGAATGCTTGTTATGACTTAGTTTGTACGCAAATGCAGCAGGAATTGGATAATTTGGTTAAGGATTTGACACTCTCCGGCTTTTAGCCACGGAGATTCGTCGGCTAAACGAGTCCACTTAGACTAAGCTCCTTGCCCTAGCTACGCCAGAGGTGGGTCTCTCCCCAAGCTTTAACTTCCGGTATGCCCGCTCCTTTGTTGGATTGCTCCAAAATTTGTTTGAGTTAAATGCTAGTCGTCTAGGAAGGAGCGAATCTTTTACCTACTTCCAGGTTGATACTAGAACACGAAGTAGAACCCCCACGATTGGAGTTGTCAAGGTGAGCGCGTCTGCGTGTTAGGCAGCAATAGGGTTTTTTGACAGGTTGATTACCCTTCCTGTTAGAATCATTGTAGCACTAAAACAGCTACAATGGCTAGAGACAAAATCCTAAGAGTTCGGTTGTCTGAAGAGGAATGGGAGAAGCTAGAACTATACGCCCAATCCAAGGAATACACAATCTCGGAAGTGATTCGTGACTACATCAAAAGACTACCAAGGCATCGTGAACTACCTACACCTGTCTGAGTACAGACAAGGTGTAGGCTTCCGGCGCGTTTTTCAACACTGCCAGAACTTCCTTGAGGGTACTATTGGTAGTAGAATCACCCACTACTAGATTCCCCTTACGGCGTTTTAACGTTGGGAAAAGTCCCAGCCCAACGCGCTTGATGTTGATTGCGGCGTTAATATCGCGGTCAACGTTAAGCGAGTGTTCAACATCCCAGTAAGAGCGCATATCGCAGTCGGTAAAGACTATCTCGTCACGATACGCTAGTAGTTGAGATGTGTATGCAGGATTAACTGCGATTACCCTAGCCCCAGCTTTCCCGGCTATGTGCTCCAGGCTGATAAAAAACTGTCCAAAAGCAGCGTCATTCCAGGATTTGTTTAAACCCGATTTAGCTGACTGCCCATTTGGTAAAAATTTACCGTCTTCATCTTGTTTTGCTTTATTGCGCTTTGATAACGCTTTTAGGTTTAAGTCCTCGTGGACAAAAACCTTCTTCCCCGTTCGTACCAACGCATGAGCAGTTTTGAACGCATGATCAATCCTAGCTCTAGCAATACGTTGATGTTCTCGTCCCTGGCGCTTGGCAAGTTTACGACGAGGGTTGCTGCCTTTGCGCTTTTTCTCCTTACGACGCTGAACCTCTGCCAAACGCTTCTCAGACTTCCTGAACGATTTTAGAGCAGGTAGCTTAACTCCATCACTCGTTGCCAAGTAATCTTGCTCATGCAGTACCGCATCCATTCCCAAAGTGTTTTCCCAAGTGGGGATGACTTCATCTGAGTTAAAGACTGGGACAGTTGGGTCTTCCAAGCAAATACTTGCATACCAACCATCAGACTTCTTGGTAAGCAATATATTCTTAAGGACAAAGCCTTCAGGCAAAGGACGATGTAAACGTACCTTCAACCAACCTTTCAGTTTTGAGACTGACAAGAATAACCAATTTTTTTCCGTTCTTTCAATAGTTATGGCTTGCCCTTCAATCCTCAAAGTGCGGTAACGTGCGCTTGTCTTAAAGCGTGGCTTGCCACTACGTTTTCCGTTACCGTCTCCCTGAAGAAAGCGCTTAAATGCTAAGTCGACGCGCTTTGATACATCTTGCAGTGTTTGAGACGGTACAGATGTAAAATCCAATAACTCACCAGAATGTTGAACAATAACTAAGTCTTCTTTCAAAACTGGTAATTGTTTCTTCTGCAAGTAAAAATCTGGATTATTTCGTAACTCTGGTAGCGAACAGGTCAGTGGACACGAATTAACGTCACAACGATTGTTTTGCCACCAATCAAATCTATCTCCAAGTTGTTTATTATACCAATATTGCACAGTACGCAGCCAGCTATTTAGCTGTTTTTTTTGATTAGTGTCGGGGTAAGCGCGATATTGATAGTTAAGCAACACCTGGGATTCACCTCCTTAATATGTTTTAGTGTTACCATCTATTTTAACGACTAATAGTACTTAGCGTCAAGCATGCCAGACACTTTTATATCTCGTGCTAGAGGAGTTTCAGACCTCAAAGCTCATTTAGTGTTAACGACAAAATACCGAAAACCTGTTTTTACAGGTCAAATGATTGATAGGTTAAAAGAAATCTTGAACGAATTGCTGTCAAAATGGGATTGCGAAGTGATTGATTTTAACGCAGAGGAAGACCACGTACATCTGCTGTTCCGTTATACTCCTCAAACTGAATTATCCAAGTTGATCAACAATCTTAAGACTGTAACCAGCCGCTATCTGCGCAAAGAATTTCCTGACAGAGTTAATCGGTTCTACCACAAAGACGTGCTCTGGAACGGGTCGTACTTTATTGCCTCTTGTGGTGGTGTAACTGTTGAAACGTTAAAGAAATATGTGGAGTCTCAAAACAAACCGGATTGAACTTCGGTTGTTGGTTTTCAACATAGAGATAAGTAAAAAGATTGCTATCCCCACTTCCTCGTTAACTGACAGTTGACATTGGTCGGGGGACGCAATCTTTTTACCCGCCTTATATCCCGGCACTAAACGGAGTACCGTTATAGTGCGGGGCTTACGGCGAAGAAGCTAAAGGCTGCGACTAGCTTCCATCCCCGGCGTATGATTGCACGGGGTTTTCAGCATACTTTCTGATAACGCGATCGCCTTTACATTCCTTTACACTCTTTTATACTGCTGTTGGAGTTTGGTCGGGATAATTCAAAGCAGCACGTGCATTTAAGGACAGCATCACCCGTGAAATGCCAGTGAATAGAACGCTAGCACCAACTAATGTGCCGATTAGCCAAGGCGCATTAAACGGGAACTGGAACCAAATCATAGCACCCAAAAGCAGGGTGATAATACCGTCACCCAACACCCAAGTCCAGTTTTGTTGCGGGCGCAAACGGAATGCTAGTATCAAATTGAAAGTGCCTTCAGTCAGCAAAAAGCTACCAAGCAACAAAGTCAGTGTGAGAACACCCGTTAAAGGATAAAAGAACAGCATCGCGCCCGTTGCGATGTAGAGGATGCCCAACAACAGCTTCCAAACAAAACCTCCTTGAGTGCGGGTTTGAAACGCATAAACCAGCTTGGCGACTCCAGCAGAGGCGAGAATCAGCGCAAACCAAGTCTCAGCAAAGATTGTCGAAGCAGCAGGTATAGCGATCGCTACAATTCCCAAAACAATCAACAGAATACCAATTAACAGTGACCCATTGATATTCTTATTTACGTCACCCTTATTTATGTCACCAGAAACATTAGTTGTCATAGAAATTCTTTCCCTGTAACTAAACCTAAGTTTAGGCTAGGGAATTTCTGAATAATAAGATAGAACCCTAAGATAGACCCCTGTATCTTAACAATCTCTACCTGCTGACGTGTTTTTTAAAAGTCAGCCTCAAGTTTTCTTCCTATATCTTGCGACCGATACCAATTCTATGAAAACGTTCCAACATCTTAAAATCGCGATCGCCTCCCTATAAACCATGAACCCAACGGGAAAGCCAGTCGCTTATGGGGGAAACCCCCTCTTGGCCGCGCCAAATCACCATAAACCATAAACAATCAACAATGAACAATGAACCATGAACCATGAACTATAACTATGGATAATCAATCGCACTGATAGATAAAACCGACTTTGATTTGGAGTGTTAATAATTAGAAAAAACTCTTCTCCTTGATATGTTCTCGTTGACATCACAGGAGAAATTTCTTCAGAAATTAATTTGGAGCGAAAAGTTTGTGTTTTTGATGTAATTAAATTATCGGATGTGGTTTGGAAATTGGGAGCTACAGAAGATTTGGCTTCATTTCCATCAACAGGATAATTTCAAATCAACTTAAAAATCAACAGTGTACTAACCGCAGTTCCCAAAAACAAAATTTTTCTTAAAGATGAAGTAAGCATTGATTAAAAATTCTAATTATTAAAAAACAAGGTCACGATGGAGCTCTTGTCAACTAACCGTAAAATTACTTAAATAAGAAGATACATGCTTTCATTGTTACCTCAATTAGAGTACATTATGCAATAGCACATACGGTCAAAAAACAGTAGCTATAAATTTTGATACATGAAAAATCTAATTTATCGCGTTGTTTTGCTTGGATTCAGTGCCGCCTTACTTGCTGGTAATGCCAGTGTTGCCAATAACAAAGTGCCTTCCAGAAGTTCGACGACTCTGGCATCTACAAAAACTGAAGAGTTTATCAGCCGGGGTACTGAACCATTTTGGAATGTTACCGTAAGTAAGAATGGCATTGTCTACTCTTCTCCAGACGCGAAAAAGCAAACATTTCCTGACGTCGCACCGATAAAAGCAGCGGGGCGTCCTGCTGATTTAGTAAGAGTTTATCCTTTGAAAGGCAGAACCAACAGTATGCTAATTATCAAGAAAGTCAGTGTCTGTAGTGACGGTATGTCAGAAAAACAGTATCCTTACTCAGCAACTTTTATCTTAGGAAACACGGTTTTGGAAGGTTGTGCCGAGAAAAAATGAGGATTTCGTGACAAGCGAAACATTAGACAAGAATCCAAAAAGGAATGAGCGCATTCTTGTGGGCAAAGGGCAAAGGGTAAAGGGAAAGGGCAAGAAATAATCCTTTTCCCCTTACTCCTGCCCCCTTTCAGGACTAATACCAAGAAGTCTATTGTTTTCCTCAAAGAGGTGAGATTCATTCTGTTCCACGTTTAACTTGCATTGACTGGGCAAGCAAGATATTATCTGTGTCAACTAAAAATAAAAGCTTGTGAATCAAAGACTTTTGGAGGTTTCTCATTCCCTGTCCCGACTGGTAATATTTTGAAACGAGACTAGTCAGGGTTTCGGCTGAAGTTGATATCAATGGCTGTTTGCCCAACTCTATAAGAGTTTGATGATATTTAGATATGCAAATTATATGTGTTTGAACTGACAGATTCGTGGTTAAAACAATCGGTATCAAAAACATCAGAACACAGCAACGTGCTATTTTGCAGAAAATCTCACATTTAGCTGTAAGTCCTATTGCCAACTCGGCTGAAATTCAAGCGCTAACCAAAACTATAAATCAAGCGGTTGCAACGATTGAAAAAATTTGTACGACTGCACAAACAACCCCAGCTAGCCTCACCAGTACTTCGCGGCAAATCTATGGCTGGATGAAGTTTTTGACGGTTGAAAGTAATTTGCAACTTCACTTGCAAACTACTCATCGTCTCAAGCATATTGCCCAAAGGATATGTGACACTCATCGTCAGGATTTGGTTAATTTCATGATTGAGGTAACAAATATTGCGGTACTTTATAAAGCCAGAACAGTAAAGAATAGTATTAGCTTGATGATTAGCGAAGGCTTTATTAATGCCAGTGATGATGTTTTGCTAGCTTTAGTAAAAGATGCGCTGTTAGGCAAAACCAAACATACAACACAAGTTACTCGAGATTTTGCATATTCTGAAGAATACAGCAGGGTACTGTTAGAACTTGATTTGATTGTGGAAGTCATTGCCGAGAATGCTAAAGGCAAATCCTACGATTTAGATCAATTATTTAATAAAATAAACTGCGAGTATTTCGCCGCCAGTCTTACTAAGCCGCGCTTGACTTGGAGCCAAATTCAAACTTATCGTAAATTCGGTCATTACGAACCGATCAGAGATAGGGTAGTTGTCAGTTTAACCCTTGATGATGCGAATATTCCTGAGTTTGTGGTGGAGTTTGTTTTGTATCACGAACTGCTGCACAAATACCACGGTGCAAAGTTGGTGAATAATAAACGTATGGTTCATACTTCAGAGTTTCGCGCTTGGGAACGCCAGTTCAAGTTTTACAACGAAGCTGATGCTTGGTTGCATAAGTTAGCTTCCCATCGTTAATCTTTGTTACTCAAGGTTGATTAATTGCAATATCATTATTGAATGGACAGATGCTACCACGTTATAGGTAGCGGCTTTAATCTCCTGACAAAAAAATCATAATGGTCTAAAAACAGGCCCTTGGACTTGTTTTCACCGCATAAAGGCGTTTAATCAATTAAATTCCACCTAATATCACCCTTGCTATATTTCAGGTTTAATTGATATACTAAATTTTCCAATCTTGAGAAAAATTATAGCGATTGCGCGTTGATTTGTAAAAATTGCAACCTGTAGAAACCCGGTAACTCCTGCGAAACCGGGTTTCTGAAGCTTTCACGAATGATGGGCGGAATGCTGTAGTTAGTTACGAACTAAAACTTTTTGCAAATTTGGTAAAATTGCTACCATATTAAATAAACCAAAAACGGCTACTCTATTAATACTTAAGCGGCTTGCAGACACGAGTGCCGCTTCCTCATGGGTAGCTATAAAATGAAATATTCGATTAAAAAATTCACAATTTATACAGTACTGCTGTATAACTTGCTGTTTGGAACTAATTACGCAGCAGCCGACCAACTTGCAAATGTTTATGCCCAGCAATTAAATACACTACCAGTGGTTGAAACCTTAGCGATCGCTGATAATGCAATTGGGAGTAAAAAGGAAGATTGGCGGCGATTTCGCGAGATAGTTAGGGGTACAGATAAGTTAGAGGGACTCTTTACGCTTTATCGCAGTCAGGAAGATGGTAATATTTTCTTGGAACTTAAGCCAGAACAGCTAAATAAAAGCTATCTAGCTACGGTGACATTAGAGTCTGGTGTTGGGGAAAGTGGGATTTATAGCGGACTACCCCTACAAGATTTTCTCTTCTATTTTCGGCGAGTCAACGGGAATTTGCATTTTGTTGTTCGTAATGTTAAATTCCGTACAGAAGAAGGTACACCAGAAGAGCGATCGCTTGCTCGTTCATTTAGCGATTCTGTTCTTTATGCGCTGGAAATCGCCAGTATTGACCCCCACAGTAAAAATCTGCTGGTTAATCTCGGTGACTTGCTAATGCAAGATTTTTCTGGATTAACTTCTCAGTTGAAATACTCTTTGCAGGCTGATTACCATCTAGAAAAAAATAAGTCGTATTTTGGCGATGTCAAGAGTTTGCCTTTAAACTTAGAAATTGACTCAATTTACGGTTTTTCATCGAGAGAAGGTGCTGATTTAGTCACTTTACCAGACAGCAGGGCACTGACTCTGAAAGTACACTACAGTTTTTCCCAACTGCAGGAAAACAACGGTTATATTCCCAGACTTGCTGATGATAGAGTGGGATATTTTATTAGTGCCTTTCAGGATTTTTCTCACAATAATGCCCAAGAAGCATTTGTACGTTACATCAATCGCTGGCATCTCGAACCATCTGATAGTAACGCACCTTTATCTCCACCCAAAAAGCCGATTGTGTTTTGGATTGAAAATGCTGTACCGTTAGAGTATCGCGATGCAATCAAAGAAGGCGTTTTGATGTGGAATAAAGCTTTTGAAAAAGCCGGATTTCAAAATGCGATTGAAGTGCGACAAATGCCCGATGATGCTGATTGGTATCCCGCAGATGTGCGCTACAACACTATTCGCTGGTTCAATTCTCTCGATGCAGGTTTCGCTAAAGGACCGATGCGCGTTAACCCACTCACCGGAGAAATATTAGATGCAGACATCATTGTCGATGCCAACATGGTGCGTTCAATTCAACAAGAATATCGCACGTTAACGGAAGCGAATTCATCGGGCACGAGGCATACTGCGGGGGGTAGAGGGCAGAGGGCAGAGGGAAGAGGGCAGAGGGAAGAAGTTAATAATTATATCAAAAGCCTTTTTGACTTCCCAGAAAGGTTAAAAGCCCCTGAGTTTATTCATCATGATTCCCTTCTGCCATCTGCCTTCTGCCATCTGCCTTCTGACTTCTGCTATAGTATAGAGTCGTCAAATCAAGCGGCGATGGGTGCGATCGCGCTATCACTTTTTCAAGATGCTACCCCGAATAGCGATCGCATGAAGAAGTATGTCCATGAATATTTACGTTATCTCATCGCCCACGAAGTCGGACACACTCTTGGTTTGCGCCATAATTTTCACGGTAGCACGATGTTAGCACCCGAAGAATTAAACAACATTGAAATTACTCGTAATAAGGGTTTAGTAGGTTCGGTAATGGATTATCTGCCCGTGAATATAGCACCCCAAGGAATACAGCAAGGTGATTATTTTCCCGCAGTTATTGGTCCCTACGATGAATGGGCTATTGAGTATGGTTACAAAACATTTCCGCCGCAAACACTTGAAGAAACGATTCCGAAAACTGAAAAAGAATTTTTAGAACAAATTGTTCTAGCATCGCCCCAACCAGAATTATCTTACGCTACTGATGAAGATATTTGGGATATTAATCCCCTGGCAAATGTCTGGGATATGAGTAGCGATGTTTTGCTATATTCTCAATGGCAAATGGATAATGCCCGCGTGATGTGGCAGCGTCTTGATAAGCGTTTGCCATTAAAAGGAGAAAGTTATAGCAACTTGCGCGTGTTGTTCAATAGAGTGTTTAAATACTATGGACGTAACGCCTATTTGCTAACTAAATACATTGGCGGACAATCGTTTCGGCGTCTTCATTCTTTGGATGATACTTCTTGGACATTTGTACCAGTTTCAGCAGAAAAACAACGTCAAGTATTGACAAAATTGCAAGAGTATGTATTTGCTGAAAATGCTTTTAATTTCTCACCGCAATTGCTTAATCAATTAGCACCATCGCGCTGGCAACATTGGGGTAATTCCATACTTATATCTCGCTTAGATTATCCAATTCACGAAAGGATTTTGAGATTTCAAAGTACAGTATTGCGATCGCTATTAGATGGCGATCGCTTAAATCGCTTGCAAGATATCGAACTCAAAACCTTACCAGGGCAAGCGCTTTCCATACCAGAATTGTTTGATACCTTGCAAAAAGGCATTTGGACTGAGGTTTTAAGCGTGCGATCGCATGCGCCAATTTCTAGCATCCGGCGTTCCTTGCAACGAGAACATTTAAATATTTTACTAGAAATGGTGTTGCGTAATGCTGATGTGCCTGAAGATGGGCGTACATTAGCCTGGTATGAATTGCGTCAACTGCAAAAAGCCATTGATACCAGTCTCAAACAACTTGGCGAAAACCTTGATGTTTACACAAAAGCCCATTTAGAAGAAACTAGCGATCGCATCACTAAAGCGTTAAACGCATCATTACTTTCTAACTAGGATATGAAGGCAGAGGGCAGAAGGCAGAAGGCGAAATGTAAAAGGCAAAAGGCAGAAGGAATAAGATTTTCATTCAATGCCCCATGCCCAATGCCCAATGCCCAATGCCCATGCCCAATGCCCAATGCCCAATGACTAATGACTAATGACTAATGAAAGAACAAGCGATCGCTAATTTAGCATGTTGTAGTAGCGTATCTTGGTCAAGAAGATGGGCGTGATATTGAGGAGTTGCAGAGAGTAATTTCTCAATTCGCGCCTTAGATGCTTCCACTACAGATTCATCCAGGATACCATTATTCAAGGAATCTGCAAAATCTTGAGCGATCGCGTAAGTTCTCTCCAGAGATGATGAATTAATGTTGCGAGAGACAATAAATAAATCGCAGCCAGCATTAAATGCCTGCGCTACAGTCCCACTTTTGGTAAACATATCAGAGACAGCTTTCATATCCAAATCATCAGACACAACTACCCCCTCAAAACCAAGTTCCTCACGTAGAATACTTTGTAATATTGGCTTTGAAAGCGTCGCCGGTACATCAGAATCGATTTTGGGAAACAAAATATGAGCAGTCATAATTAAAGGAATCTGCTCGTCAATCAGTGCTTTAAATGGTATAATCTCGCGATTTCGCAAGTCTTCTACAGTCAGATTCAGCGTCGGTAACTCAATGTGAGAATCTTGACTGGTATCGCCATGTCCGGGGAAATGCTTGGCGCATCCAATAATACCTGTGTCCTTCAATCCAAGATAGTAATCGCGAACACCTTGGGCAGCAGTTTCCGGAGTAGTTCCAAAAGAACGAGGTCCAATAATTGGGTTTTTGGGATTGGAAAAAACATCGGCCACAGGTGCCCAAGATACATTTATTCCAAGCGATCGCAGTTCCAGCGATGTTGCTTTTGCTACCTCGCCAGCCAGTTTTCCTAAAAGAAAAGCATGGGGAAATCGGGTTATTGGCAGAGGTGTGCGAATCACAGAACCTCCTTCATGATCCAAAGTAATAAACATTGAATCGCGTTCAGTGTATTCCCGTACCTGCTCGATTAGCTCCTTAAAGGATTGCAGCCAAACCTCGTAGGGTGTACCATGACGAAAATTCTTAGCAAAAAAGATAACCCCAACTGGTTTCAACTCACTTAGCACCCGCTTATCATCATCGCTTAATGTCGTACCAGAAAGACCGACAATCAGGTGATGTCCTATACGCTGGAGTTTCTGCGATACCGTCATAAACATGTCCTTGTGATTGTGTTGCAAAAAACTAAAATTTTCAATCTACATTGTTATCTTCAATGGTTGCAATTGAAAGTGCCCGCTATTCATTACACAAACATCGGTAATTCAATCCCTTTCCCTTTTCCCCTTTCCCCTTTCCCCTTCCCCCTGCCCCTTATCCCCACGAAAGTGGGGGCCCCACCTTCCCCATTTCAAACTATGTTAAGAAAATTAAATTGTAGGGTGCGTCCTTCGGCGAGAGTACGGCACCATCGACAATAAGACGGTGCCGTACTCTCGCGCTTCGCACCCTACGGTGATTTTACATTTGTTTACATACATTGAATTTTCCTAGCCGACTTACTTAAATCAAGGCTATTCTTGTTTTGCAGACATTAATATAGAGACGATTAATAACAATTTACAAAATCAAGGATTATATGTAGGCATTAATCTGTCTGAAGATATTTTACAAGAGATAGTAGATTTTGCTAAATCTAGCGTTTGTTATGGTAATCGCAAACTATAACTAGGATTTTATTATCATCAAAAAGAACAAGCGCAAATTCAGTCAGGCAAAGAATTTGTCGTGGGCAGTTATTTCAACACAGCTTTACTTTGTCCCGCTATTAATAAATTGCAAACCGATCCAAAATTCTTAGCGATCGCTGCAAAATATTTAGAACATGAGCCTGTACACCAAGGCAATCAACTATGGTGGAATTTCGCCTGGCAAACAACATACAAGCAACGCAGTCAAATAGGGCAAATTTTTCACTATGACCTAGATGATTATCGGTTTTTAAAATTTTTATTTTATTTCACTGATGTCGATGTAACAAGCGGTCCCCATGTCTGTGTTCGCGGTAGTCACAAACAAAAGAAACTTTCCCATACTTGGTTGCGTAAGCGAGAAACTGATGCAGATATTATCGATTATTATGGTCTGGAATCTCTAGTAAAAATTTGTGGCAAAGCTGGTTTGGGATTTGTGGAAGACCCGCTGTGTCTTCACAAAGGAATTACTCGACTCATAAAGACCGCTTGATATTGCAAATAGAATTTGCCACAACTGACTATGGAATGCAGCATGACATCATAGATGTTTCTATGATGAAATGCATTTAATAGGGCATTGGGTATTGGACATTGGGTATTGGGCATTGGACATTGGATAGACATATTTTCAGGTAATCGGTAATAGAAAACACACATTTATTTAACTTAACCAATCTTCAATTACCAATTACCAACTCATGACAAGGGTAAGATGCACTCTAATTATTCAAAAATCTGAGACTACAGCCATTTTTCCAGAAGATTTCTGATTTTTATTCAGAAGATGTGAACCTTTCAAAGTCATCTTCGGTTCGCTTTTGTGCAAAATCACCGCTTTATAAGGCACAACTCCAGCCGTTTCGCTGTCGATACAGCGGGCTGCTTCCAATGACAAATCCAGGCTTCTAGGTGGAATATAAGGACCGCGATCGTTCACTCTTACGATAACTGATTTGTTAGTTATCAAATTAGTCACCTGCAAGAAGGTGTTAAATGGTAAAGATTTATGAGCAACCGTCAATTCATTTTGGTTGAATCTCTCGCCATTCGCCGTTAAACGACCGTGAAAATAAGGTCCATACCAAGAAGCTAAACCCGACATTTTGGTTTGTGAAGGCTTCAAGCCATACATTTCCAACTGTCCTTCTACCAGCGATAGCGCCGGTGCTTGCAATGCTAGCCGCAAATTATTAACCCATTCAATCGCTAACAATTCAGGACTGCGACGAGTTTTCTGAGAAACTTCATCTCCAATCCCAAATAAAAAGCGATTTCCTGCCATTAACGCCGGTATACCGTCCACCAATGCCGGTTTTAATTGAAAAGCATCTAAGTTAGATGACTTCACCAATCGCGTTAAACGTTCTTGCATCAAATTAGCTTGTAGCTTGTTAGGTAAACTGGCAATTGCACGGTTATTTACCCACACTTCGTAGTCAGCTTCGTTTCGATGGACAACGTTCACCTGTGATGAAGCTGAACTGAAATCTTGCTCGCCAGCATTGTTCAAACGGAAGAAATTTTGCAGCGATCGCAAAATTCTATTTGGAATAAATTCTCGATTGGAAGAACTCGGTTCTAACAGTTTTGCAGACGGTAGAACGCTTGCAGTTTTAACCAAAGTTGGTTCAACTACAATCTCTTTTAGAGAACTAGGACAAAATTGAAGTTTATTACTCTTCAATGCCGTTACCGCAGAATTTGGCGACTTAGCTGAACTCGGTCGCGATACCTTATTTGCCCAATCCATTCTCAAAAATCTTGACGGCAGCAATGTCGCACTCCAAACATTTACTTGCTGCTGAGGTGGTACAAAAAATGGACGAGTTTTAATTACCAACTTTCCTAAATTGGATGAAACTTTTGTCGGAGTTAGCTGCGGTGTAATTGGTGGCAAGCTTTGGCTCAACGACAAAAAAGAACCAACCCAGGATGTAAACCAAACAATTCCAAAAAATATCATGGTGTAAATCTGCTATCAGGTAACTGTACCTTTAAAACATGCTTACTCCTTCTTGGCAAAGAGAATTTTTCACAACCAAATCTAATAGATAATCCTTTGCCAAAAAATCAAGAATCTACCTTTACTTACAAGTGGTTTCACACAAACTATTGTGCGATCCCCACCAGGGTTCATCATATCTTGTTGGTGCTAAACGCGCAAATAAATCTTTGATTAATCTTTTAGATACTGTTTTGAATTTCTGACAGCTTTTCAATTTGAATTTTTTATAACTTCCTTAAAAAAACATTTAAAATATGCAATAATTCCATAATTAGCAACAGCAATATCACGCAATATTAACCAATGAATAACCTTAAATATTACATAGTAGATGTATTTGCTGAAGCAAAATATACTGGTAATCAACTAGCAGTTTTTACCAATGCCGCAGACCTTTCTACGTCGCAAATGCAGCGTATTGCTAAAGAAATCAACTATTCTGAGACGACCTTTGTCACTTCACCACAGCAAATATCCGGTGGTTATAACGTCAGAATATTTACACCAGAGCAAGAACTGCCATTTGCAGGTCATCCGACTTTAGGCACAGCTTATATACTCCAAAAAGAGATAATTCAGCAAAGTATTTCGCAGATTTTTCTCAATTTGCAAGTTGGTAAAATACCAGTGACATTCGATTATGTCAATGGTGTAGCGGAGTGGTTGTGGATGCAGCAAAAAGCGCCGACATTTCATCGGGAATTGGCAGTTGATACAATTGCCGAAGTTCTGAGATTGGAGATAGACGAGATAGATTCTCGATTTCCAATTCAAGAAGTGTCTACTGGGGTACCGTTTATGATTGTGCCCTTAAAAACACAGCAGTCTTTGAAGCGAATCAAAATTAATCAAGACAAATATTTTGATTTGATTAGTACTACAGAAGCCAAATGCATCCTTGCTTTTTGTCCGGAAACCTACAGTTTAGAAAATCAGTTAAGCGTGCGAGTTTTTGCTGATTATCTGGGTGTACCGGAAGACCCGGCAACTGGTAGTGCTAATGGTTGTTTGGCAGGTTATTTAGTTGAGAATTGCTATTTTGGGAAGCAAGAAATAAATCTGCGAGTTGAACAGGGATATGAGATTGGCAGACCTTCTTTACTTTTATTGCAAGCAGAAAAAAAAGATGCAGCCATAGACGTAAAAGTGGGAGGAAAGGTAATATTAGTTGCAAAAGGTGAATTTGTTTAATTGGTTGGTTGTTGGTTGTTGGTGGTGAAGCGCGTACTGCGGGAGGATACACTCGCCCAGGTAACTGGTTCTCCCGTTGGGTTGGTGGTTGGTTGTTGGTGGTTAGTGGTTAGTAGGCGCGTGGTTAGTAGTCCCCCACACCCGTCTCCCACACCCGTCGTCCCTTGTCTCCCTTGTCCCCCCCTCTCCCCCCCTCCCCCTCCCGGAGATAGGTAAAAATATCGGCAATTTTCAAACTTTTGGGGAAGCGATCGCGTAAACGCTGCTAAATGTAACGGATTGCAACGTATAATGAAAACGACAAAACCCTTAAGAAATATTGAAGAGCAGTAAGGTTAAATGCGGGTAGCGATCGCGGGTGCGGGTTTAGCAGGGCTTTCCTGCGCCAAATATCTCACGGACGCAGGTCACACTCCCATTGTCTTGGAACGCCGGGACGTACTGGGCGGCAAGGTGGCGGCGTGGAAAGACGAAGACGGAGACTGGTACGAAACAGGTCTGCACATCTTTTTTGGGGCATACCCCAACATGTTGCAGCTATTCAAAGAATTGGGCATTGAAGATCGGTTGCAGTGGAAAGAACACACCATGATCTTCAACCAACCGAATGCACCCGGCACTTACAGCCGCTTTGATTTTCCTGATTTGCCAGCGCCTTTTAATGGCGTAGCCGCAATTCTGCGAAATAATGACATGCTGACATGGCCGGAAAAAATTAGATTTGGGTTGGGACTAATTCCGGCAATGATTAAAGGGCAAAAGTACGTTGAGGAGATGGATAAATACTCCTGGTCGGAATGGATGAAAAAACAAAAAATTCCGCCGCGAGTCGAAAAAGAAGTGTTTATCGCCATGTCCAAGGCGTTGAACTTTATTAATCCGGATGAAATTTCCGCAACTATTCTGCTAACCGCCCTCAATCGCTTCCTCCAGGAAAAAAATGGCTCGAAAATGGCTTTCCTGGATGGTTCGCCGACTGAAAGGTTGTGTCAGCCGATGGTAGATTACATCACTCAACGCGGTGGGGAAGTGCGGCTAAATGCGCCTTTAAAAGAGATTCTGCTCAACGATGATGGTTCAGTGCAGGGATTTTTACTTCAGGGTTTGAATAAGGCACAACAAGAAGTTTTCACCGCTGATGCGTATGTCTCGGCAATGCCCGTAGACCCGTTAAAGCTGATGTTACCAGCACCTTGGAAGCAGATGGAATTTTTCCAAAAGCTAGAAGGGTTACAAGGAGTACCAGTAATTAACGTGCATTTGTGGTTTGACCGTAAACTTACAGATATTGACCACTTATTGTTTTCGCGATCGCCTCTACTCAGCGTTTATGCTGATATGAGCAACACCTGTCGCGAGTATGCCAATCCCGATCGCTCGATGCTGGAATTAGTTCTCGCACCGGCTTCATCTTGGATCGCAAAATCCGATGCGGATATTGTACAGGCAACTCTGGCAGAGCTGGAAAAACTCTTTCCCGATGATTTTGGGGGAGAAAATCCAGCAAAATTGCTGAAATATCACGTAGTCAAAACGCCGCTTTCAGTTTATAAAGCTACACCAGGTCGTCAACAGTATCGTCCATCACAGAAAACCCCAGTTACCAACTTCTATCTAACAGGGGATTTCACAATGCAACGCTATTTAGCGAGTATGGAAGGTGCCGTCCTTTCTGGTAAGCTGACAGCGCAGGCGATCGCTGAAGCAAACCCGGTGGCAAATACTTCAAGCCTGCAAACCCAAACCCTTCAGCCTGCAACGAATGCTGCAACTGCCTGATTCCCCCCCACGCATGAAAACGCTGGTCTCTGTGGACGAGTCCTACCAACTCTGTCGCCAACTCACAGCAAAGTATGCCAAGACATTTTACCTGGGTACTCTACTGATGAGTGCGACAAAGCGCCCTGCCATTTGGGCAATTTATGCTTGGTGTCGCCGTACAGATGAATTGGTGGACGGTCCGGCTGCTGCTATTACCACGTCAGAAACCCTAGACCTCTGGGAACAGCAACTGGAATCCATATTCGCGGGACGCCCTTTAGATAATTTCGATGTCGCTTTAGTAGACGCCCTCCAGCGCTTTCCAACGGAGATTCAACCCTTTCGGGATATGATTGCCGGTCAGCGCATGGACTTATACCGAAGTCGCTACGAAACATTTGATGATTTATACCTCTACTGTTACCGCGTTGCTGGCACCGTAGGCTTGATGTCAACCGCAGTCATGGGGGTAGATATCACCAAAAACACAGCACCGTGGAACCGTCAACACTCGCCCTATATTCCCACAGAAGAAGCGATCGCCTTGGGAATAGCCAGTCAACTCACTAACATCCTGCGGGATGTCGGAGAAGATGCACGTCGGGGACGGATTTATATTCCTCTGGAAGATTTAGCGCGATTTAACTACACCGAACAAGACTTGTTCAAAGGTGTAGTCGATGAACGCTGGCGGGCGCTGATGCGCTTCCAAATTGCCAGAACGCGCAAATTCTACGCCAAAGCCGAAAAAGGCATCAGTCACCTCTCAGCCGACGCTCGTTGGTCTGTATGGGCAGCCCTGATGCATTACAGCCGCATTTTGAGCGTCATTGAACGTAACGATTATCATGTGTTCAATCAACGTGCTTATGTGCCCCAGTGGAAAAAATTAAGCAGTTTGCCCGTAGCTTTGTTGCGATCGCAAGTTCTGTAATCAAGTTGGTGGTTGGTGGTTGGTGGTTGGTTGTTGGTTGGTGCTTGTTGGTTAGTTGGTGGTTGTTGGTTGGTGGTTGGTTGGTGGTTGGTTAGTGGTTGGTTGGTGGTTAATGATAAACCGGACAACTATCCACTACCCACTAACAACTACCCACTACCAACAACCAACTCCCAACTCCCAACAACCAACAAATTGACTATTGACTTCTCAAAAAAAGTCATATACAATTAGTATTCGTGAATGTAAATAGGGAGAGGTGGCTGAGTGGTCGAAAGCGGCAGATTGCTAATCTGTTGTACGGCAGGCAACTCCGTACCGAGGGTTCGAATCCCTCCCTCTCCGTTTTTAAAGCCTGTAAAACAACGCGAGATATCGCGTTAATCTAAGGCATTAATGTAAAAAGCATTGATGTCAGGCGAAATACTTATACTCCCTGAGAAGGATGATATTATTTATCCTTTGGAGTCTTTGAGAGCAAGCTAAAATTAAACTCTATAGTTGCTTTCAATTCGGTGAAGTACACGAACGAGATCTAACCCCCAACCCCCTTCCCTAGGAGGGAAGGGGGCTAATATCAAAGCCTCTCTCCTCATAGGAGAGAGGTTTACCAGAGAGGTCTATCAACGTACCCCACCCAATTGCAAACCGCTCTAGTTTAAATCTTGCTTTTAGACTCCTGAATATTCAGAGGAGTGAAAGTGTTTTATGCAAAAAATTAATTCTGCCTTATTCCTAGCTTTAGCTACCCTAGCAACTGGATTTTTAGCCGCAGGTTGTACCCAAACCGGACAAACCAGCAGCAACCCAGATAGCACCCCTAACAGCGGGGCTGCTACCTCTCCAGCCAGTTCAACAACCACAACCAGCAGCGGCAAAGGTCTGAAAATTGGTTCACTGTTACCGACAACCGGCGATTTAGCATCCATCGGACAGCAGATGGTGGGTGCCGTTCCCTTGCTTAAAGATACGGTCAACGCTTGCGGCGGCGTGAATGGTGAACCAGTCACCTTAATAGAAGTAGACGACCAAACCGACCCCAAAGCTGGTGCGGCTGGTATGACCAAATTGGCAACCTTGGATAAAGCCGGTGGTGTAGTAGGTTCATTTGCCAGTAGCGTTTCCAGCGCTGCCGTCTCCATTGCTGCACCCAATAAAGTAATGTTAATTTCTCCTGGAAGTACTAGCCCGAAATTTACCGAACAAGCGCAAAAAGGCGACTTTAAAAAAGGCAACCCCAACAACTTTTGGGCGCGTACTGCTCCTCCCGATACCTACCAGGCGCTAGCATTGGCACAACTAGCTCATAAAAAAGGTTTCAAGCGAGTTTCCACAGTCGTGATTAACAACGACTACGGTGTCGGTTTTGAAAAAGCATTTGTACCAGCTTTTGAGAAATTAGGCGGAACCGTAATTAACAAAGACAAGCCCATCCGTTACGACCCCAAAGCCCAGACATTTGATACCGAAGCCTCTGCGGCTTTTGCTGGTAAGCCAGAAGCCGTGATTGCCGTGATGTACGCCGAAACTGGTAGTTTGCTGTTGAAATCGGCATATCAACAAGGTTTAACCAAGGGGGTGCAGATAATGCTTACAGACGGCGTGAAATCACCGACCTTCCCCGAACAAGTTGGTAAAGGCAGCGATGGTAAATATATTATTACAGGGGCGATCGGTACAGTTCCCGGTTCCGATGGTAAAGCATTAGAAGCATTCAACAAGCTGTGGCAATCCAAAAAAGGCGGTTCACCAGGAGAATATGCCCCTCAAGCTTGGGACGCCGCCGCCTTGTTGGTGTTAGCAGCACAAGCAGCTAAAGAAAATACAGGCGTAGGCATAGCCAGCAAAATCCGTGAAGTTTCCAGCGGTTCGGGCACAGAAGTTACCGATGTCTGTGAAGGGTTGAAATTACTTAAAGAAGGTAAAAAGATTAACTACCAGGGAGCCAGCGGCAACGTAGATGTTGATGAAAATGGCGATGTCCTTGGTGTCTACGATGTTTGGACAGTAGGAGACGATGGCAAAATCACGGTAATTGACAAAGTTAACCTTGACAAAGCCAGCGCGAAGTAAAAGGCACGGAGTTAGGAGTTAGGAGGCGCCCAGTTATGAGTTTGGAGTTTAAAGTTTGGAGTTTGCAGTTTGGAGTTTGGAACTGAAAAGTTTTAACTCATAACCAAGAATTCAGATTTGTAAGGTGGGCAGTGCCCACCCTACGATTATGAAATTATTTCGCGATTATGCAACCCCGAATATTAACTTAGGAGGCGCGGAATTTTTAACTCCCAACTCCTAACTCCTAACTCCTAACTCCTAACTCCTAACTCCTAACTCCTAACTCCTAACTCCTAACTCCTAAAACCTGCCGAAGTTGTAACCGACTCCTACAGTCAACCCCAAATCGGTTTGATCGAAAAATGCCGCATTTACAGCAGCTGTTGCCGTAAATTGATTAGTTAGCGGCACATCGACACCACCAGATATTAAAAAGCCAACTTTAGAGTTATCGCCAGTTTTAATCGCTGCACCAGCACCAACATAAGGCGCAATAGGTAACGGTTCGCTAAATGGATCTGCTACCTGATTGAAAGAAAAGTCATAGGTGACTGGAACTAGAATGGTTGTATTATCCCCAAGCACCGCTGACGGTCGTACTGATAGGACATTTGTAAACCCAATTTTGGAGATTACCATAAAGTTGCCGTCGCCCAAAGCTGAATCACCACCACCAAGACCAATGTTGGCAGCAACGCCAACGTAACTTCTACCACCACGGGTCGGTCTACCCGGATCGATATCTGCTTGAGCCACACGAGGAGGTATATTTTGAGCAGATGGTTGAGAAGTAGACTTGGGAAATTGAGAAGCAGACTGAGAAGCTAATGCTACAGATGAGGTTGAGGTCGTCCCTGGAATGGGTGTAAGCGTACTGCTGGCGGTTTCCACTACAGCACTGGTTGGCAACTGGGGTGGCGCAGTTACAACGGATACCCGCTCGGTATCGAATACTATGCTGGTGGACTGTATGGGCGATTGATAGGACACATTTTGATTTGCAGTCTCTATTTCAGCACCCACCTGGTTGGGAGACGCTTCTATTCCAACAGGTTGGGTTAACTGCTTGCTGCTTGCGGTGTCCGCAGTCTGGGCGATCGCAGATAATTCGCTACCTACCACTGACAAAGCAGTGAAAGTCAGTAACCAAAAAACACCTTTAGGAAAAAAAATATTATTCACATTCACTCCTGAAAGAATATTGCCACGATAAATAAAGGGTTCTGTTGTTTTGAGCCAAATGAGTGGCAATATCAACATTTAACACCAAAAAATCAATTCCAACATCCTTAATTTTGCGAAAAGTACTTAGGATCTGACACCAAGAACCAAGTAATATATACCCAATTTGACGGATGACATTAATTGGCTATGCAAATAGCGTTCAACCTATTGGCAGAGTTAATCTTAGATAAATCTTTCTAAAATCTACCTTAAGTCTAGTAACTCACAACTGAAAAATCTCTCTAAATACAGGTGTCGAAGTTTGTTGTAGAAACTAAAGTATTCAAATTTTAGCCGATCGCCTGTTTTCAAAACATCTAGCAGGCGATCACATTCATCTACGCAATATTACTGTCTTATTATATATAATAGTAATTATTAATACAATAAATGGCAAATACAGGATAAAGCAATTAGCTTGCACCAAAACCCACACTAATGGGGTTTTGGTGAATCTGCTGACTGCCCAATTCCTCATTCATCAGCTTAGAGTCATTCACTGCCGGCGGAACCAAAACAAATATCAGGGTTATTGGGTTCGCACTTTATACAATTTTCATATATAGATGAGTGTGCTGAAATAACTAAAAAACTATGAAGTAGCTAAATTTCAGGTTGCGTATGCCTGTATAAATACTTAAAGTCATACATTTTTAATAAAAAATACGTAAAGTCACTTCTAGATTTAAAACATTCATGATATGATACGCTATGTTATCGATTTTAAATTACTAATAAATTTGTGTAATTTACACGTAATAAAATAGTAAAAACCCTTTTAAAATCTAGACCAAATATCTATTGCTCCTCAAGTAGTTTGGTTCTCTATCCCTTGATTCGCCGTTTGGGATATTTGAGTGTGGTTAAGTCTTCTAAAATTAGTTTTTATCGGTTATCGATTTAGCGATCGCCAAAAATGTTAACTTTCCCCAGTCAAGGTATTTCTCAACAAAAGGTTTTATCTGTTGTGGTGTATTTGGTGTTTATATGTTGATAATTTAAAACTTGCTAAGTCAAGAAAGTTATGAAAGTTGAAATAGGAGAATTTGCCAGACAAAATTCTTGCATCTTTTCACAATTAGCTTGTCCTTTCTGTCAATATAATTTGATTCTCGTTGTCATTCAAACCGGGCGTTACCATGAAAAAAATTAAAATTCTGAACTTAGACCTAGACAATTTGTCAACGACAGAATTTTTAGAAAACTTCCAAGCAGGAGTGGTATTTACGCCTAACGTAGATCACCTGATCAAACTCCAAAAAGACCCAGAGTTCTTGGAGGCGTATAGCATTAGCGACTATAAAGTCTGTGATAGCCAGATATTAGTTTATGCATCGAAATTTCTCGGAACGCCCTTCAAAGAAAAAATCTCTGGTTCTGACTTATTTCCGGCTTTTTACAACCATCATAAAAATAATCATGACATCAAGATTTTTCTCTTGGGAGGAGTTGAAGGGGTAGCTTTGGAAGCCCAAAAGAAAATCAATCAGAAAATTGGTAGAAAAATCGTTGTTGACACCTATTCTCCTCCTTTTGGATTTGAAAAAGATGAAGAAGAATGTCAAAAAATAATTGACCTGATTAATAATTCAGAAGCTACAGTTTTAGCCATCGGACTTGGTGCGCCAAAACAAGAAAAGTGGATATATAAATACAAAGATTTTTTGCCAAAAATTAAAATATTTATGGCAGTGGGCGCAACCATCGATTTTGAAGCAGGAAATGTCAAAAGAGCGCCAAAATGGATGAGTAAAATCGGTTTAGAATGGATGTTTAGGCTGACAACTGAACCGAAAAGATTGTGGAAGAGATATTTAGTTGATGATGTTGCTTTTTTTGTATTAATCTTGAAACAAAAATTCAATTTACATGTAAAGGAAGACAAAAAGCATAAGGATACCAACACAGTTTTGCAAATTGCCGACAGATTCTAAGTTTGTATAAATGCAGGGCTAGAAAAGAATTAAAAAGAATTAAAAAGAATTATTTGTGAGTAGAAAAAACTCCAAGATTCTGAGAATTGATTTTGAAATTTAGACTTGAGAGTTTAGGCTGTAGAGTCTAGTCATTTCATCTGGCGCTGATAGTAAAATATGGTCTGTATGAAATCAGACTATCTATTTATTCTTTAAGTTTGTCCATTTACTTGAAATTGAACTCCAGCCATAATTTGCTAAATAGGTTAATTTTGCATTACAGCAATCTTCTTGATTAGAAGCTGATATTGTTCAACAGATATACCAGCTTTAGCCGATATCATTACAGCTGCATGCTGAGGCTGAATTTCCGCAAATAAATTTTGTAACTGTTTATTTGACATAGGTAAGGGAGACCAATATTCGTGGCAAATCTTTTCAGCATCATAATAATGCCCCGATCGCTCTTTGAGAAAGTGGTCAACAAAAACTCGTTAAAGTATGTACTCAGACAGATGCCATGAATTACTTAAGGTTTGAATCCACTCTTGTTTAGAAATACTCTCCAGCTTCTCGTACAACTTCAAAACATTGTCACGCTTCAAGTGATAACATTACCAATGTATCCTGGAGATGGATAATTCATATCAGGTATACCAAATAATTCATGAGCAGATTTACAGCCATTGAAATGCGTTTCTGTATGATATGAAGGTTCTCGAAAAAGCCTGACTTGACCCGCGCGGATGAAGCTTTGAAAATTTAAAGGGCGTACAAATGTTGTGTCGGAATCAACGAACACCAAAACATCTGTATCAATGAAAGAAGCAATTGCAATTTTGACAAGTTGTTGAATTATCCAATTGCGAATCGGCAGAGTTTTTAGACTCAACCACCCATTCTTTAACAAAGGGATACGTTGAATCCACCACGGTAATACCGATTCAACATTAATAATCTTTGTTTTTGGTCCTTTTAGCTCACGGAAAAGAGACAAATCTCGACGGTCTACAATGATATAATGGTTGATAGAAGGTGATAAAAACTCTTTTATACTCCAGGATAATAGCCGACATCGTTCAAAGTCTGGAGCATAGCTGGGAGTAATAATTGTTTTCGTCAAATTTTTGATTCTTCATGAATTAATTGCTACCTGTAGTCTTGTTTCTTCCAGTTTGGTTTCATTTTCAATTTGCAGGCAATTTTTTTTAACTACCCTGAGAACTATGCTTCCGACAACGGTTTGATATTGAACATATGTTTGGTTTCGGTAAGCAGCGCTTGTTGATGACCGAGTTTCAGACCCCAGATCTGCAACATGAGGAAAACTGGATACGATTAGTTATGCTCTGTTACCTACAGTTATGGGCTGCAAAGGACTTGGCAACATACTTACCCAGACCCTGGGAACGCCCTAACGATACTACAAATCCGCCAATTGTCACGGCAAGTGTAGTACAACGTGATTTTTACAGAATTATTTCACAGATTGGTAAACCGGGACATTCTCCCAAAACCCGTGGAAATTCACTTGGAAGGGTGGCTGGCGACATTCAACCAAAGCCCTCTGTACATCCCGTGGTGAAAAAACACTCAAAATCTACACTGAATACAAAAAAAGTTGCGTAAATCTCCTTAGACTTTACCGATTTGACTCTCTCTCTCTTAGTTTGAAACATAACTGAGGTAATTTTTAGTGCTTAATTTTTGCTTCGCGAGCACTACTCGCTAACCACTTTTTTTGTCCAAAGTCCAATTAATATCCACATGTATATTAATTACTGTTTTATATACTTTTTCAACTTCATTTTCTGTAAAATTACCCGTTTTATGATTTTTATGCTGAGGAAAAAACTTATCGATAAACATATCAAATAAAGAATCTTGCCTAGCTCTGTTACCCTGGTAAGACTCGTAAATCCAATTCAAATACTTTTCTGTATCTGATGGAGTATCTGCAAGTATATCATCCCATAAATTTTCAACACTATCTTGATATTGACTAAATCCTTCTACAATTTCTAAAGTTTTCGCCTTTAATAAATCTCCTACTGTGAGATTTGTACCTCTATCATTAATAACCTGAAATAAACGAAATGCATCTTCTTTACTATCAGTTACCATGTATAGTATTGTAAAATCATTATCTATAATGTTTTGGATAATTTCAATATTATCCATTTTTTGTTCTAATGTGGAACTATTAATGATATCTTTGACTGCTTTAAGTAAAGCTTTATATGCATGAAAAATTTTGTTATGAGAGTCTCGTGAAACTGATGGATTCATGCCTCGAATAAGTTCTTTATAAAAAGGGTGATCTCTCCTTTAAAGCCTCAAAACCTCTACTGAATTTATTTTTCTTTGAACCTCTTGGCTAAACTCTATAAACCTTTCAGAAAGTAATTTAATTCGACGTTCCAGTATTC
This sequence comes from Heteroscytonema crispum UTEX LB 1556, assembly GCA_044006015.1. Taxonomy (GTDB): domain Bacteria; phylum Cyanobacteriota; class Cyanobacteriia; order Cyanobacteriales; family Nostocaceae; genus Heteroscytonema; species Heteroscytonema crispum. The sequence continues at coordinate 222,630 of JBIPDF010000008.1, forward strand.
CTTGATTACCTGAGTCTCCTGAATCTATAGCCTTTTCCTTTAGCTCTTCATATATCCTGATTAGACAAGATACTAATATACTAAAGGTTGCTATTCTTTGCTGGCCATCAATAATTTCATATTCATGTTGATTTACAGTTCCGGCAACAGGATATCTTACACAAAGAACCCCTCCGAAAAAATGATTAACTGGTGAGTTTGATTTTCTTCTATCAAAGCAGTTTTTTAAATCTTTTATAAAGTCTTCTACCGATTCAGCACTCCATGCATAAGCTCTTTGATACTTGGGTATAAAAAACATCGGTCTATACTCAAAGAGGCTTCCTACAGAGGTATATGTTGGCTCAATCTTCATTGAAGCTACCTGTATCAACTGTGTTTTATAGTTTACAGGAAGTGAGTATCAATTGAGCGATCGCCTTCTTTATTACCTTAATTTTTCCCCTATCACTTCGTCTTTAAAGCCTACAAGCACAGCCATTCCATCTTTAACAAACAAAGGACGCTTTAACAGCATTGCATCTTTCGCAAAGGCTTCAATCCACTTTTCATCTGTCCAATTTTTTTTCTCATTACCCAAGGCACGGTATGATTGACCGGAGGTATTTCGCATTGGCTGTGAACCCAAAGATTTTACCCAGCCTTCAATCATCTGATGATTTGGCGGATTTTCTTTGGTGTTGATGAACTCATATTCAATACCATTGCTTTGCAACCACTGAAAAGCTTTTTTACAGGTTCCGCAGTTAGGAATGCCGTAGACTTGAATGGACATAACTTCTCATATCACGGGTGAATACCCATACTATCTTGAGTGGGTGTTCATGGTTAATGGTTCATAGCTAGAAAATTCATGAACTATGAACTATTTAACTATAGGTAATTAACTAGACACAATATTATTTCCCTCGTTTTTCCCTCGTTACCATGCAGAGCATGGTAACGCAATTTACAGCAGGCTCCGCCTCCAAACACGAGGTAATGCAAATTGTTAGGGCGAGCAAGATACCCACCCCACAAGAATTTCATTGAATTTAGGTATGCAAATTAAAGGGCTTTCAACTTACCTCGGTCTTCCAAGCGTAGTTATATATAAAACAGCTTCATCCGCAGGAATACCCAAAACTTCATTTACTTGGTCGTCGAAGAAGCCGCCAATACCGCTAACACCCAAATTCAAGCGAATTGCTGCTAAATTCAGTCTTTGCCCTAAATGACCGGCATCCATGTGCAAATAACGATAAACGCGATCGCCATATTGTGCAATGGCTGATTTCAAATCTGCTGTATGAAATAGCACTGCCCCTGCATCTCTGCCTAATTCTTGCCCCAAACAAAGAAAATGCAATTCTCGCCGAAAGTTTTTAAAGCGAATTTGTCGCAATTCTTGGGCTTTAGGTGCGTAATAATAACAGCCAGCTTCCAGTCCTTTAACTCCAGAAACGGCGATGAATGTTTCAATTAAATTCAAATCAAAGTAGTCTGGAGAAATATCTAAACCCTGACGAATATAATGTTGAGGTTGATAGGTGAAATCAAGTAAGGCTTTGAGTTCATCGAAGGTTAAATCTTCACCATTGTAAGCGCGGGTAGAACGTCGCTTCAACATGGTAATTTCTAATCCGTCTAACTTTTCGCCCCAGTCAATAGACGCAGTGGTGGCGGTGGAAATTTTTTCGCAAAAGGGAAAGTTATATTTATCCTCTAAGGATTTTTCTTGTTTTACTTCTGGCAAATTTAGCTTGCCGGTTGTCCCTGGTTGAATTTGCGTGCGGTGATGAAAATATGGTAACAGTTCTCCATCGGGAATTTGCGGATAATTGGTTTCAGTGGCGGAGGGTAAAGCGGTTCGCCCCACTGGTAAGTTTTGTTTAACATCTAACAAATCTGCTAGGGCTAAAACAGCGATCGCTCCTTCTTGTTGCGAATCGACATACAATAGTTCGTTTACCGCTTCATCCACAAAGCCGCCAATCAAATGAGGGCGATAATCACCCAAAGCGCTGGCTAACTCTATATTGCCCAAGAGGTGTCCGGTATCTAGAAAAATCCGCCGATATGCCCTGTCTTCATATCGCCACGCCGAACGATAGAAAACCGATGTAATAATAATTGCCAACTGGGTATTCTCTAAAGAAGGATGCCACAAACAAGCTTCTTGCAAAGCTTGCCAAACATCACTTTCCCAATAATGCATCAAGGAATGAGTCCGACACTGGTAGTTATACAGTCCGGGTGGTAACAATGGCATCCCGCGAGAAACCAGATATACCTCAGCCGGATACAATCCACCAGCACTAGGGGCAGATCGTAAATATACCGCACTCCCCATTGAAGGCATTTTTGCCGTTAATCCATAGCTGCAAAACAGCAGGCGCGAAAGCCTCTTCCACCATTGAGCATCGGGGTTCCCAGCAAATGACTCTGGTTTTTCTTGAAAATAGGGTTTGAGATCGAAAGCAGAACCAATTTTATATTCTTTGAACGGCACTGGCTGCTTTGCCCAGTCTAACCCCTTCTGACTTTTCGAGGCGATCGTCTCGGGGTCATATTTAGTGCGTTCGTGGTAGTGTTGAGCAATTGAGTGGCGTAGTTCTGGCATAAGATTTTCAATACCCCTAGGGCAACATTTTTATTGATCTTGGCATTCCTCAGTCTATTTATTTCGTGTTACTCAGCACAATTTTTGGAAACACAAAGTGCTATAGGGTAATGGGGAGTAGAGTTTAGGCAGAAAATTAAAAATCAAGTATTTACTATTTTAATGGACATTGCTGAGTTATTTGGCAACACTTAACACATCGCGCACAGAACCAGCCCGATCCATAATTTTTTGGAAATTAACTTCTGTTTTTCGCAAGTTGCTTAATCTAGTACAGAAGGGCTTATTTCCGCCCTTCTGTACTAGTATTAAGGCTTAATTAAATGTTGTTCTGAGTCTCGATATTTGCCAATAAGTCTGCGTCTGTTTAAAGGTAGATAAATCAGCATACTGGCTAATGGTACACCTGTTAATGCCATTACGGATATCACCAATTGATGCAACAATCCAACTTTCAAGCCAATGCCTGTGGTGATACCTAACCCTGCTGTTAGTAATAAAATTAGAATGGCAAAGCCTTTGTTAAATCCTCTTTCTACAACATTTTTACTAACAATACCAGCCACATATGCAACTACAAACACAAGCAGAGTAGATACAGCTAAAGCCCCAAGCACAGCCCAATACGTATTCCCTAAAATATTCCCAGCCACAGCCCCGGAACCACCCCCAACCACAACCCCAAGTACAGCCCCAACTGTAGAGGTAACATTCTGCACGTTTTCTAGAGCCTTTGTTTTAATCTTACTGTCAATCCCAGCACCCGGTTGCCCAAATACAAACCCAACTAAAAGCCCGATCAAAGCCCCAGTTGCAAGCCCAACCACAGTTGGAGTCTGAAGTACAAACTGAAGCATACTTCCAACTATCAACATCACAACTGCAAACCCAATTACAAATTCAAATCCACCTCCAAACGAAATCAACAAAGCCGTAACCGTAACCAAAGACATAATCCCAGACACAAACGCAGGCGCAGCCACTAAAAAACCCCCAACTACAGTACCAGAAGTTACTAACAGTCCAAACAGGGAAACATAAGGTATTTTTGCAATTTCTAGGGGAATTTTAGCCGTCTGAATCCTAACAGTGAGTTCAGAAGTTTCTGGGGATGAATTTGTATGCAATAAAATCTTTCGTTCGTAAACTTTATCAGCCATCAACTGTCTCGTATCTACTATAATTCCGCACTCCACAGAATTACTTTTAAACTCACGTTTTTCCAAGCTAATCCAAGCATGAGAATTCGGTCGATGGGGAGGGTCGCTTTTATGGGGTGCTACTTCCCATCTACCCTCTAAAACCGTTTCGGGAATAGAGTTATTAATAATGATTCTTTCGATTAGCGTTTCACCCAGATAATTAGCTTTAAATTCCAGAATTGATTTACTTAATTTCACTTCTGGGATGCGAATAACATAAAGTGGCTTGAGTGCTTCTAAAGCAGTTTCTGCATTTTTGAAGCGGTCTTTTTGTCTTGGCTGTACCATCTTCTCCAGCCAATCGATAAATCGCAGGCTCAGGCGGGGAAGTAAATGTTTAAAATGAAGTAAGTAAGGGTCGTCATTATCTACTAAGTCTTGAATGTCAGTTGCTCTTTTACCAGTAAGCAAGCAAATTAAAGTTGTTCCTAAACTATAAAGGTCTGATGCTTCCGTCGGCTTGAATAATTGCTCTGGCGCAATAAAACCCGGAGTTCCTTTAAAAACGCTGCTTCCCGAAACTTCTTCACTACCAATGCGAGCAAAACCAAAGTCAATTAAATAAACATTTAATTTGGCATCAACCAGAATATTTTCTGGTTTAATATCCCGATGGATAACAGGAGGAATCCGATTTTGTAAATCAACTAAAATCTCTAGTATTTTTACAGCAATTTCCTTAATTTCTTCCGGTTCAAAACTACGCTTAACTGCTAAAGTAGGAGCGTTTTTATATTCTTGAACTATACAAAAGCCATCTTGGGTTTCAAATGCGTCCAAGTAGGAAGGGATACCAGGGTGATTGAGTCCCTGTAACACTTGTATCTCTCGATCGTAAGCATTTAAACCTGACCAGCTAGAACCAGCTTGGGCAAAACAGAATTGCTTGAGAACCACCTCCTCGCTTATCTGGAGGTTAGTCGCCAGCCAAGTAATGCGCCCACCTTCACGGTTACGCCCTAATTCTCTGTTGACTTGATAGCCGTGGCTGCTAAAGTCAGGAAAGTTACTCATAATAAAAATACTTAATTTCTATATCTAATTTAATACATCTATCAAAAGGTATCTGTAGGGAGGGCAATACCCACCAAAACCCGGATATGGTGGGCAATGCCCACCCTACGTATATTTAAAAAATCTTCCTATTAATTCTATATCTAATTTAATACATCTATCGAAAGTTGGATTTCCGAAACTGCGATGGAAAATAGATGAGCGATATCTGCGGCAATACTAACTAACGACAGCGTAAACTACCTTAACTATCCTTAACTTATTGTGATTTTGCCTAAACCTTTTGATGGATGAATTAATCAACAACCGTTGAGCATTTGGTAAATAATCAATGTAAGCAGGTGGAAACGAAAGCTAGAAACATGGAAACCATACAAATAGATAAAACAGGTGTCTTTGTGAGTGCGATCAGTTTAGGCGCAATGCCAATGTCAATATACGATCGCCCGACCGAATCGCAATCAATAAACGTTATCCATCGCGCCTTGGATTTAGGCATCACATTTATTGATACCGCTGACTCTTATTGCAAAGATGAATCAGACAAACACCACAACGAACGGCTGATTGATAAAGCTTTACAAACTTACAAAGGTGATGTCAGCAATGTAATTATCGCTACCAAGGGCGGTTTGATGCGTCCCAATCAAAACTGGACGCGCAATGGCAATCCCGAACATTTAAGCGAAACTATTCGCGTTAGTTTTGAGGCTTTGGGCGGTGAAAAACCCATAGATATTTGGCAATATCACGCCCCCGATCCCAAATACACAATTGAAGAATCTCTCGCACCCGTAAAACAGGCAAAAGAGGCAGGTTTAATTCGTTTTGTCGGAGTTTCTAATTTTTCTGTTGAAGAAATAAAACGGGCGCGAGATGTGGTTGATATTGTTTCAGTGCAAAATCAATACAATCCTTGGTATAGACAAGCGGAATCAGATGGCGTGTTAGACTATTGCGAACATGAGGGTTTGACCTTTTTACCTTGGAGTCCCTTTGGTGGAAGTCGCCGCCACAGCGGCTTAGAAGACTTTCCCGCAATTTCTAAATTAGCTAAGGAAAAAGGCGTATCGGTGTATTGTATTGTTTTAGCGTGGTTGCGTTCTAAATCGCCTTGTATCTTACCCATTCCCGGCGCTAGCAAGATTTCCAGCATCGAAGACACCGTGCGTGCCGTTGATGTGAAATTATCTTCAGAAGAAGTGCAAACAATCGATCGCGAAACTTAAATTAGCCACATTATTGGTTAATGGTTAATGGTTAATGGTTAATGTTAATGGTTGATGGTTGATGGTGAAGGGGCGCCCTTGGTAGGGTAACACGAGCGCAGGCGACTGGTGAAAGAAAGGAGGGGTTGATGGTTTATAGGCGAAAACCCATGAACTATCAACTATCAACTATGAACCATCAACCATGAACCATGAACTATGAACTATGAACTATAGCTAATTAACCGAAGTATAAATTTGCAACTGATGCGAGTAAACGCACATTATACCATTTGGAAAAAATATTGTGACAAATGGATTGTTAAAACAACGACATGATGGGTATTTCACAATCCAAAATCCTGTTGGGTAAAATCCTGTTAGAGTATTAAGCGATCGCGTTTGCGTTTAATCCCACAGAAACAATTGCACTCAGGGGGTCAAGTTTTGCGGTAGAATCATAAACTTGCAATGAATCACGATGCTTGCTGAAGTGGAGACGTTCCTATGGCCCGGATGTATTATGACGCAGATGCCAATTTAGACCTGTTGGCTGGAAAAACCATTGCCATTATCGGCTATGGTTCTCAAGGTCACGCCCATGCCCTCAACCTGAAAGATAGTGGCATGAATGTCATTATTGGACTATATCCGGGCAGTAAGTCAGCCGCGAAAGCTGAAGCTGCTGGGTTAACAGTTAAGAATGTGGCTGATGCTGCGAAAGCCGCTGATGTCATTATGATTTTGTTACCCGATGAAGTGCAAAAAACGATTTACAAAAACGAAATTGAACCAAATCTGGAAGAAGGGAATGTATTAGCTTTTGCCCACGGTTTTAATATTCACTTTGGTCAAGTCGTACCACCAGAAAACGTAGATGTGGTGATGATTGCGCCTAAAGGACCGGGGCATATAGTACGACGGACTTACGAACAGGGACAAGGCGTACCTGCGTTGTTTGCAGTGTATCAAAATGCCAGCGGTCAAGCACGCGATCGCGCGATGGCATACGCTAAAGGTATCGGCGGAACTCGTGCAGGTATTCTCGAAACTACTTTCCGCGAAGAAACTGAAACCGATTTGTTTGGCGAACAAGCAGTATTGTGCGGTGGTTTAAGTGCTTTAATCAAAGCCGGATTTGAAACTTTGGTAGAAGCCGGTTATCAACCAGAATTGGCTTATTTTGAATGTCTCCACGAAGTCAAATTGATTGTTGATTTGGTTGTAGAAGGCGGTTTAGCCAAAATGCGCGATAGCATTTCCAACACAGCTGAATATGGCGATTATACCCGTGGACCTCGGATTGTAAACGAGCAAACCAAAGCAGAAATGAAGAAGATTCTCAGCGAAATTCAATCCGGTCAATTTGCGCGGGAATTTGTATTAGAAAACCAAGCCGGTAAACCTGGATTTACCTCCATGCGCCGTCAAGAAGCCGAACATCCCATTGAGGAAGTCGGTAAAGATTTACGCGCCATGTTTAGCTGGTTGAAAAAAGTCTAATCCAATGCGTGGATTTTGGATTTTCGATTGTAGTAGGACTTACGCAAAAAAACCCGGTTTCTTAGCAAGCAGATATGAGCGAAGAAACCGGGTTTTTGGAACTTCGTGCGTAAGTCCTGTGTAGGTAAATTGTAGAGACGCGTTCATGAACGCGTCTCTACAAATAATATATATTATATATATTTAATTTTTCTTTAACCTATATACAAACTATCACTTTATTCAGTACGGTGGGCAATTCCCATCCTACTGATACATAATGATTAAGATTCCACAGATAAACACAAAACATGGTAATAGCCATTTGCATATATGTTTATCTATGGTTATTCATATTTAGATGAACAATTAATCTAAATTTATGCAGCCAAATATTGGTATAAAGCTAGCTATGTGGTTAAAAACTGGATTTGCTCTTTTGCTGCTGGCTTCTGGGTTTTGGTTGCAAAATCACGCTCAAGCACAGCCACAACAAAATACTCAACTTTTGCCATTTTTTGATAATGAAAATAACCCTGTAAAAGTTGGTTTTCCGGCGGGACAGCAAGTAGATATTTCACCACCAGCGCCTAAGCTAAATCAGTTTGATGAAGCTGTACTTAAAACCTGCGGTCCTATGGGTACAAAAGTCAGTCCCGATAAATTTAAACAGCTTTTATCTCAATACCCAGATGTTTTAAATAAACTTTACTCTGCTAGCGGCGGCGAACTGCGTCCGGGACGCAAAAATTCAGCCGAATTTCTCGAAGATTTAACCAATATTTGGTTCAAACGACGCGGGTTTGAACACATTTTTTGTGGTGAAATATATAACGCTAATGATATTGGTGGACTGCATTTTTACGGCAGATATTTACAATTACAAAATGAGGGAATTGGCGGGAGGTTAGCGAATAATTCCCGGCGAGAAGAAGTAGTCCCTGGTGTAATTTATACAATGGGTGTGGTGATTAAACAGGGCGATATAATCGTCAAAGATATTATCAAAGGTTATGGTTACCTCAGCAACGCCGAAGAAATGCTGCTAGATGTAACTAAAATATATAAGCTGCAAGGAAGTAGTGAAGGGGCATGTATTTCTAATGTGCGAGATGGGGAAACAGGAAAAATTTTCCCCACAGTTTTTGTGAGAAAAGAAAAGGCGATAGTAACTTTCTACCCCGATGCGACTCCCAGCGGACCGGCGTGTAAAACTTCTTAAGTAATTTGTTTGTAGTTGCGCTTTAGCATAGATCGCGCTTTTGGGAACATTGCCGTGCCCCTACGACAATGTGTGGTTCAAGAAAATTTACTTTATAAATCAACTGTTACTCCCAACTATAGTTAGCGAGTTTGCCCAGAAAAAATATTCTTCCTACTACATTAACGCCTAAAGTGAAACCATCATTTACTGAGTCGAAAATGCGTGCCATACGTTTTTTCTCAAATGGTGTAGGTGGTGTAACTTTTGGGATAGTTCCTTCTTCTTTTTCTTCCTCTTTTCTTTCCTGTTTTTCTTCCTTTAATAACGAAGTATCTATGCCAAACTGTTCTGCTTTGGCTATGTCTTTCTCATGTTGAGTTGGGGGAGAATTGGAAACAGCCTCACAACTTTCTAATAGCTGAACTACCAGTTGGTCGGAGATAACCCGGATTTTTTCATAAAGTTCAGCTTGAGTATCCTCATTAATTACAACCGCAGACTCAGAATTTCCTGTCTGGCTAACAAATTCTTGACCCTTAACTTGACCCTTGACTTGCTGTTGGACTGTAGGTGGCATACCCAACAATTCTATTTCGAGTTCAATAGGAACTTTTAACATGAAAGAGACAAGCAGTTTGTTTCCTTCTGAATAGTATTTAGGTTCAGAAAAAGCAGACATAACTTTTAATAAATGCTGGCAATTTTGTACTTAAAAGTTTTGGACAATAAACAAAAAAATCCCAGAAAGTAATTCTACCACCCTGAGGTAGGGTGGTGAAAAAGTCTCCCCAAATAATTAGCAAGCAAACAATCGACTAACTGAGTTCAGCCGATTGCAGTATTTCTTGGGCTGTGCGGGTACGTGTTAGTCAAGTAAGAGAACCATCTCCATCAGAAGCAATTATGGTAAGTCTTACCGTTGAAACGGCAACAATGGTGTCCCAAGAAGTTGGTTACGACTCTGGCAAAATAATTTTGGGGCGCAAAGGGCACATACTTGTAGACACCCTGGGTTTACTGTTAGTCGTGGTAATAACTGCTGCTGGTACAAGCGAACAAGCAGGCGCAAAACAAGTACTTTTGAAGCTGGACGCAGTACGCGATCGCTTTCGTCGCAATATCAAAATCTGGGTTGATGGCGGCTATCGCGGCAAAGATTTTCAGCATTGGGTGATTGATGTCTACCGATGGATTTTAAGTGTTGTTACCCGCCATGAACAACAGAAAGGTTTTGTTGTACTCCCATTACGTTGGTTAGTTGAGCGAACTTTTGGCTGGTTTAACTGGTACCGACGATTGAGCAAAGATTATGAAATTTTACCCCAGACGACTGAAGCATTTATTTATGTTGCTATGATTCCTTTGATGCTAAAGCAACTTGCGTGATTAAAATCACCTATCTAAAACTTCTCAGACATCCTCTAAGAAAATAGGTAACTTCTGTTTACTAGAGCCAACAGGAGTGATACACACTTGTGTATGAATTGTGATGGGAATGTTTAATTTAATAGGAATAGTGAATTCGCATTCACAGGGGTTTTGTCCCGAATTGGAGCCGTATGTAGCCATAAGCGTCACTTTTTTTACTCATTAAGAAATTGTTTAAATTCAAGGCGAAGCTTTTTTGCTTTCCTTCTATGTCTCAATAGGTGCAAGAAATTTCACCTTATGCAGTAATCAAGTAGGTATGCAAGAAAAATTACTGAAATACTTTCTATGTAAAGCTTTTAGCATCATCCACACCCACCAAATTGTATTTGCACGTAATACACAGCAAAGGCACAACATTGTTGTGCCCCTACAAATAACCTGTATTCTACCCACTTGAAAATTGTTATAAATGCCAGCACAGCCGCCTTGGCTGTGGGAGGATAAGCAGTCCGATGGACGAGCTTTTTGACAAAAATGTCGTTTTTTTGTTAATCGCCTCCGTATGTCATTGACGAAAGAATGCTTCACTCGCAATGACACCTAACATTTTGTCCTGGTATTTAACTTATACCATTTCACTTTAATGTTGAAACATATACAAACGTAGAGACGCACTAAGTGCGTCTCTACACTGACTGTATTTGTATCAGGTTTTTTGCAAAATGGTATTAGACGCGATTTATCGCATCTCTACAAAACTCTAACTGAGAACTTATTGACCAACGCTGTTTTGTTCACCGTTTTTAGAAACAACAAGCTGGGCAATATAATCTGATTTTTTGATTTCTTGTTGAGAAGAAAGACTAGGCTCAATCCCGACAAACTTAATAGTAAAGTTATTACCAAAAGATTTAATTGCTAAATCTGGAGAACCTGGTCTACTTGTTAAAGTAAATTCACCTAAATTTTGACCTTTTTCCCAAATTTCAACTACAATCTCTACTTGCCCTGCCCAAATACATGCAACATTAGCAGGACATCTCGAATCTTGAGTTACTTTCAGGAACTTTATTTTAATATTATCAGAGGCTAAAATAGCCTTCTGATTAATCCGCAATTGAAACGCCTGGTCTAATTGAATAGGAACTGCTTCGGGGCGTTTTTGGATATTTTCTGGTGTGTTTTGTGCTGTTAGCTGCTCAAGTTTTACTGGGTTAGTTTGCAGATAATTAGCAGCTTGTGAATATGAAGGTTTTGCAAAAGTAAAACCACTGGTGAAAACCGACATAGTTGCTGCCAACCCCAGACCAAGATATTTGATTTTCATGATAATTTCCTATTTGGTTAACGAAAAATGAGTAAGTCAATTGCTGCTAATTTCAGCTGACATAACTAAATGAATTATGTGCAATTAAATAACTATGAAGCTAAAAAGCACAGTTATCGATGCTGATACGAGTGATAACCACTCGTAGACGACCTTTGGGTGGCTTACAAAGGAATCGTCATACTCATCAAACGTTACAAAACTCAGCTGACTAACAGAATACTCTTTCTAAGACGAATGAGACATCGGTCGAGTTCCCGCGCCAGTCCAGTATTGAACTCTAAATTCAAGTTGCCGATACCACGGGAATAATTCATTCCAAAAGTTTGATTTTCATCTTTGAAATCATCTGTTAAATTAAGCAGATTTCAACTGAATAACACCTTTATCAAAAACACGATTATCAGTACCAATACCACTCACTTCTATTCTATCAACGTATACTTCATACGCCGCAAAACTTAAATTTTCTGTAGAATATTCCGTCCACTCATTTTTACCGACAGGACGATTACCTGCACCTGCACCACAAATTAGGTAAGTCGTACCATTAATAGAACGAGTACGTTCATAATGATGTTCGTGACCATTAATATAAAGTTGAACGCCGTGTTTTTCAAAAATGGGTGTGAAGGTTTTAATAAAAGCTGGATTGCTGCCGTAGTGACCCGATGCATAAATTGGGTGATGTCCAAATACAATTTTCCAAGGTGCATTACTACGACTTAATTCTTTATCCAACCAAATTAACTGTTTTTCCCAATCAGCATTACCGTTAGTATCTAAGGCAAAAAATTGCACGTTATTTCGCCGAAAAGTGTAGTAGCGTCCCTTCATGTTAAAGCCGCGATATTTAACTTGCGGGTCGCCGTTGGCGGTGCGAATATCATGATTGCCCAGACATGCTTGAAATTTCACATTTTTCTTCAGCAAAGGCGCATAAGGACGCTCAAATACGGCGTTAATTTTTTCAATTTCGCCATTATTGTAAATATTATCGCCAGCTAAAACTACTAAATCATAAGGTTTTTCTTTGTGATAAGCAGTCATCGCCTTAGCCACATCATACTGACCTTTCGCGCCAGTTCCTGTATCTGCTACCGAAACAAAACGCAGTAATAAGTCTTTCTTGAGCGGGTTGGCGGCGATTTTTGTATCTGACGTCACAATATTCGCGCTTGGGACAGTTTGGCGGCTGAAAACTTTACCTACACAGGTTGAAGTGATAGTGCTGAGGCTTGCTAAAAATAAGAATTGACGCCGTTTTAATTTCATAATTCACTAAATGTAAAATGCAGTAATTTGAGCAGCAACAAAGTGATACATTATGGCTGGCAAGATAACGCCAGTAACAATTTATGTCATGCGTCTTTGATTACCTGTTCTCGGTAAAAGTTTCATGTCAAAAAACAATCAAAATTCTCAACCACCGTCTTCTGGCGAACCAAAAGCAAATCGACCTCCCCAAAGACCCTACCAGAGAGTCCAACCAATTTGGAAGGTTAAATTTATCCAAATTCTCAGAGGAACAATTGGGGTTTTAGAAGCAACTGTCGAGAAACTGGAAACAGAACCCCCACCAGGTACTGAGGAAACTCCCGGTTTTTGGAGTGTGCTGTTAGGCAAAATCCGTTCTTTGTTACCGACAAGTTTGTCAGCAAAGTTGTCGGATACAGCTTTGACGGGTGTAATTGCAGTTCTCACCGTGGTTTTAGTTTGGACAACTTCGACTGTTTTAATTGGTAAATCTACTGAAGTGGCAAGTGTTCCTCCGGCGGAAGAAAAAACTGTTCCCCCTACTGAGGAAATTCCCGAACCACGCATCGCCACTGCACCAGAGATAGAAGCACCACCAGAAGAAGCACAACAACCAGAAGAAATTACGCCCTCACCAGAACCCGAACCGGAAATAACACCAGAACCGGAACCAACACCGGAACCAACACCGGAACCAGAACCGACTCCCACGCCAATAATATTGACACCAGAACAAACCTTGATTGCAGCCATTGAAAATCAAGTAGCAGAAATTAGCGATCGCTTTGCTCAAGGTCTAATAAAATCTATTCAAGCTAACTTTGGCACCAGCAATCTGACTGTAAAAATTAGTGATGATTGGTACACACTCAAAGAATCGCAACAGAACAACCTAGCAGCCGAAATACTACAGCGTTCTAAAGAATTGGATTTTAGCCACCTGGAAATTACTGATTTACAAGGTATTCAAGTAGCGCGTAACCCAGTTGTTGGTACTGAAATGGTGATTTTTAAACGAAGATAGTCATTAGTTATTGGTCATTAGTCATTAGTCATTAGTCATTAGTCATTAGTCATTAGTTATTAGTTATTAGTTGTAGGGTGAAATGTCACTTACTTCAGCCCGGAATTAAAATTCGGGCACTCAAGTTATAACTTTACTAGTAAACTGAAAATAGTGTTTTCTTTTAAATAGACCGAGAAGTGGAAATTAATTCTGCGTTGCCCGAAATACGAGCGTAGGGACAATTCATGAATTGTCCCTACGTCTTTTCCACTTCTTGGTCTAATGGTGGTGGCTTGATGAATATAAACACTTCTGAAGGTGAAAATAAAAGTCAAATTTCTGAGATTCTTCGTCATTTTGAAGAAGCCCACAAAGAAGACATAGAAACAATTACTCAGGTTTTGGCAAAAATAACTAACCATACTCCCGAGCAGATTAAATTATATCTTGATGCGAAGCTCGAACGATTAGTAGAGCCGAAAGAGCGTCCTTTTTACGAAACTGTTACTTTTGAAGAATGGTCGCAAGCTTTTCGGGAATGGGTTGACACTCACCGAGGTTTTAATCTTCCCCATCTTTCTGACGAAGCAATTAGCCGAGAAAGTATTTACGAAGACAGAGGTTAAGTATCTTTGATTCGCAGGAATAAACAAAGAGTTTTACAGTGGTTTTCAATTAAATAGACCACACCCTGACCTCTCTGGGGTAAACCTCTCTCCGCCTTGGAGAGAAGCTTTAAATTTCTCCCCCCTTCCCTTGTAGGGAAGGGGGGTTGGGGGGGTTAGGTCTCATGATTGTGATTGATACAACTGAAAATTGCTGTAAGTTTTGAATTTTGAATTCTTAACTCCTAACTCCTAACTCCTAACTCCTAACTCCTAACTCCTAACTCCTAACTTTGCGCCTCCATTGGCTGAATGGGAATCCATACAGTAAAAATTGAACCAATGCCTACGGTGGATTCTACTTCAATTCGACCCCGATGCAGTTCTACAAGTTGTTTAGTTAATGCTAAACCAAGTCCGGTTCCTTCGTAGCGGCGGCGATAGGGTGTATCGAGTTGCTGAAATTTTTCAAATAGTAATGGCAATTGTTCTTCAGAAATGCCAATACCTGTATCTTCCACTTGAAAAATTGCGTTGTCGTCTTCTACCCAAAGACGTAAAGTTACACTACCACCTTTGGGTGTGAATTTGATGGCATTAGTTAAAAGATTCCAGAGAATTTGTTCTACTCTGCCTGAATCTGCGGTAAAGCGATCGCGTCTTGGATCGATTTGTAAATCTAGTTTAAGATTGACTTGCTCGCCTGTAGCTTTTTCTTGCAGTGATGCTACTGTAGATTCAGCTATTTCTATTAAAGAAAATTCTGTAATATTTAAAGCTGCTTTGCCAGCCTCGATTTGAGATAAATCGAGAATATCATTTATCATTTCTAATAAATGTTCTCCACTGTCGTGGATTGTTTGTAAATAATCTCGCTGGCGCGGGTTCAATTCACCGAGGGGCCAGCGTAATAAAGTAGAAGACATGCCGATGACATAAGTCAAAGGTGTAAGCAATTCATGACTGATGGTAGCCAAAAATTCACTTCGCAGGCGACTGGCGGCTTCTGCTGCAAGTAAGGCATCGCGCAGTGCCATTGTGCGCTCAATGACTCGTTGTTCCAGAGTTTGTTTTTCTTGAGTAAGCGATCGCATTAATTCCGATTGATGAATGGCGATCGCTAATTGTTCGGCGATCGAAGTCAACAAGTTTTTTTCATTCTCAGTCCAATGTCGCGGATTGCTACATTGATTAGCAATCAGCAGCCCCCAAAGTTTATTCTCAAAAATAATTGGTGCTGCTAACTTCGCCCGGACTTGAGTTTCCCTTAAAAAACTTAACAAACACTCTTCCAAAGCATAAGTTTTTTCCACATCATCCACGGCTAAAATAAAGCCTTGGCGATACTTATCCCAATATTGAGAAGTTGAACCAAAGCAATTTTCTTCTTTATAATTTAATACCGAAGGAATAGCATCTGTAGCACGGGCTTCGTAAACAATACAACCAATACATTGTTGCCAGTTTTGCAGTGAATTTATCAGTGATGGGGCAACAGTTGATTTTTGACCGTTAACTAATGACTCTTGACTCTTGAATTCGTCAGAAGGCAGAAGGAACAAGTCATCCGGGGATTCGACTCCTCCTGACTTCGAGCCACTTAAAGAGGGGGATTCAGACCCTTGCTCCCTTTGGTCGCGTTCTAGGGCAGAGGACAGTATTCCTTCTGCCTCCTGCCCTCTGCCCTCTGCCTTTCTTGTTGACCCTTGCTCCCTTTGGTCGCGTTCTAGGGCAGAGGACAGTATTCCTTCTGCCTCCTGCCCTCTGCCCTCTGCCTTTCTTGTTGACTTTTCAAATTTATAAATAACTAATCTGTCTAATTCTAAAAATTCTCGCACTTGTGCAACTGCAGTTGCCATAATTAGCGGCAAATCCAGACTTTTGCGAATTTGCGTTGTCACCTGATTTAACAGCTTTTCTTGGGCAATCTGTTTTTTCAGGGCGTCTGACACAGGCTGACAAGCGGGATAGCTGGCGGGTTGTGCGGCTGTCTCAGCTTGCAGAATTTGTTGTGGCGCTAAATATTCTAATAACAACAGCGTGAATTTACCTTGGAGCGTGGCATCATTAGGCTGGAGAAGTTGATGATAATCTTCGAGGTGGTGATAAGTGTAGGAATCATTTGCAAACAAGTCTCTCAATTGTAATAGAAAAGAAGCGATCGCCTTGCAATCAAAAGTCAAACTCGCATTGAGTGCTTGATGCTTCGGCGCAAGTGCTGAGTGAGTAAAATGCAATGAGGTAAATTCTCCCCCTCCCCCTGTCTCCCCCTCCCCAAGTCTTTCCATCTCCCCAAGGTTTCCCACCAAAAGGGCACTAAACCCATTAGAAACCACCAAAGTAAACCGTTGCTTTTGCCATTCCCCAGGCAGATGAATTCGAGCCAGCACAGCTTCTGTCAGTACCAAAGCTGCACTTCCCACTGCTTGAGCCATCTGCTGTAACAACTCCCCAAGCTGATTAAATACATTATTAGGCAAGGTTCGAGAAAAGCTCAAATCAGGAGAACTAAGCATTTTCAAAAAAGGAGTGAGAGGGGCTGGATGCTGCTGCTCAAAAGTTTTTTATAGTGTCCTAATCAACAGTTTAAAACGATAATAGAAAATTATGCATCGCATAAATGCCACATCAGGCGAATGGAATCAGTCAGACAGCGTAATTTTGCTCGAACAAACTCCAGCTCCGATTGTATTTCTTACGGCAGCTGATACCGACATTCAAACTTTGGCAGTTGCAGTCCCCCAATTACCTGCAACCTTTCCGGCATTACGAGTCGCCAACTTGTTGCAGTTGCAGCATCAAATCAATATTGATAACTACGCCGAACAAGTTTTAGAACTTGCCCAAGTCATTATTGTGCGCTTGTTAGGAGGACGTTCCTACTGGACTTATGGCTTAGAAGTAGTGCAGGAAATCGTGCAACGTAATGGTACAACCCTAATTGTAATGCCAGGGGACGACGCCCTCGATCCCGATTTAGTCTCTCATTCTACCGTTTCTCTGGCTGCTGTAAACCAGGTATGGCGGTACTTCAGCGAAGGCGGCGTCGAAAATATTGTCAACGCTCTCAAGTTTATTGGCGATACTTGCCTTTCAACTTCATTTAATCCTTTACCACCGCGATCTGTTCCTCGTGTCGGCTTGTACGAGTGGCAAAAAGGAGAGGGGGAGAGGGGGGGCAACCAGTCCCCACGTACTGCTTCGGAGAACCCGAAGGGTAGTGGGGTTGGGGGGCAAGGGGGAGAGGGGGGGAAACAAGAGGATGCACAGACGCGGGGATGCACAGACGCAGGGAATTTATCTCCCACTCCCCCCCCCACTCCCCCACTCCCCCCCTCCCCCCCTCTCCTAAAGTCGCCGTTCTCTTTTACCGCGCTCATTATCTAGCGGCAAATACGAAGGTAATTGATGCGATTTGTCAAGCCCTGGCGGAAAGAAATTTAGAACCAATGCCGGTGTTTGTTTCTTCGTTGCGCGAACCTGATATTAGTTCGGAATTGAGCGAGTTTTTACAGCCCAAAGACTCGGAACAAATTGCGTTGCTGCTAAATACCACAAGTTTTTCTCTAGCGCGGTTGGATACAGAAACTCCCCAACTTGACTTGTGGGAAAAATTAAATGTACCTGTGTTGCAGGTTATCCTTTCAGGTGGGTCAATTGAGCAATGGGAATCGGGTTTTCAAGGGCTTTCACCCCGCGATATAGCGATGAATGTGGCGTTACCGGAAGTCGATGGAAGAATTATTAGTCGTGCGGTGTCTTTTAAAGCGGTACAAACTCGCGATCGCCATTTAGAAACAGATGTGGTAGTTTATGAACCAATCAGCTCGCGCATTCAATTTGTCGCCGAACTCGCAGCTAATTGGGTGCGCCTGCGTTCCAAACCACCCCAACAAAGGCGTGTAGCCCTAATTTTGGCAAATTACCCCACCCGTGACGGACGCCTCGCTAACGGTGTAGGACTGGATACGCCAGCTAGCTGTGTGGAAATTCTCAAAGCTTTAGAATTGGCTGGTTATCAGCTAGAAAATCTACCTCTTGGGGGGGATGAATTAATTCAACGTCTTACATCCGGCGTGACAAATGACCCCGAAGGTAGAGAATTGCGTCCAGTACAGCAAAGTGTTTCTGGGACAGAATATCAAAAATATTTCACTTCATTACCAGAAGCAGTACAACAGGGTATTAGCGAACGTTGGGGTTCACCTTTTGAAAAAAACCCCACAAACGCAGCGGAAAGTCCGAGCGGAGGTTTCCTCCGATCGGAACTTTCCAACAGAGAGAACACAGAGAAAGAAACCAAATATTATTCCCCCCCTCCCCCCCCTTCCCCCCCTCCCCCTCCTCTTCCCGTCCCTGGTATTCAACTTGGCAACATTTTCGTGGGAATTCAGCCGGCGCGGGGCTATGATATTGACCCCAGTTTGAATTATCACGCGCCGGATTTGGAACCAACCCATAATTATTTAGCTTTTTATTATTGGGTGAGAGGAAGTTTTGGTGCTGATGCTGTGATTCATGTGGGGAAACATGGAAATTTGGAATGGCTACCCGGTAAAAGTGTGGCTTTATCGAGTAATTGTTATCCCGAAGTAGCTTTAGGCGCACTTCCCCACCTGTACCCGTTTATCGTAAATGACCCTGGTGAAGGTTCCCAAGCCAAACGTCGCGCCCAAGCGGTGATTGTAGATCATCTGACACCGCCCATGACCCGTGGCGAACTTTACGGTTCTTTACAACAGCTAGAAAATTTAATTGATGAATATTATGAAGCCGAAAGTTTAGATCCTTCGCGTTTGCCGGTCATTAGCGATCGCATTACCCAATTAATTCTTCAAGAAAATTTACATCAAGATTTAGGCTTGGCTAATGACTCATTGCAAATGGCTAATAGCCAAAAACAATTAGCAATTAACAATGAACCATTAGCAATTAACAGAATGGATGGTTATCTTTGTGAATTGAAAGAAGCCCAAATTCGGGATGGCTTGCACATTTTTGGTCAATGTCCCGACGGACGCCAGCTGCGAGATTTAATAATAGCGATCGCCCGTCATCCCAATCGCCATCATATCGGACTCACCCGCGCCCTAGCTCAAGCCTGGGGTTTAGATTTCGACCCCCTCACCGCCGAACTATCTGAAATCTTACCAAATCCTGACATTCTTCTAGAGACCCGATTCATCACGTCTTTAAATAAACCATGTCGCACCATTGGCGATGCAATTGAAATATTAGAACAACAAGCCGCCGAACTAGTAGAACAACTTCTTATTCCCCACTCTCCCCCTCCCCCACTCCCCCCCTCCCCCACTCCTTCACTCCAAACTGTCCTCAACTGGATAGGCGATCGCCTCCTCCCTTCCCTCCAGAAAACCCGCCAAGAAATAACCCACTTATTACGCGGACTCGAAGGTAAATACGTTAAGAGCGCACCCGCCGGCGCACCCACACGCGGACGTCCGGAAGTCTTACCTACAGGTAATAACTTTTACTCAGTTGACATTCGCGCCATTCCGACAGAAACGGCTTGGGATATAGGCAGGAAAGCAGCAGAAACCCTAATAGAACGCTATACCCAAGAAAATGGCGAGTATCCAAAAACACTAGGATTATCATTGTGGGGAACAGCCACAATGCGGACTGGAGGTGATGACATCGCCGAAGCATTGGCTTTATTAGGGGTGCAACCAGTGTGGGATGGCATGGCGCGGCGCGTGGTAGATTTTGAAATATTGCCACTTTCAGTTTTGGGGCGTCCTCGAGTAGATGTAACGTTGCGAATATCTGGATTTTTCCGAGATGCGTTTCCCAACATGATTGATTTATTTGACTGTGCAGTGCAAGCAGTAGCGGCGTTAGATGAACCAGCAGCACAAAATCCCCTAGCAGCGCAAGTTCGGCAAGAAACACATTTTTGGACTCAACAAGGTTTAACTTCTTCTGAAGCAGAAGTGCGATCGCGCTATCGCATCTTTGGTTCTAAACCAGGTGCTTACGGCGCAGGACTCCAAGGCTTAATTGAATCGCAAAACTGGACTGAGGACCATGATTTAGCCCGCGCCTACATTAACTGGAGTTGTTACGCCTACTCTGCAGCAAGAGGACGGGGGGAGGGGGAGAGAGGAAGAGGGGGGGACGACTTGGGGACAAGGGGACAAGCAGAAAAATTAATTCCCCCACTCCCCCACTCCCCCACTCCCCCACTCCTCCACTCCCCCACTCCCCCACTCCCCCCCTCTCCAACAGCTGCACCCGAAGCCTTTGAACAGCGCCTCAAGCAAATGCAAATAGTGCTGCACAACCAAGACAACCGCGAACACGACTTGCTAGATTCTGATGATTATTACCAATTTCAAGGTGGTTTAACCGCAGCGGTACGTTCTCTACAGGGAAAGAATCCCCAAACATATTTTGGTGATAATTCGATTCCCGCCAAACCGCGAGTCCGCCAACTAAAAGAAGAAATCGCACGGGTGTATCGTTCTCGGGTTGTTAATCCCAAGTGGATTGCTGGAGTTATGCGTCACGGTTACAAAGGTGCATTTGAAATGTCAGCAACAGTTGATTATTTATTTGCCTATGATGCAACAGCCAAATGCGTGGAAGACCATATGTATCAGGGTATAGTACAAGCTTATTTACTAGACCCAGTTGTTGCGGAATTTATCCAGGAAAAGAACCCTTGGGCTTTGCGTGATATTGCTGAAAGATTGTTAGAAGCACACAAGCGCGGTTTATGGCAGGATGTAAATATACAGACACTGGACAACTTAAGAAACCTAGTTCATCAAGCCGAAGCAACAATTGAAGAAAAATGAAAGGTACTGGGTATTGGGTACTGGGTACTGGGGAAGAATATTCTAATCCCCAATCCCCAATCCCCAATCCCCAATCCCCAATCCCTAATCCCCAATCCTTTTTATAAAGAAAAAACAGTGGTGTAGGTAAAAACTATGGAAAACCTTGCGTATTTACATCTAGCTTTCGCCTACGAAGATGGCACCCCCAGTGAGTTGGTTTCCTTTAGCTGCTTATTACAAACAACAGCAGCACCCAACTGGAAGCGTCTTTCGAGCAGAGCATGGAGTTACATGTTACCCCTTGCCCTGACTGTATCTATTTTAAGTGCAGTTGGCAGCGCCCTAGCACTGGAAAGAGGCGATCAAGGTCCTTCTGTCAGAAATCTGCAACAACAGTTACAAAAAGCCGGATTTCTTCAAGCTCCCATAACTCAAGTCTTTGATTTTCCCACAGAAGATGCTGTCCGGCGCTTTCAAAAAACCGCCGGTTTACCAGTTGATGGCATTGCAAGCACAACCACTATCCAAAAATTACAGGGTTGGCGCTCTAGAGCGATCGCTACACAACCCAAAAAACCCGTTGTTGTCACTACCCCAACCACTCAAGCCACTACTACTCAAAATAGGAGAACCACACAATCTACTACTGAGAGAACAACGGTAACCAGCAAGCGCGGCGATCCTAACTTTCTTGGCAAAGGTGATGAAGGCGAAGAAGTCAGAATTCTGCAAGAACAATTGCGAGTCGCAGGCTTTTATTACGGTAACTCAAACGGAGTATTTGGTCCGATTACTGAAGAAGCTGTTAAGCGGTTCCAAACAGCTTACAACTTAGACGCTGATGGTATTGTCGGACCGGCAACACTGCGAAGATTGCCGACGATTGGGATTGGTTATGGAGAAGATGTTTCCAAACGCAGTAGCGATGATAAATTGCGCTTAGGCGATCGCGGTGAGTCAGTCAGAATTCTCCAAACACAGTTGATCAAGGCAGGATATTTAGAGGGAGAGCCAAATGCCTATTATGGTCCCTATACTGCCGATGCTGTACGCCGATTCCAGGCAGCTAACTACTTAGCAGCAAGTGGCATTGCCGGTCCGACTACCCGCGCCAAATTACATGACTTAGTGAATACTGCCCCCAGAAGTGAGTTTAATGTCCTAGAAATCCAAAGGCGACTAAATTCTCGCGGCTTTTATAAAGGTCCGCTCAACGGTGTTATGGGAGATGACACCAAGGACGCAATTAAACAAGCCCAAGAATTCTACGGCATCAGCCTCAATGATATTAGAAGCGGACGCTTTTAGCATCCGCTTAGGTGTTGTTAGTGTAAATTGCCAACTGATTGTGTACCTTCCATCACAGCAAATTGGAAATAAAACAAGATTTCCCGATTGCTTGATATGAATGCCTTTCAAAATCATCGAAAATAATTCAACCAAGTGCTAAACCGGCAGCAGTGCCCGTTGGCACTTGGGACAAACAGCATGAATTGTCAGCTGACAATCGAGAAGGTGAAAACCTTCTTTTTGGGCTGTTTTCGCCCCAATTTTTAAAATTGAATCGTTTTTGAATTCGATGGTAGTGTTACACCTTACACAAATCAGGTGATGGTGATGATGGGGGTAGGGTTGATTGATTTCATAATGTTTATGCCCTTCTCCCAGTTCAAGTTCCCGCAAAATACCCATGCGTGCCATCAACTTCAGGGTGCGATAAATAGTTGATAGACTAATTCCTTCACCTTTACCTTCTAGCTGATGGTAAAGATCCTCTGCGCTGAGGTGTTCCCCTTGCGGAAGTTCTTGAAAAATGTGTAAAATTGTTTCTCTCTGCGGAGTTAAACGCCAACCCCGTTCGTTTAATTCTGCCTTGAGTGAAGTAGCTGTGTAGACAGTCATACTAATTTTTCTCAACAAAGCTCATTAGTTGAGAATATAGCAAATGGGAAGACCTATTTGCAACAATTCTCACTTATTGAGAATATTTACTAAAGTGTTCGACAATATGTCAAGAAATCTTAACAAGCAAGAAATGATAGGCGCTCCCCATCCTTAAAATATTATAAGAAAAGGGCGAGTAAAATTCCTCATAACTTAAATGCAAATAATTTGCCATAAGCTAATGAGAGAAGAGTTATGAGTTGTGAGTTATGAGTTGTGAGTTATTAATTCAAAAAAACGAAGCTAATAACTCAAAACTTAAAACTCATAATTCAAAACTTTCTTAGCTAAGAGATTCCAAATAGTCGCGGATGAGGTTGCGGCGCTTGGGTTGGCGCAGCTTTTGTAAAGCCTTGGATTCAATTTGGCGTACGCGTTCCCGCGATAAATCTAAAGCGCGTCCAATTTCTGCTAAAGAGTAGGGATGACCATCAGCCAAACCGAACCGCATTAAAATTACATCGCGTTCGCGGCTGGTTAAGTCAGACAACAGATGCTGCAAATCTCTTTGTAAAGATTCTCGCATTAACATTTCTTCTGGAGTTACACCATCGGTTTCCAGCAATTCTCCCAATTCTGTATCTTTGTCTTTACCGACCTTTGTTTCTAGAGAAACAGAGCGAGGAACCCGTAACAAAACTTCGCGAACTTGGGCTGGTGTCATTTCTAGCTCAATTGCCAAATCTTCCAAAGTCGGGGTGCGACCTTTTTCTTGGGCAATTTTGCGTTGAGCTTTTTTAATTTTGTTGAGTTTTTCGGTAATGTGAACCGGTAGGCGAATCGTACGGCTAGAAGTAGCGATCGCTCTTGTGATACCTTGACGAATCCACCAGTAGGCGTAGGTGCTAAAGCGATAACCTTTAGTGGGGTCAAACTTTTCTACAGCTCGCTCCAAGCCTAAAGTACCTTCTTGGACTAAATCCAACAATTCCAAACCACGATTTTGATACTTCTTAGCGACAGACACCACCAGACGAAGGTTAGCCTTGATCATGTGTTGTTTAGCCTGGAGTCCTTGGGTCTGAATTTGCTCCAAATCTTCCACAGTAATCTTGGCAATTTCAGCCCAGCGTCGTTTACCGTCTGCCATAGTCGGCTTGAGATCCGACAAGTTTATACCAGCAGTGGTAGCCCATCTTTCCAAAGAAGGGCGATGTCCCAGTTCAGACGCCAAACGCTCCTGAACTTCAATTAACCTCAGATAAGGTTCAATAATTGCATCACCTTGCTTGGCGGTATTAGCAAGCAAAGTACGCATCCGCAAATAGCGCTGGACTTTTTGAGCTTCAGAAACCTCTTCATCCCGTCCCAGTAAGCGAACCCGACCAATTTCTTGAAGATATAAACGTACTAGGTCTGTACTGCGACGGTTAGTATTAGCAGAAAAGTTACCAGGGTCAACAGAAGCCATCTCCAGCTCCTGCAGATCTTCTACTGGCAAATCACTCTCATCAATCACCATCTCTGGATCGAAAACCTGACGGGACTGTTGGGCTTCGTAGGCTGCATCTGCTGCGTAAAAAGATGTTGCTGGCATAAGATCGTCTCAATGGCTCCAGGTAACAATAGATTGCGGTGAGTCAGTGCTTTTGAGAGGGAAATTCTCCGTTGGCGACTGCTTTCCCGTTCGGTCAGCTAATCAACTGTTGCTATTGTTCCCGTGATTCAAGATGAAATAACACGGTTGAGGGTTCCATTACGCTTTTTTTTCAAAAAAAACTAGTTTTTTTCTCCAAAAACGTACTGGTTGTAATTAACACTTCGTTCCCGAACTCAATCGGCTGCTGAACTTATCCGATTGAACCAATAGCTATTTAAAGGCACAGCTGAGATTTTAAGTACGAAATTATCTAGTTATGAATGAACTTTAACGCATATTGACCGTGACTTTTGTTACGTGGTATAAACATATTACAGTGGAAAAACCATGTTTATCTTAGGCATAGTCATATCTACATACCTATGCAAGTGATTTCCTGACGATTTAGCAAGATTTCGTCAGGGAATATTGGTAATTGATATTTGTTGGTGGTTGGTGGTTGGTGGGTAGTGGATAGTAGAACAACCAACTAACAACTGGGCGGCTGGGCGGCTGGGCGGCTAGCAACTACCAACTGCCAACTCCCAACCCCAACCAAAATTTAGTTGTATTCTGGCTTCATATCTCGCAGCATCAGTTCTTCCAGGGCTTGTCGGGGTGTAATTTCACCTTGGAGTAAGCGATAAACTTGCTCGGTAATTGGTATGGGAATATTTTGCTGTTTGGCTCGCTGTACCAAAACCTGACAGGTGTTGACTCCTTCTGCGGTGCCTTGTAAGTGGTCGAGAATTTCTGCGAGTGCTTTCCCTTGAGCTAACTGGTAGCCAACTTGATAATTGCGACTTAATGAACTGTTACAAGTTGCGAGTAAATCGCCTAAACCCGACAAACCATAAAATGTTTCTTTGTTTGCACCCCAGTGGATACCAATGCGAACCATTTCTGTAAGTCCACGGGTGACTAAAGCGGCTTTGGCGTTGGTTCCTAGATGCAAACCGTCACATACTCCAGATGCGATCGCGATTACATTCTTTAATGTGCCTCCCAATTCCACACCCAAGGGGTCGAGATTTGTATAAACTCGAAACTGTGGCGATGAAAAAACAATTTGCACAAGTTCCGCAGCAGTAGCCGAATGGCTAGCAACAACCGTTGCAGATGGTAATTGTTGTTCAATTTCTTTCGATAAATTTGGACCCGACAGTACAACTACTGGATGCGAAGGAAACATCGCTTGCCATATCTGTGACGGTGTACAGGTCGTTTCCGGGTCTAGACCTTTCGTTGCTGTGACAAAAATCACATTTGGAGAAATAGAGAAAGATTGAATTTGCTTTGCAACCTCGCTTACCCCTTTCATCGAAATCGCAGACAAAATAATATCAGCATCTTTGACAGCATCAGCCAAAGATAGCGAACCACTACGCGACCAAACGCTTACCCGATGACCCTTAGCTGAGGCGATCGCAGCTAAACCAGTTCCCCACGCACCCGCACCGAGAACAGCAATCGATTTTGGATTTTGGATTTTGGATTTTGGATTACTCAATTTTGGATTTTAATTTTTCGTGGTGGGAGAAACTTTCCTGCAATTATAATTTTCTCAGAAACCCAAAATCTAGTGCTACATCTTGCAAGACAAAAGTTTGCTACACTACACCAGCTTGAAAAATCTGGTTTGCAGTGAGGTTTAAATCAGGAAAGGTTTGAGACACAATGCGATCGCCATCTCGAAACTTGATTATCTGATATTCCCCATCAACTAGGTTACAAACAGAAATTGTCGGTTGTTTGGGGTTGCCGATAAAATTACGTCCACCCAACGCTGCGTAATCCACAATCCAGTATTCAAGTATGCCCATCTCTTCGTAATCAGCATACTTTAAGTGGTAATCGTAGCGCCAGTTAGTTGATACAACCTCGACAATCAAAGGAATTGAGGCATTATCGGTGACTGTCGATTCTTTTTTCCACAACTGTTCATTATTTTGATACTCTCCGGGCTATAAGCCCGAAGATTCTTAGGTCGCGGGGATTCCAACGAATTTACCCTCACTAAGCATCTTCACCGTGTATCCCACGGCTGCAAGCCCTCTTTGACAGACTACCTGTGCGGCTGCTACATCCCGGTTGGTTGTGTAGCCGCAATTTGTACAAACATAAACAGGTTCTGACAAGTCCTTCTTACCTGTTTGCGTTTGGCAATTTGGACAAATCTGACTTGTTTTTCTGCTATCAACTTTTTGGAAGTACACACCGCGTTTAAAGCAACACTGTTCAAGTAGGGAGCAATGCGATTTTGTGGGATGACCCCACCGGGAGAGCGATCGCTAATGAAGCAATGGTTGTACTGAGTATTTTAATTTAACATACAATAAAAATCAGTAACAACAATTTATCTTCTTGAGATATCCCAAAAAGACGGAACTACAATGATTTGGTATTTCTAGAAAGGAAAAATCTACGTCAATAGTGTTGGATAAAGTATTTATTATGACAATAAAATCCTCAAATTCCAAATAAATGTATAAAATTTATCCAACTGTTTGAGGATGAATAAAAGATGTGAAGATAGAATCGCAAAAATTATCCCAACTATGAGCCATCCATTGGCATCGAAGATGTAACATAATTTCTGCATTGTTTTTTAACCAAAATTTACTGTTACCTTTGATTCTTAAATTAACGACTTGACGAATTAAACTTTCAATCGCCCCACTACCAATTGGTAATTTTTGGGCAGAAACCTGTGCATATTTCAAACGCCCTTCACGATATGCACGCAACAAATAGTTTCTTTGTGTTACCATAGTTTGGCAACACTCTCCTGTGGCTTCGGCAATAAATTCATCCATCTGTCTGATGACAGTAAGAGCATGAGATTTTTTTAAAGTTTTGCGTGCTTGTTTAAACTATTTTTTTCGTTCGTTTTCATTACTAAATGCCACATCAGCAAACTTTTGTAACCGTTCAGTAACATGATAAAAATCAAATAATTGATAAGTAGCATCTGGAGATTTCAACTTTTCTAAAAGAGGCGGAATATGTTTCCAGACCCATTCTGCACCGTCAGCAATTAATAAAACTTGTTTGGCTTGACTAATTCCCAATCTAACTAGGTGCATTTCTAAGATTGGTAAAAAGCCTTTATAGTCTTCATAAGTACCATCGTTGATAATAGGGATATTTTTAGTCTTGACTTTTTTGCCCTGTTCATCAACTACATAAATTGTTAATAATTTTGGCTCTACCCATTCGCCAATAAAGCCATGTCGGTTAGTTTTTGGATTCTTTCTCCCCTTTTTATTCAGCCGAATCCTACTCCTGCCGCCGTCTACAGAAATTACAACTCTTTGGTTATGAAGAATATTACTATTAGGTAAATTACCTTGTTGTAGGTTATTTATTTGAGCTTGATGTAAGTCAATGCCAATTTTACCGAATTTATATGTGAGTCGTTAAATTCGTTTGAGACTAATATCAATTCCCCAATCTGACAAGATTGTGTGTGCAGCTTCAAATGAACTAGCTATTGCGCCATATTTGGCAATAGTTGACCATACTAATGGAGTCAAACCTTCTGACATTCCTAACCATTGCAACCAGGGACAGAATCCTTGGTTTGTAGATTTATTTTTCTCAGGACTTTTTTCTTTTATGTTCACGAAATAAGGTAGTTTGAATGTTACTAAAACATTACCTACTGTTAAAATTTCTCTCTTTCTACAACCGTGTCTTTTTGTATCGGGATACCAATAACCTTTGGTTTGATTTATTGCTGTTTTCTGAGCCGATTCTGATTGAGAAAGCTTATGCAATAATATGGCGATACATTGACCCGCTAAAACCAATGCCGCCTCTCTAATTTTTTCTTCTCTTTCTTTTACAGTTCGTCCATCCCACTCTTCGATTTTTGTCAAATCTAAAAGTTCCTTCACATCCTCTTGAAATTCTGATATGGAATCGGTTAAATTTAGATTTGCATATATATTTTTTTCCATCAAGGTAGGTTTTTCCTTTTTCAATACTATTCCTGAAAGGAAATTCTACCTTTTTTCTGCTCGCCACAATAGACTACAAGCTTATTTCTTGTAGGAGTCCTTTCTAAGTAATATATCTATTAAAGTTGTATAAAATACAAAAATACTACTGAAGATGAAATTAGCGATCGCTCTCCCA
Source organism: Heteroscytonema crispum UTEX LB 1556 (assembly GCA_044006015.1). GTDB lineage: Bacteria > Cyanobacteriota > Cyanobacteriia > Cyanobacteriales > Nostocaceae > Heteroscytonema > Heteroscytonema crispum. Next base: position 251,374 of record JBIPDF010000008.1, read on the forward strand.
GGGGGGTCATCCCATAAAATCGCATTGCTCCCGTTCAAGTATTTGGAAGAACTGTCCCCATCCCGCATCTAGGCAGTGCTTGCCTAACATCCCACGGCATAGACCAACTAAATTTAAGTCTTCTACAAATACCATTCCAACGCCGTCGCATATCCGATGCGCCGTCTGACAGTGAAAGTCTTTCCTAGGGCGTGTCATCAATTGAGCCAAATGACACAAGCAGCTAGATAAATTGCACCGAGAAAGTTGGCCGCCCGTTTATCATCGCGAGTTGCGATCGCTCGATACTGCTTGAGTTTGGCAAAAAAGTTTTCAATCAGATGACGGGCTTTGTATAAATCTCGGTCGTAGTCACCAAGTATAGTACGGTTGCGTTTGGGAGGAATCACTGCGGTTTTGCCCTGTGCCTGAAGTCGCTCAATTACTCGCTCATCGGCATCATAGCCTTTATCTGCCAGTACTGTGTCCGCCACAATATTGGGTAGCAGTTGGTCCTTACGATCCAAGTCCCAGGCTTGCCCTGGGGTCAGATGAAAACTCAAGGGATTGCCCAAGGCATCTACCGTCCCATGAATCTTGGTACTCAATCCACCTTTACTGCGACCAATTGCTTGAGTAGATCGCTCCCCCCCTTTGCACCCGCACTATGCTGATGGGCGCGGACAATCGTGGAATCAATCATTGCATACTCGTTGTCAGCATCGTCTGCTAAGTGCTGAAACACCCTCTGCCACACCCCAGCCTTTGACCACCGAGTAAAGCGAGTGTGAATCACTCGAAAATTCCCAAAGCGCTGCGCTAAGTCTCTCCAGGGTATCCCTGCCCGATAGCGGTACAGCACTGCTTCCACAAACAACCGATTATCTTTGGCTGTCACTCCCACATACCCCTGTGTTCCGGGTAGCAAGTCTTTGATCCTCTGCCACTGGTCATCTCGCAGCCCATAACGTCGAGTCATTATTTCTCTATTTGCTTAATCCCAAGCATCACTGACTCCAGTTTACCTAATTGATGACACGCCCTAGTACTCAATCCCCCTTTACTGCGACCAATGGCTTCTGTAGATGCATCCCCCCCTTTGCACCCGCGCTGTGTTGATGGGCGCGGACAATCGTTGAGTCAATCATCGCATATTCGTTGTCGGCATCATCTGCCAAGTGCTGAAACACCTGCTCCCATACGCCTGTTTTTGACCTTCTTCTAAGCGAGTGTGAATCACCCGAAAATCCCCAAATCGCGATGGCAAGTCACGCCAAGGGATGCCTGCTCGATAACGATATAACACTGCTTCGACAAACAATCGATTATCTTTAGCCGTAGCGAGGACATAGCCCTCTCTCCCAGGTAGCAGGTCTTTGATTCTCTCCCACTGGTCATCTCGTAGTGCGTATCTGCGCGTCATCGGTTTCAAGAGTATTTATTCTTTTTCAGCAGTTCTGATTCCAGTTTACCTAATTGATGACACGCCCTAAAGGTCGTAAAGGTCAAAAGGAACAAATTAAAGCCGTTCCTGACTGGCAAGAACGACTTAGAGAATTTGTTGACCAACTCATCTCAGACCTTCCCAAAAATGAGTAGTTATGGGGAAAAGTGGGTAGGAATTAAGTTACAGTTCCTCACCCCTTACCCGTGGATATCGCTGCATTAATTCCCTCACCTGCTCTGCATGATAAGAGCTTCTTGTCAATGGTGAAGAAACAACTTGTAAAAATCCAATTTCTTGACCAAAAGCTTGCCAAGCAGCAAACTGTTCGGGAGTCACGAAATCATTAACTTGCAAGTGCTTTTGACTCGGTTGCAAATATTGCCCAATCGTGATGATATCGCAATCAACAGCACGTAAATCTCGCATAACTTGCCGAATTTCCTCATCGGTTTCCCCAAGTCCCACCATAATCCCCGATTTTGTATAAACCCAAGGGGCAAAATCGCGACAGCGTTTTAGTAATTCCAGCGTGCGATCGTAATTACCCTGCGGTCTAGTGCGACGATATAACCGAGGAACAGTTTCGGTATTGTGGTTGAGGACTTCGGGTTGTGCTTTGAGAATTATTTCCAACGCTTCCCAGTTTCCGCACAAATCGGGAATCAATACTTCTATAGTTGTGTGGGGAGAAACAGCACGAGTTTCTTGAATGCAGCAGACAAACTGCGACGCACCCCCATCGGGTAAATCATCGCGGTTCACCGAAGTAATTACTACGTGATTGAGCTTCATTCGACGCACCGCTTGGGCCAGTCGTGCTGGTTCCGTGGGGTCTAGTGCTTTGGGTTTTTTCTCAAAATCAATATCGCAGTAGGGACAGGCACGCGTACAAGCTGGGCCCATAATTAAAAACGTGGCAGTACCAGCTTTGAAACACTCACCAATATTCGGACAGGACGCTTCCTCACAAACCGTATTGAGGGCTAAATCCCGCAAAATTTCTTTAACGTTACCGACACGCTCCCATTGAGGCGCTTTTACCCGCAACCAGTCTGGTTTAACAGTCACAATCCGCTTTTACCATTGAAGTTTTACAAATTTTATCCTAGCAAGAAGTTGCCAAGTCAAGAGCCGCCCAGTTATGAGTTAGGAGTTATGAGTTAGGAGTTATGAGTTTTGAGTTAACAGCCCCCTTGTCTCCCTTGTTTCCCTTGTCCTTATATATATAGATAAATACAATTTTGTAATTCACCACGGGTCATGTTATCCTTGATCTACAATAGTGTTTTTGTGTCGGGATGTGGCGCAGCTTGGTAGCGCACTTCGTTCGGGACGAAGGGGCCGCTGGTTCGAATCCAGTCATCCCGATTTTTGATGTCGAATAACACATTATTTGTCGTCGTTAACACATTAGTGGTATGAGATCCAAAGAAATTTGTCACTTCAAGTGGCTCGTGATTTCATTTTGGAACACCTTAAACAGAAGGTCGGTTTGAATGCACATAGTCAGTTTTCTGTCAATGCGTAAGTCCTAAGGAATTTTCGGAAACTTCGCTATTGACATCCTCCCACCGCTAAAGAGGAGTACCAGGTATAGCGGGGGATTCACTCATATTGCTCTTTGGGTTTCCTCTTTCCACGAGTTGACTTGCTTAGAGGAGTTTCTTCTCCCAAGTATTGGTCAGTCTCTCCATTTGCGTTAGTTCCGATGTGACCCACCGTACTTAATGCTTTTTCTAATATGCTGCGTGCAGCATTCCAATCTCTATCTTGGGTGTGACCGCAATAAGGACAGTCCTTTGCATGATTCGTGAAAGTGGAGAAACCCGATTTCGCACTTATTTACCGGGTTTCTGAAAGCTTGTAATTTTCACCTATCACATAGGATTGCAATATAAACAAAATTCTATATTAGAGCCAGATATTACTTTAATATTTGTTGGTGTTAGAAAAAGAGCATGGCAAGAAAATGCCTGCATTTTTTTTGATTGACAATTGCTTATCAATAAAAAAATAAAAATCAAAAATCGCTTATGAGATGGCTAAAACCTTTTGTACTGGCGCTTTGTACTGCGTTTTTATGCTTTGCAGTATCGCCTGTTATGGCAAAATCTCCAGCTATCTACGAAGCTTTACAAACTTGGACTTCCTCGCCGAATGTAGCAAAAAAACATGTCAAGACCGTATTGGGTACGAACGAAAGCGCATCTCAGGCAGAAAAATTAGTGCAACAAGGTAAAAGCTTATACGATGCATCAAAGTATACTGAGGCGGTAAAAGTTCTGCGACAGGCTGCTGCTGATTTTAAAGAGGCTGGGGATGGATTAAGGGAAGCCATGACGTTAAGCAATCTTTCTTTAGCTGATCAGCAACTTGGTTTGTGGACCCAAGCCCAAAAAGCGATTCGCAATGCGATCGCTTCGCTTAACGCTCAATGTCTTAATATTTTACCAAATTTGGATAACTCGCGAGAATGTTCTGCAATTCAAGCAAAAGCCCTAGATGTGCAAGGGCGGTTGCAATTCATGCGGGGACAGGCCCAAGAGGCGCTAACTACTTGGCAAAAAGCGGCTGATATTTATCAGCAATTAGGGGAACGTGCTGCATTAACCCGCAACCGCATTAATTCTGCTCAAGCTTTGCAGACTTTAGGGCTTTATCGTCAAGCTAATAAGATGTTAATTGAGGTGGAGCAAACCCTCAAAAATCAACCAGACTCAGCTTTGGTAGCTACGGGGCTACTTAATCTCGGTAATGTCCTGCGATTTGTGGGTGATTTAAGGGAATCCCTCAGGGTATTAGAGCAAACTTTAGCACTGGCAAAAGCTTCGTCATTAAATCAAATCGTCAGTGAAACTTTATTGAGTTTGGGTAACACAGCCCGCGCCCAGCAAGACACTCAAGCAGCTTTAAATTACTACAAACAGGCACGGGCTGCATCTGTTAACTCAAATACCCGCATTCAAGCTCAGTTAAATCAACTTAGTTTACTTACGCAGACAAAGGAATTTTCTGATGCATTAGCTTTGTCCAAACAAATCCAACCAGAGATTAGCAAATTGTCCCCCAGTCGGATGGCTGTTGATGCCAAAATTAACTTTGCCGAAAGTTTGATGAAACTGGGGAGGGGAGGGGGGGAGAGGGGGAGAGGGGGAGAGGGGGGGAGAAATTCTTCCTTGTCCCCACACCCGTCCTCCACAACCGTCGTCCACACCCGTCCTCCTTGTCCCCATATCCTCCCCATCTCTGTTGAGATATTGGCGAAGGCTGTGAAGGAGGCGCAAGATTTGGAAGATAAGCGGGCGGAGTCTTATGCTGTTGGTACGATGGGTGAGTTGTATGAACAAACTCGGCAGTTTTCAGATGCTCAAAAATTGACCCAGAAGGCTTTATTTACTGCCCAAAGTATTAATGCGTCAGATATTGCTTATCAATGGGAATGGCAGTTAGGACGTTTATTCAAACAACAGGGAGATGTTAAAGGGGCATTAAGTTACTATTCTCAAGCATTCAAAACTCTTCAATCTCTGCGTAGCGATTTAGTTGCGATTAATCCAGATATTCAGTTTTCTTTTCGCCAAAGTGTGGAACCGGTATATCGAGAGTTTGTGGAGTTGCTGTTGCAATCTCAGGGAAATTTTGCACCCAATTCAGAGAATCTTAAAATAGCTCGTGAGGTGATTGAATCGCTACAATTAGCAGAGTTGGATAATTTCTTTCGTTCAGCTTGTATAAATCCTAAGCAGGGAATTGATTTACTGGTTGATAAAAAAGACCAAACAGCCGCAGTTTTCTATCCGATTATTTTGCCAAATAGACTTGAGGTAATTCTGAAATTACCTAATCAAGAATTGCGCCATTACAAGACAGCAATCCCGCAACAAAAGGTGGAAAATATTGTTGCAGAGTTGAGGAAAGACTTGCGAGATGTGGCTGGAACTGTTCAAGTTAAACAGCAATCCCAACAGGTATATGACTGGTTAATTCGACCTGTGTCAGCCGATTTAGCTAAAAGTGGAATTAAAACTTTAGTGTTTGTATTGGATGGTTCTTTGCGGAATATTCCAATGGGAGTTTTGTATGATAAACAACAGCAGAAATATCTCATAGAAAAATATGCGATCGCTTTGGCTCCTGGTTTGCAACTTCTCGACCCCAAACCTTTACAAAAAGTCCGCTTAAATGCTTTAACTGGCGGAGTTGCGGAAGAACGTTCTATTGATGGTCAAAAATTTTCTTCACTGCAAAACGTAGCACGGGAATTGCAGCGCATTCAATCTCAGGTTCCCGATAGTGAAAAACTTCTCAATCAAAATTTTACGGAAACGAATCTGCGAAAGCAGTTGCAAACACTTCCTGTTTCAGTTGTTCATTTAGCGACTCATGGCGAGTTTAGTTCCGACCCGGAAAAAACTTTTATTTTGACTTGGGATCGACTGTTGAAAGTCAAGGATTTTGATACATTATTGCGAGTTAGCGACCAAAGCCGATCTAGCACTATCGAATTACTTGTTCTTAGTGCTTGCAAAACAGCCGAAGGAGACGATCGCGCAGCTTTGGGATTAGCTGGAATCGCTGTGCGGGCGGGGGCGCGCACTACTCTTGCAACTTTGTGGTCTGTGGATGATGAGTCTACCGCCAATCTGATGAGTGAATTTTACCAGCAGTTAAATGTTGGGTTGAATAAAGCTGAAGCACTCCAACGCGCCCAACTCGCTGTTTTTGCTCAGGAAAAACGTCCATTTTTCTGGGCACCTTTTGTGCTGGTGGGAAATTGGCTGTAATCGATTTTGGATCTTGGTTAATAGTTCATAGTTCATGGTTAATGGAATGAGCGCTATTAACCATTAACAATTAACCATGAACAGTTAACATACTTAAAATCTCAAAATTTCTCTATCATAATTTTCTCTCCTTGACTCAATTTCCCAGACAATTCCTTCTTATGGTGACAACGTCACGATAATTTCTAACTTTTCTTCTCCACCGAAAGCAATGCGTTGGTTGTATTCAAATAATTGTAAATATTCTGTCAAAAGTCTCAACTTCAATCCAGCAGGGATGCATCCTTTTGAAGATAAATTATAAAATTAAAATCGCCAAATTCCTTTTTCTATATCTCCTTCAGATTTCACCTGCAACTCATATTTTTGATTGGCGATGACTAACTGACAAAATCATAAAGGTGGTTTAATAGCAGCCTTGTAACAGACTTCCTGCAAATAAGCACACAAATGCTTTCTAACAACACTAGTCGGCTGTTTTTGCCAAACCTTGTGTTAGTATAGCGCCCAATCGGAATCAGAAAGCTCAGGTGCTTGGGACTGCTTGAGGTAGCGACGCATATTCTGATATAACGCGGCATCTTTCGCCCAATTCTGGAAACTACCAGCTTCAAATTGCACAAAGGTAGAAAACAATCTCAACAATCTCCTGGCGAGAGCGCATGTGCATACGTATATTTTCGTAATTAACACAGTACATATACACCAGAATATTCTGTTTTCGAGATAAATGAATGAAAATTCGCCATACCCGCAGCCCATAGTATGGCGTGCATAAGCGATTGAGGTACTGAAAGCTCGAACTTCTAAGGCAGTAACTTAAGTGTCTTAACCGTGGAGTAAATTTTCGATAGGGCTTACGCTTTCATTGTCTCAAAAGCCCGATCTCAGTGCGGTAATTCATGAATTACTGCACTCTCGAGAATTTTTTTGCGTAAGTCCCGATCAAGTCAAATGTCATGGTGAAACCACCGACACAGTGCGCTCGTGCTGAGTAAAGAAGTGCTGAATTTCCCCCCACACCGGTCGCCCCCCTCTCCCTTCACGTTGGGTAAGAACACCCATACTCGCAAATATGCGGAAGATATGCTATTTAGCTTAGTTTTTGAACACCTGTGATTGAAGAACTTTAATTACAGCAATATTTTTCATCAAATATTTCATGAAATTTTTATTTTTCCTACATAAATTTTACGTAACAATATCCAAAAAACGCCTTTTTTATTTACACGAATAATATGTATTAAATGTATAAAAATCAATCCCAAAAGCCGTAATTATAACAAGTTTGTTATTCAAATCAAAATCGCATGAATCTCCGAAGTTTTCGATGACAAACATCCGGGAGTGCAAATAAAATCCTATGTATTGATGAAGCGGGCAAAAAAATATTTTTCTCCGTAAAACATCTTAAAAACCACAATTAAAAAAGAGAAAGCGCAATGACAAAGTTAAATATTGTCGCTAAATTACTGACAGTATCGACCCTAGGTTTCGGTCTAGTTGGTGGAATGCAAAATGCACAAGCTATTAATCTAGTTCCGCAAAAAGAAGGAGAAATTAAGACAAACCTTGCATGTATTGCCAGCAGGTGTATCGATACATCCAGCGAATTAGGCTATACAGTAACTAGCTTGTCATATTCTAATAGCAGCAACAGCAACACATACGCACCAAGCCGATTGTTTGTTGATGATAGAAAAACTGGAAATAACTGGGGTTTTGGAATTAATTTTGGTACAACGGATGCAGGAACAAACCCAGCTAAAGACCAATATTGGTTCCGTCCTGTAGCTTTAGATAAAAATGGTAATGCGGTTGAAAATGGTCAGTTAGAAGTTGGTCGCTTCAAGTTTGATTTTGGTAAAATATTCTCAGAAGTGACGCTAAATTTGTTTGATGTGGAAGATACTTTAAAAACTGGCATTTTTGAAATCAATGGTAACCCAGTTCAGCAATTGGTTGCTTCAGCAGGACTTGCTGATAACGGTACCACCAAGTTTATAACCCTGAAAAATGTGAGTTCTTTTGTAATCCAGGCGGGTTATCGTGGTTCTGACAGCGTTTTTCCGAAAACTGGTGATGGTGTTGCGATACAAGCTACTGCAGTTCCCGAACCAACAGTCACAGCCAGCTTGGGTGCTTTAGCTGTGGTTGGTATGTTGGGCTTGCGGAAACGCAAACAAGTATCACCAACAGCTTAATTTTTACTTCCTAATAATTAGGAGTTAGGAGTTAGGAGTTAGGAGTTAGGAGTTAGGAGTTAGGAGTTAGTAGCTAATGACTAATGACTAATGACTAATGACTAATAGCCACTGACCATGAACCATGAACCCCTTCGGGGTTCGCCAGTCGTGAATGGGGGAAACCCCCTCTTGGCCGCGCTGGCGAACCATGAACCATGAACCATTAATACAGTGAGGTTTATTTATACGGGTTACTTAACTATTTATAATTACAATATAAAATCTCTGTCTACTTGTAAGCGCTAAATACCTACGACCAAGTTGTGGCTAGGAAAACTTCTATTGAGAAATCCTTTTACAAAATTTTTATCAGGGTGTATACTACACTTTCTACATCAGCCTTTAGCATCACCGACAATGTAGTTGGCAGTAGGAAGTTTTAGTAATTTACAGTAAACTTTCAGAATGATGGTGTAAAAAGTGTTTTTTTACTTATGAGTAATTGCTTAAGTAAATAGACAGGACAAAAGTGATAAATGAGCAGATCGGTAATTGAACAGCACAGAGGACGATTTATTCAGGCGATCGCTGCTGTTATGATTTTCTTTTATGCTACAGTCACGGCAACAGACACCTATGCTAATGTTCCTGAAAAAGCGCAGGTTCACCAAATCCTTGGTAGTAAAAATTTAGGAATTCGTCAGGGTTCTCAGTACGGTCTTGTGGAAAAGAGAAATTCAGTTAACTTCAAATGAAGGAAAAATCCGCATTGATTATGATATGTTCGATGTTCTGGATAGGTTAAAAGTGACTTATAAAGGGCGCACTTTGGTAGATACGGATTTCGTTTCAGGTATTGTATATCTACCAGTTTTAAAGGAAATTCCAATCGAGTTAAGGTGGAATTAACAGGAAATCAAAGCGTTTCAAATACTAAGTATAAATATACACTTTATTGTCCGCAGTAGGGTAATAGGGAGGAAGGGGGAAACAGATATTTTGCACGTTTACTATTAGCATCATCGCCCCCCGCCCGGAATTCCAAGTTCCAGGCTTTTAGCTAAAGTCTACTCAAGTGGACTAATACCATTTCTGCAAATGTTTGCTACATGTGATTTTCACAACCTCCTTTAAAAAGGGCAGCCAGCGCTGCGCTTTTGGTTTCCCTCTGTAGGCGAAGCCGCGTGGGCACAAAAATAAACAGAAAATAAGGCATGGGTCATAATTGAGGGGTTGAGTAAAAAACTTGATGTCAGCATCCGGAATATTGTGATTGAAATTGGTAGATATGGTTGTCTCAGTCAAATTGAGACCTGTTCTAGAAATCAGGCTAGTAAAGGAGTATCATGAAATGACTAATCAAGCATCACCCCAAAATCAAAAAGCCCATAAAGCAAAAGCGAAACAGCTAATATCTAAAGTTGAAATTTCTGCGATTTCTACTGAAGAAATTTCTGTTAGTCCTATCATTCGTCAGAGTATTGACAGTGGTATTGTATCGAATCCCCCGATTATAAATGGTCCTAAAAAAAGAAAAAAATAACGCATTTAAAGTAAGTATTTAAATTGGGGTTTTACCTATGTACTTGTTCGTTCGGTTGATTGCAATAGCCCTAATTATGCTATTTTTACTGAGCTGACAAGTTTACACAATCCCACAATTATTTAGAATCGGTGGCATAGTAAGTAATCCCCCAATTGTGAAGGTTAAGAAATAAAGAATGCTAAATAAATAATTCTTTAATCTGTTGATATTTAGCCTTCATTCATGCAGATGTTCGCTTATTTGAGTGCGTTTTACCTCGTATTTTGGACTAACGTCAACAATCGCCTGGGGTTATAAACCTCCGGGCTAATAGCACGCATTCATCTTTAGATGACTGAGTAAAGATTTAAACTTGTTTTAACGGGTTTGAGCTATTAGCCTGTGAACTTATAGTTCCGGGCGGGCAAGAGCGCTTCTTAAGAATGGTGTAAAATGTAAATTTTACTAAACTTACCTATTTATTAAATATCAGTAGAAAATGTTGGCAATATAACTCATCAGCCAACTGCAAAGGTGAAAGAATAATAAATACTAAAAGATATTAAAGCTTCACCTATGCATTTACCAAATATTACCCGCTGTCATGCGATCGCTACAATTTTGTTACTTTCGTTAACCTCGCCACTGTACGCATTACCAACAAATTCGCTGTCACCAAAGGACTCAATTCAAGCACAAACGCCTCAAAGTCGAAAGAGTGAAGCAGACCGACTTTATGATGAGGGCGTAGACCAATATAATAACGGTAAGTTTCAAAAAGCCCTGGAAACTTATCAAAAGGTTTTAGAAATTTATCGGCAAACTGGTACAAAAGAGGATATCGCCAAAACTCTCTACACTATTGGCGTTATTTACATCCAACTTGCTCAATATCCACAAGCGCAAGATTTACTTAATAAAGCATTAGTTATTTATCGAGAGATAGGCGATAAAGAAAGCATTGGCGATACGCTAAATAGTTTGGGGGCTGTTGCTAATCATCTCAGTCAATATCAGCAAGCGCTGGATTTTTATCGGCAAGCTTTGGCGATTAGCCAACAACTTCAAGATAGCAAAGGTGCTGCACTTGCTTTGAATAATATTGGCGGGATTTATCAGTCTAGAAGTCAGTATTCTCAAGCATTAAAATATTATCAACAAAGTCTGGCTTTACAGCAAAAGATTAATGAGAAATCAAGTATTGGACATACTCTGAATAGTATTGCTAGTATATATTACGAAATGGGGCGGTATTACCAGTCACTTAAGTTTTATCAGCAAGCTTTAGCAAGTGTGAAAACTGATAAAAATTTGCCAGATCGGGGGAATATTCTAAATAATATCGGGCTAGTTTATACGGAACTCGGTCAATATTCCAAAGCATTGGAATTTTATCAACAAGCTTTAGCAATTCGCAAAGAAATTGGTGATAAAGCAGGCAAAGGTACAACCTTAAATAATATTGGTTTTGCCTACAATCAGATGAAAAATCATTCCCAAGCCTTAGAATTTTATCAGCAAGCTTTAAAAGTTTTTCGAGAAATTGGCAATCAAGCAAATATTGGTAGCAGTCTCAATAATATTGGGTTTACATACCAAAAAATTGGACAGTATGATAAAGCACTAGAATCACTTCAGCAAGGGTTGACGATTTTGCAACAAGTAGGCGATCGCGCAGTTGTTGGGCGTACTCTCGATAGCATCGGCAGTGTTTACCAAGGTTTAGGCAAGTCTGCTCAAGCTTTAGAGGCATTTCAGCAAGCATTAGCTATTAGTCGAGGAGTAGGCGATCGCTCTACTGAAAGAATCATTCTCAGCAATATTGCCGATGTGCTGGTACAGCAAAATAAACCACAGTTGGCAATTATTTTTTACAAGCAAGCTGTTAATACTACGGAAGCCATTCGCAAAGATTTGCGATCGCTTTCCAAAGAACAACAGCAATCTTACACTACAACTATTGTTGATACTTATCGTAATTTAGCTGATTTACTATTGCAAGAAGACCGCGTTTTGGAAGCACAAAAGGTTTTAGATTTACTCAAAGTTCAAGAATTAGAAGATTATTTACAAAATGTACGAGGTACGGCACAAACTGCCAAAGGTGTTAGTTTTCCGCCCCAAGAACAGAAAATTAAATTAGGCTATAATACCATTTTAAATCAAGAAGTGAGATTGGGTAAAGAACTGGCAGAATTAGAAAAAATTTCCGGCGAACAACGAACAGCCGCCCAGACGCAGAAGATTGCAAATTTACGAGAACAGCAACAAATTGTTTTGAAAGAATTTAATAAATTTATCGATAGTCCAGAAGTTATTTCTGCACTCGAACAATTCAGCCGCACCGCACGCAGACAGACTGTGCAACTTGAGGAACTCAACAGCTTGCAAGATAATTTAAAGCGGTTAAATCAAAACGCTGTACTTTTATATCCTTTGATTTTAGATAATCGCCTAGAACTGGTATTAACAACACCTTATTCGCCACCAATTCATCGCAGTGTTGCTGTCAAAAGAACAGATTTAAATCGGGCAATTCTGAATTTTTTAGATGCCCTAAAAGACCCGGAGAAAGATGCTACAATTCCTGGAAATCAATTGTATGAATGGTTAATTAAACCCATAGAAAAAGACCTCGCCGCCGCTGGTGCCAAAACTATTATTTATGCACCTGATGGACAATTGCGTTACATTCCCCTAGCAGCTTTATATGATGGCAAACAATGGTTAGTGCAGCGCTTCCGCGTTAACTATATTACGGCTTTTACTTTAAAAGAACTCAATACCCAACCTTTGCCCAAAATAAAAGTCTTGGCTGGGGCGACTACAGAACGCCATATTGTGCAATTAGAGTCTACACCATTACCATTTAAAGCCTTGCAATTTGCCGGGGCAGAAGTGGAAAATCTTGCTACAATAATACCAGGGACTAAGACACTTTTAGATAGCGAATTTACTCGCCAAACAACGATTCCTTATTTAAATGATTATACGATTGTACATATGGCAACCCATGCCATGTTTGTTAATGGCAAACCGGATGATTCATTTATATTGTTAGGCGATAGTGGTTTAATTACTTTGCGTGAAATCGAAGATTTATCTTTACCCAATGTAGACCTAATGGTATTAAGTGCTTGTGAAACAGCAGTCGGTGATGAATTGGGTAAAGGCGAAGAAATTTTAGGTTTTGGTTTTCAAATGCAAAGAACAGGAGCAAAAGCCGCGATCGCTTCTTTATGGGCTGTCAGTGATGGCGGTACGCAAGCTTTGATGAATGGCTTTTACGCCTTCTTAGAACAAGGTAAAATTACCAAAGCTGAAGCTTTACGTCAAGCGCAATTAACAATGATTACCAGCGACTATTCCGGGGTACAAGCCCAAAATCGCGGAATTATCAAATCAACACGCGCAAGCTTACCGCCAAAAGTCGCAAATCGTCTAAATCATCCTTATTATTGGGCACCATTTATTTTAATTGGTAACGGACTGTGATTTGATTTTGGATGAAAGGATTTTGGATTGAGTAATCAGTTAAGAATAATTGTAGGTTAAGATGAGCGATAGCGAAACCTAAAAAAAGCCTCATATTTTAAGAAAAATTAACCGCAGAGGCACAGAGTACGCAAAGAAAAGAGAAAAAACAGAGAAGGAAGCAAAAGTAATATATAGCAATCTCAAATCAGTTATAAGATTCTCTGCTTTCTCTTTCTCTGCGTACTCTGTGCCTCTGCGGTTAATTAAAAATGTCTCTCTCACAAATCAAATAGAATTGCGATATAGAACATTGTAAACTCTCACAGCAACTATGCTTCAATTTCTCAGCAATCCAGGTAGCATAGATTTGTAGGAATGGGAGAGAAAATTATGTTAAACTACGACCCTCTTACGTGACTATTATCAACTGCCCAACGTCTAGTCGCCCCAAAACTTCGAGAACTCGGCATTAACCCCGATGATATTTAAAGATATACAAGTCTACGCTTTCTCACACTCATGACCACAACAATCGACTTTCTCAGCCACCTCAACCCATCCCAACGCCAAGCCGTCGAACATTTCTGCGGTCCCTTGCTAGTCGTTGCTGGCGCAGGTTCCGGTAAAACACGGGCGCTAACTTATCGCATTGCTAATCTAATTTTGGAACACCGTGTAGACCCAGAAAATATCCTGGCGGTGACTTTCACCAACAAAGCCGCACGGGAAATGAAGGAACGTATTCAAAAGCTTTTTGCCGAACAATTGGCAATGTCAGAACACGGTCAGCGTTACGATTTGTTACCAGAATACGAACAAACTAAGCTGAAGTCACAAGTTTATCGCACTTACATTAAAGATTTGTGGTGTGGGACTTTTCACAGTTTATTTTCTCGGATTCTTCGCTTTGATATCGAAAAATATCAAGACGAAAAAGGGCGCCGTTGGAATCGGAATTTTTCCATTTTTGATGATTCTGAGGCTCAAAGTCTGGTGAAAGAAATTGTCACCAAACAACTCAATTTGGATGAGAAAAAATTTGAACCTCGTTCCGTACGTTACGCCATCGGTAACGCCAAAAATCAAGGTTTATCCCCGCAAGAATATGAGCGAGAACAACCCAATTACAAAGGAAGGGTAATTGCTCAAGTTTACAGTGCCTATCAAGATAAACTCGCAGAAAATAATGCTCTTGATTTTGATGACCTGATTCTACTTCCTACCAAACTTTTTCAACAAAACGAGCAAGTATTGGGTTATTGGCATCGCAAATTTCGCCACATTCTTGTAGATGAATATCAAGACACAAATCGCACCCAATACGAACTAATTCGGTTGTTGGTGACGAATAATGAAACTAAAAAGAGTAATTGGGATTGGCAACAGCGATCGGTTTTTGTTGTAGGTGATGCCGACCAATCAATATATTCTTTTAGAATGGCTGATTTCACCATTTTGTTAGACTTTCAAGACGACTTTGGCGACGGTTTGCCAGATGAAGATACCCGCACAATGGTGAAGTTAGAAGAAAATTATCGTTCTTGCGAAAATATTTTGCAAGCCGCTAACGAACTGATTGAAAACAACACCCAACGAATTGATAAAATTCTCAAACCGACGCGCGGTGCTGGAGAATTAATTTATTGTCATAAAGCTGATGATGAACTCGCAGAAGCCGATTTTATTATCAATCAAGTTCGCGTTTTAGAAAGGGAAAATCCAGATTTAAACTGGGGTAGTTTTGCCATACTTTATCGTACCAACGCTCAATCTCGCCCTTTTGAAGAATTATTGGTGAGGAATCAAATTCCTTACACGGTTGTGGGAGGTATGAAGTTTTATGACCGCAAAGAAATTAAAGATGTACTAGCTTATTTAAGAGCGATCGCTAACCCCGCTGATACAGTAAGTTTATTGCGAGTCATCAACACTCCCCGGCGCGGTATCGGTAAAGCCACCATCGACGCTTTGGTTAACGCCGCCCAAGAATTAGGTGTCACCCTGTGGGAAATACTGAGCGATGAGACATCAGTTAATACAATGGCAGGACGTTCCGCCAAATCGGTGAACGGCTTTGCCCAAATGATTCGCACTTGGCAAGAACAAAAAGAAACGCTTCCAGTCACCGAAATTTTACAGGGTTTGTTAGAAGATTCTGGTTATGTAAAAGACTTGCAAAACCAGGCTACAGATGAAGCCACAGACAGAATCCAAAACGTTCAGGAACTTTACAACGCCGCACTGCAATTTCAAGAAGAAAACGAAGATGTGACATTGCAATCATTCCTTCAAAGTACCGCCCTCAGTTCCGATTTAGATAACTTGAAAGAAGGACAAACGGCGGTTTCATTGATGACTTTACACGCTTCCAAAGGACTAGAATTTCCCGTAGTGTTTTTAGTGGGTTTGGAACAGGGACTATTGCCAAACTATCGTTCCATGCAAGATCCAGCATCATTAGAAGAAGAACGCCGCTTGTGTTACGTCGGTATTACCCGCGCCAAAGAACGGTTATATTTATCACATGCCCGCGAACGTCGCCTGTATGGTTCTCGCGAACCTGCCATGCGATCGCAATTTCTCGACGAAGTACCCGAAGAATTATTGGCTACACAGCACAGCCGCCGTCAAACTTATACCAAAGGTAGCGTCGCGCCTCGTGGAAAACAAAACATTTCCAACATTACAGAAAATTGGCAAGTAGGCGATCGCGTTTTACACAAAACCTTTGGTCTAGGTGAAATTACGCATGTTTTTGGAACCGGCAACAAAATGTCTGTAGCGGTTAAATTTAGCAGCCTCGGTCAAAAAATCATCGATCCAAGGGTGGCGCAATTGCAACGAATAGATTAAGAAAAAGATATAGCTAATGGCTAATAGCTAATAGTTAATGGCTAATAATCTTGCTGCAATTAGCTTTTAGCTATTAGCAATAAAGAAACTGGTGGTTAATATGCATAAAAGCGTGACAATTTTCTAGCGATAATTAAATCTTGACACTAACTTGAAAGCTACTATTATTTTTGAACATTTAATACTTATCAAAATGGATACTTTATGGACTATAGTATTCCTAGAAAAGTTCTTCTGATGGTTTCGGAACTACACGCTAAAGGATTTCAAAGGCTGAGAATTGCCCCTGGCATGTCTCCATCAGGAATATACTGGCGATGTTCGATTGTGCCAATTGCAAATATTGTGCCCGGACATGGTGCGATCGCATTCCCAGGAACACTACTAAAAGCTAAATATACTAGCGGTGCTAACGAAAATTATTTCGACTGGAAAGACGCAGCAAACCTTACCCCCAGCCAGCTAGCAGATATGTTTATCGAAAGATTTCCCGAAATAGCAGAAGCTGGGAAAGGTTCTGACGAAGCTTATGCACAATGGTATTCAGAAATGCTGGAACTCACCCACCCCGATGTGTTTCCAATAGCCTACGCTGACTGGAATCTCACAAAAGATTACCTTGAAACTGTTGGAGGACGTAATATTCGCGTTCCACTACCACCAATCCCGTCAAAGGCAATTTAATACCAAGTGGAAATTCAGCATTTCAACTCTTATCCAAAATCTTACAGCATTTTTTGTAGGGTGGGGCGCTCACGCACAGCGCAAAGTAGCATTCATTGCCCACCGTTGCTTGAAACGCTCATATTTGTGTTGGTGGGCGATGCCCACCCTACCAACTACCAACCATGAGAATGGTGCGTCTATTGAGTGAGTTACGTCTTAACTGTCTCCTATTTTTTAATTAATTGCTTAACTGTCTGCTTAACTGTCTTATCTGTCCTTGCATTTTCCCTATGATGCTAAGAATATATTCTTGGTGTCTGCCAGCCTACTTGATTGATGTAAAAAAACGTTCATCAGGCAAGTACACCAAATTACAGAACAGAGGATTAAATCATGAAAATTTTTTAATTACTCAAAAAAGCTGTTGCGCTTTTCTTGGTTGTATTCAGCTTGTCTTTTGTGTTTGTTAGCCCTAGTTACGCAATTAGTTCTGCGGAGGTTAATTTTACTAAAGATTGGTAAGAAAATGTCACAGGTCAATTAACTCCAGGCGGTAAATTAAAAATCATTTATGACGAAAGCCGCTTAACTTGCCGCCGGTCAAAATATAGAGGTTTACCAAGTTGGGAAATCCAAGCTGGTCTTCAATTTGAAGATAATGGTGCAGTTCAATATAAAGCACTAAGACAAGGACAAAACGATTTCCTCTCACCTCTAGAAATTGATATCCCGGCAAATGCTCAGAAGGTCAATATCTGGTTTGAAAATTATGGATACAATCCATATGACACTTCCTTTGCAAAATAACACTCGTTGTTACGACAGCGATTATGGCAAAAATTACAACCTCCAACTCTCTTAAAGAGGTTATGTCACCCCGTCAGGTTGACAACCTAAATATAGCAATCCGCGCATCATTCGTGAGCAATGATAAGCCCGGTTCTTTAGAAAAACCGGGCTTACTTATAGGCTAAAAGCGCTCGTAACCGCTAAAAGCTGATGGGGTAAAAATTGTAACCTGTTTTAACGCATGTAGAGACGCTAAAGTGCGTCTCTACTGGAAATGCGCGTTCAGGGCTTGATGCATTCCGGTGAGTAAAACTTAAATTAGATTTCTTCTTTGAGCTACCTCAAAGACGGCATAATAGATTTCTGGCAAATTGGGGATAGATGAATTCAGAGAAGCCCATAAATGACAAATTCTACTATCAATTCCCCAAGGTCTACAAACACAAATAAACTATCTTTTAGTACCCAACTGCGAGAGGAAATTGAATATCCTAATGCCGGGGTTTCAAGCAAAGTATTGCTGAAAGATGCTGTTTGTCAATATGCACTCTTGTGCCTTGCGGCTAGCGTTGAAATTTCCGAACATTCCTCTCCTCGCAATGCCACTATCAACGTCATTGAAGGGCAAGGTATACTAACTTTGTCGGGTGAAGATATTGCACTAAAACCTGGTGTTTTTGTCTTTATGCCTGGGAATGCTCCCCATGCTTTAAAAGCTGAATAAAATTTAGCTTTTATGCTGACACTTTCTGAAAAATCACCAGATAGTAAATAGGCATAATTCAACTAAAGATATTTTGTTAATGGTTAATGGTTCATGGTTAATGATTGATTGCGATGAACTATAAACTATGAACTATGAACTATGAACTTACTTACTGTTTTTAAGGAAATTAATCATGAAATCAACATTAGAACTTTTTACCCAACACCTAGATTTATCTCAAAATCAGTTAGATGATTTACTCTCAAAATCGCTAAATAATTGTCTCAATTCACCGGAAGTTCAGCAAGAGTTACAAGGTTTAGATACCAATTTGCTGAAGGAAACTTTGCCGACTGCTGGAAATGTGCTGGCTGAAAAATTACCTCCCTTTTATAACTGGCTAAAAAATGAATTGGGAGTAAAGCGCGTACCTGATAGCCCTCTTCACACTACAAAATGGGTTATCGGCTTTCTTAACAATCAAGAAAGTTTGACTCACCTGGTTGAGTTACACCGTCCCGTACCCCGTCAGGCTTTAGAAAGCTCAACTCCTCGCTTATTGGCAATGTTTGATGGCATTAAAGACGCACGAGTTAGACAACAATGGCAGAAAGCGATCGCTATTCTTTGTCTAATTATAATTGTCGATGCTCGCGAATCATAAAAATTGCAACTTTTCGGCTCTTTATAGAAAAATTACAAAGCCAAAATTACACTTGATCTCCACAAGCGATCGCTGACAATTTCTGAACATCAAGTATCGTCATCTTACCACCGCGACTGTAGGCAATTACAGTTTTGAGACTTTTAATTAAACGCACGCATTCTTCGTAAGTAATGCCAATACTTCTAGCCATGTGATAGTAAGACAACTTAACTTTTAATGTCTCTCCTTGGGGACTTGATTGGGCTCCATATTCTGTGGCAAAATATTGAATAATTCTGGCAAGACGCACAATAGCACGTTCGGAAACTAACCCATGTACTATTTCATGCAATTGCTGAATTCGAGAGTTAAAAACCATCAGCATCTTTAGCGCTATATCAGGATTTTTCTGAATAGCTTTAAGCAAAGCATCTCGTTCTAATAAAAGAATCTCACAATCAGATTCAGCAGTTACTGTTGCCGGAGAAATACCATTTCCTAATAATGCAGGTGCAGCAAATATTTCCCCAGCAGCAAGAGTGCGAATAATTGTTTCTTTGCCTGTAGTTGCTATTCTGGAAACTTGAATTGAACCACTGACAACAGCATATAACTTTGCTGGTAAGCGATCGCCCTCATGCAAGATAATCTCTCCTTTGCTGCGGCGTTGCACCTGGGTATAAGGTTGCAGGCTTATTTTATCTGAGGCTTCTAAACCTGCAAACACCATAATTTGCGAGAGTTGTTCAACAGTTGCTTGCATAGTTTAGAGAGACAAGGGAAGAGAGACTTGGGGGACGACTTGGGGGACGGGTGTGGGCGACGGGTGTGGTAGACAAGGGAAGAGAGACTTGGGGGACGACTTGGGGGGAGGATTATGAACTTTTTAGTATCATGTTTGGGTGAGTAGCCATATTATCTGGTGTGGGTGTTCATGGTTAATTGTTGATTGTTAATTGTTAATAGCCAAAATTCATGAACCATGAACCCCTTCGGGGTTCGCCAGTCGTGAATGGGGGAAACCCCCTCTTGGCCGCGCTGGCGAACCATTAACTATTAACCATGAACCATGAACCATTAACTATTAACCATGAACCATTAAACATTAACCATAAACGCATTTCTAATTAGCAATTGCGAAAGCTGGACGATTTTCAATCCAAGGTTTTGCGGCTTCTAATTGTGCTGCGAGGCTGATAATAGTGGCTTCAGCGGCTGGGCGTCCAATTAGCTGAACCCCAATCGGCACACCATTATTATCAAATCCTACAGGAAGTGCGATCGCTGGTTGTCCGCTAGCATTAGCTGGCGGACAAGGGGCAATCCAGTTAATAATCTTTTGGAATGTCTCTTCTGGACTCAAGTTAGCCCATTCGCCAACGCGCATGGCTGAATGCAGATAAACTGGCAATACCAATACATCCACATTCTCAAAAAAGGCTACGATTTGCCGCGCTACCACCTGCATTTGCAAAACCGCTTGGAGGTACTGACCGGCAGAACCCGTCCTAGCCAACAGCCAGCGATTCATTGGCTGCAACACTTCTGCAGGAAGTCCCGAAGCTTCTACGCTACTTTGCCACACCACTTGAAACGGTTCAACTAAACCACTATAATCCGGACATTTCTCTTCAACTTTGTGACCGAGTTGTTCTAATAACTCAACTGTTTGCAAAACGCCTTGCTGACAGTTTGCATCAGCTTTTCCTAAAGGAGGGATACTGGTGCTAAAAGCTATTCGCAAACTTTCGGGTTTTTGCTGAGTGCAAGCGAGAAATGATGGTTCGGGATCCGGCAACCAGTAAGGGTCGCCGGTGACATAACCGGACATCACATCTAAAAGCGCCGCTGCATCGGCGACAGTACGCCCCAAAGGACCATTCATCGCAATTCCGCTGAGGCGATCGCCTGCTGGTGCATGAGTTACCCGTCCGCGATTCGGCTTGATACCCACCAAACCACAACAAGCCGCAGGACCGCGAATCGAACCGCCACCATCAGAACCTTGAGCGATCGCGCACAATCCTGCTGCTACTGCCGCCGCCGCCCCACCACTAGAACCCCCAGCAGTGTATTCTAAATTCCAGGGATTTCTAGCTGGGGGAAAACCCGTAGGCTCTACGTAAGGAAACGAACCAATTTCTGAAGTAGCTGTTTTACCCAGAATAATAAACCCAGCTTGTTTAATCCCCGTCACGACACCGCAATCATAATCGGCAATATTGTTTAACAGCGCTGGACTACCGAAGGTACAAGGAACACCCGCCACCGGATTGAGGTCTTTAATAGAAATTGGCACCCCAAAAAACGGTGGTAATTCCGAAGTAGTTGTTAAAATTTCTGTTTTGGTTTTGGCATCAGCGATCGCTTGTTCTGCCGTTACCGTAAAATAACTTCCCAGTTGGGGATTCAAATGTTGAATGCGTTTTAAATATATTTCCACCAATTCTAGTGGCGAAACTTCCCGGCGACGGATTAATTCCGCCAATTCTAGTGCTGGGGTAAAAGCTAAATCAATTTCGTTCATGCGTTAGTTAGTGGCTACTTTTGTATATTCCTACCATTTTTTCGGGATTTTTTCTCTTATAAATGTTATTTTGGCAGGACTTTAGCAAATTTCCTAATTGTAGCTCCTGATAGTTGTCAATCAACCAGGATGCTAAGGTTTAATCGGCGTGTTTTCCCTATTACTAAAGCTAAAGCATGGCTTCTTAGCCATTTTAATTATTTTGCATAAACGTTAGGGACATCCCAAAGGTATAGTTATGGCTGACGAGCGTACAGCTTCTTAATCAACTGCCAAATATTGGTGATAGTTTGATGCTTGCTATTGGCGATGTTAGTCAAATCAAGCAGGAAATCGAACGGCTAACTAATGTCCAAGATAAACGTATTCCTGAGGAAACATCAGTTTCTATCCAGGCAAAAAAGCAACTAGCTAGCTATCGTGTTAACTATACCGCTATCAGTCAAAGACTCATGACTGAAAAAAAAAGCAGCATCAAACTTAGAAGAGTCCCAAAAATTGGCAATGGAAGCTGCTGTTATAGTTCAAAATCCGCCTCATCCCCAAACAGTCTGGCAGCAAGCACAAGTTAAATGGCAGCAGGCAATCAATTTATTAGAAGCTATTCCAGAGAGTACCTTTGCCTCTCAACATGCTAAAGATAAGCTTTCTACTTATAAAACTAACTATGCTGCTATCACTACAAGACTAAAAGATTCAAAGCCTTCCTTAGATTGTACAGAATTATAAAACTCACGCAAAGCCCCCCGTCCGGGAGGTTGGGGGGATCTGCAAGGTCTAAAAGTTTATCAATCAACTGTAGGGTGCGTGATAGCGCATTTGATTTGTGAATTTTACCAATCATTTATCTCCATGCGCCGTAACGCACCATCAACTGGTGCGTTACACTAGGTTAACCCACCCTAGATTATCTTTTAGCTGTTCAATTATTACCGGACGCGGAACATCACCACCAATCGTGAGTTTAAAATCCCAAACATTGTCAGAATTATCAAAATAATTCAAACTGAGAGTTAAAGCTGTAGCTGCATAAAGTTTGATACATTTATTTTCTCAAACCATTCTTTCTCCGTGCTGTTTAATTCTTTTGCTGAGTTCTAGCAGCGATCGCCTGAAAAATAACCTGAAAAATAACTTGACAAATAACTTGACAAAATTTGTGAATGCTAGACTCAGTTGCTGATGTAAATAGGGGAAAGGGGAAAGAGAAAAGAGAAAGGGAAGAGGTTATTTACATACTTTGGTGGTGTACGAAATTCCGAAGCGACTGCCCTCTGCCCCCAGCAAAGCTGCCCTCTGCCCTCGTGCCCTCTTTTCAACACTTAAGGAACAATCATGAAAAATTCAACCAAAAAGATTTCACCCGCACTCTTCGGATTAACCCTAATTTGCTTTTTTATGCCTTTTGTCACGATTTCATGCCAAGAACAACCGATTAGGAGTTTTACAGGGGTTGAATTAGCTCAAGGTACAAGCGTGAAGTCACCCAGCTTTGGGGGAAACAGTCCCAAACAACAGCAAATTCCGCCAAATTTGTTTGCGACTATGGCTTTGCTTTCCGGTGTAGTTGGCTTCGGAACTAGTTTTCTGAAAGCGAAAAAAAGCGCGATCGCACCTGCAGGCGCAGGAACCGCTGGTTTCATTTTGCTGTTAATGCTTAAATCTCAAATTGACGGCGAAATTGCCAAACAGGGACAAGGTATACTCTTAGCAAGCTACGGTTTGGGATTTTGGCTGGCATTTCTACTTTTTATCTCAGCCGCTTTGGTAAATATTTACACCCTTGTCCAAGAAAAAGACGATAATCAACCCACAATTAGCGATCGCGTTTAGTCATTATTTAAACGTTCAACTGTACCTGCGTTACACCAACGCGCATATCGTGCTGACGCTCAATCCAAGAGTGCCGAATTTTATTGCGGAATAAACGTGCAACTTGAAACATGAATGGACGTATAAATGCATACTTTCGTAGTATTTCCGCTTGAGTAGCTTCTTCAGCTTGAAGTTGCTGTGCGCGGATAATTTCTGGTTCGCGTTCAGCTTGAATGCGTGCTAGTGCTTCGTCAATTGCTGCATTTGAGCCAACTGAGCGCAAAATTGGTACAAGATGATTTGCCGCGATAATTACGTCGCGCAGTGCCACATTAATTCCTTGTGCGCGAATAGGTGACATTGGGTGTGCTGCATCTCCCAAAAGTATTAACCCTGGTGCATACCACTTCTGACAACGGCCGACTACAACTGATAGCTTAATCGGTCGTTCGATGGTATCTGCACTTTTTAGAAAATGCTCTGCCATCCAAGATGGAGCAATCGACGCAAAAACGGATGCCCATTGTGCGGGTTTGCGTTCGCGCAGTGACTCCGGAGGAGTATCAATTTCCTCGTTTGTAAATAATATCCATGAAAGATGGAGTTTACCTTCTTCTGCTCCGTGAAAAACGCCAAAGCTTTTGTCTCCATTGGAAACTGCATAAAATACATTCTCTGACTCAAATTGGGGACTGGCTGCAAGTTTGAACCAAAGAATATTTATGTCATTCGGTTCTCGGTCAAGATGTAAACCCGCACGCTGACGTATAATCGAATTGCGACCGTCTGCCCCAACTACAACATCAGCCTTAATTTCTCGTCCATCGCCCAGTTTTACACCCACAATGCGATTATCAATCCACAGTAAATCTTTAGCGGAAAATCCCTTTATAAACTCGAATTCTGCATAAGTTTGAGCTTCTGCAATCAGCGCTTCAAGTAAAGGTGGCTGGGAAATTAGCGTACAAGGATATGTATTAGTTTCCATTGGTTCTTCAACCCGAAAAAGAGGTTTTTTACCAAGAATTACTTCCCAAGCGTCGAACCTCAGATGTGGAACTTGTTCCAATATCGCGGATAAACCCATTTGAGCAAGAGCATCTAACCCACTAGGCATCAAACCTTCACCGCGAAAGATTCGATGGAAATCTGCTGCTGCTTCAACTAAGGTTACTGTAATACCACGTTTTACCAGAAGTAAGGCTAATGTGATACCAGTTGGACCTGCCCCTACAATTACAACTTGCGCCATCAACACCCTCCTTTTGTATCGGTAGCTGTTAAAAGAATTAACATAGCACCAGCCGCCACAAGAAATATAGTGCCTCAAGGGTTGAGCCCAATACACTCAATATTTTTTTGTGGGACAGGCGTCTCGCCTGTCCTGGGCGGGCAATATGGCCCACCGCACAATGGAAGGTATTCCAGTCAAATGAGAACCGCTATAATAACCACCTTGGTATAAATGTCTACTGAGAAACAATGGGGATGCTTTCATCCAAAATCTTCAAAGCCAATCAATTATCTTGGCTTTCTCCGGTAACTTAGCATCTTGTTGCCCAGCAGCACGCGCCTTAGCTGTGAATAAACCTATAGGAGTATTTAATAAATCTACAAAACTAGCTTTACCAGCCAAAACCTTTACACTATCCCTTGGGACTTCCTTTAAAAACCAACGTCCCAAGCTATAGCAGCATTCTTTAAGTGTAATTTCTCGCATCAACTCCACACCATGCAATTCATGCAAATAGCGATTTGAGCGCCCATAACGCCGCCATTGACTCTCCAATTCCTTAAGTGTAGCGCGGTGGCGATGCTGAACTAGAGCCTCCGGAACAAATTCCAAACGCCCGATATTTTTCTGCAAAATCCGCCAGCACATGTCTGCATCGCCACCAGTGGTAAGATAAGGACGAAATAAACCCGCTTTTTCAAAAGCAATGCGGCGAATCGCCAAATTCGCAGTTTGACCGTAAGGACAAAACTTATGGGCGAGGGTGTGCTTTTGTGATAGAGTTTCTTTCCGGTCTGCGTATGCTTCTAATAAAGTGTTGCCCGGTAATGCTGCAATTTCACCAGCAACCATTATCACATCTTGGTTGACAAAAGGTTGAATTAATGCTTCTAGCCATTGTGGTTGCGGACGGCAATCAGCATCGGTAAAAGCCAAAATTTCGCTAGTTGCGGCGCGAATGCCCGTATTGCGTGCAGCGTAGGAGCTTTGAATTTGATTTTCGCTCTTTGGGCGAATTGCGAGCGCGCAATTTTCGGCAGTTGATTGCAGCAAAGTGAGAGTGCGATCGCTACTATTATTGTCTACCAGCAAATACTCCACCCTGTCTTTAGGGTAAGTTTGAGCCAACAGACAACAGATTAACTCTGGTAAATCCGCTTCACCGTTATAAATAGGTACAACCACCGATACCTTTGGTAAAAAGGTGTTAGCGGTGGTTGTATCAACTGGCTCATAATTCATAGATTTGAGATTTTGGAGGAGGCATTACTAACTAGTATTCCCAATCCAAAATCAAAAATCTATAGTTTCAGAAAAGATTAGTCATTAGTCATTAGTCATTAGTCATTGGTCATTAGTTATTAGTCATTGAGCATTGGGCAAAAAAAAACAACCACCAACCACTAACCACGCGCCTACCAACCACTAACCACGCGCCTACTAACTAAAACTGCAAATCAACCGCGCGATTGCTCATCGGTTTCTGGGTAGATTGTTGATTTACCGGGGGTTGAGCAAAGTTACTCTTGGATAAAGCAGCAAGTGCGCGGGCATATTGCGGGTCATTTTGAGTTCCCACCAAATCAGGATTAGACTGTAGTTGACGCAGTTGAGCGTCTGTCAAGTCTAACTTGACATCGGGTGTAATCCCTTTATGATTAATATCCGTTCCTGCGGGGGTGTAGTAATGGGCAATGGTAATTGCGACACCAGAACCATCTGCGAGTTCGTGAACCGATTGTACTAAGGCTTTACCAAAGGTTTGGCTGCCAATGACTACCGCTCGCTTATTATCCTTTAGCGCCCCTGTGAGGATTTCGCTAGCACTAGCTGAATTACTATTCACCAGCACCGCCAAAGGTCGTTTTGTCAAAGCAGTGCGATTCGCTTTCGTGTCCTCGCTTCCTCCCACACGGTCTACTGTCTTGACAATTCCACCGTTATCTATCCACATCCGAGCTATTTCAATGCTCGCCTGCAATAAACCACCAGGATTGTCACGTAAATCTAACACATAAGCATCAACTTGCTTGCCGTTCAAATCGCGGATAGCCCGTCGCATTTGATCTCCGGCGTGGGCGCTAAACTCCCGCAAGCGAATATAGCCAATCCGCCGATTGCCTTCTTGCTTGAGGGTGTATCTCACCGTTGGCACTTCAATATTCGCCCGTATCAGCTTCAAGTCTAAAGCAGTACTCTGCCCTCCGCGTTCCAAGCGCAAAGTGATCGGAGTACCAGCCTTACCGCGAATCAGCTTGGAGGCATCTTCCACTTTCATGTCATGGGTGGGTTTGCCGTCAATTGCCAAAATCTGATCGCCAGCTTTGACACCAGCTCTAATTGCCGGTGAATTTTCCAAAGCTTCGACAACGGTAAGCCGCTTGGTTTTTTCGTTTAGTTCCATCCGAATGCCAATCCCAGAGACTTCCCCAGATGTTTGGCTGGTCAGGGATTCATACTGTTTGGGGTCCATGAACCGAGTGTAAGGATCGCCCAACTTTTGTAAAGCTTCACGGACGGCAACGTAAGCTTCTTCACGATTCGTATAGTTTTTGCTCAACAGGCTTTGCCTAGTTGATTGCCAATCTACTTTATTAAATGAGGAGTCTACATATTCACGATTCACCAGTTGCCATACTTGGTCAACGATTGCTTTTGGGCTATCTTGCAGGGCGGCACGGACTGAGCGACACCAAGCTGGACCAAACACTGACAAAGTAGCTGTGGTAGCGATCGCCCCACCAATAAAGGCTACTTGAAGCGGCGAGTAACGTTTCGCAGATTGGTTCATGTATATCAGCGGGAATAATTAGTCTTGTTCACAGTTTAGCAATGAGGTTTTGCTGGGTTTTATAAGTTTTTATACTTATTTCAGCTATCTTTCACTCATACTTTTTCCTTAAAATTATGTTTAATATACTGGGTAAGTTTACTATCATTATCCTTACCTTATTCACCCTTTTCCGTAAGCTTTCACTGTTCGCGTAACACTTAGAAGGTGTCATTTAATTCAGTAGCATTCAAAGCGCCCTACATTACTTTTATAAGATAGCACTTAGCTAATTCAATTTTAGCTCGATCGCACATTCACCAACTCAGCTTTTCTTCGGTATGTAATGAAACGTAAAGTGACAAACAAAACACCTTCTTCCAATTGGTTGCTCTCTCGGCGGATGTGGCAATTGTTACAAAGAGTTGCTTTTTGTTTATGCCTTGTCCTTGGCAGCTGGCTAGTTTTTACCACTATAACCTTAGTTTCGGCATCTTCCAAGCCAGTAGATGCCTTTTTTGTACTTGGTGGCAGCATTCGTCGGGAAATGCATGTTGCCGAAAAAGTAAAAGAATATCCGCAAATACCAATTTTAATTTCTCAGGGTTCCCCAGACCCATGTATTTGGTTAATTTTTCAGCGGCAAGCAGCGGCGATGGAAAATGTTTGGTTAGAAAAGTGCGCGAAATCTACTTTTGGAAATTTTTACTATAATATTCCAATTTTGCGTCGTTGGGGAGTGCATAAAGTCACGTTAATTACTTCACCAACACATTTGCCAAGAGCAAAATGGATGGCGCAAATTCTTTTGGGCGCTCACGGTATTTGGGTAGAGCCAGATATTGTTGAAGAGCAAGGCGTACCTGGGAATCGTGAATCTTGGCTGAAAACGGGAGCGGATATAACGCGCAGTGTATTTTGGGCGGGGTTAAGTCAATTCACTCAGCCCCACTGTTCAAATGTTACAAGGCTTACTGAGGTGAATATACAAGATTGGCAAAATCGTGGTTTTAACAAATGCGAACGTCAAGGGGGGTTAAAAGTTAGGAGGCGCCCAGGCGCGGAGTTAAAAATTAAGAGTTTTGAGTTTTGAGTTGGTAAGCTGTTCCACATTTAAGTTGCAGCCATTAGGGCGGGCAAATCGGCCCAAAGCCAGTTGCTTCAACGCTTAAAGGCGCGCAACGCACTGGCGATCGCTTGATTAAAACCGGAAAAACTGCGGTGCCTCATTACAAGTTAACCGGTTTAGAACCAACGTTGTTGACGTCAGATGCCCTAATTGTCAACTGGTATACAAAATCAAGATTTTCCATAGGGCATCTTAGGTCGAAAGCGTAGATTTTTCAATCGTTGTGACCCAACCCCACAAGAGTTTGATCAAGTTTAGATATGCTGCATTAGATGTGTTTTAGCTTAGTTGGGGGTTGAAAGTTTCAAAGAAAGAAGTTTAAAGTTTGAAGTTGAAAGTGTTGAATGTTTAACTGGGCGGCTCATAACTCATAACTCATCACTGGGCGGCTGGGCGCCTCCTAATTACTAACTGCTAATTCCGCGCCTTTTAACTCCTAACTCCTAATTCATAACTCATAACTTGTGTAGCAATCGCTTGAATTGTTGATATGGGTACTTCGGCAAAATACTCGAGCTGAAATTGTTCTTCGCGGATGGCGGCTAAAAATTGTTCGACAGCCGTTTCTGCAAGGGTTGTGGCGGTGGTTGAATGCTGGCTAATTTGTAAATAACGGTCTACTCTCGTGGCTGTAAAACCTACATGCTTCAAGGCTTTGAACCCTAAATGCAAAGTGCGATCGCCAATTAAGAGTTTTTCTAAAAGTTGTAAGCGGGTGACTGGTTGATTGGTACGGCTGAGATATTTGGCAATTCCAACCAACGTCAGCCAAATTTCCTCTGGTGGTTGTTTTTCAGGTTTAGTCCAAGCGATCGCTAATTGTTGCTGATTGTAAAGCGATCGTCTCAACCACGCTCTTAAATCATCCCAACTTGTGGGACATTTTTCCACTAAAAGTGCTTGATGCTTCAGTTGAAGTGCTGAGTAATTTTCAGTTGAGAGGTTGCGACAGTCTAAAAGAAGTGCTGAGTAAGAAGTCTTGAGTGTTGAGTTAATAAAAGGACGGACAGCAATTAATCTGATTTCATAGCGTTTTTTGAAGCTGTTGTAGTCGAGTTCGGCTATACAATCACACCTTCCTGGGGGTAATTCATCTTTATAATGTCCCCACCAAACACCAGGAAAAGGACTTTTAATCGAGTCATCGCGAATGTCAAATTCGGCTTTAATATACTGTACCTTTTTCCCCTGAGAATCCTGTTGATTGCGATGCCAAGCATTTTCAAACCAGCAGTTTTGAATCAACAATTTTGGTACGGGGTTGCCCATACCACAGGGTTCTAATAATTTCAGTTCTAAAAATAACTCTTTGCCTAAATCTGCAACTGTCACTGTCAAATCTGCTTGCACTGTTGGTGTTATTGCACCCCCTAAAGTTTGTCGCAATCGTTGATTAATCGCCTGTGTAAATAATGGAATATTCTCCACCGGCAAACTTAACCCCGCCGCAAAAGGATGTCCGCCAAAGCGATGCAATAAATGTGCCTGGTCTTTCACCAATTGATATAAATCAACTGAATTTATCGAACGCGCGGAACCACGGGCGAGAAGAGGAGGGGGGGAGGGGGAGAGGGGGGGCAACCGGTCCCCACTCACTCCCCAGCCGCTTGGGCGGGTTTCCCGACTTGGGCGGACTGGCGTTGGGGTTGGGGGGCTAGGGGGAGACAAGAATAATTCTCCACGCCCGTCGCCCACGCCCGTCGCCCTTGTCTCCACGCCCGTCGCCCGTGTCTCCACGCCCGTCGCCCACACCCGTCGCCCACACCCGTCTCCCACACCCGTCTCCCACATCCGTCGCCCCTTGTCTCCTGTCTCCAATATCTCTGTACTCAACAAAATCGTCGGACGCCCTGTCTCTTGTGCTACTTGTCCGGCGACTAAGCCCAAGACGCCTGGTTGCCATTGGGCATCTTCTAAGACAATGACGCTAGTGGTGGATAAATCTAATTCTTTAAGCTTTTGGGTTACCTGTTGTTGCACGTCTTTTTGCAAAGATTTGCGACGGGCATTCGCTAACTCCGTAATTTCCGCTAGCTGAGTGCAGCGCTTGATATCACGACTGCTGAGTAATTCTACGCAAAATCTGGCATCGCCTTGAATGCGACTGACAGCATTAATTCTCGGTCCCAAACCGAAGGAAATGTCTGTAGGGCGATCGCCGCTTTTCTGACATAATTCCAACAATCGCCCTACTCCCGGACGCCGACGCGTTGTCGGTGGCTGTTTAAAGTCGGTTTGCAGTCGTTGAATTCCCACTTGTGCTAAGTAGCGACAATCTCCACTTAATTGCACTAAGTCAGCAATTAATCCTACGGCTACTAAATCTAATAAATCTTCTAATGGTTGTTGCGGTACTTCGGGTAAAGTTTGATAAAGCGCTTGTATTAATTTGTAAGCTACTGCTACTCCAGAAAGATGAAATAGTTGATGTGTATTTGGTAAATAGCGGGGATTAATAATCGCTGCAACTGGTGGACGTTCAGATGGTAATGTGTGGTGGTCTGTAACAATAACATCTATTCCTAACTGTTTGGCATAAATAATTTCATCAATATTTGTGCTGCCTGTGTCGCAAGTGACAATTAAGGTAAAACCTTGTTTTGCTAGGTTATCAATTCCTTGATTGTTAAGTCCGTGAGATTCTGTTAAACGATTGGGAATGTAGTAATTTAACTGTAGATTTTGGACAAAAAATTGCCCCAATCCATCCCATAAAACAGCGGTGGAAGTAATGCCATCGGCGTCAAAATCTCCCCAAATAGCAACTTTTTCACTCAGATTTCGTGCCTGTTTCAACCGCGCCATTGCCAGATGCATTTCTTTCCCAAATTCAAAGGGACTCGCTGGTTGATAAGTTTGATAATTAACAAAAGATGCCAGTTGTGTTTTATCTTTTATTCCGCGTTGCCACAACAATTGTGCTGCAAAATGTCCGCTGGATGTGGGAATGTATTGTTTTACCGCTTGGATAAACCACTCTGGCGGTTGTTCAGTTGTTGCAAGAATCCACTGCTGTTGCATTTGATTAATTAAAAATTAAGGAGGAAACAGAGAGAGGAGTTTGAGAGATTTAGGTAATTTCAGACCGGCAAGGGAGTAATCGCGCTCAAAATATCAAAAATTCCAGGGTTTGCCCTTAATAGTATCTCGTGCCGGAATCTAGAAGATAAGTAAGTCGGCGAGAAGATTTAAATGTATGTAAAAAATATGAATTATCGTAAGGTGTGGTAGGCGAGAGTACGGCACCATCCGTAATTCAAGGTGCCGTACTCGCCCTACAATTTAAAGCAGCCCTCTTGGGATGGGTTAAGCGCCAGAGGCGTTTGAACCAGTCAGGGTAAAAGTTTGGGCGAAACCGCGCGTGCCATTCCACTCTAGTTTTTTTGACAGAACCTGTAAAATCACTTTAACAAGTAACAAAGGTTGACCAAGACTGATGACTCGTAAGATACTCCACGGTTTGTGTGCAGAAAACTACCAACATCCCTTCGATCGCAAAGCCTTGGTTGCGCTAGAAAAGATGCCCGGTTTACCACTCCTGTTAAAAAAGATTAATGAGTATGGTATCGATCGCCTCCTCCGGCTACCAACACTCGGCAACGGGTTTCGAGTCAGCCCTCGCAATTTTCCAAAGTTGCACCATGCTTTGGTTGAAACCTGCCAGATTCTCGATTCTCCTCTACCAGACTTGTATCTTCATCGGGGCACAGGACACATTTATACCTATGCAATCGGCGTTGAAAACCCATTAATCGGGGTCAACTTGGAAACGTTGGAATGGCTTTCAGAGGAAGAGTTGTTGTTTGTCTTCGGACATGAAATCGCTCGAATCAAGGGACAGTATTTGACCTATCAGCAACTAGCCGTGGTGATGCCGCTGTTGAAAAATCTGATTAGCAGTACGACGCTGGGATTAGGGGGATTAGCCGCGAATGGGATTGAACTTGCATTGTATAACTGGATCGTGATGGCTAAATTTACTGCCGATCGCGCTGGATTATTAGCCTGTCAAGATATTGATGTTGCGATCGCATCTCTGATCAAACTGGGTGGGTTACCGGTTGAATACTTGAGTCCAGTGGTCATTCAGGATTTTCTCGTACAAGCGCGGGAGTTTAATATCCAGGATCAAGGTGGATTAGACCAAGTTACCAAGATTTTTAGTTTTATGGAATACCAAGCCCCCTGGAACGTCATGCGAGCATCGGAATTATTGAGATGGGTGGAAGTTGGGGGGTACGCTCAGTGGCTTCAATCAGGTGATTCCGGACAACCAAAAGAGACTGAAAAGCCAGAAAATGTCAGGGATTGGAATTTCTTAGGCTCCTGGTAGTCAACTAAATTACTTCTATATCTCTCAAGAAACACCTATTGTTCTAATGATATTTAGTCCGAAAAATAAATGCGATAGTTCTATTGTTAAGCAATTTGGGTTTTTAAATCTGATTGATTTGCTTCTTTCGCCATCCAGGGAGCGGTAGAACCTTATTTCTAATGGGTTGCTTGAGGTCAGAATCCCGATTTCGCACTTATTTACCGGGATTCTTTAAACCCACCAAAATTAATGTGGTGAACCATTGCCCACCCTACTTCATAATTTATGATTCATTATTAAATGGGCTTTGCTCCTCGGTTATTGTAGGTTCACTTACTATTGGAGGTTCACTCACTAGAGGACTAAGAACTACTTCACTTGCAACTCCCTCGGTTTTGCGCGGGCGAATGTTAGGACGCGATCGCCTATAACCAGCCCTTTCTGCTTTTTGATGTTCGTAGTCAATTAGTCTGCCATAATGTTCGTGTTTGCTCAAATTCATCGACAAGAAAATATGTTGGCGGATATTACCGAAACCTTTACGGTTAAAAAACTTCACCGCTGGCGTATTTGTGGGGTCGGTATCTACTAGCATAAACCTTGCCCCATCTTCAATCATCCGGGCGACGACTTTATCAACCAGCTTGTCTGCAACTCCCCGACGCTGACATTTAGGATTAACTCCCAACCAGAGAATATATCCATAAGTCCAAGATGCTTTGGTGATGATAGTTCCTAAAATGAATCCTGCAAGTTGTCCTTCGATTTCGGCAACTAAGCAATATTCCGGATCTGTATTATAAAGTCCAATCACCTCCCATTCGTCCCAAGTGCGGTATAAATAAGGGTACAATTCGCTGGTAAATAATTCTTCTCCCAAGTGATAAACGGGAGCAATGTCATCAATTCCTAAATCGCGGACATAAACCGCATCAAATTCATCTGATTGCATAAAATAATCAATAAGTTTTCAACCCTTTATTAAAAGTTAAAAGTTAGGAGCCGCCCAGCCGCCCAGTTAGTAGTTGGTTGTTGGTGAAGGCGTGCCCAAAGGTAGGGGAGCCACTGCGGTCTTGGGGTCTCCCCAAGTGGAGCAAGTGGCGTTTTCCCGACCCAGGCGACTGGTTCTCCCGTTGGGTCGTTGTTAGTTGTTAACCACTACCTACTATCCACTAACCACTATCCACTACCCACTACCCACTATCCATTAACCAGTCACTTTAAAGGCTTACCTCTTGAATGTTAGCGAGATTCAGTAGGGTGTTGTCCACTGCGGAAGATGGAGACTTTTCTGTAGATGTTGCTTCATCCTGAATGTAAAGGCGATCGCATCGCTTGGCAAATTGACATTTTTCACAAGCTTTGCTACCCTCTGACACTTGCGGAAACTGTTCTCCTTGATGGTAACGTTCCAGCCAATTGGTTAACTGGCTTAACAGCTGATTCAATTTTTTCCCTGTTTGTTGGTGCTGAATTGTATTGTAACTAAACTTAATATTTTGCGGTTTGCCTTCCGATTGCACAAACCAGTATGTCATAGAAATATTTTCTGGCAAATATTGGCTGGTTTCTGCCAAAACATACATATAAAGACGCGTTTGCCAGTTTTGTTCTAACTTGCGTTTATTGGGAGGTTGCGGATAAGTTTTCCAGTCGAGTATTTGCGCTTGCTGGTTATCTGCAATTAATAAATCATAAATAACCGCGAGCAAATATTCTTGAACTTGCAGTGTGCGGTAGTGTTCGCTTTCGCGGAAGGTTTGACCATTAGCAGCAGGTGTTAAAATTTCTGGTGCTGCGTTTGCAAAAGCTGACATCCAGCTTTGCAGTTGGGCATCTGCTTGCAGGAAACTATCTATAGGTAAACCCATTTCTCGCTGCTGCATTAGCAGGTGAAAGCGACTACCTAAAGTCTGTTTTTCTTCGTGTTCTGGATCTGGGGGAGAATTGAGTTGTTCTAAATAAGTGTGTTGGAACTGACGGGGACAACGTTCTAGTAAGTTGAGTTGTCCTTGAGAAAGTCGCAAGAGTTGAGTTTGAGTTGATAGCATTCTTATATTTTAGACCTGCGCCTCCTATTAGTTTTGCGTTGCAGTGATTTTTTGGTAGATACGTTATGGTTATCCGGGTTACCACAATCATCTAAGCTATCTGAATTGTCTGATTTATCTGATTCATCTGATTCATCAATGTTTTTTAAGCAATCTGGGTTGTCCGGGTTATTGAACTCTCGATTTTTTCTTGAAGACTTCATCGAGTTTAAGGAGTAGGTAACTACTATGTCTACAATCTCGAAATATACGGGGCGATTATCTTTATCCACAATAGCAAATGAGAATGACCCAACAAGTAAGATGATGAAAATAGTTAGAAGCATATCTTCCCTAGAGGTAGTGCTTTTGTTTTTTGTCATGCTTGAAATCTCTATTTAGATAGCCTTTAGTTGAGTTGCAACCCAGCTAAAGGCAATTGATTAAATTTCACAATTAACGTGAAATTGCAATCTTTCTACTGATGAATGGGGGCAAAATCGGGGCAAAATTACTCCCAGGATTCCCAAATCATAGCGATCGCAAACAAACAGAAGATGAAAACTGCCATCCGTAAAAACCATTTCCATACACTTGCAGATAGCAGCAGTTTGCCTATAAAAGCTGCTCCAAAAACTTGAGACATAATGCAGACTATGGCAAAGCAAAATACAGCCAGCAAAAAGTACTTCAATGTCTTAGCGGCATAAATTAACAACACGTTGTTGTCGGTTGGTAGATTTTTCATGATTTATATCCTTGTTGAGAATCAAAGATAGATAGATATGGAACGCACCCTCAAATGCGGTCAGCAGGGGACGATTTATTTGGTAAATCTGGGTGCAATCGAGATGGCATCAGTTATCGCAAACTAACTTGGAAAGTCCAGATAACAGAAGCTACAAGTCGTTCGAGCAATTCAGTTTCTGACTGAATTAGAACAAACCGCAGAAACTCGAAAAGATGCTCACTCCTCTCACAAAAATCTGGATAGAGACTTGATTGCCAATGTCGTTAATCTCCTTATTTTCCTTATCAATGCCGCCAAATAGATGTTTTCTCTTATGGGATGCAGCAGAACATTGCAAGGCAATTTGACTGGAGAATGGTTATTTTAGAAATGGCATGTCATGTTATCCTCTTAAAAAAAGTGAGATGCTTAACGCCTGATTAGTTTCAGAGTGTTATACCGAGAGCAGGGATAGTTAATCCCTGATAATTATTTTTTTATATTGTTAAGAAAATTTCAGTCGGAAAGTTCGGAAAATTTGGTCGGAAAAGTCGGATTTATATGAATTTATATGGATTTATATTAAATTGTGTTGAATTTTTGGCTGGTGTAGAAGCGTTTCCGGCTCTGCTTTATTTATGGCTATGTGTCGAAAATCAGCAAAAAACGTAATTACTGCTACAAATCTAACTAGATATTCGTTAGTCTAGATACTAAATTATCACACCTCACCTAGCTCACCTATAGTTGTTGAGGAAGCTATGGATGTTGAGAAAGCCTTAGAATTCGCGGATGCATTAGTCTTTACACAGATAGGAGTACACCTAACTGCCCTGCAAAAAGCTATTTTACGAGGAGTTTGGGAGGATCTGAGCTACAAAGAAATTGCGGATAAGTTCCACGGTTCTGAGGGACACATCAAAGATGTTGGCTCTGATTTGTGGAAGTCACTCTCCAGTGTATTGGGGGAAGAAGTCACTAAAAAGAATTGTCGGGCTGTATTGGAAGGGCGATCGCAAATCAATGCAGTTACAGCAACTTGCGAACAGCCAAACGCCAACCCCGGTCAAGATTGGGGAGAAGCTTCTGATGTATCAATTTTTTACGGGCGTACAGAAGAACTGGCGACGCTAGAGAGATGGATTGTGAGCGATCGCTGTCGGCTGCTAGCATTGTTAGGCATGGGTGGAATTGGCAAAACTGCTTTGTCTGTGAAACTAGCACGGCAAATTCAATCATCTTTTGATTATCTAATTTGGCGATCGCTGCATAACGCTCCACCTTTGCAAGAAATCCTGACAGACCTAATCCCATTTCTCTGTAATGGTTCCCAAACCGATTTACCAGAAACCCTAGACCGCAAAGTTTCTTTATTAATTAATTGTTTGCGCTCTTCACGCTGTTTGGTAGTACTCGATAATGTAGAATCAATTCTGGAAATTAACGGTCGCGCCGGACATTATCGAGAAGGCTATGATGGTTACGGTCAACTCTTCAAACAATTGGGAGAAACTACCCATCAAAGCTGTTTGGTTCTCACCAGTCGAGAAAAACCCAGAGAATTGGCTCCTCTAGAGGGAGAAGCATCCCCAGTTAGAGTTTTGGAATTGCAGGGTTTAAAACAAACAGAAGGAAAAAAAATCCTCAATGACCAAGGCTTATTAGTACCCGAGCAAGAAGCAGCAGAATTAATTAGGCGTTATGCAGGTAATCCCTTAGCACTTAAGTTAGCAGCGGGATTTATTCAGAGGTTTTGTAATGGCAGTACCTGTGATTTTTTAGTCCAAGGCACAACCGTTTTTGGTGAAATTCATTACCTTTTACAGAAGCACTTTGAACGCTTATCAGATGAAGAAGTTCAGCTAATTTACTGGTTGGCAATTAATCGGGAATCAGTGTTGCTGCAAGATTTATTAGATGACTTTTTTGCAGTACCCTCAAGACAAAAAATAATGGATGCTTTGGACTCGCTCCAAAGACGATTCCTAATTGAAAAAAGTGGTGCGGGTTCTACTCTACAACCTGTGGTCATGGAATACCTGACGGAACAATTGATAGAGCGTATTTGTGAAGAAATCAAGACTGAGAAGATTAAAATTTTTAACAGCCATGCACCAATCAAGGCGCAATCAAAAGACTATGTTAGGGAAACGCAAATTCAATTAATTCTCAAACCAATTGCCGATCGCCTGCTTGCAGATAACAGCCAAAGCATTATTGAAAACAAGCTAATTCACATCCTATCGACACAGCGAGGTAGGTCATTATTAAAACCGGGATATCTAGGTGGCAATGTCCTCAATTTTCTTTGCCACCTCAAGACTGACCTTACCGGTTATGACTTTTCTTATCTCAATGTCTGGCAAGCTTACCTCCAATATGTAAACTTGCATGCTGTTAATTTTACTGGCTCCAATCTCAGTAAGTCAGTTTTTGCTGAAACTTTTACTACTATTTACCTTGAACAGCAAGAAGGCTCACACTGTACCTGTACTCAGGTCAGTGTCGAGATGAATTGCCCGTGAGGTGAGGAGTGTAGTCTGACCATATTTGAGCGTAGCGAAAACCGGGAAGACTACGACGACGAAACGAGCAAAATATTCTGTTTTTGGTGAAACAATCATCAAAATATCTGTTACTATGAATATGTAAACACGGTAAGGTCGATTCTCCACTTTGGGAACGTGACGGAGACCGCCAAGACCGCAAGTCGCTCACCATGTATAGAGCAATTAAAGTTAGAATTTATCCCACTGATGAGCAAGGATCTTATCTTGCTCAATGTTTTGGCAATACTCGTTGGTTGTGGAATTATATGCTTAATGCCACTACAACCGCTTATAAAGAAACGGGGAAGGGTCTTTCTAAAGCAGCAATGGATAAATTGCTACCTGGATTGAAAAAAGAATACGAATGGCTAGGACTTGCGTATAGTCAAGTATTGCAACGAGTAACATTTAATCTTTCTAGCGCGTTTGTCAACTTTTTTGAAGGGCGTGCTAAATTTCCTAACTTGAAATCTAAACATGGTAAACAATCAATTCAATATCCCCAAAATGTGAAACTGATGCCAGAGGATTCTGTAATCAAGTTTCCTGGTAATTTGGGGTTAATGAAAACTGTGTTTCACAAACAACTACCTGACGCGAAGGTACAAACTGTAACAATATCGAGAAATGCAGATGGTAAATATTATGCATCTATTCTTTTTAACCAAAATGACAATCCGGTAGTTGCAATCAGAGAAGCTATCGGCGTTGACTTAGGATTGAAACACTTTGCTATCACATCGGAAGGCTCAAAATATGACCTACCTAAGAAGCAGTTAACCAAGTTAGAGAAGAATCAAAAGCGCCAGCAGAAAAAATTAGCTAAAAAGACAGATAAAACATCTAAGAAACGTCGTCAAGCAAAGCGTTTAGTTGCAAAAATTTCTAGCAAAATAGCTAGAGTCCGTGAAGACTTTCTACACAAGCTATCTCGCAAAATAGCCTACGAAAACCAAGTTATTTGTGTAGAAGATTTGGCAGTTAAGAACATGGTTAAAAATCCGAAGTTGGCAAAATCAATATTAGACCAAGGTTGGGGAATGTTTCTAACCATGCTTAAGTACAAAGCTGAAAAATTTGGTCATGACTACCAAGAAATAGGACGTTTCTTTCCATCTTCTCAACTTTGTAGCGAGACTCTACTACCAATCCCAATATTGCAGCATGGGTATGATTCATTAGGTGTCAGGTTTGTAGATTGTCCGCACTGTCAAAAACAGCATGATAGAGATATCAACGCTGCAATAAATATTAGAAACGAAGGATTGCGGCTTTGGGCGTTAGGAACTAGCGCTTCTGCCCTTGGAGGGGATGTAAGACCAAGGTCTTCAGGACGTAAGAAATCCATGAAGTCTGAGGCAATCCCCAATGAATTGGGAAGCCTACACTGTACCGTCAGGTCAGTGTAGGTAGTTCACTCAATGGCATTTAGTCCCAATGGCAAATATTTGGCTGCAGGGGATGCCGATGGTCAGATTCACCTGTGGAAAGTTGGAGATTATCAAAAACTTTTTACCCGTCAGAAGCATATAGCACCAGTACGGGCAATTGCTTTTAGTCCGGATGGCAAGACTCTGGTAAGCGGTAGTGATGACTGCACGGTGAAATTGTGGAATGTCGAAACAGGTGAATGCCTGTACACTTTTGAGGAACATGAAAATTGGGTAAGGACTGTTGCCTTCAGTCCAGATGGTACCATTTTGGCAAGTGGCTGTCGGGACAACACAGTCAAGTTATGGAATTTAGAGACAAAAGAATGCCTGCATACTCTAAATCACCATCCCAACTGGGTAGATTCAATCACTTTCAGTCCCAATGGTAATATCCTTGCCAGTGGTAGTAGAGATAGCATAGTCAGGCTATGGGATGTCAAAACTGGCACTTTTGTACACAGTTTCGAGGGGCACACCGACCGAGTGAGGTCAGTTGTTTTTAGCCCCGACGGTCAAATCTTAGCTAGTGGTAGTAGAGATCAAACAATAAAATTGTGGAATGTTTCCACTCTGGAACATCTCGATACTTTAGAAGCACATATCAGTTCGGTTAGGTCAGTTGCCTTCAGCCCGGATGGTAAAATCCTTGCCAGTGGCAGTAGCGATCGCATGGTAAAACTATGGGATGTTTCTAGCCGTCAATGTTGCCAAATATTGCAGGGACATACAAATTTGATTTGGGCGGTGGCTTTTAGTCCTGATGGCAAAACCCTTGCCAGTGGCGGTGGTGACCATATAGTCAAGCTTTGGGATGTCCATACGGGTCATGTTTCCAAAGTCTTGCCAGGATATACAAATTGGGTACGGTCAATAGCTTTCAGCCCAGATGGTAAATTCCTTGCTAGCGGTAGTAGCGACCAGAAAGTCAGGTTGTGGGATGTGAATACATGCCAATGCTTGCGAACTTTTGATGGACATACCTGTCACGTCAGGTCAGTTGCCTTTAGTCCAGATGGTAAATTAATTGCCAGTGGTAGCGATGACAAAACTGTGAGACTGTGGAATATTGCCACTGGTGAATGTGTCTGTATTTTTCAAGAACATCACAGTTGTATACGGGCTGTCGCCTTTAGTCCAGATGGTAAAACCCTTGCCAGTGGAGGTAGCGACCGAATAGTCCGACTTTGGGATGTCGAAACTGGTAAACTATCCAAAAGTTTTCACGGGCATGAATATTGGGTGCGATCGCTTGCTTTTAGTCCAGATGGTAAAATCTTAGCTAGTAGCAGTAGCGATTTAACAGTTAGGTTATGGGATGTAGCGACAAGTGAGTGCCTGAAAATTTTAACAGGACACGAAGGTTGGGTGCGATCGCTTGGCTTTAGTCCGGATGGTAAAACTTTAGCCAGTAGTAGTAGCGATTTAACAGTTAGGCTGTGGGATGTAGCGACAGGCGAGTGCCTAAAAATTTTAACAGGACACGAAGGCTGGGTGCGAACGCTTACCTTCAGTCCCGATGGAAAAACTATAGCTAGTAGTAGTGCCGACAAAACAGTCAGGCTATGGAATATCAATACTGGTGAATGTACCAACATTTTGCAGCATCACACTAAAGGAGTTAGGTCAATAACCTTTAGTTGGGATGGCAAAACTATTGCTAGTGGCAGCCAAGATGAGACGATTAAGCTGTGGAATACCAACACAGGTGAGTGCTTGAGTTCTCTTCACGTACCCAGACCTTACGAAGGCATGAATATCACTCTCGTTACAGGTTTAACAGCAGCTCAATTAGTCACGTTAAAAGCCTTAGGGGCAATCGAAGAAGCCTAAAAAGGGGAAAAAGGTAAAAAGTAAAAGGAGAGATATTTAAGGGGCGGAAACCGCCCTTTATAAATGAGGAAAGAATTTCTTCCTTTTTCCTTTTTCCTTTTACCCTTTACCTTTCTATGTACCTGATGCTTATTTAATGTTAGCCTTTGCATCTTTAACTGCGGCAAAGAAAAATAATCCTGTCAAAGGAATACTTAGTGCCAGGATTATCGCAGTTACTTGAGTACCCAAATCGGGTTCTCCGTAACTCAACTCAAAAATCGAACCTACCGCCGCGATCGCTGTTACACAAGAACAAGCCAGAAATAAACCGCTTTTTGGAGTTAATGTATACACGCTGCTACCTTACGCTACTGGTTTCACTGCCTGATGGGAGAAACCATGCTTAGACAACTCCTGTGCCAAAGCTAAAGAATTCTCCACACGATCTACAAATACTACCCCATTGAGGTGATCTATCTCGTGCTGAATGCAGCGTCCTAGTAAGTCAGCAGCCTTTAACGTCTTCGGACGCCCATACTCATCTTTGTATGAAACTTCCACCAATTCCGGGCGCTTGACATCCAGGTAAACTCCCGGAATGCTCAAACACCCTTCTTGAGCGACGCACATATCGCGGCTAAGTTGTTTAATTGTGGGATTAATCAACACCAACGGCGGATTAGCTGCGTTATCAGGTTCGCAGTCGATGACAATTAATTGTTTGTGAACAGCCACTTGAGGTGCAGCCAGACCAATGCCATCCTTGCTGTACATGGTTTGCAGCATTTCGCGCACCAGTTGACGAAGTTCATCGTCCACTTTCACAATACGCTTGGCGGCTTGACGCAAAACGCGATCGCCCAAATAGTGAAGCGCCAAAGGCGGATTTTTTAACTTTTTTTTCTCTACAGCAATTTCAGAAGGCATGATTCCCTATGGCTAAATCGTGAATAGTGCTACTACTCCAATTCTATCAATTTGCAGTGAGGTACTTACAGCGACTGAGTGCAGTATGCTGTAGGCTTGCGGAATATCAACTAAGATATCCAGAACTTCCTAGCCAATGGCATCCCCGTTCGCCCTACAGCCCTTCGGGCATCCTACACGCAGGCGTTGCCCTATAGCCTTGCGGCATACAAGAAAGGCGTTGGCGCAGCCTCTCGCAGAGAAGCAAGAGCGAACAGAATGGCGGGAGGGAGTGGCTGTCACAGTAATTGTAATAACCACTTTTCCTCTACAGCATTTTATACTAGGAAACGGAAAAGAATGGTAGCGATCGCCAGATTTTTAACTACTGGGAATTTACCAATTTTCAATTTGGAATTTGAGATTGTGTAATCCTGATTTTGCCGTGGTTTTAATAATTTATTTTTCGCAATCTTTTTTCCAAATGGTCTCAGCAATTTGCCATCAAACAATTATTAGGACTGATTAACAACCTTTTGGGAGATTAGGCATGAGTCAAATTTTGCTTTTGATAGAAAATCAAGAAAATCATCGCTTTTTGTCGAAGTGGTTGGTGAAAAACTACGAGATAATTTCGCCTAATTCCAATGATGATTTGTGGCATTCGCCGCCATCCTTTGATTTATGTATTTTAGATCCAAAATCCCTAATTCAACTTTTCACATGGATCTCAACTACAAAACAAGCAGAAGAACCTGTATTTCTACCATTTTTGTTAGTAATAGCCCAAGTTGATGTCGGCACGTTAAATCAGCGCTTGTCTGAAAATGTTGATGATTTGATTATCGCTCCAATTGAGCCGATAGAATTGCAGATGCGTGTAAAAATATTGTTGCGAGCGCGAACAATTTCTTTGGCACACAAAGTTGCCAATGAAGATATACAAAAACTCAACGAATTTAAATCGGACTTGATCTCGATGGCATTCCGTGAGTTTCGTCAGCCATTAACTTCCATTTCCGCATCTGCACAAATTCTCAAACTTTACAACAGCCAATTGCCTCAAAATCAACAACAGGAATTATTTGATTCTATCAAAGGTTCTGTCATTGAAATCAAGCAAATTTTAGATGAAATTATCCTATCAAATAAAGTTGAATTTTCTCTGAAAAAATTTCATCCAACACCATTAGATTTGGCAAGTTTTTGTTGTGATATTGCCAGAGAAGTCAAATTCATTACTGATAGCGATCGCATCATTAAATTTATCAGCCAAATCCACTACCCAAATCCTTCTTTAGATGAACATTTAGTAAGTTATATCTTGAGAAATTTGCTGATAATTGCTATTAGTTACTCACCCGAAAACAGCATAATTTATTTTAATTTATATTGCGATAGAGAAACAGTAATATTTGATATTAAATACAACGAAATTGACACTCTCAAAAAAGAGCGCGATCGGCTTTTTGAGTTTTTGCATCGCCCCAGCAATATTAAAGAAATGAGCTATTTGGAATTTGGATTAACTATTGTCAAACAGGCAATAGACTTACACGGTGGTAAAATTACCGTCAAAAGTAAATTTGGTATTGGTACAACCTTTAGCGTTACATTGCCAGTCAGCAAAAAACTGGAAACAATATATTTAAACACTTAAAAACTGATGGTGCGAGAGCATCCCAAATGTGCAGATTTCCCCAAATTTAGCCCCCAAATAAATTACCTTTCACTCAGCCGCCAGCAAGAAGCCGCGCAGCATCTACGGGGTCTACGGGCGCTCAAGCTAAAGTCCAGCACGAAGATGACTGAATTAAATTTTTAATACCAATCCACTTTAACGGCGCAACATATCAAATCGTGCTCACCCCCCGAACCAAGGGGAGCCAGCGCCGTGCGGGGGTGGAGGAGTTTGAGGCCAGGAGCGTGGGCTGGCTCAAATTTCGCGCGAAGCTCGAAAGAGTGAAGCTTCCCCCGACAGACTTCGCGTCTCTACAAAGCCGGAAATTTATTAGCCTACGGTCCGGCTTCGCCTACACAGCTTTTTGTAAAATTGGGATGCTCTCAATGGTGCCGTACTTTCGCTCTTGGCACACCCTACAGACTTCAGCATACTATTCACATATTATGCAAAGATTCTATATTCTTAATCTTAATTTTATACTCATGCTTTTTTGCAGAGTCAATGTTACAAAATTTTAAATTTTCATTTTGAATTCTAAATTCGCCAAAAGATTGACTGGCATTGTATTTCATTAAAATTAAATTAATCTTCTGACTTGACGATAAACTTGTATAGAGGTCTGATAAGTTACCATATAATTCAGAGAATCTTTACTCTGTAGTCATTTCAGAACTGTGCAAATTCATCCGCACCAAGAATTTGACCCTAACTCCAATCAAAATTCTGACAAGGGCTTGCAAAGAATACTTGATCGCCTTGTCACAACAA
This sequence comes from Heteroscytonema crispum UTEX LB 1556, assembly GCA_044006015.1. Lineage (GTDB taxonomy): Bacteria > Cyanobacteriota > Cyanobacteriia > Cyanobacteriales > Nostocaceae > Heteroscytonema > Heteroscytonema crispum. The sequence goes on from JBIPDF010000008.1 coordinate 296,134, forward strand.
TGGAACGGGATGCGTTAGTCCGACAAACCACTAACCAACTCAGAGAATTACTCCAGGTTAATCGCGTGGTTTTATATTACTTTTACAACTGCTGGGAGGGGCAGGTTACTTTTGAATCATTGAGTTCTGAAGAATTTTCAATCCTCGGTTCAACAGGACCAGATGATTGTTTTAACGATGAATATGCAGCTTTATATTTAGCAGGACGGGTACGAGCTATTCCCGATATAGAATTAGAACCAATCCAAGATTGTCACCGAGAGTTTCTCCGCAGTCTGCAGGTTCGTGCTAACTTGGTCGTACCAGTTTTGATACCCAGGGGATTATGGGGATTGTTAGTAGCTCATCACTGTCAATCACCTCATTCTTGGTTGCCATCAGATATTAAAGCAATGCAACAAGGGGCAAAAACTTTGGCAGCAGCTCGTTGCATTCTAGAAAGTTAAGCGTAATTCTAGCTTGAAAAAAGCAGAGGGCACGAGGCATACTGCGGGGGGCAGCTATGTAAGATATCTTTTTTCATGGTTGGTGGTGAATTTTAATTCATCGTAAATGCCATCTTCATTAAAAATTTGTTCCTGGGTTTATGCCTGGGAACAAAGTTTTAGAATATGAGAACATTTGTGTTTTGTATTTATTAAAAGGAATCTGAAAATGAATCTCAAAAATAAAATTTATCGGCTTGAATAAACCATGTATAACGTTGATTGTTGATACCAAAAATATTTCGGATAAAAATCATTCTTTGTAACTTATATCTTGCACCTCACGGGATAAACCACTACTAGACAAATAGGAGCGTAAAAAAGTGACTCCAGAAATGAAAAGGTATTTAAGTAGAAAAAAGTCATTGATATAACTATATAAATGTTGAGATTACATAAAATACCCAGGTGCAGGCGATGGCTGCGCCAACGTCTTCGACGAACGCTAATTTAAAACAATAGTGGGATTTGCACACAAGCGCAGAAATATGAGAAAAAAGGGCGTGAAAAGCATATAGAAAAGCAAGAAAAATGGTTTCAATTCTTAGGCGCGGGACAAGGGCTAGTTTACACTCTGCTGTCGTTGATGCCCTCAAAATACCAGCAACAAAACTTAGAAGCAATGTTAGGATTGTTCCTACAGGCACTCTTGACACCTTTACCCGAACACTGTCAAAGTAAGTCTGCTAGTGCCTTAAGCCGATTTCTCAATATTTATGATTGGTCAACCCGTAGTGTAATTCGCACTGCTCGCGCTCGTATCATTCAGGAGATTTTGTCCCATTGCCCAAAAGGACGGAAACCGTTTCTACAAGTCATCATTGATCTCACCACTTTAGAGAAATTTGGAAAATTTCCGCAATTTAAGGATTTAATCCGCGTCTACAACGGAAAACGAGGCTTGCATTTAGTTGTGGTGTATTTGGTTGTTGGTCAGTGGAGAGTACCTTGGAGTTTCCGCGTCTGGAGGGGAAAAGGCACTTCCTCTCCTGCACAGTTGCCATTAAAGCAGATTTTATGTTTGCCGAAAAAATTAACCCAGAACTTCCAGGTGATGATTCTCGTAGATACAGCGTTCGGCAGTGTGGAATTTCTACATGGTGTCCGAAAGCTGAAGTACCACGTAATTGCTGGCAAGTGCTTGTACCCGGAAATTAACTTCGGGATACAGCATTTCTCAACTACATAAGCGCGGACAACAACTGCATCTTCGGGGCTTAAAATTTCCTGTTTATGTATCCTGGTACTATTTTAAACGTGATGATGGCAAGTATGAAAAACGATTTGTCCTGTCTACCAAAGCTCTCAAACCCAGCACCATTTCTTGGTGGGGTAAACGACGATGGCAGATAGAGGGCTGGTTTAAGACTGCCAAGCACCGTTTCGGCTTACCGTTGGTTGATACTTTCCCTCATCTCCTATATCTTGGCGCATTGGGCTTACTTATCTACAAAGTTCGCTCCGCGTGCCCGAAGGGCAATCGCATCAACAAATTTACCCAATTGGGGACAAGCCGCAGAAATTGCATTCCAAACTATATTTCCTTTCATTAGTGCTGTTACTTCTTTTACAAGATATCGAACGCCTGAGAGACTTAGCACTTAGTCATGGAATTGACATCCAACTTTCCAGGTGCAAGATATAAGGTAACCCATATTGTTGTGTTCTTAAACGGTTTTTGAATGAAATCATCGGGAATATTGCTATCTTGCCATTCCCTAGGCTTTAAATCAGAGGCTAGCTGATGTTTAAAATCATCATATTTGACTAAATTTTTATTTTTAATCAGCATTTGAAAATATTCTTCTGGCACCTTGACAGCAATACTTGCTTGTGGGTCAGGAGCATCATCAATAATTTGATAATGTAAATCTGAATAGCTACTAGGCACAGGCGCACCCAACCACTTGCCAACTTCTTCCACAGATGGCGGCTGTTTGTTGTAATAGTTGTTACCAAACTTTAAACATCCAGACAGCCAAATTAAACATATTAATAGGAAAAAGTGCGATTTTTGAAACATATTTTCGCATTGTTATAAAAAAATATAAAAATAAATTATAGATAACTATATAGAATTCCTCGGAAGATTTTTGAAATATAGGTAGCCCACCATATCCGCGTTTTGGTGGGCAATGGTGCCTTGCGCTGTGCGATCGCGCCCCACCCGACAGAACAATCAGATTTTTCACAAATTATTTAGGATTCCTATAGCAGTCTTAAATCATTCGTGATCAACCCGACTTCTGAAGCTTCCGATTTTCACTTTGAGAAGCGAAGACTGCTATATTATCTCTTGTTTGCTTAGAAGTTAAAATTTAAATTGAATTGATAACTCATAACTCATAACTGGGCGCCTCCTAACTCCTAACTCCTAACTTGTTCATGAATTCCAATCCCGCATTGTGCAAAATTATAAGCGATCGCATTGCCGCAAGTCCCCAAAAACGCATCACCTTCGCCGAATACATGGACTTGGCGCTATATCACCCTGAATGCGGTTACTATTCCACTCAAGCAGTGAACCTGGGGAAACAAGGTGATTTTTTCACTTCGGTTCACCTCGGCGCTGACTTTGGCGAATTATTAGCAGAACAATTTGTCCAGATGTGGGAAATTTTAGGACAACCCACGCCATTTTCTTTAGTAGAAATGGGTGCAGGGCAAGGACACCTAGCATCGGATATATTAAAGTACCTAAAGCAGCAATATCCAGATTTTTTTGCCGCACTGGAATACATCATCGTTGAGAAATCACCAACATTAAAGCAAGAACAACAGCAACGCTTGCAAGAATTTTCCGTACGTTGGTGCAATTTAGAGGAGATACCAAATAACTCAATTACTGGCTGCTTTTTTTCTAACGAGTTAGTGGATGCTTTACCAGTCCATCAATTCACCCTAGAAAACCAGCAGCTGCGGGAAATTTACGTAACAACGCGCCAAGAGGGGGAGAGGGGGAGAGATAAAGAAGTAGATTCTTCCTTGTCCCCCGTGTCCCCCCTTCCCCCCCTCCCCGTTTCCTCATTTATCGAAGTCACGGGGGAACCTTCTACACCGCAGATGGTGGAATATTTTGACTTAGTGGGAATTGATTTTGCAAAAAATGGCTTTGCAGATGGCTATCGCAGTGAAATTAATTTAGCAGCTTTGGGCTGGTTAGGTGCCGTAGCAAACAGCTTGCAGCGCGGATATGTGCTAACTATTGATTATGGCTACCCTGCCAGTCGTTACTACAATCCCAGGCGATCGCAAGGAACTATACAATGTTATTACCAGCATCAGCGCCATGATAACCCTTATATAAATATCGGGCAGCAAGACATTACAGCCCATGTTGACTTTACAGCTTTAGAGCGATCGGGTGAATCCTACGGTTTAGATAAAGTTGGTTTTACACAACAGGGACTGTTTTTAATGGCATTAGGATTAGGTTCGCGCATTGCAGCCCTCTCGCATCACGACCAACCCATCATGCAGTTAATACAGCGGCGCGACGCACTGCACCAACTTCTAGACCCCTTGGGACTGGGCAATTTTGGAGTCCTAGTTCAGAGCAAAGGACTGACTGACAAAGAAATTTCTCAAAAGCTCAAAGGATTAATTGTACCAGAATGAAGGGATTGGTTAATGGTTAATGGTTAATGGTTCATAGTTCATGGTTAATGGTTCATAGTTCATGGTTAGTGGGTAATAGTAAACACGCAACGACCAACAACCAACCCCCAACACCCAAAAACCAACACCCACCAACGGCCCTTCGGGAGAACCAGTCGCCTGGGTCGGGAAACCCTACCTTTGGGCGCGAAGCTCACCGGGGGGAATCTTCCCGACTGCAGACGCAAGCGCCCCTTCACCACCAACCACCCAACGGGAGAACCAGTCGCCTGGGTCGGGAAAACGCCACTTGCTCCACTTGGGGAGACCCCAAGACCGCAGTGGCTCCCCTACCAAGGGCGCCCCAACACCCACCAACCAACAACCAACTACCAACCACTAACTACCAACCAAAATAAAATCTTAAAACTCTATTAATCCTGCATTTGGGCTAGTTGGTCTAACATAGCAATGATTACAGTGAAAACAGAGAGTTAAGGAAAGTAATAATTATGTCAACTCATGACCTTTTAATGCTAGTAACATTACTCACCCCCGGTATTTTACTTTCAGTTATCATCATGGCTACTTTTGCCGCAGGCGGTTAATCATAAAAAAGGGAAAAGGGGAAAGGGAAAAGGGAAAAATTCAACAACTTTTTGCTTTTTCTTTCTGCCTTTTTCTTTCACTATTCTCTACTCCTTGCTAAATTGCAATTAAAAGGCGAATGCTGCGTTAAGAATAAGGCTTTTCGCTCTACTAAAGGAACGTGAACAATGAAAGTGGCATTTCTGGGAACTGGACTGATGGGACTGCCGATGGCTCAAAGGTTATTAGCAGCAAATATACAATTAATTGCATACAATCGCACCCCAGAAAAATTAGCACCACTACAAGCAGCAGGTGCAGAAATTGCACAAAAATCTAACCAAGCAATTCGTGCTGCTGATTATATAATTCTCATGCTGACTAATGCCCCAGCTATTTATAGTGTCTTGCTTTCAGACAGTTCGTGGCGAGCTTTAGCAGGACGGTGCGTCATTCAAATGGGAACAATTACTCCCACACAAAGTAAAGAAATTCGAGATGCAGTAGTTTACGCAGGTGGTGAGTATATAGAAGCACCGGTTTTGGGCAGTATTTCCGAAGCGCAAGCTGGTAAATTGATTGTGATGGTAGGCGGATACGAAGAACAATATCAACGCTGTTTGGGGTTAGTGCAAAATTTTGGTCAAGAACCTGTATATGTGGGTTCTGTGGGAACTGCAGCAGCTTTAAAGCTGGCGCTAAATCAGTTAATTGCTTCTTTGACTACAGCTTTTGCCCTCAGTTTGAGTTTTGTGCAGCGTCAGGATGTGGATGTAGATATGTTTATGCAAATCCTACGCCAAAGTGTTCTTTACGCGCCGACATTCGACAAAAAGCTGCCAAGAATGCTCAATGGTGATTATGGCAATGTCAATTTTCCTACAAAGCATTTGATGAAAGATACAGAGTTATTTATCTCCGAGGCAAAATCAGTTGGTTTAAATATCAGCAGTATTAAAGGCGTGCGCGAAATTTTGCAAATGGCGATGAAATTGTCGTTTTCTAATGCTGATTATTCATCATTATTTGAGGCTATTAAGGCATGGGATGAAGGGCTTTGGGACTAGTATTAGAAGGCAGAGGAGCCACTGCGGTGCCGGGGTTCCCCCGGTTGAAGCATGTGGCGTGGCAGAAGGCAGCTATGCTGAAGGGAGGAAAGCCGATAATATAAGCTTTTTGGTTTTTTGAAATAGTAGGTTGATTTCCGCTACGCTGTGTTAGAGATATTAGTTATATTAATTCTCTATGATGTTGCACTTAATAAAGCGGAGACGATGTAATTCAATCCATAAATAACTTAAACGTAAATAAATCTAAAAGTCGTTTGAGTGAATTGAAGATGCTTTTTTGTTGGGGGTGCGAAAATTTACCATGCAAGGTTTAAGTGAATTTATCAACAAGGCGATGCAAGAGTGGAAAATACCTGGGCTGGCGATCGCAATCGTTAAAGATAGCAAAATAATTTTTTGTGAAGGCTTTGGAAAGCGAGATGTAGAACAAAATTTAATTGTTACACCACAAACTCTTTTTGCAATTGGTTCTTGTACCTCCACAATCCGTAGTTACTCAAACACTAGAATATAATGAACTTTTTTATTATTTTTATGGTTTGGGATGGTTTACTAGCGCTTACCGAGGTCATCATTTAATTCAGCATAGCGGTAATATTGATGGATTTTCTGCGCGGACAACTTTGCTGCCTCAAGACAATATTGGTATAGTAGTTCTGACTAATAATAATGGCAACCCAGTAATAAATACTGTGACTTATTATGTATGCGATCGCTTGCTCGGTCTAGACGAAATTCCTTGGAATGAGCGAATGAAGGAAAAATATGCTCAAGCCAAAGAAGCTACAGCAAAAGCCTGCATAGCAAACCGCTTCAGCCCGTAAAACTGGAACCCAGCCTTCTCATCCTCTAGAAGATTACACAGGTTATTTTGAGCATCCAGCATACGGAATCTTCTCAATTGAAATGAATGATAATCATTTAACAGCAACTCATCATTCAAGTATTTATTTTGAATTAGAACACTACCACTATGATATTTTTGAATTAAAATCTGAGCTACTTGACCAACCAAGATTTATATCTTTTTTAACTAACACTAAAGGTAATATTACTACCCTTACCGTTCACCTAGAGCCGACTGTGAAAGAGATTTTATTTACCAAAAAGGCAGAGGGCATAGGGCAGAAGGCAGAAGGAAAGAAGTATTAATAAAAACTTGATCTGTGGCTATAAAGCCCAGTCCCCAAAAATCATTATACCAGTCACTTACGTACTTAGTATAAAGCGTCCACAGTCGCTCGTCCCACGCAAGTTTTTAAGCGTGGGTTCTCTTCTGCCTTCTGCCCTCAGCATAGCTGCCACGCCAGATGCGCGGCTGTCGAGAAACCCTTTCAGCAGGTGCTACAAGTCGGCGAAGCCTTTCGGCAGTCGCTCATGGGGGAAACCCCCAAGACCGCGCTGCCTCACCAACGCACTGCTTCACCAACGCACTGGCTCCTCTGCCACGCCACATGCTTCAACCGGGGGAACCCCGGCACCGCAGTGGCTCCTCTGCCACGCCACATGCTTCAACCGGGGGAACCCCGGCACCGCAGTGGCTCCTCTGCCTTCTCATAACTTTGGCAGAATTTCTGGTAACAATTGACCGGGAACTTTGGATAATGCCAGATTTTGTCCTTGTATCCCTAATTCGTTATGGAAAGCGCGTACTGTTTTCACTACATAACTAAAGGTTGTTTGATAAGCTTCGGGTTGTTTGCTCAATCCATTTAAAGCCTGTAAATGATTATCTAGTGAAGCTTCTAAATGTTGAGAACGAATTGCTTTGTCGGTAATAAAATATTGTTCTGTTGCTAGCTGATAATGAGCTAGTCCTAAATTATTATGTGTGGCAAATACATCAAAACTTAAAGGCACGCCGCTAAGAGAATTAGCAAGGGCAAGGGCTTCTTCGTAAGCGGTGATGCAAAGTTGCAGATATTTTTGTCGCGCTTCTTTTGTTGTTTGAGATTGATTTGCTAAATGCCAGTAAGCTGTACCAAGATTATTTTGTGTGGCGGCACAGGCGGCGGGAACATTAGCTGGTGTGCGATATTTTAACGCTTCGCTGTAGGCATCAATCGCTTGCTGGAGATTTTCCGCCGGACGTTCGTATTGGGCAAGATTCCAATAAGCAGTGCCGATGTTATTTTGAATCATGCCATATTTAAGCGGTTCATCGTCGGCGCTGTAGTGAGGTAACGCAAGACTGTATGAGGCGATCGCTTTTTTTAAATGCACTACCGGTTGGTTGTATTGTGCCAAATGCCAGTAAGCTGTACCCAAATTATTATGGCAAGCCGCATACTTCAATGGCTCCATTTCTTCTGTACGATAGCGCAATGCCTCGCTGTAAGCTGTAACCGCTTGCTGCCAATTTTCTGAAGGGTTAGCAAAACGCGCTAAATCACCATAAGCTGTCCCCAAATTATTTTGCACCCGCGCATAAGTATCTGGGTGAGTTTCCGGTGAAATCAACTTTAAAGCCAACTGATAAAATTCAATTCCCTGTTCAATATAAGTTTGTCCCTCCTCGGAATTGGGAGGTGTACGATATAACATCCAATAAAGCGTACCCAAGTCATTCAAAATATCCGGCACTTCGGATGACGTTTCATCGTAAGTAATTGACTCCTGATAAGCAAGAATTGCTACCATTAGGTTTTCTAAAGTTGACTGTCCTTGCTCAATCCGCAGGCGATATAAATTTCCTAAGCGATGATAAGCTACTGCCAGTGTTTCTGCTGAAGCTTGTTTTGAATGTAATTCCTCAATCTCTAATAGAATTTGCTGCGGCTGCGAACTTGAGTCGCCATCTTGACCAATCTTAGTGTTAATTGTTGCCAGTACTAGCTCGGTTAACTCCTTGCTAATATGAGTCAAACTCGGCTGCGATGGAGTACTATCTACGCTAGTTCTCAGAATCGGTTCTTCTGGCGGTGGCGCAGCTGACACTAAATCTAATTTTGACGGCGCAGGTTCCTGGGATTTGCGTCCGCGATTTACTTGCGTCTCTGTCTGGAAATCAAAATCATCTCCAAATTTCAAATCACCAGATGCAGCCGATGCAAGTTCTCGGCGTGCGGCTGATTCTTCAAAAATGGATTCTTCAAGATTCCCTAAATCCAAACTTCTCGAACTGGAACCAGAAAAACGTTCTGGAGAACCTTGATTTTGTGATGTTGGTGGTGTCGGTTCGCCGGCAAATAAAAACACACCAGTCCGAAAGCGCCAAAACTGTGGTGCTGACTGCTGGATGGCGTGCAACCAAGGACGGGGAACCCACAACAGCAAGCTTGATTCTAACGCCCGACCAGATTCTTGAGTAGATAAATTCTGCTCGAATAAGCGCAGATAGTGCAAAAATAAACGCTGTACCGCTACTGGTTGCCTGGTTAGCTGCTCAACACCAACAATCTGAAATGCCGGTATTGGCAAAGAACGTCCGGGAGTATCTTTTGTTGCTCCAACAATCGGTGGTGGATAATTTGTCAACCATTGATTGATTTGAGCGATGGGATTCGGATCGCCTAAATTCAGCCGTAGGGTAACTAATCGCGGATAAGCTGGTGTACTAGCTTCTTGCGAATCAGATGGCTGATATAGCACTTGCCCAACTGGATAAGCCAAAGTTGAGTGCAAACGAGCCGCTACCTGATTTCTCAAGTTTAAATCATCACACACCGCCAAAAAGATTTGTCGCCGCAAGCCTAGACTTAGGGCAAGTTTTAGGCGGTGATATATTTGGCGATTCCAAGCAAAATTATTATCGGTGTGTGCAGTATCATTCACGCTCATGGCGGCTAAAGAGCCAAAACTCTGTTTACATCAGCCCTAAGGGGCGCATTGAAGCAGCCTGTAATTTATGACTATTAATAGGATTTTCAAGCTGTTGTTGCTGTGTTCAGGATAAATCTAATTCTTGTGGTTGAGGAAAATAAGTATATTCTTATACTTATATTAGGGATTTTCTTCAATAAACAAAAAAACCAGGCTCCCAATAACTTCGGAACCTGAAATATCACGAAAAATAAATTTTTACTAAAAAGTCTTATTTTCAACTGACATTGGAAACAGAGAAGGCGACAAAAATCAAGCCAGCAACCAGAGTTGTAGCAAGGATTCCCAGGATAATGTAGTTTCGCTTTTGTCCTTCCGTGGGAGGTTCTGCTTGATAAACCTTTGGTTCGCGGGCAAAATTATTCAGACGACCGCCTTCTTCAGTTGTATAGGGCATGAAGTAATTCCTTATCAGACTCTTTTTTTACAATTTTACATAAACTTTAACACCTGCTCTGCTTCCTTAGAGATAAATCTTTACTTTAGTTGGGGGTTGGGGGTTAGTGGTGAAGCGCGTACTGCGGGAGGGTTTCCCTCCTAGTACTGGCGAAGCGCGATCGCGTTGGTGGTTAGTCGTTAGTAGGGTGGGCATTGCCCACCCTATTTTTACCTTGAACAGCAAGAAGGCTCACACTGTACCTGTACTCAGGTCAGTGTCGAGATGAATTGCGCGTGAGGTGAGGAGTGTAGTCTGACCATATTTGAGCGTAGCGAAAACCGGGAAGACTACGACGACGAAACGAGCAAAATATTCTGTTTTTGGTGAAACAATCATCAAAATATCTGTTACTATGAATATGTAAACACGGTAAGGTCGATTCTCCACTTTGGGAACGTGACGGAGACCGCCAAGACCGCAAGTCGCTCACCATGTATAGAGCAATTAAAGTTAGAATTTATCCCACTGATGAGCAAGAATCTTATCTTGCTCAATGTTTTGGCAATACTCGTTGGTTGTGGAATTATATGCTTAATGCCACTACAACCGCTTATAAAGAAACGGGGAAGGGTCTTTCTAAAGCAGCAATGGATAAATTGCTACCTGGATTGAAAAAAGAATACGAATGGCTAGGACTTGCGTATAGTCAAGTATTGCAACGAGTAACATTTAATCTTTCTAGCGCGTTTGTCAACTTTTTTGAAGGGCGTGCTAAATTTCCTAACTTGAAATCTAAACATGGTAAACAATCAATTCAATATCCCCAAAATGTGAAACTGATGCCAGAGGATTCTGTAATCAAGTTTCCTGGTAATTTGGGGTTAATGAAAACTGTGTTTCACAAACAACTACCTGACGCGAAGGTACAAACTGTAACAATATCGAGAAATGCAGATGGTAAATATTATGCATCTATTCTTTTTAACCAAAATGACAATCCGGTAGTTGCAATCAGAGAAGCTATCGGCGTTGACTTAGGATTGAAACACTTTGCTATCACATCGGAAGGCTCAAAATATGACCTACCTAAGAAGCAGTTAACCAAGTTAGAGAAGAATCAAAAGCGCCAGCAGAAAAAATTAGCTAAAAAGACAGATAAAACATCTAAGAAACGTCGTCAAGCAAAGCGTTTAGTTGCAAAAATTTCTAGCAAAATAGCTAGAGTCCGTGAAGACTTTCTACACAAGCTATCTCGCAAAATAGCCTACGAAAACCAAGTTATTTGTGTAGAAGATTTGGCAGTTAAGAACATGGTTAAAAATCCGAAGTTGGCAAAATCAATATTAGACCAAGGTTGGGGAATGTTTCTAACCATGCTTAAGTACAAAGCTGAAAAATTTGGTCATGACTACCAAGAAATAGGACGTTTCTTTCCATCTTCTCAACTTTGTAGCGAGACTCTACTACCAATCCCAATATTGCAGCATGGGTATGATTCATTAGGTGTCAGGTTTGTAGATTGTCCGCACTGTCAAAAACAGCATGATAGAGATATCAACGCTGCAATAAATATTAGAAACGAAGGATTGCGGCTTTGGGCGTTAGGAACTAGCGCTTCTGCCCTTGGAGGGGATGTAAGACCAAGGTCTTCAGGACGTAAGAAATCCATGAAGTCTGAGGCAATCCCCAATGAATTGGGAAGCCTACACTGTACCGTCAGGTCAGTGTAGGTAGTTCACAAGAATGATTAATGACTAATGACTAATGACTAACTAGTAATCGTCCCAGTGAGGGGGGAACTGGCGCTGGCGTAGTCTTTGGTGGGCATTCTACCGGCGAGGTATGCCAAACGACCGGCGACTGCTGCAAGATTCATGGCACGTGCCATTGCTGGGGGATTTTTTGCTAGGGCGATCGCGCTATTAATTAATAAGGCATCTGCACCCATTTCCATCGCCTGGGCGGCTTCTGATGGCAATCCAATTCCCGCATCGACAACTACGGGCACACCAGCATTTTCGATAATTATCTTAATATTCGCTGCTGTTTGCAGCCCCTGTCCCGAACCAATGGGTGCTGCTAAGGGCATTACTGTCGCACAGCCCACTTCTTCTAAACGCTTTGCTAGCATGGGGTCGGCGTTAATGTAGGGCAATACGGCAAAGCCTTCTTTGACGAGTTGTTCTGCTGCTTGCAAGGTGCCAATCGGGTCTGGGAGTAAATACTTAGGGTCTGGTATAACTTCTAGCTTGACAAAATTATTATCTTCTTGTCCCAACAGTTTCGCCATTTCTCGTCCCAAACGTGCGACGCGAATCGCTTCTTCGGCGGTTTGGCAACCGGCGGTATTGGGTAACATCCAAATTTTTGTCCAATCTAACGCTTCTGCTAAACCTTCATGTCCGGCGGCTTTGGTTTGGACTCGCCGCACTGCGACGGTAACAATTTGACAACCGCTTTCTATGATGCTTTGCTGCATTTGTTCAATGTTGCCATATTTGCCTGTTCCCGTCATCAAGCGCGATTGGAAGGTTTTGCCAGCAATTGTCAGTTCCGAATCCTCAATTGTAGAGACGCGATTTATCGCGTCTTTATCTATCGCGTCTTTTTTAACAGGGGTTGTAGAGAAATTGGCAGGGTGGGTAAGCATTGAAGTGGTGGTAGATGACTTTGTGTGAAAGCGCGAATAGTGGAAATCAGAAAGTAAAGGGTCAGATTTTTGTTCCCAAATTAAATCGGCAATCAATGCCGCTGTGATGGGCGCAAGTAGAATACCATTGCGGCAATGTCCGGTAGCAAAGGTTAAATTCTGACATTGGCTGTTCCCAAGAATAGGCAATTCATCGGGAGTCGCTGGACGAAATCCCCACCATAATTCTTCGATGGCATAATTCTGTAATGGTGGATATAGGCGAATTGCTTGTTGCAGTAGCGTTTGAATGCCGGCTGGGGTGTTGTAAGGGGTGAAGCCGACATCTTCACTAGTCGCCCCAATGATAATTCTGCGAATCTCCTTCAAAGACGCTTTGCTCACGCGTCTCGGTACAATGTAAGCTTGCTGCCCAAACAAAACTCGCATCAAGGGCAATTCTGTCACAAATTCCGGTACCCGCACGCTTAACATTTGTCCTTTTTTCGGACGCACGGGAAGCGGTAATAATTCACTTGACCAAGCACCAGCAGCTAAAACATAATGTTCGGCACGAAGTACGCCAGCGTTGGTTTGTACGCCAATTACTTGCTGCCTTTGCTGTTGAATTCCCTCTACTGCAATGCCTTCTTTAAGTTCAACACCGAGACTTTGAGCGGCTGTCAACAGCGCCTTTGCTAAAGCCCGATTATCTACTTGTCCATCTTCAGGATACCACCAGCCACCGACTACTTCATCACCCAATCCCGGCTGATATTGGTGAATTGCTTCTTTATCTAACCAGTAAGCCGGGGAGGGGGGGGGAGACTTGGGAGAGGGGGAAGACTTGGGAGAGGGGGGAGACTTGGGAGAGGGGGAAGACTTGGGAGAATTTTCTTCAACACTTCTTCCTTGTCCTCCTTGTCCTCCTTGTCCTCCTTGTCCCCCCACACCCGTCGCCCTTGTCTCCCTGTCCCCCTGTCCCCCTGTCTCTTCAAAAACGGGTGCTAAGATACCACAAGGTAAGTAACCGGTATTTAAGCCGGTGAGTTCTTCGAGTTTGCGCGTCCAGTCTGGATATAATGAACGCGCGAGCCAACATAATTCTTGCATAGTCCCGGCTGGGATTTTTTCGGCATCTGGTGCCAACATGCCAGCAGCGGCGTGGGTGGCGGCGGCGTGGAAGTCACGGCTTACCACCCTCACGGATGCACCCCGTAATTTTAGTTCTATAGCGATCGCTAAACCAATAACGCCGCCACCAATAATTAAAACGTCACTAGTCATTAGTCTTTAGTCTTTAATTATTTAGTACATATAGCAATCCGCGTATCATAGCGTGAAAGTTCACGGTGTCCAGAAACCCGGTTTTGCAGGAGAAACCAAGTTTCTAAATTTTCATGAATGATGCAAAGGACTGCTATAACTCATTACGCATAACTAAATAACCCACAATTAATAACTTATAACTCGTAACTAATGAGCAAAAAAGATAAAGGATGAAGTAAGAAGAAAAAAAGGGGATACAAGCCCCCCGTAATTTCCCTAGTGTCTTAACTTCATCCAAAATACTTCACACTTCATCATGAGAGTTGAGTGCTAACTCTACCACAAGGCGCGAATTGGTTCGCTAGGATTTGTTCCATCAGTAGTACCACCAGTTGATGTATTCGAACCATCCGTAGTGGTTGAGTCTTGGTTAATATTCTGGTCTGAGGTTGAGTCAGTTGTACCGGAGTTATTCTGTGCCACGTTGTTACCGTTACCAGATGCGTTACCAGAACGGGTGGCAGTGCTATTAACATTAATATTAGCTGGCAAGACTTGCGATGCTTGTCTGCCTCTAGGAGCATTGGCGCTATTCTGTCCGCCCATAGGAAAACTGATGCCTAGCAGCGTTCCAAGTAAAATTGCCAAGCCGCCTGCCATTAAAATTAGTGGTGTCCATCTACCCATCTTATTTTTCTCCTTATTAACCTTCTGGTGTCCACGCTATTTGAGAACCTTGTCCCCAAAATCCATCAAATTTTGTTACTTTAACATCGCGCCATACCTCAGTTTGACAGGCTAAACGCAGGTTGCTTGTAGGAGAATGAGGAGGTAGCGATCGCCTTGTTTTATCGCGCCAATTCACTGGTGATACTTCGCCTTCTATCTGGACTGCACAAGTTCCACAACTGCCAATACCCCGACAGTTTATTACTTTAGCACCGCCATTGTAGAGGTCAATACCATTTTGCAGCAATATTTTGCGTAAATTTGCTCCGCGATTGCACTCAATTGTCTGACCTTGAGCTAGTACCTTGGGCATTTTAAGTTACCAAACTGACTTTTTGTTGTATATTGGCACATCGCTTTGAAAGTTGTCTCTAAACTCCAACACTTATGACTGCAAATTCCTCACCCCAACTTTGGATTTATGACACTACTCTCCGGGATGGCACTCAGCGCGAAGGTTTATCTGTTTCGATGGAAGATAAGTTACGCATTGCCCGCAGGCTCGATCAATTAGGAGTTCCCTTTATTGAAGGCGGCTGGCCCGGTGCAAATCCCAAGGATGTACAATTTTTCTGGCAATTACAAGAAGATCCGCTCAAACAAGCAGAAATTGTTGCTTTTTGTTCGACTCGACGCCCAAACACCACTGCGGCGGCTGAACCTATGCTGCAAGCTATTCTCGCCGCTGGCACTCGTTGGGTGACAATTTTTGGCAAGTCTTGGGATTTACACGTTACAGAAAGTCTTAAGACCACTTTAACAGAAAATTTGGCGATGATCCGTGACACTATTGAGTATCTTCGCAGCCAAGGGCGTCGCGCGATTTACGATGCCGAACACTGGTTTGATGGCTACAAGCACAATCCCAGCTATGCTTTACAAACTTTAGAGGCGGCGATCGCTGCTGGTGCTGAATGGCTGGTTCTCTGCGATACGAATGGCGGCACTTTACCCCACGAGATAACTCAAATTGTCACAGATGTGATAAAAGTGACTGGGGAATGGGGATTGGTGACTGGGAAAGACTCTTCCCAATCCCCAATCCCCCAAATCGGGATTCACACTCACAACGATTCGGATACGGCGGTAGCTAATGCCTTGGCTGCGGTAATGGCTGGGGCTAAGATGGTACAAGGGACGATAAACGGTTATGGCGAACGTTGTGGGAATGCCAATCTTTGTTCGTTAATTCCGAATTTGCAATTGAAGCTGGGTTACAAGTGTATTGAAGATAAACAGCTATCTCAGCTTGCAGAAACGAGTCGTTTTGTCAGCGAAGTTGTAAATCTCGCCCCGGATGAACATGCGCCTTTTGTTGGGCGATCGGCTTTTGCTCACAAAGGTGGTATTCATGTATCAGCGGTGGAACGCAACCCATTAACTTACGAACACATTCAACCAGAACAAATCGGGAACCGTCGTCGCATCGTGATTTCCGAACAATCTGGGGTAAGTAATGTTTTAGCGAAAGCTCGCAGTTTTGGGATTGAATTGGATAAGAACAACCCTACAACAGGGCAAATTCTCCAACGCCTCAAAGATTTGGAAAGTGAAGGATTTCAATTTGAGGCGGCGGAAGCGAGTTTTGAATTATTGATGCGCGAAGCTTTGGGAAGTCGCAAAAAATTCTTTGAAATTAAAGGCTTTCAAGTCCACTGCGACTTGGTTGAAGGTAAAGAAGCTACCAACGCCTTAGCGACAATCAAAGTAGCTGTCAGCGGCAAAGATATTCTAGAAGCAGCGGAAGGAAACGGACCGGTTGCAGCTTTGGATGCAGCGTTACGCAAAGCTTTGGTGAACTTCTACCCGCAAATTGCAGCATTTGAACTAACAGATTACAAAGTGCGAATTCTCAACGGACATACAGGTACTGCAGCCAAAACCCGCGTGTTGGTAGAATCGCGAAATAGCCATCAACGCTGGACGACGGTAGGAGTTTCAACCAACATTTTAGAAGCTTCCTATCAAGCGGTAGTAGAAGGTTTGGAATACGGCTTGTTATTGCACTCCCAGGCTGAAGCTGCGTTAAATGCTTCTAGTTGAGACAAGGGCGACGGGTGTGGGGATGAAGAAAGTTCTTAGATTCGTTTTTGAGTTTTGAATTATTTAGAATTTTTCACTTCAAAACGAGTAACTCATAACTCATAACTCATAACTCTCTCCCCATTTCCCTTTTCCCCATTCCCATATATGTATATATAAATACTCAAAAATTAAAATAAATTATTTTTCCGCTTTCCCTTTTCCGCTTTCCCTTTTCCCTTTTCCCTTTCTAGCCCCAACTGCTGGTATGGTTAAGGTTATGGGTTGTCAGCCTTTGACCCTCATCAAGTTACTAAATTGCCAATCCCAGACAGTACATTATTAACACTCCCACACCCAGAAGGCGATCGGCAATTTGGGGAAACACCTAGAGAGCAAATGCGTCAGCCGCAACCTGATTTCCAGCACTCTTTTAGGACATACTGTCCCAAGCTTGGGCAACCACTTGACTGAGCCAGCGGCGCTGTTGCTTATCCAACATGGCGTCTTCTGCTAACACTTGGGCGGTTAATTCTTCCAAAGATTGACCCTGAGCGCGGACAATTTTAATTACTCCTGCGATCGCAGCAGCAACTAGTTCTTCATCAATCGGCTTTTGTCGCAGGGCAACAATATCTTGAGGGCTGTCTGGGATGGGATAATTCATGGCGTGTGTGTTAGAGCAATAAAGAATGAACGTTATATTTGATCAACTCTTAAAATTTGTTTACTGAATCTTCATTCAACTGATAGGGCGGAGTTTACCGTACTTTATGGCTTTCTTAAATCTGTCTTAATGAGTAGATTGATCGGAGATTTCAGAAAAAAATGAAAGAATTACTTTACTTAGAAATTCCTACACCAGATACGGCGGCTGTCCGCAGTTGGTTGCAAGCAGATTTTCAACCGGGAACTGGAGAAAAAGTGCTTACTCCAGAAGGCTTTCGCTTGAGAATGCCTGAAACTACAATAGATGGAATTACGGTTCACCAAAAGTTACCTTGTGAGATTTCTGTTTTTATCTGGTCGGTACAGCGTACCACCTATTTGAAAGCTTTTCGTTGGGCAGATAGACCTTTTCCCAGGGAGGGGCAAATTCTGCAACGTTTGACAACTGGGATTAGAAGTCGATTTCGCAATCACTATCCGGAACCACCAGCGATTGATTTGTCGAAGCAATCAATTTTTGAAGCCCTAGCCCCTCATTATCCCCTCACCGTCAAATACTTTCAGAAAATGCCCAATGGAGAATATGACCTCAAGCGCGTCTACTGGTGGGAACAACGCTGGCGCGAAGGCGTGCGAAATCCGCAGCAGCCGCGTCAGGTGGTGTTTTCTCAGGGACAAGGGAAGGAGACTAGGGCGACGGGCGTGGAGACTAGGGCAACGGGTGTGGGGCGACGGGTGTGGAGAGAAAATAATTCTTCTTTCCCCCCATCTTCCCATCTCCCCCTCTCCCCTTCGTTTTCCTACGACCTGATCTATATCGGCGGGGCGTTAGGCGTGATTCATGCGGCGGCGATGGCGAAATTGGGGTATAAGGTGCTGTTGCTGGAAAGATTGCCCTTTGGACGGATGAATCGAGAATGGAATATTTCTCGCGATGAAATTCAAAGTTTGATTAATCTGGGTTTGCTGACAAGCGCTGAGTTGGAATCGATTATTGGACGGGAATATAAAGATGGCTTTAATAAGTTCTTTGATGGTAATAATCCTAAAAAGCTGAAAGCGCCGATTTTACACACGCCGAAAGTGCTAAATATAGCTTTGGATTCCGAAAAAGTACTGGAATTATTTGGACAAAAACTGCGATCGCTAGGCGGCGAAATCTGGGACGAGACGGAGTTTATCAAAGTCGATATTGATAAATCTCAAGTTGTTGTTACAGCGAAGCATTTACCCAGTCAAACGAACAAGCAAGCAAGCGGACGGCTGTTGGTGGATGCGATGGGAACGGCTTCGCCGATCGCATGGCAATTAAATGGCGGTCGTGCTTTTGACAGTGTATGTCCGACAGTGGGGGCTGCGATCGCTAGTGGATTTGAGCCAGGAGTGTGGGATTCTCAATATGGAGACGTTCTCAATAGTCACGGCGATATCTCGCGGGGAAGGCAGTTAATTTGGGAATTGTTTCCTGGCGCGGGTGATGAACTGACGATTTATTTATTTCATTACCACGAAGTAAATCCCAAAAATCCCGGTTCCTTGCTGGAAATGTACGAAGACTTTTTCACGATTTTGCCAGAGTATCGGCGCTGCGATCTGGATAAGCTGGTGTGGAAAAAGCCGACATTTGGATATATACCGGGGCATTTTAGTGTTGGGGGTAGCGATCGCACGGTCGCATTTGATAGATTGATTGCGATCGGTGATGCTGCTTCTCTTCAGTCTCCCCTTGTCTTCACCGGCTTTGGTTCTCTTGTTCGCAACTTAGAAAGGTTAACAATACTTTTGGATACCGCCCTCAAGCATGATTTGCTAAGTTTCAAACACTTAAACCAAATTCGCGCTTACCAAAGCAATGTTTCCGTGACTTGGATGTTTTCCAAAGGCATGATGGTACCGACGGATAAATTTTTACCGCCCCAAAGAATTAACGTCATGCTCAATAACTTTTTTGGGCTGTTGGTAGACGAACCCTTAGAGGTAGCAGATAATTTCATCAAAGACAGATTTAGTTGGTTAACCTTCAACCGCCTAGCACTTAAAGCAGGTCGCAAAAACCCCGCCTTGCTGTTATGGATTTGGGAACTTGCTGGCGGTAGAGATTTATTGCGGTGGGTGGGTAACTACATTAACTTCACTCGTTATGCCCTTGTTAGCGCCTTGCTGGGTGGATGGTTCCCGCGCTTTTTGCGCCGCATACAGTCATGGTTAGAACCCCGCTATCCAGCGTTGTGGTTGCGGCTATTAACCCTTAGTTATGCTCTCACTACGGGCAAAGCGCTCAAGCATTTGCAGTTAACAAAAGTTAGCCCAGAAGCGAAAATTCAAAAGTCAGTAGTTAATGGTTAGTAGCTAGTGGTTGGTGGTTGGTGGTGAAGGGGCGCTTGCGTCTGCAGTCGGGAAGATTCCCCCCGGTGAGCTTCGCGCCCAAAGGTAGGGTTTCCCGAAGATTGGCGACTGGTGAAGCCCGCAGGGGTTGGTGGTTGGTAGTTAGTACTTACGCCCGCCCGGAAATGAAATTTCACAGGCTTTTAGCCCAAGTCGATTGAAATGGACTGAAACTCTTTGTCAGTCTTTTTTAGAAGACTTTAGCTAGAAGCCGAGAGGTTCATAGGAATGGCACGCTTGTTAGGACATTTTTAGCCCTGAAATAAATTTCGCAGCTTTTAGCTTAAACCCATTTTAATCGGTTGAAACCTTTGTTTTAGCTAGATGACCGCTAGCTTTAGCTTTGAGCGCAAAATTTATTTTAGCGAGAAACCGCGCGTGCCATTCGGTTTATAACCTCTGGCGGGTGGTAACTTATTAACAACCCAACGGGAGAACAAGTTACCTGCGGTCGTGTTACCCTCCCGCAGTACGCGCTTCACCAACAACCAACAACCAACAACCAACAACCAACAACCAACAACCAACAACCAACAACCAACAACCAACCACTATCTATTGACTATTGACCATTTGGTCGAAAATTGGGCAGTTCAACAGACGCCAAAGACTTTCGCCCTTTGGGTGGACGTTTGGGATAAATCACTGGTGAAGGTGAATTGACGTCCTTGCTATAACTACCGAATGGTTCCTGAGGTAATTCAGTTGCTGAAAATTCCCAATTTGATGGCACTTGTGACACTACTTCTGACCAATAATCTTCATTTTCCTCTACTGTCGTGTCAGTGAAGGATGACATGGAAGACTCTGGTAAAGGTTCTGAGTCAAAGAAAGAATCTTCTTCACCCGGTCTTGTTGTTAGTGGAGTTACTGGTTCTTCATTATCGTTTACTGGTGTTGCAAAAGCGGACCAAGTAGATGTAGGCTGTTCGCAGTTCTGCTCTACATGGCTGTTTTGAGCAGAAGACTGTGGTGATGTAGGTGCAGGCTGGGAAGCAAAAAATAATTCAATTACACTATCCAATTGCTCGTCGATGTTAGACGAACCCAAAGGTGAAACTACTTTTGGTTCTGTCGAGGCGGCTGGTTGTGTTGGTGTTGGTGTGTCTTCTTTTGCTGACCAGTCCCAAGGTGATGATGGAGATAATGGAGTTGGGGTAAAGTTACTCTGTTGAGATGGGGGTGATGCTGAAGATTCTCGTCGAATATTATTCCGAGTATTATCTAGAGCGTCAGTCAGTGATTCTGCTGACCAAGGTTTAATCGGTTGGGCGCTGGTATACACGGAATTAGCTCGTTTGGAGTATCTGCGCGGGCTGCTAGCTATATCGTTGAAGTTATTGGCAGTATCGCCGTTGTTTAGGATATCAGAACTGGGAATTGGTGACTCCAAGCACTTTTCCAAAGCTGCTTTAAATTGCAGAGTTTGGCGCTGTTGTCGCATCAACCTAGTACGCAACTCCCGACAAGTATTTTCTGATTGCAACAGATGGTGAGATTGCTCGTTGTAGTTCGTTTGCAGCAGGGCACATTCTCGCTCTAACTGGGCAATGCGTTGCTGGCTGATTTCTAACTGCGTTTTATAGGTTTCAATTAAAAGTTCCTGCCGTTGAACGGTTGGTAGGGCAATTTCTAACTGTTGGAATAATGAATTTATCTGCTCTTGGGCTGCAGTCAATTCCTGAGTTTGTTGGTTGAGCATTGACTCAGTGACGCCGGAGCGCTTTTTCTGCCACAGAACCGCTTTTTCTGACTCAGTTAAAGCTTGTTTTAGCTCCTCGACTTGATTGTACAAGTTATCGTTGTCAGAACGTAATTCTTCGTTTAATGCCAGTAGCTTCTGAAATTCAGCGTCAATTAGTGCTTGTTTTTCGCTGTCAGGTTCTGCAACCCAATCCTGCTTGGGCGCGTCCTCATACGGCTCGTTATCTGACACTAAAATGCGATCGCTTATCTTTTCTTCTGATTCTGGTGTTTCGCTGTCAGTCGCAACTGACAATAACTCTTCCTCTAGTGTTGCTTTTGCTGGTGGCAATTTAGCGATCGCTGTATTTTCCTGAGGCAACACTGAGTCAAAAGGACAACTTGCTGACTCCGGTTGCAGCGAGTTATCAAAATTTACGGGTTCGATAAAATCCCCGTTATTTGGGGTGTCAGCTTCATTCATTACTCTTCACCCACGCACTTCAAACTGTTGGGCAGTGACTGCAGTATCACCGCTTATAAACGCTGTCTGATTAAAATCTACTCTACATGACAATATCGGCTTTCCCAACCAGGAGTTATTAATCATTAACCAATTGCATCCACAACTGTTGACGTTATAACATGTGAAATTTTGAATTGAGGAAATGAGGAAGTGCCGGAATGAGAGAGTAAGAAAGCCCGAAAGGGAGAAAAGACGGCACAATTAAAAATCCACAGTCAAAATTAAAACTTGTTTTTGAGATTTTTAATTTTTAATTTTAGTTGACCTTCCCATCTTTGGGTTCCATACTCAGATGCCGATAACAATTATAATTCTGTATAATTTCACTGGCAACGCCTGGGTTGCATTGTATATAACTTAGCTAAATATTAATGAGTATAAAAAGAAAAAGTAAGAGGGTAAAAGACAAAATCAGAGAAAGATTTTCCCCCCTTCCCCCCTTCCCCCTTTTATGGCAGCCAACGGGGATGAAACCCAGGTAAGGGAAGTTGTTCTGGCTTGAGTTCGGCGCTAGCCCCGGGGTCGCTAATGGGTAATAGAGGCATCAACCACAAACTACTGGTGGCTATAGTATCTCCGTCATCAGTTCTCAAGGGGCTTGCAGGTGACGAGCCGGTGGGAGTGTCCTGCTGCGGTACTACTTGGTCAAATAACAACCCCAAACCATCAGGCGATAAACTCATTTGCACGTTGCGTTGCACGGCGGGCAAAACTAGCAGTGGTTTCTGTTGGGCTGTTTTTAAATCAATCGCCACTAGATATGGTTGTTCGAGATATTGGTCTCCTGGCAATAGCTGTGTGAGCAAGCAGTAAAGGCTGGGTGAGGCAGTATCAAATTGACAGCTGACAATTGAGCCTGTTGTTTTTACCAACTGCTTTTGCACGCCTTGGTTGGTCACCAAAAATAAATCTCTGGTGTAGTCTGTATTAAATTTGACCATTGCCGCTTGGGAGCCGTCCTTGGAGAAAGCTTGCACTAAGCCAAATTGCGGTAGAAAATCTAAGGGTTTGCTTGCATCCGGTTGTAGCGGTAAAATTGCTGCACCCTGTCCTTGTGCCACTGCCACGGCTTTACTATCGGGTGTGATGATAAAATCTCCCCCTGGTTGGCTTTGCAGGCGTTTCGGGGCGGGTAGTTTTCCGGAATCGTTTTTTGTGGCTGGCATAAACCACAGTCCAAAGTCGCCTGGGTTGGATTTGTTCCCTCGTTGAACGACAATAGTTTGCCCATCAGGCGATAAGTCAAATTTGAGGTTTTGATAGTCTTTATTATCTAAAACCAGGTCAACTCTACCTGGTACTTCTACTTTGTCTCCCGTTTGTGCAGGAACACCCGTTGTGACTGTATACAACTGCGCCGAAAGTAAGTCTTGACTTTCTGATGTACGAGCCGAAAATAAAATTTTCTCTCCATCTGGATAAGGTTTAAAATCCATGACCAAGAGGTCTGGGGGTGTAAGTATCTTTTTTTGCTCTTGGCTGAGGTTGTAAAGAACCAAGCGTCCCTGAGTTTCTTTGTCAGTTCCGACATAAAGGATAACGCGATCGCGCGTGCGGAAAGTACCTGTAAAAGGTTGTATTCCTCTGTTGCTTTGTTCTTGAACGGCGAATTTATCCTTTGCGCCCTGCAACTGCACTTTATAACTTGTGCCATAGGGCGCTGGTGTCAACAACGTATAAACCATCCGCCGTCCCGCCCAACTGAATTTACCTGCTAAAGGCGGCTCAATTTTCAAGTTCTGCTCAACGCTTTTGATGTCCATTGGGCGGCTAAAGGTGACGCTGAACGATGTATCATCGGCACCAATTTCTTGGTTTTGCCAAGTGAAATTACGGACGCTAGCCGTAACGGCATCACCTTGTGAAATGAGTAGCCCAATTAACAGGCTCAGTATGAGTATCACTGCGATCGAAACTCGATCTAGGGGTTGTAAAAATGCCTTACTAGCTTTATTCGTAGTCATTAGTTGTTAGTTGTTGGTTGTTAGTTGTTGGTGAAGCGCGTACTGCGCGAGAGTTTCCCTCCTAGTACTGGTTCTCCCGAAGGGTCGTTGTTGGTTCGGCGCTGTTGGTTGGTGGTTGTTAATTATCAACAAAGAACAAAGGACGAATGACTAATAACTATAAGGATTTTTGGGTTGAGAGATTTTTTTCACGGAGTTGGCGGCGATTGTGAGTTGGCGTTTGCTTGCCAAATTTTCCGTCACCATTTGTCCCTCGACTTCCAGCCAACTATCGTCCGGGTATTGTTCGCGAGTTTCGTTTTTGAGTTTGACGGGTAATCCGATGGGGTAGGCGTCTGCAGCACAGCAAGTGAGGACAAATCGCGCTAAGAACAAATATTCTTTGCTCAGTTCTTGAGAGTGAATAACAAATCCTTGCACCTTGACTTTTTGTCCGGTGTAGGCGTCTGGTTCTGGGTAGACGGTGAGGGTGCGTACCCAGTCTACAAGCGATCGCTCTTCTGGACGAACCCAAGCGCGAAATGCTTGGGGCTGAACCCTTGCCGAACCGACTCCCAATAAATCGCTGACACCCCGCTGTAGCGCTTTGTCGCTGCCAAAAACTTGGGGTGTAATTGTTATCCCCAAAATCGCCGTTGTTAACAGCAAAGCGCTGCCCCAACCAGGGGGAAATAAAGTAATATGCTGCCCTCCTGACACTTCAACATCACGACGCCGTTGTAACAATTGCTGTGCTTTCAAGAAAGCAACAATCAGCAAGCCGAAACCACCGCTTATAACTAACCAAAAGTAATAAGGGTGAATCAACAAGTTCAGCTTGCCGGTCAGCCAGTATTTCAACATCAAAATGCCCCAAGCTGCAATCGCTAAAACATCCAGCCAAGGCAATAATTTATTGAAAACTTTGAAGGTTTTCTGACGTTTTTTAGAAATGGGTTTTTGGCTTGAATCCATAAGAAGTATGAAGTATGAAGGATGAAGGATGAAGTCAGAAATATGAATTATCTAGGAAAGTAGGAAGTAGTAGGTAGCAGATATTTGCGGAGTGCGAGTTTTTTTCAGTCTTAATCGTTGATTTCATCCAGAGCGCCTTCATCCTTTATCCTTTAAATGACGTGCAAATTGAGAAATAAGGTGAACAAAAATGTCAATAGTCCAGCTAAAGCAAACAAATAAAATATCGCTCTGGGTTTGAAAATTGATAGCATTAAGCCAACACCTTTGATGTCAACCATTGGTCCAAACACCAGAAATGCTAACAACGAACCGCTGGTAAAAGTTGAGGCAAAAGACAGGGCAAAGAATGAATCGACTGTAGAACAGATTGAAACCACTGCGGCTAATATCAGCATCGCAATGATTGAGGTAATTGGACCGGCACCAAGACTGAGTATGAGTTCGCGGGGTGCTAATACTTGAATTGCTGCAGCGATCGCACTCCCAATTACCATCACTGCGCCCAATTCTCGCATTTCCTGGACTATATTATCCAGCACTAACCGCATTTTCTCAGACATGGGTTTCTTCGGGTCAGTGGATGCCGCAGCCGCCTGCATTAAATTACCATCTAGGCGCATCGGCGAACCTGCTTGGGCTAGCAAATAGGTTCCTGACTGCAATAAACTGGGTGTAATTGCTTGTTGTTGTACTTGATAACGTACCTTGCGGCGTTTGGGTTCGGCTTTGGCGGGGGGATTAAACTTCAGATAACGCGCGATCGCAGGTTGGACTATAGGAGTTAAATCCTTTTGAAAACTAAAGACAAAGCCGACAATTGTGGCGATTAATAAAGAAAACACGACTCTTAACACCACTATTTCTGGCTGATCTCGAAAGGCAGTCCAAGTTGCCCAAATCACGATCGGGTTAATCGTCGGTGCTGCTAATAAAAAACCAATTGCCACCGATGTTGGAACTCCCTGCATCAGCAACCGCCGCGCTACCGGCACGTTACCGCATTCACACACCGGAAACAAAAAGCCAATCATGCTGCCAAACAAAGCACCCAACAGCGGGTTTTTAGGCATTCTTGCCACTAATTGGCGCTCATCGACCAAAAATAGCAGCAAACTGGAGAATAATACCCCCAGCAGCAAAAATGGTATCGCCTCGACTAGCAGACTCAAAAATAGGGTGAAGCCATTATTCAGTTGATTCATGGGCGTCGCAGTCAAAAGCGGTGTTAAGTTTTAAGGTTCTGCCAAGTCATTTTATCGGAATGGGGATCGCAAATAAGTAAGGAAAATTATAGATGACTTAAGCAGCTAGGGGAATTGGGCATTGGCAATTGGGAACTGGGCATTGGGAACTGGAGATTGTTAATTATTGTCATGCTCTATGCGCCATAACCGATGCGCGATCGCTTATTACCAGTCCTAAATAGTTATTCGTACCCGTGTTCACCTATTGATGAATACTATTCGTAGATTGTTAGACCGAAAAAATGGTTCCAATTGTGGAACGCCAGCACCCACTTACACAATTTTAATTACTTACGTTTATAGTTACAGTAATTTGGCTTGATGGCATGTTATCTTCCAAGCGCCCTAACTCTTGCCGCATCTCATAAGTATTTGTACCTTGATGAATCTCAAGGTTTGCAATCCGTTCAAGTTCTGAATCAAACCACTTTTTACCAACCTCCAAAGGACTAAACATTATATTCCACTTACGCCCACCCTTGCATGTTTTGGCTTTTACGTCCTGAACAACAAAGGTAGAAACGGGAAACATTAGTGTGGGTTAGTGACAAGGTACAGATTTTAAACATTTGGCGATCGCTCTCGGGAAAGCTAGCATCCTGAATTCTGGCGATTTCTGGCAAAATCCAATTAGAGCTTTCGATGATTTTTTACTACAAAAATCCTTTCATTGCAAGACCAAGGGTTTACATTTAGCTTGAAAAAGGCAGGGCAGGTGGCAGAGGAGCCACTGAAGCGCCCTTGGTTCCCCCGGTTGAAGCATGTGGCGTGGCAGCTATGTAAGATATCTTTTTCATCCTTGGTAGTGAGATTTTCCCGTGATTGACTGACTTGTAAATTGGGCATTGGGCATTGGGCATTGGGCATTGGGCATTGGGCATTGGGCATTGGGCATTGTTGCGCCAGTGCTGCGGTCGGGTTTCCCGACTCAGGCATCTGGCGTCCCTTGGGCATGGGAAAGATGGATTTTCATGCTTGGTGGTAAAGTTCATCCCGACTGCCCTCTGCCACGCCACATACTTGAACGCGGGGAACCCGCTTTCTTCGCAGTGGCTCCTCTGCCCTTTGGACTTGGTATAAAATTATAATCAAGTTTGGTAAAGATAAGAAAAATGTTATTTGTATCTCGGAAAGCTGTCACCACATCGCTATTAATCGGTTTGTGTATCTTAGGAGTTGGCTTGCTTCAATTTCCACGACTGCAAAAGCTGGTGAAAAACAACCAAACTGCTTCTATAGAAACTTTAGAAAGAGAAGTCAACTCCGAAAAAAATCGTCTTAACTTACTTCAAAAGCTGCCAGCTTTTGGTTATAATAACTTAATCGCAAATTGGGTATATCTCAGCTTTTTGCAATATTTTGGTGATGATGAAGTTCGCGAAAAAACAGGTTACAGACTTAGCCCAGAATATTTTGAAGTAATTCTAGAAAATGACCCGCGATTTATAACAGCTTATTTGGGACTTTCTACCAGTACTTCGATGTATGCCGCGATGCCAGAAAGGTCTATAGAATTAATGGAAAAAGGTTTACAATCACTATCTCCTTGGATTCCCGAAAATTCTTATTATGTATGGCGTTATAAAGGAATTGATGAATTATTATTTTTAGGAGATGGCCGAGCCGCACAGCAATCTTTCGCAACGGCGGCAGAATGGGCGAATAATCATACAGATGAAGAAAGTAAACAAGTAGCATTGATTTCTCAAGCAACCTCTAAATTTTTGATTCGCAATCCTGATAGTAAACACGCTCAAATTGCTACCTGGGCGATGGTTTTAAATAATAAAGTTGATCGGAAAACTCGTAAAAGAGCAATTACTGCTATTGAAGCTTTGGGAGGAAAGGTAATTGCCAATCCTGATGGCACTAACCAAATTAAATTGCCTCCAAAAGATTGATAAATTAGTTAGGAGGCGCCCAGTTAGGAGTTATGAGTTATGAGTTATGAGTTGTAGAGACGCGACGCCAGTCGCTATAACGCGGGGAACCCGCAAGGGCGCTTACGCTCAAATTTCGCGCGAAGCGAGTCTCTTGAAGCTTCCCCCGACAGACGCAAGCGTCTCTACAGGAGGCGCCCAGCCGCCCAGTTATGAGTTATGAGTTATGAGTTCTTAGCTGAGTTTTTTGAGTTATTAGTCCCCTTGTCCCCTACACCTCACACCCGTCGTCCCCCTCCCCCACTCCCCCACTCCCCCACTCCCCCACTCCCCTGTCATTGGTACAATGGCAAATTAATTGAGTCTCAAACTCTGGAATTAGAAATTGACGATCCAGGGTTACTCTATGGCGCAACGGTTTTTACTACGCTGCGGGTTTATGAGAATTCTCTCGATCGCTATTTAACCAATTGGCAGGCACATTGCGATCGCCTACTTTTCTCTCTACAATCTTTTGATTGGCAACTACCAGATTGGAGGCGTCTCCGTCAAGGTGCTGAATTAATCAAAACTCATTTCCCCGTTCTCAGAATCACCATTTTCCCCGATGGACGAGAATGGATTATTGGCAGGTTATTACCACCTAACTTGACAGAAAAACAAAATCATGGTATAATTGCTAGCCTCGCTGCACCTGATATGTTTCGTTCTCTACCGGATCGCAAAACGGGAAATTATCTGAGTACTTGGCTGGCTAAGGCTGCTGCCCAAAAGTTAAATGCCCAAGAAGCGATTTTAGTTGATGAGCGAGGAAATTGGTTGGAAACTAGTACTGGCAACCTTTGGGGGTGGCGCGATGGTAGTTGGTGGACGCCTGGGTTGAGTGCTGGAATTTTGCCGGGAATTATGCGATCGCAACTAATAAACTGGCTGCAAACTCAGCAAGAACCAGTCAGAGAGGAACCTTGGACACCGGAGTTAGTCAAAAAATTTGAAGCGATCGCCTATAGCAATAGTGTAGTGGAATTACTCCCCATTCATACGGTCATTCAGCCTGAAGGATCGTTAGAATATAATCCCTACCATCATAGTTTTCAGCAATTGCGGGAACTTTTTTCTAGCACCAACGGAACGCAATCTGGTATACGTTAAGATAAGTTAACATAATTCTTAAAATGCCCTCTCTTCACAGAGACGCTACGCGATCGCACAAAAAGTATTGGAGGATTGACCTCGGTGAATAAAAGATGGAGAAATGCGGGGCTGTACGCACTGCTGTTTATTGTTGTCATTGCACTTGGCACAGCCTTCTTTGACAAGCAACCTCAAAACAGAGAGTCATGGCGATACAGTCAGTTTATTCAAGAAGTTGAAAAAGGCAGAGTAGAAAAAGTCAGTCTGAGTGCAGATCGTTCTACAGCGCTTGTCACACCCAAGTACGACCCCAATAAAAAATTGGTCACCTTGGTTGATGACCCAACTTTAATCAGCACTCTTACCCAAAAAGGTGTAGATATTACCGTTTTGCCTCAAACCGACGAAGGTTTTTGGTTTAAAGCACTTAGCAGTTTATTTTTCCCTGTATTACTTCTGGTTGGTTTATTTTTCTTGCTGCGCCGTGCCCAAAATGGTCCTGGTAGCCAAGCGATGAACTTTGGTAAGTCCAAAGCCAGAGTGCAAATGGAACCGCAAACCCAAGTAACTTTTGGTGATGTTGCCGGTATTGACCAAGCAAAACTAGAACTAAACGAAGTTGTAGACTTTCTCAAAAATGCCGATCGCTTCACCGCTGTAGGAGCAAAAATTCCTAAAGGCGTGTTGTTAGTTGGTCCTCCAGGTACTGGTAAAACTCTGTTAGCCCGCGCCGTAGCGGGTGAAGCGGGTGTACCTTTCTTCTCCATCTCCGGTTCTGAGTTTGTGGAAATGTTCGTAGGTGTGGGTGCATCCCGCGTCCGCGACTTGTTTGAGCAAGCTAAAGCCAATGCTCCTTGTATCGTCTTCATCGATGAAATTGACGCCGTAGGTCGTCAACGGGGTGCAGGTTTGGGCGGCGGTAACGACGAGCGCGAACAAACCCTCAACCAGTTGCTGACAGAAATGGATGGTTTTGAAGGTAATACCGGCATTATCATTATTGCCGCTACCAACCGTCCCGATGTATTGGATGCAGCATTATTGCGTCCCGGTCGCTTCGACCGTCAAGTAGTGGTAGATCGTCCCGACTACGCCGGACGCAGTGAAATTCTCAAGGTTCACGCCCGTGGCAAAACCTTGGCGAAGGATGTGGACTTGGATAAAATTGCCCGTCGTACCCCCGGTTTCACTGGTGCCGATTTATCCAACTTGTTGAACGAAGCCGCAATTTTGGCAGCACGTCGCAACTTAACCGAAATTTCGATGGATGAAATCAACGACGCGATCGACCGCGTGTTGGCTGGTCCAGAGAAGAAAGACCGCGTAATGAGCGAAAAGCGCAAGACTTTGGTAGCTTATCACGAAGCCGGTCACGCTTTGGTTGGTGCATTGATGCCAGATTACGACCCAGTGCAAAAAATCAGCATTATTCCTCGCGGTCGTGCAGGTGGTTTAACTTGGTTTACCCCCAGCGAAGACCGGATGGACACTGGTTTGTACAGCCGCGCCTATCTGGAAAATCAGATGGCGGTAGCTTTGGGCGGTCGCATTGCTGAAGAATTAATCTTTGGTGAAGAAGAAGTTACTACAGGTGCTTCTAACGACTTGCAACAAGTAGCCCGTGTAGCCCGTCAGATGGTAACTCGGTTTGGCATGAGCGATAAACTCGGTCCGGTCGCCCTCGGTCGCCAACAAGGTAACATGTTCCTCGGTCGCGACATCATGTCAGAACGCGATTTTTCGGAAGAAACCGCAGCTGCTATTGATGAAGAAGTTCGCAAATTGGTGGATGTAGCTTACAGCCGCGCTAAAGATGTGTTGCAAAGCAACCGCCACATTCTCGATCAAATCGCTGACATGCTAGTTGAGAAGGAAACTGTAGATGCCGAAGAGTTGCAAGAAATTCTGTCGAACAATGATGTGAAAACTGCAGCGTTTGCGTAAACGAGACGCCTCCGTGCGGAGTTAGGAGTTAGGAGGCGCGGAGTTAGGAGTTAATAATTCATAACTCATAATTCATAACTCTTAAAAGGTCCGGGTAATTCTGGAATTTTCCAGGGTTGCCCTGATTTTTTTTGGAACCGCAGAGGCAACAGAGGAAGC
Source organism: Heteroscytonema crispum UTEX LB 1556 (assembly GCA_044006015.1). Lineage (GTDB taxonomy): Bacteria > Cyanobacteriota > Cyanobacteriia > Cyanobacteriales > Nostocaceae > Heteroscytonema > Heteroscytonema crispum. The sequence continues at coordinate 327,269 of JBIPDF010000008.1, forward strand.
GCACAAATAGCTCTAGGGTGGAATAGCACTTATTTAATCACACTCACGCTGCAATTGCGATAGTTGCAGATTCAATATTTGGAATAAAAAGGTAAAATTTATCCCTACTTGCTCTAATACATATTTTAAATAATTTGTCAACCGTACTATAATTCCAAGCCAGTGTTTATATTAAGCTTGCAATCTTAGCTTTGATTTTGTTGCAAACTGACAACGTAAATACAAGGGTTGCAAGCATGCTTATAAAAAATGACATACGTCGCCAGGACTATTAAACTACCACTGTTTGAAAGTATTGTCAATTCGTAGGTCAAAAAGAGGTTGTCAAGTTTTCATGACAATATTATTTTTTTCAGTGATTTTAATTTTAAATCATACTTCAGCTAAATAATTTATAAACCTTATAAATATCGGGAAAATCCGTTTGTATTTTGTCTTGATAGGAGTGAGATCGCTTAATTTTTTATCTATTCAGGACTTACGCAAAAAACTTCATCTCAGTGCGGTAATTCATGAATTACCGCACTGAGATCAGACTTTTGAGACAATGAAAGCGTAAGCTCTACTGTTAACAAAGAGCGCTTTTTAACAACTAAAGTGCGAGCTATTGGGCAGCGCCATCAAGCTGAAATGGGAGAACAGGTAGCTTGAAACCAAAAATAGCACCAGTAGGTACTCTGTTTTCTGCCCAGATTATACCGCCGTGGGCTTCAATAATTTGGCGAGATAGGTAAAGCCCTAGTCCCGAACCTTTAGCTTGTCTGTCGCTATGTCCTTGGTAAAATCGCTCAAATAAGTGGGGGAAGTGTTCGGGCTTAATACCCGCACCTGTATCCAAAATTTTGACAACTTGGTAGGAAGCTTGCGGTTTTAATACTATTTCTACACGATCGCCCCGCCGGGAATGGTTAATAGCGTTTACCAAGAGGTTAGTAAATACTCGTTGGAGTTGCAACGCATCGCCATTTACCCAAAGCGATCGCCTAAAATCAGAATCGCCATAATTATATGATAGATAAACGCGACGATTGGCAGCTAATTGAGTCAGAGTACCAGTCACCTCTTGTGCCAACAAGGCTAAATCTACAGGTGCTGAGTTTAGCTTCAAGCCTTCGATATCATTGCGATAGATATCCAACAAAGTTTCTAATAGTTGCAGGGAAGTCTCATGGCTGCGTTCCATTGTTGCCAAAACTTTCTGTTGGGCTGGTAAGACTGTACCAAACTGTTCTTGTTGAAATGCTTTTATCGTTTCAATTGCTCCCAGAAGAGGCGTTTTCAAATCGTGGGTGAGTGTCGATGCAAAATCTTCTCGCACTCTCACCAATTTTTCTTGTGCTTCTAGTTTGGTTCTAGTTAGGGCGATCGCTTCTTGTGAACGTCGCAGGCGTTGACTCAAAAATCCCGTTACTATCAACGCCATTGATGCGATCGCTCGACTTGCAACTGTGGAAGCTCTAATTACTGGACTTCCCGGTATCCAGACATTTAACATAGTCAGGCAAACAGCAGCAAAGGTTGCTTGCAAAGTTGCTATTTCCCCAAACCAACAGTTTACCAATAAAATTGCTCCACTGTAAAGATACCCAAATACATAGTCACTGGGGGTGGAATATTCCAAAACTCCAAGCACGAGAAATACCCCAAAAATCAGCAAAGTTCTGGCATAACGCGAGTTTTTGGACAGCAATTTAGCTTTTAAATATGCCATTCACAAAGCTACCCATTGATAATTTTTATAACTATATAACCCAGTTACAATTAATGCTTTTAGCTAGATTAATCTTACATAATTAGCAAGGTGAAATTTGGTGTTTAGATGAAATTATATCTAGCGTTTAGAAGGTATATAAACAAGGTAAACGCTGATATATATCTGTAAATAAACAGCAAATAAACGAAAATCAACCTTTTTTATATCTTCCTATTCATTGTTTTCATTCACAAAAGAATCAATGATGTAAATTAATACAACCACACAGAGATGGTCATCTCAAGTATGAAGGATGAAGGATGAAGGATGAAGGATGAAGGATGAAGGATGAAGGATGAAGGATGAAGGATGAAGGATGAAGGATGAAGTAAGAACCCTGTCTGATGTTGCTCTGGACTTGGAATAAGTACGCTTTGTATCTTTCTCTCTAGCGTCTGTTAAAAATTCTTTTTTCAATAGCCACAAATCAATGAGCAAGACTTGCAGCCAATTTTTTATACAACTTCATCCTTCATCCAAAATAAAGGTCAAAACTTTCTCTACGAAAATATGCTGTTATGGCATTAGGTTTAATTAGCGTAAAAATTCAGATAAATAGCTGCTGTTGTGGCGTTGCTTTAAGTAGCCTGCATTTACCGGAAAGCTGCTTTGTAATGGGTCTTATTCGAGATAATCATGTTATCTTAGCGAGTAAAAAACCAACTATTTGCTGTGGCGATGATGTGTTAGCTATAGCATTAAAATCAGCCGAAATTCCGGCGCTAAAATTTGCCTTGAATAAAACACATCCAGTTTATTACTCATTCAACGAGTGTTTGCTAAATAATTCGACTTATCCCGTCAGGAGTCTTTTTAATTCATGCTACAAGGATGGATTCAAATAGCTTTGACGTTACTCATCGTCATTGCAACTACTCCCTTACTTGGGAGATACATGGCTTTTGTTTATCTGGGAGAAAAAACGCTACTTGACCCCGTGCTAACTCCCGTAGAAAGGGTAATTTATGCCTTTAGTGGCGTGCGAGTGCAACAAGACATGACGGGCAAACAGTATGCTTTAGCCGTGCTGTATAGCAATCTTGTCATGGGGATTTTGGTGTTTGCTATCCTGATGACTCAAGCATGGTTACCGCTCAATCCTACAGGACTAGGTACGCCAACTTGGGATACAGCACTGCACACGACCTTTTCTTTTCTCACCAATACAGACCAACAGCACTACTCTGGTGAGACAACCTTCAGCTACGCCAGTCAAACCTTCGCCTTGGGTTTTCTAATGTTCACCTCAGCGGCGACGGGTTTAGCCGTGGGTATTGCTTTTATTCGCGGTTTAACTGGTAGACCCTTGGGTAACTTTTATATTGACTTAACCAAGTCAATTACGCGCATTTTGCTGCCCATATCTATCGTTGGGGGGTTGTTATTAATTTTAGCGGGTGTACCAGAAACTCTCGCAGGAGTAGCAAAAGCAACCACCTTAGAAGGAGCAACTCAAGCGATCGCACGCGGTCCGGTTGCCCACTTTGAGATTATCAAACAACTGGGAGAAAACGGTGGCGGCTTTTTTGCCATCAACTCAGCACATCCCTTTGAAAATCCCAATGGTTTCTCTAATTTACTAGAAACCTGGGCAATGATTTCTATCCCCACTGCACTGATTTATACCTATGGGGTGTTTGCTAATAACCGCAAACAGGCATGGTTAGTTTTTTGGATGGTCTTTATTATTTTTGTCTTTTTGGTGGGTATTGCCGCAATCGGAGAATATCAAGGAAATCCCTTAGTTAATTCGCTCCTGGGGTCGCAACAGCCGAACTTAGAAGGAAAAGAAGTTAGATTTGGTTGGTCGCAAACAGCACTATGGGCAGTAATCACTACTGGAACGATGTGCGGTGCTGTCAACGGAATGCATGATTCCTTAATGCCCCCTGGTGGATTTGTGACTTTATTTAATTTGTTCTTGCAAATTATTTGGGGAGGTCAGGGAACTGGTACGGCGTATTTATTTATCTACTTGATTTTAGCGGTGTTTCTGACTGGATTGATGGTAGGAAGAACACCAGAATTTTTAGGACGCAAAATCGAGAAAAAAGAAATCGTCCTCGCCAGTGTCGTTTTGTTAGTTCACCCCTTTGCGATTTTGATTCCTTGGGCGATCGTCTTTGCTTTTCCCGATGCACTGTCAGGCATTAGTAACCCAGGTTTCCACGGTGTTTCCCAGGTGGTCTACGAATACGCTTCCGCCGCCGCAAACAACGGTTCTGGCTTTGAAGGATTAGCTGATTCTCAACCTGCAGCTACAGGACTCTGGTGGAACCTCAGCGCCAGTGTCAGCATTTTAGCTGGACGCTATATTCCCATCATCGCCTTGCTGCAGCTGGCAGATAGTATGTCCCGCAAGCAACCCGTCCCCATGACCTCCGGCACCTTGAGAACCGACACCGGGCTTTTCACCACAGTTACAGGTGGCGTAATTTTGATTCTTGGTGCATTAACTTTCTTCCCCGTACTGGTTTTAGGTCCGATCGCAGAAGCGTTTTTAATTGCTAGAGGCGTATAGGGAGATGGGGGGCAAGGAGTCCCCTTACTTGTGGGGTTGGGGGAAATGGGGGGATGGGTGGGACAAGGGGGACAAGGAAGATTAATGCCCAATCCCCAATGCCCAATCCCCAATGCCCAATGCCCAATGCCCAATGCCCAATGCCCAATGCCCAATTAACAATTAACAATTACCAATTACAATGGAAGCCACTACAAAAACTCGACAAGAACGCAAACATACGCCCAAAGCCAAAACATCTGGACTTTACTCCAAAGCATTTAAGCAAGCATTTGTCAAGCTGCACCCGCGCAATATGCTCAAAAATCCGGTGATGTTCCTAGTTTGGATAGGCACAATTGTTACAGCTTTGGTAACGATCGCACCCAACATGTTCGGTAACACTCCCGGAAACAACCCCCGACTGTTTAACGGTCTGATTACCGTAATCTTGTTCTTTACCGTTGTTTTTGCTAACTTTGCCGAAGCTGTGGCGGAAGGACGGGGTAAGGCACAAGCAGATACTTTGCGGGCAACAAAATCTGATACCACCGCCCGCAAACTTCTGCCTGACGGTTCTATCCAAGAAGTTAGTTCTACAGCCTTACGTCGCGGCGACCAAATCAAAGTTATCTCTGGCGATATTATCCCCGCAGATGGTGAGGTAATTGCCGGGGTGGCTTCGGTGGATGAATCTGCTATCACTGGAGAGTCAGCGCCGGTATTAAAACAACCGGGGACAGACATTGCTAGTTCCGTCACTGGGGGAACGCGCATCACCTCCGACGAACTGACAATTCGCGTGACATCTGACCCTGGTAAAGGTTTTATTGACCGGATGATTGCCCTGGTTGAAGGGGCTTCGCGCAGTAAAACGCCGAATGAAATCGCCCTGACAGTTTTGCTGGCAGTTCTGACTCAGGTATTTTTAGTGGTAATTGCCACGTTACCGACAGTATCAGTCTACGTAAAATCACCAGTGAGTATTGCCGTATTAATTGCCTTGTTGGTGGCGTTGATTCCCACCACGATTGGGGGATTATTGAGTGCGATCGGGATTGCGGGGATGGATAGGGTCGCCCAATTCAACGTAATTGCCACCTCTGGACGGGCGGTAGAAGCCTGCGGGGATATTAACACCCTGGTATTGGATAAAACAGGTACGATTACCTTAGGAAACCGTTTGGCAGAGGAATTTATTCCCGTCAACGGTCATTCGTTGGAGGAGGTAGCAAAAGTTTCTCTTGCATCCAGTGTGTTTGATGAAACACCAGAAGGAAAATCAATCGTTAAGCTGGCAGAGAAATTAGGGGCAAGGTTGGATTTTAACCCGCAACAGGCGGAAGGTATCGAATTTTCTGCTAAAACTCGAATGAGCGGTACTGACTTACCCAATGGGGTGCAAGTTCGCAAAGGTGCCGTGGATTCGATTAAAGGATTTGTGCGATCGCGAAGTGGACGAATTACTCCCGACCTTGATACAGCTTACGAGCAAATTTCCAAATTAGGCGGAACCCCGTTAGCTGTATGTCAGGACGGTGATATGTATGGCGTGATTTATCTTAAAGATATTATCAAACCGGGGATTAGAGAACGCTTCGACCAAATGCGGCGCATGGGAATTAAAACCGTGATGCTGACGGGAGATAACCGCATCACTGCATCGGTAATTGCCCAAGAAGCCGGGGTAGATGATTTTATTGCCGAAGCGACACCGGAAGACAAAATTGAGGTGATTCGTAACGAACAAGCTCAAGGTAAATTGGTGGCGATGACTGGAGATGGTACTAATGATGCACCTGCACTTGCTCAAGCAAACGTCGGCGTAGCAATGAATTCGGGTACGCAAGCAGCGAAAGAAGCTGCGAATATGGTTGACTTAGATTCTGACCCGACAAAGTTAATTGATATCGTCACTATTGGTAAACAGTTATTAATTACCCGTGGCGCACTGACTACTTTTTCAATTGCTAACGATGTCGCCAAGTATTTTGCCATCATTCCCGCTATCTTTCCAGGAATTAGTGTTGGCGGTTTAAATATTATGGGTTTGGCAAGCACTCAATCTGCTGTTTTATCAGCTTTGATTTATAACGCTTTGATTATTCCAGCGCTGATTCCTTTGGCGTTAACTGGGGTGAAGTTTCGACCGCTAACAGCTGACCAACTTTTGCAACGCAATATTTTTATCTACGGACTTGGTGGTGTAATTGCTCCTTTTATCGCCATCAAAATTATTGATGTTTTGATTGCTGCTGTGGGATTGGCGTAATACAATGCGTGGATTTTGGATTATGAAATATTTGTCACGAGAAGATTTTTTGCAAATACTTGCTTTCATCGGCGCAAAACGTAACCGGATTCCTCTAAGTCTGTTTTTACTGCTTTGTTTTAACGTGGTGTTAGCAACAGCAGTACAGGCGGCGACACCGGGAGAAGCACCACGCTGGCAAGTTTACACTATCAGTCTTTTGGGACTGGTGACTGTTAGCCTGTGCGTTTATTTATTTGTTGTAATTTTTCAGCCAGAGAGATTTTAATGAGTCCGTTGTTGAAAATCGAGAAAGTTATTTGTTTTAGCTTCGTGTTGTGGTTGCTATCAACCTTTTTCTATTCCCTTATCTTTTTGGGGTTGAGACAGCAAGCGTTAACCTCCCAAACAAACGGCAATGTATTCACCGACGCTGAAGAAACAAACATTTTTCAACGGGAACGTGGTGGTGTCAGACGTACACGAAACAATAGTGGGAGAAATACTTCCAAAGTAATTTTAGGCGATCGCCCTATAAGAAATACATGAGTTTATTATTCTTTGTAATTTTTCAACGAGAGAAATTTTAACATGAGCCAAACACGCCAAATCAGTAAAGCGATTCGTTCTACTATTGCTTTGTGGTTGCTAACAGCATTAATTTATCCCTTATTTATGCTGTTTTGCGGACAGATAGCTTTTTCTTACCAAGCAAACGGTAGCTTAATTACCAACTCCCAAGGAAAGATAATTGGTTCGGCATTAATGGGTCAACCCTTTGCAAGCGATCGCTATTTCTGGAGTCGTCCCAGCACTACCAGCTACAGCACCGCCGACCCAAAAGATGATAAAGCGGGAGTCTTGAAAACTGGAGTGTCCGGTGCTAGCAACCTCGCTCCCAGCAATCCAGCATTGCTAGAACGCATTAATGGCAAAGATGATCCCGATCCCAGCAAAAAAATTGAAGGCGACCTTCCCCGTCTAAAAGCAGCAGGAGTAAAGCCTACTGCCGATTTAGTTTACACCTCTGGTTCTAGCCTTGACCCCCATATTACCCCCGAAGCTGCCCAAGCACAGGTGCAGCGTATTGCCAGTAATCGCCGTATCGACCCCAACCAAATTAAAACTTTGATACAACAAAACACTGATCGCAGATTTCTGGATATTTTTGGCGAACCTGGAGTCAATGTCCTAAAGCTGAATTTGGCTTTGGATAAGTTCAAACCTGCAAGTTAACGAGCAACTAGCAACAATTCCAAATACCTGATGCAATTATAGAGCGATCGCCCCAACTGGTCTTGGTTGACATCACAAGATAGATTTACATATCATCGCCACTGAAAAATAACTGAAATTTTTAGGTGAATCGCGATACATATAAATTGTGTAGAGACGTACCATTGCTACGTCTCTACCCTCAAAAAATAGATGCACTCATTGACACACCCCCCTTTACCGTAAAAAGTGTTCTCCCTCACATGCTCAACCTTCTAAATCTACCCACAATCCAAAATCGAAAATCGAAAATCGAAAATCCTTTCATCGCCTCGCGGATGTCGGTTTCAAAAATAACCATGCCAAAAAGAACACCGCCGCTGTAAATAGTTGCGTCAAATCCAATGCAGATAAATAGCCGTCTGCAAAGGAAACAATACTTCTATCTGTGATGCCAAATACCCAAGACGATAAGCCAAACAACCAAATACCATTCTTGAGATTTCCGACAAATTCCTTAGAGTCTGATGGCTGCTCGTTATTCATGATTTTCTGCTCCATTGCTGAAGAATGTAATAATTAACTCGAAATTCCCGCACCCAAGAACTTTGTTTCATTTATGACGCTAAGTTATTGAGTTATCTTTATATTAATAAATATTTCACCCGCTTGACTTCACTACCTAAAGGTACATATGACTATTTTGGCTTTCCTTAGAACTGCCGCTTTAAGTAGCAAGCAACACTTTGAGTCTTCAAATTCTAAACACGGGGCTTCCGAAATTTTGTAACAAAACCGACAAAAACCTCAAGAAAATGTAATAATCATCCAAAACCTATCTAATGGCAGATGTGTTTGTACGCCGTTATTAAAACGAAATGGAGAAACAAGAGAGCGATAATTCATGAATTATCGCTACGGAAGAATAAGGCGCTTGTAGTCGAAGTTGCGTAAGTCTTAAAATTAATAACTGTTGACTGTTAACTGTTGAGTTATGCCTTTAGATACTGATCGCTCAGACCAAAACTTAGTTAAATCAAAGAGATGGCGACGCTCGCTCAATTAATTAATGAATACAATAGAGTTAAAAAATATACCGAATACCCAGCAGTGGCAAAAGAACATTTCTCCACATTTAGGGCTGGTTTGCATTACTTTTTCCAAGCAAGTGCGCTTTCGCACGATGACGCGTACGCGTTATTTGCAACTTACTGTGGAACAGCGTGAAAGCGCCCTTAAAGAACTTTATCGAGATAATTTGCAGCGTCTTTTTGGGGCATTATCTTTTTGTCAGGAGAATAATATTCAGCTTTATCGCATGCCTTCTGGGTTATTTCCCCTCAGTGACATGGAGGAGGAAATTGGTGCAAATATATTAGAGGGAATGAGTGCAGATTTAGCCAAAATTGGGCAACAAGCGGCAGAATTGGGTATTAGGATGGTGCTGCATCCAGATCAATTTGTGGTGCTAAGTTCTGATTCGCCGGATGTGGTGGCGACAAGTATTAAAATTTTAGAACGACACGCGCGTACATTCGACTTGCTAGGATTGGAGCGATCGCCTTGGGCGTTAATGAATATTCATGGTGGTAAATCCCAACGTGCAGATCAACTGGTGCGGGTAATTTCGGAATTACCGGAGAATATCAAAAACCGCTTGACTTTGGAAAATGATGAATATGCCTACAGCACCAGTGAAATTTTAGAAGTTTGCCAACGCGCTGGTATACCATTGGTATTCGACGCCCACCATCACATCTGTCATGAAAATCTAGACAGTTACGACCATCCAAGTGTAACTGATATGTTTTATGCGGCACGGGAAACTTGGGCAAACCGCGATTGGCAGTTAGTCCATATTTCCAACGGCGAACAAGCTTTCAACGACAGAAAACACAGCGATTTGATTACCGATATGCCCAATGTCTACCGCGAAGCACCTTGGATAGAAATTGAAGCCAAACGCAAAGAAGAAGCGATCGCTTATTTGCGTTCTTCGTGGGTTATGGGAAAATAGTTTCAAATGCTGATTAGTAAACAAAGGCAGCTTTGCTGAGAGCAGAGGACAGCTTTGCTGGGGGCAGAGAAGCGACTGCGGTGTCGGGGTTCCCCCGGTTGAAGCATGTGGCGTGGCAGAGGAGTCACTGCGAAGAAAGCGCCTTTAAGTGTTGAAGCATGTGGCGAAATACTTGTTGTGTCGTTGTTTCAACAATCGATTTTTCGCAATATTTTTTCCAAGCAATATTCCGCAATAGATGCAAAGAACTTCTTTGCGTGTTTACTTAAGACTATTGAGAGATAATATCAATTAGCTCAAATTTTGGGACTAGTAAAAAACTGCCAAACACGGTAAAATTGCTTATATTGAAATAATTTTACGCCAAGAGGTATTTTACATCTTGGATTTATGACTATTGAAAAGATATGGCAATAGCAATAGATTTTGGGACTAGTAACACAGTCATTGCTCGTTGGAATCCTGTAACTCAGCAGCCAGAAACTTTAAATATACCTGGTTTATCAATTCAACAAAGTTTGAATCCGCCATTGATTCCCAGTTTGGTGTATGTGGAAGAGGCAGGGCAGGGCAAAGTTTTAGTAGGGCAACAAGTACGCGATCGCGGACTTGATTTAAAAAATGAACCGCGATTTTTCCGCAGTTTCAAACGCGGTATCGGTGCAGATATTCAAGGTTTTTTACCGGAACTTGATGGGCAATTTGTGACATTTGAGCAAGTAGGGCAATGGTTTCTCAACAAGGTAATTGAGGAATTATCACCGATGCAAGGTGGTTTAGATTCTTTGATATTAACCGTACCTGTAGATAGTTTTGAAGCTTATCGCCATTGGTTGGGAAAAGTTTGTCAGGGGCTTCCTGTCGAACAGGTGCGGATGTTGGATGAACCGACAGCAGCGGCTTTGGGTTATGGTTTGGCGGATCGAGAAAATCTTTTGGTGATTGACTTTGGTGGCGGTACGTTAGATTTGTCTTTGGTACAGTTGGATAAAAATCTCAAAGTTGCTAATAAACCCATAGGATTTTTATTGAAGTGGGGTAACAAATCTTTAGCGGAAGATTCAAAACAGAAGGTAAAAACTGCCCGCGTATTGGCGAAAGCTGGGCAAAATTTGGGCGGTACGGATATAGATAATTGGTTGGTAGATTACTTTGCCAAAAATCAAGGTTTGGCGGTAAGTCCGCTGACAACTAGATTGGCGGAAAAGGTGAAAATTCAACTTTCAACGCAAAGTCAAGCTAATGAAGTTTATTTTAACGATGAGACATTTGAAAGTTATGAATTGGAACTGAACCGCGACACTTTGGAAAATATTTTGCAAGAACATTCGTTTTTTGAGTTACTCGATGACTCAATGACGAGTTTATTGCAGCAAGCCCGACGCCAGGGAATCGAAATTGCAGATATTAACGCAGTTTTGTTAGTTGGAGGAACAGCCCAACTGACAGCAGTGCAGACATGGGTAAAGCAGTATTTCCCAGAAGAAAAAATTCGTTGCGAACGTCCTTTTGAAGCGATCGCCCAGGGTGCTTTACAACTTGCTCAAGGTATAGAAATCAAAGATTTTCTTTACCACAGCTATGGTATCAGGTATTGGGACAGACGCAACAAACGCCACAGCTGGCATCCGATAATTAGAGAAGGACAACCATACCCGATGAGTCAGCCAGTGGAAGTAGTATTGGGTGCGTCTGTGGAAAGTCAGCCCAGCATTGAATTAATTATGGGAGAATTGGGGGCAGAAACAGGCGGAACCGAAGTTTATTTTGATGGCGATCGCTTAATTACACGCCGTCCGGAAAACAGTGTTACAACCGTCAAACCCCTCAACGACAAAGACGGCGCGAGGACAATCGCCCAACTGACACCGCCAGGATTTCCCGGAAGCGATCGCGTTAAAATCCTGTTTTTAGTTGATGAACAACGCTTTTTGCGAATCACAGTCGAAGACTTATTAACAAATGAAACTCTGTTAGAGAATCAACTTGTAGCGCAGTTGAGTTAAAAAATCAGAGTTAATGGTTAATGGTTGATAGTTGATGGTTGATGGTTAATAGTTAATAGTTAATAGCCGAAAATCCATAAACAACCAACAACCAACAACGAACCACGAACAATGAACCATAAACCATCTAACTCTGGTATATTTTTTCCTACCTATGAATAAATACCGTTGTCCCTGGCGATGCCCAATTGAATAACCATTTAGCATGATTGGGTGCCAAATTTACGCAGCCCCGACTTACCGGGGTGCCAAATTTGCGATGCCAATATGCGCCATGAATGCCATAATTACCGTCATAAAACATTGCATAGGGGACATTGGGAACATCGTAGTCCCTACCCCGCATACGAGTTTTTCTGTGTTTGGATTGAATCTGAAAAATACCAGTGCGAGTTGGGGTAGCATTTTTACCGCTGGAAATAGCGATCGCATAAATAGGTGTTTTACCTTCCCAAGCGATTAAGCGTTGCTTTGAAAGGTTAACTTGAATCCAGCGCCGATTGGATTGTTGTAAGGATTGGATTTGTTGTTTAAGCGGCGACCTTTTTGATTGTGCCCAAACCTGATCTGAAACACCACTCACAACACTCAAGGATAGCGCTGCACCAACAAAGGCTATTTTTAAGCGACGTACCCAGTCAGAAAAAGTTAGATTCTTCATAGCAGATAACTCGATTGATATCCTTTTGGAAAATATTTTACTTCTTAGTTTTAGTTACCAGCTTCTCGCTGCAACAAACGCGAGTTTTTTCTGATTCAATACTAAATCACTTAATGTAATTATTGTAACATAGACAAATAAAATCAATCCTCCAAGATTCGTGGCAAGTTAGTAAAAAGCAGGATTCTTCAGGTCTAACATGCAGAGCAATTTCGGTTAAAGCTTGTAACAAATGATTAATCTCTTCGACCGTGTTGTAGTGTATCGGTTCAATCCGCAAAAAGCCGCCACTGACTTCCACACCCTGTCAGCTTTGATGGCGGCTTCCAGCAACTCGCGAAAAAACTTACGCAACTGGCACAAAAATATCATAGGCGTAGGGTGGGCACTGCCCACCCTACAATTAGCTTTTTATTTATAAACATTATTATCCATGAACCTTTCGGCTGACGCTTGAGGAAGGAGAAGGGCGCTGTGCGCTTCGTCGGTTACCTGGGTTGGGCTAACCAAAAGCGCAGTATCGACTCACCATTAATAATTAACTATAGCAATCCTAAATGATTCGTGAACGCGGAGAAACCGGGTTTCTGAAGCCTTGCAATTTTCACAAATTAAATAAGATTGCTATATTAACAGCCTTCTCCCAACCGAGATGGGTGTTCACATGGGTACATGATATTAATTTTTCAGCTATAATTAATTACCGGATTTTAAAGTTATCTCGGCTCGATGCCTACTTGCCCCAACTGTTCGCGTAATGCTGCTAGCCTCAAAGCGTATTTTTCCAAGGCGACCTTTATAGAGCATCGGTAGATCATGCACTGTCCTGACCAAAGTACTATACGTTCAGCGATCGCTTCTAGTCCTTCAGTTAGTAGGGGAATCGCTTCCTTTAGTGCGATAACGTCACTGTATTTATGACAAACAATTGTCAATGTCCCGTCGTGCAATTGGATATCGCACTCATGTAGTAACTGTTGATGTGCTTCGGCTTGCTGTAATATGTATTGTCTCAAGATATTCATATTTTTGCCTTTTAGTTGTGGATGAAATAGGAAAGTAAAAAAGTTACCTACTAAGCATTGGCAATTAATCTCATTACCAATTACTTCTATTCAGTTTTTTTAGAAATCTTGTTGAAATTTTATTGACTAAACACTATTGGTTTAGCAAAAAAAGTAATTAACCTTAATTTTATCCAACGGTTAATAATATTTATTTTCCCCGTCGGTTTAAGTTTTTTATTGTTAGTTGTAACATATCATTTGAAATATTGCTATTTTATCTGCACTACGATATAATTACAAAAGCCTTAATAAATACTTCAATAGTAAGACTTGTAGGCAAAAGAATCTATCTATTGATTTTTTTATATAAAATTTCTGAAATGACTTTTTCTAGCGGCAAAAAGCCTTCATACCTCAGGCTCAAACTTGCGATCGCAAGTCTCACGCCTTAGAAACCCGGTAACTCCTGCGAAACCGGGTTTCTAGGACTGCTATATATGTTTCAGATATTAAACATTACTCTTAGCTAGTTTTGAAAAAAGTGCTTCCCAATCAATTACAGGTGGTCTTGTTCCCTGATTTACCAATTCAAAAACTTGCCCGGAACAACAAGGGTAAAAAAGGCATTCCACACAAGCTGTTGCCAAATCAATGCGGCTGGTATCAGCTGATAGCGTGTCACCTGTACCCACTACCACTCCCAACTTACCCCCAGTTTTTGCCTTGATTAAAGTGTTGAGGTCGTATGAGGTATAAGGACCATCAATCAGCCTTCCGGGGCGGATAATGGTGTAGGGCAATCCCGAATTAATGATGGCTTCTTCGCCTTTTTGTTTGGCATCAAGCACGCCAAAAGCATTGAGAATTTTAAAAGGAAACTTATCCTTGCGTTGAATTCCGCAAGAAGAGATAAAAACAAACCGTTTCAAATTGCGAGGTGCTGCTGCGACTAAATTACTGACACCTTGTGCATCAACTTTTGCAGGACTGTTTTTTGCCCTTGCATCGCGAAATTCGGCGTCAAGAAATATCTGACTCCATTCAATTAAATTAGGGGTTGGATCAAACTCCCATCTCTGGGAGGGAAAAGCAGTAGTTCCGGCACAACATATAATGTAGGTGACATTCTGCATCGCTGCTGGGAGTGTATTTGAGTCGCGCATATCGCCGACGCTAATTTCCACTCTGTCATTAAACATCTTTTGGGCTTTTGCGGCATTGTGTGTCAAAATGCGAACTTTGAAATTCTTAGAAAGCAACTTACCTACCGCAAGCTGTCCTACTCCACCAGTCGCACCCGCTACCAGCACCAAATCCTCAGCTGACACTCCAACAGAAGTCATAATTTTACCCAAGATAGTTTACTCTTAATCTATCTTTTAATTGAATTTGCTAAAAAAATCATGACTAAAAGTGAATAAACCTAGAGAAAATATGTAGCAGATTTGTTTCATCAATAAACTCAAATAATAATGCTTAAAAAGGTTGATGGTTCATTGTTCATGGTTAATGGTGACTGGTGAGTGGCTATTAATTGTTAGCTAGTCATGAGTCTAGCTGACTTTTCACGTCATGTGGAAAAACCAACGTGAGACCTAATACCAATTCACTAAAATATTGAAACAAATCTAGAATGTAGAGACGCGAGGCGGCTACGCGCGACTGTCGCGGTCGCGAAGGCCGCCCGCTCAAATGAAAGCGCCTCTACAATAGACATAGAAGTGGAAATTAATTCTGCATTGCCCGAAATACTCGCTTCGAGACAATTCATGAATTGTCCCTACGTCTTTTCCACTTCTTGGTCTAATGTTCATATGTATCATGCTTTTCGTGAAATGGTATAACCCCCTAGCCGCCAACACAAAGGAGGTCCGGGGGAAAATTCAAAGTCTCTCCCCTTGTAGGGGAGAGGTTTTACAGATCCTGCGGAATCTAGGCTCAACTAATGACCAATGACTATTGACTAATAACTAATCTTATGTATTAAATTCCTAGCTTGTTGAGATATTCCTTGCCAATTAGCGGTTTCGACGAACTGTTTGGGAAATAATTGACCGCTTAAACCAACAGCGATCGCTCCTGCTTGTAAAAATTGTTTAGCATTTTCTAGGGTGACGCCGCCAGTTGGAATCAAGGGAATTTGACCCAACGGTCCTTGTAGGCTTTTGATATATTTAGCCCCTCCCACTGCTTCCACGGGAAAGACTTTGACGCAGCTTGCGCCACCAGTCCAAGCGGTAACAATTTCCGTGGGAGTTAGCGCCCCTGGAATAATCGGTACATCTTTCTCAACAGCAAGGTGAATCATTGTTGAGTCTACGTGGGGTGTAAAAAGGAATTGTGCGCCAGAAGCGATCGCATCTTGCATGTGGTTGAGATTTAACAGCGTACCGGTGCCAATAGTGCAGTCGGGTAATTTACACCTCAGTTGAGAGATTAACTCAGCCGCGCGATCGCTATTCCAGGTAATTTCAATCAGCTGTATTCCTCCATCTGCTACAGCCATTGCCATTTCGCGTCCCAACTCAATTTTAGGGGCGCGGATGACAGCGATCGCTCGGTGTTTTTGCAGCTGTGATAACCAAAGTTGATTAGACATCCTGACGCAATTAGCAATTAACTCAATTAACTGTTGTATAGCCAAATTTTCTAATATACCATATTTTTTCGCTTTTATACTAGTACAGAAGGGCGGAAATAAGCCAACCATTCCATTTGATGAAAGTCTTGAAAAATCAAGCTTTTTCCTTGTGCCCTTCGCGCCTCGCCAGTTGCAACAAGCGAGCAGTTGGCGGTGAGACAGCGCTCAGTCTGCAGTCGGGAAGATTCCCCCCGGTGAGCTTCGCGCCCTTGGGAGGGTTTCCCGACCCAGGCGACTGCAAGGCGCGAAGGGTGTCGGTTTGGGTCCCGCCAAACTGCGGTGGGGGAACCATGCACGGCAGTCGTGAATGGGGAGCCACTGCGGTCTTGGGGTCTCCCCAAGTGGAGCAAGTGGCGTGGAAACCACGGCAGTTCCTTCAAGTCGGCGAAGCCGCCCAACGGACTGCCTCCCCAAGACCGCGCTGCCTCACCACCGCACTGGCGAACCATCTGCCCATCGATCTTCTGCCAAATTGTACTAGTTCAATTGACTGCAATACACCACATTTGTAGGGAACAATGTTCCCTACAGGTCGTGAACGCAACCGTGAATAACAGTGAGAATCGAAAGCCTCAGAAGTCGGGTAACTTCTAAAGAAACCCGACTTGTTATTTCTCAGGAATAGTTTAGGATTGCTATATTTATACCCAAAGATATATCCAAATCTGCACTAAGGTGATTCCTTATTGATGGCATTTCATCTTTTAACTTCAGTCGTATTTAAGCGTTTTTGAATGAATTTAAATTCACATTTACCTGAGGGCAGGCAGCGTCTATCTGAAGATGATAGCATTCTTCGTATTTTATCTAACTTTTACCCCTGAGATATCAACTAAATTCAGCCGCCAGCAAGAGGAAAATATCAAAATATATCTCTAATGTAATAAATAGATTTTAAAAAAATTGGTAACAGCATTATGCCTCTCTACAAGCTTGAAGACTTTGACCCCAACTATCGCGAAACATTTGGCGGAGATGATATTAAAGCTTTGGATCTCTATACAGAAGGGGGAGAAAGAATTGGTTCAGTCGCCGATGCTTTAGTTGATGCAGACGGTCGTTTTCGCTATTTAGTTATTAATACTAACTTCGATGGTGCTGGTAAAAACATATTACTACCTATTGGTCTTTCCCGCATCGATTATAATGCTCACCGGGTCTACGTCGATGGACTGAGCAGACAGCAAGTAGAACATTTGCCTGAGTACAAAGACAGCATGACTGTTGATTACGATTATGAAGAACAGGTACGTAAGGCTTATCGTCCTATGTCTGGCGATGCAAATTACGATCGCAACAGCTATAATTATCAACAAGACTCGTCTCTGTACAATTTGAACGAGCAAAATCATCAAACTTTCAAACTTTATGAAGAACGGTTAATTGCTAACAAAAACCGTGTTAAAGCTGGAGAAGTTACTGTTGGTAAGCACATTGAAACCGAAACAGCACGAGTTTCAGTACCCATTGAAAAAGAGCGAGTTGTAATTGAGCGAGTTACCCCAACAGGCGCTAGCGCTGTAGTAGATTCCAGAGAAGTTCAATTCCAAGAAGGTGAAGTAGCACGCATAGAAGTTTACGAAGAAACACCTGATATTCAAAAAGAAGCGTTTGTGCGCGAGGAAATCAGAGTCAAGAAAGTTGTGGAACGCGATACAGTTGAAGCACAAGAAACAATTCGTCGCGAAGAATTAGATATTGACACTGACGGAAGTTTGCGTGTTAATGAACACGGCGGAATTGACAGCGAACGTCGTTAAATAGCCGCTGAGGTAAGTCGCTTAAATAATACCATTTGGGATTTGAGATTTGAGATTTTGGATTGTGAAAAAGCTACAACATAAGCTTTAGAGCGCTCCATACGTCGCAATCATTTTTCGCACTCGGTAGAATTTGTGATCGCCTTTTGGCTAAAAAAGAAAAAAAGAAATCGTGCAGGCGAATAGATTTTACCTTTTGCCTGCACTTTTGCTATTTAGAGCCAGAATTCGACAACTGAAGCAAAAACCAATACGGTATCGTTAATGGTTCATAGTTCATTGTTTATCGTTCATCACTTCAGAGCGTTATTCACCATCAACCATCAACCCCTCTGGGGTGACGCTTGTTCCTCGCTACCGCTACGCTAATACCAGTCGCCTGGGTCGGGAAAACGCCACTGCGACCCTTGGCCAGACCCCAAGACCGCAGTGGCTCCCCTACCAAGGGCGCGAAGTGAGCCGGGGGGAATCTTCCCGACTGCAGACGCAAGCGCCCCTTCACCATCAACCATCAACCATCAACCATTAACACCTCCAATTCTCATGGATGTTCGCAAGAAACATGACATAAGTCTCTCAGGCGATCGCGATTAATCTACCACTTTTGATTATTGGCGATTTAAGTAAGTCAGCCGACAGCCAGATGAAAGAAATTAAATTGCTTTTTAAAGTTGTTCTTAAGACGTAATTGAAACAACTGGAGGGTAAATATAATGGCTCTTTATAAAATTTCCGACTTCGATCCAGACTATCGCAATACCTTTGAAGACCAAGATTTTAAAGGAATGGGCGTTTATGCAGATGGAACCGATGAAAAGATTGGCTCCATCAGCGATGTTTTAGTGGATGATGATGGTCATTTCCGTTATTTGGTTGTTGACTTAGGCTTTTGGATTTTTGGCAAAAAAGTATTGTTACCAATCGGTCGCAGCCGTGTAGATCGCAATAGCGATCGCGTTTATGCTATTGGTATGACAAAAGAGCAAGCTGACAATTTGCCAGAGTTCGACGAACGCCAGACTCTCGATTACGATTACGAAGAACGCGTACGTGGTGTATACAGAAGCAATCGCAGCTCTAGCAGACCTGTAGAAGCATCAGCACCTCTAGAAGCATCAGCACCCTTAGATGCATCAGCACCTTTAGGCGGTACAGCATATCAGCCAGCGTCTGCAACTAATCTTCACACTGCTGCTACACCAGATTCTTCGACTTACAGTCGGGATAGCTACAACTACCAGCAAGAGCCTGATTTGTACCAAATAAATGACCAGGATAACCAAACCCTGAAATTGTACGAAGAACGGCTAATTGCAAACAAACAACGTCGCAAAACTGGAGAAGTTGCAGTTGGTAAGCGCGTTGAAACAGAAACCGCACGAGTTGCAGTTCCCGTAGAAAAAGAGCGAGTAGTTGTTGAGCGAGTAACCCCAGCGGATGCAGGTAGAGTAGTTGCTCCTGGTGAAGCTAACTTCCATGAAGGTGAAGTTGCTCGCATGGAAATCTACGAAGAAACCCCTGACATTCACAAAGAAGCTTTTGTACGTGAAGAAGTCAGAGTGACGAAAGTTGTGGATCAAGAGACCGTTGAAGCTCAAGACACAGTTCGTCGCGAAGAATTAGATGTGAATGCTCCTGGTCTTCCTATAGAAGAGCGCTAAAATTAGACCTCATTAGGTCAATTTGAAGGCTGAAGTATGAAGTATGAAGTATGAAATTACCCCACCTATAAAGCGAAAAGTTAAGCCAGTGCGGTGGTGAAGCGGGCACAGCGTCCGGGTAACACGACCGCAGGTGACTGGTGAAAGGGTTTCCCGGCAGCCTTTGCAACTGGCGTTGCGCGTCCGGGTAACAGGAGCGCAAAACTTTTCAAGACAGGGATGGGACATGAATATTTAAATTGGGCACTTTTCTTTGCCCTCGGTGGCATGTAATGGACTTTTAATTCATCCTTTATCCTTTAAACTTCAGACTTCTTTAGTCATTAATTCGTGGTTCAAAACTGACGCCCACTACCCCTAAAAAAAGGGGGTTGAAATTCCCCCTTTTTAATTATTATCTATATATAAACCAAGGTTACAAAGAAAGTGCTTATTAAGTTTTTCGTATGGTAAATATAAAACCGATTACAAAAAATCCAGAAGCAAGCAAGCAAGCCGCTCGCATTAGCACTTTGCTCGAAAGCTTGAGAAAAAAAGTAAAAGATTTTGCAGTGTTTGATAGGCAAGGTCAACCAGTTGGCAAAGTCCAAGATTTAATTTTAGACGCCGAACGTCAGCTAAACTTGGTTGTTATTAAATATGCAAATAAAGATGAAAATCAGTCAATGGAAAATGGAGAACAATTTGTAGCTTCAAATTGTTTATTATTGCCAAGCAAACTGATTAAGAAAATTGACACGCCTAATCAATCTGTTTTCATTGACTTCGACAAATCACAAATAGAGAATATGCCTGAATATTTAGGTACAGAAGCACCACTTGACGAAACAATTTCAGCAGATACAAATACTCAAGCAATAAACAATATCGCAGATAATGGTCATGTAGAGCCTGTAGAGGTAGAAAATTTAGAAGAAGTTGTAGAAGAAGAGATTATCCGTTTGTTAGGAGAACGATTAATCGTTAATAGTACCAAGCACAAAATAGGTGAGGTAATCGTTCGCAAACAAATCGAAACTCGGATGATACAAGTTCCGGTTAGATTTGAGAAGCTGATTGTCGAACAAATCAATCCAGAACACAAACAAATCGCAGAAATTAATTTAACGCAAGAAGAAATTTCTAGCATTGATTTGACAGGAGAAGAGAAACTGGAAAATGTCAGTTTTGATAATGCTTTAACTGTCAGCGGCGATTTTAACTCACCGAAGATTGCTAGTTTGCTTTTGAATGCGATCGCTTTGGAACGCAATCATGGATGCAAGCAGGTGCGAGTCACAATTGCTGTTGAAGATGAGGCGCACCTGAAAAAATATCAAGAGTGGTTTGAACGTACTTCAAAAAGCATAAAAACCGACTCTGAAAAGCCATAACGGCTCTTATGTCGCGGTTCATCTTGCACGCAAACAAAGCTCTTCGTGGGAATGTATATATAGCAATCCTATCTTATCGTGTGAAAATTGGAAGCTTTCAGAAACCCGGTAACTCTTGCGAAACCGGGTTTCTAAACTTTAGGACTGCTATATTTTTCTATTTATATCAGTTAACTTGCGGCGTGTATTTTCTGCGAGTAAATATTGCCAAAAACAATAGGATAAATGTGAGCGTTCCAGCTATTGCAAAAGGATAGCCCTAGGTAATAAAATTGGATTGATGAATCAGTACGCCAGCAATCACAGGTCCAATTGCGTTGGCGATGCTTAAATAAGATGCGTTTAAACCCATTGCTATTCCTTGTTATTGTGGCTTGGCGTTTAGAGAAATTAATGTATTAATCATGGGTTGAACTACAGAATTAAAAATCGAAAAAAGGATACTGACTGCACCTGATAAACAAGGTTGGAAAAAACTGGCATTAAAAGAAATGACAAACTGCGAACAAATAATCCGATAAACAAGATACCTATAATATGAAATTTTGGCGAGAGAAATGAAATTCCTACTGTTTGCATCAACACACCCAAGGTTCCAAATATAATAAACATCACAGTCAAAGATTTACTAGTTTGATGCAACACATTAATAAAATCTGGTTGAAAAGCATAGGTAAATATGGTAAAAGTGGTTCCAATAAAGAAGTTGATAATTAAAAGAATGCCAACTTTAGGAATCGCCAAACCTGTAATTAAATTTCCTAAACCTAAGTCAAAAATATTCTGTGCTTTTGCAGCTTTGGTTTGCCTTCGTCTCCGGTAATAAAAAGATTGTCAGCAACAGCGCTAAAAAAGCGATCGCACTCGATACTCAGCCGCACCCAAGGAAATCTCCTGCGCTAACAAGCTTGTCAGTCCTAAAACAAACCCCAACCCAAATGCAGCACCATTTATCCCAAAAGCTTTGGCGCGATTTGACGGTGAGGTGACATCCGAAATAATCGCTCTTCCCACAGAAGCATTTTTATCAGTAATTACATGTAGCGAAAAAGCTAAAAATAGCACATTTGCTCTCGTTGCATTACCAGCGATTAAATTGGCGATGACAGTTCCAGCTAAACTGAGAATCAATAACGGCTTTCTGACAAAGCGATCGCTCAATTTACCAATTACAGGTGTTGCAAAAAATTGTGCTATAGAATAAGTCGAAAATAACAAACTGGTTTGGAAATCATTCAGCCCAAATTGCCTGCCATAAAGATAGATAATAAAAATTAAAATCGTAAAACGAGCGCGAATTAATTCAGGAAATTAAAGCAGTAATCCAAAAATTGCGATTCATCAGAAATAAACTTTCCACTCAACCCTAGCCATACTATCTAACCGTAGTTCTTTTAGCTACTACCAATGATATTATCTCCGAAGAAACCCAGAAAAAAACAACGGCAGCGTCGGCTTCCACGAGTTGACATCAAAATACAGCAAGGACGCTTCGAGATTGTGGGTTTAGGTGCATGGTATTCTTACTGGCGCGACCCCTACCATCTGCTGCTGACCCTTCCCTGGACTGGCTACCTGGCGCTGGTGATTATTGTATATATTACTACTAATGCCGGATTTGCGGTTGCGCTTCTGGCAGGAGGAGACTGTATCGAGAATGCCCGACATGGTTCTTTTTGGGATCTGTTCTTTTTCAGCGTGCAAACCCTAGGATCGATTGGCTACGGGGCGATGTATCCCAAAACAACTTATGCCAACATTATTGTCACCATTGAATCGATGACAGGTTTGCTGGGAATCGCAGTTTTGACGGGATTAGCCTTTGCTCGTTTCTCTCGACCATCTGCCCGTGTGATGTTTAGTCGTGTAGCCGTTATTACTGCACACGAAGGAGTTCCCACCCTGATATTTCGCACGGCGAACCAACGACGCAACCAGATTTTAGAAGCGCAAATACGGGTGTACCTGATGCGTGACGAAGTTACGGCTGAAGGACAGTTTATGCGTCGAATTTACGATCTCAAACTGCTGAGGCACCAATCGCCTAACTTTACGTTAACTTGGGCGGCGATGCATGCGATCGATGAATTTAGTCCACTTTATGGAATGACAGCAGAATCACTCCTCCAGACAAATACTTCGCTTGTCATTTCCTTAAGTGGCATAGATGAAACCGTTTCACAGGTAGTTCATGCCCGTCATACTTATGCTGCTGATGAAATTTTATGGAACAATCGGTTTGTAGATATCATTTATCACACACCTGAAGGAAACCGCTACATTGACTATAACTACTTCCATGATGTGGTAGCTCTGGATTAATTGACACTTAACAGTTAACAGCCATCAACCTTGGGCTTTTAACTCTTCCTCTGATTGCAATGGTTTAACAACAACCCGACCATTTTCTACCACAGTACAATTTTTAGCTGGTTTTTTGTTGTGGTGAACTGGGGCATCATCACATTCGTTGTGTTCGTAAATTTGTTGCTGCCTTTGTTGGTTGAGAACAACAACACAACAGGCGCAGGAAGGAAGGGACATATCACGTACTTTGAGCTTCTACTTCAATTATCGCTCTACTAATATCCTTTGCCAAAATTTGTTACCAAATATTGGCAGAGGGCACTCTTGCATACTGCGGGGGGTAGAGGGTAGAGGGTAGCGGGAGTTGAGGGTAGAAGGTTGAAGGTAGCTAGCGCGAGCAGAAGGATTAAGAATACAATTTTGCCGTTTCCCGCAAGAAGCTTGCTTTAGATAGGTGAAGAATAGGTTAGCCGATCGCTAAAATCAGCTCTCTGGCGCGATCGCACCCCCAAATCTCTATTCATTCTGGCTCTAGCAACACTCTATGAAAAAATTACTGACACCATTTGACTTTAGACTTGCAACATTTCCATATCTGAAACGAATCCAAAATCCCAAATCCAAAATCCAAAATAGTATCACATCCCTGAGTTTGGGGTTACTGTCTGCAGTTTTCAGCGCAACTCCCGGACTTGCAGCAGACCGCATTGCTTTTTTTTACCCACCATTCGGTGAATTTACTCTCTCGACACAATCACTGTCAGCCTTTGCGAAAGAAGGCAAAATCACGCCAGAATTTTCGTTATATGCCCAACGTGCCAATGCCAAACAACTCGCCCAACTGCGGGAATTACTGCAACAGCGCTTTAATGTCACTCCTACTTTAGTATCTCAGTTTACCTATTCACCTTTAGGCGAACAGGTAGTGCGGCGTTTGGGAGAATTATTGCTGACAGACTCTGGCCAAAATGGCTTTTATGCCATACGTGCGGCATTGATTTTGGCTGCAGCTGACCCGGAAGGCTTAACAGTTATCAACGTGTTGCGTCGGTTTCCCAGTGATAACGTGCGGCTCAACTTCTCAGAGTGGTTAGAGATAGTCTCAAACTTGTCAGAATTGCTTAAAAGAAGGGATGCGATCGTTGCTTTTATTCAAAAACAGGCTTCTTCAGAAGCCGCAAACTCGCCCGTTGACTTCTCCCAACTCCCAGACTTGCGCCAACCGGGACCTTTGCGCTGGCAGAAAAAAACCTTCACTTTGGATGACCGATCGCGCGATCGCCGTTTGCCGATAGATATCTATTTACCAGAAACAGGGACGAGTAGCAAGCAAGACTTGCCAGAGGGGGGAGAGGGGGCGACGGGTGTGGGGCGACGGGTGTGGGGGACGGGTCTGGGGGACAAGGAGAATTCCCCCACTGCCCCACTCTCCCCCTCCCCCACTCCTCCCTTTGCGTTGGTTGTGATTTCTCATGGTGTTGCATCAGACCGTTTTGCCTTTATCTACCTGGCGCAATATTTAGCATCTTACGGTTTTGCCGTCGCCGTATTGGAACATCCAGGAAGTAATGCCGAACGCTTTCAGCGATACTTTTCAGGTTTAGCAACTCCACCAGAAGCAACGGAATTAATTAACCGACCTTTGGATATTAAATATGTGCTGGATGAACTTCAGCGTTTGGATAAATCCGATCCCGATATTCAAGGAAAACTAAATTTTGACCTTGTTGGGGCGATCGGACATTCCTACGGTGGTTATACGGTTTTGACCGTAGCAGGAGCAACGATTAACTTTGAGCAGATATACCGTGATTGCAATCCTAATAAAACCTTGAATTTATCAGTATTTTTACAGTGTCGTGCGGGTGAATTAATACGTAAAAATTATCAACTTAAGGACGATCGCATTAAAGCAGTCATTGCCATTAATCCTTTTAGCAGTTCCATCTTCAGTCAAAGTGGCGTCAGTCAAATTAAAATTCCGATAATGATGGTTGCAGGTAGTCAGGATATTGTCACACCAGCCGTACCAGAACAAATTCGCCCCTTTACTTGGCTTACCACCCCAAACAAATACTTAGCCTTAATTGAAAACGCTACTCATTTTGCAGCGATCGCCGAACCAACTCCAGAAAATGACGTGTTACCCGTACCACCTGCATTACTTGGTCCCAACCGTGCGCCGGCTTATTCCTATATCAAAGCCTTGAGTTTGGCTTTTTTGCAAACCCATCTTTTAAATCGAGCAGAATATCGTCCTTATTTACAGCCATCCTATGCAAAATATATCAGTCAAGCTCCCTTAAATCTCAGTCTTTTACAATCCTTGACACCTGAACAATTTACCCAAGCCGCCAACGGTTCAACTCCGCAGTCAGCCAAATCGTCAAAACCTCGGTAATTCAAGCAGGGGAGATGGAGAGAGTGCTTTTTTAACGCTGGTTTCCAGTTCTGTCGAATTATAGCGGTTCTCACTTGCATGAAATACACTCTTGTGGGGTGGGCAATAGAACCCCATCCCACAAGAAAATATTGAGTGTATTGGATTCAACCGAGAACCGCTATATCTTTCTGGTTCCGTGACATTTGACTTTGCCCGACAGTGCCGATGAAAGCGCCCGCACAACCCGCACAACCCGAAAGGTACGCAGTGCAGGCAATATTAGTGAAAAGAGCCACAATCTACATAGAAGAATCTAAAACTAAAAATTCCCCGTAACTTAAGATATAAGCACTTTCATCAAGTATTCAAATATCCGCTAAAACTTGCTGAATTTAACTATCTAAAGTAATGTTCTCCTGGATAAAAAAAACAGACTAAAATGAGTTAAAATTGACCGATTTATGTATTGAAAAATTTCTAGCCATACTAGCTATAGCAGATAAAAAAATACAGTGCTGCAAATTATGTAGAGACTAGCAATTGCAACGTCTCTACAATTTGTATTGCACACAAGTGAGGCTATAAAACTACCTGTATTATCTTTCGTCAATAACCTCTTGCAAAAAGGGTGAAAGTACTTGATTCAACCGACCTGAACGGACAAACTCAGCATAAGTATCTGCTTCAATCGCAAGCAATTCCTGCCGTAGTTGCTCAATTGTAAAGTCCTGTATATTGGGATATTCATCCTGTAATTTCTCGACTTCTGCTTGCAGATGCTCAATCTCTCCCTGAACAAGCGCTTCTTGGTAGTCGTAAAACTCTGACTCAATACCCGGACGCTGCTTAACTTCGGTCAAGTGTTGCAATACTCGATTCAGAGCAGTTTGGCGAGCAATTATCTCTAAATATTGCTGACGCAATGGTTCATCGCCCAGTAATTGCAACTTTTTTAACAAAGGCTGAATGGTCAATCCTTGTACGAGTAGGGTAAATAACACTCCGCCAAAGACTGTAGCAATTAATGTTTGGCGATCTGGTAGACTGGCTGACACACTTAATGCCAAGGCGATGGAAACTGCACCCCGTAACCCACTCCACCAAAGCACCGTTGATGAACGCAAAGTAATTTCCGAGTTGGCGAGGCGATTGAGAGCGAACCCTAGTGCGTAAATAGCGATCGCCCGTGTGACAATCATCGATGCAACTGTGATGGCGATCGCTCTTAAATTGTCTCCCAAAATCGCAAAGCGAATCTGGTCGCCAATCAACAAAAACACAATCGAGTTGACAAAAAATGCCAGAAACTCCCAGAACTCACTCACAATCACCCGCGTACGCGGGTTCATACCAATGCGAGAGCCAAAGTTACCTAAAATTAAACCTGTGGTAACGACTCCAATCACTCCAGAACCGCCCAAATCTTCGGTGATTAAGTAAGTACCGTAGGCGGAAACTAAAGTTAATGACTGCTCCACTAACGGCAAATCGAAGCGCTGAGTCAGGTAGGAGATGCCAAATCCAATTAAACTTCCCACCCCCACACCGATGCCGACGACTGTAAAAAACTGTACCAAAATTGGTTGAAGTCCCCATTCAGTGGTTCCCAACAACAGGGCGGCTAAAAAACCAAAGGCAACCACTGCCATGCCATCATTGAATAAACTCTCGCCTTCGATCAAAGTCGTGAGCCGTTTTTCTACTCCCAATTCCCGGAATAACGCTGTGACAGAAACCGGGTCAGTGGCAGAAAGGCAAGCTCCAATTAGTAAAGCAGTTGTCAGAGAAATTCCTGCAAATTGATTTAACCCAATCGCAACTCCAGCAATGGAAATGACCACCCCAATTACGGCATACAAACAAATTGGCACCAAATCCCGCTTTAAGTCTGCCCATTTCAAGTTCCAGGCAGCTTCAAATAACAACGGAGGTAAAAAAATCGACAAAATTAACCCAGGGGAGAGATTTACTAATCTGACATCTGCCAGTGCTAGTATTAACCCCACAATCACTAGCAATAAGGTGTAGGGAATATGGCGAAACCAGCTAAATATTTGCGGTAGTGTTGCCACACTTAGAGAAACCGAAAGTACCAGAAGAAAATGCTTGAGATTTTCTTCAATAGCAGCTTCTGCAATTACTGATTCAATCGCCATGCCAAAATTCCCACGCTCACTTATGCATTTATCTTAGTCAAACCATTGCTAGATAAAACCCTCCAGGAGAAGGGATTGTAATTAAAAGATTAAAGCTAAAGTCAGAATTTTGGGAAAGTGCAATGCTTCTCACCAACAGCGTTACCGTCATCATCAAAGCTATGGCGATCGCTCTTAAATTGTCGCCGATCCGAGGACTCGCCTTCGACGCACTCACAGGAAAAATATGAATTAGAGCGATCGCACATGGTCAGTTAACTGACCGGAATACACCTTTACGCATAAACCACAAATAAACTAATCCTTAGTACTTATTTTTACTTTATAAAAATTGATTTATCAGTCCGATTCCAGAGGACTTAAGCTATGAGACTGGGACTTATAGTCCCAGTCTCATGTGAACGCAGTCGATAAATCGCTAATTACTTAGTTTTTTTATTAACAAAATTTCATGTGGTGCAAGATGTGAGCCTCTAACTAGCGCTGCGACGCACTAGCAAAATATAGAAGAAACACAAGCACTTGAAAGTTCTAAATCCAATAAATATTACACTGAAGTAGTACCGTGACAGCAAAAACCGTCTTATCAATCGTGCAGTATTCGCCCGAATGTGAGCCTGGTTCTGGGTGAAAAAGGCAAAGATATTGGTGAAGTAACGACCGTTACTATCCCGTTTGAGAGATTAGATTTATTGGCCTCACCCAGGCATGGTACATCCTTACACAAAAACGATGCGATCGCTCTGGTCAAAACCTATGAAGAAGCAGGAACAGCCAATTGCCGCAGATCAAAAAAATCTACCTGTAATTAATCCGAATGCGGCAGGTATTGATATTGGTGCTGATAGACATTGGGTGAGTGTTCCTGTTGACAGGGATAACGAGAATGTGCGTAGTTTTGCTTGCTTTACAGCAGAGCTATATGCAATGGCTGATTGGTTAAAACAGTGTGGGATTGAAACGGTGGCTATGGAATCGACAGGGGTCTATTGGATACCTGTGTTTCAAGTGTTAGAAAGCCGTGGTTTTGAAGTCAAGCTGGTAAATGCTCACTACGTCAAAACTGTACCTGGTCGTAAAACGGATGTTTTAGATTGCCAATGGCTGCAAAAGTTACATAGCTATGGTTTATTATCCGGTTCATTCCGTCCAGATGACCAAATCTGTGTTCTGCGTAGTTACATTCGACAACGGGATAACTTAATCAAAAGTGCTTGTGTTCACGTCCAAAGAATGCAAAAAGCCTTGACCCAGATGAACTTACAACTGCACAGGGTGATTAGTGACATTACAGGTACGACTGGCTTGAGCATTATCAAAGCCATCGTCGCTGGCGAACGTAACCCACTCACCCTAGCGGCACTCAAGGATGGGCGTATCAAAGCCTCTACCCAAGAGATTGCAGCAGCTTTGACTGGCGATTATCGTCATGAGTTGATTTTCATCCTACAACAGGAATTGCAACTGTACGAGTTTTACCAGACACAGATTCTCGCCGTTGATGCCCAAATAGAGCAATGCTTGGCTTTATTTGCTGATAGGGTTGATTTGACAAAAAAGCCATTAACCAAACCAAAACGCCGAGGTAAGAAGCAGCCCGGTAATGCGCCTCAATTTGACCTGCGTACTCACTTGTATCGCATTAGTGGCGTTGATTTTACTCAAATTCAGGGTTTTGGCGCTTTGACCGTATTAATATTGTTGTCCGAGTTGGGATTAGATCCAACTCGTTTCCCAACTGTGAAGCACTTTACTTCATGGTTAGGTTTATCCCCTGGTAGCCGTGTGACTGGTGGTAAAGTCAAAAGCTCTCAAACTCGCTCTGTTGTTAGTCGTGCTGCCAACGCTTTCCGCATGGCTGCTCAGACTCTTTGCCGCAGTCACTCTGCTTTAGGCGCTTATTACCGTCCTATGCAAGCCAAGATGGGCGCTCCCAAAGCTATTACTGCTGCTGCTCATAAGCTGGCGCGTATTTTTTATCACCTTTGGACGAATGGTGATACATTCATTGACCCTGGTATTGATGCTTATGAGCAACAGTATCGAGAGCGGGTAGTTAATAACCTCAAGAAAAAAGCTTTGGCTTTTGGTTTAGAACTCATCCCCATTTCTGACTCAACGCAATGTGTTTCTTGAGAGTTAAGGGACTTCCAAATAAAAAAATATCCAAAAATTTCTTGTAATGCGGGCTATATTGCCCGCTAATAATAAAGGACGAGCAGGAAAGCCCATCCCACACACTCTTATTGGATAATTTATTTTCTGGTGTTCCCTAAAGTAATAAAATCCCCTCGCTTGTTGAAAATTAGGAGGGGCATATGCGTTCTAGGAAATAATTAAATTACTCGTCTATGCTATAATTGATGACTTATTGAAGGCGATGAGGAGCGACAAGCCCTACTCTTCGAGAAGGGCTTCGCCCAACGGGCTCGGGGGTTCGCAATCGACGGGAACCGCCAAGACTGCGACCCCCTCACCGCTAGGAGTTACGCCCAGTCCGGAAGATTGTCCCACAGAGATGAGCGATGCACAAATTCTGACAACGGCTGTCTGTGCTGCGATGTTCTTTGATGGTAACCGCTTGCCTTGGCTTGTAACTACCTGGCAGACCAGAAATTGATACGTAATATGTTATAAAAATCACGCTTCAATCGGCGATAGCATATATTGCCCATACATACTTGTTCGCAACAAGTATTCAGAAATACTTATTAATAAATATTGCAAATGCTTGATTTAATTGCTAGAGTGTGAGCGAGCAATGATGTTAATAAACGCTCGGATCTAGGAGACGTGTAACATATGAGCTATTTCCATGCTGCCGCTAACAGTGTAAGGTGTTGTTTTTCGGCTTGAAAGCAAGAAATTGCTGCCTTTTATGGCAAATACGATGTGTTCAAACGAGTGTTCCTCAAAAATTAGCCCAGAAAGTGTCTGGTTTGTAGAGTTTAGTTGATTTCAAACATGATTGATTAATTGTCTTACCCTTTGCGGGGATACAAGGAAAGTTTGATGGTATCTCATCGCAAAGATGAAATGTGCGGTAAGACTTGAAATTTGGAGGTCAAAATTAATGAATATGCATTTGAAAGTAGCCCTAGTTACTGGGGCTTCTCGCGGTATTGGGCGTGCGATCGCTTTGGAATTAGCGCAACAAGGAATGAAGCGGGTGATATTGGTAGCACGCGATCGGCAAAAGTTAACTGAGGTAGCCAAGCAAATCGAGGCGATGGGTGTAGAAGCCGTCATCATGGCTGTAGATTTGACCAATGTGACTTCTGTCAATATTGCGATCGCTCAACTTTGGCGCAGTCATGGTCCGATTCATTTGCTGGTAAATTGTGCGGGCGTAGCCTATCAAAACTCGTTTTTGCAAGCAAAATTGCCTCAAGTTCAAGAAGAACTTTCTCTGAATTTATTGGGAACGTACACCCTAACTCATTTAATAGCTCGACGCATGGCGAGTCAAAGACAAGGGACAATTGTGAACGTGTCAAGCTTGATGGGTAAAATCGCTGCACCGACGATGGCGACTTATTCCGCTACCAAGTTTGCAATCTTAGGGTTTACCCAAGCCTTGCGTCGGGAATTAGCTCAATACAATGTGCGGGTACAAGCATTATTGCCTACCCTCACAGACACAGACATGGTGCGCGACTTCAAGTTATTTCGCTGGGCGATCCCCATGACTCCCCAGCAAGTAGCGCAAGCACTGATCGCCGGACTGGAAAGAGATTCACCAGAAATTTTAGTGGGATGGCAAAGTCATTTAGCTGTTTTGTGTCAGCGCTTTGCTCCTTGGTTGCTAGAGATAATTTTACATCTGGCAACACCGCAACCTCAAGCACCGAGAAGACATCAGCTTTACCAAAAACGTATCGGACTTATGCAGAGACTTCATCGTTTCAGCGATTGGTCTTTGTCAAAAAACATGGTTTCTTTAGTGTCTGCGTTTAAGTCATGATGGAATATTAATAGTCTGTCAACCCAAAATTGCTCTTTGAGACTGGTTCAAGGGAAAGGGGAAAATATGAAACTTATTTCACGAATGTCCTTTACCCTTTGCTTCACTTTCGTTGCTTTGACAGACCACTAGATGGCTGATCAGAAACCGGGTAACTCTTGCGAAACCCGGTTTCTAGTCCTCGTGACCGATCGCGCATTAATGCGTTATATCAAGTTCGGATGATTAATTATAATAAAATTTATTTTTAGTTGGGTGGAACGTAGACGCAAAGCGGCGCTCCTTTGAACGCTCACGAGCGTTAATTATAAGTGTTTAACCGAACTTGATATTATGGGTTGTAGAGACGTTGCATACAACGTCTCTACAGGGTTTTGATGATACACAAACTCGTTAGAACTAAAGCGGTTGACCACTAGTACTCTGTTACGCGAACTATGACGAATGGGGAAAGGTTAATAGGTAATGAAAAAACGTTCTTTCCTTCCCCCCTTCCCCTTTTGATAAAGATATCTCAAGTTTCTTAGGCTCGGTTGTTGTATCGGGCGCGATAATGAGATATCCTTCGTTTCGGAGCAATCAGAAATGCCTTCCTTAGCAACCACTCTTCCTGTTTTGTCCGAAATTATTGATGGTTTGCCGAATATTTCTGGTTGGGAAACAGAGGTGCTTGATGTCGTAAACCATGATGCGCCAGTATTTTTACCAACAACAAATTTACGGTTGGAAGATGTAACGGCAACTTTTGCGATCGCTTTACACATGCACCAACCAACGATTCCCGCAGGACATAATGGCGCACTCATCAGCAATCTGCAATATATGTTTGAACATCCCAACGAAGGGGACAATCATAATGCTGTACCCTTTGCTTATTGTTACAGCCGCATGGGTGATTTTATTCCCGAACTTGTCAGCCAAGGTTGCAATCCTCGCGTCATGCTCGATTATTCTGGCAATTTGTTGTGGGGACTGCGGCAAATGGGACGCGACGATATTTTAGATAACCTCAAACGCATCACATGCGATCGCACCTATCAGCCTTATGTAGAATGGCTGGGTACAATGTGGAGTCATGCTGTTATTCCTTCTACACCGATCCCAGATATTAAATTGCATATTATAGCATGGCAACATCACTTTGCAGCAATTTTTGGTTGGGAAGCATTGGCGCGAGTCAAAGGTTTTTCACCACCAGAAATGCACCTGCCAAATCACCCAGATACTTTATTTGAATTTGTCAAAGCGCTGAAAGAATGTGGCTACCGCTGGCTATTAGTTCAAGAACATACTGTAGAAACTCTTAGCGGTCAATCTCTTGCTAACAAACATTTACCACATCGTCTTATTGCTCGCAATTCCCAAGGCGAAACAATTAGCATCACAGCTTTGATTAAAACCCAAGGTTCTGATACAAAATTAGTCGCTCAAATGCAGCCTTATTATGAAGCTA
Organism: Heteroscytonema crispum UTEX LB 1556; assembly: GCA_044006015.1. Taxonomy (GTDB): domain Bacteria; phylum Cyanobacteriota; class Cyanobacteriia; order Cyanobacteriales; family Nostocaceae; genus Heteroscytonema; species Heteroscytonema crispum. The sequence continues at coordinate 360,377 of JBIPDF010000008.1, forward strand.
AGACACTTTCTAAACAGCAATTGGGTAGTGTAAATATTCCGCCAATCGTTAGCCAAATTGGTGATGGTGAAAATGGCGGCGTGATGATGAATGAATTTCCTAGCGCTTTTAAAGGCGCTTGGCATCAAATGGCGCATCAAGGCGGAGTAAAATCAGGTGTTGTCGGCGTTACGGGAACAGAATATTTAGAATTAATCGAAGCTGCGGGTTGCAAAGCAGAAGATTATCCTACATGTCAGCCAGTGGGACAACACCAAATTTGGGAGCGAGTAACAGCCGAGAATTGTAACCCTGAAGCTGTAGAAAAAGCAATTCAAGAAATCAAGCAAATTAATTCTAATTTTCACATGGATGGAGCTTCTTGGACAAATCACATTAGTTGGGTGCAAGGATATGAAAATGTGTTAACTCCGATGAATCAACTCAGCAGTTTATTTCATCAAAAATTCGATTCATTACTACAACAAAACACAGCAGAAACACTTAGAAAACGATTCAATTATCGTAACGTTTTGCTACATAATTTTTTACTGCAAACGAGTTGTTTTCGTTACTGGGGACAAGGTGTTTGGACTGATTACGCACGTCAAATTTACCAGCAAGGTGAAAATTTAGTACAAAACCTAAGTTAGCGGTAGGGTGCGTAGCCGAAAGTACGGCACCATTTCGAGGTCTTGCGGTGCCCTGCGGACTATCGTCAAGAGCGCACCCTCCTAGATAGTTTTTTATTTTGAAGCCCCTAGCTGAAAG
>JBIPDF010000009.1:0-311982 GCA_044006015.1 Heteroscytonema crispum UTEX LB 1556
CTCGACTAGTAGCTCACTAAGCTAGACGTCCTAGTGATGATACTCAGCGACTAACTCCCATAACAAGAATCCTCAAACCTCACCCTAACCTCTTAGTACATCTCCCTTCGCCAATAACTCCTAACTCCTAACTCCTAACTCCTAACTCCTAACTCCTAACTCCTAACTCCTAACTCCTAACTAAATGAACTTCGTTGATAAGTAAAATAAACTGCTTCTAAAAATTGCTCGGCAGTCAACTCTTCTGGTATTTCTGCTAAATGAATCGCATTTTGCACTTGAGTAGCTAATTGTAAGCCTAATTGTCGTTTTGCCTCTGCTTCCATACCCGTACGCCGCTGCAAATACTCTCGAATTACTACAAAATCATCCGGTAGAAGTTCTGATAAATTAGCCTGGGTTGATAATTTTTCACATACAATTTCGCTTGGTTGAGAAAGTTTCAAGTTCATTGCCGAAGCTGATTCTACTTGAATCACAATAGTTCCAGCCGCCCAATCACCCAAGCGCTTTTCCCGTTTATTTAGTATAATTAATAACGCACCTAAGAATACAATGTCATCAAATGGTCGTAGAAGCGATCGCAATGTTGCTTGAAACAGCCCTATCGGTCTACCATCGTCTCGGATAACGCGAATTTGGGCACAGCGTTTACCAGGGGTTTGTCCTTGCCATAATGTTTCAAAAAACACAAAATAACCCGTGTAAATAGCATACATGATGAGTAAGGCGATCGCTAGCAACCAAGTTCCAATATAGTTACCCCCAAAAATTCTCGTCCAAAGATTTAGTAACTGATTTGAAACGATTGCCCAAGCTATTAAAAAAAGAATTAAAATTAATCCCAGAAGTAAATAGTCAATTACTAACGCCCAAATCCGATTGCCAATTCCTCCTAAAGTAAATTCTAATTCCACACTTTCTGGTGTTTGAAGGATGAAGCGATTAAAGATTGGTTGCGGCGTTGTGATATTTTCCTCAGCAAAAGTTTCTCCGATTCGCAATTGCAACCCAAATCCTTCGCGTCGGCTGCGTAAGTCGTAATATAAAACCGCTTTGAGAGTTTGCAAAAATGGGATAATAAATGCAAAAGTGAGTAAAAGTATCGCCAAGTCAAGCGTTCCAGTTACTCTATCGTCAAGCGTGGAATTTGATGGAAGAACACCATTTAAAAACCACTGCTGTATGGAACTGATAATATCCGCTAAAATCCATATCGGTAAAGTAATTATCGCCGCAATGATAAATATTCCTTGAATTCTGGATGCCGTTGGCAATCCTTTTGTTAATTTGCAACTTTTTCTGATACTTTTAATGCTATTAACAAAGGAATTGTCTATCGCTAATGTTAATTCACTTAGAAATAAACGCGAATATATCCAGTTTGTCCCCACCACAAACATACTAAATATAATTATCAAACCTAAGAAAGTGCTAAAAGATAATACAACAGAATTTTGAATAAATAATGACACTCTTTGCAGATAAAATCCGATTAATCCTAAAACCATTAAATATCCGATAATAAAAAATGCTAGGAAAATTATTAAAAGAGTATTAGCTAAAATTCCAACAATTAAAAACTGCACTATTCGAGAATTAGTAAACCTGCGGCTATCTTTGATATTTTCGGATTGACTGATTAAGTCGCAAAAAGCGAGGCGGGATATCATTCCTAAAATCGTAAAAAATTTAGCCCAGCCATAGATGGGAATTATTAACCATAAACAAGCTCGCAAAGCTAGGGTAAAATATAACTTAATACGCAAAAGATAGAGTCGCAAGCTAGCAGTCACAATATTGCCAATACTGAGCGTCCTCATGGGCAAGCGAGGATTCAGAGGTTCAAACATGAGTTATTTTATCCTAATAAAAGCTAACTTATATTTATAGTTTATTATTAAAAGTTTGGCAAAAATAAATGATAAATAAAGATTTAGTAAAACTCCTAAATTTTAATTAGATGGATATATAGAAATTCAACAAAATTAAACATATAGCAATCATTTTTAACTTGTGAAAATTGAATTGGCAAGAATCCCGGTTCTCCGAGAACTGGGATTCTCGTTTTTAACGAATGATGCAAAGGACTGCTATAGTTGTAGGATGGGCATTCTGCAACATCGCTGTTCTGGGTTATAAAATTTTGGTATGCACCGCCCACGCTACGTTTAATTATGTTCATATACTTAACTTTGCGCCGACCTACGGGCACGGCACTGCCGATTGGGCATTGGGTATTCGGTATTGGGCATTGAGTATGGGGGCACAGAAAAGACAGATTTTCATTCTTTCGTTGTGTAATGAAATCATATGGGGGTGTGGCTTTGAAATATTTTGTTAGCGTAATATTATTTGGTTTTAGACTTGCAACATTTCAATTGCTGAAACTATTTCATAGTAAAGGTTTTCCCAATCAAAAATCCTGTTGGGTAAAATCCTGTTAGGGTATAACCTTGGGGAATATCAAAATCTCATGTAAAGTACTGTGATCAAATTGAGGCTACCTTAAAGTAGGTTAAACCAACTATTCGTAAAATTTATGAATATTCAACGTTGGATAGCGCGGCGAGAACCAAATTGGCAACGTTTGGATGCCTTATTAAGGAAAGTAGAAAAAAAAGGGTTAAAGTCCCTACAAGCGGCGGAAATTAGAGAATTAGCGAGTTTGTATCGTTCGGTGGCGGCAGATTTGGCACGGGCCCGCACTCAACAAGTTGGCAATACTCTACTGCAAAGTTTACAATCTCTCACAACTCGCGGCTATACGCAGATTTATCAAGGTTCGCGGCGACAGGAATGGCAAGCGGTAGTGGAATTCTATCGTTGGGGTTTACCAACTGTAGTGCAGCAAACATTTTTCTACATCGCCACTGCTACCGCTTTGTTCTTGTTAGGGGCGCTAGTTGCTTGGTGGTACGCGTGGCAAGATCCAACTTTTATGTCGTTAATTGTACCAGAACGTTTGATTACCCAAGTACGCGATCGCCATGAATTGTGGATGGGTTCGATTGTTGGTATTGAACCTTTGGCATCCAGCAATATTATGATTAATAATTTATCAGTGTCCTTTGGTGCTGTTGCTGGTGGAATTACAGCTGGGACATACACGGCGTTTTTGCTAACATTTAATGGCTTATTGATTGGTGCAGTTGCTACATTGGTGGGGCAAAATAATCTTGCTTATCCTTTTTGGGCATTTGTATTTCCGCATAGTTCTTTAGAATTACCCGCCATCTTTTTTGCTGGTGGTGCAGGATTTTTAATTGGGAGAGCAATTTTATTTCCTGGTAAATATCGCCGTGGTGATGCGTTGAAATTTTACGGCTCTCAAGCGGTACAGTTAGTATTTGGTATTGTACCAATGTTGATTATTGCTGGTACAATTGAAGGCTTTTTTTCACCTAGTTCTGTCATCCCAAATCCCTTGAAATATCTTGTTGGAATGGGTTTATTTGCCTTATTAGTGATGTATTGTAGCAGGAAGAAACCTTCATAAATAAAACAATATTGAAATAATCAAGAAAATTAAAAATTAAAAATATAGCGGTTTACACTTGCGTCCAATACTTTTCTTGTGGGGTGGGCGTCTCGCCCGCCGTTTGTCAGTAAATAATCAATAATGTTCAAAAATGGTGCCGTACTCTCGCTCTTAGCGCACCCTACGTTTATTAGGTTTATTAGATTTATAGCAATCCTAATCAGTCCAGAAGTTGTATAGAATTGCGCGTACCCATAAATAGGAACTAAAAGCCACAAATGAGCAATTACTGCTAATTTCAAGTACTCTTTTAGATGGGAACGATATAGATAAACGCCAAGATTTACAACGTTACCAATACTAATACCAATTCTCTATGAAGATGAGCTTAATACAGCAGTGGTGATGAAGTCCCAACCAGTGAGGGAATTAACAACTTCTGGAGTGAGTTTTTGAATGATCTGTCCCAAGCGATCGCGTAGTAGATTAAGAGTGGAAAAGTTTTGCCACTGTAATTCGACTTTGAGGTATTCCCACATACGTTCAATGGGGTTGAGTTCAGGAGAGTGTGGCGGTTGGAAGATAGGAATGATATTTTCTGGCCAATCAATATTGCGAGCGCGGTGCAGACTTCCTTGATCCATCTGCATCACGGCAACACTAGAACCAAGCATTTGAGAAACTAGATCAACGAATACCTGAAAGCAGGTACTATCAAGGTGAGAAAACTCGTAAAAAAAATAATTGCCAGTTAAAGGTTCGACAACACCGTATAGGTAAAAATTATCTCTTTTCCACTGCGTAGAGCCTACAGGTTTTGTGCCTGTAAGGGTAATCAGGCGACCAGGTATTGTTTGTAACCCAAAACGGCTTTCATCCTGACATAAATAGCGTAAAGGCTTGTCTAAACCAATTAGCTCTTGTAGGAATTTCAGAGCATCTGGAAGGTTTTTTTAAATATTTCTTGTGCAGATGGATGTTGTTTATGACTACAGGGACGAGGCACTTTCAATTTAGCCCTGAGTTTATATCTCACTAGCTTATGTACTGTTTTATACGCCGCAACTACCCCACATTCTGTTTGTAACCACTGTTGGGCTTCTCGGTAACTCTTAAATCCTTGTGGCTGTTTTAAACGCTGTTCTAGGCAAGCGATCGCTTCGTTTGGGATGATAGTTTTTTTTCCTGGCGGACGCTTTACCTCCAACAGTGCCGCTAAACCTCCGTCTTGGTATTTTTTCAGCCATCTACTAATTGTAGCCTCACCCCGGTTCAGTCTTTTGACTAGTTCCTTACGACTATTAACTTGTCCGTTTTTTAACCAGTAAAGCATCTGTAGGCGTTCTTGGGCGTTAGCACTCATTGGTGCTTTTAAGCGCTTCTCTAGTTCTTCTTTTGTTTCGTGAATTGTTAATTTTAATCGACGACTCATTGCCATGCACCTTGTCTAACCCATTTTTAGCTTAGACACTAACTACACCTTCATGCTGATTATTAAGCTCATCTTTACAGAGAATTGGTATAAGCTGCTGCATAAGATGACGAGATGGGGAAGGGGATAAGGGCGACGGGTGTGGGGCGACGGGTGTGGGGGGACAACTACCAACAACGCGATCGCGCTTCACCAGTCGCCAATCTTCGGGAAACCCTACCTTTGGGCGCCCCTTCACCAACTACCAACTACGCGCCTGGGCGGCTGGGCGGCTGGGCGGCTGGGCGCCTCCTAACTACCAACTACCAACAACGCGATCGCGCTTCACCAGTCGCCAATCTTCGGGAAACCCTACCTTTGGGCGCCCCTTCACCAACTACCAACTGGGCGCCTCCTAACTTTTTAAAGCTGATTTCGTGCTTTGAGTTGTAAATATCGTTCAATTAATTGATCTGTAATTTGATTTGCCGGCGCATCAAGTACTAATACACCTTTTTGTTTAAGTTGAGCAAATGCTACTTGTCTTTGTGCTAATAAATCTAATGCTACGGCGCGAGTATAGGCTGCTGTCACATCTTCGATGAAGGTGTGTGCTAAATTATCTACTTTGGAATCGCGCAGGGTGACGCAAAATGGCAGGTAGCGCGGTGCTAGTCTGGAAAGTGCGGCGAGAAGTTCAAAGGAGGCGATGCTTTCTACTAAGTCTGTAATCACTACTACCAAACAACGCCTTGTTTGTTGTTTGACAACATGCGTTACCGCCCCGACATAATCAGATTCCATTAACACTGGTTGAATCGGAGTTAACCTATCTATTAAATGACTCAAGTGATGCTGTCCGCCTTCTGGGGGAATCCACGTATGCATTTGACGGTCAAATACACCTACGCCTACGCGATCGCCTCGATGCAATCCCGCCAGCGCTAAGGACAAGGTTGCATTCAAACCCCAGTCAAATCGCTGCAATCCCTGGACTTTTGCTGTCATCAATCGCCCCCGATCCAACAAAATTAACAAAGTTTGCTCTTGTTCCGGTTCTAGAACCCTTACTAGTGGCGGTGTATTTCCATACGTCCCTACACGACGGGCGGTAGCTTTCCAATCTATAAACCGCAAGTCGTCACCGTTGCGATAATTTCGCAATTCGGCAAACTCTGTACCGATACCCAAGGATCGAGATTGACGAATTGAACCAGATGATTGCAGTGTCAGGCGAATTGAAAGCGATCGCAATCCGACTAAATCGGGATAAACTTTGACTTTCAATCTTTGAAAAATCTTCCAATCATTCCAGGCTAATCCCCAAGCGCCAAGTTGTCTTACCTGAATATCTCCCCAAGGAAATTCTCCCCGCTGGGTTGGATGGACGGTATAAGTTAATTCCTCGGTGCTGTTTTTGGGAACAGTGACGCAAAGTGGGGGTGCTGACACGCCAAATGCACTGGGGTAACAATCGCGAATTTGAATTACGGCGTTGGTATTTACCGATTTTACTGTAAGTGTTACCGGGTTATTTCGCCCAATCGATAGCCGCGCAGGCAATTCTCGCGAAACTTGTACCCGCTGACGCCGCACTCGCAAACTATCTACAACCATCAATCCCAGCACGAAGACATCAAAAAGTAAAGCGATCGCGATACTTGCTTCAATGCCAAAAAAGATAGCTAAAATGGGGGCGATCGCTATTCCCAGCACCAATAATAAGTAAACTCGTTTGGAAGGAACCATAGATTTTTGGATTGTAGGGCGATCGCTTTTCAATATAACTGTGTTTGTAGCAATGCGATCGCCTTCAAGATTGTCAATTTACGTCAATTCAAATACATCCCATCGGTTTCAGTGACTAATAATTTCCCTTCACCACTATAAAACCAAACAAAACCCTCTCCACCACCTTTGCCAAAATAACCTAATTTTCGATAATCTTCTTCAATACCATTTGTAAATCCTTTAACCATGTCATAATCAGCAATTAAAATTTCACCTTTCTGGAGTTCAATAATTTTGGCTGGTGCAGTTGTACCTGTGACAACAGTAGCTTTTTGTCCAGATAAAGCTTTAAAAGCAATTCTCCACTTACCATCATTAGAACCAGAAATTTGTCGGAATTTTAATCTTTTTGTACCGATAACTACATTGTCAGAACAAAATTGGAATATACCATCGTCAAATTTCCATTGTTCATGTTCTGACAAATCAATAGATATGTAATACAAAAAAGACCAAAGAAGGGTGAATTTATTTAGGGAAAAGAAAGAAAAATTTAAATCGGTCTGGCTTGTACCGAGATTTAAGGTATCCTTATCAGAAACCTCTGCTTTAAGTATGGGGTTCCCTTTACCCCTTTCCCTTTAACATGAGTCCCTTTCATCTTGGTACTGCTACTTGATTAATTACTGATGCAATTACTCCATCAATTTGTAAACCATCCAACATCGATTCTGGTTTCAAAATGAGGCGATGACGCAACAAAGGCGATGCGACAGCTTTAACATCATCTGGCGTCACAAAATCTCTTCCAGCCAACCACGCCGCCGCCTGAGATGTCTGCATCCATGCACCAGTTGCACGAGGTGATGCACCTAAACCTAAATCGGGATGTTGACGCGATGCTCTAACTAAAGCTAAAAGATAATCAATAATCGCTTCAGATACTTTAACTTCTTTTACTGCTCGCCGCGCTTCTAAAATTTGTTCTACTGTTGTTACTGGTTTTAAACGAGTAATATCCACACGTCGCGCCGCAAATCCTTCTCGACGATTGAGCAACATTTGCTTTTCCGCAGCTGGATCTGGATAGTCTACAACTAACTTAAATAAAAACCTATCAAGTTGGGCTTCTGGTAAAGGATATGTCCCCTCAAATTCTAGGGGATTTTGTGTTGCAATTACCCAAAATAAATCTGGTAAAGGTAAACTTTCACCATCCAAAGTTACCTGCATTTCTTCCATTGCTTCTAACAGCGCCGCTTGAGTTTTGGGAGGAGTGCGGTTAATTTCATCTGCTAGTAATACTTCTGTAAATACTGGTCCTTTTTTCAAGGTGAAACTGCGACTGTTCAAGTCAAAAATATTTGTACCAGTAATATCTGAAGGTAAAACATCTGGTGTAAGTTGAATGCGGCGAAATTGTGCTTGAATTAACTGCGCCAGCACTTTTACTAAAAGTGTTTTACCAGTTCCCGGTACTCCTTCTAATATAATGTGTCCACCTGCTAGCAGCGCTATCAATAACTGCTGTATAAGGGTAGATTGTCCCACAATTACCAGAGATAGTGCTTGACCAAGACGAGTTAAGACTGAATGAATTTCGCTCATTTTGTTATTAATAAAGAACTCACATCAAGGCGCAAATAAACTTTGCTTTCTTGAAATTCCCAACTTACGCAGTTTGAATCGGTTATAAGAGTGTTTCTGACGTTGTAGATCCCGCCAACCCCCCTTGCCAAGGGGAGGCAAAAAGCGGCGTGGATTTTCCTCCCGCTTTATTGCCGTGGGCTTTGAGTTAGTCCTAAATTTATTGGGACTTAGGCAGTTTGAATGTGTTATAAGAGTGTTTCTGACGTTGCAGATCCCCCAACCCCCCTTGCCAAGGGGAGGCAAAAAGCGGCGTGGATTTTCCTCCCGCTTTATTGCCGTGGGCTTTGAGTTAGTCCTAAATTTATTGGGACTTTTTTGGGACAAGCAATATTATGACTATAGTTAGTTTAGGTGCAACGCTGCGCGATCGCTCCAATTACAAATTACTCTATCCTAGCCCGCTACCACCCGCTACTCTGCAAAATGTCTAACGCACAATCGCAATAATTTTTTAATTTTTATTTTTTATTTTTAATATTTAATTTTTAATTCTTCTCAGATTTTGCCATTTCTCCAACCAGCTTAACAGTTCTCGTTCGCTCATCCGGCTTTTTCGAGATTGCAGTTTCAAAACCTCTTCCAATTCTGCCGCACTTTTACCAGTTTGCTGCACCCAGGCGTTTACCAAAGTTTGACTATCCACCAATACTTGTCCTAACCCCAAGCCTTTTTGGAGTTGCAATTGTTCTTCTTTACCCACCATCTCCACCACAAAGTCGCTGGATTCGGCTTTTTGCAATACTCCCGCCAGCGCTTGAATGTAAGCTTGGCTGTTATCAATTTGTGGTGTTTTTAATGCTACAGGCTTGCCAAAACGGCGATTTTGCGCCCAAATTAACACCAACAACAATACACCTGTTTGCAAAAACATCGGAAATAAAGGAGTTTTAGTCAAATAACTGAATATATCTCCTTTGCCTTCACTCTCCTTAACATCAGCATCTTTGTAGCCGTGGATGTATTCATCTACAAAAATAATGTTGTCTTTTTTGCTGACTAAATCCGCTAAATACTTGAAATTACTTAAATTGTCTTGGTAGGCATTGGCTGCCAAAAAGGGAGTTGTAGCAAAAACTACCTTACCTTGACCGCGCTTTGCTTCCCAGACTACAGCACCAAAGCGATCGCCTAAGGAAATTTGTTCGTCAGATTTCAACTCACGGCGTCTGCGCGTTTCAATTTTGACATCACCAGCAGAGGATTTTTGCAGAGTGCTAAAGTTTGCCGCCGTTACCTTTTCGCCCACGCCCAAAATAACCAGATTATTGCCTTGTTCTAGCCATTCTTGCTGGTGAAGATTTATTTGGGGTGAAAGCAGGTAGCTATTTATCTGCAAGAGAGTGGCGGGACGTTTTTGTGCGGTTAAATCGCCCATTGGCTTTTGCCAGCGTTTTATGGTAGTTCCCCGTTGTTGCATAAAAGCATACCAAGCACCGTAGCCATCGGGAGCGCGGCTGTAAGTAGAACCACTGTTAATTTTGGTATTGCTAGGAGCCGATACAGAAGTAAGTAAGATGATGACCAGTAATGCGATCGCACCCAACCAAGCAAGACGATTTGAGCGTTTCACGATCAAAATACCCTCAGACTAAAGTCGCGGCGTTGTGCGTACGAAGTCCGCCTAGCCCAGACATAAGAGTCTGAGGGCATCGATTAAATTTTGCAACTCTAGTCCTGTGTAATTTCCCCATAAGCTTGCTGACACTGTTCATAATTATCAGGCAAAATTTCAGCATTGCCAAAACATAATTGTTCGTGGGTAGTAATCAAAGTTTCATAAGGTTGAATGGGAGTCACAGAAGTTCGTAGCAATTGCAGATATTCACCATCAGTGCGGCTGGGTTGTTGAGGTGCGATCGCCTTAGAATGCAAATGTTGTAACATCGCCAAATAAAGGCAACGGCAAGCCTCGCGGTAATTTTCCTCACGATAAAATTGTTGCGATCGCGCCAACAATTCAGCTACAGATAATTCACTTGGGGGAATTTTTTGATTAGAAGCAGAGGAATTACCAGTAGTGGCTAGCCAAGAATAAAAATAAGGACTTAATTCTTGCCACAACCGCCAACCCAACCAAATCAAGAATAAAGCCAGTACCAACCAAAACAGAAAATTAAGCAAGTTAACTAGCCATTTTTCATCAATCGACCATCCACCGGGCAAATTTGGTAAAACATTGTCAAAGCGGGAAAACTGGTATTCCACCCATTCTCCCACTTGTTGTTGGAACTGAGAAAACTGCCAACCCCAGTTTGTTTTTTCAAAAGCATCTGCGGACATAGAGGGAGAGGGGGAGAGGGGGAGAGGGGGCGACGGGTGTGGGAAGACGGCTGTGGGGTGTGGGGCGACGGGTGTGGGGGACAAGGAGACAAATGACTCTTGACAACCTACGCGCCTACTAACTCCTAACTGGGCGGCTCAAGACTGGGCGGCTCAAGACTGGGCGGCTCAAGACTGGGCGGCTCAAGACTCCTAACTCCTAACTGGGCGCCCAGCCGCCTCTTGCCTCTTGACCATTATCCAGCCAACCGCAACAAGAAGCACGCCGCTGGCAAGAAATGCTAAATCCCAGGCTAACTGATTTGGACCGGATTTCACATGATGAATGCCAAGAATTTGATGGTCAATCAATCCTTCAACAAAGTTAAACAACCCCGCACCCATAAGTAAAGACCCAAAAAAGACGTTTGATGACCAAGGAACATCATCGCGCCCTCCAGCCCGCCACAGCAAGACTATTCCCACCACAGTCATCACCCAGTCAAAGGCGTGAAATAAGCCGTCCCAAAGCATGTTCAAATTGATATTGGAGACGTTTGTTAGCGATCGCACGCTACTTAACATATGATGCCATTGGAGAATTTGATGCAACACGATGCCATCGAAAAACCCTCCAAGACCCACACCCAAGACAATTCCCGCAGCAATCAGCGGCGTTGATTGCTTGCTAATTTCACTCTTCGCCTCCATCGTCAACCTCACAAACAGATTTTTCTACCACAATAGAACTGTGCGAACGCCATTATCTTCTGCCTTGAGGCAAGTACTGCAATTTAACCAAAAATTAGATAATTGTATCGTGTCCGGTTAATTATCCATAGTTCATAGTTCATAGTTCATAGTTCATTGTTCATTGTTCATTGTTCATTGTTCATGGATTTTAGGCTATGAACCATTAACCATCAACCATCAACCATCAACCATCAACCATCAACCATCAACCATCAACCATCAACCATTAACAGTCTTCCGCCAACCGCAATCGGTGTTCACCCAAAAATTCAAAACTTTGTTCGATTTGTCAAAGTTCTGGATAACCATCTACAGTCATTATGTAATTAATGTATAAAAAAAAGATAATCACATGACCATTTACTTCTACAAGGCTTGGGAACCTTATGGCTGTTTTTCCAACTTTTCTCCCCACGGAATAATTATCCAGGATACTTACTGGACAACGGTTGAGCATTATTATCAAGCGCAAAAGTTTGTCGGAACGCCGGATGATGTAATTATACCCGTGATTCATGCCGCCGAGACGCCTGAAGAAGCTGCGGCTTTGGGACGCTGCAGTACCCGCCAACTCCGCCCAGATTGGGAAATAGTGAAAACTCAAGTGATGCGAGAAGCTGTTCTCAAAAAGTTTCTCACCCATGCAGATATCAGAGAAATTCTTTTGAATACAGGCGATCGCTTGCTAATAGAAGACTCCCCTAGAGATTATTTCTGGGGCTGTGGTGCCGATAAAACTGGTCAAAATCACTTAGGTAAAATTCTCATGGGTGTGCGCGAAGAAATCCACAAATTACTGCTTTTTTCAGTAATTTCCGATTAGTTGCTGCTGTAGTTCTCACAACGCACTTAGGCAATTGGCTGCTCGCGGGGAATGGCAACTTTTCCCCAGCCAATAAGCTTTTAGCTTGTAAACTATCTAATTTTTTTCTCCCATAATCATCGCTAAATGTATTGTAATTATTGCTACGTAATATTTCATAGTATTTTTATTCAAAAAAAGTAATTACTAGCGTTATCCAGGCTGCATCTCCAAAATTTAGAAGATAGAATTAAGAATATTTTTATACTTCTTTGTTGGTGAATATAGGCAATGACATTTAGCAATCAAGCAAGCGGTTTGCAGCAAGCGCTTAGTCAAGAAAATTTACTGCATCGGATTACAAACCAAATTAGACGATCGCTCGAACTTGATGAAATATTGGCGGCTACCGTTAAGGAAGTTCGTTTATTTCTAAGTACAGACCGAGTGAAAGTATATCGTTTTGATACCGATGGCAGTGGTGAAGTCATTGCCGAATCTATAAATAAACAGCGTTTACCGTCTTTGTTGGGGTTGCACTTTCCAGCAGGTGATATCCCTCCAGCAGCGAGAGAGATGTTTCTCTTGGCGCGACAACGTTCAATAGTAGATGTTGCTAGCAAGCGAATTGGGGTATCGCCGTTACAGAATCCAGAAACTGGCACATCCGTAAAAATCGAGAATATTCAATATCGCCGCGTAGACCCGTGTCATATTGAATACTTAAAAGCGATGGGCGTGCAATCTTCGCTGGTGGTGCCAATTTTAGATCGCGATTTCAAAGAAGAATCGGCTTTGCCGCGATTGTGGGGATTATTAGTATCGCACAACAGTACACCGCGAACGGTTTTAAAGCGGGAATTGAAAGTATTGCAGCAAGTAGCCGATCAAGTATCGATCGCGATCGCTCAAAGCAATCTCCTCGCTCAAACCCGTGCCAAACAACAGCGAGAAGCCACCGTTAACAAAGTTACCACACTGTTGCATACGCTGCCTACAATTCAATTGCAGTCGGCGTTAGAAGCCAGCATTGCAGCCTTGGGTGGGGCTGGTGGCAGGCTTTATATTAACCAGAGTGCAGAAATATATACTTGCGGCATTCAGCCGACACCATGGGAAAATCTCAAACACAGCGTTATCGAACAACATCCCCTGTGGCAAAAATGGCTGGATGATTGCAAAAACAAAAACACTGAAGTTTTAGCGATCGCTGACCTCTACACAGAACCAAATCTGCAAGTTTTCGCTGCTGCGTTCCAATCTACTCGGATACGGGGACTTTTGGTAATTCCCTTAATTTACCGTCAAAATTTTATCGGTATTCTCAGTATTTTTCGCAAGGAAATCGACACCGAAACTTTATGGGCAGGAAGGCTAGAACCAAATCAGCACCAACGGTTACCCCAACTTTCCTTTGAGATGTGGCGAGAGCAAAAAAAAGGACAAGCTTCTGAGTGGATACCAGAAGACATCTCACTGGCACAAGCCTTGGCTCATCACTTCTCAATGGCAATTCAGCAACAGCAGATGTACCAACAAGTACGAATAATGTACCAACAGGTGCAAGGACTGAACGCCAACCTAGAACGCCGAGTGCAAATGCAAACAGCCCAATTGCAAAAATCATTGCAACTTGCCAAAGTACTCAAGCAAATCACAGACCAAATCCGCAGCACCCTAGATTCCAAGACAATTTTGCAAACCATCGTTCAAGAAGTCAGAAAACTGCTGAATACAGACCGAGTGGTAGTTTACCAAATTTTGGGCGAAACCGAAGGGGCGGTAACTTTTGAAGATGTCAGGGGCAAATGGCGCTCTGTTTTAGGAATAGTAGTACCTTGGGGATGCTTCCCTGATGAATATGCCCGTTTTTATTTTCGGGGAAGGGTGCGGGCAATCAATAATGTCTCAGCACAAGATTTTAGTTTCTGTCATTTAGAATTCTTGCAGAGTATGCAGGTACAAGCGAGCTTAATTGTTCCCATTAACATGGGAATGCAACTTTGGGGATTGCTGATTGCTCATGAGTGTAGCGCCCCGAGAAATTGGCAGGATGACGAAATTGATTTATTGCAACAATTAGCAGATCAAGCAGCGATCGCGATTCAACAAGCACAACTTTACGAAGATAGTTGCGCCGCCGAAGCCCAAGCAAAAGCGCAAGCAACACAACTAGCGCAAACTCTCAACGAACTTCAACAAACACAAGCACAACTAATTCAAACAGAGAAAATGTCCAGCTTAGGGCAATTGGTGGCGGGTGTAGCACACGAAATTAACAATCCCGTTAACTTTATTTACGGCAATTTAACTCACGCCAGCGACTACACCCAACAACTGCTTGACCTTTTAAAGCTTTACCAATTGCGCTATCCCAATCCCGATAGTGAAATTAACGAGCAAGTACAAGCGATCGACTTAGACTTTGTAACAGAAGACCTACCAAAAATCATGTCCTCCATGAAAGTTGGAGCCGAACGCATCCGCCAAATGGTGCTATCGTTACGCAATTTTTCTCGCCTAGATCAGGCAGAAATGAAGCCAGTTAATATCCATGAAGGCATTGACAACACCCTACTGATTTTGCAACATCGCCTCAAACCGAACGCCGATTTTCCTGGCATTAACATAATCAAAGTTTATGGCGAATTGCCCCTAGTAGAATGCTATGCCGGACAGATGAATCAAGTCTTCATGAATATCCTTAGCAATGCCATTGATGCGCTTGCAGAAGATAGGGGGAGAGGGGGAGAAGGGGAGAAGGGGAGAGGGGGAGAGGGGGAGAGGGGGAGAGAAAATAATTCTTGTTTCCCCTTGTCCTCCACACCCGTCGTCCTCTCCTCTTTCGTCCCAATACCCACAATTCGGATTATCACAACAGCCTTAGCAGAAAAATCTCATCTATTAATTCGCATTGCCGACAATGGAATAGGAATGACCGAAGATGTGAAAAAGCGAATTTTCGACCCGTTTTTTACAACCAAGCCGGTAGGCAAAGGTACGGGATTGGGACTGGCAATTAGCTATCAAATTGTTGTCGATAAACATGGTGGCATAATGAAATGTAGCTCACAACCGGGCACAGGCACAGAATTCTGGATTGAAATTCCCCTCAAGCAGCAGCTTTAATCCTGTTAACAGACAAGGGCGACGGGTGTAGGGCGACGGGTGTGGGGGAGTCATAATTTTATTCGGCTCCGAACTCTAGGCTTTAGACTTTAGACTTTTAACTTTAGACTCTAGACTATAAACCCTGGATTGTTTTCAAAACTTTAAAAAACCTGAGCAATTACTCCACAAACAAATCAGGTTATTGATAGAATTACCATTTAAATTAGCGATCGCTTCACCACCAACCAACAACGCGATCGCGCTTCACCAGTCGCCTGGGTCGGGAAAACGCCACTGCGACCCTTGGCCAGACCCCAAGACCGCAGTGGCTCCCCTACCTTTGGGCGCGAAGTGAGCCGGGGGGAATCTTCCCGACTGCAGACGCAAGCGCCCCTTCACCACCAACCACCAACCAGCAACCCCAGAGGGGTTCACCAGAGCCGGCACGAGGGAAAACGCCACTGCGACCCTTGGCCAGACCCCAAGACCGCAGTGGCTCCCCTACCTTTGGGCGCGAAGTGAGCCGGGGGGAATATTCCCGACTGCAGACGCAAGCGCCCCTTCACCACCAACCCCTGCGGGCTTCACCAGTACTAGGAGGGAAACTCTCGCGCAGTACGCGCTTCACCACCAACCACCAACTACTAACTTAAGTGCTTAATAAAAGTATTTATAAAAGTAAAGTTTATTATCAACAATATCCACTTCAAACAACAGGTGCTAATCTAATAGTAGAAGCGTTCTTAAGCTTCCCTGGCAGATAAAACAGCTAGAGTCAAACAAAAGTGTAAGAGGTGAATACGCTGTTTAATTTGCATCTGTCTCGAGAAAAAAACAACAACACCCAACGCGAAAGCTGATATTTCCTCAAATAGTGAGAATCAGGGGGCGCTGTAACTGAGTAACATTGATTGCTGGGAAAAGCGATTAATTCAGTTCATCCCTGGCTAGAATAAACAAGAGGAGGAAATAAGCGAGCTAGTAGATGCTTGGGTGTTGTTGTTTTTTGGGTAGCACCTGGGTGTAAGCTTGTACGAAGTGGAATAGCAAGAGACAGTCAAGCTGAAGTATGAAGTATGAAGCATGAAGTATGAAATTACCCCACCCATAAAGCGAAAAGTGAAGCCAGTGCGTTGGTGAAGCAGTGCGTTGGTGAGGCAGCGCGGTCTTGGGGGTTTCCCCCATGAGCGACTGCCGAAAGGCTTCGCCGGCTTGTAGCACCTGCTGAAAGGGTTTCCCGGCAGCCTTTGCAACTGGCGTTGCGCGTCCGGGTAACAGGGGCGCAAAACTTTTCAAGACAGGGATTGGGCATGAAGGCACGCGCAATACGGCAAATTTTTTTGCCCACGCACTCTTTGCGAGGCATGTACTGAGCTTCCACTTCATCCTTTATGCTTTACACGGAGAGACTTGTTTAGTTAAAATAGCGCCTTATGTCGATTATTGCTCTGAGGGCATGGTATCTTCAGGATTATGAGCCGATTCCAGAACTGGAAAAACGTCCGCCAGACATTCGCCTCAGTAAAAAAAGTCTGCTGAAATCGGGATTGCGAGCTGACTTTTTAGAAGACAGCGACGAAGTTAAGCAATCAACTTGGTTTGGACGCTATCTGGAAGGGGAAAATATAGAATTTTATGTCGAAGGTAGTGGTGGCTATTGCGTAGCCAACATTGACTTGATAAGTCATGAAATTTATTTTACCAAACAGGCGTTGTTAGCTCAGTTAGAGCCAACAATTTTTTTATGCCATCAAACCGAGTATGCAACAGCAAGTGAAGCCCTAAAAGAGGGATTGCTGCAAAGTTTAGAAACATTAAAGGGGCGATCGCGCTTGCCTCTAACATTAGTAGAATCCTACCGCCCTGGTGAAGGTCCACTGCGGTTGAGCCGCGCCATGATGCAAAGAATTCGCAAGAGTTTGTTATTTATTGCCGACACCACGCCCATTGCTAGCATTGAAGGCAAAGAAAGCAAAGAAAGCAAAGAAAGCAAAGAAACAGAATTATTAATACCCAGTCCGAATGTATGTGTAGAAATTGGCTATGCCATTCAAAGCAAGCGGTCTGAGCAAATTTTACTAGCACACATGCAACGCCCCGACTTTTCGGGAAAATTTCCCTTTGACTTTCCACCCACGCAAATTTTGCAATTCGCTAGCAACGCCGAACTGAAAAAAATCTTGCCGAAAGCGATCGAAACACAGTTAATGCGATTTAAACTATTTGCCTAAGTAAGTCACTGGGAACCGTTTCCGGCAAAATAACCGTCATAGCCGACAACTGGGACAAGGAGATAGCCAGCCGGGTGTGGCGGACAAGCCAGACGGGTGTGGGGGACAAGCAAGACTTGGAGACAAGGAGACTTGGACGACGGGCGTGGAGACTTGGACGACGGGCGTGGAGACAAAGAGACTTGGAGAGTATTTTTTCTCCCCATCTCCCCATCTCCCCATCTCCCCATCTCCCCATCCCCCCCTCCCCCCATCTCCCCCTCCTACCGTATGCTTACCCTTTTCATTCCGGAGTTACGTGGTTAAAAATGAGTTGGATATGTTTCAAATGATTCAACAAAAATGGCTAGAACTCCAAATGAATACGCAGTACACCTACTACTCGAAGGTGGACACCGGGAAGAAGTTCGTTTTCCTACGATTCAAGAGTTTCAGAAGTGGTATAGCGGCGAACTTGTGCCAAAAGCTGCTTCTAATGACTTTATTAGCGTACCGATTAAGAACATTCAGGGGGAGTATATGGTAGTACGTCCATCTCGGGTTTTGGCGATCCGGGTAGAACCTGTTTTTAGTTCAAGTGTTGAAAGATTCAACTAAATGATGAGAAAAACCCTTGCTTTGCTTTCCTTGAGTCTGGGAATTACCCTTATAAACCCGCTCTGGTCAGCCGTTGCTCAGATACCGACGAGTTTACCCCCTTTGCCAATACCGACAAATCCTGGGGTATCGCCGTTACCTATACCAATCAATCCCGTACCTGAGGTACAACCACCCCTAAAACTAATTGAAATGGGAACGGATTGTACCCCCCAGAACGCTTGTTTGGGGTGGGATGAGCAACTGTTTTGGCGCAAGGGTAAACCGGGCGATCGCAATGCGTTGTTGGCGTCAATTGACAACAGTTTGCGCTACTTACAATCTAGTAAGGCGATCGCTGCATATCAAAATTATCCAATTCCAGAAATTACCCTCGATCGCGTTCGTCGCAGTTTGTTACGTTTCCGCGAGTTGGTGGTCGAATCTAAATCACCGCCACAATTACAAGCTGCTGTCCGCCAGGAGTTCGCTTTTTACAAATCTGTGGGCAACGATGGCAATGGTACTGTTAAATTTACTGCTTATTACGAGCCTGTCTATCGTGCCAGTCGCGTTCGCACTAAAGAGTATAAGTATCCCCTGTACCGCCTACCGCCGAACTTCGACCAATGGGCGAAACCACATCCCAAACGGGTTGATTTAGAAGGGGTAAATGGTTTGTTAGGCGATAAAAGCCGATTAAAGGGTTTGGAACTATTTTGGTTCCGCAATCGCTTTGACGCATACATGATCCACATTCAAGGTTCTGCCCAACTGCTGCTAACTAATGGCACAACCACAAGCGTTGGTTTTGCCGGTGCCACTGACTATCCTTGGACTAGTATCGGACGCGAACTGGCGAAAGATGGCAAGCTGTCGCAAAAACAATTAACAATGCCGGGTATTATCCGCTTTTTCAAGCAAAATCCCCAGGAAATGAATAGGTATTTGCCGCGTTGGCAACGGTTTATTTTCTTCAAGGATAAAGAGGGTGAGCCACCTGGAGGTAGTATTGGTGTACCAGTCACAGCAGAGCGTTCGATTGCTACAGATAAATCTCTCATGCCTCCAGGAGCATTAGCAGTAGTTAACGCTAGCTTCCCTTATCCTGCTGAGGGTGGACAGTTGGAATATCGTCGTGTTAGCCGCTTTGTGCTAGATCATGATACAGGAAGCGCCATCAAAGGACCGGGACGGGTGGATTATTTTATGGGTAGCGGTGATTTAGCAGGCGCACGCGCCGGCGTCACAGGCGGTAATGGCTCGCTATATTACTTACTCTTGAAACAATAAAGTTAGAAGTTAGGAGTTAGGAATAAAAGTGAGGAGTTAGGAGTTAGGAGTTAGGAATAAAAGTGAGGAGTTAGGAGGCGCGAAGTTATTAATTCAAAACTCATAACTCATAACTCATAACTTATAACTCATAACTCTCAGCTAAGAACTCATAACTCATAACTCATAACTCATAACTCTTAACTCTTGTTAGTAGGGTGGATAAGCAAAATCATCATCATCAGCGTAAACGTAAGAACCAGAAACACCCGCCATTGCCATCTTAGGCGTTTCTATTTTGATTTGTTCCTTACCAAATTCCTTGTATTCTTCAAAAGTTTTGGAAATTATTGCAGACTCATCCGAATCCGAAGCAATCAGGTATTGTGTTAAAGTTCCAACCGTAGGATGTTTAAAGTCCACAGTTGAAGCAACCAAAACCGTATTCGCGTCAATTCCTCTTTCTTCACACTCAATTATCGGGCAAAAAATCCCGTGAGCGTGGAACAGCGTACCTTTTGGCGACATTGGTTGCTTGCGATATCCGGCATAAGCCTTTTCTAGTTCGGGGACGAATCCACTAACAGGCTTACCTTGTTGGTATTCGCAATAAGCTTTACTAAAACTTGCGCCGGCGGCACCATTAAGAGTTAATTGCAGTGGTGAATGATGTAGAAACTTTTTATTTTCTCCCACTAAAAAAACTAGATAACGGGTGAAAGTTTTAAATTTAAGTTTGTCTGCTAAAAAAGCATCATAATTATCTTTTAGCGTACCTAATTTAATACCAGTTTCTCGGTCTTTAACAGATAACGGTCCCCGACGCACAATCACTAAATTTGGGGTAGTGGTGATAAACACCGTTTCAGTGCCAGAGGTAAATTCATGCTCCACCTGTTGCCAATTATCATCAGGCTGAAAGCCAACAGCATTGGCATTATCCAGCTTAATCGCCAAGCCGTGGGGCTGCATGCCATCTGTGCCATACCGAGGATTAATCATCTGACACCAGGGGATGACTTGAGAAGGCGGCGCGTTGAACTTCTCATCCTCAAAGTCGAACTTAGCAGATGCTTTCATCGTTTTAGGCTATAAAAGTGTTTTGCAGTGTTTTGCTAATCAAGTGTATCCGGTGTGGGGAATGCCTGGGGCGCTGATGTTGGGTTAGTTTTTCCAGGGTAAGACAGAACAATTCCATGATGCAACCCGTAATTTCCGGATGAGTTGACGAACCGCGATCGCTTGTTTTAAGCGCTAAAAAGCAGAGTTAGTGCTGCAAGCGCAATTGAGCGGTAATATATTTGTATCATTCAAACAAGTCTTCACGCACATTCTGAAGTAGATTTTAACAAATTAAAGCCCCCGAGGCTAGAATGCCGTTTTTTTCTGGCAATCCGATAAAATCACTCAATGATTGACCGCGATCGCCTATTTAAAGAACTGCTCACCAACTTCTTTCCAGAGTTCATCGAGTTATTTTTTCCCGATGTCAGCGCCAACTGGGAACGTGACTCTATAGAATTTCTTCCGCAAGAGGTATTTACAGATGTTACCGAGGGTGAGCGTAAAATTGTCGATTTAATCGTGCGAGCCTCATTTAGAAGCCAGGATGCGCTATTTGTAATTCATACAGAATATCAATCTTATTCCCAAGCCGGCTTTAATGAGCGAATGTTCACTTATTTCGCCCGCTTGCACGAAAAATTTGCCCTTCGGTGTGTATCCGATAGTCATTTATTCTCATGACTCCCCCCAAACTCCAGAACCGAATTCGTATTTTATCGATTTTCCCGGTTGGAGAGTGCTGGAATTTAATTATCGAGTCATCCAGTTAAATAGATTACAGTGGCAAGATTTTGTCAATCAGCAAAATCCCGTAAACAAAATTTTATTGTAAAGATTAATATCCTAAAAGCCTGCGTTCGCGGAGCGTGTGCCTTAGCGCAAGGCAGGCTTTGTTTGTATAGCCCCAGACATAAGAGTCTGAGGGCTATTTTGCGAAAAACTAACTTGTAAAATGATTAAATCACAATTTGTGTAAGTGAAAATTTATAAATGGTAAACCAGTCACCATCTGATTACGATAGCCCTTGGAAAGAAGCATTAGATATCTATTTTCAAGCATTCATCGAATTTTGTTTCCCAGAAATTCATCGTGATATTAATTGGGAAAGAGACTATGAATCTTTGGACACAGAATTACAAGAAGTGGTGCGGGATGCAGAAACCGGACGGCGACTAGCAGATAAACTAGTAAAAGTTTGGCTCAACAGCGGACAAGAAATTGTTGTGTTGGTGCATATAGAAATCCAAAGCCAAGTGCAGTCAGATTTCGCTCAACGGATGTATATTTATAATCATCGCCTGTTTGATAGGTATAACCAAGAGGCAATCAGTTTGGCGGTGTTGGGAGATGACCAAGCAAATTGGCGACCAACAGGATACGGTTATTCACGTTGGGGATTTGAGAGTAGTTTGCAGTTTCCAATGGTGAAGCTGTTAGATTACGAAGCGCGGTGGAGTGAATTAGAGCTTTGCTCAAATCCTTTTGCTGTCGTTATTATGGCTCATTTGAGTACAAAGCAAACTGCTGACAATCTCCAAAGGCGATTACAGTCTAAGTTAAGCCTTGTACGGGGACTCTACGAGCGTGGCTATACTAGAAACCAGATTCTTGAGTTATTCCGGTTAATTGAGTGGATGATGGTTTTACCGGAAGCTTTGGATCGCAGTTTTAAAGACGAACTGAGGCGTTACCAGGAGGAAAGAAGAATGCCCTATATTACAGGTTTTGAGCGCGATGGAATGGTGAAAGCTACTCGCGATGATGTGATTGAAATTTTACAAACGCGGTTTGAAACAGTACTACCAGAATTATGCGATCGCTTAAATCAAATAGAAGATTTATCTTTGCTAAAACAATTGTTAAAGCGAGCAATTACTATAGGTTCTGTAGAGGAATTTCAGCAACTGTTAGCAGAAAACACGGCTTCTAGTTAACTAACTATAGCAGTCCTCGGCAGAATTGTGAGTATTGAAAGTCTCAGAATGTCGGTTTCTTCAAGAAACCGGGATTCTCGTTTCTCACGAATCATGCAAAGGACTGCTATATTAATGGCGGTAGTCGGAAAATTACTCAATCTCAAGTTTTACCCGGTTTGGCTATGTCTATTTTACAAGAAGCTTTCCGGCGTACTCGTCAAATAAATCAAAGCCAAGTTGTTGCTTGGTTATTATCCCAATTTCAACAATAATTCTAGAAAAATAATTCTAGAAAATTATTAAATATAAAATTTGTAAAATATAAAATATAAAATCATGTAACCCCCCTGGCTAGTTGAACCAGGAGTGTTAAAAAATGGACTTCATGTTTACAACCGCTTCAGCAGGCTTAAACCGTGGGTATCTGTCCCACAAGTTTTGAACAGACCGAATTCACCAGCCAATTGTTGCACTTGTTTTGATTCTAAGGCGCTTGGTCTCCACGGATTGGGGTTATTGTAGGCGTAGAAGGCTTCTACCCCATCGATACCCTTAGAAGCCGCAGCAGGAATCAAATCGAAATGCGATCGCCTGTAACGCGCTGGATGAGCAAGCACCGCCAAACCCCCTGCTTCATGAATTGCAGCAATTACGCTGTCTGCTTGATATTCTTCGCCTGTGGTAATTCTTCTTTGAGTGTAAGGTTTCAAACTGGGGTGGTCTGGCTCGAAAGCATAACCCAATATGTGAACTTCTACATTCAAAAGATTGGCATTAATTTCTACGCCACTCCACAGGTGAGGCGGTTTCTCACCAGGGTTACTCCATTTCCAGTCTTCTAACCAAGTTTGTGCCGCTTGATAGCCGCCAATTGTATGATGATCCGTAATCGCAAATCCTTGCAGTCCGATCGCGATCGCTTGTTCCATCAACCCACTCGGCTGCAACTTTCCATCAGAATAGACGGTGTGCATGTGAAAGTTGAAACATCTCGGACAACTGTTTGCATCAATATTCTGGAATACTTGCTTCAAAAGTTCCATCGAAGCAGTAGTCCGGGCAAAATTTACAGCCATAACCCCCTCTGAACAAATTACGTTACTCTTAACTAATGCCAAATCTATCGATGAGAAACCATCAGCACTGTAAATTACTGTTGGTAGCTATTTTCTCGACTTATTCGGCAATTTTTTTCAATATGTTAAGACTACGTTAGCAAATTCAAAGGCTGACGGTCATGAGTATTTTGGATTGGTTCTATCAATAAAAGTAAGAAATATAGCAAAAAACATCCTGTATTTACGTATACAATCTCAGTGGCAAATCATTACCAAGTATGACTTTTGGTAGAGATTTTGACTCTACCAAACAGAGGATAAAAGCAGATTTTGTGTATTAATTTAATTAACTAAATAGGTAATCCCACTATTTCACCCGAGCCAGTAATTACTTCACCGATCGCAAAAGCTGTAAAATTTTGTGATTCAAAAAAAGTAATTGTCTGTTCTGCTTGATTGGGTGGAACCAACAACACAAATCCAATCCCCATATTAAAGGTGTTATACATCGCTTCAGCACTCACTCCTCCAACCTCTGCCAGCCATTGGAATACAGCAGGGATAGTCCAACTACTGGGATTAATTTTAATTGCTTGACCTGTCCCCAGGCACCTGGGCAAATTTTCTGGTAAACCACCGCCTGTAATGTGTGCCATACCGTGAATTTCCAACCCCGCTTGACGCGCCGCCAGCACTGGTTTAACGTAAATGCGCGTCGGTGTGAGGAAAGTTTCTCCTATTTGACTTTTTAACAATTCTATGCTGTCGTCCCAGGAAAAACCTTTGTCGTTGATAATCTTTCGTACTAAACTAAAACCATTACTGTGGACACCAGAACTAGAAAGAGCGATCGCTACATCTCCAACTTGAACTTGAGAACCATCCAGCATCTGGCTTTTTTCGACAATTCCCACACAAAAGCCAGCCAAATCATATTCACCCACTTGATAAAAACCAGGCATTTCTGCGGTTTCGCCTCCCAGCAAAGCACAACCCGCCAGCTTGCATCCAGAAGCTATACCCGCCACAACCTGAGTTAACTGCTCTTTTTCTAACTTACCTGTTGCGACATAATCTAAAAAAAACAGCGGTTCTGCGCCAGATGTCAATACATCATTAACGCACATCGCCACCAAATCAATACCAACGGTGTCATGACGGTTGAGAATTTGAGCGATTTTCAGTTTTGTACCGACGCCATCCGTCCCGGATACCAAAACTGGTTCTTTAAAACCCCCTGGTAATTGAAAGCAGCCACCAAAGCCGCCCAGTCCACCAATTACTTCCGGTCTAAAAGTGCTGTGAACCAAATTGCGAATTTGGTCTACAAAGGCTCTACCAGCCTCAACATCAACCCCTGCATCCCGATAATCCATTCCTTAAAACACCGTTATCAATGCGCGACTCTAAATCGCTATCATCACATATTTAGGTGCTTTGCTGTAGTCAATAGTCCAAAGTTCAAAGTCCAAAATCCAAAGTAATTAATTTCACCCTCAACTCTTGACCCTCAACTCTTGACTATTGACTATTAACTATTGACTAGTGACTAGTGACTATTGACTAGTAACTAATCAAAACACTTCATCTTCGATACCGCGCCACCATTCACCCAAATTCATTAAATCTAGGTAAATGTCTTCTAATGCTTCGGCATACTCGTTTTCTGAAATTGTAGCTCGACTTTCTTGGAGTTTTTTCAGTCGCAGTTGCACCAATAACCAAGGTTTGGCAATGTTATTGGTTTCTTCGAGGTATTGCGCTAGCTGGTTACTATTCATATCATATGTTGAATTTTTATGGTACTACTTTTTAAGATACAAGCTGTCAGCTTCGAGAGTTAACAATTAATTGCAAATCTCGTCAAAATATACTTTTTTGAGCTTGACATAAAAAATACATCTACTACAAGGTAGATATAGCGGTTCCCGTTTGCATTCGGTACACGTAGGGGCAATTCATGAATTGCCCCTACAAATAACCTGTACCCCACTCAACTGGGAATCGCTATATTGCCCACCTATAATGATTGCGGGTAATTGTATTAACTAGGAACCGCTATATCTGACTTGAATTTGAGTGAATTAATTAATGCAAGCAATCAAAAACAGCCACGATGCAAAGTCGTGACTGTTTGCAATATTGCTTGCATTACAGCGTTTTTCAAATAAATAGACCACGTGGTAGGGGCACGGCAATGTTCCCTACAATAATGTGTAGTTCAATTAAATGAAAACTGCTGTAACTGATTATTTTGGCTTGACAGTACCGACAAAAACTAGCGTCGCTGTCAGTTGCAAAATGTCAGCTTTTATGCTGCATAATTGGCGTTAGCAAAATCCCAGTTAACCAACTGATCCAAGAAGTTCTTGATGAAGGCTGGACGGGCATTTCTAAAGTCGATGTAATAAGCGTGTTCCCAAACATCTAAAGTTAGAAGTGCCTTTTTGCCATGAGCTAGAGGGTTCTCTGCGTTGGGTGTTTTAATCACCTTTAGCGTACCACCATCATCAATCAACCAAGCCCAGCCGCTGCCGAACTGAGTTGCTGCAGCGTTAGAAAATTCTTCTTTGAATTTGTCGAAGCTACCAAAATCTTGATCAATTTTAGCAGCTAACTCACCTGTGGGTGCGCCACCGCCTGCTGGCTTCAGGGAATTCCAGAAGAAAGTGTGATTCCAAACTTGGGCTGCGTTGTTGAAGATTCCCGCCTTAGAGGAGTCTTTAAAAGAAGTTTGGATTACCTCTTCTAGGGACTTATCGGCTAATTCTGTACCGTCAACCAGCTTGTTAAGGTTGTCTACATACGCTTTGTGATGCTTGCCATAGTGATACTCAAAAGTCTCACCTTTCATGCCGTATGGCTCTAGAGCATTAAAGTCGTAGGGTAGGGGGGGTTGTGAAAATGCCATTTTGTGAAATCCTCTCTTTACCGTTGTCCAGTTTAAAGCTATTGCGGTAATTCTGGGAATTACAGATTTTTTGTTATGCGATCGCCTACCGCAAGGTTGGCGAAGCGATCGCTTAACGCAGGGACATAAAACTTAACATAGTAATTTTACTACCAAAGGGAGGACTCAGCCTAGCTACTTTGGCAAGTTTCCGGACAATAGGTATTTATAACTACAGAAAAAACTGTTAATGGCTCATCGCAAGAGTTGAATTAGGAGGCGCCCAGCCGCCCAGTTGGGAGTTGGGAGTTGGGAGTTGGGAGTTGGGAGTTGGTAGTTGGTGAAGGGGCGCTGCGTCCGGGTAACACGAGCGCAGGCGACTGGTGAAGCGCGATCGCGTTGTTGGTAGCCATTAACCATCAACAATGAACCATTAACTATAATTTAATACTTTAATTTTAGTTGTAAATTTTTAAATGGTGAATGAATATTCACTCACCATTTAATTTAATAAAAACTTACAGCAAATTGCTGTAATGACCTGTGAAAGTATGAAGGATAAAGGATAAAGGATGAAATAGAGCAACAAAAACTGGATACAAGCCCCAGATCCTTGACTTCGTTTTGGATGCTTTGCGATTTCTGGAAAACTTACAAAAATTAAACCGAGATGCAAAACACTCCTGTTTAAGGTGTCTTTGTTTCAAGCCCCGAGCAACTTCTATGGGGTCTTTACTTCATCCTTCATACTTCATCCTTCATACTTCATCTTTCATCCTTCACTTGACAAATGATTACAACTGAGATAAGCGCTGCTGGTAATGGTTAACGATTTTTGCCGTGACTTCCGACACTGAAAGACCATCGGTTTGAATTTCAGTTGCATCTGCGGCTTTTTGTAAGGGGGAAACTTTGCGGGTGCTATCTTTCCAATCGCGTTCGGCGATGTCGCGTTCCAACTGCTCTAAAGATACTTCAGGCTGACTTTGTTTTTTAAAGTCTTGCTGGCGGCGGCGTGCGCGTTCGCTGACAGAGGCGGTTAAGAAGATTTTTACTTCTGCATCGGGGAAGACATGAGTACCAATGTCTCGTCCTTCTGCGACTAAACCACCTTTTTTACCCCAGGTTTGCTGTTGTTTCACCAGTGCTTGACGCACGGCGCTTTGTGCGGCGATCGCCGATACTTTAGATGTCACCTCAATGGTGCGAATTACCTGGGTAACATCAACGCCATTGATCCATACTCTCACCGGAGATTGCAAATCTTCGCTTTTGTTTAGTTCAATTTCACAACAGTTAACTAATTCGGCGATCGCACACTCATCATCAAAAGCAATTCCCTCTTGCAACACCAACCAGGTGACAGCACGGTACATAGCTCCTGTATCTAAGTATACTAATCCCAAATTTGCTGCCACGAGACGAGCTACCGTAGATTTACCAGCGCCAGCAGGTCCATCAATGGCGATAATAGGTTTGCGATCGCACAAAATGGTATTGTCAATCAAACGTGTAGAACCAAGACGAGCTGCGATCGCCAGCATTCCTTCCTCCTCAATTTTCTCTAAAGACATCAACGTAGTCGGTTCAACCAATTCAATATATTCCACAGTCACAGCACTGACCATTGCTACTTCTTGCTGTACCATCGCGATCAACTTGGAGCAATTGCGAACACCTGCTTTGAACGCAGCTTCAGCTTGCCGCAAGCCGCGATACAATACCGCAGCTTGCTGTTTTTCTGTTGCAGTCAAATATTGATTGCGAGAACTCAAGGCAAGACCTGAGGCTTCGCGCACCGTTGGACAAGCCACAATTTCTACGGGCAAATTCAAATCCGCAACTAAGCGTTTAATGATTGCTAGTTGCTGACCATCCTTTTGACCAAAGTAAGCCCGATCGGGCAATACCAAGTTGAAAAGCTTGGTGACAATCGTAGTCACACCCTGAAAGTGACCTAGTCGAGAACGACCACACAAGCCTGATATCATAGCAGATGGAGGTATAACTTGTGTAACTTTTGATTCTTGTATATTCTTCTGGTCAATTCTCATCTCTTCCGGAGTGGGGGCAAAAATCGCATCGACTCCAGCTTCTTCACACAATTGCCAATCTTGTTCTAAAGTGCGGGGATAGCGTTGAAAATCCTCGTTGGGACCAAATTGCAGGGGATTGACAAATATACTGACAACCACCGTGGTATTTTCTTGCCGTGCCCGTTTAATCAAGCTTAAATGACCTTGATGTAAAGCTCCCATTGTGGGAACCAGACCGATTGCGGTACATGACCAACTAGTTAGTTCATCTAATGGCAGATCGTCTGGTTGCAAAAGTTTGTTTTCCGAACGTTGTTTAGCTAAATAGCAGCGTAAAGCTGCGACTGTTGTCAGCAGGCGCACAAAATACCCCTAGTTTTACAAAGAACAGCGAGAAGTTTGAAAACCACCGAGGATGTATCGGGTCAAGCTGATAATTTACAGCAGCCCAGCGAAGAGGCAGTCTTTTATACAATTGTGCTAGACTTGGGCAAAAACTCATAAAGTACCCTAAGTATTTAAATACACCATTACCAAATAACTGAAACGATCGGGTCTACCACAGGTTTAGAGATATTGGGTGCAAAGTGTCTACTGTTAATAAAAACTTCAACGACAAAGCAGAGAAATCCGGTTTAAGAATTTCTGCCATACTTAAGGGCGCTCTTAAGCTTCGGTGATGAAGCAAAATGCTTGGGTAGAGAACCATAAGATGGCATTTGCGGGCAACCTCAAATATGTTTTGTAGACTCGTTGTAGATGCCTTGCTTGTTGAGGGCCGCAATAATCAATTCCCTACAAGACGCTTCGGGCATTGCTTGGCGCTTTCTTGAGAAGCAAAACCGCTCTTGGTAGGGTATCAAGCCAAAAATCCCACGCATTTCTAGGTGTAGGAATGTCGATAAGCGCCCTCCCCCGTTAGTTTATAAAATTTTGCGGATAATACCACTAATCTTTAATATTGCACTGATGGATGTCAGCTTAATGGGGAAGGGGAAGGGGGCCCCCCAGGGAGTGGGGATAAGGGGCAAGGGGGAAAGGGAAAGGGGGAAGAAATAAGAGACTTCCGATTAAAAAAATATCCAATTCTTTCGGGTGCGGTAGGCAGACAGTACGGCACTCCTATATATCAATAAAGATGCTGCCGTACTCAAAGAAAGGGCGCACCCTACAAATATCGGATAATTTATTTTTTGGTATTCCCTAATCCCTTTCCCCCTTTCCCCTTCCCCTTCCCCATAAGAATGCAAGAGTTCCAATCATGAAGGGACGCGGCAATGCCGCGTCCCTAATGACTAACTAGTACAGAAGGCGGAAATAAGTTAACCATTCACATTCAATCAAAGTCTTGAAAAATCAAGCTTTTCACGAATGCCATCTGCCTTTTTACTTCTGCCTTATTCTACTAGTACTCTGGCAAGTCAACGAAAACGGGGAAAGGGAAAAGGGCATTCGTGAAAAAAGTTTAACAAGAAGGCAGAAGTACGCTTGTCTCTTGGCAGAAGGCATCTGACAGAAGTACTTCTCAAAGGCTCAAAGGAGCAAGGGTTTAAGTCCCCCACCAAAATCTACAATTTGGTGGCTTGCAATTAGTGAGGGTTGAAGCCCCCATCCAAATTGCATCATAAAAGCCCTCAGCAAAGCTGCCCTCTGCCTTCTTCACTATTTTCCCTTTTCCTTTTTCCCCTTTCCCCTTACCCAGTAATTTTGGGTTGCCAGACTATTGTTATTCGTTTTGCCAGTGGGGAATTGATTATCTTCCCAGGACTTCAATCCTTACTGGTGCAACGCCACTGCCCATCATTCCTAAAACTCGGGCAGCACCTGTAGAAAGGTCAATAACTCGTCCCCGAATGAATGGACCGCGATCGTTAATTCGCACTACTACAGAACGACCGTTGCGGGTGTTGGTGACACGAACTCGCGTACCAAAGGGTAAGCTGCGGTGGGCTGCAGTCATCCCTTCTGGATTAAATCTCTCACCGGTGGCTGTGCGGTTGCCTGAACCATCATAGCCGTAAAAGGAAGCTATGCCTTTGATGGTGGCTATTATCGGTGCTATAGAAAATTGCTGGGGCAATTTTGCGATCGCTGCTGATGCTCGTGTTGGTAAGTTCGCAATTTCGCTTAAGGGTGATGCATTGCCGATTAGTCTCCGCAAGCGATTGGTTGCTTGCAATGCATCTTGTGCAAGATTGTTGGTTGTATCTGCCAGTCGCGTCGAGGCGTTGATTTCCACTAAGTCTTTGCCATTGACTTTGATGGCGTAGCGATCGCTTGCAGTTTGTTGGGGAGAGAAGGCTTTGTTTTGGGCTTGGTTCACTTGTGCGGGTTCGCCCCCTCCTTTCCAACTGACGGTAATTTTGCTAGCGTCTATACTGTCCTGTGCCAGTTGGTTAATCTGAGCCGCTACTACGCTAGCTCTCTTAACAGGATCGTTGTTGTCAGAATTGATTTGGCGATTAACATCCGCTACATTCCCAACAGTTGCCATCTTTGTTGAGTTGTTAGCAATCGAGGCTAAGGTCTGCAAGCCTTCAGCATTTCCAATTACGCCAACTTTAGTCTCTTCGCCTGTTGCCACTGGTTCTTGACCGACAAAGGTCAGAACCGGAATATTGCGAACAAATAAAGTTGCCGCTTGACGACCTCCAACGGTATGAGAATGAATTTCTGCGATCGCAGTATCCGAGGTAGATTTCCCTGTCGGGGATTGGTACTCTCCTACCTTCACCGCATCTGGCGAAGGTATTTCTCCGGAAACAGGTTCTGTTTCCTGGGTCGTTTGAGTACGACCAATTGAGGGTGCCCCCAAAACAGTCATAAACAGGGCGGCAGTTGTCAACAAATGTCTTTGATTCATGCGTCCGATTTTAAAGCGACTGAAGATTTGAGGGTTCATTAATTTGTAGGTTTTGCACCACTAAAGTTAAATTCCCCAAAACTCAAACTCATTTCGTCTTTACTTTTTGTTTATAACTGCAACAGATTAACACGAACCGTTTCTCTTAGGGATCGGGGTTTTAGCGCAGCCCTTGGTAATTTTATAAATTTTAAAACCAAATTTTCGGCTTCAAACCTTCTTCAAAAGCGGATTTTGGCTGTGTAGCGCTTTTTTCTCAACTTCCAATCTTTCTTACGAAAACTTAACAATACTGCGTCGGCAAATTCATTGTGTAGCGTTCATAAATCATCATCCAGCTATTTGCTGCTTGTTCTATCTTATAACTAGTTACACTTGCATCAATTTACTTAAGGTTGTTTTAATTTAAGTAACAAAGGTTACAGAAACATATGGAAATAGGAATTAAATATTTAGCTTAATTGCTGGTATTGTATGAGAATTTTGACGTTACAAACCAACGCTTCGAGCTAGCTTTAAATTAGTTATCTTTTTCAGAGCATTTTATATAACACAAAGCATGATAGATACAGCTTTCGCTTAAATAAAATTTTGTCGAAAAACATACTTACACTTTCAGTAACATTAAGTAGAAAAAATGGACGCGCTGAAGCTAATCTTTTCTCTGGGTAAAGTAAAATCAATAGTGAGAAAATTAACCAAAGTTGGCTGGTGCGTCTTGAGTAATTCGTCGGTGTATTGATTGGGCATTGGGCAATTTTTCCCGAGTCAAGAGTCCCCAGTAACCAGTCCCTTAATTAGAGAAACCTGTAAGCTTCATGGCAGATCGAGGAGATTTAGAAATAATCGCATCCCACTGGACGGGAGTTCTCAATGAATTGCATTCCAAATACAAATCATTGCAGGATGGCGTTGTCGCGAATTATATTCCGGAGTTGGCGAAAGTAAACTCGGACTTGTTTAGTATTTGTATCGTTACTGTCAACGGTGAAGTTTACGAAGTTGGCGATTATAAGCAATTATTTACGATTCAGTCGATTTCTAAGGTATTCGCTTATGGACTGGTGCTTGAGGATCGCGGACGGGATTACGTTTTAACGAGGGTTGGTGTAGAACCGACGGGAGACGCTTTCAACGCAATTATCCTGGATGAGCAATCAAAGCGTCCTTATAATCCAATGGTAAATGCGGGAGCGATCGCCACCACAAGTTTGATTAAAGGTTCGGGAGCAACCGAACGCCTCAACCGAATGCTGGATATGTTCAGGCGCTACATTGGACGCGATGTATACGTTGATATTTCGGTATTTACCTCAGAGCGAACTACCGGACATCGCAATCGAGCAATGGCGCACCTTATGCTCAACTTTGGCATGATTGACCGCAACATCGACGAGGCGCTCGATTTATACTTTCAGCAGTGTGCGGTAATGGTTAATTGTCACGATTTGGCAGTAATGGCGGCTACCCTTGCAAATAAAGGTATTAATCCCATCACAAAAGAGCGTGCGGTTGATAGTCGTTATATAAAAGATATATTGAGCGTGATGTACACCTGTGGAATGTACAATTTTGCAGGCGAGTGGGCTTACAAAGTTGGTCTGCCGGCAAAAAGTGGCGTCAGTGGTGGAATTATTGCTGTAGTGCCAAATCAAATGGGAATTGCGGTGTTTTCGCCGTTGTTGGATGTGCGTGGTAACAGCGTGCGAGGAGTGAAAGTGTGTGAAGAACTTTCCCAAAAGTTAGGTTTACATCTGTTTGAATGTTCGGAAAATAAAGCAAAGTTACTTGAAACTCCATCTTCGCCAATTGAAAAGAACTGCAACGGTAATTGATGAAGATACTTAGAACTGATTTATAAAAGCCCCATACCCAATGCCCAATCTATATCTTACCTTATGTAAATTCCCGTAATTCTCTAATTGTAAAAAAAAGATTTGATGAAAAATTCATATTTATTTGTAAAGGCTTTACGTATCCTTTACAAAGGTTTTATTATTCGGTTATAGGATGATGTTTATAGACTGTCTGTATAACGACAAAAACAGTCTGGTTGATATGTAACATTTATTGGCACATCATGATTACAGCAGCAGACTCAAAAAACTGGCTGCAAGCAAGCCGTTATAGCAATCGGGGAAGTATTTACTTGTTCGCCCCGATGGTTAACTTCAATGTGATGGCTGAAGTTGGGGATGTTCCACCCTGATGTGCTTGTATTAGCTTGGAAATATTATGAAAACAACAATTACATTTTGATAGAAGTCAGGAAACACGATTCTTTCTTCTCGATAAATTAAACAGATGTAATTTGTTTGAATTCACCGCTTTTGTAACTGATAACTAAATAAAAAAGCTTGTCAATCGATTAAGTTATACACGCTGACACTTCAATGGTTGATGTGGCAAATTAATGAAATTGCATTGTTAATCAGTTGCAAAGATAAAGCAGTGTTTATTATTTCCAAAAGTAGATTTTTTATCAAGATGAATACTGCATACTAACTACAAGAGTTGCTTGTGATCAAACAAAGCATCTGTTGCAGCCCGACATCGAAAAATTAAATATCACTTGGATTTAATAGCTTCTGACGTTAGAGCTATCTTCAGGTTTTCAACAAAAAAATTGATAAACCTGATGCTAACTATCGGAAAAAATTCTTTTCATTAGTCTGCAATTTTATTAATATGCAGATGAAGAAAAATCAGAAGCTAAATTCAAATAGGACTTACGCTTTCATTGCCTCAAAAGCCTGATTTTCCGTAGTTCGTAGCGGTAATTCATGAATTACTGCACTGAGAAGTTTTTTGCGTAAGTTTTGTAAAAGCATGATTCAAGCTTGCGAAAATTTTCACTTGCTTGAAAATCCTGAAAACCACAATTTATTTACGAGGTATCTACCGATGAACAGCCAAAAATATTCTTCAAAATGGAAGCGTTTGCAAGAAGTTTTACTAACTACTTTTTTGGGCAATATTCCTACAGTTTTCTTGGGTGTCAAGTTACGAAATGTACTATACCGCAACATTTTTTGCCATATAGGTAGTTCAGTTTATATTCAAAATGGCGCTGAATTTCTCGGTGCCGATTGTATCGAGATTGGCAATGGAGTGCATATTTTTCGAGATGTTCGTATAGATGGAAGCGGACACCAAAACAATCGAGTTTCTCTGAGGAATAAAGTTGCTATTGAGCGTGGTGTTGAGATTGGGTCATTAGATAACACTTATATCAACATTGATGAAAATACATACATCGCTCCTTATGTATGCATTGCTGGTCCTGGAGATATCAAAATTGGTAAAAACTGTATGATTGCTTCTCATTCCGGCATATATGCTAATAATCACAATTTTGGCGATGTGACACAACCGATGAGAAACCAAGGTGTTACTCGCCGGGGAATTGTAATTGAGGATGACTGTTGGCTAGGACATGGAGTAACAGTATTAGATGGTGTGACTATCGGTAAGGGCAGTGTTATCGGTGCTGGTTCTGTAGTCACTAAAGATATTCCCCCATTTTCTGTTGCTGTGGGTGTGCCTGCACGGGTGATAAAAAAACGTGATGTTAAGGAACTATTTAACTCTAGAAAATCTTATATGTCACCTCTGAACTAGATTTGTGTGAGATTATTTAGAAAAATCAGGGTGTAAATATAATTAACATTTGACGATTTACATGTTAAATGTTATCGGAAATTGTTCAAAGTAAATTTCCTTGAAGAGGCTGGAAATTTCTTGTGAATAAAAAATAAAATCAAGCAAAGAGGTGAACAAATTTAAACCGCGTACACCAATAAAAGGTTGTAATAGCATTTCCCTTTATTGATGAAACATATAAATCCTGTCGAGACTCGGCAATGCTACATCTCTAAAGGATTTATATGTATCGCGATTAACCTGAAATGGTATAAGTAAAGCAAGAAACGAATGGTGGGTAATCTCTAGTTTCTAGAAGTAATAAATCAAAGCATCTATCAGGGGAATTGCAAATGAAGTTAATGACTGTATTAACAAAAGAAAATGCTGAGAAAAAACTGCGTTTTCATTACTTAGATGGTTTACGGGGATTAGCTGCTTTGTACGTGGTGCTTGTTCACGTTGAACCGTCTTTAACAGAGACGTTGCCTGCATTTGTAGAACTTTTTACAAAAACGCTCAGATATGGCAGGTTTAGTGTTGTAATTTTTATTGTGCTTTCTGGCTACGGTTTAATGATGTCAGTAATGCGTTCGCAAAGTAATTATATTTCTGGAGGTTTGGTTAATTATATAAAAAGGCGATCGCGTAGAATTTTGCCTGCTTATTATGCGGCTCTTCTCTGTTGCGTGATATTAGCCGCAGTCATCTTGAATCTTGAGAAATTTACGACTTTTGAATGGAACGCATTCGTTGGTAAAGGTCCATTCTTTCCTAACTTGTCCTTGAAGGATATATTGGCTCACGCGCTGCTAATTCACAATCTCAGTCCGGAAACATATATGTCTATTAATCCACCATTGTGGGCTGTGGCGACTGAGTGGCAGTTATACTTTATTTTTCCGCTGTTATTGCTACCTATATGGCGGCGTTTTGGATTAACTTTACCTGTCATCGTTGGCTTTTTAATGGGAATAGCACCGTTGTATCTTTTGAATGGATTGTTTAAACAAGCTGCTCCTTGGTATATCGGTTTATTTGCTTTGGGAATGGCTGCAGCGGATATTGGATTTTCTCAAAAACCCAAATTAATCGCCATGAGAAATTCCCTCCCGTGGGGGATGCTGACAATTTTCTTTACTGTTATTGCTTTTTTAACTGAGTGGAGAAAATTGGGATTGGATATATGGATTAGTGAGAGCTTTTTTGGTTTGGCAACTGCTTGTTTATTTATTAACTGCACCAAGCGGGTGATAGACGGTAAAAAGCTACCCCGTTATCTACGAGTGTTTGAACATCCTTTAGCGATCGCGCTTGGAACATTCTCCTATAGTTTGTATCTCATTCACGGACCAGTATTAGTACTGGTCCGTTACTTTCTTTTTAACCTGCAATTATCTCCAGGGATATTTGCAGTGATATCTTACTTGTTAGGCGTGGCGGTGTCGTTAGTAATTGCCTATTTGTTTTACTTAGTCTTTGAGCGACCCTTTATGCCTGATTTCTTAAAGAAAGGTAAAGTCAAAGATGCAGTCAACTGAAGGATGAAGGATGAAGTATGAAGGATGAAGGATGAAGGATGAAGTAAAGTCCCCATAGAAGTTGCTCGGGGCTTGAAACAAAGACACTTTAAACATCGGGAAAGGGGAAGGGGGGAAAGGGGTTATTTTTTTGCCCTTTTCCTTTAACATGAATTTGTTTCCCGACTTCTAGCAAAACCAATAGACCGAGAAGTGGAAAAGACGTAGGGACAATTGATGAATTGTCCCTACACTCGTATTTCGGGCTTTAACGCCGAATTAATTTCCACTTCTCGGTCTAATAACTAATCTTAATTACCCTCAATCAATTTCTACAGGCTCTTGGTCAAATTGCTGCATTAACTCTAAAAGGGCTTCCCGGTTTGGTTGATGTCCGTTTTTAAGAAGTTCAGCCAAACCCTGAAAGTACTTTTCGCGTTCTCCCCCAGGAGTAAACATAATCAGTAACTTTGCAGGTTTTGTTCCTCGGTTGGCAAATGTATGGGGCGTACCGCGAGGAACAAGCACAAACGCTCCTGGTTGACCAACTAAAGTGCGATCGCCAATTTGGATTTCTACTTCTCCCTCTAAAATATAAAACATTTCCTCCATTTGGCGGTGAATGTGCAATACTGGCGCAGTTCCCCCGGGCTGGATTAAATTTTCAAACAACCCTAAGTGACCGTGAGTATCAGCACCAACCGCTTTAAATGTCACTTCGCTGTTACCGATTGTTAAATGGCTTCCTTCTCCAGGAGCTAATACAATTTCTTTGATAGGTAAAGTCATTTTAACTTCTCCCAGTAGTTAGATTTATTTACAAAAAGGCAGAACCCAGGGGGCAGCTATGCTGAAGGTTATATGATGTGCTAAAAAAAATGCGCGTTGTGGGTTTAAAGCCCACTAAAAACAAATATTTGTAACAAGAGTGCGTAGCTTGAAGAAACAATGCGTCCCTGTTTCAATCCCATGCTTAAAAGCATGGGATGCCTTCTGCCTCCTGCCTTCAACTCCCGCAGCATAGCTGAATTTCTTTGCGTTGTTATCATTAATACGCTGTCCGTTTTATTTGAAAAAAACCATTGTAAATACAGTGGCTAATTTGAAGAGACGAGCCGGAGTCCCAACACGCCTGCAATAATCAAACCAATACAAGTAAGGCGGCGCACTTCAGTTGATTCCCCAAATAAAATTATGCCCAGTAAAACTGTACCAATGGCTCCTATGCCCGTCCAGACAGTATAAGCAGTGCCGACTGGTAGTGTACGAAGCGCTGTTGATAAGAATGCGAAACTTAGTATCATCAAAACAATGGTGAAAAGGCTAGGAACAAACCGAGTAAATCCCTGTGCATACTTCAGACTGATTGCCCATCCAATTTCAAACAAACCAGCAATAACAAGATAAACCCATGCCATATTTGCACCCACCAATAACAGTTATTGATAAATGATAAGAGACAAGCAGCAAAAACATCACAGATGGGTAGCGATGACAGGACGACTGTTGGCGCTGGGTATGCAGACGATACCTTGGGTAAGCTTCTCTTTGAGACGCTGCTTTGTAGTTTACTTCCCCGGCGGGCGTGAGGTGAAGGGTGGGGGTACGCGATCGCACTTTTTTATCCCACATCTTCCCTCAGGGCGATCGCACTTTTTTATCTGATGATTGATAGCATCGTCAAAACCTTTATAAGCGTGAACTTTCTATGTTAATTGCTAGCACCTATGTTACACTTATTGAGATTTTTATCGTTAAATTTATTTGTACACTAAACAAATAAAATATAGCAATCCTATATGATTTGTAAAAATTCACAGTGTCCAGAAACCGGGTTTCTAAATTTTTACGAATAATTTAGGACTGCTATAGCCATTATTTTAATGTTAAGTTGAAAATTATAGTCCTGATGATAGAAAAATAATTATAAACGGCAACAATGAAACACCTTGAAGGTAAAGTGACATTGGTCACAGGTGCTACACGGGGCATTGGTAAGGGAATTGCGATCGCACTCGGTGAAGCTGGTGCGATTGTTTACATAACAGGACGCAGCCTCAACAACTCGGATTCGAGCGATGATATCTCAGGTAGCCTTGCTGAAACTCAATCAGCTGTAGAGAAAGCCGGTGGTGTCTGCATTCCTGTTCAAGTAGACCACAGCGATGACGAGCAAGTGCGATCGCTTTTTGGGCGTATCGATTCAGAACAAGATGGACAACTTGACCTACTGGTAAACAATGTTTACTCAGGTGTCCGAGCGTTGAGAGATAATAATGGTAAACCTTTTTGGGATTGCGAACCGAGTCTTTGGGATGCTTGCAATAATGTTGGTCTTCGCAGTCACTATGTTGCAAGTATTTTTGCTGCCCAGATGATGACCAAGCGTAACTCTGGATTAATTTGTACTATTTCTTCCTGGGGTGGGATGTCCTATATCTTCGGTGCTGCATACGGTGCAGGTAAATCAGCTTGTGACAGATTAGCAGCTGATATAGCTGTTGAGCTAAAACCGCATAACGTCGCTTCGATTTCAATTTGGCCGGGGATTGTTGGCACCGAACACATTACCAGTATGGCTGCTGAAATGGACGAAAAAAATTTAACCGACCCGAAAAACTCAGTATTTACAGAGCGATACAATTGGGAAACTCCTTTATTAACGGGAAGGGTAATTGCTCAACTTGCAGGCGAGTCAAATGTGATGCGTCGCACAGGACGCATGCAGATTGTTGCGGAACTGGCTCAACAATATAAGCTCGTAGATGAGGATGGAACCTGTCCTGTATCGCTACGTTCTCTGCGTTTTCTCGTACCGTTTGCATTACCTGGATTGAGAAAGTACTCTTCGTTTATACCTGATATTAAAGTGCCTTGGTCACTATTGTTAATCACTACCCTCAGTTCGCCTAAAATTTAATCAGCCTGGTAAACCAAAAATTATTCAATTATGAGGATGAACGATACTTTTTTGCACCTCGTTAAAATCATTTGTTTCATGATGATTTACGAGATAACAATTCTAGAACCTTAGTTGAAGTAACGAATATCGGAAAAATGACAACAATTAGACTCACAACAGAAAACTTGGAACTAATTGCTTGCACAATAGAAACTGTCCGGGCGGAAATTAGTGATAAATTCAATTTTTCTCAGCTACTTAATGCTTTTATACCTCATACCTGGCCCCCTGAATTTAACGATGATGAAACGATGTCATTTACCTTACAGAGATTGCAGTCAGCTCCTGAAGACTTAGGATGGTGGTGCTGGTACTTCGTGCTGAAAGATGAGATTACAGATGCACGTACTCTCATCGGTAACGGTGGTTTTAAAGGTAAACCAACGCCTGATGGTACTGTCGAAATTGGCTATTCAGTTTTACAAGAATTTCAAAACCGAGGATATGCAACAGAAGCAATTCAAGCACTTATATCTTGGGCATTTGAATATCCTGAAATTCGGCAAGTGATTGCAGAAACTCTGCCAGAACTCAAAGCCTCACAACGGGTTTTGGAAAAAAACCAGTTTACCTATGTTGGAAAAGGTTCTGAGGAGGGAACAATTCGTTATGAGCTTTCTCGCAGTCACCAAATGAACCCAAAAGCAGCAAATTAAGCTTATGCAATGTGCAAACTGTGGAACTGCTAATTATAAGCGCGATCGCTCTTTTAACCTTATTTGGATTGCAGCCACGATTGAAAGAGTATTTTGCTTAGTGGGAGATGGGGAAGACAACAGAGAAATTCTTCTTTGTCTTCCTTTCCATTTGAGTTAGGACTTACACTTGCATTGTCTCAAAAGCCTGATCTCAGTGCGGTAATTCATGAATTACCGCACTGAGATGAAGTTTTTTGCGTAAGTCCTGTGAATATTAACGGCTGAACTCTGCTTTTGGTAAGTCAACAAAAGCCTCACCAACAGTTACGTATGGCAACAACCCAAATAATTCGAGTTCAAGGCTATGAGTCGGTAGAGGTAAGCTAATATTTCCAATATCTTCTCGGCAACCGAGAAAAAACAATCGACGCCTTAGTTGAGGAGTACCAAAGTCTGTAGCGAGAAGTACACCGACCGAAACATTGTAACCCAAATTCGTCATCTTGTCCCAAATTTCTTGGTACAATTTGCCACTTGAAATACCTTTGAGATTAGATACATTTTCC
Source organism: Heteroscytonema crispum UTEX LB 1556 (assembly GCA_044006015.1). Taxonomy (GTDB): domain Bacteria; phylum Cyanobacteriota; class Cyanobacteriia; order Cyanobacteriales; family Nostocaceae; genus Heteroscytonema; species Heteroscytonema crispum. The sequence goes on from JBIPDF010000009.1 coordinate 40,435, forward strand.
ATGACAAAAAAAGGCGGGTGCAAATGTTTTATAAAGCGTAAAAACTCATAAATCATACCACCCCGCTCATCCTGTAAGCCTTTTTGTTTACCTGCTTGACTAAAGGCTTGGCAAGGTGGACCTCCAAATATAATATCTGGTTTCTCAACTTCACCCGAAGTATTTTGCCATAGACTTAATGGGTCTTCTACAGTGCAAATATCTTTTTCCACAACGCAGATACGTTTACCAAAAAAACAGCGCAGTGTTGCACAAGCATCTGACCAATTATCAACAGCTACCTTAGTTTCTATGCTGCGTGTAAGATGAGCGCCAATGTCCATACCCCCCGCGCCACTAAATAAGCTGAAAGCTTTGAGAGAACGATTTTCAAATCCCAGGGACTGTGCTTGCCGAATTAAGTGTTCAAACACAGCTTTTGCTAGTGGCACAGGTACAGCATTACCTACCTGAAGTTGGGTACTTGTTAGCGTTCCCTCAAATTTCAAATCGTCAGGAAAGCCTTGCAAACGAGCCGCCTCTCGCACTGTAATAAATCTGTTTTCATAGGGATGAACAAATTTATTGAAAACGTATCCAGTAACTGTTAATGAAGGCTTATCCGGATCGAGGCGAATCATTCTCAGGTTTGGTCCACCTTGTCGATTTGGATCGTGCTTTACGTAATATTTAAAGCTATCGTGCCAAAGTTCTTCAGGTAAGTCCTGCATTTTTTGCCCTATTTTTAGGGCATCGATGCGTTTTTGGACATCGGAACCAACCCGCCTAGCAATGTGATTTGCAACAACTTTGCACGGAGTATTAAAATTGGAAGTTTCGTGAAATCCAGTCATCTCTCACATGGCTTTGCGTGAAGGTAATTATACCATCAAAAAGATTTAAAATTTCCTTTTCTGGGGGTAAATCGGAAATTTTTTTCGCTCTTCCTGTTTCATCTAGTGTCCATACAACATCTTGAAGCTCAAGCAGATAATCATTATAGTGACGCACGGCGTGAATGTTAGACAGCAAAGCAGTTTTGACTGCAATTTGACTTTGCTTTGGTTTTCCGGTAGCTGCTATTTTTAATACTTGATAAATTCCCTTTTTAATATCATCAGTTCTGTCCATACCCACGCTAGACTTGCTATCAGAAACCGATTCGTAACCTTCGCCGCTTCTTCGTTGAGGCCAATTTACAGGTCTAGGAATAGGTTGTCCGCAAGCGTTTGTGAGCCAATAAACAGGTTCAGGTAATTTTCCCCTACCCCGTGCAGCTTTGTTGTATGCAGAATAGGCAATATTCCAAAACTGGAAATAACGATAAAACAGTTGGTCATCTTCGCCAAAAACTCTGCCAATTTGCTCGTATGTCCATGTTGCAGAATTACGGCTTCCTTTTATTCCTAAATTTATAAGTTCATAGTTCCAGCCATTGTCTTCTAACTTAGGCAAAATCAAATATAAGTTAGATGATGTCAAAAACGAATTGTCTGTAGGAGAGTGCGAACAAGCTACTAGTTCTCCATCATCTTGAAGTTCTGTTTGTACCTCAACGGTTGTTGCTAAAGAAAGTGTTGTCAGTGGGGCAGCTTTCACTTCTGCAAGTAAGATGACACTCTCTGTTTCATCATGAATTATTACGTCAACAGGTTCAGCACCATGATATATTTTTAAATTTATGGAATGAATTTTAAATAAATGCTTCAAAAATACACAAAGCAAACGGCTTGTTGTTCTTCCAATGGTTCCAGGTGGTAGTTTATTGGCTTGATGAAAGTAAAAATTACCTTGCAAAACACATCTTGGGCAAGTGTTAGTGTATGGATAAATTAACAGAGGAGAATCATTTACTGGACAATAAAACCATCCTTTGTTTACTAATTTTGTATAGTATTCAGCAGCTACAATCAAATCAAAAGCTGCTGCAAGTGAAAGACCAGGATCTGTAACAGTCCGTCTGGCATTTTCCAAAGCTTGCTCAATCAGAATTATAGTTAATGCTTCTTCATGGGGATTTACCTCCAGAGCTTTTACTCTTCCTAAAAGGCTGACTATCCAATCGACCTTAACTGGTTCAGGGTGATTACTTTGCACTCGTATTTAAAGATGCGACCGCGCTATCATCTGCCATCACATAGCATAGCAGCGATCGCGCTCATAACTATAGATTTCTCAACTCACGGAAATCACCACTCCCGCACTTTCATTCGCCAACCGATCAACCGCACACACTGCATAGGTTCCCGGTTCAACGGTGGCAAAGGTTGTCCCGGCAGACAAAATCCGTTGCAATGTCCAATTATCCCCACTTTGGCGATAAAGCGCCCAAGACCGCACCTCTCGATTATCTCCCGGCTTCCAATTAAGTCTGCGGTTGCTAACTTGCAATGCAGTGGGAGGCGATGGTGGGGCTGCATTCCGCCATGACATGCTGGGCGCTAATGCAGGTTTGTTATAAATTGAATCTTTGAACTTGTCAGCGATACCCTGGCGATTTTCATTTAGAGAACTTATACTGAAGAAAATATTCCCTAAAGACAAGTCTCCCGCTAGGTTGCGACTAATTTTAACTTGCTTTTCAGTCTCCTCATCTTTCCAAGCTTTACCGTCCAACTGTCCGATATTGTTACCCGCGTAAATATGTCGCTGTTTGGGGTTAATTTCCGTCCACCACTTTAACAATACAGGATAACTTTGTTTTGTTTGGTCGGTGCGCCAGTATAGTTGCGGTGCTATATAATCAATCCAACCTTGTTCCAGCCATTTCTTCGAGTCAGCATACAATACATCGTAAGCATCCAACCCTGTAATTCCTGGTGGTTGTCCCGGACGGTAAATGCCAAAGGGACTAATACCAAATTTCACGTGGGGCTTTGCTTCTTTAATTCCCTGAGATAGACGCAACACCATTTGATTGACATTTTCCCGCCGCCAGTCGTTTAAGCTGAGTGTACCGCCAGCATTTCGATAAGCTGCATAGGTTTGGTTATCGGGAAAAGATTTACCCTCAATCGGATAGGGATAAAAATAGTCATCAAGGTGAATGCCATCCACGTCATAGCGACGCACCACATCCAGAATCACATTATATGCCCTATCCTGAACAACTTTCGCTCCTGGGTCCATCCACAATTGATTGCCCCATTGATAAACTACTTCTGGATGAATAACAGCTATGTGGGGACGGACATTAGATGCACCTTTGATAGAAGTTTTGGCGCGGTAGGAGTTGAACCAAGCATGAACTTCAATATTGCGCTTGCGACATTCAGCGATCGCAAACGCCAATGGGTCATAAAATGGTTCTGGTGCTTTTCCTTGAACTCCGGTAATCCACGCACTCCAAGGTTCTAATTGCGACGCATACACTGCATCGCCTTCCGGTCGCACCTGCAAAATCAAAGCATTGAAATTTAATGCTTGCAAGCGGGTGACAATCTCGATAAATTCCGCTTGCTGTTGTGCAACAGAAAGTCCCGCTTTCGAGGGCCAATCATTATTCCACACCGTTGTCACCCACGCCCCCCGAAATTCTCGGCGATGGTTGACTTTGACTGTACCAGGCGGTGTTGGTGTTGGTATGGGCGTTGATTTTCCTGCCACTACAATATATTCAGATGCAATTTTTTGCGCTTCACCTAGATACACCAAAGCCTGATAAATAAACGCAGTTATATCACCACGAGTTGCCGCTAAACTGGGATTGAGTAATTTCACATTCGGAAAACTTGATACCAAACCTGCACTAGTAGCAATAGCTACCTGATTTCTCGCAAAGCCAGGGATTTGAGTAGAATCTTGATAAATTTGCGATAATGCTGAAACTAGGTCTGGTTTGATTTTGGTAGCAATATCTAAACCTGCGACCAAAGCAACTATAACGTCAATTCTAGAAACTCTGTTGTCAGGACGAAAGCGATTATCGGGAAATCCGTTAATAAAACCTGTTTCGTAAGCTGTTTGAATAACATTAGCCGCCCAGTAATTAGCAGGGACATCGATAAAAGGGACATACTGTCGCTTTTTCGGGACTTTCGTAAAAGCCTTAGCAAGAATGACAGCAAACTCAGCGCGGGTGAGTGAGTTATCGGGGCGAAAAATCCCATTGGCAAACCCGGTGACAATGTTACGTTGGGCTAAGGCTGTAATAAATAAGCGTGCCCAATGGTTTTGAATATCAGAGAAAAAAGTAGGAGTTAATACCATAGATACACTGAGCTAGGTTGCTTTATGCTTAAATTTACTTTGATATTCTAGTCGCATTTAAGACATATTCAGTGGTTGGGGGTTGGGGGTTGCGCTTTTGATTTGTAGTTGTAATTTTAAACACAATTTATCTATCTTTCTACAGATAACTTTTAGCTACCCCAAATGGATAATTTAAGGCGGGATATAAAACCTTGGTCATATAAAGATAAGGATGCATCTACCTTTTATTTCTTTGTTGTGATAGTGCGCGATCGCTCTTTAAATCAACAGAATTGAAATTATCGTGATGACTGCCCTTGCGCTATGTAGGAATTTAGAGTTCCCCAACCTACTAGTGCATCGCGGCTGAAATAACTATCCAGTTTGAAAAAACTGAAAAGCATACTGCATAAGCTTTATTTCCTTCTGCCATCTGCCTCCATACTTCTGCCTTATTGCACTAGTCCATCAACCCAACGAAAGCTGGGTGACTCAACCAATAAATTTCTCTTCCTTCCCTCTTTCTGGGGCGCTGTTGGCTCAGGAGCCGCTTCTTCATCTTCAAGGAAATGTTCTAACTTCAAAATTTCTGTCACACTAGTCTCAATAACTAAAGCTTTCCGTATCCGGGTTACTTTCTCACGCCGAATATCCCACTTTTGTTGAAGCGTATCTCGTTGTTCTCTCAATCGACGCTGTCGCTCACTCATACGCCTTCATAACTCGCAAAGCTCTTTCTTATGATACAAATAGCTTCGTGCCAGTTCCGTGTTTTCTTTGGCAATTTAGTTGCAAAGTTTATAGGTTGAGTAATGGGGTAATTAGGAGTTGACTTTTCACGGATGTGGAAAAATCCGGAGTGTGACCTAACCCCCCAAGGGAACTCAAAGCCTCTCTCCTATACCGGAGAAAGGAATGGAAGCGAGGTTTTCCAGATAGGGTGAAAAGTAAGGTCAGCAACCAACTCTCGCTAACCCGATTGTGACTGTGGCTCATTGAGCAGTTAAACTCCGTCAGTTATAACATTTAGAGAGATAGTGGTGGATATTCACAAATGCGAAAAAGTCATTTTTTATACACACTGTTTGTACTTAGCTTAATTGGCATTTTAGGCTTTTCGTATATCTCAGAGCGATCGCCAGTAACTAATTGCAACACATGGGAATCTAGAGCGGCGAAAGGTGAAAAATACTACATTCATCCCGAAAAAATAGTGGTTCAACCTTGGCGCGGGGAGCATCATGTATTCGCTATGTTCATGATTCCGGGTGGCTATTTAAATGACAAATTATTCACAGTCACAATAGAAGAAAATGAAACTATTTGCGGAATACTTGCTTTTGCCGGCACTAGTTTCGCCGAGGGCGTTTATGCCAAGCCAGGATATTATTTAATGAAAGCATTATTCAACACTCGAACTGCTCTTTGGTTGATTGTCCAAGGCAAAGGAGAACAGTTACAGCAGCCGCTTAATTGGACATTAGGTTACTCAAAGATAGAAAACAAAAAATGAGTATGATATTAGTTACTAGTAGTTCATGTCATTAGTTTTGATGGGTTGCGCCGGAGCGTTATATAATAACGATGTGTCCGCATATCCGTCCACGAGTGTCCGTGCGATCGCAAACAATTTAAAAGTATATTAATTGGGTGTATGAATAAAAAACATAGTATTTTTCTTAGTGATGAGCAACGGCTACAACTGGTTGATTTAGTCAAGAAAGGGAAAGCAAATGCTAGAGAGATTCGAGTTATCCGTGCTTGCACGCCAATGCCTAAACCGGAGAATTTCAAATATTAAAACACTAGAAAAAGAGGTTTCAGTTTGGGAACATAATCGCAATTCTGAGCGAGTTTGTGTTAATTGGCGCTTTCGTATAGATGATGCGAGAATTAAACTTTCACGAATCTATCCAACCCATCAAAACTAATGACATGGACTACTAGTCCTTTGTATTACCAATGACTAATAGACCAAGAAGTGGAAAAGACGTAGGGACAATTCATGAATTGTCCCTACACTCGTATTTCGGGCAACGCAGAATTAATTTCCACTTCTTGGTCTGATGGCTAATAACTGATGACACTTTTACACCAACATTCCGGCAATACAAGCGGTGATAAAACCCGCCAGCAATCCTCCAATCATTGATTTGACACCCATCCGAGCTAAATCATGCTGGCGTGTCGGTGCCATGCCGCTAATACCACCAATGGTAATTCCAATGGAACCTATGTTAGCAAAATTACATAAGGCATAAGTTGCAATAATCACCGCACGCTGGGATATTTTCTGTTGTTTAATTAGTTCTCCTAAATCTACGTAGGCAAGAAACTCATTAAGAATTGTCTTTTTACCCAACAAAGTCCCCACAACTGGGCAGTCAGCCAAAGGTACGCCCATCAACCACGCGACGGGAAACATTACAAAAGATAAAATCCACTCCAAGGATAACTGACGTAAACCAACTAATCCCCCAAACCATCCCAGCAAGGCATTCACAACCGCTAATAACCCCAAAAAAGCAATAATCATTACCGCGACGTTAACTGCGATTTTTACGCCGTCAATTGCTCCCGTAGTGGCAGCATCGATTACATTCACGTAAGTGGTTTTAACATCCATCTTGACGCTTCCAGCGGTGTCAGATACTTCCGTTTCTGGATAGAGTAATTTTGCTACTACCAGCGATGTGGGTGCAGTCATAAAAAAAGCGGCAATTAAGTGTTCTGTTGGTATTCCAAACGACAAATACGCTCCCAATACTCCACCCGCAATTGTCGCAAAGCCGCCCGTCATCACCGCGAAAAGTTCTGATTGTGTCATCGTTGCGACAAATGGTTTCACCATCAGCGGTGACTCTGTCGGACCTAAAAAAATGTTACCAGCACAGGATAAAGACTCAGCCCCAGATGTTTTCATTGTCTTCATCATCACCCACGCCAGCCCATTCACCACCCACTGCAAAATACCGTAGTGATACAACACGCTAATGAATGCAGAGAAAAAGATAATCGTGGGTAGTACTTGGAAGGCAAAAAAATGGTCTTTAAAATTTGCTCCGAAGACAAATTTTGCACCTTCATCCGAAAATGATAAAAAAGTGCTGACCGCATCGCCCAAAGATTTAAACAGATTTAAACCCCAGCTAGTTTTGAGAATTAGCAGTGCAAATCCAAATTCTAACCCCAACCCCCACGCCACCGTTTGCCAACGTATGGCGCGACGGTTGACGGAGAGGGCGTAGGATATACCGATAAAAACTAATATTCCTAAAAAGGAAATTGCGCGTTCCATAATAACTCCGAAAAATGTACCGCTAAGACAGTAAGTCACAAAGCATACACAACAATATGCATCTTGTTTGTATCTTTCGGGTTAATTACGGTAGTTTTTTAGTAGCAAGTTTTCTTCACAACTTCAATTATGAGTAAAAGTACGGAATTGGGACGCGATCGCCCGCCAAATTATTGTAGAAAAGCATGGGGAAACTCTAAATGTAAAATCTACCCTAAAAAAGGGTGCAGAATTTATAATTCTCCTTCCTTTGGAGGATGCCTAACAACAGGTCTTATCAGATAATCATTTTCGTACTACTCATGTCTCAGTACGGTTAAATTAGCCACGTTAAAACCTCGAAAATTTTTACAGCCCCCTTTTGAAGGAGGGCTATTTTCCATATTTGGAAGAGGGAGTAAGAGGATAAAAGTCTGATCGGACAGTATTTGGGGTGATGTTAAAACTTCCTGAAGAAAGATTACGAAAAGCATTACGAGATATTACGCTGTTCGAGGTATCCCTCAAACTGAGTATTGATCGTTGAGATAAGGACGGAATGATGGAATTTTTATCTGATACCGTCGTGCTGTCGCGGATGCAGTTTGCACTGACTGCAATATTTCATATACTTTGGCCCGTACTGACTACTGGTATGGGAATTTACCTAGTCATCGTCGAGGGACTGTGGCTGAAAACTCGCAATCCTGACTATTACCTCCATGCTCGTTTTTGGTCGAAATTCTACGTACTAAATTTTGGGATTGGTGTAGCAACGGGTATCCCAATGGAGTTTCAGTTTGGCACAAACTGGGCACCGTTCTCCGAGGCTGCTGGTAACTTTTTTGGCAGCGTTATCGGATTTGAGGCTTCCTGGGCATTTATGCTGGAAGCGGCTTTTTTAGGAATTATGTTATTTGGCTGGGAGCGTGTCAACCCCACCATTCACTATCTTTCCACCATATTGGTTGCTGTCGGCGCGAATTTATCAACCCTCTGGATTTTGACAGCAAATTCCTGGATGCAAACTCCAGCCGGTGGGGAAATGGTCGATGGCAAGTTTGTAGTTCACGATTATTTTCAGGCGATCGCCAATCCATTCATGCGAAACAGTGTTCTCCACATGTTCTTTGCCACATTGGAGACATCGCTCTTTGTCATTGGTGGTATTAGCGCTTGGTATATTTTGAATCAGCGTCAGGCAGCTTTCTTTTCTAAGTCTTTAAAGATTGTTTTAGCGGCGACTATTGCCGTTGCCCCATTGCAGATATACATTGGGCATTTGAGTGGCGAGCAAGTTTATCACTATCAGCCCACAAAATTGGCAGCAATGGAAGCGAAATGGGAAACAACACCAGGAGGACAGCCTGCTGATTGGAGTCTTTTGGCAATACCCAACGAAAAGGCGCAGAAAAATGACTGGGAAATCAAAATTCCCGGTGCCCTTGGATACATTCTGGAATTCAAAAAAGTACTTTCCGAACCAGTGCGCGGATTGAAAGAGTGGAAACCAGAAGACCGTCCTCACATGGTGGGTTTGATTTATTACGCTTTCCGCACCATGATTGCCATTGGCTTTTTCTTCGCCGGATTGATGTTGTTGAGTGTTCTTCAGTGGATGCGCGGAAAATTTACCGTAGAAAATATTACACAGCAACGTTGGTTAATGCTTGGTTGGATTTTAGCAGCGCCTTTGGGATACATCGCTGTTGAGTCAGGCTGGATTGTGCGTTGTGTCGGACGCCAACCGTGGACATTATACGGACAAATTCGTACAGTTGATGCGGCTTCGCATATTCCTGCAAGCAATGTATTAGTATCGCTTACGGGCTTTGCAGTTGTTTACAGCATTTTATTTATTGCAGTTTTGTACTTTGGTAGCCGCATTATTCGTAAAGGTCCAAATTTAGACTTGCCCATACCTGGTGTTGAAATTAACCAACCTGCAGTGGATACAACTCCTGCTGAGTTTGTTCCAGATGAACGTCCTGTAGAAGCACAACAATAAAGTTGGGTGTTGGTGGTTGGTGGTGAAGCGCGTACTGCGGGAGGGTTTCCCTCCTAGTACTGGTTCTCCCGAAGGGTCGTTGGTAGTTGGTAGTTGTTAATAGTTAATGGTTAATAGCTATGAACCATGAACCATGAACCATCAACCATTAACCATGAACCATCAACCATGAACTAATAAATATTTAGGAGGTTAAATGGAAACATTAACATATTTCCTGCCCCAAGTATGGTTTGTAATTTTGGCTCTTTTCCTCTTTCTTTATGTAATGTTGGATGGGTTTGATTTAGGGGTAGGCATTTTGTCTCTCACTTCATCAGACGATGAACGCCGGGGCATTTTAATGACTAGCTTAAGCAATATTTGGGATGCTAATGAAACTTGGTTAGTTCTCATGGGAGGAGGTCTTTTTGGCGCATTTCCCCTAGCTTATGGAACAATTCTCAGTGCCCTGTACATGCCAATTCTCGTAATGGTATTTGGGTTCATATTTCGGGGTGTGGCGTTTGAATTTCGGGAACTAGCAAACCGCAAATTATTTTGGAATTTCGCTTTTGGTGCGGGAAGTTTTGTCGCAGCACTCGGTCAAGGTTTTGCACTTGGTGCTGTGCTAAAAGGTATTGCAGTTGATAAAAACGGTCATTTTATCGGCTCAACTTGGGATTGGTTAAGTTGGCAATCTGTGCTGGTAGCTTTAACGTTAATTCAAGGATATGTGCTGATTGGTTCAACATATTTGGTTTGGAAAACTACAGGAGAATTGCAAGAAACTCATTATAAAACTGCCAAAATTGCCGCTTGGACAACGTTGCTTGGAGCTATTTTCATTACGATTTCAACGCCGATATTTTACGAAAGTGCCAGAACTAAATTGTTTCAGCAGCCGCTAGTTTATGTTTTTGCGATAATTCCCTTTCTGGGAGTTCTGCTAATTTGGCAACTCCTCAAAAGTCTCAATCTTAAACAAGAAAGAGCGCCTTTTATTTGGACAATTCTTCTTTTTGTGCTGACATTTTTGGGGTTAGGATTGATTGTTTTTCCTTACATTATTCCCACTCAAATTACTATCTATGATGCATCTGCCGACCCCAGTTCGCTAGTCATCATGATTATTTTCATTGGTTTCTTGATTCCCGTAATGTTGTTTTACAACATCTATCAATATATTGTTTTTCGAGGCAAAGTTACTGGCGGTCATTATGAGGGATAGTGCTTCTTTGAAGAATAAGCAACAATATAGAAATCCGCGCATCATTCGTGAAAGTTGAGAAACCCGATTTCTCGAAGAAACCGGGTTTCTGATAGATACGCAATTTTCATAAATAGAAGCGAGGATTGCTATAGTTGTAGAGACCTTACATGTAACGTCTCTACAGCTTTTACTGTGAAATCAAGTATTTTTTATAACTTAATATTTACGGAATATTTCGTAAGATATAATGAATATTTCCGGGTTTTGACGTTTAAATAGAAAACTGTATACCTGTAAAGTTACTACCTAGAGATTATCCATGAAGTTTAGTTTTAGAAAGTACCATCGCCAAATAGCGATCGCGCTTTGTCTGCCTTTATTTCTCACTGTACTAACTGGCATTAGTTTTACCATTGCCCATGAGTGGTTGCACCAAGACGCGTTAGGCGAAATTATCCTGCAAATTCACACTCTGGAAATTTTGCATCTGGAAAAAATTTATCCCCTTTTAAATGGTTTGGGATTAATTGGCTTGTTAATTACTGGTATAAGCATGACAGGTTTATTTCGTCAACGTCCAAACCAAAAAAGTTAATGCCAATTTCTTAGTTAGGAGGCGCGTAGGGGCACGGCAGTGCCGTGTCCCTAGGTCGGCGCGGAGTTTTGAATTAAAAATGTTTAATACCATTTCTCAAAATGTTTGAAACAGATATAGCGGTTCTCACTTGCGTCAAATACATTGCGATCTCCGGGACAATTCATGAATTGTCCCTACTGCATATCGTTGTGTATTGCATCCAACCCAGAAGCGCTATAGATCCCACACGGCTTGGGCTACTGTCGCGGTCGCTACGGCGGCTGGTATGAGAGAAACCGGGTTTCTGTCGATGGGGTGTCGAATACCCTCGTACTTAGTCTCCCAGAAACCCGGTTTCTTAGGTCTTAACGTTCACTTTATAATAAATAACCTCTAACTGGACGCCTGGGCGGCTGGGCGCCTCCTACAAATCCATGACTTTACGATAATGCGCTTCAATTTCGGCGACGGTTTTTGATTTGCGTTTGGTTTCCCATTGACTGTGCTTGAATAATTCTTGCCGCAAGTTATCAACGTCAATTGTGTTAACTTTACCATCAGCGACAATTTGCTTGCCATTTACCCAAACGCTATCTACCACATTTGTAGGACGCCCTAAAACTAATAAACCAATGGGGTCTGTACGCGGTAGCAATGATAAATTTGTCAGGTCATAAAGTATTAAATCAGCTTTTTTACCGACGGTTAGAGAACCCAACTTATCCCCCATATTCAATCCCTTCGCACCTCCTAAAGATGCCATTTCTACTGATTGTTTGGGTGTAATCCAGTGCTGATAATCTAAATCGGTAACGTTGTGCAATATCGAACCAATTTTAATAGCTTCTAGTAAATCTTGAGAGTCGTTGCTAGATGCACCATCGCAACCAAAACTTACATTTACTCCAGCTTGACGATATTTTAAAATTGGGGCGATGCCGCTGCCTAAACGCAAGTTACTTAAGGGATTGTGAACTACTGTAGATTTAGTTTCTGCGAGGATGGCGATGTCTTTATCTGTGAGGTGAACGCAATGTGCCAAAGAAGTGCGATCGCTTAAATATCCAATGCGTTTAAGATGTTCTACAGCACTACAACCATATTTTTCTTGGGCGAGTTTTTCTTGGGCTTTGGTTTCCAATAAGTGAGAATGACGGCAAAGATTGTATTTATCGCTTAACTCAATACACCCTTTAAATAAGGCATCTGTACACAATTGAATTCCTGTAGGCGCGGGTAAAATATTCACGCCTTCTTCTGGACGATGAAATTGTTTTACCGCTTCTTCTATCAGTTCCAATGTTGCTTGAGTTGAGCGAAAATAAGGTTCGTGAGTTTGTTGTGTTTCCCCGGATGGAATGCCTGCTGTAATCGATTCATCTTGAATTAAAGGTGCAATAAAAGCGCGAATTCCCACTTCTTGATAAGCGCGAACCGCAGTGGCTATGGTTTCAAATTCTTTGCCGGGAATTAACATTAGATGATCTACTACACTCGTCCCGCCGGAAAGTAGAGTTTCCACCGCTGTACCCAAGGCGCTAAGATAAACTTTTTCAATGTCAAGGGGGGCAAAGTCGTATAATTCCGCCAACCATAATTCCAGGGGAAGCGTTGACATAATTCCCCGTTGCCACATTTCTGATGAGTGAGTGTGGGCGTTGACAAATCCTGGGAGTAACAGTTTATTTTCAGCGTTTATCGATGTGCCGACAACATCAAGATGGGGTGCGATCGCGGCGATGTTTCCATCTACAATCTGCACATCTACAGTAGTGTAGCCATCCTCAACGGCGATTAAAGCATTCTGGATTGTAAAGTTCACGATAATTTAACCTTAATTAACAAATCCGGCGCAAAATGGAATTTCAAGTTACAAAATAAAAATGTATCGGCAATGGGCAATGGGCGGGTCTGGGGCAATGGGCAATGGGCAAGGTAAATAAATTAGTTTTTATAATTCCCAATGTCTAATTCCCAATACCCAATGTCTAATTCCCAATGCCCAATCCCCAATACTCAATCCCCATTTTTTATGAATCAACCTTTGCGGACTTTAGGAGTAGCACCAAATGCCTGGGCGGTAAATCATGCGATCGCAGATATTACTCGTCCTCCTCTAAACCCACAACCCGTTATCTTAGCAACAGAAACCAAAACTCTGCGTCTTGATTTGGCAAAAACCGCTATTCTCGTCATCGATATGCAAAACGACTTTTGCCACCCCGATGGTTGGTTGGCGCATATCGGTGTGGATATAACCCCGGCGCGTACTCCCATTGAACCTTTAAAAAACTTACTTCCTGTACTTCGGGCGGTTGGTGTCCCCGTAATTTGGGTAAATTGGGGCAATCGTCCCGACTTACTTAATATTAGTGCTGCTTCGCTTCACGTTTACAACCCTACAGGTGAAGGTGTGGGATTGGGCGATCGCCTACCTAGCAACGGCGAATTGGTACTGATGGCGGGTAGTTGGGCGGCGGCGGTTGTAGACGAACTCGAACAGCTACCAGAAGATATTCGCGTGGATAAATATCGCATGAGTGGTTTTTGGGATACCCCCTTAGATAGTATCTTACGGAATCTGGGAAGAACGACAATATTGTTTGCGGGCGTCAATACTGACCAATGTGTCATGACTACCCTGTGTGATGCCAACTTTTTAGGATATGACTGCGTGTTAGTCAAAGACTGCACTGCTACAACTTCTCCTGAATATTGTTGGCTGGCAACGCTATATAACGTAAAACAATGTTTTGGCTTTGTCACCGACTCGCAAGCAATTTTAACAGGGCTTAATCACTCTTCGAGCTAAATTTTGAGTTAAGAATTATGAGTTTTGAGTTAATAGACGGTTTTGTAAGCAACTATATCTCTTAACATGGATAAGAAAAAATTGCTGCAAAATGCTTGGATTCCGCAATCTCAGCACATCTGTTGTGAATCCCTTAAAGGATTCTTCATTCATAACTCATAACTCATAACTCATAACTCATAACTCATAACTCTTTCACCCACCGACAACTTCAGAGGAAATCAATCAAATGCACGCTACTCGTTGTGTAATTCCTGTTGTCAAGTCTCCCAAAGATTATCAAGCTTATCGTATTAGTCCCCACGACTCAAATCGATTAGCGATCGTATTCGATCCCGCAAGTGCTAATACTTCTTTAACTTGTTGCGTGGAAATTTTTGATGTTGGCGGCAAAACTCCGCCAAATCGCCATCAATTAGCAGTAGAAATGTTTTTTGTCCTTAAAGGAGAAGGACAGGCAATTTGTGATGGTAAAAATGTACCAATTAAAGCTGGAGATAGTTTGTTAGTACCTCCCACCGGCACACATTTAATTAAAAATACAGGTTCAAGTCGTTTGTATACACTAACGATTATGGTTCCTAATGAAGACTTTGCTGAATTAATTAGAAGCGGTACGCCAGTGCAGTTAGATGAGGAAGATATGGCAGTACTCGGTAGATTAGATGGATTAATGTCAACTAAAGGATGAAGTATAAAGTATGAAGGATGAAGTATACCCCACGGATAAATCCGCTGACTCTGAAAAATGATGCTGCGCGTTTCAGATATTCTCCACGGATAAATCCAAAGAGAAGTTGTCAGAAGGGTTTTCCTTCGTAACAAGCTTCCCAGGGCTTGTATACCTTATTGGATGAAAGACGAAGTATAAATTTTTCATACTTTATCCTTCATCCTTCTTTCAGTCAAGTTAAAAAAGATAAAAGGTAAAAAGACTAATTTTGATGTTTGAAATGTTACGTTTTTACTTGTGAATGTAAGTCCGCACAATTATCATATTTTCTAGACGTGTATTGCCCGCTATTTAAGTATTTAGCGGGCAATACCTATGTTTACTATTGTTTTTTTTTAGATCAAATGTTAAAAGTTTTTGCAAAACAAACCGCATCGATGCACACTCGTGATAATATCCGCTTGGATGCTGATATTTACCGTCCCGATGCTGATGGAAAATTCCCAGTATTATTGATGCGACAACCCTATGGTAGAGCGATCGCTTCCACTGTTGTCTACAATCATCCTACTTGGTACGCCGCCCAAGGCTATATTGTAGTCATTCAAGATGTGCGCGGGCGCGGTACTTCTGAAGGTGAATTTAAGCTGTTTGTTAACGAAATTGCTGATGGCGAAGATAGCGTAAATTGGGCAGCAAATTTACCCGGTAGTAATGGTAAAGTTGGGATGTATGGCTTTTCCTATCAGGGAATGACTCAGCTATATGCTGCAGTTGCAAAACCTGCGGCACTCAAGACAATTTGTCCGGCAATGATTGGTTATGATTTATATACAGATTGGGCTTATGAAGGAGGCGCTTTCTGTTTGCAAACTAACCTCGCTTGGGCAATTCAATTAGCTACAGAAACTGCCCGTTTGCAAAAGGACGAAAAAGCTTATCATCAATTGCTTGCTGCTTCTCGCAATTTGCCTTTAACTAATCCAGAAATTCTCAAATATTTTGCCCCTGATTCTTTTTATCACGAATGGGTGGAACATTTCCAAGCCGATCAATATTGGCAAAAACTTTCACCAAAAACACACCTCAAAGATGTTGATTTGCCGATGTTTCATATCGGGGGATGGTTTGATACTTATCTACGCGGAACTTTGCATTTATATAATGATATGGCAGCGCAAAGTCAATACCGCCAACAATTGTTAATTGGTCCTTGGGCGCATTTACCTTGGGGGCGTAAAGTTGGGGCGGTTGACTATGGCGTCAACGCGATGAGTCCTGTAGATAAAATGCAAATAGCCTGGTTTGACCAATTTCTCAAAGATGGAAATACTGACTTGCCAGAACAACCGCTTGTTTGGTTGTTTGAAATGGTAAGTAATATGTGGCTCAATTTTCCCACAATACCTAAATTAAACCAGAAATCTTATTTTTTGTCAACCACCGGACTTGCCAGCATGCGGGAAGATGAAGGAATTCTGGGTGCGACTTGCCCGGAAACTTGCATTAATGACGTTTTAGTTCACGACCCTTGGCGACCTGTACCGGCGTTAGGCGGTCATGCAGCAATGCCGGCTGGATCTTTTGAGCGATCGCATATTGATTGTCGTTCCGATGTTTTAACTTACACCAGTGAACCGCTAATAAAAGATTTGCATCTTGCTGGTGAGGTGGCGGTGGAAATTTGGTGTACTGCCGATAAATCTAGTTTTGATTTGTGTGCGGTGTTGTCGGAGGTGTATCGCGATGGAAGCGTCTACAATTTGACTCAGGGTTATGTGCGGTATCAAAACGTGAATAATTGCATCTCTGCAAAAATTAAATTACAGGCAACTTGTGCAAAAATTGTTGCAGGTAATGCCTTGCGCCTGAGTTTAAGTGCGGCGTGTTTTCCGGCGTATGGAATGAACTTTGGTACTAGTGAAGTAATGAATAAAGAAAATTTAATAAATGCCCAAATTATCACTTTGAGCGTTAGTTGTGGTGGCAATTGTCCATCGCAAGTTTTGTTACCTGTAGTTGCACCATTTGAATTGAAATTAATTAAAATTAATTCAATTTAATTTCATTCATAATTGAGATTTAGAAAATGGGAATCAGGACTAAAAACTTTAATTTAACAAGAAACCAATTTCGCCAAATTATCAGCGTTGACTACTTCCAGCGGATAAAGCTGATACTAATTTTGTTCTCTGTTTTAATTTTGATAAATTTAGTGATATCTCTATATGCGAAACAATTAACTTGGGAGTTAATATTTACATTGATTGTAATTGCCTATTTGGTATCTATACCTTTTTTTGTAAGTTTAAAAGAGCAATATAAATTAAATTTTTTGAATAGATATTGTGAAATAGATGAAAATTTTTTTGCAGTTTGTTATGAAGATGGAAGTATAATTAAACTGAAATTTGACCATTTTATCAAAGCTGTAAAGTGGTCAGAGTATTACTTTTTGTATATAACAAAAGCTCAATTTTATTACTTACCGATCGCGGCGTTTGATTCCGAAAAAGACATGTATCGATTTGACTTTTTTTTGCAAGGCAAACAATTAATATAGTTGATGGTTGATGGTTGATGGATTTTCAGCTATTAACAATTAACAATTAACAACTGCTCCAGATATTATGGGTTATTATTTGTCAACTGCATAATTTTCTCAAATTGGAAATTCTGAGCTAAATCTGTTAAATAATTTTTCAAGTTAGCATTTTCTGGCGGGATTTGGTCAAGCAAATGGAAAATTAAATCATCGCTACATTGAGCTGCGGCATGATAAATTTGTGTCACCAATTCAGGGGAAAGTTGAGATAACAGAGAATTTATATCAGCAGGTGTTAAGATTTGCTCTGTTGTTTTTTGTCTTTCTTCTGTTATGCGATCGCTTTCTTCTTGATAAAGATATTTTACCCCTAAATATTCGCTCAATTTTTCGAGCAACACCTCTTCTCGGAATGGTTTGTTAATAAAATCATCACAACCTGCTGTCACCATCGCCTGTCGTTGTTCCTCAAAGGCGTTTGCTGTCAGGGCGATAATGACAGTATGAGGAGTGGGGGAGGGGGGGAGTGGGGGAGGGGGGGAGGTAAGTGAACAATTATTCTGTCCCCCCCTCTCCCTTTCCCCCCCTCTCCCCCTCTCCCTAGCTTTAATCTCCCTGGTGGCTTGATAGCCGTCCATCACGGGCATCCGCATATCCATTAAAATAAGATGTGGTTGCCAAGATTCCCAAACTGCGATCGCTTCCAAACCATTTGTTGCTTCTATCACGTTAAAGCCGATGGTTGTAAGTATTTTCACTAAAAGCATCCGGCTTTCTCTGGCGTCGTCAACTACCAAAATGCGATATTCTACCTGTTGTGGCGCTAACCCAATAACTTGACGTTTGATTTGATTTGCGGGAATTTCGCTTCCGGAAGCTATATCGATTTGAATATCAAAGGTAAATGTACTACCCACATCAACGGTACTGCTGACGCTGATATTTCCCCCCATCAATTGCACGTATTTGCGGCTAATTGCTAAACCCAATCCCGTTCCCTGTTGCGATTTTCTACCGCTTTCTGTTTGCCCAAAAGCTTCAAATAGCATGTCAATTTCACTTTTGTGAATACCGATACCCGTGTCTTCTACCTCGAAGATGAGATGGGGGGAGTGGAGGAGTGGGGGAGTGGGGGAGTGGGGGAGTGGGGGAGTGGGTAAATACAGATCTTCCCCCCCTCTCCCTTTCCCCCCCTCTCCCCCTCCTTTTTTCACGCGCAGCGTCACGCTTCCAGAATTGGTAAATTTAATGCCATTGCCTAAGAGGTTGAGCAAGACTTGACGCAGTTTACTTGAGTCGGTTTGCACGTACTGAGGAAGATTTTGTGCATATTCAAATACTAATTCTAAGCCTTTGGAGGCGGCACGCAAGCGCAACATTTCTTGCAGGTTATCTAATAAGCGAATTAAGTCAAAAGTGGTGACATTTAATGTGGTTCTACCGGCTTCGATTTTGGACATTTCTAAAATGTCGTTGATTAAATTTAAAAGATGTTCGCCGGCGCGGTTGATAATTGCTAGATTTTGCTCGTGTTCGCTTGATAGTGAATTGTCATGGCTCATAACTTGCGTAAAGCCTAAAATGGCGTTGAGTGGTGTACGCAATTCATGGCTCATGTTGGCGAGGAATTCGCTTTTGGCGCGGTTGGCTGCATCGGCTGCTATGACGGCTTGTTGCAGTGCTTGTGATTGTCTTTGAGTTTGTGCTAGTAATTCTCCCTGCTGCAATGCAACTCCCAATTGATTGCCAATTTGCACTGCAATGTTGATTTCTCCTGTTTTCCATTGGCGGGGGTTGGAATTTTGATAACTTCCTAACAACCCCCAAAGTTGACTTCCACAAAAAATCGGAACTGTAATATATGCTTTTGCTTGAAATTTCTCTAAGAGATTAATGTAACATTCATCAAATCCTGCTTTGTAAATGTCTGGAACGCAAAGGAAACTTGCGCCTCTGCTGTAAGCACCGCCTTGAGTTTCTTGCAGATATGTATCGGGTACTTGGTTGTCTTGACTGTCTAACAATTGCACGGCGCAACCATCGTCTATTAGCGCACTTTCGGCCAAATTGCAGTCATTTTGATGTTCTGCAATCAAAGAAAGCCAACTACTCCCCATAGATTCGGCGATAAACTCGCCACTCCAGTCTGTATTAAAACGATATATCACGACGCGATCGCAATTCAATACTTGCCGCAATTCTTGGGTTGTTGTCGCAAATATCTCCTCTAAATTTAATGTCTGGCGCATCTTTTGAATCACTTGCGCTGTGGTTCTCTCTCGTTCCGCACTTTCCCGCAATGCTGCTTCGGTAAGTTTGAATTCGGTAATATCTGTTACCGTGCCGATGAAGCCTTTGACTTCTCCATCATCCCCAATTTCTGGCAATGCCTGACAAATTACCCAGATGCTGATACCATCAGGACGGAGAAATCTATGTTCGCATCTATACATGCTTTGATTGACTGCTGCTTGATTCCAAGCTTCTAAGACGCGATCGCGGTCTTCTGGATGTATGGAATTCATCCAGCCTGTGCCCAAAGCCTCTTCGCGGGACATACCAGTAATTTCGCACCAGCACTGATTAAAATAGAAGCAATTGGCTGATTTATCGGCGTGATATATACCTACAGGCGAGGCTTCTGTTAATATTTGATACCGCCGTTGGCTTTCTTGCAAAGCTAATTGCGCTTCTTTGCTCTCGGTAATATCTGTTACCGTGCCGATATAACCTTTAAATTCCCCATCATCCCCAATTTCAGGCACAGCTTGAGCAATCACCCAAGTAATTGTGTTATGTTTACGTAGAAGTTTATGCTCAGTATTGCATGGTTGTTTTGCACCTACAGCTTGATTCCATGCGGTGATAACGCGATCGCGATCGTCGGGATGCAAGCCTTGCACCCAACCATAGCCAAGAGAATCTTGGAGGGAAAGTCCGCTAATTTCACTCCAGCGTTTGTTGAGATATAGGCAATAGCCATTAGTATCAGTGTGGAATATGGCAGCGGGCGATGCTTCTGCTAAAGTTTGATAGCGGCGCTGACTGGCTTGCAAAGCGAGTTCTGTTTGTTTGCGATCGCTAATTTCTACCAATACTGTACCTACACCAGAGGGGTTGCCGTCTTCTCCAGGAATGGGAAAGTAAGAAGCGAGGAAGTAACGCTCAATACCCGGTTGTTTGGGCGATATACCGTTGACTTCCAAATTGAGAATTGTTTCACCTGTTCTCAGTACTTTCTCGAATAAGTGTGTTACTAAAGGTGTGATGTGTGGTAAAACTTCATGGAGAGTTTTGCCAATGTGGTCTTGTTGGGGTTTGCCGTTAATGTCTGCCAGCAGTTCGTTGATTTGCACAAACCGCATTTGTCTATCTATAATACTCATGCCGACGGGAGCGTTGCTAAAAAAGGCATTGAGACGAGCTTCCCGCAATGCTAATTCTCGTTCTAAAGTTTTGCGATCGGTGATATCTTTATGGGTTCCTGTCATTCGCAATGGCGAACCGGATGCATTGCGCTCAAAAACCTGACCGCGAGAATGAATCCATTTCCACTCTCCAGACTTCGATCGCATGCGAAATTCTGCTTCATAAACCGAACTGTCACCTCGAAGATGAGCGTTTAATGCCGATTTGACAAATTGCCAATCTTCTGGGTGTACTAATTGCTGAAAGGCTAGCTGATTATCTTCAACTTCGTTATCTTCGTATCCCAGCATCTTCTTCCAGCGCCAATCGCGATAGATTTTGCCGGTACGGAGATTCCAATCCCACAAGCCCAAATCGCTAGCGCCTAAAGCTAGTTGCAAACGTTCTTCACTGTGTCTGTGGGCTGTTTCGATCAGTTTTCGCCCAATTAACGCCCCTAATTGGGCGGCGACAGCACCTACCAGTTCCAGCAACCGCTTATCTTCTGGAATGGCGCTGCGTTTAAAGAATACCAAAACAGCTAATACTTGCTTACCTGTTTTGATGGGAACGCCAAAACCTGCTTTTAATCCGACTTCGGCGGCGAGTTGCGATCGCAAAAAAGTTGGTTCTACAATCGCAGAAACATCTTCTATCCATTCTGGCTGCTGTTGCTGGCAAATTCGCCCCGGCAGTCCCACACCAGATGTAAATGTGATACTTTGACTTTGATGGCAAAATTCTGCTAAATCGCTTTGGTTTCCGTACCATCCCAAATTATATTCTAAAACTGCCCCATCATCCCTGGGAATCCAAGCTTCGGCTAAATCCCACTCAATAGTGTTGCAAATTAACCGCAAAATTAGGGCTAAAGCATTGTCTACGTCGAAAGCGCGACTGATGGCTTGGGTTGTTAAAAGTAGCAAACGACTTTCTTGTTCTGCTTGCTTGCGTGAGGTAATATCTTTAGATGTACCAAGTATGTATTGTTGTCCGTCAATTTCAATTAGTTCGGCACTAAATAGTGTTGTCTTAATCTCTCCAGTCTTGATGCGAAAATCAACTTCCTGGTTGCGAATAGCTTTTGTCTGGTGCAAAATCTCCACTAGGGGGGCATATTGTTCTATATCCGCCCAAATACCTAATTCTTTGTGAGTGCGACCGATAACTTGCGATCGCTCATAACCAAAAAAGCTGCAAAAACTATCGTTAACTTCTATGTAGCACTTTTCTGGGAAAGTACTGAGGGCGATTGGATCGGGTGATGCTCTAAAAGCTGATGCTAATTTTTCTTCGGAAGCACGACGCGCTGCTTCAGCCCGTCGGCGTTCCCGTGCTTCCAGCGCCAAAGAGACTAAATTGCTGAGAGAACGAGCAAAATTCTGGTCTTCCGGCGTCCAATCATGAATCTCGCCCACCGTCTCCAAAAATAAAACTCCTACTGTCACACCGCCTAACTTGATCGGTGTATTCAGCATAGAAGTGATGCCAAATTCTGCTAAGTAAGGTTCGACAAGCGATGGCGTATGCGCTTCGTTAAAGGGATAATGGGCGATAACTGTTTGGTCTGCGTCTATGGCTTGAAAATAATCTGGATAGCTTGCAATTAAAAACTCAAATCCTTCGCTATGTTGGTTGCTATTCTGCTCAAATAAGTCAATACACCGGATTTTCGTGCGTGTTTCGTTATACAGCCACACGCTGACTCGATTCACCTCGATATTCTTCGCACCTGCTTCCGTAATTTTACTTAAAGCTGCTTTGAAATTGCCCTGATAAAGCACCTGATTTTTTGCCAGTCGCGTTAAGACTAAGTTGTGGTTGCGGAGTTTGATGGTACTTGCTTGCAGCGCTTGTTGCGCCCGTTTGCGCTCAGTTATATTACTAGATGTACCTGTTGCACCTATTACCAAACCATCTTCATTTTGCAACGCGATCGCATTCAGCATCATATAAACAGGGCTACCATTTTTAGCTATGCAGGTAGTCTCAAGCTGAAATACCGATTCTCCATTGAGAATTCGCTGAAATACTTCTATTTCTTGGGTAACTTTTTCGGGCGGGATAAAATCAGCCCAAAAACGCCCAATCATTTCTTCAGGTTCGTAGCCGTAAATCTGTTTGACAGCAGAGTTAATAAAAGTAATCCGCCCTTCGATATCTACCGACCAAATGGTATCCTGGGATGTCTCAACTAAGTGGCGGTATTTACTTTCACTTTCTTTGAGGGCGGCTTCTGCGTGGAGGCGATCGCGAATTTCTTTTTCTAGTTTGACACGAGCTTGTTTTTCTTGTTCTAACAATTTCGCTTGTGCTAAAGCAACTCCCAACTGCGCGGCGATAAACTCTAATAATTCAATTTCTTCTAAAGTCCATTGTCGTTGGCGATCGCACTGATGCAAACCAATTACACCATTTACTTCACCTTTATATGAGGTGCGTACTCCCAACATCGACTTGATTTCAAAATGATCGCAGATTTTTTGGGCGCTTTCTAAAAGTGGTTCGGCAAAAACATCACTACAGGCGATCGCTTTGTCTTGCGATAGTAGCTGCTGGAGGTGTGCATTACCCACCACAGGAATCTCAAAATCCATTAAAGAGTCATAGTCAGGAGCCAGAAATTCTCCCAATAAAGGAATTGACGGATATGGCTCTGTTATATATGCGTGAATCAGGGCGCGACTTACACCCAGCGCTTCACCTATTTCAATAGCAGCCGTTTCCAACATTTTTTGGGTATCTAATTCTGAACGAATTTTATCAGAGATTTTTCTGAGGAGGTTGCTGCGTTCTAACTGTTGTTGCAGTGCATCTTCAGCTTCTTTGCGTTTATAAGCTAGGGAAATTGCAACTGCGGCGCTTTGTAAAAATGCTAATTCCGAATCTTCCCAAACCCTGGGTTCCACACAATTATCAAAGCCGATAAAGCCCAAAAATTCACCTTTGGCGATAATTGGCAAAATCAGAATCGCAAGAATACCCTGTGGTTCTAAAATCTCCCTTTCTGATTCTGGAAATTCGGCCACCAGACCGGAAACAATCTCTCCTTGAGATAGCAAAGCCGCCCAACGAGGGAAAAATTCGTCATCGGAAAAATTTCGCAAAGCGGGGTTATTAATTTCCGAATCGATACCAACAGCACACCACTCAGCACGTTGACTCATCAGCAAACCATCATTTGCAGCGCGATGGTTTTCAAATACATATACGCGGCTGGCTTTGGAAACCGATCCGAGAATGTCTGCAAGTTCTCTGTAGCATTCGGCACTACCATCAAAAGTTAGCAACCGTCGTTCAACTTCCACAAGGGCTGTAAGGTAGCGTTCGCGGGACTTTCGGGCTTCTTCAGCGAGTTGGCGTTCGGTAATATCCATTACTGTAGTAACGACAAAAAGCTTGCCGTCTTCCTTTTGGAAAACCCCCTGTTTGATATCAGCACTTAACAGAGAACCATCTTTTCGTCTAATAGTGAATTCCCCATTTTGTAAACTAGAATTATTGCGGTTCAAATTTCGATATTGTTGAATTAAATCGGCTTTTTCTACATCTGTTAAATTTGGAAAACGCCGGGTAATTGGCTGACCAATCAGTTCTTCTTGAGTAAATCCATAAAATTGACAGTATGCTGGATTTACATCGACAAAGCATCCATTTTCATCCGTCAGACAAATTCCTACTTGGGCAGCATTCAAAATGAATTCTATTTCTGTATTGCGGTTATTTAATTCAACAGCAATACGCTGACGTTCTTGAATTTCCCAAAGTAATTGGGCGTTTTGCACTTTTAACTGTTTTTGCAGCCTTTGAATAGTAATTTGATTCTCTACACGTACTAAAACTTCTTCCGGATGTAAAGGCTTGGTAATATAGTCAGTTCCACCTAATTTAAATGCTTTGATTTTGTCAGATAATTCATCTATAGCACTCAGAAAAATTAACGGAATATCTTGAGTTTTTGAATTTGCTTTTAGATGTTGGCAAACCTCATAACCGTCCATCTCCGGCATGAGAATATCTAGCAAAATCAAATCTGGAAGACTTGTATTTGCTGCATTCAACGCCTGTTGTCCGGAAATAGCTATTTCAACCTCATAACCTTCATCTATTAGTATTTCGCATAAAAAATCGAAGTTTTCGGGTCTATCGTCAACTAATAAAATTTTTATCTTTTGAGCATCCATTGTCGTAATATTTTTGTTTAACCAATGTTTATTACTTAGCTCTTGTGGAATTTCAATAATAATTATATCAAAATTAATAAAAAAATATAAATTTGGCAATTTGCTAAAAAAATGTGCTTTTATTCCGGTATTTGTTCAAACAGTTGCTTAATCAAGAATTGATTAACCTCCAACAGAAGCATGATGTAAATTTCTTAGCCAAGTATAGGACATTATTACAAAATCAGTATCAAAAAACAGGTTAGGATTTTGCTAGCGCAGTCATACCTAATTGTATATTAAATGTTTGATATATAGCAGTCCGTGCATAAAAGCGTGAAAATTTAGAAACCCGGTAACTCCTGCGAAACCAGTTTTCTGGGGTTTCTGGACTAGGATTGCAATAGGTAATTTTTCTGAGTGCGTTTTTCAGATATAGCGGATTTCAACTGTATGAGGTACAGACTACGCGTGTAGAAGCAATTCATGAATTGCTTTCTCCTCAAAGGTGTACCATTATGACTTGCAACTCGCGCTTATATAGACCACGCTTTTGCTAGTGGTTCGTCACATCAACGCAAAATGGGTTAAATAACGTTCGCGATCGCGCAAAGTTGCCGTATAGCCTTGCGGCATACAACAAAGGCGTTCGTTGCGTCTCCCAAAGCGCAGCCTCCGGTGAAGGAGAAGAGAAGCAACAGCCCAAAGCGCAGCGTCCGGTGAAGGAGAAGAGAAGGCTACCGCACAGGCACAGAGAAAGATTCTAAAACTTGGTTTACCCATCATGGGTTGGGTTGACAGACTACTAGTAATCTGGCAACCCAAAATTGCTCTTTGAGACAGGGAAAAGGTGAGTCAGCGCGAAGTCTGCAGTCGGGAAGATTCCCCCCGGTGAGCTTCGCGCCCTTGGTAGGGGAGCCACTGCGGTCTTGGGGTCTCCCCAAGGGTCGCAGTGGCGTTTTCCCGAAGATTGGCGACTGCGAAGTGCGAAGGGGAAAGGGTTCAAGAGAAAATATGAGACTTTTTTTCACGAATGTCCTTCCCGCCCCGCTTTCCTTTGATTGACAGACTACTAGGTTCAAGCCCCGCACGACAACCTCCCCTTGCGGGCGTTTCCTTCATCCTTCATCCTTCAGTTGACTGCTTGTAGAACAGTTTCTATAGCTCGTTGTTTTTGCGGGTCTGCACCTTTGGCGTATTCAACAGAGAATGGAACGCTGATATCTGGTGTAACACCTTTGCCCTCTAACCTTTGTTTCTCGTTGAGAAACACATTTGAAACAGCCACGTATAATAAGCTACCATTATCCATCAAAAAAGGGCGACCGGCAACCACCGCTCCTGTAGTTTTGGAGCCAATTACTTGACCGATGCGGTGTTGTTGAAAAGCAAAAGCGAGAATTTCTTTACTACTTCTGCTTCCCTCATTCACGATCATAACTACGGGCTTTTTCCATTGATACTGATATGTATATTGCTTGCCATTGCGGGGCACACTGGTAATGCTTGGACCTTCTTGGGCAGTAAATATATTGAGATAACCAATATCTCCGCCGCCCCAGCCGTCTCTGAGATCCAAAACTAAAGCGTCTGCGTCTTTAAGACGACCAAAAACCAGTTCATCTTGAAGTTGCTGCTGGTTGGGATCGGCTGCATTTGACCAGATATGAACATAGCCGATTTTTTTGCCTTTGCGTTCAATTACCTGGATGCTGGCTTGCTGGGCGTCCAAAAACATTGTGGTTGCATTTAACATTTGCGGCGCGATCGCTATTTCTTGTTGACTGTTATTCAGGGCGGTACGCTGAATCAATAACTTGACTTTTTGTCCCGCTTTACCCGCAAAAGACTGTATTGGATGATACGGTTTACCATCTACACTGAGAATTTGGTCGCCCACCTTTAAATCAGATTTAGCAGCGGGACTACCATCAAAAATGGCATTGACAAATATCTTTCCGTTAATATCTTTAGTGGCAGCACCAATACCGCTGTATTGAACTTTGCCTCTAGGAAAAAACTTTTGAAATTGCTTTTTTAACTCAGTGCTTCTGGGTAGAAAAATTCCTAAAAGTTGATAGTAAGCTGGTTCATTTTGGGTGTAGAAGTGAGTGTGAGAAGTCCGCAATTGAGAAAGCATTTGATTGATGACTGCTGCAACTTCTTCGCTAGACTTAGCTGGCGTTATTTGAGGTTTATACTTTTCCCGGATATTTTTCCAGTCTACGCCGTTAAAGTTGGGGTCATAAAAGTTATCATTTACCGTTTGCCAAACTTGGTCAAAGACTTTAATTTCCGATTTTGCTAGGGTTGGTAGCAGTGGCGAATTTAGCCACAGCATAAACAAAACTGAGATGCTAAGTAAAATTGCTACAGCTTGGTTGCTTAACCGAGGGAGTCCAACTTTTTTCATCCTGGTCTTTTGTTGAGTCTTTTTTACCGATGATGTCTGACGAAGAATGACCAGAGGTAACATGATACGTCTGGTCATCGCGTTTAAGCATTACAGAAAAATGAAAAACTGTTGTTATAAGTTCCGAGAAACCCGGTAACTCCTGCGAAACCGGGTTTCTTTTGGCAATTTGATTTTACTTATTAACGCTGCTCATATCAGCATAGCGATCGCCTGCTGCAATATTCTTCGGTGCGACTTCCTCAATGCGAGCAAGTTCTTCTTGAGTTAATGTCATATCCGCAGCAGCAACATTTTCCTCTAAATAAGCGCGGCGTTTCGTCCCCGGAATCGGTACAATATCATCTCCTTGCGCCAACAACCAAGCCAGCGCTAATTGTCCCGGCGTCACACCTTTTTGAGAAGCAATTTCCTTCACCCGTTCCACAACCTGAATATTCTTGTAAAAATTCTCACCTTGGAACCTCGGCAAATATTTGCGGAAATCATCAGCAGCCAAATCATCAGGGCTGGTAATTTGTCCTGAAAGAAAGCCTCTACCAAGCGGACTGTACGGTACAAAGCCAATACCCAACTCGCGAATCGTCGGTATAATTTCGTCCTCTGGTTCCCGTTGCCAAAGCGAATATTCAGACTGCAAAGCCGAAATTGGGTGGACAGCATGGGCGCGTCGAATTGTTGCCGCCGCCGCTTCAGACATTCCCAGGTAGCGGACTTTACCTTGTTGTACTAACTCAGCCATTGCCCCAATTGTTTCTTCAATTGGCACATTTGGATCGACACGATGTTGATAATAAAGGTCAATGCAATCAACACCAAGTCTTTGCAGCGAGGCATCACAAGCTTGACGTACGTACTCCGGGCTACCGTTGATACCTCTAAAATTAGCATCTTCACTGCGTTGAATGCCGAATTTAGTTGCGAGAACAACTTGCTCTCGGCGGTCTTTAATTGCCTTACCTACAAGCTTTTCGTTAGCACCAATACCATACATATCAGCAGTATCTAGCAGAGTGACACCCAATTCCAAAGCGCGGTGAATGGTAGCAATACATTCCGACTCATCACCCGCGCCATAGAACTCGGACATACCCATACATCCCAGTCCCAATTCTGAAGTTACAAGCCCTTGATTTCCAAGTTTGCGTGATTTCATGGACATTATCCTTAATTTATTATGCTCAGTTGACTGGCTCAAGCCTTAGCGATCGCAAATTGTTAAATTACTCGATTTGCAGTCATTTTTGCTTGTGAAATTCGGAAAATTTTTTGTATTTATCGATTCAATTTGCTGTCTGCTTTGTAACGGTGCTAAACCGGGATTAAGTGTAGTAATTGTTACGCCTAAGGCAGAAAATGCCACAATGGAAATCCCAGCCAGCCATCTCACCTGTCGGCGCAAATGCTGAATTTCTTGGCTCAGACTGTTTACATTCAACAGAGAATAAGGTTGAATTTCTAAAGTTTTGGTAGCTATTTCTTGAGGTATAGTTTTTGGATATTCAAAAGCAACCTGCGAACGCAGCCAATTAGCAATTAATTGGGGGCAATTTTTTTTAAACCAATGCCATGCAAAAACTCTAAATACAGGTTTAGACATCCGGGTAATTAATATCATTGTCCTGTTTAGAGGGCGAAATTTCAACTTTTGATTAATTAAGTTTACCGAACCAACATCATAAAGACAATCCAGAATCAGCTTAACAGTCGTTTCTTCTTTGTTAGCCAGGTTTTGCACTAAAAGCATAACATCATGCATTCGCTCTGCTTCAATACGCTTGTAAGCAAAATTTTCTGGAGTATTTACCGATTTATTAAGGGATTTTGGTGTAACTGTCCTCATACTTGTAAAATAACAATCACGATAGTCTGAATAGCATTATCTTGAGTCATAAATACGCCTTATCTAAAGAGAGAAAAGAGAGAAAAAAGAAACTGAGTAGTTGACATTTTAATCAATGTAGCGTTATTTACATCTCTCAATTGGCACATAATACACAAACTGCTACTTAGATTAGTGCGTGTGTACAGAACTGATTCCAACATAAATTTTATGTTAGTGGTAATGGCGAACAAATTCTCGCGCTGAATTTGGGGAAATCCTCGCTAGCATTAAGGAACTTACAAGACAGCTAACAGTTGTGTTGACTAAAATTCCCGTGCGTCATGTCCCAGGCTTAGGGTTGTCAATAGTTAACGGTTAAAAGGAGTATAGATATGACAAAAACTGACCCATACCTAACCAAAATCGAAGTTCCTGCTGGCTATCTCAACATTATGGGTTATATTGACGAGTCAGAAGTTAACGGTCCTGGTTGTCGTGCCGTTGTTTGGGTGCAAGGTTGTCTGCGAGAGTGTCCTGGCTGTTTTAATCCTGAATCATGGTCATTTGAGGTTAACCAACTGATTTCTATTGATAACCTCGTCGAAAAAATTCTTAGCAACCCGCGCAACACGGGTGTAACCTTTTCTGGTGGAGAACCGTTTTGGCAAGCGCCAGCATTAGCATCTGTGGCTAAGAAGGTAAAGGAAGCTGGGTTAAATGTAATGTCTTTTACTGGATTTACCTTAGAAAAATTACAATCTGAATATGCTCCCGCAGCTGCCCAAGCATTATTAGAACAGCTTGATATCCTGATTGACGGTGCCTTTATCGAGTCACTAGCAATTAATTCTCCCAACTCTCCAGTTTCTTCTAGCAACCAACGAGTTCATGTTTTCAATTTAGCCCTTAAAGACCAAATATCTTGGGCAAGCGACCAAATAGAAGTTCATATCCTCAAAGATGGAAGCCGCATTGTTACTGGCTATCGCGGTTGGCTCGAGCATTGAGGACAAGGAGACGAGGAGATAGGGGGACGACTTGGGGGAATTAGACTAAGCCCTCCTTTTTAAGGGGAGCCAGTGCGTCCTTGCGGGTTAAGAGGCAGCCTTTGCATGTGGCGTGGGTTGGGGGGGATCTGCAACCTGTGACACACTCTTATAGTCCTGTAAATCAACAAAATAAAACATCAATCTGCGTATATCTGCGTAGGTGCGTCAAGTTCCGGTATACAAGAAAAGCGAGAGTACGGCACCATTATAACCCTTGTCTATTAAGTAAAGTACAGCTATACCACCGTAGGGGCACAGCAGTGTTCCCTACCCACCCGCCAACAGAAGCGCTTTGGGAGAGACGCTATATTGATAATGATAATTTCGGTGCCGTACTTTTGCCTAACACACCATACATTTGATATTTTTAGCTTGAGCTAATAAATAAAAATCTCGATATTCAGTTAACAATGCCAAGTTCTTAGTGAAACTGGTTTGCAGTTTGCTCAGAAAGCGATCGCCTAATTTTGCCTTAATGTGGTTCTTCACAGCAACAACCCGCAACCCCATTCAAATCAGACATAGCAGCAAAAGATGCCTGGGCTAGCAAGCAAGATGCAGGCAATTGCCATTTGTGAGTCGAAACTTGAAATTGAGTTACAAATGCCTTATTCCCGTGTAAAATACTTTTGGTTTGACAGCTTGTAGCTTGACACCACTAGTGCAACACGGCAAAAATAAACAGACAAAATCATATTTTATAAACTTTACAACCTTCTGCCTCCTGCTTTTTTGTACTAGCCGCTTCACATAACTTCTCAATCAACCAAGGCAAGTCAACCACCTCAAGTTAATGAATCCAGTTAATGAAAATCTTCTATCGGTATTTGACTAGACTATCTCAAACAATTTTTACCAAACATCGCATTTTTTGGGCTGTATTGTTTCTGGTTGCGGCACTGGTTGTGACATTAGCGCTTTCCTTGTCGCAGGGAGCAGTACCCTTGAGTTTTGAGGAATTGTGGCAAGCAATTCTCCGCGAAGGCGATCCGGTGAAACAGACAATTATCTGGGATTTGCGTCTTGCGCGCATTGTCGCTGCTGTCATCGTCGGTGCGGCGTTGGGAATGTCAGGGGCGCTACTGCAAGGAATGTTACGCAATAGTTTAGCCGACCCATTTATTCTCGGTATTTCTGCGGGTGCGGGAGTTGTTGTAATTGTCATGGTAGTGTTGCAAATATTTCAGGCTTGGATTCCCCTAGCAGCGTGGATTGGCGCAATTTTGACATCAGCAGTAGTAATTTTTCTTGGTCGTGCGGGGTCGGGAATTTCTGTTGAAAAATTGATTTTAGGCGGAGTAGCGATTAGTTCGTTATTTGGTGCAGTGCAAAGCACATTGCTTTTACTTGCGGAAGATGGTCAAATTCAATTTGCTCTGAGTTGGCTGATTGGTAGTTTAAACGCACGGGGTTGGAGAGAAGTGATAACCGCTGGACCCTACATAGTTGTAGCGTTGTTAGCAGGATGTTTGTTAGCGAGGTCAGTAAATGTACTGGCGTTGGGAGATGATTTAGCAGTGGGGCTGGGGGTTTCATTAACGCGATCACGCATTTTGATTGGTGGTGTCGCCACCCTATTAGCAGCCGGTGCAGTCAGCATCGGCGGATTGATTGGTTTTGTAGGTCTGATCGTCCCCCACGGCGTCCGCTTGATGGTCGGTACAGATCATCGCATTGTTTTGCCACTGTCAGCCCTTGCAGGCGCTTGGTTGCTCACCTTTGCCGATTTACTTTCTCGACTGGGAACAGTAGAATTACCAGTTGGTTCCGTCACTGCTTTACTGGGTTCACCATTATTTATTTGGTTACTTTACAGCCGTTCGGTGGGAATGGGGAAGTGATGATTTTGGATTTGAGATTTGAGATTTTGGATTTTGAAATGTTGGTTGATAGTAGTTAGTGGTTAGTTGTTAGTTGTTGGTTGTTGGTTAGTGGTTGTGAAAAAGTACCAAAAACCATATTTTTCACAATTTTCAATTAACCCCTACGCCCGCCCTAAAATAAATTTTGCGCTAATAGCTGAAGTCAGTTTTAACTGACTGAGTAACAATTTCAATCCGTTTTAACTAGTTTAAGCTTAAAGAAATGAACTTTATTTCAAAGCACTTTTACTACCCACCAACAACCAACCACCAACAACCAACTTCTTCTAAAAATGCCACTTCAACTGCAAAATCTTACAGGCGGTTATACCGCAGTCCCAATTGTCCAAAATATTAACCTTTCCCTACAAACTGGAGAATGGTTAAGTTTAGTTGGTGCTAATGGTTCTGGTAAATCTACATTACTTAAATTGCTCAGTCGTATTCTCTCACCCCAGCAGGGAACAGTATTACTTGATGGCAAAGCAATTCATACTCAAAGCGCAAATTTAGTAGCACAAAAACTGGCATTATTACCGCAACAGCAAACAATTCCCGTGGGTTTAACCGTGCGGCAATTAGTAAGTTTAGGACGCACGCCACACCAACCTTGGTGGCAATGGGAATTAAATCCAGAAGATAGACAGAAAGTAGAAGCAGCAATTCAAAAAACGCAGCTTGAAAATTTTAGCGATCGCCCTGTAGAACAACTTTCTGGCGGTGAACGCCAACGCGCTTTTTTAGCTTTAGCACTGGCGCAAGAACCGCAAGTTTTATTATTAGATGAACCAACAACCTACTTAGATATTAATTATCAATTGCAACTGTTAGAACTACTTAAAGACCTAAATCAACAGCAAGAATTAACCATAGTCACAGTTTTACACTCATTAAACTTAGCAGCGCGTTATAGCTCCCGCATCGCTTTATTAAAACAAGGTCAACTCTGGGAAGTTGGTACACCAGAAGAAGTTCTCACACCAGACGCGATCGCTTCTGTTTTTGGTGTTGAAGCTGTAATTATTAACACCCCTGTAGGATTGCAAGTTTGTGCCATTTCTGCCGTATAAAATCAAGCCCGAACGACTAGAAGTCGTAGGCAACTACGAAAGCTCAAAATTTTCTAAGCCTTTGCGTTGGCAGGCTTTGTTCATGTAGCCGCGATTTTAGTCGTAGGCAAGTTTTACAACAAGTTCCGAATAATAATTAAGATTTTTGCTAATCAATCATCAATGAGCAACTATAGCAGTGCCCGCAGCTCTTGCGTGGAAATGAGCGAAACCCGGTTTCGCAGGAGTTACCGGGTTTCTATATGCTGTGAATTTTCACTTGGGATATAGGATTGCCATGGAACATTGTTTAATTATTTCACCGCAAACCTACTTAACAAAAGTCCACTCTAAAGTTTTTATCGGTGCAGTTTTCAATGCTTCTGTAAGCTCATCATTACTATCAAACTTCAACTGTTCTAAATAGCAAGCTTCCACACAGACAGTAAACTTTTCCTCTTGGAAAGGATAAGGTTTAACAGTTACATTGCCCTCGCCAGCCTCAATTATGTCGTAACGCTTGCTATCTGGAAGGGTAGCAATTTCTAAAGCACGTTCACCCACAGGTATCTCATGTTTACAGAGGATAAGCGACAGGCGATCGCACCATTGAAAAAATTCATAAGCTTCTGCTGCATCGTCTTTTGTAATCTTTAATTCCTGACGCCATTGTTCTTGATGCTGTAATTGCTCATCTAAAAATTTATCCAATTCGGGTGATTCACCGCGCTTACCCTCACTCAAAAAGCTAGCGTGCATTGAAGTTAACATTGCTACCCACCGTCCGCGATATCGGGCATTCTCGGTATGGTTCCGCGCTTTTGGTATATCTATTTCGTTCCCTAGAGTAAAATCTCGGGGTGCGCCAGCTTCTGTAAGGTGATCGCCTTCCCATTCCTTTTCTAAATCATCGTGATGGGAAATTGCTGCAATTGTTTCCAGCCAACGCAGCGGGCGGTTTTTTTGATGCCAATGTCCCGCAATTTGAGCCGCCAGCAAAGCATGAGCGCGATGATAAATTACTTCCCAACCCTTTTCATGTAGGTTAACGATCATGAATCATCCCCAATAGTTCGTGTAATATGAGTTTGCTTTCCCATCTTGCAGTCATCAAGGGAGGGAAATCCATCCGCCAATAGCACGAAAAAAAGATGTACCTATGAATAGATTGACGCCTAAAAATTGGATTTTTATCAAACAGCGCCTAACTCCTTATTTATTTTTGCTACCAGCCCTGATTATCTTGGGGTTAACTGTTTTTTATCCCGCACTGCAAGCGTTTTACCTCAGCTTTACCCGCTACGAATACGACCTTACCCAGCCACCGCAATGGGTGGGTTTTGCTAACTTCCAGCGTTTGTCCGGCGACCCTGTTTTTTGGAAGACTTTGGGAAACACCCTGCTGTATCTTGTGGGTGTAGTGCCGATTTTGGTAATTTGTCCGTTAGCGATCGCTATTTTAGTAAATCAAAAATTGCGCGGCATGAATTGGTTTCGAGCCGCATATTATACGCCTGTAGTAATTTCAATGGTAGTTGCCGGTATCGCCTGGAAATGGTTGTATGCGGAAAATGGCTTGCTAAATCAGTTCCTCAAAGGCATTTTTCCCGAAGGAATTCCCTGGTTAACTAGCCCCAAATTTGCGCTTTTTAGTGTGATGGCTGTCACCGTATGGAAAGGATTGGGTTACTACATGGTAATTTATTTAGCAGGTTTGCAATCAATTCCTGCTGATGTTTATGAAGCCGCCGCAATAGATGGTTCAGATGGTATTCGCAAACACTGGGATATCACCGTACCTTTGATGAAACCTTATCTTGCTTTGGTAGCAGTTATTTCGGCAATTTCTGCCACAAAAGTCTTTGAAGAAGTCTTTATTATGACTCAAGGTGGACCGCGAAATAGCTCGAAAACAATCGTTTATTATTTGTACGAGCAAGCATTTAATAATTTGGAAATTAGCTATGCTTGCACAATTGGATTAGTGCTATTTTTGATAATTTTGGCACTTTCAATTGTGCGATTATTACTTAATAATCCTGCTGGAGATTCATTGACAAATTAAATAAATAATGCTAATAGCTAATAGCTAATAGCTAATAGCTAATAGCTAATAGTTTAAGAGCAATTAGCCATCATATCAAAATCGCAGTACCCCCCTTTTTTAAGGGGGGTAGGGGGGATCTTAAAGCGCAAACATTTGGATAAATCGTATTAAATAAAGAGACTGGGCGACACCTCGAAGTAATCACCCAGTGCCTTAGCTTGTGCCTTGCTAATAGACCGCTTACCATTCACAACTTCAGATACAACACCGCTCGAACCAATGATGCCCACCAAATCAGCTTGACGGGTACCACTAGCTTCCATAATATGTTGGAGAATCTCATGAGGTGCCGATTCATCCATTGGATAATTCTCTGCCTCATACACTTCAATCAGCATCACTAAAAGCTTGTGTAAAGCTTGCTCCTCTGGGGTGCGGTTCTTCGCAAACGTTAGCTGTTCAGTTAGGTTTATGATGTGAAATAAGAAAGGCAATAGAGATGCGATCGCAATGCTTTTATTAAATCCGCCCAATGCTTTTATTAAGTCCGCCTGACTGCGGACGCGCCTTCGTGTGCCCGTAAACTCCGCGACTTCAGTCGTCGGGTATTAAAACCATGCTCAAAGAAATTGACAACAACATTTGGGTTGCAGAACAACCATTAAAATATTGGGGACTGGAAGTTGGTACGCGAATGACAGTTATTCGCCTAACAACCAACGAACTAATTGTTATTTCCCCAATTCAAGCTGACAAAACTACTATTATTCAGCTAAACGAAATTGGCAATGTTGCTTATATCATTGCCCCAAATCTTTACCACCATCTTTTTGTATCCAACTTTCAAGCCATTTACCCAAAAGCACAACTTTGGGTTGCACCAAATTTCGACTCAAAAATACCCAACATCTCTGCCGATAAAGTGATAACCAATGATGAGGGTAGCATTCTAAATCAAGTTGATTATTTATTATTTGATGGATTTAAAGTTCTTGACTTAAGTGGACCATCAATACTTAATGAATTTGTCTTCTTGCATCGAACAAGTCGCACATTGATATTAACAGATACAGCCTTTCATTTTGATGAACAGTTTTCTTTTAAAACCCAGTTAGCAGCGAAGTTACTTGGCATATACGGAAAACTAAGTCCATCACCTTTAGAAAAATTGGCGATAAAAGAGAAAGAAAATGTAAAAAAATCAGTTCAAAAAATACTGCATTGGGATTTTAATAGAGTCATCATGGCTCACGGTAGCATTATCGAAGATGATGGAAAGAGGAAGTTAAAAGAAGGGTATGAACGTTTTTTAGACACATCTCTTTGAGAGTTTTAACTAATACCGAATTCGGAAAAATACTTATAAATCAATACGGTTCAGTTAAGGATTTTTGGTGAGATTTGGAGTAGAGACGCGAAATTTCGCGTCTCTACATTGTTGTGTAAATAAAGGTTTTGGTCTTATCTGAACCGTATTGACTTATAAATTAGACTCGTAGTTGCGCTTTAGCGCTAAAGCGCAACTAAAAACTTTATTTCTCATTCTCTCGTTATACATAAAAGTTGCATATATTGGACAGGCGAGACGCCTGTCCCACAAGAAAATATTGAGTGTATTGGACTCAACCTTTGAGGCGCTATATAGCAATCTTGAGTTGTAAAAAATCACGGTGTCCAGAAACCGGGTTTCTAAGGACTGCTATATGTATCGTAATTAACGTGAAATGGTATAACTCCTAACTCCTAATTCCTAACTCCTAACTTTCTAAAATCTTCTTTCAAACTCAATTACAGCACGACTATCATTAAATAAATTCGTAGAACCCCGCAAACGTAAATTATTATTTATCCGGTAATTAATACCCCATTGAATCGGGTCATTTGCTGTCAAAATCTTGATACTAGAAACGGAAAATCTGGAAGAAATATCAATCCCAGCTTCCGCCGCTAATTCCAAACTAGAATTACTTCTTCCAGCTTCTGGATCTTCCGAAATAATTGTTGGGAATAAACGCAGTTCGCTTAAACCAAATGCCGTACCAATCTGATTAAAAGCGCCTTGAAAATTATTGAAAACTGCCGAACCAGCTATATTAATCAAACCCAAGGTGCTATCACCACGTCCCTGAGTATCCCCAAATCCACCTCCCAACAATGCCACAATTTCTGTTTCGCTACGGGTTGGAGTGCTTGTCAGTTGGAGATTTTGGTCTAGTTGACTGGCTAGACCTTGTACAAATGCTTCGACACGAACACTTTCTAAGGCTGCTAACCCTGCGGTATTTGACTTGAAGTCATTACTCTGAATTACATCGAGTACTTTGGCAAATAACTTAATATCTAAGTCGGGGTCGCGAGGTTGACTTGCTCTAAAAGTTGCCTTATGTTTGTAGCCACGAGCCAAGTTAAATTGAGTAGTAAATAAATTCACTCCACCTTGCTTTAACCGGATAGTGCCATCGGGTATTGGTTCGCTGAATGAACCATTAACATTGAGTTTACCAGTAGCTTGAAAACTCAGAATTGGCGGACGGCTAATTTCTACGTTTTTACCTAATTCTAACTGTAGATTATTAAACCGCGTCGCTGCATTATTGCCAACTTCTGAATTATCCTGTTTGTTCGCTTTTAAGTTTTCCACTCCAAAATTGCTACTTCCAGGCTCATTGTTGTTAGTAGATTCTGCCAACAATACCCTACCATTAGCTAACTGCACTTGACCGCCAATTACAGGAGTAAGAAGAGAACCTGTAATCTGCAAATTACCGCTAGCACCACCTTGATAAAGTCCTTTAAAATTCAACGCCAACTTATCAAGGTTAACTGTGAGGGGATTTTGTATTGTCGCTTGCGAGTTGTTGGAAATGGGAATTTCTCCAGAAGCTTCTACTTTCCCCCGGCTAAATTTACCTTGAAGATTTTCTACTACAAGGCGGTCAAAATTAAATTGCGCTTTTCCCGTAACTTCTGTTAACTTTCCTGGTAAAGCTTGGGCTGAAAAAATGGCATTGTTGAGATTTGCAATTCCATTTACTATTGGCTGCTGTCTTGTCCCGCGCACTTTGAGGTCTATTTGTCCCTCACCTTTCTCAAAGGCTACTTGGTTGGTAAATAAGTTTAATAGTGCCAATCCCTCATTTTCTACCTTTAAATCTAAAGTAATTTCATTACTATTTGGTGCGACAGAAGCAAAAGGCAATTGGTAAGGAATACTGCCATTAATGTCAACAGGTTGCAGTCCTGTAACCATGACTTTACTGCCAAAGTTCAAGCGTCCATTGGCATAGCTGAAACTGGCTGTGGCTGAGTCTACTCCTTTCTGATTGAGAGTTCCATCTTTAACTTCTAATTCGCCTTTGGCTTGGGGATTGTCAATACTTCCTGCTAAAGCTGCTATGGCGTTAAGATTACCTGTTAAACCAACTGGCAATTTCACAAAATTACTCAACAATTGTACTGGGAAATTATTCACCCGCAATTGTCCAGATTGTTCGTTCCCGCCAAGGTTTCCTGTTAAAGATATCAGCCTATTTTTAGATTCAATTCGTAAAGGTAAAAACCTCAAAACACCGTTTTCTAAGCTTCCTTTGGCTATTATGCGATCGGCATGATAAAAACGATCCGGTTCTTTCTGTCGGCCCCAAACAAAGTTTTGACCGTTTAAATCAAAGTCTACTGCCAGTCCGTTGGATGTGGCAGTATCTAATGTAACTTCGCCGTTGAAAGTGCCTTTTAAATCTGCCAAATCCGGTACAGGAGAGGAATCGATGCGCTGTTGTTCTTGTTTTGCTGTCAGTGCATCAATTTCATAAAAGCGCTGGAGTTGGGTAAATAATGGCTGATTTGGTAATCCCACCGGCTGAGTGGTCAAATCGGCTGCCCTGCCGTAAGCTGGGGTTGCCATACCCCGTTGAAAATCTTGTAATTCAAATAACTGTAGTGTAGTTAGAACATCTTGAATTTCACCTTGGCTGACGTTCAGTTTGCCTTGAATTTGGGGACCTTTGGCAGTTTGGCTAAATTTAGCGTTACTAATTTTGTAGTTGCTATTACCCTTAACAAAATTGCTAGTAGCGATCGCTATCCCATCATTGTTGTAGCTAAACTGAGCATCTAAGCGATCGCCTTTTATCTTACCAATTTCCGGTTGGGCGATCGCTATTTCCCCAACTGTCGCAAATGTCTTCTGATTAATCTCAAAATTCCCTGTCAACAACCCATTAACCGCACCAGTACCTATAAGGGTGTTAGCCGGTGTTTTCAGATTCAATATCTTTAAGGGAAAGTTATCTACTTTCGCCGTTAAATTATCCCCTTGGGCTTGACCTGTTGCTACTGAGTCTTTCCAGCGTACATTGAAAAAGTTGGGGCGATTGTTGGCGTCTAGGTTCAAAGCAATGCGGTCTTTACTTCCCGTTACATTTAAATTGAAACCGCGTTTCCGTACCGACTCAATGTTTCCAGTTAACACCGAATCGAAAGCAAACTGATTTACCTGCAAATCTCGCAATCGAATTTCCCCGATTAAATTCGGTTCGGGTAATTTACCTGTAATTTGTCCGCCAAAATCGACTTTCCCCGCCAAAGCTATGCCATTGGGAAGCTTGAGGGGCAATTCTTGCAGGATGTAATTTTTTGCTTGGGCGTTGAGATTTAAATCAGTAATTTCCGGTAGATTCGATTTTGTTGTATTGACAGAAATTACACCACTAGCAGTTAAATCTTGTGCAGTTGCTCTTTCAACAGTAATCTTTTCACCATTCCAAGCGATCGCTGCTGTTAGTGGTTGTCGAACAACTGCGATACCTTGAGAAAACTGCACCTGACCAATAGCCCGGACATCAGATAATTTGGCAGAACCCACCGCCCCAACTACTTGCAGTTTACCGCCAAGCTGACCCCGCAATTCCTGATTGAAGCGGTTTAATTGCAAGCCAGTCACATCCACCGCAGCTTGATAGCGACCATCAGCCACTTGAATATTTGAAGCTGTAACTGTCCCACCACTGGCAAGATTTACCCGTCCCTGACCGCTAGCTTGGGTGACTCTCGGTTGAGAAGGTACAACGCTTCCCGCAACCTTGAACTGACCGGTTAATCCACCGTAAAATTGCGGCATAACCTGTGTTAATTGCTGCAATTGTACATGATTAGTTTGAAGTTGTGCCCAATAAAGACCGTTCGTCATCTGCACATTCGTGGCGTTAATAGTGCCGCCTGCAACGTTAATTATTCCCTGACCTGTAGCTTGAATATCAGGCAATTGGAAAGAATCAACAGTTCCGGCAACGTCGAACTGACTAGTTACTGCTCCCCGAAATTGCTTGGGAACTTCTGCCACTTCTTGCACGGGGACATTATTTGTCCGAAGTTGCGCTTGATACACGCCATTCGCCAATTGAATATTTGAAACTGTGACAGTCCCGCCACCAACATTAAGCCGTGCATCGCCAACACCCTGCATGGTTTTGACGCTGAAATTCTCTCGATCGCCTGCGATTTGGAACTTACCCGCCACAGGATTCTGTAAAACTGGGGGTGATTCTTTGAGGATGCGTGCCAAACGCACGCCTTCTGCAACCAATTGGGCAGAAAAAGTTTGCTCCTGAAGTTGAATATTAGAAACAGCAACTGAACCACCGCCAATTTGCACCCGTCCGTCTTGGCTATCAATCTTGGCAATTTTGAAAGGCGCGGAAGTGCCTGAAACGATAACACGCCCGTTAAATGTTGCCCCTTTTAAAGTGATATCTTTTAGTTGATTTTTGTTGACAAAAGGTTCAACTTGTACATTAGAAGCTTGAGTAACAGCTTGCCAGCGTTGATTCGCGTAAGTGCCATATCCCTGTACCGTACCGCCAGCGACATTAAAAGCCACATTGCGGAAAGAAACAGTGCGGCTATTAACGATAGTTTCACCAGTACCGGGATAAGTTGCTTGGGGGGCTTGCCATTTAACTGCAGTTTGGACATCGCTAGGAATGCCAGTTAATTGGGCGGTACCGAAGACAGTGCCGATTTTAAACCCCGTCAAAGTGGAATTGTAAATAGAAGCGATCGCATCCCCAGGAACATTTTTTGCCTTAAAATTAAAATTTATCTGGGGATTTTTACCGACTAGAATCGTACCCGCGCCAGTGACTTCACCGCCGACTTTGGCTTTCCCTTGAATATCTTTTAAATTAATTACCTCAGCAGTTGGAGAAAATTCAAATTTACTTTGAACGCTATCAAAATCAACTTTATCGATTGTGGCAGACTTGATAGTCGCAACCGTCCCTGAAAGAATCGGTTTCGTAGCCGAACCCATCAGTTGCAAATCAGCTTTGACTTGTCCAGTAGCAGGCAAAGGCAATTTTACCTTGAGAGTATCCAAAGCAGTCGCCACACTTACATTTTGTACCTTTCCTACCAACTTATAGCCAGCATCCCTGTCAATAGTACCCTTAGCCAGCAGAGGGATTTTGCCATAGTTACTAGCAACATTTTCCAACCTCACTTCCGATTTCTGGAAACTTACCGTCCCTTGGGAATTAATAAAAGCTTGTGGCATTCGGGGA
Source organism: Heteroscytonema crispum UTEX LB 1556 (assembly GCA_044006015.1). GTDB lineage: Bacteria > Cyanobacteriota > Cyanobacteriia > Cyanobacteriales > Nostocaceae > Heteroscytonema > Heteroscytonema crispum. The sequence continues at coordinate 82,065 of JBIPDF010000009.1, forward strand.
ACTTGAACGTGAACCCCTTGCAAATCAACATGACCGTATAAAAAAGGCTGCTTTTGTTGGGGTATAAGTTGGACATTCACATTACCCTTAACTCGACCCGCCCGTAAATCTATCGGTAATTTTACAACGCGAGCCACATCAGAAGCCAGCAAATCTTGCGCTTGAATTTGTAAATCAGCCGCTTCCGTCTTTGGGCGTACATCTCCCCGAATAAAAATATCGCCACCATTACCTGGTTTTCCCCCCGCCTCAAACCGAACCAGTTGACCTTTTTCCAACAATTGGGCAGATCCATTTACCAGCGAAAACATTACAACAGAAGGCTGATTCTTGAGTGCTGGCGGGAGGGGGGGAGTGGGGGAGGGGGGGAGTGGGGGAGTGGGGGAGTGGGGGAGTGGGGGAGGGGGGGAGGGGGGGAGGGGGGGAGTGGGAGAAATTCTTCCTTGTCCCCCTTGTCCCCCTTGTCCCCCTTGTCCCCCTTGTCCCCCTTGTCCCCCTTGTCCCCCTTGTCCCCCTTGTCCCCCTTGTCCCCTCTCCCCCTCTCCCCCTGTCCCCCTCTCCCCCTGTCCCATTCCCCGAAATGGCACTAAAACCAAATTGCCATTGCGAAACCGAATTTTATCTAAATCGGTTTTAATTGGTCCGCCTTTACCAGCAGGCGCGATAGTAGTAGTAACCCAGCGTCCTTCTCCATCCTGTTCAACGTAAAGATTTGGATTGACTAAAGTCACATCCAACTTTAATCTACGATTAAACAATAATTGCAAAGGGTCAAACCCAACTTCCACACCATCAACTGTCACCCGATCCGGATCTGTGGGTGTTGGCGGGATAGCTGAAGCCGCAAATTTGACTTTTGTCAGCGAAAATTCTTTAACCGTTCCCAGGGTGACCGGACGGTTAAGCGTAGTGGTAAGATTTTTTTCTGCCAGCGGCGTTAATTCTTTTTGGACAAAACTCCATAACCGAACAGTACCGCCCAAAAGACCGATAGCTAAAAGTCCGCCTAAAGCAATGCCACCGCGAGTCAACACCAGCAACCACAGACGACGCTTTTTAGTTTTAGTGAGGGAATTAGATTGATTATCTGGATGTGGAGAGATAGTCATTTGGTTGGTTTCGCTGCTTACTTGCCTGATGAGTGCTGGCACAATGCAAAAACTAACTGGCACAATGTTGGCTATGCCTTTTCCAGGATACGTCAACTCAATGAGTCATACCGGAGGTAGAAGACAAAGCATAAACTAGCATTGAGGTGGAATCATGCCTAATCGTTTGATAGCTGATGATATTGGCGTGGTCAAGAAAATATTAAGAAAGTGAGATTTATTGCCTAGACTTTCCTTGGGCACAACCTAAAACTTTAATATGGATAGATCCAATAAAAAAAAGGACAGATGATTACACCCATGCGTGTTTTTGTGTTACTTTTTAATGCCGGCAAAGATAATGAGGGAATTTACACGCAAAAGGTAGGCGATCGCGATAAAGTACTAATGTTCGAGTCAGAAGACGACGCGACGCGCTATGCTTTGATGCTAGAAGCCCAAGATTTCCTCACACCGGCAGTAGAAGCGATCGACGCTGAAGAAGTCAAGGAATTTTGTCAAAGTGCTGGTTATGACTGGGAAATCGTCCCGGATGGCGTTGGTGTCCTCATACCCCCAGAAGCCAACGTCGAAAAAACCGACTGGCAAGCAAACACCTCAGAAAAGGCGCAAGAAGATAGCGATCGCCGCGACCAAACGTCACAACCACCAGAATTGTCTGATTCTGAACTAGATAGCATCCGCCGAAAACTCGAAGGATTAATTTAATTAGTTATTAGTCATTTGTCATTGGTCATTTGTCAGTGGTCAATGGCAACGAATAATACAACTGACGACTGACGACTGACCGAGCAATTTGAGATTTGAGATTTTAACTTGTATTTTTTAGTACAAGCTTATCGTGTAAACTCGGCAAAAAATCCTGTTAGAGACAATCCAAAATCCTTTCATCCAAAATTTTTGCATCGGGTGACTCATAGACAAATGACAAAGGACACAGAACAAATGACAAATTTGCAGGAACGCGGGCATCTCTTAACTGAGCAAGTTAATCCCAATAGTATTAATTTAGACCAACTCAGTTCTCTAGAATTTGTAGAGCTATTTAATAGCGAAGACCAAAAAGCGGTTGAAGCGGTTGCTGCGGCTAAAGTTCCCCTAGCGCAGGCGATTGACCTCACCGCAGACCGCCTGCGCCAAGGAGGACGCCTATTTTACATCGGTGCCGGGACAAGTGGGAGATTGGGGGTGTTAGACGCCGCAGAATGTCCGCCTACTTTTTGTACGCCCCCAGAGTTAGTGCAGGGAATAATTGCTGGTGGTGCCGGCGCATTATTACGCAGTTCCGAAGATTTAGAAGACCGCGCCGAAGATGGAGAAGCAGCGATCGCCCAACGGCAAATTACCCAATTAGACGTAGTAGTCGGCATTACCGCTGGCGGTACAACACCGTATGTTCACGGAGCTTTACAAGCAGCTCGTCAACGGGGAGCGATCGCCGTTTTTATCGCCTGTGTTACTACGGAGCAATTTAGTATTGATGTTGACATTGACATTCGCCTGTTAACAGGACCGGAAGTGCTAGCTGGTTCAACTCGTCTAAAAGCTGGTACGGCAACAAAACTAGCTTTAAATATATTGTCTACTGGAGTGATGGTCAAACTCGGCAAAGTTTACGGCAATCGCATGGTCGATGTCGCCGTCACAAACCAAAAATTACGCGATCGCGCTTTGCGAATTTTGCAAGACCTCACAGGTTTAAGTCGTGAAGCCGCTGGTTTCTTACTAGAACGTAGCGGTAAATGGGTAAAATTGGCACTATTGATGCACTGGACAGGTTTAGACAAAGAAGCAGGCGCGAGGCTTTTAGCAGAACATCAAGGTAATCTCAGATCGGCTGCCGCAAGTCACAAAAATCACAGTTAACCCGGAAAATTCGCCTTTTTTCACCTCTAAAGAACTTCAGAGTATCGCCCACCAAAAGCCGATTTCAAACTGCGTAATTCCTGTGTCAAGTAATGACAGGGCTAGTGCGATCGCCTACCTCCTAATACCAATTCGCGTGAAAACGTTGCAATATATCAGAGTCTCTGTGCCCCCCAAGAGGGGATGGGAAGAAGCAGAAGTCACCTTGTTAGCACGTCTTGGCGACCAGTTAGGCGTAGCACTACAACAAGCTGAATATCTGCAACAATTGCAAGCACAGTCCAAAGAAATTCAACAATCCGCAGAACGGACACAATTTGTATCAAAAATTGTCGTACGTATCCGGTAATCTGCGGTTTTAGATACACTCTTTCGCTCAACAGCATCCGAAGTTCGTCGCGTGTTAAATAGCGATCGCGTCGGGGTATTTCGTTTCTTAAGCGAATCTGGCTACGACGACGGCGAATTTGTTGCCGAAGACGTAGTTGCAGGATATATTTCAGCTCTGAATGCCAAAGTTCACGACCACTGCTTTGGGAACCAGTATGCTGCTGGCTATCGGGAGGGTCGAATTCAGGCTGTTTGCGACATCTAGAATGCCAATCTCAGCGAATGTCACATTGATATTCTTTCCAAATTCCAAATCAAAGCTAATTTGATTGTGCCCTTGATTAAAGGCAATGAACTGTAGGGCTTATTGTGCATCCACCAGTGCAGCGCCCCGCGAGAGTGGCAAGAGATGGAAATTGCCTTAGTTAAACAAATTGCCGATCAGTTTGGCGTCGCTTTACAAAAAGCCGAGTATCTGCAACAACTACAATCGCAGTCAGCAAAACTAGCAGAAGCTGCAACACGGGAAAAAGCCGCCAAAGAAGTACTGCAAAAAGGAGCCATGAAGCTTTTGGGAGCAGTCAGACCGGCTCTTAACGGTGACTTGACTGTACGTGCGCCGATTACCGAAGACGAGCTAGATACAATCGCCGATGCGTATAAGAATACACTGCAAGCGTTACGGCAAATTGTAATTCAGGTACAAGCAGCAGCCCAACAAGTCGCAGAAACTTCCAACGATAGCAATGCTGCTTTGGGAGGATTGACAAATTTGGCACGACAACAGTCCAAAGAAATTTCCGAAGCTTTAGGCGAGATTCAACAAATGGTGGATTCTACCCAAGCTGTGGCTGCTAACGCCGAGTTAGTGCAAATCGCAGTGCAAAAAGCCAACCAAACAGTAGAGTCAGGCGATGCAGCGATGAACCTGGCTGTAGAAGCAATCCAGGGTATTCGCGAAACCGTAGCCCCTCAAGAGACGCCCAGAGGGACACCAAGACCTAGTTTTGAGCAGAAAATTATTATAAGGAAAATTAGGTTTGTAAGCCTCTCCCCGACGCGGGGAGAGGTTTGGAGAGAGGTTGCAACAAATACATCGAACTCACGTAGAACCTGGGAATGAGTAAACGAGTAAATAAGTCAATCTAAAATTTTTTATTTGAAATTTTGAATTGTTTATCGTTTGGGCGTAGCATCGCCGAACTTAATTAAAAGCGCGATCGCAATACTAACTACCAAAATCATTGTCATACTCAAAGCTGAACCAAATCCCCAATTTTGTGTTGTTCCAAGGAACTGGTTAAAAATTAACCGCGCTACAGTCATGCTGGAAGCACCACCGAGTAATTCTGGATCTACAAAATCACCCAATCCTGTGATGAATACAAGCATTGAACCAGCAGCAATTCCTGGCAAAATTTGAGGTACTGTCACTTGCCAAAAAGCTTGTACGGGATTTGCACCCAAGTCAGCGGCTGCTTCTAACAAACGTTTATCTAATTTTTCTAGAGAGGCATATAAAATCAAAACCATGTATGGTAAAAAGCTGTAGCTCATACCAATTAATACAGCAGGACTTTCGTTGAGTAAATCTAAAGTCGGCAAACCTAAATTAGTTAGCAAACTGTTAAGTAAACCAGTTGGACGGAGAATGCTAACCCAAGCATAGGAACGGAGTAAGGAAGAAGTCCACAAAGGCAATACAAAGCCTAATAAAAGCAAATTTCGCCAGCGCTTGGGTGCTATTTGAGCAATCCAATAGGCGACGGGTAAGCCCAAAATTAAACAAATTATTGTAGTACCACCTGCAAAAAAGAGCGATCGCTTAATTACTTGCAGGAAAAGTGGGTCAAGTATCCGAATATAGTTCTGGAATCCACTGGGATATACCAAATCCCCCGGTCGAATGTTTGGAACCAAGCTTAACTCAAAAATTATCAGCGTTGGCAGCACTAGCAAAAATAGCAACCAAATGCCAGCTGGTGCAAGTAATACCAAGGGTCGCAGCCAGTTTAACTGCGGACGATGCAATTTTGGCACTTCGGCAATATTGCCTGAGGAATTTAGTTGATTGCCGGAAATTCGAGTAGACACAAGCCTGAATTAGGTAAGAGTTAGGAGTTAGGAGTTAGGAGTTAGGAGTTAGGAGTTAGGAATGAGGAGTTAGGAGTTAGGAATGAGGAATGAATAAATTATTATATCTTTTTTTATAACTCATAACTCATAACTCATAACTCATAACTGGGCGGCTGGGCGCCTCCTAACTATTGTCATTTTAGCTGCTGGTTAATTCTGTCCAGTAGCGTTCGTAAACTTCTTCAAATTTCCCCAGAGGGGTAATGCGTTCGCACTTTTCTAAAAGCGATTCTGGGGGAAACAAATTGGTGTTATCGTGTATTTTTTTTGGTAATTGCTCAAATCCGGCGCGATTGGGAGTAGCAATGCTTAGGCGATCGCTAATTTGCGCTGCTACTTCTGGTTGCAGCATAAAGTTAATCCAAGCATACGATCCATCGAGATTTGGCGCTGTTTTGGGAATTACAATTGTGTCTGTCCACAAAGAAGAACCACTGCGGGGAATTACATATTTCAGTTTGGGATTTTCTTTTGTGATTTTCACAGCATCTGCTGAGTAACACATTGCTAATATTAAATCTCCTGCCAAAATTTGATTGCGCCACGCATCAGTATCAAAAGCCGCGATCGCGGGTTTAAGTGCCTTTAATTTCTCATAAGCTTGTTTAATTTCATTTTCATTTTGCGAGTTGTAAGAATAACCCAGCATTCGCAACACAGCACCCATAACTTCACGGACATCATTTATTAATGTCATCCGCTTTTTGAGTTGTTCTTGGTTTTGCCAAAGATATTCCCAATCTTCCGGTGGTGTTTTCAATATTTCAGAATTATAAACTAAACCAGTTGTCCCCCAGCTAAAGGGAATACTGTAACGGTTGTTGGGGTCGTATGTAGGACTTTGAAAGCGTGGAAATAAATTCTCTAAACCAATTAGGCGATCGCGCTTTAATTCTGTTAACAAACCCAATTCCACCATCTTTTTTACCATATAATCGGATGGATAAATCGCGCTGTAAGTACCGCCACCCCCAGCTTGCAGTTTAGCTAACATCACATCGTTGGAATCATATACATCTGCAAGCACTTTTATACCAGTTTGAGTGGTAAAAGTTTGCAATAATTCCCGATCTGTATATTGCGTCCAAGTATAAATATCCAATTGGTCGCGAGAACCTTTGATGGTAGAATTTGCTCGCACGTCAGCAAGTCTCCAGCCACAACCAGCTAAAGACAAGCTAGAAAGCGTTGCAACCCCTTTTAAAAATTGTCTTCTTTTAATCATGAGCCGCCCAGGCGCGGAGTTAGGAGTTAGGAGTTAGGAGTTAGGAGTTAGGAGTTAGGAGTTTTAAATTTTAAGTTTTGAATGCGTGAGTTTTGAATGCGCGAATTCATAACTCTCTTCAACTCATAACTCATAACTCATAACTCATAACTTGATAAAGCCAAACAATCAGTTTCTCCCCACCAAGCATAAATGGGCGTGTTACGGTCTGGTAAACTACCAAAGGTGTTAGGCTGCATAACGGTGATGCTAATGCCGTTGGTTAATTCCACAACATAATTAACGTGTGTCCCCAAATACATGACGTTAATCAGCCGTCCTTCAAAGCAGTTTGTCGGTAAATTAGGTTGATAAAGTGACAACTGAATTTTTTCTGGACGTATGCTTACCACCACCTTTTGCGATAATCCTGTTGGGGTATCTTTTAAGCGGTTAACAACTATTGAAAGTCCGGTTTTTGTGAGAATTTTTATCCTGGAAGCATCTACTGCGACAATTTCACCGCTAAATAAATTGGTATCGCCAATAAAATCAGCTACAAACGGTGTTTGGGGCTGTTCGTAAATTTCGCTGGGAGTACCAATTTGCTCTATTTTGCCTTGATTCATCACGGCAATGCGATCGCTTAAACACAACGCTTCTTCTTGGTCGTGCGTTACCATGACAAAGGTCAATCCCAAGTCTTTGTGTAAATTAGATAACTCGACCTGCATTTCCTTACGCAGTTTGAAATCTAACGCCCCCAAAGGTTCATCTAAAAGTATAACCGCAGGACGATTGACTAATGCCCGTGCTAATGCTACCCTTTGCTGCTGACCGCCAGAAAGTTGATTGGGAAAGCGCGATCGCAAACCTTCCATTTTTACCAACTTTAAAGCATCTTTGACTCTGCTTTCAATTTCGGATTTGCGGAATTTTTTTAACCGCAGTCCGAAAGCAATGTTATCCCACACATTCAGGTGGTTAAACAGAGCATAACTTTGAAATACAGTATTGACCGGTCGGCGGTAAGGAGGGACATTATTCATAGACTGACCCTGAATCAAAACTTTACCACCGTCAGCCACCTCAAATCCCGCAATTAAACGTAGTGTAGTCGTCTTGCCACAACCCGAAGGACCGAGGATACTAAAAAATTCTCCTTGTCTGACATCCAAATCTATGCCATGTACTGCTGCCTCTTGATTGAAAAACTTGAAAACGTTATGCAGTTCAACATCTAGCGACTCAAAAGCCGTCATCCCCCCCTGATTCTGCGACACAGTTTGAGCCATAATCTTGAATAAAATAGGTGTATTTACGCGTTTTTGTTAACTTGTGTAGTCTATAAAGCAGACCACATATTACACTTTGGTTTATTGTATCCGCCAAAAACAATTTAATCGGGATTGGATAAGAGAAGTGGGGGAGTGGGAGACACGGGGAGGGGGAGACTGCACAATTAAAAATTCAAAAATTAATTTTGAATTTTTAATTCTCCTTATCCCCCCCTCTCCCCCTCCCCCCCTCCTCTTGGGTCCCCATTTAGACGCTAAATACCGGGTGGTAGTATAGCTCGCATTGTATACAGATAATGCTAATCTCTGAATCACTATTTGTCTTATGTCTTTATTACAATCACCCTTGGGGAAGAAAAAGGATACCCGTACAGTAGGACGTGGTTTCCAGTCTATATTTTTTATCATATTTACCCTTGTGATGGCGGCTGGTATTGACGCCCGTTTGGCATATTTACAAGTTGCCCAAGGACCAAAATTCCGCAAGCGAGCCGAGTCAAACCGAATTCGGATCATACCCAAACAACCGGAGCGGGGTAATATTTTTGACCGCAACGGCAAGCTTTTAGCCAGTACTCGCTATCCGCGTTCTGTATATTTGTGGCCTATGGCTCACACTAAAAGTTCGTGGTCGGTTGTTGGTCCGCGTCTAGAGCAAATTCTCCACATTCCCCAACAGGAGATGCAAGACAAACTAAAACAGGCGGGTGCGAACTCTTCGTCACTGGTGCGAATTGCCCGCGATTTGAATGAAGCTCAAATCACGGCGTTGAAGGAGTATGAAAGCGAACTCCAAAACCTGGAAATTCATACGGAAGCCGTTCGCTATTACCCGCATGGCAACCAGTTAGCCCATATTCTAGGGTATACACGAGAACTAACTGCCGAACAGTTAACAAATAGGAAGAAGGAAGGCTATCGCCTTGGAGATGTCATCGGTCAGATGGGGGTCGAAAAGGCCTATGAGCAAACATTGCGAGGAGAATGGGGCGGTCAGCAAGTAGAAGTGGATGGTCGCGGTCGCCCGTTGCGGGTTTTAGGTGAGAAACAGGCAAAACCTGGTAACGATTTGCACTTGACCATAGATTTGAATGTGCAAAAAGCAGCAGAAAAAGCTTTGGGCAATACCAGAGGTGCGATTGTCGCACTTGACCCGAAAAACGGTGCTGTTTTAGCAATGGTGTCTCGCCCCACCTTTGACCCAAATTTGTTTTCCAAGCAAAAGCTTTCTCAGAAAGATTGGGAAAGCGTACAAGGTAAAGACCATCCTTTGGTGAATCGCGCCCTCAGTGCTTTCCCCCCCGCCAGTACGTATAAAATTATCACCACAACTGCTGGGTTGGAATCGGGTAAATTTACTCCTGATACTGTGCTGCAAACATTTGGGTCTTTGACTGTTGGTGGGGTAACTTTTGGTGAGTGGAACCACGCCGGGTTTGGTCCGTTGGGATTTCCGAGAGCGATCGCTATGAGTAGTGATACATTCTTTTATCAAGTTGGCAGAAAAGTCGGTGGTCCAACCTTAATTGAATGGAGTCGCAAATACGGGTTTGGCAAAAAAACCGGCATTGAATTTGCCAACGAAGAATCAAGAGGCTTAGTTCCAGATGAAACATGGAAGCAGAAAGTCTTTAAAATGCCTTGGACTGTAGGTGATACCATAAATATGTCCATTGGTCAAGGTGCTTTGCAAGTAACACCACTGCAATCAGCGATTATGTTTTCTGTGCCTGCGAATGGTGGATATCGAGTTAAACCGCATTTGCTTAAAGACAATGAACAAGCAAAAAACTGGCGGGAATCTTTAAATATGAAACCGACAACTATCAAAGTTCTCCGCGATGGACTGCGGAAGGTAATAAGTGAAGGTACTGGTAAGCGTTTAGACGTAGCAACTATACCCCCATCTGCAGGGAAAAGTGGCACCGCTGAAGCAGGTGTTGGTCGTCCAAATCACACTTGGTTTGGTGGTTACGCCCCTGCAGATAAACCGGAAATTGTAGTTGTAGCCTTTGGTGAAAACTCCGGCGAACACGGCGGTACTCTTTGCGGTCCAATGGTTTTACAAGTTCTAGAGGAGTATTTTCACAAGAAGTATCCAGGCAAATATGCCAAACCTGAATCTGAGAAATCAGAAGCTAAAGTTCAACAGAAGCCTGGGGATTGAACAACTCTTAATTGTTGCGCCAGCGCCCTTCTTCGACCGCGACAGTAGGCGACTGGCGTCCCTTGGGCATTGGGAAGAATTTTTTCCTAGTCCCCAGTCCCCTATGATTGTTACTGCACTTTGATAACTAGCGATCGCTCATCAATAGTCGAAAAACCCAAATCGAATGCCTGAAAAATTCAACCCATATTTAGTATTTTTTGTCAAGGCGTAAGTTTTAAATATATACAAATTCAATCAAAATTTATTCATCCCAGTGAAATTACTGAGGCTGATTGGTTAATAGTCGCATACCCTTGGTTTGTTGGCAACAGTAAAAAGTGAATCGTTTAAAACCCTTTGCCATATAAGCCTAGCCAAAACAGAGGTCAAAAGATAGTAACTCTTGACGCGGGTAGGTAATCCTCATTGCCACTTGTTTCGGAGTAAATTCCCACACCTTAATTTTCAAGCTTACCTGTCTTAAAAGTCCAACCGTCCTGATAGGTGGTGTAGAGACGCGATATATCGCGGCGCTACATTGTCTTGTTCATGTGCTGAGTGGAATAACTCAGACTTTCTAGACAGCTTTGATAGCTCGTTCATAGTGCTTCTGGCAAAAGTCAGTCAGCCAATGAGCGGATTTTGGATTGACCAAAAGTCGTGAGGCTTTTGGTCTGAAAATCTGACAACCAGCCTAACTAAACATCAAGCACAAATACTATGCTTCTGCAAAAAGAAAAAATCCAGCACATCAACAGCATCGCCCACGAAGGTAAAGTTGTAGTCGTCGCCACAGACGCGGAGGGGAAAATTTGGTACACAGTCAAGCAAGACGGGTTTGAAGACAGCTACCTGAATAAAAAAACCGAAGACAGAACAGGCTGGGAAGATTGGAAAGAACTAACATTGCCCAATGAAGCCGATGACCAGTCAGTAATTGACAAAGAAAAAGAAGAACTCACCGACACCAAGGACAACAGCACCTATATTCTCAGGTCGCGCTACAAAACCACAGACCAAACAGCCGTGGCGCCAGTGCAACTGGTTTCTGGCATGGGACATATCTACATTTTCCGCCAGTCTAAATCTAACACCCTGCTGGTAGACCGCTTTGTACTGGATGGGTTAACCAACAAACTCACCCGCAAGCTCCAAGTGCGGTTCAAGCGCAGCAAACAGAAGCACAAACCCAGCGAGAACATAAAAAAAGGCGCTAATGGACTCGCCAATATTGACTCCTTGGACTTCCGGGATACCCAAGGGAATAACTTCTACGAACCCACCACCGAACTCAGTTTGGTAAACAATTTGCGGTTGCCCAAGCACCTCCTTGAGAATGGCTGCTTTTTCATTGGATGAATCATAAGAATGACGCAATGTTTTACCATCGATAGCAATAATCTCACCGGATGTTAACTTCTTAATAAATTTCACCCAACTCAAAAAACACTCTTGAAATTGTTGTGGGTTGAGCCGCGCAAAAACCCTTGCAAAAGTGTGATGCGAAGGAATTCTATTTTCTAGTTCTAAAAATTGTTTAAACCACTCATACTTAGCATCACCAAATATTTCAATATCCTCCCATGTATCAGCGCCACAGATAACAGCACAAATAGCAATAGTGATAATATCTGTTAATTTATGTAATTTTGTTCGTTCTACTCTGGGGTCATCAATATTACGCTCATAATTCTGCGATTGTAATTTTTGGTTTAAGCTGAATGCACAATAGTCTAAAATCACTGATTTTTACTGCAAATATTATCTAAAAACATCAAATTTACATATCAAATCTTGACTTTTTTTGATCATGATAATCTCACATTCGGGGGAGGGCCGCCACCCCGATTTTTTGATTATCATTTTCATCAGGAAGAAAATCTACACTACCTTAACCTGTGACAAATACTTTCTGCTCTGGATGCACATATATATCTAATCGTCAATCATAGATGTGCCACTTTAAGGTGCGTTTGCCCTGACATCCCAATAGAGTGGCTAAATGCCAATAGTGACAGCCGCAATTACAACGCAGCCGAGCAAAGCATCAAACTCATGACTATGCACTCATCTAAAGGGCTAGAGTTTCCAGTGGTGTTTATTCCTGGCATTGGTTATATGCCTCATCAATACAACACACCAGAAGAAGAAGCGCGGCTGTTGTATGTGGCAATGACGCGGGCAATTGACCAGTTGATTATGACAAGCGATCGCACATCCGTATTTACCAGCCGTGTTGAGTCAGCACTGGCAAAGATAGTTTAACTCAGGTTGTGCGATCGCTTCCACAGGTGAATACTATTAGTACCGATGATGCTAGTTTTAACTTACCAGAGAACTGAATAAAGAGTCTTTAATTCAATCTGTGGGTGCAAGTGTTCTTTATCAGTCACCCTATTCTCCTGACTTTAATCCCATTGAACACTGGTGGTCACAATTAAAAGCTTTTTTACGCTCCTTTTCTCCAACTACTGCAAAAATGGTTGATATTTTAATTGCAACTGCACTCGATTTGATTAATCCCGTGCATTTAAAAAGCGATCGCCCTCCAGTTCTCTTGGAAAGTCCACATCGCCCTACCCAAACGGTTGGCCGTACATTGGCCACATTTCTTTGTTAAATCGGGGCTGCCATCGTTGAACTAGCGCCTGCTCCAACTCTTGCCGGGGTTTTCTCTCAACCGGAGCATCCCACCAAAAGGCGATATTAACTATTCTGGTTCTTGGCAACTTTTGGTGATGATTGAAGGCTACGAGCTTTAAAGCAGAAGGCAGTAGGCAGCTATGCTGAAGGGTTTTAAACGCTGTAATGTCAAGCTGCACTTGATTTGAGCCGTTAGGTAACGGGACATCGCCTCTATCTATTTACACTCTCAAAACGCTCATGTCCAATGTGAACCTGCCACTCCACAACTCTAGCAGAGTCCGCTAACATCCCATCCCGCACACGGGGGCTACTATTGACAATGGCTTGAGCCGCTTCTAAATTCTCCGCCTCAATTACCCACAGCCCCGTTCCATCATGGGGAAAAAACGGGCCGCAGCACAGTAGTGTTCCTTTCTCCTGCTGCTCATGAAACCAAGCCAGTTGATCTTGGTCATGTTCTGGGTGAGCCTTTTTATAGTCGTAATACTCTGGAACAGTTGCTACGACAACGGCAAACAGTTGAGACATATGCTCTTGTTGACTGACTGATTTGGGATGATGTTCAGATTGTAATGGATATCCATAACGATTATGCAATTAGGGGTACACGGTTTTGTAGCCGAGTCAGGAGGGTGACTTCCTGGCTTAGGCATCTAGTTATAAGTCTAGATTTAAGTGATCAATAGCTCTGTAGGAAAGAGGCGATCGCACTCTGGCAGGCCGATGTCTGCGGCAATATGTAGCGTGCAATAGTAGAAGAGAAATAGCGATTGCCCCCATCACCTTACCCCCCGTGACCGAACCTCACAACCTGGGCATGACCGCCGAATATGCCCAGCTAGCCAGGGCAAACGCACCTTAAAGTGGCACATCTATGATTGACGATTAGATATATATGTGCATCCAGAGCAGAAAGTATTTGTCACAGGTTAAGGTCGTGTAGATTTTCTTCCTGATGAAAATGATAATCAAAAAATCGGGGAATAGCGATCGCATTACTGAAAAGGTTATGTTGCAAGCCTTAAACTCAACCATGTTTTGTTTGCGAAAATTTAGATGCGTTTGCCCTGGGGGTCTGGCCAAGTTCCGCAAGTGGCGTGGAAACCACGGCAGTTCCTTACTGTCGGCGAAGCATGCACGGCAGTCGTGAATGGGGGAAACCACGGCAGTTCCTTCAAGTCGGCGAAGCCGCCCAACGGACTGCCTCCCCAAGACCGCGCTGCCTCACCAACGGACTGCCGGACCTTGCGTGCCCGCTGGCTCACCATTAACCATCAACCATTAACCATCACTCTAAATTTCTTGCATCCAACAAAAACGATAGATATTTTTCTATGGTTCTCCTATTATTTTTTCAATACATCCCGTGTATTGTTTCGCTGACTAACAAAGAGTTTTGTTGAATTATATACAAAGAAGATTTATGTCAAAAGTGTTCTTTGTTTTATGACCCTATTACAACCATCGGCTTTCGGTAAGAAAAAAGATACACGAACAGTTGGACGCGGTTGGCAGTCCATATTTGTAATATTATTTACTTTATTAATGACCACGGGACTTAGTGCCCGTTTGGTTTATATACAAATATTAAATGGAGCAAAACATCGGCAGCGAGCGGAGTCCAACCGGATTCGGATGATACCCAAACAACCGGAACGAGGCAATATTTTTGACCGCAATGGCAAACTTTTAGCCAGTACTCGCTATCCCCGCTCTGTATATTTGTGGCCTATGGCTCACACCAAACCCTCGTGGTCGGTTGTTGGTCCACGTTTGGCACAAATTCTCAACATCTCCCAACAAGAGATGGAAGAAAAACTACAAGAAGCTGGTCCGGCTTCTTCTTCACTCGTGCGGGTTGCCCGCGATTTGCATGAAGCAGAAATCACGGCACTCAAGGAGTATGAACACGAACTCGAAGATGTAGAAATACATGCGGAAGCTGTTCGCTATTACCCGCACGGTAAGGAGTTAGCCCATGTTTTGGGGTATACGCGGGAACTAACTGCCGAACAGTTAAAAGAAAAGAGAAAGGACGGCTATCGCCTTGGTGATGTCATCGGTCAGATGGCAGCAGAAAAGGCTTATGAGAACGTGTTGCGGGGAGAATGGGGCGGTCAGCAAGTAGAAGTAGATGGTCGCGGTCGTCCGCTGCGGGTTTTGGGAGAGAAACAAGCAAAGCCTGGTAAGGATATACACCTGACTATTGATTTGGATGTGCAAAAAGCAGCCCAAAAAGCTTTGGGAAATCGCAACGGCACGATTATCGCCCTTGACCCGAAAAATGGTGCTATTTTAGCAATGGTGTCTCACCCCACTTTTGACCCGAATATCTTCTCGCAACAAAAACCGAATCCGAAAGAGTTGCGGAACATCCTCCAAGGTGAAAGCTATCCTTTGTTAAATCGCGCTTTGAGAACTTACCCACCTGCGAGTACTTTTAAAATTGTCACTACAGCTGCTGGATTGGAATCGGGTAAATTTTCTCCTAAAACAATACTACAAACCTATGGCTCTCTCACCTTCGGCGGCACTCGCTTTGGTGAATGGAATCACGCCGGATTTGGTCCGTTGGGATTTACGGGTGCAATGGCGATGAGTAGCGATACTTTCTTTTATCAAGTTGGCGCGAGAGTTGGCGGTCCAACTTTGATTGAATGGACTCGCAAGTTTGGATTTGGTCAAAAAACCGGCTTTGAGTTTGTCTCAGAAGAATCAAAAGGCTTGGTTCCAGATGAGTCATGGAAGCAGAAGGCTTGGAAGATGCCTTGGACAATAGGTGATAGCATAAATATGTCAATTGGTCAAGGGGCATTATTAACTACGCCGCTGCAAGTTGGTGTGATGTTTGCCGTACCTGCTAATGGCGGCTTCCGAGTCCAGCCGCATTTGCTCAAAGACAATGAAGAAGCAAAAAGCTGGCGGGTATCTTTAGATATGAAGCCGGAAACTACAAAAATTCTCCGCGAGGGACTGCGGAAAGTGATTACTGATGGTACAGCTAAGGCTCTTAATGTGCCCACAGTTGCCCCAATTGCCGGTAAAACTGGTACTGCTGAAGCTTGGAAGAGTCGTGGGGTGAAAGCCAATCATGCGTGGTTTGGTGGTTATGCCCCCGCCGATAAGCCGGAAATTCTGGTTGTGGCGTTTGTTGAACATTCTGGCGGTGGCGGTGGTGCCATTGCTGCACCGATGGCGTTAAAAGTTATGGAGGACTATTTCCAGCGGAAGTATCCAGGTAAGTATCAGAAACCAGTTGCTGAGGAAGCAAAGCGTTAAGGGGAGACAAGGAGACAAGCAAGACTTGGGAGACAAGGGAGACAAGGGGGATGAAGAAAGTTATGAGTTTTGAATGCGTGAGTTTTGAATGGGCGAATTTTTCACTTCAAAACGAGTAACTGGGCGCCTCATAACTGGGCGGCTGGGCGCCTCCTAACTCATTACTGAGGCGTTTGTTGGGGTGTTTGAACCGGTTTCAAATTTTTGGCTTTGTAGAATGTTTCTAAACTATCGCGATCGCCTACAAAACGCCAGTGCCACGGTTCATAACTCACGCCTTGAATATTATCTTTAGGAAACGACATCTCAAAGCTGAAACGCGCCGCATTTGCTTGCAACCACTGATAAGCCTTAGTTTGGTCAAAATTCGCTTGGAGATTAGTTGCTGGTGTTGCACCGTCTCCTATATCCACAGCGTAACCTGTATGATGTTCGCTATGACCCGGAGGAGCGCTCAATGCTGCTCTTTGGGCTGGCGTTTGATTCCGCTGTGCCCCTACACCAAAAAATAACTGCTCTTGGTCTTTTACCGAACGAAAACCAGAAATTGGCACCAATATTACACCCGCACTCCGCGCTGCTTGTGTCATCGCTTGATACTTTTCGGCTGCAGATGCACGCATTCTGATGCGCCCATCTCGGGAAATTGGTGCTAGTTCCGACTCTGGTGCTTCTGGGTATGCCAAATGCCCCAAAATTGTATCGCTGTTGTTGTTTTGGGAGTTGACAGAAGTACTAGTTTGTGTAGTGGCAGTTGAATTAGCTGGAGAAGCTGGAGAATCAGCAGGTTTTTTCGGTGCAGTGAGGAAAAATAAAAAACCACTAATTACAGCCAGCAGGATAAATCCCAGCACTCCGCCAACCACCAAAACTACTGGGCGCTTTCGCACCTTGGGAACTGTATCAGGAGTATCGCGTAAAGCCGCTGGAATATCTTCACCCGAGGAAGTTGATGAGTTTTGCGGTTTGTCTGAAAACCCAGGATTATTCAAGGGTCAACTCCTGCTTTTGTGAAATAACCATAATAGACGTAACGGATTGTACACTGGAGAGAAACAAACGCAACTGGTAACATTTTACATTTGTATTTCAGGTTGTAGTTTTGGCAAATCTCTTAGAACTATACGTTAGGTTGGTCGGTTTAGCCCTTGTAGGATTCATTTTGGGACGCAAACTACCTGCCATCGTTCCCACCCGGTTGGCGCAGTTTCTCTTCTGGGTAGGTGTACCGATAAGCATAGTAGCTTTTTTACGTCAAGCCGACTTATCGGGGCAGATTTGGATTGCACCAGCGATCGCTTACGTTGCCATTTTACTAGGGGCATTTTTAGCTTGGGTGAGTATTAAAGGTCAAGCCTATATCACAAACACCAAACTTCAACAACCAACTCAAGGTAGTTTTATCCTAGCGGCAATGGTGGGTAATACAGGCTATCTTGGCTATCCCATCACCTTGGCAATGATAGGACAAAAATACTTTGCCTGGGCACTATTCTATGATTTGCTGGGGACTTTATTTGGAGCTTATGCTTTGGGTGTGGCGCTAGCAGTTGGTTATAGCAATAATAGCCAAGGTAATACTATCCAAAATTATGGGCAGATTGCCAAGGCAATTATAATCAATCCAGCCCTGTGGAGTTTTGGGTTTGGCTTGCTGTTTCGACAGGTGGCGATTCCCGCATCAGTTGAATTTTGCCTGGAAACATTAGCTTGGATTTCCCTGGCTTTATCTTTGGTGTTAATTGGGATGCGACTGGCACAGCTTAATTCTTGGCACAGTCTACCACAGGCGGGAATCAGCCTTGGCATCAAAATGTTAGTAGTTCCCTTGATTCTGGGCAGTATTTTACCACTTTTCGGTTTAACTGGAAAAACAGCACAGGTAATAGTATTACAAATGGCAATGCCTCCAGCCTTTGCCACACTGGTAATAGCTGAAACATTCAATTTAGATCGCGACCTGGCAGTTACCGCATTAGCCGTAGGTTCTATGGTATTGTTAATTACACTCCCAGCTTGGTTGTGGTTATTCTAATTAAAGTTAGGAGTTAGGAGGCGCCCAGTTAGGAGGCGCGGAGTTAATTGAGGAGTGAGCAATTAATAACTCATAACTCGTAACTCATCACTCATAACTCTATTCATAACTCTCTACGCCGTTAACAAAGTTGACTTACTCGTGCTGCAAGTTCTGCTGGATTCATATGCTCGTAATGTTCAAAAGGTTGGTGAATCCAGGGATTATCGGGTAAATAATCAACATAGTAATCTGGTGCGATAACCGAACAGGCTTTATACCAAATGACGGCGCTGCGAATTTCCTCAATGGGAGAATCGGAATTTTCTTTTAGCCAAGGTGTAGTTTCTTTGAGCGTGACTCCAGAGTCCACCAAGTCATCGACTAGGAGAATTCGCGAACCTAAATTATCTGCTGTCATCGTCAAGTGGCGAGAAAAGGTTAAATTTCCCCTTTCTTGCTTCCCCGGACCACTGTAAGATGATGTTGCTAAAATAGCCAGCGGTTGCTGGTATATACGGGAGAGAATATCTCCAATTCGCAGTCCTCCTCTAGCTAGGCAAATTATCTGGTTGAATTCCCATCCGGATTGATAAATTTGAGCAGCCAGTTGTTCGATTTTTTGGTGATAATCTGACCAAGAAACGTAAAGGTCTGCCATAAGAGATGTAATTTATAGCTAATAGTTAAGTGTAAGCCAAACTTTTTATTTTAATATGAGCGAGCGCAAGATATTATGAGTGATTCAGCCCCTGATGGTTATACCCAAAAGCAAAACGAAAAGCAAAACGAAACTGAAAAACTAAATCTGAGTACTAAACTTGCTTTCGGTGCTGGAGATTTGGGTACGGCGATAACTGCGATGATTGGGATTTCCTATTTATCGCCATTTCTGACGGATGTCGCTGGTTTGAATCCAAACTTAGCAGGAAAAACCCAACTGGTGGGTAAAGTGTGGGATGCAGTCAACGATCCAATGGTAGGTGTGTTGAGCGATCGCACTCAAAGCAGTCAGGGAAGACGCTATCCTTGGATGATTTGGGGAGCAATTCCCTTTGGAATTTTCTTTTTTTTACAGTGGGTTGTTCCTCACTTTAGCGGTAACGAAAGCGCGAATCAGTCAGCTTTATTTTGGTATTACACTGCTACTTCAATTTTATTTAATGCTTTCTATACAGTTGTCAATTTACCATATACCGCCCTCACCGCAGAACTGACCCAAGACTACGACGAACGCACCAGTCTTAATAGTTTTCGCTTTTCTTTTTCTATCGGTGGTAGCATTTTAGCTTTATTAATCGGGTTAGCCGCTTCCTTAGTTTTTCCCAAGGATAATAAGCAACAATATCTAGTCATGGCAGCTATCTGTGCAATAATCTCCGTGCTGCCGATATATTGGTGTGTTTGGGGAACGAAAAAACGCGCCCAAGCTGTAGCAAAACAACACCCAGAAACCGAGCAAGTTGTTTCTATTCCTTTATTACAGCAACTAAAAATAGTTTTTAGCAATCGCCCTTTTTTATTTGTAGTAGGCATTTATTTATGTTCTTGGCTGGCTGTGCAACTGACGGCTGGAATCATTCCCTACTTTGTCGTTAGCTGGATGCGCCTTCCGAAGTGGCACGTTAGTTTAGTGCTGTTGGCAGTGCAAGGAACCGCAATGTCTATGCTATTTGTTTGGAGTGCCATTAGTCGGCGCTTTGGCAAACAAGCTGTCTACTACATGGGAATGAGTTTGTGGATTATCGCCCAAATTGGACTGTTTTTTTTACAGCCCGGTCAAGTCGTGCTGATGTACACTATGGCAGCAATGGCAGGTTTTGGAGTTTCTACCGCTTATCTTGTTCCTTGGTCAATGCTACCTGATGTAATTGAATTAGATGAACTCCAAACAGGACAGCGACGAGAAGGTATTTTTTACAGCTTTATGGTATTTCTGCAAAAAATCTGTTTGGGCGTTGCAGTTAACTTAGTTTTACAAAGATTGGGTGCAGCCGGATATCTCAAACCCACACCAGAAATACCAGTACCGATTCAACCAACTGCGGTATTAGATGTAATCCGTATTTCTATTGGTCCCATGTCAGCGATCGCATTAATTATCGGTGTAGTTCTAACGTATTTTTACCCGATTACCCGCGAAATGCACGCCGAAATCTTGCTCAAACTCAAACAACGAAAAGAGAAGATGGGGTGAAGGGGAGATGGGGACAAGGGGGACAAGGGGGACAAGGGGCGACGGGTGTGGGGGGACAACCACCAACCAACCACCAACCACCAACCACCAACCACCAACCACCAACCACCAACCACCAACCAACCACCAACCACCAACTCTTGACTAATGACTAATGACTAATTCAGAATATTGGGAAAATTGTTATCAAGAGGGGACGACTCGCTGGGACTTGGGACAAGCAGCACCACCTTTTGTGAGTCTTTTAAATTCCACAGATGCACCATCGCCGGGGCGTGTAGCGGTGTTGGGATGCGGTCGCGGTTATGATGCTTTATTATTTAGCGATCGCGGTTTTAAAGTTATCGGATTTGACTTTGCTGCTTCGGCAATTACTGATGCCACGACTTTAGCTAAAACCGCAAAAAGTCCGGCTCAGTTCTTACAGCGAGACATCTTCGATTTGCCCGAAGAATTTGATAGTTATTTTGATTACATCGTCGAGCATACCTGCTTTTGTGCCATTGACCCCATACAGCGTCCGGCTTACGTGCAAGTTGCTAAATCGATTTTAAAACCGCAAGCAGAATTAATTGGATTATTTTTCACCCACAATCGTCCTGGCGGTCCCCCCTTTGGCGTAACTCCCAAGGAAATCCAAGAATATTTTGCAAAAGATTTTGAAATTATTTCTTTAATCCCAGCCACTAATTCCATCCCCAAACGCCAGGGAGAAGAACATTTAGGGCGATTTCGCCTGCTGAAAATTAAATAGCGTTGTTATTTTTCTCAGTCCGCCTAATCGCGGACGAGATTTCGGCTGCCCGTAAACTTCGCGACTTTAGTCGTAAGGCTGGTGCGTTAAATCCATCAGAAAAACCTACCTGTCGGCTAATGTCTCATAAACCTGTAACAATACTTAATAGAATAGATGTAAATAGTAAAAGCGATTAAAAGTAAATGGCAGCTTTCAGCATCAACGAAATTTCCACTCAATTAGACAGTCCCAATTTGCGCGATCGCATGGTAGCCCTTGCTTCCTTGAGAAATGTGCCAGCTGAGGACGCAGTACCTTTGATTAAAAAGGTGTTGGAAGACGAATCTCTCCAATTGCGATCAATGGCAATATTTGCCTTGGGTATCAAACAAACAGAAGATTGTTATGGAATCTTGGTAAAAATCCTGGAAAATGACCCAGATTATGGCATTCGGGCTGATGCGGCAGGTGCTTTGGGATACCTCGGTGATGTGAGAGCTTTTGAACCGCTGTCACGGGCATTTTACGAGGATACTGATTGGTTGGTGCGCTTTAGTGCCGCAGTGTCACTGGGTAATATTAAAGACCCCCGCGCCCATGATGTACTGGTTCAGGCGTTGGATAGTAAAGAAGTAGTAGTACAGCAAGCAGCGATCGCGGCTTTAGGAGAAATTAAAGATATAGAGTCTGTAGATCAAATCTTGCGCTTTGTCCAATCAGATGATTGGTTAGTACGCCAACGTCTTGCCGAAGCCTTGGGTAATCTTCCCACACCAAAGAGTATCTCAGCCTTAAAATACATGGAAAAAGACAGCCACCAACACGTTGCTGAAGCGGCGCGTGTTTCTCTCAAGAGGCTTGAAGAAGCCAGCAATCAAGCTTGATTGAGAATTTTAGATTTGAGATTTGAGATTTGAGATTGGGCTTTTCTGGTAAGTTGGCTTTTATTGGAAAAGTCCTCAAGCCTATAATGCAAATAGCGTCCGACAAATCCTTTCATCCAAAATCCTTTCATCCAAAATGGATTCACCTTAACGCCTGCTGCTACCTTGTAATAAGTGGGATTTTTAAGAAATTTGAGGCAAGGTAATTTGATTCATGAATATTGAAGAGTTTTTTGAGTTAAGCGCTGGAAAATGGTTTTCCCATCGTACCAGTCACCACTTGGCTTTCAAACAATCTGAAGACGGCAAGTCAGACATCGTAATTGAGACGTTGGCTGCAGATCATCCAGAAGTAGTCAAACTATGTCAGCAATACGAAATTGACCCCAGTCGCGCTTCCTGTGGTGCAAGAGTCACCTGGAATGGCACGATGGAATGGGATGAAGAAAAACACACCGGTTCTACTGTTTTGGCAACAGTACCCGATGAAAACAATCCCGATGAAGGTAAGTTACTGCGGGAAATGGGTTATGCCGAAAAGGCACCAGTCGCCGGAACCTATAAAATGGGTAGTGATGGCGCGTTAACCCTAACTACAGAATACGAAACCATGTGGTCTGAAGAGCGTTTATGGTTTGCTAGTCCCAATTTGCGAATGCGAGTGAGTGTCCTGAAGCGCTTTGGCGGCTTTAGCATGGCTTCCTTCACTTCTGAAATTCGCATGGGTGGTAGTCCAGCAGCGAAAACATCCGAAGCAGCTAACTCAGCATCAAGTTAGTTTTGCTACCTAAAATCGCTCGGACGGGCAAATCGGCCCATCCCACAAGAAAAATCAACATTTGTGGGGTGGGCGTCTCGCCCGCCCAGTCTATTAATGCAAAATATGCATAACTGATATAAATAAAAAGCCCCCCGTTTTCGGGGGAATTAAACTGGATATTTTTGAATTAACCCCAGAGGTTCATAAAAAGTAGAGGGTAATAAACAAAGAATTTCAAAACTTATGCAGTTGCTGATGCACCCTTTTTGTATGGTTTACTCTTTGGTTTGTTAGCTTCTTGTAACTGTGTTAGGCGATTTTCCAAATTTGAAGTTCCTTGAACCAAATTTTCAACCTAAGTTTTTACACTTTCAAATCCCTCAAATTTCTCAACTAGTGCTTGCAGCTTCTCTAATTGAGTTCCAAGTTCAGCTAATTTGTTAGCCTGCACAAGATTGGCAATATTTTCTTGGGAAGTATTATTAGCTTCTAGCAATTGATTCAGGCGATTTTCTAGATTTGAAATGCCTTGAACCAAATTTTAAACTTGGGTTTTCACGCTTTCCAATTCCTCAAATTTCTCAACTAGCGCTTGCAACTTCTCTAATTGAGTATCTGGTTGAGTATCTGGTTGAACCTCTGTGTTAGCCTGTACAAGACTCGTAAGGTTCTCCTGGAAACTATTATTCGCTTCCAACAAATGATTCAAACGATTTTCCAGATTTGAAGTGCCTTGAATTAGACTCTCAACTTGGTTGTTTACTGGTGCAAATGCCTCAAATTTCTCAACTAACGTTTGTAAAGTCTCTAATTGTTTCTCTGTATTGCCTTGCAACAAATTAGCAACACTTTCACTAGAAGCACTGTTAACTTCCAGCAATTGATTTAAACGATTTTCCAGATTTGAAGTGCCTTGAATTAGACTTTCAACTTGGTTGGAAACAGGTGCAAATGTCTCAACTTTTTCAACAAGCGCGTGTAAACTCTCTAATTGCTTCTCTGTATTACCCTGCACTAAATTAGCAATGCTTTCACTGGAAGTATTGCTAGCTTCCAGCAACTGTGTCAGGCGATTTTCCAGATTTGAAGTGCCTTGAATTAGACTTTCAACCTGGTTAGAAACAGGTGCAAATGTCTCGAACTTCTCTACTAAAGCTTGTAAATTCTCTACTTGCTTATTTGCGTTATTCTGCACTAAATTGGCGATACCTACACTGGAAGTATTACTAGCTTCCAGTAACTGCGTCAGGCGATTTTCCAAATTTGAGGTGCTTTTAATTAGACTCTCAACTTGGTTTTGTACAGGTGCAAATGCCTCGAACTTCTCTACTAACGCTTGTAAATTTTCTAATTGCTTCTCTGTATTACCTTGCATTTGCTGGAGAAAAGTTTTTTTGAAAGTATTATCACTTTCCAGTAATTTAACCAGGTGATTCTCCAGATTTGAAGTTCCTTGAACTAAACTTTCGACCTGATTGTTCACGGTTTCAGAATATTCAGTTTGCTTTCTATTTCCTTCAGCAGTTATTTGACCTAGCTGCTTACTTAACTCATTGGCAGATTCCACAAGTTTTAGTAATTGGTCTTGTTCGGTTTTATTAGCATTTAGACTCTTTTTAATCTGAAGAAGCAATACTGCAATTGCTGCTATCGATATTGCTGAAACCGCAGAAACAATTAGTAGCACCATCTCCATTGTCAGCCACCTAGTAATAATACTTAAGTTTTTCTAACCTTTTTAGTTTGTTTTTAAACTAAAAAGACATCAAGCATCATAATATCTTATCTAAAGCTTTCTGTTGAGTAAAATTTTCACTATTACAATAAAGCAATTCGACAAATATTATTTAGTTTTGTTAATTACAAATTCTCTAAAAAATATTTTTTAGAGAATTAAAAATTAGATGTAATTTCAACAACAAAATCACGAAATTTAAATGTATACAGGTTGACAAAAAACAATGAATTAATGTTTATCCGAACAATTAAATATATCAAAAATAATAGTTGAAAACTTCTGCCTTCATAGAAACACAGTATCTAGTGAACCCAAAGCAAATTAATCTAAGTATAATTGCTGTTAAATAAAACTTATATCTTGCACCCCGAACTCAAAAACGCCTGGAGAAACCGGGTTTTTAAATGAGAAATCTAGGTTTTGAGGTTTAGTTGACTGCAAAAACCCGGTTTTTTGGACGCTGGTGCATTGCGGTGAAGTATTTTTTACTTTTCTTTTTTAACTCCTATGTCAATTAAATGTGCAACAAGCGAGCGATCGCTTCTGGTAATGGCAGTACAATCAAAATCAACAAAGCCATCGCCAGCAACCCCCACATGTCACGTCCGTTATCCAATTCGGTGACATCATTCAGCGCCGGTTCATCAATCAGCGGTATGAATAATAAGACAATCGCCCACAAGAAAAAATCTGGCTGCACTAAAGAAAGTAACAACAACAACAAACGAGCAATTTGACCGATCGCGATCGCGGTTCTTTGTCCAAACATCGCATGGATTATATGACCGCCATCTAATTGTCCCACGGGCATCAAATTTAATGCCGTGACAATCAATCCCAAAAAGCCAGCTACTGCTACTGGATGCAAGTCAAGACCGGATTTTGCGGTTAATGTACTTCCTAGGGCTAACTTCGAGATTAGCCCTAATAAAATTGAATACTTGGGATTGAGATTATCAAGGTTCCACGGTCCTGTTTTATCGCTGAGGGGAACCACTTCAGAATTAGCCAAACCCCATATTAGTAAAGGCAAAGTTGCGATAAAGCCTGCAATTGGTCCGGCGATACTAACATCAAATAAAGCTTTGCGGTTGGGTATCGGACTACGCATTTGAATAAATGCACCAAAAGTTCCCAAGAAAAAAGGCATGGGGATAAAATAAGGCAAGGTCGAACGAATTTTGTAGAACCTAGCCGCTACATAGTGACCCATTTCATGAATGCCTAAAATTGTCAACAACCCTAAGGCATAGGGCAATCCCCTCAAAAGGACAGATGGGTCAGATTGCACTGTCCGAGGATCGATACCAATTATTTTTGTCGCTCCCACCAAAGTAGTAGTTACCAGGGTGGCTGCTAGCAGTAAAAGCGCTAATCCCGGTCGAGTTAACTGTTGCTGTTTGGGCGCATCAGCGTCTTTAGCAGCTTGAGTGTTGGGAACCAGGATAAAGAAGGGTTTGCCATTCAGACCTTCTTGAAAAATCAGCAAAAAGCGATCGCCAAATTGTTCTTCAATATTTGCCTTAATTCTGTGGTATGCCTCAGTTGGTTTAGTCCTCAAGTGTCCCTTCAAAATCACCGCTTGGGGTCGATACTCAATATTTTGCACGTAGTATACAGACCAGGGAAAACAATTTCGCAGATGGGTTTCTTCGGTTGGTTCAATCGGACGCACTGGTGGCTGTTCTGGGGTAGGATTTATAGCCGAACGTGTTTCTGGGGCTTGGGGTTCCGTTTGTGTCCCCTTTGGCGACCGACGCCCCCACTGAAACAACACCCAATACAGTACGGTGCAGAAGATTAACGGCCAAATCAGCAGCGGCGTCGGAAGTTGTTTCGCCCCATAAATCGCCGTCCAAACGCTCCACAACAGCGCTGGTGCCATTAACACTAGCCATAACAACCAGACTGGTGTACGGGTGATTCCAGCGACACTGCGCTGCACCATGAGATAAGTAACTATTCCCAGTATAAGGAGAAACAAAAAGTTCCAGAAAGATGTCATGCTATCTTCAGTTATGAAAGAAAAATCTGTCCCACTATTAATGTCAGCACCACAGCACTAACCACAAGTTAGACACCAAAAGCAAATTTTTGAAACAACAGTTAACAGTGCTTGCGATTTTTCAAGTTTAAATGCTTAGTTTAAAAGCTTAAAATCACAAAAGCTGCAACCAGATTTTCTACAACTCCTCACTGCGCGGTTTGTCTCATGTGTCCCATTCCTCAAGAGCCGAGTTATACAGCGAAGCAACCACGGGCTGTCCTGAACACTATTTTTGCATTTCCACCGAATCGGGACACATTAGGGGGAACCTCTTACTTTATTGTAAGAAATGAAGGCAATATCCTGATCGACTGTCCGGCATTCGACCAAACAAATCAGGATTTTTTGCGATCGCATGGAGGCGTGCGTTGGTTATTTATCACCCATCGGGGTGCTATTGGCAAGACACCAGAATTTCAGCAAACCCTTGGTTGCGAGGTTCTAATTCAAGAGCAAGAAGCTTACCTATTGCCCGAATTAACTCTAACTACCTTTAATAAAGAAATCACCCTAGATTCTACAGCACAAGCGTTCTGGACGCCCGGTCATTCTCCCGGTTCATCTTGCCTTTACTACAATACACTCAGTGGCGTGCTGTTTTCCGGGCGTCATTTAATTCCCAACCAACAGGGCGAACCAGTACCATTACGGACAGCTAAAACTTTTCACTGGCAGCGACAACTCAAAAGCATCAAGTTTCTGTTAGAGCGCTTCACACCAGAAACCTTGCAGTATATTTGTCCCGGAGCCAATACGGGTTTTCTCAGAGGAAAGCGTGTCATTGATAACGCTCACCAACGCCTCGCCTCCCTGAATTTAACCGCGTTACTTGCGACACAACCCATCCTTTAGGAGGCGCCCAGCCGCCTCCTAACTTTTTACCCCGCTCCTGCCACTACAGCATTTTTATTTAACATTTCGACTGCGGCTTGATATTGCAAATCGCCTTCTGTGGCTATGCGATCGCGTGTAATTAACTCTTGGCTAATCACTGTGTCAGGCTTAATACCAAGCTTATGAATATCTCGATGGTTGGGGGTTTCATATTTAGCTATGGTGACCGCTAAACCAGAACCATCGGATAACTCAAATAAAGATTGAATTAAGCCTTTGCCAAAAGTGGTTTCCCCTAAAAGTGTGGCGCGACCGTTATCTTGCAACGCACCGGCGAGAATCTCACTGGCGCTTGCAGTTCCTTGATTTACCAAAACAACTAAAGGGTCATCAGTCAGCGCGGGACCAAATGCTTCAAAACTGCCCTGAATGCCTTGGCGATTCACCGTGTAAACGATAGTGCCGGAGTTTAACCACAAACGAGCAATTTCAATTCCCGCTTGCAGCAGCCCGCCAGGATTATTTCGCAAATCTAAAATATAGGCATCAGCCCCCTTTTTTTCTAAACTAGTTATGGCGTGTGCCACTTCCATAGGGGCATTGGCATTAAATTGCATCAGGCGAATGTAGCCGATAGACTTATCTTGGGCAGAAGGACGTAATTCTGCCACCACAGGATTGAGAGCAATGCGATCGCGCATTAATCTAATTTCCTTCTGCTGCTTCTGCGTCCCACCATCTCGTTCGATTAGCAAAGTCACGAGACTCCCAATCGGTCCGCGCATTTTAGCCGCAGCCTCATCGAGGGTGAGTTTATCCGTCGAGACGCCCTCAATTTGCAAAATGCGATCGCGCGGTTGAATTCCGGCTTTATCCGCCGGTGAACCCGCGATTGGAGCCACCACCTCCAACCTCCCAGTCTCCGGATTTAGGGCAATTTGCAGCCCCACGCCCGTCAATTCCCCAGAAGTATTCACCTGCAAACTGCGGTATTGCTCTGGGTCTAGAAAGCGCGTAAACGGGTCGTCAAGACTCTTGAGCATCTTCTGAATTGCCCCATAAGCTGCTTGGGTATCTTGGAAAGGCTTCTCCAAAGCCTTTTGTCGCACCGACGCCCAATTTTGATGATTAAACGTGTCATCTAAATAAGTACGATTAACAATTCGCCATACTTCCGACACCAGCTTTTGTCGATCCGTCAAAGCGATCGCCGGTTGGGAAAAACTGCAAAAACCCAGCCAAAACGCCACTAGCAGTGACAATCCAACCCGAAAAACCTGCCTAAAAACCTTATTGTGCATGAACCCCATCTTCAATTCCACTTTCAAGCTAAATTGCCTAGAACAGCCCACTTACCTTGTTTTTGATGAAATCTATCTCTCGACTATGTTACTTTTTTTATAGAAGTGGTGCATTGATAAATCAAGTTGCTTAACAAACTGATCGCAGTCGATCCCACTCATCAAACGATAAGATCTACTTTGTGTCCACATATTTTGTGTTTGGGTGCAGAGAGAGCGCAATATATATCCTCTTTACAGAGTGTGAAGAAGTGGTTAAAAACTATTACCACTTTGACAGCTTGCAAGTAAAGAAGTACATTCCTCTTTGCTAAGATCCCAAAATTGCAAATTGGGAGATTCATCAACCGCAATCGAATTTAGGAACTTGAGATTGTATGGCCAACGTTTACGACTGGTTCGAGGAGCGCTTGGAAATTGAAGCGATCGCTGAAGACGTCACCAGCAAGTACGTCCCTCCCCACGTCAATATCTTTTACTGCCTTGGTGGTATCACCCTGGTTTGTTTTCTAATCCAGTTTGCCACTGGATTTGCCATGACGTTCTACTACAAGCCAACTGTCGCCGAAGCTTACTCCTCCGTGCAGTACTTGATGAATGAAGTGAACTTTGGCTGGCTAATTCGCTCCGTTCACCGCTGGTCTGCCAGCATGATGGTGCTGATGATGATTTTGCACACCTTCCGGGTTTACCTGACTGGTGGTTTCAAAAAGCCTCGCGAATTAACTTGGATCAGTGGCGTCATCCTAGCTGTAATTACTGTATCTTTTGGTGTAACAGGCTACTCCTTGCCTTGGGATCAAATAGGCTACTGGGCTGTGAAAATCGTTAGCGGCGTACCAGAAGCAATTCCCGTCGTCGGCACCTTAATCGCTGACCTGTTGCGTGGTGGTTCTAGTGTAGGTCAATCAACTCTAACCAGATACTACAGCGCTCACACCTTTGTGTTGCCTTGGTTAATTGCGGTCTTCATGCTGTTCCACTTCTTGATGATCCGCAAACAAGGGATTTCCGGACCTTTGTAATTTAAGTCGTTAGCGAAAAAGCAACAGCGGTCATTTCCAAGATAGAGTTGTTTGTTTTAAACTTATGTCAAATATAGAGACAAATCATAAGTAAGCACAAAACAAACACTTGCATCTGAAACTGAAAGCTGTAGACGCCCTTTAATTAGGGCGGCTTCCCACAAGGTAGCTAATAGCTAATCGCTTTCACAAATGCTTTAACTCAACTTAAGCAGGAGAGCACATTTAAAAATGGCAACAGTCAAAAAACCCGATCTCAGCGATCCTACGTTAAGAGCCAAGCTGGCAAAAGGCATGGGTCACAACTATTACGGTGAACCCGCTTGGCCCAACGATTTGCTGTACGTCTTCCCAATTGTAATCATGGGTTCCTTCGCTTGTATTGTCGCTCTAGCCGTGCTAGATCCCGCTATGACCAGCGAACCAGCAAATCCCTTCGCCACACCACTAGAAATTCTGCCAGAGTGGTATTTGTATCCCGTCTTCCAGATTCTGCGCTCCGTTCCCAACAAACTCTTAGGAGTGCTGTTGATGGCTTCCGTACCCTTGGGACTGATCCTCGTTCCCTTTATTGAGAACGTTAACAAGTTCCAAAACCCCTTCCGCCGTCCAGTTGCGACCACAGTATTCTTAATTGGTACTCTGGTTACACTTTGGTTGGGTGTTGGTGCTGCCTTCCCAATCGATAAATCCTTCACTTTCGGACTGTTCTAAATCAGTCACCGATAGCGCGCTTTGACGCCTGTGAGTTTCTCAGCAAGTGCCCGAAGTTCTGAACGGCGACTCAAGTCCCGAGGGAAATCTCCCCTCAGGCTTCTGGAAAACCATCGCTCAGATTTCTTGCAAGATGTACTTTTGAGAAAAATCAACAGGCGTCAATTTTAGTAATCAAGGTTGCATCTAAGATTTGAAATTTTGGGTTTATAATGCTATTCCAAAGTCTAAAATCAGAAAATTACAAGAGATACAATCATTTTTCACCCATTTATATTTAAGTCACGGTCAATGCTTAGCATAGTGCAGCAAGACCATATGACGGTGAAGAGCGAACTTAAGCTTCTAAACCAGGTGCAACAATGGTTTGAGCAATTTTGTTTGAAACACTTGTCTCAACTTGGCTGGTCAGAAAGCCAACTTTATCGCCTCAACTTAGCATTAGCAGAAGGCTTTACCAACGCAGTTCGTCATGCTCATCAAGCATTACCGCCGGAAACAACCATTGAAATTGACGTGTCTCTGTGGATTGACCGACTGGAGATTAGAATCTGGGATCATGGAAATCCTTTTAATCCCGATGCGATCGCAGAGCCAGAGCCAGGTACTCTGCAAGTAGGCGGATATGGATGGTTTCTCCTGCGGCGCTTGGCAGATAGCGTTGTTTACGAACGTGGTGCGGATGGTAGAAATTGTCTGCTCATCGTCAAATATGGTCTACAAGAACAATAGTCAGAAAGATGGGGTGAGACAGCGCTTTTGGAGGGTTAGCCCAACCCAGGCGACTGCATTCGGGAAGGGTGATGTAGTGGTGCGGAGACTTTTTCTTCATTTCTCGCCTCCGCCGCCGCTTATCCGATTTGAGATTTTGAGGACAGTTGCACAGTTCGGGTTTCCCGACAGTAGCAAACTGTCCGGGATTTGAGATTTTGGATTGAGCAAAGAGCGAGACTAAAATAAAACGATATTTGTACTTAATACTGTTTGTTGTTTGTATTAAAAAATATATAAAAAATTTATGTTTTGAAAAATACGGTATTTTGCGGATTGATATTCCGATAAATTACTTAATGAATTTGTAACAAAAAAATTATTCCCGGAAACACAGCATTCGAGTTGCAGCTGCTCCTTTGCTACGATTTGGCAACAGTGTGGAGAATTTTACCTTGGGAGTTTTAACTTTAGTTGGGGCACTCATTCCAAAGCTTGGTAATGAATTTTGAGCGCTCAAAATTGGCGTTTATTAGACAAGAATGCACTCATTCCATGAGTACATTTTTGTGGGAAAAGGGTAAAGGGAAAAGGGAAAGGGCAAGAAATAATTCCTTTCCCCTGCCCCTTATCCCCACGAAAGTGGGGGCCCCACCTTCCCCCATTCCCCCTGCCCCTTATCCCCACTTCACCCCAAGATGAAGAAACCCCCTTTCGTCCTAAAAATCCCTATGCAGCGGCTAAGTTGCACGCCCACTGGACAATGGTGCATAACCGACAGCGTTATGGTTTGTTTGCCTGTAGCGGAATTTTGTACAATCACGAATCTCCTCTGCGCCCACCTCAGTTTGTGACGCGGAAAGTTTGTTTGGCTGCAGCATCAATTAAGTTGGGTTTGACTGACTCTTTGGAAATGGGTAATCTAGATGCTAAACGCGATTGGGGTTTTGCGGGAGATTACGCTGAAGCGATGTGGCGAATATTGCAGGTAGATGAACCAGAAGACTATGTAATTGGCACAGGTCACTTACACAGCGTTCGAGAGTTGGTTGCTACAGCCTTTGATTGCGTAGGGCTGGATTGGACGCGCTATGTAGCCGTCAACCCCGAATTGCTGCGACAAGATGAACATTTTCAACTCGTTGCCAATCCAACAAAAGCAAAGCGGAACTTGGGCTGGGAACCCCAAGTCAGCTTTGAAGAAATTGTCCCAGAAATGGTAAAGAAAGATTTGGAGCGCTTGCAAAACGGTGCTATGGCTCCTATCGCTAGGGATTTATAACTATTTTAAATTTAAACAAAAATGCTAACCACTAAATCGGGCGAAAACAAAAACATAGATTTAAGTCATAATTTCAACACAAAAGCCAACCATGTCTTCGTGTTCTTAGAAATTTTTGAACGCGAAGGGGGAATTCAATCTTATGTAAAAGATATTTTTCGAGGTTATCTCGGACTGGGCGAACCTCTCAGTGCAGAAGTTTTTTTGCTAAGGGATGGTTCTAGCTGCTCAAATCCTTTTGAGTCAAAGCGTTTAAAATTTCATTACTTCAAAAATGAGTCACCACATTGGGGTAGAATCAACATGGCTACAGCGTTGCTCAAGTGTTTGTTGCAACGCCGTCCCCAGCACGTTTACTGCGGTCATATAAATTTGGCGGTACTGATACAAACCCTTTGTCAGCCCTTGGGGATTCCCTACACAGTCCTGACTTATGGTAAAGAAGTCTGGGAACCCCTGAAAACTCCAGAACGCCGCGCCCTGGCTTCGGCAGATGGAATTTGGACTATTAGCCGTTACAGCCGCGATCGCGCTTGTGCAGCAAATAATCTTAACCCTAAAATAGTACAGATGCTTCCTTGTGCTATTGATACAGATAAATTTACACCTGGTAGCAAACAACCAGAATTAATCGAGAAGTATGATTTAGCTGGGGCAAAGGTTTTGATGACTGTCGCCAGGTTGTGGTCTGGGGATATTTACAAGGGTGTGGATGTAACAATTAGAGCATTACCGCCAATCGCTGAGATTTTTCCAGAAGTAAAATATTTGGTAATTGGTCGCGGCGATGACCAACCCAGATTAGCTCAACTAGCAAAAGATTTAGGCGTGAGTTCGCGTGTTGTGTTTGCTGGTTTCGTTCCCACAGAAGCGCTGATCGAACACTACCGCCTTGCTGATGCCTATATTATGCCTTCCCAAGAAGGCTTTGGCATTGTTTATCTAGAGGCGATGGCTTGTGGAGTGCCGGTGCTATCCGGTGATGCCGATGGGTCAGCCGACCCCTTGCAAGATGGTAAACTGGGGTGGCGAGTGCCGCACCGCGATTCTGATGCAGTGGCAGCCGCTTGCATAGAAATTCTCCAAGGAAATGACCGTCGCTGCGATGGAGAATGGTTGCGAGAACAAGCGATCGCTTTATTTGGGATGAATGCTTTCCAAAAATGTTTGCAAGAACAGCTTTTATCTAAAGTCCTCAGTCAGTAGTCCAGAGTTCTTAGTTCAATTCCAAATCCAGAGTAATTAATTTTAACTTTCGACTTTTAACTCTAGACTCTTGAGTGTGGGCTAAACTCGCTATCCTAGAGGGAGAGCAGGACGACATTTAAAAAATGAGCCTTAAAACCTTACAGTTAAATCTTTTGAATCTCCGCCCTTGGCTCACCCTATTGGCAGTTATCTGGTTACTGGGGTCATTAGGCTTGGGCTGGCTGGTTAATTCGTTGTTAATTATTGTTGGGTTGCTGTTATTGGCACCGGTTCTGGCATTTGTTGGGTTTCGCTGGTGGCTGCAACGCAACTTAGTTAACGACCAGTGTCCCGTGTGTGCCTATGAATTTACAGGTTTGAATAACACCCCATTGCAGTGTCCTAATTGTGGAGAGCAATTATTAGTGCAACACGGTCATTTTCGGCGCTTCACACCGGAAGGCACAATTGATGTCACAGCGGTTGAAGTTCAAGCTAAATCAGTGGAAGATTAGTCAACATTGGGTACTGGGGATTGGGTATTGGGGATTAGGGACTCTTGAAAACCCCACGCATAATAAATTTATGTGGGTGCTTGAAACAAGGAAAAAAATATTTTTGTTCAGAAATAAACAATGGTGCTTTAATGCCATGGGTGGGATTGGGTATTGGATACCCAGTACCCAATCCCTAAACCGCGCGAAGCGCTTTGACTATTTCTTTTGTTGCGAAATCGAAACGGTATAGGTATACTGTCCTTGGGATAACTCACCCACATAGAGTTTATATTCTCCCTTGTGCCAGTAACCAGAAATTTCTGGCTTGCCTCCAGAGTAACTGTCTGCTAGCACGCAGAAGCGCCCTCCAGGACCGTCAATCAATAATGTTGGCTTTCCGGAACTTTCAACTGTTAATCGCAAGTAAGGCAGTGGCTCTGTGACATTGATGACTTGATTGGGTGCAGCGGTAATGTTGCCGCAATTGCTTTTGTTTTCTCCCCCAGACTTGCCATTAACAATCAGTGGATCTGGTTGGAAATTTAGATTAATTTGTACCTGTTGGGCTTCTGCTAAGTTAGCATTGGTGAGAGCTAAACTCATCGCTAAAATTGCGGGAACAACCGTAAATAGCTTCAGCGTCTCCATATTAATTAATGCTCCCGACTGTATAAGCGAGCGATATTGATATACATAGCCTGAGTTGATAGACGGCTGGAATTCGTATTTGTTCCTAGGTAACTCGTATAAATTTTTATTTGTGCAATCCATCGCTATATGGCTAAATATAAAAAATGTATTTTTTATATTTTTTATATTTTTTATGTAATGGTTATGTGATGGTAACACCAAGTATGAAAAATAATTGCTACATATGGACAAAAGGAAACTAACTGCTCACAAGGCTTTGGTAATCCAAAATCTCAAATCCAAAATTTTGTTAGGGTATAACGCCTGAAAGCAAATTAGGAAAAAAATGTTTTTCTCTTGCTTACAATTAAGCCTTAAACATGAAGACATTAACTAAAATCACTCTTGCAACCGCCAAAAAAGGGATTTGCTTGGTAGCCTGTTGAACAAGTGTCCTAGCTGAGGTAGAAAATATTGATGAATCCTCAAAGAGAAGAAGACTTGCAGCGTCGCCTCCAAAAGCTAGAGGCAGAGATTGATTCCTCGCCTCTGATATTTACTCAAAAAGAAGAAAAAACACAGACATCTCAGTCTAATTTTCCCAGTTTAAACTTTTATCTAGAGCGATTTGCGCTTCTTTTCA
Source organism: Heteroscytonema crispum UTEX LB 1556 (assembly GCA_044006015.1). Taxonomy (GTDB): domain Bacteria; phylum Cyanobacteriota; class Cyanobacteriia; order Cyanobacteriales; family Nostocaceae; genus Heteroscytonema; species Heteroscytonema crispum. Next base: position 117,283 of record JBIPDF010000009.1, read on the forward strand.
AGGGCTTGTCTAAAACGGGAAAATTAGTAGTTTCGGGCGTGGCAGTTTTATTCGGCTTTGCGATTTTGCAAGCAGTGCTTAAACTTGTTGCGTCTGTTATTAGTTTGGCACTATTGGCAGTGTTAGTGTATCTTGGATACAAATTTTTTGTGTCCAACAGCTTAAGACACAAGTAATAGTATATTCTAACCGCGCCACGATGGCGTAGAAATAAAGTCAAAGGGAATTATGCGATGGTGACTCCACCTGTGAGGAGAAGTAGTAATCAATCCAGCCAGTCAAAAGAACCGGGAAAAACCAATGGGCTATCGCTGACAACAAGGCGGTTTGCGGCTTGGGCTGCTGAAATCACATTGGTGGTTGTCAGTGGGTTGGTTCCTTTTGGTATTGGCGTGTATGCCAATTCTAGAAGCGATCTCAACCGAGTGCCGCTCAACCCCATGCTGGTTGTGACGGAAAGAGCGATCGCCCGACCTTTGGCTCTGCCTTTAAGTTATGGTACCCGTAATGTGGCATGGCCGACTAATTTTTTATGGACAGTCGCCGCTTTAGCACCCCTAACGCTATCTGCTTGGCAATTGTATTTACTAGCTAAAACTGGTAGTACTATTCCGAAGCGTTGGTTTGGTGTGAGGGTTGTTACCAAGCAAGGTACTCCACCTGGTTTGTTAGCAGTGTTGGTGCGAGAAGGTATTGGTCGCTGGGCTTTGCCAATGTCTGTCGCCTATATGCTGTGGCGCTATACCTTCATGTTTCCCAATTTGGGTTTGTTCACGGCGTTGGCTGCTGTGATGATATTGGGAGAAGGAACAGGCTTGCGGTGGCAACGTGGAGGTCGCGCCCTGCACGACCGACTGGCAGGTACTTATACTATAGATGCCACTCGCCCCTTTGCACCTGGGAGCGTACGTAGCAACAGGCAGAGCCAGTCGCAGTGGACAGAGGCAGATGAAGAAGCCGCGATCGCATCAATTATAAGCACACCAGAAGATGCAGAGCCGGCTAATTTGTGGGAGCGCATGCGCTCCCACCCAAGTATGACGCTATTTGGGGTGGCACTTGTGAGTATGGGTGCCGTGTTGGTCACTTTAGTCGGTACTCAAATTTACATCCAAACTCAAGAAAATCAACGAGATTTAAATACAGGCAACCGCAAACAGTTTGACACGCTTGTAAAACAGTTATCTGCCAACTCTGGCGCAAGCAACGAGCAGCGCCAAAATGCAATTCTGCGTATGGGTGCGCTTAATGACCCGCTGGCGACCAAATATCTTGTGGATCTTCTGGTTAAAGAAGACAACCCGATTCTCCTGGATACGATTCAACAAGCTTTGGCAAATGTCGGTCAGGGAGCCATCCCCGATTTAAAAAGGATGAATCAGTTTCTCACCAGCGAGATGGAGAACAGCACAGCTCAAGACCGAGCATTGAGACAAAAGCGGTTGCATTTCAACCAACGGGCGATTAACAAGATTCTGGTTGTTGAAAGTGGTAAAACCAACGATGTAGACCTCAGCCGCACCCAATTAGGTCAAAGCGGTTCTGGAGGAACTTCCTTCTTCAACTTGGTACTAGACAAAGTTGATTTATGGGGAGTTAATTTCAAAGGCGCAAATTTGAACCAAGCTAGTTTTAAAGGCAGTCGCTTCCGGGGACCGGGTGAAGATCGACGTTGGGATACCTTCGATGATTGGATTGCTGATTTGAGCCAAGCTCAGATGAAACAAGCTAATTTCACTGATGCCAATCTCAGTCGCGTTTTGATCAACCGTGCCGATTTGAGCCGCGCTACGCTCAATAGAGCTAATTTGTCAAGTGCCCGTTTGGTTGGTGCGAACCTTAGCAGCGCTCAATTAGTGGGAGCCGATTTGCGGGGCACAGTTTTGGAAAATGCCAGCCTGACTGGGGCAGATTTAGGAGAAGCGAATTTAAAAGAAGCTAATTTGTTCGCGGCTCGTTTAGGTCGGGCGATCGCGATCGGTACGCAATTGTCTTTTGCCAACTTAACTAAAACTGATTGGCAAGGTGCAGATTTATCAGGTGCTGATTTAGAACGTGCTAATCTCAGCAATGCGAGTCTGAATGCTGCCCGCCTGAGTGGTGCGATTTTGCGCTCTACTAATATGGAAAACGCCAATTTGCGGAATGCTGACCTCAGTTTTGTAGATTTACGAGGGGCAAATCTAGCAGGAGCAGATTTTCAAGGGACTATTCTTTCTCCTGGCAAACAAGACCCTGCAGATCAATTTGTGCAAACGCCAGAAATCGGCGCACAATCTGCTGTGGTTCAAGGAGTTGATTTTAGTCAAGTAAAAAATTTAGATACCAAACAACTGGCTTATATTTGTACTCAAGGAGGCGTTCATCCTCGTTGCCCCTAAAGGAGTTATGAGCCGCCCAGTTATGAGTTATAAGTTAGAAGTTATTAATTCAAAACTTATAACTCAAGACTTTTTGCAATCCCCAATTAAAAATCCAAAATCTCAAATCTCAAATCGTGTGAGGAGCCAGGAAATGAAGCATCTTAAGTATTTTATATCAGTTATTTTGGTAGGTTCGGTTTTGAGTTTTGCCCAATTCACCCAACCAGCACAAGCTCAAGTTGCATACGGTAGTTATGTGGGTGTTGGTCCGGCTGTTGGTCTTTCAGATGGTGCCCAAGTCGGAGGGGTTCTTGCTTTCCGCTACAAGCTTTTGGAAACTCCAGTTTCTTTCCGCGCTCAAGCTTTAATTGGTCAAAGTACAGCAGTTGTGCCCACGGTTTCTTACGATATTCCCCTGAACTGGCAAACTGATGCTTATTTGGGGGCTGGGCTGGTGTTGGCTGGTGGTGATAGTCCTTCGCCAGTTGGTAATAAAATTAGCTTTGCTTTGCAACCGGGTGTTGATTATGTTGTACCCAATAGCAACACGGTGATTTTTGGTAACGCCATTATTGCCTTTGATGCTTACCGCAATGGCGGCGGTACTGCACTCTCTCTACAAGGTGGTGTTGGTTTGAGATTTTAATTCAGTAATAATACTGTTGATTTCTTACTCCCAAGTCTTCTAGACGTGGGATTTTTTTGGTTGTATATTACGTGCGGTTAGCGGTTAGGGCGAAGCATTACTGTATATATTTTTGGTATGTAATGCAAGTCGTTAGCCGCAATGCTTCGCCCCTACATTCATCAACAATCATAGGGATTATATCAATGAGGGTTTTCGAGAAAGTTCGGATGTACGTGACCAAATTGTGGCGATCGCGTGCTTTGATTGGAGCAGGAAAGGTTATGAATGGTTCATGGTTCATAGGCGAAAATCCATAAACTATGAACTATGAACCATCTAACTTCTAAGTAAGGGTAATTAACCGAATTCGATTTGATGTATAAAATCTTATACGTGTTTTGAGTACGCTGTGGTAATTAGCAATTACGAATATCGAATTTGCAACAATCGCCAATTTGAAGTCACAGGCGTAATGATTAAGCACTCTTGCTAGAGGTACTCACGCGGTAAGTCCGATGCGAGAATCAGCCATGCTAATCTCAAAGTCTCTCAGCTTAGAAGCTTGATCCGCGTAGTTTTGACCGTAAATTTTCGGCAATCTTCCGGTTTGTTCCAAAATGGCTCGCACTTGTTTGTTGGAAAAGTCGGCGAGGTTGCGGTTACTCATAAGCGCTTGAGCCGCTGCAATTCCAACTCCCTGTCCAACTCCACAATTGAATTCGATAATTCTACCGGCAGAACAAGCACAACCTTCAAATCCAGAACCTGGGCTGATTACTGCTAAATTAGGTACATCTTTCACTAAGGCGTGCTGGATGCCAATGTTGAACAATGGTGGGGTGGGAAACTCTGGTTCGCCAAAACCTTTTTCTGTAGATCTAGCACCCAAACCTTCGATTCCACCACGTACATCAAAGTGGTAGCCAAAAGTTCCTAAAGCTTCACTTGCTGGTACGCCTCCCGCTAGCATTTCATGTCCAAAGAGGGGGTCAACGACTCCGATAATATTGCCTGCATGACGAATATATAATTCCGAAGCTGGCTTAACGGCTGTTGCGCCAATGCTCTTAAACCACTTGATAATAAACTCCATTTCCTTGAGCATGTCGGCTGTCGGCTTGGCTTTACCCCGTGCTAAGGTTTCTGCTTCGTCAGCGTTGACGCCATACAAAAATGCATTCCAAGATAAGCGATCGCCTGGTAAAATTGCGACGTTGCCGTTGTCAAGAATCGCACCGCTTTCTTTTAAAGATAGTGTAGTACCCCGGAAAGCATGGTAGGCAATGGAGAGGGCTTTACAGCGAACGTCGATGTAGTCCTGACCTACATACATTTTTTTGAGATTGCCGTTTTTATCAACCAGGTTTTCCCTAAATTGCGTCGCAAGTTTGGCATCGTAACCAGCTGCACTATCAATCCAGTCTTGAGCCGCAGCATCTTCGCGACTGGTAAAGCGTTTGAGATATTGTTCCTCAACTCGCTTGAGGGTTTCGATGCTCAATCCTTGGGTTTCAAATGTCAGCGTGACTGCAAGTTCCGCATTAGGTAAGCCCAAAGTTCCAAATCCCTTGAGTTTTCTTACCCCAGCTGCTTGTGCTAATTCTGCGTTTACGGTACAATCAATAAATTGTTTGCCCATATAAACATCGCCATTGGGCAATCGAATACCAGAAATTTTCCGGTCTTGCTTGATAACAGATTCAAACCCAAAGTTGCCAAATACATCTGCACCAACTTCTCGCAACATATCTTGCAAAGCTGTACTTGCCTTACTTGGGTCGAGAGCAATTAGCTTCACTCCCGCTTTTTGCAAAAATTCCTTGTAGATGGCTGCTGGGTCGCCGAAAGTGTCCAATTGGTAAGATTTGCGAATCGCGGGAGGAACAGAGGAGCGATCTAAGTAGGATAAGCCGCCTCGCACTAAATGACCGCCGATACCTAATTTAGAGTCTCCTTTAACCAGCAGCAAGCTGCGGGGATATTTTTTTGTCTGGCGGAAATATTCCCTTGCTGCACAGACTAGTGCGAGAACGCCGGGAATTTCATCACCAAATACGATGATGTCATAGTTGCGAATTGTGGGTTTTGTGGAAGAAGGGGGCATAAGTATTTTCTCGCAAATTTTTAACTACTTAGAGGAAAGAAACAACATTAATTGTAGTAATTCCGGTTAGGTAGGATACTCCACGGGTAATCTTCACAAAAACTTTATTTACGCCTCTGGGTTGATACGGAGATGGGGGGCTAGGGGTCCCCACTCAGTGGGGTTGGGGGGCAAGGGGGGAGGGGGGGAGGGGGGGAGGGGGAGACAAGGGGCGACGGGTGTGGGGCGACGGGTGTGGGGAAATCATGTTAAGTATGTCGCCCTACAAATGCTTTTAACTAGAGTTTTGGCGCGATTATGATAACTATTATCATTAGTGAAGAAATGCGATCGCTTCTTGCCTCTGTCTTAGGGCACATTCAGCCAGCAGGATAGTCAAAAACTCATGTGGATTTGGCATAGCTGCGCCCAGATTTTGGTAGTAGCAATGCAAAAGTCTTTTTTTTGAGCAGGACTTACGTACGAAGTTCCAAAAACTCGGTTTCTTCGTAATATCTGCCTGCATTCACAGGATATTTTTCGTAGAAACCGGTTTTTTTACGTAAGTCCTATTATCTTTGATGTAGACAAGTTTATAGTATTGATATACACTATATAGCTAGTAATAAATACAGAGATAGCACAGCCACAACGTGATGCGGAATGTCGGTGTGGAATAGATTGCGGTTAGTGTGGGTAGTCAACCGGATTTGATATGATGTCCGGCAAAATAACCATAATAAAAGAACCCCACCCGCCTGTGGCACCCTCCCCGCAAGCGGGGAGGGTTGGGGAGAGGTTCTTAATGAATTATGGGTGATTGCCCGGAAATCATATGATATATCAAATCAATCGTTTAATAATTCACTTACTTATTGGTACATATCGCATTTGAGGAGAAAAGAATGAAAATCAAACGTAGGCGTGTCCTTCAAGGCGTTCATAGTTCATAGCGATGAACCATGAACCATTAACCATCGTTTTTTTTAAATGAATACCATTGATAAACCAAATGGCAAAACGAGTTTGCAATCCTGACTAAGAAGGGTTCCAACTGTAAGATGTAATCGTATATTTGGAGCTTTCAGGATTTTTTGCAATCAAACTGATGAATGGATTTCTGATTACTTTGCTTTCTAGCCCCATGCTTCTTGGATCTATACTTTCTACAGCTGTGATGGTCAATCAAGCTCAAGCTATAGAGCCAGCAGTCAAAACAAATGCAGACCGTCTAACTTGTATCCGTAATAAACATAAAGTCGGTTTGGTGTGTGCGCGTACTTCTGAATTGGCGAAAATTCCTACCTATCAGCCTGAAGCACAACCGTCTAACGAAGATACTTTTATGTTACAGTTTAGCGAACAAGAAAGTGATATAGCGATCGCCTTTTTTGGTTGCGATTGTCCTGCTTGTATAAATTCTTTGCGCCAAATGCGCCGTGTGGAACCTTTAGTGTATTAGGGTTTTATAGCCGACAGGAAGACAGCCTGCGGCTACACACAAAGCGTCCGCAGTTAAGCGGACTACAAATTTAGCAACCGCCAGCCCAAGTCACCCATTGCTGGGATAAAGGTGTATTTCTAATTGCTCCAACCATGTCTTGTGGAGTGCAAATTGTTCCAGTTAAATCTGCACCGCTAAGTTCTGTCTCGTTCAAATTGCAGCCAATCAAATTAGCTTTACAAAGATTAGCTCTACTTAAATCTGCGCTACTGAGTTCTGCTTGACTGAGGTTTGCGTCAGACAAGTTAGCCATTGCTAAATTTGCATTTCGTAAATCTGCGCGACTCAAGTTTGTTGTCTCTAAGTTCCCCCCCATTAAGTCTGCACCAACCAAGTTTATCTCGCTTAAATTGGCTTGTTTTAGATTAGCTTCACTCAGATCTGCATTAGATAGGTTTGCCCGACTGAGGTCACATTCACTCAAATTCGCTCCACTCAAGTTAACTCTACTCAAATCGGCTCCAGCTAAATTTACACCGCGCAAATCTGCGCCATTGAAATTCCGTTCTCCTGCTGCATATTTAGTTAACAGCTGGTTTATATCCATATTATTTGCCTCGCTATGTCTACAGGGCAGCAAGTCTAGTTCTAAGTTTCAGACCACTCAAATCACACCAAAAACAAAATTGTTTATTTTTGTCAACAACGGTCAATTGAAGGGTGAAGGATGAAGTTAAGACCCCAGAGATAAATGTGGGGGCTTGTATCCTCTTTGTTTATCTTAGGGACTTCCAAATAAAAAATATCCAACTACATTTTGTATCTTTGGGTGGGCAGGATGCCCACCCCACTTTTATTGGATAATTTATTTGTTGAAAATTCCTTACTTCATTCTTCACCCTTTATCCTTCATCCTTTTAACAAAATCTAGCAATCTTATTTTGCTCGATTTTGCGGAGATTTGAACAGGTGCTTAATGGAAATATACTTATGAATTATGTTTGATAAATGTGTTATTTAGAACACATTACTCTCGCTCAATTTGTGCTGTTAAATACCGAAATATACTTAAGTAATTTTTTTGATAAATTTGAAAAATATGTTATTAACAGCACAATTTAGTATATCAAATTATGCTGCTAAATTTGGTGAGACTAACTTATGGGCCTATAAATTTTACTTAACTCCTACTTGCACTCGATTATCCACAATCCTGACTTTGTAAATTGGAATGCTTACGGTTTCGTCATCGAAGCATTGTCCGGTAAGCAAGTTAAAGTTTTGCTTATAAATCGGTGATGCGACTTTAGGAATACTTTGGCGATCGCCTAAAATTCCTCTAGATAAGACATAAGTTTTGCTAAAGGGATCGTAATTAGCGATCGCATATACTTCTGTTTCTGTGTCGTAGCGAAAAATCGCGATTTGTTGATTTTCGACTAAGGCACAAACTCCAGTATTGGGGGTGATATCATCAAGGGCACAAATATCTACCCATTTGGTGATGTTTTCGCGGGTCGGTAATGCTTGAACCATGTTTTTTTCTTAGTGATTAACTGGGGTAAGGACAAAGTTAGGAGTTAGGAGTTAGGAGTTAGGAGTGAGGAGTTAAGAGTGAGGAGTGAGGAGTTAAGAGTGAGGAGTGAGGAGTTAAGAATTTTAAGTTTTGAGTTTTGAATTTGGAATTAAGAAGCTAGAAAATCTGAATTTAGAATTTAGGAGAAAAATTCTTATTCTTCAACTGGGCGCCTCCCAACTCCCAACTCGCAACTCGCAACTGGGCGCCTCCTAACTCCTAACTCCTAACTGGGCGTCTCAACTAAACTTTTCTCATGTTCGTATGCTGGGCGGAGTTGTCCCCTTTCTTCTACTTTGACGATGTTTGGATCTGGTTGGTCGGAATTGATAAAGTGTCGGAAACGCATCATTTTTTCTGGGTCTGCAATGGTGGTTTTCCACTCGCATTGGTAGGTGTTGACGTGATGCTGCATTTGTGCTTCTAACTCTGCAGCAATTCCCAATGAATCATCAATAATTACCTGTTTTAGATAATCCAATCCGCCTTCTAGTTTGTTAAACCAAGTTGCGGTGCGTTCCAATCTATCTGCTGTGCAGATGTAGAACATTAAGAAACGATCCAAATATTTAATCAGCGTTTCTGTGTTGATATCTGTAGCTAACAAAACTGCATGTTGTGGCTTCATTCCACCATTGCCACACACATACAAATTCCAACCGTTTTCTGTGGCGATTATGCCAAAATCTTTACTTTGCGCTTCCGCACATTCACGCGTACAACCAGAAACTGCTGACTTGAGTTTATGAGGCGATCGCAAACCGCGATAACGCAATTCTAACTCAATCGCCAAAGTTGTAGAATCCTGGACGCCAAAACGACACCAAGTGCTACCAACGCAAGATTTAATTGTCCGAAGTGCCTTTCCGTAAGCGTGTCCCGATTCAAATCCGGCATCAACCAATCGCTTCCAGATATGAGGCAATTGATCCACACGCGCACCAAATAAATCAATCCGCTGTCCACCAGTAATTTTGGTATAAAGTCCAAATTCCTTGGCAATTTCTCCTAAGGCGATTAAGCCATCTGGTGTAATCTCGCCGCCTGGAATCCGAGGTACTACAGAATATGTACCATCCCGCTGAATGTTTGCCAAGAAGTAATCGTTGGTATCCTGCAAACCAAGGTGGGGTTTCTCTAAAATATACTCATTCCAGCAAGAAGCAAGAATCGAAGCTATCGCCGGTTTGCAAATTTCACAGCCTTTACCGCTGCCATATTTTGTCAAGATTTCATCAAATGTCTTTATTTGATTGACGCGAACCAAATGATATAATTCTTGACGGGAATAGGGGAAATGATGGCAGAGGTGATTTTTCACCTCTATCCCCTTTTTGTTCATTTCATCTTTAAGTAAATCTTTTACCAAGGGCACGCAACCACCGCAACCTGTTCCGGCTTTGGTACATTTTTTGATGCTGCTAAGGTCAGTTAAGTTATGTTCGTTGATGGCTGTACAAATCTGCCCTTTAGTAACATTATTACAAGAGCAAATTTGTGCTGTCTCTGGTAAGCTGGTAACGCCCATGCCTGTAGTCCCGGGTTTACCTTCGCGGGGTGGCATGAGCAAATCTTCTGGATGGGGTGGTAAAGTTATATTATTCTGAACAAATTGCAACAATGTGCCGTAGGCGTTAGCATCTCCTACTAAAATTCCGCCTAAAAGACGCTTACCATCTTCATTTAAAACGAGTTTTTTGTAGACTCCTTGAATTGTATCTGTGATGGCGAATTCTTTTGCACCGGGAGTTTTTGCAAAAGCATCTCCAAAGCTGGCGACATCCACACCCAAAAGTTTGAGTTTGGCGGACATATCCGCACCAGTAAAGGCGGTTTCGGTGCTGTTAGTTAATATATCTACCACGACTCCTGCCATTTTATAACCAGGAGCAACTAAACCGTAAATACGATTTTGATGAAGGGCACATTCGCCAATGGCGTAGATATCTAAATCGGAAGTTTGGCAAGAATCATTGATAATGATACCGCCCCTTTCTCCGATTTCTAAACCGCATTGTTTGGCAATTTCATCGCGGGGACGAATTCCCGCAGAAAAGACAATCATGTCTGTTGCTAATTCCGAACCGTCAGCAAAGAGCATTTTGACAACTTTGCCATCTTTGCTGACAATTTCTGTAGTGGATTTACTCGTATGAACTGAAACTCCAAGGGCTTCGATTTTGCTTTTAAGAAGATTACCACCAGCATCATCAATTTGTACTGGCATTAATCGGGGTGCGAATTCTACTACATGGGTATCCAAACCCATATTTTGCAGTGCATTTGCTGCTTCTAAGCCCAATAAACCGCCACCAACTACTACACCAACCTGACAATTTTTAGCGTATGTAGATATAGCTTCTAAGTCTTCAATAGTACGATAAACAAAAGTGCCTGCGGTGTCTTTTCCCTTAATTGGTGGCACAAAAGGATAGGAACCAGTCGCTAAAACAAGCTTATCGTAAGCAACCGTAACACCATTAGCTGAAGTGACAGTTTTTTCTTGACGATTTATCGCAACTGCTTTATCACCAATATGAATCTGAATGTTATTTTCTTGATATAAACCAGGTTCAACTAACGATAAATCTGCTGCAGTCTTACCAGAAAAATAGCCGCTGAGATTTACGCGATCGTAGGCTACACGAGGTTCTTCACAAAAGGTAATGATATTCCATTTAGTAGTAGCACCTTTGGCAATCATTAATTCTAGGAACTTATGTCCCACCATACCATTGCCGATCGCAATCAGATTCTTTTTGGCTGTCATAAATTTCTACAAAGCCTATGTCTCTGTCATTCTCATCAAATGATTTGTTTTAGAGTTTTTTCGTATATTTAGATACGGTTTGATGATATTTATGCAGTATGTGTCCAATTCCTATTTACTTTTTGCATAAGCTATTCAAAATAGCCTGCGGAAAAATCACCAGTTAGCTTTTAAGTTTTTCTTTCTTAATATTTATTATAATTTTTGTAATAATTATTAATCATTTGTAATTCAGGATTTGAAAATAGGGCATTGGAAATTGGGCATTGGGAGAATAAAAAATAAGACTTTCTTTTAAATCCCCTAGATTTGTGTATGAAAAAAGGTAAAAAGATTTTTTAAGGGGACATATAGTGCGTTCGCACGTCTCTTAGAGAAAAAAAGGCGTCTTTACTTTGTTTAACTGCGATGTATTTAGATAAAATCCTCAGCAAGCTGTTGAAATTGCTAATGATTTGTGTGTTTTATGTTCGGAAGCCGTTAATACAATAACCAAAGTTTTTAAGATTAGTTAATTTGGCGGAGTTTCCGAGTTTAAGGATGTTTTATTACCGCGAAAAATTTAGGCGATCGCGCTCTGATTTGACTAAATAAAAGCATTCCCAATTAATGATAAGCGCGAGTTGCAAGTCATAATGGTACACCTTTGAAAGTGAAGCAATTCATGAATTGCTTATACACGCGTAGTCTGTACCTCATCAAGTTGAAATCCGCGCTTATATTTGAAATAGAAAGATGAGATAATAAAAGCTATGACACAACTAAATTCTCATAGCGCCCCACGCTGGGGTAGAATCTTCCCGGAACGCACTATTTCTCCTGAAGAAAAAGCAAAACGCCAAGCTGAATTAGAAGCGTTTCGCCAGCGTTGTCGCCCGATTTTTGAACGACTTCGCCCAGAGTTAATTAAAGACCACTATAACTGGTTCATCGTCATTGAGCCTGAGAGTGAGGACTATTTCCTCGATCGCGATCGCATGACTGCTTTACCTTGGTTAAAAACAAAGGCGGCTTGTAGTGGATTTTCCCGCAGGAGTTTTGACGCTAGGTTAGAAGCATGTTGCGTCTACGCTTATCGAAGTAACGCACCGAAATTTTAATAATAATGGTGCCGTACTCAAAGGAAGACGCACCCTACCTACCTACTCATGATTTGGTATGATGACCCAATAATTCCAAAAGCGATCGCTCAATTTTCTCACTCACCAATTGGTTTCCTAACAAATTAAGGTGAATGTGGTCTTGATACATGGCTTTCACGTCTTTGGTTGAGTTAAATATTGGCAAAAAGTCTATATAGGTAATTTGCTGTTCTTTGGCAAATTCACTGAGACGCTGGCGTGCTTTTAGTTCATAATCACGCGGTCCCGGTTCGCCAATTTCTCGTAATAACGGTGTCATTACTAACAAAAATTCACAGTTATTTTGACGCGTTAGTGCTTGAATTTTACTAATAGCCTCCAAATTCACACCCACGCGATCGCCTGTTTCTTGCTGCAACGCTTGCAGTTCCGGGATTGGCTTTTGCTTGCTTACATAACGCTGCAATACTTCCACCAACGCCAAAGCAGGTTTAATATCTGGATAATTGCGATCGCGTCCCACCGGCAAAGATGTGGGAGCAGTGGCAAATAAATCATCGGTATTAATTAACAATATTACTGCCTGGGAGTTAAACGTGCCAAATTTCAGTAAATATGCTAATTCATTTCTTGGTCCCCAAGAATTAGCTGAAGCATTTAATACTTCAAATACCTGATATTTACTAATATCTACCGTTGCCAAAGAGCGCATTATCAGACTAGAAATTGTATTTGTTTGGTCAGTCCACCAACCACCATTAGCAATAGAATCTCCCAATAAAAACACCCGCAGCGTTGAAAGTGAAGGTGTCTTTTGTATCGGCGCTCCTCGCATAGAATACTCATTAATTTCAATGCGATTGCCAAAGCGACGAGTCCGCTGGTTAGGAGCTAACAAATAACCAATCTGCTCATCTGCAATGTATATCAGAGGATTGCCAAACCCAAATAGCGATCGCAGTCCTACCTCTACCAGCACAAACAAGCCCAAAACAACAGTCAAAATTATTACCAGCGCCAATTTCACCTGAAAACATCCTTCAATTAATAAAATTGTCAATTTTCGTATTTTAAACTACTTATTTTATAGTGAAATTATTGATATGGGTATGTATAAAAATTTAGAAACCCGGTTTCGCAGGAAAAACCGGGTTTCTGGACACCGTAAACTTTCACTGTTGCAGATAAAATTGCTATAGTCCCCCTAGAGGCATAAGTAAAATTAGGGATGTAATTGTTGCAAAGCTTAAAACAAAATACTATTGGAAATTTCGCATACTTTGCGATTAAGTTGGACTACAATCTAAACGGACAAACTAGCACGGTATCAAAGGAGGATTCAAAGCTATGTCCGACTTAAACCGAGGAATCATGAAATTTGAGGGTGCAGATTCACCAAAAGTAGTCACTATCTCTACCGTGTTGCTTTTGGGGTCGATTGCAGCTCTGATCATATGGGCGCTGCAATCCGCATACGCGGTAAACTAAGTACATTGGCTTTTAGGGGAGGACACTGGCTCTTGTGGTCTTAACTTTTGCCAGATGTCCGGCTTGAGCGCTATTGAAAGCGGCTTTATAAAGTATTGAAAAATTTTAGATTTAAAAATTTAGATTTTAGATCGAAAATAAATCTAAAGTCTAAAATCTAAAATGTCTGAACTCTGGGGTGCCTTAATTGTTTTAATCCTATGCCCCCTCTTGGGAGCATTACCTCTGATTGCCTGGATTATCCAGGCGCTAAAGGGGCAACAATTGGCACATGTAGGTACTGGTAACATAAGTGTTTCAGCCGCTTTCTATCACGGCGGTACACTGGCGGGTATTCTGGCAGTTTTGTCAGAAGCTTTTAAAGGAATTACCGCCGTTTTGCTGGCTCGGGCTTTCTTTGGCGAGGGTTCGCCTTGGGAACTGATTGCTTTAATGGCTTTAGTAATCGGTAGATACAGGGTGGGGAGAGGGGCTGGTACTACTAACGTCGTTTGGGGATTTGTGATCCACGATCCGCTGGTGGCGGGATTTGTCTTTTTTGTGGCAATCATCAGCTTTAGTGTAGTGCGCGATCGCCAATTGGGGAAATATGGAGTTTTGGTGATGTTTCCCTTATTTGTCGCACTATTGCACGCTGAGGAGGGATTGAGAATTATCGCAGCTGTTGCTTTAGCAGCGTTAATGGGCTGGATTTACAAACAAATTCCCGATGACTTGAACCTTTCTGCCCAACAAGCACAACCAGAATCGCAAGCGATGTTTAAATTTTTAAGCGGCGATAAAACTGTTGTCTCTTTAGATGACGATGTGGATGCTGCTGTAATTGGAGACAAAGCCGGTACTTTGTCTGTAATTAAACGCTGGGGCTATCCAGTGCCCAAAGGTTGGGTACTGGCACCTAGCGACGACCCCGAAAAATTGATACAATTTCTCCAACCATCAGATTTATCGCCGTTGGTAGTGCGTTCCTCCGCAATTGGAGAAGATTCGGAACAAGCTTCCGCCGCCGGTCAATATTTAACAGTTTTGAATGTTACTACTAAAGAGGGATTGCGAGAAGCGATCGCCCAGGTGCAAGCTTCTTATAATAGTCCCGCTGCCGCCCAATACCGACGCGATCGCGGTTCAAAAGAAGCAGCAATGGCGGTACTAGTGCAACAACAAGTCCAGAGTGTATATTCTGGTGTAGCATTCAGCCGCGACCCCATTGCCCAACAAAGCGAAGCTGTAGTTATTGAAGCATTACTGGGAAGCGCCACTCAAGTTGTTTCCGGACGCATCACACCAGAACAATACCGCGCCTTTGTTGTCGAGACAGAAAATTTTAAATTTGTCCAATTAGAAGGTGAAGGACAAATCCCACCAGCATTAATCAAACAAGTCGCATACCTCGCCCGACATTTAGAAGCTCGTTTTCACGGCATTCCCCAAGATATCGAGTGGAGTTATGACGGTCAAGCACTTTGGGTATTGCAATCTCGACCTATCACCACTTTATTACCTATTTGGACGCGCAAAATTGCTGCCGAAGTTATCCCCGGAATCATTTGCCCCTTAACTTGGTCGATTAATCGTCCTTTAACTTGTGGCGTTTGGGGAGATATTTTTACTGTAGTATTAGGCGATCGCGCTCGTGGATTAGATTTTAACGAAACTGCAACTCTGCATTACTGCAGAGCTTATTTTAATGCAACCCTCCTAGGACAGATATTCCGCCGCATGGGTTTACCACCAGAAAGTCTGGAATTTTTGACTAGGGGAGCAAAAATGAGCAAACCTCCTTTAAATAGGACATTGCAGAATGTACCGGGGCTATTGAAGTTGCTTTGGCGGGAATTAACTTTAGAAAAAGACTTTCAACAGGATTATCACAAGCGATTGCTTTTTGGTTTGTCACAGTTAACCCAGGAATTTGTCGATGATTTAGAACCGCGAGCCTTACTGGCAAGAATTGACTATATCCTAGAGATGCTTCGCATTGCGACTTACTACAGTATTTTCGCACCCTTAAGTTTTGCCTTCCGACAAGCGATTTTTCGGCGCAAAGATTCGGATATTGATAACAGTCTGACACCAGAAGTTGCCGCATTGCGATCGCTTGGCGAATTAGCCGCAAAAGCCAAGGAGACATTACCAGAATTAGAACCAGAAAACGTATTCTCGCAATTAGACAAAACCCCCGAAGGACAAAAAATACTCGCAGGTTTTAACCAATTGCTTCAGCGTTATGGTTATTTAAGCGATGTTGGCACAGATATCGCCGTTCCCACCTGGAAGGAAGAACCCCAAGCCGTAAAGCAGATGTTTGTCCAGTTATTGCAAGACAAGCAGCTTCCTCAATCCACCAAGCGCCAACGCAAGCGAAGCCGGGGATTTGTCCAAAGCCGCGTAGATCTCAAAGGGCGAATCACCGAGATTTATTCGCGGTTATTAGCTGAATTGCGTTGGTGTTTTGTCACCTTAGAACAATTATGGTTAAAATCAGAGTTGCTCAAACAACCAGGCGATATCTTTTTTCTGGAACTGGAAGAAGTGCGGCGTCTTTTAAACAACGCTGATTCCAAATTACTCGCGCAATTACCAGAATTATTACAATTTAGGCGATCGCAACTTGCCGAAGATAGCGAATTAAATCCCATACCCCTTTTAGTTTACGGCAACAACCCCGCTCGACCCATCAATTTATCTCCCAATCTTGCCATCCCCCCAGACCAAATATTGCAAGGTATTCCCGCCAGCCCCGGACAAGTTGTCGGACGGGTGGTAGTGTTGCGGAATTTACAAAACATTCCAGAGATTAATCGGGAGACAATATTGGTAGTACCTTACACCGATTCTGGCTGGGCACCCATTTTGGCAAGGGCTGCAGCATTGATTTCCGAAGCTGGAGGCAGACTTTCTCACGGTGCGATCGTGGCTCGCGAATACGGAATTCCCGCAGTAATGGATGTAAAAGGAGCTACATGGTTGCTGCAAGATGGTCAGCAGGTAAGAGTTGATGGAACTAGGGGTATTGTGGAACTATCAAATGATTTGCGACCAGAAATAGAATGATTGTAACCTCTCTCAACGAACTCCCAGAAGAGTGGGTTGTCCACAACCACGAAATCAAAAAAAAGGTGATGCTGCGCTTTGGCGATTTGCCTCACCTGACTAACTTTTCTCAAGCGCGTTTTGCCCCCGGACAAACCGCCGCAGCCCACGCCCATCAGGATATGTGTGAGGTCTTCTTTGTCGAAGCTGGTGCGGGAGTAATTCACATCGATAGCGAAGAATATCCCCTACTTCCAGGTAACTGCGTGGCGGTAGAACCAGGGGAAGTGCATGAAATTATCAATAATGGCTCCAGCGAGCTAATTCTTACCTATTTTGGCTTGCGTGTGGAAACAGAAAAATCGTAAGTGGCGTCCTGTAGCTTGCTTCCCGCACTAGAGACGCCCGCGCGTGAAGGATCTGGGGCTTTAAAAGAAAGTGGCAGAGGGCAAAAATATATTTTATTCCCTCAGCATAGCAGCATAGCTGCCCGCTGCCTCCTGCCCTCTGCCTCCAGCATAGCTGCCTTTCTTCGGTAAGAAAAACGCGTCATACCTAAGTTAGATTTTAGGTTTGAGATTTTGAATTAAAAAAACCTGGCAAGTAGGCGGTTTTAAAAATCAAAGATTTAGCAAAAATATAACGGACATCAAGAAACCCGGTTTCTAGCAAAAAGCGCGTGTTTAGCTTTTGCCTAGCTACGAAGAAACTGGGCTTTTAACATAAGCGTCCATAAGTCCCCAAGAATAAAACAACAAGGTGTCAATCCTCTTTCCATCTACATTAGGGATTTTTGTCACCACAGTATTATGTTAGAAAAAATTCTGGCTGCAATCTTACTTATAAATACGTAAACAACCTGTTTTTTTCAGACATGGCGAAGCATAGAAGGAATCTTTAATTACTATAGATTTTATCTAATATATATACTCATGTTTTTCAGTCTTAAGGGGCTTGACCCTTTGGTAATAAATTTTACATTTATTTACATGTCACAAACGCTTAATGTTTCACAATAAAACTCAATATATTAAGAAAGAGAAAATCATTCATATATTAAAAGCAATACTATTCATAGATTTATTCTTATGCATTTACAACCTACCCGGTAAATTAGCAAGAACGATAAACTTTTACTTATACAAGCAATCTAATATTTATTTAATAATTGCAGGTTCAGAGTGAACCACTTTGGCATTAAAGGCTGTAAACTGTTTTAAACAAGCGTTAAGCGATGTTTCTAAGTAACACCTGAGCAAGCGTCATTGAAATTACCAATTTTTTTGCGTGTTTTCCAATAGCCTTCTTATTTTGAGATTGACCGATAACCTCTAACCTGAGTAGAGGAACAAATACGTATTGATAGTGCTTGATAGTGCAAGAAACATTGCGTTTCCTTTGCCTAAATTGTCATACCTACAAAAAATAAATTTCACCCAAAGGAGATGTCTATGACAGAATTTTTCAATCAATTTAACCGCCGCAAATTTATCGTAACCGCTGGGGCTGCTGGGGCGGCTGTATTGCTGAAAGGCTGTCTGGGCAATCCTCCCGAGCCAGGGGGTGCAGCGCAAGCAAAGGAAGTTGCAGCTGTTAAACTGACTCCAGAAACAACACCAGAAACCACAAAAGTCAGCCTGGGTTATATACCCATTGTTGAGGCTGCGCCCCTAATTATTGCTCAAGAATTAGGCTTTTTTAAACGGTGGGGCATGACCGATGTTAAGCTTTCTAAACAAGCTTCTTGGGGTTCAATGCGGGACAATACAGAAATTGGTGATGCGGGTGGTGGTGTTGAAGGCGGTCAATATCAAATGCCCATGCCGCATTTAATTACCGAAGGTTTAATTACTAAGGGAAATCAGAAAATTCCCATGTATTTGTTGGCGCAGTTGAATACCCAAGGAAATGGAATTGCCGTTGCCAGCAAACACCAAGGTAAAGGATTGGAAGTAAACTTAGCAAAGGGTGGAAAGGCAGTTTTCGACCAATTGAAATCAACAAAAACGCCTTTTACAGCCGCATTTACATTTGCTAAAGTTAACCAAGAATTTTGGATTCGCTACTGGTTAGCAGCAGGTGGTATCAATCCCGATACAGAGGTGAAATTGATTCCCGTTCCCGCAGCGCAAACCGTCGCCAACATGAGAACAGGGACAATGGATGCTTTCAGCACTGGCGACCCTTGGCCCTTCCGCATCGTTAAAGACAAAATCGGCTTCATGCCAGTATTAACCGCAGAAATGTGGAAGAATCACCCAGAAGAATACTTTGCAATGCGGGCAGACTGGGTTAATAAACATCCCAAAGCGACCAAAGCAATTTTAAAAGCAATTATGGAAGCGCAGCAGTGGTTGGATAACTTTGACAACCGCGAAGCAGCAGCCGCAATTTTGGGACGTCGAAATTATTTTAATTTGACACCAACATTCCTTAAAGATGCATTACAAGGCAAATATGACATGGGTGATGGTCGCGTGATTGATGATAAATCAATGGCAGTTTTGTATTGGAAAGATGAAAGAGGAAACGTTTCTTATCCTTATAAGAGTCATGATTTGTGGTTCATCACAGAAAGCGTTCGCTGGGGCTTTTTACCGCCAGAAACTTTGACAAATGCCAAGGCATTGATTGATAAAGTTAACCGTGAAGACATTTGGCGAGAAGCTGCCAAAGAAGCAAACATTGCTGCCGCTGACATTCCCGCAAGTACATCCCGTGGTGTCGAAACATTTTTTGATGGCATCACCTTTGACCCCGAAAATCCCACTGCCTATCTTCAAAGTTTAAAAATCAAAAAAGTCAACATTTAATTAGTGGTTAGTGGTGAAGGGGTGCTGCGGGAGGGTTTCCCGACCCAGGCGACTGGTGAACCCCTCCGGGGTTAGTGGTTAGTAGTTAATGACTAATAGAGAGAGAAGAACACACAAAGATTCAAGAGGTGGGCAATGCCCACCCTACTAACTACCAACTACCAACAAACAACAACCAACAAACAACTACCAACCAAACAAAGGGAGAATCAAATAAATGACGACAGTTTCAACAAGACGCCGCCCAAATAATAATTTTGACGATAGTTTCATCGCCCGTCTAAACAAGCAATTTCCTGATTTGCTTCCTCCAGTAATTGCGATCGCTATTTTTCTTGGCGTCTGGCAATTGTTTTCTTGGACTCCCGGTGCAACCCTACCAGGACCGATTCAGGTTGTCAATGATACCTGGGAACTGATTATATATCCCTTTTATGACAGGGGTGGTATCGACAAAGGTCTGTTTTGGCAGATTCTCGCCAGTTTGCAACGGGTAGCAATCAGTTATGTCCTGGCGGCGATTGTTGGTATTGGTTTGGGCATCTTGATTGGTGTTAATAAAATGATGTCCAAAGCATTAGATCCCATCTTCCAATTATTGCGAACCGTACCGCCTTTGGCTTGGGTGCCGATTTCCTTGGCTGCATTGCGGCAAAACGAACCCGCTGCATTGTTCGTAATTTTTATCACCGCAATTTGGCCGATTTTGATTAACACTGCAGTCGGCGTCAAAGAAATTCCTAACGATTACAACAACGTCGCAAAAGTACTGCAACTTTCCAAGAAAGAGTATTTCATTAACGTTTTGATTCCGGCTGCATTGCCTTACATTTTCACAGGTTTGAGAATAGCGATCGGTTTGGCTTGGTTGGCGATTATCGCGGCAGAAATCGTAATGTCCGGGATTGTTGGAATTGGCTTCTTTATCTGGGATGCTTATCAAGCCAACAAAGTCAGCGAAGTAATTTTGGCTCTAGTTTATATCGGTGTCGTTGGTCTGCTGCTAGATAAGTTCATGAGTTGGATACAAGCACGGATTCTGCCACAAGAACAAAAATAGTTATGAGTTATGAGTTATGAGTGAGGAGTTAAATACAATTTCTAACTCCTCAAACCTAACTCCTAATTCCTAACTCCTAATTCCTAACTCACAACTCCTAACTCTAAAAAAAAGCTATGTCTGTATTCGTCGCTGTTGACCAAATTGATAAGGTTTTTAATTTAGTTGGTGGTGGTCAATATATTGCGCTTAAAGGTATTGACCTCCAAATCAGAAAAGGCGAATTTGTTTCTCTGATTGGTCACTCCGGTTGTGGAAAATCAACTCTATTAAATATGATTGCCGGTTTGGATTTGCCTAGCGAGGGTGTTGTTGCCCTAGAAGGGCAACAGATCACCAAACCGGGACCAGACCGGATGGTAGTGTTTCAAAATTATTCGTTATTGCCTTGGCGGACTGTACGGGAAAATATTGCTCTCGCTGTAGATTCCGTGATGAAACATTTGCCTGCAGGTGAACGTCGGGCAATTGTCGAAAAGCATATAGATATGGTGGGGTTGCGTCCCCATGCAGAAAAACCACCTGGAATGTTATCCGGCGGACAAAAACAACGGGTAGCGATCGCCCGCGCCCTCGCCATCCGTCCTAAATTGTTATTGTTGGATGAACCCTTTGGTGCATTGGATGCGCTGACACGGGGTAACTTGCAAGAACAATTGATGAAAATCTGCGAAGAAAACGAAGTTACCGCCGTCATGGTGACTCACGACGTAGATGAAGCAGTGTTATTATCTGACAGAATAGTCATGCTCACCAACGGACCAGAATCCAAAATTGGTGACATTCTAGAAGTAGACATTCCCCGACCCCGCAAGCGGATGGAAGTAGTAGAACATCCCAGCTACTACAGCTTGCGAAGTGAAATGATTTACTTCCTCAACCAACAAAAACGCATCAAGAAACTGCGTGCAAGAAAAACAGCTGCAATTTCCCGTCACGGCTTAGAAAAAGTTAACCTGGAAGTTGGCTTTGTCCCCCTCACCGCTTGCGCCCCCTTAGCAGTAGCACAAGAAAAAGGTTTCTTTAAAAAGCATGGTTTAGATGAAGTTCACCTCGTGCGCGAAACCAGTTGGCGGGGTATCGTAGACGGTATTTCCGGCGGATATTTAGATGCAGCCCAAATGCCATCGGGAATGCCGATGTGGTTAACCTTGGGAGGAAATAGAAATAAACCCACACCCGTCGTCAGCGCCCTCACCATGACCCGCAATGGTAACGCCATCACCTTATCAAAACGCTTCTACGAAGGAGGAGTACGGACTTTAGCAGATTTCAGAGATTACCTGCTGCGTACTCGCAATCAAAGACATACAATGGGCGTCGTGCATCCAGCATCAATGCACAATATGCTGTTGCGTTACTGGTTGGCTGCTGGTGGTGTTGACCCCGACTTAGATGTTCACATTCAAACAATCCCTCCAGCACAGTTAGTAGTCGATATCCAAAACGGAAGTATAGATGGTTACTGTGTGGGCGAACCTTGGAACCTCCGTGCGGCTGAAGAAGGTGCAGGCTTTACCATCGCTACCGACTTAGAAGTTTGGCAGGGACACCCAGGTAAAGTTCTCGGCGTGCGGGAAGACTGGGCAGAAGCGTATCCCAACACTCACATCGCCTTGACCAAAGCCTTACTAGAAGCTTGCTATTACTGTTCGCTACCAGCAAATGCTGAAGAAGTTAGGCATATTTTGGCACGACCGGAGTACGTAAGTACGGATATAGATTACATCCAGCTAGCAGATCCCTATGACAACACTTGTGACTTAGGGCGTCCGATGCGAGAATATGCCCATCACCAGTTTTATTCAGACTCTGCAATCAACCGCCCCAGCCGTACCGAGCAAATTTGGATTATGACTCAATTGGCGCGTTGGGGTGACACACCTTTCCCCAGAAATTGGGTGGAAGTAGTGGAAAGAGTGTGCCGAGTTCGTGTATTTGGCACTGCAGCCCGAGAATTGGGTTTGGATATTAACTACACTCGTCAACCCATTAACTTGTTCGATGGCACTCCCTTTAACGCCGATGACCCGATCGCCTACCTTAACAGCTTAAAGATAAAACGCGACATTTCCGTTGCAGAAATCGTCCTCGACGCACCCAGAAGAACAGCAGCCTAAAAGAGGAGGGGGAGAGGGGGGGACAAGGAGAGGGGGGGACAAGGAGAGGGGGGGAAGTAAGTTTTCACTTTCTTCCACTCCCCCACTCCCCCACTCCCCCACTCCCCCACTCCCCCACTCCCCCACTCCCCCACTCCCCCACTCCCCCACTCCCCCACTCCCCCACTCCCCTTACCAATACCCCAATCCAAAACTACTATGAATAATCGCCCTCTTGCATATACTGGCATCGCTAGAGAAAAATTAGGAAAGCCACTGACAACTGGAACCAGCAGCAACCGCAAGCCATTTTTAGAAATTAAAGACGTTAGCAAAGTTTATCCCACAAAGAACGGTCCTTTCACCGTACTCGATGGTGTTAACCTCAACGTATATCAGGGCGAATTTCTTTGTGTAATCGGTCACTCGGGCTGCGGCAAATCCACTTTGCTGAACATGGTATCCGGTTTCAACTTTCCTACATCAGGACAAGTTTTGCTAGAAGGACAGCCGATTACCAAACCGGGTCCCGATCGCATGGTAG
Organism: Heteroscytonema crispum UTEX LB 1556; assembly: GCA_044006015.1. Taxonomy (GTDB): domain Bacteria; phylum Cyanobacteriota; class Cyanobacteriia; order Cyanobacteriales; family Nostocaceae; genus Heteroscytonema; species Heteroscytonema crispum. The sequence continues at coordinate 140,266 of JBIPDF010000009.1, forward strand.
TGTTCCAAAACTATGCTTTGCTACCTTGGCGGACTGCTTTTGAGAATATTTACTTAGCTGTTAACGCCGTTTATCCCGAAAAACCAGAAGCTGAAAAAAGAGCGATCGTCCGCGACAATTTGGCAATGGTGGGACTTGGTGACGCGATGGACAAAAAGCCACCCCAAATGTCTGGTGGTATGAGACAGCGGGTTTCTATCGCCCGTGCTTTGTCGATTCGTCCCAAAGTCTTGATTTTAGATGAACCTTTCGGGGCGCTGGATGCTATCACCAAAGAAGAATTGCAGGAAGAATTGCTGAAAATTTGGAATGATAACAAAGCCACAGTGCTGATGATTACTCACGATATCGATGAGGCGCTGTTTTTGGCAGACAAATTGGTGATGATGACCAATGGACCCCATGCCAAGATTGGTGAAGTTATGGAGATTCCTTTCGATCGCCCACGCGATCGCGCCCGCATCATGGAAGATCCACAATACTACAAACTGCGTAACTACGCCCTAGATTTCCTCTTCAACCGCTTTGCCCACGACGATGTAGGCTAGCATCTATTTCGCCTACACAACAAACGGTTAGTACTAACCGAAAAAATCAAAGGTAAAAGTCTGACTTTTACCTTTTTTCTTTTTTTACTTCCTGTTATTGCAGATATGAGATTGATAATAAGCGCGAGTTGCAAGTCATAATGGTACACCTTTGAACGTGAAAGCAATTCATGAATTGCTTCTACACGCGTAGTCTGCACCTCATCGGGTTGAAATCCGCTATAATACCAATTCAAAAAATGTTTGCGACACATAAATGGTCTGTAGAAACGTTCCGGCGGAACGTCTCTACCAAGGTATCTGTCACATTCTTTTTTCAAATTGGTATAATTTTGGATTTTATATCAAGTCCGGATAATTGCTGTGACGTTGTAACGAAGTGGAACCCAATTTTTATCTGAGGTTGATGTTGGGTTACGCTTCGCGTAACCCAACCTACATTAATTATAAGTTTTTAACCAAACTTGATAGAACTAATGACCAATCACTAATTTTCTTCACAATTACTTTTTAAATGAAAGAGAATTGCAGATGATAATCCATCCCAAAGGGGAGTATTTATATTAGCTTTTCTCAAAGCTTCTGCTGTCCAAGAATTACAATTATTCAAAATCGAGTAACTGCCCTTTGCCGCATAAAAGCCAGCATTATCAGTGTGACCATTGCCTAGGCGAATTTTTTCTTTGTTTGCATTGACTTGAAAAGTACCTTGGATAAATTTTATGAGTTGTAAATAATCCTTTTGATTTATTGCAATACATTTAACCTCTGAATAATCAGGAATTAATTGATAACCCTTAACATACATAACAGAGGGTGTAGGCAGAAATAACGCTTTAAAAGTAGTAGAAAATCTCAAATTGGCTAAATTTGGAGTTGACATATAAAACGCGCGATCGCCCCAGCCAAAACTGAGATACTTATAATCCTTGGCAGCATCTATGCCAACTGTATCTATAGATAGATAATTATGCCAATCATAAATATGATTATTTGTTGGGATTATAATATTAGAATGAATTCCTGTATTAGAAACACAAATTTTTAAATCACAACTATGTCTTGAGGAATAAACCCATTTTATAGGTATAAATGCACCAATAGCCAGTAAAGTTAAAGTTGCTAAAGAAACGCTTAGAAAATGGCAACCAAAACGATATAATAAGTTTAGAAAAGCTGAAGTATTAGTATTTTTCATAATAGCGCAAGTACGGTTGAAGAGGAATTTAAAGCAGGGTGTATGCAGCAACAAGATAATTCGACATCTAAACTACCAAGGGCACTACCTATGAGTTCCCGCGCACTGCTGTTAGTAAATCGTCACTCCCGTCAAGGACAACAGCGTTTGTCCGAAGCGATGCGCTATTTGAATGAACTTGGCTTTGATTTGATTGAGGAGTCTTGCGAACACCCGAAACACCTACCTGCACTTATTCAACGCTATAAGCATGAAGTTGACTTGGTAATTGTTGGCGGTGGTGATGGTACCCTCAATGCCGTGGTAGATGGTTTGGTTGGCACTAAATTACCCTTGGGAATTTTGCCTTTGGGCACAGCCAACGATTTGGCTAGGACATTAGGAATTCCCAACTCGCTACCCGAAGCTTGTAAAATTATTGCAAATGGGCAACTGCGACGCATCGACCTAGGGTGGGTAAATGGCAAGCATTTTTTTAATGTTGCCAGTTTGGGGTTGAGTGTGAAAATTACGCAGCGACTTACTAAAGAAGTCAAGCGTCGTTGGGGAATATTGGCTTACGCCGCCACCGCTTTGCAAGTAATTTGGGAATCTCGACCTTTTAGTGCAGAGATTCGTCTTAACGGCAAATCGATTAAGGTGAAAACGGTGCAAATTGCCGTAGGTAACGGTCGCTATTATGGCGGCGGTATGGCGGTAGTTCACGACGCCACCATCGATGACCAAAGGCTGGATTTATACAGTTTGGAGATTCGGCATTGGTGGCAAATTATTCCTTTACTGCCTGCAATGCGCGGTGGGCGACACATTAATTCGCCGAATGTTCGTGCCCTTCGCGGTCAGGAAATTGAGGTGTATACCCGCAAACCGCGTCCGATAAATACCGATGGTGAAATTACTACCTATACTCCTGCTCGTTTCCGCGTTATCCCTCAAGCTTTAAGTGTTTTGGTGCCAGACGAAAAGTAGAGTTAGGAGTTAGGAGTTAGGAGTTATGAGTTAGGAGTTAGGAGTTATGAGTTAGGAGTTCTTAGCTGAGTTTTTTGAGTTTTTAACTCCTCACTCTTCATTCCTCATTCCTCATTCCTCACTCCTAACTCCTCACTCCTAACTCCTTACTCCCCCCTGCGGTGGATGAAAATTTGGTATCTTTTAAGTAATGGTTTTGGGTGCATTTGTGTTTTTTATATTGATTTAGTTAATTCAAGCTGGGTATTGTGGCTACTCACTTCAATTCGCATCAAATGCATCTGAGATTTTCTCAAGATATTAAATCCCTTCTGCAACGGTTAGCAGAAAAGCCGCTGACTCTTGAAGATATTCTGGCAGAAACCTCAGAAAGGGGTTTTAGTCTGGTAATTGCATTATTAGTTTTGCCCTTTTTATTTCCCATGCCACCAGGATTAACTGGCCCTTTTGGTGGTGCTTGCTTGCTGTTATCAATGCAGATGGTTTTGGGAAGGCGATCGCCTTGGTTGCCAAAAAAAATTGCTAGGTATAAATTCCCTCGTCCTTTTGCGGAGATACTGTTGCAAAATTTGCGACATTTAACCAGGGTGTTAGAGAAAATTGCCCGTCCCCGATTGGCGAAAATCGCTGAAAATCCTTTGACTTGGCGATTTAATGGGTTGTGTATTTCTTGGTTGGCACTGTTACTAATTTTACCTGTTCCCCTTACCAATCCCATTCCCACGGTAGGAATTTTACTTTTGGCAGTTGCTACCATCGAATCTGATGGTTTGCTGATGTGCATCAGCTATGTCATTACTGTTTTAATTACCTTGCTTTTTGGATTCATTGGTTATGCAGTCTGGATGGGGAGCAGTTTGCTACCAAAGTAATACGGGAGATTGAGAGCCACCCTTTTGTAAAGGGTGGACGAAAATCGACACGGCAAGTTTTAACTTGTCGTGTCTCTTGCCCAATTCTCGATTAATTCGCTAATACTAATATCTTTTTCGTCAGCCATAGCCCTTAACTTGTCCCAAGCCAATGGAGTTAACAATACGGTGTGTGGTTTTTTGACTTGCTCATGAAATATAGGCAAATCTCTTTGACCTTTTATACCTTTTATTGTTGACATCTTTAGCACCAACGTGCAAGCTAATATGTTACTAAACAAGAACAAGGTGGTGAGTCAACTGTACAGAACAATTCCCATTAGAGCTAATCTGACTCCAGAAGAAATAGCGTTTTGGGTTGACCAATGCAAGCACGCTAACAGTCTTGTTAATTCAGCGATTTATTACATCCGCCAAACTCATTACTCAAAGTTAGAACAATCTGAAAATGCGTTTACAATCTACTGGCGGGGTGATGAATTGCGCTACGGTTGGAAGACATATAAATGCAATACGACTTACCCTGAGCTTTGTTACATACTTAAAGACAAGCCTCATTACAAAGCACTAGCAGCGCAAGCTGCACAGCAAACTCTTAAATCTGTTGGTGAATCAATTACCAGTTACAACCGATTGGTCAACCTCTATTATAAAGGTGAAGTTGATAGACCATCATTGCCAAAGTACAGAAAGCGCGGTGGACTTAGCGCAGTCAGATTTCCTAGACAAGCACTTACTTATAGAGATGGCTGTTTTTACCCATCAATCAGCAAAGAAACTAAACCGGAGTTAATTACTGAAATCAAGTTACCTTTGCCGGACTTTATTGATTGCGAATGGGTTAAGGAAGTAACAGTACGCCCGTGCTATGGAGAGTTCTGGATTGACTGGCTAATCGATGATGGCAGGCAACCAATTGAAGCAACCCTAATCTTGATTACAGTCAAGCGTGGGGGTTTGACCACGGTGAGAGTAATTGGTTAACAGGTGTTTCAACTCGCGGTAAAAGTTTAATCATCGATGGTTGCAAGCTCAAGGCAATGAATCAAGGTTATTGCCGTTTTGTTGCCAAATACAAACAGGGTAAATCCGATTTTTATTGGGATTCCAATCTTGACCGAGTGCAGCGCAAGCGTAACAACCTTCCGGCGTGATGCCATTAATAAAGCAGCACGATTCATTATCAACCAATGCTTGAATGACCGCATAGGAAACCTTGTTATTGGTTGGAACGAAGGGCAAAAAAAGGTTGTGATATGGGGAAACGAGGGAATCAGAACTTTGTTGTCATCCCCACAGGACGGCTTATTGAACGCTTGAAACAACTTTGTCCAGAATACGGAATTGTACTCACAATTACCGAAGAAGCAAATACATCAAAAGCATCTTTTCTTGATGGTGATTCTTTGCCGAAACATGGTGAAAAACCCAAAGGTTGGAAAGCGTCAGGACAAAGAGTAAAGCGTGGATTATATCAGACTGCTCAAGGATGGTTAGTCAATGCCGATTGCAATGGAGCGGCAAACATCATTACTAAAGTCGCCACACAGCTAGGAATCAACCTAGCCGAGGTGGGTAGAGGGAGCTTGACACTCCCACAACGGATTGATTTGTTTAATCGCTTAAGTAAATCATACCGTAAACGTTGCGTAGCGGTCTTCAGACACGCTACGCAACAACAGTTTAGAATTCCCTGCGATTCGATCCAGGGGAGATGTCAACAGCTATATTTAAATAATAAAAACTAAATAATAAAAGCCTCCAGTTTGTGGCTGAAGGCGGGTTAAATAATTAGGGTGCATCTACCATTTCTGTATCCCATAGAGTTATGGCTGCATCCGGATAAATTAAAAAAGCGCAGTCCAGTGCGACTGGTTGTCATTCCATTTCTCTAAATATTTGCGCGTTACGATCCCCCCCACCCCCCCGGACGGGGGGCACTGCGATTGTGAAGGAGTTGTAACGTGAGCATGAAAAAGCCTCCAGTTTGTGGCTGAAGGCGGGTTAAATAATTAGGGTGCATCTACCATTTCTGTATCCCATAGAGTTATGGCTGCATCCGGATAAATTAAAATTGCTGGCAAATTTCTTTCTTACAGGTATTGGAGCAGAAAGCCCACTCCTTCTAGAGGTGGGATTAATGCGTAGCAGTTGTCTGAGCGTATTCATGTTTGTGAGAATTGCGGCTACACGACTGATAGAGATGTCGCAGCCGCGCAAGTCGTCCTCAATAGAGGGTGTGCAGCCGTTGGGCAAACGGTCAAGATGCTTGCTGAGGGTAAATTCATTGGAATCCCCGTGAAGCAAGAATCCCACGGCTATCAAAACGAGCGTAGCGATGTTTTGATAGCCGTGGGAGTGTCAAAGCGTAGGTTTGCAAGGTTAACAAACGATGTCCGGAAACAACACCATAACCGGCGTCAATGCTGGCGCGAAAGGTGCTAACATCAGCATCTCGTTTTAATTGCCGCAACCCTTCATCAATGCTGAATGTCACCCGTACTTGGTCATCTGCATTCGTTTCATGTATATGGTGACAGCCCGGGCAGATATGCTTTGTTCCCAAATCGTGCAGTCTTTTGGGACTGAAGTCAATACCCGTGCATTTGCGGCACTGAATCTCCCAATTTAATGCTATAATGGCCTGTCTGAGTGCAATTAGCAAAACCTGTAATGTTTCTCGTTCCGTAAGTTGCAACCGTTCTGCAATCATGCGAGGATTGTCATGATATAGCGATCGCTCCCAAGCGGTCTTGTAAAAAGCTTGTTAGTCGTTGCCGTACGGTTGGTTCAACACCATAAGCTTCCAAAGATTCTAAAGCTTTAGCAATGGCTTGGTCATGTCGTCGGTAAAGCTTTAGCATGGTTGGGATAATATGCGATCGTGTTTGATTTCTTGTTAAGCGCCACCGCATCTCATCAACCACCATTCTTTATTTTTATACTGACTAAACTATTCAGAAAAAGTTGGGTACTCTGAGATAAATTGATTACAAAGATGAAATACAATAAAACAGAAATCTGACAAAAATGTCTATTAACAATGGGATTAACTATTCATTACTCATTCAACTTGGAATCTGCTAGCATTGACCAAGCAAGAGAAAAAATTATTGCATTACGCAATTTAGCGCTTCAACTTGCTTTTGCCCAAGTCAACGAACTAACTGAAATTTCAACAGAAGGTTGTCACGTTGACAATGATAATGGCGATGACCCTCATATTTCAATGAAAATTCGCGCTTTCAAGCCGATTGAAATTGATACAGGTAACTATTGTTTTACTAATCCTACCTATATCATTGGCTTTAATACTTTTCCCGGTCAAGGTTGTGAACCCGCTGTGTTTGGCTTGGCTTGTTACTCTGAAATTACAGCAGTTAATAATTGGTCATGGATGACTTTTTGTAAAACTCAGTATGCCAGCAACCCTGATTATGGAGGTTTAGAAAACTTCTTCAGGTGTCATTTAACAATTGTCAGATTGCTGGATGAAGCTCAAAAATTAGGAATACTCCGCGAAGTTTATGATGAAGGATACTATTGGAATAATCGAAATTTAGAAGAATTAACGGATACTATTCACAAACATAATACTTTAATTGCTGCTTTTACAGGCAAAGTCAAAGACTATTTTGAAGAATTGGGAATAGAAAATACCAAAGCTTCTATATTTAATTATTCCAATTTTGAGTATTTAGAAGCTGAAGGCGATCGCTCAAATTCTCAATAGGCGATCGCCTACTTCAATTATATTATTTCATTATTGGCGAGCGTCGAGCAAAACATCAAAATGCTTGACTTTTGTCTCTGGTTCGATTATATACTCGTTGTCTCTGGGAAGAGGTCGTACTTTTTCAATGTCATTGCCAGCAAATGCACGAATTGCGTCCCGTGATTTCCACTAGGAAATAACAGTAAACTCTGTAATTTTGCCATCAGTACGGCGAAGCACTTGCGCCCCCAAATTGTCAGGAATCGACTCAATTTTCTTGATTCCTGCTTCTTTAAGATAAGCATAGTATTCTTCTGCTTTAGAAGTCAGAGTTTTACCATGCCAGATACGTGCAACTACTGTCTGGGATTGGGGGGTAGTTTGATTTGCTTGTCCAATAACTGTTGAATTGTTAACTTGTGCAAAAGAACTGAATGGTAAGGCGCACAGTAACATTGTACCTCCAAAAAGTATGCCAAACAATTTGTTTTGTCTCATTTTTGGCTTCTCCTTTTGTTATCCGAGGTTCTTCAAATTGATTTATAAACTAAAAAAATCTGACAACTACTTTACCGCAATTCTGACCGCTAAGTAAATATTCCACAGCAGCAGGAATGGACTCTATACCGTTAAACTGGGTTGGGTCAACAGCAACTTTGAGTTTGCCTGTGTAAAATAGATTTAAAAGGCGATCGCCTGCCTCTACAGCATATTCCTGATAGTGTGGCATGAGGAAACCCCGCACCGAAGCAGCTTTCCAAAATAACTGGTGATAAATGCGCGGTTGTATAATTTGTTCTACCTCTTTGGCATATTCGGAGATAAAACCAACTACTACTAAGCGTCCCCGCACTGCTAAGTTTTCAATACAGGTATCAAATACTGCTTTGCCTACACAATCAAATACTAAATTAATGCCCTTCGGATATTCTTGTTTGAGGACTTGATTGAGGTTTTCCGTGCGATAGTTGATAATGCGATCGCATCCCAATTCTCTCAACAAATCTGCCTTCGCCTCTGTACTGCAAGTACCAATTACGTGATTACCTGCTAGCTTCGCCAATTGCAGCGCAATGTGACCGGTTCCCCCTGCTGCTGCTGTCACTAAAACCACTTCATTACTTTTCATCTCCCCCACTTGTTCCAATGCAACCAAAGCTGATACACCTGTAGGCATTAGTGTTAGCAACTCTGGTGTTGCGTGGCGCACCTTCACCGCCAAGTTTGCATCGATAACCTGATATTCTCGATAACCACCACCACGCGCTGTAGTTATAACAGCATCACCCATTTGAAAATCTTTGACATTTTCACCCATAGCGACAACTTTTCCCACTGCTTCCACACCCAAATCAAAGGGAGGAATTAAGTTAACATAGGGAACATCACCACGACAAAGTAAGGTGTCAAAGCCACCGTTAATACCAGCGAATTTGTTTTGAATTAAAAGTTGACTAGCAGCAGGTTTGGGAATAGGAATTTTGACAATTTCAACGGCAGATTTAAAATCTTGGTTAAGTTGCTTTGCTATTAACTTTTTGTAGGTTTTTGCGTTCATTTCCAAATCTTAGATTTACCTGACTCCTCAATTATTATTTTTAACGTATAGCATTCCTCGCTGATATTTTTGAAATACACGTAGGGTGGGCATTGCCCACCCTACACTACTACACTACTAAATTTTCACGAAGGATTTAGCAGTGCTATAGTTTATAAACTAATCTTTGCTATTTTAATACAAGCTGGGGAGTTTCCATTCAATTAGTTTCCCCAGCCAGTGTAGATATCATATTAAGCTTCTAAGGCTTTATTCCACTCTAACTGATGAGCTAAACCATACTTGATAAAATCTTCTACTGTAGCTTTATCGCTTTTACCAAAAACACCTAAGCTGTAAGGATTATCTTGCATACGTTGTGTGACTTGCTCTTTTTCAAATCGTATCACTTCCTCTCTAGGCTTATTCGGTTTAAAAAAGTCTACAACCAAGACGGTTCTGTCATAATTGGTGTAATTATGCGGACAGTGTGGATAGCTGTGATCTAAAATCAGGAATTTTCCTTCATGCCAATAAAACTGGTCGTGGCATATTTTCATAGCCACATCTCCCTCTGGTACGATTAATCCTAGATAACCACGATTCATATGAGGGTTATAGTTCACATGCAGCTTGATATCCAAGCCGGGATGGAATGTACCAAAATACACATTTCTGATGATATTATCATCGTTAAAGTTGACTTTTTCTATCACCTTAGCCAAATTTGGGAAATATTTCTCTCTTAATGCAAGTGCTTTTTCTGATGCATCATATGTTCCATAATGAGGATATTGGATTTGATGCAATTGAATATATTCTTCAATAAAGGTACCTTGAAATAAGATACCAAAAGCACTGTATTTCGCATTCCCCTTGGTTTTAATCGTTTTACTTTTAGGACCCAAAATATCATAAGTGAATTTTAACTCCTCATGAGATGCATGCTTAATAAAGCTTGTAAACTCATCTCTAATCACTTGCCAGTTATCTTGAAAGCTTTTGAGAAAAGGAAATTCCTTTGGGTTCATATGATACTCATTAAAACTTTCCATTTTCTTTTCTCCTGAAGATGATTGAATAAAAAACCGTTAGATGGTGATGGGATTTGGTTTGTGACTTTTCACTCTTAGGGTGGAAAACCTCGCTTCCATTCCTCTCCCCTACAAGGGGAGAGGCTTTGAGTTTTCCTCCTGACCGCATCTGGGAAGGGGGCTAGGGGGTTAGGTTTCATGTTGGTTTTTCTATATAAAGTGAAAAGTCAGCCATAGCAGGACAGAAGCAAAAGATAACGAGAGTAGCGATAATTCATGAATTATCAAAGGCTGAATTGAGGCAGTAGACAACAGTTGCGTAAGTCCTACATAGTTCTAGATTTGAACTTGTACATGGTTGAATGGAATAATATCCAGAAGTGTTGATATCAGCTTGGAGCATTAAAACTTTGGATTATATACTCATTTTAGTGTGAGGTCTAGTGTGTCTGAAGCTGTCGTATTAGATAAAATTATCAAAAATGTGCGGGTAGTTCGTCCCCATCATGATGCTGTTGAACTATTTGATTTGGGAATTAAGGATGGGAAATTTGCGACTATTGCCCCTAATATTAGCCCAGACAAGAGCAAAGAGGTATTTGATGCCCAAAACCTGCTGGGCTTTCCTGGGGTCGTGGATGCCCATATGCACATCGGTATCTATCAACCTCTTGACCAAGATGCTGTGACTGAAACCAAAGCAGCCGCAATGGGGGGCGTAACTACCAGCCTGAATTATATCCGCACAGGGCAGTATTATCTCAATAAAGGCGGCTCTTATAAAGATTTTTTTCCAGAAGTGTTGGCGCGATCGCAAGGAAATTTTTTTGTTGATTACGGCTACCATATTGCCCCAATTAGCGCAACTCATATCGATGAGATGCAAATGCTGTTCGAGAATTATGGAATTGGGTCATTCAAAATCTTTATGTTTTACGGTGGCTATGGTTTGCATGGTCTTTCCGATCAACAAAACCTCTTTTTGATGATTAACAAAGAGGAAAGGTATGACTTTGCTCACTTTGAATTTATCATGCGCGGTCTAACCAAGCTTAGAGAATTATATCCCTCAGCAAGCGTCCTCTACCATCTCCGCCCCAATCTTCTTTTAAAGACGCTACATGCAAAAAATCATCAGCTTTGTCTTCTGCGGAATTAAAATTTCTATTCTCTTCGCCCACGACTTTACATTCTCCTGTTTATATGCTTCTCCTTAGGCAGTCAATCCTATATTGCTTACACTGAATTTTCCTCTAGAAATTCAATTGTTACCTTTGATATTTTTTCAGGCATTTGGTTCATCATGCATATGGTTCCGCCTTCAAGATCAATCATCTTGGCATGAGGAATTGCTGTTAAAATAAACTGCCTATTGTCTGCATTAGCAAAACCTAGTCTTTCTAATTGTTTTAGGTCTTCTGTACCAGACAATATTAGAGTTGGAGATTTAATTAAACGAAATCTTTCTTCCATTCTTTGGCAGTAGTCGATAACAGCCAAAGGTGCATACCAAGGATAGCCGAAACATTTTAAATCGTCTAAAACCCAACGGTGATTTAACTCAGCAGAACCTACATAGCTTGCTCTCGCTGACCATCTTTGCATAAGATGGGAACCATCTGCTTTTATATTAAGACCTTCAAACTTCTTGGATAAAGCTGCTTTTCCCTCTTCGCTAAAGTTATCTATGTTGCATAATATAATTTTTTCGACTCGCTCAGAATAAGCTGCTGCCACTTCTGCTGCTACACAAGCACCTGTATGGTTCCCAAGAATACTTGTGGTTTTTATTCCTAATTCGTCCAGCAGTAAAATAACAGTTTTTGCGTAATCCTCAATTGAATACATTCTTGGGGGTTTGTCGGAATCTCCTAATCCCAAAAAATCCATAGCGATGACTAGTCTCTTCTGAGCAAAGATTGGTATCAACTCACGAAATTCGTCACCACTTCTAAAGTTTTGATGTAGTAAAAGTAGAGGTTCTCCTTCTCCACCAATTCGGTAAAGAATCTGCCCGTCTTCAGTATCTAAAAAAGCTCGCTTGATTGGTTGATTCATAGCACCCTGATAAATTTAGGATTTACATCAGTCTTCGTTTAACTTCCTCCGCCAAATCTGCCAAGGCCACTTCTACTTGTTCGCCTGTTTTCAAATCTTTGAGAGAGGACTTTTGCGCTGCTGCTTCATCGACACCAATAATTACGCAAAATTGAATTCCCTGTTTTTCAGCTAGCTGGAATTGTTTGCCCAATCCGCGCTTATCAAAGCTAGTTATAACATTAATTCCCGCCTGACGCAGATTTTGTGACACATTTAAATATATTGGCATCAAATCATCTTGCATATTCACCACCATTACCTGTGCTGGTGTTGGGGGAAATATACTCAAAATTCCAGCTTTCAGCAACCGACTAATTAAGCGAGTTAAGCCAATAGAAATGCCGACACCGGGCATTTTTTCGCCTAAAAATGTCCCTACTAATTCTTCATATCTGCCACCAGAACAAATACTGCCTAAGGCTTCATGTCCTAATAGAGTTGTTTCGTAAACTGTACCTGTATAGTAATCTAAACCGCGTGCGATCGCTAAATCAATACAAAACCGATTTTCTGCAACTCCCAAATTGCGAACGCCTGCAATTACCGTTTCTAGTTCGGCAATTCCCAAACTAAATTCTTCGGCTTCTGACATATTTTGAGCTAGATATTTCAGCTTATCTAATACTTCGTCAACCGTGCCGTTAATTTTTACAAAATCGATGATTTTTTCCGCTTTTTCTGCTAAAATACCATCTTTCTCTAAATCTTGTTTTACCTTACTTTCACCGATTTTTTCTAAGGTATCAATAATGCCAATACAGGATTTAATTTTGGTTTCTACAATTCCCACTGATTTAAAGAAACCTGTAAGAATTTTGCGATTGTTGATGCGAATCAGAAAATCACCGATATTAATTGCTTCAAATATTTCGGTGATAATAGCAGGCATTTGAGCATCATAAAGCAAGCTTAATTGAGTGCGAGCAACTACATCAATATCGCATTGGCGAAATTGACGAAAACGTCCATCTTTTGCCCTTTCTCCACGAAATACCATATCCATTTGATAGCGGGCAAAAGGAAAGGTTAATTCGTTTAAGTGACGGGCAATATACGCCGCTAGTGGCACTGTTTGGTCAAATTTTAATGCGCGTGCTTCCGAACCTGTTTCACCGGCTTTATCTCTTTCTGCTTGCCGATTTGGTGGCAAGATAGGATTAATACCATAAATAATGTTGTCGCCTTGATTTCCTTTAGCTTGCAGAACTTCTAAGCGTTCTACAGCAGGAGTTTCGAGGGGTGTAAAGCCGTAGCTTTCAAAAACTCTACGGATAGTATCTAGTAAATATAATTCTAGGCGTTTTTCGCCGGGAAGAAATTCTGGAAAACCGCTAGGTGTTGAAAAGTTGATTTTGTCGCCTTTTGCCATGCCTGTACCTTGTCAATTTGAGATTTGAGATTTGAGATTTTAGATTGGGGGTGGTTATTAAGGACAGGTGACTTATTTTACGATAAATTTTCCTAATCCTCAATCTTTTATCTTAAATCCAAATTACAAAATTAGTTTAACCTTGTTATTGGATTGGTAAGATTTCTACAATTTTCGTTTTTTGACTAATCCAAAATCCAAAATCTCAAATTCCAAATTATTTTAGCCGTTCTTCTTGGATTAGGGTGCGTTGGTAGATTTGATGATTCTTAAACCAGTGCCAAGTACGGGCACGATAGTTATTGCAAGGGCTTATTTGAATCATTTCATATAATGACATCTCTGGCATTGTTTTATAAGAAAACCACAAAATCACGGTAGAATTGTCTGCTTCCCAAGCTTTTCCTTCAATGCGTTCGGTATCAAACCAAAGTGTTTTATCTCGATAGGTTCCAGGAAATTTATGTTCTTCCTGTTTACCATTTGCCCATGTGTAGCGATTAATTTGATAGTAGGGATATTCACCTTCGTTGGGAAACTGACAAGTTAAATGAGAGTCATGTTTATCCAGGATTTTTCCTGTTACATCAATTAGTGTATATGTTCCTACCCAGTCTCCTTCATGACGGGCTAAAACGGGCATTCCTTCGCGAATGGTAGACATTGCACAACTCCTTAATATATAGGCTTGACTTTGAATTGGCAATTATTAATTGGGTAAAAATTTGGAATTTCGAGTTTTAAGTTCTGAATTAAAAACTTGTTATTAACTCCTAACTGGGCGCCTCCTAACTCCTTTTCCCATTACTCATTATCAAACCACCAAGGGTCATTTATTGCCTTAGTTTTGATTAAAAATGCTTTGGTTCGCATAAACCGTTTTAGGGCTGCTGGACCCATGCGCGAACCACCCAAACCGGAGAATTTAAAGGCATTTTTCTCTCCTTCGTGCATGATGGCGGTAAGACCTGCATCGTTGATATTGATGGCACCTGCATCTATTTGGCGGGCAATTTCTAAGGCTTCTGTTTCTTCGCCAGCAAATACTGCAGCGCTCAAACCATAAATTGTATCATTTGCTAAGTCAATTGCTTCTTCAACTGTGGCAAAGGGCATTACGGGCATAATGGGACCAAAAGTCTCTTCGGTCATGACTTTCATAGAATGGTTGACTTCGGTGATCACTGTGGGACGACACCACCAACCTCCACCTAATAACTCAACTTTGCCGCCACAATGAATCATTGCACCCTCAGATACTGCGTCTTCTAGATGGTCGCTAATAATTTGTGCTTGTCTTTCGGCTATTATCGGACCAATTTCGCCACTTTCAACTGTGGGATGAGCTAATTCCAGTTTTTGGGCTTTGGCTATTAGTTTATGATAAAACTCTTCAAATATTGATTCGGCAACGTAAATTCTCTCTATGGAGAGACATGACTGTCCCGTATTGACGACGGAACCCCACAAAATTGCTGATGTTGCTAATTCTAAATCTGCTGATTCTAAAACGATCGCCGGATCTTTCCCTCCTAATTCTAAAAAGGCGGGAATAAACCGTTTGGCTGCTGCTTCTGCAACTTTTCGCCCTGTAGCAACACTACCTGTAAAACATACCAAGTCTACACATTCAATTAAAGCAGCCCCGGTTTCGCCTGCTCCCTCAACAAAAGTTAATACATCGCGTAATTTGGGGACGCTGTTAATTGCTGCTAATAATGGTGCGACAAAGCGGGGGGCAATTTCGCTGGGTTTGACGATGACGGCACAACCCGCCAGCAATGCGGGAATGGTATCTATGGTAGAAAGTAATAGCGGAAGATTCCAGGGGCTAATTACCCCAACCAAAGGATAAGGAACTGTTGTTTGCTGCAGTTTGATAAAGGATATTGCCGTGTCTTGGGTAGTTTCTTTCAGCAATCTTGACGCTAATCCACACCAGCGATCGATACTAGCAAGGAATGAGTCTATTTCCAATAGCGAGATTGATAGTCTGCCGGTATCGGCAACTAAGGCTTCTGTTAGTTTATCGCGTCCGGATATTATGGCTTGCTTCCACTGTTGTAAGGCTTCAATTCGCCCTTGTAAACCAATTTGCTGCCAAGTTTTTTGCGCCCTCCGCAAGCGACTGCATAATTGTGCCAAAAGTTTTGGGGGCGGCGGTATAATTACGTAATCAAATTTTCCGGTTCTGGGGTTGCGGACTTCTATTGGTTGGGTCATTGGTCATTGGGAATTGGGCATTGGGAATTGGGCATTGGGCATTGGGAATTGGGAATTGGGAATTGGGCATTGGGCATTGGGCATTGGGAATTAGACATTGGGAATTATAAAAACTAATTTATTTACCTTGCACTCTTTGCCCATTGCCCCATGCCCCATGCCCATTGCACTCTTTGCTCATTGCCCTATTTCCCAATCTTAAATTCTGTGTCAAATCACGCCCAGTTTGGCTAGACGTTCGATGGTTGCTAGCTGGGTTTGGATGAAGTGTTTGCGGTCTACTTCTGTCTCCAGCATAGTATTAGCTGGGTAAAATTGCGACTGGCGGTAACTTTCTGCATATAACTCAAATCGCTGTCGGGAAAGTAAATTATTTAACCCCGGTCGGCGGCGATCGCGTCTTAATGCTGCCAGGTCTATCTCAGCAAATGCTGCCATGCTCTCGCCTGCACCTGTTTCTGCTAATACTATTCCCCGGTAATCGATTATTTTCGACCCGCCATCGGCGGAAGCTATGGGTATGGGGATATTTGCGATGCCTGCGGTGTTGGCTGAAACTACGTATGCCAGATTTTCGACAGCACGGACGATTTTTGCGGCATCTTTAGGCGATCGCTCTTTGCCATATACTTCTGATGTGGAGTGCAGAAAAATCTCCGCGCCCCGCATTGCCAAACACCGCGCTACTTCTGGATACAATATTTCTTCTGATGCTAAAGCTGCTAAGTTACCAATGGCTGTTTTCGCAACTGGAAAAACTCCCTCCAACCCGTAACAGTCTAAATATTTATCCCAAACATCGTGGGGTGTGGGCGCAAACATGGAATTTAACCTGCGATATCGCAAGACAATTGAACCCGATGGGTCAATTACAAAACATGTTTGGAAGTACAATTCTGGAAAGTTGGGGTCGAGTTCGTAGGCATTACCAGCTAAATATATACTTTGAGATTGAGCAATTTTACTTAAAGCTTCATACTCGGCACCAGCCATTGACAAACAAGCTTTATCTGCCCAAACAGCTAAAGACTCTCCCATCGGAAAGCCTGTAAGGAAATATTCTGGCAATACCACCAGCTTGCAGTCAAAGCCGATAAAAGCGCGACTGGCGGGGATTTGCTGTGCCAAGCGGTTGATATTATTTTGGATTAAAGCGCGGGCTTCAGTGCGATCGCGTGCTTGATTAACAGCGTGACACGTTACCTGGAGTGCTAGCGCCCTGAATGAGTCGATGGTATCGATTTTAACTTCCATTTGCTCGCTTGCAAGTGCTGGGGATACCGGATTTCTTCTGTTATTTATTATGTGGGTTATGCAGGCGATCGCTGTTATTCCCGCGATTATTGTTGCAGATATTTATGCAAAACGTGTATTTTATGCACTAGAGGCAGAGCATCTAACAGTTCATTCCCAGGTGGAACCTGGGAACGAGACACCCTCTCTGCCCCCTGCCCCCAGCAAAGCTGCCCTCTGCCCCCAGCAAAGCTGCCCTCTGCCCTCTTTCAAAGTCGCGGATCTACAGCTTCACTCTCTAACGCTAAAATACCAAAAACGCATTCATGGACGCGACGCAAGGGAGAATGTGTAACAAATCTCTCCAACGCTTCCACACCCAAAGCAAATTCGCGCATCGCTAAAGAACGCTTAAGCGATAACCCGCGCTGACGCAGACGTTGCAAATTCTCAGGTGTTGAATATTCCGGACCGTAGATAATTCGCAGATATTCCCTTCCGCGACATTTTACCGCAGGCTGCACAATACCGCGATCGCCTTTCACAATAAATTGCATCGGCTTAACTACCATCCCTTCACCCCCCGCTTCTGTAAGTTCCTCCCACCAGTGAATACCCTCAGCTTGACTGCTAGGGTCTGTTAAATCTATTACCTTGTAGGCTGTTGCTAAAAGTAAGGCTGGGTTGCAATACTTGTCGGTTAAGGATATTCGCTCTTGCTGAAACCCGGTCTCTTGGAGAAACTGGGTTTCTGATTTGTATTGGGCTGGGTCAGACTGACAGATTTTGGCAATTTGTTCCATATGCCAGCAATGGTCTTTGTCGGTATGAACTGCACCCTCGGTAGCAAGAATGTGGAAAGGAGCCAATTTCAGGTCAGAAATATCGCTGACATTCCAGCAATAACGACGGTAGGCGCTGACATATTGCTGTGCCATTTCTGACCGTTGTTGATAGTGGCTGAGTTGGGTACTGACTTCGACACCGCGTTGGCTTGCTTTTTCTAATACAAGTACAGCATCGGTGAGGGCAAGACGTGAAGAAACGCCGACTGGTGCATATTGTCCCCGCAGCAGTCCCTGTGCTTTCGCCGACCAAGGCATAAGTTCGCAGTCCAGACATACCCAATCTGTATTAAAATCTTCCCAAAAACCACTTTGAGAAAAAGCTGCATTTACCCGCGTTAAGATTTCCGCCTCTAATTCTGGGTTATCAAAAAACCGCCTTCCCGTGCGGGTGTAGCAGATACCGATACCTTCATCCACGATGCCAAACCGTTTTTTAGCAGCTTCTTCATCCCGACAAATCACCACCACTACCCGCGAACCCATATGCTTTTCTTCGCAAACTACTTCCGTGATTCCTCGGCTTTGATAGTAGGCAAAGGCTTGTTGCGGATGTTCTAGAAATCCCGGTAATTGCGATGTTTCCACGGGTGACATAGTGGGCGGGAGATAAATCAGCCATTTGGGGTTAGCAGCAAAACGACTCATTACCTCTAAAGCAGCGATCGCATTTTCTTGGCGAATGGTAATATTAGATTGCAGCTTGGTGGTGATGATGCGTTTACCCAGCACATCTTCTATATTGAGTACATCATCTTCCTGTTGCTGGACGTTAAGAGAACTAGCCACACCGCGAATTGGTCTAACAGGTTCGCAGTAAACGCGGGCTGCAGGAATGCTTACCAATTCTCTTTCGGGATAGCGTAGGGCTGTTAATTTACCGCCAAAAACGCAACCTGTATCAATATCAATAGTATTATTCAACCATTGGGCTTCTGGTACGGGCGTGTGTCCGTAGACTACCATAGCTTCACCCCGATAATCTCCCGCCCAGTTGTAGCGAACAGGCAAACCAAACTCGTCAATTTCACCAGTACTTTCGCCATACAAAGCAAACTCCCGCACAGCACCAGAACCGCGTCCCTGCATATCTTGCTTCATACCGGCGTGTGCTACAACTAACCGACCGTCATCTAGGAGGTAGTGACTGACGAGGGAATCGAGAAATTCGCGAAATTCTTTGATAAAGGGTTGGCGGATGTCTTCCGGTATGGCTTCTATCTCTGCCAAACTTTGCTCTAAACCATGATTCACCCGGACATTTTTACCGCGTAATTTCCGCAAAAGCTTGTTTTCATGGTTACCAGGAACGCAGATAGCATTTCCCGCCTCAACCATGTTTCGCACCAATTTGACAGTATCTAAAATACGCGGTCCCCGGTCTACTAAATCACCAAGGAAAACAGCTTTGCGTCCCTCAGGGTGGTAGTAAGTGGGGAAGTCCCAGAGGGAAGAGAGGGGGGGAGTGGGGGAGGGGGAGAGGGGGGGAAGAATTATCTCCTTGTCTTCTTGTCTCCACGCCCGTCGCCCTTGTCTCCTTGTCTCCCCCTCTCCTTGTCCCCCACTCCCCCCCTCTCCTTGTCCCCTTTTCTCATAGCCTAACTGTTGAAGTAATGCTTCAAGTTCGTCGCAACAGCCGTGAATATCGCCGATAATGTCAAAGGGACCGCATTCATACTTGCGGTTATTCCACAGGGGTTGACGTTCGATTTCTACTGCTTCAATTTCCTCTAAAGTGTCGAGGACGTAGATATAGCGAAAGCCTTCCTTTTCTAAATTGCGAAGACTGCGCCTCAACATCTGTGTATGGCGTCGCACTACATGCAGACCGAATTGGCGGTTTGGGCGTTGTTGATTGCGATCGTGACACAGTTCTTCTGGTAAGTTGAGAACAATGGCGACGGGAAAGCAATGATATTGTCTTGCTAAAGCTAATAATTCTTTGCGGTCTTCTTGCTGGACGTTGGTAGCATCTATTACAGTAAGTTTTGCTGCGGCGAGTCGTTTAGCAGCAATATAGTGCAGTACATCAAAGGCGTCGTTAGATACTGCTTGGTTATTTTCATCATCGGAAACCAAACCGCGACAAAAGTCTGAGGATAATATTTCAAATGGTTGAAAGTGTTTGCGGGCGAAAGTGGATTTTCCGGAACCGGAAGCACCGATAAGAACAATTAGAGAAAGTTCGGGAATAGTTATTTTCATAGTTAGTTGTTAGTTGTTAGTTGTTAGTTGTTAGTTGTTAATTGTAGGGTGCGTTAGCGCGGAAAGTACGGCACCATCTGTAAGGTTTTGGTGCCCTGCGGCTTCACAAGGGCGCACCCTACTGATAAATTTTGCAAGAAACTGGCTGTACTCTTCTTTCATGGGTAAGTTTAAATCTCGCTTGATGCGCCTTCGCGATGTTGGGACGGTTTCACCTGTGATCGGGTTATATCCCTGCTTTTCATATTCTTCCCAATACATTCCTACACCGCGTTTTTGCCATTTGGGTAGGTCATTAAAGTTAATTCCATGCTGAAATAAAAGTTCGTTTTTATCAGCAACAGATAATCCTTTCATCATGCTGGTTGCTTGAGTTGCACTTTTACCGTCTCGCCGCAAACACCAGTAACAATGACTGTTAAGTGCATTTCTATGGGCGTCTTCATTTCGCCAGCGAAAGTAATTTACTACTTCTTCTACATTCGGAAGTTGGGAAATGCGACAGTCGAAGCAACCCATATCACTTAAAAGTAATGAAAATTTGGCGCTGGCTTCACCTGCTAAAATTGAGTTTAATTTTCTTAATTTGCGATTAAATGTGTTTTATTGATAAGCAAAAAGTAAGGATATTTCATCGCTTTGGGTATAGCCATAAGTAATATCTAAGCCGCAATTCATTAAATGCTCGACTGTGGCAAGCATAATATCTCGAATCCGCTCGTCAAAAGGAGTTTCAAATTTCTGGATTTCTTTTGTTAGGCGGGTAAAACTGCGTCCGTCCAATCTGGCAACTATATAAATTACGGGTAAAACACAATGGTCGTGCGCTGTCTCAAATACTCGCATTCTGCTATCTAATTCGTCAAATTTCACGGCTCCATTCCTTAACTATAAATGAATAATTTAATTGTGGCTTTACAGTGTAAATTCTGTCAAAACCTTCTTGTAAACTTGGCAAAACTAGCTTTTTGTAGGTTGCTAAAAGTCCACCTAAAGGAACGATTTGTTTAGGCGATCGCTGATTATTTCTTTTCTTACATTCTTCTAATTCAGTTTGAAAGTAGTAACCTACAATCTTAAATCCTTTCTCTTTTGCTGGAACGATATAACGGCTTCTGTCTTCTATCGTCGGGTTAGTGTTATCTACAACAAAAGACTGTTTGCCCTCTAAACAAGCTTGAATAAAAATTTTCTCGCGATGGCGAGTTTTGAGCATATCTAGGTTGATGCGAATGTGGGTGTTAAAGAAGTTTTCTCGATAAAAAGTAGATTTACCAGCACCCTGTATTCCTATAAAAATTATTGCTTCCATATAGCAATTCTATTGGATTTGTAATTTTTAATTAACCGCAGAGGCGCAGAGGGCGCGGAGAAAGAGAGAATAGAGAAGTTTACAGGTTATTTACGATTGTTATAGTTGATGAAGTTATTAATTACGGTGAAATATCCCCATCTGTGTAGGCGAACCTATTTCTAAATCTTCTTCTCCGACGGATTGAATTTGTACTGTGTAACCAAAACTTTCTGCGACTGAGTTCGCCCAATTTTGAAACTCTCCTCGCGTCCATTCAAAACGATGGTCTTTATGACGCAGTTTTCCCGCTGGTAGGTTCTCAAATTTAATGTTGTACTCAATATTCGGCGTTGTCACTACTATAATTTTCGGTTGGGAAAACTCAAATAATACCTTTTCAAAACTCGCAAGACGCGGTAAGTCGAGATGTTCTATCACCTCTATCACCGTGGCTGCATCGTATCCAATGAAACGCTTGTCTTGATAAGTAAGTGCGCCTTGAATTAATTGCAAACGTTCCCACTGGTTGCGGGGTAGGCGTTGGCGGTCTAATCGTTCTTGCGCTACCTCTAAGGAACGATAGGAAACATCGACACCAGTAATTTGCTCAAAGAAGCTGTCTTTTAACAGGATTTTTAACAAATTACCCTGACCGCAACCTAAATCAATCACCCGTCTGGCGTTGTTTTCCTTTAAAGCTGCAACCACCGCATTTAAACGCTGTTGATTCAAACTTAAAGGCTTTTCTACCGCTTCTTCTTCCCGTGCGTGGCTTTCTTCCACACTGTCTGGGTCGGGGTTGTCTTCCTCTGTTAGTTGCGCTAAAGCGAGGCGAGTTAGGCGATATTGGCGTTTTAGGTAACGTTTGGTAATTTGTTCTCGCGCTGGATGTTGGGTTAACCAACCGTTACCATGACGCAATAGTTTTTCAATTTCTTCTTCACCTACCCAGTAATGTTTGTCATCATCTAATACTGGTATAAGTACGTATAAATGGCTGAGTAACTCTTCCAAACGCAGGGTGTGCTGGAGTTCAACGGTATAATATTGACTTTCTCCCCAATCGGGAAAATTTTCGTCTAGGACGTGGCGTTGAGCGGTTACAGTGTATCCCAACGGCTCAAACAAATCCCGCAGCAAGCCTTCACCACCGCGACAGGGTAATACAGATAATTTTGCTACTAATGGTATGGGTGTTTGTACTAATTCCGGACGGTCTTTACAACGACCGCCCAAAGCAGTACTAAAAACTTGCGCGATCGCTACACTTAAAAAAGAAGATGCAACATAAGGGCGATCGCTTACATATTGTTCTAAGGTCGCACCCCGTCCGCGTACCAATTTCACGGGGTCAACATCTAATAATAACGCTGCCGTGCATTGTTGTTCGCTAGCTTCCGGGTAGAAAACGTGGGCGTGTCCAAAGGAAAGGGCAAAACATTGACACCTGTCTGGGTGTTTGTGCAGTAAATAGCCTAAGTCATTGGCTGGGCTATGAGTTGTAGTAATCGTCAGCAACATTAAATTCTAGAGAAAAGCATATCTTGGTTAAATACTGCTCCAAGGTAAGCGATTACGGAAAAATTCTCCAGTGGATGGCGAATTGATGTTTTTTGCCGACTATAGTCTGTAGACTAATAGCCTCATTTTTTTAGAATATGGGCGGATGAATCAACGCCCATTAGACGTAGAAGCATTTCAAAAGAGATTTGGAGAGGTAGTGCGGCGTCACCGACAGATGTTGAGTATTTCTCAAGAGGAACTAGCAGATCGCTGTGGTTTGCACCGGACATATATCAGTGAAATTGAACGAGGACGTAAATCTGCATCCTTGAAGGCTTTGTTAGCGATCGCATCATCTCTTGGGTGTCCTCCTCATGTTCTAATTAAGGAAGCGGAAGACCTACTAAATGACTGAGTTTGTTTTCCCTCTAACTGGTGTTGAGAAGGCTAGGCTGCGTGCTGGTTTGGAAGCTGCTTTCACCATTCCCATTATTGATGATGTTGAAGATTTTGTGTGGGAAGCGCTTTTTCACTACGTTAAAAATATTCCTCTTCCAGATCCAATTACTCAAGGACGCACTAAACAGTTATTTGATGCAGTTGCTTCTGATGGTCGGGGGTGGTCGCTTAAAACTCTAGTTAGTCGTAATTTCACCGTTGGAAGTAGTTTTGAATTCGTAATTCAAAGAGCGAATATTTTTCAAAAAGCTGCACAGTTAGGATTTCCTGAAGGATTGAATTCAAGTTCAGATATTGCTAACCTTGGTGCAGCCTTAATTAGACACTGGAATGAAAAGCACCAAAGAGATTGTATCGCGCAGAATGTCACAGACCCTCCCATTGTTATTTTGCTCAAAAATAGACTTCGCAAAAGATTGGCATACGTTGAATTTGCCTATCCTATTCTTCAGGAAGCAGATTATAGATGGCGATGGTCTAGAGAAGGGGGATTTGGTTTGCAAGGATGGAAAGATGAGCAAGTTCATTTGAAATGGTATCCCAGTGGAACGCAGCTTTTTCAAGTTTTTCAAATGCCAGAAAATGCTTATTATTTTGAACTTGAATGGCAAAAAGCGACTTTATCCAACTTTGTGGAAAACGTTATTAGAACACTGGCTGAGTAAGGCTTCCTTTGCGCTTTTGGCAAATGCCTGAGCAAGTAATGGGGGAACCGCTTCACCAAGTTGATTGCTTTTTTGAATGTATGTTCCTTCAAAGATAAATTTATCAGGAAAAGATTGCAGTCTTGCCGCTTCTCGGATTGTAATCACTCGATTATCAAATGGGTGATAAAACCGACCAGAACCAGGATGAAAAACCCACCTTGTAATTGTCCGTGCAGGTTCATTTGGTATCAATCTCGCGTAAGCGCCACTATAGCCACTGCGAGGACGAAGATGTTCTGGTAATGCTTCTACGCCTTGCCCTTTTCCTGGTTCTAAATGTTTCACTCTATCTAACTGAGGTTGAGTTAATTGTCTGGCAATATGGTCATATAAAAGTTTTGTTTCTTTTCGCATTAACTGTTGATATTCAGTTAAAGGCTCTTTTTGATAATCACAAGGATTTTTCCCTTCTCCAGATTCAAGACTGGGTAAATCACTAATCGCCGACCATACAGTCACATATTCTCTACTGCATTCTAAGTTAAATAAATCTAAGTTTTTATCTGGGTGTAAATGGGTTGCTTTAGGAATATTAATCGGATAATCAAGTAAAGACGCCCAGAAAAAAGTTCGCCTTCGTAACTGAGGAACTCCATAATCAGCAGCAAGAAGTTTTTCTATTTTGACGTTGTAACCTAATGTTTTTAAGGTATCTTGAATTTGATTTGTATATGTTTTTTCAAAAGCATTTTTCATCTCGGCAACATTCTCAATTAAAACCATCTTCGGTTTCAGCACTTTGACAAAATTGAGAAAGGTGATAATTAGCTGATTGCGTTCATCAGATTGATAGCGTTCTCTAGCAGGAACATTTTTTGAAAACCCTTGACAAGGTGGTCCACCAATTAAACAATCTAATTCACCAGATTTCATTTGCAAACTGTTAAGCAAATCTTGAGGAGAGTAAGTGCTAAGGTCAGTTTCTAACACCGATGCTTCCGGAAAATTTCGCGCAAAAGTTTTGAGAGCGATCGCGTTTTTGTCAATTCCCCTAACTACTTGAAAACCTTCACTTTTGAAGCCCCAAGATAAACCACCGCAACCGCAAAATAAATCAACAACTTTGAATACGGACATCGCTACTTCCAGGTTTTTGCAGACTATAGTATACAATTACTGGGTAGAGATTAGAAGCTAAGTAAAAAAGCGATCGCCTAATCCCACAATATCAAGATGCGATCGCTATACCTCTAATCCCTTATGAGCGTGGACAAAGCTGGACTATGGGCTAAAACTATAAGCATATCCATCGCTTCTATGTACTGCTTTATTTGAACAGAAAATTAATCCTTCACTACAAAATACCCGACGCTGAGAAAATAAAGATGACAAAAGTTTAGAGTCATACCCACCCGTGAACGTTCCCACAAGCATCTCGGCACAAACCCAATCCCGTAAAGCAGACCACATCCGCATCTGTCTGGAGGAAGATGTTCAATTCCGCCAAACGACTAACGGATTGGAACGCTATCGCTTCACCCATTGTTGCTTGCCCGAAATAAACCGCGATGATATTGATATCAGCACAACTTTCTTGGGCAAACAACTAGGCGCACCTTTGCTAATTTCTTCCATGACTGGCGGAACCGAACAAGCCGGAATTATTAACCATCGTCTCGCAAAAATCGCCCAACACTACAAAATTGCAATGGGTGTCGGTTCCCAGCGAGTTGCTGTGGAAAAACCCCAAGTCGCCGATACTTTCGCCGTCCGCAAATCAGCCCCTGATGTTCTCCTCTTTGCGAATTTGGGCGCGGTACAACTTAACTATAAATATGGCTTGGATGAATGCCAGCGCATTATTGATATTCTAGAAGCTGATGCCCTGATTTTGCACCTCAACCCCCTACAAGAATGCATTCAACCCCGAGGTGATATTAATTTTAGCGGATTGCTTGACAAAATAGCTGATTTATGCTATAAAATTTCCGTGCCGGTGATTGCCAAGGAAGTCGGTAATGGCATTTCAGCGCCAATGGCAGAAAAGCTGATTGCGGCTGGAGTAAAGGTGATTGATGTGGCGGGTGCGGGTGGGACTTCTTGGGCAAAGGTAGAAAGCGAACGGGCAGAAAATGCCCAGCAGCGGCGATTGGGCAGGACTTTTACCGATTGGGGTTTGCCGACAGCGGAATGCATTACTGGGATTCGGGCTGTTGCACCAAATATTCCCTTAATTGCTTCCGGGGGATTGCGTCATGGATTGGATGTTGCAAAAGCGATCGCTTTGGGGGCCGATATTGCTGGTTTGGCAATGCCGTTTCTGCAAGCTGCAGCCCAATCAGAAGCCGCACTCTACGATTTAGCTGAAGTGTTAATCGCTGAAATTACCACAGTGTTATTTTGCACAGGCAATGCCACATTGTCACAATTGCAGGATTCTGGGAGTTTACAAAGAATACAATAAATATAGACGCCTTGACTATTTGGGCAGTTTGGGTGTTAGGTGTGAGTAATTAAGTGGAACTATAAGGAAGATAACAAATGAAGTCATCTAAAGGATGAAGGATGAAGGATGAAGGATGAAGGATGAAGGATGAAGGATGAAGTAAACTCCATAGGACTTACGCAACTGTTGTCTACTGCCTCAATTCAGTAGCGATAATTCATGAATTATCGCTACAGTAGTTATGTTTTGCTTCTGTCCTGCCCCACTTCGGGAGTCTGAGGACTTGAAATGTTCTCCACGGAAGTTGCTTTGGACTTGTATCCAATTTTTCTTTTTTCATCCTTTATGCTTTATCCTTTATCCTTTTTTGGTCAGTAGTCAACACAGTCCAAAGTTTTTGACTATTAACTATTAACTATTAACTATTAACTAACAATGCCTAATTTTCTCAAACAAACTTTTGCCAGCTTAGTTGGAAGCTTGCTGGGACTGATTATTTTCAGCGGTATCGGAACCACAGCACTGTTTTTGTTAATATTTGCCGCCGCCACTTCCAAAGATATTGGTCCGGAAGTCAAAGACAAGTCAGTCTTGGTTTTTGACTTGGGGATGGAAATCACTGATGGCGAACCAAGTTCCAGTCAAGTGTTTCAAGAAGCGCTGTCAGGTGTCGAAAAAGAAAGAATGTCACTGCGCAATGTTTTGGATACTTTGGAAAAAGCCCGGCGTGACAAACGAATTGTCGGTGTTTACTTGGATGCGACTCGTTCAGGTGATGCAGGTTTTGCTACCCTGAAAGAAGTCCGTCAGGCGTTGATGAAAGTACGCGCCGCCGGTAAAAAGATTGTGGCGTACGGCTTGGATTGGGGGGAGAGAGAATATTATCTCAGTTCCGTTGCAGATACTGTGGTGGTTAACCCCTTGGGTGCAATGGAAGTCAACGGCTTGAGTTCGCAACCGATGTTTTTAGCGGGTGCGTTGCAAAAGTACGGTATCGGCGTTCAGGTGGTGCGGGTAGGAAAGTTTAAGGGCGCTGTGGAACCTTATATACTCCCGAAATTGAGTCCGGAGAACCGCGAACAAACACAGAAATTGTTAGACGATGTATGGCAAGAGTGGCGGACTTCCGTAGGTAACAGTCGCAAAATTACCCCCCAACAGTTACAAACTATTGCCGATAATCAAGCATTATTAGAAGCAGATGAAGCGAAAAAACAGGGTTTGGTGGATCGGGTAGCCTATTTTGATGAAGTGGTTGCTGACCTGAAAAAGTTAACCAATAACGATAAAGAAGATAAAAGCTTCCGCCAAATTAACATCACCGATTACGCCCAAGTTTCCGGTAAGGGGCTGGGTGTAGAACGGCACTCCAAAAATGAAATTGCTGTGGTTTATGCTGAAGGCGAAATTGTCGATGGTGAAGAAGATACCTCAGTCGCAGGCGATCGCTTTGCCAAAATCTTCCGCAAAATCAGACAAGATAAAGATGTAAAAGCTGTAGTGTTGCGAATTAACAGCCCCGGTGGCAGCGCCACAGCAGCGGAAGTCATGCAACGAGAAGTCCGCCTCACTCGTCAAGTCAAACCAGTAGTCGTATCTATGGGTGATATGGCTGCATCCGGCGGTTACTGGATTGCTAGCGATTCCAACCGCATTTTTGCCGAACCAAATACAATTACAGGTTCCATCGGCGTGTTTGGCGTGTTGTTCAACGGTCAAAAATTAGCAAACGACAACGGTATCACCTGGGACTCAGTAAAAACCGGACGCTATGCTGATACTCAAACAGTTTCGCGCCCCAAATCGCCGGAAGAATTGGCGCTTTATCAACGCAGCGTCAACCGAATTTACAGTTTATTTTTGGATAAAGTCGCCCAAGGTCGCAAACTACCAGAACAAAAAGTGGCAGAAATCGCCCAAGGACGAGTTTGGTCTGGTGTCGCTGCAAAAGAAATTGGTTTGGTCGATGAAATCGGCGGTTTAGATGACGCGATCGCCTACGCAGCCAAACAAGCTAAACTAGGCAACGATTGGAAATTAGCAGAATATCCCAAAACTAGCACCTTTGAAGAACGCCTGCTCGGAAAGGTAACTGAAGAAGTGCGTACAGCTTTGGGCATTCAAGGGGCAAAACTCAAATCAGCCGACCCCCTAACCGCTGAATTCCAAAAACTGCAAAGTGAATTAGTAATTTTGCAAAAAATGAACGATCCCAAGGGTGTGTATGCTCGTTTACCTTTTAACTTGAAGATTGAGTAAGTAGAAATTTCATAAAGCCGTTTGTACGCGCATAACGCCGCGTTCCCTAGCACGTATTGCATCCAAACAAGAAGCGCTATATACCCACTCAATTAAAATATTTACCTACCGTTAATCTATGTAGAGACGCGCAAGCGTGCGTCTCTACACCCACCTTTTAACTAAAGCGGGGTGGGGTTTTCCAAGATTTGCGTGCTGCGGAGGCGAACTTAATATTAGGGCGTTGCTGACAAGATGTGTGTCGAGGTGTAAAGTAGTTGAGAGAAGCACACACTTTGAAAATCAACGCATCTGTCTATGGATAGAAAAAACAAACGTCTATTGTTGCTTGTAGTTTCCTGTAGCGTAGCTGGCGTAATTTTAGGAGGCACCTCAAGCTGGGCAGAAAGCAACTTGTGCTTGCAAGCCAGTAACGTTAACAGTGAGTGCCTGACCCAAAATCCTACCACTAAAACTATACAAGGAATGAGTACCGGATTGCTAGCCGGGGCTGGTGCGGCTTTCGGTGCAGTGTGGCATTTACGGCATGAGGACTAATAATCTGGCAACCCAAAATTGCTGAGTGAGGACTGGTTCAAAAGAAACGGGAAAATATTAAACTTTTTTCCCCTTTCCCCCTTCCCCCCTTTCCCCCCTTCCCCACTTGCCAAAATTTCTTTAGCAGACTGCTAAAACGGATACTTGCGTAGATTTTCGCCATCGCGTACCCACATAGCAATCGGCTGATTATTTGCAACGTTAACAAGAGTAAACCGCCCCAAAAAAACGTCTTTCGCCTAACTCCAATCCTCGTCTTATTAGCCCAAAGGCTAAGATTCCCAAAAGTAAGTTGAAGATAAATATTTGCGCCTAAAATTAAAGCGCCTAAAATTAGAAGCCTTCTGCCAATATTCGTTTATTTCGTTGCTGTCTTTTTTCTGAGGGGTTAGTGCTGGTGGGTTCTCTCCAGGTGTAAAAACCAGTGATGGTAGTCGCCATAAACAAACTTAGCAACAACATCAACTTAACTTCTCTTGATTATGCCTGCCAGTTTGCTGCACAAATGATAGCTGAACCTAACAGAATGCTACCCACTGCTATGACAAGAAATGTCAAGCGATCGCGTGCAGCAATTTCCACCTCGTTAAATTGATATCGTTGTGCTATTGGTTGATACTGAGAAGAACTAACAAGTCCTTCATCACGCCAAATTTGTGCTTATTGGCGCAACTTTTTGCGAAAATTATCTAATACCATGACCATCTCCGATGGAATGGAATATTTGAGCGCTATCTCAATGGCAAGAATTCTATTTTCAGTATGAAGGCAGCCTACTTCTTAGCATTGTTCTTCTAGAACACTTTGCATGTTAGTCTAATGGCTGCATGATAATTGACATAATTTTATTTATAGAATAACTATGGAAAAACCTTCAAATTTACTACTTAAACTTTCACGGCGTTTGTTTGCAAATCTTGATGAACAAGAAAAGTTTGTTGAGGCTTTAATTCACCCCCAGAAGTTCCAGCCTTGCATTCTTTGGTGTCAAGAAAAGCCAGAAATTTCACCTTTTTCGGTGGAAACACCAACGCCTTGGCAAGCAGATTTTGTAGACCGTTTATACCTGGGAGAAAAACCCGGTCAGCATCCCTTACATGAAAAAGGATATTTTTATTGTTTGGACTTTTCTTCTGTATTTGCGGCTTCTACTTTGTTAGCAATTACTCAGCCGATAAAGTACATTTTTGATATGTGTGCCGCACCGGGAGGAAAGAGTGTCTTTGCTTGGAGGGCTTTACAACCTGATTTATTAATTAGTAATGAAGTAATTGGCAAACGCTTGGGGATGCTAATTTCTAATTTGAAACGCTGTCAGATTCGCCCTTGTGCTGTGGTGAATCGAGATTCCAGTATCTTTGCAGAGAAGTTACCATTATCTAGTAATTTAGTTATAGTCGATGCTCCTTGTACTGGGCAATCTTTACTTGCCAAAGGTGAAAAAGCACCGGGATGTTTTCACCCGACGGCGATTAATAAAAGTGCAAATCGGCAAAAAAGAATTATCGCGAATTCTGCTCAATTAGTTGCGCCGCAAGGTTATCTTGCTTATATGACTTGTACTTATTCTTCTGAGGAGAATGAACAGGTTTGTGAATGGTTTTTGGAAAAATTTACTCAGTTTGAAGCGGTGGAGATTCCCTATTTGGAAAGTTATCAATCGCATTTAACTACAATTCCTTGTTATCGGATGTTTCCTCAAGATAGGTTGGGTGCTGGTGCGTTTACGGTGTTGTTTAAAAATAGTGGGGAGGGAGAGGGGAAGGAGGTAGATTTAGATAGTTTGTCTGGTGTTTGGGTTAATGATTTTAACCGCAGAGACGCAGAGGACGCAGAGTAAGAATGTGTTGATGGGTCGCGATACCCGCGCGTGGGTATCGCTATACGAACAAAGCCCGCGATTAGGCGGGCTAAATTAAGGGCGAAAGCGTGATATTTATGATTATGAATTATATCAATCTGCCCTGATTTGGGCTAGTAATGAAATAAGACGCTTTATTATTTGGCGAATCAGTTGGAAGATATTTTAGTTGAGTCTTCTCAAGAAGTAATTACCAATCTTTTCTAACAGTTAATAGAGAAGATTAGAAAGTCGGAATATTATCGCCAGTTGTA
The DNA here is from genome assembly GCA_044006015.1 of Heteroscytonema crispum UTEX LB 1556. Lineage (GTDB taxonomy): Bacteria > Cyanobacteriota > Cyanobacteriia > Cyanobacteriales > Nostocaceae > Heteroscytonema > Heteroscytonema crispum. Next base: position 171,374 of record JBIPDF010000009.1, read on the forward strand.
TCGCTTGCTTGGCAATGATGGTGGAATTGAACAAGAGTTAAAACTGTTAGAAAAAGCAGTTATTCATGCTTTAGTAAGTGCAGCTAAAATCGAATGCGATCGCTTTGTGAGAGAAAGTCCCAGATTTGACGATGAAGGCACTTTTTCAATATATCAATTTCGGCAAATTTTGCAGCAAACTTCTCAGGGTTACGACTGCGAAAGTATGGTAGAAGCCGAACCTGCAATTAGGCAATTATTAAAGTTAGATTTTGAGCCAAAAATCTCTCAAACCATTCGCAGAACCTTCCGCCAAACTATCAACCAAATCCTCAAAACTCAATTATTACCAATGGCGGATAAACAAGCTGATGAAATTTTACAACAGTATCCCCATGCACGCGCTTATTTAGAGCAAACTCTAGAAAAAGAAGCCGAAGAAAAGATTGTTAGTAATCGACGGTTACTAAATACAGTTGAACAAAAGATTACAGCGTACAATCAAGCAGTTTCTAGTATCAATAGTTGTTTGCAAGCAATGAGTTTATATGAACATTTATTGCCTGTAATTGGTGATACGGATATCAAATCGCTTCCTACTGTTGCAAAAGTAGATGAAATCAGCACATCTTCTTCTAATAGTAATGGGGTAGTGGATACTGGAAAAAAATCCTAATTTACAACCACAGATAGATACAAATAAATTCAAATAGTACAGAATAATAATCTGTGCTTATTTGCTATATCTTTGGTTAGATATTTCAGTGAAATTTGATATCGCCAAAAGGCTAAATGTTCGTTGGGTGGCAAGTTGACCGAAAGCTGCGATCGCCTGAAGGGTGAATTCCCCCAGGCTAAGGTGCTTCCTTCGAGTTAGGGTATAGTAGTGCGCCAAGGAAAGCAAATAATTATGAAACAATTTCAAGAATGGAGGCTGTCATGGAATATAATGCATATTTACAAGAATGTGGCGATCGTGATGTAATTGCATTTGAGGCGGGAATCTTCAAAGTTGCTAAATTCAGAGAAGCAGTAGAGTATGCCTTTACACACCCAAATAGATTACCAAGGTCATTATATTCCGCATTGTACGAACATGGAGTAGCATCATCCGAAACTACAGAATTGCTGGGAGATGGTGTAGATTGTGAAGTTCTTAAGATAGGTTCAAAGGGTTGGCAGAAAAAAGGCAAGTTGAGAATCAAAGTAGCGCTTGAGTTTATTCCTGATGAATCAGAAAATGGTGAAGTAGAAGCAGAATTGGATGATATTCCCAGCATGATTGCCTAGGCAATGTTTAAGTGAAAATCAGCCCTATTAATGAAAATTTGCGGCTATTTTCTCAGTTTAATTTTGCTTAGTTGGAATGCAATTTTGGAAGTTCAATCTCCTAAAGTTGAAGTGGCGGAGTCACTTCATACTACATTCCTAGGTTCTACCTGGGAAGAGGTAAATGATTATAGGTTTGGTTTTATGAAGTCCGCCTTTGCGGACTTTGTTTTTATGGTTTGTAGTTTGTGAGGTGCTTAGGAATTACATAATTGAAATTTTACACGATTTTCAACAAGTAACCACGTCCGCCCGGAATTGCAAGTTCCGGGCTAATAGCTTAAGTCCATTAAAATGGACTGCAATTCCTACTTTTTATCTAGTCATTTTTAGATGACTTTAGCTAGAAGCCGGGAGGTTTATAACCTCCGGGCGGGCGATGATACAGTTTGTAGTTTGTAGGGTGCGTTAGGCGCGTAATATTTGTGAATTTTAGAATTACATGGTTAATAGCGTCGCAGGGCACCTTCATTTGTCGGTGCGTTACATTTCGTTAACGCACCCTACCAATAATTTGCGTATGCAGTGACAAATTATATTTTACATGTATTCAATTGTTGAATATAGTTTTTATGATACTTTCGACTAAGAAAATGGAAGACAAATTCAAGCCTTTGGAATGTAATGATCATGATGTTTTGTCATTTCATGACAATCTAGTCAAATTTGCTAAATTCAAGGAAAATTTCAATCAAGAGTTTCACGCCAAAGTCAACAATCTTTTGAAAATAGAAGAATATCAGCGTTTTAGTACAATGACAAAAATTTTGAATTTAATACATACATCTTTTGGAGAATGTGATATTAGTATGAACTTCAGTTCACCAAAAGAGGAAAAAGAATGTGAAATTCTCAGACTTGGTTCTAAAAACTGGCAAAAAGGAAAACTTAGAACTCAGGCTGTTATCACATTTGTTGCTGATGCGACTGCAAAAGCTCAAATTAACTTTAGTCTAGAATTTTGCCCAGATGAACCAGAAATCACCCAACCAGAATCACCTTTAGATGACATCCGCCGCATGATTAACTCAGTCACATCATGAGAAAATCACGAATTTCATGAAGTCCGCCTAATCGCGGACTTTGTACCCTTCGGGAACTTGCTACGTGTAGCCCCAGAATTCTATTCTGAGGGACGCGATCGCAACACATATAGTGACGAATTATATTAAACGCGAATACAATTATTTAGCATAGCTTGTTGGATAATTTTCAAGAATCGAGGTTGAAATGAGTGACGAATTAAAACCTATAAAATGCAACGATGACGATGTTTTAGCGTCTGGGGATAACACATACAAAATTGGTAAATTTAGGAAAGCGGTGAATGAATCGTTTAATTCGTCAATGGGATATAGATTGGATAGCGAATTAGAGTCTAAAGGAGTACGTATAAATACTCAAAGTTCAAAAATTTGGTTTACAGAAGGCATAGATTGTGAAATCCTCAACCTAGGTTCCAAAACCTGGAAAAAAGCAAAAGTAAAAATTAAAATCAACGTCGAATTTTACACTGAAGAAGAAGAAAATCCCGAAATCATCGAACCTGAATCACCCCTAGACGACATCCGCCGCATGATTAACTCAGTCACATTATGAATAAAACTCCCCGCATTTCTATTCCTCTCGAAGTTAGAAAATACGTCTTCCAACGCGATAAATACCAATGTCAAAGTTGCGGTAAAACTGCAAACGAAACGAACCTGACTATTGACCATATCATCCCCCTCGCCCGTGGCGGTCAAAACGATATCAGCAACTTGCATACTCTCTGCTTTACCTGCAACCAACAGAAATCAGATAAAACTGACCACCGTTTCCGCCGACATTTTGAACTATAGGCTAATATAGGATGTTAGTTTCTAACCTCTATGCCAAAAAACCTTAACAACAATTCCCGCAAATTTCCTACAGCTAAAACCGCGTTTTTTTCTCTCTTCACTATTATCGCGGTTTTAATCGCAGCCTTTCCCAAACTGTATGAAATCAAATCCAAAGCTGGAATTGATATCTCACCAGGACGCCACGCTGGAACATTTTTTGAAAAACATACTAATGGACTTTTCAAATGTGAGTGGCTTTATCCCTACCATTGCCTAGGCGCAAAGCGGTGAGGGGGTCGCAGTCTTGGCGGTTCCCGTCGATTGCGAACCCCCGAACCCGTTGGGCCAAGCCCTTCTCGAAGAGTAGGGCTTGTCTGAGGACATCGCCCTCACAATTAAGTTAGAAGTTAGAAGTTAGAAGTTAGGAGGCGCCCAGTTTTAAATTTTTAACTCATAACTCATAACTCATAACTCATAACTCATAACTGGGCGCCTTGTTTGTTACGCCAGCTTACTTAATAAAGAACTAACATCAACAGCTAACTTTTGCCCTAACTTCAACAATTGTTTATACCGCGTGATATCTTCGCCTTTGGCAAGAGATGCAACACACTGAGGCACAATTTTAGTGTGCAAGCAATTCATATATAATTCTTGCGATCGCCCTAACGAAATGTCAATATTCAATTGATACCCAACATCAACCAACCGCTCCAATCGCTGGATATCTGCATCAAATGTACCGTTGGGATCGTGCAACAATTGCCAAAGCGATCGCAATATCAATTGCTCTAACATCTGTTTGCCTTCGGGAATCTTCAACTGACACCGCAAATGCTTGGCTTCAGTCGCGATCGCCTCTAATTCTACCACGTGATTCATACTTGATTGCGGTTCGCTGATATCTTGCTCAAGCGATCGCAATGTCATCATACACCGATACCCCAAGGCAATCTCCGCCGCTACCTGCAATTCCTGCGGTGGCGCTAGTTCATCTCGGTGAAATGCCATCAAAATTCCGTAATTATCCCGATATGCTTGCGTATAAAGCTGGTCTAATCTTGTCAGTGTTTCCTGACTTAACAGCCCCATGAGACGGTGGCGTTCCTCAGCAAATAAATTCTGCAAGCTATACGCTTCGTCCCCAAACAACTGCGTCATCGCCAAAATAGTACGAGCCGCACTCGCCTGTTGCAGCGCCCCAAACAGCTTTTCTTTTAACTGAGTGTAGGCGCGTCTTCCCTCAAAGGGTTGAATGCAACAATGGAAATCCCAGCCGCCTAAATGCAGCACGGCAAATACCAAATGCTTACTTTCCCACGTAATTTCTGACACCAGCTTTAATTGCCCTACCGCCAAACTGAGCGCTCCCATGCGTTGCAGTTGGTAATCTAACTCAGTCGCGGTGTAGCAATACACACGTTTTTGAGCAGAACTGAGCGTTTGGTCGTGATTCGTGGCAGGATGATTGTTATTTGTTGACCGTTGGTTGTTAAACAAAGAAGTAATAGCGTAGTGTGCTGCTACTTGCTTGAAGGTAATTTGAGAAGTCAACACCAACTGTCGGTATACTTCGCCACCATGTTTGAATAAATCAACATTACTGGGGGCGGTTCCAAGGCGTCTGAGGAAGCCTTTTTCTAATTGTACGCCGGACACATCTCCCGCCAATTCTAAAGCGCGGGCGGCGTAACGTAAAATCTGCGTTCCCTCTGGGCGCGATAATTCTTCAAAAAACCAACCGCAACTGGTGAACATTAATAAAGAGTGACGTTGCATTTCTAAAAGGCGCAAAGCGTCAACTTGTTCTGTATCGGTGAGTTTGTGAGTTTGATGGCGAGTTAGGAAACGGGTAATATTGGCAGGGGAGCGATCGCGCATTACTTGAATATATTCATCGCGTGCTTGCCAGGGATCGCGGAAAAACAACTTGCCATGTTCTTCATACACCTTAATTAACTGATCCCGCAGCCAATTTAAAGTATCCCGCAAAGGACGACGCCATTGCAAATGCCATCCACCGCCACCGCCACAACCGCAATCATCTTGCCATCTATCAACACCGTGGGCGCAACTCCATGCTGTGACGGGCTTTAATTCTACTTCCCAAGTGGGAGGACTTAAGCTGAGGTAGTGAGCAAAATTCGTCACCGTCCAACCCCAGCGAGGAAACTCTTCTTTGAAGGCGTAAGCTAAAGTTTTCTCCGTTCCACCTTTGTGGTGTCCAAAGGTTTCGCCATCCGTCGCCACTGCAATTAACTGTGCGGGACGGTGATCCCCGCGTACAGCTGCACCAACGCGTCCCGCCAAATGACTGGAACTATAAATCACATCGCCGTAACCCATATCCCGCGAAATCGGACCATCGTAGAAAAAGATATCGATGTAGGGCGTGTTTTTTGTTATTTGTCCTTCGTTTGATTGTTGACTATCTTTCAAATAGCAACGATAGGGACGGGTGGGATCGATTTGACTACCGCCAACTTCATGCCATTCAAACTGGGGATCGTCTTTATTAGCTATGAGACGACAGCGCTGTGCTTGCGAAGGTGCGAGAACAATAAATTTAATGCCTTCAGCAACCAGCGCTTCCAAAGTTGCGTAGTCTACAGCAGTTTCCGCCAACCACATACCTTCGGGATCGCGTCCAAAGCGGGATTTGAAGTCTGCTTTACCCCAGCGAATTTGGGTATATTTGTCTCGCTCGTTAGCGAGAGGCATGATGATGTGATTGTATACTTGCGCGATCGCATTGCCATGACCGTTTAGGCGATCGCAACTTTTCGCATCCGCTTCCAAAATCCGCTGATAAACCTCCACATCGTAGCGTTCCAGCCACGACATCAGAGTCGGTCCAATATTAAAGCTCAAATACTCGTAATTATTTACGATCCCCGCCACTTCGCCCCGGTCATTTAACACCCTAGCAAAGGCATTTGGGCGATAGCATTCATAGTGAATGCGCTCATTCCAATCATGGAAAGGTGCAGCACCCGGTTGACGCTCAATCGCATCCAAATAGGGATTTTCCCGTGGTGGTTGGTAAAAATGACCGTGTACAGTCACGTAAACACCCGTCGCCGTTCTCAGGGGATCGGTAGTCTGAGAGTGCTTTGCAGACGAAGTTGAACCAGCACTTATCTCTGGCAATTCAGCAGCAGATGTCATGTATTGTTTATCCAAAATCAAAAAATTTGTAATTGCGCCAAAAAAACTTTAGTAAACCTCTTTACAGCTATATCACAACAAAATCCGGTATAACTGACAACTAACTCTGGATAGAGCTAAATTTCCGAGAAAGCGGTATGACTAAAGTGGGAAATCTGCGTTATCGCACAGTTCTTTCCCCGAAGGCACGCCCCGAAAGCACGAAAGTATCAGCCATTGAACAACGCCTCCTGATGGGGATTTTTTCGTTGGCATCGCCAAAAAACTTAATTGTCTTTTAATATATTAAACCGCATTCTTCGTGTAAAATTACAGCTTCAATTGATAGTTTTGTAACAAAAGATTGCAAATGCTACGTATAACTCAATCTCATTTTACATATTAACCTAAGGAGAGGAAACAGTAATATCTCGGAACCGTTTACTCACAGGGTTAGGAGTATCCTAGAGTCTGGTCACAAAGTTTTATATATTTAAGTCAAAGGGGGGAATGGGGCATGGGGCATTGGGCATGGGGCATTGGGCATGGGGCATAGGGCATAGGGAAAGGGTATTAGATACTGCTAAGTGTTAGCTAACTCAAAACTTCGCGCCTCAAAACTGGGCGGCTGGGCGCCTCCCAACTCCCAACTCCTAACTCTGGGCGGCTGGGCGGCTGGGCGGCTGGGCGCCTCCCCCTGTGACTGATGTTCTCAATTCAAGGTAACAAATGTCTGGTAAAAATCTTGTCTTTCTTGTTCTGTTACTGTTTATTCCGGTTTCCTTAGCGGCTCACTTTCTTGAGTGGGGAGAATTGGTTGTATTTATCACCGCAGGATTGGCAATTTTGCCCTTAGCCGCTTGGATGGGTACAGCCACAGAAGAAATTGCTGTCGTAGCCGGTCCCACACTCGGCGGGTTATTAAACGCCACCTTTGGTAATGCTACAGAACTTATTATTGCCTTAATTGCTCTAAAAGCTGGGCTACTAGATGTAGTCAAAGCCAGCATCACGGGATCGATAATTGGTAACTTACTACTGGTAATGGGGCTTGCCATGCTGTTGGGGGGTCTGCGTTACAAAGAGCAGAAATTTCAGCCAATAGTGGCGCGGGTAAATGCAGCTTCCATGAATTTGGCGGTAATTGCAATTTTGCTACCAACAGCAATGGCTGTTACCTCTCAAGGAATTGGCGAGCAAACGATACAAAATCTTTCCCTTGCCGTTGCCGTAGTGTTAATGGTAGTTTACGCCCTGACACTACTATTTTCGATGAAAACCCACGCCTATCTTTATGAAGTGGGTGTAGCAGAGGTAGAGTTAGCCGAAACCCGCCATCACAAGCCAAATCTTTGGTTGTGGACTGGAGTGTTGTTAGTATGTACCCTCTGCGTAGCATTTGAGTCAGAACTGCTAGTTGATTCTTTGGAAGTCGCTACATCCCAGCTAGGTTTAACAGCATTGTTTACAGGGGTAATTCTGGTTCCCATTATTGGTAACGCTGCCGAACATGCTACAGCAGTCACAGTAGCAATGAAAGATAAAATGGATCTTTCCCTTTCTGTCGCGGTGGGATCGAGTATGCAAATTGCCTTATTTGTCGCTCCCGTTTTAGTGATAGCCGGCAGAATACTCGGTCAACCGATGGATTTAGATTTTAACCCTTTTGAATTAGTTGCTGTAACTGTGTCGGTGTTGATTGCAAATAGCATTAGTTCTGATGGCAAGTCTAATTGGCTGGAAGGCACATTGTTGTTAGCCGCCTATATAGTCTTGGGGCTAGCGTTCTATTTCCATCCAGTTGTCGCTGGTATGGCTTAAAGAAAGTGTGAAGTGTGAAGTATGAAGTATGAAGTGTGAAGTATGAAGTGTGAAGTCAAAAGTTTGTAGGTTGGGGAGCCTACGCCTGCTAATTTTATACTTCATACTTTATACTTTATACTTCAGCTGACATCCTGCTAATGGATGAACTACTGCGGTGAGTGAATTTAGCCGTATTGGGTGAGGTTATAGCTTGGCAATCAGCATTAATTTAAAAGTGTGGAAACACGCTTTTAAATCTCTTATATAAGGATTGACCATGCAATCTATCAATCAACCCCAAATTGACAGCAACCAAGGAAATGGCGAAGTCTTTATGCCGGCTCTGCGTCGCGGTAATTTTGGTCTTCCGGTGAGAATTTTGCAACGCTTTTTGTTTGATAGAGGTTACAGGCTGACAAACGATGGTATCTTCGGAAAGCAAACAGAAGAGTTCATCAAAGATTTCCAAACTAAGAGTCGTTTGCTTGCTGATGGAATAGTCGGTGTCAAAACTTGGGAGGCTTTGACTGGTTTTGAACCAGATGTTTAACTGTATTGTGAGTTTTCAATATTTATTTTCGCATTCTCCGCGATTCGTCGGGGAGTGCGTTTTAATAAAATAAATATTATTCTCTTGTGGGACGGGCCAGAAAGCCCGTTCGTGGTTAAGGGCGGTTTTTCTGCCCACCCCACAAGATATGTATACTCAAGGTTCCCAGTCAGAGACTGGGAATATCTACGCTTGAGGCAGCAGCCCTCTGAGACTGCATTTCCATGCGGAGCGTTTGTGTACGAGAAAACGAACGAGAAAACGAGAAATTGCGGCTCTAGAAGACTCGCGCTGCAAGAAGTCTAATAATTTCACTACACTAAATAAAGGTGAAATAAAGGTGAAAATTTTAAACTCTTTTAATTTTCTGCGATCGCAACAGCTTGATAATATTATTACAATTTCTTCAAGCCACTGTGAGCTATAATTTTAAGCCTTTATTTTCTTTATACTAATCATCACTAATTATCATGTCTTTCCTTCCCAAGCTGCGTCCAACTATTCTTGCAGGCTTGTTGTTCAGCCTCTTTCTCAGTGGAGTGTTGATTGCAGGCGATTTAACTAACGCCGCAACACCTACAGCCGCAGCACCGATTTCTGCTACCTCCCTGACTCAGGGAGTACGTAAAACTGTGTTGGACAATGGCTTAACTGTATTGACAAAAGAAGTCCACACTGCCCCGGTGGTCAGCGTACAGGTATGGTATCGGGTAGGGTCGCGCAATGAAGGACCGGGACTTAATGGAATTTCCCACCAATTAGAACATTTGCTGTTTAAAGGCACAAAAGACCGTCCGGTGCAGTTTGGTCGGTTGTTTAGTGCTTTGGGCAGTCAATTTAATGCTTTTACCAGCTACGATGAAACGGCATATTTTGGCACGGTGCAACGAGATAAACTCGAAGCACTGCTGACTCTTGAAGCCGATCGCATGGCAAACTCAATTAATGGTCCGGAGCAATTAACTAGCGAGAAGCGTGTAGTAATTTCTGAGTTGCAAGGGTATGAAAATTCACCAAATTTTCGACTGAGCAAGGCTGTGATGCAAGCGGCTTTCCCCACTCGTACCTATGGTTTACCCGTGGGTGGCACTAAAGCCGATGTCGAGAAATTCACGGTGGAGCAGGTACAAAATTATTACAAAACTTTTTACAGTCCCAACAATGCCACCCTGGTAGTTACGGGAGACTTTGCCACGGAACCTTTACTGCAAAAGGTAAAAGAAACTTTTGGCAAGGTGCCGAAATCGGCGAACAAGATTCCAGATAAAAGTCCAAAGGTGACAGTTCCTGGTGCTACTACTACTACTAAAGGTCAAATTGTCTTAAAACAACCCGGTAGTGCTGCACTGCTGCAAGTGGTTTATCCACTAGTTGATGTTAATCATCCCGATGTACCCGCCATCGATGTGATGGATGCCATCCTCACGGGAGGAAGAAGTTCGCGGCTGTATCAGGCTTTGGTAGAGTCGGGTTTGGCAAGTTCGGTTGGTGCTAGCCCCACTGAGATGATTGAACCGGGCTGGTACGAAATTAGAGCGACTGCTGCCCCCGGTAAAGATTTATCTCAAATTAATCAGGTGTTGCAAGAATCTTTGGTGAAATTCCAGCAGGGTCAAGTTACACCAGAAGAATTAAATCGGGCAAAGACGCAACTGCAAGCGACTTTTGTATTGAGCAATCAAGATATTACTTCTCAGGCTACTCAACTGGGATATAACCAAACCACTGCCGGCGATTATCGCTATGTAGAAAGATATCTCAAGGCGATCGCGCTCGTCACTCCCGCTGATGTGCAGCGAGTTGCGAAAACTTACCTCAACCCCGCCAAACAAACCATCGGCTTTTTTGAACCAACCCAACCAGACGGCAAACCAGGCACTTCTAGCGGTTCAGGAGGTCGCACTGTGGAGAACTTTAGCCCCGGTAAACCTGTAGACCCGGCAGAATTGGCAAAATATCTTCCCAAAGCCACATCAGCCACAACTCGTAGCAAACAACCCTTACCAGAACAATTTACTTTGGATAATGGGTTGCGAGTCCTTTTGTTACAAGACCGCAGCGTCCCCACTATCAACATCAGCGGACAAATTGATGCTGGAACTGAGTTTGACCCCAATCAAAAAGCTGGGTTGGCAAATTTGACTGCTACTAACTTGATGAATGGCACCAAAACTCAAAATGCTTTGGCTTTGGCGAAAAACCTCGAAGACCGGGGAGCCAGTTTGAATTTTAGCGCCAGTCGAGAAGGAGTCAATATTGAAGGTGATGGACTGTCGGCGAATTTGCCCGTGTTGGTGCAAACCCTGGCAGATGTTGTACAAAATGCGACTTTCCCACCCGACCAACTCGAACTGACACGTCAAAGGTCGCTGACAAGTTTGAAAGTGCAGCTAGATGACCCCCGCACCTTGGGAAGACGGGTGTTTCAACAGGCAATATATCCAGAAAATCATCCATTTCACAGCTTCCCCACAGAAGAGACTTTAAAGAGCATTACTCGCGACGATTTGGTTCGCTTTTATCAGCAAAATTACCGGCCGGATACAACCACACTGGCACTAGTAGGTGATTTTGAGCCGACGAAGGTGAAAGAACTTTTAAATCAAGCCTTTGGCAAGTGGCAAGTACAGGGGAAAGCGCCGACACTTAATATACCTGCTGTGTCGTTACCCCAAACCACAACCCAACTGGCAAAAGTTATTCCCGGTAAGTCGGAAGCAGTTACTTATATTGGCTACACCGGTATTTCCCGCAAAGACCCCCGCTTTTATGCAGCCTTGGTACTGAATCAGATTTTGGGTGGAGATACATTATCCAGCCGATTGGGCACAGAAGTACGCGATCGCCAAGGTTTAACTTATGGTGTTTACAGCGCCTTTGCTGCAGGAGTAAATCCGGGTCCGTTTTTAATTCAAATGCAAACAGCTCCCGAAGATGCTCAAAAAGCGATCGCCAGCACCGTCGCTTTATTAAAACAGTTGCGGGAACAGGGAATAACTGAAGCGGAATTAAATTCGGCGAAGCGTTCAATTACCAACAGTTACCCTGTAGACTTGGCAAGTCCCAGCCAAGTAGCAAGCACAATTTTAGAGAATGCCATTTACGGATTAAGTGCAGCCGAAATCCGAGAATTTCCCAAACGCATCGACGCAGTAAATATGGCGAAGGTGCAGCAAGTAATTCAGGAGTTAATTCAACCAGATAAATTAGTCATAGTCATAACTGGTCCTGGAGAAGCTGCGTCTGCAGGAGGTTGAGAAAAATTTCAACTGCCGTAAGAATGCGATCGCTGAATTGAAAAAGCGATCGCTTTTTTTTGACCGACTTTGTTAGAGGGCAGAGGGCATACTGCAGTGGCTCCTCTGCAGTATACCTCTGCCATCTGCCTTCTTCTGCCTTCTCCAAAAAATATCACCCCAAACGGGTACTGCCAAAGCCAGTTCGTTTGGCTTAATGTAATTGAGGAAACGTCATAAAGGAATTAATCCTTTGTGCTATCCATTGCAGGTTGCAGAGGTGACTTTCTTCGCCCCCATACCTAATAAGGATAGAGGCACATTAATAATCACCACAGATTAAACCCGAGTAAAATCGATGGCTATTAATCCGTGGTTTTCTCTCAATAAAAAGCAAAATTAAAAAGATGGGGCGAGGTATTTCTTTAGCAATGTAAATACAGAGGGCATTACCACCGTAATTTAGATAAGATTTAAGTGGGGCAAAAACAGTTTGATAAAGGATTTCCTATGGAAAAATCTCCAAATCAAGTACAACCAATAAGGTTGCAAGCTGCCTCAATCAAGAATCTGCCAGCTCTGCGGTTTAATGACTCAGGAGATGCTGTCAGAGTCTTGCAACGGCTTTTATTGAACAATCGCTACTCTGTTCAACTTGATGGATATTTCGGTGCGCTAACAGAAACTGCTGTCAAAGCTTTTCAAAGTCAGCGCAATTTAACAGCGGATGGAGTAGTTGGTCCGAGAACTTGGCGCGAGTTAACAAATTAATCATGAAATAAGCTGTCAACCCCCTTCGGGAAATGGGAAAAGGGAAGAATGATTTCTCTTTCTTTTTACTTATTCTTTTTTAATTTTGCCTTGAAGCGTGAGTGCAGCGTCTCTGAAAGAGAAGCGACGGTAACGCTTTCGCGCGTTTGTATTTTGAGACAGCAGGGTGCTTCTAATCAAAGAAGCAAGTTTTGGGATTTTTTCAAAGTTAAAAATATGCAATTTATATAGTTAATTGTTCATTGTTCATTGTTCATCGCTATGCACGCGTTATTAACCATGAACCATTAACAATTAACAATTAACAGTCTTCCCCCGACCGGAATGGGTGTTCACCCAGAGTGTGTTAATGTACCATTTTTATCTGCTGCCTTATAGCTAGCAACAATCCAGCTATATGATTGCGATCGCGCACTCTACCATTATTTTATTTATTCTTATTTTTATTTTTGGGTAATAGGCTTTACATTTCCAGGGCTTGATAGCAGATTACAATTGCACGCAGCTTCATGATAAGTTCATCAAAGGTCAGATAATTCCCGTGTTGTGTTCCTTTGAGTACGCTCGCAGGAAAGCTAACTACAATTGTGCCAATTTTAACGAAGAAACTATTACATTTTCTTTAAGTTGTAAATAGGCAATATTCCGGAATAGCAGCCATTTTATCTGTCAAAGGAAATGTGGGTGTTAGTAAAATGAAATACAATGAGTGATATCGGTCTACTGATGACGGGCGTGTTAACAACAGGACAACCATCTCCGCCGCAATTACCGCAGCAGCCTGTAATTCAGCTAGACAATGGCGGGGAGGAATCAGCACAGAATCAGGAAACTAACTTAGTTCCAACTGTTCAAATTACACCACCTGAATTCATGCAATCAGATGGGACAATACACGCCGCCCCGTCAGCGCTAGCTTTAAATCAGGAAAATATCTTCAGTATAATTACAGAAACAAGTCAATCTAAAGGTATCTATAGTTTGGTGAAATCTCAGGATTCTCAGGTTGCGCCTGAGTTTGGACTTAACCCTACAGAAACTTTGCTGCAAAATGGCAGTTTGCTGCGTAATACTCTCCTCAAGAACTTGTCAAAGCAAAGCAATAATGGAAGTGTTCAGCCTCATATGAATTTGAGGCTAATGCTTGCTTCTACTTCTCTCCCCGACTGGAAAACAGCAAAAGAAAACGCTACCAATGTTAACGTTAATGTTAATTCTTTACCCGAGTTACCGATTATTGAGGTGTTTCCCCAACAACAATCGCTAGCAGGCACCCAAGGTAGTAACAGTAAATTTGTAGCGCCGCTAAAATATAATGACACAACTTTACCAACTTTGCGTTTTGGTAGTTCTGGTGTAGCGGTGAGAGTTTTGCAACGACTGTTATTGTCTAATGGTTATGCTATTCGAGTTGATGGAATTTTCGGTGCGCTAACAGAAGCTGCTGTCAAAGCTTTTCAAAACCAGCACACTTTAGCAGCCGATGGAATCGTTGGTTCAAGAACTTGGAATGAGTTGACAAGGTAGGCGCCCAGTTAAGAGGCGCCCAGTTATTAGTTAGGGTTGGAAGAGTTCTTAATTTAAAACTCAAAACTTTTTCCTTCAACCAAAAATTCAAAAAACGAAGTTAAGAACTTAAAACTAAAAACTTTTCCCTATAACTCTTAACTCTTAACTCCTAACTCCTAACTCTTTACCGATGCTGATGTTGTTCTAATAGTTGTTGCGCCTTCGGCTTGTAAATTAAATAGAACAAAGCCTCAATATAACGCAACAAATCTTCCTGATTTTCCTTTGAGCTAAAGTTCCAGAAGCCGTAAATTCGCGCTAATGATAGCAGCTTGGTAGTGTGAATTTTCCAAGTATAAGTACTGTAAACCCGTTCAATCGCTCCCTTAGAAATTTCATCCCAATAGTTAGGATTTTGTTCGCATTTAGTGACAAAATTCCGGATTTTTTCGGCTGTTTCCTCTAAATTTGTCGGGTTAATGTAAAAACCATTGACCTTATCCTGAATAATTTCCAACGGACCGCCAAATTGTGTGGCAAATGTTGGCAACCCGGTAATCATCGCCTCCAAAATTGTCAAACCAAAGGCTTCAAATAAAGCCGGTTGTACAAAGATTCCTTTATGGTCGGCAATTACTCGGTAAATTTCTCCAGAGTCAGTTTTAGACAGGCGCACGCCCAACCAACGAATTTTTCCGTTGAGATTATACTGCTCAATAATGTTGTAAAGTTTGACAATTTCGTCGCGTTCTTCGTTGTCGCCTGATTCTTCAACACGCAACTTACCTGCTACTAAAATTAAGTTGCAATGTTCCTGCAATTCTTTATTCTGACCAAAGCATTCGGCTAAACCTGTAAGGTTCTTAATTCTGTCAAGACGCGCCATTGAAAAGAGAGGACGCTTGCTGGGGTCATCTAGCGTACCAAAAATCTGGTTGGAGTCTTCCAAAGTAAAGAGCATTTCTTCAAGTCTAAGGCGATCGCTCTCTACTCGCTCTTCATTTCTAGTGTAGGGGAAAAAGGAATTTTCATTCACTCCCGGCGGTACTACGTTAAACTTGGGACTAAATAATTCAATTCCATTGACAACGTGGTACAAATCTGGCATGGTAAAGCATTTGTAAGACTCATATTGTCCCACGCTATCCGGTGTCCCTACAATTTCTTGGTAAGTGCTGCTAATAATAAAGTTGGCAGCATTCATCGCAATTAAATCGGCAGTAAATTGCAAGGAAAAATGATACTTTTCATCTAAATCTTGCCAGTAAAGGTTACTAAACAAGTATTTAGATTTTTCTAAAGCGTGGGCAATGTTGCATTGGGTAACTTTCATTCTTCGCGCCAGCAAAAACGCTACCAAGTTTCCATCAGAATAGTTACCGACTATTAAATCTGGTCTACCTTGAAATTCTGCTAGCAGTTCTCTTTCTGCATCTAATGCGTAGGTTTCTAGATAGGGCCAAAATTCAAATCGCGAAATCCAATTTTGCGTCATATTGGGATTAAATTCCCGCAACGGTACTCGCAAAATCCAAGCGTTTTCTGTTCCGTAAACTTTTTCTAAGCGTTGGTTGCAAAGAGTCCCATCGCTATTAGGAATCAAACGCGTCAGAATAATTACTTTTGGTTCGACGTTTATATGTTCTAAACCAGCTAATATGGCATCTTCTTGCAGTTGTTTTTCCAGCGTCTTGGCTTGGTCGAGGACGTATACCACTTGTCCGCCAGTATCAGGACGCCCTAACACGCCTTCTTGTCCAAACCAACCGTGGGGAGACACCAAGACGATTTTAAAAATCATCGGGATGCGCGAGATGAAGCTTTCCAGCGTTTGGGGGTCTGGAGAATCAATTAATTCATCAAGAATACTCAGTGTTTCCCGTACGCGAGAGGCGGTGTTACCCCAACCTGGTGCAAAACCCATCACTTGCAGTTCAAACCGAAATTCTTCATATGGTTGATCGCCGGCGCGATCGCTTACAAATGCGATCGCTTTTTTAACTTGTTCGGAAAGGTGCTGCTGTGATTTAATACGGTTGTTAATCAGCAACTGTATGCCGTTATATTGGTGCAAGCGCAAGAACATAAACAAGCTTTCCAGCCATTGTTTGGAGTCTTGAAACAGCTTGCTGGATAGATAGCGGTTGAGAAATTGCACCCCTTTACCAATATTTTTCGGGTCGCGCACCATCGGCGAATAGTCGTAAAACGGACCAAAATCCAATTCTAGCAGGTCGCCTTCTTGGGGATGAAATCGATTCACTAAGCGATCGCGCAAATCCAGCAACTCCTGGATTGTCATCGGCTCAATACTCAAATCTTCTTCTGTCAGCCGATAAACTTCTTGACTGGCAATTTTAGGGCGAATAATTAAACAGAGGCTTGATTCCTCTTGAATAATTTCCTGAGTATAGTAAATCAGTTTGCCTAACAGTGAGGAAGTGTAAAATGTCTCAGGCTTTTGTAACTTTGAGCAATATTCACTATATACGTTCAGGATGTCGTTACGCAGCAAGTAACCCTTTTCCTGCTGGCGCAATTCACTAATAAAGGAACGCAAATCGTTCTTTTCTTCGCTATCTAAAACTGCTTGAATCAATTCAGACATTACAAAACCACCAAACGATTTTTGATTTGAAATTCTGTTGAGATTTTGGCTTTAGCCTTTGATTGAGTAGTGAATAAAAGTAAAAAGTAAAAAATAAAAATGCAAAAAATTTAATTTTCGCTTTTCGCTTTTCGCTTTTCCCTTTGATTTTTATCCACTCACATCAATACCTTTTTAGGCATAGCCTAAAAATCAGGGATTTGCACTCTAACTAAAGACGTACAAACTTCTAGTATTTTCGTCAGGTCGAAAAGTTAGTTAATTATCAACTTTCCCAAGATATATTTTTGGACTTATTTTTTAGACGTATTTAGACCTGTTGCAAGCTGTATATGCCAAGGAAATGGCTGGTCGCCCAACATAATTTTAAATTCCTAGAGTGCGCCACACTAAAGCCTACACGCCATTTCCAGGTGATGCTTGCTATTTTCTCGACACTGGACTTTAAACAAGAATGCAAAACTAGCTTTGACCACTCATACCAGTTTTCCATGATGTTGCCACGAATCAGATCCCCGCCCCCCTTGCCAAGGGGGGTACTTCGATTGTGGTTTGGTGCAACGTTAAAAAGAATTGGTATCAGTCCTGCTTGTAAGAGGTCTAATCTAAAGTTTTATTAATTATAAATGAATGAAATAAAACTTAATATTTTTCACTTTCACTCTCACATACAAGTTGAACTTAAGTGAACTTAAATCAATTTTTTAAGAAAAAAAGAAAAATGCTTACCCAACCTATTTATAATTTCAGCAAAACTCGTTTAAATCAGGTAGATTTATATGGCTACCCATACACAAAAAGAAACAATTCAAGACCACAGCGTCGGCAACATGTTGATTATTTCCTTACTTGCCTTTTGTGGATTGACTTTCATCATTCTTCTAGGTCTTTTTTAACAGGATTAGAAAATTTTGGATTTTTCTCACGCGTTTACAGGCATCTGTCTTAACAAATCTCGGCTAGTCATGTTTAGATACCAAAAAACCGGGTTTCTCCAAAAACCCGGTTTCTGATTGGGTTATGTGTAACTTCTCAGCAGACATCACATGTTAGTTAATTCAACTAATGAATGCAAAATATTTTTTATGATAATGGATTTTGCGATCGCTACATGCGTTACTCATTACCAATTTTTAACAATCAATAATCTAATTTTTAATTTTTAATTTTTAATTTTTAATTTCAGTCGCAGACCCCATACTAGAGTTATCAAACCCTAGATGATATATGCTTGCCAAAATGACAAGAACACCTTGGAAATCCCAAAACTATATAACTATAGATATCATCAGGGCGAACGATGGGACTTGAACCCACGAATGGTGGTACCACAAACCACTGCCTTAACCACTTGGCTACGCTCGCCATTGTATTTTTGATTATAACACATGTCTGGTGAATAAATCCAGAGTTTTTTTCAAGGAACGGAATAAATTTATCGGGAGTCTCATGACTACAGCAAACAACAGCCAAGTAACAATGAAAGTACTAACCATTATAGGATATGCGGGAGCGGTAGGGCTAGCCGCTTTGGGGGTGGCAATGGCAAAGACAAATCCCGGTCAGCCTAAATATGAAGAGTATGCAGTCCAACAGTTGACAGGGTACTTAAAAAGCAATGTCTGCATAAAAACCCCGAATATATTAGAAAATTTAATCCGTGTCGATTGCGATCGGCTGGTGGATTCGGCGAATCCGCAGATACGGGACTTGATCGCCGCGACTACTGAAAAGCAAGATTTTATAGTTTTTAGTATTTACCGTACAGAATTAAAACTGAACTCCTGGATACCTTCTTACAAATTTGAGACGGTGGGAGCATTGGACAATTTCTACACTTACAGCGCCGAAAGGCAATAGAATTTTGACCAGACGCGATACATCGCGTCTTATCCCCTCTGTGAGAAAAAACCCGTGCAAAAGCAAATTTATTATCCTTGAATATTTACAACAGCAAAATAAAACTTTAGATAGAGATATTTAAATAGCAAGTCCCTCGTAGGATGCACGTTTAGATTTGCTGTAATGTCTAACATAATTAGATGTGTGGGCGCTTAGGAATCACAGCTTTCAGGGTAATTATATTTGCAAAAATTACTCAACGCTGAAACCAACTAATTAAAGAGAGGCAGCAGCTAATGTTTTTTCACAAAAAAGAAGCAATTCATACTGTTAACGTTAATGAAGCAAATCCACGTTTTGCCCAACTGCTTTTAGAACAGTTTGGTGGTGCAACAGGTGAACTAACAGCAGCTTTACAATACTGGACTCAGTCCTTTCATTGCGAACATGCCGGAATTCGGGACATGTTGCAAGATATTGCCATAGAAGAGTTTGGTCATTTAGAAATGGTTGGTAGACTCATTGAAGCTCACACCAAAAATGTTGACCAAACCGAAGCTTATAAAAGCACTTTGTTTGCCGTGCGCGGTATGGGACCACATTTGTTAGATAGTCAAGGTAATGCTTGGAGTGCAAATTATGTGAATGAAGGTGGCGATGTAGTGCGCGATTTGCGGGCGGATATTGCTGCTGAAGCTGGCGCACGTCAAACTTATGAGGAGTTGATTAAACTCGCTCCTGATGAAGGTACTAAAAAAACCCTCGTTCATCTGTTAACGCGAGAAATTTCCCATACCCAAATGTTTATGAAAGCGCTGGATTCTTTGGGTAAATTAACCGATCCGTTCTTTGGTAATATCCAACCAGATAACACTGTGGATATTTACTATAACTTGTCTACTAACGGTAAAGATGAACGCGGTCCTTGGAATTCAGAACCAACTTTCCGTTACGTTGCTGACCCTGTTGCTGAAAAACAATCTTAATCAGCTTCTGTCACAACAACGATAAAATTATTAAAGTCAGCGGGTGATTTACCTGCTGACCGATTTTTTTGTTAACTAGAGCAGTCCTCGCTTCTCAAAGTCTATCAGAAACCGGGTTTCTCAGCTTTCACGAATGATGCGCGGATTGCTATCTTAATATAAAAATGAAATTTTCAGGTTGAATAAAATAAATTTTCTAGTAATTATTAAATAAGCACACATAATTAAAGCAAACATACTTTGCAGCTTGTAGTTAGCGCTAAAGTGCTAAATCATTAACTGGTAATACCATTTCTCTAAATGTTTGAAATATATAGATCCCCCCGAACCAAGGGGAGGCAAAGGCGCTAAGTGGATTTTCCTCCCGCTTTATTGCCGTGGGTAAGCGCGATTGTGAGGGAGTTGCAACGTTTTCACGCGAATTGGTATAAGCTTTGTAATATTTGATAAAATATACTAAATTTTTACTTTGAGTTATACCCTTGCCAATGCCATCTGCATATTTGTTGGTATCCCACGGAAGTCGCGATCCGCGCCCGGAAGTTGCTATGCAACAATTGGCAGGAATGATATGTAACAAAGAGTTAAACCAGTTGCAAAATACTGCAAATGGTGGAGTTGCTTCCCCGCCGAAGTGCGAAACAATAGTAGATGTAGCTTATTTAGAATTAAATGTTGAGCCTTTGCACGAGCAAATTAGACAATTTGGCAAGAGGGCTTTTGCTTGTGGATGCGATCGCCTAAAAATCTTACCGCTATTTCTGCTGCCGGGAGTGCATGTGATGGAAGATATTCCCGCTGAAGTCGCATTGGCTCAAAAGGCTTTGGGTGAAGATATTAAGGTAGACTTGCAAGCATATTTGGGAAGTCACCCCGGTTTAGAACGCTTGCTGGCAAAGCAAATGGCTGCTGTAAATACAGAAGCATGGATTATTATATCTCATGGTAGCCGCCGTCCCGGTTCGCGAGAGTCGGTGGAAGCTACTGCATCTAATTTGGGTGCGGTGGCTGCTTATTGGGCTGTGACTCCGAGTTTAGAATCGCGGGTACAAGGTTTGGTAACGGCTGGCTGCAGACAAATTGCAATTTTGCCATACTTTCTATTCGCAGGTGGCATAACCGATGCGATCGCTCAGTTAGTAGAGAAGGTACAATTACAGTTCCCTGCGGTGAATTTCCAAATGGTGGAGCCTCTGGGAGCAAGTGCGGAATTAGCCGATTTGATTTGGGATTTGATAAGAGAATGAACCGCGAAGGTACGAAGGGCGCGAAGGAAGAGGGGAAGAGGAATGTGGGGAAGGTTTATTTGGTAGGTGCGGGACCGGGAGATCCGGGGTTAATGACTCTTAAGGGGAAGGGGTTGTTGGAATGTGCGGATGTCGTGATTTATGATGCTTTGGTAAGTCCGGCAATTTTAGGGATGATTAATCCCCAAGCAGAGAAAATTGATGCCGGGAAGCGGATGGGAAGACATTCGCTGTTGCAAGAAGAAACCACGCATTTAATGATTGAGAAAGCCCGGGATAATGCAATCGTGGTGCGGTTGAAGGGGGGTGACCCCTTTATTTTTGGTCGTGGTGGCGAAGAAATGGAAGAGTTGCTGAAAGCTGGGGTGCCAGTGGAAGTAGTGCCCGGTATTACATCGGGTATAGCGGCTCCAGCCTATGCAGGGATTCCCTTAACGCATAGATTGTATAGTTCATCGGTAATATTTGTGACAGGGCATGAGTCAGCAGGTAAGTATAGACCCGCAATAAATTGGCAAGCGATCGCCCACGGTTCCGAAACGATTGTGATTTACATGGGAATTCACAATTTGCCTTACATTGTGCAACAGTTAACGCAAGCGGGGTTAAGTGAAGAAACAGCGATCGCTTTAGTGCGTTGGGGTACGCGCGAAGAGCAAGAAGAATTGATAGGCCAGTTGGGGACAATTGTCAAGCAAGTAGAGAAAACAGGATTTGAAGCACCGGCGATCGTGGTAATTGGTGCAGTAGTAAATATGCACAGCATCTTATCTGGTTGTCGTCCCGTGTAACAATAGCTCACGCAAAGGCGAGCCAGCGCCGTGGTGATTTGGCGCGGTCTTGGGGAGGCAGTCCGTTGGTGAGGCAGCGCGGCCAAGAGGGGGTTTCCCCCATTCACGACTGCCGTGCATGCTTCGCCGACTTGAAGGAACTGCCGTGGTTTCCACGCCAGGTGCTCCACTTGGGGAGACCCCAAGACCGCAGTGGCGGACCATTCACGACTGCCGTGCATGGTCTCCCGACAGTAGGCGACTGGCGTCGCAAAGGCGCAAAGCAAAGCTCTCTCTTCCTCTCTTCCCTCCGCGTTCTCAGCGCCTCTGCGGTTAGTTAAAATAAACAATACCACCCTTGCAAAAGGAATAACAGCAATGGTCACACAGCTGGAATCTTCCACCCAAAAAGACATCATCTACCCCGACAGCGACGGACAGCCAATAGCAGATAATACCAAACAGTTTGAGTTGATTGTACTCATCAAAAAGAACTTGGATCTAGTATTTGCGAATGACCCCAACGTGTTCGTTGCCGGCGACTTACTTTGGTATCCCGTCGAAGGCGATAATATCACCCGCAGAGCGCCTGATGTCATGGTTGTTTTTGGCAGACCAAAAGGAGACAGAGGTTCCTATCAACAATGGCGAGAAGATAACATTCCCCCGCAAGTTGTATTTGAAATTCTTTCTCCTGGAAATAGAGTCAAAGATATGATTGCCAAATACAATTTTTATCGGCTTTATGGGGTGGAAGAATATTATTTATATGACCCAGAAAGCGGTGAATTGTCAGGTTGGTTGCGCTCTAACAATCAATTAGAAGATATTCAAGAAATGCTGGGTTGGGTAAGTCCACGTTTGGGGATACGCTTTGAATTATCTAATGGCGAACTCCAAATTTATCGCCCTGATGGTGAGAAGTTTGCTACTTACGTAGAACTCGCTCAACAAAAAGAACAAGCTCAACAACGAGCAGAACAAGCTGAAGCTCAATTGCAAGCCCTCCGCACTTTACTTCAAGAAAAGGGAATTAATCCTGAGCAACTGTAACTTCTAAGGGAGGAAAAATTATTTGCTCTAAGTTTTGCAGTAATTCTTGTTCGTTATAAGGTTTATAAAAGTATGCCCGCGCACCTAATTGCATTGCCATTTGTCGATGTTTATTACTGCTGCGAGAGGAAAGAATGGCGACTGGTATATCTTTAAGATTGTCCAAGGTTTTGAGCCTAATTAACAAGCTGTAACCATCAAGGCGAGGCATTTCGATATCACAAATTACAGCTTGAACTTGCAAGCCTCTAATTAATTTTTCTAATGCATCTTGACCATCTTTAGCTTGTTGTACCCGATATCCGGCTTTTTCTAAAGTAAGTGCTAAATAGCGCCGGACGTTAATTGAATCATCAACAACTAAAATTGTACCTTTCTGGTTTGGTATATTCTTGATATCTAATGCAAAGGTCGGTATTGTTAACTCTGTTGCTGGAATTTGACGGTTGGTCATCCAATACAGCAAATCATTCGCACTCACCAATGGTACTACCCGACCATTACCAAGAATGGTACAGTTGCTAAAGCCAGGAGGCAAAGATATATTACCTTCAATTTTGCGAATTGCTACTTCCTGTTCGCCCCAACAACAATCTACTTGCAGTGCTACTGGATGATTACCGTCTTGGACGATTAATACACTAGTAGCATTTATCGCCTGGGGAGTTTCTAAGTTTGGGTTGTCGTAGCGGGGACAATTAAATTCTAAGTAGTTATCAAGGCGAATTAATGGTAGCATTGTACCTTGCCAATTAAGAACTTCGCCTTCAGCTATTGAAAAAACTTGCTCTTTTCGCAGTAAAAATATTTCTGACACGACATCTGTAGGAAATGCCAAAAGCATTTTATTGCTTTCTACCAGCAAAACTCGCGCTACTGAAAGTGTAAAGGGAACTGATAGGGTAAAAGTAGTTCCTTCGCCTGCAACTGTATGAACTTTGACATCACCCCGGACTTGTTTGAGGTTGCTGCGAACAATATCCATACCGACACCGCGACCGGATAATGCGGTCACTTGTTCGGAGGTACTAAATCCTGGTTCAAAAATGAGGGATAATAGTTCTTCATCAGTAGCTTGGGCAAGTAGAATTGGATCTAAACCCATAGCAAAAGCGCGATCGCGAATTTTTTCTAAGGAAATACCACCACCGTCATCACTCATGGTAATAATAATGCGATCGCCTTGGTGAATGGCTTTAATTTCAATTAATCCCTGTTCTGGTTTACCGCAAAGGTGACGGGTGTCAGGGTCTTCGATACCGTGAGCAAAAGCGTTTCTTAATAGGTGCATTAAAGGCTCGTTTAAAGCCTCTAAAATGCTGCGTTCGATTAGGGTGTTACCGCCTTCAATATTTAATTGAACATTTTTGCCATATTCTACAGACAAATCGTGCAAAGCTCTTTTAAAGCGATCGACAATATCAGAGAGAGGACGCATCCGTACTTGCGTCAATGACTTTTGTAGATTCTGCGCTGTTTTGTTCAGCAGGCGGTTAACTTGGTCGGTATCTTCTAAACTGAGTTCAATATCTGTTGTAATTTCTTGAATTTTAACGATGGTTTCCATAACTGTCTGGGACAGCATGTGTAAATCGTGATATCGGTCTAATTCTAAGTTATCAAATGCGTGGCTGATGCCTTTTATTTGGTCTGGTTTGTAAAATTTCCAGTCGTTTGTTGCGTTTTGTTGCGTTGAATTGACAACAGCAAGTTGTGTGGCAAATTTATCGTAGGCAATACGTAACTCATAATTTTCGCGCTCAATAGTTTTAACTCGACTGCTGAGATTGCGAATGAGTTTTTGCAATCTATCTAATTGTAAATTGATGCTGTTACGCTGAATAGTAAGTTCCCCGAATAAGTTATTAATTTTTTCAATTTGCTTAACAGGAACTCTGACTGTCTTTTCGGGATTTTTACTCTGGCGGCTGGATAGAATTATATCTGGCGGGTGAGATTCTTTTGCACTTCCAAAATCTTCTGGTTCTGAATAACTAACAGCATGAATTTCTGTTGGTAAATTATGAAATTCGTTAGTGAGTATTAAAGCTTGCGATCGCCGCCAAGTTTGTAATGCCAAATGAGCAATTTTAATAACAGCTTCATCAGCAAAGTTAGCTTCTAAATATTCGGTAACTGATTCGCAAAGCTGGCTAAAAGAAGGGATTTGGAGCATTTCACCCAAACCGCCCAATTCAGCTGCCATCATCATTACTTCTTCTCGTAACCCCGGAGATTCGCCCTCAGCCAACAAAGATTCTAAACGCTGTAAATATCCTTCAACTTCCGTTTGAAAAAGTAAGGGTATAATGTCTTGTGGTGAATCTTCTGGCGAAAGCATTGATGTAGCATCTTCTGGATTTGGACTGCCCAAACGCTCGGATAACTCTTCAAAAACTGGGTAACAAAAAGTTTCCAGCCACTGCTCATCAACAACATGACCTACAGAAAGTAATTCCACTATTTGACGCAGCCAATCAACAGCAGATAGCAGCAAACTATGCAACTCAGTATCAAATTGTAGGGAATTTTTTGGAGTTTTTAAGACTTTCAAATAATCTTCCAAACGATGTGCTAAATCGCTCATAGTTCGGAATCCCATGATACCCGCACCACCTTTAATAGAATGAACGGCGCGGAGTGCTGCATTGATTTTTTGCAGTTCAATCCGACGGTTAGCTTTAAATTCTAATAAAATCCCTTCTAGGGTATTAAGATAGTCAGTGGCTTCCTCCAGAAATTGCATCTGGATTTCTAATTCTTTGTCTTGAGACATAGTGATTATTATTTGTTATTTGTTATATAAGAATCACACTGAAGTTGCGAAAGGCTATTGTTTAGAATGCCTTAATATCTATGTGTAGAGGCAATTTTATAACTACCCCTACATATTCACAAATTATTTAGGATCGCTTTTAGGTTCGGTTGGAATACTGGTGTTAAATATAGCGGTTCTCACTTGCGTCAAATACATTGGGATCTCCGGGACAATTCATGAATTGTCCCTACTGCTTCCGATTGTGTATTGCATCCAACCCAGAAGCGCTATATATTAGTTGGGCATTGGGCATTGTTGCGCCAGCGCCCGTAGCGACCGCGACAGTCGCGCGACTGGCGTCATTGGGGATAGAAAGAGTAAGTGATGTTGATTTCTGCCCATCTAGTTAGTAATGAAACAAAAGTAGCCTTGAAATAAATTTCACTGAATTAATAGCTAAAACCTGTTAAAACAGGTTGAACCCTAACAGGATTTTGGATGAAAGGATTTTGGATTGTGAAACCATCCGGGCTGCGGTGATTTCAACAATCCATCTGTGGCATTCTTTTTTTAAATTGGTGTTAAACCTTAAATTCGGTAAATATTTTAGTCAGTTTCAACTGACTTGAGTTTTGAGCTAGTATTTTAATTCCGGGCTAAAAGTAGCGCCATTCCCCCCTACATATGAACGTTTTTTAACGTTGACCTGACTTGAAAAAAGGCAGATGGCAGAAGGCAGAAAGAAGGAAAGAAAAATTTTTTCATGCGTCCTAGTGTACGAAAGTACATGACGGCTACTTCTTAACTAATGACTAATGACTAATGGCTATTAACTAATGACTATTAACTAATGACTTAAGAACTAACTTTAAAAGTTCCAACACTCGCTTGTAATTTTTCAGAAATTTCTACTGTTTTGTGTAAAGAAGCCGAAACTTGGCGAGATGAATGACTAGTCATTTCAGATACTTTGGCAATGTCTTTCATAACATTAGTAACAACTTTAGAGGTTTGCACTTGCGATACAGTAGCAACAGAAATTGACTGTACTAATTGGTCAATTTGGCGACATACATCAAATATTTTATGCAAACAAAGTTTGGTATCTTCAACAAGACGAGTTCCTTCAACAACCTGTGTGGTTCCTAATTCCATCGCCTTGACAACTTCGCTGGTTTCTAATTGAATATTGGCTACAATTCCTTCAATTTCATCAGTTGCAGCAGCACTCCTAGCTGCGAGGGCGGCGACTTCTTCCGCAACTGCAGCAAAACCTTGGCTTCCTTCACCGGCGCGGGCTGCTTCAATACCGGCGTTAATGGCTAATAAATTGGTTTGTAAAGCAATCTGATTAATTAATGAGACGACGCGAGAAATTTGTTGTGAAGACTCTCCAAGTCGCTTAACTTTTTTCGCAGTTTCTCCAATTGTCTCGCGCAGACTCAAGATATTTTCGACAGTCAAATTCATTGCCGCGCCACCGGTTTCGGCGGTGCGAGAGGCGGTGCGAGTGACGATTGCAGCTTGTTTAGCACTTTTGGCTACAGTTTTAATTGAGTGCCTCATTTGGTCAACAGCATCGAGAGTACGGCTGATTTCTTCTGCTTGTTGGAGTGCTGTATTTGCCAGTTGACCGATCGCACCAGAATTTTCGGCGATCGCGCCATTTAATTGGGTAGCAGCAAGTTTGACTTGGGTAACTATCACTCGCAAACTTTCGACAACAGAGTTGAAAAAATCAGCGATCGTGCCAATTTCTCCTGAAGTAACTTCGGCACGTACCGTGAGGTCGCCTTTAGATACTCCATCAATATTATTGAGCAATTCTAGCAATTGAAATTGTTGCTTTTGTGACAAAATTTCAGCTTTGTCACGTGCTTTTTCACTTTCTTCTAAAAGATTGGCTCTTTCTAAAGCCATCCCTACCAATCTAGCGAATTGTTCAAACAAATCAATCTCTGATTGTTGCCAAACACGAGGTCTGGAACATTGATGGGCAATTAATAAACCAAGTAGTTTGTCACCTAAGAGAATTGGTGCTACTATATTTGCTTTAACAGCAAAAGATTCAAGTTGCTGGATGTAACATTCTCCAAGCCCTGCTTGGTAAATATTGTTAGTTGCAATGACACGCCCTTGCTGATATTTTTCTACAAAATCTGGCATGCAAGGGTCATGTAATTTCATTCCTAAAGCGCAAGGCAAACCTGCAACTACTGATTCAGCAAGAATGCTTCCTTGCCAATTTTCGTGGAATTTATAGATAAATACTCGCTCAACTTTCAAAGCTTGTCTGATATCTTGAACTGCCAAGTTATAGATATCTTGGGAATTCATTGTTTCAGACATGTGAACCGCTAGGTCTTTCAAAGCTTGGGTTACTTCTAACAAACTTACGCGTTCTAATGTAAGTCCAACTTGAACTGCTAATTGCCTTAAAAAGTTAATTTCAAAAGGTTGCCAAACATGAGGTGCCCAGCAATGATGGGCAATCAAAAAGCCAAAAATTTGATTATCTTTAAGAATTGGTGTCACCAAAGTGGCTTTGATTTGCAGTTGTTCCATTAACTTAAGATGTTCGGGAGCAAAATCTGCTTCAAAGACGTTATTGGCAACTAAAACTCCACCTTTTTTATAGGCTTCAATGAGTTCCTTTGCAATCGAATTATCTTCAATCGTATCGCCGAGAGTAACAGGCAAACCAGGAACAACAGATTCGGCTAAA
This sequence comes from Heteroscytonema crispum UTEX LB 1556, assembly GCA_044006015.1. Lineage (GTDB taxonomy): Bacteria > Cyanobacteriota > Cyanobacteriia > Cyanobacteriales > Nostocaceae > Heteroscytonema > Heteroscytonema crispum. Next base: position 199,510 of record JBIPDF010000009.1, read on the forward strand.
ACTTGACCTTTTCCTTGAGCATTAAAGTGATAAATAACTACTCGATGTGCTGCTAATGCTTCTCTAGCTTCTGCGACTGTGATATTAAACAAATCTTCAGAATTTAGAGACTGGCGAATTGAAACTAAGATGTTGGTAAATAACTTTAATTGCTCGGATTCTGCTGTTTGTTTCCGCAGTAAATCTTGCAATCTATCTGCCATGCGGTTAATGTTAGCGCCCAAAGAAGCAAATTCGTCTTCGCCTTTAATACTAATTCTGGTATTTAAATTGCCTTTAGCTAATTTTTTCACAGCTTTAGTAGCAGTGATAATTGGCTGTGTCAAACGGTTAGCCAAAATAGCTGCGAGTACGCCTGTTAGCAATGCTGCAGTCAGGGTTCCAACCTTCAATGTCAATAATAATTGACGCTGATTTGCCAATGCGATCGCTTGATTTTTACTCAGTACTAATTTCCACTTTAATTCTGGCAATCCTTCTACTATTTGTGAAGGAACGTAGGTGATTAAATCCTGAGAATATATGCGAGTCACAAGCTGATTTTTTGCTTGCAATTCACCCCAATCAGCAAAAATTTCTTGAGCATTTTTCCCCAAGAGATTCTTATTTGCAGCTAAGAAAATATTACCAGAAGCATCTATTAGATGATATTCATCTTTAATTATCTGGGGATTATTAAAGGCAACTTCTAAAGATTTCAAAGGTATAGCTGCCCGAACAATATAGATAGTTTGCCCCTTGAAACTATCTTTAATAGGTGCAGCCAAGTAAATTTGAGAATTTTCTAACTTGGTTGTTAATGGTTGGCTGATGTAAGATTTTTTTGTTTGAAGTACTGCTTGAAAATAATCCTGTTTTTTTTGGTTGGGAATGAATTGTCCTTTGGTTTGTAAAACTACATCACCATTGAGATTTAATATCGCAAGACTTTCATAGTTTTTGAAAATTGCAAAAAACTTATTCAACTGTGCTTGCTTATCATCTTTAGATACTTGTTCTCTCAATCGAGGATTGGTAAAGATTCCCAAATTTGCAACTTGTTGAACTTCTCCATACCGTGTCAGCATGAAGCGGTTAATATTATCTGTTAACACAATAGCGCTAGCTTGTTTGTTATTGGTAACTTCCTTAATTATTGACTGATTCGCCAAATAATATGTCAGCGTCCCAACGCCCAATATAGGTAGTATACCAATAGCAATGGCGAAAGCGATCGCTTTCGTGCGTAAGCTAGTCCCTGTTAACCATGAAATTACCCGATTGATAGGAGAATTGTGCGAGTCACCTCTGCGCTGAATCACGGTTTCTTTCTCAGATAAGACTATACCGTTTGTTTCTGCATCTTTGTTGTCTGCATCAATTATATTAACCATCAAACAAGTCTCAAATCTTATGTAAGTGAATTGAAAAATTGATATTTTCAAGTAGTAAATATTAGTCGCCGTGCAAAACCGAAGATTGTACAATAGCCAGGGCATCTAATACCAATACATTTTCTGGTTCTTGCCAAACACATCCACGTAAATAAGGAACTAAGCTAGGTGAAACTTGTAAATTAGGAGATTTAATCGCATCAGACATTAATCTGATTGTACCTTTTATCTCTGGTACAACTAAACCTAAAAGCACTGATTCCGTGTGAATAATTATCATATTGTATTGTCGCACCCGATTTTTTGGAGATTCTAAATCCAGCATTTTTGGTAAATCAATTACCCAAACTATCCGGCTGCGCCAATTCATTAAACCCAATATACAAGCGGGCATATTTGGCATTGAAGTGACAGACTCAACAGAGACAACAATCACTTCTTGTGTATGTTTTATAGATAAAATCGCAGCAGTTTCTTGATTAAGCTGAAACTTGAGATAGCCATCTCCCAAATTATTTTGGGTTTGTGTTGAAGAGAGTAAATTATCTGTAATATTCATGGTATTTAGATTTACGCTGCTACCGATTGAATTGCATTTAGTAGCTGTTCGCGGGTGAAAGGTTTAGTTATATAGGCATCAGCACCTTGTCTCATTCCCCACAAACGGTCAATTGTTTGAGTTTTAGAACTGCAAATTACAATTGGTAGATTTTGAGTCGCCGGATTTATTCTCAGACAGCGACACAACTCAAACCCGCTCATTCCTGGCATTACTACATCAGTAATTATTAAGTCAGGCTTTTCTTCTAAAGCTATTTCCAAAGCTTCCTTAGCAGTAGTGGCTTTCATTATATAGTAACCACTCTCTCTGAGATAATAACTCATTAGTTCTAATTCGCTGACACAATCTTCTACAATCAAAATTTTGCCAAGCCAGGTAATGCTCATTTCTGAATCTCAAAACGAAATCAAACGGGAATTTATTACAAAATTAATTCAGATGTTGAAAGATGACTTTCAGTAAATCCGGTTTTGTAAAAGGTTTAGCTAAATAACCTGATGCTTTAACCATCTTTGTCTTGATTCTATCTATAAATCCTGTTTTTCCGGTTACCATAATTACGGGTGTATTTTGAAAATGCGAATGTTTCCGCAACAAAGAACATAATTCATAGCCGTCTAAATCTGGCATTTCAATGTCAAGTAAAATTATGTCTGGTTTGGTGCGGAGAATTTGCATTAAGGCTTTTAATGGGTCATTAATACCCACAACATAAAAGATTTGCTCATCTAAGAAATTTTTGATAGCACTCAATATTGCTGGGCTGTCATCAATACAAACGATTGTATAGAGTTTCTTTTCTACAGGTGGCGGAGAATTTTGCTGGCGGCTTTTATCAGCAACATGAGCATCGCGAGGCAAAACGCCGTTAGAATTTCCTGTTGGTTTATTACCGTTTTGTCTTGAAAATGGTTGCTGTGTTTTTGTTTGAGCCTGTGGCTGAGTTTTACTGTCAAATTGCGAGCGCAATCCATCAGAAACTGATGGCTGAACTGATGGCTGAGTATGCGCCGAATTTCGCCCATAAACAGAATGGCTTGTTATATATCGCTTTTGACACTGTGACAATAATAAGCGCATATCTAGATAACAAAACTTTGGCATATCATCCAAAAAACTTTCAGGAGTAAATTCATAACTTCCCTCCTCTATCCGCAAAAATGACTTCAAAACATCTATTGTTAATTCTTCTATTAATACTCCTGCTTGAGTGCGATTAATATACTTTTGATTAACTAACCAGCAAATAGCCAAATAATCTGGATTCGGTATTGCCTGATTTTCAATCCCAGTTTCAAATATTGCCTGTAACTGTTGATTAATGCCACTATGAAGGTTAGGAATTTCCTGACTTAAACGATGTAATTTTTTGTACAGCAGTTCAAACATTGTGTCTGAACAGCAAGCATAAGTCAGTTTACCTTCATCTAAGTAGATTGACCAAGAACCCGTGACGCTAAACACGTGCAAACAGCCAGTAACAGGTTTGCTGGTAATTTTAGTCAATAAAGCTAGCGGCTGTATTTTCGGAAAAAATCTGTACCTACTAATTGGAAGTGTTTTCATTAGAATGGCACTGGTATAAAGTTCATTTTGTCAAGTGAAATGAGTGAATATCTATTTTGGGATTCACAAAAACGTTCAATAAATGTACTGTTGGCTAAATATGAAAAAAACCAGGCTATTGTTAAATAGCAAAATTGTTCAAATTGTTGCCATTAAACAGTATTCCAAACATCAGATTGTACATTCTGTATCTTTCGCTAATCCAATAGTCACTCAAGCGCTAGCCGCAAACCCTCACGTTAAGCGTTTGAGCGTGTTTCAAGGTTTTCTCCCATTTCCAAAAATACACAAAAATAAATGACTCTCCCCCAAAGGAGAGCAAACATTGGAAATATGTAATTATTGGTGGTTCTGGGGGTAGAGTCGTTTGCTTAGACTTTGTTGCTCCCGATCAGAGCCAAGAATATCTTACCCAAATTTTGGATTGTAGAGCTTAAGCAACAAGAATAACTAACTTCTACCAGCGATGACTGAAGCGTTGATTTACGCAGCGATAATGTGTAATTAGATGCAGCGGCGACTGTCTCAGAAGACTTAAATCTGTTCATAAGTACTGGAAACAGACTCTACAGTTTTGTTGTGAGGAATAGTCACCCTGGAGTATTTTGAGTGCCAACTCCAAGAATTTGTAGCGAAACTCAAAAAAATGCAGTAAACACCTGAAAGGTATAAGTTTTCAGCTATATGGTAGATACTAATAACTTAATTACTAACGTTACTCTAAATTTCCGGAAAAAGTTAAAAGATGTATGAAAACTATTTTAATTAATTAAAGTAAATATGAAAAGTTAAATATTGTGACATCTGTTACATCTAACTCAATTGTCATGAAACTTGCAAAAATCCCTAACTTTAATTGCTGATGCTTGCGTAAAACAAAATTAAAAATCAATAGTATTTCTGGTATATTTCGGAGTTACAAAAATGTTTTTTCCGATGTTTTTTTAGTGAGAATACAGTCAATAATTAGTTTTTAATAAAACAAATATCAATACTAAATACTTATTAGTATGAAATTGAAAAGTAAAAAAAGTTGCTTTTTTACCTATATTTTGAGAGAGAGTCATTGTCTCTAGAGTTATAAAAATGTAGATTAAATGTTTGTTATGAGCCTTTTTTCTAATTTAAAGGAGTATTTACCAGGCTGTCTTCATGCGGTAATCCACATTGCCAGTTATAAAATTTATACTTTTAATACGATGTTGGGGGAGAGTATATTTTTATCAGCAGTAGTTCGACGCCAGTTCGACGCCAGGGATTATAAATCTCCCGGCTAAAGCGCGAAAGTCCTCTGGAAGAGGACTAAATCAACGTGAGCCCCCACGTTCGCCCTACAGCCCTTTGGGCATCCTGGGCGCGGGTGTTCGGTGAAGGGTAGTGGGGTTGGGGGGAGAAGGGGGGATCTAAAGTTTGAAAACACACCTTAGGTGCGATCGCGATCGCGATTCTGCAATATTCCTTGATGTATAAGTAAAAATAGTAACTAGCAGAGTTTAAAGTCGGAAAATGACCCGGAACCCAAGCCTACAAACGTTGCTTGACGAAGGACACAACCAACTGGATCTGAGAAATTACACAGCAGCTTTAGCAACTTTTCACCAAGCAGCTGCACTGGAACCGCAAAACTCCCAAGTGTTGTATGGGTTGGGTTTAGCTTGCGTTCGCCTGGAACAATATCAGGATGCGGTGGAATACCTCAACCAAGCTTTGGAAATTCAGTCAAATTATATTCTGGCATTAGCAAAGTCGGGGTACGGCTTATAAAGAATTGAAGCAAACACCGCAAGCAGAGGCTGATTTTGAGCAAATTATTAGAATTGCGCCTCAAGATGTTGATGATTGGCGAGGTAGGGGAATTGCGTTAGATAAATTGCAACGTTATGAAGAAGCGATCGCATCCTTCGACAAAGCGATAGAAATCAAACCTGACTTCCACGAAGCTTGGAACAACCCACCAATTGTGCTGGAAAATCTTTAGAACAAGAAAAAGCGATCGCCTCGCCTATTTCCTCCTCTCTTCCTCTTCCTGGGGCGCCCAGGGCGCCCACCGTTCGCCTGCGACAAGCCGCTGTAACGTCTACGTTAAAATAAATAACACCACCCATGCTGAACAGGACTTACAGCAATGGTCACCCAATTACCATCATCCAACAAAAAAGGCATCATCTACCCCGAAAGCGACGGACAGCCAATGGCAGATAATACCAAGCAATTTGAGTTAATTGTACTCATCAAAAAGAACTTGGATCTGCTATTTGCCAATGACCCTAACGTCTTTATCGCTGGCGACTTATTCTGGTATCCTGTGGAAGGCGATAACCTCACCCGCAAAGCGCCTGATGTAATGGTAGCCTTTGGCAGACCAAAAGGAGATAGAGGTTCTTATTTACAGTGGGAAGAAGATAACATTCCCCCGCAAGTAGTTTTTGAAATTCTCTCCCCCAGCAATCGTGCTAAAGATATGATTGCGAAATACAAGTTTTACGATCGCTATGGCGTGGAAGAATATTACTTGTACTATCCTGATAAAGGTGAGTTGACGGGTTGGCTGCGTTCTGACAATGAGTTACAAGAAATTGAACAGATGGTAGGTTGGGTAAGTCCACGTTTAGGAATACAATTTGAACTGTTTGATGGCGAACTTCAAATATTTTCACCTTCAGGACAGCGATTTGCTACTTACTTAGAACTTTCTCAACAAAAAGAACTTGCTCAACAACAACTAGAACAAGAAAAACAACGCGCTGAACAAGCTGAAGCTCAATTGCAAGCTCTTCGTGCTTTACTACAACAGAGAGGAATTAATCCAGACCAATTGTGACCGTACAGATTTGGGATTTTGGATTAAATGGAAAAATCTCAAATTCAAAATCTAAATAATCGGTTTCAATCAAGCGGATTTATTCCTGAGAGGATGTGCATGAAAGTCACAAAATTTACTGAAGAACCTCTCTGGTAAACCTCTCTCCGACGCAAAGAGAAACTTTGAAACCCCCATTCCCGATGTTCGGAAGGGGGGCTAGGGGGTTAGGTTCCGAGGGTTGAGATGTTTAATAGAATACTTTTCAAACATCCTCTAAGAACAATCTAAAATCTAAAATCTAAAATCTAAAATCTAAAATCTAAAATTGAGTGACCGAATTTAATTTACTAGTTGAAGAAACAGCCGACCGTCTAGACCGCTACTTAGCTGAAGAATTACCAAACTTATCTCGTTCCCGCATCCAACAGCTGATCGAACAGGGTAAAGTCCAACTTAACGGCAAAGTCTGCACATCTAAAAAGATAGCTGCAAAAGAAGGCGATCGCATTACTTTAGAAATCCCTGAAGTCCAACCCCTGGAACTCAAAGCCGAAAATATCCCCTTAGATATCCTTTACGAAGACGACCAGTTAATAATTCTCAACAAACCCGCCGGTTTAGTCGTCCATCCCGCACCCGGTCATCCAGATGGTACGTTGGTTAACGCGCTTTTAGCTCACTGTTCCAATTTACCAGGAATTGGCGGCGTCCAACGTCCCGGAATTGTGCATCGATTGGATAAGGATACAACAGGAGCGATCGCGATCGCTAAAACCGACCTTGCTTATCAAAACTTGCAAGCACAACTCCAAGCCAAAACCGCACGCCGAGAATATTTAGGCGTCGTCTACGGTGCGCCAAAAACCGAAAGTGGTACAATTGACCTACCCATCGGTCGCCATCAACATGACCGCAAAAAAATGTTTGTTGTACCAGTCGAACAAGGCGGACGAGTCGCCGTCACCCATTGGCAAGTTAAAGAACGTTTGGGTAACTATACATTAATTCACTTCCAATTAGAAACCGGACGCACACATCAAATACGCGTCCACAGCGCCAAAATCGGACATCCCATCGTCGGCGATCCTGTTTATGGTTCCGGACGTTCCGTGGGTGTAAACCTTCCCGGACAAGCATTGCACGCTTGGCGACTCAAATTGCAACATCCCGTTACTGGGAATGCGATCGAGGTAACAGCGCCCCCTCCCCAAACCTTTACAACCCTACTTGATATTCTCCGCCGACGAAGTGCCATCTCCCCTCAGACTGAAAAATGAGAATTTTTTCAGAATATTCTTAACTCACCTTTACAAAAAGTCACAAACCACAGCTTGATACAATCTGCGGTCAATCGCGGCAATAACTGTTTGTGCAAAGGAATTCCCCTGATATTTGGGGTTCAAAACAATAGGCATTTGCAATCTCAGCAAATACTTAGAAAAGGGTTACATACAATACATAAATTTTCTAGCAGTATTTCTGAGTGTACTGATGTATAGCCCCCCTTTTTAAGGGGAGCCAGCGCCCGTAGCACAGTAGGCGAGGAGCGTGGGTTGGGGAGCCAGCCGCGTGGGCGGGTCTCCCGACAGTAGCGGACTGGCGTGGGATCTGCAACCGCTGGAACACCCTGGTAATCCATCAAAACTGTGTAAACCCTGCCTAATTTAATTTATTAGGCAGCGTTACTCCCAGCATTCCCCAAAAAAATGTAAGTATCTTTTATCACTGCATCTTTCGCTACACTGCAGCTTCATAAAGTTAAATGAACAAATATATTCAAATATAAAGCTAATTCAGGATAAATCTAACTGAAAGCTAGTTCAGCAAACAACTATCGCTTCATTCTGTATTGATTCACACTAATTTACAATACTTAATAAAAAAGCGACTCAAGCAATATATAAAATACAAACAAGGTTTAAAAAGCAATTAAAAACAAAAAAAACAAGACAGAACAAGACAATTAATTGCACATCAACAAGGCGAATTTTATTTTTGGAATGTGCAATTGTTGCCAGTTTTGCTATGCGCTTTTGTCTTGATTAATAAATTGCTTTTGACCAGAAACAAGCTAAATTCTATATATAGAATTAGCTGTAATAAACATTAAGAGGAATTTAAAAAATGCTTGATGCTTTTTCCAGAGTTGTAGAACAAGCTGACAGAAAAGGTTCTTACCTGAGCGGTGACGAAATCAATGCATTATCAGCAATGGTTGCTGATAGCAACAAGCGGTTAGATGTAGTTAACCGACTCAACAGTAATGCTTCCTCCATCGTGGCGAATGCTTATCGTTCCTTAGTAGCCGAACGTCCCCAAGTATTTAACGCCGGTGGTGCTTGCTTCCACAACCGGAATCAGGCTGCTTGCATCCGCGATTTAGGATTTATTCTGCGCTATGTTAGCTATTCAATATTAGCAGGTGATGCCAGCGTAATGGACGATCGCTGTTTGAATGGTTTGCGTGAAACCTATCAAGCATTGGGCACACCAGGTGATGCTGTGGCTTCTGGAATTCAAAAAATGAAAGAAGCAGCAATTAATATTGCTAATGACCCCAACGGCATTACTAAAGGTGATTGCAGCCAGTTAATGTCTGAAGTTGCTAGCTATTTCGATCGCGCTGCTTCTGCTGTTGTCTAATAGAGATATCTTGAGATATCTTGCAAGACATTTTCCAAAGCTGATTTTTAGTAATTACTCGCAACTATTCGGAGATTAAGACAATCATGAAAACACCTTTGACTGAAGCTATTTCCGCCGCAGATGTGCGCGGTTCCTACCTGAGCAACACCGAAATGCAAGCAGTTTTCGGTCGTTTTAACCGCGCTAGTGCAGGTTTAGAAGCAGCCAAAGCATTCACAAATAATGGCAAGAAATGGTCAGAAGCTGCAGCCAATCATGTTTATAACAAGTTTCCCTACACCACTCAAATGAGCGGTCCTCAATACGCTTCTACCGCTGAAGGTAAATCCAAGTGCGTGCGCGACATTGACCATTATCTCCGGACTATCAGCTACTGCTGCGTAGTCGGTGGAACTGGTCCTTTGGATGAATATGTAGTTGCTGGTTTGAGCGAATTAAATTCAGCCCTTGGTTTATCTCCTAGCTGGTATGTAGCTGCACTAGAATTTGTGCGCGACAATCATGGTTTGACCGGTGACGCTGCTGGTGAAGCTAACATTTACCTCAACTATGCAATCAACGCATTAAGCTAAGACAAAGCTTTTGGGTCTTTGGAAATAGACGATTGCTGATTAATTAGATAGGCAAAATTCAATGTTTTTTCCTGTTGCTTCTTGTGAAGTAGCGTGAGTGCAAAAAATGTTGTTTATGATTGTTTATCTAAGATTAATTGCAGCCTTTGTCTAATCCCAAAGACCCAATTTATTTATGAAGAAGGCAGAAGTACGCTCGTTTCTTGGCAGAAGGTAGAAGCCAGAAAGAAACCCTATAAATTCAGAGGCTTTAAACCGATTGGAAAGAGCAGAAGAATTTGCTTTGAGCAAAAATACATTTCTAATTCTTCCTGCCCCCCGCAGTATGCCTCGTGCCTTTCTTCGATAAAGCTAAATTTGAAAGAAAAATTTCTGCAAGGGAGCAATTGAAAAAATGACTGTCGCAGAACGGCTAGCGATTAGAGATGAAGTCGGCAAAAAAGTTGAACTTCGCCAAAATTGGAACGAAGATGATTTGCAATTAGTATTCCGGGCTGCTTACGAGCAAATTTTTGGACGTCAAGGAGTATATGGTAGCCAAAAATTTACCGCTGCTGAAGCTATGTTGCGTAACGGCAAAATTAGCGTGCAGCAATTTGTCGAGATTTTAGCAAAATCTGAACTTTACAAAGAGCGCTTTTTTTACAAAAATTCCCAAGTGCGGTTTATTGAATTAAACTACAAGCACTTACTAGGACGCGCTCCCTACGACCAATCAGAAATTGCTTACCACGTAGACCTTTACGCTTCTCGTGGCTATGATGCAGAGATTGAATCTTACATTTATAGCGCCGAATACGAAAATGGTTTTGGTAGTTCTGTGGTTCCCTATTACCGGGGATTTCAATCAATTGACGGCATGAAAACGGTTGGATTTAACCGGATATTCGAGCTTTATCGCGGTCGGGGTAACAGTGATAACGCGCAGATGGGTGGTAAAAATTCGCGCCTGCGCTCGAAAATATCGCTGAACATGGCAAACATGATTATGCCACCTTCTTCTCCAGGCGCTGCTTTTGCATCATCAGCACCGACGTTAATCACCTCTGCTGCACGGGGAGATAATCGGATGTTTGTGATTGAAACAGTTGCTGGTGGAATTAACACGAATGTCGCAGTGCGTCGTAGCAGACAAATTTTAACCGTACCCTATGACAGACTCTCAGCTACATATCAGGAAATTCACAAGCGCGGCGGCAAGATTGTGAAGATTTCTCAAATTTAGAAGAGGAAGGGACAAGAAGAGGGGGGGAGTGGGAGAAAGGGAGAGGGGGGGAAGAACAATTCAAAATTACTCCCCCACTCCCCCACTCCCCCACTCCCCCACTCCTATTTTTGGTTATGACTGCAACTTACTCTGCCGAACCAATTCTTTCAAAAGAAGCAGCGATCGCTGCACTATCTTCAAGCGAAGATAATCAAATCCGCTATTACGCCGCTTGGTGGTTGGGAAAGCATCAAGTACAAGCTGGTTGTGCGGCTCTTTGCGATGCTTTGTTTGATGAAAGTTATCGCGTTCCTTCGGGGGGATATCCCCTACGCCGTCAAGCTGCACGCGCATTGGGACAATTGAAAAATCCCGAAGCAGTAACAGCGTTAATAACAGCGTTAGAATGCGATTCTGATTTGCGCCTGCGAGAAGCGGCGATTCAAGCTTTAGCAGCAATTGGCGATCGAAGGGCTGTTAATCCGCTGCTGAATCTTTTGCAATCTAGTACCGAACAACCTTATGAAGCCCTGATTGAAGCACTCGCTACTTTGCAAGTTTGGACAGCTCGTCCTCAAGTAGAGTCTTATCTCAAAAATCCTTCCGAACGGGTGCAATGTGCAGCTGCTCGGTATATGTATCTTTTGACTCAAGAACCTCAGTATATTGAGCGGATAGTCAAAAATCTCACCCATGAAAATATGTATTTGCGCTGGGCGGCGATATTTGACTTGGGGGCGGTTGGACATCGACAAGCTGTAGAGGCGATTTTGGCGGCTAAGGTGCCTAACGGTTTGAAGCTGTTAAATTTGAAGCGAATTTTAGAAGCACTTTTGGAGAGTGAAAGCTCACAAAAGCAAATAACCCAGGTACTTTTCAAAGCAATTGATGATTTATTAATCCAGCTTTGAAATTAGGGATTGGGGATTGGGGAAAAGTTATGAGTTATGAGTTATGAGTTTTGAGTTATTGATTCAAAACTTATATTTAAAATTCATGACTTCCCAATCCCCAATTTTTTTTGTTTTTTTTCATACCAGCCTTGTTTGACAACGATGAATACACTGAATTTTCAAGAAATCGAAGAATTAATTTCGCAATTAAACAAAGCTGCAACCGCTCAAGATGCGATCGCGGCAATTAAGGCGATCGCTTTTTGTGGAACCAAAGAACCAGAAGCGATCGCGGCATTAATAACAGCGTTAAGCCATCACCATCCCTCTGTAGGTGCTGCTGCTGTTGAAGTGTTAGTGAAATTAGCCCCCGCAACTGTAGAGCCGTTAATCGCTGCCTTTTATGATTCTACAGATCAGGGTTTACAAGCCTACATAATTCAAGCTTTAGCCCAAATTGGCGATAAGAGCGCAATTGCAGTGTTAGCGGAAGTTGTGGGTACAGAAGTTGCCAATCACTGTCAGGGAAACGTCCGTCGGATTGCCGCACGGGGATTGGGAAAAATGGGAAATCTGGGCATGGACAAGTTAACTTGGGCATTGCTTACCCCTGAAGATTGGGGATTGCGTTATGCGGCGGCGGTATCCTTGGAGGAGATTGCCACACCCGAGGCGAAAGCAGCCCTAAAGGCGGCGATCGCCCAAGAATCCGATAAAGTTGTCCAACAGAGAATTAGAACAGCCCTGGAGCTAATTTAGAGGGGGAAGGGGGAAGGGGGAAGGGACAAGGGGCGACGGGTGTGGGAGACAAGCCAGACGGGTGTGGGGGACAAGGAGATTTTCACCACGTCTGCCAATGCCCAATGCCCAATGCCCAATCCCCAATCCCCAATCCCCAATCCCCAATCCCCAATCTGAAAGAATTCTGGCAAGTCGCAGCAATATTTAGAAATATATCCTTTATGTTTTGTAACGAAATCCGGATTTTGCATTAATGCCATAAGCAACGCCAATATACTGTATTTACAAGCTTTCCGGGAAAGTTAAGAAAATATTAAAACAAGAACATTTCCGATTGCGCGTCCCAATTGTTAAGCAATGTTACGAAAATATTTGCCTTTTCTCAGGCACAGCCCTTGTATGTAAAGGATTTGAGGCATTTCTTATTCCAGCAACTTATTTATTCATAATTTGTAACAAATAATGTATCTGTAGCGTTGTATAAACATAAGCTGGAGGGGTTGAAGAGCAGACAAAAGTTAAACAAGGCAATCAATTCGCACTGGTTTGCCGGTTTCTCATAAAATCACTCCAGATTCTCATAATTTTCTCGTTACATGTAGTAATGGCAGAAAAAAGTGAGACGATTTGAGAAACAGTTTTATTTCACGTCTGTTGCAAACCATTCCAAACTGAATAAAACATTGCCAGTTTTAATCAAGACAGCACTCAACTTACGGAATTAGGAGAATAGTCCATGTTAGACGCATTCGCCAAGGTGGTTTCCCAAGCTGACTCCAGAGGAGAATTCCTGAGCAGCGAACAGCTAGATGCTTTGACCAACATGGTGAAAGACGGCAACAAGCGTTTGGATACCGTCAACCGCATCACCAGCAATGCTTCCGCTATCGTTACCAACGCGGCTCGCGCTTTGTTTGAAGAGCAGCCCCAGTTGATTGCTCCTGGTGGTAATGCTTACACCAACCGTCGTATGGCTGCTTGCCTCCGCGACATGGAAATCATCTTACGCTATGTAACCTACGCCGTATTGGCTGGTGATGCTAGCGTTTTGGATGACCGCTGCTTGAACGGCTTGCGCGAAACATACCAAGCTTTGGGTACCCCTGGTTCTTCTGTAGCAGTTGGCGTTCAAAAGATGAAGGAAGCTGCAGTTAAGATTGCTAACGATCCTAACGGTATCACCAAAGGTGATTGCAGCCAATTGATGTCTGAAGTAGCTGGTTACTTTGATCGCGCTGCTGCAGCGGTTGCTTAATAAGCTCAAAAAAAAGCCCGGAGTCTAAAATTTAGCTCCCAGGCAAAAAAATACGAAAGAACAAGGAGATATTAAACCATGAAAACCCCAATTACCGAAGCGATCGCAGCTGCTGATACCCAAGGACGTTTCTTGGGCAACACCGAATTACAAGCCGTTAACGGTCGCTTTGAGCGTGCTGCAGCTAGCATGGAAGCTGCTCGCTCTTTGACTTCTAACGCTCAACGCTTGATTGATGGTGCAGCTCAAGCTGTATATCAGAAGTTTCCTTACACCACCCAAATGAGCGGTCCTCAATTCGCCGCTGATTCTCGTGGTAAGTCCAAGTGCGCTCGTGACATCGGTCACTACCTGCGGATGGTTACCTACTGCTTGGTAGCTGGTGGCACAGGTCCAATGGATGAGTACTTAATTGCTGGTTTGGATGAAATCAACCGCTCTTTTGACTTGTCTCCTAGCTGGTACGTTGAAGCTCTGAAGAACATCAAAGCTAACCACGGTTTGTCCGGTCAAGCTGGTAACGAAGCTAACACTTACATTGATTACGCAATCAACGCTCTAAGCTAGATGGCGTTCCTGCCCGGAGAGGGATGCAAGTGCTGGATGGGTTCACCTAGCAGTTGTACCTCGCTCCGGGCATTGTTTTATCTGGGGACAGGTAAAAGCTTTATTAAAGCTGGCGCTTAGGCAGGTGCCGAAGTGGAAATAAAAAGGGGATAAATAAAATGGCGATTACATCAGCAGCATCCAGGCTAGGAACAGAGGCTTTTAGTGAAGCAGCACGAGTTGAGTTGCGCCCTTTTGCCACAAAAGAAGATGTAGAAGGGGTGATTCGCGCCGTTTATCGGCAAGTTTTGGGTAATGACTATTTGATGGCATCGGAACGCCTTAAGAGTGCAGAATCGCTCCTGCGGGATGGTAACTTGACCGTGCGGGAGTTTGTGCGTAGCGTTGCCAAGTCAGAACTTTACAAAACCAAATTTTTCTATAACAGTTTCCAAACTCGCGTAATCGAACTCAACTACAAGCATTTGTTGGGTCGCGCCCCTTATGATGAGTCGGAAGTGGTTTACCACTTAGACTTGTATGAAAACCAAGGGTATGATGCTGAAATCGACTCCTACATTGATTCTGCAGAGTACCAAACAAACTTTGGCGACAATATTGTGCCCTACTATCGCGGTTTTGCTACCCAAACGGGGCAAAAAACCGTAGGCTTTAACCGGATGTTCCGTTTATACCGGGGTTATGCCAATAGCGATCGCGCTCAAGTAGAAGGCACCAAATCTCGTTTAGCCCGTGAATTGGGAAGTAATAGCGCTTCCTCAATTGTGGGACCATCTGGTAGCAATCCGAACTGGAACTTCAAGGCATCTGCGGATGTGGCACCCAAGAGAAATATGGGGAATGCCGTAGGAGAAGGCGATCGCGTTTTCCGCATCGAAGTAACCGGACAGCGGAATCCTGGATTTCCGAAAGTGCGTCGTAGCAGCTACGCGATTGTCGTACCCTACGAACGGCTTTCGGAAAAAATGCAGCAAATTGTGAAGCAGGGCGGCAAAATCGTTAGCGTTACACCCGCTTAAATCAAAGTTATGAGTTATGAGTTATGAGTTATGAGTTAAGAACTTAAAACTCAAAATTCAAAACTCAAAACTCAAAATTTTAAAAGACATCTATAAGGAGAAATTGCAAGCATGTTTGGTCAAACCACAGTTGGAACTGGTGGAATTTCTACCGCTGGTAGCCGGATGTTTCGTTATGAAGTCGTAGGGTTGCGCCAAAATTCCGAAAACGACAAAAATAATTATGACATCCGCAATAGTGGCAGCGTATTTATTACAGTGCCATACACTCGGATGAACGAAGAAATGCAGCGGATTACCCGCATGGGCGGTACAATCGTCAAAATAGAACCTTTAACAACAGCAGAGTAAAACTCTGGCAATGATAGAACCGAGTGCGGAAGAATATTCCGTAGAGAATGCACCACCGCTAACACCAGAACAAGCGATCGCTAACCTGCAATCATCAGATTTAAGTCTCCGCTATTATGCCGCTTGGTGGCTGGGCAAGTTCCGGGTTAATGAGCCGGCTGCTGTTGATGTGTTAATTGCAGCGTTAGAGGATGAAGCCGACAGAACAGAACTGGGAGGCTATCCACTGCGACGCAATGCAGCAAGAGCGCTGGGGAAATTAGGCGATAAGCGAGCCGTACCGGGTTTAATTAAATGCTTGGAATGTCCGGATTTCTACGTGCGAGAAGCAGCTGCTCAATCTTTGGAAATGCTGGGCGAACCAATTGCGGCAACCGCACTAATGCAATTGCTAGATGGGGGTGTGTCCGCAGCCGTGGAAGTACCCGGACGCCCCCACCTAGTCCAACCCTATGAAGCGGTATTGGAAGCCTTGGGAGCCATTGGTGCAACTGAGGCTATTCCCTTAGTTCAACCGTTTTTAGAGCATCCAGTACCACGGGTGCAATGCGCCGCCGCCAGAGCGATGTACCAACTAACACAAGACTCCAGTTATGGGGAACGCTTGGTAAAAATGTTGGATAGCAACGATCTGAAATTGCGCCGCGTTGCCTTGGGGGATTTGGGCGCGATCGGGTATATAACAGCAGCAGATGCGATCGCGCAAGCAAAGGTAGAAAACAGTTTTAAACTTATAGCCCTCAAAGGCTTGCTAGAGCATCAACTCCAACAAGAGTTTGATGCACTCTGGGTTTCTGACGACGCCATCCGGGTAATGAACCTGATGGATTCACTTTTATAAAAGAGTTAGGAGTTAAGAGTGAGGAGTGAGGAGTTAAAATTCATAATTCATAACTTCTAACTCATAACTCCTCACTTTGAGTTTCTTGACTAATGACCAATTCCCAAGAACTAATTAGCGCAGTTGCAGATGCAGATTCCGATGCGCGACTGGTAGCGGCAGTGCAACAATTGGCGGCGGCGAAAGACGAAGCGGCAATTCCCACCTTAATTGCCGTCTTTGGTTATAACAACCCCACAGCCGCAGTCATCGCAGTTGCCGGACTGACACAATTGGGGGAAGTGGCAGTACCCCAGCTGCTCGAACAAATAGATGATTATAACTATGGCGCACGGGCTTACTCAATTCGAGCATTAAGCGCGATCGCTGACCCCCGTGCCTTGGATGTCTTAATCGATGCAGCAGCCACCGACTTTGCCCCCAGTGTCCGCCGCGCCGCCGCTAAGGGACTGGGAACCTTGCGCTGGCATCAGCTGGAAGTTCAACAACTTGCCACAGCGCAAACCAAAGCCTTGCAAACCCTGCTTTTCATTTCCCAAGACTCAGACTGGTCAATTCGTTACGCCGCCGTCGTCGGTTTGCAAGGGCTGGCGCAAATTCCCGAATTGCAACAGCAAATACAGTCTAAATTTGAGGAAATGCTGGCAACCGATGCACAAAACGCAGTCCGCGCCCGCGTGCAACTCGCTCAAAAATTAGCCTTTAGCTAATAGTTGGGCTTAATAGTTTGGTTAATAGTTTGTTTTATCTACCATAAAACAAGGCAAAAGTAAAGATGTCAATCCCACTGCTTCAATATACGCCAAAATCCCAAAATCAGCGTGTCGAAGGGTACGAAGTACCCAGTGAAGACACGCCATCGATTTATCGGCTATCAGCTGCATTTTCAGATGCAGATATTGATGCCATAATTTGGGCGGGCTATCGGCAAATATTCAGCGAACACTTAATTTTAGAAAGCTATCGCCAGCCCAACCTAGAATCTCAATTGCGAAATCGGTCGATTAACGTCCGGGATTTTATCCGGGGATTGGGTAAGTCTGACGTTTACCGGGAATTGGTAGGAGAAACTAACTCCAACTACCGCTTAGTTGACATCACCTTAAAGCGGTTTTTAGGACGCGCCGCCTACAACAAAGATGAAGAAATTGCTTGGTCGATTGTAATTGCGACCAAAGGCTTGCATGGTTTCATCGACACCCTGCTAGATAGCGAAGAGTACCGTCAGAACTTTGGCGACGACATCGTACCCTTCCAGCGCCGCCGTTACAAAGACCGTCCTTTTAACTTAGTGAATCCTCGCTACGCTGATTACTGGCGCAATCGCGAAATTGCACAATACTTAGAAGGTCGTACCTACTATCAAGTAGTACGCACCGGAGAATCAGTGCAACGCGGAGTTAGACAAGCGATTCCTGCCACATTTCTGTCAATGGCTGCAGGTATCACAGCGGGTGGAATGAACTACCAACGGTCAAGCGATAGCGCCAGGAATTTCATTTCTAAAGCAGATATTCCGGATATGAGCCGCGAAACTGTTACCCCACAACCAACTGTGAAACCCGTAGCAGTTGCCTTGCCTTATCGTTACATTCCCGGAAACAAAACAACCTAACAACGAGTGAGGAGTTAGGAATGAAGAGTTAGGAATTAATAATTCATAACTCATAACTCATAACTCATAACTCATAACTCAACATTCATTAACTATGTCAATTCCTTTACTGCAATACAAACCGAGTTCTCAAAACCAGCGCGTTGCCGGTTATGAAGTAGGTAACGAAGAGACACCGAGAACTTACCGTCTAGAAGACTGCGGTTCTGATGGCGAAGTTCAAGAACTAATTTGGGCTGCTTATCGGCAAGTTTTCAGCGAACACGAAACCCTGAAATTTTACCGCCAAAGCAATTTAGAATCCCAATTAAAAAATCGCGCAATTACCGTCCGCGACTTTATCCGGGGTTTGGCAAAATCAGAATCTTTCCGACGCTTGGTAGTAGAAACAAACTCTAACTACCGCATCGTAGATATTTGCCTCAAACGGCTTTTGGGACGTGCGTCTTATAACAAAGACGAAGAAATTGCTTGGTCAATCAAAATAGCAACTCAAGGTTGGGGCGGCTTTGTTGATGCTTTGCTAGACTCAGAAGAGTATCAGACCAACTTTGGCGAGAATACAGTCCCCTCTCAACGGCGTCGCTACAAAGACAGACCGTTTAACTTGGTGACACCTCGCTACGGTGACTACTGGCGCGATAGACAAGAAGCCGATCGCCACAAATGGGGTGATATTAACAACTTCTTGGAAATGGCAAATTCCCTCAAAATCAAGACAGTTACCTACACACCTGTTAGCACTGCAAACATCCAAATCCCCGACACAACACGGAATACGCCTCAAGGTATCCCTGTTTCTATCAGTCCCAGCGCCAGTTTCCCCGTACGGTAAACCAATTTGAGATTTGAGATTTGAGATTTGAGATTCAATAAAAAATCCAAAATCCAAAATCCAAATGCGGGACAATAAAGAATGAACGAGGATTTTGAGCGATCGAGCCTCCTTCAGTTAAGAGCGTTTAATTTGTGAATAAGAGGAAAAAAGTAGCATGGCACTGCCGTTACTTCAATACAAACCAAGCAGTCAAAATCACCGAGTCAAAAGCTTTGGCATCGCTGACTTGGATGAAGATACCCCATACATCTACCGTATCGAAGATGTCAGTTCTTCTACTGACATGGACAATATCATTTGGGCAAGCTATCGCCAAGTTTTCAGCGAACATGAAGTTCTCAGTTTCAACCGCCAAAAGAATCTGGAATCTCAGCTGAAAAATGGTTCCCTGACGGTACGTGATTTTATCCGTGGTTTAGCCAAATCTGAGGCTTTCTACCGTTTGGTAGTCTCTGTTAACAACAACTACCGCTTAGTAGACATCACTCTCAGGCGCTTGTTGGGTCGTTCTTCTTACAACAAACAAGAAGAAATCGCTTGGTCAATCGTAATTGCAAACAAAGGCTATGGCGGCTTTGTCGATGCCATTGTTGACAGTGAAGAATATACCCAAGCATTTGGTGAAAACACCGTGCCTTACCAACGCAAGCGCATGGAAGGACGCCCCTACAACTTGGTAACTCCTCGCTACGGCGAAGACTTCCAAGAAAAAGCTGGTACAGTTCAAACCGACTGGCGCTTTACCTTGGACAAGTTCTACAGCAACAAGTCCAAAGAACGTCGATTGGCAGAAGGCGACCCCCGCAAATATGCTGATATGGCAGCGTCAATTAATACTTCTGGTAATTACGCTCAAAAGATTTCTTCGTTTGACCTCGGCGATTATTTGAGCTTAGTGCCTTCCCGTGGCAAACGTTAAGATTTCAAATCTGATTTGCAAATCTGATTTCCTAATTTGATTTGTAAATAATTATACTGGGTCTGATTTCCGCGTTGATGCGACAGCAAGTTGGCAGTTTTTCTGTTTGCTGGGCGTTGCGTTAAGTGGAGATTAGACCCAGTAGTTATTTATATTAATTAATGGTTCATTGTTCATTGTTGATGGTTTATTGTTTGTAATTTTTTATACTATTTTTTTCATGTTGCAATCTATCAGAGTCTGTGTGCCCTCCTTTTTAAGGGGGGTGGGGGGGATCTTAACGCGTAAGCATTGAAGCAGACAACCTGATGTTAATCTTTTGATGAAATCGGATTGAAGCGATCGCACTACGGTAGTCCAGTCCATTTATGGTTCTGCGAATCTTTTAATGATGCTGAATGAACGCTCGCGGGTGAGGAGTGCGATCGCTTCGTTTGAATGTTTGAATAGGATAGAGTGGGTAGAATGCTCCTTGAGATTCGAGGGGAAACAATGACATCGCAACCAAATGAACTAGAGGGGACTTGGAAAGAAATTATTACCCACAGCGCAGAACTTGCTGGAAGAAAGGTTCGCGTCATAGTTTTCCCTGAAGTATCAGAGTCATCATCGCTTTTTACAGTTCCTTTTCGTCCGGCTTCCGGTTGTTCTTTATTAAGACACGCGGGTACATGGAAAGGCGATGACCTTGAAGAGTGTTTGCGCTTAGTTTACGAGTCCCGGTCTCAGTTGGAGTTTTGAGCGTGGAATCTTGGTTGTAACTTGAAATAAGCACCTGATGAAGTGGGAGTGCGATCGCGTTTTGCTTGCAAAGATAAAACCCCACCCCCAACCCCCTCCCCGCAGGCGAGGAGGGGGCTAATGATGCGCGGTGCAACAAACAACGTCAGCATCAGATTTGGTTGTTAGAGTGCGTAGCTGGGAAAAATAAATACACGTAAATCAGCTAACCTCAAATCACCAAATGGCTCAACAAAACAACTCACAAAACTCTCAACCACACTCTTATCCCCCCTCCTCGCCTGCGGGGAGGGGGCTAGGGGGTGGGGTTTTCGGGTATCCTTGGCAAACCCATCCAGAATTATGGGAGAAACTCAAGCCACTAGCCCGACAGATGCGCCGGGAACCTACGCCAGCAGAAAAGCTACTTTGGCAGAAATTGAGACAAAAGCAAGTTTTGGGTTTCAAATTTCGCCGCCAACACGCTATTGACAGGTTCATTGTGGATTTTTACTGTCATGAAGCGCAATTGGTTGTGGAGGTGGATGGCGGTATTCACGATTACACCCAGGAAGAAGATGCAATTCGTCAGAAATTTTTGGAAAGTTTGGGGTTGCGGGTGATTCGGTTTAGGAATGAGGAGGTTTTGAAGGAGATTGAGGGGGTGGTGGAAGCGATCGCGCTTTGGTTGCACAGATAGAACCCCACCCCCAACCCCCTCCCCGCTTGCGGGGAGGGGGCTAATGATGTGGTGGGTGGGGGGATGCGTTTTTCCAAAGAAGTACGCTGCTATAAAAAATACGTAATAACACTAAGGTTGATTGTTTGTTAATACTTTTAAATTGAAGATGCTTGCTACTAAAAAATGAAGAATTGAAGAGCGATTCAGCAGACAAACTAACTCAGTTATATGGCGAAATGTTTATCCTTCTTCAAAAAGAAGAAAAAATCCGTAAGGAGACACAAAAGGTTTTAGCCAAAGCTAAAACAGCTATAGACCCTCGTAAAGAATTTAACAAATGGCTCAAATCTGTTGAGGGAAAAACTTGGAAGCACAAGCAATTCGAGTACTAGGAAGGTCAATGTGCTTACTGTAGAGAATCACTCAGATTTGCAGACACAGTTGTGCATCATGTACTTCCCATGAAAGACTTTGGAAATGCTGCTAATAAACCAGAAAATTTTAAATTGCTTCATCCAAGTTGCAATCTCAGTATCGGAACGAAAATTGTTGATTTTTAGGAATTCTAAAGAGGAGTGATTGGTATGACTAGTAAACAGCAACTAATTAAGGAAGTAGCTGGAGAAATTAAATGGACTCAAGCAGATGTGCAGAGAGCATTAAATGAATATGGTGATGTCAGTACAAAACAATAAATTTATACTTGCTGTCTTCATTATGCTGGACCAACACTGAAACAGCGCAATTACCAACTCGGTGCTTTAAAAAAGGTAAGTAGTAACCAAAAGGAGAATATAAAAAACTTAGTCGAACAGCTAAACAACGTTGAAAATTTCTACCAAAACCAATTGGTTCCTAAATTAAAGGCTACAATTGACGCACAAGCTACGTACATAAAAGGCCTTCTCAGAGGATATATGAAAAGTGGGGAATATGGTGAAGGCATAAGCACTCCAAAATTTCAAATTTCAAATTGTAGCGCCCCAGTGGTGGCAATTATTCTTTCACTTTACTGCTATAGCAGCCCTCGTTTATATTTGTGAGAATCGAAAGCCTCAGAAGTCGGGTAACTCCTGCGAAACCCGACACGAACGTTTCTCACGAATGATGCGCGGACTGCTATAACGTTATCTAACCCTTTCTTCTGCAATAGTGTATCAGCCCAAACAGCATCTTTTTCTGAAAATGCTGGCACTGGTTCTTTACTATAACCATAAATTTATATTTTATTCCCCTTCTCGTTTCCTAAGAGGGGGTTTGTGTCTGCAATTTTAAGAAGACTTATGCAAAAAACCCGGTTTCTACGAAAAATAACCTGTGAGTGCAAACAGATATGAGCGAAGAAACCGGGTTTTTGGAACCAATGTGCGTAAGTCCTGTTTAAGAACAACTAGTCAATGCAGCCGCACATTGATCTGGCTTTGCTAACCAACCTTTAATACCTTGATATTCCACATGCGCCCATTCTCCCTGACAGCCTAACAATTTAACAGTTGTACTAGCAGGAATTCTTTTCACTTTTTTACTTTTCGGATTGGCATTAACATAAATATCTACGCCTTTTGTCCCATAGCCCCGCGTCGATAAACCTAACATTGGCAAATACACCCATCCAGTGCCTTTAAAACCACTACCAACATTATTAATTTGCGCCCAATTTCCAGAAGCTGCAAGAACTTTAACTGTCTCGTTACCAGGTATTTGTCCTAAAACTGTATTATTTGTACCTGCGCCATTTCGCACATTTAAACCTTTCGCATCTTTATCGTTAACGTAGGCAGCAATATCACACTTTTGTTGTTGATTTGCTTGCGCTAAAACTATTTGATTAGCTATACCAGTACTGATAATCGAACTAATACAACTAAGCCCTAATCCCATTATTAATTTTGATGCTTGATTTTTCATTTTTTTGTCATCATTTATCCAATCTTTTTATACCAGCATATCAATTTTGCAGCCTCACCCTTCAGGGTGAGACTACACAAATTATGTCTGCTTTTTATCTCATATCGTACCCGAATCAGTTCGGGTCAACTTCGCCTAATTGCAAATCTGCTAAATCTTGCGATCACTAGTTTATATCTATGACTTGACAATGCCTCTTTGTTTGATTGTTGTTTGCGTTGCTTGCGATAGACCTGGCCAAGGAATGAAGTTTAATCGGAGAATACGCTTTGTTGGGTCTTTATCCCAAGCACTGTAAACATTCTTCCAAGCTTCCTGGAAGTATGGTTCTATCTTTCCTAAAGTCTGCACCAGAGAATAATAAACTCTATCGGTTGTCACAGCATCAGATTCAATGCCTTCTCTGGTTTCTAGATCAAATAACAAGTATTGCCTGTCTTCTTCCTCAAGAATTCTGGCGCGGTATAGTCCGGTGAGAATTTCATGCAGTTCTTCACATTTTATTGCTGCATCCAGCATATATTCGCTAAGATTGGCACCACCCAGGATTAAACAACTATCTGCGCGACCGGTAACAGCAAATGCCTTATTCACCCTGATACTCCTTTTGCAACTTGAGAATTCCCGCCAGCTTGACTGATACAATCAGCCAAGCTGATAGCCAGCATAGATTTTTACCAGTTGCTGCGTGAACTACCTCATATCGTAACCGAACAAATTAGGATCAACTTCGCCTAATTGCAAATCTGCTAAACCATATTCCGCCCATCGCCTTTCTACCATCGCCGCCACTTCTGGATCTGACTCTAAAGGCGAACCCCATTCATGTTCGGTTTCTGGGGGAATTTTCGTAGTTGCATCAATTCCCATCCTTCCGCCCAAACCAATTTTTTCACTCGCAAAATCCAAAGTATCAAACGGCGTATTCGGCAGAATAAACACGTCCCGCGTGGGGTCAACTTTGGAACTAATCGCCCACACAACTTGACGCGGATCGCGAATATTTATGTTTTTATCGACCACAATCACAAATTTTGTGTATGTAAACTGTGGCAAAGCACTCCAAAACGCTAAAGCCGCCCGTCGCGCTTGTCCCGGATATGCTTTATCAATAGATATAATCGCCGCTTTATACGATAGCGCTTCCATCGGCAAGAAAAAGTCAACAATTTCCGAGACTTGTTGCCGCAAAATCGGAGTATAAATGCGATTTAATGCGATCGCCATCATCGCTTCTTCTTTGGGTGGACGACCGCTAAATGTTGTTAAGTAAATTGGATCTTTGCGGTGTGTCATGCATTGGAAGCGTATCAACGGCGAATCTTCCACGCCGCCGTAATACCCCATGTGGTCGCCAAATGGACCATCTGGCAATACTTCCCCCGGCGTAATCGTCCCTTCCAACACAAATTCCGAATCGGCGGGAACTTCCAAATCTACCGTTTTACACTTCGCCAAACTCACCCCAGAACCGCCGTAAAGCCCAGCAAACAGCCATTCTGATAAATCTACCGGAATCGGCGTGGCAGCTGCCATGATAATCAGAGGGTCTACACCAAGCGCGATCGCTACTTCTAATTTCTTCCCACGTTCTGCAGCTTTTCGCAAATGTCTCGCCCCACCCCGCACCGATAACCAGTGGACGGTCATTGTATTTGGAGATTGCAGTTGCAAACGATACACGCCCACATTTGGTGTCCCCGTCTCGCAATCCTTAGTAATCACCAACCCTAGCGTGATAATCTTGCCAGCATCACCGAGATAAGGGCGTATCAACGGCAACTTATTTAAATCCAACTCATCGCCTTGCAGCACAACTTGCTGACAAGCGGGGAAAAAGTCCCGTCCTGGTTTCGCCTTGATGACATCAAACAGCACCTTACCAAAATCTATCGCCTGAGAAATCTTCTTTGGTGGTTTTGGTTGTTGCAGCATACTCAGCTTTTTCCCCAAATCCTCCAACTCTAGGGGATGCTGCATATTCATCGCCCAGCAAATTCGTTCCACCGTTCCCATCAGATTCACCGCCACCGGGAAATCAGCACCTTTGACATTTTCAAAAAGTAAGCCAGGACCCCCTTTTTGCAGCATCCGGTTGGAAATCTCAGCAATTTCCATATCTGGGTCAACCAAAGCCGAAATACGCTTTAATTGTCCCCTTTCTTCCAAAATTTTGATGAATCCCCGTAAATCTCTCGCCATTGTTCTGGTAAAATTAAATATTTAAGAAGTGTGAAGCGCTCTTTCTATTATCAGTTAGGAGTGAGGAGTTAGGAATGAGGAGTTAAAAGTGAGGAGGCGCGCAATAAAGAGTTAGGAGTGAGGAGTGAGGAGTTAAGAATGAAGAGTTAGGAGGCGCGCAATGAAAAGTGAGGAATGAGGAGTGAGGAGTTAAAAACTCCTAACCCCTAACCCCTAACCCCTAACCCCGCGCCTCCTAAAGCCGATTGTTATCTTTAACTGCAAGTAAACTAATTTCTTAACTATTCTTAACACTCAACTATGAACGATTCAGGTATCCTAACCAGGATATGCATTATTTTTTACAACTAAGCGCTAACCTGATTCAACATGACCAGAATATATGACACCTTGCTAGCAGGCGGTCTAGTCATGTGGCCCCTGTTGGGTTTATCTATTGCAACCTTTGCCTTTGCTGTGGAACGCAGTTGGTTTTGGTTTAAGCTAATGAGTCAAGAAAAGCAGGTAGTGCATGAAGTGCTGACGGCGGCAAAAATGGACTTAGAAAAAGCCGAAGCTTTAGCCCAACGTGCCCAAGGTTTAGCTATTGGTCGGTTACTTTTGGCACCGCTAAGACTGAAGAAACCCTCTCCCGAAACCTTTCACCTGGCAATACAAGCGGCGTCTGATAAAGAATTTGTAGAAATGCGTAAGGGTGAAAAGTTGCTGGAAAGCGTCATAGCGATCGCGCCACTGTTAGGTATATTAGGTACAGCCTCCGGGCTAATGAAGACCTTCACCAACCTCAGAAGCGGTCAAGTCAACAGTGCCGATGTTTCTGCAGTGGCTTCTGGTATTGGCGAAGCGCTGATTGTATCCCTAAGTGGGATAACTGTAGCAATTGTTGCCTTCGTGGTTTTCCGAATATTTGTAATTGTGCGATCGCGCCAAATTGACTTTTTCTGTAAAATCGGCAACGATCTAGAACTGATTTATCTCCAACTTTGGCATGAAGAAGCTGCAAATTCTTCCAACATTGAAGGAATTAGTCAAACGCCAAGCACAGTGGCAGGTGATTCTTCTAATAGTTAAGAGTTAAGAGTTAAGAGTTAATGGTTAATGGTTAATGGTGAAGGGGCGCTTGCCTCTGCAG
Source organism: Heteroscytonema crispum UTEX LB 1556 (assembly GCA_044006015.1). Taxonomy (GTDB): domain Bacteria; phylum Cyanobacteriota; class Cyanobacteriia; order Cyanobacteriales; family Nostocaceae; genus Heteroscytonema; species Heteroscytonema crispum. Next base: position 225,922 of record JBIPDF010000009.1, read on the forward strand.
TCGGGAAGATTCCCTCCGGATCGCTTCGCGCCCAAAGGTAGGGTTTCCCGACCCAGGCGACTGGTGAACCCCTCTGGGGTTAATGGTGAACCAGTACTGCGGGAGGGTAACACTCGCGCAGGTAACTGGTGAACCCGAAGGGTTAATGGTGAAGGGGCGCTTGCCTCTGCAGTCGGGAAGATTCCCTCCGGATCGCTTCGCGCCCAAAGGTAGGGTTTCCCGACCCAGGCGACTGGTGAAAGAAAGGAGGGGTTAATGGTTAATGGTTAAGAGTCTAAATATTAACTCTTGACTAATCGACCTATTGCACTTATTGCCTTAAAATATATAGTTCATCAATAAAGGTAAATGGTATTAGCCATCTTTAGATGATGTAGAACTCGGATGAACGCGTCTCTACACAACCCGAAATTTATTTGCTGGGCGGGCGCGAATGCTTTTTGAGAATGGTGCAACATTTGATAGCTTTTTATTTGCCCGATCACCCAAACAAAACGGACAAGCTTTTCCAAGCCTATCCGTCTTGTCTCAAATCATGGCAGTAAAAATACAACACCTGCTAACTCAAATAAATTACTCTATCAGTTGACAGCTATTTAATATCGTGTCAGGTTAATTATTTATAGTTAGATGGTTCATGGAATGAGCGCTATTAACGATTAACAATTAACCATGAACAGCCACACCAAATAGTATAAGTATTCACATCGTACATGAATAACTTATCTATTTAGCACCCTGCAAAGATAAATATGTGACGAGCAAAAATATCCTTGCACAAGTGTACGTTAGCTACAACTCATATTCGTTGCAAAATCATCCAATTAACCAAAACGACCATTGATGTAGTCTGCAGTCTGCTTCTTCGCAGGGCGATTAAAAATAGTTTCAGTTCTATCAAACTCAACTAACTCGCCCAAGTACATAAATGCTGTATAATCAGACACGCGAGCAGCTTGTTGCATGCTGTGAGTAACAATCAAAATCGTCACCTCATCCTTAATTTGGGCAATCAACTGCTCAATGCTTTCGGTAGCAATGGGGTCAAGTGCAGATGTTGGTTCATCAAACAGCACAATTTCAGGTTCAGTCGCCAAAGCACGGGCGATACACAAGCGCTGTTGTTGACCGCCGGAAAGGTTAGAACCCAAATCATTTAAACGGTCTTTGACTTCATCCCACAAAGCACCACCGCGCAATGCTTTCTCTACCTTCTCGTCAATAACTCTCTTTTTGGTTTCACCGCGCACCCGCAAACCATAAGCCACGTTTTCGTAAATTGACTTTGGAAAAGGATTGGGTCTTTGAAACACCATACCAACCCGCATCCGGACTTCAATTGGGTCAACATTCTTACCCAAAAGATTAATTCCATCGGGTTCCAAAGCGATTTCCCCGCGATATTTATTTCCGGGGTAAAGGTCGTGCATGCGGTTAAAGCAGCGCAACAGGGTAGTTTTGCCACATCCACTTGGACCAATCAAGGCGGTAACTTTTTTATCATGCACCGGCATCATGATGTCTTTGAGGGCGTGAACCTTACCACCGTAATAGAAATTGAGATAGTTGACTGAAGCTTTAAAGGGAACTTCTTGGTTCGAGGTTGTTGTTTTTACCATGTGATGTTTTTCCGTAGACGATAGCGGAGATAAATAGCGATCGCGTTCATTGCTAAGGTCATTAATACCAGCACTATGCCTGCTGCTGCTGCATTCGCTCTAAATTCTGGGTCGGGAACGTCAGTCCAGCGGTACATCTGGATGGGCATAACGGTGTACTGAGATAGCAAGGAATCTGGCAAAAAGGCGATAAAGGCAACTGCGCCAACCACAATTAAAGGAGCAGTTTCTCCAATCGCTCGCGATAATGCCACAATAATTCCCGTGAGAATTGTGCCGAAGGAGTACTTCAAAACATGGTCCCAAATCACCTGCCACTTAGAAGCCCCACAAGCATAAGCAGCTTCACGAATGCTACCGGGAATAGCCCGGAGAGCTTCGCGCGTAGCAACAATCACCACTGGCAAAATCAATAGCGCTAAGGTAAACCCAGCAGAGGCAATGCTTTGCCCTAGTTTTAAGGCATAGACAAACACGCCCAAACCCAACATACCGTAAATAATCGAGGGTACAGCAGCTAAATTAGCTACATTTATCTCGATGAAATCGGTAAACCAGTTTTTTCTGGCATACTCTTCTAGATAAATGCCTGATGCTATACCGATGGGAATCGCAGCAGCTGCGGTGACTATCATCACCAAAAAACTTCCCACCCAAGCTGCGAGAACACCAGCTTTATTCGCATCTGTACTGGCAAACGAAGTGAAAAATTGCCAGTTGACACGGGGTAGACCATTAACCATCAATTGAGCAATCAGCGCTACCAAGGTGAGAATCGCAAACGACATTGACAACAAGCCAATGATACTGAAAATCAAGTCAGAACGCTTGTTGCGGGCAATAGTCTTGCGAATTTGCTGAATATTTTGGTGTTGAATATTTTGACTGGTCATGCAATGCAAGGATTTTGGATGAAAGGATTTTAGATTGACCTCGAAGCTTGGTTTGAGGATTTTGGATGAAAGGATTTATTTCATAGTTGAAACGTCATGCAATACCATTTTTAGGTTTTAGATTTTGTTTTCTCAATCCAAAATCTCAAATCTCAAATCTCAAATTCGGTCAGATCAATAAGTTTCCCGATAGCGCTTGGTAAGCCAATGACCGATGACGTTGAATATCAAAGTCATGATCAACAGGGTGAGTCCAACCGCAAATATAGTCTCATAATCCAAGGTGCCATAAGCGACGTCGCCTTTACTGACTTCAACAATATAGGCAGTCATTGTCTGACCTGGGTCCATTGGATTCAAAGTAAGATTAGGTTGTCCCCCAGAAGCGATCGCTACAATCATCGTCTCACCGATCGCGCGGGAAATCCCCAAAATATAAGCCGCCGAAATCCCAGAAATCGCAGATGGCAATATCACTCGCACAGCTGTCTGGAAGCGGGTAGCCCCTGTTGCATAAGAACCTTCGCGCAGATAATTAGGTACTGCACGCATGGCATCTTCGCTCAAGGAACTAATGTAGGGGATAATCATCACGCCCATAACCATCCCCGCGCTCAACATACTAGATCCGGGCAAAGCAGGCAGAAAAATCTGCAATAAAGGTGTGACGAACAACAAAGCAAAATAGCCGTACACCACCGTAGGAACGCCTGCCAACAATTCTAAAGCTGGCTTAACTACCTCCCGCACTTTAGCTGGAGCAAATTCACTCAGGTAGATAGCAGCGATTGTACCTAGGGGTACTGCTACAAATAATGCCACGACTGTGGTAACTAAAGTCCCGGTAATCAGCGGCAAAACCCCAACTTGCGGCGGTTCAAACCCAGGTGCCCACGTCGTACCTGTCAGAAAGATCCAGATGCTGTTCAGATAGTCCAAAATAGATAAGCTCTTGAAGGATAACTCCTCAATAGCTACATTCCGACTGTTGGCTAAATTATGAAGGGCTACATTCTGAAAGAATTTTATCGATTCAAAAAGCAACGTGGCGATAATCCCTACAGTAGTTGCCACAGAGGAAAAGGCAGCCAGAAACAACACAATTTCAATAGCCCGTTCCCGCAAATCCCGCAATAACTTTGGGGATAATTTAGTTACTTGAGGTTGGTTTGATAATATTTTAGCCACGACTCTCCCTTCAGAATGCGTTGACGCTTAGTGGCTTGTCGCCAGACATCGTACATTGTGTGATTCATTTCCCGAAGTGAAGACAAATCATAGATGCATCCCAATCCAGGAAAATCACCCGCAGACAGCACATGCAGGCAATCTGCAATACCTCTCGAAAAGATAATATCCCACCTGGGAAGATACCCCCTGCCCTGAAAAAGGGCTAGGGGGAATCAAAATACTATGCAATAATTTATACAATTATTCTCAGCAGTCGCGATGAACTTTCGTACACCACCAAGCATGAAAAAAGTATCTTTCCTTCAGCCCTCAGCCCTCAGCCCTCAGCCCTCAGCCCTCAGCCTTCTGCACCCCGCAGTATGCAAGAGTGCCTTCTCTTTATTAGTCTCTGGGTGTAGCCAGCAACTCGTCAACAGTTACACCGATTTTTTCTTTACCACCAAAGACAGAACCAGTCTTCTTCTGGTTGAATCTGTTTAATAAAGAGGTGTATGCAGCGTTAGGCAGGGAAACTTCCTTCACAGATTGAACGAGTTGAGCACCATTTTTTAGATAGTACTCAACGAATTGCTTCACCTCTGCCTTGTCAGCAGACTTAGCGTTGACATAGATGAAGATAGGACGAGAAAGAGGAGCATATTTACCACTCTTAATCGTTGCTTCCGAGGGCAATACACCATTAACAGCTACAGCCTTCAATGTGTTCTTGTTGGCTGCGTAGTAAGAATAACCAAAGTAGCCAAGGGCACCTTTGTCGCGGGAAACACCACTAACCAATGCGTTATCGTCTTCGCTGGCAGTGAAGTCAGGGCGGCTTTGTTTAGCTTTGCCGTTAACAGCTTCGGTGAAGTAGTCGAAAGTACCAGACTTAGTACCAGGTCCAAACAATTTCAAAGCTTGCTTGGGGAATCCTGAACGGATTTGACTCCAGTCGTTAACCTTGCCTTGTGCGCCCGGTTCCCACATTTTCTTGAGTTCAGCGGTTGTTAAGTTGGTAGTCCAGTTGTTTTGGGGGTTAACAACAACAGTGATACCGTCGTAAGCAATGGGGATTTCGATATACTTGATGCCAGCCTTTTTGCAAGCATCGATTTCTTTTTGCAGAATGGGGCGAGAAGCGTTGGAAATGTCGGTTTCGCCACGGCAAAACTTCTGGAAGCCACCGCCAGTACCGGAAACACCAACAGTAACGCGAGTTTTGCCACCAGTGCTGTTTTGGAATGCTTCAGCAGCAGCTTGGGAGATGGGGAAAACAGTGCTGGAACCATCAAGTTTAACTGTTGCTGCGCTTTGGGAGAAAGCCGCAGGCACTGATACACCAATGGTAGCGGCTACCAGTGAAACTACACCGAATACTGCGAAGCCCTTAAGCTTAAAGTTAATTTTGTTCACAAAGTCACTCCTCTTTGGTGGACGCGAAATATTTCCGCTTAATCACTCCAAACGCACAATAGTTTTATTAGGTTAAGAATCTGTGATCAAACGATATCAATGAGGTAAACATTTTCACAACAAAAGGTTATCAAAAGGTTAAATAAAGGTAAAAAGTGATGTAAAATATAAGTTTATAGAAAGAAAAAAGAATGGGTGTTTAAGGCAAGAAGGAAGATTATGAGAATAATTTACAGTTTGCCCAAAACATGAGAGTATAATATATTTCATTTACATCAGCCTAACTCAGGTTTGTCGGCGTCGATGAAAGTTGCATTCGGCAAATGGTGCATTTGTTTTTAGAGTTCAAATCTTAAACAAAGCTCTATATTCTTATATCTCTTAAATTACTTTGCAGGGTGTTTCAGCTGCTTGAAAGCGCCCGACTGGCGGCGCACCGTCCGCTACTCATTACAGAAACACTTTCTTCTTTCCCCTTCCCCCCTTCCCCCCTTCCCCCCTTTCCCCTTCCCCCGTGTTTCTTGAAAGCGAGCAAGCAATTCGGTGTAGTGGTTTCAGGGTATAGAAGAATAGCGTGATGTTTCAGGACAAGCTGCCCCGCATCTACGCATTTGTTGACTGCAATTTTGAGTTTTAACGCTGCTGTTAATTATCTGTTTTCATTCTTTACTTTTTCTATAGAAATGCTATTTGAAAGCAATCCTAAGAGGTCATTTATAAAGTGAACGTTAAGACCTAAGAAACCGGGTTTCTGTTGGTGGTCGATGATTAACCCGGTTTCTCTGCCACAGGAGCCTTAAAATTTACTTTATAAATAGTCTCTAAGTCGGGGAGAGTGCGTTCTTTAAGGGCATAAAGCATGCTTGCTATTGAAAATACCGCATTCGGCTTGACTTAATCGACCCTACGAAGGAAAGTTACAGTTTAATAAAATCATTATCCTAAGTAAATTAACACATTGCAAATTGAATACTAGAATTTTTCCGAAATTTATTCATAAAAAGATTGCCGCCTTCTGTAGCATAGTTATCTATATTATCAGCCAAGAAAGACGTTATTCTTTAGCTGGTATATGCTATGCAAAATTTGAGATTTTAATTTATTGAAATAATTTAATTTTTCTAAAAATACATTAAAAATGACAATAAACCAGTTGGAATACTAGTTTAAATATGAGATAAAAACTTTAAAAATATGAATTTTTGACAAAAGACCAATGTCAATATGTATCAAGCTTAACCTGCTGTTTAGTTTGTACGAGCAGGAATTAGCATTTGTGCTTACAGATGGCGAAACCGCACAAAATCATGTTTACTAATTTGTTTTATCAATATTGGTTTCACACCTCCAAGCAAGTATGAGTAAATTAATTCCAGCGATTACAGTTAAAAATCTCAGCTTTTACTACGGCACCCAAAAAGTATTAGAAGGGGTGTCAATGGATGTTCACGCCTCCAAAGTCACCGCAATTATTGGTCCAAGTGGTTGTGGTAAATCTACTTTTCTTAAATCTCTAAATCGCAGCAGCCAATTAGAGCAGGAAATACAAATTGAAGGTAGGGTAGAATTTTGCGGTCAAAATATTTATGACCGTCGCGTTAATTTAAATCGATTGCGCCGCCAAATTAGTATGGTATTGCCAAAACCAAATCTTTTTCCCATGAGCATTTATGATAATGTTGCCTATGGAGTGAAGATTGTTGGATGGCATCCAAAAGTAGAATTAGATGAAATTGTAGAATTAGCTTTGAGGGACGCTGAACTCTGGGATGAAGTCAAACATAAGCTGCATAAATCTGCTTTAGAACTTTCTGGAGGTCAACAACAGCGACTGTGTATTGCCCGTGCTTTAGCAGTCAAACCAAAAGTATTGTTAATGGATGAACCTTGCTTTGGACTTGACGCGATCGCTTGTATGAAAATTGAGGATGTAATTCATAGTTTGCGTCGAAATCTAACAATTGTAATCGTCACTCATAATTTGCAACAAGTCACTCGCGTATCTGATTTTACCGCTTTCTTCAACTACAATGAAAATCGCATTGGTCAAATGCTGGAATTTGGTACTACAGCTCAAATCTTTACTAGCGCCCTTGAGTCCCGCACTCGTGACTACGTTTTAGCGCGTCTTGCTTAAAGCATTTTTTCTTGTGACTATTGATAAGGCTACCACCTCAAGCGAGAAATAAATTAGGATTTAATCAATTCTATTTTATTTTTGCCTTTATTTTTTATTTAATTATGCCTAAAAAATGCCAAGCCAAATGAGTTATTTAGTCGGCTAGGCATTTACATACCAGAAAAAATATTTGCTATTTTTTTCATGAAAATAGCAATCCTCGGCAGATTTGTGAAAATTCACTCCTGTCCAGAAACCCGGTTTCTAAATTTTCACGCTATAGCTGCGGGCACAGCTATAGCAATCCTATTTGATGTGTGAAATAAATTAATCAATAAAAACTACTATTAGTTTTATTTATGGTAACCATTATAAATATTAAACTGTGAATCAATGAGTATTAAACGTAACATTTTTTCTCCTTAACCTACACATGAGAAACTGCAACTAATGTGCAGAATGCCCATTACCAGTTTAATAATTTAAACTATTTGATTTTTGTCAAGGGTGAATATCCAACTTTTTTTGTATAAAAAGTTGAAGTCATCTAAGTCTTTGTGATTCAAAAAGAGGAAATCTATGCCGATTATCAGCGGTCAAACTTCTGCTCAGTCCTACGTTGTCAATACCCCTGGTGATACTTATTACCAGACTGTTCCACTTCTAACCGTAGGTGATGAAGTCCCCTTACTGGAAGGAAGCTTCCCGAACTTTACAACCAGTGCAACCAAGACATTTGCATTCACTGGTATTCCCGATGGTACGGGAATCTACCAAAGTGGAGACAAATATCTTGTATTTGTCAACCATGAACTTGGCCCAACCATTACCAGTGATATTTCCAGCACCATTCCCGGTAAAATTCAGGGTGCGCGGGTGTCCCTGCTGGTTTTTGACAAAGATTGGAAAGCGATCGGTGGTAGAAACCTGATTGAAAGCGCTGTTGATTCCACTGGTACTTACAATCTCAACACCACAACAGGTCTGTACACCAATGCCGCAGGTGCTTCCCTCACCAGCTTTGGGCGTTTTTGCTCTGCCTTTCTAGCCGAGAATGGCTTTGTGGATGCAACTGGTAAAGATGTTCCCATTTTCTTTGCACCTGAAGAAAGTGGCAATACCAGCCGAGGCTGGGCGGTTGGACCTGATGGTAAAGCTTTGGCACTCGATGGTTTAGGTCGTTACGCCAAAGAAAACGTGGTAGCTGCTTCTCCGTATCGCGCTGTCAACTCTAACACTACAGTGCTACTGTCGAGTGAGGACAATGCCGATGGCGAACTCTACATGTGGGTAGGGCAACAAACGGCAGATGACCCCAACGGTTTCAAGAATGGGGATTTGTATGCCCTCAAAGTCAGCGGTGCAGATTACGAGGGTCAGGTGACTGCGGAGAACGCTCCTGGGACAGCAACCTGGACAAAGGTAGATAAGTCAGTTGTATTCGGTGCTGATGGTAAGCCTCTGGCAACAGGTGATGCCCTCACTACTTTTGTGAATGCCGCAGGCAGAACAACCAACTTCCAGCGGATTGAAGATATTGCTGAAGACCCCAACAATCCTGGAACCTTTTACTTTGTCACCACAGGCACTACAAACAAGCCTGGAACAACAAACGTTGCAGCAGCCACCCCAGAAGAAGCTGAAAACCCCTACGGCAGACTCTATCGCTTTAGCTTAAATCAGAGCGACCCCACAGCACCCATCAATAATTTTGAACTGCTTGTGGTTGGTGGTCCTGGAAAAGGCGTCAGCTATGACAACGTTGTCGTAGACCGCAACGGCAATGTCTTAATCATGGAAGACGAAACCGGCTTTGGTGGTAGTTTGATGGCTGCTGAAAACCGCGAGGGTTACATCTGGTCTTACAATATTGACTCTAAAACCATTGCCCCTGTATTCTCTCTTGACGAAGATGCTGCAGGCGCTCAGTTCAACAATGCTGCCATCAAGGGTCAATGGGAAACTTCTGGTATCGTTGAGGTTCCAGGAACTGGTTCTGGTCTTAGTTCCTATCTATTTGACGTTCAAGCTCACACCGTCACGGGTACGGCTGCGCTCAATGGAAATTATGTTGAGGGCGGGCAGTTGATCCTAACTGTGCCAGTTAAACCAACTCTGGTGGGTACACCAGGCAATGACAACCTCTTCGGTGGCAATGGTGATGACGTCATCGATGGTCTTGCAGGTAATGACAATATCTATGGCGGAGAAGGCAACAATATTCTGTTGGGTGGAGCCGGTGACGATACTTTATTCGCCGGTACAGGTAACGACCAATTCGACGGCGGTGAGGGCAACAACACCTTTTACGGCGGCGAGGGCAAAAACATTTTCATTGCCGGAGCAGGCAACGATGTAGCCTATGCTGGGACTGGCGATAATGTCTTCTTCTTGGGCAACGGTAACAATACTGTTTATGCCGGTGAAGGCAACAACCGCATCAACACTGGCTTGGGCAATGACCTGATTTATACAGGCGCTGGCAATGATGTCGTCACCGCCGGAGATGGCAATAACACCATTTACGCAGCTGAAGGTAACAACCAGGTTACAACTGGTAAAGGTGATGACCTAATCTACGTTGGTTCAGGCAACAACGTTATCTCTACTGGCATTGGCAACGATATAGTATACGTTGGTAGCGGTGTTAACCGCTTCAGCCTTAGTGCTGGGCTTGGTTCAGCGACTATCATTGGTTTCACCTCTAATGACCAAATTAGCCGTGGCGTAGGTCTATCCTCCAACTCGGCGTTAACAGTCAGCATCAGTGGTGATGATACTCTGATTAGCGCTGGTAACGACTTGTTAGCGACGTTGAAGTGGACGCAATTGAGTAGTGTGAATATCGTTTAGTCTTCTGTTTAGTTTTCCGATCCCAAGTTCGATTGATTAGTTATCGATTGTAGATTGGTAAAGCGGTCGGCGAAACCAAAGAAAAAAGTTGCGAATGCTGGGTTTCACTGCGTTGCACCAACGAGTGAATATGATAAGTGTTTAACCGAACTTTAGATGAGTGGGGAATGGGGAATAGGGATTTCTCCTTTGCTACCCCTACCCCCTGCTCCCTCTCTTTCTTAGGACTTACCCAAAACCCATCGCTCATTAGCGGTAATTCATGAATTACCGCTACGGAATATTGAAGCTTCCACGCGTCTGTTTGCGTAAGTCCTGTTTCTTTTACGTCCTTGGTGTCTTGCTGGCTAGTCAAGCAATCTTTCCACTTCCCTAAAACCTTAATAGCTATACTTCGGTTGGAAAGGGATACGGCTAATTTTCGCAACATTTGCATTCACTACCTAATAAAACGAATTTATGGTGTCTAGCAACACAATTCGCTTTTCCCAATTTAATGCTTCACTCAACCGCAACAGTGAGGGTGAACTTGTAAGGGATTTATCTACCCCAAACAACGCTCAAGCAAAAGCAGTTGCTGAAATCATCCAGCGCACGAACCCTGATGTACTGTTAATCAACGAGTTTGATTACGTACAATCTGACCCGCTTCAACCAGTCCGATTCTTTCAACAAAATTATCTTTCCCTTAGCCAGAACGGCGCAACCCCAGTTAACTACCCCTACGTTTATATTGCTCCTTCCAACACAGGTATTGCTTCTGGCTTTGACCTGAACAACAACGGTACAGCAGTCACGACTCCTGGCGCACCGGGATACGGTGATGATGCCTTTGGCTTCGGGAATTTCCCCGGTCAGTTCGGGATGTTGTTGCTGTCCAAATATCCCATCGACACCGCCAACGTGCGAACCTTCCAAAACTTCCTGTGGAAGGATATGCCAGGTTCGCTCCTGGCGACTATTTCCCTTCCCGGTTCTTCCACCCCCTGGTACTCCCCAGAAGAACAAGCAGCCCTACGCCTCTCCTCCAAAAGTCACTGGGATGTTCCCATCAAGGTGAACGGAGAAACTGTCCACGCCCTCGTCAGCCATCCCACACCCCCAGTCTTTGATGGTCTTGAAGACCGCAACGGCAAACGCAACTATGACGAAATTCGTTTTTGGGCAGATTACATCTCTCCTGGTAAAAACGATTACATCTATGACGATGGCGGTAAACGGGGCGGTATAGATGCTGGCTCCCGTTTTGTTATCATGGGTGACCAAAATGCTGACCCATTAGATGGTGACAGTGTTAACAATGCAGTTTGGCAACTACTGCAAAACCCCAACATCAATACTAATTTCATTCCCACCAGTTCCGGTGCTACCCAACAGGCGGTACTGCAAGGAGGGGCAAACCTAAATCAGCGAGGAAATCCCGCCTTTGACACTGGAGATTTTGCTGATACGACTCCTGGCAACTTGCGGACGGACTATGTACTACCCTCCGTTGACTTGAAAATTAATAATTCAGGTGTTTTCTGGCCCCTCAACACTGACCCGACATTCCCCTTAGTTGGCACCTTTAACCCCAGTCTTCCTGGTGGTTTCCCCAGTTCTGACCATCGCCTGGTTTTTGCCGATGTGCAATTGGGTGCAACCCAAGCAGGAAAGACCCTTCCCAGCGTCAGCTTCCAGGGACAAAGCATCTTTCCAACCGGCTTGATTCCTGCTGGTGCGGCGGGAACGGTTAACGGTACTCCCGCACCCTTGGGCGGACTTTCTGGTGTCACCTACGACGCTGCTAACAATAGTTTCTACGCAATTTCTGACGATCGCTCGGAATTTGCTCCTGCCCGTTTCTACACTTTTACCGCATCTGGTGGTGTCACTTTTACCAATGTCACACCCATTCGCGATGCCAATGGTAATTTCTTCTCGCGTCTCTCCCTAGACCCAGAAGGCATTGCCTTGACTGGTAACGGTACAGTATTTATCTCCTCTGAAGGCGAAGTTCGTCCAGACCTCAGTGCCAGTCGGGTAACCAATCCTTTTATTAACGAGTTTTCCTTAACTACTGGGCAGCAAATTCGCTCCCTGCCAGTGCCCCGCAAGTTTCTTCCGGTAATACAAGATACCAACGGCAATGGTGTCGTCGATGCAGATGATACGCAGGTCTCGGGCGTTCGCAATAACCTGGCGTTTGAAAGCTTGACTATTTCCCCTGACCAGAAAACTCTGTTTACCGCCACCGAAAATGCTTTATTCCAAGACGGTCCAGTTGCCACCACCAGCAACGGCACTCGTTCTCGGATTGTGCAATATAACTTGGTGACCGGACAGCCAGAGAAAGAATATTTGTACAACACTGACCCGGTGGCTGTAGCATCTAATCCCGCAACAGCATTTAATACCAATGGCTTGGTAGATTTACTGGCAATTGACAATCGCGGTACGCTGCTGGCATTGGAGCGTTCTTTCTCCTTAGGAATTCCCGGTACGGGCAACACCATCAAGCTTTACGAAGTTTCTCTGCAAGGGGCAACGGACATCAGCTTTATTGACTCACTCAATACTTTGAGTGGCGACCAAGTAGCTGCTATCAGACCTACAGAGAAACGGTTGCTGTTAAATCTCGACTTTCTCAACCTGCCCACTGGCACTGATAATATTGAAGGTCTTGCCTTCGGTCCCAAACTGCCTGATGGTCGTCAGTCGATTGTTTTGGTGAGTGATAACAATTTCAGCCAAACCCAATTTACCCAAATTCTGACTTTGGGTGCAGAAGTGGTTCCCAGTGTCGCCCCTAGAGTCGAAACCCGCCCTGATTTATTTGATGACCCGAATGTAGCACCCGACCAGCGAGCTGATGCTGATGACCCGGCTATCTACGTAAATTCCACTAATCCCGGACAAAGCTTGGTGCTGACAGCAGTTAAAAATGCTGGGTTGCGGGTTTATGATTTATCTGGCAATTTGGTGCAGTCAGTTAATCCGGGTGGTATCCGTTATAACAACATTGACCTGCAATACGGCTTTAAATTAGGCGGTCAATCTGTAGATATTGCCGTAGCAAGCGATCGCCAAAATGACAAACTGGCAATTTTCAAGATTAACCCCAATCCCAGTCAGCCTGGTAAATTCTTAGAAGACATCACCGACAGCAGCATTGGCACTCTGTTCCAAGCCGCACCCTTTGCACCGCCCTTCTCGTCATCCAACCGCAGTGCTTACGGCGTTGCCCTGTACCGCAGCCCTGAAAGTAATGATTATTACGTCTTTGTCAATCGCAGACAAACTGGAGATGTTGCCCAGTACAAGCTGATTGACACAGGTAACGGTAAAATTGGTGCGGAACGCGTACGCCAGTTTACCATACCCACCACAGCAGGACGTTCTCCCCAAACAGAAGGCATGGTAGCAGACCAAGAATTAGGCTACATCTACATTGGACAGGAAGATGTCGGTATTTGGAAATTCCGGGCGGAACCTGACGGTGGCACAAATGGCTTGTTGATTGACCGGGTGAAAGCATTGGGCGGTGGTCAACTTACCGATGATGTGGAAGGGTTAAGCATTTACTACGGTAAGGATGGTACTGGTTATTTGTTATCTTCCAGCCAAGGTGATAACACCTTTGCCGTTTACACCCGCAATGGTAACAACGACTTTTTAGGTCGCTTTGCCGTTGGTAGCAATGGCACAATTGACAGCGTGCAAGAATCTGACGGTGCGGATGTCATCAACGTACCTCTGGGTTCCAACTTCCCCTTTGGTTTGTTTGTCACCCAGGATGGCGATAATACACCCGCCAAAATTGTCGATGGTGAAAACGTCAACACTAACTTTAAGCTAGTGCCTTGGGAAAACATTGCTAATGCCTTCCCAAATCCCTTGGCGATTGATACTACCAGCTACAATCCTCGCAATCCAAGCTTAGTTGGAATTCGGGGTACAGATGGAGATGATACGCTGTTTGGCGGTAATGGTGATGATATCATCTTCGGGTTTGGTGGCAATAACACCATCTACGCAGGTGAAGGTAATAATTTAGTGCGCGTCGGTTCTGGAAATAACACCATCTATGCTGGCGCAGGTAATGATTTCTTAGATGTAGGGAACGGTAATAATAGCTTTTACGCCGGAGAAGGTAATAACACTATCTTTGCAGGTAATGGTAATAGCACTGTCTATGTTGGTCCTGGCAATGACATTATCAATCTAAGTAATGGCAACAATACTATCTACGGGGGTGAGGGTAACAATACTATCACCACGGGTAACGGCAATGACCTGATTTACGTCGGTGCTGGCAATGATATCATTACCGCCGGAGATGGCAATAACACCATCTACGCAGCTGAAGGTAACAACCAGGTTACAACTGGTAAAGGTGATGACCTAATCTACGTTGGTTCAGGCAACAACGTTATCTCTACTGGCATTGGCAACGATACAGTATACGTTGGTAGCGGTGTTAACCGCTTCAGCCTTAGTGCTGGGCTTGGTTCAGCGACTATCATTGGCTTCACCTCTAATGACCAAATTAGCCGTGGCGTAGGTCTATCCTCCAACTCGGCGTTAACAGTCAGCATCAGTGGTGATGATACTCTGATTAGCGCTGGTAACGACTTGTTAGCGACGTTGAAGTGGACGCAATTGAGTAGTGTGAATATCGTCTAATCTTAGTTCTTAATGGGGAGTGGCAACACTCCCTATTAGCCCAAAGTATAGCAGTGCCCGCATAAAAGCGTGAAAATGAGCGAAACCCGGTTTCGCAGGAGTTACCGGGTTTCTGGACACCGCAAACTTTCACAAATCATATAGGATTGCTATAGTTAATTCACCTAATTGGGTGATGTTAAATTACCATAAATAATCGTATTTTGAGTATTGTAAGCTAACATAAAAATCGCCGAGATACTTAAAATGCTAGAAAAAATCAGAGGTTTGGATTTATTAATTAAATTTTTAATTATTTTTATCCCTGTTATTTTCTTTAAGAAAAATTAATAGTAATATCGCTGTATCTGCGTCTCCAAATATGCAATCAAAAATAGATAATTATCTAAATGCTCATGTAAAAATAAACAAATTTATCGGCTCAGTTTTCATCGCTCAAAAAGGTAAAATTTTAGCCGATAAAGGCTATGGCATGGCAAATTATGAACTTGATATTCCTAATACACCGCAAACAATATTTCGTTTAGGCTCTATTACTAAACAATTTACTGCAATGGCAATCGTGCAATTGCAAGAAAAAGGCTTACTCAACGTTAACGACCCCATAATTAAATATATACCTGATTATCCTCCAGAAACAGGTAAACAAATTACTATCCACCATTTGTTAACTCATACCTCAGGCATACCCAATTTCACAGGTTTTCCAGATTATCTGGAAACCATGATGTTACCTTCTCCTGTTGAAAAAACTATTGCTAGATTCAAAGACAAACCATTAGAATTTCAACCAGGGGAAAAATTTAACTACAGCAATTCTGGGTATATCTTATTAGGCTACATTGTTGAAAAAGTTTCTGGAAAAACCTATGAAACTTATCTGCATGAAAATATCTTTCAACCCATCGGCATGAAAAATACCGGATATGACCACCACAGCACCATATTAAAAAACCGCGCTTCTGGTTATTCCCTTGGTAATGATGGACTGATTAATACAGCATATATTGATATGTCTATGCCTTATGCAGCAGGTGCTTTATACTCGACAGTTGAAGATTTATATCTCTGGGATAGAGCCTTATACACTGAAAAATTAGTAAGTAAAACTTCTTTAAATAAGATGTTTACTCCTTTCAAAGAAGACTATGGCTATGGTTGGTTCATCACCAAAGCATTCAACCATAACTTAGTGACACATAATGGAAGAATTAATGGATTTAGTACAAATATACATAGATGATGATGTTTTGATTGCTGTGTTAAGCAATAATGAATTTTCACCAATAGATAAAATTAGTAAAGATTTAGCTGCCATAGTCTTTGGTGAAAAATATGAAATACCCCAAGAAAGAACAGCGATAAAAATAGACCCGAAAATTTCTGATGCTTATGTTGGGCAATACGAACTTGCACCAAAATTCATCATCACAATCACCAAAGAAAATAACCGGATTTTTGCCCAAGTTACAGGACAGTCTAAATTGGAAATTTATCCAGAATCTGAAACCAAATATTTCTATAATGTGATAGATGCTCAAATCACCTTTGTGAAAAATGAACAGGGAGAAGTAACCCAGTTAATTTTGCATCAAAATCGACAAGACATCCCTGCTAAGAAAATCAAATGAAAGGGAAAAGGGCAAAGGGGGAAAGGGAGACAAGGAGACAAGGACGACGGGCGTGGGACGACGGGTGTGGGAGGCAAGGGGAAGGGAAAAAGGAAAAGGGAAAAGATTTTCATCCAATGCCCAATTCCCAATGCCCAATGCCCAATTCCCAATTCCCAATGCCCAATTGTTACCCATCTTGCGCCCAAAATAGCTGCAAAGCATTTTTCTTAGGCAGTTTCACGGATCTCAGATGGTTTACTACCCAGATATAACATGAGTACATTACCGTCTTGGATTATAGTCTGAGCCAGGATGCCCTACTGTACCGTGTAAGCTATGCCAAGTGACACCAGTTTGATGACTATCTATGATTCTACTCTCTTAAACAAAGTCGACTCTTATGTTTGCCAAGTAATTATTTACATTCAAGAGCGACAGCCAGAATTATTGCTAGAAAAGTACAGAAATGTGCAATGGCGTAGCAATCAAACTCAATCTGGCTTAATAGCAAAGTTAACAGAAGTACTCAGCCAAAGTCAAGATTGGGATGACTTGCTGCAAAAGTTGCACAGTTTCTTAAAATCTTTGCTTGTTACTGAAGCTTTTCAAACGCCAGTTTTAATGAAATTAATAGAAAAAATTTGTCAATTAAATCAAGTTAAATCTAATTTAAATGGTTCAAATGCTCATCCAAATTTCGAGCCGCATGAAAAACTACATAATTCGCCGAAATCTGATTTAAATAATTCCAACGGTCATCAAAATCCACCAAAATCTGATTTAAATAATTCCAACGGTCATCAAAATTTGGAGCAAACTCAAAAATTACAAAATCAGACAAAATCTGATTTAAATGGCTCGGCTAATCCCAAAAGTCCAAAGATACCTGAAAAACTTACCCCTGTTGATAACGTTGCTAACGTCGCTTCTTTGCAGCAGACAGGAATAACAGTTTTACTTTTAGATGCAGAAAACTTACAAATCAACACCGAAACCGAGCAGTTTTTAACAACAGTTTGCAACTTTCCAATTCAAGTGAAAATTGCCTTTGCCAATTGGCGCAGCATGGGTAAACTCGATGTTGAATTTCACGGACGCGGCTATGAGTTAATTCATGTACCTGTTGGTAAAGATAATGCCGACGGTAAAATGATCGCAGTTGGCTTGTCAATTCACGAACGTTATCCAAAAGCCAGAGAAGTTTTAGTCTGTTCATCAGACACAGTTATGACTACCTTATGCAACCACCTGCAACAAAATGGATTAATTGTTTATCAAGTTAGCAAGCAAGGTAGTAACATCACGATATTTAACAACCAAAATGGTGAAAAGCAAACTCATATAATATTACCTTCAATCGAGCAGTTTATTAACCAAATAAAAGAGTTAATCAAAACAGAACAAAAGCGGACTAAAAACTGTTGGATAAAGCTTGCTACTCTCTCTCAGATGTTTAAAGACAAACACCAATTAACTATCACTCAAGTTGTGTCTAAGCATCTTACAGGTAAAAGGGCAAGAGATATTTTTGTTAATTATCCTGCCGAGTTTGTAGTTCACCAAACGAGCGAGCAGTCTGAATTATATGTGACACTGTTTGCAATGAATCAAGTGCATCAAGCTGATAGTACCAATGACAATGTTCAACAAACGAATGTAGCATCATTATCTGGCATTAATTCTAAGATAGATTTGGAACAAGCACTCAAAAATATTATAAATGAATTAACTATTAAATCTCCCAACAGCTATGTTGACGCTGGAATTTTAAGTAGCAAATTTCTTCAAAAATATGATAAGTCGATTACTGAGCAAATCAAATGTTTGCATTTGAGTGGTAATTTTATTCAATTTTTGCAGTCCTGTAGTTCTTTTAAACTAAAGCAAACAGAAAAACGATGGCATGTGGCTGTACGCTAAACTCTAGCTTGTATCCCAGTCCGGGATGTTAGAAACCGCGTTTCTTCGTAAAAGTTCTCTCGTTAAAAAGATTGATTTCTCGTAAAAACCCGGTTTCTTTGCGTAAGTCTTGTATATGATAAAGACAAAATGTAAAGAAATATCAAGAATCCGATGCAGGATAAAGTTGTTATCGTTGTCGGTGCTACAGGCGGTATTGGTTCAGCCTTAACTCGTAAACTTGCACATACAGGTGTACGCTTGGTGCTGGCGGCGAGAGATAGCAGTCGTTTGGCAACACTGGCATCTGAATTACCAGGGCAAGTATTAACTGTTGCTTGTGATATTACTGACCCCCAACAGGTAGACATCTTGATCGAAAAGGCGATCGCTCAATTTGGTCAAATCGATGTCTTGGTAAATGCGGCTGGTGCGGGCATTCTTAAGCCCTACAACCAGGTAGAACCCGCTGATTTGGATAAGATGCTGGATGTCAACTTAAAAGGCAGTTTTTACACCTCTAAGGCGGCTGCGGCTGAAATGCAAAAGCGCAAGTCCGGTCATATTTGTAACGTAGTGGGAATTCTAGGCAAGCATTCGATGGCGATGGCAGCTGCTTACTCTGCATCCAAGTTTGGCGTCGTCGGTTTCAGCAAGTGCATGGCAGAGGAACTCAAGCGCTTTGGTGTCAAGTGTACGCTATTCTACTTTGGTGGGGTAGATTCTCCTTTCTGGGACAACGTGAGTTTAAAGGTAGACCGGAAAAAAATGCTAAGTACGGAAACCGCCGCCAATGCGATTTTATTTGCTCTCTCTGCCGATCCGCAAGCTGTACCAATGGAAATTAACATCCAGCCAGACAGTCATTTGTTTTTTTAACCAACAACCATCAACCAACAACTAAAAATTCTAGATTCCTGCTTAGGAATGACATGAAAATCTAGCAAAAAAGGCAGAATTTACAAACAGATAAGCTGTTGCCCTGGATTTTCACGAAACATGAAAATTGATCGCGTTCACTTCTATGTTGAAGATGCCAAAGCGTGGCGGGATTGGTTTGTACATCATTTGGGTTTTCAAGCTGTAGCCGGTGGTATCAGTTCGTTTGATACTTGTACGGAAGTGGTGAAATGTGGTTCCGTCTGCTTTATGTTATCTTCGCCACTGTTACCTACAAGTCCAGTAGCTGAGTTTTTGCGTCAACACCCGCCCGGTGTTGCTGATGTCGCTTTTTGTGTCGAAGATGTGGAAAAGGCGATCGCTCTCGCCCAAATACACGGAGCCGAAGTTATACAACCCATTCAGCAACACCAACAGGGTGAAGAATCTGTCAAATCGGGCAAAATCGCCGCTTGGGGTTCCCTGAGTCATACGTTAGTAGAAAGGAAAGGAGGAGAGGGGGAGAGGGGGAGAGGGGGAGAGTCGGGGAGTGGAACTAATTCTTCTTTCTCCCACACCCGTCGCCCCATCCCCCCCTCCTCTTCAATTACCGCTATCGACCACATCGTACTCAACGTGAATGCGGGTGATTTAGAACGTGCGGTGGCTTGGTATGAAAAAATCCTACATTTTCAACCCCAGCAGATGTTTAAAATTAAAACCGATCGCTCGGGTTTGCACAGTCAAGTTATGGTTTCCCGCAACGGTGATGTACAATTGCCGATTAATCAACCAGCATCCCGCAATTCCCAAATTCAAGAGTTTCTCAACGTTAACCGAGGACCGGGAATTCAACATATCGCTTTACGGACGCCCAATATTGTAAGTGCGATCGCTCTCATTCGTGCTACTGGTCTATCTTTACTCCCAGTTCCCAAAACCTACTACACACAGCTTCAACAACGCCCAGGATTCCCCCTATCACCCCTAGAACTTGAAGCGATCGCTCAACAAGAAATTTTGGTGGATTGGAAAGAAGATATCCAAAAAGCAGTCCTACTGCAAATTTTCACTCAACCTATTTTTGAACAACCCACTTTTTTCTTTGAGTTTATCGAACGCCGTTTCCAAGCTCAAGGTTTTGGTGAAGGCAATTTTCGCGCTTTATTTGAAGCCATTGAAAGCGAACAAATTAAACGCGGTAGCCTGCAATAGAGTGCTTGATGCTTCGGCGCAAGTGCTGAGTTTTTAGTCAAGAGTCCAAAGTCCATAGTGTAAATATTAACTCTTGACTCTTGACTAATGACCAATGACCAATGACTAATGACCAATGACCAATGAACAATGAATAATCACCAATGACTAATAACCAATGACTAATGACTAATGACAACAAGTGAGATAATTGTAATAAAAATTAACATCTCGCGCTGATGCTAAGACTAATTACTGACTTTGACGGTCCAATTACTGATGTTTCCGAACGATACTACCGCGTGTATCAATTTTGTCTGGAAAAAACACGATATCCAAACCAAACCGTACGAGAACTTTCTAAAGCGGAATTTTGGCAGTTAAAGCGATCGCATGTTCCGGAAAAACAAATCGCCTTTAATTCTGGTTTGGATGAAGAACAAGCCCAAAAATTCACCAAGTTACGCCGTCAAACTGTACATACACAACCTTACTTTGAGTATGATACTTTAGCGCCCGGTGCAGTAGATGCACTGTCAAAAATTCAACAAGCTGGCATTGATTTGGCTGTGATGACAATGCGTCGGGTTAGGGAACTTGATTATGCCTTCAAAAAGTATGATTTAGGCAGATTTTTCCCCGAAAATCGCTGTTATTGCCTCAGCAATGACTACGTAAAAACCCGCGATATTGATGATAAACCGTTACTAATGGCACGGGCATTAGCAGAACTCCCACCCGCTGCTGATACCTGGATGGTGGGAGACACAGAAGCCGATATCACCGCCGCCAAAAAACATGGTATCAAGGTGATGGCTGTCCAATGCGGTATTCGCGATCGCGCCCAATTGGAACTTTACCAACCCGACTTAATTGTTAAGGATTTGAGCGCCGCTGTAGATTTAATCCTAGAGCGTATAGGCGTAGAGGCTTGTCGTTAGACATCGCTGCAACAAGTTACATCAACGGTAAATAGGGCATGGGATCGTTATCGATGCCCAAGGGACGCCAGATGCCTGGGTCGGGAAACCCTCCCGCAGCACTGGCTCCCCAATGCCCAATCCAAAATACATTTAACGTAGAAAGCTACTAACCAACCATAACAATATAAACGTCAGTACCGTCGAGAACTGATTCGCGTTCACGTTAATAAAATTTATTTGCGGTACGAGCCAGCTAGCAATTACTGCTCCGAAGATTAAGCCTGTGATTAACCCAACCAGCGTGAACAAAACTGCTCGAACAAACTTACCTTCTTTACGATTGAGAAAGTAAATGCTGACTATAACTCCAAGCACCAATGCCAACTGCAAAATCTGGTCGCCGCCAGCTTGGTAAAATACGCCGATCGCGCTCAAACCTAGATACCAAGCTCCAGGTAACAATATATCTCGTGGCGTTGGCTTATCCAGCATTCGTTGCAGCCATGCAGGCGACTGGTCGCGAGGTGTTGGACTTTCTTTTGGAGGCGCACTCGCGAGACGCTCTGGAAACCGGATGCGTTCGGGCACTTTAATTTTGCCTTCTTGGCGCATCCGCAAGCGATCCATTAAAATCGCATCGTAAGCCGCTTCAGTTATTTCTAAACGCTTGGCATCGCCACTGTGTTGCTCCAAGAGGCGAGTGCGAGCGTCTTGAATCTCATCGAAGCTAGCATCTTCTGATACCCCAAGTTTTTCGTAGGGATTTTGATCGCTCATGGGAGTTTATTACTTCAGCCTCAGTCGGCGGCAATCTTTTGTTAAAGGAAAAACAACTTGTTTTTTTTGTCTTGGTCGAAACCAAATTTCGGGTCGATTTTTATGCCCTACATGGATAGTAGCACGGGGAGCGTTTAATCGACCTGGGAATTTTAACTATAGTAACTTTAACATATCGCTATAACTCCGTGTATCCCCTCATGTCGTTGAACTTATAGGGCTTTAATCTAGAATTTAAGCGAAAAATACCTAAAAGGAATTTTTTATGAAGAAATTATCTTTTTTGTTTCCAATTTGGCAACTTACCGTGCCTTAACGGAATTTTAATTACTTAACGTTAGAATCGCGTGTGGCATGAGACCACATATCGATTTAAAATTGAAGCGTTTTAAAATACCAAACAACTGACACGTTCATATGTGTCCTAGTTTACTTCAACTTGAAAGCTCAGGTCAGGGCATCTGCTTACTGGACATTAAAGAAAGACAATTACAAGACCGGAACTTGACTTTCGGTCAGTGATTACCACGTTCAAGAGCGTTATTATTGTCCGGAATCCTGATTAGACTAGTATTTGGATAATCAGGAAACTCATGCCTTAGCCTTGTAGATTCTCTTATCGCCTCCGCGAAACCGCGATTTGACGCGGCACTTTTTTGTTAATCCTATGAATTTTTGTGCAAAGTGATGGTCATGGCTCCTGCCAAGATTCTTGTAGTTGATGACGACCCTGCGGTTCGGAATTTAATCCAACGCTTTTTGATTAAGCAGAGCTATCAGGTAGAGGCTGCCGAAGATGGGAAGACCGCCTTAGCCCTCTTTGAGCAATTTAACCCAGATTTGGTAATTCTCGATGTGAATTTACCTGATGTCATTGGGTTTAACCTCTGCCAAGAGATGCAAAGCCGCAATGGTGTTTTTGTTCTCATGCTAACTAGCCGTGCAGATGAAGCTGATAAAATTCGCGGCTTTTCTAAAGGTGCTGACGACTATCTTACCAAGCCTTTTGGTTTGGGTGAGCTAGAAGTCAGAGTTGCGGCTATTTTAAGGCGTCAGCGAGTTGTGACGACAGCGGAACAAAAACGCCTTGTATTCGAGAAACTCATGATCGATCCAGTACGGCGGGAAGTTTCACTGAACAACCAGCCTGTACCTTTAACGGCTCTGGAATTTGACTTGCTGCATTTTCTAGCTAGTCATCCAGGTCGAGTCTGGCGGCGAGCAGAACTCATTCAAGAGGTCTGGGACTATGAATACGTAGGCGACCAACGGGTTGTGGATGTACATATTGGTCAAATTCGCAAGAAGATTGAAGTGGATGCTAGCCAACCAGCGCTAATTCAAACTGTACGCGGTGTCGGGTATAAGTTTGAATGTCCCGCTCAAAACCAGCAGTCTGACAAATCTGCTTGAGTTCAAAGTCCAAAGTTTAGAGTTTTTTTACTCTTGACTGTTTACTTTTAAATAAAGCAGCAAAATAGGTCTTGTTCGTCGGCTGGACACAGAGCCTGGTTAACATCCCCTCTAAAAAAGCTTGTAATCCTTGTTTAAACAGCCCTAACACCCCTGGTTTTGTTGCTTGGATTTCAACCTATAGAGGCTGGCTCACTCGTCGTCGTAATGCTCCGCTAGATGCCGTTCCCACCCTATCAGATGAACGCGATCGCCCGACAACTAAACTATGTACAAAGCAATCCGCCACTGGGGGCGGATTGCTTTGTATTGGTAGATATTATAAATATTTTGGTGTATTCCCTGATTTCTAAATAGGCGAAAGGGGGAAGGTGGGGCCCCCACTCAGTGGGGATAAGGGGCAGGGGGAAGGGGAGGGTAGAGGACTATTTTGATGCTTGGTAGTGTACGAAGTTGATCGCGACTGCCGCGTGTGATTTTTTCTTTTCACCACAAAAAATAGCTGTAGCCAACCAACTCCCAGCGATTGGCTGCCGCTGCATACTGCTTCACGAGTGCGCTCGTCACCGAAGATTTGATCGGCGGCTTTTGATCGGAACTTCGGTGAACGCTGCCAATACAAGCACCTACGACCAAAGTGTCTGGTAAAGAAAGCTGTTGGGCGTAAATCTGTGCAGCGCATTTCTACTTAGCAGTGATGAAACAAAGTTTCTAGATAGACACGGGCGGCACGGCGATCGCTCTCTCCATTTTGAAGCAAAAACAGTGATAGCGCCGCTGTCAATACTCGATTCTGATCCCAATCGGGATGAGAGTCTAAGTAAATCTTGAGGGATTCGTGGAGCGTTTCCGGAATTTCTGTAAAAATGCTAACCGTTGCGTTCATGAGATTTTCCCCCTATGAGGTCAATCAATTGGGACAAGTTGCCTGTGGTGAGAGCCAAACGGCTGCAACACCAGTTTTTGCAAGCCCGAAAATTTAGCGGCAATGTGAGGTAATTTTACACAACTGCGTTCTCGGACTACAAAAGCAAGCCGAATCATTGTGCGCCAAGAGGGGGTAGGTTTGTCAATGCTGCGAAATGTTAAAAAAAAGTTGCTCGGAAATAAATATTTACGGAATAATCAGCCTTTGAGGTACTTTTTCGTTACACAAGTTAATAAAAACTCAGTTCCGTAGGTCTGCGATCGCTGACAACAAACAATCCCCAGTAAGACGGCAAGAAGCCGATGCTCTCGTAGGGCATCTGTGGAAAACCTGTAAAATGCCTGTGGAAACTCTGTGGAATCAATGAGGAAAAGTATAGTTAATGATAAGAATTACAAAAAAAAGAATTGGGGCATTGGGCATGGGGCATGGGGCAAAGAGTGCAATGGGCAAAGAGTGCAATGGGCAAAGAGTGCAATGGGCATGGGGCATGGGGCATGGGGCATGGGGCATTGGGCATGGGGCATGGGGCATGGGGCATGGGGCATGGGGCATGGGGCATGGGGCATGGGAAAAGAGTAACAATACCCAATTCCTAATTCCCAATACCCAATTCCTAATTCCCAATGCCCAATTCCTAATTCCCAATGCCCAATTCCTAATTCCCAATGCCCAATGCCCAATTCCCAATGCCCAATGCCCAATTCCCAATGCCCAATTCCCAATGCACTCTTTGCCCAATGCCCAATTTTTAATCTAAAATCCTGTTGGGTAAAATCTAAAATGGTACATTTCCCTTCGTGGTTGCCTCAGCTAAATCCTCAAGTTTGGATTTTGGCGGTTGGTCGATTTCTTTCAGAAGTGGGCACGGGCTTTACTTTGTTTTATGCCCCGATTTTTTTTGTCAATCAAGTTGGTTTATCTGCAACTGCTGTTGGCTTTGCTTTGGGTAGCGCCTCAATTTCTGGCGTGGTGGGAAGAATTTTAGGCGGTATGGGTGCAGATTCCGAATGGTGGGGACGCCGCCGCACTTTATTGCTTTCATCTGCAATTTCGGCGATCGGTTCTTTATTTTTAGCCACAAGTAACAATTTTGCCACTTTGGTAATTGGTAACTTGATTGGCGGGTTGGGGATGGGTTTATATTGGCCTGCAACTGAAGCTTTTGTCGCTGACGTTACGCCAATAGAAAATCGCCGAGAAGCGTTTGCCCTCACCAGACTGGCAGACAATCTTGGTTTATGTATGGGAATTGTGCTGGCAGGGGTTTTGGTGGCGATTACTGGGAGTTATCGATCGCTATTTATTATTGATGCTATTTCTTTCATTGTCTTTTTTGTAGTTGTCTACGTGGCAATTCAAGAAACTTATCAACCCCAACAGACGCAAAATCATCAAAAGGCGCGACATTTAACTTCTTGGATGACAGCATTAAGCGATCGGCGTCTTCTCATCTATGTCTTTGTTAATATTATCTTCACCACCTATATTTCCCAGCTTCACAGCACACTACCCGTATATTTTAAAAATTTCGTTACAGTAGGAAATTCCGGCAAAGGATTTGCTGAAACTACTATTAGCAGCTTATTTGCTTGGCATTTGGCGCTAGCAATTCTGTGTCAGTTACCCGTCGCCCGTGCTTTAAAACGCTTATCTCATTCACTGGCGCTGACTATTTCTGCTATTTTGTGGGCGGTAGGATTTAGTTTTATCTGGGTGTGTAGTATTGCCCCTTCTCATCATCTACTTTGGGCAATTTTGGCATTAGGAGTATTTGCTGTGGCGATTGTTTCTTACACTCCATCTGCTGCTTCTTTAGTTAGTGATTTCGCCCCTGAAAATCAACGTGGCGTGTATTTTTCTATCAACTCTCTTTGTTGGACAGTTGGGTATTTTATTGGTCCTCCCTTAGGCGGTTGGGCATTAGATCAACCAAGAATAGTTGCAAATAACTTTTGGCTGGGATTTTCTTTCAGCGTTGTTATTACCGTGGCAATTTTGCAATACCTCAGTCAGGTTTTGAAAAGACCAGAGGGGGAGTGAGAGGGGGAAAGGGGCAAGGGGAAAGGGATAAGGGGGAAGGGGAAAGGTGAGTCAGCGCTGCGGGAGGGTTTCCCGACCCAGGCGACTGCGAAGTGCGAAGGGGAAAAGGGAAAAAATCTTTGTTCTTAACTTTTGCCTTTTTAATTTTTACTTTTACCCACGCCCCACACCCGTCGTCCCACACCGGTCGTCCACACCCGTCGTCCCCACACCCGTCGCCCCTTATCCCCCTATCTAAGACTCGGGAGTACTCGCATTTTCTCTGGGAGTCGAAACGGGGGCTGATGCTTGTTGCAGTTGTTTAATCTGCAATTGTGCATCTTTATAACTATCTTCTTCGCCTTTTTCTTGGAAAAGTTTTGCGGCTTTTTCAAAATCTTCAATTGCGCCTTGTTTATTTCCTTCTTCAACGCTAATTAAACCCCGATTGTAGTAGGCTAAGGCATAGTCAGAATCTATCTCGATTGCTTTGGAGTAATCTGCGATCGCTCCTTTTTTATCTTTAAGTTCCAAACGTGCGTTACCACGGTTGTTGTATACCGCTGCATTGTTGGGATCTAACTGAATCGCTTCGTTATAGTCTTCAATTGCTGCTTCCCATTCGCTAAAGTTAGCGCGATGAATACCCCGGCGAAGAAAGGCTTCGGCTGATTTGGGATTTATCTTGAATGCTTCGCTGTAATCTGCATTTGCTTGGTCTTTTTTTCCCAATTCGCTATAAACATCACCGCGATTCAGGTAAGCTGCTAGATATTTGGGGTTGACTTCAATGGCTTTGCTATATTCGGCGATCGCTGCCTGTCTTTCGTTCATGAAATAATGGGTAAGACCGCGTTCTACATAGGCTTCGGCGTAAGTGGGACTAATTGCGATCGCTGTTGCGAAATCTTCAATGGCTGCTTGCTTTTGTCCAATACGTCGGTGGACAATGCCCCTTTGCAAGTAGGCTTCACTATACTCTGGTTTGAGACTGATCGCTTGACTCAAATCGTCAATTGCTCCTTGCTTGTCTTCTCCTTGCTTGTCTTTTAGTTTATAACGAGCAAGACCCCGCCCAAAGTAAATGTTAGCATTCTTTTCATCTAGTTCAATTGCTTTATTGTAGTCGGCGATCGCTTCTTTGTATTTTCGTAGTTTGTAAAATATAAAACCTCGGTCATAATAAGCGTTGGCATCGTGCGGATTGAGTCGAATCGCTTGGCTGGAGTCTGCTTGCGCTTTATCGTATTCTCCCAACCTGTAAAATGCATCACCTCGTGTATTATATGCCCGAGCATTTTTCGGATTGATTTCAATCGCTTGAGTCAATTTCTCAACTGCTGCTTTGTAATTTCCCCGTTGGTATGCTTCCAATCCTTGCTTGTAGAATTGTTGAGTATTGCCAACAGGTTTTAGCACTACGAACAACCACCACGCTAAAGCAACTAAGATTGAACTTCCTATCCCTGTCAGAATTAATTTAATAATGTTCTGACGCTGAAGTCGCTTTTGATATTCTTGATTTGTGAGCAAATAAAGGTCATTTAAAACTTCTATTGCCGATTGGTAGCGATAACGATAGTCAAAACTCACCATTTTGTCGATGATTTTGGCTAGTTGTCTGCTGACTTTTGGGCTTTTGTGACGCCAGACAATTTCACCGGTAAACAGATTTTTGTGATTTTGTAATGTGGATGTTTTGTGAGATGGCAAACCTGTTAGCGCAATAATTGCAACTATACCTAAAGCGTATATATCGCTGTTAAATTGAGTATTGCCGTGAAATTGTTCTACAGGCATATATTCGGGAGTGCCTGCCACATTGGTGATAACTTCCTTCACCGTGCCAAAGTCTATCAAAACTAACTTATCATCAGACTCTCGGCGAATAATATTTGTCGGTTTAATGTTGCGGTGAATCACCCCACGATCGTGAACAAATACTAATGTTTCTAATATCTCTTGCAAGAGACTAATAACTTGATGTTCCCTCAGGGGTTTGCCTTGAAAAAGTTCCTTGCTTAAAGGATTACCGGGAATAAATTCTTGGACTAGGTAGAATTCTTTATCCTCTTCAAAAAAAGCCAATATCTTCTGGATTTGGTCGTGTTCCTGACCTAGTTTTGCTAGGGTTTTTGCTTCACCTTCAAACCACAAGCGAGTAATGCTGAGGTTTTGGGGATTGCGATCGGCAAGGTGTAGCTGCTTAACAACATATTCCAGGGAATCAGAATGGTGAGTATCTTCAGCAAGATAGGTTTCACTAACTTCCCCTATATTTAAGACTTTCAGGATATGATAACGCGCATCCAAAAGTTGAACCATTTGATATCAAGATAATCTGATATACGCCGTTTCAATTTTAATGAACGCAATCAAATAAAAAAACGCTTTTGTATAAGCTAAAACCTTCATATGACATGATTTTTTGACATTGCCACAAATGCGGCTTTATCTTATCTATGTAATTAGATTTTTTGTGTATATATTTTTTATTTGGCATAAGTATCTAAGAGTTAATCTGATTTAGATATACTGTCAGCATTTATTCAACAGAATTGCCTGCTTGCTTGTGTTTTACTCTTACTGAATTTCAAATAAAGTTACTGTTAAGTATTTCTCTTTACTTTGGATTATCTGTTGTCAGGTGGCTTGATACCAATAGCAGAAAATGGTTTTTGAAAAGATTAAATAAATCTGTAATTTTGCTGGCGATGAATAAATAAAGGTTGGTAGTAGCGCTGTCTTCGCACTCAGCGCTGGCTACAAGCCTCGAAGTAACGCATCATCTTGGTACTTACGCATTGTTGATGGGTTGTCGGGTATTTCACACGTTGCAGATCCCACGCGGCTTGGGCTACTGTCGCGGTCGAAGAAGGGCGCTGGGGGGCGCGCGCGACTCTGATGTGTTGTCTTTAGGACGCGTGTTTGTATAGCCGCACCTAGAGTCGGGACTACGCCCAAAGACAAAAAAAGAGCCATCTCGACATTTGGATATTATTGATACTTGCCAATCAACTCCAACGCCTTTGGGTAAGATTCCATATTTCCTTATTGCCGATTCAGTTCGGCAGTTTTATCCCTACCCGCAATTACTCTTATTTATTTAAAACTTTGGTAATTATGGATACTTTAGTTATAGTAGGCTTGGGCAAAGTTGAAGAAGATTTACGTTTCTATGCAAAAGCAACAAAATAAATTTAGCCACCTCACAGCAATAGAAAGAATTTACCTGTCATTTCCGGCACGGTTTTTATTGGAGAAAAATCTACTTCAAGGTAAAATATTAGACTTTGGTTGTGGCTTTGGTAATGATGTTAAATTATTGCAACAAAAAGGCTTTGATATTACAGGTTATGACCCTTATTATTTCCCGCAATATCCTAATGATAAATTTGACACAATAATTTGCTTTTATGTTTTAAATGTTTTATTTCCTGAAGAACAAGCGAATGTTCTCATGGGAGTATCGCACCTATTGAAACCAGGAGGTAAAGCGTATTTTGCCGTGAGAAGGGATATAAAAAAAGAAGGTTTTCGAGAACATTATGTTCACAAAAAACCTACATATCAATGCATTGTCAAACTTCCTTTTAACTCAATTAATTTAGATGAGTCTTGCGAGATTTACGAATATAGTCATTATAATTACCAGAGAAATTCATCTCATAACTGTCTATTTTGCAATCCCCATAAAAATCTCAAGTTACTAACCGAATCAGCGACCGCTTATGCTATGTTTGATGGTTATCCTATAAGTAGAGGTCATGTTTTGGTTGTTCCAAAACGCCATGTTAGTAATTATTTTGAACTACCATTTAAAGAACAATCAGCTTGCTGGCTGATGGTTAACAAAGTACAAGAAATTCTCAGCAAAAAATATGAACCTGACGGTTTTAATGTGGGAATGAATATTAATAGAGAAGCGGGTCAAAATATGATGCACGCCAGTATTCATGTTATCCCTCGTTACAAAAGTGATACAGTCGGTGCTAAAGGTGGAATGAGAAATGTGATTCCTAAAAGAAAATAGGTTGTAGAAAGTGGTGAAGGCGATCGCATTTACAAAAGATTGCCAGTTTCGTGTAACATCTGTGGTAAAAAAGCGATTTGGCGATCGCCAAATCGCAGTTTGGTAGAAATAAGCGATAACGAAGTTATCGCTTTTTGATTATGTGAATGCGATTGCCCCATCTCCCCATCTCCCCATCCCCCCCAATAGAGTTAGAATATTAACAAGATTAAACCTTGTAGCATCCTGACAACACCTGAGGCGCTTGCTGTCTAAGATGAAAGCATACGAGTTTCCTGCCAAAGTAACTACCGAAGGCAAAATTGAATTACCGGATACGATTTTGCAAAAATTGGCGCATAATCAGCAAGTTAAAGTAATTATTTTAGTTAATGAGCCAAGGGAAGACCAAGAAGATGACAAAGCCTGGAATCGTCTTGCTGGCGAGCAATTATTGAAAGGCTACAGCGAAGAAGATGCTATTTACGACACAATATAGGCTATGCAAAACTATCAGCATGGTTCTGTTGTCTTGCTGGCACTGCCTTTTTCTGATACAGCCACTTTTAAACTTCGTCCGGCATTAGTACTTTTAGACACAGCAGATGATGATATTGTGGTGTCACGCATCACCAGTAAAATGCTTCAAACGGCTTTTGATGTTGAAATAGTGGAATGGCAGCAAGCAGGGTTAATGCGTCCGTCAATAGTTCGGTTGCATAAAGTGAACACAGTAGAAAAGGTTTTGGTAAACCGTCAGTTAGGAATTCTACAACCACATGATATCATTTTTGAATCGATTTATTCTGAGAGTAAAGTATTAGGATCGATGCCTTGAGATTGCAAATAGGCGATAAGTTTTTCTTTCTGCTGACGTTCTTGTTCGGCGCGTTGGCGTTCTTGTTCTACCCTTTCTACTGCCCACGGTAATAAATTACCTGACTCATCCCACCAGCGCAACCAGTAACCCGTTCTAGCTTCTTTTGTTCCTTGCCAAGTCCCTAAAAATAAGCTCATTGAATCAATCCAATGAAGTCCATCAGAATTAGGTTGCTGCAATTCATATCGTCCATTTTCGAGTTTGTGAAATTCTAATAACCCTCCATTTGGGTCAAAAATTACGTAAATGGGAACTTTGAGAATTTGCTCGTAGAAAAACCATTTTCCAGGAGGATAAGTTCGTTTAACTGAATATTCTCCCCCGTCGCTATCGGAAAGAAATTCCATCACAATTGCGGGAATATCACCTTCTAAATTGGGTGTATAGCTTTTGCGTTCTCCTAAATTTTGCCCGGAATTTTGATTAACAGTTGGAACATAAACCCAATCGGGTGCTTTAGCGATAAATTGCCCGTTTAAAGTAGCGCAAATAGCAAAGTTTGACGCAATCAACATTTGAGGTTGAATAAATCCTGCAAGTTCTAAGCTTTCGCGCAAAGCACCAGCCAAAATTGGCTGTGATGTATTTTCCACGGGTTCATCCTCAAGTTGAAAATTCTCTGGTAAAGCTTCCCAAGAAATTACCAGTTCAGTCAAAGATTTTCCTTCACCGATTTGGGTTGCCATAAATGCCGCCTTTTCTGGAATTGCTTTTATTTTATCGGGGTGAGGTTTTCACGCGAATGGCACGCTTGTTATAGCGGTTCTCGGTTGAGTGAAGTACAATCCGGAAGTCCTCCCTGGCTTCGCCACCCATCCCGCGTCTTGGTGGGTTGCGTGCGTTGGACTAACGTTAGAAACCGGGTTTCTTGAGGTGGAGTATCAGAGATTTCAACACTTAGTCCAGGAGAAACCCGGTTTCTTGGATCGACGTAAAACTAGGTCTGGTTCTAAATCTTACTTTATTCACTCCGCTGGCACGCTATTGAAATAAGTATCAAAAAAAACATAAATCTGAGTATTATCGCTACTTTGATTTTGAATTTCTCCATTTGCTAAACCACCGCAAGTCTGGCATTAGCACCGCCTTTGAGGGTGAATAACATAGTACTACTTGTACAAGCGTCATTTGTGCTAATAGCAGCACAGACTACTGGTAATCCATTTATTGTCCCAGTCACAATAGTTTTCAAAGTACCGTTGTCTAAGTTTTTCTGAAATCTCCGAGATACATCTTGACAACGCCGCAAGGGAGACAACCCCTTAGAAAAGTAGTCTTCGGAAACCCAGCGAATCATTGCTATCTTCTTTCCATCTGCAGTGCGAACAAATGTTGTAGGTACACCGTTTTTCTTCGCACAAAATCAAGTAGCCTTTATAGCATATTTTGGCTATTTTTTAAGTGTCTTTACTGAAAATGTCGTTAGCGAAGCTATCCCGAAAATTGTTAAAAATCTTGTCAGCCCTTGACTTAATAACCCCTGTCTCATAAATGAAAAACAAAGAAACCCGGTAACTTTTGCGAAACCGGGTTTCTGGTTTTTGGCTGACACAACTTATCAAAACTAATACGGTTAACCACTAGGGCGTAGGGCGTGTTTTTAAACTACTCGTTATGCGCCTTAGCCCTCGAAGATCCACCATTATCCACGCCACATGCTTCAAGCCTCTTAACCCGTAAGGGCGCAGTAACTCTTCTCCCGAGGGACTTTGAATAAACGAGTACCCCCGGAAGGGGGAGAAGGGGGGATCGTCCGGATTTAACCACTAATACCAAAAGCGAAAAATGATTGCGACAGATGGAAAGCAACAAAAGCTCATACAGTATTAGGATTTACACAACTGTTGTCTACTGCCTCAATTCAGCCTTTGATAATTCATGAATTATCGCTACAGTAGTTATGTTTTGCTTCTGTCCTGAGTATATGTTTCACAATCCAAAATCTAAAATCCTTTCATCCAAAATCCTATAACCTCTAAATGTGGTATTCACACAATCCACGAGCGAAAATAGAAGACACGGGCTTTATTCAAAAAGTCTGGCTTTGAATCAGGAGTTTGTTGTCAGTGGTATTACAAGTACAAAAAAGCACCTACGAAGCGAAAACCCAGGAAATCGCCAAACAGCTTCTGGCTGCTACTCAGGAGAATCGGTCAATATTCGCTTCTCTACGCGATCAAATGCGTTGGGATGATAAATTACTTGCTTGGGCGATGAGCAATCCTGGTTTGCGGGTGCAATTATTCCGTTTTATAGATACTTTACCTGCTTTACACAGTAAAGCAGAAGTTGCCGCACATTTACAAGAATATTTAGGTTCGGAGTCTGTAGAATTACCGACAGCCCTAAAGGGGATGTTAAATTTTGCTAACCCCGATTCTATGCCGGGACAAGTTGCGGCGACAACTGTAGGTACAGCGGTTGAGACTCTGGCGCATAAGTATATATCTGGGGAAAATATTAAACAAGTCATCAAGACTGTTGAAAGACTGCGTAAGGATAAAATGGCTTTCACCATTGATTTATTGGGTGAAGCTGTTATTACTGAAGTTGAGGCGCAGTCTTATTTAGAACGCTATCTGGATTTGATGCAACAATTAACGGAAGCGTCCAAAAGTTGGAATACAATACCGGCTATTGATGAAGCTGATGGCGTACCACTTCCCAAAGTCCAGGTTTCTGTAAAGTTAACGGCGTTTTATTCGCAATTTGACCCGTTAGATGCTACAGGTAGTGAGGAAAAAGTAAGCTCGCGCATCCGCATTCTTTTACGTCGTGCTAAGGAGTTGGGTGCTGCTGTTCACTTTGATATGGAACAGTATGCATATAAAGATATCACTTTCACCATTTTGAAAAAAATCTTAATGGAAGAAGAATTTCGCCAACGCACAGATATTGGGATGACAGTGCAAGCATATCTGCGTGACAGCGAGCAAGATGCTAAAGATTTAATAGAATGGGCGAAATTGCGCGGTTATCCGATTTCTATCCGTTTGGTGAAAGGCGCGTATTGGGATCAGGAAACTATCAAAGCTGCACAAAAGCATTGGCAACAACCAGTTTATAACGATAAAGCGGCAACAGATGCGAATTTTGAAACGATAACGCAACTATTGCTAGAGAATTATCAATATGTGTATGCTGCCATTGGTAGTCATAACGTGCGATCGCAATCTCGTGCTATAGCGATCGCTGAAAGTTTAAATGTCCCCCGTCGTTGCTTTGAAATGCAAGTTCTTTACGGGATGGGCGATAAAATCGCAAAAGGTTTGGTTGATAAGGGTTATCGAGTTAGAGTTTACTGTCCCTACGGTGAATTATTGCCGGGAATGGCGTATTTAATTCGCCGTTTGTTGGAAAATACGGCAAATAGTTCGTTTTTGCGGCAAAATCTCGAAAATCGACCCGTTGAAGAATTAATTGCACCTCCAATTCCGAGACAAGGAGACAAGGAGGACGGGTGTGGGGAAACTTCTTTAACTCCTAACTCCTCACTCCTAACTCCTAACTCTTTCTCCGGTGTGGCTGATACGGATTATGCTGGGGAGGAGGAAAGAAAAATTTCTGATAAGGCTTTCCAAAGTGTTCGCCAGCAACTTGGTAAAACTTATTTACCTTTGGTAAATGGGGAGTATGTTCAAACTCAAGAATTTGTTGATTCTGTCAACCCCTCGAAATATAACGAAATAATTGGTAAAATTGGACTTCTGGGCGTTGAACAAGCTGAAAAAGCAATGCAAGCTGCAAAAGCTGCGTTTCCCGCTTGGCGCAAAACTCCAGTCAAACAACGCGCTGATGTTTTGCGGAAAGCTGGTGAGTTGATGGAAAAACGCCGCGCCGAACTTTCTGCTTGGATAGTTTTGGAAGTCGGTAAACCTGTGCGAGAAGCTGATGCGGAAGTTTCTGAGGCGATAGATTTTTGTATTTATTACGCTGATGAAATGGAACGCTTGGCACAAGGTGTTAATTACGACGTTGCTGGCGAAACTAATCGTTATATCTACCAGCCGAGGGGAATTGCCGTTGTGATTTCGCCTTGGAATTTTCCCCTTGCTATTGCGGCGGGTATGACTGTTGCAGCTTTAGTTGCAGGGAATTCTACTCTTCTCAAACCTGCGGAAACATCTTCGGTAATTGCGGCGAAGTTTGCAGAAATCTTGGTTGAAGCTGGAATTCCTAAAGGTGTTTTTCAATACGTTCCCGGTAAGGGTTCCCAAGTCGGCGCTTACATGGTAAATCATCCCGATACCCATGTAATTGCTTTTACAGGTTCACAAGAGGTAGGATGTAGAATTTACGCAGAAGCTGCGATTCTCAAACCCGGTCAAAGGCATATGAAACGGGTAATTGCCGAGATGGGCGGCAAGAATGGCATTATTGTAGATGAAAGTGCTGATTTAGACCAAGCTGTTGTCGGGGCGGTGCAGTCGGCGTTTGGTTATAGCGGACAAAAATGTTCGGCTTGTTCGCGGGTGATTGTTCTCGAATCGGTTTATGATGCCTTTGTGCAACGGTTTGTAGAAGCGACAAAATCGTTGAATATTGGCGAAGCTGAGTTACCAGGTACTCAAGTAGGACCGGTGATAGATGCTTCGGCACGCGATCGCATTCGGGAGTATATTGAAAAAGGCAAGGCGGAAGCAAAAGTAGCTTTAGAAATGTCAGCACCAGACAACGGCTATTTTATCGGTCCTGTCATCTTTTCAGAAGTACCAGCGAATGGGATAATCGCCCAACAAGAAATTTTTGGTCCGGTTGTGGCGGTAATTCGGGTGAAAAATTTCCAAGAAGCGTTGGAAGTTGCGAATGGTACTAATTACGCTTTAACTGGCGGACTTTATTCCAGAACACCTTCGCACATTCAACAAGCGCAGTCAGAGTTTGAAGTCGGCAATTTGTATATTAATCGTACTATTACAGGTGCGATAGTTGCACGTCAACCTTTTGGTGGTTTCAAACTTTCTGGAGTTGGTTCTAAAGCTGGTGGACCAGATTACTTGTTACAATTTCTAGAACCGCGCACTGTGACGGAGAATATTCAACGTCAAGGTTTTGCACCTATTGAAGGTGCCCAATAAAGTCAAGTTTGTAGGGTGGGCATTGCCCACCTTATTTATTGAACCACAAAGAAGCGAAGAGCGCGAAGAAGAAATTAAAGAAAGTAGTTATAAATTGTAGGTTGGGGAGTCACTGCGAAGAAAGCGGGTTTCGGCGAGTGTGCTTTCGTGGCGTTGTCACGTAGACAAAGGAGGCGGCTTCGGTGTAGGGTAGTGGACCCAACACATGGGTAGCGCGTTAATGTTGGGTTTCGCTACCCTGCGGGTTCCGCGTCAGCGGTACACTACACCCAAGCTACATGTATTATCAATATTTATCCGAAGTTGATATTACTAAATGTTTAATTGCGTTAAGCTATTAATAACGCTGACTGAAAAAATTTATTTGCACTCAATACGGCAGCATCGTACAGAGTACAGCTTTCAATTCCCATTCTGCACCCGCATTTTTACTTAAAAAAAACTGTTTATAAGTTATTTTGCAACTGTAAAAAATCTTACTAGAAATTTGTAACTTTGTGTAGCAGCGCTTTCAGTATTTGTGGTTGTATGAAGTCATGGTAGAATCGCAAAATATTGAGTTTAGGCTGCGACCAAGCTGATAATTAGTAATCTTCTCCACCTTTAAAAACTTAACTAACCATGCAGACAAAGAGTGCGAAGAAAGTTTGATGAGTAATCTAGTTATTAAAATTGCTAATTTCCCAAAGGATTTTCCGGCGATTCAAGCAATTAGAAGAGAAGTTTTTCAGCAAGAACAAAAGGTAGATGCAGCTTTAGATTTTGATGGGAAAGATGAAATATCCGAGCAATTGATTGCTTATTTAGATGGACAAGCTGTAGCGACTGCCAGAATTAGATATCTCGATGATAATACTGCCAAAATAGAAAGGCTTGCTGTTTTACCGATAGCTAGAGGGCAAGGTATTGGTAAGAGAATGATGGAAAAAGCTTTAGAAATTATAGCTATGAAAAATATTCCCAAAGCTGTAATTAACGCTCAAGAGTATGTCAAAAAAATGTATGAAAATTTGGGTTTTCAAGAAGTTGGTGAAAGATTTGAAGAAGCAGGAATTCTCCATATCAAGATGATAAAAGTTTTAGAAACTCAATAAGTATTAATTAGACTTAACATATCAACTTGAAATTATAAATGATGAATTTTGAAACTTTTTTATGATTCATCATTCATAACTCCTAACTCCTAACTCCTAACTTTTAACTCCGCGCCTGGAGAGAAGCGACTTGTGACCGCGAAATACAAGAAAAATAAGTTTAAGAATTTACTCATTCTGGGAATACTTTGGCTGTTTGGGGCAATATGCGATCGCATTTGGTTTTTCCTCGACCATTCTACCCCGGCTTGGGATCAAGCTGATTATCTAACCGGCACGTTGAATTACCAGCAAGCTTTGCAAAATCCCCAATGGTTTAATAGCGAATGGTGGCATAATTTTTGGTTGCTATCTTCCAAAATACCGCCCTTCACCTACATCGTCACAGCCTTAGTACAGAATATCTTTGGCACCGGACCAGATCAAGCCACACTGGTGATGCTGTTATTTAGTGCAATTTTACTCGGTTCAGTTTATGGCTTGGGCAAAGTACTGTTTGACGAGTCTGTAGGTTTATGGGCAGCTGCAATCTGTCAAATTTTGCCCGCCCTTTATCAATTGCGTCTAGATTTTCTCTTAGATTATCCCCTAGCATCTGTCGTCACATTTAGTTTTTTTTGCCTCACAGTCTGGCGGGTAAGAGGAGGGGGAGAGGGGGAGAGGGGGGGGGGCGACGGGTGTGGGGCGACGGGTGTGGGAGACAAGGAGAATTTCTCACGTCTTCTTCTTCCCCCACTCCCCCACTCCCCCCATCTCCCCATCCCCCCATTTCCCCCCAACCCCACGGAGTGGGGGCCCCTAGCCCCCCATCCCTCCTCTGGGCTGCAGCCTTTGGCTTATCCTTGGGACTGGCGTTGATAGTGAAGCAGACGGCGTTGTTTTTTCTGCTGACGCCGATGGCTTGGGTTGGGTTTGGGGCGTTATGGAAGCGGCGTTGGGGACGTGTGGCGCAGTTGTTTGGCGCTTTATGCTTGTCGGTGTTGGTGTTTGGTCCCTGGTACCGCACTAATTGGTTAATTATCCTAACTTCAGGGAAGCGGGCGACAATAGATTCTGCTATTGCTGAAGGCGATGCACCCTTAAACACGCTGCAAGCTTGGACTTATTACTGGCATAAATTGCCTTTTCAAGTTTCTTTGCCTTTGTTACTTGTGCCGATATTTGGCTTGCTAATTTATTGGGGACGCTTATCGCAAAAAGCGGAGGTCGAGAGACGCAGGGAGAGGAGGAGGAAGAGACAAGGGGATAAGGGCGACGGGTGTGGGGACAAAGAAAATTCCCCCCCTCTCCCCATCTCCCCCTCTTTCCTTATCCCCACTCCCTGGGGGCCCCCCCTTCCCCCTCTCCCGACTTCATACGCCTTGAAATGGTTAGCAATCTTCTGGGTGGGTGCTTATTTGCTGTCGTCGCTGAATATGAACAAAGATGACCGCTATGTGTTGCCTTATTTACCAGTGCTATCAGTATTTTTAGCTTATGGGTTAACGCGTGCCCGCAGTATGAGGGGAAAACGCATTCGGTGGGGTACTTTTGGTTTAGCAATTATATTGATGTTGCTTAACCTGTTTGGGGTGGGAGGTGTTTTAGGCGGTTGGATGACGCTAATTTTAAGTCCCAATGCCCAGCATTATCCTTATATGGGACAAGAGTTACCCCACCGTCAAGTTATTGCCCAAATTATCCAAACAGAACCTTATTTGCGTTCGACTCTCGGAGTATTGCCTTCAACTGCAGGCATTAACCAACACAATTTTAATTACTACGGGGCGCTACAAAATTTCCAAGTTTACGGACGTCAGGTGGGAACAAGGAAAAAGTTTGTAGAACAAGATGTGCGATCGCTTTCCTGGTTCCTCACCAAATCTGGCAATCAAGGCTCTATCCAAGAACCCCAAGCTACTATTGTACAGGCAATAGAAACATCACCCGATTTTCAACTAAACAAATCTTGGAAGTTGCCCGATGGCAATCTTCTCAATCTTTATCATCAAAAGCTACCACCAATAGAAGTCAAACCTGTGGGTAAGACTGGCGAGACGCCTATGGGTGTAACTTTGTCGCAAGTCACAGCCCCAGAAAAAGCACCTCCAGGAAAACCGATACCTGTAACCTATCAGTGGTCTGGCTCCTGGGACGAATTGCGTCAGGGTTTGGTATTGTTAACTTGGCGAAATACTGGCAATCCAAAATCGATATGGTTGCATGACCACGGCATTGGTATGGGCGCTTTACATCCCGGTTCAAGCCAGAAATCAGCACTCAAAAGTCAGCATTTTTCGGTAGTAGAAAAGTTGGCAATGCTACCAAATGCTGATACAGTACCAGGAACTTACACCTTAGAGGCGATTTATCTCAACAGATTTTCTGGAGAAAGTTATGCTATCCCGGTGCCAAAAGTAACCTTGCAAATCGATTCTCAAGCCGCCGCCACACCCGCACCCGAGTTAGATTTGCTAACGCAATTACGCACTTTAGCAGCGAATTTACCCAAGGGAACAAAAGCTTTAGAAACAGTATTTGATGAAGTTGGACGTATTAATCAATACGACCCAATACAGGATTATTTGGAACAGGCGCGGTTAACTTTGGCATATCGATTGCAGCATGCCCCAAATCGTGATTGGGCATATGGTTTGGCTTTAGCAAACGTGTTACAGCAGAGAATAGAGGGAGCGATCGCATCTTTAAAATTAGTAACTAAGTTAGACTCAGAAAATCCCTACGCTTGGGCATACTTGGCATTTGTCCAATTGTATAATTTTCAACCAGGAGCCGCGCAAAAGTCTCTGCAACCGAGTTTAGTCAAAAACCCCAACTTCCCCGAACTGAAAGCACTTTCAGGAGTTGCAGCCCTGATGCAAGGGAATGTAGTTAAAGCATGGCAGGATTTATCAGTGCTGAGAGAGGAGAGGGGGAGAGGGGGAAGGGGGGCCCCCTTACTTGTGGGGATAAGGGGCGAGGGGGAGAGGGGGACAAGGGGTCTAATAACTGGGCGGCTGGGCGCCTCCTAACTCCTAACTAATTAACTGAGATATCGCATCAATATTGACTCTAATTGAATGATACCAATTGGTTTGCGGAGATAGTCACTAGCAGCAGCTGGCGATATGCGATCGCTTTCTTCTACCATTCCAATTGGTGTCATCATCACTACTGGCAAATCTTGCAAATCTGGCTGCTGTCGCAAGATATTCAGCAAATCCCACCCAGTTAAGTCTCCTACTAATTGCACATCTAACAAAATTAAATTTGGTTGTTGGCTTCGCACTCTTTCCAAAAAGCCGTTACCATCTCCCGTGCGTTCAACTTGATAACCTATAGTTTGTAAATAATCTTGCAACAAAATGGCAGTATTTTCCTCATCCTCTACGAGTAAAATTCGTTTTGCTGTAGGGGAAACTGGCTCAGATGCTGAGGAAATAGATTGTTCATTCTCTGGTGTTCCTACGCTTTCTCCAAAGTCCCAATCTGAGGAAACCGACTCTTGGACTTCTCTGTGTTCTTCTGCTTTGTGTTGCGTTTGATCTGGCAAAAACAAAGTGAATTGCGTACCTTCTCCCAAAGTCGATTCTACGGTTACCTCTCCACCATGCAGCCGCGCTAATTTGCGTGTCAAGGCTAAACCCAAACCTGTGCCTTCGTACTTGCGATTTAACTTGCTGTCAAGCTGTTTAAATGGTTCAAACAAAAATTGAAACTGATTTGGGTCA
The DNA here is from genome assembly GCA_044006015.1 of Heteroscytonema crispum UTEX LB 1556. GTDB lineage: Bacteria > Cyanobacteriota > Cyanobacteriia > Cyanobacteriales > Nostocaceae > Heteroscytonema > Heteroscytonema crispum. The sequence goes on from JBIPDF010000009.1 coordinate 267,076, forward strand.
ATACCAATACCAGTATCTTCCACTGTAAAATTAATACCTTGCGCTACTTTTTTGACTTTCAGCGACACCTGACCAGTTGCAGTAAATTTAACGGCATTGCTGAGTAAATTTAGCAGCATTTGCTTGATGCGCCGTTCATCAGCAATGCAAATATCAACTTGGGGGTCAATTTCAGTTATGAGTTGCAATCCCTTTTGATGAGCGCGATCGCGTACTGTTAATATTGCATAATGGCATAACTCTTGCACTGATATAGGTGAGGGCGTTAGTTCCTCTTTACCCGCTTCTACCTTCGACAAGTCAAGGATATCGTTAATTAGTGCCAGCAAGTGTTCGCCACTGCTATATATACAATTTATATATTCTTTCTGCTTATCATTGAGAGAGCCAACCATTTCTTGTTGTAGCAACTGAGACAAGCCCATAATTGCATTTAAAGGCGTCCGCAGTTCGTGGCTCATGGTTGCCAAAAATTCGCTTTTTGCCCTACTGCCAGCTTCTGTCGCTTCTTTACTGGCACGCAGTTTCATTTCTGTTTGCTTGCGTTCAGTAATATCCTCAATCATGGCAAGAAAAAATGGAGGCTCTCCCTTTGAGCAGCCTTCGATAACTCCTTCGGAGAATGCAGTCGCTTGCGGGAGGGTTTCTCTTGCCAGCGCTGTCTCATCTGTTGTGTTTGCAATCAAAGAAACCGATAGATGAGTCCACACTAATTTACCATTTTTATGCAGGAAGCGCTTTTCCGTTTCCAAGCGATGTCTAAGGGCAAGCCGCTGTGCGCCTTCTGTGGGAATTCCTTGTACCATCTGTTGGTACAGCTTTAAATCTGTCGTCAGTTCCTCTTTTGAAATGTAATCTGTAAAGTGCTTGCCATATACTTCTTCTCGGCTGTATCCCAGCATTTGACACAACGCCGGATTTAAATCTACAATCCGTCCTTTAATATCTGCAAGTCCAATGCCGATAGAAGAACGCTCGAAAATCGCTCTAAATTGCGCCTCGCTTTGTTGCAGTGCTGACTGCGCGGCGTTTCGCTCTTTTGCTTCGATTGCTAGAGCAACGAAATCTGCAATTGAACTAGCAAAATTCTGTTCAGCCAAAGTCCACTGGCGAACGCCGCCAATTTGTTCGTGACACACTACCCCCACCAAACGACTCCCTAACCAAATTGCTGCATCCAATAACGATGTGATGCCAAACACATCAAGGTAAGACTCAGATAATTCTTGGATTCTGCTGTCATTTAAAGCATCATGGGCGGCAATGCTGCGTTCTGCCTCTAAAGCCTGGAAATATGCAGGATAATCGGCTTTTGCCAATTCCGTACCAGAGTTATGAGAATTAGCGATCGCATCATATAAATCAAGACATTGAATTTTTGAGCAATCTTCATTGTATAACCAGACACTAACTCGCTCGACTGAGAGCGTCCGTGCTGCCGCTTCTGTAATTTCCTTTAATGCCACATTGAGATTGCCTTGCTGGAATATCTTGCTTTTTGCGAGTTGCATCAGTGTTTGACTTTGCTTGTGCAAATAATTTTCCCTGATTTGCGTAGCTTCTTCCGCCTGCTGGCGTTCTGTAATATCTCTTACTGCTACCACCCGCATTTCTCGCCCCTGGTAATAAATGATTTTACCTTCAAGTTCAACAGTCAAAAAAGAACCGTCTTTTTTAACTACAACAGCTTCATAGGGTTTTTCATAACCGTCAAGAATATTTTTTCTAATTAAATTTTGTGATTCTGGCGTTGCCAACTCAAAGCCATTTTTGCCAATTAATTCCTCAACTTCATAACCAGTCATTTTTGCCAGGGCATGATTGGCATTTAAAATAATTTCGCCATCATGTATCATAATCCCTTCAAAAGTTGCCTCAGACAGACAACGCCACCGTTCTTCCCTGTCAAATAGAGTAGATAAATCTTCTTTAGCAACAGCTTTCTTAGTTTGACAACGCTGTCGCTCAATTGCATATAGCAACATCCTTTGCAACATTTGCGGGGTAGTCTCACTTTTGATTAAATACTCTTGTGCGCCCATACTCACCGCTTGCAAACCGCAAACCTCATGTGCCAAACCCATTACCACAATTGCCACATTTGGAGCTAGCGATCGCATGCGATATACTATTTCTAAATCATCAACATTATTATTAAAGGATAAATCTAATATAACTACATCGATAGATTCAGTTTGTAAAATAGATATCGCTTCAAAAAATTCTTTAACCTCAATCAACCGAAACTGTGGTATTAGTCTAGAGTCATTCCTTTCTACATTTGAGAGCATTTCTTGCACCAAGCCAGCATGGCTTTTCAAGTTAAGAGCAGCTGCGGTTGCGGCTCCAACTTCTCTGTAATTTTCACAAAACAGCAGAATGTTGATAGTCATTAGTCATTAGTCATTAGTCATTAGTTCGGCGCTGTTGGTTGATGGTGAAGGGGCGCCCTTGGTAGGGGAGCCACTGCGGTCTTGGGGTCTGGCCAAGGGTCGCAGTGGCGTTTTCCCGACCCAGGCGACTGGTTCTCCCGTTGGGTTCGGCGCTGTTGGTTGGTGGTTGATTGCTAATAATCACCTTGTCCCCCACACCCGTCGCCCCCCTCTCCCCCTCCCCTCTCCCACTCCCCTCTCCCCCTCCTCTCTTCCTACTGACACACATGCACTCTCCTGAAGAAAGATACCCAATTAGCTTAATTCTGCAACAATTGAGTTAATGGCAGCTGTTGCGGAGGTGAAGCGATGACAGAGAGCAGCGTGAGAATTGTTTCCTTGATTCCCAGTGCAACGGAGATTTTAGCGGCCCTGGGGTTAACTGATGCAATTGTCGGGCGATCGCATGAATGTGATTACCCCCCCCAAATCCAAAATCGCCCGGTTTGCACCCAAGCACGGCTGAATACCAACGCCACTAGCGGCGAAATTCACGATAAAGTTAATAATTTGTTGCAATCTGCACTCAGTATTTATCAAATCAAAACAGATGTTTTAGAAAAACTACAGCCTACACACATTCTTACGCAAGATCAGTGTGATATCTGTGCGGTTAGTCTTAAAGAAGTGGAACAGGCTGTTGCGACCCTCACCCAAAACTCACCCAAGATTATTTCTTTACAACCCAACCTTCTCCAAGATGTTTGGGCTGATATTGAGCAAGTAGGCAGAACCTTTGAGGTAGACTCAGCAAAAGTACTAGAAAATTTAGAAGCGCGTGTCAAAATTGTGGCGCACAAAACCAAAGGACTTTCTTTAACAGAACATCTTCCCTCGGTCGCTTGCATCGAGTGGACTGACCCTTTAATGGTCGCCGCTAATTGGATTCCCGAATTAGTTGACCTGGCTGGAGGAAAGCCGCTATTTAGCGTTACCGGTCAGCCTTCTCCTCAACTGAAATGGGAAGCACTCATTGAGAGTAATCCAGATGCGATCGTTTTTATGCCCTGCGGCTTTGATTTAAATCGCACTCAGCAAGAAGCCCAGTTATTAACTCAACGTCCAGAGTGGCAAAAACTGCACGCCACCCAAACTGGCAGAGTTTATATTACTGATGGCAATTCTTACTTTAACCGTCCGGGACCGCGACTGGCAGATTCTGTCGAAATTTTGGCAGAAATTCTACATCCCGAAATTTTTCAATATGGCTACAAAGGAACAGCTTGGGAACTTTTGTAAAGGTAATACCATTTTAGATTTTGGATTGTGAAATCCTCCGGGCTGGGGTGATTTCAACAATTCATTTGTTGCATTATTTTTCCAAATTGGTGTAAAACTAAACAATAAAAAGGGAAAAATATTTCTTTTCCCCCTTTTCCCCTTCCCCCTGCCCCTTATCCCCAGAGGAGACCCCACCTTCCCCTTTTATTTTTTCTGTGCCGTATTGTTAACCCATTCGATCAGAGCTTTTAATTTTCCTGGGAGTGCAGCCTCACTCACAGTGATTGTATGTTTTTGTCCGTGGTCTTCCACAGTTAATTTATATTGAAAGCGATCGCTTTGGGGACTGCGAGAAGATATTTGTGAAGGTAAGTTATATAAATCAGCTTCTTCTAGCAACTGAGGCAGTTGACTGGCTTCATTTTCTGGGAGAGTATCGGTGTCAACAGTTGTGGATTTAGTCATTCCAGCAAAGCCGCCGGTACGTTCAAGCGATATCCGCATTTTATTCTCTCCTATGTGATGTCTTTTGCAAGAAATAAAAAGACTGGGAGGTAAATTATATATCTCCCAGCTTACCAAACTCCTAACTCTAGATGACTCCTACCTTTTTCCAAGCGTTTTGTACAGCTTTTTGTTCCTTGCTATCAATGCCGTAAAGTTCTCCTGCAACTTTGATCAGTATATTGGCAGCGCCTTTAAAATTGGTTTTAGAACGCAGGCGATCGCGTAACGCTATATACCAAATTTTTCCGGCTTTTTCCCAAGCATACCCGCCAATTTCTACCGCCGTTAGATAAAAGGCAAGATTGGCAATACCCGAGTTAATATGCACCCCACCGTTATCTTCAAAACCAGTGTAGATGTTTTTATAATGTGCCGGTTGTGGGTCTTTACCCAAAACGGGGTCATCGTAAGCAGTTCCCGGCGCTTTCATCGAACGGATACCCACACCCTTAACCTTTGGTGTAAATAAACCCTCCCCGATAATCCAATCAGCCTGATCTGCAGTCTGATTTTTGACACGCTGTTTCACCAGAGAACCAAAGACATCAGACATCGACTCATTCAACGCCCCAGATTCGCCGAAATATGTCAGACCGGCTTCATACTGAGTTACACCATGAGTTAACTCATGTCCAATGACATCAATTGACTTAGTAAAGCGTTGAAAAAGTTCGCCGTCGCCATCCCCATAGACCATCTGGTCGCCGTTCCAAAAGGCGTTGTCATACTTGACACCATAATGCACGGTGGAGTCTAAACGCAGACCCTTGTCATCAATAGAATTGCGCTCGAACACCTCATGATACAAGTCATAAGTAGCACCCGCAGCATCGTAAGCTTCGTTCACCGCTTCGTCTTTGGATGGTGCATCGCCCTCAGCACGTACCAGCACACCAGGAAGTTGTTCGCTACTTTTCGCATCAAAAATAGTGCGGCGTTTTTCACCAGGGGAAGGTGCAAAAAACACACTACCTACAACATCCCGCCGCCCGCGCTGCTGTGCCGAAATATTTAAGGTATGAAAAGCCCAAGACCGCTGCGAGGGGTTACCATTCACCGCGACATGTTCTAGCATATGAGGCGGCACAATACAACAGATAGGGCATCTAACGCTTAGTAAATGGTCGCAATTAAACCCAGATGAATTTTTTTTGTTTCGAGCCATCCAAGATATTCTCCTTGTTAAACTAAATGATGGCAAAAAGTGGTTTTAACTCCACTGTTTAAAGGAGCAGAAAAATTAATGCCAACGGCGAGTCCCTGGTTTATCTGAATTAAGGCAATTTTCTAGTCAGTATTGTTAGTCAGCCGTTGAGAGTTAGCTAGTACCCTTACAGGGTATCTTTATATTGGAATGTTGGATCGCACACCCAACGGCTTTACATAATAGTTCTTCTCAAGGGAAGATTGTTTTATTTCTTACTGTTTTTTAACAATAAATTATTATTGAAAACTTTCAGATGAAAATAGCACGGTTTAATGTGTCTATTTACACATATATAAAAAAGAGATGGGGAGAGGGGGAGAGGGGGAGAGGGGGAGACAAGGGAGGCAAGGGGGACAAGGGACGACGGGTGTGGGAGACAAGGGAGATAAGGGGGATAAGGTGATTATTAGCAATCAACTACCAACGATAGCGGGAGAACCAGTCGCCTGGGTCGGGAAAACGCCACTGCGACCCTTGGCCAGACCCCAAGACCGCAGTGGCTCCCCTACCAAGGGCGCCCCTTCACCAACAGCGCCGAACCCCGGAGGGGTTCACCATCGCCGGCACGAGGGAAAACGCCACTGCGACCCTTGGCCAGACCCCAAGACCGCAGTGGCTCCCCTACCAAGGGCGCGAAGCTCACCGGGGGGAATCTTCCCGACTGCAGACTTCGCGCCCCTTCACCACCAACTACCAGCCGCCAAATACTGCTAAACCGTAATATTTCCAAGGGACTGCGACTGTTGCGAACCCAGATTTTGTTAGCATTTGCAAATGGGCATCTAAAGTTGCAAGTTGGTCTTGACTTGAGTAACCATAAGTGCTGCTCGTGCCAACTTTAGCACGAATTTCTGTCAGGGTTTTTCCCTGCTGGGTTGCCCATTCCTCTCGCGCCGCTTTGTAAATTTCTGTTAAGGTTGGTGATTCTGGCAAGGTGGGATCTGCGTTCCAAAAACATCCACCGGGGATTAGGCTTTCACGAATTCGCTGAAGTAACTTGAATTTTATTTCGTCGCTGAGATGGTGAATTGCCAAAGATGACACACAAGCATCAAATTCTGTACCAATACTCAATTTATCTGGATTATCTGCCCAATCGCCAAAATCAGCTTCTATCCCATTCCATCGTTGTTGATATCCAGCGGCTGTGATTTTGCTTTGGGCAAATTCCAGCATTCGCGGGGAGTAATCTAGGGCAATAATTTGAGCATTTGGACATTTGTCAAGTATCTTAAGACTGAGTTCGCCCGTACCGCAGCCTAATTCTAAAATGCGATCGCTTGTGGAAGGTAGACAACGGGTGATTACTTCCAGCATTTCATCGTAGCGGGGTAATAGCTGGCGGATACCGTTGTCAAAATCTACAGTGTTGGCGAATACTTCTCCGGGGAATATTTGTTGCATATTGCTGGCATCAGGTCTTTTATGCGTTAATTTTAAGGCATCATTATTACCTGTTAATATCTGCCGATACTAGCTTGAATCATTCTAAAAAACGTACAATGTTTCAGAGAGCTTGTTGAAGTCGTCACGGAAGAGGTAATTCTGTGGAGTTAGGGTTTGAATGGCATGAAGAAAAAGCCAAAGAAAACCTTAGAAAGCATGGAATTAGGTTTGAGGAGGCAAAAACTGTATTCAATGACCCCTTTTCGATTACTATCGCTGACTCTGAACACTCAGTTGAGGAAGAACGATACATTGATATTGGTCTTTCTATAAATGGACAGTTACTTGTTGTAGTTTACACAGAACGTCAATCAAATATTCGCATTATCAGTTGCCGCAAAGCTACAAAAGCAGAACGTCAAGTATATGAACAACGTTAATTCTGAGCAGCCTGATATGGGAGATAATGATATACTCCCAGAATATGATTTCACAGGTGGTGTACGTGGGAAGCATTACCAAGCTTATCGACGCGGACATACTGTTACCATTCATCAAGCTGATGGTACAACGGTTGTACAGCACTTTACTCTTGAAGATGGCGCAGTGATGCTCGATCCAGATGTGCGAGAATATTTTTCTGATGGGGAAGCCGTTAACCAAGCTTTACGGACATTGATTAGCCTGTTTCCGAAAAAACGCGACTCGATCGCACCTTAATGATAATGTAGGCACGCACTGCCGGACGACTGAAGTCGCGGCGTTGCGCGTACTCTTGTCCGCCTGCGCGGACTTTAGAAAAAGCGCGGACTTTTAAGAAGGGGATATTTAAATTTGATTTTATGTGAATTGTATTCGTTACGTTTTACTCTTGCATTTGTTGAAGAATGTGCATTGTTTCTACGCTAACGGTGCAAACTCTTTGCAGTAAATCTATCACTTGTTCTTTATAATCTGCAAAGCGGTAGGTGTTGAATTTGGCTGCAATAGTAGGGTCTTTGGATTTCTTTTCTTTGTATTGATCTAATATCCATTCTAAGGCACAACGGTTGCCCAGGCGATATTCCCAAGCGATTTTGGGTATATTTTCTAGGGTGGTGACATCATCTAAGATTATCGTTCCCTTTGTTTTATCAGCTTTTAATTTGCAAGAGCGTGTTTTTTTGTTATCTTCACTCAAAGGTAAATCAATTCGTTTTAAAGGATAGGGTGTAAGGGTTTCATAATTGATGTGCAAATCCATCAATTTTTTACCCCAGTTAATCCATTGGTGAAAGTTTTTGTAGAAGGGTAAGCGGGGAAATTCTCGTTTTAAATTTAGCTCGTATTTTTGTCGATAGGTTGGATTATGTAAGACGGCGTAGGTGTAGTGAAAAATGTCTAATTTGGTAATTGTGGAGTCGTTGTAATAATTTTGGAGTTGTTGTAATCCCCAGTCTGTGATGTTGTCGATGCGATTCCCGTCTTTATCGTAGCGGTAGAGGGGAAGGCATTGCGAATCTCCTGTTAAGTGTAAATCAATTATTTCATTGCTACCTAAGCAATGAAATGGCTTTGTGTTTCCCAAAGCTGAAAAAGCTATATATTTATTGAGTGATTCATTTTGATGAGAAATATCAAACCATTGGTAGGTCATTCCATTAAAATGCTTATCAAAATAAAGATATTTTTTGGTAAATGGTCTATATATACTTGGAACTATCGAATCTTTATCAAACTTTTTGCTGATACCCCGTTCTAAGTATTTGTTAAGTTCTCTATCCCACTTGATATCAAATCCTAATTCTTCAGAAGTTCTGCGTTTGCGCTCATACGCATCTACAAAAAACTTCATACGGTTCTCTAATTCTGCCTTAGAGAAGTCATACACCCATTCGTCACGTTGAGTTGATATACCCCTAGAAAATAATTTAAATATTGCTTGTTCTGCTTTTCCTGCTTTGACATCTTTACCGATAACAGGAATAAGAGAATCAAAGTCATTATCCGATAAATTAATCCAGTTACTTTTATCATCCGGATTAATGTGTTCAAACAAAATTTCATCAAATCGTATTTGACTTAAGAAATTTAGCTTGGCTTCTGCTGAATCTTGTTCAAGTTTTGTATAGAAAATTCGGCAAGGAACTTTAGATTTACCTTGCTTTTTTACCAGAAAGCTGATAGCTGTACCAATCTTGATTCCGAAAATACTGCCAGACTTATCTCCTGTTCGGATATTTCCACCCAAATCAATAATATAAATTTCACTAAATTCATCAGCGACAACTTTTCTAAATCCGTCAAATGTCTTGCTATCGATAAACGAAGAATTAGTAATTAATGCAACAATACCATTTTGACTGAGACGGTCAGATGTCCATCGCATAAACCGCACGTACATATCGTAAAGCGCAATTTGATTCTGTGCTGTTCCATACTTAGTGTAGGTTTCCTTAATACGCTTATCTACTTCCGGATAGGCACGATTTGCATTATTATCACTGTAGTTTTCTTGTTTAGCATTATATGGTGGATTTCCAATAATTACCGATATCGTGCTTTCATTCTGGCGTTTAATTCTTTCAGAATTTTCTACACTCAGCGAAAGCAAATTCATTTGCTTTCCATCAAAAGATGTATGCTCAAGTGTATCGACAAAACAAATATTTTCAAATTCTTCATATACACCCATCTTTTGTTTATAGGTGTATTCAATATTCAAATTAGCAATGTAATAGGGCAATATCGCCACTTCATTGCAATGAATTTCATGCTTATATTTATATTCCAGGCTATCTTTAGGTAAATAATCAATTAATTCTGTAATAAAAGTACCCGTGCCGGTAGCTGGGTCTAAAATTTCTACGTTTTTATCAGCAAGAAGTTTGCCAAAATTTTTATGAACTAGATAATCTACACTTTCAACCATGAAGCGCACGATTTCATTCGGCGTGTAGACAATACCTAATCTATCAGCAGCTTTCGGGTTATATGCTTTGTAAAAGTTCTCATAAAGCGCTTTTAAGAACTTCTGCTTTTCATGATGATTGTAGATATTAGCAGCAGTTCTTTTAATCACTCCATAGTAACGTTCAATCGTACCGAGGGTATTCCTTTTGATGCTACCTGTAAAGAATGTGTTGATTACTCCTTGTAATTCACGAGCGATATTATTTTCTCTATGGAACTGCGATTCATTAAATATATTGATAAAAATATCTTCAGTCAAAATGTGCTGAATCATCATTTCCCGAACGTCTAGCAAAGTAACTTCAGGATTAATTGATTCTTTGCAAATATCCCAAAACTTAAACCTTGCTTTTTGAAACTCTAGATTAATTTCAGTTTGATTATCAATTAAACTCCGCAAAGCATTTAGAATAGTCGGCAAGTCTTCTTTAAATGTTTCAATCGCTTCTCTAAAATCTTTAACTTCAGGGCGAACATAGTTGATAAAATATGTAATTATTTCATCTAGCGCGTCAGCATCTTTCATCGGAACGCGCATCGTTTCATCTCTACCCTGAATTAGAACCGCTGTTTGCGAATCTTCAAACAGAATATTGCTATCTGGATAGCCTTTTTCTAACTTTTTATCTATTTCTTTGTCTAAATTGTCGTATTCATCTTTGCTTTCCCAGTAACCCCAATCTAAACGCAATGCATCTTTAACTGTTCCATCTGGACGGATAATTTTGCCGTTTAGAGTTTTATAGTCTAGTTCGGGAATAAGTAGAAATTCTCTAGCTTGGCAATATTGATTGAGTAAATTTTGAAAAGCAAATCGAATAGATGTTTCTTTGCGGGAACCGCCATATTGAATAACTTTTTCTACTTCTGCATGATATTGTTTAATCAGAAATTTAGACATTATTAATACAATATTTATACTTTTAGGACATGACTAATTTCGCCTCGCCCATCAACAAATCAGATGAGCGATCGCACGTAAAAATATGACAAAATTACCAGTTAATACTAGCGATTCCACGGATAAAAATATAGGCAGGAAGATTACAATTATGCAAAAAATAAAGACGTGATGTTCCTCGCGTCTTTACAAAAGCTACATAGATAAAATCACAAAGAAAGCAGGTGTTGAGTTAACTCACGTCTTGCAGCAATCCCAACAACCGCCATAGGTTAGAAACCTATGGCTAATAGCTCAAGTCGTCTCAAGACCACTGGTGAAGTATTTTAGTCTACTTCAGTAGACTTTAACTATTAGCCCGAAATTTATTTGGTGGGCGGGTGAGGGTACTTTTTGAGAATGGTGTAATATTTGAGTTTATCTACTCTATAGCAATCCGCGTATCAGAGCGTGAAAATTCACTCCTGTCCAGAAACCCGGTAACTCCTAAAGGAACCGGGTTTCTAAATTTTCACTTGGGATTTAGCACTACTCTATAACCACAAGCTATGTAATGAAGCGATATTTAAATACTATTAATAACTTCAAGCGGTGCCGTACTCTCGCTCTTAGCGCACCCTACCCTCTCAATCTACGCTCTCAATCGCCACAACACTTTATTCCACCAAATACACATTATAGCTCGTAGTTGATAGCTCATAGCTCACAGCCACAAACAGCTATGAACCACAAACCATTAACCACGAACCATTAACTATCAACTACCAACGATAGCGGGAGAACCAGTCGCCTGGGTCGGGAAACCCTACCAAGGGCGCCCCTTCACCACCAACCACTAACCACGCGCCTACTAACTATTCGTCAATTTGACCGACGCGACGTATATTGATGATGTCACTCATTTTTTTAATTTGAGTAAACACCTGTTCTAACTGAACGCGATCGCTAATTTCCACACCCAAATCAATCAAGGCTGGTTGACCGATCGCTGTTTTAACTTGAGCGTGATGTACGTTGATCCCGTGGTCGCTTAACCGAGATAAAATATCCTTTAATACGCCCACCCGATCCAAAGCTTCAATTTGGATATTTACCGGGTAAGTCAAAGGACGACCGCGATATTCAGCCGATCGATTCCATCTGACGGGTACTAAGCGATCGCATTCCACATTCTCCAAATTATGACAGCCTTGGCGATGGATGGAAATTCCCCGACCTCGCGTCACTACACCGATAATCGCCTCTCCAGGAATCGGCGTACAACACCCGGCGAGGTGATGCACTAACCCTTCTACTCCCAATATTGGCGAGTCGCTGGAACGCGATGTGAATGGAATTACATCCCGCAAGGCTTTTGGTGGAGTTGTTGCCAAATTTGCGGGAATTTCTAAAGTTGTGGCGATCGGCTGTTGCGCTTTGACTATTTCTCGCCAACGACTTAACACTAAGTTCAGCGTGATTTCGCCGTAACCCAAAGCTGCCAGCAAATCTTCAACGCTGTGGTAATTGCACTTTTCTGCCACTGCGTGCATCGGTTCTGACTTTAGCAGATTTTCAAAACCAGTTTTACCCAACTCCTTTTCTAACAATTCCCGACCGCGAGCAACATTTTCTTCCCGACGCGATCGCTTGTACCACTGCTTAATCCGATTTTTCGCCGCCGATGTTCTAATAAAGTTCAACCAATCCAAACTCGGATGGCTGCTCTTTTGAGTCATAACCTCGACAATATCACCATTTTGCAATCGCGTTGACAGCGGAACCATTCGCCCGTTGACTTTCGCCCCACAACAATGATTCCCCACTTCTGTATGAATCCGATAAGCAAAATCTATAGTTGTGGAACCGGGACTTAAAGAAACTAAATCCCCCTTAGGGGTGAAGACATAAACGTCATCTTCAAATAGGTTATCTTTGATGCTTTCTAAGTATTCCTGAGCATCCTTTAAATCATTCTGCCATTCCAGCAATTGTCGCAGCCAAGTAAATTTTTCATCTGATGCTGTTAAATGGCTGGTGTTAGAACCCCCTGTTTCTTTATACTTCCAGTGAGCTGCGATCCCGTACTCGGCGACATGGTGCATTTCCAAAGTGCGAATTTGCACTTCTAAAGGACGACCGTTCATGCCAATCACGCCAGTATGCAAAGATTGGTAACGGTTGGCTTTTGGTAATCCGATGTAGTCTTTAAATCGACCGGGGATCGGGCGAAAAGCATCATGAACTACAGCCAAAGCCCGATAGCATTCTTCATTGGTATTAACAATAATCCGCAGCGCCGCCAAATCGTAAATTTCGTGAAACTCTTTGTTTTGGCGCTGCATTTTTTGATAAATGCTATAGAGATGTTTGGGGCGCCCGCTGATATCACTAACTTTAATTCCCGCTAGCTGCAAACCAGAGCGTAAAATGGTTGTAACTTTCTCTAATCTCTCTTCCCGTGCAGTTCGTTTTTCGGCGACATACTTTTGAATTTGACGAAAAGCTTCTGGTTCTAAATACTTAAACGCCAAATCTTCGAGTTCCCATTTTATCTCCCAAATTCCCAAACGATTGGCTAAAGGAGCAAAAATATCTCGCGTTTCTTGGGCAATACGGCGGCGTTTTTCATCGGGCATACATTGCAGAGTTCGCATATTATGCAAACGGTCTGCTAACTTGACTACAATTACTCGAATATCTTGCGCCATTGCCAAAAACATGCGGCGGAAATTTTCGGCTTGGCTTTCGGTTTTACTTTTGAAATTGAATTTAGAAAGCTTGGTAACACCTTCTACCAAGCGCCGCACTTCTGGTCCAAAACGTTCTTCTATTTCGTCAATTGTGACTTCTGTATCCTCAACTACATCATGTAGAAATCCAGCTGCTATCATATCAGGGCTACCCCCTAAATCCCGTAGCAGTCCAGCCACAGCAACAGGATGACAAATATATGGTTCTCCTGATTTGCGGTATTGACCTTGATGTAGCTGATAAGCGAATTCAAATGCTCGAGAAATCAAAGCTCTATCACTCTGCCTTCGGTCATCTTCTAATTCAGCAGTTGCTGCTGATGACACATTCAAACATTTTTGCAGCCAATCCGGAAGAGCGATTTCAATTGGGGAATTGATAAGTATGCCACTCATACAATGCAGATGCTTAAGAGTTTGGTAGTTGGGTAAGAAATGGGAGATGCTTGGCACCGGACGGTTGGCGTTCCTGCCAAGTGTTAAGAGATAATAAATGACGGCATTGCTGCCAAAGGATGCTTTGAGTACGACAAACACGGGACGGGGAACGCTTTGGGAGGAGGATTTCCCGATCGCCTGTGTGATGTCATCCAGTGCGGGTGTGAAGGATCATAATGCGGAATATCGATTGATGGCAAATACAGCCTCCAAGGTTGATGTGAGGCTTGATATGCTAAAAACAGTAAAAAAGTTTATTGTATAAGAAAAATTTCTTGACATTAATACTATCTCAATAAGCACTGGATGTCTGTAAACCGCGAGAAATATCAAGCATTTGCAAAGTTGCTAGAGCAATTTTGCGACTATACCACTATTAACCAACTAGATGCACCTGGGCTGCGTCAGCGTACGGTGTCTTTACAGCAATTTTTTCAACAACAGATTGCACCTTTGGCGGATGAGGACGTAGATAGTCCGAATGCGTCAAGAGAACAGTCTTATCGGACGGAGATCAGCAAACAGCTGCGCTTGTTGGAAATGGATGTCATGTTTTTCCAAGGGGCGAGACAGGCGTCTACTGCGACTGCAAGGCTTCAGACTATTAGCACGCGCCTAACTACTCTCTTGAAATATTGTGACGCCATACTGCAACCAAAACAGTCCCAAGAGTAGGAGTCTTGAGTTAGGAGTCTTGAGTTAGGAGTCTTGAGTCTTGAGTTAGGAGTCTTGAGTTAAAAACTCATAACTCATAACTCATAACTTGTTCACCCATGATGCCATCAATGGCTTGTGATGAACAGCTATTTTGGCGACAAGTCGAAAATCTGTAAATCTGATACAGTATCTAAAAATTGAAACATCAAGGCTGGTAGGTAGCTGAAAGATAATACCAATAGCGAAAAATAATTGCAACAGATGAAAACCTGAAACGCTTACCCAGTATATGTTTTCCAATCCCAAATCTCAAATCTCAAATCCAAAATCCTATGAGTGAAGCTTTATTTTCTATCGAAAATTTGCGAGTCGCATACCCTTATCCTAGCGGGTCAGAACCAAGATGGGCGGTTGATAATGTGTCTTTCACGCTGCAACCAGGCGAAAGGATGGGATTGGTGGGTGAGTCTGGTTGCGGTAAATCTACTCTAGGAAGGGCTGTAATGCGCTTGCTACCCCCTGGAAGTCAGATTTCAGGACGGGTGATGTTGCAAGGGCGTTCGGTGTTTGATTTGACGCCAAGCCAAATGCGGCAATTTCGGGGAGAAGCGGTGGCGCTGATTTTTCAAGATCCCATGACACGCCTTGACCCTTTGATGACTATTGGGAATCATTGTATCGAAACGCTGCAAGCTCATTTACCGCAGTTATCAACGCGGGAAGCTAAGGAAAAAGCGATCGCTACTTTAGAAAAGGTTAAAATTCCTGCCAGTCGTTGGAATCAGTTCCCTCACGAGTTTAGCGGTGGAATGCGCCAACGGGTAGCGATCGCTTTAGCTTTGTTGCTAAACCCGAAGTTCATCGTGGCTGATGAACCCACCACCAGCTTGGATGTCACCGTCTCCGCCGAAATTTTACGAGAATTAACGCGGCTGTGCAGTCAGGAAAATATGGGATTGTTGTTGATTTCTCACGATTTGGCAATGGTGGCGGAATATTGCGATCGCATTGGCGTGATGTATAACGGCGAAATGGTGGAAATGGGTTCTACTGCATCTGTGTTTGGCAAACCCCAGCATCAATATACGCGATCGCTCTTACAAGCAGCTTTGCACATTCAAGCAGTCGATGGTCAGGGAGAATTGGTAACTGCCCGTGGCGATCGCAATCAATTACCGATTACTAATTCCCAATCCCCGATTTTACGTGTTGTCGATTTAAAGCAGCATTATACCATAGAACCTAATTTTATCGAACGAATATTTAAAGGGCAAGGTCAAACAATTAAAGCGGTAGATGGAATTAATTTAGAATTGTATCCAGGAGAAATTCTGGGATTAGTTGGGGAATCTGGTTGCGGCAAAAGTACACTATCGCGGACAATATTGCAACTAATTCGTCCTACCGATGGTAAAGTTGAATTTTTAGGACAAGAATTAACAACTTTATCGCGTCAAGAAATTCGTTCCTCACGGCGACAAATGCAAATGGTGTTTCAAGATCCCCATGCTTGTCTCAACCCTGCAATGACTGTGGGACAAAGTATCGGCGACCCCTTATTAATTCACAATTTAGCCGATACAGCCAAAGCAAAAGAACAAGTGTTATTAATGCTGAAAAAAGTGGGTTTAACCCCAGAAGAAGTGTATTATCAGCGTTATCCTTCCGACTTATCAGGGGGACAGCAGCAACGAGTAGCGATCGCGCGTGCATTGATAACCCGTCCCAAACTAGTGATTTGCGACGAACCCGTAAGTATGTTAGATGCTAGCGTACAGGCGCAAGTACTGGATTTGATGCTGGCGTTAAAAGAAGAATTTGAGTTAACGTATTTGTTTATCACCCATGACTTGTGGCTAGCGAGATTTTTATGCGATCGCATAGCGGTGATGAATGGTGGCAAAATAGTCGAACTTGGTCCGACAAAAGAGATTTTCGCCAATCCGCAACACCCCTACACAAAAACCCTACTAGCCGCTGCACCCTTACTAGCAAGAGCGTAAAAAAAAGTCTTGAGTTAGGAGTAACTCCTAACTCAAGACTCCTAACTCCTATTTAATAACTCCCTTCAATCATTTTCAGAGTGTCAAACCTAGAACCATACAACTCAACAAATCTTTGAAACAGCCACATAGTCTCATGATTTGAAGCCCTACTAACCTGGAATAAACGCTCGATATTTACCTCAGCTAACTTACGTAAATAGGGCAAATCTTCAAATAATGTCAAACAAGAGGCGAAATGTAACAGGATTTGTAAAATTGGTTTGGGCCACTTTAAGTCACTGTAAATATCTATAAAGAATTTATGCTCTGTGTCCCTTAATGGCAAGGCATTAAAGATAACAGTTATTTTTTTGTCATTGTAAACTGGAATGCTCAGTTCAACAGTATAAGGATTGTGCAAGATTAAATCTACTTCTACAATCGGCTGTCTCCAAATTCTTAGAGGATTGAATGGAGAATCTAAAATTGTTTCAAATTTGATAATTCCACCAATAGGCGTGGGTTGGATATGACTCACATTCAGAATTTTCAAGTTATTCAGGCTAAACTTGTGAATCGTTTCCAAATGTTTTAAGCTCAACAAATGATAGATTTGGCAGACATAAGGAAAAGGTAAAATATATTCCTGACTTATCATATGTCGCTTTTTTAACTCAAACTTTCTAGTTCGAGTTTGACATACAAATCCTTCATTTTGAGAGCTTTGAGTTGTTGCATCTACACCCTCACCATTCACGTTTGGCTCTGGTTTCAAATACAGCCAACTCAAAAAGAAGAAACAGGTTGTCAGTAAATTTACAAATTCGATAGTAGATAAATAGCTATCAGCATATGCCGTAAGAGTTCTATCAGTTATTCCAAAAATCCAAGCTGGAATGCCAACTAGCCAGATACCATTCTTTAATTGACTTATAAAAGTAGCAATTTCCAAAGAGTCATTGTTACTCTTGTTATTTTGTAACTCATTATCTGGAATAATATTACTTGACATGAGAATTTAATCTATTAAGTTATTACTTTCTTAAACGGTATCCAGCTTATCTCTATTTGTTCTCTGTCTAGGGGCTGAAAACCCTATCATTCCGGAGCTTTAACTAGAGAGCCAAACTATCAGTATTCCGAGGGATTTAAGTGACAATTCAATTTTCTTGAGTATGCGAAAAAAATACAAGTCCAGATTATACATAAACAGATTTCTATCAAAAAATGTTTATGCTTCACCACCTTGGAACATCATCTATTTCTAGAGGATGAGTCCGGAATGAATAGTTATGATTATTTTCTTTAACTACGGGTAGGCGAAGGGACTTGATATTAGGAATCAATTTAGGAATTAAGGGTTGGAAGTAAGTTAAAAATTCATAACATATAGCAATCCTATATCCGAGCGTGAAAATTCACGCTGTCCAGAAACCGGGTTCCGCTCATTTTCACGAGTCTTCGCAGGAGGATATAGACGCCCTTGAGATCTATGTTGAAGCAGTTAAGGAATATCAAAAGGCATTGCAGACTCGTTTAGACGCAGCCATTAGCCTGTAATTAGTTCTAGCATCCATGCGTAAGCTTGCAATCAAGAGCTGATTTATCCGTGTTCATCAACTGGGGAGTTAGGTCTCATTACCAAGTTTTTACAAAACACCTGTGACAACTACGGTAGAAGCTATAGAATTACTACTGCCAAGGCTGTATGATTTTTGAATGATTTTTTAAAATCTTCTCAATATTTACTCCCAGACGGCTGCAATGACTATCCGCCATGCTACTGAAACTGATTTGCCAGCAATTGTGGCAATTTACAATGCCGCAATTCCTAGCCGCATGGCAACTGCTGATTTAGAGCCAGTTTTAGTCGAAAGCCGTCTTGCTTGGTTTCGCGGGCGATCGCCTGCAAAATTCCCGCTGTGGGTAATCGAAGTAGACGGTGTAGTTGCTGGGTGGCTCAGTTTCCAATCTTTTTATGGACGACCAGCCTACCATAAAACTGCCGAAATTAGTATTTATATTGCCCCAAACTATCATCGACGTGGTTTGGGAAAACAGCTTCTAGAACAAGCAATTCACCAAAGTCCTAATTTAGGTTTAAAAACTCTCATCAGCTTTATTTTTGCTCACAATGAACCTAGTTTAAAACTGTTTGAAAATTTCGGCTTTCAATCTTGGGGACATTTACCAAAAGTCGCAGAACTTGACGGCGTTGAACGCGACTTAATAATTATGGGACTCAAAATTTAGAAATAATAAATTGGTTAATGGTTAATGGTTAATGGTTAGTGGTTAATGGTTGATGGTGAAGGGGCGCGAAGTCTGCAGTCGGGAAGATTCCCCCCGGTGAGCTTCGCGCCCTTGGTAGGGGAGCCACTGCGGTCTTGAGGTCTCCCCAAGGGTCGCAGTGGCGTTTTCCCTCGTGCCGGCGATGGTGAACCCCTCTGGGGTTAATGGTTAGTGGTTAATGGTTAATGGTTAATTGTAGGGTGGAGTGTCACTGACTTCAGCCCGGAATTAAAATTCGGGCCCTCAAGCTGAAGTCAGTTGAAACTGACTGAAAACCAAGAATTTCAGCTTATTTTAATTGATATAGCATTCCTATCTGCAAGAGTGAAAATTAATTTTTTTGAATGTAGACGCGCAGCGCCTCAGGCTACCGCACGCCCGCACGCCCGAAGCCTGTGCCCGCCTTGGGGGTTCCCCGGAGTGTGCTTTCCTGGCGCGACGCACAGACAATAAACAGAGATTTTCACGCTCTTCGCTGCGCGGACTGCTATAGCAGTCCTTTGCATCATTCGTGAGAAACTAGAAACCCGGTTTTTTGGAAAAACCGGGTTTCTCTGGCTTTTAATTTTCACCTATCAGATAGGATTGCTATATATCTTGCAGCATTTGAATTTATTCAGTATAATCGCATACTTCAGCATTCATCGCCCGTAGACCCCGTAGGGGGCTTCCCGCAGGGTAATTTATTTGGTGGGCGCGAATGCATAGGTCAAATCGTGCAATAGTAGTGAGTTTTAACAGATGTTAGCGATTGAGTTCGGTACCGTACTCTCGGCTAAAACACCCTACGAGGGCTATTGCGAACGGTGCAATATCTAAATAGATATAATATCTTAATAAATGCCCAACCATGCAGCTGACTCCCCATGCCCAAACCACAAATCTTAATATTTAAGTTGATTTGCTTACTGAATTGTGCCAGTGTCTTTGATAACTCTTATTGCTACCATACTGAAAATTGGCGAATTTTTTTAAACCTAGGCACTTGTTAAATATAGAATGCATTTACCTGACTTTCGGGTTAGTAATTTTACTAAATTAGCAGCATATTTAGAAACCAAGTAATGCTTGCGATCGCATGCATTCCCCATACCACTGGCTGCAAATTGTAACTGCATAATTGCCGGATTGTTTAGCTCTGGATGTAAATAAACCTCTCGCACAAACTTTCCCAATAGGTAGACTTTCTTTATTTATAAAATATAATATAGTATTGTGTTTCTAGCCTCATAGAGAAGGGGGTCAAAATCCCACTTTTTTGATGAGGGGAGACACCCCCTCAATTCTTCTAAAAAAGAGAAACTATGATAGCTACGCAGGTAGGAGAAGAAGATAGGGGAGATGGGGAAACGCTAGCCGGAGACTTTAACGCTGAAAATCGTAATTTTGTGTAAATATTCCTATCTTTTCCCAAATTCCGCATGCATTGCTTTCGTCGATTGCCCTCCACCTTTGGAGAAATATTAAATATTAGGATCGCTGCGGAATCGCGATCGCAAAAAAAACGCGATCCCCAAGTGGTAAACTGCCACGTATTCCTGTAATAATTATTAGTTACATAGTGATGCAGTTTTCTTGGAAGAAAGTCAAACATTATACATATATCAACAGATGAACGAAAAAGTAGAACAAGGGTCAGCAAAGTTCCTCCGCAGGAGACTTGCCTACTACTTAGAAATGTTGTCCATCAGCCGTCATAATCAAGACAGGCAGCAGGAGATGGCTTGTCTAAGTCAATTAGCTACGATTAATGAAAAATTTTTTCATTTACCACAAGCGCTGGAATTCCACAAGCGGCTTCTGACTCTATCTCAAAAGATTGATGCTAAAGATTGGCAAGAAGTTGCCCTGTATAATCTAGGTAATTGTTACCGTCAGTTGAGTCAATTTCATGAATCAATCAAATATTTTGTACAATTGGTGGAAATTACTCTAGAAACTGGCAATAGGGTATTACAAATTGCCGGAATTTGGGGACAAGGAACTAATTATCAAAATTTAGGGCATTATCAAAAAGCTATTGAATGCTTTCAAAATCAACTCGCCATCAGTTGCGAAATGAATGAGCGCAGTTGGCAGAAAAGTGCTTTGGGTTCGCTAGGAAATGTTTACCAATTTATCGGAGACTATAACGCATCACTTGCTTACGAGCGAAAAGCTTTGTTAATTGCTCGTGAAATGAGAGATATGAAAGCTACAGGAGACTCTTTAGCAAACCTTGGTAGTGTTTATCTGCAATTACAGCAGTGGCAAAAGGCAATCGAATTTTGCAATCAATCACTCTCAATTGCCAAAGACCTTGATAATAAAAACCTTTTGATGATAAGTCTTAACAGTCTCGGGCATGCATATAAAGGGCTTAGTTTGTATAAGAAAGCAACGGAATTTTTGAAAGCAGCTTTAAAAATTTCTGATGAAATTGGTGAAAAAAGAGTCCGCAGTGCGATTTTGCAAGGCTTAAGTGATGTGTGCAGTCAAACAAATCAACTTGAGCAAGCAATTGCATGTAACCGAGAATCTTTAAACATCAGTGTTGAAATTGGCAATAAATTTGGAGAGGCGGCGGCATTATCTAGAATTGCAAGTATATACCAAAGCCAAGGAAAAACCGATCAAACTTTGGCATATTACAAACAATCTTTAGCAATTTTGCAGGATATTGGAGCCAAACAAAGCCAGCAACAGTTGCTTTTTAGCATTGGTGGTATATATTATCGCGAACAGAAATATTCTCAAGCACGGGAATGTTTTGAATCTGCCTTGTCTTTAGCGCAAGAGTTAAAAATTACTTCTGAAGAAGCGAAAGTTGCTCTTGCCCTTGGTGCAGTTTTTCACAGGTTAAACATTCCTTCTGAAGCTATTTTTCATTATCGTCTGGCTTATAAAATTTACAAAACTCTGGGGGATGAAAATCAAGCACAACAAATGTTGAAAACTATGCAGAAATTGGGCACAGATTTGTAATCAAGTATGTCAAAAAAAAAGGTATAACTCTTTTACATGTGCGAAAGAGTATGGGTAGTTCTTAGTTAATTTAATCTTTAAAAAAAGATAAATCTTGTAGAGTTACGGTTAGTTAATAATATAATTTATTGTTGTTTGCAGTGAAAGCGTGAAGCGAAGCTATCCTGGAGGAAATCGTTCTCATCGTTCAAACAGATATACAAGACTCGCAGCTTGGCAAGTACAGAGGTGAGGCTGTATCCTCCTAGTAGTAATCTTAGCTATACCAATAGTTATAATCCATGAGATAGATTTCTGCATTTATATTGGACAGAATTTTTTTAATTCAATATATTTTATTAGTTATCTGCTATAGCAATCCCATATCAGAGGGTGAAAGTTCACGGTGTCCAGAAACCCGGTTTCGCAGGAGTTACCGGGTTTCTAAATTTTCATGGATGATCCGCGGATTGCTATACACAGTTAACTATCAATTAGCTGTGTTTGCTTGCGGAAAAAGGGTAAAAGGGTAGAAGGGTAAAATTTACTCTTATCCTCTACCATAGCACTATAAGTTGTATTTACATTAAATTAATTAGAAATGCTCGGGAAGTTAAAAATTAGTGTCAAGATAGGCGTAAGTTTTGCATTTGGGTTATCAATGTTGGCTGCTTTGGGCATAATTTCATACCGAACCACAAGCGACCTCATTGAAAATTCTCGCTGGCAAAACCACACTTATGAAGTACTCGATCAGTTGGGTGATTTAATATCTCAGATTAAAGATGCAGAAACAGGGCAACGCGGTTACTTAATCACCGGAGAAAAACGTTATTTAGAACCGTTTAATGATGCGTCTCTTCAAATTGAAAAAAATCTCAAAAAACTCCGAACATTAACATCAGATAACCCCAATCAACAGATTAGAATCTCAACTTTAGAGCCGACAATTTACCAAAGATTAGACGTAATGAAAAATGCCATTTCATTGCGTGACAATCAAGGATTTGATGCTGCAAGGAAAGTTATATTGACGGATCGAGGAAAAGATTTGATGAATGACATCCGTCGTATCGTCGCAGAAATGGAAAACGAAGAACGTCAATTATTGCAACAGCGCTCAAGGCAGACTCAATTAGCTACTCAGCAAGCACTTAATACTATCATCTTTGGCATTCCTCTAACTTTTCTACTCTTAACTTTAATTGCCATTTATCTCACCAGAAATATTTCTAAACCTCTCGAAGAAATCTCCAAGGTAACCGAAAAGTTGACAATGGGAGACTTATCGGTGAACGTATCTGCTGACAACAAGCGAGGGGATGAAATTGGGGTGCTGGCGCGGGCGTTTAACGAGATGGTTGTCAATTTGCGCGAAACAACTATTAGAAATAACGAACAAAACTGGTTAAAATCCAACCTAGCTACATTATCTCAGATGCTGCAAGGTCAAAGAAGCCTGGAAAAAGTCTCTAGAATAATTCTTAGCGAACTTGCTCCTTTGGTTGGCGCACAACAAGGGGTTTTCTACATAATGGACTCTGTTGACGAGCAGCCAATATTAAAACTTCTGAGTAGCTATGCTTACCAAGAACGCAAGCACCTGTCCAACGAATTCCGCTTGGGAGAAGGGCTGGTAGGACAGTCCGCCCTAGAAAAAGAAAAAATTATACTTACAGATGTACCGAGCGATTATATCCGCATCAGTTCTGGTTTGGGGGAAGCCAAGCCGTTGAATATTATTGTGTTACCTGTGCTGTTTGAAAGTCAGGTTATAGCAGTGATTGAGTTAGCATCTTTTCAGCGCTTTAGTGAAGTGCATTTAACATTTTTGGATCAATTCACTGAAACTATTGGCGTGGTATTAAACACAATTTCATCCGATATTCGCACTCAACAACTGCTTCAACAATCCCAAACTTTGGCGCAACAATTGCAAATTCAGCAAGAAGAACTCAAGCAAAGTAATGAGCAATTGGAACAACAAGCTCAGACGTTGCAAGCATCGGAAGAACTTTTGAGACAGCAGCAGCATGATTTGCAAAATTCTAATGCCGAATTGGAACAGCTAAACGCTGAATTAGAAGAAAAAGCAGAGTTATTAGCTTTGCAAAAGAAAGAAGTAGAGCGCAAGAATTTAGAAATTGAACAATCAAGATTGGCTTTGGAAGAAAAGGCAGAGCAATTAGCACTTTCTTCAAAATACAAGTCGGAATTTCTGGCTAATATGTCTCACGAATTGCGGACACCGCTAAACAGTTTGTTAATTTTGGCGAGGTTGCTATCAGATAACAGTGAGGGCAATTTAACTAACAAACAAGTCGAATATAGCCGCACAATTTACTCCTCAGGTAACGACCTTTTGGGGTTGATTAACGACATTTTGGATTTAGCAAAAATCGAATCTGGAACTATGTCAATTGACATGAATCAGTTGCAGTTAACAGACTTGCGCGGCTTTATTGAAAGTACTTTTAGGCAAATTGCTCGGGAAAAAGCATTAAATTTCATTATTGAATTGACACCGGAATTACCAGAATCGATTTGTACCGATGCTAAACGGTTGCAACAAGTGTTGAAAAATTTACTTTCTAACGCTTTTAAATTTACAGAAAAGGGAGAAGTCCGCTTGCGGATTGAAGTGGCAAAGCAGGGGTGGAGTAAAGACCAAGAAAATTTGAATCGCGCCCAAAGTGTAATTGCCTTCTCAGTTAGCGATACAGGTATTGGCATTCCTCCTGAAAAGCAGAAAATCATTTTTGAGGCATTTCAACAAGCTGATGGCACTACCAGTCGCAAATATGGCGGTACAGGATTGGGCTTGTCAATTAGCCGCGAAATCACCCGTTTATTTGGTGGAGAAATTAAAATTTTCAGTCGCCCAGGTCAGGGTAGCACGTTTACACTTTATCTACCGCAGGAAGAGAGACAAGGGGGACGAGGGGGACGAGGGGGACGAGGGGGAGAAGGGGGACGGCTGTGGGGTGTGGGGGGAGAAGGGGGAGAAGGAGAATTTTTACTTGAAACTCGGAATTTAGAACTTAGCACTCAAAACTCAGAACTTCAGCCGAAGCATCAAGCACTCATTAGTGATGATAGAGACAATATTCAAGAGGGCGATCGCGTCCTTTTAATTGTGGAAGATGACATTAATTTTGTGCGTATCCTGTTAGATATGGCGCAACAGGAAAACTTTAAATGTATCGTTGCTACTAATGGCAATACGGGTTTGGCCCTAGCACAAAAATTTCTGCCTTCAGCGATTTTATTGGATATTCGATTGCCGGGAATGGATGGTTGGACGGTGCTGGATCGCTTGAAACACGATCCAAATACCCGACATATTCCCGTGCATATCATGACAGTAGAAGAAGGCAAACAACGCAGTTTGCAACAAGGAGCGATCGCTTATTTACAAAAGCCTGTTCCCAGTGAAGAAATATCTCAAGCGTTAACTAAAATTAAAGGTTTTGTTGAACGTAATGTCAAAAATCTGCTAGTAGTAGAAGACGACGAAAATCAACGCCTCAGTATTGGTGAATTGATTGGCAACAAAGATGTGACTACAACCGCCATTGGAACTGCAACACAAGCGTTAGAAGCCATTCGATCGCATCATTATGATTGCGTAATTCTCGATTTGGGACTACCTGATATGACGGGATTTGAAC
This sequence comes from Heteroscytonema crispum UTEX LB 1556, assembly GCA_044006015.1. GTDB lineage: Bacteria > Cyanobacteriota > Cyanobacteriia > Cyanobacteriales > Nostocaceae > Heteroscytonema > Heteroscytonema crispum. The sequence goes on from JBIPDF010000009.1 coordinate 292,400, forward strand.
TAATCGAACAAATCAAGCAATTGCCCAATGGTGAAACACTACCCATCATTGTCTACACTGCAAAGGAACTAACTCGGGCGGAAGAAACGCAACTGCGGCGCATGGCAGAAACAATAATTATCAAAGATGTCCGATCGCCCGAACGTCTTCTAGATGAAACAGCTTTGTTTTTGCATCGAATTCAAGCGAATTTACCTGCACCCAAGCGATTAATGCTGGAACAACTGCATTCCTCAGACTCCATACTGGCGGGTAAAAAAGTTTTGATTGTCGATGATGATATGCGTAATATCTTCGCCATTACCAGTTTGTTAGAGCGTTATCAAATGCAGCTTTTATATGCTGAAAATGGTAGGGATGGCATTGAAGTTTTGCAAAACAATCCAGATATCAATTTGGTGTTAATGGATGTGATGATGCCAGAAATGGATGGTTATCAAACAACACGCTTGATTCGGCAGAACAATCAATTTAAAAACCTGCCGATAATTGCACTTACCGCCAAAGCCATGCAAGGCGATCGCGAAAAATGTATCGAAGCCGGCGCGTCAGATTATATCACAAAACCTGTAGATACAGAACAGTTACTTTCATTGTTGCGGGTTTGGTTATATAAATAGGGTTAATGGTTCATTGTTCACCATGAACCATGAACCCTGAACCATGAACCATAAACTTGAAGACATCGAAATCCAATTACTATTAGAAGGAATATTTCGTTATTACGGGTTTGATTTTAGAAATTATGCCCCTGCTTCTCTCAAACGCCGCATCTGGAAATTAATTCATGAAGAAAATTTAAAGACTGTATCTGGATTGCAAGAAAAAGTTCTTCATGACCCGGAATGTATGGAACGATTTTTGCTTAATCTTTCAGTAAACGTCACCGCCATGTTTCGCAATCCAGATTTTTTTCTGGCATTTAGAAATAAAGTCGTACCAATATTACGAACTTATCCTTTTATTCGTATTTGGCATGCCGGATGTTCTACTGGCGAAGAAGTTTATTCTATGGCAATTTTGTTAAAAGAAGAGGGACTTTATCACCGTTGTCTGTTATACGCTACTGATATCAATCAAATGGTATTGCGAAAAGCTAAAGCCGGAATCTTTTCCCTGAAATTAATGCAAGAATATACCCAAAACTATTTACAAGCAGGTGGGAAACTTTCTTTTTCGGAATACTATACAGCAGCATACGATAGTGCAATTTTCTCCTCTTCTCTTCAAGAAAAAATTGTATTCTCCCAGCATAATTTAGCTACAGATAATTCCTTTAACGAATTTAATGTTATTTTGTGCCGCAATGTTTTAATATACTTTGATAACGTTCTGAGAGACAGAGTTCACAATCTGTTTTACGATAGCCTCGTCAGGTTTGGAATTTTGGGTTTGGGACGCCAAGAGTCGATTAAGTTTACACCCCACGAACAAAATTATGAAGCATTAGCAAGTCACGAGAAGCTTTATCGTAAAATTGGTTAATCGCTAAAATAATAGCTGGGTCTTTATTTTATCCTTTATCCTTTATCCTTCACACTTCATCCTTAAGATGACATTTAAATTAATAGCGATTGGAGCGTCTTTGGGAGGCTTATACGCCTTGCAAGCCTTGCTGAAGGGTTTACCAAAAAATTTTGCGCTCCCGATAGCGATCGCCCAACACCGTCACAAATCTTCTGATGATACATTAAGTTTTTTATTACAACAATTTACTCATTTAATTGTCAAAGAACCGCAAGATAAAGAAGAAATTCTTCCGGGGTACGTATACTTAGCTCCTCCTGATTACCATTTGCTGGTGGAAGCTAGAGGTGAAACAGTGCTAAATTCTTATTTTGCTTTATCTACTGATGCTCCCGTTACCTACGCTCGACCGTCAATTGATGTGCTGTTTGAAACCGCAGCCGACGCCTACGCCGAAAAATTGATTGGCGTGCTATTAACAGGAGCCAATCATGATGGTGTCCAAGGAATGGCGAAAATCAAAGCGCGAGGCGGTATAACTATAGTAGAGGAACCATCATCAGCTTTTTGTCAAATAATGCCAGAAGCTGCTATAAATGCTGGTGTTGCAGACAAAATTCTACCACTGATAGAAATTACTTCTTTTTTGGTAAAAATTTGTCAAGCTAATCCTGCGTAAACAAGTTATCGTCTTGTTTCAAGTGCTTGTAGAATTGATGACTCAACCTTTTGACGTAGATTTCATACTGACATCCACTAGCTAAATCTCTAACTTAGGATAGTGGATGAAAAGCAACCAAAAGGGTCAAAGTCAAGAGAAAGACTATACCATGCGTGGGAATATTCCTAAAAGTATAGAGACAAAATGCTATCTGAACCGAAAGTCAATGTTTTATTAGTAGATGACCATCCAGAAAATTTGCTGGCGTTAGAGGCGATTTTAGATAGCCTTGGTCAAAATCTTGTGAAGGCTACATCCGGCGGACAAGCTTTGAGATGTTTGCTAAATCAGGATTTTGCGGTCATTCTACTAGATGTACAAATGCCAGACATGGACGGGTTCGAGACAGCGGAATTAATTCGACAACGCGAAAGGTCGCGTTATACACCAATTATTTTCCTCACCGCATTTAGCACCAGCGATAATATGGTGTTTAAAGGTTATTCTGTCGGCGCTGTGGACTATCTCTTCAAGCCCATTGAGCCAGAAATATTAAAATCCAAAGTAGCGGCATTTGTTGATTTGTTCCAAAAAACCGCCGAAGTCAAGCGACAAGCCGCACAACTTCAGGCAATGAATGCGGAACTCAGAAAACGTGAAGAAATGTTTCGCTCTTTAAGTGCTTGTTCGCCTGTAGGTATTTTTCTTACAAACAAGGAAGGTAAATGTACGTATAGCAACTTGCGCTACCAAGCTATTTATGGTATTACTCTGGAAGATAGCTTAGGCGAAGGTTGGACGCAAAAAATTCATCCAGAAGACCGAGAAGGGGTAATTGCCGATTGGTATAATGCATCAAGCGCCGGTCAAGAATATAAAGGTGAGTTTCGCATCTTCACAAGCGAGGGAGTTGAGCGTTGGGTTGATATGCGTTCATCTGGGATGCTTTCGGACAAAGGCGAAGTTATCGGTTATGTCGGTACATTAGAAGATATTACAGAGCGCAAACAAGCCCAAGAAGAACATATACAGTTAATCCGCGAGCAAACAGCGCGACAAGAAGCAGAAACAGCAAATCGATTAAAAGATGAATTTTTAGCAACCCTTTCCCACGAACTCCGCACTCCTTTAAGCTCAATCCTGGGATGGGCAAAACTGCTACGGCAGCGAAAATTTGATGAAAAAACCATTGAGCGCGGCTTGGAAACAATTCAACGCAATGCTTCTTTGCAGGCGCAACTAATCAACGATATTTTAGATGTGTCGCAAATTATACGTGGGAAATTAAATCTGAACTTTTGCCCGGTGAATTTATTATCTGTAATTGCGGCAGCGATGGATACCGTACGTTTGGAAGCAGAGGCAAAATCAATTGATTTTAGATTTTCGGTTTTAGACTGTGAATTGGACGAAGAGCGATCGCATGCAGAATCTATAGATTCTAACCAACAGCTTGATAATCTAAAATCCAAAATCCAAAATCCAAAATTTTGCGTCTTTGGTGATGCCAATCGCTTACAGCAAATCCTGTGGAATTTACTGAGCAATGCTATTAAATTTACACCTTCCGGCGGGCACATAGAAGTTTTAATATCAATTGTAGGCATCAGCAAAGATGAAGAGAAATTCGAGCCACATCAGATGCTCGGAACTTCACAGGGAAATGGTAAATACAGAGAAGTCCCAAAATTGGAAACTGCTGCGATTAACAGCAGTTCCGCAACAAAATATGCTATTGATGGGGACTTGGGAGGAAATTATGTTCAAATTCAGGTAAGCGATACAGGTATAGGTATTAGCCCAGATTTTCTTCCCCTTGTTTTCGATCGCTTTCGTCAGGCTGATGGCAGTATAACTAGAAACCACGGTGGACTGGGATTGGGATTGGCGATCGTGCGTCATTTAGTGGAAATGCACAAGGGAAGCGTTCATGCAGAGAGTTCCGGCGTTGGAAAGGGAGCGAAATTTACAGTAAAACTGCCACTTTTAAAGGCAGGGAAGCCCTTAAGCAGCACAGAAGTGGGAATTTATCATGCTTCTGGCTTGCAAGGGTAGTTTACTTTTCGCTACTCAAGAAATTATTTACGCGATCGCCATCTGCGAGAAACTGAACTTGTTTTAACCTCTTGACTAAAGTGACAAAATAAGTTAAGAGCAAAATAGTTATAAGAATACCGTCCATAAAGGAGCCTCCTTTGGGTGACTGGACGCGAGTAGAAACTCAATTAATACATCACCACTGCTGACGGTTATTTCGGATTTAGTTTTAAGAAACAGGGCAGAGGGTAGAGAAGCCACGTTTTGCGCGCCTTTAAGCGTTTAAGCATGTGGCGTGGCAGAAGCAAGAAAAGCCTGCGAAAAAAAAACAAAAAAAATTTCTAATTTTCCGGAATAAGCCGCCAACTTGTGGTATATATAATCAAGATTATTTATAGCCTACTCCTTATGACTTGCCTTGGGGATTTATACCCGTGGTTTCTTATGAAAAGCCCGGTCACTACGACCGGGCTTTAAACTTGGATAAATGAATGATGTAGAGTTGGAAAGGAATTTCCAATATTTCAGACGTTGTAGATCCCCCCAACCCCCCTCCCGGGGGGCACATCGATTCTGAGGGAGCTGCGACGTTAAAGAATGAAAATCTAACTCCCCAAGTCGTCCCCCTTGTCTCCTTGTCCACGCCAGTCGCAAGCGGTCGGGAAACCCGACTGCGCCGTGCTGGCGATTCTTGTCGTCCCCCTTGTCTCCCACACCCGTCGCCCCTTGTCTCTTTTTCCGCTCAATCTCACCACGCTTTCCCCTAAACTGTCTATTGTAGCAGTGAGCGAGCAATCATGGCGACGATTAACGATAATTATCTCAAACTGAAGGCTGGGTATCTATTCCCGGAAATTGCCCGACGGGTGAATGCGTTTGCTGAAGCAAACCCAGACGCGAAAATTATCCGGTTGGGGATTGGAGATGTCACAGAACCATTGCCGGAAGCTTGCCGGACGGCGATGATTAAAGCAACAGAAGAAATGGGCGATCGCGCTACTTTCAAAGGCTACGGTCCCGAACAAGGGTATGCTTGGCTACGTGAAAAAATCGCATATTATGACTTCAAAGCCCGTGGTTGCGAGGTTGACCCCTCGGAAATCTTCATTTCTGATGGTTCTAAATGTGACAATGGCAACATTCTGGATATTTTCGGCGATAACAATACGATTGCCGTCACAGACCCAGTGTATCCGGTGTATGTAGACACCAACGTCATGGCGGGACACACGGGACCTGCCAATGATAAAGGCGAATTTGACGGCTTGGTATATTTGCCAGTTACCGCTGAAAATAACTTCACTGCAGAGATTCCCTCGCAGAAAGTCGATTTAATTTATCTCTGCTTTCCGAATAACCCCACAGGTGCAACAGCAACAAAAGAACACCTGAAAGCATGGGTAGATTATGCCAAAGCCAACGGTTCAATAATCTTCTTTGATGCAGCTTACGAAGCCTTTATTTCCGACACCAGCCTTCCCCACTCAATTTATGAAATCGAAGGGGCGCGAGATTGTGCGATCGAATTTCGTTCGTTTTCCAAGAATGCAGGCTTTACCGGAACCCGTTGTGCGTTAACGGTGGTTCCCAAAACCCTGACCGCGAAAGCTGCTGATGGTTCCGATGTCGAGTTGTGGAAGCTGTGGAACCGCCGCCAGTCTACCAAATTTAATGGCGTATCCTACATTATTCAACGGGGCGCTGAAGCGGTTTATTCACCAGAAGGACAAGCGCAAACTAAAGCGTTGGTAAGTTTCTACATGGAGAATGCCAAAATTATCCGAGAGAGACTGACAGCGGCTGGTTTGCAAGTATATGGCGGTGTAAATGCACCTTACGTTTGGGTGAAAACACCGAATAATATATCTAGCTGGGATTTCTTTGATAAGCTGCTGAACACCGTGAATGTGGTTGGTACACCAGGTTCAGGCTTTGGGGCTGCAGGTGAAGGTTACTTCCGGATTTCCGCGTTTAACAGCCGTGAAAATGTGGAAGAAGCAATGAAGCGGATTGCAGAGAAATTTAAAGTGTAGAAAGTTGTGGTGGGCAGTGCCCACCCTACCTTAAGTATAATGAAGCTTGCACACCGACTTTTCGTCAGATATCACTTCAACTCAGCAAGCCGCATCATATTTTCAATGATGATTCTTTCTCCTGTTCAGAATGAGGCACTCCATAAGCAGTGTAAACTCTGACTTCAGGCGGTTGAAGCCCCAAGACAATTGATTTTGGAGGAATTCCCGCCACAACTAATTCCTCAGCAATGAGTCGGTCGGTATTATTTGCCTGAATCCATATCTGACTATCAATAATATCAATATGCATAACGCAATAATGAACGCGCCGCTCTTTAGACCAACCTAAAGAAATCAACATATAGCGGTCATTCTCTGAATCAAAAATCGTTTCATTTTGCACCCTTAATAAAGTCACTTGCAATCTAGAAAGATGCGATTATGCTAGGTGTGCGTAGACGCGCAGTGACTTGTCGTCAGACATCGCCTTTTTCAGAATCGATGGAAAAGCCCGAAGCGGTAGGGTGCGTTAGCCCCTGGCGTAACGCACCACATGATTTAATTTAGACATCAGTAGCAAGCAGTTTTGATACTTCTGCATGCATTAACGCAATATCCGGATCGCGTTGGATGGCGCTATAATAACGCGTCTGCAAGGAGGTTCCTTGCTCTGAAGGTTTAAGCAGGGTTCGTGCTTGTGCCAAAAGTTCATTAGCTTGGTTCAACGTCGCAGGTTCTTTAGCACTCAGTACCTCATCAATCTGAACAATAAATTCAGAAATGGGATGCAGCCAATTAAACCACTCGTGTCCGATAACCAGCCGCAGAAACTCACCATTTGTTTGAATACGCCCGTTGAACTGTTCGTAAACAATGCGTTCGGAGTTCAGCAACGCCTTGTGAAGGCGTAGCAGTGCTAGACGTACTTCCCGCAGGCGTTGAAATGGGAAATCTAGAGAGAGATTGCTTGAAGACATCAGGCAATAATAACGGTAAACACTTTACCGATCTTGTCATATTTGCACCCTGTTGGACGCGGGCGATGTTTCGTGATTACCCGAATCAACCGTCTACGGGTTTTTGGGTAGATTTGCACGCACCCACTCTCTAAACTCTCTCATGCGAGCATTTTCACCTTTTTGAGAGTCAAGTTGCATAAATCTTGTTAGTTCTTTTACTGGAAACGAACCAAACGCCAAACTGGTTTCAGATTCCACATAACAAGTATCGGAAAGAATATTAATTGTTAATTTATTATCTTCAAATCGCCAAACTTCTGGAACTTTTAGTTCAGCATATACAGACATTTTATCAAGTGATGAATTAGTAGCGTCGATTTCAATTGCTAGGTCTGGTGGTGGGTCAACCTTCAAGTTAATCTTTAATTTACCGCGCATTGCAGCTTCATTTTGAATGTAAAAACATTCATCAGCTTCTTTACCCACAGCCTTGGGTTTTGAACGCCAAGTTGTAGATTTTAAACCGATAATTTCCAGCCCCAGTTCTTCAGAAAGTACAGTTACTAGCCGTCCGAGAGTCCAGCTATATCTTTCATGTTCTGGTAGCGGTGTCATCAGTTCCAAAGTTCCCTTATAATAAGTCATGCGAAGCTTTGGATGCTCCGCAAATGCTTCTAAAAGTTTTTCGTATGTTTCCCAACTGACGCCGTATAGAACAAGCTGAGAACCTTCAATTGGTGGCGTGGGTGCGGCTAGAGTTTGAGCCATGATTTTATCCAGGCATTTATCTAAATACTAATTTAACCTGTTTGGGCAAATGTAGGCGATCGCACTTCGTCTATAAATTCAATTCTCAATTTTACGAATGCGAATAGTTGTGGGTGTAATCACAGTGAAAGCTTCCAGCAATTCGTTAACGTGTTGATTTATTGCACGGGAAACAATCTCTGCTTTGCTGGTTAGAGATAACCCTGATAATCGAATCAGCACAACACCTGAAGCAATACGACGCAGGCGAAACACCAACTCACCAAAATCTTTATCAGCTGTCAATAATAGCGCTCCTTCTTGGTTCGCCAAATCCAGCACTACGTTATCGGAAATCCCAGGTTCCATTTGGGCAACGTACAAGACTAAATGACCATCTTGGCGCAAACGTTCAACTATTTGCCGATCTAAATTTTCGTCTGCTAGAAACTTCAAGAAGCAGTCTCAACAATGGGATAAATTACATCATATCGTAAAGCCTCAGCCGCAAATGCTAAAGCTGCTTGAATTGCTTCACGAGTGAGTCGCGGATGGGATTCTAGGATTTGTTCTGGGGTTTCGCCTGCAGCTAGCTTTTCTAGAATCAACTCAACGGTGATGCGCGTCCCGACAATCACGGGTTTTCCCATCATTACTTTTGGATCGGATACAACCAGTTGTTTAAACTGCTTTTGCATGGTCTTTGCTCGTTGCTTGCTTTTTATATGATGGCATTTTGGCGAGCGTAGACGCTACGCGGCTTGTCGCCAGACATCGCGCTTCACCATCCATCAATTACGCAGATATCACGCGCTGCTGAGGGTCGGGAATTGTACGTCCTAATTCTTGAGTAGTTTCTATCCATTCCTGCATAATAATATAGCCATCATATTTATAATTAAACCTAGAGAATTATTTTTAACAAAGCTTTTACTAAATGGTAAACAACAGGAACAGAAACCGCATTACCGAATTGATGCTTTGCTGTAGTCTCATTATCAGCAATTTGGAAACATTCTGGAAATCCTTGTAATCTAGCGTAATCTTTTGCAGTTAAAGGTTTATACTTACTCTTTAGATAAATTTTTTGAATAAATTTTTGCCTATATACTTCTGGCTCCTCACATTCTATAGATATAGTAGCCACATAATCTCTTGTTCCAGTTGCAGTTAAAGTTCCAATAGCTTCAGCATGAGGTAGGAATATTTTAGAAATGCCATTAATTCCTGAAGAAATTTTAGAATTAACAAATTCATAGCCCTTACCCTCGACAAGACGTAGAATTTCTTTATATATTAAAGTATTGATTTCTTCAATCTGTAAACCAGGAATGAGAGATTGTAAAACGTCAAATCCTAAAGGATTACCATCTTTGTCTCCATAGATTTTCTTTCTTCTATTTCTCAATATAGTTTTACAAATTAGCTTTTCTCTTGGAGTTGTTTCTATTAATTCCCAAGAATGAATAGTAGTATGCCCATCTCTAATATCAGCAAAAGTAAAAAAATCATTCAATTCGTCTATTTTTTGAAATCTACCTCTAGAAGCTGGAATTTTACCATCAGCAAATAAAACTTCTGGTGGAAATTTATTTTTAGAAAAATTACTACGTTGAATATCAGGAATTACATCATAAAGCTTTAGCTGTTTATTTAAAGGTTTGGGAAAGGTAAAACCCCAACAATTATCGATATCGTTTCTAATACCAACAATAAATATTCTATCTCTATCTTGAGGTAAGCCAAAATCGTAGGAATTAAGCACCTGATATTTAACTACATAGCCCGATACTGTAAGAGGATGTTTGAAAAGTTTTTCGAGGTGAAAAATTATGCTAATCGCCTCACCATAATACGTATCATGGCAAGATAAATAAAAGTCTCCGATGTCTCGGGTAATAACTCATAGTCTCGAACTAATCGGCGACATCCCGTTAGCCAACCAAAAGTTCGCTCTACAACCCAACGTTTTTTGAGCAAAACAAAACCCTTAGCTTCTTGCGATCGCAAAACCACTTGTATAATCCAACGGCAAAAATTCATCACCCAATGCATGAAAGGTTCGCCATCAAATCCACCATCTACCCAGATCGTTGTTAAACGAGATATCCTTTGATGGGACTGTTTAACCCGTTTTAGAACCTGTTTTCCTCCTTCTCGTTCACCGACATTGGCTGCGGTGACTAAAACTCTCAAAACTAATCCCAAGGTATCAACGGTCATAAATCGCTTACGTCCTTTGATCTTTTTACCTGCATCAAAACCAACTAACTGACTCACCATTGCTGCACTTTTAATACTTTGGCTGTCAATTATTGCCTCAGATGGACTTGGATGGCGTTGATGTTCTATGCGAACCCAAAGGCTAAGACTGTCGTGGATTTTTAGCCACGTCCCGTCAATACGCCAATTGCGAAAGTACGTATAGACCGTTTGCCAAGCTGGAAAATCCCCAGGTAGCGATCGCCATCTGACTCCTTCTACCAAAATGTAGAAAATCGCGTTTAGGACTTCCCACATATCGACTTCACGCTTTCGACCACCCGGCTTCGCTTCTGGAATCAGGTCTTTAATAAATTCATATTGTGTCAGGGTCAGGTTACTGGGGTAAGCTTTACTCATGTCACTCTCTCGGTGCTGTTTACTATCTATTCACAGCGTATACTGAGAGAGCTTTTTTACAACATACCCGACTTTTCAAACATCCTCTAAGATTATTGATTATATATTCTAGACTTTTTCTATTTCTCGGCTCTGTTAAACCTTTGACGTTCTCAAAGATAAACGCTTTTGGTTGATTAGCTTTAACTACTCTAAAAACATCAATCCATAGCTTACCCCTTGCATCTTCTAAGCCTTGAAGTTTACCAGCTATTGACCAAGGTTGACAAGGAACTCCCCCAACTAGCAAATCTATCTCAAACGGCAGCTTATTTAAATTAGTAATATCACCTAAATATGCTGACTCAATAGTGGTATCACGAATGAAATTATTTTGATAGACTTTAATAGCTTCTTTATCAATTTCAGAATAGCCTAGACATATTCCTCCTAACTCTTCCAGAGGAATTCTAAATCCACCTATACCAGCAAATAAGTCTACGAATGTAAATTTTGATTGGCAACTTATAGTATTTGCAGGTTGGAATAATTGAAATAATTCTAGTTGTTGGGCATAAACATCTAATTCCATTTTTCCAGATGCCACAATCTACCAAATCGCTTCAAGATTCAACACAAACCCAGGTAAAACATCTTCCCCTGACAAACTATTAGGATCCAAAACTTCTACTTCTTTTCCAATCCGATAAATCTCAACTTGCCTCGACTTCCGATTTATCAACCAACCCAAACTCGCACCATTATCTCGATATTCTCGCATCTTTTCCTGAGTTTCTCTCAAACTATCACTCGGCGAAAGTAATTCAACTACAAAATCAGGACAAAGTGGTAAAAATCTTGTTTTTTGTTCTTGAGTCAGTGCATCCCATCTTTCCATTTTCACCCAAGAAGCATCAGGCGAACGATCCGCACCGTTGGGAAGTTTAAAAGCACCGGAAGAATCAAAGGCGATACCAGTGCCATCTGCGTCTGCCCAATTAAATAACTGCTGGTTGAGTCTACCATTACGATTGCTTGTTTCTCCCCCAGTAGGTGGCATGATAATTAATTCTCCGGTTGCAGTGCGTTCAAACCTCAAATCGCGGTTTGTCTGACATAGCTTAAAAAATTGCTCATCTGTCAGTTCCAATACTGATTGAAGGTTGACTGTTAAAGCATTCATGGTGATGTTGCAGATTGAAAGATTAAGGTAGGCAAGATGCCTAGCCTACAGGCTATTATACCCCCTTAATTCGTTTTTCGGCTTCAAGTGATACCTAACACACGCAATACCACTATAGGCGATCGCACTCCCTTACATTTCCTTTCAAGCGATCGCACTTCGTCTATAAATTCAATTCTCAATTTTACGAATACGAATAGTTGTGGGTGTAATGACAGTGAAAGCTTCCAGCAATTCGTTCACGTGTTGATTAATCGCATGGGAAACAATCTCATGGGAATAAACGCTTGCTGTCCTGACTTTGATGTACGTCCGGTTCGCGCTTCTTCAGCCTAAGGATATATATCAACTAATTTCAGAAACATTATGATTTTGAGGAGCAAAAATAATTCACAAGGTGGGTGCAATGCGAGCAACAGTTTACCACGCTCCGGGGGATGTGCGAGTAGAGAATGTTCCAGACCCCGTAATTAAACAGCCTAGCGATGCAATTGTACGAATTACTCATGCTTGTATCTGCGGTTCGGATTTGTGGTTTTATCGCGGTTTAGATAACTGGAAATCTGGTTGGCGTACCGGTCACGAGTGGATGGGTATTGTAGAAGAAGTTGGTACGTCCGTACGCAATATAAAAAAAGGCGATCGCGTACTTGCTCCTTTTGCTTTTTCTGATGGAAGTTGCGAATTTTGCGGTAAAGGCTTGCAAACTTCCTGCAAAGAAGGTGGCTTCTGGGGTGGCACAAACGACGGCGGACAAGCAGAAGCGGTACGTGCGCCCTTTGCCGATGGTACTCTTGTCGTCGTACCCCCGCAGGTTGAGGGTGACGAAGCTATGCTCAAGGCGATTTTACCCCTAACTGATGTCATGTCCACAGGTCATCATGCAGCAGTTTCGGCGGGGGTGCAACCAGGGGGAAAAGTTGCCGTTGTTGGTGATGGTGCGGTAGGGCTTTGCGGCGTACTGGCGGCGAAGCGACTGGGAGCAGAACGGATTATCATTCTTGGCCGTCACGAAAAACGCCTAGAAATTGCCCGCCGTTTCGGGGCTACTGATGTCGTCACCAGCAGAGACGAGCAAGCAGTAGGTGAAGTCATGGAAATGACCAAGGGTGGCGCAGAGTCGGTGTTAGAATGCGTCGGTACTGAGTCATCGATGGACACGGCAATCAAAATTACTCGTCCCGGTGGCGGTATTGGTTACGTCGGAGTTCCCCACGGTAGCGAAACAATTAACCTGGGACACATGTTCAGGTCTAACATCGCCTTACGCGGTGGAGTTGCTCCAGCCCGTGCGTATATTCCCGAACTTCTGGCGGACGTAGTGGCGGGTAAACTTGACTCTTCGGGGGTGTTAGATGTGACTGTTGACCTGAATAATGTGCCTTCTGGATATTCAGCGATGGATAGCAGGGAAGCAATTAAGGTAATGGTGCGACCATAATTGCCCGGTTGCAACAAACTGGCGTCAAATTATTTGGGAAGTTTGTCAACAGAAGGATTGGATTGTAATAGCTTTAGCTAACTCTGCAAAAAGCCTTTACCAAATCGCTTCTAAATTCAACACAAACCCAGGTAAAACGTCTTTACCTGACAAACTATCTGTTATTTGAATAATCGGGTCAACTTTTACAGTTAAGGCATTCATTGAAGTATTGGAAATTGCCTATTCTCAAGACTGTGCCCTCGACCGCCTTGGATTCAAATCCAAGGCTAATAGCTAAAGCCCACTCAAGTGGACTGAAATCATTATCTAGCAAACACTTAGTCAGCTAAAGCTGACTTGAGCTATTAGCCCGAACTTTAGTTCAGGGCGAGCGTGGGTACGTTTTTGCAACTGGTACAACATCTGAGTATTGTGCCATTTAGTAGAATATTACTGTGGTAAAAATAAACGCGTTCGCATTTCACGTAGTTCCAAAAGCGATCTCCATACTTCTTTTATCCTTGATAATTAAAAAGTAGTTCTAAAATTTTCTTGAGTTCAATAATAGGTAAAGGTTGTTGTCTTGATCCTCCGAATAATTGGTGCGTCACACCATAAAATACATTAGTTGTAATGTCTTTTTCTGTGAGAATATCACCTTTATCTTTTTGCAGGGTTTCTTTATCTTTAAATTCAACATCCCAAACTACTAAAATATCAACGTGGCTGATATCTTTTTTATTTGAATTTATGTCTTTATATATGCCACTCAATTGTTTTTTAAATTCTATTAATATTTCTTTTTTTAAACTTCCTCCATTAGCACTAAATATATTTTTATATATTCCTAACCTATTATTTTCCGAATACTCTACTTTTTCGGTCTGCTCTAATTTGTATTCATATAGTCCATCATAAACTTGATAGCCAGAAAGAATTTTAAGATAATATCCTGTTAAAAAATTTTGCGCTACTAATTCAACAAAAAGGCTAATTACTTCTTGTTCTTCTACAGGAGGAAAATATTTTTGTGTTAAAACTGAATCAAACCATTTTTTATCTTGAAATATATGGGCAAGTTCTTTTTTAGGATCGTATAGTGAATTATTAATTCTACTGTCACCACCACCTACAATATAACGACGATATTTTATGAAGTTTCGTTGTTTCAATATTTCCAAAACTGCCTCAGCTATTTGTTTCATTCGATAAGCGCTAATTCCCTTACGACCAGCATCTAACTCTTTACGTATTGACATATCTTTTATGTCAACAATTACTGTATATGGTAAATAGTTGCTATGCTCAAATGGGTCTAAGCAAACACCAATCGGCATTCCACATATTGCTAGCCACAGCCCATGTTCTAAGGCAAAATCAGAGGAAACACCATCCTCATTTCTAAATCGGTCATTATACTGATTAATGTGAGATTTGCTAGTTGCAGAAATAAATATACGGGCGTGTAGTGGATTTCTTGTACCAATTTTCACATCATCTATTGTTTCGTCCAATACTATAACTTTTCTTGCTTGTTCTCTTATAGTTGTTGGTAGATTTTCCGTTGATTTTACAAATATCTCATACTGGTTAGGTCTATTATAAAATTGTTGGTAGTCACTATTTAAAACTGAATTAACTACCTCTCTAATAGTTAAATAACCAGTCTCTATTGCTACAATTATTCCGTTAATTTTTAAACTGAAATTAAAACAATTACCAGTATTAAAAGCCGTATCTAATATTCCTACAATAGATTGAGTTCTTAGAACGGCTTTAATAGTTTCATTTGATTTTGCTATACGAAATGTCGCTGCAATAGATTCCTCTACCACTTCATCAGGGAATTTGCCTGGAAATTGAATTGTAATTTTTGTTCCATTTTTTTCATCAACATCTTGTGCCTGATAACCAGAATCTTCTTCTTCAGAGTTTGGTATATCTGAAGCAGAATATACAAATTTATATAAATTTATGTAAGTTCTTGACGCCTTTTTTCCATTTCTGATGCTTTCTATTTGCAGATATTCACTTTGGAAAGCAACAAATGTGAATCCATAACCTATAAACCCAAATTTTCCAGTATTTCGCTCTCTTTTTAGAGATTTCCCTGTAACGAGTATCTTCGATATAGTTGATTCTTCTATACCAATACCATTATCTATAATTGTAATAATCCTTTCATCAGGGGTGATCTCAAGTGCAATCTTACCTTGACTAATGTTTTCCTCACCAAACTGCTCAATAATTGCATCTGCGCTATTTTGTAATAGCTCTGTATAAATATCCCAAATATGTCTATAACTTGAAATAATACGCTCAATATTAGAACGTATTTGACTTGATTCCTGCTTTGATAACTCTTCTTTTATAGCAACCGCCAAGGCGGTTTGGGCATAAACTGGAAATAATTTCTTTCCTTTTGCTGGGAAGCGCGATCGCTGTACATATGCCGAAACCCTACAGTTACGACCTTCGCCAAAAGGTCATTCAAGCCATCGAGTTCGATGGCTTAAAGAAAAGCGAAGCAAGTCTTCTGTTCAATATCAGTCGCAACACCATAGACTTATGGCTGAAACGACGAGCCGAAACAGGCGACTTTCAAGCCTTGCCCAATAAGCCTCCCGGGAATGGTCATAAAATCACGACTGGGAAAAATTTCGTGAGTTTGCTTCATCTCATGGGGATAAAACCCAAGTTGATATGGCCTCACTTTGGGAAGGACAAATTAGCGATCGCACCATCTCACGGGCATTGAAGAAAATTGGCTTCACTCAAAAAAAAGACCTACAGCTACTGTGAACGCGATGAACACAAAAGGCAGACGTTTCTTGGTAAATTGTCCAAAAATCGCTCAGACACACTTACCGAGCGTGTTAATGCCCTCAAATTGGCCTTGCTTAAACTCCACAGCAAACTCGGCATTATCGAGTGGAAGCAAATTGCATCCCAAGCAGTTGACCGCATTGAATATGGTCATTTTGTCGATGGTCGTGGTGTTAATCGCTTTAGTGATGCCGACGCGATCGCCAGCTTTGGCATTCCCTACCAAAACATCGGCACCTTAGCAGCTTCTTTCCAGGTGATAACTGGAAAACCAGTTAACCTAGAGGATTCTGACAGCATTTTCCAAAAGTATCTTACTGAGTTGCTTCAAGCTGAAATTATCCAAGAGATTGGCCGATTACGCGCTCATCGTCGCACAAAAGAGGAGCTAACATTCTACTTCTGCACTGACTATGACCTCAGTTTTCTCTTAGCTGAACTACCAGGAGTGAAATTAGAGGTTGTCGATGCCACTGAATTTTGCATCGAAGCTGGCAGCCGCGATCAGCAAACGGGACACGCCATAGTCAACGCCATCACCAATCTGTGGCAGTCACAGCAGAAAATTGGCCAAACAGCTGTAGCCAAAATCGTTAACATCTCCCAAGCTTGGGTTAGCCGATTTACCCAACGCTGGGGCGGCTGGGCTAAGTTCAAAAAAATATTACTCCTGCTATTAAACACTCTTTATAGAACCCATTTGACATCTTAGAAAGAGTCTGCAAGCCTCTTAATCATTAGCCTGACGAAGCAGAGGTTGAGTTTGGCAGTGGCACTAGTCAGGGTTCGTTCAAAGTTCTTAACCAGAATTTTACAACGCTCCATCCAAGCATTGGAGCGCTCAATCACCCATCTGGCTACTGCCGGAACAAATCCACATTTTCCTTGTGCTGCTTTTTCTTGTTTTGAGGGTTTCGTAGAAAGTTGAAACTGGATTTTGGTCATGATCTCCGGGTAAATCCGCTCTAACTCCTGAGTCAAATATTCTGGATGATACCCGTGATCTAGGAGGATGGTGATCTTGGGAATATCGATAGGTTTTGACTTGAAGTAGTCGATATTGAGAGTAAACATCTCAATTAATCCGGCATCATCCGAGACATTGGCACGAGTGCAGTGCGTAAAGAAGGGAAACCCAAGAGTATCAATAGCCAGATGCCTTTTAATGCCGTTGGTGGCTTTGTAGAAACAAAAACCTTTCGACTCCACACTGGCATTGCAGGTATTTTTCACCGCTTGGGAGTCAATGATGATCAACGTTGTCCAGTGCGGTTTTTTTTACCTGTTCACGCACTTGTCCATGTAAGACACTCATTAGTTCCTCGAATACCCCAGCGGTTCGCCACTGTTTGTAATGCCAATAGACTGTGGAATAAGGGGGGAAGTCTTTGGGTAGGTCTTGCCAATTGCACCCATTTTTCAGTTGATAGAGAATTCCATTGAATATCTCTCGCTTTGTCCAGTTGCTCGGTCGAGCCTGCTTCTTAGTCGGTAAAATTTCTTGCAATAAGGGTTCAAAAATTTCCCATTCTGTATCAGTCAGATCGCTGGAATACGCCATTAGCATTGGATTTTAGATGCTGAGGAGTACCTTAATTCAAAACCTCATAAGATGTCAAATGGGTTCTATAACAACGTTAATACCAGAATCACCCAATAAATGCTTTAATAACTTGGCTTTTGCGTCAGCATCCAACCGATCGCACTCCTCCATTAGTCACTCGAACTTTGTATCTGTTGTGTCGGTCATATGTCTTTTATATGGCAGATGCAACCATTTATACTGGCATCGGCTCGGAACGATCCGCCACAATTCCAGAAGTCAAAGAAGCCGCGATTAGCCGCAAAACCTCCGCTTTTTCATCGTCAGACGCTTTCAAGATAAGCGATCGCAAATCTTTACTTACTGGATATAACTGCTGAAAAAAATATTCTTGAGCATCTGGCGGCAAAGCCCGAATTATTTTTTCTAAACTGTCAGATTTAATCTGCGTTTTACCAGTAATAAACAAAGAAATTGTCTGATGAGTTAAACCACAACGCTCTGCCAGCCACACCCCACGAATCCCATAATATTTCATAGTTGCGGTTAAAGCTTCACAAAATGTAACCATATCTTCAAGCGCCGAGTTGAATATACCGCTAATATTCTAAATGTAGTTTGATTTTCCTCTAAGAATATTAGAAAAATCAATTCACAGACTTCATTCTAGCACTAAAAGTAAAAAGCCCCGGCAACCGCCAGGACTCAAATTTCTCATAACTGCATTATGCCGGAAACAAAGATTCAGGGTAAATTTTACCCGCTAAAAAACTCTGAGTGGGTTGACTGCTGCAAGCAGCTCACTAAATCTCAATTAAGCGTATTGTACTACCTGCGATCGCTCGATCCATACAGCAACGGAATTAAGGTCAGAGCCTCAAAAATAAGCGACGAGCTAGGCATTTCCAAACGTGCTGTTAATGCTGCGATCGCAATCCTCAATGAAAGAGGATACATCAATTTAGAAGACGTTGAATACTCTATAAAGATACTATCAGGGGGTTGTTTATGTGACAGTTCTTCAACTGACACAAAAGTGGGAAATTCTCATCCCACCCAAGCAGAGAATTTCCCACCCAAGCAGAGAATTTCCCACTTGAAGCCCGAAACGCCCACACAGCAAGAGTTTCAAAACTATAATATTCTTAAGATTAATAAGAATATTAAAAACACTACAGAAAAAGAGGGTAGTGTCAAAAATGATTTTGAAAAAGAATTTTCGGAGTTATTCGCCAAATACGAAAGCAGGCTAGCACTTTATACAATCCGGTCAAAGTGCTATGTAAACGATGAATTGGTCAATAATCCCAAGCTGGAGAAAATCAAGAGCGCGATCGCTCATATCCCAATAACCAAAATAGAAACGGGAATTAGAGCTTTTTTAGCCTGGATTAAGAACGCTAAGAACGTGCGCGACCCGTACAAAGCGCTTCACGAAGCAATTCTTAGAGGATGGGAGGTGTGATATGGAATTATTCAACACTTCTGAGTTCTCCGCTAAGAACGATACAGCACGGGACTTTGAGCTTGAAAATGTTTCCTCTAAGAAAAAGGTAGCGCGATCGCGCTCAAAGGCTGATCCGGCTTGGGATGATGAATCAGCGTTCCCAAAAATTTCCTCTAAGAATCAGTTTAAGGTAGGCGATCGCGTGCTGCTCAAGGGAACTGATGATACTGGAACAATTGAGGAAATTTATACTGCGGACACCGGATGGATTAAATGGGATAATCCTCGTCCTTGGGAAAAACCAGATGCAACGCATTTTATTTGCACTACTTACCTCAAAAAAATAGGATCTACACAGTGCAACAACTTGACCTCTGTTCAGGAGTCGGTGCCGGATTTTGTTACGCCGGGTTGCAACTCGGATTTGAGCTTATCGGAGTTGCAGAAACCGACGACTACTGCTCAGACATCCTTAGAAAGCGATATCCAGGAATCCACAACTACGGAGACGTGCGAAGCCTCGCCTTTGACGGAGGATTCGGACTTAAACCCAATACGGTTCAGTTAAGGCTATGCAGTGCTTAGAACAACGACAACAGGAGAATTCATCTGTGTCCCAATACCTCTGTGTTTAACTTTTTTCGAGCGAAATTTTGATACAGGCTTTTTCACAA
>JBIPDF010000010.1:0-305784 GCA_044006015.1 Heteroscytonema crispum UTEX LB 1556
TTGTGTAAGGTCACTCGATTTCGACCAATCATTTCTGCGGTTTGAGAAATTGTTTGACCATGCCCTGTTTTGAGTAAATACAGTAGCTGCACTCTTTCTTTAGCCGCCGCAGTTTTTTGTATTGCCAATAAATCTTTGAGCTCTGCGACAGTCTCTTTAATTTCTAGCTGATATACCCCTGACATTGTTCATCTTTCATCTGGTTTCATCTTATTATCTCATCTGTAGCCTTATTTTAGAGAATTGGTATTACGCCTCAATTTCAAGTTTAAAATTAGATGTGTATATAAAAATTGTTATGGCATTTTTATGAAAAGCGAAGCAGCAAAGGTGCAGCCTTGGTACACTGTTTCTGATGAACAATTAATGCAGATGAGTTCAAACAATCCAGAATTGCGGTTTGAACGTAATGCTGATGGAACTTTGGAGACTATGCCACCAACTGGGGGAATTTCTGGAAATCGAGAGGCAAAAGCAACATACTATCTACTCCCTTGGGTAGATAGTCAGGATTTAGGTGAAGTATTTAGCCCAAGTACTGGATTTAAATTAGCAAATACAGCAGTGCGATCGCCTGATGCGGCTTTTGTCGCTAAAGGACGTTTACCAAAAGGTTGGGATCAAACAGAGGATGAGTTTTTAGACTTGGCTCCTGATTTTGTGATTGAGATCCGTTCTAAATCAGATAGTTTGGAAAAACTCAAAGCAAAGATGGCAGAATATATTGCCAACGGTGTCAAATTAGGATGGTTAATTGATCGTCAAAATCAACAAGCTTTTGTTTATCGAATTGATGGTTCCATTACTCAATATCCTGCTACGGCAAGTTTAAGTGGTGAGGATATTGTACCTGGATTTATGTTACCATTGAATAAGTTATTGTAAAAGTGGTATTTCAGAACAAGCTGCTACATGTCTACGCACTTAATCAGCTATCTTTTCAGCTAATTGCTACTTCTGAGTCATTTGCAGAAGAATTGTTCAGACTGTCTTTTGCTTGTGCTGCCATCAAATCAATGTGGGCTTGCACTTGTTTATCTGATGTAAAATCAAGCACCTTTCATCGCTCCTCTCAGCAAATTGTGACGAAACTCTGCAATTACTCTATATTACAGCTTTCAAGCTTTAACGCTATGGCTACTAAGTCTATTCCACCTCTCCATTCGTCCCACAATCGCGGGAGATGACCTTTTGGGGCATTAAGAGTAAATTGTATTTGAGAATAATAAGACCATTCTCTAGTAGTCCAACTAGCGAATAAAATTTGATGTTCTCTTGTACTTCTCCAGCCTACAATCTCTCCAAATCTGACCCAATTTTCTTCATTATATTTGCCTGGTTCACCTCCATTACTCTGCCAAATTTGCTTTTGAACACTAAATCCAAAATGTCCGTTGCTATACTTTACCCAAAGTTGATTTATTGTACACAAATCTTGACTAGGTATATTTAAAACGTTTTCATAACTAAGATAACCTTGTATTTCTCTACCGCCCAATCTCAGCAATATATTTTTTGTTTCTTTGTCAGCTTCTTTCCATTGAGCAGCTGCTAACAGCGTTTCTAGGTAACTGTAGTTATTATTTGATATTGAAATATCAGATAAATTTGTCGATGTGGAAGATGACTCAGTATTTAATAATATTAACCACTCTTGCATTGACTGAGGACGATTTTCTGGCGTTAATTCCAACCCTTTTAAAATAGCCTCATTCACCCGAACGCTAATATTTTGATTTAATCGCTTAGGTGGTGCTAATGGACAACCCATGAATCTAGATATAGAAGATTCCGGTTCTTGTCCTGTTATCAGCTTATATAAAGTTGCTGCTAAAGAATAAACATCAGTTACTTCTTTGAGAGTCCAACCTTCTTTCGCGGCAAACTCTCGAATCCGTAACCTAACTAATCCCATCTGATTACTGCCAACTCATGAAAGGCGATCGCCTACACATTCGCCTACTCTTTAACTATCTCAACCAAGTCTTCAATCAACACATCAAAAGTCCGCGCCAACTTGCATAGGGCAGTCACATCAGCCATTGCCATCCCATCAGACAACGCATAAGTTTTAATCGTGCCATAGGGGACTCCTGAACGTTCCGAGACTTCTTTGAGAGTCCACCCCTCTTTAGCAGCAAACTCTCGAATCCGTAACCTAACTAATCCCATCTGATTACTACCAACTGATGAAAAGCGATCGCATACACATTCGCCTATTGTTCCACTACCTCAAACAAGTCTTCCAGCAAAACATCAAACGCCTGAGCTAATTTTTTTAGGGCAGTCAGGTCAACTGTTGACCTTTCAGGCCAGCGTGCATAAGTTTTGACTGTACCGTACGGCACTCCTGAACGCTCGGAAACTTCCTTAATTGTCCAGCCTTCTTTATCAGCAAATTCTTTAATTCTTAACCTAACTAATCCCATACTTGACAGAAGCCTAAGTCTCAGCTTTAATCTTATATATATTAAAAGCGATCGCCTAAGTTTACGAGACCGAGCGATCGCTAACTAAAAAAAACCCATAAAGGGATTTCTACTATGATGATAACACCACAGTCTGAATCAGAGTCTATTCATCCTTTAGCAAGATTTGTCACTCCAGAAGCGATCGCTCTCCTCCTCAAGATAAAAGTCGAGCAAATCAAAGATATTCGCTGCTGGAAACATGTAATTCTCGTAGTAGCCCAGGGATTAACTAGATTTGTCAGCTACGCCGATTTACCACCAATTATCGACGCAGAACCACCCAAAACTTCAGATATCGCTCGTTGGCGCAGGCGCTGGAATAAAAACGAAACGAAGCAAGCGCCAGACTTTTGGCTGGAATTTTACAAACAAAAATTTTGGCAAGCTGTTTCAATCGCCCAACTTTATACTTGGGGGCAATTACTACGTATAATTAAATGTTTGCTCTCTCAAACAGCGCTGGAGTCTTTAAGAAATGAGTATCTAAAAGCACAGCAATTACTTCAGCATTCCTAAACTCAACTTCGCGTTAAATTGCGACACCTGAAAGTAGCGATGAATTCTTCCCAGCCTTGAAGGAAGAACACGCGCAGGCTGAGTTGACTTTAGATTAGTGGGCTTTCTGGCTGAAATTATGTAAAGTTAAGTAAGATAGAATTGTTAAGGCTTGTTTACAGAATTTGCGTAAGGTCTTTAATTCTGTTAAACATCTCAACATTAACTATTAAACTAAAAATCCTCTTAGAGTTCTAGAACGTGCTTTATGACGCTCCCAATCCGTAACGTCGCCATTATCGCCCACGTAGACCACGGCAAAACAACCCTTGTTGATGCACTCCTCAAACAATCCGGCATTTTCCGCGAAGGCGAAGACGTTCCGGATTGCGTGATGGACTCGAATACCTTGGAAAGAGAACGGGGTATCACCATTCTTTCCAAAAATACTGCGGTGCAGTATGGCGAAACGCTAATTAATATTGTTGATACTCCCGGACACGCTGACTTCGGCGGTGAAGTTGAACGGGTACTCGGCATGGTTGACGGTTGTATTCTGATTGTCGATGCAAACGAAGGACCAATGCCTCAGACACGCTTTGTGTTGAAAAAGGCTTTGGAAAAAGGACTTCGCCCCATTGTCGTCGTCAACAAAATCGACCGTCCCCAAGCAGACCCCCACGGCTCTATTGACAAAGTACTGGATTTGTTCTTGGAATTAGGCGCAGATGATGACCAGTGCGATTTCCCTTATTTATTCGCTTCTGGTTTGAGTGGCTTTGCCAAAGACAAACTTGAAGATGAATCTAGTGACATGAAACCCCTGTTTGAAGGGATTTTGCGTCATGTTCCACCACCAGTCGGCGACCCCAACAAGCCCCTGCAATTGCAAGTTACAACCCTAGATTATTCTGAATATCTCGGGCGGATTGTGATTGGTAGAATTCATAACGGCACCGTCCGCATGGGACAACAAGCCGCTTTAATAACAGAAAAAGGTGATATTGTCAAGGGTAAAATCACCAAATTGATGGGCTTTGAAGGCTTGAAGCGGGTAGAAATGGAAGAAGCATCGGCAGGTCACATTGTGGCGGTGGCTGGTTTTGCTGATGCGTATATCGGCGAAACGATTACCGACCCCAACGACCCCCAAGCTTTGCCATTAATTAAGGTGGATGAACCAACTTTACAAATGACCTTTTGGGTGAATGATTCGCCCTTTGCAGGTCAAGAAGGTAAATTGGTGACATCTCGCCAAGTACGCGATCGCCTTTTCCGCGAATTGGAAACCAACGTTGCCTTGCGCGTTGAAGAAACCGATTCTCCCGATAAATTCTTGGTTTCCGGTCGTGGTGAATTGCACCTCGGCATTTTAATTGAAACCATGCGTCGCGAAGGCTATGAGTTTCAAGTGTCTCAGCCACAGGTAATTTACCGCGAAGTCAGCGGTCAACCTTGCGAACCGTTTGAACTTCTAGTGTTGGACATTCCTGCAGATGCAGTTGGTAGCTGTATCGAACGCCTGGGACAACGCAAAGGCGAAATGCAAGACATGCAACCTGGTGGAGGCGATCGCACTCAGTTGGAGTTTATCATTCCCGCCCGTGGTTTGATTGGTTTCCGGGGTGAATTCATGCGAATGACTCGTGGTGAAGGTATCATGAACCACAGCTTCCTGGATTACCGTCCCATCTCTGGCGACATTGAAGCCCGTAACAAAGGTGTTTTAATCTCCTTTGAAGAAGGCGTTTCTACCTTCTACGCCATGAAGAATGCCGAAGATAGAGGTTCATTCTTTATTGTTCCAGGTACTAAAGTTTACAGAGGTATGATTGTGGGAGAACACAACCGTCCTCAAGATTTGGAACTGAATGTTTGTAAGACCAAGCAGTTAACCAACCACCGCGCCTCTGGTGGCGATGAATTGGTACAATTGCAAGCGCCAGTTGACATGAGTTTAGAGCGTGCTTTGGAATACATCGGGCCCGATGAATTAGTGGAAGTTACACCCCAATCGATTCGTTTGCGGAAGATGACCAAGAAGTTGGTTAAACGGTAAGTAAAGGTTAAGCAGTAGCTGATTAATTTAGAAAGCCCGCATAGCGCGGGCTTTTTGATTTGTTTAGGTTGTGCGATCGCAGAAACAGAGAAAAATATCCTATTTTGGGATTATCCTAAAATAGGTTTATCTTGTTTGACGTATATCATGCAGTGCTAAAACTAAGGCACAATGAAATCTATTTTTAGTCATGAGTATGACATATTCCGTCGCTGTATAATAGCGGCTCGCAAGGAAGCTAAACTGACTCAGACAACTCTTGCGAAGTCTCTTAATAAACCGCAATCTTTCGTTGCTAAATACGAAAACGGTGAAAGACGATTAGATGTGATTGAATTTCTGTTTGTTTCTCGTGTAATAGGTGTAGATCCTTGCGAGATTCTGAGAAAAGTTGAGCAAGAAGCCTCTGGTATATTTTGTGAGAAAGAGATATGAAGACGCAGGATGTAA
Organism: Heteroscytonema crispum UTEX LB 1556; assembly: GCA_044006015.1. Taxonomy (GTDB): domain Bacteria; phylum Cyanobacteriota; class Cyanobacteriia; order Cyanobacteriales; family Nostocaceae; genus Heteroscytonema; species Heteroscytonema crispum. Next base: position 5,476 of record JBIPDF010000010.1, read on the forward strand.
TTCGACTTGCATCTCAATATCTTGATAGATTATCAGGTCATACCTTTGATATACTAGATGTATCTAAACCTATATCCGCAGACGCAACAGTCAATTTAGCAAAAGTCATTTCAAAGCTTTCGCCACTACTGGGAAATTTAATCGAATTTAATACTGTTGAGTTTTTGAACAAACAAAATGATTTTTCTGAGTTTGGGAAATGGCAAAGGCAAGATCCTGGCTTTCCAGATACCATATTCATGGGGAGAGTTCAACCAACACCAGGATTAGAAATTAAGGCATGGTTTCCATTAGCAACAGAGATAACGGCACGCTTTAAAGATAGCCAGAATCACTTTCAGTTTGACCAGACTTATGTTGCTATGCTGGCATGGCTACCCGAAAAAATCATCTATGGGAAGCCGCGTATCCTCGATGTATGTGTTGTCTCTGGTTTATCAGTGGCTGTAGCTAGGGATACTCACTATCATAATCCACCAGATTACCTTGTTATAGAACCAGAGGATACAACTCAAAGAACAGCAAATTTACAACAGACAAGTACTAATGGTTATAAGTTCCAAGGTTCTGCTGAAGAGTTTTTAGAAGCTCAGATCATAGTTGAATCATGGGGCATTGAAGGAAAGATTTACAAACCAACCAGAGATTATCAGCAACTTTTGCGTGAACTGTTGATACGCTATAAATACAGATTGGATACTAATTTTGCAAAAATGGATAGAATTGTACATTCAGGAATTGAGGAATTTAAACAACGTGTTTATGGTATTAAAGTGTCTGGAATGACAGTTGGTCAATGGAATAAATTGCTGTCAAGCCGTAAAGAAGACAGTATAAAGAAATCTCTACAAAACTATTTAGAAATTAGAGAAGAGACAATTGATGAACTTCTTGATTAAATCTCTTGACTCCATAATAGAAATATTCGGAATCAATTTCACATGAATAAGATTTTCGCCTTAATTTACGAGCGGCTAGGGATGCACTGAAAAGCCCTCCAAAAGGTTCCCAAATAACATCATTTTCATCGCTTGATGCTTCAATAATAAGACTCATTAAATCGAGAGGTTTTTGATTGAGATGTAAGGCTTTCCCAGATGAAATTTTAACCCTTTCATCGCCCCGTAGAGCTTGACGCTCCCATACATTTGTGAAACCATGCGGGCATCTAAATTTTGAGCGCATCTTACTCCATTCTTGGGCTGTTAAAGACTGATTACCATCTAGAGAAAAGTAAGGTTTTCCCTTTGGATTGCCATGCTCATTTGCATAATTAACTAACTTTTGAAACATTTCTGGAGGAGGAAAGTACCATAGATGTCCTCGATCAAAATATTTTCTGGTCGCAGCATCCACCACACCACAAGCATCATTCGCCCGTCGAAGTGGCAGTCCTGAACGCTTCCACTCTTGCAGTAACCATGCTTTTAAGGGGAGTTCATTGACCTTAACTTCTCTTACGTATTGAACACAGACTTCTGTAACTACCGGAAACCTGCGAATTTTTTCTGTATTAACATTACCCGCTATATGACCTTTTCCCTTATTCCAAATATTGCAATTAACGTAGCGCCAACCATACTTTTCTAGAACCTGATGTACCGCAGCCCAACCAATTTCTGAATTCCAAAACCAGAGCGTTGTATATGGCATAGCTGCTTTTGACCACGCTTCAATATGAGGCTCATACCACTTCGGTAAATCGAGATGATCTGAAGTGTCTCCTTCAAAGCCAAGAATACCGTAAGCTCCATCTGAAACAATGACGGTAGGTCGTTCCCAACTATTGTAGTATTCAAGGCTGTCGCCTAAGTGCAGCGCAACATAATTGTCATTCCATGCGGAGAAATTTAGATTGGCATTTAGTTTAACTACCTTTCCACGACCAACTGTGCTGGCTGCCTTGTTTTTCAACGTATTACGGGAACTTTGTTCTTGGTTAGATAAGCTCATTTACTGAATGGGTGGTTCTGAAAACTAAGCATCTGTCAGTTTATCCTGTTTTAGGATACTTGAATAGGCATCTGGGGAGCGTGTAAACGCTTGATCAAGGGCGCAGGTCATCTTCAAGTTCTTCTAAGATCGTTGAAGCGATCGCATCCTCCCGGCTTTTCGCCTTAAGCCACTTCCCTTACCGACAAATTGAGCAGTATGACGGCAAAGGTCAGCGGCGACAGACAACCTATGCAACACAGCCGAAGCTTGAACTAGCAGTCCGCTGCACTATGTTGTTATGCCGCTTGCACAAAGCATGATACTCATTAACTAAACCAAATAAACAACATAAGAAAAATCTGTATATTTGAATACTTTTTGGATATTTTTTGCGTTCATTGTCACAGTATGCTGATATTAGCAAGATTTTCTTGCCTCTGTACCGATTATTTCGCGCTTATCTTTGAGAATGTCCGCCTCATGAAAACATCTTTGCCTAAACTAGTTAACTATCTAGCTCTTTTATATAAACGCTTTCACAAACGGCTACTAAAACTCCCTATCGTGCGGACTTATCAGCGTTCCGCGTATCAACCTCAGTTTTCATATTCTCAAATTTTGTTTTCTTGGATTGGCAGCTTTTTAGGAATTGCTGCTTTGGCTTACCTTTCTGTACAAACTAAGCATCCGTTGATTGCTGCCCCTTTTGGAGCAACAGCAGTTCTGTTGTTTGCAATACCTGATAGTCCTCTGGCTCAACCTCGCAACGTAATTGGAGGCAATTGCTTAGGAGCATTAGTCTGCATTATATTCGTGCAAATGTTTGGAACTGCTCCTTGGGTGATGGCTCTAGCCGTTGCAACTACAATTAAGCTCATGCAACTAACTAAAACCCTTCATCCTCCAGGTGGTGCTGTAGCACTAGTTGGGGTGATGAGCCACGTATCTTGGAGTTACTTGCTAACTCCTGTATTGGTAGGATCGATTGTTCTTATTCTTTGTACTATTGCATTTAATAATCTCGCACAAGGAAAGACTTATCCAAAGCACTGGCTATAGCATTTTGTTTTCATCAAGTTTGTTGGGGCTGCATACTTACAGTGATTTATGTTTTAGCTTTGAAGGCAGTATCAACAGTAATGCGATCGCTCACCCGACTACACTAAACTAAAGGCACGGGTCAGCTTGACTGGCTAAAATCAATTGGGACAAAAGCAGGAGTACCTCTAAAATAAGTTGCATATTTTGCAACTATAGGAGGTATTTTTAAGACTGCTGGAGAAGGTTTTCTTCGTTCTTGGGATGTCGCAGGAAGCGGTCTACATAAAACTGTTTTGGCAGTAGGTGAATTTGTGGGCTTTAAGTTTAAACCTTGGCAAGCTGTTGGTATTGCTAAAAATGTAGGTAATTTAGCAATGATTTTAGGTCTAGCGTTGTCACTGCTTGCAGTAGCAGCAGATGCGTATTCAATGCATCAAGAAAAGCAACGAGAACAGAAAATGGCAGAGGTTCGCTGCGATATTAGCAGCCATTTTCAATCAATAGCTAAAGACTTAGAAAATCAGATTCATTTACAACTTTGGGAATTTGAACAACAGGTTTATAGCGAGATTGACAAACAAATCGCAGCCGCACGTCAGCAAGAAGAAAGCGCGATCGCTGCTTCTAACACTTGGGTAAGACAACTGACTGAAATTCGTAAAGACTTTCAATTCATTCTCCGCTACATCACCAAAGCGACGGAAAATCAAGTAATTTGAAGAAGATTGTACAACATTTTAACTGCCACTTTCAGGTGCGATCGCTCTAACCCTCTCTTTATTTTTGTAAATTTGGGATGCTTCTGGCTTTGATGGGCTAGCCTGGAAGCTAAACAATTCAAAATTAGGACTTACGCAACTGTTGTCTACTGCCTCAATTCACTAGCGATAATTCATGAATTATCGCTACAGTAGTGTAAGGATTCAGGTCTAAATTTAAGAAATTAAAGATGGTGCTTGTACACCAGAGTGAACCATCGCTTTTATAGCTTGCTCAAAAAATTCAATAACAGAACGCCCTTGACGACGACAAGTTTGTACGACCGTCAAGAAATTGGCAGTATGTTTAAATCTCTCCATCGAGCGAGAGCCACCACTGACTTTACGTTTCGTTACAGCCAAACGGAGCGATCGTTCAGCGAGGTTATTATCCGGAGGGATCTCTGGATGGTCTATAAAATACCACCATTGATGTGCTTTATCTTGTAGCGATCGTAAAAGCTTACCAGCGTCCCCCCCTGCTTTCCCAATCCACTGATTTATGGATGACTCAACTAGTGCTTTGAACTGAGAACCCCAACTCAAGAACTCTAGGATATTTTGATTTTTCTGGAATAAACTGTAGTTTTTAAATGCTTCATCAATCAGATTGACGAATTTATTCCGAATTTCAAGGTTGTTTAAGCCTGGAAGCTTGATCAGCTTCTTAAAATGGCGGCGTAAATGTGCTAAACATTTCTGTTGGGCTTTTACGTCGTAACCGTTATAAACGCAATAATCATCGGAACTGAGTACACCATCATAGCTCATGCCAAGGATGATTTCTAATTCTGCACGGGAACGGGTGTCGGCAGCATGAAACAAAGCAAAGTCGGTCGAAGCAAAAATCCACAACCATTCTTTTACACCTTTGATCACCCAAGGTGTTTCATCCGAGTGGATATCTGGCTGCGTTTGTTGTATCCAATCTTTGAGTTCATTAACGCTCTTAGCAACTGCATCATCTATTCTTTCATTCGTAGTTACTAAGGTTCCCACCCCGATTTCTATCTTTGCCAGTTCCCACAATAGTTCTTGTTGTTTTTCATAGGGTAAATGCCCATAATTATTTACCCATCCCAAAAAAGCTTGTAGTTTTATCCCCATGTCTTGTCCGGGAACTATATCCCCAGACCAATCTGCGGCTTGCAAATTTCCACATTCACCGCATACACAAGTATAGCGATGATACTCAACTATTTCAATTGGGCACTCAACCAATTGCGCTACTTGCTGTGTTTCGATTTTTATCGGCTCCCCAACGAAGTCCGTCTGACCACAGCAATGACAAAATTCGGGGCGTAAAATCTCAAGGCGATCTACTCGACCAAACCCCTTACGCGTTTTTCCCGGATGGCCTGGTTGCCCTCCTGGTTTCCGTTTTCGAGCTTGGCCGTCCCCATCACTCTGGTGTTGTTTGTTTTCTGATTTTTTTAGGAGATCTCCAGATGGGGGCTTTGATGATGTAGAACTATCTAAATCTCGACTCACCTTGAGTTTTTCTACGAATTGCTCTAGTTCTAAAATTCTCTTGTTTAGCGTCTCTATCGCGATCGCCTGCTCAACAATTATGTCCACCAGTTGTTCCGGAGCTAACTGGAGAAGGGTTTCACGCTCTAATTTCCGAAGCAGGTCTTTTCCCATAATTGTGATATTCCGCCTCAGATGTCACATTTGTCAATACCTCTTGACCTGAATCCTTACCTGTTTTGGTAAAGAATAACCGTAATATTGGATTAGAGAGATAAAAAATCCAAATCCGCTGCCTAAAAATATGCGCGGTAAAATAACAGGTACTACAAAACCTTTTAACTGTAAACTTATATCTTGCACCAGCGTAGTCATGCACAACAAAAATCACCAAGTATTTATAGATTTTCGCAGTGCGAACAGATCCGCCAGGGACTATAAGTCCCTGTCTCATAGCTTAAGTCCTCTATAAGAGGACTGAAAACTAAATTGATTTAACGTCAAATACATCACATTATTTTTGTCGATTCATGGTTTATGCGTTGCATGTGCAAGATGTGAATAAAGCGACTCGAAACCAACTTGCTTCCTTCTGCAGTCATTTTAAAACCTCACACTTATATAATAAAAGACACCACCGAAATGGTGTCAACTAAAGGATAAAGTGTGAAGTATGAAGTGTAAAGTAAAGACTATGCAGAAATTGCTCTGGACTTGTAATAAAGACGTTATAAACCTCATACTACGTATCTCGGTTTATATCTTTCTTTTTTGTCCATAAATGAATAATAATGTTAGTATTCCATCTTCGTTTCTGATTTCATCCTTCTGATTTCATCCTTCATCCTTCATAGTTTGTAAGCATGTTCTAGACCAAATCTCGATGAATAAAAGACTTCGCATTTGCGCCCGTGTAGGTGGCTACAATATGACCGTTGCCTACCATTTGATATTTGTATGTTATTAAACCTTCTAAACCAACAGGACCGCGAGGTGGCATTTGTTGGGTACTAATACCGACTTCTGCACCAAAACCATAGCGGAAACCATCGGCAAAACGGGTAGAACAATTGTGGTAAACTCCAGCTGCATTGACTAATGCTAAGAAGGTTTTAGCAGCTTCTAAATCTTCTGTAATGATTGCATCGGTATGTTTGGAACCATAATCATTAATGTGAGCGATCGCATCTTCTAAAGAATCCACAATTTTAATCGATAAAATCAAATCGCTGTATTCAGTTTCCCAGTCTGCTTCTGTCGCCTCTGCAATATTTGGTAAAATTTGGCGGGTGCGTTCATCGCCTTTTAATTCCACATTCATTGCTTGCAAAGCTTGGGCAACTTTTGGTAAAAATGTCGAAGCAATTGAGTTGTGAACAAGTAAAGTTTCAATTGCATTACAAGCAGCAGGATATTGAGTTTTAGAATCGATGGCAATGGTAATTGCTTTGTCAATATCTGCAGCTTTATCTATATATAGATGGCAAACTCCATCAGCGTGACCCAATACCGGAATGCGGGTATTTTCTTGGACAAATCTCACAAAAGAATTAGAACCTCTAGGAATAATTAAATCTACATATTTATCTAACTTCAAAAGTTCTAAAGTTTCTTCTCTTGTCGTTAATAATTGCACAGCATCAGGATTAACAGCAGTTTGAGATAATCCTTGTTTAATCGCTTTAACTATCGCTTCACAAGAGCGAACAGCTTCCTTTCCGCCTTTAAGAATAACACCATTACCCGACTTAATAGCCAAAGAAGCAATTTGAATTGCAGCTTCCGGACGCGCTTCAAAAATCACACCCAAAACCCCCAAAGGACAAGTTATCCGCTTGAGAATTAAATCAGAATCAATTTCGCGATCAATTTGCACCGCACCTACCGGATCGGCTAGCTTACCAACATCGCGCACACCAGCGATCGCATCTCGTAACTTATGTTCATCTAACTGCAAGCGCTTATAAAGTGGTTTCGCAATTCCTTCAGCAGTAGCGGCTTCACAATCAGCAATATTAGCTTGCAAAACTTCATCCTGAGCCGATTCTAAAGCAAAAGCGATCGCTTCAATCGCTTGATTTTTTGCTTCAGTTGAGAGGACAGCCAGCTTCATTGCTGCGAGTCGGGTTTTTTTCGCAACTGCAATTAGCGCAGAGGAATTATCTTGAGTAGTGATCATAGCACAAACTAACTTCAAACGATAGCAATCTCTGGCAATAATTATTGCCTTTCCCCAATGCTACTGGACTTTAGACTAAAACTGGTATGCCAGGAAAAAAGCCAATCCCAGGTCTGTCAAGGATGCAGGTTTAATCTTAAAATCAAAAATGCAACATTCGCTCTCAAATTGTTATGGACTGCATAAATTTAACGGGAATTCGCTGCTATGGGTACACTGGGTATCTGCCTGAAGAACAGGTACTTGGACAATGGTTCGAGGTAGATGTGAAATTATCGCTGGATATCTCCACTGCTGCTAAGACTGACGCCCTCGAAGACACACTAGATTATTCGGGCGTTATTAGTTTGGTGCAAGATTTGGTGAAAACATCCAGATTTATTTTGCTGGAACGGTTAGCAGACACAATCGCAGATTCTATCCTTATTGGGTGCGATCGCGTCACACAAGTCCAAGTCACTTTGAGCAAACTCGCTGCACCCATTCCAGACTTTAGCGGCAAAATTAGCATTGAACTCACTAAAACGAAGCTTGACCTCTGAGGCTAAACTATTATATCAGACTGCAACGTCACAAATTTTTTGGATCGGCTCTTAATATCAGAAAACCCGTAAACAAAGTGATGCAAGACAAAATTATCATCCAAGAAGTCACCGTGCAGAGGCGGTTTCCTTTGACTACTGTAGGTGCACTTGTGGTTAATCTTAGCGGACAAGTCTTAATTGTCAAAACCACTAAGTGGAAGGGTACATGGGGTGTACCAGGTGGTAAAGTGGAATGGGGGGAAACCCTCGAAGCTGCACTCATTCGAGAGTTTCAAGAAGAAGTCGGTTTGGAACTGACTAGGGTGCGTTTCGGGTTACTACAAGAAGCTGTACTAGATTCTCAGTTTGTGCAGGAAGCCCATTTCATCATGATTAATTACTATGCCTTCTCTGCTACCGAAACCATCACACCGAATGAAGAAATTGAGCAATGGGCATGGGTTACACCCCAAGAAGGACTAAAATATACCCTCAATACCTATACTCGTGTGTTGATTGAAGACTATCTACAAAGGCAAATTTATACTTCAGTTGGCAATTAAGCTCAAAAAGAATGCTAAAAAAAGCAATAGTAACCGGATCGGCGGTGGGAATTGGAAGGGCGATCGCCCTTGACTTAGCCAGTAGGGGATTTGATGTCGCATTTCACTATAACAAGAGTAAAGAAGCCGCTAACCAAGCTTGTCAAGAAGCAGCTACTCATGGAGTTAAAGCGATCGCACTCCAAGCAGATGTCACTAATCCTGAGCAAGCAAAATCCTTAGTAGAAAATGCTGCCGAGCAGTTGGGGGGTTTATCAGTGGTAGTCAATAATGTGGGCAATTACTTAGGCAAACCTACCAGCCAAATATCAACAGATGAATGGCTTGGAGTTATTGATTCTAACCTCAATGCTACTTTCTATGTCACTCAAGCCGCCATTCCTTACCTCAAAGCCTCAGGTTGGGGGCGCATCGTCAATTTTGGTTGCGCCAGCGCTCATAATTTAATTGCTCGGCTCACAAATACAGCCTATATAGTCGCTAAAACTGGTATCATCATATATACTAAGTCCCTAGCTAAAGAACTAATGCAGGACAAAATTACTGCCAATATAGTGTCTCCAGGAATAGCAGAAAATTCATTTGAATATGATGATGAATCAGTTGAGCCTCTTCCTGAATTACCAGCTAAACGTCCTGCAACCTTGCAAGAAATTTCCCATGCTGCTTGGTTTTTTATCAGCCCCGATGCTGATTATATTACAGGACAAGTATTAGAAGTCTCCGGAGGCTGGAGCTTATAGTTTATTCTGGCGATGGGTTCGATTTTAGTCATTTTTATCAGAAGAATTAAATATGCTTGACCTGGAATATCTCTGCGAGATTCACGAACAATATAACGATGCCTTCAAAGCAAAAGTTGAAGAATTTAGTATTGGAAATAAGGATTTTAATTTTAATTCTCAACCAGCCATTTTAGGTGTTGTGAATCTTTCTAGCGATTCTTGGTATAGGGAAAGTGTATGTTTAAGTGCAGAACAAGCTATTCGTCGTGGCGTAATGTTAAAAGCTCAAGGGGCAGATTTTGTAGATATTGGCGCTGAATCTAGTTTGCCAAACGCCGAGAGAGTAGAAGACGTTAGACAAAAAAGTAAAATTTTGCCCGTGCTTGAAGCCCTCAATCAAGAAGGTGTTTTCACTTCTATTGAAACCTATTATCCCGAAGTTGCTAGAGAATGTTTGCGAGTTGGAGCAAATATCATCAATTTAACTGGCTCTCAAGACAATGAGGAAATTTATCAACTCGTATCTGAGTTTGATGCGGGGGTGATTATCTGCTACGTTCAAGGGAAAAATGTCAGGGAAGTTGGTGAGTTTAATTTTGGGGAAGACCCCACAAATCTCATGTACGATTATTTCGCAAACGAAATAGAAATAGCTACGAAATTTGGGGTCAGAAAAATTTTTGTTGATGCAGGGCTAGGTTTTTACTATAAAAATCTCCAAGACAGTTCCCGTCGCATTCGCTATCAAATGAAAACCTTTTTAAATACTTTTCGTCTCAGAAAATTAGGTTTTCCAGTATGCCATGCGCTTCCCCATGCTTTTGAATGTTTTGGGGAAGAAGTAAGAAGTGCCGAACCTTTTTTTGCCGTCCTAGCAGCATTAGGAAAAACCGATCTGTTTAGAACTCATGAAGTGCCTAAAATTAAAGCTGTTTTAGATACTCTCAGCTTTTTTTAAAGTATTGTAGACTCATAAAATATTTAGTCAATTTAATCAGGATTCAGGATTATTCCTTCTATCCTATCTGAAATTAATCCTAATAAATCACAATGACATCAAATAAAGAAAAGGAGGAAAAACCTCAGATTTCAAGAGCTAAATCTAACCTAGAAACTTGGATAATAGGCAAGGAATTTAGATTTGAGGCTTCCCACCAACTACCTAATCACGATGGGAAATGTGCGAGATTACACGGTCATTCTTGGCGCGGTGTTATATTTGTTGCTGGTAATAAATTGATAAATTATGGTGCAAAGCAGGATATGATTATGGATTATGACGATATTAAAAAATATCTTCAACCCCTGCTTGACAATTATTTAGACCACTACCACTTAAATGAAACTACAGGTTTAGCTAATCCCACCAGTGAAGCGATCGCTCAATGGATTTATGAGCAACTAGAAGACCAAATTCCCGGACTTGTAGCAGTAAGAATTGATGAAACTTGTACTAGTCAATGTGTTTATTCAAAAGGAACAGGCAATTTCTTGCTTCTATAAAACAACGATGACTTATACCATTTCCTAATCACTTGAGGTACATCATAGCCCCCTCCTCGCTTGCGGTGAAGGGGTGCTGCAGGAGGGTTAGCCCGACCTAGGCGACTGGTGAACCCGAAGGGGGAGGGGGTTGGGGGTGGGATTCTTGTACCTCACTTAACCGAGAAGCGCTATATACAAAAATATAAATGGAGTTGCTTAAATGAATAGAGTTATTAGAATTATTGGAGGTGGTCCTGCTGGTATGTCCAGCGCCCTGAGGATTTGCGATGTGAAAGTTGTTTTAGATAAAAGTTTTAGATACTCTTAGCTTATTTGAAATTAATAACAATGACCTCAAATTTTCCAGACTTCAAGAGTAGATATCATGAATCTCGTATAGAGTATATGGCAAGAGGAGAGTCACCAACTTGCTCAGTCATTTCTTCTGAAGCACCTTATTGGCAAGGTTCTAGACTTATTTTCCCCTTTGCCCTCGACAGATGGAAACATGTCTATCAAATTGACTTCCCACTAGAATTTAAAAATACAAATCAATCCCACCCATTTGTATTGATTGGGATGGCTATGGCTGAAATTTATCGCCTTTGTGAAATATGCACTCCTCAGACTGTGGAAGTTTTTTGGTATAGCTGTCTCTCGTGGGAATCAGATTGGTGGAATGAGGACATTTACTGGTATCTCCAGCAAAAGTTTTATCTGGAAAAATGGGATTGGGATAGAATGCCTCGAATAGAGTTTTCCCCAAGTTCCATAGAGAATTACTGGTCTCCATCAGTGAGGGATTCCTATCTTCTTGCAGTTAGTGGAGGTAAAGAAAGTACCTTTGCCTTTGAGTGGATGGAGAGAGCTAACCTGACCGTTGAAACTTTTACTCTACATCATGCTGGGGGCATACTAGGAGACAATTGGCAGCAAAAGTTTCCAGTATTCGATCGCATCAGAGAGCGATCGCACCTTTGGGAAATACTTACTCATCCTAGAGAAGAACCTGCCGAACATTTTGGTTACCAGGGCGTTCGCAACGATCCCACAATTACTAATGCCTTGTTCGCGATGATGGCGATCGCGACACAACAGGGACATAAGTTTCTTGTCTTGGCAAATGATAAAAGCTCTAATGAATCTAATGCTACCTATCAAGGGCGCAGCGTTAATCATCAAAGTGCCAAAGGAACTGCTTACGTTGAACGTTTTAATAATTTTTTGGAGCGCAAGGGCTTGCCATTTCGCTATGTCAGCATCTGCCAAGAAGTTTACTCTATAGCGACAGTTCAACAGCTCTCCCTTTGGAACAAAAGTATCCTGAACGACCTGACTTCATGTAACGAGGCACAGTGGGCTCCCGGCTCCTCTCGGTGGTGTTGTGACTGTCCCAAGTGTGCTTTTTCCTTCGCGCTGATCGAAGCTGCAACAGATTATGATTTTGCTATCCAGGTGGTGGGGGAAGACTTATTCAGCCTCCAGAAACTTGAGGAATTATGGACTCGTCTGTTTGACCCAAATGCTGAGAAACCATTTGAATGTGTTGGGGAAAAGCGTGAAACTTTGATGGCCTTAGCCAAATGTAAAGAACAGCGTCTCAAGAATGGTAAATCTTTAGGTGCTCTTGCTGTTATCCCCGATGTTGAGTTTGATAACTCTCTACTTATGATATCTGCTCCCACAAACATTCCTCAGCCACACAGAATGAAACTAGATTCAGTTTTGACAAACAGTTAAGTACAAGCTGTTAATTGCTTTTTAAACTTTTTGACAAAGATAAACCCCTTCCTCTTGACTTGCAGGTTCCCAGTAATTCAGAACATCAATTCCGTAACTCTTGAGCATTTCTTTTATCGTAGGAGTAGTATAACGATAGGAGAAAAATAATCGTATTCTCTCCCCGTTTTTCCACTCGATGAGTTCATCTTCGAATTTTAAACTTACATCCTTTTTTAATTCAAAATAAGCAGCAATTCTTTGAAACTGCTGATTTTGACTATCCTGTTCTATCTGAAATTGAATAGTTCCATCTTCTCGCTCAACTCCAGCATCAAGTAAAACAGTAATTAACCACTCTTTGGTCAATTCATTATCATATTGAGGAAGAACTTTTTGAATGCCTTGGATATAATCAGAACCAGGGGCTAAGTTCGCACTAAAAAGCAAGAAATCTCCCTGCTCAAGGAAATTACTTAAAATCGGCAAAATTTCATCAGGGTAAAAGTTAGGAATCATGCCAAAAAAGGTAATAATATTCCTTGTTTCTTTTTCTTTGTCGTTAATAAGGGATATTAGATCGTTAGACTGAAGTAGATCGCAAACAACAGGGTGTACGGATAAATTAGCAAAAGCTGCTCTTACCTTTTGAGCAGAAATTATAGCCAGAGATAAACTAACATCAACAGGGTAATAGGTTAATGCTCTTTCAGTATTGAATATATGGGAAACCAAGAGTTTATCTTTTTCTCCACCCCCACAACCTAAGCTGATTAAATTTAAGCTTGAGGGATGCTCCTGCGGAGCAGCTACGCTAATGCCATCTAATATTTCTGCTGTTTGTTGAAAACATTTTGCATAAGCATCAATACAATTGTCATCTCGTCTGGCAGGAGAAAATTCCTCATGAATCTTTAACCATTTTTGGCTTTGCTTGAAACTATCATAATGAAACTTATGATTAATTTGTTTTAAGGAAAAGCCAGATAAATAATCTTGATAAACTCGCCCGGAAAATTGACTGGGATGTACGTAGACTTTTTCAAATTTTTCTAACATAGAATAACTCATGTACTTCGCACAAGAAGAGGATAAACAAAATTAGTTGGAAAATTAATACAAACTCACTTCAGAACAGTCTATCCTTTGGACGAGTTCAGAAATAGTCAATCCCGAGACTGGTTCTATCCAATTAGGAGCAATTTCAGCCAATGGTAAAAGGACAAAGGCTCTCTGAGTCATGCGAGGATGAGGGATTTGCAGCGTGGGGGTATCGAGAACTAAATCATCAAATAACAATAAATCTAGGTCTAGGGTTCGTGGTCCCCAGTGTTCTAGACGAACTCGACCAAACTCCTGTTCAACTCCCAGCAAAGTCTCTAGCAGTTCCTGCGGACTTAGCTCGACTTCCAAAATGGCACAACCATTCAGATAATCAGGTTGTGGCGGTCCAATTGGTGCAGTTTTATACCAACTAGAGTGCGATTTGACGGTAATACCTGAAGTTTGGTCAAGATTTTTGAGAGCAGCTTCTAGGATGGCGAGAGAGTCGCCCAGGTTGCTGCCAAGAGCGATCGCGCTAAGTATACCCTTTGTAGTTAGCAATTGTTCAGAGTTATAAATCATCGACTTTACATCGGATAATACTCCCTCCCCTTTCCAAGAGCAAGGCTGGGGTCAATTTCAAGAAAGATTTTCGTTTCAGACTGAGATATCTGTTGAAAATTTCCTTTCATCGCAAGGCTCGTGAGCGCGAGCTACTAGTACAGAAGGGCGGAAAAGAGAAATCATTCCCTAGCAGCAGCCCCGGAACGAAAAAAGCGATAAGTATTAGTAGCATTTCTTACTCTTTATTTAAAAAAATTACTTGTCATAAGACGCAAATTCAATATAGTTCTTGAAGTTGCGGGAAACACATATTTACGTAAGTTTACATGACATTTTACGAAATAACGATGACGCAGACTGGATTTATTGACTACATATCGATAAAATAATCAACCTCCCCTAGGGAGATACTATGACACTGCAATCTGGATTGGATGCCCTCAAACAAGGGCATTATCAAGAAGCTGTTCAATTATTGGAACAATTCTGTCGCAATAGTGGCGATCGCACTTCTTCAGACTATGTGAAAGCGCAGATGGGTTTGGTGAAAGCATATCAGCGCACGGGAGAAGTTGAAAAAGCTCGAATACTGTGTCAGCAGTTGATGATGAGCGAAAATTCACAGGTACGCAGTTGGGCAGAAGAAACTCAGCAATCTCTAGAAAATTCTACAACAAGCGATAATGATATCCACAAAGCCGGACGCGCCGCTACTGCTGGTGTCAAATTAGCGATGGGTGGTGTGGGTGGTAGTCTGGCGTTAGCTTCTACTGTCACCATGTCTTTGTTGTTTGGCATGGTGTTTGCTTTAGGTTTAGTTTTAGTATTGATTGCAGGTAGTGAAGATCCATTAAAAGGTTTAGCGATCGCTCTTGCTATCACGTTAATTTTCAATATCGCTGCTTTTTTCCTGTCTCCCTTTTTGATGGACTTAACCCAAAGCTGGCTTTATCAAACTCGCTGGGTTGAGTTAGCTGATATTGAAAACCGCAGTCCGGAGACAGCGAGGGTTATTCGTCGCGTTTGTCAGCAAAAAAATCTCAAAACTCCCAGGTTGGGAATCATCGACGACCAAAACCCCACGGCTTTTACTTACGGTTCTTTGCCCAATAGCGCCCGTTTAATCGTCAGCCAAGGACTTTTCACTTATTTAGACGATGATGAAATTGCTACTGTCTACGCCCACGAATTAGGGCACATCGTCCATTGGGACTTTGCAGTCATGACAGTGGCTTCTACCTTAGTGCAAATTTGCTACCTAGTTTACAGCGCCGCCCGCAGCCTTGGGCGTGGTGGTGGCGATAGCAAAATCAAAGATGCCGCACAAACTGCAGCTTTAGTCGCCTACGTGTTTTACTTCATTGGTACATACATGCTGCTGTACCTATCCCGTACGCGAGAATACTTTGCCGACCACTTTGCTGCGGAAAGTACTGGTAACCCCAATGGATTATCCCGCGCTTTAGTAAAAATTGCTTACGGTATTTTAGAAGAAGGTTCGCGGACAAAAGAACCCAGCCGTTTGATAGAAGGTACTCGCGCCTTGGGTATTTATGACCACAAAGCCGCAAGTTCTACAGGAACCGCCTACCGTGTTGCTTCAGATACCCAAAAAATCGGTCGCGTCTTTCTTTGGGATATGTTTAACCCTTGGGGTTGGTGGATGGAGTTAAATTCAACTCACCCCCTAACAGGTAAACGAGTCCGCGCCCTCAGCACCTATGCGGAACAGTTGGGTTTAGCAACTGAATTTGATATGGGGCGAATTATTGGCGAAGGCAAAACTCTGAGTAAGAGTAAACTTTACGGCAATTTCTTGTTAGATGTTGTATTATATGGTGCCGAAACCATCGGATTTGTCGGTGGCTTGGTAATGGGCTTTATTCTGTTGTCAAGTTCCCCAAACCCCGGTTTGATGCTTGGTGCGCCCCTCATCGGCTTGGGGATAGGAATAGTCATCAAAGCCTTTATCATGTTCCCCAACTACGACCAAGCAGCAGCTACTGATGTTCTTACCTTGATGTCAGACCCCTATGCAAGTCCCTTGCGCGGACAACCTGCAAAATTGGAAGGTCAATTAATTGGTCGCGGTGACTCCGGTTATAAATTTGGTTCCGATTTAATGATTCAAGACCGCAGTGGCTTACTTTATTTGCATTACGCCTCGCGTTTTGGTCCCATCGGTAACTTTTTGTTTGGCATGAAGCGAGTTGAAAGCTTGATTAATTCTCAGGTTGGGGCTGTTGGTTGGTTCCGCCGTGGCGTCGCTCCCTGGATGGATTTAATCCAATTGAAGAGTGATAGTGGCACCATTGTCAACAGTTACCATCGCTTCTGGGCATTCATCTTCGGTGGCGGATCGATTATCCTGGGAGTGGTCTTTGCGATGTTTTTGAGCGGCAAGTAAGAGAATTTTAGCTTGCTGTCAAAGCATTTCCTAAAGCATTTCTAATTTATTCCAAGCTGTAATTTGTCAGGAGGTAGTGAGTAACTGCCTCCTTTTTTTTAGCAATTTGCGATTTACTAAAAATGGGATAATATAAAGTCCGAATAATTACTTGTAATAAGATTTGGATTTTTACTCTTTGTAGTCTTTGTCCGTTAGCCTAGGCAGGCGTAACCCAACATTATCGTTGAGTTGAAGTTCGTTGCAAGACCAGATTGCACACTCAGGAACCCCGGTAACGCAGTGGCTCCCCAATCGACATTAATTGTAAGTATTTAGCCAGACATTACATAACAGCATATTTAAAGCTTTGGCGTTGCATGAATGGGGGATGAAATGTCATCCTAGGGTGGGCATCGCCCACCAGTACTGCGCGAGAGTTTCCCTCCTAGTACTGGTGAACCCGAAGGGTAGTTGGGTGTTGGTTGTTGACAGTCAACCGTCAACCGTCAACCCTCAACCATTAACCATTAACCAATCCCAATTAATATCCTTGAGAAAGTTGAACTTTTGCTTGTTGCCACAGGGCTTCTAACTCATCCAAAGTGTAATCAGAAAGAGGGCGATCGGCAAATACTTCCATTTTTTGCAAACGCTGAATAAATCGCTGATTTGTTCCCTGTAAAGCTTCACTGGGGTCGAGGTTATTCCAACGTGCCAGTTGAATCAGGGAAAATAATATATCACCCAATTCGGCTTGTTGATTTTCTGGCGATTCATGCGCTAAAGCTTGTTGAAATTCTCTCAACTCCTCATGAAACTTATCCCAAACTCCATCAATATTTTCCCATTCAAATCCAGCCGCCGCCGCTTTTTGGGAAATCTTCATCGCCGCTGTTAGTGGGGGAAGTGTCTTCGCATAGCGACTCAGTTTAGAAGTAAGTTTTTGATTTTCTGGTGATGCTTCCCCTTTTTCCGCAGCTTTAATTTGTTCCCAATTTTGCCGTACCTCATCGACACTTTCCACCGACACATCACCAAATACATGGGGATGGCGGCGAATTAACTTTTGCGAAATACCTTCCGCTATTTCCTTAAGAGAAAATTGTCCCGATTCGCTGGCGATTTGCGCTTGAAGTACAACTTGTAAAAGTAAATCTCCTAACTCTTCAGCGATCGCCTTTTTATCTCCACTTTTAATCGCATCTACCACCTCATAAGCTTCCTCAATCACATAAGGCGTAAGCGTTTCGGGAGTTTGCGCCAAATCCCACGGACAACCCCCATCAGGATTACGCAACCTCGCCACCACATCTATTAACTCTTGCAACGCCGCCAAAGTATCATTAGTCATTAGTCCTTTATCATTAGTCATTAGTTTTCTTCCTTGTCCCCCTTGTCCCCCTTGTCCCCCCCGTCGCCCCACACCCGTCGCCCCTTGTCCCCCCTGTCCGCTTCTGCCTTTTCCTCGTTGGTTTACGTTTCTTCATTTTTGCACGGGGCAGCAAACCGCGAACCCCCTGTTTTTGGAAACGCTTGTATGCCGAACCAGTCCAATCGCTGAGAGAATGGCTCATAGCACCGAGTTCCAGCCCCAAAAACAAAGCTAGAAATTCGGCAGAATATACAAAAAGCGATCGCTTACCTGTTTCACCTAAAGCTTGCCAATTTAAAGGTAAATTCAACAGCTTTTGAGCGATCGCTAAAATCAAAATTCCCAAAATGGCTGTCAAAGTGCATAGATAAAGTACCCGCAGCGTTGTACCGATAATTGGACCGTGAGATAACAAAGAACGATGGCGCAGACTTTTTTGATAAGGAAGCCAAATAAAACGGAACCAACCCCAGCGCTGATATTGGCGCGAGTAGATATCCAAGTCGGGACCGAACATCAACCCTCCTAAGAGAAAGCCGCCTGCAACCAACAGAGTTAAGTTACCACTGCGAGTTTGCCAGAAACTTAACACAGTGACGATCGGTAAAGCCCATAAAGTAATGCGATCGTGCGTTCGACCAGAGGGCATAATTAAAAGTTATGAGTTAGGAGTTAGGAGCTAGGAGTTGGTGAAGCGCGTACTGCGGGAGGGTTTCCCTCCTAGTACTGGTTCTCCCGTTGGGGAGTTGGGAGTGAAAAAATATTTTTCCAAGATACTAGCGCGATTCAAATAAGTTTGCTATATTATATTCTTGTGAGTGACACGGGCGGTTAGCTCAGTTGGTAGAGCGCCTGCCTTACAAGCAGGATGTCATCAGTTCGAGTCTGGTACTGCCCATCTAGACCTCGGCAAGGGTACTCCCGCCACACGCGCAGCGTTGGCGGTGATGAGGAATTGCGGGGCAATTGAGGGGGTTCAATACCCTCTCAATTGCCAGATCAACCACCTTGAGTGCGGTTAATTTTCTTTTTGAGACTACGGATATATTCACGAATGACCTCTGTTTGAGTTCTACTTTCTTGACGACAATAAGTTTTGAGCATCTCCAGTTCTGATTCTGGCAGTCGAATAGTCAAAGGTTTATCGTTACTCATACTGCAATTATTATTAAATATGCAGTAGAATGGTAGCATGATGCTCACTTACCAGTACAAGCTCAATCCTCCACCAGAACAGGTTGTCACACTTGAAACCTGGGGCGAGTTACTGCGTCGTCACTACAACTATGCGTTAGGTCAAAGATTGGACTGCTTTTACCGTACAAGATGCCAAGTTGACCGATGTAGTTTGGTTTGTGAACCAATTGGTGAGATTCCAGACAAAACTGACTATTACACACAAGCATCAGACCTTAAGCAAACTAAAGAACTGTTTGCTGAGTACAAGAACATTTACGCTGACTGCCAACAACAGAACTTGATGAGGTTGGACTCATGCTGGAAGCGTTGGTTAATTCCTGACAAAAATGGTAAGCGGGGAGGACGACCACGTTTTAAGAAGCGCGGCGATATCTGTTCTTTTACGTTTCCGCGTGTTAATTCCCGAAAAGCAGGCGCACACCTATCAGGAAATGTTCTGAAGTTGTCTAAAATTGGCGAGGTTGAAGTTATTCTGCACCGCCGAATTCCAGAGGGATTTGAGATTAAACAAGCAACGATTTTACGCAAAGCTGACGGATGGTATGTAAGCTTTTCGCTGGAAGATAAGACCGTTCCCACTGCATTGCCTATTGATGAAATTAAAACAGCTACTGGCATAGATGTTGGGTTGGAAAAGTTTTTAACGACTGCTGATGGACAAAGTGTTGAAGTACCACAGTACTATCGGAAAGCACAAGCAACTTTAGCCCGTCAACAACGTAAGCTTGCACGTCAAACCAAAGAGTCTAAGAACTACCAAAAACAAGCAAACAAGGTCGCCAGACTTCATTTGCACGTTGCAAGACAGAGAAAAGAGTTTCATTATCAAGTTGCACATTGCTTGGCTAATTCCTATGACTTAATTGTTTTTGAAAACCTGAACATTAAAGGTTTGGCTAAAACACGACTAGCTAAGTCGATACTAGATGTTGCTTGGGGTGCCTTCCTCCAAATCATGCAAGCAGTGGCAGTAAAATGCGGCAAGCACACACTCGGAGTTGACCCAAGAGGAACAAGTATCAATTGTTCGGGATGTGGTGAAAGGGTTGAAAAAACTCTTGCGGTTCGTGTTCATAGTTGTTCTTGTGGGTTGGTTATTGACCGGGACTGGAACTCAGCACTTAATCTTTTAAAACTTGGGTCGGTTGGACAACCGATTCCTGGCTGCGGAGGCTTAGAGGTTACTCAGCCACTGAGGCAGCAAGTCTCATTTGTGAATTTGAGAAGCCCCCGCTATACCGCTTGCGGTTAGCGGTGGGAGTTGTCACTACAAAAATCAAGGCTAGGAGCAACTTTAAAGTCATTCCTAGCCTTTTTTAATGCGACACTGACGCGTCGTTGTCGTTGTAGAGTAGATTTCGTAGCATTAGTCGGGGAAATGGGAAAGTTCACATTTTGCACCTTTACGCCTAAACCATGAATCGACAAAAATAATGTGATGTATTTGACGTTAAATCAATTTAGTTTTCAGTCCTCTTATAGAGGACTTAAGCTATGAGACAGGGACTTATAGTCCCTGGCGGTTCTGTTCGCACTCCAAAAATCATAAATACTTAGTGATTTTTATTGCACATGACTAGGCTGGTGCAAGATATGAGAAAGGGTACTCCACCCAAACAAACCCGGTTTCTCCGACAGTTTTAAACGATGCAAAGGTCACAAACCCGGTTTCTCTTCGCCTAAGTACGAAAAGATGACGGTACTCCACCCAAACAAACCCGGTTTCTCCGACAGTTTTGAACAACGCAAAATTAGGATTTCCTCGTTAAGCACCAAGACTCTCAATCAGGTGCAAAGGCGCGATAGGCTTCTAATGCTGCTTCTTTGACGGTTTCAGAAACAATGGGGAAGGTGGTCAGGATATATGCAAATTCTTCGACCGTTAAGCCGTAGAGGTGGGCTATCATTCCATCGAGTTCAGCGCGAAGTTTTGCTCTTTCGCTTTCGTCAGTTACGCCGCTTGCATGGGAACCCAGCCCGACATCTTGCGCTAACTCGTCAAATTCTGGGGTAGTACAGATGAGTTTGGCTGCGCGTTGTACGATATCCCAGAAGTAGCGATCGCTTTCTGTTAGACGTGGTATTGGTAACTGGTAAACATAAAACATATTGCAATGTGCTGTTACCTTCTGACGAATTGTAAAATCACAAGCAAAGCTATTTAGTACAGCGCAAACAAATAATAATTCCTTCTGATTGCTAAATGGTTCTGAGACAATTAGTGTATTACCAGCAAAAACTTTGGGTGGAATAATACCAGCAATCATCGTGCGAATATCCGTATTACGGGCTACATCCCTAAAACCAAGACGATAACCTTGATAATCTAAGTTTTGACCTTTATCATTCCCATTTCTTCCTAATACAGCTTTCCTAGCTTCCTGTTCATCAACCCAATACCTTGGTTTAGCAAATTGATGGGTAAATTGATGAACCATCTTACCTTCATACAGTGGAAATCTCCCCTTCCCTGGTTGCTGTTTGAATAAATGACTATCATTTGTCATGTTCAATTCTTGCTTAAGCGATAGATTCCAATTATTATCGAGCTTCTCACCAAGTAATGGAAACTTAGCTAGTTTGTTTGCGATACGGATATCAATTTCATTTTTAAACTCCATTATTGACAGAGAATCAGGAGAAAGCTTACGCACTAAGTCAATATTAATTTTCAAGCTATCTTCATTTGGAAATCTTTGAAGTTCCTGTACATCAAGACGCATAAAAACAGATGAAAATTCTGTTGTCGCACCACCTTTTACAAAGGTTAGAACAACAAACTTAAAACGGCTATCAACATTTTCAAAAATTTGTTTACGATTCTCAAAACCAAATAAACCTGTTATTTGTGTTTGACTAAACAGCATGTCTCGTAGTTTTTTAGTTCCTAAATCAGTATAAATACCACTAGGAATAACAATTCCACACTCAGCGCTAGGGCGTAAAAGATTAAAACACTGTTCAAGAAACAAGAAATATAAGTTTATTTTTCGCGCTACACTTTTACCATTAATTTCAGAACGCTGATTTTTATATTGTTCAGCTTTTTTAAAGTAAGCACTTACATGAGGATAGCTACTACAATATTCTAACCAAGCTGCTTGTATTTCTGGGTTTTTTAGCAACTGCTCACGTTGTTTTTCCCAACTTTTAATATCTAGCTTATTCTTTGTAATTAAATTGTCATACTTTTGGAAAAACTCTTTTTCATCGGTTTGAAATACTTCCCAAGGTGGATTAGTAATAATTACGTCAAACCCACCCCTTTTTAAAACCTCATCAAAGTGATAACCCCAGTGAAAAGGCTTCAAAGCAGCAATATCATCAACATTCAATACCCGCTTCTTTGGTTTTCCAGTTAACTGAACTTCCTCATATTTAATACCCAAACGCTGACTAAACTCATTCAACAACAAATGATTTAACTTAGCTTGCGATTCTTTATTGAGATTTTCAATCTTTTTACGCAAGTTTAACAACCTTGTATCTTGATGAGTTCCCTCATCAGCACCAGCTAGCTTTTCCTCACCTGGAATAAAAGCGTGTTTTTTGTAAAGTTCAATCCACTTATTCTTATCTTCTAAAATAGCCTTGTAATTAGCCGCAGCTAGAGGCTGTAAAAAATTACCTTGTTTTGTATTGCCTACAGTATCAAAGGCAGTTTCATCAACCTTAATTAACCCAATCAACGAATTACCCGCCATAATATTAAAATCAATATTAGGTAGCGGTTCTAAATCATTCACATCATGAGCCGAAGAAACCAACGCCAAGAAAAGCCGTAATTTAGCAATTTCCGTCGCTTCCTCCATGATGTCAACACCATAGAGGTTATCAGTAACAATGCATTTTTTAATATAATAAGGTAGCGATTTATGGATTTTTTCGAGTTCTTGCAATTCACTTTTTAAATGAGCATCTCCCATCAATTTGATAGTACCAATCACCGCACTATAAACTTGAATTAAAGTTTTCATCGCAGCAATGAGAAAAGCACCCGAACCGCAAGCCGGGTCAAGAATCGATAAATTGGGGAGAATATTTTTAAATAGTAGACGACAAACATTAGCATCCAATTTAAGGAACAGTTCGTTAATATCCTCAAATGATTTATACTTGTCTGAAATCGCATCATTAACGCGGTCTACAATTAACTTGTGAATTGTTCTATCA
Source organism: Heteroscytonema crispum UTEX LB 1556 (assembly GCA_044006015.1). GTDB lineage: Bacteria > Cyanobacteriota > Cyanobacteriia > Cyanobacteriales > Nostocaceae > Heteroscytonema > Heteroscytonema crispum. The sequence goes on from JBIPDF010000010.1 coordinate 28,617, forward strand.
CAAAGATATTCAGTTATTTGCGGTCGAGTATAGTAAGCACCAAACGCTTTTTGGTTAATGTATTTCTCAAAAATATACCCTAAAACATTAGGATTAATTTCATCATCTTTCCCCTCTGGCGTGTCATCCAAATTCCAAGAATAACGCGCAAATAAATCTAAAATTTTTTGAAATGCCTCATCGGCAATTTTTATATTGTAATCTTGCTCAATGCGATGTTTTAAAAATAATCCACCATTCAAGTATTTAACATTTCCTACCAACGCTTGTACAGAAGGGTCGCGGTCTCTCTCAGGTTTCGCAAAAGATTCAAAGAATAAGACTTTGAGAAATTCACTATAAAATAAATCTTCTCCGCGCTGTTTACTTGCTTCTAACTTATTTTGGAGATATTCCAAATCACCATTAGGTTTATCATCGCACTTATCAATAAAACCCTTACGTTGCAAAAAGTAAACAAACATCAAGCGATTGAGAATAACAGAAGTATACCAACGTCTGTCATTTTCATTATTAATACCTTTAACGTAAGCTAAAAAATGCTTATGTTGCTCTTGAAATTCCTTATAAAACTGTTTTGTTACCCTTTCAACATCAAAAGCCTTTTGCAGTCGATGGGCGATTTTTACAACCGATAAACTATCATCTTCGAGTTCAGTAATATCAATTACTAAAGAACCTAACTTACTTAAAAATAAATCACCAGGCTGACCTTTTACATATAAATGGTCACGAATAAATTCTTTGTTTCCTTCACGCTTTACCCAATACCAAAGACTGCGAGTGTGTGTTTCATCAATAAAAATCAGTAGATTTTCAGCTTTTAATTTAGCAACCTCTTGATGAATAGCAGCGCGAACTTTCGCTTCTGGAATAGCCCCATTTGCTGCTGTAACTTGAAATACAGCTACACCCGATACCTCAGCAATACATTTATATTCGTAAGCTTTCTCGTCAATTTTCAACGATATAGCTTTTTTACCTGTCGGTTGTGACCAACCTAACTCCTCTATAAATAAATTCTCGAAGTGAAAGTTATAAAGGAAGTCCCGTGTGCGCTGAAAATTAAGTGCCATGATATACTACCTTGTCCGATAAGAAGAGAATTTTTTGTAAGAACTAATGAGCATTAAAAATCTGCCCACAGACCGAAATCTTTGAGCCATAACCCTTGCTATATAAGGGTTTTACTTATAGGGGCGCAATAATACTGTTCCTGTGACAACCTTGATGGCAACAGAAACGCCTCAATGCTTATACTTAGACATTGACTGAACTATATGCTTTTCTATACTGTAGTCGCTAGTATATATCAGGATAAAATTTAGCTGTATTAAAATATTTTTTTATTCAGTGGTAATACTGAACCGCAATAATCGCTTTAACCTCTAGCCAGCCTGTCTTTGGGAAATGCGCGGAAATTACTTAAGTAAATCAACACTCTGCTAAGATAGCTGACGCGAGTTATAGCTTCAAGTTGTACTTGTTACAAAAAAATATTTTATATTTAAGTATTATTACGCTTACAGCATTGGCTCTTTTAATAGTCTCTTATCAAATTAAGTAGCCCTCATGTACTTTCGTACACCAGGGCGCATGAAAAAATTTTTCTTTCCTTCTGCCTTCTGCAGTATGCCTCGTGCCTTTTTTCAAGTCAGTATCTGAAACTTAAAAATCACTTTTCCTCAAATAATCCCAGCGAACAAATAATTTGAGGTTCCCGTTTTTCGATTTCTTCACTCACAATACACAAGCGGTCATCCATCCGCAGCGCTACTACTAATTCTGCTAATTGTTGATTGCTAATACCGCTTCTTAATTGCCGATTTAAAGTATCAATTGCAGACTGTCGTAATGGGTAACGATAAATATCATCAATTGCTTTTAGTAGTTCCTCGGTCACAAATAAAGTTCCCTTCATTTCTTGAACATAACTTTTTAATCTTTCATAACTGCGGAATCTTGCACCTGATGGTCTACCCAATTGACCACCCATATTTTTTTCTTCCTCAGCCAATAGTTCAGCACCTTTTTTAACTAAATCATTATGCTGTTTATCTTTAGGTATTGCGGGTGTAGATTCCTCACAAGCTGCCATTTTTAAAACAGCTAATTGCGACTGAGTAACACTATTTCCGTCCCGGTCAACGTAAATTAAAGAATCATTACCCTCAGTTGTTTTCATATACATTAATACGCCCTCTGGTTGCACTGGCTGGGGAGTATGAGCGCGTGTAGAATAAACTACATTGGGCATTTCTTCGATTATCTTTTTCAATGCTTGATTGTCATCAGTGGCTTTTTTCCAAATTTGAAATGCTTCCGATGTCAGGTCTACTTCTGTATCTTCTTCGCCATCTAAAATACCCGATTTCTCGTTATATAAATCAAGAATTACCTGCCTCTCATCATCTTCAAAAAATGCCTCATCAGTTCCGACAACCTCAGCATTTTCTTGTAGTCGTTGTTTGAGTCTTAAGCGCAAATTAATAATGCGTTCTACACCTTCTGCTGGTAAAAAAGAATAACAGAGAATTTTTTCGGCATTTTGACCAATTCTATCAACCCGTCCAGCCCTTTGAATTAACCTAATAATTGCCCAAGGTAAATCCCAATTTACGATAATTGCACAGTCTTGTAAGTTATGACCTTCACTTAAAATATCAGTTGCAATTAAAATACGTAATTCGTTAGATAATGATACTTTGTCGCGCTTTCCATTACTAACAGGACTAAACCTTCCCGTTAGTTCCGTAGGGTCTTTTGATTGACCAGTCACCCCTGCCACATTGGTAATATTTTTTGCCTGTAAATTATCTGTTATGTAACGTACTGAATCTGCAAATTGAGTAAAAATTAGTATCTTTTCATTGGGGTGAGTTTTAGTTAGCAGTTTGAGCAAAGCTATAAGTTTTTCATCTTCTTTAGAATTCCATTCTCCAATGTTTTGCAGTATATTAATTAGTGCTTTAGCATCAGCTAATAAATCTTTTTTTAGCTTTTTGGCATCAAATAGTGTCGAAGGCAACCACTTAAAACGCCGTTGATAGCGTGTAGAATATTCTTGATAAATAAATTCTGCTTTTTGACGGAAACTTTTTTCTGTTAATGTTTCTAGTTTTGCATCATCTTGTAAGGAAACTTCATTAGTATCATCCTCTGTTTCCGTATCAAATAAAGTAGCAACTATTGAATCTGAATCTTCATCGCTATTGCGAGTATCTAATAAATCAGCATCTTGAGTACCGATAGGAATATCAAGCCCTTGTTCTAAGGCATATAAATAAATAAAATTGCGTAATATATGGCGTTCAATTGATTGAATAAAAGCAAAACCGCTACTTTCTAAACGTTTAAATAAATTAGTCCGAGAAAAACCCATTAACCTGCGTCCACCGCGAAATAAACTGTTAAGCTGACGTTGTTCTGTGTCTGTAGGTGCTTGTTTTGGTTTCGCAGTTACATAATTCCCCAGCCCATAACGTGGTAGATTTAATTGATTAATTACTTCTACTACTGTCTCAGAATAAAGGCGAGAATAATGGTCATTTTCAGCAGACTCTAAAGTAAATTTAATAGTACGAGGTAGGCGGTCTGGAAAATAAGAGCGTCTTTTATCAATAAACTCTAAATATTTGCGTCCTGTGTCATCAGTGTGAGCATAATTATCTTTAATAAATGAACGAGTTCGTCGCACCATGTAACGTTTCATCAACTCTCGCCAATCGTCAGTATGTTGGCTTTTCTCAAAAGCAGCCAGAGATTTAATAGAACATTGATGCTTTCTGATAAATTCTAATTCTCCCAAAGACCCGCCACCTAATTCATTAATTAAAGCTTCTGGTCTAAAACCTAAATCTTGGTCTTCTGGAACAAATAATCTTAATTGGGAAGAAAGGTCAAGATAAGTTTTATTATAAGGTGTTGCAGAAAGTAAAATACATTTGCTTTCGTTGGCAGTTACGTATTCAGCGATCGCTCGATATCTTTTACCTTCACGATTGCGTAAGTTATGACTTTCATCTATTAACACAACCCGGTAACGGCGTAATTCTGGTAACTGGTTTTGAACTTTACTAATCGGCATGACTTTAGCATAAAGTCGATAGTTATCGACATATTCCTGCCACATTGAAGTTAAGTTTTTCGGGCAGATAATTAGCGTTTCCAAAAAACAATCTTCTTGTAAGATTTTGGCTAAAGCAGTTCCAACTAATGTTTTTCCCAACCCGACAACATCACCTACAATTACGCCACCACGCCGAGTTACATGACGCGCTGCGAGTTGAACTGCTGCTTTTTGAAAATCAAATAAATTATTAAATTCACGGGGAATTCGGAATTCTGATAAACCTGCGATCGCTTCATGAGATAGGTGATAAGCAATCTTCAAGTAAATATGATAAGGCGGTATTAATTCTTGCCTCGCCCAACTGTGATCAATTATTTCCGCAAGATATGAAGAAATATCTATACAACCGTAATCTTTCCAACGGTCATCAAACCATTTTTGCAGTTTATTGCAAGCATCATAATCTAAAACATCAACATTTAATTCTCCTTGTTTTCTTAGTCCAGCTAAAGTCAAATTACTACTACCTAAAAATCCAACTATGGGACTATTGGGGTCGTGACGGTGGATGAGGTATAACTTAGCGTGGAGAGGATGAGCTAAAAACAGTTTAATAACTAATTTCTTAGTTTTTAATTGATGACTTAAGCGACGCAACCCTGCTTCATCTTCATTTGTTGGCGCACCTAAAGTAAGTTGCTGGCGAAACTCCTCGGCTATCTTTTTTTTGAAGCGAATAATGCTGCTATTATCAAGCCTACCTTCACCAGTACCAAGGGTAAATGCCGTATGCACTTCATCGCTGGGTAAACTTTGCATTCCCACCAATAAACGACAGCAGGATATTTCCCCACCTACATATTGTTCAATTAAATCATCAAGTTTTCGCCATCCTCTGAGGTTGAAATAGCCCACGCAAAAATCCGCACGGGTAGAGACTTTGAGAGTGTCTCGCAAAATCGGCAGTAGTTGTAAGTCGATGTTGTCAAAGATACGCGGCATGATTTCATACCCAGTTGGAAGTTAACTTATACCCTAACAGGATTTTGGATTTTGGATTGTGTAAAAAATATACAGCAATCTTTTCATCTGTCCATCTGTCGCATTCATTTTTCCCTCTTGGTATTAAATGCTAACCCGGAGTTCATGCCCATTGGACGTCACGAATGATGCGCGGACTGCTATATTTTCATTTTCAAACAGTAGTTAAAACAGGCTGAAAAGGTTGCAATAAAATACCCAAAATCTTATCAACTTCTTTAATATAGTATTCAACCGAATCTATATAAACAGTCGTCTCTTCTAAAAATAAAAATTTCCAGTTAGTTCCACTAGTAACTGACCCATAAATTCGTTTAATTTCATCTCCTTGATTTTGATTGAATAACTGCGCGGCAATCATTGCAGCTACACATTGACCAAGACCGCCGACAATATCTTCTTTTTTCGCTTCAAAAATAAACATTACTGGGGCAGAAATAAATAATTGCTCCGGCGAACTGCTGATAATATAATCGCAAAAACCTTGTAACCCTTTAGTAGCATCAACATTAAATTCATTTCCCGAAAATAACGATATTTTATTATTTAATAATCGTCTCACTTCAGCCAAAAGTGGTGCAATCAAAAACTCAGACCTGGCTTTCTCAGTTGCAATCGAAGTTGCTAAAGGAATGTAATCAATTAAAATAGTTCTTAGGGTTTCCGATGGTGTAACAGGTTTTGTCTCAGCAAATAAATTACGAGTTTCATCTAATGTTAAATCAAAACTCTTTTTCACCTTAGCAAGACTAAAATCGCTGTATGCCATATTTTTACCTGTTTGCGTGAGACTTGCATTATGAAATCATGTTTTCTAAAGCGCTTTTAATGTCTTGTGTAAGTTCGCTACTAGCTTGTCTTGCACCTTGACGGTCTTTTTGATAAGCTGACCAACGTTCTGTAACTGAAATTGGTTCGCCTACGGTCAGTTGCGCCTGTCGCCAACCTAAGCGGGGTCTTCCTGGAAGTTTGTTTTCTCCCCTAACCCGAGAAATCATATCAAACATTAATAATGTTGTTTCAGCAAACCTTTCTGCTGTCGGTTTTTCCCGAACATAGTTACTTGTTACCGCCACAAAACTTTCTACCATCCGCATGTGTCGCATTCGCAAGTCTGCTTCTGTTGCAACCCAATCTGCCAATCCTTTTTTAAAGGGTGGTAAATTATTTATATCTGGCAAATCTTCTCGGTAAATGTAACTCCAACCAGCTTCTTCTAAACGGCGACATCGGTCAATTAAAGTTCCTTGAGACTGGAGACCAAAATATTGTTCGGTAACTTTTAAGGCTGTATCTAATAAACGCTGAAGTCGTTCATACAGCACTTCATTGAGACTTGTAGATTCGTTATTTAATATGTCTTTTGGGATGTCTTGATGATAAAAACGGCGATAAAATTCTTCCATTTCCGAAATGAGATGTTCGCCCAGACGAAGCAGGCGTTGATATAGTTCGCTTTCTACATCATCACTGATTTCCTGCACTGACAAACCGCTATCAGCCTCTAATTTACTTAACAGCCAATTCAGTTTTGACCAAGGTGGTGTAACGTAACGATACTGAATACCAACCGGCACAATAAAAACTGTCTCCGGACGGTTGGCTTTTACCAAGTCTTCTACACACCAAAACCCCAATTGAGCAACACCTGGTTCCAAAGGGCTGACAATTCCACTATGACCGTTGGTAGCACCTTCCGGAGCAACTGCGATCGGCATTTGACCATTTACAAATAATTCCCGCGCTTTACGCAAAGCAGTTCGGTCTAATGCTTTACCACGGCGTATGGGGAAACCCCCTAGGCGCGAGAACAGCCAACCAAGCCATTTCCCAGCCCACAGGGTCATTCCCCGGTCATAGAGAAAGTAGGATTGAATTGGGTGTTGTAGCGAAATACCTTGCTGGCAGGCAATTCGTGGCACAATTCGGGAAAGTAAATAAAACATGCAGAGGGGATCGTCTACCTCTGGATGGCGAAATGCGATTAAAAAGCGAATTTTGCCAGCTTGAAATTGTTGATAAAGTTCGGCTAATACTTCGGCATTTTTGGCTTCAATATTGACAATACCAGCGGGTAACCAAGGACGAGTGCGGTAACGCAGCAAAATTGGCAGCAACCACTGGGCAATCTGGAGTATAAGTGGGTTGAAGCGTTGGGGTATAAACTCCAGTTTGGGTTGAGTAGTGCGAATCGGATCGGGCAAGTTGCTCTCCAGATTGTTTTGTGAAAAAATGTAAAATTTCAGATGAGCTTAATTTAAATAAATCAAACAGTGTTTGTTAATCAATGGCAAAATATTAAAGTATCAGTTAAAAACGAACGATAATACTGATTTTGACAATTTTTAAAGTGAGCGATCGCTTTACCAAATTGTGCCTATACTGGAAACTTGAATTTGGCGATCGCGGCTAATAAGAGGTAAGTTTAAATACAAACCTGTAGCAGCAATAATACGGTCAGGCAAATCTGCAATCTGCATTTTTTCCACTCGCCTTAAAGCTTGGGCTATATTTTGGTCAAAGGGAATTTCTACAAGTAGAGAATTCTCACTGTAGACATAGGAGTGGAAAAGACGTAGGGACAATTCATGAATTGTCCCGAAGCGAGTATTTCGGGCAACGCAGAATTAATTTCCAAAGAGGTCATCACTTTTGCCTTATTTGAGTTCCACCTCAATTTTTATAGTAATTCATGGAAAGCGATCGCCTACAATCTCAATATCATCCTTAATGGAGGTTAGCGGACTCGAACCGCTGACATCCTGCTTGCAAAGCAGGCGCTCTACCAACTGAGCTAAACCCCCATAAAATTAGAAAAGCAAGTTGAAATTTTAACTAAATTTTTTAATTTTAACTGCCCTTGTTATTTTAACTTATATTATTGAATTGCGAAAGGGTATCGAAGAAAAAATGTCCCAGGTTGTTGCAGCACTTTATAAATTTGTCAGGTTGCCGGATTTTGCCGAGATGCAAGAACCTCTGCTGTCTTACTGTCAAGCGCAAGGCGTCAAGGGGACGATTTTGCTGGCACAAGAAGGCATTAACGGTACAATTGCAGGTTCGCGTCATGGAATTGACTCGGTTTTATCATTTCTGCGTTGCGATCGCCGTCTCTCAGATTTGGAGTATAAAGAGTCTTATGCTGATTCGCCACCTTTTGAACGGATGAAGGTGCGGTTGAAGCGAGAAATTGTGACTTTGGGTTTACCCGATGTTGACCCAAATGAGCAAGTTGGCACTTATGTCAATCCCAAGGAATGGAATAATTTGATTGCAGATCCAGAAGTGACTGTGATTGACACCCGCAACGATTATGAGGTGAATATCGGCACTTTCAAAAAAGCGCAAAATCCCCAAACTGAATCATTCCGGGAATTTCCCGAGTATGTTCAAAACCACCTCGACCCCCAACAACATAAAAAGGTAGCTTTGTTTTGTACTGGTGGAATTCGCTGTGAAAAAGCTACGTCTTTTTTACTTTCTCAAGGATTTCAACAAGTTTATCACCTCAAAGGCGGCATTCTCAAATATTTAGAAGAAGTCCCCGCCGAAGAGAGTTTGTGGGAAGGAGAGTGTTTTGTCTTTGATTCTCGAGTTGCTGTGCGTCACGGCTTGGAACCGGGAACTTACGATTTATGCCTAAATTGCGGACATCCCATCTCTGAAGAAGATAAAGCTTCTCCTCAGTATGAATCAGGTATTTCTTGCCCCCGATGTTTTGATAATCTCACAGAGGAGAAAAAACAACGTCTTTTGATGAAACAACTACAGTTAAATTTGGCTAAAAAGCGGACTGGGGAAGCTTAAACGCCAAAGTCAAACCATCGGCGATCGGCACCATACTCAAATTAATTCGCGAATCTTCATGTAACTTTTGATTCAAAGCCCGAATCGCATTAGTTCTTTTATCTTGCACCTGGGGATCTGCAACTCGACCAGACCAAAGAACATTATCGATCGCAATCAGTCCTCCAGGACGAACCAATTTTAGCGATCGCTCATAATAACCGTCATAATTGCTCTTATCAGCATCGATAAAAGCAAAATCAAAAGTTTCCGCCTCACCCTGTGCCAGCAACTTATCTAAAGTTTCCAAAGCTGGGGCAATCTGCAAATTAATTTTATCGGCAACCCCAGCTTTTTGCCAGTAACGACGGGCGATCGCTGTAAACTCATCACTGACATCACAGGCGACAATTTTACCATCTGGAGGTAACGCCAATGCCACCGCCAGAGAACTATACCCCGTAAAAACACCTACCTCTAAAGTCTTCTTTGCACCCATCAACTGCACCAACAAAGCCATAAATTGTCCTTGTTCGGGAGCAATTTGCATATTACCCATTGGATGCTGGGCAGTTTCCTGTCGCAGTGACTGCAAAATTTCTGGTTCTCGCAGCGACACCGAATGAAAGTAATTATACAAGTAATTTTCCAGACCTAACGTTTTATTAGCCATTAAATGCGATCGCTCTTTTTCGTCATAACATCCACTTATATATAGCAATCCGAAATAATGCGTGAAAATCTCTCTTTATTCTCCCTGCGTACTCTGTGCCTCTGCGGTTAGTTCAAAAAAATTAATTTTCACTCTTACCTAATTAGCTTTACTTATATGTGAAACCGGGTTTCTGGGGGTGGTGCAATACACAACGATACGCGGTAGGGACAATTCATGAATTGTCCCTACAATACCCTGTATTTGACGCAAGTGAGAACCGCTATATACATTATCGTGCAGCTATAGCAATCCTATATCACAGTGTCCAGAAACCCGGTTTCTAATGCACGCACTGCTATAACAGTTAACGCTGGTTACAGCATCCCTTAAGTAGTGCGTTAGGCTAAATTGCTACCTTGACAGCCAAAAGATTTATCAATTGACAAAAAACGATACAAAATGTTTTAAAGAGCAAAAAACCTTGATAGTGGGTTATTGAGTCAAAAATTAGATACTAATTAAATAAGTATTAAAAATTTTCATTCTTGAGTTGTTTCTAATTCTTTTCTAGAATTAGTAAACTAGCATACAATTCAAAATTACACTTTCTGCATATTTGGGGTAAGTACGATGAGCCGTCCAATAATTCTTGGTATTGTAGGTGACAGTGCTGCTGGAAAAACAACACTGACGAAAGGAATCGCTCAGGTGTTGGGACCGGAGAATGTGACACTCATCTGTACAGATGATTACCACCGTTACGATCGCACGCAGCGTGCGGAAATCGGAATCACAGCCTTGCACCCGGACTGCAACTATCTAGATATCATGCAGCAGCATTTATCGCTGCTACGTACGGGACAGCCAATCCTCAAGCCGAATTACAGCCACAAAACTGGCACTTTTGAGGCACCAGTGTATATAAAACCAGCAAAATTCGTGATTATCGAAGGATTGCTCGGTTATTCTACCCGTAGCGCTCGCGATTGCTATGACGTGAAAGTTTATCTTGCTCCACCCGAATCCCTACGCGCCAAATGGAAAGTCAAGCGGGATACACAAAAGCGCGGTTACACTGAAGAACAGGTACTAGCTGAACTCGAAAAACGCGAACCAGACTCCGAGCAGTTTATTCGTCCGCAAAGACAATGGTCTGATATAGTAGTGAGTTTTTATCCGCCCCACGAAGATGAAGACCAAAGTAACGGACATTTGAACGTGCGTTTGGTACTGCGTCCTTCGATTCCCCATCCTGATTTTACCGAGATTATTCACTCAACCAATGGCGGCACCTCAGCCATCCGCTTGGGACTGGATAGGGATATGGGTAAACCTGTGGATGTCTTGGAAGTTGATGGTCATGCAACCTTAGAACAGGTGAATAAGTTAGAACAGATAATTTGTTCTGACATGCCTTATTTAAAGAATATATGCGATCGCGAAAGTAATCCAGAGTTAGGTAAAATTGCCGGTACAACCGGGGAAACACTGCAAAGTTACCCCCTCGCCCTCACCCAGTTAATCATTACCTACCATATGCTCAAAGCAACGCAAATTCATCAGTAAGCTAGAGGTGCTGGTGGATTTGATACAGCTTTGAATTCCGTTAGAGTAAAATTGCAGATAGGGCGATCGCCTGTTAAAGATGAGAGTCTATCTGCAAAATCACGCCTTCGATAATCCAGGTGTCATCCACCAACACTTTATCCTCTATTTAGCTTTAGCTTTTTTATACATTGTTTTTCAGTAAAAACCGCAAATGCACGGAGAACACAGAGGAAGAGAGGAAGAGAGGCAGATAATTTCACGCTCTTATGTGCGGATTGCGATAACATCCAGCAATTAGCAGCATATATCAGCTAAATGAAGCAGAGAATAAAACAAATTAAAGATTTTGTCAAAATAGGATATTTTTGAGAGCAAACAGGCGATAACTAAAGATAGGTTCATCTATCATTACTACTCCCGTAATTTGTCATGACCTATTGCCTGAGAATTGCCGACATGCCCGAGACTGAGCGTCCGCGTGAACGGTTAATGACGTACGGTCCGAAAGTTTTAGCCACAGCCGAGTTAATCGCAATTCTACTAGGCACAGGTCAAGGGCCGGGAAAGTTATCTGCTGTAGGTTTGGGGCAATACATCCTGCACGAATTGGGAAAACATGACCGTGACCCCTTGGCAGTTTTGCGAGAGGTTAGCCCAAATCAGTTAATGCAAATTCCCGGTATTGGTCCAGCGAAAGCAACAACGATTTTAGCGGCAATTGAGTTAGGAAAAAGAGCTTTTCAATCCCGACCGGGAGAAAAAACAATGATTGATAGTCCAGCAGCAGCCGCCGCCGCCCTCAGTCAAGACCTGATGTGGCAGACAACAGAACGTTTTGCGGTGGTACTGTTGGATGTGAAGAATCGCTTACTGGGAACACAAGTAATTACCATTGGCACCGCCACCGAAACCTTAGCACCTCCCCGCGAGATATTTCGGGAAGTGATTCGTCAAGGTGCAACGCGGTTAATAGTCGCACACAACCATCCCTCTGGAAGTGTGGAACCGAGTCAGGAAGATATAGATTTAACGCGTCAGTTGTTATCAGGGGCGCAGTTTTTAGCGATTCCACTGTTAGACCACATCATTTTGGGCGATGGAGATTACCAGAGTTTGCGAGAGATTACGACTTTGTGGGATGAATATCCGCAAGGGGATTGAGGATAGGGAGAGGGGGGGATGGGGGGAGACAAGGGAGAAATTCCCTCTTGTCCTCCACACCCGTCGCTCCTTGTCCCCCCACACCCCACAGCCGTCTCCTTGTCTTGTAATTCACTGCTACCTATGTTAAAATCATTGTTTACGGGCGATTGGCACAGAGGTAGCGCGTTCCCTTCACACGGGAGATGTCACTGGTTCAAATCCAGTATCGCCCATTGATAACCATCAGCTAAGTTACCCAGCAATCATCATTAAATACACCCTGCAGCTAAACAAACAAAGCCTGCAAAGGCAGGCTTTTAGGCATTCAGTCCCATTTAGTTGAACCGACCCCTTGACTATTGATTAACTAACGTAATCACGGTAACTTCTGGCGGACAAAACAAGCGTCCTGGGGCATAAGTTCCCAAGCCGCGATTAACGTATAACTGATTTGTTCCCACTTGATGAAACCCTTCTGCCCATTCCCAATGTCGCACGACTTTAGAACAGTCGGCTCGCAAAATTGGTACTAAACGCCGCAATTTTCTAGGAAGTTTGCGAGTGAATTTACTGTAATGCAAGACCAAAGGACCAATTCCTGGTAACACGATTTGACCGCCGTGGGTATGACCGGATAGTTGCAAATCTACCCGCCATTGTTTCAATATTTCGGCTGTATCGGGGTTATGAGATAAGACGATACGCGGTGTTGCGGGATCTAGTTGGTTCATCACTGGTGCGGGATTAAATTCCTTTGTCCAGTATTCAGCTAGTCCGACAATTGGTAATTCTTTGCCCAGGGGATAGGCAATTTCGTTCCACAATACTGTAACCCCAATACTAGTTAAAGCATTTGTGACTTCGACTTTGGAACGTTTGTAACATATATCATGGTTGCCGAGTACGGCACAGATACCGGCACGACTTTGCAAATGTTTAAGTCGTAGCACCAGCTTTTGAATCGGTGTAGGATCGTCGGTTACGTAATCGCCGGTTAATAGAATTAAATCCGGTTCAGCTTCGTTGCTGACCGCGATCGCTTTTTCTAACATTTCTTCCGACAGGCGCAAACCGTCATAATGCAAATCTGACATCTGCACCAGCTTCGTCCCTTCTAACGATGCTGGCAAACCTGCAATCTTAACCGTCAATTTATCTATTCTTAACGGTCCAGATAACAACCAGTGCATAACGCTGAGAAACTCCTCATACCAGCGCCTCCAGCTTAACGGAAAATTATCCGATTTTTCGTATTAACGTAAATAACTTCTTTAAAACTTTATGTAAACTCAGGTTGCTTTCAAATTTATACTTAGTAAATTCAAAGGCTGCTTTGCTGTTGACTTCCGAAAAGGTGGGGTAAATATGAATACCACCAATAGCAGAGAGTTTTAGGTTGTGGGACATCGCCAAAACTATTTCGTGGATTAGCTCGCCAGCCGCTGCACCCACTATATGAGCACTGATAATTTCTCCGTTCAATTTGGTAATAATTTTGGCAAAGCCTTTTGTTGCAGCTGACGCTTGGGCACGGTCTACTTCCGCAAAGTCTTGTTTAACAACGTAAATATTATTACCGTGTCGCTGGCGAGCTTCTTCTTCCGTCAAGCCAACACGCGCCAATTCGGGATCGGTGAAGGTTGCCCAAGGAATTACGCGATAATCAGCTTTGAGTAACGGTAAAAATAAAGCATTTCTCAGCACTATATTGGCTTCGTAGCCGGCGACGTGGGTGAATCGGTAACCGCCAATTACATCACCACAAGCGTAAATACGGGGGTTAGATGTTTGCAATTTGGCGTTGACATGTATTCCTTGTTTTTGAACTTGAACGCCAGCAGCTTCTAAATTCAGAGATTCAATATTAGGCTGGCGTCCCGTGGCGACTAGGATTTGATCGACTTCGGCAATTTTCTTGTTATTTGCCCAAATATGCTTTTTACCATCAACGACTTCCACACGTTGAGCGCGGGTGTTGGTGAAGATGTGAATACCTTCAGATGTAAACTGATTTTGTATAACTTCGACAGCTTGGGGTTCTTCTTTAGGAAGAAGGCGATCGCTACTTGCGATAATCGTAACTTGAGAACCCAATCTAGAAAAAGCTTGTCCTAATTCACAACCAATTGGTCCGCCACCAATTATCGCTAGAGAATTTGGGCGTTGGGTAATTTCAAAGACTTCTTCGTTGGTGATATAGCCAGCTTCTGGGAGTCCGCTAATAGTTGGAATCGCAGGACGGGAACCTGTTGCAATTACAAATGCTCTTGCTGTTAACTGGCGATTATTAACTTTAAATGTGCGTTTATCTATAAATTCACCATTGCCAAAAATTACCTCTACACCTAATGCTTCAAAGCGTTCGGGGGAGTCGTGCGGTTGAATTGTAGAAATTACATTTTGAACGTGACCAATAGATGCGGCAAAGTCAATTTCTGGTTCTTGGCAATAAATACCAAAGCGCGAAGCTTGTTTGACATTATATGCCATGCGTGAAGCATGAATCAAAGATTTGCTGGGGACGCAACCATTCCAAAGACAATCACCACCGAGACGATGTTTTTCTATAAGAGCGACTTTTGCCTTGAGTGCGGCGGCGACACCAGCAACAAGTAAACCACCAGAACCACCGCCAATCACAACTAAATCGTATTCAACTGCCATAATGTTACCTTTGTTTGTCTGACTTTCTACAGTATCTGGAAAACCTCTCTGGTAAACCTCTCTCCGGTATAGGAGAGAGGCTTTGAATTTCTCCCCCTTCCCACTCCTTCAAAGAAGCAAGCACGTGGTTGGAGTTGGGGGGTTATACCATTTCACGTTA
Organism: Heteroscytonema crispum UTEX LB 1556; assembly: GCA_044006015.1. Lineage (GTDB taxonomy): Bacteria > Cyanobacteriota > Cyanobacteriia > Cyanobacteriales > Nostocaceae > Heteroscytonema > Heteroscytonema crispum. The sequence continues at coordinate 43,686 of JBIPDF010000010.1, forward strand.
ATCACGATACATATAGAAGTCCGCACATCATTCGTGAGAACTTAGAATCCCGGTTTCGCAAGAGTTACCGGGATTCTGAGACTTTTAATTTTCAAAAAGAGCGATCGCACTTTTTAATGAAGGCGATTTTTATTTTGATTGTGGCGGCGATATGACAGCAAGTATAGGGTTACACAATTTATCGAATTTATACTATCGATTTTATACTTGACAATAGCGATCGCATATGTTCTACTTGCCAATTAACTGTGTAACTTATTACAAGAGAAACCATGAGTGAAAACTCTTTTTTTGATGAGTCTACAGAACAGTCGCAGGTAAAGGCTACGATAGTCGCCAAATACTTCTGGGCATGGGCAAAGGTTATTATCCCACAAGCTAAAAAAAGGGGAACAAAAATTGCCTATATCGATTTATTCTCTGGACCAGGACGTTACCAAAATGGTTCTAAGTCTACACCATTACTGATTTTGGAGCGTGCGATCGCCGATCCAGACATGGCACAGATGTTAGTAACTCTCTTTAATGATAAAGACTCAAACAACACTCAATCACTCCAGATGGCTGTAGACTCCCTTGCTGATATAAACAGATTAAGTAATAAACCAATAATTATAAATAAAGAGGTTGGAGAAGAAATATTTCATGAATTTGAACAAATTCGCTTAGGCTCTCCTACTCTCTTTTTTATAGATCCTTGGGGGTACAAAGGCTTATCTCTCAAACTTATTGGTTCAGCAATAAAAGATTGGGGTTGTGATTGCATATTTTTCTTCAATTACAACCGGATCAATATGGGTTTGCATAACAGCGCTGTAGAGGAACACATGAACTCTCTCTTCGGCAAAGAACGTGCAGATAGTCTTCGAGAGCAACTCCAGCCAATGCAACCTTATGAACGCGAGTTAACTATCTTAGAGGCTATTTGTCAAGCTCTCAAAGAAATAGGCGGTGATTATCCTTTGCCATTCAGCTTTAAAAACTCCAGGGGTAATCGTACAAGCCATCACCTTATTTTTGTATCTAAAAATGTGCTGGGTTATTCAATAATGAAAGACATTATGGCAAAAGAAAGCTCTAGTGATGAGCAAGGGGTACCATCTTTTGAATATAATCCAGCCACTCTGACTCAACCTTTATTATTTGAGTTTTTTCGACCACTTGACGATCTCGAAAATATGCTATTGGATGAATTCGCAGGTCAGATAATAGCTATGGTAGAAGTTTATAACCGACACCACGTTGGCAAGCACTACATCAAGAAAAACTACAAAGATGTTTTACTGAAACTTGAGGCTGAAGGAAGAATTACAGCCGAACCATCTAAACGAACGAAAAACACCTTTGGAGATAACGTACTGGTTACTTTTCCACCAAAGCAGTAAAACTTAAATTTGCTTTCCTTAATTTGTTAATAGCTACAGCAGCGTTGCTTCCCCACTGCTGAAGGTGTTGGTGCCATTCTTCTGGCATTTCATCCCAGATTTGCTCATCAAGCAATCTACCAGCGGCTTTTGGGTGAATTCCTCCCCATTGCTTAAAGAAAAAGGCTACATCAGATGCCTTTGCTTGATCCCGGATATCACGCACCCACTCGGCTTCAATAGTACGATGTCTGTGTCCAGATTCGCCACCAACGATTACCCAGTCAATTCCTGTCAAGTCAAGCTGTAATGAACCTAAAAGCGGTTCGCATGATAGAAAGCGCACAGCCGCAGGAACCTGTCGCAGGTAGTCAACACGGTTAACGTAGTTTTGATTTTCAACAGATATGCCTATCCAAATATTTTTATGCCAATCTAGTTGAGGAGCTAGTTCAAGTAAACGCTCGTGTCGCTTGGTAAGTATTTGATATATATGCCAAGGAGTTTGGCGAATTACGCTAAAAACTTCCTGAAGGAACGTTGGGGGTACATCCTCATGAAACAGATCGCTCATCGAGTTTACGAAGATACGGCTTGGCTTGCGCCAGCGTAATGGTTCTTGCAATCGCTCTGGGTGCAAGGTTAGATCGAATCCATTGGGGAAATTTTTAGAGAAACGCTTGGTAAGTGCTTCTGCATAACAGTGGGTGCAACCTGGACTCACCTTGTTGCAGCCAGTAGTTGGGTTCCAAGTTTTATCAGTCCACTCTATGCCAGTATTAGTGCTAGCCATATGTTGACCCTACCACTAGAACAACCGATTTGTCTTTTGATGTCACAAGGAAATTATAGTTCATCTGTACTGTGAAAATTTCACATATCTTGGATGATTGCACAAGACTAAGCGCCACATGATTATGACACCGCCTATCTTACGCGTAAAGTTAGTCAAGTACACGAAATCAGCTAATATAAACGTACTAGTACAAAGCTTAAACTAGGGAGAGTAGTGCTATGTCAACTGACGCCACAAAAGAAACAATCTCCCAACAGGTAGATGTGTGGGACTGGGAAAACCCTCCTATGCCTCCCACTGATTTGATTTTTGATGATGGTGAACCTTTGGAAAGCAATCGCCACCGTATTGCTATGAATGTCTTAATTAGGTCGCTGGAACAAGCTTGGGCCGATCGCAGCGACTTTTTCACGGGTGGTAATATGTTCGTTTATTACAGTACCTCCCAAGCTCGTAACCGTGATTTCAGGGGACCAGATTTTTTTGCCGTTTTAGACGTTGATGGTAATAAAGTACGGCAAGGTTGGGTAGTCTGGGAAGAAGATGGTCGTTACCCAGATGTAATTGTGGAATTGATGTCGCCTTCCACTGCTGAAGTTGACAAAAGAATCAAAAAAGATATTTACGAGCGCACTTTTAAAACACGAGATTATTTTGTTTTTGACCCCTTCGACCCAAATTCTTTGCAGGGGTGGCATTTGGATGCAAATCAGTGCTATCAGCCTTTAGCTTCTTCGCCGTAAGCCCCGCACTATAACGGTACTCCGTTTAGTGCCGGGATATAAGGCGGGTAAAAAGATTGCGTCCCCCGACCAATGTCAACTGTCAGTTAACGAGGAAGTGGGGATAGCAATCTTTTTACTTATCTCTATGTTGAAAACCAACAACCGAAGTTCAATCCGGTTTGTTTTGAGACTCCACATATTTCTTTAACGTTTCAACAGTTACACCACCACAAGAGGCAATAAAGTACGACCCGTTCCAGAGCACGTCTTTGTGGTAGAACCGATTAACTCTGTCAGGAAATTCTTTGCGCAGATAGCGGCTGGTTACAGTCTTAAGATTGTTGATCAACTTGGATAATTCAGTTTGAGGAGTATAACGGAACAGCAGATGTACGTGGTCTTCCTCTGCGTTAAAATCAATCACTTCGCAATCCCATTTTGACAGCAATTCGTTCAAGATTTCTTTTAACCTATCAATCATTTGACCTGTAAAAACAGGTTTTCGGTATTTTGTCGTTAACACTAAATGAGCTTTGAGGTCTGAAACTCCTCTAGCACGAGATATAAAAGTGTCTGGCATGCTTGACGCTAAGTACTATTAGTCGTTAAAATAGATGGTAACACTAAAACATATTAAGGAGGTGAATCCCAGGTGTTGCTTAACTATCAATATCGCGCTTACCCCGACACTAATCAAAAAAAACAGCTAAATAGCTGGCTGCGTACTGTGCAATATTGGTATAATAAACAACTTGGAGATAGATTTGATTGGTGGCAAAACAATCGTTGTGACGTTAATTCGTGTCCACTGACCTGTTCGCTACCAGAGTTACGAAATAATCCAGATTTTTACTTGCAGAAGAAACAATTACCAGTTTTGAAAGAAGACTTAGTTATTGTTCAACATTCTGGTGAGTTATTGGATTTTACATCTGTACCGTCTCAAACACTGCAAGATGTATCAAAGCGCGTCGACTTAGCATTTAAGCGCTTTCTTCAGGGAGACGGTAACGGAAAACGTAGTGGCAAGCCACGCTTTAAGACAAGCGCACGTTACCGCACTTTGAGGATTGAAGGGCAAGCCATAACTATTGAAAGAACGGAAAAAAATTGGTTATTCTTGTCAGTCTCAAAACTGAAAGGTTGGTTGAAGGTACGTTTACATCGTCCTTTGCCTGAAGGCTTTGTCCTTAAGAATATATTGCTTACCAAGAAGTCTGATGGTTGGTATGCAAGTATTTGCTTGGAAGACCCAACTGTCCCAGTCTTTAACTCAGATGAAGTCATCCCCACTTGGGAAAACACTTTGGGAATGGATGCGGTACTGCATGAGCAAGATTACTTGGCAACGAGTGATGGAGTTAAGCTACCTGCTCTAAAATCGTTCAGGAAGTCTGAGAAGCGTTTGGCAGAGGTTCAGCGTCGTAAGGAGAAAAAGCGCAAAGGCAGCAACCCTCGTCGTAAACTTGCCAAGCGCCAGGGACGAGAACATCAACGTATTGCTAGAGCTAGGATTGATCATGCGTTCAAAACTGCTCATGCGTTGGTACGAACGGGGAAGAAGGTTTTTGTCCACGAGGACTTAAACCTAAAAGCGTTATCAAAGCGCAATAAAGCAAAACAAGATGAAGACGGTAAATTTTTACCAAATGGGCAGTCAGCTAAATCGGGTTTAAACAAATCCTGGAATGACGCTGCTTTTGGACAGTTTTTTATCAGCCTGGAGCACATAGCCGGGAAAGCTGGGGCTAGGGTAATCGCAGTTAATCCTGCATACACATCTCAACTACTAGCGTATCGTGACGAGATAGTCTTTACCGACTGCGATATGCGCTCTTACTGGGATGTTGAACACTCGCTTAACGTTGACCGCGATATTAACGCCGCAATCAACATCAAGCGCGTTGGGCTGGGACTTTTCCCAACGTTAAAACGCCGTAAGGGGAATCTAGTAGTGGGTGATTCTACTACCAATAGTACCCTCAAGGAAGTTCTGGCAGTGTTGAAAAACGCGCCGGAAGCCTACACCTTGTCTGTACTCAGACAGGTGTAGGTAGTTCACTGCCAAATGAGCGCGGATGGCTTTGGTGTCAAACTTTAGATTTTTGGTTGGGAACTTGGGAAGGAACTATTGACAGAGAACCTGCAATGTGGTTACGCTTTTACGATTCCTCTGGCAATCTCGTGTTATTACCAGAGGAAGCTGCTGCTGCAAGAGCCCAACAGGAAAGTCAACGAGCAGAAGAAGAACGCCAACGAGCCGATCGCTTGGCTGCACAATTAGGCGCAATGGGAATAAATCCAGAAGCTTGAGAATTTACACAGTTCGGATTTTCCAGCTCAGAAAAATACACACAACCACGACTAAAAAAGCAATTTCAGCCAATAAAAATGCCCCTATCGGTATTATTCCTGAATTGTTTATCAAAATTGATACTAAGGCAAATCCGGCTCCACCACCACTAAAGTATAAGCCAGTACCTAAGCCAGCATGACTGGGGGCAACCATACCCAATGCTAAGGGAATCATGCTGATAAAAACTAAACCAAAACTTACGCCAAAAGCCAGTATTATCCCTAGGGCTTGGATGTGGCTGTCGTTTAATAATGTTAGCCCCATTAATCCTGTCATTGTGCCTAAACCAAAAAGCATGGCATGATCGGCACCTAGTAAGGTGGTCAATTTTCCTAAGGGAACTGAGGCGATCGCTGACAGCAAAAGTATAGTAGAGGTTATATATTCTGCTTTGAAGCTGGGTAGTTGAGCTTGCAATTCTTTGGGGAATATCGACATGAGCAAATTAACCTCAAAACCCGCACACAAACCAACTACGAAAATCAAAGTTAGCAGTTGAGTCGGCACGCTACAGGGTGCATCCCGATCTAAGGTAGAGGGGTCAAATCTATGTACAGGAGTGAATGACTGCAAAATGCAGGCTCCTATAATTAAAGCGATCGCTGCTAACATAAAAGTAATCGATGCACCGATTTTTTTGAGGAAGTCATCTAAAATTGGTCCGATGGCTCCTATTAATCCAAAGACAATCAGTAAAACTGCGTTTGCTTGAGGTAATTCTGCTACTGGTGCAAATTGTCTTAATAGTGCGATCGCCGGACTGCGAAATGCAATGATTGCCATTACCCACACAGTCATCAGCACTGGTAATATCCAACGTATTCCTCCTTGCAGATTCTGTTGCACTAATAAGGAGGTGGCAACAAAAATCACACCTGCCAAGGTGACGCCGACACTAATCATTGGTAAGCGGCTACCCAAGTTTCGTTGAATGCGATCAGAAAATGCGCCAATCAAAGGTTCGATGAATGCTGCAAGCAATCCTTGCAATATTCCCAACCAAGCTGTCAGTTCTACAAAATCCAGCTTTTGTAAAATTTTCGGCTGATAAATTCTATATGCCATCCAACTGAAGATTATCGCTGCTAACAAAGCAGCTAATCCCCAAACTTGTCGCCATAAAATTTCAGAACGTGAAGTCAAAGAGTTAATCATAATTCTGTTTTACTCTCTGTTTGGTAGTGCAACTGGTAGGACAAATCTTATTGATTGAAGTCGTAATTGAAAAAGTTAAGGTTCCTGCAATCTTCAAGGAATTTTTCGCAAAATTTACATCCTAATTATGCTCTGCTCTATAAATTACAACAGAGTTTTCGATTTCAATATATTAACTTGTGGTTAGCAATTCTATATGCTCTGGTATAAATTTTACACAACAAAAGCTGAGATATTTTTTTTGGCTAAATAAGGGGTTTTACCCCCTGATTCAGAATCTGTTGTTTGTAGTAGTCGCTGGAGTTTTTAAAGCTCTATTAATCTACTATAAAAGATTTTAAATTTAAGAATTCGATGGCGATCGCTAAAAATCAAGTGAGGGATTTGACCATTCAGGAATTTATTTTCTGGCTAATTACAATAGAAAAAGCCACAACCAAAAAAGCGATCGCACTCAAGAAAAATCCCGTAACAGGTGTCAGATCAGCTTGTATCATTAAAAGTGATACTATAGCAGTTGCTCCGCCACCGCCACCAAAATATAAGCCAGTACTTAAACCAGCATGAGTCGGGGGTAGCATACCCAATGCCAAGGGAATCATGCCAATAAAAACTAGACCAAAGGCTATACCAAAAGCCAATATTAATCCTATTGCTAACATGTTGTTGTAGTTCGACAATGTTAGTTTCATCAAGGCTGCAATTGTTCCTAAGCCGAGTAACATTGTTTGATTAGCGCCTAATTTAACAGTCAATTGTGCCAAAGGAACCGAAGCGATCGCCGACACCCAAAGTATACCAGAAGCAATAAATTCTAATTTGATATTGGGTAATTGAGATTGCAATACTTTCGGGAAAATTGACAGAAGTAAATTAACTTCCAATCCTGCACCCAAACCAATTAAAAAAATCAGAATTAATAGTAGTTTTGAAATGGGAGAATCAGATACACTGTGATTTATAATCGAGGGGCCAAGGGTGTGAGTAGGATTAGACAATCGCAAAATATATGCTCCCATAACTAAAGCGATCGCTCCCAAAATAAAAGTAATCGATGCACCTATACTTTTAAGCAAAATATCTAACAGCAGTCCAATAGCACCTACTAATCCAAATACCAACACGAGGACGGCGTTAGCTTGAGGTAATTCCTTGTCAGGTGCAAGCTGTCTTAAAAGTGCGATCGCCGGTCCGCGAAATACAATCATTGCCATCACCCAAACAGTCATCAAAATCGGCACTAACCAACGCATTCCTCCTTGCAGATTTTGTTCCACAAGCAAAGAAGCGGCAACAAAAATTAAACCCGCCAGCGTTACCCCAACACTAATCATCGGTAAGCGACTACCTAAACGCCGTTGAATGCGATCGGAAAATGCGCCAATCAAAGGTTCTATAAATGCTGCAAGCAATCCTTGAATTATTCCCAACCAAGCTGCTAATTCTGCAAAATCCAGCTTTTTTAAAATTTTTGGTTGATAAATTCCGTATGCCATCCAACTAAAAATTATTGCTGCTAATAATGCGGCTAATCCCCAAACTTGCCGCCATAAAATCGAACGATAATTAAAATAGTTAACCAGAAATTTCTTTCCTCTACTTGTGATTTTTCAGCCCAATTTATAACTTTTACCTTCTAATACCAACTGTTTTTAACGTTGCAACATATTGTATACGCAGACAGCGAAAAGCCGCGAGGAAGTTGAAAATTTCTTTGTTGAAGAGAATTTGTCATCTTGAGTAATTGGCGAAATTAAACTTAGTGACATTAATTTGTAGGGTGCGTTAACGGAGTGTAACGCACCTTAAAAATTGTGTATTTCTATCAATTTCACGGTGTCCAGAAACCCGGTAACTCCTGCGAAACCGGATTTCTAGATTTTCACGCAAGAGCTGCGCGGACTGCTATATATTGTGACTAACTTTGCAACTGTGCCATCATTGCAGAAGGATTCCAGTAAGCCCATATAGTTTGAATCTTACCCGCTTCATTCATTTGAAAAACATCAATTCCTTCAAAAATCACTTCACGACCATTTTTGCCGATACCACGACCAACCCACTTAACAGCAGCTTGATTATCTGCAATAAAAACATTCTCTTCCGTCAAACCAACTTTTTCAAAAGCACCAGCAATATTCTGGAAAAATTGACTCAAATCAGCGTGACCTTTTAATGGTAGAGAATCCGGTTCATAACTAACAGCATCTTCAGCAAAAGTTCCCAACCAGGCTTCTATATCCATCGACCGTGTAGCAGCAAAATAATCAGCAACAACTTTCTGAATGACTTCTAGAGACATAGTATTTATCCTCATAAATGAATTGTGTAAATTGGGAGTTGGGAGTTGGGAGTTGGTTCACCAGTACTGCGGGAGAGTAACCCTCCCGCAGCGCTGGTTTACCACTAACCACTAAGCACTAACAAATTAAGCCAACTTGAGGTGAATTGATTTCGTTTCTAAATATTCTTCCAGTCCTTTTTGTCCCACTTCTCGACCAATACCACTTTGTTTGTAACCACCATAAGGCATAGTTGGTTCAAGTCCAGAAGCGTGGTAAGTATTCACCCAAACTGTACCAGCACGAATTCCCTTTGCCATACGAAAAGCAGTATCAATATTTTTTGTCCACACAGCCCCTGTTAAACCATACATTGTATTATTGGCAATTTGTAGCGCTTCGGCTTCGTCTTTAAAAGTCATTACAGAAAGCACTGGACCAAAGATTTCTTCTTGGACAATTGTCATTTCATTCGAGACATTATCAAAAATCGTAGGCTTGATAAATAATCCTTGTTCAAAACCTTCAACTTGGTAACGTCCACCTCCTCCCATTAATAGTTTCGCACCTTCTTTTTGTCCAGCTTCAATATAGCCCTGAATTCTATCAAATTGCCGCTGATTAATTACTGGACCCATAGTAGTTGTTTCATCCATTGGGTTGCCTAATTTCAAACTTTGCGATGCGGCGATTAAATGCTGCATAAATTCATCTTTAATCGATTCGTGCAACAACAAACGCGAACCAGCTTGGCAAACCTGACCGCTATTAAGATAAATTCCAAAAAATGCACCGCCGACAGCTTGTGCTAAATCAGCATCGGGAAAGACAATATTTGGACTTTTGCCACCCAATTCTAAACTAATTCGCTTGAGAGTTGGTGCAGCTTTTGCCATGATGCGCTTACCTACAACGGTTGAACCTGTAAAGGCAATTTTATCAATTAAAGGTGATTCAACAAAGCGTTCGCCAACAACAGGACCATCACCCGTAACAATATTAATTACACCTTCAGGTAAACCCGCTTGCATGAGAATTTCTGCCAACATAAAGGTGCTGCTGGGAGTAAATTCGCTGGGTTTAATTACCATCGTGCAACCAGCAGCTATGGCGGGAGCAATTTTCCAAGCAACCAATATTAATGGAAAATTCCACGGGGTAATAATGCCAACTACACCCACTGGTTCATGTACTGTTAAACCAATGGCAGTATTATCATATTGGGTAATTGATTCACCTTTGATATCCAATGTTAAACCGGCAAAGTAGTCGTAGACATCGGCAGTGATTTGCGCTTCGCCCAAAGACATAGCAAATAGTCTACCAACTTCTTCACAAATTGTCTGAGCTATTTCTTGAGCTTTTTCTCTGATTAATTCGGCAGTTTTCCTCAAGATATCATGGCGAATTTTCGCATGAGACTTCGACCAGTTTCCCTTGTCAAATGTTTGTCTGGCAACTTGTATTGCTGCGTCAGCATCGGCTTGATTACTCCAAGGTATTTGAACAATTGTTTCACCCGTTAATGGGCTTTTACGTTCGTAAGTTTCACCGGAAAGTGGGGAAACAGATTTTCCATTAATAAAGTTTTGATAAGTGCGAATTACTGTTGATGATTTGGGTTGATTGAGTTGTGATGTCATGATTTTAGGTTTGAATTAAATAAACTACAGAAAAGCAGATGACGCAGGTAAACGAAGAAACTTATGAATTAAAAGTGAGTATTTATTAATTCCTAACTCCTAATTCCTAACTCCTAACTCCTAATTCCTAACTTCTAACTCCCCATTTTAATCATGTCAGCTGCTTTTTCAGCAATCATAATAGTTGGGGCATTTGTATTACCACCTACAATAGATGGCATAATGGACGCATCTACTATTCGCAGTCCTTGTATTCCATGAACTTGAAGTTGGGAGTTAACCACGGCTAGCGCATCGTTACCCATTTTGCAAGTACCAACTGGATGATATAGAGTTTCGGCAGTGTTACGAATAAAGTCGCAAATTTCTTCTTCTGTTTGTACTTGAGAACCAGGGACTACTTCTTTACCACGAAATGCATTAAAGGCTTTCATTTGGATTAATTTGCGAGAGAGTTTTAAGGCTGTTACTAAAACTTGTAAATCGGCTTCAATTGCAAGGTAATTTGGTTGAATTACTGGTGCTTCTAAGGGATTGTTTGAGCGTAAAGTAATGCTACCTTTGCTTTGGGGATGTAAAAGAGTAGGTCCTAAAGTAAATCCATGTCCTTTGGGTTTTTTAAACCCGTGTTCCAAAAAGTAAGCGGGGGCAAAATGATATTGCACATCGGGCTTGGATAAGTCATGTCTTGTTTTGATAAAACCTCCAGCTTCTGCCACGTTGGTTGTAAGTGGTCCTTTTTTAAAAAGTAAATATTTTAATATATTTTCAATTTTTTCGGCATTTATTAAAGTGATTGGTTTTGTACATTGATAAGCAAGAGGTACAGATAAATGGTCTTGCAAGTTTTTTCCTACACCTGGTAAATCCATTATTACGGGAATACCTAAGGATTTGAGATGTTCCGCAGAACCGATTCCCGACAGCATTAATAACTGTGGAGAATTAATAGAACCGCCACTTAAAATTACTTCTTTAGCGATTTTTATTTCATTGACTAAATTATTTTGAGTGTAGGTTAAGCCGACAGCTTGTGTTCCTTCAAAAAGGATGCGAGTTACTTGAGCATTGGTTTTAACAGTCAGATTTTTTCGCTTTAAAATTGGTTTTAAATAAGCGACTGCGGCACTGTGACGTTTGCCATTTTTCTGGGTAACTTGATAAAATCCAAATCCTTCTTGTTCTGTGCCGTTAAAGTCGCTGTTTTGTGTAAAACCTGCTTCTAAAGCTGCTTTGATAAATATACGGGAAAGTGGGTTAATACAGCGCAAATTTGCAACGTTGAGAAGTCCATTTATGCTGTGATATTCGTCTGTACCGCGTTCTTGATTTTCGGCTTTTTTGAAGTATGGAAGTACTTCTTTGGCACTCCAGCCTTCATTACCTAAATCGTGCCAATGGTCATAATCGCCCCTGTTACCGCGAATATAAATCATGGCGTTAATTGAACTACTTCCGCCTAAAACTTTTCCACGGGGACAGTAAATTTGACGGTTATTTAAGTAAGGTTGTTTTTCTGTGTAATATTCCCAGTCATATTCTGTTTTTAATAGTTTGGAAAAACCAGCCGGCATATGAATTTCTGATTTTTGGTCTGGGTTTCCTGCTTCTAACAATAGCACTGTGATTTTTGGATTTTCCGTGAGGCGGTTTGCTAGTACGCAACCGGCTGAACCGGCACCAACGATTACATAGTCGTACATAGGTTTTGTTTGTCAACAAGCGATTGGGGACTAGTTATTAGTATCTGTAATTTTTCACAACTTATGCGTGGATGAAATTTTGCACGTTAAGATCCCCCCTTCTCCCCCTCCCGGGAGGTATAACGATTTTGATGTCAGTCTTAAGTTTCTAAAAGATGTATACGTTGACTTATTCAATTTGGATCTCTGTGCAATACGTGATTTTTTACGCAAGAGATGATGCTGTAAAGGTGGCTGTTGTCCAATCTCGTAGTGTTTTGCGGTGAATCTTGCCGGTTAACCCTTTTAGCAATTCTGGCAGAAATGCGATCGCTTCCGGTATTTTATAAGTTGCGATTCTCGGACGCATAAATTCGATTAACTCGGCTTTGGTAATCGAATATCCCGATCGCAATACTACAAATGCTTGCACTATTTCTCCCCAAGTGCGCGAGGGTACGCCTATTACCCCCGCTTCTCTCACTGCTGGATGTTGATACAACACCGCTTCTACTTCTAACGGCGATATATTCGATCCACCCCGAATAATAATTTGTTTTTTGCGGCTGACAAACCAGTAATATCCGTCTTCATCTATCCTTGCTAAGTCGCTAGTGTGCAACCATTCATCTTTTAATACTGCGGTTGTTGCTTCTGGATTATCCCAATATCCAACCATCATGGCATCACTTTTAACTAAAATTTCTCCGACTTCACCTTGGCGCACATCTTTACCGCCTTCATCTACCAGTCGCAACTTCATCCCTACCGCAACTTTACCAATTGAACCTACTCTTTTCTCGCCATTCATGGGATTCATCGCGTAGGGTATCACCTCCGTCATCCCGCATCCTTCCATGATTTCGACGCCAGTAATTTCCGGAAATTTTTGTTGCAATGTTGCTGGTACCGCATCCCCACCAGCAAAGCAGATTTGCAAATCATTTAGCTGATAATCAGCTACATCAGGGTAGTTAACTAAAGCGTTGTACATGACAGGGAGTCCGTAAAGTTTTGTAACTCCGTGGCGATCGAGGTTTTGCAAAACTAAGGCAGGTTCAAAATGCGGGATAATTACTAAAGTTGCACCGACACTGACAGCGGCAACTAGTTGAAGGGCAAAGCCGAAAATATGACATAGGGGTAACATCACACCGCTGATGTCTGCACTGTTTAAACCGACTTGTTGGGCGTGATATACTCCCGTGCGTTGCAATGAATAGTGTGTGTGGGTAACGCCTTTGGGTCTAGCTGTGGTATCAGAAGTATAAAGAATGGCGGCGACAGTATCATTATTAATTTTAGGAAATTTAATATTCTCTGCAAATTGCTGCAACAAGTCTTCCAAAGGCTGCACTTCAGGAAATAATGCAGTATTTCCGACTAAAAATAATGCTCTACAGTTGACAAATTGCCTTGAATGTGTATAATTTATGGAAATAAATCTGTTTGGCTGATGCAAATTTTGGCTTGACAATGGTTGAGGATATATTCGATTTCTGGTGCTTTGAGGCGGGTGTTAAGGGGTACTGCGATCGCGCCAATTTTAAAACAGGCGTAGTAGCAGAAGACAATTTCCGGGGAGTTTGACAGGTGAAGTGCAATGCGATCGCCTTTTTTAACCCCCAGTTGAATTAGGCTGGCTGCAATTCTATTTGTGATGTCATCAAATTCCCAATATTTCCAAGTTTCTTCGCCAAAAATAATTGCTGGTTTATATGGGTAGCGACTGCTAACTAATCGGACTAAATCACCAAGAGCCATATTTTTCTCGTTGTTAACAAAAATAAAGGTTTAAAAGTTAACAGCTAATTGCTAATTGCTGATGTTAATAGTCTGTCTTGATGAATTACTCAATTTCCAGGTCAAAATCTGTTCAGTTTTTGCTCAGTTTGTCAGATTTAAAATAAATATAGCAGTCTGAAATCATTCGCGATAAACGTTCGTGCTGGGTTTATTGAATAAATGAGAATTCTGATAATTTTGATTTCACAAATTAAATGGAATTGCTATATCTTGCACCATTTTCATCCGTAAATAAATTTCCACCCTTGTAGAGACGCGTTCCTTTCGCGTCTCTACACTTAAATTATTTGGCTTGACTTGCGAAAACAGCCAGTCATAACATCGTAAAAAATACAATTGGGAATTAGGCACTCTTGCTGTGAAATAACAAACAGGTTCTTCTCAATGCCCAATTCCCCATTAATCAATTAAACCCGCTTCTCTAGCTCGAATTTGAGTAACGATGCGGAGATTTTTACCTTGATTTTTTAACTCTTCGCAATCAATACCTAAAGCTTCTTGAACCCTATCCCAGTAGTGACGTACCATGGGTTCAGACACGCAAATATTTGGAGCGATTTTCCCTTTTCCCGACTAATACCAGCAAATCTATTGTTTAAAATATTTTTGACAAAGCGCCTGCGACCTAAGCAATTCCAACTATCTCATTAAAAAACAAGTCGCTAAAATCACCTTTATTTTCTAGTCTCTACTAAATTGAAATCAAAATTACTCAATGCAGAACATCTGGAAAAAATAAGAGCTGGTGGCAAGCGTGCTGTGAGATCATAAAGACAGTCAATGACAGTCAACCAAGCGTGCGTAGAATGGAACAAAATCGGAAGCCAACGGTCGCGATCACGGGTGCATCCTCGGGGGTCGGTTTGTACGCTGCGAAAGCTCTTGCCCAAAGGGGATGGCATGTTGTGATGGCATGTCGGGATTTACCCAAGACCCAAAAAGCTGCTCAAGAGGTAGGAATGCCCCAGGACAGCTATACTATCATGCACATCGATTTAGCCTCTTTAGAGAGCGTTCGTCAGTTTGTGAAGGATTTCAGGGCAAGTGGCAAGTCATTGGATGCTTTGGTGTGCAATGCTGCAATATATATGCCTTTATTAAAAGAACCGTTGCGAAGCCCAGAAGGATATGAATTGAGCGTTGCGACAAATCACCTCGGACATTTCCTTTTGTGCAATCTCATGATGGAAGACTTGAAGCACTCATCCTCGTCAGATCCAAGGTTGGTTATTTTGGGAACTGTAACGCACAACCCTGATGAGCTTGGCGGAAAGATTCCACCACGTCCGGACTTAGGTAATTTCGAGGGCTTTGCAGCAGGATTTAAAGAGCCGATATCAATGATTGATGGCAAGAAGTTTGAACCCGTCAAAGCTTACAAAGACAGCAAAGTCTGCAATGTGCTAACCATGCGGGAACTGAATCGACGCTATCACGAATCAACGGGAATTAGCTTCACCTCTCTTTATCCTGGATGTGTTGCCGAAACGCCACTTTTCCGCAATCACTATCCCCTATTTCAGAAACTTTTCCCCAAATTCCAGAAGTACATCACTGGGGGTTACGTGTCTCAGGAATTGGCTGGCGAAAGAGTTGCGATGGTGGTCGCCGATCCTGAGTATAAACAATCCGGTGCCTATTGGAGTTGGGGGAATCGTCAGAAAAAAGATGGTAAATCTTTTGTACAAAAAGTTTCTCCCCAAGCCCGCGATGATGAGAAAGCTGAACGGATGTGGGAGTTAAGCGCCAAGCTGGTTGGGCTTGCGTGACCCAACTCGACTGCAAAACGGCAGTACCGTAGATCAAATAAGATGCAAAACTTTTAAAATACAATACTTTAATTTTGTAGGGTGTGTTAGTGCTTTTCGTAACACACCTTTTTTTGACTTCACCGCTACTTTAGAGACGGCGATTAAAACTACACCCTCTTTGTTTTTGTTTTGACATTATCTTTCCACAAAACTATGAACAATGAACCATCTAACTATGGGTAATTAATCAGACACAATATAATTTACATCTGTCTTAAGCTGTGATGGTCATTTATGCCTATAGCGGGGTTAATCTCCAAGTGTCGATTTATTAAATGAAAAGGCGGGTGCTAGAAAGTCACCGCAGTTACTTGGACAACAATTAGTTTCGTAAGCGATCGGAGATTTTTATGACTTTCACTACTGATGACAAAACCAAACAATCTGTAGAACAGTTTCAACGTTTTGATGTAGATACTCAGCTAGCTTTGCTGTGGTTTGGTTACTTAGATATTAAAAATAATCTAATACCAACAAATCAGTCTTCTGTACAAGAAACTGCTGCGGCTTTAGTTGATGCCATCCAAGCATTGCCTAAGGAAGAACAATTGCAAGCACAACGCGATATCGTCGCTGGTGCAGATACTGATATCAGCCGCGCCTATAAAGCTTTGAGCTCTAGCGGCAAGTTGGATGTGTGGCTGAGACTGGCACAAGGCATGGAAAGCGGTAATATTATTCAAGTGCCCTCTGACTACGAATTGCCATCTGAAACAACAGATTTTGTGAATTCAATCAAAGGCTTAGATTTTGAACAGCGGGTTGATTTTACCCGTAGTGCAGTGTTTGAGATGGGTCCAAAGTCATAAGTAGAAGGCAGAGGGCACGAGGCATACTGCCCCAGGGCACGAGGCATACTGCCCCAGGGCAGAGGGTAGAGGGCTGAGGGTAGAAAATTTTTCCTGAATGCTTTCTATAAGTCAGTGTCTTACGTTTAATTATTGCCACCTACTATCGCAATCTGACTTAGATTCTGAGAAACCCGGTTTTTTAAACAACCGGGTTTCTGATTTGTACAACACACTAATGCGGTATAATTATTTATAATAAAATCTATAGGAATCCGCGCATCATTTGTGAAAAATTTTAGGTATCTGTAGGTATCTGTAGGGTGGGCAATGCCCACCCTACGTATATTTCAAAAATCAAATAGGTGTTCTATATATTTGTAGGTTGGGTGTAGCAAAGCGAAACCCAACATCGCCTCTAAACTTTGTTGGGTTTTATTTCGTCACACCCAACTTAGATTAATTATAAATGTTTAACCGGACTTGATATGAGAGAAAAAGGGCGAAGCATTGGGCAGTATTTTAGTGGTATGTAATGCAATATTGTAAGCCGCAATGCTTCGCCCCATGTTTTTCGACGAAAGTAGCAATTATAAGGATTATCAGTTAATTTCCCGTTGCCAGAGAATTTCTGCTATTCGGATCATTCCGGCTTTGAGATGGCGGCGATAGGTGCTAAAGGGTAAATCTAGTAACTCTGCGGCTTGTTCTTGGGTGGGAGCGGGATTTAAATAAGTACGATACACGGCGCGGTATAATTTTTCATCACGGGGTGATGATTGTAAGGATTCGGCTGCTTGTTTGACTAGAGTTTGCAAAACTGTAATGCGATCGCCTACACTTTCTTTATTCCTAACTTGTTCTTCTACCAAACGCGAGAGTGCTTCGCACACGCTTCGCGATCGCATTAACAAATTATTCTGCAATGCATCAGGGCGGGTAAAGTTTCGCAATACATCCTGCACTGCTTCCACAAAATCCGGTTGACTGAGAACTAACACGGCTTGACTGACTGGTGCAGAATTTGCGGTTTCTACGGAAGCAGCGACTTCTCTTTGTGCTAAAAGTTCCTTCCACGCCGCAGGCGAAACTACCCGCCAATCGTGTCCGTAAACCCCGTAGCGCCGTCCCCCGACTTCAAAATCAGCTTTGGGAAGTCGCGCCAAATCAAAGTAAGTTAACATTGGTGCCCATGCTTGGGGTTCGGCACAGGGTAAAAAGGTGTATGCTAAAGAAGGTGTTTTCTGGAAATACTGCACAAAGTTAATAAAAATCAGGCTTTGAGTCGGAGAAACCCCTTGATAGGTATCCCGCGCCATCCAAAAACGGAAGATGGTTGCGCCTTCGTTGCGGCGTAAAGGTGCATTATTTTGTAAATATTGCCATGATGCGATCGCTCCTGGATCGACTTGCAAATCTTCTTGAGTCGCTGAGTGCAATGTCACCATCATCGCAAATCCCGCAGGTTCAGCTTGCGAATCGCGAAACACTACCACATTTTGCCCTTGGCGTTGCAACCAGTGCGCCGCAATTTTGGCTGATTCTTCTCCTTCATATAGCGCCACCATCTTTAAAATTGCAGTTTTGTCAGTTTCTCGCAACGAGTCAGTTAACAAACTGCTATGTTCACCCCAAGTAAAACGCGGGCGAATCGCCGGATTATCCCGATGCAAGAAAATATAATCAAATAACACTCGATGCTTTTCTTGTCCTTGGGTTTGTCCCAAGCGCGTGCTGTAATAATTTCGCGCTTTATGATGTAATTGAGCGTAAAAGTCAGGATTGCGCCATCGTAAGTCTGCAATCAACACTTCTCGCGCTAAATCGTGGGGAAATAAACCAGATTGTCCCGATTCAATAAATGACAACCCCCGCAACCAATCAAATAAATCGTGAACATCAGGCAAATTCAGCATTTGTGTAAGTAATGCTTCCGTGGTGAGGCGCACCACCGCACAAGCTTCTAAAGCCATGCGGTGCGCGGGTGTCGGGACTTCTTGAATAAATCTTGACAATAATGTCTTAACTACATCGGGTGCAGATTCTGCTTGAAAAGAGATTTCCTGTCCTTGGGCAAACACATCAGCAACCAAGGATAATGCTAGGGGGTGTCCGTGGGTGAAATCGAGAATTGCTTGGTGTTGGCAGGCAGGAACATCTCGTTTGGTAAGATAAATGTGGCATTCTTCCGGACTGAGGTTGCGTAGGGGCAAAGTGTGAATTAAAGCTTGCCAACCCGGATCGCTGCGCCAAGGGGATGAAGGAGGATTGCGTCCAGCCAAAACAATCAAGGTATTTTCCGAAAGTTGGGGTAAAAACTCTTCTCGCAACCATTCATCCAACGGTTCAATAGTTTCGTAAGTATCAATAAAAACAATATTTCTTTCTTCTTTTGTTGATAGCGCCTGGATGGGGCAATCAAATTCATGAGAGCCCATCAAGGAACGCAAGGCACTCATTAAAGATTCGGGTGCTGGTTCTATATTACGTGCTTATACGTAATGTTTATGTATATTAAACGGCTCTGCAATGCGGTCAAACTGGCGCATGAGAGTAGTTTTGCCCACACCGCCGGGACCAAAAACGTGCAAAATGTGAAAAGGTAATTGGGTAGATGCGATCGCATTTTGAAAAAGCTCTAGTTCCCGCACACGTCCAACGAACCTGCGGTTTCTTTCTGCAATCAAACGTGCTGCCAGAGATGATAACATCAGCCAACCCTCACAATCAATTTTGGCTAGGATTATTTTCGATGTACGTTATTTTACGTAGAATAGCCAAAGTTGGTTTTGCTTTCTTTTACAAATTATAGTATTTGTGGGTGAATGTAGGCGATCGCCTAGCTTGAAAAAGACAGAGGTTAGAGGGCAGATGGCAGAAGGGAAGAAACCTTTTTCATGTTTGGTGGTGAATTGCTCACTGTAAATCTAGAATTTTTCTCGTTCCTAGGCTGTATGCAAGCTAGCGACTTCTGGAGAAAAGCTCCAAGCTATACTTAAAATTGAAACCTGAGAGCCAATTTATGTAGGCGTAGTACAATGGTTCAAAAAATTGCCTTGTTTAATCACAAGGGCGGAGTTAGTAAAACAACAACGACGTTTAATCTAGGATGGATGCTTGCCTCAAAAGGTAAGAAAGTAATCCTTGTAGATACTGACCCGCAATGTAATCTCACAGGAATGGCTTTGGGAGAAGAAACAGAGGATGATGAGGCAAGAATAGAGAATATATACAATACAAAATCAAATATTAAAACGGGTTTAGCTCCTGCTTTTGAATCGCAACCAAGGGCAATTGAGGCTGTAGACTGTATCCCAATAGAAGGTCGAGATGGGTTATTTTTACTACCTGGTCATGTTGGATTTGCTGAATACGAGGTGACATTAGGTATTGCTCAAGAATTAAGTGGTTCAATTCAAGCCCTTAAAAATTTACCAGGTTCCATTAGTGATTTACTTGAGAAAACAGCTAATAAGTTTAATGCAGACTATATCTTAATTGATATGAGTCCAAGTTTAGGCTCAATCAATCAGAATTTATTGATGACGAGCGACTTTTTTCTTGTCCCAACCACTGCTGATTTCTTCTCGGTAATGGCAATTGACTCTTTAGCTAAAGTTTTGCCTAGATGGTGCGCTTGGGCTAAAACAGCGAGTTCACTTCCAATTCTGAAAGATGCTACTTACCCATTTCCTAAGGTTACATTGCGTTTTTTAGGAACGATTGTTCAAAATTATCGAATTATACGTGGTAAAGAAACTGCTGCCTTCCAAACATGGATTCAGAAAGTTGAGCAAGCTGTTTCTGATAAGCTGGTTCCAATTTTAGGTCAGAATAATATGATGCTACCTGAAACAGTCTATACTGAGCAGGGAATTAACGGCAGCTTTTCTCTTACGAAAATCTCAAATTTTAATAGTCTAATTGCCCTGTCTCAGGAACACCGAACCCCAGTTTATGACCTCACACCTGAGCAATTGAGACAAACAGGAATAGTATTAGCTAATAATCAAAAGAAACAAGAAGAATTCAGGAAAACTTTTTCAGATTTGGCAGAGAAGATTATTGCATTAACTTCTACCTCGATCTATGCAGTCAGCGCTTGACCAATTCCGTATCAGCATTGGTCGCGTTCGAGACCTCATTGCTCTTCACAACTCTGTAAAAGCTCAAGCTACTAGTGCTTTGGATGTGTCGGATATTTTAAGGGCATCTTTGGTTCTGGTTGTGAGTGCTTTGGATTACTACATTCACGAAGTTGTTGCACTGGCGATGCTAGAAATTCATCGCGGTCAACGTCCTGAACCTAGCCCTCCAGCCAACACTAGTCAATCAGCCTTTTCCCGTTTTCAAATTTCCTTAAGTGCTGCCCGTCAAGAGCGGATAATGGCGATAGATATTGCATCTTGGTTGGAAAGCGAGATTCAACAGAGTTACGGCTCCACATTTATACAGCAGTCTCATACAATTTCGTCTTTAATTCCAGCAATATCAAATAGTATAGTGAATAAACTTAATAATAATGTTTTCTGGCTGGAAAACGAAATCCGAGAACGTCTCAGCTATCAAAGTTATCAACAACCGGATAAGATAGCTGATGCAATTAGGCTTATATCAGATAAGAAATTATGGGACGAGGTTGCTGCTAAAATAGGTAAACCAACTAAAGATATCAAGCAACAACTTAGTTTAATTGTTGATCGTAGAAATAAAATTGCTCATGAGGCTGATATAGATCCTACCTTTAATATAGGAGATAGATGGAATATAGATGAATTACTGGTTAATGATGCAGTTGACTTTATTGAGCAAGTTGTTGAAAGTATTCATCAAATTTTGTAGCTAAATTATTTACGGTACGAATTTTGCTACGCAACATCACACTACGCGAGCAAAAAGGGCGATCGCATCCACCATACAACCTCAAACTAGCGCGATCGCGAAGCGCTGACTTGT
Source organism: Heteroscytonema crispum UTEX LB 1556 (assembly GCA_044006015.1). Lineage (GTDB taxonomy): Bacteria > Cyanobacteriota > Cyanobacteriia > Cyanobacteriales > Nostocaceae > Heteroscytonema > Heteroscytonema crispum. The sequence goes on from JBIPDF010000010.1 coordinate 65,050, forward strand.
CAGTTCACATTCTACTGTTTTATGCATTAAAATTATATCTACTTAAAACTTTACCATAACGCCACTTGTTGCCTGACTTCTTCCATATCTAAATAATCGCTAGCAAAAGCCTTCCGCAACAACGGATGAGGAATAAATTCATCATACTTTTGAATTTCCGGCGCTTCTGCATCACTTAATAAATTCTCTGCTGTGATTCTTTGTTCGCATAAAGAAACAATTTCCGGATAAAGGTTTTGAAATTTTCCCTTACCTAACTTCAAACTCAAATAATAAGGACTTACACCACCAATACTTTTAATTTCCAAGGACTCGCGACAAAAACTATTGAGCAATCTTTCTAAAGTGCGGAACGCAACCGTACCCATCCAAGGGAAAATACAGTATTTCTCTTTTCCTAAACGCAAAATATTCTGTTTATCTAATCCAGCATCTCGCACCAACTGACGAACAACCTGCAAACGCTTAAGAGCATTTTCTTGCAAATATCTATACTCTATATCTTCCAGTAAAACTTGCCGCATTCGTTGCAAAATCTTTGTATGAATACTCCCACTACCACCCCGCCAGAAAATACTAGCTTTACCTTCTACTTGTTTAGCTAAAACAACCTTTTTTCTAAAGTCAATTTCTACAACTTCCCAAGTCTTACCAGCCAAAGCGAATTGATTGCCAACAGGCGGCGGCATAACAATACTGCCAATTTCCGTAGATGCTTGCTTAACAGTATATTCTTCAGTTTCGGGAAAAACAGCATAAAATTGAAATTTACCTACCACCCTTTCCCCAGCCAAACCAATCATTAATTTACCTTGTTCAGTTTTCTGAATATGGTCGATATCAATTAAATAACGCAATAACAGCCTAAAATCATCTTGAGAAAAAGCAGTAAAAGTTGGTAAATTTAAAACTTGTTTAGCAAGAACAGAAGGTGAAACTTCACCCATAGCTGCAAGAATACTCATTGTTTGGTGATAAAGCAAACTGAAAGGATATTTAATCGGCTTTATCGGTTCAATCCATCTTTCCTCCAAATAAAGTTGAATAATCGCAATACACTGCAAAAATTGCCAGGGAATTTGCTCCGGTAACGGTGCAAAAGACGCTGATTCATCTTCAGCACAAACAAAACGCATATCAGCAGCTTCTCCCCTACGTCCAGCACGTCCCAAACGTTGCAAAAAACTAGCTACAGAAGGAGGCGATTCTAACTGAATTACCCTTTCCAAATGACCAATATCTACCCCGACTTCAAGAGTTAAAGTTGCAGCAGTAATCGCTGGTTGATTGGGTTCGCGCATCGCAGTTTCCGCCGCTTGGCGCAAACTAGCAGATATACTGCCATGATGTACATGATAAATATCCGGCAAACCCTCATTTACAGCAATTTCTCGCAAAGATGAAATTATCAACTCAGTTTGCGTTTTATTATTACCAAAAATCAGACACTTACGAGACTTACTAAGATTAAAAATATATTTTTCATAAGCACTTACTTCCCTCTTCCCCTCTCTTCTCTCTGCGCCTCTACGGTTAATTTCTCTTAACTCCTCATCCTCACCAACATAAAAATGCTCCACAGCCAACTTAATTTGCCTTTTCCCCGCCTCAATATCCGGAGTAATCACTAACTTATCAGTACCGCAACGCAACCAATCTTCAGCCAAAGAATAATCCCCAAGAGTCGCCGACAAACCAATACGGCGATGTTGTTTTTGCGTCGCATTCGTCAAACGCTGCAATTGACAAAGAATCTGACAACCGCGTTCCGAACCCATAAAAACGTGAATTTCATCAATAACAACAAACCGCAAATCACCGAATAAACGCATCAAATCATTATGTTTATTAATTAATAAACTTTCTAAAGATTCCGGTGTAATTTGCAGAATACCTTGAGGATTTTTTAAAAGTTGTTTTTTCCGACTTTGAGCAACATCACCATGCCAATGACATACAGGAATATCTGCATCTTTAAGCAATGCGTTAAGGCGTTCAAATTGGTCATTAATTAAAGCCTTAATCGGACCAATATAAATTACTCCTATAGTTTCAGCAGGATTTTCGTGCAATAAAGTCACAATAGGTAAAAACGCCGCTTCGGTTTTTCCCGAAGCAGTCCCCGCCGCAACTAACAAATGAGCATCCGTGTCAAAAATGACTTTGCACGCTTCAATTTGAACTGGTCTTAATTCAGTCCAATTGTGATTGTAAATATATTCTTGAATAAAAGGTGCAAGTCTGGAAAAAGTGCTATCGGTCATACCAATGCGTGGATTTTAGATTTGAGATTTTGGATTGAAAAAACCTGATATATTGACGGTTTTAGCAATCAAAGTGTAGCAATAATAAAACATAATGGTATTAAGTAATCTTACAGTGAGTAGCAGCTTGTTACCAGACATCGCGACGGAATTACAAAGAACAGCAGTAATGGGGATGGACATTACCTTGTTGTAAAGGAATAGCGATCGCAAACTCAGTACCGCTTCCTAACTCAGAAAAACATTGTAACGTTCCGTGATGCTTTTCGGTGACAATTTGATAGCTAATAGCCAACCCCATACCCGTCCCTACACCAACAGGTTTAGTCGTAAAAAATGGGTCAAATATCCGTTGTTTAACTTCTGACGGTATTCCCGATCCATTATCAGCTATGCGAATCATAACTTGATTTTCTATAACTTCAGTGCGAATCCGAATCGTCGGAGAGTTTTGAGTTGAAGAAGTTAACTCATAATTCAAAACTGAAAGCTGACAATTTTCTTCCAAAGCATCAATTGCATTGCTGAGAATATTCATAAAAACTTGATTGAGTTGCCCGGGATAACACTCTACCAAAGGCAGATTACCATATTCTTTAATCACATCAATACCGAGGCGATCGCTTTTACCTTTGAGTCGATGTCCCAAAATCATCAAAGTGCTATCAATACCGTCATGGATATTAACTTTTTTCATTTCAGCTTCATCTAAGCGAGAAAAAATTCGCAAAGAAAGTACAATTTCCCGAATGCGTTTTGCGCCAATTTTCATTGAGTCCAGTAATTTAGGTAAATCCTTTGTCAGGAAATTCAAATCAACCGCCTCTGCTTCAGCTTCTACCTCAGGTGCAGGATTGGGGTTGTATTCTTGATAGAGTTGTAATATTCTCAGCAAGTCTTTAATGTATGCATCAGCATGAGTAATATTGCCATAAATGAAGTTGACAGGGTTATTAATTTCATGGGCTACACCTGCAACCAGTTCACCTAAGCTGGACATTTTCTCACTTTGAACAAGCTGTGTTTGAGTTTGTTGTAATTCTTTTAGCGTTTGCTGAAGTTTAGTTTGTGCTTCTCTGCGTTCAGTAACTTCATTCATTAATTGAACTTGCGCGTTTCTCAATGCCAAATGAACATTAACACGCGCGATAACTTCCTCTACTTGAATAGGTTTGGTAATGTAGTCTACTGCACCCAATTGCAATCCTTTGACCTTATTTTCGACATCAGCAAGAGCAGTCATAAAAATTACTGGAATATCTTTGGTGTTTTCATCAGCTTTGAGACGGCGACAAATTTCAAATCCATCAATTCCAGGCATCATTACATCCAATAAAATCAAGTTTGGTTGAATAAAACGCACTTTTTTTAATGCCATTTCACCGTTTTTCACCGCTGAAACTTTAAAGCCGCTTCCATGCAAAATATCAAATAAAACCCGAATATTGTTTGGGGTGTCATCAACAACCAAAATAGAGCTTTGTTGAATAGTTGTCATAGTTTAACTAATTGATATATGTGACTGGATAAAAGAAGCGATCGCTTCTATTTCAAATTCATCAGCTAGCGCCAAAATATTCTCGGCAAAAACTTGATACTTTGCATCTAACTGCTGAATGCGATAAATTTCCTCTTGAATCTCTGCAACATCACAACGTTGAACAGATTGATACAGCCCCACCAATTCCGATGACGGCGGAATTACTATTTCCCCTTGATTTTTTGCAGTTAATCCTTCCCGATTTTCATAAATCCATGTTAGCTGTAAGTGATTTTGTAATTGCAACAACAACTCTTTTGCTTTTACCGGTTTAGGTAAAAAATCATCACCTCCAACATCCAAAGCTTGTTGGCGATGAAAATCAAACACACTTGCCGAAGAAACAATAATTATCACATTTTGAAAATCCGAATTTAAGCGGAGGTTTTTAATAAATGTAAATCCATTCATTACAGGCATTTCTAAGTCAGTAATAATTAGGTCTAGCTTTTGTTGTGCAGCTTTTTCTAATCCTTCCTGACCGTTATTTGCCTCAAAAATCTCAAAACCAATCGGTTGAAGCAAATTCACTATAACAGAGCGATTTTCCCAACGGTTATCCACAATTAAGATTTTTCGTTTTTCACCTTGAAACCCAACAATGCTATTTTGGAAAGCGATACTTGGGCTTTCTGTCCAGTCTTTAGCTAATGGTAACTCTACATCAAACCAGAAAATACTCCCTACCTTGGGTTGACTTTGAACTTGTATTTTACTGTGCATAAGGTTAACTACATTTTGACTTATAGCTAACCCCAATCCCGTACCTTCCGCTTGTTTTTCGACACTACCAAGTTGCTCGAAAGGTAAGAAAATTTTATCTAATTGTTGGGCTGTCATTCCCACACCCGTGTCTTCGATTTGAAAGCGAATCTTGCAATTTGGGATTTGGGATTTGGGATTTGGGATTGAAGAATGCTCAATTACTTCTTTTTCATCAATTAACTCAACTTTAAAAGTTACTCCTCCAAAATCGGTAAACTTGATAGCGTTACCTAACAAATTAATCAAAACTTGCCGCAGACGTTTTTCATCTGCATTAATACCACTGGGAAGTTGCTTGCTTGGCTGATAAATAAAATCAATGCCCTTTTGTTGTGCCCGAATGCGACATATTTCCACCACACCTTGCAAGAAGTTAAGAAAATGAAAATCTTTGGGGTAAAGTTCCATTTTCCCGGCTTCGATTTTGGAAAGGTCGAGAATGTCATTAATTAGGGTTAGCAGATGAGAACCGCATTGATAAATAATGTCAACGCCTTTACGTTCTTTGGCTGCTAAATTTTGCGATCGCGAAAGAATTTGAGCGTAGCCAAGGATACCGTTAAGCGGGGTACGCAGTTCGTGACTCATATTTGCCAAAAATTCGCTTTTGGCTTGGTTTGCACTGTCAGCAGCGATTTTTGCTTTTTGTAGCTGACATGTGCGCGTTTCTACCCGTTGTTCTAATTCATCATTTGCTTTTTTGAGTTTTGCTGCTGTTTTTCTGTTTTCGTTGACTACAGATGAGAGTACAAAAGTGATTAAAGCAACGACGCAAATAAAAGATTGCAGTAGCAAAAGAGACTCGGAAACTGTCTGCCTCACAAACGAGCCAAAACCATGACTAGTTCCGTAAACAGCGATCGCCATCACCAGAATCACCAGCAGTGTTGCTTCTCGCTGTCCAAATCGAAACGCCGACCAGATTAACGGTGGAATCAGCATATATTCCACAGGATATCCGCCAGAAAAGGCAATTCGGGTGATGACAATCAGCGATAGCAACAAGAGTATAAACTCGCCAATCGTTTGCCTATCAAACCGTCTGTGTTGCTCGGATTTTTGGAACCACGCCAATATAGCTGGTACGATAATTAGCACGCTAGCAATTGAACCGGGATACCAAATTCGCCATGCTTCTCCATAAGCTGACCAGGGTGTAGAACCGTCTAAACATTGGACCGCAACGCCAACAGTAGCGCTTACTAAAGGACTAACTAGAATCAGCGCCAGAAATTTGAAAACATTTCCAGACTTCTCCAGCAGATTGCGACCTTTGATAAAATGGTTGATCAGGAAGACGTTAATTAGCGGTTCCAGCACACCGACGATAGAACCAAGAAAAGCGATCGCAGGATTTTTATAGAACAGTAAATTATTAATAATTAGTTCACTCAGGAATATCGCAGGCAAAACACGATATCCTAGCAGCAGAACAGTCGCCACATAAAAGCCTGATGAGGGCCAAATACCTGCCATCCCATTCTCAAAAGACACGGATGTAGACAACTTGACCAAACAGAAGTGAATTACGGGAATCACCAGTGCGGCGATCAAGACTGTCCGATCTGGTATTAAGGGGAATTTTTTGATCGTTATACTCTTTTGCATCGCTTTTATTCAGGTAAGTACCCTGCTTATTTGGCGAACCTCACGTGATAAAATGCTAAATTCAGGAATGACCTAACATCAGGCGATTCTTCCATAATTGCCCCACATTCTGGGTGTGGAAGAGTACTACCCTTGTAAACATCACTACATAATTCAGCAACACCTTATATTTAAGATTCCCCAAAGCGTTAGCAAATTAACAGTTTTTCAGTTCTTAATTTGTTCCCCAGGCGCAAGCCTAAATAACACATTTTCGTGCAGAGTTGTTTAGGAATATACTGATACTAATGTTTTTGCTGACATAAGTAATTTTACAGTCAATTCCTAGGGTGCGTAAAGCCGTTCCGCCATACAACAAAAACCGTAAGTACAGCACCGCTTTTAATTGGTGCGTTATATATGTCCGGCAAATTACATATGATGTAGAGACGCGACGCTTCTCGCCTACTGTGCTACGGGCGCTGGCTCAAATTTCGTGCGAAGCTCGTCTCTTGAAGCTTCCCCCGACAGACAGACTTCGCGTCTCTACAAGGATTTAGGAATTTTTTATTAATGTCAATTAAACGGACATGATATTACTGACAGTAATTTTACAGTTAATTCGTAAGGTGCCTTTAGGCACATCGGCATACAAGAAAAACCGGAAGTACGGCATCGCTTTTAATTGGTGCCGTACTTTCGGTAACTCGTTTAATCTCTTAAATATAAACAATTCTATGCACAAGAGCGCAGGCTACAACCCTATTTTGACCTCTGCGCCTCTAGGATTTATTTATCACAAACTAAATTCCGCTGCATTATCCTCATCCACACTTACATCTTTACCCGCAGCAGTCGGCTTAAAATTAGCACCATGAATTAACTTACCAAACGAAATTCCAGGATTTTGATGCAATATATTCAACACACTAATAAAATCCCGCACAATTTCCCCTGGAGTTAACAACGCCTCTGCACCCAAGCGATTAACAATTTCTTTGACAAACTCTTTCAATTCACGATTTGTCAAAGCCTTTTCATAACCAAAATTACTCGTATGAATTTCAGCTAAACGTTGCAAAAGCGTCAGAATTTCTTCTTCTGTCAACGGGATTAGCCGCATCACCGGTCCCGAATACTCTTGAACGCCAGATTGTGCCACAAAACGGCTTTCTTTCGTGCGTCTGCGCCAAGCTTGGTCTGCAAAAAGTCCGCGATTTGGGTCTTCTAAAAATTTCGTTGTCCCACTCAAAACAATGCCAAGATGTTCTGCTTTGCACTGCATGGTGTCGTTAAACATTGCCAAAAGTCTGTTGTAATTTTTCTCTCGAGTTACTGTAGTAGGTATTTGGTATAAATGTACGGCTTCATCCAACAGAATTAAAAGCCCTTTATAGCCAATTTCAGCTACAAACTTAGCCACTAACTTGATATAGTCATACCAACTTTCATCATCAATAATTACGCGCACTCCCAAAGCGGCTTTTGCCTCAGTTTTAGTGTTAAATTCTCCCCGCAACCACCGCATTGCAGAATTTTTCAAGTCATCATCATCCATGCGATAGCCGCGCCAATATGCAATAATGACACTGCCAAAATCAAATCCATGAACCAAGTCTTCAATATACTGAACTACTTCTCTAATTTTCGCTTCAACTAAGTCATCAAAACCTTCATCATTGGGACGCATCCCTTTTTCTTTAGCTACTTCCTGTTGAATTTTATTAATCCATCCTTCCAAAATTGAGACTAAAGCACCACCATCAGGACGAGTTTTTGTAGCAAGACGGCTCATTAATTCTCGATAAGTTGCCAAACCTTCATTGTTGGTTCCTGCTAGTCGCCTTTCGCAGGAGAAATCAGCATCAGCTACTACAAAACCTTGCTCCATAGCACGGTTGCGAATCATTTGTAGGATGAAACTTTTGCCTGAACCGTAATTGCCAATTATAAAGCGAAATGCAGCGACACCCTCTGCAATGTCATCAAGATTTTGTAATAGGCTTTTTAGTTCTTGTTCTCGACCTACTGCTATATATTCCAATCCTACCCTTGGGACTACCCCCGCACCAAGAGAGTTGATTACAGCAGTGGAGATTTTTTTCGAGATTTTGAGCTTTGCCATGTAGTTCACCTCACTTGATTTTAAACGCAGAGGCATGCAGCAAGGTAGGCATTACCCACCCGACTAATTAATCTTACGACGGTAAGAAGCATTTAATTTGATGAGGTTTGTCTAGCCATGATATATTCGTAGATTGCCATCATTTTATGTATATTTATCATATGTTCGTGATAAATTTTTGGGGGTTCCGAACCTGGATCGATTATTAACTCACCAATCGTATCATTAGCGCGTTCGTTTATCGAATCGATTAAGAGATTCGGCATTGTAATATGTTGTTCGGCAATCTGTTTTATCGCAGCATTGGCGTTATCTTGTTCGGCTATGGCTTTTAATACTTGAATTTGATAGCCTGGTAGCTGCTCTAAAAAATTCATCCATTCTTCTGGTAAATTTTCTGTTGTATCTGTAGAATTTGAAGTATTTTTTGCTTCTATTGGTTGTAAAGGTTCAAGTAAGTCATTAAAAGGAAATAACTCAATGTTATCTTCATGATATGCAGTTTCATGTTCCTGTTCTGGGTTCAAGGTTTCCATTTGTTGGAGTATTTCCCAAACTTGGCTTTGCAAAAGGTCGCGTTCCTCTTGCAATAATGAAACTTGCCCTTGTAGTTGTTTAAGTTCTGTTTGTTGCTCTGCGATTTGGTTTTCTAAGGAATTTATGCTAATTTCTATATTTGATTTTTCGGTTTTTTTAGCTAACAATGATTCGTTTTGCTCGGTTTCCTGAAGTTCTAATTCTTGAACTTTAACTCTCATTTCATAGAGTTTTTCTTCTAATTGAGGTTTGAGCCTTTCCAACAAAGTTAAATTGCTTTCCAGTTCTTGCTTTTCTTGCTGCAGTTCGCCAATTTGAGTTTGCAGTTTAGTTATTTCGGCTCGCGATACATTGTAATTTAACTCTAAACGGCGTTTTTCTGCGTTGAGGGTAGAAAAAGAATTATTCAGTTCTATTTTACTTTTGTCTAGATTTTGAATTTCTGTTTGCAAGCAGTTTATTTCGGCTTCTATCTGTTTTTTTTGCCCGACAAATATACTTAACTCTCTATTAAGAATATCCCTTTGATTGCGACGTTCTGAAACTTGATTTTGTAGTTGGTTTGACTCGGAATATAATAAGCCGCGATGGGCTTCAAGTTGGTTAATTTCTGCGACTATCCGATATTTTAGTCCCTCAAGCTCTTTAATTCGCTTGTGGAGAGAGTCTAAAACGAGCATTTCATAATTTCGCCGCCGCCTATCTATTAATAATGCTGCTATATAGAGAGCAATTACATTAATTATCCCTATAAGAAAGGCTTTACTAAAATCCCAGGTGAAGACGAGACTAAGACCAAAGCACACACCAAAGGCAACTATACCTAGGATAATAAATCGATTGCTTACCATTGCTGATTGCATATTGCTTATTTTTTGCTTGGTCAAGTTGTCATAAGTAGAAGGCAGAGGGCAGCTTTGCTGAGGGCAGAAGGGAAAGGATTTTGCTGTCTGCTTTCTAGCAGTTGATATCTAACGTTTCTTTATTTCCACTTACTTAGTTGTTTGGGTCGTTAGCACTCGCGTTGTCGCTGTTAAATGCCTGGAAGTAATCTGATTTTGGATTTTGGATTCTAAACATAATTTGGTTTGGCACTTTTGGCGCAGTTTTATGTGGTTCGAGAAAAAAGTAGTATAAGTCTTTGTGAATAACATCTTTTTGTCATAAACAAAAAAGTAAGTAACAAAAATTTTAAATTCAAGGAAAATGAATTTCGCCCTTAGGTGTCGGATATCTGTTCGTTTGAACCAAAAAGTGCCAAATCTGCTTTTAAGAAGTCAACAAACTGTCGTGCGGTTCTTCCAGACCGTCCGTTATGGCGAGTAGCCCACTGTAAAGCTTTATATTCTAAATCTTCTTGGCTGATGTTAATTCCACCTTGTGCCGCTAAATGATGAACAATTTTTAAATAAGTTTTTTGATCGGCTGGCTCAAAGGTTAAGGTTAATCCAAAGCGATCGCTAAACGAAAGTTTCTCTTGCATGGTATCCCAAGCATGAATTTCCTCGTTATCCTTAGGCGCTGGTCTATCTGCAAAAAACTCTCGAATCAAGTGGCGGCGGTTGGATGTTGCATATACTACAACATTTTGCGATCGCGCTGTTAAATTCCCTTCTAATACCACTTTCAGCGCTTTAAAGGCATCATCATCTTCTTCAAAGGAAAGGTCATCGACAAAGATAATAAATTTTTGTGGCACTAAGCGCAATTTTTCAACGATTTCTGGTAAGTCTTTTAAATTAGATTTGTTAAGTTCTAACAAGCGCAGGTTGCAGTTGCCATACTTATTCAATAAAGCTTTCACCAAAGAAGATTTTCCCGAACCGCGACTACCGTAAAGCAATACATGTAGCGCTACCTGTCCTGATAACAAAAATTCTGTATTTTTCAGCAAAGCCTCTTGCTGAGACTCGTAACCAACAAGTTCGTCTAACTTCACCGGGTCGGGATGGCGAATGCCCACAAACTGACCGCCTTGCCAGCGCAAAGCTTTATACTCTGCAAATAAACCTGTACCATATTGTTGATAATAAGCTGCCAAATCTTCTACAGAATCAGCCCAATTTTCTAGATATTGTAAAGAGGCAATTAATGCCGTCTCGACATCAACAGATTCGCTAGTTTCAAGCGGTTCTTCATACCACACGACTGGAGAAACGGGTAGATGGGCTACAGCTTGCACCCACTCACTTAAAGAAGCACTGCTACATTCATAGAGACTCTGCAACGCTTGTAAATCATGCTGAGTCGCTGCTATCAAAGCAGGAGGCAATTTCGCAAATTCTAGCTGTTGAACAAGCCTGCTAAAAGGATTGTCATCTCTAAGAATTTGAGTAATTATATATTCCTCCCAATTTTGATTTCTCGCCGCCAAGGCTCGAAAGTAATTGCCGTAAGCTTGGAGGCAGCCCCGCGCGTCCGCATCAGTGTATCGTATAGCTTGCAACAGGTCAAGAAAGGCTATACCCACTTCTGTTTGCAGGACTGATTGGTACAGTAATAATGACGCGGCTTGGCGTTGGAGAAATTGAACTTTTGCGTAGAAGGCTGTACTTGCCAAAGGCATCGCTGGATTATCCATCAATCAACTGGTGATGTAGCTAAACGAGCTATGGTAAATTGTCTGCTGACAGAGGCAGCAAAATCAAAATCTACATAGGTTTTAACAATGGACTTAGGTATCATTGCCGCTCTTGTCTACGGTATTTTCGTGGTTATTGGTGGCATTATTGGCTACATTCAGGCTAGCAGTAAAATGTCACTTTTGAGTGGAATTATTAGTGGTTTATTGCTTTTAATTGCCGCTTATCTCCAATTTCAAGGACAAACCTGGGGTTTGATTTTAGCAGCTGTTGTGACCGCTGTTTTAGTAGTTGTCTTTGCATTGAGGTTGGCTAAGACACACAAATTTCTGCCTGCGGGTTTGATGACTATTTTGGGTATGCTGGCACTGGCGGTAATGGTAAATCGCCTTGTGGCGTTAAAGTAGCTTCATTATGTAGTTTTAACATCACACCACTCTCTACTGCGGTAATTTTATTAGTACATGTATATTACCGGAGAGTGGAAGGAGTGGCATATATGAAAATAAGGCAGAGGGCACGAGGCATACTGCCCCAGGGAAGAGGGTAGAGGGCACGAGGCATACTGCCCCAGGGAAGAGGGTAGAGGGCACGAGGCATACTGCCCCAGGGTAGAGGGCACGAGGCATACTGCCCCAGGGAAGAGGGTAGAGGGCACGAGGCATACTGCCCCAGGGTAGAGGAAAGAGGGATTTTTATCGGAAAGCCCGAACCTTCTGGCGACCAGAGAAAGCAAGGGTTTAAGACTCCCACTAAATCAAAGATTTAGTAGCTTCAATGAGCGCAGAGGTTTGAATCCCCTTCGCTCATTGTTCCTTCTGCCCTCTGCCCTCTGCCTCCTGCCTTCTTTAACAGTTTGCTGTGTGATGAGTTACATGGGGGTCTAGCTTGAAACGGTGGGAAGCTAGAATGACGAAATTTTCTTCCGTATCAGTAAGTACTTAATCATTTAAATTCCCAATTTGTGAGATTATAAGAAATCTATACTCAAAAGCTCCTAGCTTGGCTTCTCCTGTCATGTGTGCATTTGCACCCTGAGAGATGTTTTCGTGTTTTTAGACATCAATATTGAAAATATTAGTCAAAAAGCATTAATTACTAGGTGCTTATAACCGCCTGCTGTAAACAAATATGTAGTTTCTAAAAGACCGCTTATTATCAAAGAATATTCGTGAAATCAGTTCTTTTTAATGATTATTCCATTCATTAAGAAATGTTTCTTCGCCTGAAAAGTAGTAAACAACAATGATTAAAAACTTTTCCTGTAATTATAAAAAAAGTGTTGCAAAAAATACAGAAAAATTTATTTTGAGATAAACTGCTACTTTGCTAACGTTTGGGAGCAGATTTTGTGGGTGAGTTTAAGTAATGTCATCTAGCCTGAAAGCCTTACGCGACAAAGAGTGTGGCAGTAAAAATTAAATCAATAGCTACTGGATTGCGGTAAATTTCCACCGCGAAAAAAAATTATTTAGGTGTTCCGGAAACTATCCAATATGACTTGTACTTTATTGATGTGAGTCGAAGAAAGTAGATGGATTTATTAACTTTTGTTGTTCACCTAAAAGTTAGGAAGGAAAGCTACATGAAAGGGTATAAATACAACACACTATGTATATGTAAGTAAATCGGCACAGAAATTTAAAGTTTTGGCTGTGCATTCAAGGACAATTTAAAAAAAAGGTAAAGCTCGTGTTGCCATTTTGGCAGGTTTTTCTGAAGCGGATCGGATATTAGTAGATATTACCAATCGGTATTGATACTTGCACGCTTGTTGCTATCTACCGAAAACTGCTGAAGTTAAACGATATCTCGGATAGGTGATTCTCTAATAAATTTTACGACCTAGGACATAATACATGGTATTTTCACTGTCTTCTCACAATGTTATCCAGTATCTGCACGATGCGGGTCTGTGTAGCTCAGAAGATGGCGCATCTGCCGACGCGGAGTTACCAGAGAGTAGCAATAATTGCAACTTTTTGGTGACACTGGCAGATCGTCGCAAGCTGCTGGTTAAACAAGAACGTTGCAATGATAATGATGGAACCCCCCATGAGTTTTTTAATGAGTGGCTATTTCACCAATTGCTTCAGCAGTTTCCGGTTCTCGGTAATATAAGAGCGATCGCCTCAATTGTGCTGCATTTTGATGAGGAGAATTCTATCCTTGTCAGCAAGTACCTAACGGAATATTTGGATTTGGCGAGTTTTTATCAAAAAAATAATGTCTTTGAGTCGGATATTGCTACCGCCATTGGTACTACTTTGGCGGCGCTGCATCGTGCCACTTTTAACCACAAAGAGTATCGTGATTTTATGGCAACTGCTCCTCAAGGACAGTTTCGCTATAATTTTTACAATCCGGCGCAAGGTGTAGAATCTATTACACCGGAGATTTTTGGCACGGTTCCTACGGATGCGCTGAAATTTTATTTACTTTATCAGCACTACGACAGTTTAGAATCGGCGATCGCTGAATTAGCCTATGAATGGCAACCTTGCTGCTTGACTCACAATGACCTGAAATTAGAAAACATTTTAGTTCATTCTCGTTGGGATCAACTAGACAATTGCCTTGTGCGAATGATTGACTGGGAAGCTTGTAGCTGGGGAGATCCAGCCTATGATTTGGGAACTGTACTAGCAGGCTATTTAAAAATTTGGCTAGACAGCCTCGTAGTAGATCCCACAATTGAGTTGGAAGAATCTATGCATCTGGCGGTAACACCGTTAGAGATTATCCAACCTTCAATACTGGCATTAACTCGAGCTTATCTGAATGCTTTCCCAATGATTCTGGAATACCGCAGTGAGTTTATTTTGCGAGTTGTTCAGTTTGTGGGTTTGGCACTGATGCAGCAAATTCAAGAAAGTATTAAATACCGTAAATACTTTGATAATATTGGTATTTGTATGCTTAAAGTCGCCAAAAGTTTGCTGACAATACCTCAACAATCCGTGCGGACTGTTTTTGGTGTTTCCGAGTCAGAAATTCTCGAACCATTGCCAAAATTCGAGAAAATCCCGAAGGCAGAAAAAGAGCAAAATTTGGTTCGCCTCTATTACCAAAAAACCCGCCTGCGGGGTTGTTAGGAGACAGCCAGACGGGTGTGGGGCGACGGGTGTGGGGCGACGGGTGTGGGGGGACAAGGAGGAAACTTCTACTTTATCTCTCCCCCTCCCCCCATCCCCCCCTCTCCCCATCTATCTAAAATCTAAAATCTAAAATCCTGTTAGGGCATGACAATGCTAGATTCTTCTGTCAATCAAATGCTAACTTCTCTAGAAGAGATTGCCAGTAATATCCAGATTTCGCCAAATTTTTGTATTAATCATCCTGAATATCAACCTTTTGCTTTGCCGTCTACAGTAGCAGGCAGATTTAAGCAAAATTCGCCAGCTTTACAAAATAAATATTTCACTTTGTTACTGCGAAATTTCCTCTACGGTATCTATTACAATGGTGCCCTGCAACGCATTTTGGCTGTAAATACTGATGCTGCTGAATTGTTACCGCATCAAAATTTAGAAAATTCTATATTGGGGATTGATTGGCAATTTTACGAACAACTTGATGCCAACAATCATGGTACAGGTTACTTCGATCCATTTTGGCAAGTGTTGCGCCAAGAACCTGATGGTAGTTTGGTGGTAACTAAAGGTGGTTTAACATTATATATTGAAAGCGATCGCCATTTAGCTGTCACCACGCCATCGCCGAAAGTTAAAGATTTTGTGGCGATTTTAATGCCCAAAAACCGCTTGCAAAACGGCTTTTATCAAGCAGTTAGCAACGCTGGACAAGACCGACAAGGCAATCCAGATGGTGATTTGGGGGCGGGGCGAATTTATTTTAATATTACTCCATCTGGTGCGATCGCTCTTATGGACAGCCTGACGCTAGAATTGAACGCCGCCGCTATTCCTTTTAACTTTCAAGTTTTATACAATCCGTCTGCATACGGACGCTATGACTCAGGAATACTCTACTTTGAACGCAACGACTATCCCGCAATTCGCGAAGTTCTTCAAAGTGTTTATGCAGAACATCAATCGCATTTTTACAGTGCCATTCCCTTATTTACCAAGTTTTTAGCACCTGGATTAAGTTTAGCTGAAGAACCAACCCAAAAATTTGCCGCCCAAGAAAGTTTTGGTATGAACCGTTGCCAAATTGTTGCTAATGCTTTGTTAGAAGCTTGGCAAAAAGGTGAAAATTCTCCTGAGGAAAGGATGAAAACAATCCGCCAGCATTTTGGGCGGTACTTAATTGATTTGCAGCGTCCCTACCTCAATCCCAGTTCTGAGGATATCTATTATCCATTAAACTGAATTAGCAATTTATCATTGACAAAGTTGCAATATATGACAATCGTTGTGCCCACAGCAATAAAGCGGGAGGAAAATCCACTTAGCGCCTTTGCCTCCCCTTGGCAAGGCGGGTGTTGCGCCAGCGCCCTTCTTCGACCGCGACAGTAGGCGAAGCCGCGTGGGATCTATATGTTTCAAACATTTAGAGAAATTGTATTCAAACTCAGATTGTAGTCAGATTGTAGGTTGGGTGAAGCGATCGGCAAAACCCAACAAAATCTTTGTGAATGTTGGGTGACACTGCGTTTCACCCAACCTACAAAGATAACTATAGCAGTCCTAAATAATTGGTGAGGAACTAGAATCCCGGTAAATAAGTGCGAAACCGGGATTCTTGCCAATTCAATTTTCACAAGTCAAATAAGATTGCTATAAAAAATGATGCCCTACTCTCGGCGCTTTACCCCCTCCACCTGAATTGTAAGTTAATATATCACTTTCCTGACTTAAAACGGTGCCGTACTTTCGCTCTTGGCGCACCCTACAAATAGCTCTAATTGCGGTAAAATAATTTCGTATAGCAGGCTACAAACCTGCTATTTTTGTGATTCATTGTAATTTTTTATATTTTTCTAAATGCCATTTACTTACAACCGTACAGTTCACTTTCAAGATACTGATGCCGCCGGAGTAGTTTATTTTGCCAACGCTTTGACTATTTGTCATGAAGCTTACGAAGCATCTCTAGGGGCAACAGGTATTAATCTCCGAGACTTTTTTAGCAATCCATCAGTGGCTTTTCCGATTGTTCATGCTAACGTAGACTATTTTCGTCCGATGTATTGTGGTGACAAGTTGATTGTTAGTTTAATGCCCCAAAAACTAAGTGTTGATAAGTTTGAAATCAATTACGAAATTTTCATCAAAGATTTAGTAGTGACTAAGGCAATTACCAGACATGTTTGTATTGATAAAAATAGCAGAGTCAAAAGAGAATTACCTGATGAAATCATTTCATGGTTGGAAACCACTGCACCTGACGCCGAAAAGAATGAGAGACGAAAGTCAAGAGAAATTATGTAATAGAAAGGGAGATTTGCAGTAAATTTGTAGCGACTTGTTGTAGCTGTTGGCGGTTAATTTTCCCTTGAGGATTTCGAGGTAAATTTGGCACAGGTATCCAATGTTTGGGTATTTTAAATTTGCAAAGTTGAGATTTGAGTAAACTTTCAATTTTTAAAGTAGAAATATTTGAATTTTGGGGAATATAAATAGCTGTTACCGCTTGTCCCCAATGTTTATCTGGAATGCCAATTACACAAACATCCCTCACCATTTTCGTTGCCCTAATAGCTGATTCAACTTCTATTGGGTAAACATTTTCACCGCCTGTAATGATTTTTTCGCTGCTACGTCCGACAATATTTAAATAGCCTTCAGCATCTAAAAAACCTAAATCATCTATTTGTAAATAATCTAGATTATTCTTGTTAATTTTTGGGTTTCCAGGCTGAAAGTGATAATAACCAAGAGTTAGGGATTTAGCTTGAATCCGAATATTTCCTACTTGATTTGCATGTAAAATTTCGCCTTTATCGTTGCAAATTATTACCTGGGCATGGGGAAGAATTCGACCGCAATTTACTTTACCATTCAAAAAATCATCAGGTTTAAGCGTGGCTATTTGAGAGGCAGTTTCTGTCATTCCATAGGTGGGAGATAATCTGATTTTATAATATCTTGCTTTATCTAAAAGTTCATCCCAAGCTGGCGCACCTCCCAAAAGTACAGTTTGAAATTGAGATAGCCATTCAATTAATTTTGGATTTTGTAAAAGGCGATGCAATTGAGTAGGTACTAAAGATATAAAATATCTCTCTGTTTCTAATTTTTTTGTATCGTCAACTTGTCCGCATTCTACTTCTTTGAATGGCAGAATAGCGAGGTTGCCACCAGTAGTAAAAGAGCGCATAAATTGCATTAAACCGCTGACATGATATAGCGGCAATACACAAAAAGAATTGATTTTATTTAACTGAAAATATTCTTGAAATCCTCGCACAGATGCTGTAAGAGTTTCCCAAGTGTGAATGGCAAACTTAATCTTTCCCGATGAACCACCAGTGGGAACCATGATTTTATTGGGCATTGGGCATTGGGCATTGGGGATTGGGCATTGCGTATCAACTTCTTCTCCATGCCCTATGCGCCATGCGCCATGCGCCATTCCCCAAATAATATCCGGCTGCACTAAATCAAAAACTTGCTGCCATTCTTGTTTTCCCCAGTCGGGATTGCAAAGAAACACTGGGCAATTTGCCGCACAAGCTGCGATAAAACTTGCCAAAAACTTTACTGGTTGACGTTCGGCTAAAATGATTTTCGGTGGCGTCCCAGATGAAGATAAATAGGTTAATAATTCTAAATATAATTCTTGAGCTATCTGTTGAAACTGACGAGTATCATCACCGATGAGCCAATTATCTTCAAGATGTTTGATGCAGCCTAAAGGTTGTTCCATAGATTTTTCACCCAGGTTTCCTCTTCTTCTTCAAACCAATGTTTGACGCCAAAACCAAGCGCCCTGTTATACCGAGATAATTCCGCTGCTAATTTGAGTGCTGCAAGTCTTGCGATCGCTGTTTCAAATACTGATGAAAATACAGCATCAATTTCATGCTGTTGGCAAAACTCACGCAGGCGCGATGGCGAACCAACTATCCCCGGTTTAATCACAAAAATTCCTCGCCAACCTTGTTTAAAACACCATTTCAGTTGGTTCAGCGTGGCGACAGATTCATCTAAAGCGATCGCAGTATTATAGCGATCGCTTAATTCCAACATCCCTTCAAATTCTCCCACTGACAGGGGTTGTTCGATAAATTCAATTTCTGGTGGCAATTCAGAATTGGCATTAATATTGTCGCAAGCCTCAAGCCACAACTTTGCTTCCTCATAGCTGAGTCCCCCGTTTGCATCTAATCGCAGTTTTGCCCCAGTTGGTAGCGCTTGGGTAAGCAATGCAAAAATTTCCAACTCTTGGGCTGGAGGCGAAACAGCAATTTTCCATTTAAAAGTCCGATATCCCTCCCGCCAAAGCGCTTTCCATTGACTTAAAGCAGCCTCTCCAGCAGGCAATAAAGCACTGTAGCGTAAGAGTGAGGAGTTAAGAGTTAGGAGTGAGGAATTAGGAGTTAGCAGTGAGGAATTAGGATTTAGAGAGTGATTCCCCCCATCCCCCCATCCCCCCACTCCCCCACTCCCCCACTCCCCCACTCCTCCACTCCCCCACTCCCCCACTCCTCCACTCCCAAAGCCGCTGACTCAAACCCAAATTGACAGGCGGGTAAATTATCTGGTATGGAAAAAATCGTTTTGTCTGTAATTTCGTCTGGTAGTTGGCGACAAAAATCTAAGGCTTGTTTTAAAGTTTCCGAACCAAACCAGCTAATAGGGGCAATTTCTCCCCAGCCAACTTTACCTGTTTCATCCTTTAAGCCCAGAATAATGCCCTCGCGCATATCCCAATTTCCGTGATTGGTTGCAAGTGGGCGTATAAATTTCCGCTGATAGGGGCGAAATTTAAACTGATAATGCATCCAATTGTTAATTGTTGGTTGGTGGTTGGTGGTGAAGCGGCGCTTGCGTCTGTAGTCGGGAAGATTCCCCCCCGATCGCTTCGCGCCCTTGATAGGGTTTCCCTCGTGCCGGGGATGGTGAACCCGAAGGGTTGTTGGTTGTTGGTTGTTGGTTGTTAATTGTTGGTTGTTAATTGTTAATTGTTGGTTGTTGGTTGTCTTAAATTTCGCGTTTTGCCCTAACGACTTTAGTCGTACGGTATTTTTTTGCTAACCGTTTCAAAGCACAAATCCCAAACCGAACAGCAAGCAACACCAAAAATGCACCGCGACAGCAATGAATTTACAATTACTAACCTTATCCGGCTGGTTGTGATTTTGCTGAACATGACGGCATAACTTGAACGCAAAAGGTAAACTCACCCAACTCAATAAAGTCCAAACTGGGAACATACCCAAAAGCACAAACACCAAACTTAAAACATAAATACTGCCAGTGAACCAGGTTAACACGAAAGCACCATTGGCAGTACCCAACCTAACAATAGGCGATCGCTTTCCGGCTGCAATATCATCTTTAACCTGGTGAAAATGCGAGCAAAACAAAATTAAACTTGTAGCAATGCCTACAATTACCGAAGCTACCAAACCCGCTATTGACCAGCTTTGAGTTTGACTGTAATATCCTGCTGACACCGCCAACGGACCAAAGGCAAAAAAGCAAATTATTTCTCCTAACCCTTGGTATCCCAAACGAAACGGCGGTCCTTGGTAAGTGTAACCTAAAGCACAACACAACAAAATTAATCCGATTACAGTTAAGTCTTGTTGCCAAAAGGCGATCGCTAGTATTCCCAGCAAACCCAAACCCAAACACAAATTTCCCAACCAGAATATTAATCGCTTATTGCCAGTCAAATTTACCAGAGAATGGTGTTTATTTTTATCAATGCCCGTCTCTGAATCAAAAACATCATTACTGAGATTTTCCCAAGCCAGAATTAAAATTGCAGCAGCTAAAAAAGTAGAAAAAATTGCAGCATTAAAAATCTTTGTTTCCGCAAAAGCTACAGCACTACCTACCCAGATGGGCATAATTGCAACGCTGTACATCGGCGGTTTAATTGCCGCCATCCATAGCTTAGTATCGGGATATGAAATCAGCTTTGTAGTCATCAGTCGCTATTAATTAAATTGCTCAACAGCAATGCCGACTGTAGAGACACGAGTAAGATCGCGTCTGCACCAGCTAAACATTTAAAATCACAAGCCAACCCAGGTTTAAAAATTTAGATTTTATGCTATATGCGCCCCCAGACAAAAAGTCTTTAAGCACAGCCTAAACCACCCTTTTTGCCTATTTCCTGGGAGGTAAAAGGCGGTAGCACATTTCTCTTCCTTGGGTGTTGTCGTTCCCGTCGTGCTGGTTAACCTAGCGGTGGTAAACTAACCTTCAAGTTGCAACCTGAGTTCAGGCGGCTAGGGTATTGCTTGCACCATGCTCTGGAAAACCATCTGACGCTGGTTAAACGGCGGCTGTTTGTGTTACCTGTAGAAATACGACCATGATTTATCACACTTTAGGAAGTTAACTTCAAAAAAATTTACTATCTTTAGATCCATGACAGTTTCACCATGTCCCGCCGACTTTTTTGTATATAATAAAGAACTATACCAATTTCTTGTAGCGGCTCAGAGAAATTGTATAAAAAATAATTGCACGCAAATTGCCAGTATTGCCCTAGAAATTGATTTGCTTGACCCTTTGGTTGTAATTGACAAATTAGCACGACCAAATGAACTTAATTTTTACTGGGAAAACAAAGGCAAAAAAGAAGCGATCGCCGCCATTGGTGCTTTACAAAAATTAGAAATTGCTGGAAAAGACCGTTTTATTAAAGCTGAAGAATTTATCCAAAATTGTCTCAACAAGACAATTTATTTTGGTAGCGACAAAAAAGCTTTTTCCAGACCTCACTTTTTTTGCGGGTTTGGATTTTTTGACGAGAATACCAAAGCCGATTACCCATTTCCTGCTGCTAGCGTTTTTCTTCCATGTTGGCAAATTTCTGTCAAAGACGAGTGCTGCATATTAGTTGCCAATATAATTATCAACGCCGACATAAATATTCAACGAGTATTGCAGACTTTATGGTGCAGAATTGAAATAATTCATTCTTTGCAATATTACTCACCAAATTTTAATGGTTCCCAGCCTCAATTCAGCAAAACAACCGTTGCCAATGGCGATCGCTTTAAACGTTCGGTATTATCAGCTTTAGAAGCAATCCGTTCCAACCATTTAAGTAAAATTGTCCTGGCTGATGTACTGGATGTTACTTCAAACACGCGATTGAACTTATTCAAGTCCTTGAACAACCTGCGGCAGTTACATCCTAATTGTTATATATTTTCTACAAGTAACGGCAAGGGACAAAACTTTATCGGAGCAAGTCCAGAACGTTTAATAAGCATTCACCAGCAGCAGTTAATTACCGATGCATTAGCAGGTTCTGCACCACGGGGTAAAACACCTCAAGAAGATGCAGCCAACGCCAACCGCTTGCTAAATAGTGAAAAAGAAAGACACGAACATTTGCTGGTAATTGATTTTATCACTCAACGTCTATCCCAGCTAGGTTTGTTACCCCAAATCTTAGCACCGCGCCTGCGACAATTATCCAACATTCAGCACTTATGGACGCCAATTAACGCCATAGTACCTGCTAACGTACACCCGTTAAAGATAGTCGCTCAACTGCATCCGACACCAGCCGTTGCCGGTGCTGCCAGGGACGTAGCCTGTGCTGAAATTCAGCGTTATGAAAGCTTTGAAAGAGGATTATATGCTGCCCCACTAGGTTGGGTAGACTCTGACGGAAACTGTGAATTTATCGTTGGGATTCGTTCAGCATTAATAGATGGCGATCGCGCTAGACTTTACGCAGGTGCTGGTATAGTTGCTGGTTCCGATCCTGACAAAGAATTGGCAGAAATTCAACTCAAGCTACAGGCGCTACTAAAAGCATTAGTTTAACCGTCAGTTATCAGTTATTAGTTACCAACAACGCGATCGCGCTTCACCAGTCGCCTGGGTCGGGAAAACGCCACTGCGACCCTTGGCCAGACCCCAAGACCGCAGTGGCTCCCCTACCAAGGGCGCCCCTTCACCAACACCCAACACCCAACAACCCAACGGGAGAACCAGTTACCTGCGCGAGTGTTACCCTCCCGCAGTACGCGCTTCACCAACAACCAACAACCCCAGAGGGGTTCACCAGTCGCCTGGGTCGGGAAAACGCCACTGCGACCCTTGGCCAGACCCCAAGACCGCAGTGGCTCCCCTACCAAGGGCGCCCCTTCACCAACACCCAACAACTAATGACTAATGACCAAATGGTTGAATAATTGGTTTTGCAATCGAGTCTATCGGCATCGGCTGTTCAATTGTTTTCATCACCATCAGCGGGTGAATAACCTCATGCACGGGATTTACAATTACACCTGGTAACTCTTTCATTAACAACTTGCTAACAACTTCAACAACTTCCTCTTCACCCAATTCATCCCATTCTTCTCGCTGTTGTAACTCCAATAATTCAATCACAGCTTGTTCCAACTCTTCCATCAAAAAGCTATTAACAGCTTTTTGCAGAACTTGATAATCCTCCACTTGGTAAAAATCCAAACCATCCTTAACAGTGTTCTCTTCAATAGAACTTGTTGCCTGTTGAATGCGGAAAGCCTGGTCTTTTCTCAGTCCCACGAAAAATTGTTTTACCTTTTGCAAAAGGTTAACAGACATAAAACCTTCCTGTAGTGAATGACAACACTACCGCTAATGTCAACAAAGAATTAACTTAAATTTCGATCAACTCGGAAAAAGACGGCATTCATACACAATAAAAGCGAATTGTCGCCTCTCTAAAGTCATATTCCATCCACAAACGCCGTTTTTTAATTGTTTTAAACCGTTCACAAGTATAAAGTAGCTTCAATCGAATTTGCATATGGTCAGATTATCTTGGAAAAAATCAAAAAAAACTATTTTTCCATCTTCCCATTGTTGGATCGCTCTAAACATCTTTTAACATCTAGCTAACACCTGATAATCTTTGTCAACTAAAACGACAAAGCCCATATTTAAGAACAAGAGTGATGTACCATCTGATGCAAAAATTAATACTTATACTATTTGGTGTGGCTGTTCGCGCCTTAATTATTAACGGTTAATAGCGCTCATTCCATCAACCCAACGGGAGAGCCAGTCGCTCATGGGGAGCCAGTGCGGTGGACGGGTTCCCCCGCTTGTTGCAAGGAGCGTGGAAACCCCCCTTGGCCGCGCCAAATCACCATCAACCATCAACCCAACGGGAGAACCAGTTACCTGCGCGAGTGTTACCCTCCCGCAGTACTGGTTCACCATCAACCATCAACCATCTAACTATAAGTAATTAACCGGACACGATATCAACTCCCATACTGTATCAAAAGAGTGATTTGGCAATAAGATTCGACTTACTGTCTTTTTGCAAGGCAAAATATCAGTCTTATCCTGATTTTGGTGTAACAGGTAACCTTCCACTACCCTGACTCATCTTGGTAGATTACCTAACTATATCGGTGTAAATATTGGTGGCTGTCAATGTTTAGTTAAGCACCCAAAGCCACTATGCGGGGCTTATGAATAATAACAACGCGATCGCTTGTTTTTATTTGCACTTAGCTTTTTACTTATAAAACACTATAACTAAATTTAAATAAGTTATGTTCCCATTTCGACACTTATTTGTCAAGCTATAGACTGAACTTTAGACTAAAAGCACAAAATGACTCAGGGAAGCTGAGTTAAAAAAAATCAAAGTAAAAAATTAAAAAAATGAGAAATCAAGCAGTTTTTGCGGGGGATTTACGTGAAGGTGAAGTACGCTTTTTAACGATAGGATAGCGAATTCTACGTTGTCTGTTCTGTCCTGTCTTCCAACCTGGAGATTTACCTCGTGGTTTTGGTGCTTTGGCAGGAGTAGAAACCCTGACCAAAATCCCAGGCATAGCTTGTGCAACCCTCCCAGGGGTGAGTTGAATCATTTGTTTGTGCCACGGGAGGGGATTGTCATTAACGATATCACGAGCCAACCACAACTCCCACGTCATGAGAGGCATTAAGTCACTCCATCGGTCACATTGTTGAGGAGTAGAAAGCTTTGGTAGCGTCCAATGCAAGCGTTGTTTAATAAACCGATACCAATGGTCAACTGCAAAGCGTCGCAGGTAAAGTTTCCAAACCTCAGATAGAGGTGGCATTTGTTCACCCACAAAAGCCAACCACATTGGTTTATGGACTCGTTGTGAGCCGTCTTGGAGTAGCCTTTCCACCAGTATAATTGACATCGGATGGTGTGGGGAAAGACGAAAATGCTTTTTTGTCCACAGGCGAATCCTCACTCTACCCAGCTTAGTATCTTCTTGTTCAATGATTTGTTCTGGGTCAGACCAGGTACTGTCATCATTAAGTTTGAATTTATCACCGTGTACTCTTGGTTTTCCCCTGCCTGAATACGCTGGTGGTTCTCCCCATAAACACAGGTTAGAACGCAATCGCATCAGTTTATCTGCATTAATATCAGCACTTTTGATCACAAATGGCACACACCCATATTCGATATCCCATAATGTGATTGGTCGTGATGGTAAGTCTTTACATACCTGTTTTAGCTGCCATATAGCCTTATCTATGGGATTTTCCCAACTGGTAATTCTTTCATGCCTGAGTGGTAATGCCCAACTTCCTTCTGTTTCAGGTATCCAAGCTATTGTACTGTATCCGTATCCAGGGGTAATGGGACGACCACCTCTTCCTCCTTGTGCATAATGTTCGTAGGTTCTTTCTTTCAGGGTTGGGGCATCTGGCCTTGACCACGCTGTGTGGTCTCCTGCCAAAACTATACGTCCTTGTTTTGGGAGCTTTTGACTGTACAGTCCCATCAATTTGTGGCGTTTTGGTCTGGTATCCTGTGTTGTTTCATAAATACTTGACCACTGACGACGGAATACTGGACACATTGATAAGTCTGCCAGACTGTAGGCGTTACGTGTCAGCAATATGGCATCCGTCATTTCAAATGTTGCGTCCTTTGCCCGACATAAACATTGGTATGCCGCTTGACGAAATTCCCTTAATTGTGCAAAAACATCCATAGCGGTAGATGAACGTTGGTTGTGCTTCTTTCATCTTCCACTACGGGGGTGTCTGTTCTTACAGGCATCCCTTGGTTTTTTTTTGCACTCCCATCACCTAACGATCGCCTTTTTTAGTCTAAAGTCCAGTATAGAAAAAGCGAGGTGCGGTTGTCTGCGAATACGAGTGTGGTGTTCGTCAACATACCCTGTCCCTCCTCCGCCTTTGGGCTGAAAAAGTATTACAAGAGTAATTACTCTCTAAAGCGTCAATCCTTTAAAAATAGGGCTTACGCTTTCATTATTGTCTCAAAACCCTGATCTCAGTGCGGTAATTCATGAATTACTGCACTGAGAAGTTTTTTGCGTCAATCCTTTAAAAAATTTGAGGTATTGATTGTTGATGACGGTTCCACAGATAACACGGTTGATGTAATTAAGCCTTACCTAAAACGGGATTCTCGCTTTAGATTATTGCAAAAGCCAAATGGGGGCTTGTCATCAGCACGCAACTATGGTAATCATGCTCCACTTTTGGCGAATACTAGTGCAAAAACTTCGTCGGTCATAATTCTCATGTTGTGTTCCGCCGCTGTTTAGTCAATCAAGTGGGTGAATTTGATCAAGGTTTACGCAGTTCGGAAGATATTGATTTCTGGTTGAGAGTAGCAGCAACGCATATATAGTAATATTACATAGAGGTACGTGCTTTATATGACTAGTTAAATCGTCCTTCCGGGCTTTCCTTCAACGTGGTGCAAATGAAGCTAACGAACAGGTGATTTTGGTTGCAAACAGCGCGATCGGCCGATTTGGTAGAGCCAATGTTACCGACAGCTTACGCATATATGTACCGTTACTTAGCGCGGTTGTCCCTTCAGGGTGGTGATTTTGAAAAAGCCGATTATTTTATTGACCTGGCTTTGATTTGGGATCGCTCAATTTTCTATCGCGACATGCGATCGCTTTTGACTTTAGTATCCGTGCGTTTGGCACCACAAGCGCGATCGGGCGATTGGCTTGTCAATCTCTTTCGGAATCTATAGCACTTGACATTTTTGATGCTTGTAATGCCCAATCGTAGCAGGCTCTAATAAATTTAAATATAGAAATTACTAGAGGCACAACATTAATGTGCCTCTTTTTTTTGGATAAACATCTGACAGCAATAATATAGCAATTCTATATGATTTGTTGTGAAAAATTGCGGTGTCCAGAAACTTGGTTTCTAAATTTTCACGCTCTTATTTAAGACTACTATATAGCAATCCTATTTCAATTGTGACAATTGAATTGGCAAGAATCGAAAGCATCCCAATGAATGCAAAAAGCCGCCTAGGCGAACCCGGACTGTAGGGTAATAAATTAATGACAGCGGTACCGTAGTCAGAGAAACTGTAGTTTCTGGGTTAGTTCAACCTACAGCTTTTGACTGGACGCCCAATGGTGATTGGAATGGTGATGGAACATTAGACGGTAGCCGCATGTTTATTGCCCAAAAAGATGGGATAGTGCGGGTGGTTGATAAAGGTAACTTACTGTCAACGCCGTTTATCGATATTTCCCGTCAATTGACATCTTCCCCACCCTACGAAAGTAGAGGGCAATCAACTTCTATGCTAGTGGGGCAGCTGTCACAGCACCAACCTATGGCTATACCCATTCTGGTTCCAATGCGATCGTTATGGGTGATTTTTACACCGACAATACGCTTCCCTCAATTTATCAAGGTTCGTTGTTTATCGCTGATGCCAGCCAAGGAACTGTTTCCCATGCCCAATGCCCTCTGCCTTCTACCAAAGGCGAATAATTCAATCATCTTCATACTCTGCCCAAGAATTAGCAGTTTCTGAAACCGCGACTTTTAGCTTTACATCCTCAGGCATTTGCTTTTTGGTTCGGTCATAAATATACATGGCAATCATCTCAGCAGTAGTTTCATACTCTGGGGGCATTACTTCATTCAAAACACAATGGTCTAATCCTCCTTTAGTTACATCTTGCTTCGCCCAACGTAAAGTTCTAAAATCAGCAACCATAACTGGATGCGGACAGTATTCTGAAGAGTGCAATTTTGATGAAGTTGCCTCAATCCGCACTTTATAAGTATGACCGTGCATCCGACCGCATGGACCATCGTAATCTTTGATGTAGTGGGCACTATCAAACGTGAATTCTGTTACCACCTTCCATTTAGGCATCTCTATCTCCTCTCGTAACAAATTCTCATCTAAAGGATGAAGGATAAAGTATAAAGTATGAAGTATGAAGTACACCCCAATTCACTGAATCGGAGGGCTTGTATCGAATTTTTCTTTTTTCATCCTTTATCCTTTATCCTTTATCCTTTATCCTTCATCAGAAATATGGGTAGAAACCCCGCCCTTACAGGGCGGCTTTATATTGAGAACTGTTTGTCTCACAAGATAAATGCTACAATGTGAGAATGACACAAAAATCTTTCAAGTACCGCTTTTATCCAACTTCTGAGCAAGAAACCTTGCTTCGCAGAACATTGGGCTGTACTCGATTGGTTTATAACCGTGCCCTCGCTGCAAGGACTGAGGCATGGTACGAAAGACAGGAGCGAGTGGGCTATGCCCAAACTTCTAGTCTGCTGACAGATTGGAAAAAACTTCAGGAACTTGATTTTCTCAACGATGTCAGTTGTGTGCCGTTGCAGCAAGGATTGAGACATCTGCAAGCTGCTTTCACCAACTTTTTTGCAGGAAGGACGCAATACCCAAACTTCAAGAAGAAGCGCAACGGAGGTAGTGCAGAATTTACCAAATCTGCTTTCAAATGGCGTGATGGTAAATTGTTCTTAGCTAAAAGTTCGGAGCATTTGGACATCCGATGGAGTCGAGCCATTCCAACGGGAGCAGAACCTTCCACTGTGACGGTGAAGCGATCGCCCTCTGGACGCTGGAGCGTTTCTTTGTTGGTGGACATTGCGATTGAACCAATGCGGTCATCTCCTAACTCTATTGGGATTGATCTGGGCATCACGAGTTTGATTGCTTTGAGTACGGGTGAGAAAGTCGCAAACCCCAAGGGTTTTAAAGCAAAACGCGCTTCTTTGCGTAAAGCGCAAAAATCTTTGAGTCGGAAGCAGAAAGGGTCTAATAATCGCTATAAGTCCCGACTCAAAGTTGCAAAGATCCATGCCCAAATTAGTGACGCTCGAAATGATTTTCTTCACAAGCTGACGACTCGATTGGTACGTGAAAACCAAACGATTGCGGTTGAGGACTTGGCTGTGAAGAATATGATTAAGAATCGGAAACTTGCCCTTGCTATCAGTGATGCTAGTTGGGGCGAATTGGTCAGACAACTTGAGTACAAGTGCGACTGGTATGGTCGTACTCTGGTCAAGATTGACCGATGGTTTCCAAGTTCTAAGCGATGTGGCAACTGTGGACATATCGTTGATAAACTGCCGTTGAGTGTACGAGAGTGGGATTGTCCTAAATGTGGGACACGACATGATCGAGATATCAACGCAAGTAAGAACATTTTGGCGGCAGGGCTTGCCGTGTCAGTCTGTGGAGCGAACATAAGACCCGATAGGGAATCCCCTAAAAGGCAGTTGCGAAAAACCAGCAATGGGAAGAAGCAGAAACCTAATTCGTGAGTGTTAGGAATCCCCGCACTTATAGGGCGGGGTGGATGTCAACCTTTGATGCGATCGCTGTATTCTAAATATATGTAGTAGATATAGCAATCCAAGGAAAGACTGTGAAAATTGAAAGTCCCAAAAGTCGGGTTTCTCCAAAAAACCCGGCTTCTTAATTTCTTACCAATGATGCTAAGGACTGCTATATTTAGTCGCTAACAGCCCTCAAGAGTGACAGATGAATCACATTGGGCTCGGATACTAAACTCTAATTTACTGGGAGTTTATGCTGGCGTCGAACCAACCAACACGGGAAACGCCCAACTATTACACCGGCCGCCCAAATAAGATAACCATTTACATTAAGATTAAAAGCTTAATAAATAAGCTTTTGCGCCTTCTGCCCCGCCACTTGCTTCAACCGGGGGAACCCCGGCACCGCAGTGGCTCCTCTTTCATCGATCTTCTGCCCTCAGGAAGGTTTGCTGTCAGGCGATCGCTTTCGGAACTTTCCAGATATTAAGCTGCATTAAGTCATAATGCAGAACTCCAAAGCAATTACTCGCCACTCTATTTATATTTCTTTACTTTGTAACTCAATGTAAAGGTTTATTTTCTTTAAAATATTCACGCTCATATCCAGAGCGGAGGTTTAGTATATTGAACGAACAGCTTAATAGTATATGCTTCCCCAATTGTTGCGAAATATGTATTTCCAGTCTCCTTGGTAAAGTTTATTTTCTTTTGATGCACGTCACGGCTATGTCCTGTTAGCCTGGGAATAAGTAAATTAATTAAGTAAATTATTATTCGACCTTTTTTATTGAAGTTGCATAAGTAGCTTAACCAAACTTGACAATCCTTGAATAATCGTTAAATTTATAGCGATTAATTTAGATTGTCAAAAATTGCCGAAAGACCTACATACACTTGTTAAACCACATGCAGAACCCAATTGTCAGCCGCGATATGAATCATTACTGTTATGAGTGGATCGAGGAATGGTGCCAAGAAAATGGTTGGACAGATTTATTTGTCGAGCGGCGTAACAACTTCTGGGCTTTTCCTCCAACAGCAGTAATGCCTGAGCCAATTCCAGTTCAAGTTCTGAGAGTCATTAAAGCCAAAAAGGGATTAACCTTTGAAGAAAGAATGTGGTCAATGTCAGCATTAATTGCCACAGTTATAGCTGTGATTTTTAGTTATTGGCTTAAGTGTCCCATGCCATTGGTTTTGGCTTTTGCTTTTGATGCGGTGACAATGGCTCAACTGGAAGTCGAGGATGCTTAATGTGGCATCTGAGAAACTAAAACTCATACGCACCATACAATTTCAAGTAGAGACGTAGCCTTTTACGTCTCTACTTTGTATCTACACAAAAGAGAAAGTGTCGTTCTTCTTGTGAAAGGGACGCTGCAAGGTCGTACTGGGACAAGCGAAACTAACTCATAACTCATAACTCATAACTCATAACTCATAACTTGAACCGCCCAGAGCTACGATGGATAAGTATCAGCAGCTAAGAGCGGTTTGTAAATAGTACAAATAATCGATTGAGAAGAGGTGAAAATCAGAGGAACTTAACTCAACTAATGTGGACTAGATTCGCAACCATGCTGCTGGTGAATTGTGCATCCTTCATTATCATTCCAACTAGGCAGGCATTTTTGGCTGTGTGTTTAAAAACCTCCAAAGAACTCGATAAACTCAAGGCGAAAACACATTCACTGGATGCGACTACCAAGTAGAGGTTGCGAGTATCTTAGAGCGGGAGGCACTGGCTCTAATCTAAAAGTTTTGGTTGAAACGTTTATTTCTCTGTGCCTATTTATAAATTAGCATACCCTTCTAGAGTTCAACAGTATATTTACCAAACGTCATTACCATTTATTTATCGCAATAATTCGGAAATCTTTCTTAAGATAGTACGGCATAATCCTTGGTGGTGTCTGCACAATTGCTTTACAGAGATATTTGGGAAGTTTGAAAGCCTTAAAAAGGGAGTTAGCGCCCTTCTTCGACCGCGACAGTAGGCGAGGAGCGTGGGCTTTGCGTAAGTACTGCCAAAGTGAGTTATTCTTGGGTGTTAATTAGGTAAGCTGTAGGCGATCGCACTTGTTCGGGTTCTTCAGGTAAGCTGTAGGCGATCGCACTCATGTAAAATACTGGTACAGCCAAAAAAACAGCTAATGACTAGGTTCCCTTACGACCAGTTCGCCAAAGACTACCTTAAAGAATTGTTACAACCATTGGGAGAAGTGGAAACAAGTCGGAAAGTTCCGGCGGAAATACGAGAGATTGATGTTTATTTTGCACCTTCACCCCAATCAACAAGCGATACAATAGAGTTAGGGTTGTTAGGAAAATTTGCGGCTGAACCTGCATTAATTGAACCATTTAGAAATGCGGCTACAATTGCGGAGATTCGCAGTTGTATAAACAAGTTATTTGATATATTTGCTGAATTAAAGCGTCAAAACAAGGGTGACAAAAACCGGATTGCAGAATCAGAATTACCACGGTTGTGGATTTTTTCACCTACAGTTTCTGAATCTATATTGGATGGATTTAGAACTAGCCTAAATGAAGAAAACTGGGGAGTGGGAGTACATTTTTTCGGCGATTATTTGAGAACAGCAATTGTAGCAATTCACCAATTACCATGTACCGAAGAAACACTATGGTTGAGAATTTTAGGTAAGGGAAGAGTCCAGCAACAAGCGATAGATGAACTAGAAGCACTTCCCCAAGATAATCCCTTACGTTCCAAAGCAATTGATTGATTTATTATTGAGTTTAAAGACTACCTTAGAAGTAAATCAAAATATAGACAATGAAGATAGAGATTTAATTATGCGCTTATCACCTATTTACGAGCAAAAATTAACAGAAGCTAAACAAGAAGGACTTAAAGAAGGACTTCAGGAAGGACTTCAGGAAGGAATCCAAGCAGAACGTCGTAATGTTATAGAGAATTTGTTGCGAGTTAGGTTTGGTTCTTTAGATGCGGAATTAAGAGTAATTGTTGAACCTTTATTGGCATTATCTCCGGAGGAATTTACTCCTTTATTACTACAACTATCGCGTGAAGAATTATTAGATAGATTCCTTTAGAATGGGTTCTCTACGTTTACTAATAAATCGACGATACTGGTAGTGTCAGTATTCTCTCGCGTAGTTTTTTATCGTCTTTACCTTCGCACAACCGTAATGGTTTGAAATTATTTGGTGAGAGCAGTGAAAATAATTGTTTTTTGATTTCTTCGATTGGCGGCGCAGGCACATGTTTTTGCTGCCGCAAGTCTGGGTTTCCTTTGTATGCCGGATGTTTTTTTGCCGTGATGTATCACTAGGAACATCTGCTTCAATGCCCCTAGATTACATCTTTTTGCTTAAGTTGACACCAATGGGCACAGAACAGCCCCTACAATATCGTGGGCTAAACTAATTATCTCCGGAAAGTGAAACAGCCCTGCTTTTAAAGGGGGACTTTGCTTAACTTCTGATTCTGTAACTTATACTGATTGCGAGCAGAGAAAGTCTCACTGAGAAGGCAATAGGGTAATAGTCTTATCGCCACTGCCACTAGCCAACGTTTTACCATCTGGGCTAAAAGCAACCGAATAAACTGACTTTTCATGCCCTGTGAGGCTACGGATAAGATTTCCAGTATCCAGATGCCAGAGTTTAATCGTCTTATCTTCACTACCACTAGCTAAAGTTTTTCCATCAGGGCTGAAAGCAACGCAACAAATACCATCGGAATGCTCTGTCAGCGTACGAAGTTCCTTACCAGTTTTTAACTGCCATAACTTAATCGTCTTGTCCTGACTACCACTAGCTAAAATCTTACCATTTGGGCTAAAAGCCACGGAATTAACGCCTCCAAACCAGTCAGAATGACCCGTCAAAGTTAGGACTTTCTGTTTAGTCAAATGCCAAATCTTGATGGTTTTATCATTACCAGCACCGCCACTGGCTAAAATCTGTCCATCTGGGCTGAAAGCCACGCATAAAACATCATCTAAATGCCCCTTGAGTGTGTATATTTCCCTGCCCGTATCTAGCGACCAAAGCTTGACAGATTTGTCTTTACTGCCACTGGCTAAAGTTTTTCCATCCGGGCTAAAGGCAACACTGCAAACCTTTTCTTCGTGTCCTGTAAAGGTACAGACTTCCTTTCCCGTATTTATATCCCATAATTTAATAGTTTTGTCATCACTACCACTAGCTAAAGTTCGTCCATCGGGATTAAAAGCGACTGAATTAACTCCTCCAGACCAAGAGGATTCTCCATGTCCCTCAAGGGTGCAGGGTTCCTTACTTGCTAAATGCCAAATTTTTATGGTTTTGTCCTGGCTACCACTGGCTAACGTCTGCCCATCAGGACTAAAGACGACGGACATAACCTTATCTGAATGTCCTTTGAGAGTCCTAACAAATATTAAATCTTGCATGGTTGGTTTTATTGTCATTGGTACAGGACTTACCCAAAAACTCTCTCAAACTCTCCTAAACTCCGTGTCCTCTGCGTTCTCTGCGGTTCATTTTTGGGTTAATTTGCGTAAGTCCTATTGTAGTAAAAAGCCGTGTGATTGGCATTATCCATTTGCTGGCGTAGCAACTGAAAGTCAAGCGATCGCTCATACTGGGATATAGGCAGCACATCATATATATGTTTAGTTATATGTTTAGTATTTCCAGCAATTCTCTTGACTCAACCCAAACACCTCACAGCGGCTACCATTGGGACGGCAACAATCGCCGTTTCTTTGAAGGTTGGTACTATCGCATCACTTTGCCAGAAATTGGGCAAACCTTCGCCTTTATGTACTCCATCGAAGACCCCATCGGCGGAAAACCCCACAGCGGCGGTGCAGCACAAATCCTCGGTCCCGATGATGAATATTTATTGCGTACTTTTCCTGATGTCAACAAATTTTGGGCGTGCCGCGATCGTTTAGCATTAGGTCATTGGGGTAAAACAGATTTAAACACCCAACCCCTCTGCCTCCTACCACCAGAATTTGACCGCCACGTACAAGAAGGCTATCAAGCCACAGCCACCTTAAACCAAGGAATGATACGCGACCCCGCCACTGGTTTTTATTGCCGTTGGCAGTATGAAATTCAGCCGGTGTATGGTTGGGGTAATCAAGAAAGCATTCAGCAATCAACCGCTGGCTGGTTGTCATTTCTACAAATTTTTGAACCCGGATGGCAAATTTTGATGGCTCACGGCTTTGCCAGCGGTTGGATAGACTGGAATGGTAAGCGCTACGAATTCACCAACGCCCCAGCCTACGGCGAGAAAAATTGGGGAGGCGCTTTTCCCCAGAAATGGTTTTGGTTAAATTGCAATAGCTTTGAAGGCGAACCCGATTTAGCATTAACTGCTGGTGGCGGTAGGCGTGGTGTGCTGTGGTGGATGGAATCTGTGGCAATGATTGGCGTGCATTATCAAGGCAAATTCTACGAATTCGTACCCTGGAATTCCGAAGTAAATTGGCAAATTCAGCCTTGGGGTAGATGGCAAATGCAAGCCAAAAATTCTCATTATGAAATCGAGTTAACTGGAATCACCGATAATCCCGGTACTCCCTTACGTGCGCCTACCGAAAACGGTTTAAGATTCTGCTGTCGGGACACCATGCAAGGTCAGTTAAATTTGGAACTCCGAGAAATCAGTAGCGGAAAATCCAAAATTGTCCTGAAAGCACGCAGTTTTCTCTGTGGATTAGAAATAGGCGGTGGGTCTTGGGATAGCTGCTGGCAGTCTCAATAAACCTGCTATTATAGTTGGTGATATTTATTTGGGGCTGTAGCTCAGCTGGATAGAGCGAGCGCCTCCTGAACTATCGGGCACCATAGAGGAAACTCTGTGAGTGAATGTGGTCAAATTCGGTGAACCCTAAAAGGTGAGAAAACCATATGGGAATACCGAGCCAAGCCGAAGTAAATCCTGAGTAATGAAGTAACGAAGTGTGAGTAAATTTAAAACTCATAACTCCTAACTCCTAACTTCTAACTCATAACTATTCGGAAGGTGTAGAGACTAAACGGCCACCACCTAAGGGCTTTAAGCCTAGGGTGAAGATATAGTCCAGAGAGTGGGGAAACTCACACAAATCTGAAGCGCTAGGTCGCCGGTTCGAATCTGGCCAGTCCCGTCGTCTAAAGAAACAAATTTTTACAAAGTGGTCGGAAAACCTTTTATTGTTTGTCCGATACAGGGTACTATAATGCATCGGTTACGGATGAACGTCCACAGACCCGGAAAATAACCCAAATTGGAATTTGGGTAAATTTTTCACAAGTTTGCTAATCTACATTATTATTCTTTTTGTTCTGCTTAGAGAAAAATTCCCACTTATCAGCAGTCTAAGTGATAGAGCGTTGAATAAGCGACAGTTTAAAGGTAAATCTTTTCGGTTTATGATCCTGACCCTGCCACTATTAATGTGGTGGGGATACAAAGAGATTAAAAAGCAATTCGTGCAGCCGCAAGCAGTGTTGGTGCTAGGCGGTTCAACTGCTCGTTTAGAACGAGAAAAGTTTACAGCTAAGTTTGCTCGCGAGCATCCAAATATACCAATCTGGATTACGGGTGGCAGTCCCAAAAAATTTACTGAGATGGTTTTTGTCAAGGCGGGAGTTGACCCCAGACGTTTGCATCTAGATTATGAAGCGGTAGATACAGTAACTAATTTTACTACGCTCGTAGATGATTTGCAAGCTCGCGGGATCAAAAGTGTTTATTTAATTACTTCCGACTACCACATGCGCCGCGCCAGCGTCATCGGCGAGATTGTTTTGGGTAGTCAAGGTATTGATTTTAAACCAGTATCAGTTCCTTCTGGAAGTTCGCCTGAACCGATTCAAAAATCCATCCGTGATGGTGCTAGGGCATTAATTTGGGTGGCAACTGGTTATACTGGTGCAAACGATGGAAAAACTAGGCAGTAATTTTACTTATTATTTAGCATCACATTGCACAACACAGTCAGGACTTACGCAAAGACTTTATTGTCATGCTGTTCGCTACGTAAGAAAGCGGGAACCCTCCGCGATCGCAAACAGAATGACAGAAATTCATGGTTTGCCCGTAAGCCCTGGCAGTTACTGACAGTTACTGACAGTTAAAAACGCATGTACGGATGAATCTATTCGTACACCCGCACTCACAATCGATATGGCATATTTTGAGATTAATCAGTATAATTAAATACTTAGATTAATTATCCTCCTGCCAGAATCTATCATTAGAAATCCGAGAATGCATCTTGATGGTGCAGTGATGGTCAATGAAAAATTTGGGTTCGTGGCTTTTATGCGATCGCCTTGTGTGCTGAAAATCTACTATTAGATGAGCGGGAATGGCTGCTGGGTTTTTGATAGTTGTTCCAAGAAATTGAAACTTGTCCCAGTACCAGATTTGCTAGATATAACTTTACGGGAAATATTAAAGGTAATGTCTTCTATGTCAGAACAGCACAGAGGAAATATTAAAACATGGAATGATGAAAAAGGATATGGTTTCATACAACCAGAGGACAGAAGTGAAGATGTATTTCTACACATCAGCGCATTAAATAAAAGCCGCCGTCCCCAAGTTGGAGATAAGATTTACTATCAAATTCAACGCGATAACAAAAATAGGCTCCGTGCCAATAATGCTAAATTAGCAAAAAATTCTCGATTAGCAATTAATATAATTACCCTTATTTTATTCTTCAGTTTTATACTAACTTTAGTACTTGCTTTTCAAGGTATTATTCACCTTCCCGTGGCATCGTTTTGGTACATGATTATGAGCATAATAACGTTTATTGCCTACGGTAATGATAAAAACAGAGCAATAGAGAGAAAGTGGAGGACTCCAGAAGCAAGATTACATATGTTTGAGCTACTTGGTGGATTTCCAGGAGCTTTTTTAGCGCAGCAATTCTATCGTCACAAAAACAAAAAACGTTCGTATCAGACAGTCTTTTGGATGATAGTGATTCTTCATGTGTGGGTTTGGTTCACAATAATTTTTTAACAACTAATTATTATGAACTGCGTACACGAGAATTCATGAAAAATTTTAGGCTGCAGCTTGTTCTTGTATGAGAACATAGGGCTGTACAATGAGCGTATTAAATCGCTTAGTGCGATCGCTATTCCATTCACCCAGTTGGGCGGTCGAGGGTTTTGCAAGCAAAGCCTCATCAATCCAGTTTTGCACATCGGCTAAATTATCGCCGGCGATCGCGACACCAACATCCAGCAAATCCAACCCATTCGCCACCACAATCACCGCATCTCTTTGCACATGGGGAATTAACCACTCCCATTCTGCCTCATCGAGGTTTTCTGTTAATTCCGCTCTTAAATCTGGCATAACTCCCCTAAGGCTTATTCCTTGCAAAATCATTTTACAATAATTTATATCTCTTAACTCGTAACTGGGCGGCTCTACCCCGCGTCTTGGTGGGTGAAGGGTGAAAAAAAGTGCAAGGTTTACAGGTTATGAAGGTGGTATGTTTCGGTTGTAAGGGCAAAGCATTTGCACCCAGATTTATCCTTCAAAACTTAGACAGGGATGCAAATGCTACCCTTCGGGTTCCGCGAAGCGGTACGCCCCTACGGATATGCAACCTACGCAAACACTTTACCTTGACTGGGGTACTGGGCGGCTCAAGACTCAAGACTGGGCGGCTCAAGACTCCTAACTCTTAACTCTTAACTCCTAACTCTCAATTAAACTTCCGACTTCATTTCATCAATTTCAAACATAGATACTATTACTCCTGCAATCGGAATAGAGATAAAAATTCCTAATAAACCTGCGACTCTAGCGCCTACCAACAAAGCAAAAAATACTACTACAGGATTCAAATTCAGCGCATCTTGCATAATTCGAGGCGAAATTAAATTGTCTTGAATTTGTTGAAGTACAATGCAGGCTACCAAGACTTTTAGCCCTAGCCAAACGCTTTGAGACAACACGATTAGAGTAATTACACCAACTCCTAATGTGGCTCCAATTCCAGGAATGATATCAAGTATTCCGACTATGACTGAGAGAATTAAAGCGAAAGGAACTTTTAATACCGAGAAGACAATGAATGTGGTAATTGTTAAAAATAACGTTAATATTAGCTGACCGCGAAAAAATCCTAAAAAGTTACGTCTAATAATCTTGGTAAATCTAGTTCGTCGCTGTCTCGGCACCACTTTTATAATTAAATGCCAAAGTTTTTCTCCATCAAGGAGCATAAAAAAAGCAACAACGGCAATTAATATAAAAGTAACAAAATTAGTGATAAAACTTTGGAAAATAGTTAAACTGGTGGCAAGCATTGAGATAGCTTGATTTCGCAGTTGCGTTTCTAGGGCAGTTAAATCTATTTGAAGATTGCGGTTACGGAGAAATTCTTCGAGTCTTTCTACTAAAGGCATTAAAGAGTTTAAAAATGCAGTTACACTCTCAATTAATTGTTGTCCTTGAGATAATACTGCTAAACCGACAGTGATTACCAGACCTCCAAGAATTACAATACTGACTAAAAACACTACAATAACTGCTAGACCGTGTGGTAAAAAACGCCGCAGCCATTTGACCGGATAGCTCAGTAAAAAAGCCAAAATTGCGGCGAATGTGAAGATAACAATAACCGCTTCAAAGTAAGCTAAAAGCTGTACAATCGCCCAGCCACAAGCAACTAACAGCAAAAAGCGAACTAACGCTAGATTATTCAGTCGAGATCCAAAATTTTTGGCATCAAAGCCGCTCATATATAAATTGGGGAATAGTTGGTGGTTCGGCGCTGTTGGTTGGTGGTTCACCAGCGCGGCCAAGAGGGGGTTCCCCCATGAGCGTAAGAGCGAACCCCGAAGGGGTTCGGCGCTGTTGGTTGGTTGCAAAAAACAACTACCAACTAACAACTACCAACAAACAACAAACAAAGCGTATCGCTTGAACTTAAACTTACATAAATTCAAAAGCGATCGCTACCTCCGTTAAGCATATTCCCTGCTATTTCAGCTACCGTCCCAAATCGTGCATTTCGTTAATCGCACTTGTACACTGTTGCGTCAGCGCTTCTAATTCCTCTTTATTGGTAGAGGTAGGAGCATCTATTAATTTGCCAATACGGATAGTGACGGGAACTGAACGCGGTATCGCAGCGCCTTTTTGCTCAATTTTCTCAGTACCCCACAAACATACGGGTAGTATTGGTGCTTTTGCTTTTGCTGCAAGAAGGGCTGCACCTCGTTTGGGGTCTGTAATTCGACCATCTGGGGTGCGAGTACCTTGCAAGAAAACACCTACAGCCCACCCATTCTCAAGATACTCCAGGGCTGAACGAATAGCAGCGCGATCGGCACTTCCCCGACTCACCGGGTAAGCGCCGTACAATTTAATCGCTGTCTTTAAAACCGGAATTTCAAAGAGTTCTTCTTTAGCCATGTACGCCACAGGACGACGTACACAATTAGAAACAATCGGCGGGTCAAAGTTGCTCGCATGATTGCTTACTATCACTAGCGGTCCGGTTCGGGGGACGTTTTCAGCACCATAAATCTGGCCTCGAAAGTAAGCGTGAAGCATAGGGCTAACGACCGACCACTTCAAGGTGTGGTAAAGTGCGAGACTGATAAACGGTTCGCGATTTCGACCCATAGGTAGAGAGGGGGAGAGGGAGAGGGGGAGAGGGGGGGATGGGGACGACGGGTGTGAGGTGTGGGGGACAAGGGAGAATAATAACTCAAAACTCAAAAAACGAAGCTAAGAATTCTTAATTGCTAATTTCTAACTCCTAACTTTTAACTGGGCGGCTGGGCGGCTGGGCGGCTCCTAACTCCTAACTCTTATCTCCCCTAGTTTGGTAATTCA
This sequence comes from Heteroscytonema crispum UTEX LB 1556, assembly GCA_044006015.1. Lineage (GTDB taxonomy): Bacteria > Cyanobacteriota > Cyanobacteriia > Cyanobacteriales > Nostocaceae > Heteroscytonema > Heteroscytonema crispum. The sequence goes on from JBIPDF010000010.1 coordinate 105,016, forward strand.
GCAGCAGTGCGGATGTTTTCTAAGATTAAATCAGAGCAAGTGCGTTTAATCAAATTTGTTAGCACGTTACCCGGACCAATTTCTACTACTCGCCCAATGTCGTTTGCGGGCAATTGTAAAGAAATTTCTCGCCAGCGCACGCTTCCAGTCATTTGTTTCATTAAGCGCTGCTTTAAAACTTGGGCATCAACTGCTGGAGTTGGCTCTACATTAGATAATACTGGTACAACAGCAGGTTGAAATTCGACAGCTTCTAAAACTTCTTGAAATTCAGTTGCAGCTGCTGCCATTAAAGGCGAGTGAAATGCTCCAGAAACGTTTAAGGGAATAGCACGTTTTGCCTTGACTTGAGACATTACCGCTTTTACAGCCTCTGGACTGCCGGAAATGACCGCTTGAGCCGGACTGTTGTCATTTGCCAATACTGCGTCGGGAGTTTCGGCAATGACTTTTTCTAGCTGTTCGCGGTCAAAATTCATCATAGCCGCCATCATACCACCGGCGCTGCTATCCATGAGTTCGGCGCGACGTTTCACCAAGCGCAACCCAGCAGACCACTCAAATACTCCAGCGATGTAAAGGGCGATATATTCTCCCAAACTGTGACCGGCAACTAAATCTGGTTTGTGTCCCCTTTCGCGGATGATATCGGCAAGAATGCTTTCTACCACATACAGACAGGGCTGAGTGTAGAGAGTACGTGATAAACTATCAGCATCATTTTGGCAAATTTGCGTCACAGACCAGCCCAAAATTTCCTCGGCTTGGGCAAATTTGTCTTGAGCAAATGGTAAATCTAATAAGTCCATTCCCATTCCTTGGGACTGGGAACCTTGTCCGGGAAACACCCATGCAGTTTTAGTCATTGGTCAGAAAAGTTAGGAGTTAGGAGTCTTGAGGCGCAAAGTTAGGAGTCTTGAGTTAGCAGTCTTGAGTTAGGAATGAGGAGTTTTATATTTGAATTTATGAATTTTGAATGCGTGAATTTTGAGTTTTTAATTATAAATTTCCTTCAACTCATAACTCCTAACCCATAACTCATAACTGGGCGGCTCAAGACTCCTAACTCTTTACTTTCCCCATTGAAAAATTGCTGCGCCCCAGGTAAGACCGGCACCAAATCCAGATGCAGCAATGGTATCACCAGGTTTGATTTTGCCTTGGCGTACCGCTTCATCTAACGCTAGGGGAATCGAGGCGGCTGAGGTGTTGCCGTAGTTGGCAAGATTGCTGATAACTTTATGCTGTGGAATATTCAAACGTTGGGCAACGGCATCGAGTATCCGCTGATTCGCTTGATGCAATAATAACCAATCTACTTTATCTACACTGATGTGAGCGTGAAATAAAGCTTTGTCTATCACCTCTGGCACTCGCTGCACGGCAAAACGGTAGACTTCTTTGCCGTTCATGGTGATGGGATGATAAGTACCTTTAGATACATCCACTCCCCTGGCAAGTTCTTGGGAGGTGGCTTGATAGGCAAGGTTGAGGCAGTGATTTAAGGTTCCATCACTTTTGAGTTCAAATCCCAGTAGGCGATCACTTTGATTCCCCTGCAATACTACAGCTCCAGCTCCATCGCCAAACAATACACAAGTTCCCCGGTCTTGCCAATCCACCCAGCGAGAGAGGATATCCGCTCCGATCACAAGTACATTTTTATAAACGCCAGTTCTGATAAATTGAGCGGCGGTGACTAGTCCAAAAACAAAGCCGGAGCAGGCAGCTGTCAAGTCAAAGGCTACTGCTCTAGTGGCTCCCAATTTAGTTTGAATCTGGCACGCAGTACCAAACAAGTCGTCAGGGGTAGAGGTCGCCAGCAAAATTAAATCTAGGTCTTCGGCTTTAATTCCTGCTGAGGCGATCGCCTTACTCCCTGCAACAGTGGCGATTTCAGCTAAGGATTCACTAGAACTTGCTAACCGCCGTTGACGAATTCCCGTTCTTGTGGTAATCCATTCGTCTGATGTCTCAACCAATTCGGTCAGTGCCTGATTATCTAGGAAATAAGCTGGTACTGCTGAACCACTTCCTGTAAATGCGATTCCTAAATTTTGCACTCATTTTCTCCCAACTATCACCATCGCTTCTCTTTCACCAGACGCTGCGCGATCGCTCAAAGTCAAAAGTTAAAACTTAAAAGGCAAAAAAAAGAAATGGTGCTACGCCGAAAATTTATTTCTAGAAAATAAAAAAAGGCATCCACTTGAAATCCCCACAATTTATTTATAGGGATTCTCTTTTTACTTTTTACTTGTTAACTATCAACTTCTACCTAGATCGCCACAGTTTCAGATTTATTTAATCTATCAACTGGATGCTACTTTCAGGTAAGCCGCTTCGAGGACGTATACAGCAAAGGTTATCATTCAGACGCGCAGTTAATTGCGACCCAGAGAAATTTGAGCAGCTTTTTTCTCGCCGCTCGAAACTCCATGGCAACCGTTTTCATGACTGCTTTACCCTTATGAGCGCGTATTTTTTCCACTCTGTTTTTTCCACTCTGTTAAGGTTAATACCTTGCCAGACAATAATAGCTGCTTTTATCTAGCAATAGGCTCTAGCTGGCGTTGAATTGACAAGGGTGTCGATGAAAGCTAGACATTTATTTATCGCTCATTTTGGGCTAGTTTGCTAACCACTGTCGCGCTGTAGGCTTTGATATTGGGATTGAATTCTTTGCAATACTTGATTTTCCACCGCTTCTTTTGCCATGCGAATAGCATTAAAAACCGAAGGCGCTTGAGAGCTACCGTGACCAATCAGACACACTCCTGCTACGCCTAAAAGCAAAGCACCGCCGTGTTCTGCGTGATCTACCCGCTGCTTAATTCGCTTGAGATTTGGTTTTAAAATTGCCGTTCCGATTTGACCGTGCAAACCTTGAGGTAATTCTTCGCGCAAAATTTGCAGCAAAATTTCCCCCACAGCTTCGGCAAATTTTAATAATACATTGCCCACAAAGCCATCACAGACAATCACATCAAAGCGACCCGAAAGGACGTCACGTCCTTCAGCATTGCCAATAAAGGCAATTTGGGAATTTTCGCTTAGTAATTGGTAAGCGCGGACAGCTGCATCATTGCCCTTACAGTCTTCTTCACCGATATTTAATAAACCCACTTTCGGTTCAGAATTACCGAGAACATACTGACTGTAAATCGCTCCCATGACAGCAAACTGCTCCAAAAACTTCGGACGGCAGTCTACATTTGCGCCAACATCCAGTACAAGCACTGGTTTACCGGCAATCATGGTGGGAAAAACCGCGCCAATAGCTGGGCGGTCAATTCCTCGCAGTCGTCCCAAGCGGAGTAAAGCTGCTGCCATCGCCGCCCCAGAATGACCTGCAGAAAATACAGCATCAGCCTGCTGAGTTTTAACCAAATCCATCGCCACGTTAATAGAAGCCTTGGGTTTGCGTCTAATTGCGCTTAAAGGCTCCTCTTCCATAGCGATCGCTTCCTCAGCAGGAACAATCTTCACCTGCCCCAAATTGGTTTTTGCCGGTAGGGCAGCTTCAATTTGTTGGGGATCGCCCACCAACAAGACTTCTACACCCAATTCTTCTATTGCTCGCAGTGCGCCAGCAACGATTTCACCGGGTGCGCGATCCCCTCCCATTGCGTCAATTGCAATCCGTACGCAAGTCGATCCCATTGCTCAGAGCTTCTATAAACCTTACAAATTTTACCAGATGGCTCCGCCCAAAAAGCGTAACTTTCTGACTGCCACATCCCGCCCATCACTGGAAAAAAAGGTTCTGGCAAGCTCAACATAACATGAAACTTCCCTGACATTTGCTTATCAATTACTTGCAACGGGTGATTGCGATCGCGAATTTTGGTTTTAAAGGGCATTAGTCAGTCATTGGTCATTAGTCATTAGTCATTGGGCATGGGGCATGGGGCATGGGGCATGGGGCAAGGGGCATTGGAATTGTAAAATTTTTTCCTTGTCTCCCACACCCGTCGTCCCACACCCGTCGTCCCTTGTCTCCCCCCACACCCGTCGTCCTAATACTCAGCACTCAATCACCCAGTTGACGAGGGTACGGACGCCGAAGCCGGTTGCGCCTGAACCGTTGTAGCCGTTTTCTTTATCTGACCAAACCGGACCTGCAATATCTAAATGCGCCCAAGCGGGAGTGTCTTTTACAAATTGCTTCAGAAAAAGCGCTGCTGTAATCGAACCACCTGCACGCGGTCCGGTGTTTTTCATGTCCGCAATGCCGGATTTTAACCCTTCAAAATATTTCTCTTCCATTGGCATTCGCCACAGCTTTTCGCCAGCACTTTCAGAAGCAGCTAGCAGTTGGTTTGCAACAGCATCATCGGGAGTAAATAAACCTGCAATATCTTCGCCTAAAGCAACGACACAAGCACCTGTGAGGGTGGCTAAATCAACGATCGCATCTACTCCCAATTTGTCTGCAAATACTAAAGCATCTGCTAGGGTTAAACGTCCTTCAGCGTCGGTGTTATTCACTTCAATAGTTTTACCATTAGAAGCTTTAAGAACGTCGCCTGGGTGCATGGCGCGTCCGCTAATCATGTTTTCTGTGACTGCGGAAATAAAGTGAACTTCTACATCTGGCTTGATTTGACCAATTGCTTTAGCTGCGCCTAATGTTGCTGCTGCACCGCCCATGTCAATTTTCATGGTTTCGATACCGCTACCTGCGCCTTTGATGTTGAGTCCGCCAGAATCGAAGGTTAAGCCTTTACCGATAATTGCGAGTTTGCGTTTGGGTGTACCTTCGGGTTTGTAAGTTAGGTGAATAAATTTCGGTGGTAATTCAGAAGCTTGCGCTACTCCCAAAAAAGCACCCATACCCAACTTTTCACACTCTTCCTGTTCTAGGATTTCAAGTTGCATTCCCGTTTGGGAGGCGATCGCTTGGGCGGTTTCTGCCATCGTAATTGGTGTTACCGCGTTTGCCGGTGCTGCTACCAATTCCCGTGCCAAAATTACCCCATCAGCGATTTGATTAGCGCGTGTTATCGCTGCTTCTTGTCCGCCTAACCCTAGTAAATCTACTGACTCAATTTGTGGTCCTTTATCCTCATTTTCTGACTTGAAGCGAGTATCTTGGAAAAGTGCCAAATGTACACCTTCCGCGATCGCTTGGGCTGATGCTGCTGCATCGTTGTTCCAAAGAGGCAAGCTAATGCCCAGGGTTTTGCATTTTTGCTTTTTGGCTAATCGGGCAAGAGTTGCGCCTGCGCGTCGTAGAGTATCTAGTTTTAGCGCTTCGAGTTTGCCCAAACCAATCAGCATCACTTTGCGGACTTGACTGCCAACAGCTAAACGTGAGGCGATCGTGCTACCGACTTTACCCTTAAATTCCTCTTCGGCAATTAGTTCCTTTAGAATACCAGAGAACTTTTCGTCTAATGTTGCCAAATCGCCAGATAGTTCTACAGCATCTTCAAATAAACCAATTGCCAAACCATCTCCCGACCACTCCAAAAGTGACGTATTAATAGGTAGAATTTCCATTTTTGTATTCACTGTAAAAGTTCTTGTACCAGTATTGCTTAAAATTCGCTTTTCGTGCTTCCTACGGGGGAGAGGGGGAGATGGGGGGCTAGGGGCCCCCACGAAGTGGGGTTGGGGGGAAATGGGGAGATGGGGAGACAAGGGGGACAAGGGGGACAAGGGGGACAAGCAGGATTTTCTAGCAACCACCAACCACCAACCAACAACCACTAACTAATAACTAATTCCGCTACTGCGTTGGCGAGTTCGTCTGGCATGACTGGCTTGGAAAGATGTCTTTGGAAACCTGCAGCGATCGCGTCGTTACGGTCTTTGTCACTAGCGTAGGCTGTAAGGGCGATCGCTTTTGTTTCTCCTCCCTGTTGGGGTGGCATTGCCCTGATTTGGCGAATCAGGCTATAACCATCTTGTTCTGGCATGCCGATGTCGCTAACCAGTACGTCTGGTTTAAAAGATACTAATACTTCCAATGCTGAAGCGGCGGAAGTAACACAAAGGGCGATCGCACCATATTCTTCTAGGGCAAATACTAAAAAATCCCGCGAATCAGGCTCGTCATCAACCACTAAAACCCGCACGCCACAAAGTACTGAGTTCTGAGTGCTGAGTTCTGAGTTGCAATCTTTAGACTCAACACTCAAAACTCGAGACTCAGCACTTTTCATTAGCGGTATTTTAACTGTAAAAGTCGATCCCTGTTCTTCTCCTAAGCTTTCGGCGCTGACGGTTCCACCGTGCAATTCTACAAGGTGGCGCACGATCGCCAAACCCAATCCCAAACCGCCAAATACGCGAGTTTTTGAACCATCCGCCTGCCGAAATGAATCAAACACGTAAGGTAAAAAGTCCGAACTGATACCAACACCCGTATCTTTCACCGTAATTTGAGCATAAGCAATAGGAGAATTTCCCTCACACCCGTCGCCCTTGTCTCCAAGTCGTCGCCCCACACCCGTCGCCCCAAGTCGTCCCCCTTTTTCTCCTTCTACCCTTGCCAGATGCACTTCTACCCGCCCACCTTGGGGTGTAAATTTGATGGCGTTAGACAGAAGGTTCCAGACGATTTGTTGCAATCGACTGGGGTCGCCTAAAACTTGGAATTGTGAATTGGAGGTAGAAGAGATGGGGAGAGGGGGAGATGGGGAGATGGGGGGATGGGGAGAGGGGGAAGACAAGCCAGAGGGGGGAGACAAGGGGGAAATTCTTCCCACACCCGTCGTCCCCACACCCGTCGTCCCCACACCCGTCGTCCCAAGTCTTGCTTGTCTCCCCACACCCGTCGTCCCAAGTCGTCCCCCTTCTCCCCCTTCTCCCCCCACACCCGTCGCCCGTGTCTCCTTGTCCAATGCCCCATCCCCAATCGAAAATTGCAAGTCGATTGATTTGACTTCAGCGGCTAGACGCATGGTGTCAATGGCGGCTTCGATCGCCGGCATCAAGTCGGTTGGCTGGGGACGTAAGGTTAATTTGCCGCGAATGATGCGGGAAACGTCTAGCAAATCTTCTATTAGTTGAGTTTGCAATTTGGCATTGCGTTCTATGGTTTCTAGGGCGCGGGCAAAGGTTGTTTCATCTAATTTGCGGGTACGTAATAATTTAGACCAACCCAGGATGGCGTTAAGAGGCGATCGCAATTCATGGGAAAGTACCGCCAAAAATTCATCTTTTATTTGGTTTGCTTTTTCTAATTCTTCTTTTTGTTGCCGCAGTTGAGCTTCACTTGCTCGCAATGCCTGCTCTGCCAACTTGTCATCCGTAATATCACGGCTAATGCCGAGTAAAGATTGAATGGAACCATCCAAAGCATACTCGGGCACAAGCCGCGATTGGTAGTAACGAATTCCGTCAAGGGCAAGAAAATCGAATTCCAAAAATCCCTCTTTTCCCGTTTGCAAAACTTGACGCATTACCTCGCCCCAGGAAGTACAAATTTCCTCTGGCATCCCCAATTCGGCGTGACTTTTGCCGATGAAGTTGGCGGCTGGTATTCCTGTTGACTTTTCTATTACGGGATTTACGTAAGTATGACGCAAATCTCGGTCAAATCTGGCGATGATGTCGGGGGAATTTTCCACTAAGGCGCGGAATTCTTGCTCGCGGCGGTGCAGTTCGGCTTCTGCTTGTTGGCGGGCGCGTCGTTCTTCGGCTTCTCGGAGCGATCGCTTGATTGATGGCACCAAACGATCTAGGCGTTGCTTCAGTACGTAATCTGTAGCCCCGCTTTTAAGGGTTTCAATTGCTACTTCTTCCCCCATTGTTGCCGTCACAAAAATGAAAGGCACATCTGGGCAGATTTTCTGCGCCATCTCCAAGGCAGTAATGCCATCAAACTCAGGCAGGGAATAATCTGAAAGAATCACGTCAAAGCAATTTTGCTCTAGGGCTGTCTGGAATTGGATGCCTGTTTTGACTGGCACTAATTCACAAGTAATATTTCCCTCGGTGAGAACAGCCTGGATCAGTTCTGTATCCAGCAAGCTATCTTCCAGCAAGAGAAATCTTAGTGACATCGCTTTACTCATATCCCGAGATTCCTGAATTACTGCGTATCGGAGGTATGGAACCAGGAGGAGGCTCATTAATTATTGCCCAAAATAACCCCAACCCCTTAATTGCATCTACAAAATCATGAAAATCTATGGGCTTGACTACATACGCATTACTACCTAATTCATAACAGCGTACTAGATCCTGTTCTTCGCGGGAAGAGGTAAGGACAACAACTGGAACCATTTTTAAATCATGGTCTGCCTTAATTTGTGTCAGCACTTCCATACCATCCACTTTCGGAAGCTTTAGATCCAGCAGCACCACAACGGGGTTGCCCTCTCGGCGCAATCGATACATGCCACGGCGGTACAGGTAATCTAATGCTTCTTCACCATCGCGGACGACAACTACTTCATTACCTAAATGGTTCTCAGCTAGCGAAGTCAGGATTAATTCAACATCATTAATGCTGTCCTCCACTAGGAGAATACGCTTCAGTTCCATTGGTTGCTCTCTACTTTCCACTCCTGACTGCTAACTCCCGTGGTAATGCAAAATAAAATGTTGCCCCCTTATTTAATTCTGCTTCTGCCCAAACTCGCCCTCCATGACGGTGAATAATTCGCTGTACATTTGCCAGCCCAACGCCTGTACCTTCAAACTCGGAGTCGCTGTGCAAGCGTTGAAATACTCCAAATAATTTATGAACGTAACGCATATCAAAACCAATACCGTTATCTTTGACGAAAAATATGACCTCTTGTTCATTATTGGGTGTATTGATGCTACTAATCGTAATTTCCGCCACTTCTCGAGTTTTGCTATATTTAAGAGCGTTTTCTAGCAGGTTACGCAGCACTAGCCGCAGCATCGAGGGGTCGCCAGTAATTGTTGGTAAAGATTCAATTTGCCAGCAAACCTGACGATTTCTGGTTTCTGGTTCGAGTTCGTGTTTTACTTCCTGCACCATTAAATTCATGTCGATTGTGCTGTAACGCATCTCGCTGCGCCCCATGCGGGAAAAGGCTAGCAAGTCATCGATTAATTTGCCTGCTAATTTGTTGGTTTCGGTGATGATTTTCAGGTAACGCCGACTGGTATCATCGAGTGCTGTAGAGTCGAGGCGCTTTTGCAGTAAATCAACAAATCCGGCAATGTGTCGCAGTGGTGCCCGCAAGTCGTGAGAAACTGAGTAGGAAAAGGATTCTAGTTCTTTGTTGGTGGCTTCTAGTTGCAGAGTGCGTTGTTTGACTCTTTCTTCTAAAGTTTCGTTAAGTTGGCGAATTTGTTCTTCAGCGCGTTTGCGATCGCTAATATCGCGAATCACAACTTGAGCGGCTTGCTGACCTTGATACTGCAGGTGATTTGCTGTGACTTCAGCATCAACAATTGTGCCATCCAGCCGCAACCACTTTTCGTGAATTACCGGCAAATTTACCTGATTTTCATGAAGTTCTCGAATGCGCTGTTTGAGAATTTCTTCATACTCCGGACAGATGAAGTCAAAAACTGATTTTCCAATTAATTCTTGTGAAGTTTTTGCGCCAAAAAAGTCCAATGCTGCTTGGTTAGCAAAAACAAATTTGCCGCCGCTTTGAATAAATATTCCATCCGGACAAAGTTCCACCAACCGCCGATAGCGTTCTTCGCTTTCCTTGATTGATTCTTCTGCTTGCTTGCGGTGAGTAATATCGATAGTAATACCGTCAAAACGACAGGGTTTGCCAGTTTCATCGCAGAAGATTCGCCCGATCGCCCGAATCCAACGCACCCGACCATCCGGGGCTACCGTACGATAATCAATATCATAGCCAGCACCCTGGTTAATAGAATATTCTACCGCTTGCCGCGTAGCTTCCCGGTCATCGGGATGCAACAGTTGATAAAATAAATTGATATCGATTTCGGCTTCAGGTGGTAGACCAAAATGAGCTTTGCACTGGTCACTCCAAATTAGTTTGTCTAGTGGTAAATTGCAGTACCATAAACCGATTTCGGTTCCCTGAATTACCAAATCGAGACGTTCTCGGTTAATTCGCAGTGCTTGTGCTTGCTCTTTGAGCATATTTTCTGTATGTTTGCGCCCAGTAATATCATGAGCAACTGCGTAGAGCAATTTTGATTCTACGTCGGGAACACAATTCCAAACCAGCCATTTATAGGAACCATCTTTACAACGGTAACGGTTCTCAAAATTGAGCGTTACGGTTCCTTTTGCGAGTTTTTCCACTTCCGCCAAAGTTTTGTCTCTGTCTTCTGGGTGGACAAAACCTATAAAAGGTGTGGTGAGTAATTCTGCTTGGGTATAGCCGAGAATTTTCTCGAAGGCTGGGTTTAAGCGTTTAAAGTAGCCATCCAACCCAGTAATACACAGCATATCGGGGGAAAGCGTGAAAAAGCGATCGCGTTCTGTTTCGGCTTTTTTGCGATCGCTAATATCTATGATGAAAGTAACAGCTTCTTCCTGTCGTTCCCCAATTAAAGCAAAGCGAATTAATATAGGGACGCGGGAGCCATCTTTACGGATATATTCTTTTTCATAAAGGTTGGAAAATCCTTTAACTTTTGCTTGTGCGATCGCTGCTTCATCCAATAGTAAATACTCTGGTGGTGTGATATCCCGCCAGCCGACTTTACCCGCCAAAAAATCTTCGCGACTGTAACCAACCATTCTCAGAAAAGCATCATTGACTTGACTCAGCCCCCCATACACGTCGCCAAACTGAATGCCAATAATGTCTGATTCTACAATTAACCGCAATCTTTGTTCGCTTTCCTCCAGAGCCTCTTCTGTCCGTTTGCGATCGTCAATATCGGTACAAGTGCCAAACCACTTCATAATATTACCGTTGGAGTCACGCAGGGGTAAAGCTTGTATCAAATGCCACCGATAAACATCATCCACTCGTTTGAGGCGGTACTGCACCTCGATTTGATTTCCGGTTTGAAGTCCGGTTATCCACTTTTCTAAAGCTTGTGGCAAATCATCAGGATGCACTACCTGTTGCCAATCACAGCCTAGGGTTTCGTGGGGTTGCAATCCTGTGTAGTTTAACCAGCGCTGGTTGAAATATTCTACAAATCCGTCGGGGCGAGTTATCCAAACAAGTTGGGGTACATTTTCTGTCAGCATGCGATAGCGTTCTTCGCTTTCGCGCAAAGCTGCTTCTGTTTGCTTGTGTTGGGTAATATCTTGAGCAATTCCACTGTTATATAAAATTTCTCCAGTCTCATTTTTGACTGAAGAACCGCGATCGCGAATCCAGCGAATATTGCCATCAGGACGTATAATCCGATATTCTTCGTCATATTTGCCCTGAAATATGTTTTCAAATACAGCCTGTTGTACCCGTTCCCGGTCATCGGGATGAATCGCATTCATCCATTCTCGGTAGTTTGTCTTTAAGCTTTCACAACTGTGTCCCCAAATTTTTTCATAAGCCGGACTGGCGTAAATTAATTGTTCTTGTCTGGGGTCTGATATCCAAAAGACATCATCGACGCTATTAACTAACAGGCGAAATCGTTGTTCACTCTCGCGCAATGCGGCTTCTGACACTTCGCACAGACCCGCAGGGGCTTGCTGCAAGGTATCGCCTTCAACTCGATTCACAAATTTAGGATTATTGCGCCAAATCAAAACCAGAAATATCATGTTTAACAACATTGCCAGCAGTGATATCCCAAAAGCCGGATCGCAATAATTTACCCGTTGTCCCTGAAAAATTAACCAGCCCAAAATCAGGGGAAGGGCGATCGCGCTGCCATTTAAATTAGTGGTAATTTTTTGCATAGATTGGCGATCGGGGTGCGTAAACAATACTCCCAAAGACAGCACCTTAAAAGCACTTCTAACCCTTGAGATAGTTTTGCTAAAGCTAGAGTTAAGCATATAGCCGTTCCTTATAGGGTGAAGTATAGAAGACCATTTTAGGGGCACAGCACTGCTGTGTCCCTATCCACGGGCATACCTCATGCAAACAAGAGGCGCTATAATCTGCTACCTTAACTTCAAAATCGTGTTTTACTATACTGTAACGGGAGATAATTTCCGACATCAAGTTTGCATGCCAAAAACGCTAGAAAGTCGGTTCAAACTTACCTTAAAACCCGCTGCAAGGTTTATGGACTCCCCTTTAGATAGATTTATATTGTTTACTTATAGAATACATCTAACTACGGTTGACAAATTTAAATAATTGGGCATTGGGCATTGGGCATTGGGCATTGGGCATTGGGAAAGAAGGGAAAAGGGAAAAGGTGTTACATTTTCTTCTCCCCTGTCCCCCTCTCCCTAGAGGCGATCGCTGAAATCACTTTTTGTTCTTCTGGCGTCGTTTTACCGTTGAATTGGGCTATTCTGTAACATTGAGCTAACAAAGGTACGGCAAAATCACGGTCGAGTTGATTGAGAAGCGTTTCTAAAGGTTGGGGTGATTTGATATTTTGAGCGATCGCATCCAACGAATTAGAACTGAGATTCAAAGCTTGCAAATCAGGCAAAATTTCTTCCCAAGTCTTTTCTGGATGGCTGGCGAGAATCATGTGAACCAGAATTTGGTCTACAATCGCTTGTTGGGCGATCGCTTTTTCCAAATATTTTTCGCTTTCTTGCTTTAACTGTGCAAGTGTTTCTTCAGAAGTCAGGGATTTTGATGCATCTAGCTTGGCTTCATAAAAACGACAAGCAGCATATCCCAAAGAATAAATCATTGTTGCATTTGAGCTAGCACCAATTACCGCACCGGCAAAAGGTACATTTCGCAGCAAACCCAATCCCGCCGCTTTTAAAAGGCGTCCTCCACCCAAAGCTAGACCAAAAATCGCTAAAACTTCACCCTTACGCGCCTTGTCTTTTAAATTCAGCCCATAGGCAGATGCAATCTGATAAACCATTTCTGATTGCAATTGTGTCGTCGCGGCTAAATCAATTGCTAATAAAGCTGCTGCAAATCCTGGCAAAATACTCGTTGCTAAACCAATTCCACCAGCTTTAGTTGCTTTATCAAGCATGATGCGGTGAGAAATTTCGCTGGGTGATTCATTGGGATACTCTTGCTTTAGCTTTTTAACTTCTGCTTCTGCTTTAGCCAAATCAACATTGTCACTAGCACCAATCAGCCAATTTAAATTTAATACCCCAGCAACTCTGCGAATTAACCAATTATCGCCAAGACGATTGGTTAACTCTCCTGCGGCTTGAGTTGCTTGTTCAATTAGCTTGTGTGTTTGTTTGACTGTAGCTTCTCCCACCTCGCCAACAGTCTTAACAAAAGATTCAAAAAAAGACGGTTGATTTTCTTCTGCTGAGGGTTTAACCTTGATTTCGACTCGCGAAGCTTCTTTAGATGAATTAACCGATTTATTCACCTCAATTTCTTTTTGGGATTTGTTTTCCATTACTCAGCACCGTCCTACAAGTCATTCTATTTAGGTTGTAGCGTTTAGGCGATCGCTTTTACATCTCCCTACAAGCACAAGTTGTTAGATAGATAATTTTTGCCCGTGTATTACACTCATATGCAACCGCTATAAATCATTCGTGAGAAACGTTCGTGTCGGGTTTCTTCAAGAAACCCGACTTCTGAAGCTGCCGATTTTCACAAATCTTCCTTTGGATTGCGATATGCAAGTTACTATTGCGCCTTATCTATTAAGTACCTATAAACTGCTTCAGCGTACTTTTCCTGATGGAGTAGAAGTAGGCGATTGGGTACTGCGCGAAGCGCTTCTTCAGATTCATTCATGAATTTGCAATTTTACAGTTTCTTGTGTCATAATTTGTCTCAAAGCAAGTTTGATTAATTTCTAGTATCGCGTTTTGCGATCGCTTCCGGATAAGCACCTGTTTCATCCCTATTCTCTAAAAAATCATTAACTTGCATAATCTCATAAAGATTAGTACCTTGCTCTAACAAACAGGCGTGTCCGCTATTGGGCAATACTACCAATTTATTGTTAGGTAAAATTTCGGCTAAACGCGTGACTTCTGTCAAAGAAGGTAAAAGACGATCTTCAGCGCTACCAATTAACAAAACTGGTTGATTCAAACGGTGTAACTGTTTTTCATCAATATCAAATTCTTTAATTAAACTTAACCGCCAGAGAAGGGTTTCTGGCGGTACGGAACGCAGGGTTTTGAGTAATTCTAAGCGATCGCTGCGTGTCATGCGAGCCAAAGACGCTAAAAACGGTAATAACCCCAAAGCGCTAACTTCAAACCAGCATGGCGGGAATATATAAGCCAATTGCGACGCCCAAGCCAGCCAAGGACGGCGATGAAAGCTAGAAGCGGGGTTAATGAAAATTATTCGCTTAAATAACTGCGGCGCGGCGACTGCTACTTTCATCGCCAAACAACCGCCAAAAGACTCACCACACAGATAAAGTGTCCTCTGGGAAGTTTTTTCCAATTCGGCGTGGATTAGGTCCAAGACGTTATTGGTGAGTTCATCCCAACTCGTCAAATCTTCCCGGGGAATCCCTAAACAGCGGACATCAAAGCCGGACTCCAATCCTGCAGTTTGCGATCGCAACAATTGACCGGTGCCATCCATCCCAGGTAAATATACAAACAGCGGAGATTCTGGTCGCAGCCGTTTAGGAGTCAGGAAACAGGGTTTTAGCTCAACTTTCGCCATTGTGAAATAGAAATTTAATTTTCTTGTGCTTTTATTAAAAAACCTATCCGATACTTCAACAGTACCAGAACCTTTCTAATAACAACCTTCACGCAACAAGTTAGCAATGTCAGTTTGACAGTGTTCTGTCAATTCTGCCACAACGCTTCTAGCTTGCTTACCCTGATATTTTTCTTGATTTTGCCGCGTTATCCAATAAGGGCGACCGATTAACACCGCTACCCGATGATATATTACCAGAGGATGCCAGCCCGATTGGTTAAATAAAGGTTCCGAAGGGTCAAACAAACTCAAAACCCGCAAGGGAAAACCAGAAGTGTTAACCTCTTCCAAAGAAGCGATCGCCACTGGTAAAATCGCTAAATCCCTCACCTGTGCCCGCAATGCCAAATGAGCAAAGCCCCGTTGAAATTCACCCATGCGATTCGGCTGGGTAAATTTCACCATTGGTGCAGTTCCTTCGGGAAACACCCCTACCATCTGCTTTGACTGTAACAGTACCTGTGACTGCTGAAAAAAGCTTTGCTGGCGCTGCTGGTTCGCCTCGGATAACGGAAAGCACCCAAATTGCCCCGTGACTATCTCTCGGAATATTGGAACTTGCCCCATATAGTGATGGCAAACAAAGCGAATCGGATTCGATAGCGCCGCCATCAAAAGCGGTGCATCCATAAAACTCCGGTGATTGCTGACAACCAGCACACTTGCATCTTGGGGAATCCGATCCTCGTAATAGCGAAACATTTTCGTTGAAAATGCCGCCAACAAACCACGAGAAATCTCCAGGGGACTATTTACACTCATGCCTTTTCAATATAAATTTTCAACAAATATCTCAATTTAACTTGATTTAAGTTTTACATTCCTTTACCACAACAACGACTGTCTTAAGATATAAAGGTCTGATCGCGGAGTTAACAAATTCTTTAAAGATTATAACTTTGTATTCTCAGTGACAAGAAATCGAATAAAACTCTTTCACAAGCATCATTTGCCACTAAGTTCCGTCTTTTTGGCATAAATTAGCTGAATTTATACTTATTATAAAATAATTTGCGTTCGCAGAAATTTGCTAATATTATTATTAAGGTGCTGTTTGAAAATCTGGTAGTAATGTTATATAATAACGTGGTTTTACCGATATAAGTAAAATAGAAAACGGTTTTAACAAGTTGATTTTTTATTCTGCATGGTTATAGTGGATAAAACAAAAAAGACATTTGCACTGACAACACCGCTATATTATGTAAACGATTTACCCCACATTGGCAGTGCTTATACAACGATGGCTGCCGATGTCGTGGCGCGTTTTCAAAGACTGTTGGGGCATTCAGTACTGCTGATTACAGGTACTGATGAACACGGGCAGAAAATTCAACGAACAGCAGAAAGTAAAGGGCAGCAACCCCAAAGCTTTTCTGATGAAATGTCCGCTGGTTTCGTTTCCCTGTGGGAGTTACTCAACATTAAATACGATCGCTTTATTCGGACTACTGACCCACGCCATGAAGCGATCGTCAAAGAATTCTTCGGGCGAGTTTGGCAAGCTGGAGACATCTATCAAGGACAGCAAAAAGGCTGGTATTGCGTCTCTTGTGAAGAATTCAAAGAAGAAAGAGAACTGCTAGAAGGACACCGTTGTCCCATCCACACAAACAAAGAAGTTGAATGGCGAGACGAGCAAAACTACTTCTTTCGCCTCTCCAAATATCAAACCCAACTAGAAGAATTGTACCAATCCAGACCGAATTTTATTCAACCAGAGACTAGACGCAATGAAGTTTTAAATTTTGTCAGTCAGGGTTTGCAGGACTTTTCGATTTCCCGAGTAAATGTAGATTGGGGTTTTCCAGTACCAGTTAATCCCAAACACACCCTTTATGTTTGGTTTGACGCATTGCTAGGTTACGTCACCGCATTGCTAGATCCAGAAGAAGAACCAACATTAGAAAATGCATTAGCTAAATGGTGGCCCGTAAACTTACATCTAATTGGTAAAGATATTCTGCGCTTCCATGCAGTTTATTGGCCCGCAATGCTAATGTCAGCTAACTTGCCATTACCAGAGCAAGTATTTGGACATGGTTTTTTGACCAAAAATGGTCAAAAAATGGGAAAAACCCTGGGTAATACCCTCGATCCCGTAGCCTTAGTCAACCGCTACGGTCGAGACGCCGTTCGTTATTACTTCCTTAAGGAAATCGAATTTGGCAGGGATGGCGACTTTAATGAAGTTAGATTCATAAATATCGTAAATGCAGATTTAGCAAACGATTTAGGCAATTTGCTAAATCGCACCTTAAACATGGTTAAGAAATACTGTGCTGGCAATGTGCCTTCAATTACAACTGAAGATATTCCTATAGACCATGCATTGAAAGGTATCGGTTTACGTCTCGGGGAACAGGTAAAAAATGCCTACGAAACGCTAGCGTTCAATCAAGCTTGCGACGCAATCCTAACTCTGGTGCAAGCCAGCAATAAGTTTATTGATGAACAAGCTCCTTGGACATTGTATAAACAAGGACAGCAGCAAGCTGTAGAACAAGTACTGTATGCAGTATTAGAATCAGTGCGGCTAGCGGCTTATCTTTTGTCGCCCATCATTCCGGATATCAGTAGCGATATCTATCAGCAACTAGGCTTCGGAATCAATTTTAACAACCAAATAGAAACTGCAACTACCGCAACTTTTTGCACCCATGCAACATGGGGACTGCTAACCGACCAACAAAAGCTAGGTCAACCCCGACCAGTTTTTCAGCGCGTCGAATTGCCTAAAAACGATTAGACCTTTTAATCTCTGATCTGTGGTATTTATCGGGGCTTAATTAGCCCTGAAAGCTTATTATAAGCCGCTCTAACTTGGGTTGAAAATTTGATAATTAGTATCAAATATTACAGTGATAAAAATTGAGGTATGACAACAATGTTGAATAATTTGGAAAACGACTCGATATTTACGCCAGAACAGGTTTTAGAGAATCGGGGACGTGTCGCCATATTTATTGACGGCTCAAATTTATTTTATGCAGCGCTGCAATTAGGAATCGAAATTGATTACACAAAGCTACTGTGTCGATTAACGGGCGGTTCCCGGCTTTTACGTGCTTTTTTTTACACTGGTGTAGATAGAACAAACGAAAAGCAACAGGGTTTTTTATTGTGGATGCGTCGCAACGGTTATCGAGTCATAGCTAAGGATTTAGTGCAATTGCCAGATGGTTCAAAGAAAGCAAATTTGGATGTAGAAATTGCAGTAGATATGATGGCATTGGTAGATTCCTATGATACTGCAGTTTTGGTCAGCGGTGATGGGGATTTAGCCTATGCGGTGAATTCAGTAAGTTATCGTGGAGTCAGGGTAGAGGTAGTGAGTTTGCGGTCGATGACCAGTGACAGCTTAATTAATGTAAGCGATCGCTATATTGATTTAGAAGCCATCAAAGAAGATATCCAGAAAACCCCTCGTCAAAGCTATCCATATCGCCCTTTAACGGCTATGGGTTTTTTAGAAGATTCGAGAGAGGTTGACGGACATATAGGGATTCAAGAATAGCAATGAAGCAGCAAGGTCAGAAGAGGAGGGGGAGAGAGGGGGAAAGGGAGAGGGGGGGAAATATAAGAAATTTCTCCCACTCCCCCACTCCCCCACTCCCGCACTCCCCCACTTTCCCACTCTCCCACTTCCGATCAAAACAGAAGGCAAGCAGGTATTACCTTTTGCCTTTTACCTTTTTGCTTTTAATTGGATTAGCAGCCTGTGGCGGTGGTAATTCTAAAGAGAAAAAAGCGCTTCCTGAGGGTTCAACTCCCCAAAGTAACGAAACTAATTCTACTTTATTTGATTTCACTGTAGAACAGCCAGATGAAGTAGGGCGGCCTGTTTGGAAAGTAACAGCCAAACAGGGAAGATACACCACAGAAAAACAAGTTGCTTTAGTTGAAAATCCATCTGGTGAACTATTCCAAGATGGTAAAGTCGTGTATCAAATAAAAGCGGATAAAGCAGAAATCCAGCAGGATGGCAAGCAATTATTCCTCAAAGGAAAAATAGTTGCAACCGATCCGCTTAACGGCGTTGTGTTGCAAGGTAATGAATTAGAATGGCGTCCCAAAGAAGATTTGCTGATTGTCCGCAACCAACTTAACGGCAGCCACAAACAACTGCAAGCAGTAGCGCAAGAAGCACGAGTTAAAACTCGCTCACAGCGCATAGAATTTTCTGGTGGAGTGATAGCAAACTCCCTAGAATCCCAATTGCAGATGCGAACCGAGCATTTATTTTGGCAAATTAAACAACAAAAATTAATAGGCGATCGCCCCGTACAGTTTTTCCGTTATAAAAATAATCAAGTAACTGACCGTGGTAAGGGGGACACTGCCGAAGTCAACTTAAAAACTAAAATTGCGACTGTAAACAAAAATGCCCAGATAGATATACAAGACCCGCCAATGCAAATAGCGAGTGACTCTATGACCTGGGATTTAAATGCGGAAATCGTCAACACAAATTCGCCAGTGCGCGTCTTCCATCGCGCCGAAAATGTGATAGTGACCGCCAATCAAGGTCAAATGAAAATACCGCAAAAAATCGTTTATTTAACAGGCAAAGTTAACGCCGTTGGGCAACGCAGCCAAACATTAATTTCTAAAACATTAACATGGTATCTTGATAGAAAGTTAGTGGAAGCCCAAGGAGATGTAACTTATAAACAAGTTGACCCACCATTAACTTTTAACGGTGACAAAGCCATCGGGAATTTGCAAACAGAAAATATTGTTGTTAACGGCGGTGGTTCTTCTGGTAATAGGGTTGTGACTGAGATTATTCCGCAAGAACCAAAGGTTAGGAATTAGTTAGTGGTTAGTGGTTAGTGGTGATTTGGCGCGGCCAAGAGGGGAGGCAGTCCGTTGGGCGGCTTCGCCGGCTTGAAGGAACTGCCGTGGTTTCCACGCCACTTGCGTGCCCGCTGCCTCACCACAAAGGCTGGCTCCCCAACTCCCTTCCGGAGGCAAGCGCGATTGTCATATGTAGGAACGTTAAACAGAAACGGTATAACAACTACGCGCCTACTAACAACCAACAACGCGATCGCGCTTCACCATTCGCCTGGGTCGGGAAAACGCCACTGCGACCCTTGGCCAGACCCCAAGACCGCAGTGGCTCCCCTACCAAGGGCGCGAAGCTCGCCGGAGGGAATCTTCCCGACTGCAGACTTCGCGCCCCAACACCCACCAACCAACAAAATTAACTTCTAAACAAAATTTCATTCCGGTTGCTTGCACCCATTTCTGGCAATTTGGTAACGCCTAAGTGGGGAGTGACGGCGGCGGGAATCGCAGGTGCTACTTGCAACTGCTTGATTAGACGTTGCAATAGTTGGTCTTGTCCGGTGCGGAAACCGGATACATTCGGACCGCGGTTGATGATAGCAAACCAAACCAAACCGCGATCGCGTGTGGGCATTACTCCAGCTAAAGCACTAACATCGCTCAAAGTACCAGTTTTAAATGGAGTCGCAGAGGGAATGTGTCTGGCGTGGGTTGTACCCCGGTGGTCAAATCCTGCAGTGGGAAACAAGTCAGCTACGGTGAGTTGATAGGGTGCTGCTAGCCGTTGCATTGCCATAAACATCGCACAAACAGCTCTGGGGGAAATGCGATTTGAAGGTCCGAGTCCCGAACCGTTGATTAACTGAATTTCTGACTGCGGTACTCTCGCAAGTTGGGCAGCTGTTGATTGTACTACCTGCGCTCCTCCCACAGACTCCGCCAGCATCTCTGCCATTTCATTGTTGCTGAAAACGTTCATCTCTTTGATGAGTTCTTTCAGTGGCAAAGAACGGTGACGCAGCAACAAGGTTTGTTGGGGATTTGGCTGCACTTCAGCTTTCACAGTACCCGTGATCGCAACTTGTGGTTTAGGTGTACCCTTAGGCATAATTGAATGTTGGAAAGCCGCACCACGAGGCCAAGTTGCAGAATTTAATGCTTGCTTGAGTACCTGACCGGCTAGCAGGGGATTGCGTTGGAAATTCATGGCAAAATTGCCAGTAATTATCAAATTTCCCTTAACCTGCTTGATGCCCATCTTGTTGAGGCTATTACCAAGAGCGATCGCTTCTTCCCACACAAACAAAGGATCGCCACCGCCAGCAATTACCAAATCACCTTGCAACACTCCATTTTGGATTGGACCTGTGGCACTTACTAAAGTTTCAAATTGGTGGTCTGGACCCCAAATTTTAAAAGAAGTTAGGGAGGTAGCAATTTTAGTTAAAGAAGCAGCAGGCAAAGGAGTCGTACCTTGGTGATTAGCCATCAACATCGGTCCTGACTGCATCCAAATTCCCTGACTTTCTGTCAGATTCTGTGCTACTAATTTCGATGTTATCAGTCCCTTAAGATATTCTTGTACTGTGGTAGCCCCAGCTGGATTTGGATCGGGGGCAAGAACTAAGCCAGGGCTACTTTGCCAAGCAAATGCATCTAAAACATCCAAAGGCTTGACCTGTACCCCAGCCATTTCCAGCCAAAGCGAAAACAAACCCGAACCAATTAATTCCAGCATGTTTTATTCCTCTGTTACGGTCTGCTCCGTTATTTACTGTGATAATATACAAGGTTTTTATGCCATTCAGCATTGAGTAATAATAACTGGTGTGTTTCTTCTTTGGGAGTGGGGTGGATAACAAACTTGCAAATACTTCTTCTCCCCTTTAAATAACGCTTATAAATCTACCATTAATCGCGGCACAAAATAATTGAAAATTCTTTGGCAGCATCGGCGTGTCAATATCTCCTTTAGCTGAGTTGATGGTTGACCGCGCGAAAAATATCAATACATAAATCAGCTAATTAAAAATATCTTCAACCAAGGTTCTGGCGTAATTCTCACCACACGCAACAGCATAATTGAAGATATATATTGGCGTGAAGTTTTGCCATCAAATCAACTGCGATCGCTACTTGACACCAATTCTCTCTCCTCGCAGTAGTAGATAGCTTTTGATTGATAGCTTTTGCATCTGTAGAAATCAATGAATGGCAATACTATAGTCTGCAATCAATCCAATTTCCGCTCGCCATAAAAATTCCCAATTTGTTTGCATTCAACCTAAGACTTTTTGAAGCTCACAACCATACATTACAGGACATTTTAGTTAATTTCCGGAGGATTTTATCGAAGAATTGCCTGCAAAGCGCGTAGACTTGCAGCGCTTTGCCGCAGACTTCCGTCTTGGGGCTTGTCGCCAGATATTGCAGACCAAATAAAAGCATAGCAATATTGTCTACTACGAGCTTTTTCATCTGCTTTAACCGTGATTTAACGATATTAAATTGGATGATACTTGGCAAAATGAAAATGTTCAAATGTATCGAATTTTGATTTGACGACTAGAGAACACACGATGAAATTAATCTGTCGGGGTAAATATCCATACTAACTGGAGTTGTTGTTAATGGTTAATGGTTAATGGTGAGCCAGCGCGGCCAAGGAGGGGTTTCCACGCTCCTTGCTACTAGCTTCTGCGGCATATTTAACAGCTTTTTGCAATTCTTCTCGGCTCTGTTTAATCTCAAAAAGCAATTTGAGACCGATCACACTTATACCAAATACACCCTCGTTCAGAATTTAGCGCAGCTTCATACAGAAATGGTATTAGGTAGGAAGGAGGGGAAAAGATGAATATAAAAACCTCCAATTACTCCACAGACATTGCCACGATGAAAAAACTGCCAACGACGATAGTTTGAAGTCCTGTATGACAATAGGAAAGCACATTGAGTAGCCGTGTGCGGTAAAAGTCGCAAGCACGGTTTCGGATGGGAGGGGCAGAGCAGTTACCTGTAAAGGCAAACTTAAACAAAAAATTCCGGAGTGCTGAGTATAACTTTTACTTTGTTGACTCAGCACTCCGGACTCAGTACTTAGCACTGTTTGGGTGGCAAAATCTCTACCTCTACGCTTAAAACAATGCTACCTACTTTCGTTCTGGGTGCGCCGTATCTTCTGGTAATGGAGTACCCATCTTGTTAATCGCTGCAATCATTTGATACAAGCGCCCTAAGTCCCGTTGATTGAAGTATAAAACGAGACGAGGTAGCCCAAATGTTTCATCTTGTGCTTCTTGAGGTAACGCCTGACTTTTTTCAATCCGTCCTTTGACAAGAATGTCGCTGAAGTTAGTATTTAGTTCTTCTATTTCAGCTTCTGATAAATCAGTGGTCAGACGGATTACCAAGCGATCGACTACGTAGCGGCTGGAGTGATAAACTCGGTAAAAATCGGTAATCGCGTTGCAAGCCACATCCAAATTGTCTGTGACGATGTAAAGGCTGGGGTCTTCGGGACTTACTAGACCTTTTTGCACTAATTGCTTATCAACGTATTCACTCCAAGAACTCCAATAATCGCCACCAGGAGGGTCAATTAACACCAGTGGTACTGGACCAAATTTGCCGGTCTGGCTTAATGTCATGCACTCAAAAGCTTCGTCTTGGGTGCCAAAACCACCAGCAAACAAGGCTACAGCATCACTTTCTTTGAGGAGAAACAACTTGCGGGTGAAGAAATATTTGAAGTGAATTAGCTTGGGGTCACCTTCGATAAACGGGTTCGCTTGCTGTTCAAAAGGCAATTGAATGTTTAAACCAAAGGAATTTTCTCGCCCAGCACCTTCGTGACCGGCTTGCATGATACCGCCACCACCACCTGTCATGACCATGAATCCCATCTGAGAAACACGGCGGGCAAAGTCAAGCGCCATCCGGTATTCTGAGGATTCTGGCGATAGGCGAGCTGAACCAAAGATGGTTACTTTGCGAACGTGTCGGTAGTCATAAAAGAGCTGGTAACCCCGTTCCATATCTGCTAAAGAAGCAGACAATATTTTCCAATCTAGGCGCTCGATTTCAGTTCCAGCTAGGCGGACTATGGTAGCCAGCGCCTGCTGGATAAATTGCCGATTTTTTAAGGTCGGTAAGCGATCTATTAATTCAGCGATATCCGCTTGAAGAGACTCTAATGTGTCAAACGACGCAGATGAGGTCATGAGAACTGTTGCCACAATGGCATTACATTTTACTAGGGATTGGGGATTAGTGATTAGGGGGTGGGGATTGGAAAAAAGTTATGAGTTATGAGTTCTTAGCTGAGTTTTTTGAATTAATCACTCGTAAACGCCAGTCGCCTGGTGAGGGCTAACCCTTTGTGTCCGGGAGGAAACCGACCCTCGAACTTATGAACGCAGCGCTGCCTCCTCATAACTCATAACTCATAACTCATAACTCATAACTCATAACTCATAACTCATAACTCATAACTCATAACTCATAACTCATACCTCATAACTCATAACTCATAACTCTATTCTCTCCAGTCCCCAGTCCCTTCATCTAGACTTTGTGTCAAATTTATCAAATACTGCTCTGCCTACTTTAGGGAATGCCGAACTGCAGGCATCGCTTTTTGACAACAAAAAGCACCTTTGGTTAACAATAAACCAAGGCGCTGGCGACAGCTGCTGTCGTCAACTTGTGTTAATTGAACTGAAGTATCTGACGTAGGCTTTTTTAAATAGACGTAGCTGGCTACATCTCTACACAAGCGCCATACCACTCCAGACTTAAACTTAACCCACTTTGTATCACCCCTGCAAGCCTCGGATTGTTGTATGTACGTTCTGTTGCCGATCGCCAAGATGGCCATATTACATTTATTATGTTGGCTGATGTTGGCGATCGCTAATAAAGAATTAGCTAAAAATCGTCTGTTTTTTATTTGCTGGCAAAAGCGTCAAAACTTGCCCAGATGAATAAACGGTAGATGTGAACTTGAAATTTTTACTTGAAATTTTTACTTGAAATTCTTAAATCTTAATGAGCTTTCAGCAGTGGGCTTAAAAAGTTATATCAAGTGTAATATTATCTTATGTTATCTCACGCAAAAAGCGGGGATGAAGATGTGATTGCTGTGGCGATCGCTCTAGAACTGACAAAATGCTTCTCAAACACAAAGTTGCTGTAGTCTGCTATAGCAGTCCTTTGCATCATTCGCTTCGCTCACGAGAATCCCCCTAACTTCTTTCATCAACCGCGATTCTGAGACTTTCAATTTTCACAAATTGAAGCGAGGATTGCTATAGGTCGTCTAACCCCCAATGGCAGCTGAAATTTGCTTGCTCATACAGGGTTTTTCACCAACAAGGGCAGCAATTACGATAAACTTAACAAAAATTTGCATTTGCAACTGCACAATTAAGCCCAATTTATGCTATTACTTGCATTGAAACCGGGTTTTTAATACTTCCTTCGTAACTGGACGTGAATAAACGTTGCTATTTAATAGGAGGCTAATGGTTAAGAGTCTTGCCACAATTAGCAACCTCGCAATTAGCTATTAGCAATACATAGCCTCAACATGCAGTTTATCGACGCCTACTTATCTAGACTATAAAGGCGCTAAATACAGCGCCAAATATAACTGAAAAAGTTTTGTAGAGACGCGAAGCTTCACGCCTCTCAAACTTGGTTACAAATATTTACTTTTAGGTAAAGCAATTGGAAGACTCAAAAGGATGTTACCGCCGATTGAGTTTTAGAGATACTTTTCCAAAGTGTTAGCTAATGTAGTTCTAGGTACAGCACCTACCACCATATCCACTTTTTGCCCACCTTTAAAAATCATTAATGTAGGAATGCTGCGGATACCGTACTGACTGGCAACATTAGGATTCTCATCTGTATTGACTTTGACTACCTTGAGTTGACCTTCGTACTGGGTGGCGATTTCATCGACAACAGGGGCTACCATTCGGCACGGACCGCACCAGGGTGCCCAAAAGTCAACTAAAACTGGAACTTCGCTGTCGAGTACTTCTTGCTTAAAAGTCGAATCAGTCACTTGTGCAGTTGCTGACATGGCTACAAACCTTTGCCTATTATATTTCTGAGTTTGGTGAAAATTCTACCATAGCAAAAACCGGTTCTTTGGAATCGGCAATCTACATTTGTTCAGAGATTTAGCTAATTCAGCAGAAACCTCTCGCCTACTCGAAGAGAGGGTCTAAAGATGAATGGGAGTGAGATGAGGAGTGCTATCCAACCAAATCTGAATGAAACGAAGCCCTGAAGGATAGCAACAACGAGACGAACAAATTCCTTTTAACTTCACACAATTAATATTATCATGATTGTACGCACGCGATAAACTCAGTTGTGTTAAAAGCTGTGAATGTCAGAATTTATCCCAGTGACGATCAAGTTACAGTCCTAGCCAAGTCTTTTGGCTGTGCTAGATGGCTGTGGAATCATTCACTTTCTACCATGTCTCAAACATACAAAGAGACAGGCAAGAAGCTTTCTGCACTTGACATGAAGAAGCAGATTGGGATCTTGAAACAAGAGCATGAATGGTTGAAAGAATGCTATTCACAATGCTTGCAACAATCGGTATTAAATCTGTCTCAAGCTTTGATCAACTTTTTTGATGAACGTGCAAAGTACCCAAACTTGAAATCTAAATACGGTCGTCAGTCGATTCAGTACCTTCAAAACATCAAGGTTTTGAGGAAATCACAAATCAAGTTTCCAGGCTATCTGGGAACAGTTAACGTTAAGATTCACCGCTTTATAACTGGACAGGTGAAGACGGTAACAGTTTCTAAAACTTGTGACGGTCGATACTATGCATCCCTGCTAATTGAGGATGGGAAAGAAAAACCGTCATCTAGTAGTGTACCCGCAGGGCATAGGTAAAGCGCAAAGCTTGCCGGAGAGAAAATTCTCTCCGGCAGATTTTGTGGTTGGAATTGATTTGGGGTTACTTGATTTTGCTGTTACTTCTGACGGCTCAAAATATCAAAATCCCAGACATCTCAAAAAGCATGAACGAAACTTAAAGCGCAAACAGAAGAAACTATTTCGTAAACAAGATAAAACTAATGCCAAGCGGCGCAAGGCTCAAATTGCACTGGGTGAACTACACCAAAATCGCACGGGTAACAGAGGATTTTCTCCACAGCGCAATCGCGCAAGATAGTTAACGAGAACCAAGTTGTTGTGGTGGAAAATCTAGCAGTAAAAAACATAATCAAAAATCACAATCTAGCTAAATCGATATCGGATGCGAGTTGGGGAATGTTTTGTACCATGCTCAAGTACAAAGCAGAGTTTGACGGTAATAGGACTTACGCATTGACAAGAAAAACCAAATATGGGGTATGGATTTCAGGCATTTAACCTTGATTTTTCGACACTTTTTAGGCGATCGCTATTTATCCAAGGATGATTGATCAAAGTTTGAAAGGACGTATTTTCGTTAATGCACAAGATAATCAATTTGTACAGTGCGTAAGTCCTAGGTAAAACCTATCTCAAAATCAGTCGATTATTCCCGTCATCGCAGCTTTGCTGTAATACTTTACTGCTAATTCCGAAAATAAATCTCTCGGTGCGTAGTTTTTCTTGCCTTGATTGCGGACAGCAGCACGATAGAGACATCAACGCTGCTGTAAATATCCGTAATGATAAATTGCGAATATTGTCGTTGGCAACCAGCGATACTGCCCTTGGAGAAAGTATAAAACCAAAACGGTATGGGCGAAAGTCTACTACTGTGGCGACAACTCCCCTTGAATTGGGTAGCCCACACCATACCCGATAGGTTGGTGTGTGGTAGTTGACAATTTATTTATAAACATAAGGAACCGCCCGAACAGTAGTCCGGGCGGAGTGTGGTGTGAGGAGTGAACGGAAACATGCGTCTCCGCTATCTCTATTGTAGGCGACATATGTGATTTTTCCAGTGTTTGTTTAAGAGTCTGGAAAAATTTCTTTAAGAATTGAGGGTGGTTGGTGAAGGGGCGCTGCGGGAGGGTTTCCCGACCCAGGCGACTGGTTCTCCCGTTGGGTTGTTGGTGGTGAAGCGCGTACTGCGGGAGGGTTTCCCTCCTTTGTACTGGTTCTCCCGAAGGGTCGTTGGTTGTTGGTGGTGAAGCGCGTACTGCGGGAGGGTTTCCCTCCTTTGTACTGGTTCTCCCGAAGGGTCGTTGGTTATACTATCCACGAACCACGAACCATGAACCATGAACTCTCAGGGCATCCCTTTATTTGCCCATGCCTAATTGTTGAGCTTTTTGGTAAACTTTGCCTTCGGTTAATAAAGAAGGCGCAATTACTACCTCAACTTGTTGCATTTCTTTAATATTTTTTGCTCCTAAGGTGCCCATGCTAGTTTTTAAGGCTCCCAAAAGGTTGTGAGTGCCATCGTCTAATCCGGCGGGACCTGTGAGAATTTGCTCTAGACTGCCGGTGGTGCCAACGCTAATGCGGGTTCCACGGGGCAATACTGGGCTGGGAGTTGCCATTCCCCAATGAAAACCCCGTCCGGGTGCTTCGGCGGCTCTAGCAAAGGGAGAGCCGATCATGACGCCATCGGCACCGCAAGCGATACATTTGCAGATGTCGCCACCGGTGATTAAACCACCATCGGCAATTACGGGGACGTAGTTACCCGTTTCCTGGTAATAATCATCGCGTGCGGCTGCACAATCAGCGATCGCTGTTGCTTGTGGTACACCTACGCCCAATACTCCACGGGAGGTACAAGCGGCACCAGGTCCAATTCCCACTAGTACCGCAGCCGCGCCAGCTTTCATTAAATTCAAGGTGACTTCATAAGTGACGCAATTCCCCAACGCCACAGGTATGGGCATTTCGCGGCAAAATTGTGCCAAATCTAGCGGTACTATCGACTCTGGCGACAAGTGGGCTGTGGAAACTACTGTTGCTTGGATGAAAAATAAATCTGCCCCAGCTTTTGCCACTACTTGTCCAAATTTGCTTGCTGCTGCTGGGGTAGCACTGACTGCAGCAATCCCGCCTTGTTGTTTAATTTCCTGAATACGTTGTTCTATTAATTCCGGTTTTATTGGTTCGGCATATAGTTCTTGCATTAAGGAAACAAATTCATCTTTCCCTACGGAGGCGATCCGATCTAGTATCGGTTCTGGATCGGCATAGCGAGTTTGGATACCCTCTAAGTTGAGGACACCTAATGCCCCTAATTGAGACAAACGTACAGCCATGCGGACATCTACTACACCATCCATCGCACTAGCAATTATTGGAATTTCTCGCTCAATATTGCCAATACGCCACTTAGTATCTGCCAAACTTGGATCGAGTGTTCTCCTGCCGGGTACTAGCGCAATTTCATCAATCCCGTAAGCCCTGCGAGCTGTTTTTCCCCGCCCAATTTGAATGTCCACGCTTGTAATGTTCCCAAAACCTTATTTAAGTTAGGGTATCAAATTGTGGAAGTATTTGCAGCAGTTTTTTGAAAGGAATTAAGTATGCGGACTTAAATAAACTGAAAATAGTTATTGTGAAGATAGGGCGGGCAATAAGACCCCACCCCACAAGAGGGTTAAATATTTTGTGGGGTTGCATAATTGTGTCTCTTTTGTGTGTACTTACCTTACCAAGAAGCCAAAAATACAGGGGAGAGGAGAAGAGAGTTATAAAGTATGAGCGTTGAGTGTTGAGTATTGAATTTTTTTATTTACTACTCAACATTATTTAGGACTTACGCTTTCATTGTCTCAAAAGCCCGATCTCAGTGCGGTGATTCATGAATTACCGCTACTCCAGAATTTTTTTGCGTAAGTCCTGATTATTTAGGACTGTGAACTTTCAAGTGAGGTTGTTGTTGGCGGCGTTGCTAAGGAAATCAAGTTTGAGGTATCAGTTATTACTGGATTGTTGCTGCGTGCTAGCTGGCTGATTTGACCGATTAATGAGCTGAATTTGCCTGATTCGAGCAAGGTATTAATTAATGCCAGTCCGCTGGTTGATAATAGTAATTTATTGACATATTGAGCGGCGTTGCTGCCGTTTGCTCCGGGAAATGAGTAAATTAGAGTATCTCCTAATACTCTGGTTGGGGAGCTAAATACACAATTTCTGGTAATTTTTCGGATAGATCGGCCCAAATGGTGGTGATAATTTTGGCTGTGAGGTTGGCGTTACTAATGGTATTTTCGGCGGTTATTTTAGCGAGTGTGGCTTCTGCTTCTGCTAAGACTCGATGGCGGTTGGCGTTTGCTAAAATGCGAATTGCTTCGGCTTCGAGTTCTGCGGCTTGTTGGGCGATTTCTGCTTGGCGACCTCGGCGTCAGGCGGCGATTTCAATGACGTTGCGATCGCTTATACTTTTTTCTTGGGCTTCTCTTTCGGCGGCGATGTATTGATAAACGTTGGTTGCGTTCGGCTTTTTCGATGTCGCTGGCGGTGCGAACTGATTCTTCGGCTTTGGGTTGTGCTGCTTGTGCTACAAAACTTTCACGTTTTTTGTTGGCAATAGCGAAAAGCGACATTTTCTTGAGCTAATCTTGCCAGTCAATTGACTCGACTATTTGCACAAGTGCAAGCAACTTTTCTGATTCTACACTTTGTTGACGCGCAATTTCTACTAGTTCGGCTTCTTGTTTTTGCAGCGCTTGTGCTACTTTCAGTTGTTTGTTGCGTTCTTCTCAAGAAATATTGGCTTCGTTATTATAAGTTAGCAAGTGTTAATACATATAATATTAATTGGAATTGAAATTAAGAGTTGATTAAGGTTAAAAACTTAAATTATTCATGATAAACGAGAATCCGGGTTTCTTGAAGAAACCCGGATTCTGGGGAGCATCCCAATGAATGCAAAAAGCCGTGTAGGCGAAGTTTTCCCGTAGGCTAATAAATTTCCGGCTTTGTAGAGACGCGACTAGTCGCGTCTCTACACCCGTTAAAACAAGTTAAAAATGTAGTTCAGTCATCTAAAAGATGACTTGAGCTTGAGCGCCCGTAGAAAGAGAAGGGTAATTTATTTGGGGGCTGAATCTTGGAGAATTTGCACATTTGGGATGCTCCCGGATTCTCAGACTTTCAATTTTAACTTTGAGAAGCGAGGATTGCTATAGCATTCCTAAATGATTCATGAAAATGAGCGAAACCCGGTTTCACAGGAGTTAACAGGTTTCTGGACAAAAGTGAATTTTCACGCTCTGATATACGATTGCTATATAGCATTCCTAAATGATTCGCCATCAATCCGACTTCTGAAATTTTGTTTATTAATGGTGCTTTGCTCTCGACGCTTCACATGCTATTGAATTAAAAGAAAGATAGTGAAAAAATGTTTGGTTAATATAGCAGTTCTAAATCAGTTGTAATCGGACTTACGCTTTCATTGTCTCAAAAGCCCGATCTCAGTGCGGTAATTCATGAATTACTGCACTCTCGATAATTTTTTGGCGTAAGTCCTGTGTAAGAAAGAATCAGTCGGGTAACTTCTTTCATGAACCCGACTTTTAAAATTTTGCTTATTAATCTCTTGTTGAGATTTAATAAGTTAATGTAGTGGTTAGTCTAAAGGAATAGTAAAGTTTATTTGCTGGTGAGGAATATTGACGATTCTACAGGTTGTTTGAAATTGATTGAATTGGAAGATTATTTTATTAACAGTAGTTTTGACCGCAACCACCTTACTTAAGATATGTATTTCAGTTAATTTTCAATCCGACGATTTCAACCTCTTGGTAGATGCTATTGATAGCTGAAAAGCAGTATTTACTAGGGTTAAGGGTATTTTGACTGAAGTTTACAAGCATTGTATATTCGGCAAAATATTATTTGCTTGGCTGATTATTCTGACAGATAGTTAGACATTTATTTATGCCTTTAGGGAATCTCAAAAAAAGAAATTTTCCTGTAGGACAAGTCTTGGCTTGTGGGTGGGCGTTTTGCCTGCCTAACAAAAATGCTGGAATAATGCTGGAATATTTTTTACTTTGAATTTCCGAAAGCGATCGCTTATTCATCTTACACAGTCCAAACTATGTCTAATGCAACACCAACTCAACTACTGCACTATGGCATCGCCGTGCTATCCGTTGCTTTAGCATCGTTACTGACAGTGGTGTTACAAACTTTATTAACACCCGCAAATCTGGCGCTATTTTATGCCGCTGTTGCGGTTAGTGCTTGGTATGGCGGTATGAAAGCAGGGATAATGGCTACTGTTCTCTCTACCCTATCCATCTATTATTTTTTGATCCAGCCGTTATATTCGGCGAGCAGCAGTTTGTCTTATCTTGTACCGTTGGGTGTGTTTGTACTGGTGACGCTGCTAATTAGTTCGCTCAATTCCAAACTCAATCTTGCTCAACGAAAGGCTGTAAGGAATCTCCAAGCACTGCAAGCAAGTGAGGAACGCTACCGGATATTAGCTGAAAATGTGCCGCAATTTGTCTGGAATGCCCGCCCGGATGGATTTATGGAGTATTTCAACCAGCAGTGGTATGACTGCACCGGACTCACACCGGATACTTCTTTGGGTTGGGAATGGCAAACAGTTATTCATCCAGACGATTTACCATCCACGTTGGAGGCTTGGAATACTGCTGTTTCCACAAAAAATACAGTGGAGGTGCAGTATCGGCTCAAACGAGCTGATGGAATTTATCGTTGGTACATGACTAGGGCATTACCGCTGTTAAATGCTGGGGGTGAGGTTGTTAAATGGTTTGGCACTTGTACTGATATTCACGAGCAAAAGCAGGTAGAACAAGAACGCACTGCTTTGCTGGAGGAATTGGAGTCCAAGCAAAAGCTGCTGGAAGCGGTGTTGCAGCAAATGCCTGCGGGGCTGATTGTGGCGGAGGCGAAATCTTGTCGTTTGTTGTTAAAAAACGATCGCGTCCAGCAAATTCTAGGCGAAGATTTGCTTGAGTGTCAGCAGTTGAAAGAAAATCGCGAATCTCATTACCAGATGTTTTACCCGGATGGGCGGGCGTATAAAAAAGAAGAGTTACCTTTAGCGCGATCGCTTCTTCACGGAGATGTGGTAAATGCTGAGGAAATTGAATTGGTATGTGCCAATGGCAACCGTAAAAATATTTGCGCTGACTCTTCGCCAATCCGCAATGCCGAAGGGCAAATTATGGCAGCAATTGTCAGTTTCCACGACATTAGCGATCGCAAACGCATCCAAAAAGAACTGCAAGAAAGCAACCAAACTCTTTCAACTTTAATCTCCGCATCTCCTTTGCCAATAGTGGTAATGGAACCCGATACCACAGTGCGACTGTGGAATCCTGCGGCTGAGAATTTGTTTGGATGGAGTGACGTAGAAGTTCTGGGAAGACTCCTGCCAATTATCCCAGAAGAAAAGCAGGAAGAATGCCGTTTGGTGCGGCAAATGTTGCTCGGTGGAGAGACATTTTTTGGTGTAGAAACTTACCGCTGCAAACGCGATGGTTCTGCAGTATATTTAAGTATTTCTGCTGCCCCAATTGGCGACGAAAGCGGCAAAGTTAACTTGATGATGTTTATCTTGCAGGATATTAGCGATCGCCAACAAGCCGAGAAAGCACTGCGAGAAAGTGAAGAAAGATTTCGCCAGCTAGCCGAAACCATCCAAGATGTTTTTTGGGTGTGGGATATTTCTCAAGATAAAATACTTTACGTTAGTCCTGCCTACGAGCAAATATGGGGACGCTCCTGCGAGAGCGTGTATGATAACAAAAACTGGATGGAAACATTGCATCTGGAAGACCGGGAGCGAGTTCAAAGCACTTTTTACAGCAAAATTAAACCAGAAAAATACGACATTGAGTATCGGATTATTCGTCCCGATCGCTCAATTCGCTGGATTCGCGATCGCGTTTTTCCCGTTTCAGATAAATCAGGTAAAATCAATTGTGTTATCGGGGTAGCTGAAGATATTACCGAGGGGAAAATCGCGCAAAATGCCCTCAGAGATGCCTTACAAAAATTAAACTTCCATGTCGAAAATTCTCCCCTAGCAGTGATTGAATGGGATACTGACATGCAAGTTACCCGTTGGTCAACCGCCGCCGAAAAGATGTTTGGCTGGAAAGCAGAAGAATTACTGGGTAAGCAACTTGGTGAGTGGCGGTTTGTCTATGACGAAGACTTACCATTATTAGATGATATTTCCCGGCGAATCTTCAGCGGTAACGAACCGCAAATCTTGAGTTGTAATCGTAACTACACCAAAAATGGTGACGTTATCCATTGCGAGTGGTACAACTCAACCCTGACCGATGAATCGGGGAATGTAGTATCCGTATTATCTTTAGTATTGAATGTAACAGAACGCCACAAAGCCCAGCAAAAATTAGAGCAAAGCGAAGCCAAATTCCGATTGATGGCAGATAGCGCACCCGTGTTTATTTGGATGACAGACAAAGACGGGTGCTTTAGCTACTTTAATCAGCCGTGGTTAAAATTTGTCGGCAAAGGCATGAAAGACGCGATCGCAACTTGGAAAGAAGGCTTTCACCCAGAAGATTTACAGTCCAATTGGGATAAATATCTAGCGGCTTTTCAACAGCAACAGCCCTTTGAGATAGAATACCGCCATCGCCACGCCGACGGTGAATATCGCTGGATTTTAGATAAAGGCGTACCTTTGTTTATAGCAGATAACACCTTTGTCGGTTACATCGGCTCAGGTATTGATATCACCACCCGCAAACGTACTGAAGAAGAACGCGATCGGCTTTTGCATTCCGAACAAGCAGCCAGGGAATTAGCCGAAGCCACCAACCGCATCAAAGATGAATTTCTCATGGTTTTGTCCCATGAATTGCGAACGCCCCTCAATCCCATCTTGGGCTGGACAAAAATGCTACGTTCCCGCAAGAAGCCTAACCAGGCTGGCATTGAACGCGCCTTAGAAACCATAGAACGCAACGCCAAACTGCAAATTCAACTGATAGAAGACTTGCTGGATATCTCCCAGATATTACAGGGTAAGCTAGCTTTAAATGTTACTTCTGTTAATTTAGCGATCGCCATTGAAGCTGCAATCGAAACAGTACGTTTATCAGCAGCAGCCAAAGCCATCCAAATTGAGAAAATCATTGAACCAAATATTGGATTAGTTTTAGGCGATCCACATCGTCTCCAGCAAGTACTGTGGAATCTACTTTCCAACGCCATTAAATTCACCCCCAACGGCGGGCGAGTCGAAGTCCGGCTGGAAGTAAAGCAACTGGAGACAGGGGGACAAGGGGGACAAGGAGGACGACTTGGGGCGACGGGTGTGGGGAGTTTAGATTTTTCTGGGTCGGCGTATCTTGCAATACCTAATGCCCATGCCCATTGCCCAATGCCCATTGCCCAAATTACCGTTACTGACACAGGTAAAGGCATTAAACCAGATTTTCTCCCCTACGTATTTGACTACTTTCGTCAAGCAGATAGCAGCACCACACGGAGCTTTGGCGGATTGGGATTAGGATTGGCGATCGTGCGTCACATCGTCGAATCTCATGGGGGTACAGTTTGGGCAGAAAGTCCGGGAGAAGGACAGGGAGCGACTTTTACAGTTAGACTTCCGCTTTTGAAAGCAGGGGAATTCGGGATTTCCACTTCCTGGGAAGTACACAAAGCAGGTGAAGAAACTTCCTCGGCTTTGTCTTCTTCCTTAGCGTCCTCATCTTTACTGCAAAGAGTACAAATTTTGCTAGTGGATGATGAAGCGGATATCCGCGAGTACCTAGCTTTTGTTTTAGAACAATTTGGTGCAGAAGTAACCGTAGCCGCTTCCGCAGATGAAGCACTAGCAAGCTTGCAGCGTCATCAGCCAGACTTGCTTCTGAGTGACATTGGAATGCCCAATATCGACGGTTATACGCTACTGCGGCAAATAAGAGCATTAACTAAAGAACAAGGAGGGAAAATTCCAGCGATCGCCCTTACAGCCTATCCTGGAGAATACGACCAAAAACGGTCAATTCCCGCCGACTTTGGCATGCACTTATCCAAAACCCTGGAACCGGAAGTATTTGTAAAAGCGATCGCCGCCTTTATTCAGCGAGTTTGAGGAGATGGGGGGACAAGCAAGACTTGGGGCGACGGGTGTGGGGGGACGACTTGGGGCGACGGGTGTGGGGGACGACTTGGGGGACAAGGGAGACTTGCAAGACTTGGAGGATTTTTTAAGAACCACCAACCCAACGGGAGAACCAGTTACCTGCGCGAGGGTTACCCTCCCGCAGTACGCGCTTCACCACCAACTACCAACTAATGACTAATGCCCATTGCCCATTGCCCATTGCCCAAATTAAAATTTCACCCTTCAGAAATGAGCAGTCTAGGGGCTAGTATTGTTACCATTATTTCAGATTAGATGTTGAAGCCTTGATCCAATCTGAAACTTTAGAACTCCTAGAATGGCATCGCCTCTGCCAGCATCTTTCTACTTTTGCGGCAACTAAGTTAGGGGCGATCGCCGCACGTAATTTACAAATTCCTGATTCGCAAGCTCTTAGCGAAGAGCTTTTGGCGCAAACTAAGGAAATCTATCAACTGGAAAGCCGCCTCGCCGCCGGACTCTCGTTTGAGGGAATTCAAGATATTGGCGATTCTCTAGAACGAGCAGACAAAAGCGGCATTTTGGCAGGGGATGAACTTTTAGCGATCGCTACTACCCTTGCCGGCGCTAGAAATTTGCGTCGTGTAATCGATAACCAACCTGATTTAGAAATACTGAATCAGTTGGTTGCCGATTTGCGGACTTATCCAGAACTCGAACAGGAAATTCACCGCTGTATTGACGAACGCGGACAGGTAAGCGATCGCGCCAGCCAAAAACTGAGTGACATTCGCACGGATTTACGGAAAATACGCAGTCAAATTATCCAAAAACTGCAAAATATTTTACAAGTTAAATCCAACGCAGTTCAGGAACAAATGTATACGCAACGGGGCGATCGCTATGTGATTCCCGTTAAAGCACCCCAAAAAGACGCGATTCCCGGCATTGTCCACGATACTTCCACCAGCGGCGCAACCCTGTACGTGGAACCAAATTCTATTGTGCCTATGGGAAACCAACTGCGACAGGTACAAAAAAGAGAGCAAGCCGAAGAAGAAGCGATTCGCCGCGCTTTATCCTCGCAAGTCGCAGCAGTTAAAGAAGATTTAGAAAGGTTATTAGCGATCGCTACCACGTTAGATTTAGCAACCGCTAAATCGCGTTATAGCTTCTGGCTGGGTGCAAATCCCCCCCGATTCATTAACCGCGAGGAAAATGAAAACATTACCTTACGGCAATTGCGCCATCCATTATTAGTTTGGCAGCATCAACACGAGCAAGGACAACCAGTAATTCCCGTAGATTTACTAATTCAGCCAAAAATTAAAGTAGTAACGATTACCGGACCTAACACCGGAGGGAAAACAGTCACATTAAAAACCCTAGGCTTAGGGGCATTAATGGCGAAAGTCGGTTTATTTGTCCCAGCTCGCGAACCAGTAGAACTACCGTGGTTTGACCTGATTTTGGCAGATATTGGCGACGAACAATCCTTACAGCAAAGTTTATCCACATTTTCCGGTCATATCCGCCGTATTAGTCGGATTTTGAACGCATTAGATGGAGAAGATAAGGGAGACAAGGGGGACGACTTGGAGGACGACTTGGAGGACAAGGGAGACAAGGGGGACGACTTGGAGGACAAGGAGGACAAGGGAGACAAGGAGGACGACTTGGAGGACAAGGGAGACAATGCTTCTTTTTCTCCCCCCTCTCCCTTATCCCCCCCCTCTCCCTTATCCCCCCCCTCTCCCTTGTCCCCCCCCTCTCCCTTATCCCCCCCCTCTCCCTCCTCCCTAGTCTTGCTTGATGAAGTCGGCGCCGGAACCGATCCGGCTGAAGGTAGTGCATTAGCGATCGCTTTATTGCAATATCTCGCAGACAACGCTCAGTTGACAATTGCTACAACCCACTTTGGCGAACTCAAAGCCCTAAAATACGAAGACGAGCGGTTTGAAAATGCCTCAGTAGAATTTGATGAAACTACTCTGTCGCCAACTTATCGCTTGCTTTGGGGAATTCCCGGACGTTCCAACGCCCTGACAATCGCCCGCCGTTTGGGCTTGAAAGCAGAAGTGGTAGAATATGCAAAAAGTCAAGTAGGAGAAGCCTCAGACGAAGTTAACCAGGTAATTGCCGGCTTAGAAGCCCAACGTCGCCGCCAAGAAACCAAAGCCGCAGAAGCACAAAATTTGTTGCAACAAGCAGAGCGTTTATACAAAGAAGTATCCGAAAAAGCCACAGCTTTGGAGGAACGGGAAAGCGCTTTGCGGGCATCCCAAGAAGTCGCAGTCCAACAAGCGATCGCCCAAGCCAAAGGCGAAATCGCCCAAATAATTCGCCGCCTGCAACAAGGAACACCAACCGCTCAAGATGCCCAGCAAGCCACAAACGCTTTAAATCAAATTACTCAGAAGTATCAACCAGCACAGGCAGTTAAACCAAAAATTGGGTTTATGCCGAAAGTGGGCGATCGCATTCGCATTCCGAAATTGGGGCAAACAGCAGACGTATTAACTGCTCCCGACGACGATGGCGAATTAACAGTTCGCTTTGGGATCATGAAAATGACCGTCAAGCTGGAAGACATAGAATCTCTGGATGGGAAAAAACCAGAACCAGTAGTTAAAGAAGTTAAGGAGCAGAAGTCTAGAGAATCAAAAAATGTAGTTGCCACACCGATAGCAGCCCCAGCAATTCGCACATCGAAAAACACAGTAGATTTACGTGGAAAACGGGTGAGTGACGCCGAATACATATTAGACAAAGCAATTTCCGAAGCCACAGGTCCAATATGGATTATTCACGGACACGGCACAGGTAAACTGCGGCAAGGAGTTCACGCCTATTTGCACCAGCATCCCAGAGTCAGCCACCACGAACCAGCAGAACCATCAGACGGCGGTAGCGGTGTCACCATCGCCCACATAACCTAGGGACTGGTTGGGGGTTGGGGGTTGGTAGTTGGTAGTTGGTAGTTGGTGGGTAGTAGTTAGTGGTTAGGGGTTAGTGGGTAGTGGCTAGTGGTTTGTACAACAACCAACAACCCTTCGGGTTCACCATCCCCGGCACGAGGGAAAACGCCACTTGCTCCACTTGGGGAGACCCCAAGACCGCAGTGGCTCCCCTACCAAGGGCGCCCCTTCACCAACACCCAACAACCAACACCCAACACCCAACACCCAACACCCAACACCCAACACCCAACAACCAACACCCAACAACCAACAATAAATAAATCTTAGGAAATAAATGTAACTCGTTAAGAGTTGCTAATAGCTAATAGCTAAAAGCTAATTGCCTGAAGATAATTAGCATTAGCCATTAGCTATTAACTGTATTAATAGATGTTAATTTATACGTACGTGCGGAAATTGTAGCAGAATAAACGTAATTTCTTCAGTTTCTAGTTTGTTCAAGACAGATTTTCGTCTTAGAGTAAGACAAAGATACTTGCTGTTGACCAAACAGATATAAAGCTATAGCCTCTGCTAACAGCTATGGGAAACCAACTTTAACCCCTGAGAGTCTGGTTTCAAAATGGGTAACAGCAACAGCCCCTACCAGCCCGATCACCTATGCTCAATGTTATGCACTCGGCAGCCAATTTACCCACTCCAAATTCTCAGTGGGATGATTTGACCAAGTTTCCCGCCCCTAACTCAGTTCAGTGGGATAATATCAAAGCCCAATTGGACTTGGTGCTAATGGCGTTAGAAACTTTGACTGGTATTGGTTCCGAGGCAATGCTCTCGGCGGCAACTAATCTGAATTTAGAGTCAAGAGTGCCAGACCGCGTGGCGTTATGGCGACTGCGCCAATCGAACCCCATACGCAAAGGTCAAGGAGGGCGGAAAAAACTAGATGTTGAAGAAGCACGAGCGCTTGTTCTGATCATTTGCTACCTTGCCAAACAGCACCAGGAATTGATTCGCCGTGCTGTTGACCTGTTAGAACAGATGTCCCAAAACAATCGCGAACCTCATCAGGCTGCTTTACTTGGAGATTATATCGATGCTTTCTGCAATACTTACCAAGAGCGGATGGAAGAGGACGAGCAAATCTCCACAGATTTATTAACCCACCTCGCACTAAAACTACTGGTTGATTTAATTTTTTACAGTGGTCCTGGTGGACACCGCCGTCTGTGGCTAGCACTTATAGACCGTTCGACAAAATTTTAAAAATTTCTCCCCCGCACTTCCTGCTATGCCTCTAACAAATTCTGCAATACGTCGGTATACACCCCCCACTTGCACGCTAGAAGTCTTGGCGCAAAATTCACCTTTGTCTCGTTGGACGGGGAAATCTGTCTTAAAAAATCTTACCTTTGAGCTTCGCTTTGACGATCCGCGCCTGCCTGAAGATAAAAGGATACCAATTCGAGGCGATCGCGATCAACTCGAAGCTTTGTGCAGTGCGGTTGCAAACTACGTCCAGGAATTTCTCCAAAAATCTCCAGAAAGCTTCTGGGAAACTTTCTGGGGCTCCAACGAACCATCTAAAGCATCAGATGAACTAGAAATAAAAGAATTTACCCGCTCTTCAATCAAAACTAAGACATTAAACTCTTTTAATGCCCAGATACCAGGGGCAGAAATATACTTAGAACCAAGCAGCCATTTAACTCACAACCTATTTCTCGGTTCCCTCGCCAACCAAGCATCTGGACCTGTAATTAAACTCAGTGTGCTACAATTATTTGACTTGGCAAGCGCCCTGGATGAATATTGCGCTGATGTCATGGCGTTACCAACAGATGCAAACATCAGTCGCAGCAGACCGACTTTCGCATTGCCGACTTGGGCACCTGTTGCTGCAGTCTTAGTCATAGGTTTGGGTTTAACACCAATTACCTGGCAATATGCGAACCGCATCAAGCAAGAGGATGAAAAAGCCGCAAAAACCGTCAAACCAAACCAATCAGACCAAGAAATTGCCCAGCAACCCTCGTTCTCATCATCCCTACCCACACCCCAACCCGCACTTACTCCCCCAGATAGTTTGCCATCGCAGCCAATTCCAGGTTCCACACCGCCGGCAATCCCTAACGCTGCTTCCTTACCAATTTCCCCAACATCACCGGGTGTAATAGCCACAACACCTCAAAAACCTGGCACTCCCACTTCCCCCTCAGTCTCCCAAACATCCCCCAATTTGAATTTTCCCTCAACCAGTCTGCCGTCTACTAGCAGTACACTAAATATACCTAGTGGAACACGAACAACTCCAACCTTCCCCACCGCTTCACCGAAGAAGAACGCACCCTCCACACTCACAGCAGCCCCGCAAATTGCCATCCAACCAAATCTCAGCCAGAGTAGTCGCACTGGGTCAAAAATTCGCAACAGTGGAACTACTTTCCCCAGTACCACAAGCAATTTACCATCTAGTGCTTTTCCCAGCGGCAGCATCTCCCCCAGTATTTCATCAGCCCCCCCGCCCCTAGCCGCCATACCCAATGCTAGCAGTGGCGATCGTACCTCTGTCTTATCGCCAGCAGACTCCTCCTCTTTGGCAAATTTATCAGATGAAGGGAATTTAGCCTCTAGATTGAGAGAAAGCCGCAACAACTCCACAGAAGTTGCTACCAACAGCCGCAGCAACACTGGTAGTGACACATTGTTTGACTCAACACCTCAAATAGCAGAAGCTAGAGACATTTTGAGCAAGCGTTGGAACCCACCCCAAGGATTGAAACAAACACTGGAGTACAGTTTGACAGTGGGTATTGACGGCAGAATTGAACGCATTTTGCCCCTAGGAAAGGCTGCAAGAGATTACGTTGATAGCGCCATGCCTTCCGTAGGTCAACCTTTTGTTTCGCCTAACAGAAACGGGCAGAATGTCAGAATTCGAGCCGTTCTCAGTCCCAATGGCAAAGTGCAAACTTTTCCAGAAAATGATTAATTGAGCAAATTGGCATTTATACCAAGTTGTCAAACTTAGTCTTGTTTGGAATCTAAGCGCTGCTGGACTAGCTTTCAAGCAAATAATACTATCTATCACAACTTGGTATTACGCGCTTTCGACTGGGACATAAGCGCGAGTTGCAAGTCATAATGGCACACCTTTGAACGTGAAAGCAATTCATGAATTGCTTCTACACGCGTAGTCTGTACCTCATACAGGTGAAATCCGCGCTTATAGTCCCAGGCTGATGTAGTCGAACGCGGAAAACCCGCAAATATTTAGTATCTTTATTTACATTAAACACTGCAGGGTATAAGTATAAAAATTTATAGCGAATATTAATTTTTTTGACCAACCAAAGCGATCGCAATTAATTCATTACTAGGACTTATGCAACTCAGTCTACTGGCTCAATTCACTAGCGATAATTCATGAATTATCGCTACAGTAGTTATGTTTTGCGTAAGTCCTGATTACTTGTGCGACTTCTGAGTAAGACTGACAAGTAAAAAATACACAATTTAACAAACAATAAAAAAGCTGGTAAATCCAGCCTTTTTTTAGTATTAATTGAAACTTTGTACTTTTTGTACTTTCAAAAACGGGATTTTTTGGAGTTTAATTTTCGCTTTTTGCGCCGCCGTTCGGCAGCAGCAACCGCCTGTTCCACCGGATAACCTACTACGGGAATTACCTGATATTTACGTTCTTCTTCTAACTTCTTCAATTCAGTGTAATCAACCCAGTGGATGCAATCAACCGGACAAGTGTCAATTGCTTCTTGAATAACATCTTCCGAGTCCCCATCTTGGCGAATCACACGCGATCGCCCGTAATCTGGTTCAATGTAGAAAGTGTTACGGGCAACATGGGCGCAATGCAAGCAGCCAATACAGGTAATTTCATCAACATAAACACCCTTTTGACGCAGCATTCCCCCCAATTCCGGTTCTAAACCAGAACGTTCCGGCGCATCCCGCAAAAAGCCGCCTAATTCTGGTTCCAAACCGGAGCGATCGCTTTCTTGTTCTTCCGGCGGTTGAAAATCAGACATCACGCACTCCAGCGTTGTACTACAAGGCGAATCGAACCATCTTGATTTTTTTGTTGTTCGGCGACTTGAAAACCAACACGCGCAGTTTCTTTCACAACTGTGTGGTACGCGTAGCGCTGCGTTACTTGACGCAAAAACCCTTCCACAGACAAATTTTGCTGCCAATATTGCAAATCAGCAACCAATTCGTATTCTTTGCCATTCCATTTAAAGCCGACATCGCAGCCATTTTCTTGCTCGATCGTAACTTCAGCAGCATGAGTTTGACCGCGATAACCCCGCACTTCACTAGGACCAGATTTCCAGTCTACGCCTAAGTCAGTGAGAGCTTCTTTTAAGGAATCAAGATTACGGATTTGAGTCTTAATTTGGCTAAAGTGTGACATGGTGGTTGTGAATTTGATGAAAGTAAACTAATTGGATTTGTTTGATTTCAATGATTGTAAAAACTTACCAATCGCTGAAAGTCGTTTGCGTATTCGCCACACCAGAAGATTGCTGCACCTTAGCGGCGAAGAACTCTGAGGTTGGCTCTTTTGTAAGTACTTGTCCTAGCTGTGCTTCTATTGCTGCTGTAACTTCAGCGCAAGAAGCTCCAATAATGCCAGTGACTTTCTCTTGTACCCGACCGTCTGGATAAATTATGAATTCTAAGGTCTGCATGCTTTGCCAACCACAATAGTACGTTTGAACTGTACTGCTCTAGCAGAAGGCTACAAATCTAGCCGTCGGAACATTTTCAGTTAGCTACAAATTTGTCATTTGTTAACTAAT
Organism: Heteroscytonema crispum UTEX LB 1556; assembly: GCA_044006015.1. GTDB lineage: Bacteria > Cyanobacteriota > Cyanobacteriia > Cyanobacteriales > Nostocaceae > Heteroscytonema > Heteroscytonema crispum. The sequence continues at coordinate 148,289 of JBIPDF010000010.1, forward strand.
GTTCCATCTCTCAAAATATATATCTCAGAATGTTTACAAAAATTATTACTTTAATAAGCAAACACATCAGTCATTTGTTAGTTTCCCTTAACCATTTCAATTAGTCAAGGTCAAGAATGAACTTCACACTTCAGTAGTACAGCCCGATAAACTAAGTATCAGAAGGCATACAACGAACAGGGGAATGTTAAAAAAATCCGAAAATTATTGAAAATCTTTATCATTATCATTGGCTTTGCCTTATAAAAACCAGTAGTGGGTAGGTTTGGTTTAACGTAGTGTAGCGCAACATTTTTAATCTTTGTATCCAGTTTTATTAACTCAACCTCAAAAATGAAGCGTGAATAGGTTGGCTTAGATGTTGTACGTTTTTCAATTAGCCTTATCGTCCCCCCAGCAAATAAATTTCTGGCTGTGTAGAGACGCGTTTATGAACGCGTCTCTACATTACATTTCATTTCATATTTAAATGGTTCACTAAACATTGAAACTCGTTTAAACGTATTTAAGCTAAAGGTTGCAAAAAATTATTTCTAGGCTGATAGACAATGGTGCAACATCTGAATTGATAGAGACATATTTTGTAGGTTGGCGTAGGCAGTCGTAAACGGCAGTTGCTATAACGCTTTGAACCCCCGCAACGCACTGCCTCCCCAACAGCACATTGGTAAAGTTAGGTGTAATATTGTTCAACCCAACTTACAAAATTAGCGATCGCATTTAAAATGAGCTTGGAGGATGTTTGTCAAGTATTATATGAAACTTCAAAAGCCTCGGAACCTAACCCCCGCCCCCCAACCCCACAAGTAAGGGGACTCCTTGCGCCCCTTTTCTACGGGGGAATGGGGGTTTAAAAGCCTCTCTCCTACGAGGAGAGAGGTTCCAAGTATACTTATTGACTTGACAAACCTCTTAGAGGGTGTTTGAAAAGTTTTGAGGGGTCAAATTTTATGCCAATCGCCTTAGAGGATGGTTGAAAAGTCCTATTGTCTGTAGCAAAACGTGAAATATCTCCCTAAATTCCCCTCAAAAAGGCGGACTTTGAGCCGATTTTTCCTGTTTTTAAGGGGGTCTAAGGGAATCGCTGAGTGCTTAACATCACAGGCCGTACCTTTTCAAACAGCCTCTAAGACAGACTTTAGGTGTTCTATATAATACTCTGTCAAAGCATCTGTGAGGATTCAGCTTTCCTGTGTGGCATCGTATCCCTAAATCAGCAAAAAACCTATGTATCAATTCCAGGTTAGTGCATACACGCAAACTGGTGAATCCATTGGTCTGGTCGGTTCTACTCCCGAGTTGGGATTGTGGGACATCACCAGATGTGTTCACCTCCGCACAAGTGCCGATCGCTATCCTTTATGGTGGACAGACACAAAAATCGACATTCAGCCGTCTTTGGAGTCAGATGATCGCCAGAGAGTGGAATACAAGTATGTACGTCTCGATGCAAAAGGACGTGGGCGATGGGAAGCTCAAGGAGCAAACCGTTGGGTGCCGATCAACCCTGACAAGCAGTCCGGTACTATTGTTGTGGATGATGGCGCATTTGGTTATTTGCAGCCTTATCCGTTCGGATACATTCAGGAGCCAGCTGTCAGGATGCCCTTGGACGAAGGGTTTGAAAGGCTAAAAATCGTCGTCATTGGCAGTTCTGTTGCCTTAGGTCATAAAGCCTGGCTATTGAAAGGTTGGGTGTGGCTATTAGAACAAGCTTTGCAGCAAAAATATGGTCACAAACTCGTAAATGTATCAGAGGTGGGAGCGAATGTCAGCAGAACGATCGCCCGGTTTGCCTCAATTGTCACACCAGAACAACCAGATGTTGTCATTATTGCCTTGTCTCTGGGTAACGAAGGGATAGCCTACTGTCCCCCTCATGAACGAAGGGCTATACAGCGGCGGTTTGAAAGCGGCTTGCAGCAGCTTGTGAACATGACACGGGCACTGGGAGCGCGTCCGATTCTGGGCGGGGTCTATCCCAATGGCGACTATTCTCCTGAACATCACTGGCTGTTGAGGGACACACACAACCGGATGCTGAATTGGGGCGTTCCGATACTAGATTGGTTGGCAGCAGTAGATAATGGCCAGGGACGCTGGAGAGAGGGGATATCCTTCGACCCAGCTCACCCCAACACCATCGGTCACAGCCTCATGTATCAGGCAATTGACCTGCACCTGTTCCAAATCGACAAAGACGAATTAGCAAAAGAAAAACAACGCTTCTGGCAGCCCAATGAAGTCCCGATTTACCTTGACAATGCAGGCTTCTATGTCTGTGCCTATATCGAAGAGAAGCGTTTGCGAATCAGCAATCCATCAAAATACAGCTACACCATCGCTCCCTATTGGCAGGAACTGCAAACTGTACTGCAAAGTAAGGCAGGATTGATCCCAGGCATCTACATTGCGAAAAATGCCCAGAAAGGAACACTCCCCTTTTTTGCCGTGCAAGAGGATGGCACGATCGCAACTTTAGTGAAGATCCCCCCTGGCGCTGATCTGGAATACAGTGCCGCCTTCAATCTCTTTGCGCCGAACAACTCACAAGTTTTGTTCTATGACGGGCATCTGGGGATTTTGCAAAAAGGCGAGCGTCACCTCTGGGTGATCAACGAATCAGATCACGAGTACAACATTCATCCCATGTGGCAAGAGGTGCGTCTAGCACTTAAAGCTATGCCAGCAGGTGTCTATGAAGATCCACTGCATCCCGATATCCCCTTCCGCACCATGATGATTGGCAACAACGGGCTAGAAAGCCGGGTTAAACTCCCACCCCAGTCTGCCGTGCTTTTCCAATATAAGTGTAAGTTATCAGATATCAGCCGTGTTGGGATCATTCCACTCGGCGATCGCTGTGCCGTCCGGATGATGCTATACAAAATGGAGTACGACGGCCCCGCCTTTCCGTTTGATCTGACGCGCACCACCAATATTGCAGATGTCGCGGATATGATCGAAAACCGTTTTTATGATATGTGGAACCCTAGCTTCCTGCATTACAATTCAGACGCAGGTAGAATTTACCACAGTAAGTGGACGGGTCTGTCCTTTGCCCACGAAGTTGAGGACACAGACAACCCACTCCACGATATGTCTCCGGTTCATGAACGGATGCGCGTTCGGTATACGGCACGCTCCCAGCGGTTTTGGTACACAATCCAGAACTGCGACAAGGTGCTTTTCGTCCGCACAGGTATTGCCGATCGCGGTGGCGTGATTGACCTGGTTAACAAGCTGGAAAAACAATGCCAGGGCAAACCATTTCATCTCCTGCTCCTTTCTCCCCAAAGCTCTGATGAGTTTTTAGACCTTCCCAAAGTGCTGCATTACAATGTCGAGTTTAATCCCGATCGCATGTATGACGATTTGGAACACTGGATGTACTGCACAGAGGTGATGCGAGGAATTCTGGAATCTCTTGGGGTGTCCAGCAAAAACCTCTTCTGGTGTCCACCTAAAATGCCGAAGGGGTTTTAAACAGTTGGCAGATTTTCTAGATTTTTACGGATAAGGCGATTAATCAAGCTCTTGATGCTGGTGTCAAGTGCATTGATCACGGGCAACTGATGAAGGAGGAGAAGACCGCGGATCGGCTGAAAGAGGAGAATATCTGGTTATCCTTGCAGCCATTCCTCAATAAGCCAGGCAGGGGTCCAAAAGAGGGCAGCAAAAATAGGGATAAGTGGTTGGAGATGGTAGAAGGAACAAAAAAAAGTCTACCAGTTGGCGAAGAAGCACGAAATCAAAACGGCGTTTGGTACTGACACCCTCTTCAACCAAGAGCTCGCTTGGCTTCAAGCCGAGCTCTTGGTAAATCTAACCGAGTTTAAGACGGACAGCGCAGATCAACTCTACACAAATGCCGAAATACTCAAGATGGCGACTGAGGACAACGCAGAGTTGCTGGAATTGTCAGGTAAGCGCAATCCCTACTATCCCGGCAAACTGGGTGTTGTTCAAAAGGACGCACTGGCGGATCTGCTGTTGGTTAATGGCAACCCCCTTGAAGACATCAATCTCATCAAAAATCCGACCGAGAATTTCCTCGTCATCATCAAGGACGGCAAGATTTACAAAAACACGACGAAGCTAGTAGAACCTTTACCTTTAACACGAGCGACGTAATTCCCCTGAGATTAAATGGGGCGTTGCTAAATTGCAGTATGAATATAAATGTAGAGACGCGTTCATGAACGCGTCTCTACAAGGGTTTTGAAAATAAACAAAATCATTTTCATACATTCAATCAGCAACGCCTTAAATGGCATGGGTAAGCATCCAAAACTTCGACAGCACAGACTTGGCGAGATGTTCCCTCTACTTCTGTTGGCCGTAAGACCTGCAAAAGCAAGGAACGTCAGTGACGCTGGAATCCCCGCCATTTATGGCTGGGGAATGTCAATCCCAGGCTTGATAAAAATTATCATGAAGATGAGCCAAATAGCTCAACCACTGTTGGCTTAGTCACTTTCCCCATAGCGTTGCGCGGTAATTCTTCAACTGTCAGAATTCGGGTTGGGATCTTATAAACTGCCAATTGCTCTTTTGCCCAACTCCTAAAAGATTCTAATGTCAACTGGCGTTGCGGTTGCAATACTAAGGCGGCACAGACCCGCTCACCCCACTCTATATCTGCAACCCCAACCACTGCACATTCCTGAATATCTGGATGCGATCGCAGTACTTCCTCAATTTCTAGAGCGGAAACTTTATAACCTCCCGTTTTGATGATATCTACGCTCATTCGTCCCAGAATGCGGTAGTTGCCGTTCTCGACTACGGCAAGATCTCCAGTACAGAACCAGCCATCTCTAAAAGCTTTTGCGGTTGCTTGGGGGTTTTGCCAATATTCTAAAAACACTCCAGGTCCTTTGACTTGGATTTCTCCTGGTGTCCCTGGTGGCACTAACTCTCCACTCTCATCCACTAATCTGACTTCCACTTGAGGCAAAGGCTGACCCACATATCCTGAGTACCGTTGACCGTGTAAAGGGTTTGATAGTGCCATGCCAATTTCCGTCATCCCATAGCGCTCCAGCAGAAAATGGTTGCTAATACTCTGCCACTTTTCTAAAACTTGAACTGGTAAGGCTGCTGAACCAGAAACCATTAAGCGCATTTTGGCACAGCCTGCTGTCATGCTTTTTTGGCGTTCGCTAGAGGCGTTTTCCCAAGCAGCAATCAGCTTCACATAAATCGTCGGTACTGCCATAAATAGGGTTAAGTCACCCTTACAAATTCGGTTCCAAGCGGTTTCGGCATCAAATTTGCTCAACATGTGGCACTCCGCCCCAGCCCATAAAGCGCAAGTCAGTACGTTGACAATTCCATGAATATGATGTAAAGGCAGTACATGCAAAATGCGATCGCTAGATGTCCATTCCCAAGAGGTAATTAAGCTACTCACTTGAGCTTGAATATTGTGATGGGTCGTAACCACACCCTTCGGTTTACCTGTTGTACCGCTCGTGTAAAGAATTAATGCGCGTCTAGTGATATCTACTTCTGGGAGGCGACCAATATGATCTGGGAGCTTTTCTGAGGTGAGGATAAATCGCAAATTTTGTTCTTGGGCGATCGGCCGTAGTATAGCCTCAAAATTGGGATGGGCAACGATAATCGATGCTCCTGAATTTGTAATCACATACTCCAATTCTGGTCGCGGGTGGGAAATACACAGAGGTACGGCTATTCCGCCAGCACGCCAAATCCCCCATTGAGTAGCTACATACTCAAACCCAGGCGGGATCACAAAGGCAACTCGCTGCTCGTGTAAATCTTCTGCATCCTGAAGAAGACCTGTCGCTATTTGGCTGGAGGTGTGGAGCAAATCCCGATAGGTAAATGCTCCGTCAGTTGTAGCGATCGCTATTTTTTCGTTATGTTCTTGAGTACGAGTAATCAAAGGGAGATTCACTTTTCTTTACCAATTTATGGTTGATTCAGTCTAGTTACTGAAAGCATATAGCAAGCCTCCTCAAAATGATAGAATAATAGACATCGCTGCTCTAAGCCTGATTGCTACTTAGTTGATGCAGCCTAGTAAAGATTCTTCAAAAGAGATGCTTCCTTTGATAAATTCGTGCATCAATGTCCTCTTAAAGCATCAATTCGAGCCTTGATAGGCTTAAATCGATAGATTGGCAATAACCAGCGTCCTACTAAACTCATGCCCATATAAATTGGTGAACGGCGTGAGAGATAAGCCCGACGTTCAAGCGAACAGGGTTGCGGGGAGTAGGTTTGCGTACCAAACAGTGCATATTCTGGATCTTGCCAATAATTGGTTTTGCGAATGGGGTCTAATTTATGATTGCGTACTCCCGCTACTTGATGTAAGTGTCGGGGACAAATCGTGAGGCAAGGATTTAACACTTTAAAGCCTGCCTCAATTGCCCGTTGAGCCAAGAATAAATCGCAGCCTTGAATACCGAGTTGGTAATTATTCTTAAACGCTGGTAGTGGTGTTCTAAAAATCCAACAGTCGTGTGCGCCAGCCGTAGCAATATGAAAAAGTTTCCAGCCACCATCCGGAGTGGGTTCATATCGGGATAGCGTCCAAAATTCGCCATTAGTAATGTCTGCGGACCGTTCTAAGGCACTGTTTTCGTCGAAATAAATATCACCATTGACAATAATAGCTACCCGATCGCTTCCCCAGCTATTCGCCACTTCGATCAACTCAGCGTAGGTCGAACGGTGATATACAGGAATAATTTCTAACTTGTCGTGGAAAAATCCATCTAAGTAACCATAGCCTGCGTCTTGATCTTTGATTTCTAAAAAAAGTTTCACTGCCTCAATTTCGGGATGTGCAAGATTTCTCTCAAGACAAGTTAAAAATTCTTGGGCACGCTCAGCCTTGCAGGGCGTGTAAAGTGTGGTTAACAAAATAGGCATGGCATTCCTCACTACGATTATCTTTTGCTTAAGCGATATTGGCTGCTTTGAGACACTTGCTCAAGCCTTATGAACAAGACAAGGCTCCACAACGAGGAGGCATTTAAAGTGCCACTCAAACAGTTCTCAAATTACTTTAAGAACATTCTGGGGCGGACATCTGCCTGAACACTGGCGGTAAAGACCTATGGGATGCCTCTAAATTAAAAGATAACTAGTTATTATACGGACAGTTGCCGTATATTTACCCAATTTCAGGCAAATACATCGAAAAAATTTTTTAATTTGCACACCATAATTCAATCAAATTCTTGTGGGCGAGCCAGCGAGAAAGTAGAGGAACCACTGCGTCCTTGTGGGTTAAGGGCGAGTCCCGCATGTGGCATTTGATCCAGGCGACTGGTCTTGGGCCGATTTGCCCGCCCGAATAGTGCAAGTTATGTGCGCGACAGCTTACATAAAATAAATGGTCTGTTGACCTTAAAGAAAATGCAACACGCCCATAATGTAATGTTGGATTGAGTCAGAATTTATTCGCCCGATCGCACACTTTTTCAAAACGAAAGTTAATATGAGCGATCGCAAAAAAATCTATTTTCACCCACATGAAAAGAAAAGTTATAAATTATCAGCTATTTCTTTTAATTCATAACTCATAACTCATAACTCATAACTCATAACTCACTAAGCTGGGGGAATTTCTGGAGAGAAAACATCAATTGCATTTTCATCCAATAGCGAATCTGGTGCTTGAATTACAAATGGTAAATCGGCTCCTACAAGACCGCGCTTGATGCGTTCTGGTGTCTCACCGAAAACCACAAACAGAGGATAAACAGTATTAGTTCCCTCACTCAAAATATGGCTGTGGCGCTTCGGCATAAGCCATTCATAATCTTTATCCAGCCAAACTTGAGTTTGTCGCCAGCGTCCCAAAAATTCCGAAAAATCTTCGCTCTGACGATGAATAAAGACCAAAATTTCCGCTCCAGTTTTAATTTTCCACTCTGGATCGCACATTAAAATTGCCAAATCGCAGGGTAGACGATTTGCCTCAGCGGCTGCGGAGTTACGCAGGCGGACAATTGGTAAAGGAATAGTAATAACACTTTCATCTGGACGGCGCAGACTGGGAATCATTTCCAGATAGGGACGGTATTGCTTCAATAGAGCGATCGCTGCCAAATGATTGCTATACTCTGCCAAGCTAGCTTCGTAGTGAGATTGTTGCACAGGCATACTTTAAAGTTAGGAGTTAGGAGTTAGGAGTTAGGAGTTAGGAGTTAGGAGTTAGGAGTTAGGAGTTAGGAATTATGAGTTTATTTAAAATTTCTAACTGATAACTCATAACTCATAACTGATAACTCATAACTTTTCCTTCATGCTAGCCCAGTTTTTCAAAGACCTTAAACAGAGGTAGGTACATCGCTAGCAAAATCGTACCAACCATCCCCCCCAGAACCACAATCATCAGCGGTTCCAAAACACTGGTTAGTGCTTTTACTGCCTGTTCAACTTCATCTTCATAGAAATCGGCAATTTTCATCAACATGCCATCTAATTCCCCAGTTTCCTCACCGATGCTAATCATTTGAATTGCCATTGGCGGAAAAACTTTATCTTTTTGCAAAGCAATACTAATCATGCCTCCTTGTTGAATTTCTGCACGCGCCGCATCAATGGCATTGGCAACTACTTGGTTACCTGAGGTATCACGCACAATTTCCAGGGAAGTAAGAATTGGCACACCCGAACGAGTCAAAGCGCCGAACGTGCGGCTAAAGCGAGCAACCGAAGATTTTTGGATCAAGTCACCAAATAAAGGCATCTTTAGAGAAAAGCGATCGATAGTTTGGCGACCGGCAGCAGTTTTGTAGTACTGCTTATAGGCAATACCCGCTCCTATGCAAACACCAATAAGCACAAAAATCCGCCAGCTTCTCAAAATTTCACTACAATCCATTAAGAATTGCGTTAAAGGAGGCAATTCAGTGCCAATTTCTTTGAAAATGCCAGCAAAAATTGGGATGAGAAAAACTGTCATCCCCACAAAGATAGTGATTGCTAAAAAACCCACCACACCTGGATAAGACAGCGCTGCCTTAATTTGGTTTTGTAATCGAGCAACATCTTCTAACAACTTGGCTAAACGGTTCATTACTTCGTCCAAAACACCGCCTACTTCCCCAGCTTGAACCATACTGACATACAAACCGTCAAAGCACTGGGGATGCTTACGCATTGCCTCAGAAAGATTCATACCGCTTTGGACATCAGCACTAATATCCATCAGGGCTGCTTTGAGTTTAGGATTGCTACACTGTTCTGACAGCACCCCCAAACTTCTAACAATAGCCACGCCTGCGTTTATCAAAGCGGCAAATTGACGGGAAAATACAGCTTTATCCTTAACAGAAACCTTAGTAAGTGAGTTTTGGAATTTGGTCAAATCAAAGTTAAAGCCTTGAGACTCCTTCAAATCTTGAACAACAAAACCCTGTTGTTTGAGATTAGTACGAGCTTGCGCTACAGATTCCGCAACAACTTTTTCTGTTCTGGATTTTCCTTGGGAGTCCCGAACACGGGCGACAAAGGTTGGCATGGATTAATAAATTCAAATTTCAAATTAGGTAAGAGTTGGTAGGCGCGTAGTTGGGAGTTGGGAGTTGGGAGTTGGTAGTTGGGAGTTGGGGGTTGGGGGTTGGGAGTTGGTAGTTGGTAGTTGGTAGTTGGTAGTTGATAGTTGATAGTTGGTAGTTGGTAGTTGGTAGTTGGTAGTTGGTAGTTGGTACTTTGTGACTCAGCAATTAACTACTAACCACTAACCACTAACCACTAACCAACAGCGCCGAACCCAACGGGAGAACCAGTACTAGGAGTGTTACTCTCCCGCAGTACGCGCTTCACCACCAACCACCAACCCCAGAGGGGTTCACCAGTCGCCTGGGTCGGGAAACCCTACCAAGGGCGCGAAGCTCACCGGAGGGAATCTTCCCGACTGCAGACTTCGCGCCCCTTCACCACCAACCACCAACCACCAACCACCAACCATTAACTATTAACCAGTCCTTTTAATGCGCTTTCACTGCCCCAGTGGGTTTTGCACCTGCTGGCGGCGCACCACCAATTAGACGCTGAATTTCATCTGGCTTAGAAGTTTTAGACATCGCCGCTTCAAAAGAGATAGTTCCAGCTTTGTAAAAATCAGCTAAAACCTTCTCCAAAGTTTGCATCCCCAATTTACCGCCTGTTTGAATAGCCGAGTAAATTTGAGATGTTTTTCCTTCGCGAATCAAGTTGGAAATAGCAGGAGTCACAATCATAATTTCTTGTGCCATTACCCGACCATATTCGCCCGGTTTGGGATTTTTCTTTGGTACCAATGTTTGGCTAAACACCGCCACCAAAGAGTTAGATAACTGCACCCGCACTTGAGTTTGTCTTTCATGAGGAAAAACGTCGATAATCCGGTCAACAGTTTGCGCTGCGGAACTGGTGTGCAAAGTGCCAAATACCAAGTGACCAGTTTCTGCGGCAGAAATAGCCAAAGAAATTGTTTCCAAGTCCCGCATTTCCCCTACCAGAATAATATCTGGGTCTTCCCGCAAAGCTGCTTTCAAAGCATTAGCAAAGCTCTTTGTATCTTCATTAAGTTGCCGCTGGTGAACCAAACTTTTAATAGGTTCGTAAACAAATTCAATCGGGTCTTCTACTGTTAAAATATGCTCTGCCCTGGTGCGGTTAATCAAGTCAATCATCGCCGCTAGCGTTGTTGTTTTACCAGAACCTGTTGGTCCTGTCACTAAAATTAAACCTCTGGGTTTTTCTGACATTTCCCGAACTATATCTGGCAAACCTAATTTTTCAAAGTTAGGAATTTTAGAACTTAACGCCCGCAAACAAGCAGCGTAAGCACCACGCTCTTTATAAACGTTGACCCGGAAGCGAGCTAAACCCTTCACACCATAAGAACAATCTAATTCCCAAGTTTGTTCTAGAGTTTTGCGTTGGGTATTGTTGAGCATGCTAAAAATTAGTCGTTGGCACTGATCTACAGTTAATACTTGGTCGCCAATGGGGGTGAGCTTGCCACTAATGCGGAAGTAGGGAGGCAAACCAGCAGATAAATGTAGATCCGAACCACCCATTTCAATCATTTGTTCCATTAAGTCTTCAATCATCAAATCCATTGTTATACTTCCTGTTTTTAATTGTTATTTATTAGTTGATAGTTGATAGTTGATAGTTGATAGTTGTTAGTTGATGGTTGATAGTTGTTAGCTGATATTGTTTGACCACTAACTACGCGCCTACTAACCACGTGCCTACTAACCACTAACCACTAACTAATCTTGAAAACGAGGCGTCATGCAGTAGGGACAGTCCAACCATTCTGGTTTTAATTCCGCACTACAAGTTCGGCAGGTTAGACCGCTCTTGCGTTTAGCTTTCAATTCGGCTTCCAAACCCGTATCAGTAAAAGTCACCCGTTCTACTTCTTCTAAAGTGGTTTGTCCTTGATAGACTAAATCCAAGCTGTAAGACAGCAAGGTTTTCATGCCTTCTTCTACCGCCACTTCTTTAATGCGATCGGTTGGCGCTTCTTCGTTGATTAGAGTTTGCAGGTTTTCGGTGACTCGCATTACCTCATAAACACCGCAACGTCCTTTGTAGCCAATACCATTACAAGTTGGGCAAACGTCACCTTTGCCTTTGGCTTGAGCAAGTTGTTCTGCGGACAGGGTATAGGCTTTGTAGAAGGTGACTCCTACATCTTGGGAAGCTGACAGACCATAGCGAGCCAGTTCTTCGGTTGTGGGAGTATAGGGAATGCGACAATCGACACAGACGCGGCGCACCAAACGCTGTGCCAAGACGCCAATTAGGGAACTGGAAACCATGAAAGGTTCAATGCCCATTTCTCCCAAACGAGCGATCGCTCCTGGAGCATCATTAGTGTGTAAGGTGGTTAATACTAAGTGACCTGTCAAGGCTGCTTCAATCGCTGTTTTAGCTGTTTCTTTGTCCCGCGTTTCACCCACCAGCAATACATCCGGATCTTGTCGCAAAAAAGCTCGCAAAGCGGTAGCAAAATCCAGCCCTTTTTCCCGAATCACCTGTACTTGAGTAATCCCCGGCAAACTGTACTCAATCGGGTCTTCTACCGTACTGATATTGATTCCGGGGTCGTTTCGTTCTGACAGTGCCGAATACAGCGACGTTGTTTTACCAGAACCCGTTGGTCCGGTCACCAAAATCAAACCAAAGGGACGGCTGACCATTTCTTGGACAATCTGCAAAGTCGACCGATCGGTAATTAATTTATCCAATCCCAGTTGCGTTGCGGAGTTATCCAAAATCCGCAGCACTACTTTTTCCCCGTAGCGACTGGGCAAAGTATTAACCCGGAAGTCAACTTTACGCCCCTCAAACATCCGCCGGATACGTCCGTCTTGCGGTAGACGACGTTCGGCAATATCTAAGTTAGAGATGATTTTAAAGCGGGCTGTAACTGCCGGGATGATTTTTTTCGGCAAAGGGTCGAAAGCCTCACGCAACACTCCATCCTTACGAAAGCGAATGCGTAAGTTTTCTTCTTGCGGTTCGATATGAATATCAGAAACTTTTTCATGCAAAGCTTTGGCAAGGATTCTGTTGACAAGGTTGATGACTGGAGCATCTTCCGCCCCCTTCATCGCCGCCCCCAGATCGGCTTGCATATCATTGGGGGCATCTTGTATATCAAGATTTCCGAGATTTTCTAAATCTTGATTGATATCTGTAAACTTTTCTTGTTCCAGGTGCTTTTGCTTGACAGCCAGCTCATCTAAATATTGGTTGATGATCTGCTGGTAGTCTTGCTGGGTAATCACCAGACGCTGTAACGCCAAGCCTTGTGGGCGCAAGATGCGGTTGAGGTCATCCGACGCCTCCAAGTTATCCGGATCGACCATTGCCACTAAAACCGAGGGCGGGGTTTGGTCGTCATTTTTTGCTAGTGGCACCAAGCGATGGCGACGACATATATCTACCGGGATAAGAGTATCAATTAGATTCCCGACCGTAGTGTTGCCAATTTGGCTGACTTCCGGATCGAGGGATTCAACACCGTAGAGTATTTTAAGTTCAAATAACTGCTGTTTCTTGTATAGTCTGAGCAACTCAGGTGATAATTGTTGCCCAGTCATTGATTGGAGCACTTCCGTCAACGGTCTGCCAGACTTTCGGCTTTCAATCAGCGCTTGCCTCATCTGTTCGCTGTTGACATAGCCAGATTGCACTAGCTTGTTGCCGAAGGGGGAAAACTCCGTCCTTGTAGTTAGAGCGGTACTGCGCCTTTGCGGTGACGACGAGTAAGTCATAAATGAGCAATAAGTAGCGGAAACCTCTAGTTACAGTATTCCCAAGCTGAAGAACAGAATTGTCATCTACACTTAGTAAATTGAAGTCAAAAATTTTTTTGTGCTAAAAGCTTTTTTTACAGCTATTTTCAGGTAAATAGACCAGGTTGTAGGGGCACAGCAATGTTCCCTACGACAGATGTGGTTCAAATAAATGAAAACTGCTCTAAGTCAGGCAAATGCTAACGCCCATTATTTCGGGCTTTCCGCTAATGGTCAATGGTTAATTTTTCTCTTCTGACGTAGTGAAAAAATTGACTGCTTAGGGCACTGGGCATTGGGAAAGCTCGCTTTAAAAAGGGGGTTGGGGGGATTTTTAAAGTTTGAAATACCTGAAATTTTTTCGGCGTTGCCTAAATCCTAAATTATTTCCCAGTACCCACCTGCCCTCTTCTCCAATCCCCAGTCTACGGAAAACCGTCCTCAAGGCAGTTACGCTAACATGTTCAACATTTGTCACAATAGAGGACGGTGATACCAATTTGGAAAAAGAATGCGACAACTGGATTGTTGAAACGACTATATAGACGCGACTCCACAATCCAAAATCCGTCTTGAAAAGCTTTGATCGGAGGAAACCTCCGCTCAAACTTTTCGCAAAATCTAAAATCCTGTTAGGGTATGACATCAGTTCCAGAAAAATGTCTAAGAGCGAATATGCCTTATTTGCAAGCTGCGAACGGCACTTTCAGCGGTCAGATTTTCTGAGCGCAAAACTTTCGAGCAGGCACTTTAACGCACAAGAGCGGGAATCTGCTAGCTTTAGGCATCGCGTTTTTTAAGTTCTCGCTGTTTGCCTTATATTTAACGCTTGCAATCTGAGGTAATAAACTGCCTTATATAGCTTCTGGATTCACTGACCCCTGGCTAAAGCCTTTGGGGATTGCAAGAAACCAATCTTGCGTAGTAGTGAATAGACCATTGAGCCTAACCACGGTAAACACTTCCGAATACTTCCCCAGTTCGGACATACTGTAAGACTGTTTGTTCAGTCGTTGGGTAAAGCCAAGACATCTTGGGTTAGGTGGTCGAGGGAACTTAAACGGGTTTGCTAGTTCCTGGGATTATCTCCATTAAAAACTAGCCTCTTTCACGGGGATAACCGTCCCTTGAGTCGTGTTTCCTTCCTAGTCTAAAGACACTTTCTTTTCCACACTTAAGAGCGAGGTTTTATGATGAGCGACTCCCCAGCCCAAATGAACATTAACGAATCTGGCAGCGAAATGACTGAGCAAGTGACAGCCACAAGTAACATATCGGGAGATGCAACAGCCGCACAAGAAAATGGTGTTGCAGGAACTTCCCAGACTGCACCTGATACAGCAGCCCTAGCAGAAATGACTAGACAAATCGAGTCTCTAAAAGTGCAGTTAGAAGAGCGCAACACTCAATATATGCGGATTGCAGCAGATTTTGAAAATTACCGCAAACGCACTTCCAAAGAAAAAGAAGACCTAGATGCCCTGGTGAAGCGAAACACGATTACGGAATTACTGCCAGTAGTTGATAATTTTGAGCGGGCGCGATCGCAACTTAAACCCCAAACTGACGGGGAAATGGGCATTCATAAAAGCTACCAAAGCGTTTACAAGCAATTGGTAGATTCTTTGAAGCGCTTGGGAGTATCACCGATGCGCCCTGAAGGTCAAGAATTCGATCCTAACTTGCATGAAGCAGTTATGCGCGAACCTACGGATGAATATCCTGAAGGAACAGTGTTAGAAGAGTTAGTACGCGGATATTATTTGGGCGATCGCGTGCTACGTCATGCAATGGTGAAAGTGGCTGCTCCAAAGGAAGACACGCTACCAGAACCAGAAAATCAGTCTCCTAGTGCAGACAGTTAAGCTGTAGCAGCTCGCCTCACTGAGCGTTGATTGTCGATGTTCTAGCAAAGGCGAGCATCGCATAACTCATTGAGGACAGTGCTATTAACGGCTATCGCCGCCAGCAACTGTCCGCTGCAAGAGTTCGTAGCCGCTTCTAGTCCGCGAAACATCACGCCCGAAGTTTTGCACGGCTTCTAAAGTCCCGAGTTCTGACCAAAAGCCGCTCTCAAAAATGACACTGCGGTGCGGGAAAATCCCCGTCTAAGTAAGTGTCCCTTGCGTCTGTAACGTCAGCCTTTGCCCGGTCTTTTTAGCAGCCGCTCAAACTTCAAAAGATAAGTACTCAGTAAAAATACCGATATTTATGGGAAAAGTTATTGGGATCGACTTAGGCACTACCAATAGTTGCGTCGCGGTCTTGGAAGGTGGTCAAGCGATTGTCATCGCCAATTCAGAAGGTGGACGAACCACCCCTAGTATTGTGGGTTTTGGCAAAGGTGGCGAGCGCTTAGTCGGTCAGTTGGCAAAGCGGCAAGCTGTAACTAATGCCGAAAATACAATCTACAGTATCAAGAGATTTATTGGTCGTCGTTGGGAAGACACCGAAACAGAACGCGATCGCTTACCCTATGGCTGTGTCAAAGGTCGAGACGATACCGTTGATGTCCAAATTCGCGGACGTAACTACACACCGCAAGAAATTTCTGCGATGATTCTGCAGAAGTTAAAGCAGGATGCGGAAAATTTCTTGGGCGAACCTGTGACTCAGGCAGTAATTACCGTACCAGCTTATTTCACCGATGCCCAAAGACAAGCCACTAAAGACGCCGGCACCATTGCCGGTCTAGAAGTGTTGCGAATTATTAACGAGCCAACCGCAGCGGCTTTAGCTTTCGGGTTGGACAAGCAAGACGAAGAACAACTAATTCTTGTATTTGACTTGGGCGGCGGTACTTTCGACGTATCCATCCTGCAACTTGGGGATGGAGTGTTTGAAGTGAAAGCTACTAGTGGCAACAATCAACTGGGTGGAGATGACTTTGATAACTGTATAGCGCGCTGGATGATGGAAAACTTCCAGCAACAAGAAAAACTTGACCTTTCCCAAGACAAGATGGCTTTGCAACGCCTGCGGGAAGCTGCAGAAAAGGCAAAAATTGAACTTTCCAGTATGGGAAGTACCTCAATCAACTTGCCATTTATCACCGCCGATGATATAGGTCCCAAGCATTTAGAAATGGAACTCACCCGCTCTAAATTTGAAGAACTGGCGAGTAA
The DNA here is from genome assembly GCA_044006015.1 of Heteroscytonema crispum UTEX LB 1556. Lineage (GTDB taxonomy): Bacteria > Cyanobacteriota > Cyanobacteriia > Cyanobacteriales > Nostocaceae > Heteroscytonema > Heteroscytonema crispum. The sequence continues at coordinate 164,706 of JBIPDF010000010.1, forward strand.
TTTAATCGAAGCTACCATAGAACCGATGATTCAAGCGTTGAAAGACGCCGACCTGAAACCACAGGATATAGATAAGATTATTTTGGTAGGCGGTTCTACGCGAATTCCCGCAGTCCAAAATGCTCTAGTTAAGTTTTTCAATGGCAAAGCCCCCGATCGCTCTATTAACCCTGACGAAGCAGTAGCATTGGGAGCAGCTATTCAAGCTGGGGTGTTAGGTGGTGAAGTCGATAATTTACTTTTATTGGATGTCACTCCCCTCTCTTTGGGAATCGAAACATTAGGCGAAGTGTTCACCAAAATCATCGAACGCAACACCACAATTCCCACCAGCAAATCTCAAGTATTTTCTACCGCAGTTGACGGACAAACCTCGGTGGAAATTCACGTCCTCCAAGGCGAACGGGCAATGGCGCGAGATAATAAGAGCCTCGGTAAATTCCTGCTTACAGGAGTTCCCCCAGCTCCTCGTGGCGTGCCTCAAATTGAAGTATCTTTTGAGATTGATGTTAACGGCATCCTGAAAGTTGCCGCACAAGACAAAGGCACAGGTAGAGAGCAAAGCGTTCGGATTACTAATACAGGTGGTTTGAGTACCAACGAAGTCGAAAAAATGCGGCAAGAAGCCGAAATATTTGCCGAAGAAGACAAAAGACGCGTACAACTGGTTGAACTCAAAAACCAAGCGGATAGTCTGTTATTTAGTTACGAATCAACCTTAAAAGATAACGGTGATTTAATCGGCGAACAGATAAAAACCTTGGTAACCGAAAAAGCCTTACTGCTTCAAGCAGCGATGAACGATCCGAATATTTCGGTACAAGAATTTAAACAGCGCTTAGATGACTTCCAACAAGCTCTATTTTCCATTGGTGCAGAAGTTTACAGCCGAGCTAACAACGGCGCAAATATTCAAACAGATGAAGGTGGCGGCGGTTTAAACAGTTCCTTTACCCCAGGACTGGAACAACGAATAAATGCATTAGCCACACCACAATTCAACTTTGATTTTGAAGACGAAAATACAGTACAGGCTGATTACGAGGCAATAGATTAACAAGTTGTTGGTTGTTGGTTGTTGGTTGGTGGTGAAGGGGCGCTTGCGTCTGCAGTCGGGAAGATTCCCCCCGGTGAGCTTCGCGCCCGCGCCCCTTCACCAACCACTAACTAATTTCGAGAGCATCCAGAATTTCTGACCAATGTCAAACCTGGTGTTATACCCCAAGGGTTTGTTAGATTGTAGAAGCGAATTGCCGTGGGCTACACTGTGTCCCATTACAGATACATTCAAATGCATATGGAGGGTTTTCCACACCTGTTGGTGCGGCTAGCACCTCTAGCTGATGGGCAAAGTTTTTCCCACCTAGGTAGCACAATTGTAAAAGAGACAGCGACTCGGCGGTGAGAAGTCTGGGCGACGGTCTGCGACGCTCAAAACTTCGGTAGCTTTTGCCGTTTCCCACAAGTAAAGCACCTATTGCTTAAATATTTACTGGTGATTTTTGTAAAAGGTAAAAGGTAAAATCAATTATTCACAAAATTTAACTTCATCTCCCGCTGCCTTCTGCCTTCTTACTTCTGCCTTCTGCTTTCTTACTTCTAACTTTTACCTTTGCTATATGGCCCGCGACTATTATGAAATTCTGGGTGTCTCTCGTGACGCCGACAAAGAAGAAATCAAACAAGCCTACCGCCGCTTAGCCCGGAAGTATCACCCAGACGTGAACAAAGAATCGGGAGCGGAAGAGCGGTTTAAGGAAATTAACCGCGCTTATGAAGTGCTTTCCGAACCGGAAACACGAGAACGTTACAACCGCTTTGGCGAACAAGGTGTGTCAGGGGCTGGTGCTAGTGGCTTCCAAGATGTTGGCGACATGGGTGGCTTTGCCGATATCTTTGAAAGCATTTTCAGTGGCTTTGCTGGCGGTATGGGTGGTCCCACGCAGCAAAGACGGCGCAGCGGACCGGTGCGAGGTGATGACCTGCGGCTTGACCTGAAGTTGGACTTTCGAGAAGCGGTATTTGGCGGTGAGAAAGAAATTCGCATTTCTCATTTAGAAACTTGTGAAGTCTGTACTGGATCTGGTGCTAAACCAGGAACTCGTCCCCGGACTTGTTCGACTTGTCAGGGTTCGGGACAAGTTCGCCGCGTCACGAGAACTCCTTTTGGCAGTTTCACCCAAGTTTCTACTTGTCCTACCTGTAACGGTACGGGGATGGTAATTGAAGACAAATGCGACGCATGTGATGGCAAGGGTACAAATCAAGTAACGAAGAAACTGAAAATTACCATTCCGGCTGGGGTTGATAATGGTACCCGCTTGCGAATCTCACAAGAAGGAGATGCAGGTCAACGCGGCGGTCCTCCTGGAGATTTATACGTTTATTTGTTCGTAAATGAAGACGAAGAATTCCAGCGGGACGGAATTAATGTTCTGTCGGAAATTAAAGTTAGCTATCTTCAGGCGATTTTAGGTTGTCGCTTGGAGGTAAATACGGTAGATGGACCAGTGGAACTGATTATTCCAGCTGGAACGCAGCCAAATACTGTGATGAAGTTGGAAAATCGCGGCGTACCGCGTTTGGGAAATCCTGTCAGTCGGGGCGACCATATGCTGACAGTGTTAATTGATATTCCTACCAAGGTGACTCCAGATGAACGAGAATTGCTCGAGAAGCTGGCTAAAATTAAGGGAGACCGCACTGGTAAAGGTGGTCTAGAAGGATTCTTGGGAAATCTATTTAAGTAATGACTGTATCCTCCCTTTTAACTCCCGATGCTCAACTCGACTTGCGGGGCACCCCTTGCCCGATCAATTTTGTCAGGACGAAACTCCGTCTGGAGCAAATGAAGCCGGGAGGTTTGCTAGAAGTTTGGTTGGACTCCGGAGAGCCTATTGAGCAGGTGCCTGATAGTTTGACAATGTCTGGCTATCAGGTAGAAAAAATTACAGACTGTTCTGGCTATTTTTCTCTATTAGTACGCCGTCCCGTGGCTGCCCAATGAAAGGGGAAGTAATTTCTAACACTGGGCAGTTAGTTGGTACGGTGCTAGCCGTGCAAGCTAATTTTTACCAAGTACAGCTGGATTTAGGAGACAAGGGCGACGGGTGTGGGCGACGGGTGTGGGCGACGGGTGTGGGGGACAAGGGGGACAAGGAAGAGACAGTTCCCTTATCTCCCCCCTCTCCCTTGTCTCCCCCCATCTCCCCATCTCCCCCTTGCCCCCCAACCCCACTGAGTGGGGACTCCTTGCCCCCCATCTCCCCCTCTCCCTCTCCCCCCCTCCTCCTCTGCACGCGCCGAACGCGGTTGAAGAAAATTGGGCAACAGGTGATGGTGGGCGATCGCGTAATTGTCTCAGAACCAGATTGGGCTGGCGGACGAGGCGCGATCGCTGATGTTTTACCGCGTCAATCTTTATTGGATCGTCCGGCGATCGCTAATGTGAATCAAATTCTGTTGGTTTTCGCTGTCGCCGATCCGCCTTTGGAACCTTACCAACTCAGCCGCTTTCTGATTAAGGCTGAATCTACTGGTGTAAATGTGATTTTATGCCTGAATAAAAGCGATTTGGTTTCACCTGAACAACAGTTGGAAATTAGCTCGCGCCTTGATAAGTGGGGCTACCAACCAGTATTTATCAGCGTTAACAATAATATAAATACCGATAAATTAGCTTGTCAGTTACAAGATAAAATTACTGTGCTTGCGGGTCCTTCAGGTGTCGGCAAGTCCAGTCTGATCAATCAACTGATTCCGAATGCGAAGTTGCGAGTGGGCGAGGTTTCTGGTAAATTAGCTCGCGGTCGTCACACCACTCGTCATGTAGAATTATTTGAATTGCCCAACGGTGGATTATTGGCGGATACTCCGGGTTTTAATCAGCCGGATCTTGATTGTGCCCCAGAAGAATTAGTATATTATTTCCCGGAAGCACGAAGAAGACTGGCGGTTGCTAGCTGTCGGTTTAGTGATTGTTTGCATCGAGACGAGCCGGAGTGTGCCGTGCGGGGAGATTGGGAACGTTACGAGCATTATTTAGAGTTTTTAGAACAAGCGAGCGATCGGCAAACTCATCTTAATCAACAAGCCGACCCGGAATCTACCCTAAAGGTCAAAAACAAAGGCAAAGGGCAGAATCAGTACGAACCAAAGCTAGAAAGCAAAAAGTATCGCCGTAGTTCCCGACGAACTCAGCTACAAGAGTTGCAGGAGTTGTATCGCGAAAGCGAAGAATAAAGACTTTTGAGTTTTAACTGGGCGGCTCTTAACTCCAAACTCCTAATTTTAGCCCGCGACAGGAGTGACTCGTAAAATATCTTTTTCTCTAAAGCGCCCTCTGTGTCTGGAACGGTTGACAAGTTATTTCTTTAACCGCCACAGAGAAGTTTGAGGGTCGGTTTCCTCCGTTAAGAGAAGGGGTTGCCGTATAGCCAAGGGCATACAAGAAAGGCGTTGGCGCAGCCTCTCGCAGAGAAGCAAGAGCGAAGAGAAGGCATCAAATCTTCTCCTGTCCCAGACGCTGCGCGAACGGTGGGCACAGCGGAAAGTTTGAGGGTCGGTTTCCTCCGTTAAGAGAAGGGGTTGCCGTAAAGCCAAGGGCATACAAGAAAGGCGTTGGCGCAGCCTCTCGCAGAGAAGCAAGAGCGAAGAGAAGGCATCAAAGCTTTCCAAGACAGAGAACACAGAGGTAAGAGGCTAGAGAGCAATCATTTTTGAGGATTTTGACCCACCTGGACAGGGCTACTCCGCGCCTCTTAACTCTTAACTGGGCGCCTCCTAATTCTTAACTCTTACCAAGAGGGTACAATTTCTGATGTGCATCAAGATTGATTGTGAAGAGTTGGCGAAAGCCTGTTACGATTCCAAGAAAGTCTTAAAATATTGTTAATTTCTGCCAAACCCCCAACCTTCAATCCATCTACACGTATCACCCCGGAATAATTATGGCTATCGGCTACGTTGCGCTTGTACTTCATGCACATTTGCCCTTCGTTCGTCACCCAGAAAGTGATTATGTGCTGGAGGAAGAATGGCTTTATGAAGCCATTACAGAAACTTACATCCCTTTACTGCGAGTATTTGAAGGCTTAAAGCGAGACGGTATCGACTTTAAAATCACTATGAGTATGACACCGCCCCTGGTGTCGATGCTTCGTGACCCTTTGCTGCAAGAACGTTATGAGGAACACTTAGGGAAATTAGAAGAATTGGCTGAACTGGAAGTAGAGCATCATGCCCAAAACGGACATATGCGCTATTTAGCAGAACATTACGCCTCTGAATTTAATACGACGCGAGAAATTTGGGAACGCTATCAGGGTGACTTGGTAACAGCTTTTAAGCAGTTTCAAGACTCAAACAACCTGGAAATTATAACATGCGGTGCGACTCACGGCTATTTGCCGCTGATGAAAATGTATCCGCAATCTGTGTGGGCGCAAATTCAAGTTGCTTGCGAACACTACGAGCAAACTTTTGGACAGGCACCTAGAGGCATTTGGTTGCCTGAATGCGCCTATTTTGAAGGCGTAGAGCGGATGTTAGCTGATGCTGGGTTGCGCTATTTCCTTACTGATGGACATGGCATCCTTTACGCCCGCCCCCGCCCCCGTTTTGGCACCTATGCCCCGATTTTTACAGAAAGTGGTGTTGCTGCCTTTGGTCGAGATCATGAATCTTCGCAGCAAGTTTGGTCTTCTGAAGTGGGCTATCCTGGTGCGGCAGAATATCGGGAGTTTTATAAAGACTTGGGCTGGGAAGCAGAGTATGAATACATTAAGCCCTATATTATGCCCAACGGTCAACGTAAAAATACGGGCATTAAATATCATAAAATTACTGGTCGCGGCTTAGGTTTATCGGATAAAGCGCTCTACGACCCATACTGGGCTAAAGAAAAGGCTGCGGAACATGCTGCGAATTTCATGTATAATCGCGAACGACAAGCTGAACATCTTCACGGGATTATGCAGCGTCCGCCAATTATCGTTTCGCCTTATGACGCGGAGTTATTTGGACATTGGTGGTATGAGGGCCCGTGGTTTATTGATTATCTGTTCCGCAAGTCATGGTATGACCAAGGAACTTATGCAATGACGCATTTGGCTGATTATTTGCGGGCAGAACCGACTCAGCAAGTTTGTCGTCCTTCTCAATCAAGCTGGGGTTATAAGGGTTTTCACGAGTATTGGTTGAACGAAACGAATGCGTGGATTTACCCACATTTGCACAAAGCCGCCGAGCGCATGATTGAAATCTCTGTACGGGAACCGGCGGATGAGTTGGAGTGGAAAGCGCTAAACCAAGCGGCGCGGGAATTGCTGTTGGCGCAATCTTCTGACTGGGCGTTTATTATGCGGACGGGGACGATGGTGCCTTATGCTGTGAGAAGGACGCGATCGCATCTTTTGCGCTTCAATAAGCTCTACGATGACATCAAAATTGGCAAAATCGACAGCGGTTGGTTGGAAAAGGTTGAATATATGGATAACATATTCCCTGAAATCAACTATCGAGTGTATCGTCCGTTGTAGGAGTTTGGCGCAAAGACGAGGACAGTTGCACAGTTCGGGTTTCCCGACAGTAGCAAACTGTCCGTCGCATGCAGCGCAAAAAAATTACCGTACGACTAAAATCGCGAAGTTTAGGGGCACACGAACGCGCGTCCTTTGATTAGGCGGACTTGATAATGAAAGCAAAGTTGTAGGGTGGGCATTGCCCACCTGATATAGCGCTTCTGGCTTGAATGCAATACACAACGATATGCAGTAGGGACAATTCATGAATTGTCCCGGAGATCGCAATGTATTTGACGCAAGTGAGAACCGCTATATTAGTAGTGAAGAACACTTATTTTACCAACAGCAGAGCAAGTCTTAGCCTGTGTACGGGTTTGTCAAATGTTGTCAAATCTGTACAAAGACATCCGCTTATTTCGATTTGACGAAATAACAGGACAGGTGTACATCCTCCCTGGGGATGAACTTCAAATTATTGTATTGAGTAATGGAATTTGGGATTTTGTCAATGAACCCGAATTATGAGCAAATGACTTTTGACCAGTTGAGAGCTTATGTAGTTGAAAACCATGAAGACATTGAAGCTCTAAGTTTTTTGATGAGTAAACGCGATCCTAACTCTAAAGGTTACCCCATGCCTGTGACAGAAGCCGATATGCAAGCGCAGATGGAAATAATCAGGCGTAAGATTAACAAAGAGCTTTAGTGATTTTAAATAAATTTGAGCGATCGCTATCTTTATTTTCAGCGATGGCTATAAGTTTTCCGAGCCGACTTTTACAGAAACTTCAGCGGGTTCTTCAATATTGAGTGACTCATGGCGATCGTACTGTTTTTCATGTTCGTCCATTTTCCACTCGGCTTTTTTTGATGCTTTAACAGCAAATTTGATGCTGTCATAGGTCGTCGCTTTATGAACTGACATTTTATAGGGGATAAGTATCAAGTAAGTCTCAGAAACACTATTGTAACATTTAGAGTGTCCCGGTTTGTTTGCAATGCTTGAGCAGTAACTTCCGAAAGTATCATCTCCAGCAATTGATACAACTTGAATGTTACTAGCTGTCAAAGTGTTTGGTAGCACACCTTTGGAATTTCTACCATCTGTGTGTTCTTGATTGAATTGCTTCAATTTCTTGTGGAATGCTGATTTTGGATCGTTCGCCTTCTGCAAAAAGGACTTGACTGCATTTTGTTTGAGTAAATTAACTCCTGGGACTGGCGCATCTGCTTTTGAAGCTAAAGAAACCGTGGCGAATGACGCAGAAGAAACTATTAATAGTGCAGCCGAAATAAATTTTTTCATCGATATTAATTTAGTTACTCATGTTCTCCAGAATAATACTGTTTTTTGTGAATTGTTCCGCTCTTTGGTTGCAGGCTAAAATGCACCCCAAAAAGAAAACCCCCAGCTTTTGGCTAGGGGTTAGAAACCATTCGTTCCTCAATCTCTCATTTGGAATTCTTATAATTTTTAATTATTTATTTAGCTAGAGTTTTACTTGCATAGGCATCCATCGCATAAGCAGGAGTGCGCGAGCTATAATCTGTATCCAAACCAGTGATAGACTTCGCCAATTTTTCAAAAGACTCAGAACGCCAGTTGCGCTCGTGGATGGGCTTTCTCTGCTCTCCCAGGAAGTAAGCCATAGTACCTAATAAAGAAGCCGCTACCCAACCCACAACGAATAATGAAATCAATACAGTCATCGCAATGCCTCTGTTAAACTTTTGTTGCCTTATGTAAATAAATATAACGAGTTTGTAACGAAAAGCAGAGACGTGCTAGCCGATAAATGCGGTATGGTATTCCACGCTTGACATTTATGAAAATCATGCTATATGGTAAGATGATTTTCCCCTCCACGAAGACGTTACTGTAAAGACGTTGCACTGCAAGGTCTTTACAATCTGTATTGCATACGAGTACAAACTGCTATAAATTGCCACACATAAAGCTATGAAAAACAATAAAAAAGACAGGCATTTTGCCTGTCACACAGGTGATGATTCAATTTTTGAATTTAGAAATTCATTTCTGCGGCTTGAACTTTCTCGACCTGTTTCTTCTTCAGCACAAGCATAATTTGAGCTAACATTACCAAACAGATGAAAGCAACCATCCATGTGACTCTGTTAGCATCTTGCAGCACGATTTCTGTATCTTTTTGACCGAAACCACCGACGTTGGGGTTGTTGGTCAAAGCGTCACCAGTCTTCACTGCTTGTCCTTCAGAAACAATCAGTTCTGGTCCTACAGGAACTTTATCAGTTACTACATCACCAGATTCGGTTTGGATGCTAATAGCATATTTGACGTTACCGTCTTCGTCTTCTTCTTTAGCAATCTTGCTAATTGTGCCAGTGGCGGAAGCGTTATAAACAGTGTTATTGCTCTTTTCGCCAGTTGGGTAAACTTGTCCGCGTCCCCGGTTACCAGCTGCGTAAACAGAATATTTACCAAAGTGAATACTCTTGTCGGTAGCGGGGTTGGGAGACAAAACTGGGAAGACGATTTCCTGATACTGTTCGCCCGGTAGGGGTCCAACGATGAGGACGTTTTCTTGGTCTTCGGTGTAGGGTTGGAAGTAAACGTCGCCGACTTCTTCCTTAAGTTCTTCAGGAATGCGATCTTCAGGAGCAATTTTGAAGCCTTCGGGAAGCATCAGTACTGCACCGACGTTTAAGCCAACTTTAGATCCATCTGCACCCACCTGCTGCACGCTAGTGTCGTAGGGAATTTTCACTACGGCTTTGAATACGGTATCAGGCAACACTGACTGGGGAACTTCTACTTGTGTAGGCTTCGCTGCTAGGTGACAGTTAGCACATACAATGCGTCCAGTCGGTTCGCGGGGAGTTTCCGGATAGGTTTGCTGCGCCCAAAATGGATAAGCTGCAGCAGATTGGGGAAGGGCTAGATCGCTGGTGAAGAAAATTGTCACAGTAGCGATCGCTATGAGCAATGTTTTGGTCATCACTCTAGCAGTGCGAGTTAACCTCGCTGGGGCAAAAACATTTCTCATCTCAATAAGGACAACAATTCTCTGAACAAGTAAGTTTTTAGTCGTTAGTCAAGGGTCATTAGTCATTAGTTAATAGTCATTAGTCAAGAGTTAAGAATCATTCTTTACACTCTGGACTTTAGACTTTGGACTTTAAACTAAAAACTCAACACTCAACATTCAGCGCTCAATACTGAATTAAGCCCACCAAGGATCTTCGCCGGTGCGGAAGTCGGTTTCTGTCCAAGGAGAGATGACAATTTTGTCATCTTGTACATTGGCATGGGAAAGCGCCAAAGATAATGGTGCTGGACCTCTAACAACCTTACCAGTAGCGTCGTACTGGGAACCATGACAAGGACATTTAAACTTGTTCTCAGCAGCGTTCCAGGGAACGACACAACCTAAGTGGGTGCAAACTGCGTTAATACCGTAATCGGTAATCGCTTCTTTGCTTTCTACCACCATATAGGTAGGGTCGCCCTTGAGTCCTTGAACCAAAACGCGATCGCCCACATTATGACTGTCTAGAAACTTGCTGACGATAACATCGTTACCCAGCGCGTCTTTTGCCGTCACACCGCCACCAGCACCAGCCGCCGCAGGTGGAATAAAGTACTTGACTACGGGATACAATGCTCCCAGAGCAACTCCGGTTACAGTCCCAAACGTGAGGAGATTCATAAATTGACGCCGCCCCATATCGGGCACGTCCGCTGATTCAGAAAATTGAGCCATAATCTACGCGTTCTTGGTGTATTTTGTTTAGCATTTTGACTGGAGTTCCAGACTTCAGTAACTCTTGTCTGAGCCGAAATGCTAACGTCCACTACGATGCCAGAATTCTCTCTTTAAAGATATATCTAACATCTTTTCTGATAGCATTACATTTCTTTATATTCCTATCATACTTGAGTTACGGAACTTAACATCATTAACTAAATGTAAAATATAATAGAGAAAATTTTATGACAGGACAGGAATTACGCCAACTGTTGGTTGATAAGTGGGGATACTCCTACGATGTTAGGTTGCGCCGGACGCAGGGTAAAATCTTTCTGCAAGTAATGTGGAAATACTTAGAGCAAGCTTCTTTCCCCTTAAGCGAAGTAGAGTATCAAGAGCATCTCGATAGCATCGCGAGTTATCTTGATGGTTTTGGTGGCGCAACACAGGTTCAAAAGTTTATTCAAGAAACGCGCGATCGTCCCCGATTGGGTAAAGCTGTGAGCATTCCTCTAGATTTGGGTGAACGCGCTTCGGAATGGCTTGTTTAGGTTTAGAGCTTTCGTATAGATAAATATAAAAGCATAAATATATAGTGTTGTAGTGATTACAAGTATGAATTAAGTCTCACGCTGCATGCCCATTCGCCTTTAGGCGTTCGGTGCTGTCTTTGGCGCAAAGATTAAGAGTTTTAGATTTTTAATTTTTGAATTTCATACTTCAATTCAGCAACGCTTCTGTTTTGATGTTGCTAAGGTTTTATGGAAAATTGACCCTAGTAATGCAACTGTCATTAAGACTTTGGTGCAAATACTAAAAGCTCCTCAAAGGAAATATTTTCTCTCTATAGCTGCTGCATATCTGGCGCAAATTGATTCAGGTAATAAAGCTGCAATAACAGTTTTTACTGAAATACTAGAAACCACAGAGGATAAATATATTCGTTGTCAAGCAGCCGCCAAGTTATTGGCATTTGACCCAAGTAACATAGCTGCTGCAACAATTCTCTTCCAAATACTAGAAACATCTGAATGTGAAGGCTACCGTTTGACAGCAGCTGATGCATTGCTAAAAGCAAACCACAGTCATCAACTAGCGATTAATACCCTATGTGAGCTAGTGCAAAGGGTAGGTCAATTTCCTCCAGATATAGAGTATGCCAAATCAATTGCATGGTCAGCAACTCGCAGTTTGATGGAAATTCACTTCAGCCACAAGCTAGCCATTGATGCTGTGATTGAGTTGCTGAGGACTGCTGAGAATCATGCTTACTTTAACTTAGCTGTGAGGGATTTGGGACGTATTCGTTTTTCTTGTATGCCAAAACGGCTTTACGCACCCTAGAACTTACTATAGTGGTTCTCAATTGAATACCACACCATCACAATTATTTGTATTAATTGTTAACGATAACCGCTATTTTTAAATGCAAAATCTCAAATCCAAAATCCCAAGTTTTGTCATTTTCCTATCAACTTCACAAAGCCAATTCCACTAAAATAAAGTCCTAAAACTGCTCCTGCTAACAAACTTTGGGTAAACGGGTCAGTTGAAGGTGTCAAAATAGCTCCCAAAACTACTGCTCCCATAATCACAAAACGCCAACCAGAAATCATTTTTTCTGAAGAAACAATTCCCAATAAAGCAAGCACCAGTTGAATAATTGGAACTTGAAATGCTAACCCAGTGGTGAATAAAAGCAACAAAACAAATTCAAAATATTTGTCAATCGACCATAATTGCTCAACTACATCCGCGCCATAGCTAATAAAGAATTTCAACGCCGCTGGGATAAGCAGCGAGTAGCCAAATACTAACCCGCCCGCAAACAGCACACCCGAACCCAATACCACTGGTGCTAACAAGCGGCGTTCGCGGCGAGTCAGCCCTGGCAGAACAAATTGGATAATCTGATAAAGGATGAACGGACTAGACAGAATCAAGCCGCTGTAACCTGCGACTTTCAAGGAAACAAAGAAATATTCTCCCGGTGCAAGTTGCAGAAATTTTACTCCCTGCGCCGGCACTTCTAGCAGTTGGACAATCGGCTTCACGACAAGGAAACAGCCAATTACACACACAACTACGGCAATCAACGCATAAAAAATCCGCTGTCGCAACTCTTCCAAGTGGTCGAACAACGACATTTCGACCTCACCTGGCAACTCATCGAGAGGATCTGGAGGTTCAAATTCTGGGTTGCCGTATCCTTCAAGGTCGATATCGGGAGGTGTTAAATTGTCTACATCTTGTAAAGGCGTCATGAGTCAGAAGCGTGGGCATCATTTGTTAACTATTCTATCTGGATGAGAAGGCAGAAGATCGATGGGCAGAGGAGCCAGTGCGTTGGGCGGCTTCGCCGACTTGTAGCACCTGCTGAAAGGGTTTCCCGACTTGAAGCAAGCAGCGTGGCAGAAGGCAAACCCCATAAATTGCAGGAGCGGGGGGTTTCACTCCCCGGATACTTTTCACGTGGGAGACGCCCGCGCCCAGGATGCCCAAAGGGCTGTAGGGCGAACGCAGTGCGTGTCCCCTTAAAAAATCTTTTCTTCTTTCCTCCTCATAAATAAATAATGGTGTCTTTAATACCATTTGGTTAAAATTGCGCCACAAATAAGGCATCTTTCAAGTAACCCCAACAAGTCAGGGAAATGACAACGTCTTTATGCAGCGATCGCAGAATGTTATTAACTTTATCTTTAAGTGAATCTAAACTAGTAAACAAGTCCCATTTGAAAAACTCTTTCAGATGCTCCCAAAATCTTTCAATTGGGTTAATTTCTGGACAATGAGGTGGTTGAAATAAAAGAATAATATTCTCAGGAATTCTTAACGATTTGCCTTGATGAAAAGCGCCATTGTTCAGTTGCCAAACGTGTAAATCGTGCGGAAACTGTTGTGAAAAGTGATTGAAAAATTCTTGAAAGCATTCAGTGTCTCGGTGCGAAAATTCGTAGAAAAAACTTGCCCCCGTAAGTGGTTATATGACTCGATAAAGATAATAAGCTTCCCGTGACCATTGGAGATATCCTACGGGTTTTATTCCTCTAATTGTCAGTTTTCTTCTCTCAATACTTTTTAAACCTAAGTGCGTTTCGTCCTAACACCAATATCTGATAATTGGAAATTGATTCGATTGTTTTAACCGCTGATTAATTAGCTATTGTAATGTAGATGGCAGTTTTTTTAAAGCTTTTTACCTCATCCTGGTCTTGCTTGTAGCTTCGAGGTCGTGCCACCTTAAGTTTTGCTTTAAGTTTGTCATGAACTAGATTATGAACTACATCATACATAATTAACTTCAATTCCTAATTCCTGCTCGCAACCTTTGTTTGTACCTCGCCGTAGCGAGAAAAACCTTCTTGTTCAGATAGTTCAAGCTTTAATTGCTCAACTACCCAATCTGGAATAATTTTTGGTCTGCCTGTAGGGATACCTCGCTTGAGCATTGCTTCAAGTCCTCCATTTCTATATTGGCGTAGCCATCTTTGTACAGTTACGTGATCGCGTCCTAAAATTACGCTTAAGTGCTGCACAGTATCAACTTGTTTACTTTTTAGAAGATACAACGCTTGTAATCTTTCTTTACCGCTTGCAGTTTTTTGTTGAGCCAGGAGCCTTTTAAGGTCTTCTTGCGATTCCGTTATTTCAATTGAAAACACCCGTGACATCTGAAAAACTTTATCCAACGCTCTTTTCTTAAATGTAGCATGCTTAAAACCAAATGGTATACATAGTTTATACTTCATCCTTCATCATGAGAGTTGACATCCCAAAAGCTTGGAATAATGTCAAACTACCGCTAACTTTGAACTGGCAAAACGGTTAATTAATAGCAGTATTGATTAATACCCATTCTCTATTTGGTGGCTACAGATAAAATCCTTTTCCCCTTTCCCTTTTCCCTTTCCCCTACATCATTCCGGTGTAGTTGGATTTGAGATAAGCGCGAGTTGCAAGTCATAATCGTACACCTTTGAGGAGAAAGCAATTCATGAATTGCTTCTACACGCGTAGTCTGTACCTCATACAGTTGAAATCCGCTATAATTGGTATAAGTTAGATTTTGCACCTTTACGCATAAACCACGAATTACCGAATACAAAGTGATAATTTTGACTCTGCAATCACAATATCAGTCCTCATGAGCGAGGACTTACACTATTAAACTGGGACTTATAGTCCCGTGATGTGAACGCAGTCGCCAAATCTATATATGCTTAGTAATCTTATTTACTTCTATTTTGATGGTGCAAGATGTCAGTTAAGCAAATATTTATATAGCTAGATACTAATGTTCGCCAAACTCTACACATAAACTCCACATCAATTACAAAACACCGACACATGAGTTTGAGATAGTTTGATTGTTGGTTGCTTAAAAAGATGAGAAGACTAAAATGAACAAGTTCGCTCTTTGCTTTACTTCTGACTCTAGTCCTTACTGCCCCTGCAACCATTGTTGCACCCGCCGTTCAAGCTAAGACTGCTCCTGCTGCCAAAACTACTGTTGCAAGCAAAGCTGTTGATACTGCCAAAGCCGATAAAACCCATAAACATCGGCACCATCATTCTCGCAAGCACACAGCCGGCAACGTTAAGAAAAACTCTCCAGTTGCCAATAAATCAGTTACTAACACTCCAGCTGCGACAACACCCACTCCGACAACACCCGCTGCGACAACCACGCCCAAGCAATAGTTAATATCTTCATTAAACATTCTGTAAATTACCTTTTTAACACTTACTCCATACACTTCAGCCTCACTGCCATCAACAGTGGGGTTTTTTGTATTTTTATAGCAATTCTTCTTTTTTAAGATTTGCAAACTTCCGCCCATCAAAAATTGCCCTTCCTAACTAATCACGTACAAAACTATGAATAAAAGTAAAGATTAATTAATCTCGAAAATACTTCAAAAAAAACATTATTTATAGTTTATGATAAGAGGTTTTTGCAGGGAAATATATGTGCTAAGTCTTGTCAAAAGTTACACAGAAACTCCATATAATTAACATGACGCTGACACATAGTTTTGGGATAGTTAAATTGTTCAATATTAGATGAGATGAAGAGGCTTAAATGAACAAGTTTGCGAAAGCTGTACTTCTGACTCTAGTCCTTGCTGCCCCTGTAGCCATTTCTGTACCCGCAGTTCAAGCTAATACTACTTCTGCTCAGACTGCAACTGCTGTTGGTGGAAGAAAAACCGCTAATGTTGAAAAAACGAAGGCTGGCAAACGCAGAAGGACTGCCAAACGCAAAGTTCGTGCTGGTAGCACTAAACGCCGTATCTCTCGCAGAGCTGTTTCCAGAAAACCCGCAGCTAGACGAACTGCTCCTGCGAGTAGATAGTTAATATTACCGTTAAACATTGTGTGAATTAATTTTTTAATACTTCTTTTAAATTCTTGAACCTCACTGTCATCAACAGTGGGGTTTTTGTATTTTTACTTATTAGTCTTTTTTCAATCTTGCTGTTAATACCAATTCTCTGTAACGTTACGCTTGTCGGACTCGACTTTGAGTGAACTCGCGGCGTTGCGCGTACCCAGCCTGCGCTTTCCTTGCTCCATGCCGCGCATCGCGCGGGCGAGAAATAGTATAAGTAGGTCAACATAAATAAAAGTAAAACACCGCAAACCCGGTTTCTGGCTTATACAATCCATCACGCATTAATGCGATCGCCCACTAGTGGTTCACCGACAAAGTTGTTAAGAAAAGTAAATAATTAATTAATATTTAAAAAATATCAAAAAGGCATTGTTTATGGTTTAAGCTAGGAAATTTTTGAGATAGAAAACCTGTTTGATAACGCTAAAAATTACACAAAAACTCCACATCAATAACATGACACTGACACATGCATTTGGGATAGTTAAATTGTTGATTTTCAAATCAAACAAGGAACCTCAAATGAACAAGTTCGCCAAAGCCTTAATCATTGCTTTAGTATTTGCTGCCCCTGCAGCCATCGCTTCATCTGCCGCTCAAGCCAAAACTGCACCGGTTGTGACTCAACGTATTGCTAGTGCCAAAACAGACAAAACTCATCATCAAAAACATCAGATGCGTCACCAGAAAGTTGCCCATTCTAAAAGGCATTCTCATATTGCCAAAGCACAGGTGACACATTCAGCCGCCGCTAAACCCGTAACATCACATTCGTAAGTAAGAAGTAGTTAACGCAACCCTTTGTAAGGGCAGCATTTCTGTAAAAAATTATATTTGCTATTGCTCTTTGAACTTACTCCATATCATTAAACCTCGCTATCAGGAAAAGCGGGGTTTTTATTTTTTGTTAATTGTTAATTGTTAATTGTTAATTGTTAGTTGGTAGTTGGTGAAGCGCGTACTGCGCTTTTGGTTTCCCTCCTAGTACTGGTTCTCCCGAAGGGTCGTTGTTGGTAGTTGGTTGTTGATTGTTGGTTGTTGATTGTTGGTTCGCCAGCGCGGTCTTGGGGAGGCAGTCCGTTGGTGAGGCAGCGCACTGGCTCCCCATGAGCGACTGCCGTGCATGCTTCGCCGACTTGAAGGAACTGCCGTGGTTTCCACGCCACTTGCTCCACTTGGGGTCTGGCCAAGTGCAGCAAGTGGCGTTTTCCCGACCCAGGCGACTGGTGGAGCGCTTCGCGGTAGCGAGGAACGAGCGTCACCCCGGAGGGGTTGTTGGTTGTTGGTTGTTAATAGTTAGTGGTTAGTAGTAGTTCTCTAGATCAAGCGATCGCTTCGGCTCTAGATATACAGCAGTTTACTACGGCAGATGCACGGATTAAGCTTAAGCGACTTTATCCCTCAATAATTTCTTGACAGACTAGTAGTTTGTCTCCCACACCCGTCGTCCCTTGTCCCCCCCTCCCCCCCTCTCCCCCTTGCCCCCCTCTCCCCTCCCCCCCGCTTGCCCTCCACCGCCCGATCGCGTAAAAATAAGAATTAAAGTGCTGTAACTTATCTTAACAATGGCGCAATCGCAGCTGACTCAAACTGTTTCTCCCTCCCAAACACTGGCGCAAAAGCAGGGATACGAATACGATTTGGCAATTGTAGGCGGTGGGATTATTGGCTTAACCCTCGCCTGCGCTTTGAAAGATTCCGGGTTAAGTGTGCTGCTAATTGAAGCGAAAGTTGAATCTGCGGCGGTAGCTAAGGGACAAGCTTACGCTGTTCACATGCTTTCGGCACGAATTTACCAAGGAATTGGAGTTTGGAACAAAATACTACCCAATATCGCTAAATACTGCCAAGTTCGCCTTTCTGATGCCGATTATCCCGATGTGGTGAAATTTGAAACGACGGATTTAGGTACGCCTGAGTTAGGTTATGTGGCGGAACACCACGCGCTATTGCAGCCGTTACGGGATTTTGTCCAAGAGTGTCCGAATGTCACTTATTTATGTCCGGCTGAGGTAGTTAATACTGAATACCAGCAGGAAATTGTAGCGATTAATATTAAAATCGCCGGCGAAGTGCGGACAATTCGTAGCAAATTATTGGTGGCTGCAGATGGAGGGCGATCGCCTATTCGTCAAGCTGCTGGTATTAAAACTCATGGGTGGAAATACTGGCAATCTTGTATTGTGGCGTTTGTCAAACCAGAAAAACCCCACAACAATACAGCTTACGAAAAATTCTGGTCTAGCGGTCCATTTGCAATTTTACCTTTGCCGGGGAACCGCTGCCGGATTGTTTGGACTGCACCCCACGAAGAAGCTAAAGCCTTATGCGCTTTGGATGATCAGCAATTTTTGGCTGAATTAACCAAGCGTTACGGCACGCAAATGGGTAAATTGGAATTATTGGGCGATCGCTTTATTTTTCAGGTGCAACTTATGCAAAGCGATCGTTATGCCCTCCACCGATTAGCTTTAATTGGTGATGCGGCACATAATTGCCATCCCGTCGGCGGACAGGGTTTAAATTTAGGTATTCGCGATGCAGCTGCTTTGGCGCAAGTTTTACAAGAAGCACTAGCTGCAGGTAAAGATATTGGCGACATTCAAGTTCTCAAAGCCTATGAACGGTGGCGCAAACGGGAGAACCTGGCAATTTTAGGTTTCACCGATTTGTTAGATCGGATGTTTTCTAATAATTTCTTACCATTGGTTGTAGCTCGTCGCCTGGGTTTGTGGATTATGGGGCGATCGCCATTCTTAAAAATATTTTCTCTCAAGTTGATGATCGGCTTGAAGGGGCGTCCTCCTAAATTAGCTCAAAATTGAAACTTGAACCTAAGCAAATCTGATTCATTTATTAATCAAACATATGTTTTTGTAAAGACCGTACAGTACAGATGGTACTAGCAGTTTCTAAAGGATTTATAACAGCGATACACGCTTTTGGGCACAGCAATGTTTTCTACGATACCCTGTATTTGACGTCAGTGAGAATTGCTATATAGCGGTTCTCACTTGCATGAAATACACTTTTGTGGGATGGGGTCGTATTGTCCGCCCAGGACGGGCAATCTGGTCTATCCCACAAGAAAATATTGAGTGTATTGGATTCAACCGAGAACCGCTATATATGTATCGCGATTAACGTGAAATGGTATTACATCAAATTACAGCGTTAAAAGCAGAAAGCCCATGAGAGATGCCGTTAACAAAGTGGCGCGTCAGGTCATCAATTGGTGTCTGAATAACGAGGTGACAACTGTTGTGTTTGGTTGTAACCCTGAGCAAAAGCAGAGTATCAACATCGGCAAGCGGAACAATCAGAACTTTGTGCAGATTCCCACAGCCAAACTGAAAAAGAGAATAGAACAGTTGTGCGAACTGTACAACATTAATTATGTAGAGACAGAAGAGAGCTACACTTCTAAAGCAAGTTTTTTGGATGGTGATGATGTACCTGTTTTCGGCGAAAAACCTGAAGGGTACAAACCATCTGGAAAGCGAGTTATGCGCGGAGTCTACAGAACTGCTCAAGGTCTTGAGATTAATGCGGATCTCAATGGTGCTGCCAATATCCTGAAAAAAGTAAATACAAGGCTTGGGATAGACCTTAGCCAAGTAGATAGGGGTTGCTTGACGCAACCCATGCGGTTCTACGCATGAATCCCACGGCTTCAAGCCGTGGGTGCGTCAAAGCAATACTTTTAACCATCAGCTATTTTAAATAACAACGTTATTTTGCCCTCTGCCATTGAGTTTAAAGCCACCATTATTTATTTATTTATAAAAGAAGATAAGAGTATTTTTTTCTCGCCCATAGCGCCTTCGCCCTACAGCCCTTCGGGCATCCTACACGCAGGCGTCTCGCACGTGAGAAATGCATGTGTCCTTGTTGAATAAGAGCGCCTGCAATTTATGAAAATTACATAAGTGCCCTCTGCCTACAGCTGCTGCTGCCTTCTCAATACAGCTAAGAATTTTTCTGTAGTTAGCCTATAACTGCTTTGTAATTCAGTGTTTCCGTGTTGCCGTTTAGAAATCGGTTCAACTGAAATAAGTCCACTATACACTTGGATAGATGTAACGGGATCAAAATTGCGCTAGAGCGTCAGTGGAAGCAACTTTCAACTAATTGTCAATAGTCGATGGAATTTGATTCATTAGAAGTTAGTTGCGAAAAATTCCAAATCCAAAAGTCGAAATTGATAATACTGACACTAGTAATGCTACAGTTTCAAGAAATTCATCTGAAATTTTCAGCGGGTATCCATGCTGAAGAAGCTACAGAAAAAGCAAATCTCTATAATTGCGGGTGCCGGACTGTGTGCCTTATTGGCTGGGGCTATGGTGTCCGCTCCTGAAATTGGTAAATCCTTGGGGCAATGGCTCAAACCTGGTAAATCTCAGCCAGAGAAGATCACTGAGGCTAGCATTGCCAAATCAGTTGTGTTGCCATTGGTGTCACAATCACCACAAGAACGGGCAGCAAAACTAGAAGCAATTGCCAAGGGGTCTAATTCACTAGACCGAAATCGCGCTCGTTATCTGTTAGCGAGTGATTTAATTGACCAAAAGGACGGAAAAAAAGCACTTGAGTTATTGCAAGGTTTGGAGAAAGATTATGCACTCCTAGCGCCCTATGTTTTGCTCAAACAAGCGCAGGCACAGGATATCTTGAACGCGGAAGGCAAAGCTTCGGATCTCAGACAGACAGTGCTGAAACGCTATCCGAAAGAAGCTGCTGCTGTTAAAGCTCTGTATCTGATCTCAGTACCGGAGTATCAAGAAATAGCGATCGCGCAATTTCCTTCCAATCCTCTCACCTGGGAAATTATTCGCAAGCGGTTGGAAGAAAATCCCGAACAGCCACAATTAAAGTTATTGCTGGCAAAATTCGCCTACGACCAACCAGGAATGGGAATCGTAGGCATATTGGATCGGCTGGCGAATGAGCCTACCCTCAAACCCGAAGACTGGGAAATTATGGGTACAGCTTACTGGGAAAACTCTGAATTTGTGAAAGCGGCGAGTGCCTATGGCAAAGCACCCCCCACAGCCCGCAACCTCTACCGCGAGGGACGGGGATTGCAAATAGAGGGACAAAATCAAGAAGCACTAGCTACATATCAAGCGGTAGTTAAGGAATTTCCCGATGCCAGAGAAACCGGCACTGCGTTGCTGCGACTGGCAGAAATCGCCAAAACACGTAAAGACGCCTTACCTTATCTTGACCAAGTAATCAGTAAATTCCCCGACCAAGCCGGAAAAGCGCTGGTACAAAAAGCCAAAATTCTGGAAGCACTTCAGGATCAAAAGGGAGCTACGGCGGCGCGGCAATTACTCATAACCAAGTATGGAAGTACTGAAGAGGCGGCAGAATATCGCTGGAAAGTTGCCCTAGATAAAGCCAAAGCCAAAGATTACAAAGCTGCGTGGAGATGGGCAGAACCAATTCCCGTTAACAACCCCGATAGCATTTTGGCTCCGAGAGCAAGTTTTTGGGTGGGCAAATGGGCAACGAAACTGGGCAAAACTCAGGAAGCCAAACAAGCTTATGAATATGCAATTAGCCAGTTTCCCTACTCTTACTATGCATGGCGTTCTGCGGCGGTTCTAGGGCTGAATGTGGGCAATTTTAACACCGTGCGTCAAATGAACCCGCAAGTCGTTCAACTTCAGCGTCCGATACCTACTGCTGGTTCTGATACTTTCAAAGAATTATATTTGTTAGGTCAAGACCGCGATGCTTGGTTGCAATGGCAAACCGAATTTCAGAATAAAATGCAGCCAACGGTAGCAGAACAATTTACTGAAGGTTTGATGCGGTTGGCAAAGGGAGAAAATTTAATTGGGATTGCCAAAATCTCGAAATTGGAAGATAGGGAAACACCAGAAGAAAAAGCCGAGTATGAAGCTCTCAACAAACAGATAATTTACTGGCAGGCTCGTTATCCATTTCCCTATATTAAGGAAATTGAAAAATGGTCTAGCGATCGCAAGTTAAATCCGTTGCTAGTAACTGCTTTGATGCGTCAGGAATCGCGATTTGAGTCAAAAGTTAAATCGATAGCTGGTGCTACGGGTTTAATGCAGGTGATGCCGGATACTGCAAAATGGATTGCCCCGCAAATCAAGTTGGACAGCAAAAATATTAACTTAGAAAATCCCGACCAAAACATCATGCTAGGCACTTGGTATTTGGATCATACCCATCAGCAATATCAAAATAACTCATTGTTAGCGATCGCTAGTTATAATGCTGGTCCCGGTAACGTGAGTAAATGGTTGCAATCTCTGCCAAAAGACGATCCAGATGAATTTGTGGAAGCGATTCCCTTTGATGAAACCAAAAATTACGTGCGGCAAGTATTGGGCAACTACTGGAATTATCTCCGACTTTACAATCCGGAAACTTCTCAGTTAGTAACAAAATACTCCGCAGAACATCCGCAATTGCCGCATCAGCAGTGAGATTGGGATAAGGGGATAAGGACGACGGGTGTGGGTGTGGGGGACAAGGGGGACAAGGAGGAATTATTAATGAAATTCTTTCTTGTCTTTCCCACTTCCTTACTCTTCATAAGAGCGATCGCGGCAAGACTGTGCCAAAACGATGAAAAGGATGCTAATTTTCTACTCGATTTAAGCAACGGGGGTAACGCCATTTCTGACTTGAAATTTGAAAGCCACAGGACTTACGCAAAACATAACTACTGTAGCGGTAAGTAGGTCGGCATAAATATTTATCGTTGAATAAGGCAGAGGACCTCTGCCTTCCTTCGGTAACTCTTGAGAGCCGACTTCTGCTATTCAAACCTTAGACAACATCTGTCAATCGGGTTTAATTGACACTTCACCCAAAGCATGGGAGCGGTTATCCGTTAGTGTCCAGGCACGGCTTAGCCTTCCGCGCATAATTTTCTAGGTTCAAGGCAGCATTAAAATCCCTATCTATTGTGAATCCACATTGATCGCAGCAATAGATCCGATCTGATAGGTTCATCTGTTTCTTATTCCCACAACAGGAGCATAATTGCGTCGATGGGAACCATCTATCCACAAGGACAATTGATGAACCATATCTTAGGGCTTTATATTCAATCTGCCTTCTGAACTCGTAGAAATTTGAATCGGCAACTGCACCAGCCAGCTTGCGGTTTGCCATCATTCCAGACGTATTTAAATCCTCAATCCCTACTACCGCGTGGTTTTTGCATATGTATGTAGGTCTAGCAAGTTTTGCTCCTCTAGAAAAAAATCGCTCTCTAGATGGTTATTATCTACTTTGTCATACCATACCATCGCCTGTTTTTGCAACACAATCAATTGTCTTGATATTATCTTTATCTTAATGGCAGTTAAGTTATTAATTACGTAAATTTTTAGAAAAGTGTATTAACTTAGGTTGTCTAATATTTTAAGTTACGTATGGATACAATCAGACACCAAAAAATACTTAACCAATTCTTAATTTGCTTTATACTGAAATTTTTCTGCCTGATTTTGGCGGTTAAGTGTATATTCTGACACAGTAAGGTGGAAAAATTAAATACTTGTATTATGGATAAGCAAATCGTGGAAGCAGCTGTGCTAAACCATCCATTGATTGACGACTGTGTGGTACTAGTTCGGGAAGGGCAAAGTTCCAGACGAGATTTAGTTGCCTATGTCGTCTCAGCAGCATCGTTCTCATTGGAGCAGCTACAATCCCACTTGCGAGCCTGGATGCCTGCTGCGATGATGCCCAACACCTATGTCCGGGTGTCTACCCTGCCACTCACTGACCAAGGGCTGGTGGACGAACAGGCTTTAATTGATTTGGAAGCAATTGATTCCGGCTTAGTGCAGCGATGGCAAGAGCGACTGCTGTCTGTGCCGGAAGTCGAGAAGGTGGCGGTAATAGTTGAAGAGTATAACGAGAAACTCCCCCCACTACATCTATTGGATCTGCTACCCGACGAAGTACCCATAGGTACACTGGAGCTTTGCGACGGACATCCGTTGTACCATTTTTTTGGCTGCTAGTTAATATTCTGGACGTGTCGAATAATTATAGCATACGAGAACAAGATAGTGATGGAAAAAAATTGTATTCATCTGTTGTTTGAGGAGCAGGTGGAGCGCACACCTGATGCGCTAGCGGTGGTGTTTGAAGACGCGCATAGGGTGGCTTCTCGTAGAGTAGAACAACAACTCACCTACCAAGAACTAAATCACAGGGTGAATCAACTAGCACACTACTTGCAGAAATTGGGGATAGGCTCAGAGAGCCTTGTGGGCATCTGTATGGAGCGCTCGTTAGAGATTGTGATTGGATTGTTAGCTATTCTCAAGGCTGGTGGAGCTTATGTTCCTCTAGATCCCGCCTATCCAAAAGAGCGCATTGCTTTTATAGTAGAAGAAACCCAAGTAGCAATACTGCTAACTCAAAAGCATCTGGTCAACGAACTTCCCCAGTTAGACTCACGGCTAGTTTGTCTTGATACAGAGTGGAAGACTATTGCTAGAGAAAGTGAAGCAAATCCGGACAGTGAGGTAACACTACAGAACCTTGCCTATGTGATTTATACTTCTGGCTCTACTGGTAAGCCTAAAGGGGTTCAAATTCCTCATAGGAATATTAATCACTATGTTCAGGCAATGAGTAAGGCATTGGAACTTCAGAGCGAAGATGTCTATCTGCACACAGCATCCTTCTCATTTTCCTCATCAGTCAGGCAGCTAATGATACCGCTCTCTGGTGGAGCTACTGTTGTCATGGCAACTGTTGAGCAGATCCAAAACCCATTGGCACTGTTTGAACTGATTAAGCGGCATCATGTTAGCATTATAGACCTTGTCCCATCTTACTGGCGAAGCTGTACGGAAGTACTGGCGAATTTGAAATCCAAGCAAAGAAGGAATCTTTTAGATAATCAACTGCGGTTAATCCTATCTGCCAGTGAACCATTATTGTCTGACATCCCGAAACAATGGCGGTTTGAATTTGAGCAGGATGTACGCTTTGTTAATATGTATGGTCAGACCGAGACCACCGGTATTGTTTCTGTTTATCCGATTCCAGATGAATACGAAGATAAGGTAACAGTTGTCCCAATCGGCAGACCGATCGCCAACACGCAAATTTACTTATTAGATGATGATCTGTGTCCTGTACCTGTTGGCGAAATTGGGGAAATGTACATCGGTGGTCCTAGCCTAGCCCGAGACTATCTCAAACGTCCCGATTTGACCGACCAGAAATTTATTCCTAATCCCTTTAGTGATTACCCAGGAGCCTACCTCTACAAGACTGGGGACTTAGCTCGCTATCTTCCTGATGGAACTATAAAATTCGTAGGTCGCGTTGATTACCAAGTAAAGATTAGAGGAAAGCGTGTTGAGTTAGGAGGGATTGAATCAATCATTACGCTTTATCCTGGCATTAAGCAAACTGTGGTCATGGGTAGAGATGATGCATCAGGTCATCAGCGGCTCGTTGCTTATATCGTTCCGAAAGCATTCTCAAATGAGATTAGCCAAACGGTTTTTACTAAAGAACTACGAAACTACCTAAAAGAGAAGTTACCTGAATACATGGTACCTTCTGCCTTCGTAGTGCTCACAGCTTTTCCCCTAACGCCAACCGGTAAAATTGACCGTCGCGCCTTACCAGCACCGGAACACGTTAGACAAGAGCCAGAAAAAACATTTGTAGCTCCTAGAGATGAATTGGAACTTCAACTAACCAAAATTTGGGAACAAGTTTTAGGCATCCAACCGATTGACGTGAGGAGCAACTTCTTCGACTTGGGAGGGCATTCGTTGCTAGCCGTAAGCTTATTCGCTCAAATAGAGAAGAAATTTGGCAAAAAACTTCCCCTTGCTACCCTCTTA
The DNA here is from genome assembly GCA_044006015.1 of Heteroscytonema crispum UTEX LB 1556. Classification (GTDB taxonomy): domain Bacteria; phylum Cyanobacteriota; class Cyanobacteriia; order Cyanobacteriales; family Nostocaceae; genus Heteroscytonema; species Heteroscytonema crispum. The sequence continues at coordinate 190,231 of JBIPDF010000010.1, forward strand.
CAGTCAGGTACAGTGGAAGCTCTTGCCAAGCTCCTCGGTTGTGAAGAAGAAAAAGCAGTTGGTAAACAGGTTTTAATAGCGCCGCTTGGCGAGGAAAAATCTGTTGCTCCTTGGTCATCCCTAGTAGCAATTCAACCCAACGGTTCCCAGCCACCTTTGTTCTGTATCCACCCTCTGGGTGGAGAAACTCTGTGTTACCGCAATATCGCCCTGCATCTGGGGTCAGACCAACCAGTTTATGGGCTACAACCAATAGGGCTAGATGGAAAACAGCCTCCCTATACCCGGATTGAAGACATGGCGTCGCACTATATTAAAGAAATTAAAATTATTCAGCCGAATGGTCCTTATTTTCTGGTAGGGTGGTCCTATGGAGGTTTTGTTGTTTACGAGATGGCACAGCAACTCCACAGGCAAGGTGAGAAAGTGGGTCTTTTAGGGATGATGGATACTGTTCGTCCCGGCTATTTCAAGCGATCGCCCTTAAGAATGCGAGTTTTCCTGCATTTAAAGAATTTTTTACAACTAGGACCTGCGTATCTCTGGCAAAAGGTTGTGGGCAGGATCCAGCAGGGCAAGTACCATCTCGAACAGAGATACAAGCGTTTCTTTCATGCCACAAGTTATGTATCATTTATTGCATATAAAATAGCTGAAAATGATGAACACTTAGAAGTCATAAGCGCTAACATGCAAGCTTTGGACGCATATATCTTCCAATCTTACCCAGGTCGAATAACCCTCTTGCGGACTAAAGATGAGAATCGGTACGAAACTGTAGGCGAACAATACGATCCTGAATTTGGCTGGGGAGATATTGTTGAAGAATTAGATATCCATTACATTCCCGGCTCTCATTGGTCTGTAATGGAGGAACCCCATGTAGGGGTAGTGGCAGCAAAATTGCAGGTTTGCCTAGAAAAGGCGGTTGCATCACAAAACATAAAAATAATCGGACGTTGCTGAAGAGCTAGTATGAATTAAGATTTTTTACGAAAGCTGAACATCAACTTTTTGCTACAAGTGCTAGGCAGTCTGCACACTCCGGGGAACCCCCAAGGGCACCCTGCCTAGCTTTGGCGCGAAACAAAATTCATACCGGAAATCAGCAACGCCAATAATTAATTTTATACAAGCAACCGCTGTGGAGAAAATTTAAATGCGTGTATTGCATCTTAGCAATCACATACAAGAAATCGGTAACGGTATCGTGAATGTGGCAGTAGACTTAGCTTGTTTGCAAGCAAAAGATGATCACGATGTTGCTGTGGCATCTGCTGGCGGACAATATGAAGCATTATTAGCACGTTATAATGTCAAGCATTTTCAATTAGATCAGTCGAGAAAAGCGCCGAATATTATTCAAGCTGTAGGGCTTTATCGGGCGATCGTGGAAAAGTTTCAGCCAGATATCGTCCATGCACATATGATGACAGGAGTCGTGCTAGCAGGGATTTTTAGACACGGCTTTGAGTATAATTTAATTTCCACCGTACACAATGAGTTTCAGCGTAGTGCGATTGTGATGGGATTAGCCGATCGCGTAATTGCAGTTAGTCAGGCGGTAGCCGATTCTATGCAGCGGCGCGGTATACCTAAAAAAAAATTGCGAGTAGTTTCCAACGGCACATTAGGTAGCCCCCGCCATCAAAGCATTAAAGATTACCAACCGCTACCTCTACATCGCCCAGCGATCGTCACTGTCGCCGGAATGTATCAACGTAAAGGAATTGGCGAATTAATCGATGGTTTCCTCAAAATTGCCGCTGACTTTGCAGATATCCATCTATATTTGGTGGGGGATGGTCCCGATCGCTCAATGTTCGAGGCAAAAGTGAAAAATACAGCTTTTAGCGATCGTATTTATTTTGAAGGCTTCCAACCAGAACCGCAACGCTATATGCTGGCAGCTGATATCTTCGTGCTTGTATCACACCACGAATCCTTTGGTTTAGTTCTCACAGAAGCGCGAGAAGCTGGTTGCGCTATTATTGCCAGCGATGTAGACGGTATTCCTGAAACTTTAGATAATGGGCAGGCTGGGATTTTGGTGCCACCGAAAAATAGCCATGCCGTAGCAGTTAAGTTGGCGGAATTACTCAGCAACCCGGACGTACTGCACAGGTGGAAATGCCAAACAAAACAAAACCTAGAGCGATTCAGCGCTGCGCGGGTCAATCAGGAAACACTGACTGTATACCACGATATTAACACCAAACTACGTTTCCCCGTTTTGGAACGGTGACGCAATAGACCGAGAAGTGGAAATTAATTCTGCGTTGCCCGAAATACGAGTGTAGGGCTAAAACTGACGCTTCTAAACCAGTCGCCATCTCCCATCAAAGTCCCCAGCAATTTACCGTCTCGGTTCCAGAGTTTGACCATGCTATCAAGACTCGCTGAGGCTATAGTCTGACTGTCGGGCGACCAAGCTACGCCATATACCCGACGGCTATGTTCTCTTCAAGTGTGAATTAGTATACCATTGGGTCGCCACAGTTTTACTGTATTGTCATCGCTACCTGAAGCAATAAGTTTACCATCGGGACTGAAGCTTACCCAATTTACTGCTTCTTTATGCCCTTTTAAAGTCCTCAGCAGCTTACCTTCCCGACTCCAAAGATTTACGGTTGTATCTTTATTCGCCGAAGCGATAATTTTACCATCCGCCGACCAAGCTACACTTAAAACAGCATCGTTATGTCCCTTCAAAGTGTTGAGTAGCTTACCATCCTGACTCCACAGCTTCACTGTATTATCGGAACCACCCGAAGCGATCGCCTGACCGTTGGGGCTAAAACTTACACCCCAAACTTGACCTTGATGTCCTTTTAAAATTGGGATGGGCGAAGGTCTACCATCTCGACGCCAGAGGGTGATATAGCGGTTTGCAGTTGAGTCCAATACAGACCTAACCCCCAACCCCTTCTCTACGAGGTTCGTGGAGTAAGACTCAAAGCCTCTCTCCTATGAGGAGAGAGGTTTGGAGAGAGGTTAAAAATGTACTGCACTCAACCGAGAACCGCTATATTTTCGGAACTGGCGGATGCAAGCATATTACCATCAGGGCTAAAACTGATGCTGGTAACCCAATCATCGGCTTTTGGATTTTGCATTAGCACATCGTCCCAGCGCCAGAGTTTGATAGTTTTGTCCCGACTCGCAGATGCAAGGGTGCGACCGTCAGGGCTAAAACTAACGCTGTTAACCCAATTGCTATGTCCTTTCAGGGTTTTTAATAATACACCCTCACGACTCCAAAGTTTCACCGTCTCGTCAGTACTCGTAGAGGCAATGGTTTGACCATCATGGCTGAAGCTGACACTGGTAATTACACTATGTGTATAGAGTATTATTCTTAACATATGCCCGTCGCGACTCCAGAGGATGATGGTTGTGTCCAAACTTGCAGAGGCGATTGCTTGACTATCTGGCGACCAAGCTATACTTCTGACTGCATCACCATGTCCTTTCAAAGTTTGAATGAATTGTCCTTCACGACTCCAGAGTTTTATAGTTTTATCGGTACTCCCTGAAGCAATTATTTGACCATCCGGCGACCAAGCTACACTCAAAACTGGTTTGTCATGCCCTTTTAAGGTTTTTAACAGTTTACCGTCTCGACTCCAAAGTCTGACAGTTTTATCGCTACTTGCTGAGGCGATTATTTTACCGTCAGGGCTAAAACTAACACTGTTAACAAAAGCGTTATGTCCCTTTAACGTTTGCAGATATTTCCCCTCGGAACTCCACAATTTCACGGTGTTATCCTGACTGGTAGAAGCAATTGTACGACCGTCAGGGCTAAAACTAACGCTACTAACTACGTCTTTATGTCCCTGTTCACCTTCCAAAGTTTTCACCAGGCTACCATTCGGACGCCAAAGTTTGATGGTGTTATCGGCACTTGCTGAAGCAATTAAAGAACCATTGGGACTGAAACTAACGCTATTTACCCCAAGGGAATGACCTTCTAAGCGGTTATATTCTCGCACTCCATAAACAGCTTGGTATAAGGCCGTTAACACTTGTTCTTTTGTTTTGGAATCTGCCCAAATTACCGGTTGCAATTTTCTTCCTGCTTTTAAAGCTTCCTTTAAAGCATCAATACCTGTTTGCGAGGCAAAAAGTGCTTCGCTGGATGTACTAAAGGTTTTAATTTCGCTATTTATTGCTGTCAATATAGAGCCTGTCAGCCCCAATATAGCGAGGATTGAAGCAGTAAGTGCAATTTTTCAATAGCGATTTAATCGAGCTTCACTCTGTCTTTGTTTTTCTCTACTTTCAGCTAATTGAGTTGTTAATTCTTTTTCCTTAAGTTCAAATCGCAACTGTTCAATTTCTACGCGACTCATTTCTTCACGCTTGCGAAGCGCTTTTAATTCTGTTAATAAATCCAATCCCTGCGGAGGTTGACTATCTGGCGATTTTCCTTGTTGTTTTTTTGTCTGAGTTCGCTTTCGAGTCGGGAAATTTCTGCTTGACTTTGTTCGACTTTTTTACGTAACTGATTCAGTTGTATTTGTAAACCAGATTCTTGTTGTTGCAGGTAACGAATCAGGTCTACTAAATAATCATGAATCAATTGATAGCGTTCTGGAACATCGGGAAATAAAACTACTAAGCCAGAACTTACCAAAATATCTAAAATTAATTCTAATTTTTCTGCATCTTCTAATTCTGCAAGTTCTGAAGCTAATTCAGCACGAGTTTTAAAAGGTCGTTTTTGGGTTTCATCTGTTAATAAGTATAAAATCAATAGCGCGGCTCGTTCATTTTCGGGACCGCAATCTTTGATGAGTTCTTTGATATATCGTTCAATCAGCTTGTTTGGTCTGTAGCGTTCATATTCAGCTAAAGTAGTAATTCTTTCATCTTGCAATTGCGCTCCTACTACCTGCAATTCTATAGGACGCACTTCTCCTATATCTGATGCTAAATCTTGAACTAAGGCATCAATTAAAGCAGGCTCTAAATGCAATTGAGAACGTTCTGTTAAACGATGAATAACTGCTTTGGCGTCTTCTGTGGAAAAATTATTTAATTGATAGCGAATATTTTTGTCGAGAATATTATTATTAATTACTTCCCGGTTGCCTAAATGTTTAAATTCTAATAAACGATGCAGATAATCTTCTCGCAAAGAAAGTATGATTTTCACAAAGGGCACCTTGAGGCAATCGCAAATAAAACTATCAAATTGTTGCTTTTTCTTTTGGTCTGCACAACCAAAGAAAAATTCTTCAAATTGGTCAAAAATTAAAACCGTGATTATATGATTTTCAGCGTTTTCTTTTAATTGTTGTAGAATCTCCGACATGGAATTTGATGGCTCAATAACTGCGACATCTGCATCTATTTTGGTGTTAGCTAACGCCACAGCGAAAGATTTCCCTAATTCCCGCACCCAATCGGTATAAAGTTGCAACACTACAGGTAAGGCAATTTGGTCGCCGATCGCACTATTTTGTAATGCCGGCACTAAGCCTGCGGTCACGGTGGAACTCTTACCCACACCGGACGGACCGTGTATCACTGTCAGCTTTTGATCGGAACGACCAATTCTGTTAGTTAAGTTATTAATATCTCGTTCTCGACCGGAAGCAATAATTTCTAAAGCGACGCTACCACAAGCAATTGGTGTTACCAACGCCGGATTTGTTGCATGTCTTTGGGGTTTTAACCGACCAGCACCGATAAAGGCGCGAAAACCATATTGCTGTTCAACCGATCGCCGTTTTTGGCGAACATCAAAAGCTTCTAAATATCGACCTTCTTCAAAATAAAGCGATCGCACTCTCCGCAACAAGCGAATATAACGATGGGCGTCATATCGATGGTCGCTATTTTCTAAGGCTTCTGAAAGTTCCTCACTCGCTGCTTTTAAATGTTCGCGGGCTATTTGTTCCTCGCCGCAATTTCGCTGTGCTTTGGCTAAAATTAATCGATAAATTTGCTTTAATAATAATGGAAATAAGCAATGGTAAGAATCTTTATTATCTTGCGCTTCATGTAATTTCAACAAACTTACTCGTGCATATTGACTCGCTTGGGACCACCGCGACTCTTGCACCGCCGCCTCAGCCAGAAAACCATAATCACAAGCAAGTTGAATTTGAGAACCATAAGTTTGATGCAACTCCAATGATTTTTGTGCAACTACCTGCAATTCTTGCCACTCTTGCAGATGTCGTAAAACTTCACTCAGTTGACTGATAAATTGAGCGACAATATCCGGACGCTGCGCTACCTGCAATACATTCAAACATTGTTGAAAATATGATTTAGCTTCTTGCCAGTGGTGGAGATTTTCGGGATTAGTACGCTCGCCTAAACGGCAATAACATAAACCAATATAAAACAGCAATACCCCTTGACGAAGCAGAGGTGAACCATAGCTGTTAACAATATCTAACTCAGCTTCAAATGCATCTGTAATTTTGACTTTGTTGTTTTTTCCTGTTTGTTTTCGGCAGATAATTGCTGCCAAAACTGCAAACTTTCGCGAAAATGAGTTAACGCTGGCTCAATGCGATCGCCTACATAATTATCTAAACCAAAAACAAATTCCAAACTCGCATGCAATTCCGGCTCTAAAGAAATACCGCGACTTTGCAAATCTCTAATAGCATAATGCAGTTCGTGGCTTTGTTCCCAAACTTGCCCCAAAGTGCAATAATGGTCTGCAACTTCATATCCTTGCTTTTGGTCGCCGTGAGGATTTAAAACTTTAGCAAATAGCGAGTTTGTTTCCTGTTGCAAAAATACGAGCAACTCCAAAGTTGTCATATCAAATCGAATCGGTGTCGCCCCCCAACTCGCCAAATCTGGAGCCAAACGTACCAACTTTTGCACGACATCATCATTCACCCACAACACCATTGGGAATGGATGGCGTTTGCGAAACTCATCGCGGATATGATTGATCGCCCGCAATAAGTCATCAATAGCTTCTACAGATTCTAAACCCAACACCATCAACGCCGATGGCTGTTCGTCCTCAACAAGCGCATGAATTCTTGTATAAAGGTTAACCGCATTTTCCGGCAGAACTAACTTTCCAATTTGGTACGGTGTTAAAGCGGTTTCTTGCAATTGTTGCAACATTCGCTGTTGCAAAGCTTGATAGTTGCAACAAACTACAACCAAAGAAAATTGTCCTGCAGAAAAGGCGATCGCTCTCCCCAAACTTCGCAAAGAGCGATCGTTAGCGGCTTTGATATCTACTTGCTGTTGTCGTCCAACCATGATTGAAATTTTTGCGTTTCAGCTAAAACTGAGTTGACGGCGTACCAAGCACCCTGGCGATCGCGGTATTCAAATACAAACAAACTTCTTAACAGGGTATGGTATTCGATATCACCTCTAACTTTTTGCTGCTGCACCACCTGAAAAATCAAATCCCACTCATGGGGGTCGATCGCATTAGCGCGATAATCGCGGTGTCTTTGAATCACCAGTTCAACACAGTCCCGGTCAAACGGCGGATTTTGTTCGCGCAGACAGTCGAACAGCAGTCCTAGCAAATCTCGTACATGACCACCGCTGATCAGGCATAACCGATCTAAAGTTTCCAGACTATCAAACAAATACCTCTGCAATCAATTGTAACCGATTATTGGCATGATATTCCGGGAAAGCTCTTGCTAACACCATTTGTCGCAACAATGCTAAACCTTGGTTGAAAATTTCCCCAGAACGCAAACGCACGGGTATCATTGGCAACACCTTGGGTGCTACACCACCGCCCAAACGATGCTGAAGTTCGGCGCTATCGTTAGAGAAAGTTAAAGCCAAGGGAATAGTGTAAACAACATGACAATGCAACTTGCGTAATTGTTCGCCACGCTCAATAAATAAATATTCTGGAAGCGATCGCCCCGATGGCATAGGTCTAATAGCCACTCGATCCAAGTTATCAACAATTACCACCAGACCTTTTTTGCCCCTAATTTTAAGTTCCTTAATAGCAGGTTCTAGCAATTCTTGATTAATAGATTGTAAAATATTCTCAGTACGCGGTTCTAGATAATCTCTTAAACGCCGCCGCAGTTGAGGACTTTGTTTAGTTTTAGCAGTAATTTTCGCAATTCCAACAGACAACTCAGCTTGAGCTTCCAATTCAATTGGTGTTTGCAGAAAATCAACAACTTCCTTAAATAACTTAGTGAAATAGCCAGGTTTCATGCGAATTTTCATCGCTTGGAGAGCTTGTCATTTCCCTGACTTGTTGGGATTACTTGAAAGATGCCTTATTTGTGGCGTAATTTTAACCAAATGGTATAGACGCCCCAAAGGCAAGAAGCCGCCGTAGCCGCGTGCAAGAGCGTCAAGGCAGCGTCTTTGAAGGAGAAGAGAAGGCGCTTAATGAAGTCAGAACCCCACAGATTAATCTGCTTGCTCTGAAAAAAGGAGGCCTTGTTGCGAAGTCTAGAAAGCTTCCTTCGCGCTTGCACTGCGTGTTTCTCAACAATTGTTTGGCATCTCCTGACACTAATAAATTAGGGGGCAAGGAGGCGCTGCAACGGCTCCCGCATTTCATCCAAAATCCTTGATCCAAAATCCTTGATCCAAAATCCTTGATCCAAAATAAAGGTCAATTAATTGGAGAAGCGATCGCGCTCGATCTCGATTGCTAACGAAAGTGGAAATCCGCTATCATGCTTACCTCTTTGCGTTTGGTGGTTTATGCAGATTGCTTTAGGATTTATTAAGAACACTCACAAAGAGTATTTGGGGAAGTTGGAGGGAGGTAAGGATGTTTGGCAGTCATTATAAGTAGATGGAAATCCTGCCAACATTAACTTTCCTAAATATAACCTCACCTCTAACTGTTGATTGTTGTAACAAATTTGATTTACATAACTTAATATCAATTTCTTGTTAAGCCATACTTACAGCCATCAACTGTTCTGACATCTCAAAATTAGCGGTAACATTTTGCACATCATCTAAGCCTTCTAAAGTATCAATTAATTTGAGAAGCGATCGCGCTTGATTTGAATCGCTAACTTCAACGCTATTGCTGGGAATCCAGCGCAATTCGGCATCAGTTACTTTAAAACCTTTTTCTTTGAGGATTTGGCTGAGGTTTTCCAAGTTGGCAATTTCTGCAAACACCTCAGCAGTGTCATCTTCTGTCATATCATAAGACTCAGCACCGCCTTCGAGAGATGCTTCTAAAAGCTGTTCTTCATCAATCACTCCCTCCACAATACAAACGCCTTTTTGGGCAAACATCCAGCTAACGCAACCGGTTTCTCCGAGATTCCCGCCGTTTTTACTAAAGGCTGCACGCAAGTCAGCGGCGGTACGATTGCGGTTATCTGTGAGGGCTTCAATTAAAATTGCTACACCCCCAGGGCCGTAGCCCTCATAGCGAATTTCTTCTAAACTGGCGTTATCGCCGCCAAAAGTTCCTGCACCTTTAGCGATCGCTCTTTCTATATTGTCATTAGGAATACCAGCAGCTTTGGCTTTTTCGATTGCCGTGCGAAGTTGAAAATTTCCCGTCGGATCTGGTACACCGTTTCTAGCCGCAACGATAATTGCACGCGAAAGCTGGGTAAATGTTTTGCCTTTTTTTGCATCCACTACCGCCTTCTGACGTTTAATATTCGCCCATTTACTATGTCCTGCCATAACCTGAACTTATGAACACACTATCTATATCAAGGATAGGATAAACGTAGTTTTTACCAAGATGCAAAGGGGAAAGGGGAAGGTGGGGCCCCCACGAAGGAGCCAGCCGCTTGGGCGACCGCGACTTGGGCGGACTGGCGTTGGGGATAAGGGGCAGGGGGAAGGGGAAAGGGGAAAAGAAGAAAGGGAGAGGACTATTTTCATGCTTGGTGGTGTACGAAAGTTGATCACGACAGCGTCGCGCTGCTTTCTGCCATCTGCAGTATACCTCTGCCATCTGCCCTTCGCGCCTCGCCAGTTGCAACAAGCGAGCAGTTGGCGGTGAGACAGCGCTCAGTCTGCAGTCGGGAAGATTCCCCCCGGCGAGCTTCGCGCCCTTGGTAGGGGAGCCACTGCGGTCTTGGGGTCTCCCCAAGTGGAGCAAGTGGCGTTTTCCCGACCCAGGCGACTGCGAGGCGCGAAGGGTGTCGGTTTGAGTCCCGCCAAACTGCGGTGGGGGAACCCTTTCACCAGTCACCTGCGCTCGGGTTACCCTCCCGCTGTGCCCGCTTCACCTTACCGCACTGGCGAACCATCTGCAGTATACCTCTGCCTTTTCACTCTAGACGTTTTTTAGGCAGAACGTTTTTGTTAACTCCCGAAAAAGCAACACGCATCCTCACCAATTTGACCAAACGACCGGCAGCTTTCTCTTCATCCAATTGTTGACCCAAAATTAACCCGATTTCATTTTTCAAACGCGATCGCCTTGGCTCTAAACGGGTAAACACCCATTGCCACAGCGCCTGCACAAGTCCGAACCACCCGCAACCTTTTGGGGGTGCGAGTCTGGTGATGATTCTTCTGTTTGGGCTACACCCAAGGCTTTTTGAAATCGCCTCAATCAAAGATGGCGCTTGGTTATTTTAAGCGATCGCCTACCGGGAGCGTATCACCACCTTTGGTTTTCCATCTGGGTCTAAAAAGCCTCGGCTCATCAGGCGGTTTTGTTTATCGCGATCTCGCCCAAAACAGCTTTGATCTGATTCAAATAGCCGTTAACATTCCTGTCAGAGTCGGACGTGGCGCTTTCAACTGAGGTCATGGTGATAAATTACACATCAATCAGTTATTAACAGCCCGTGAGCATTGCCTTTAAAGAAACGCGCGGAATCCTCAAAACGGTATATCGTCCTTGTCAGTCTCCGGATCGGCTTGAGGGTCCGGAGTCTTCAAAAATTTGCAGTCTGGCTGTCCTCTTTTTTCTCAGTCACGGGTGGGTAAAGCTGTCTGATTACAAATGCTTTCAAGTCCGAAGCTTCTTTTTGGGGGTCATCACCTTGATTAACGACTGCGAAAGTTCCCAAGTTTCACTCTGGTAGTTACCCAGATTTTTAACCTGCTTGTAGGTGATTTTTTCAATTGGCATCTCTGCGTTGGTATGATTCCTCCAATAGATAGGTTTTAAAGCTTAAGCACTTCACCACTAAAAGCGCGAATCGCTTTTAAATCAGGACAGAAGCAAAACATAACTACTGTAGCGATAATTCATGAATTATCAAAGGCTGTATTGGCGCAATTAGCGTCGAAGTTGCGTAAGTCCTATTGACCACAAATTTAACCGCCTTTCTCAGGAATTTAAAATGTTGAAGAAAGAGGAATAGCTATGCTGCAAAAATTGACTATTCGCTCAGTTGTGGTGATTTTGTTGGTTGTTGGTTGTTTGGGGTTGGCTGTGTTTGATCGCAGATTGCGCCCGGTATTTGGCGACGGTAGGCGTTGGTGGGCGTGGAGGTATACTTGGGGCAAATGCTACCTGAATCTAGGTAGTTGAAGGCGATCGCCTTTGTGGTGTAACTCGGGATTCATATAAGATAATTGTGCAACGCCGTCTCCAAAGCGCTAAAGTTGTGGTTATCAAAATTCGCGAATTTGTCAATCTTCTTAACCAAAATTATCAGCAAATTTTTTCCGCCCCTCGCCATTGGTGGCGAAAAAGCGTCAAACTCATAGCAATTCTCTATGAAGATGAGCTTAATTTAGCCCGCAAAGGTGGGCTTTGTTCGTGTAGGGGGCGATTAAGCGCATTTTTACAGAGAATTGGTATTAGCCGTTTGCTGATTTTACTATTTGCGGGTTTGCTGGTTTTAAGCGGATGTCAGACAATACCGTCTGGTGGCGAACAAGGTAAAGTAACTCATATTACCCTGTGGCAAGGAGTAAATCCGCCGCCAAATCGGGATGTTGTGCAAAAGCTTGTAGACAAATTTAATCAAACTCACCCCGATATTCAGGTAGAGTCGCTTTATATTGGGCAACAAGACCAGCAAATGCCCAAAATTTTGGCGGCTGTTGTAGGCAATGCACCCCCAGATTTATTGTGGTATAACCCGGCTATTGGCGGTCAATTAGTGGAACTAAATGCACTCATTCCTTTGGATGAAATGCTGGAAAATTCTCCGGTGAAAGCAGAAATTGACCCCACTTTATTTGAGTCGATGGAATTTAAGGGCAAAATTTGGTCAGTACCTTTTGCGACTAATAACGTCGGTATTTTTTACCGCCCGAGTTTATTTAAAGCGGCAGGAATTACAGAATTACCCCGCACTTGGAAGGAGTTTCGCCAAGTTGCGAAGAAATTAACTCGCGATACCAATGGCGATGGGAAGATAGACCAGCATGGTATGTTTTTACCTTTGGGGAAGGGTGAATTTACGGTATTTACCTGGTTGCCCTTTATGTGGAGTGGCGGTGGCGAATTGGTGAGTGGCGATTCTCAAAGTGCGGCAGCGGTAACATTGAATGATAATAAAGGAGCATTAGCGGCTTTGCAATTTTGGCGCGATTTAATTGCCGACGGTTCGGCGGTGTTATCTGGTCCGGAACGGGGTTATGAAACAGATGCTTTGCTTGCTGGTAAGGTAGCGATGCAAATCACCGGTCCTTGGACTTTGGGGCAATTTAAATCTACTGGCGTTGATTTTGATGTTTTTCCGATTCCTGTTGGTGAACGTCCCGCTACTAGCGTTGGCGGCGAGAATCTATTTTTATTCAAAACCACACCGGAACGACAAAATGCTGCATTTAAGTTTGCGGAATATGCTTTAAGTGAAGAATTTCAGACAGAATTGGCTTTGGGAACTGGTTATTTACCGATAAATTTAAAGTCCCGTAAAAGCGCGAAATATCAGGAATTTGTCAAAGAATTACCAATGGTGAAAGTATTTTTAGACCAGGCAAAATTTGGGCGATCGCGTCCGATTTTTCCTGGTTATAATCGGGTTTCAGAAAATGTCGGTCGTGCTGTTGAATCTGTTTTGTTGGGTAAAAGTTCGCCACAAGATGCACTTAAAGAATCGCAGCAGCGTTTGGATTTAATTTTTAAGTAATATTTTGTCTGGTTGATGGTTGATGGTGAAGCGCGTACTGCGGGAGGGTTTCCCTCCTAGTACTGGTTCTCCCGAAGGGTCGTTGATGGTTGATGGTTGATGGTGAAGGGGCGCCCTTGGTAGGGTTTCCCGACCCAGGCGACTGGTTCTCCCGAAGGGTCGTTGATGGTTGATGGTTGATAATTTATGGATTTTCGGCTATGAACTATTAACAATTAGCCATTAACAATTAACAATTAACCATTAACAATTAACAATTAACAATTAACCATTGAAAATAGTATGGGTATTCAATCGGATTTGATATTACTCCTGCGCCCCAGCTAGCCGCAAAATTTGTACTACATTTCTATAATTATTAAATTCCGCAATCATCAAAGCTGTATAACCACCTTGATTTTTCAAATTTACATCAGCACCAGCTTTCACCAACAATTGCACCGCTTCTCCATAACCCCGCGATGCTGCCCACATTAACGCCGTCGCCCCTGCTGAATCTTGAAAATTCACATCGGCACCTTTTGCCACCAATTGCTGTATTATCTCTATGCGATCGCGTTCTGCTGCTTTAATCAATGCGGTTTTTCCATCATCTCCTTGAATATTGACATGAGCGCCATAATCTAGTAGTATCTTTACAGTCTCGGTGTGTCCCTGTGATGCCGCCAGCGTCAAAGGTAATTCTCCCAAATTTTTCCCATTAATATCACCTCCAGAACGCAGCAATGCCTCAACAATTTGGCTGTGTCCCTGCAAAGCTGCTACTAACAAAGGTGTATCGCCAAGGTTATTTTTTATTTGCACATTTGCACCCCGGCTAATTAATACTTCCACTACATCAACGTAGCCTTCGACAACAGCAAGGTGCAGGGGCGTTTCACCATCTTTATCTGGAAGATTTACATCAGCACCACTATCCAATAAAGTTTGAGCGATCGCACTATGTCCCGCCGCCGCAGCTGCTAAAAGTGCCGTCCCACCATCGCTGTTTTGCAACTTGACATCAGCACCCCCTGCCAATAATGCTTGCACAACTTGCTTTTGTCCCAAATCTGCGGCTGTCATCAATGGCGTTTCCCCTTCTTCATCCTGGGTATTGACATCTACACCAGCTTCCAGTAAGGCTTGCACAACAGCATTATGTCCAAAACGTACTGCCAATTTCAAGGCGGTATCATCATCTTTATCTTTAAGATTCACCTGGGCAGCTGCAGCCAGCAAGATTCGCACTACATCGACATAACCTTTTAAAGCTGCTGCCATCAAAGCCGTACTGCCATCTTCATTAGTAGCATTAACATCAGCACCTCTGGATACTAAAAGGCGTACAATGTCAAGCTGATTTGCACTCGCAGCCAACATCAAAGCCGTCAAACCAAAGCGTTTTCTAGGTAAATTGATATTTGCGCCAAAATCGAGAAGCGATCGCACAATTTCCGTGTAGCCTAAATTAGCGGCAAACATTAACGCCGTAGTCCCAGTGCGATCGCATTCGTCAGGTAGCGCACCAGTAGTAAGCAGCGCTTGTACCTGCTTGATATCGCCATTTCTAATCGCCCGTATCAATGAAATATCTTGAGTAGAAGTCATCCAGAAGCCTCCGAAGTGCTAGCGGACTGCTAAATGATTGGGTTACTCCCAAACACAATAATGAATCAGAAATAACCACCGATGTAGACACCCTACGGGCAGCTTCCCGCAGCGCAGGGTACACAAATAGTCATTATCTGTGTTTATCTGCGTTTATTTATGGTTTTTGAAAAAGATGTTTCGTTTATCCGCCGAGTTTGCTAAGGACAAACGCCGCCAGGAATCCCACAACGGTAATCAATCCGGCAAAATTATGCGCTTTTTCAAAAGCTTCTGGAATCATCGTATCTACAATCATCGCTAAGATACCGCCTGCAGCCACGGCAGTTGTTGCAGCAATGATTTCTCCCGAAAAGCGACTGAAAACCGTATAACCCAAAAGTGCTGCCACCCCGCAAACAAATGCGATCGCAGCCCAAACACTGAATACGTAACGCAGCGATCTGCCTGCATTTTTCATACCCGCAGCACTAGATAATCCTTCGGGAATATTAGAAAGAAACACAGCCGCAACAGCTACAGCGCTTACCGCCCCTGGGCCAATCATACTAACGCCAATTACAATCGACTCTGGAATGCCATCTAAAAGTGCGCCCACCGCGATCGCCAAACCGCTACCACTATCATCCGCCTCTGATGGCTGCTGCTTGCCTGATCGCTTGCGATGTTTGGCACCCTGAGTTGCTAAATACCAGTTAGCAGCAGTGTACACAACTGCACCGCTAATAAATCCAATTGCTGTAGAGTCAAAACCGCCTAGTTTGTAAGCTTCATCCATCAACTCAAACGACAACGCCGAAATTAACACCCCGGCACCAAAAGCCATAATTCCAGCTATAGCACGTTGGGGAACCTGCAAAAAATAACCAATTGCTGCCCCAACCAACAGCGCTGAACCACTAAATAAACCCCAAAACCCTGCCTGCAACCACAACGGAAACATTAGACTTCTTATTTTATACCCCAGAAGTTTAATATTATCCATGCTTAAAGTTGTTGCCCTCCTCTGCGAGAAATAGCTTTGGTAGGACTTATGCAACTGTTGTCTACTGCCTCAATACAGCCTTTGATAATTCATGAATTATCGCTACAGTAGCTATGTTTTGCGTAAGTCCTGTTTGGCTTAACAAGCCCTGACTCTAGGTGCGGCGTTGCGCGTACAAAGTCCACCTCCGTGGACTAAAAAAAATTAAGGGTTTCGCAACCCGCGTCGGCGGGTTTTGTTTTTGTAGCCGCGATTTCAATCGCCTGGTGCAAAAATTTACTATGCAAACTTTTATAAGGCGATTATGCTAACTTTTATAAAGATTTAATAATAGGGCGAGAACACTATGAATCTGGAACTTTCTCCATCGGTAAAATATTGGCTGAATTTCTTTCACCCGATAATGATGTGGGCGCTATTGCTAGTTTCGCTTTATGCTGCTTACCTGGGGCTGCAAGTACAGCGTACCAGAAGTGCCCAGGGTGAAGAGAAAAAAGAACTGATTAAAGGTAGATATAACATCAGACACCATCAAATCGGCTCTATACTCTTAGGTCTGATGGTGACAGGTGCGATCGGTGGAATGGCTGTAACCTACATTAATAACGGCAAGTTATTTGTGGGACCGCACCTGTTAGCAGGACTTGGGATGACGAGTTTGATTGCCTTTTCGGCTTCTTTGTCTCCTTTTATGCAAAAAGGGGCAAATTGGGCGCGGATGACGCACATTTTGTTGAATTTCACGCTTCTAGGACTTTTTGCTTGGCAAGCTATCACTGGAGTGCAAATTGTCCAAAGAATTCTGAGTAATGCATAGGCATTAGTTAACAGTTAACAGTCAACAGTTAACAGCTAACAGTTAACTGTTGACTGTTGACTCACCACTTTTTTTTCGAGTTAACCGGAAAATCTATGCCCAAAGATTGATGAAAATCTTCTTGAACTTTGCGGGTTAAGCGGCGGGAAACCTGGCGGACGATTTGATTGAGCAAGCGATCGCCTGTAGATTGAACTAAAGACTTAGGTAATCGCTGAATAAATCTGGGAAAGTGAATATAAACTATTAAATCTAACTCCCATTCAACTCGCGTTACTTCACTAATGCTGCTTGAAGAATCGTTTGTCGAGTTTTCCACTAACTGAAGCGCAGCCTGATAATCAACGTCATAACCAGGCGGTTGGTAGTCAGGAATCGGAATAGTCCGAATGCGGTAGATACCTTGATCGGGGGGTAAAAGTTCCAAACCAATTTTTGGCTCGACTTCATAACCAAAAGAGCCAAAACGACCAATTCCTAAATCATAACCATGTTCCCCCAAAGGTTGCACCTTCATTGGTTCAGCACAGCGCAAAAACCATGAACGGTGATTGTTGAGATAGTCAACAACAGCCGCAGCAGGGGCATACATTTCCATTGCGTCTTGATAACGACCGTAAAACTTTGCTGGCGTCCCGACATTTACTTGTGCGATCGCGTCCTCAGCTTCTGGTACGCTTGAAACCACAGGCAAAACTACTTCCGTGATTTCAAACAATTCATATTCGCGATTTCTTGAAAGCATAAGTGCATTCCTGTATACTTTTGTTTTTACCTAAATTAATAGTTCCCATGTTGGCTGCGACTTTTTGCGCTAAAACACCATTTTTACAGAAAGCTGAATAATCTGTCATATAGTTCATCCAATCTCTACAATAGAGAGCTGAAAAAACACATATTAGTTTCCCAGGATAGCGTTTATCATGAAAGCGTTTGTAGCAGGGGCAACAGGTGAGACAGGTCGTCGGATCGTGCAAGAGCTGGTTTCGCGGAATATTTCCGTACGCGCCTTAGTACGGGATGCAGACAAAGCAAGGGGTATTCTGCCTCCTGATGTCGAGTTAGTGGTGGGCGATGTGTTAAAACCAGAGAGCCTATCTGCTGCTTTGGGAGATAGCACTGTAGTGCTGTGCGCCACCGGAGCAAAACCCAGCTTCGACCCCACTGGACCCTATAAAGTAGATTTTGAGGGCACCAAAAATTTAGTAGATGCTGCCAAAACAAAGGGAACTGAGAATTTTGTTTTTGTTTCGTCTTTGTGTACTTCTCAGTTATTTCATCCGCTTAACCTGTTCTGGCTGATTTTGGTTTGGAAAAAGCAAGCCGAAGAGTACATTCAAAAAAGCGGATTAACCTATACGATTGTAAGACCTGGTGGGTTAAAGAATGAAGATAACTCCAATTCAGTTGTAATGCAAAATGCTGACACATTATTCGATGGCAGCATTCCCCGGCAGAAAGTTGCTCAAATTTGTGTGGAGGCGCTGTTTGAACCAGCAGCACGCAACAAAATTGTCGAGATTGTCGCCAAACCAGAAGCCCCCGCAAAAAGCTTTGGAGAACTATTTGCTAACGTCGCCTAATTAAAGAGTTAGGAGGCGCCCAGTTAAAAGGCGCCCAATTAAGAGTGAAGAATTAGGAATGAGGAGTTGTAGGAGTTGTAGTAGGAGTTGTAGTAGTAGGAGTTGTAGGTTGGGTGTAGCGACAGCGGAACCCAACAAAGCCTGGAGAATGTTGGGTTGGGTTCCTCAACTCAACTCACACTCATTTTGTTTTTAGCTCTAACTCAACTGTATTGATTTGTAACCCCTAACTCCTAACCCCTAACTCCTAACTCCTAACTCCTAACTCCTAACTCCGCGCCTGTTGCGACGCGCCTGGCGTGAACTTTCAAAGGAAATATTGCGTCAATAATTGTTGTTGTATAGTTGTTGACAAAACGCGAGTTTTAAGGAGTCCGACTCTGAAAAGCGTCGAAAACAAAGAAAACAAAGACAAAGGCGGCGTTGAAAAACTTATTGGACCAATAGCCGCGCTTCTCGGCTTCGTATGTTTATTGCAATGGTATGTATTTGGAGATTTGCGATCGCATTCCGATCCGGTCTTTGGCGTCAAACAGCCACCCTTGGTCATGAAAGGCGGCGATCCTTACATCCGCGCTTTAATGCGAACCATTTCATTCAGCGAAGCCAATAGCAACCGTCCCTATTCTATTTTGTATGGCGGACAGCACGTCAGCGACCTCAGCCGTCATCCGGAAATATGTGTGACAATTGTCACCGGTCCCAACACTGGAAATTGTTCCACAGCAGCGGGTAGATATCAAATCATCAATACTACTTGGTATCAAATTGCGCCTCGCTATCACCCAAGCCCCAGTAAATTTATGGTTTGGTCATCTTATAGTTTTGCACCAGAATATCAAGACGCAGTAGTTTACCGTTGGTTAAGCGATCCGCAGTTTTGGGGAACAGATATTTCTCAAAAGCTGCGTCAAGGAAAATTAAATGAAGTTTTAAAGCGCCTTTCTCCCACTTGGACAAGTTTGGGATATGGCATAGAAACTAATTCTATGAGTCGATATTTGCCTAAAATTTATCAAAAAATGTTGCAAGAAGAATTAAACGCTGTTGGTAGATCGGCATCATTAAATTAATCCTTCTTTAAATCCTCGTTCCCATTCCTGTAGAGTGCGTTAGTAGTTGTAGTTGTAGTTGTAGGTTGCTGCGCCACTGCGAAGAAAGCGGGTCTGGTGAGTGTGCTTTCGTGGCGTTGTCACAAAGTGGAACCCAACTATACTATTGTCGCGGGCTAATGTTGGGTTACTTAAAATTGATAAAGTAAATCTTAAGTGTGTAGGGTTTGAAGCAGGGAAAATATGACACCAAAAAACAACAGATGGTGCGTTAGGCGAAGTTATAACGCACCCTACAACAATTCACAAATAACTGCAAAAAAATAGCCTGATATTTTCAACAAATGCCAAGGTATTTTCCAAGTGAATATTATGACCAGAATTTTTAATTATTTTTAGCTGGGCGTATTCACATAATTTCGCCATTTTTAGATTAATATCTCGAAATTTTTCATCATATTCGCCAGCAAGTAAAAGCAAAGGATTTGTATTATCTTTCAACTTTTCCCATAAAGAAGGTTGGCATCCTGTACCCATTAGCCGCAGTGATTTAGCCAATTTAATTGGATTATTCTGCAACCGACTTTCTATCATGCGGCCAAATTCTGAATGATTTTTTATAGAACCAAAAATCAGCTGATTGTACCAATTTGATAGAAAAGTTGCAAAATCACTCATTTCAACGCTTCTTGCTAACTTTCTGGCAATTTGCTCATCACGTTTAATTCGTTCTAACCGTTCTGATTCTGTTTGCAAACCTGGAGAAGCTGACTCTAACACAACTTGAGGAAAACGTTCGGGAAAATGCAGCGTGAGATATAATGCCAATCTTCCACCCATTGAATAACCAACCAAGAAGCATTGGGAAATTTTGAGTTGATCTAATAAATTAATTAATGCTTGAGCAGTGTTTGCCATTGTATAGCATTCATCACTGCCCAAAACTTGGGTTTTTCCATGTCCGGGAAGGTCGATTGTTAGATAATAAAATTCATCATATAGTAATGATATGGCTTCATCAAATTCATGAATGTTGCCCATGAAGCCATGCAAAAAAACAATTAGTGGTTTATTTGAGTTGCCAGTGAAAGAATAGTGAAATTGGTAATTTTCAATATTCATATTCTAGAAGCCCAAGGGAATTCTATTCGCGGTACAAACAAATGAAAATAAATGAAAATCAAAAATAAAGCCTTTAACCTTGATGAAATCAAAGTTACAATTTTTAGCATGAATTTGTGTTTTTCCAGAGTGAAAGAAGAGGAATTATAGCAGTCCTGAGAAACCCGGTTTTTTAGAGAAACCGGGTTTCTGACAATCTGGAATTTTCACACAAATAGGATTGTTATATATCCGTCAAGATAAATCTAAGGTAAAAACCGATCCAAAGCAGCTTTAAGTTGTTCAATTTCAACTTCCATATTGCCCTCTTTAGCGGCTCTGCCAATACACTCAGTTAAGTGTTCATCTAGCACAATTCGCGCTACCCGATCTAGTGCGCCCCGGACTGCAGCAATTTGTAATAAAACGTCAGGACAAGGGCTACTTTGTTGCACCATTGACTTAATGCCGCGAATGTGGCCTTCTATACGCGACAGTCGATTGACAATGCGTCGCAAAGACTCTTCACTATGGACGTGTGTATGAACCGATCCATGTTTATGAGTATGCTCTGTGCGATCGCGGTTTGTCTCGTGACTGAGTAAATCTTCATCTTGCTGGGAGGTAAGCAAGGATTCTTGAGCTAATTGCTTCGATCCATTCATGGGTTATCAAGTTCTTATAGTACTAAGATCCTAGCCTAGAGAGGGAGGGAGAGGGGGAGAGGGGGGATGGGGGGCTAGGGGCCCCCACTTTCGCTCTTGTTGGGGGGAAATGGGGGGCTAGGGGCCCCCAGGAAGTGGGGTTGGGGGGAAATGGGGAGATGGGGACGACGGGTGTGGGGACAACTAACCACCAACCCCAGAGGGGTGACGCTCGTTCCTCACTACCGCGAAGCGCTCCACCAGTCGCCAATCTTCGGGAAACCCTACCGGGAGAGCGCCCCTTCACCACCAACAACCAACGCGATCGCGCTTCACCAGTACTAGGAGGGAAACTCTCGCGCAGTACGCGCTTCACCACCAACCACCAACAACCAACAACCAACCACTAACAACCAACAACCAACCACTAACCAACAGCGCCGAACTACCAACAACTAACCAATTCCCAATTACCGAACCTGCAAGGGGTGAATGTCCATAATAGCTTTTCACCTATATGTTCAATTAATTTGATTACAGACAAATCGTGTAACGCCTCAAGTCGAAAATTCAGGCAATCAGGCGAAACCTCAAGGAAAAAGCATACGTCAATAGGCAGGGTTTCTCTTTAAACCTGTAAAAATAACTTTAGAGAGATTTGTCACGATTAAGCAACTATTAGGCTTCTAGATTAGGTTGTGGTTATGCTATTTCCCAAACTTCCCCGGTCTATACGCCAACTCAGTACTCATGTTTTAGCCGTAGTTCTAGGAGTTGTGTTAACGGTTAGCACTTTACAGGTGTTACCTTCCCAAGCGGAACCTGCACCAAATTCTGTAACTTTAGATTCTCCACAATTGCTGGCACAACGACCGTCACCTGCGACTGCTGCTATTGGTAGCAGTAGTTTTGTCACTGCTGCTGTAAATCGTGTTGGTTCGGCAGTTGTACGGATTGATACTGAGCGCACTATTACTCGTCGCGTCGATCCAATGTTTGAAGACCCTTTGTTCCGGCGGTTTTTTGGTGATAGCCTTCCCCAGCAACTGCCTTCCGAACAATTGCGCGGTCTGGGTTCTGGTTTCATTATTGACAAGAGTGGGCTGGTTCTAACTAATGCCCATGTGGTCGATCAGGCTGATAAGGTGACTGTCCGTCTTAAGGATGGTCGCAATTTTGAAGGTAAGGTTCAAGGTATTGATGAAGTAACAGATTTGGCGGTTGTCAAGATTAATGCCGGTAATGATTTACCTGTTGCTCCTCTGGGTTCTTCTGGTAATGTACAGGTGGGAGACTGGGCGATCGCTGTTGGTAATCCTTTAGGATTTGATAATACTGTTACTTTGGGTATTGTCAGTACCCTCAAGCGTTCCAGCGCCCAAGTCGGTATTACTGACAAACGCTTGGACTTTATTCAAACTGACGCCGCAATTAACCCTGGTAATTCTGGGGGACCGCTATTGAATGGTTTAGGTGAAGTTATTGGTATCAACACCGCTATTCGTGCTGATGCAATGGGAATTGGATTTGCGATTCCTATTGATAAAGCTAAAGCGATCGCTTCCCAATTGCAAAATGGTGGAAAAGTTGCTCACCCTTATTTAGGCGTGCAAATGTTAACTTTGACACCGCAGCTAGCAAAGCAAAATAATAGCGACCCCAATACCCCGATCCAAATTCCAGAAGTTAATGGTGTTTTGGTGATGCGAGTTGTACCTAACTCTCCAGCAGCATCTGCTGGTATCCGTCGCGGAGACGTAATTGTTCAAATTGATGGACAACCAATAACCAGCGCGGAACAGTTGCAGAATCTTGTAGAAGATACTCGCATCGGTCAGGTGTTGCAGGTGAAAGTGCAGCGCGGCAACCAAACCCAGCAGCTATCTATACGCACTGCTCAACTGAAAGACCTTTCTTAATATCATTCAAATTAGGTAGGGGTTGTTCTTTGCCCTGCCCCTACCCTGTTGTTAGGACTTACGCAACTGTTGTCTACTGCCTCAATTCAGTAGCGATAATTCATGAATTATCGCTACAGTAGTTATGTTTTGCTTCTGTCCTGGTTGTGTGCAAACCAGAAGGGCGATCGCATAACACCGTAGGGGCACACCATTGTTATTTTTCTATGATTCGTTTATTTAATCAATTATGCGATCGCTTCTCTTTGTCTAAGTTTTTGCGTAATACTTAGTAGCAAAACCTGGGGAATTCATGTACATTAGCAAACATAATTCTTCCGTATTATTACCAATAAAATTGGCTTTTTTGAAAATTAGTTGAGAAAATTTACGCATTGCGTTAGTCTTTTTTATCGGAGACTCAAGTTTGTAACCAGTTTTGTCCAATTTAGGACTTACGCACTGTACAAATTGATTATCTTGTGCATTAACGAAAATACGTCCTTTCAAACTTTGATCAATCATCCTTGGATAAATAGCGATCGCCTAAAAAGTGTCGAAAAATCAAGGTTAAATGCCTGAAATCCATACCCCATATTTGGTTTTTCTTGTCAATGCGTAAGTCCTACAATTTTGTTTTGTGCAATTTGATCAGATTGGGCGATCACAAAAAGCCCTCTTGTGTGATTCCCTAATTTAGTTGAAGTCGTTCTATCGGACTCGACAGGCATCAACCCTTTTCTGTAAAATTAGGTAATGACAAATCAGCCCTCCTCGGTAATTCCCTCCTGTAGTTGGAACCGTCCTATTGGTCTAGGTTGGGATAAACCCTATACCGTCCGTTACGCCAGTAATATCGATGATGGTCCCTGGCATGGAATGCCTCTAGGTGGCTTTGGTGCAGGTTGCATTGGTCGTTCTTCAAGAGGAGACTTTAATCTGTGGCACATTGATGGCGGGGAACATACTTTCAAAAATATTCCCGCCTGTCAATTTAGTGTATTTGAATCAAATAGCACATCGTCCCAAGCCTACGCTTTGTGTACCGAACCGCCCGAAGATAACAGTTTGCATTGGCAATGGTATCCAAGGGAAGGTTCAAGGTCCAAAGTCCAAGGGAAAGGGGAAAAGGGAAAGGGGAAAAGTGATTCCTCAAAAAATTCCGGTGTTTATCACGCTTTGTATCCACGCAGTTGGTTTGTGTATGAAAATGTCTTTCAAGCACAGCTAACTTGCGAGCAATTTTCCCCAATCTGGGCAGATAATTACCAAGAAACTAGCTACCCTGTAGCTGTCTTTTTATGGACGGCGCACAACCCCACGGATAAGCCTTTGACTGTTAGCATTATGCTGACTTGGCAAAATATGGTGGGCTGGTTTACTAATGCCCTCAAATCTCCTGAGGTGCGGGTGCGCGATGATGGTAGCCCGGTTTACGAGTATCAACCGCGTTTGGGTGAAAGTAATGGAAACTATAACCAGATAGTTGAAAATACTGAACACATTGGTTGTGTTTTGGGTCGGGTGGCTAGCGATCGCCCTGTCGAAGAAGGAGACGGACAGTGGTGTATTGCCATGCCAAAAAATTTGCGATGGGAAGTATTTAAACATACTCGCATTAACCCAGTGGGGACGGGTGAGGATGTGTGGCAAAGCTTCGCCGAAGCTGGTTGTTTACCCAATTATGTAGATGAAACTCCCGCCACTGAGGGCGAA
The DNA here is from genome assembly GCA_044006015.1 of Heteroscytonema crispum UTEX LB 1556. Taxonomy (GTDB): domain Bacteria; phylum Cyanobacteriota; class Cyanobacteriia; order Cyanobacteriales; family Nostocaceae; genus Heteroscytonema; species Heteroscytonema crispum. The sequence goes on from JBIPDF010000010.1 coordinate 214,627, forward strand.
CAGTTAGGGGCTGCACTTGCTGTGCGTTTTATTCTCCAGCCAGGGGAAACTCTGGAAATTCCTTTTGTACTAGCTTGGGATTTTCCTGTTACAGAATTTGCTGCTGGGGTGAACTATTACCGCAGATATACAGACTTTTTTGGTCGCAGCGGTGAGAATGCTTGGGCGATCGCATCTACTGCTTTAACACAATATCAAAATTGGCTAGAGCAAATTCAAGCTTGGCAGCAACCGATTATCGACCGGGAAGATTTACCCGACTGGTTTAAAATGGCGCTGTTTAACGAACTTTATGACCTCACTAGCGGCGGTACTTTGTGGAGTGCAGCATCAAAAGACGATCCTGTCGGTCAGTTTGCGGTATTGGAATGCTTGGATTACCGTTGGTACGAAAGTCTAGATGTGCGGCTTTACGGTTCTTTTGGCTTGATGATGTTGTTTCCAGAGTTGGAAAAGTCGGTAATTCGCGCTTTTGCACGGGCAATTCCCAACAGTGACAATAATACCCGCACTATCGGCTACTATTACACCATCGGTGCGGAAAGTCCCAACGCAAAGCGCAAACTTGCAGGCGCAACACCCCACGATTTGGGCGCACCAAACGAACACGTTTGGGAAAAAACCAATTACACCAGCTATCAAGACTGCAATTTGTGGAAGGATCTCAGTTGTGATTTTGTGTTACAGGTATATCGCGACTTTCTGCTTACAGGTACAAACGATTTAGATTTGTTGTCAGACTGTTGGGAGGCTGTTGTACAAGCTTTAAATTACGTTAAAGCCTTTGACCAAGATGGTGATGGTATTCCAGAAAATTCCGGTGCGCCCGACCAAACTTTTGATGACTGGCGTTTGCAGGGAGTAAGTGCCTATTGTGGCGGTTTGTGGTTGGCAGCTTTAGAAGCAGCGATCGCGATTAGTCAATTTTTAATCACTTACCCTAATGGCAAACACAATTCACGAGTAGTAGTAGCGCAAAAATCTATCTATGAAGCTTGGTTAAAACAATCCCGCGCTGTTTATCAAGAAAAACTCTGGAATGGGCAATACTATCGACTTGATAGTGAAAGTGGTTCTGATGTAGTAATGGCAGACCAATTATGCGGACAATTCTACGCTCGCCTGTTGCGATTGGATGACATTGTACCACAAAATTGTACCCTTTCTGCTTTAAATACCGTTTACGATGCTTGCTTTCTCAAATTTTATGATGGCAAGTTCGGTGCTGCTAACGGAGTTCGTCCCGACGGTTCACCAGAAAATCCGAAAGCGACTCATCCTTTGGAAGTTTGGACTGGTATCAACTTTGGTTTAGCAGCTTTTCTCGCACAGATGGGAATGAAGGATAAAGCCTTTAAGCTGACAGAATCTGTAGTGCGGCAAATTTATGACAATGGTTTGCAATTCCGCACACCCGAAGCTATCACCGCAGCCGGTACATTCCGCGCCTGTACTTACCTCCGGGCTATGGCTATTTGGGCAATTTATTTAGTCATTAGTCATTAGTCATTGGGCATTAGTCATTGGGCATTGGGCAAGGGTTAATATCAATTCTTTTTAACATCGCAACTGCCCCAGAGTCGCAGTGCCCACGGCAATAAAGCGGGAGGAAAATCCACACCGCTAGGACTTACGCACTGTACAAATTGATTATCTTGTGCATTAACGAAAATACGTCCTTTCAAACTTTGATCAATCATCCTTGGATAAATAGCGATCGCCTAAAAAGTGTCGAAAAATCAAGGTTAAATGCCTGAAATCCATACCCCATATTTGGTTTTTCTTGTCAATGCGTAAGTCCTAACCGCTTTTTGCCTCCCCTTGACAAGGCAGGGCTGTTTCATTCGATAAGAAATGGGATTTACCTTTGAGAATAATCTCACGCAAAGGCTCGCCAGCGCCCGTAACGACCGCGACAGTAGGCGACTGGCGTCGCAAAGACGCAAAGAGAACCAACGTGTTTAGGCTTAAAAAGGCAAAAAATTTATCCCAAAATTGTGCGCGTGCCCTAAACTTTAGCCTCCTCAACCCTTGCAAATATTAGCTTTTTAGGGGATAAAACAGCCCTGCTTGACAAGGGGGGTTGGGGGATCTGATGTTTCAAAGATTTAGAGAAATCGTATCAAATTCAATATCTTATTTGGAACTTTTAACTAATGACTCTTGACTAATGACTCTTGACTAATAAGTAAGAATTATTAAGTTTAAAATAACTTATATAAATAGTTATAATACTAATTCAAGAATATTCCTAAAGATAGATTTTTGAAACAACAAGATAGGTATAACACAATCCCAAATCCCAAATCGCATACCCTTACTGCCAGCGATAATCAATATCAAAATTAATATGTTCACTATTGACAAAATTCTTGTCAAAAAATGATCTATATATAATACTTGTTTTTCAGAAAACTGCCATTCGACAAGCTGACATAAATAAACAAAACTTTATGCTTACATATCCCTACCCAATGCCCTTACCCAACCAAAGTCCGTGAGACTTAATTTCAGGCATCTACACCTATGTCAAGGCTTGATAAAAACTTGACGCCATCTTGACTTTTGAACTGCAACACAACCTATTGTTTGTTTGTCATATTGTTAGTTAAATCTAAGTACTCTCTTAGCTTCCAGGTCAACTCTCTATAAAAACAAGGCTGTTACCTGCTGGATTCTATAACGCTGACAATAAGACTTTTACGTTGAATGTAACGTTTTTGTATATTTCCGTGTGAGGCAAAATTGAGATATAAAGTATGGTGCTGTCAACTTTTGACCATTAGTTAGATTGCCTATTAACATAGTTATAGACATCTAATAAACAGCTAACCAAATTCAAGTGTAAGTAAAATTTTGATAAAGTATGACAAGTTTATTGACTAAAAGAGTCTAAATTTTATAACAATGCATCAGAAGGTAATTAATACTCTGGTAAATCAAAAAACTGAGTTTAACAATAAAATGTTTTATTTAAAACTTTTACGTTACGAAAAGCCACTGAAGAAGCGGGAAACAACAGTTGGTGATTAAAAACACAAACATTGCTAAGTTCAGAGGCAATAAGGGTAATGCAAAACCCAATCAGTGAAAGAGTATTAAGCTTTTATATCCTGCAAGTGTACGCCGCGCAAAAGTTAACAAGCTTACCCAAATATCAGAGATAAAACCATGAACTCCTCGTCGTCGTTAAGAGTTCAGGGAGAGCATCAATATACCAGTGTTCAGCAGTCTCCCACTCCAACAGCGGCTATCCTCAACCTTTTGAGGTTAGTTGCGGGGGATACTAGTCTCGCGTCAGATTTTAGCCAAGTTTGGATTTTTCGGGAATTTCAATTAGGCGATGATTTGGCTAGCTACTGTCTGGATAAAGAAACCGCAGATAGCAGCAATGTTCTTTATTTAGTTTGCCAGGGTCGAGTGCGATTGCTGGGGTTTGATGCCACCTCGGGGCGTTTAGTATCAACTCAGTTGCTGTTGGAAAATCACACTTTTGGGGCAGATGGTGTATTTTGCAATCAATCTTTACCATATCAGGCGATCGCTGCCAGTACAGGTTTGATTGCTCAAATTTCCAGTACCGATTTAAATGAGTGGTTGCAGCAGATTCCCAATCTCCAAGAGTATTTTCGGCGGTTAACTCTGGAACGACAAGCGTTAATTTTCTTTAAGACTTACACTGAGTTACGCGCCCAAACCAGCCTAACTCTGCGGCAATTATTGCCTTATCTGGAACAAACTAAAATTAAAGCTGGTTCTTCTTTGATGGAAGTAACTCCCAATAGTGCGGGGCATTTTTGGCTGGCGAATGGCAAGATTCAAACTTCTACAGCAGAAACTCAACCGCTACAGCTAGGGGACAGCTGGGGATATCCCGATGTTACACCAAATGCGATCGCCCAAACCGATTTATTACTCTACCACCTGCCAATAGCATCCTGGGACGCAGTAAAGGTGTTTGCGCCGCAGTTATTTTCCCAAAAGTGGAAGCCGGATAACTTTGAAAACACCCACTTGCAAGCACCCCAAATTGAACTACCATCTTCCAACCCACAGTTAGAAAGTCCGGTATCGGTTCCCCCTGACTTAGATGTTGATTTACCCCAACCCAAAAATCAGCCTTGGTCGCTAGCCAGATTCTGGGGTCTTTATCCCTTTATTCAACAGCAAAGTTCATCAGATTGCGGTGCGGCGTGTTTGGCGATGGTTAGCCAATACTGGGGTAAACGTTTTAGCCTTAATACCTTGCGTGAGTTAGCCCAGACAGACCGCATGGGTGCTACCCTCAGCGGTTTAGAAACAGCCGCAGAATCTTTGGGGTATGATGTGCTACCAGTGCGGGCTTCTTTAAGCAAGTTAGAGTTGCAAACAAACCCTTGGATTGCCCACTGGCAAGGATTCCACTACGTCGTTGTTTGGCAAATCAAAGGCGATCGCGTGTTAATTTCCGATCCTGCTATTGGTAAGCGCCAGCTAACTCCCTTAGAATTTGAAGCTAGCTGGACGGGATACGCCCTACTTTTAGAACCCACCCCCCGTTTGTCAGCCCGCCAAAGCGAAAAAATTTCCCTTGGTCGCTATTGGCAGTCATTTTGGCATTACCGTCAACTATTAGGGCAAATCATTCTCGCCTCTATACTGCTGCAATTTTTTGGGCTGGCGACTCCTTTATTAACTCAAGTTGTTCTCGACCGAGTTTTACCATTCCAAAACTTCTTCACCCTCAATATCTTCGCCGCCTGCTTCTTAATCTTCGGCATTTGGCGTATCGCCTTAGCAGCAGTGCGTCAACACCTGCTGGACTATCTTGGTAACTGCATCGACCTGACTTTAATTGGCAGTTTTATTCGCCACACACTCCAGTTACCATTGCAGTTTTTTGCATCCCGCCAGGTCGGAGACATCATCACCCGCGTTCAAGAAAACCGCACCATCCAGCAGTTTCTCACCCGTCAAGCCGTCAATGCCACCTTAGACGCGCTAATGGCGATCGCTTATTTGGGGGTAATGGCTTATTACAGCTTGCAACTAACTTTATTAGTGCTGGGTTTAATTCTACCCATCCTAATTTTGACCGTCGGTGCAAGTCCATTCCTCAAACAAGTCTCGCGGGAAATCTTCAAAAAATCCGCAGAGCAAAATTCCTCTATCGTAGAAATGATGAGTGCCATTGTCACAATAAAAACCGCAGCCTCGGAAAAATCGGTGCGTTGGCGTTGGGAACAACGTTTTGCAAACTCAGTCAAAGCAAGATTTCGCGGTCAAAAGCTAGCTAATAACTTGCAACTAGCAAGCAGCTTAATTAATCACTTAGGTACTACCGCCGTGTTGTGGTACGGGGCGACTTTAGCGATCAACAAACAGCTTTCAATAGGTCAGTTTGTAGCGTTTAATATGCTTCTCGGCAATGTCATCACGCCAATTTTGGCATTGGCGGGGCTGTGGGATGAATTCCAAGAAGCGCAAATTTCTATGCAACGGCTTAATGATGTTTTTGCCGCCCAACCAGAAGAAAATTTGCACAAACGCTTACAGGTGTTGCCTCCAATTCACGGCGAAATACATTTTCAAAATGTAACTTTCCGTTACAACCTCGAAGAAGAACGCAACATACTGCAAAATATTTCCTTTCAAGTCAAACCCCGACAGACCATTGCCATTGTCGGAACCAGCGGATCGGGCAAAAGCACTTTAGTTAATTTACTCGCTGGTTTATATCACCCGCACTCCGGGCGGATTTTAATTGATGGGCACGATATAGCCGCTGTTTCGCCCCAATCGTTGCGAAGCCAGTTAGGCGTTGTCCCCCAGGAGTGTTTTCTATTCTCCGGCACCATTTTAGAAAACATCACCCTTTATAGTTCGGAGTTTACCTTAGAACAGGTCATAGCAGCTGCCAAATTGGCAGAAGCCCACGATTTTATTCAAATATTGCCCTTGGGCTACCACACAAGAGTGGGAGAAGGCGGTTCCATGCTTTCTGGCGGACAGCGGCAAAGAATAGCGATCGCCCGCGCCCTAATTAAAAACCCGCGAATTCTCGTCTTAGACGAAGCCACCAGTTCCCTAGATGCCGAATCAGAAAGGCGGTTTCAACAAAACCTGGCTCGCTTCAATCGCGTCAACACCACCCCCCAAAACGAGCCTCGCACCACCTTAATCGTCGCCCACCGCCTCTCTACCATTCAAAAGAGCGATCGTATCCTCGTTCTCGACCGAGGTATCCTCATCGAGCAAGGCACACATCCAGAATTAATAGCATTGGGCGGTCTTTATTACCACTTAGCCCAACACCAATTGCATCTGTAATCTCGCCTAATTTGGTTATTTATACCAAAAAATAGATTCCAAAACTTGTTTGAAATAAACTTCGCTATATCCCACGCAAATTTCGTTTTTTTTAAAGCGAGCAAACTACATAACCACCTACAAGCTTAAACGGCTATATGTTGCTTGTAAAAACACCTACAAAGGGTGTTTTTTTGATTCAGATTATGCTGCTTTAAGAGGTTGATATATCATACCACAAATCAGTAAATTTCACAACTTGCTATCCGTCATTACTTGCTGATTTTAATGCCAAATTTATCACAAATTTCCTAGAAGTTCACCTAGGCGTTCGTCATTGAAAGCTTTATAATACAAGGAATATAATCAAAAATACAAATCAAATTATACTTTCAATTGGGGAAAAATCTTATCAAGAATAATGGATAACAGCCATTGTCTAAAAACTAGAGGTATTGCGAGATTTTCAAGATTTTTAGACCAGCAGTTAGTAGTAAAATTTTCCAGCAAGTGCCAGAATAGAAAAGCCTCCAAAACACGATAAGCGAGGGGCTTTACCCCCCAACATCCCATTCAGAGGAGACAAAACCCAAAGTTGCACAATACCTCAGTAAATATCGCAGCATATTCAGTAAATTTCACTAATAAAAATACTAAATTGGCAGATGACATTGATGGCAAAAAATAGTATAAGTATGAATGTTGTTATTAACGTTCGAGGATGAATAATTTTTCTTTAATAGCCTAAAACTTATGATATTTTACTGAAAATACCTTTACTCTTAGTTAAAAATCATACATTTAATCATCAGGGAAAAAGAATTGAATTACGGAGTAGAGGGAATTTAAAGAGGACAAAACTGCATCTACCACGAGCCAAGCGCAGACTTTTTCCTGCCAGTCATCTCACATGACGCAAGGTAAATTTTTGCTTTTGATTCACTGTTGTTTCCAAGCTACAGCCCGAAAGTATCAGCGGTAGCCGAAATTCCTTTCCAGCAAAATTCTTCCTTGGATTTCTCGGTAAACCGAACCACTGAAGAACTTTGGAGAGAATCTAGAGAATTCCGGTTCAGTAGCAAACAGACTTGATTACAAACGGTCAAGTTTTCGATCAAAGGTCAGCTCATGGAAAGAATCATCAGGTCAAATGCAGTCGAAACCTCAAACCAAGCAAGCGGTTCAGGAATGAACCTCCATTACTTGCATCCCACCCAAGATTTAATTGCTGAAATGGTATCAATTAACATAAGTACCATTACTTCACTAACGACAGCTTTAGCAGCAACGCCCACCAATAGCGACTCCGACACAGCCACAACTCACCAGGCAGTAATTATCAATGCAAGTAATTGGTCAACATCCTTGCAGACGATGTTAGGTCATCAGCCTACAGTCATTCCCCAACTAGTTTTATTAGGTAGCATCGCGTTTTTTGCGGATGTTATGGCTTGGGCTTGGACGGAAAAGATTAGACTTCTTCTATTAGTCGAGAAAAGGGGAAAGGGAAACGGGAAAAGGAATTTTTTGCCCTTTCCCTTTACCCTTTACCCTTTTCCACCAATGAGCAAAAAAGACTTTTGCTCATTGGTCTATTGCCGTCAAAGAAGGTCAACTCAGGGAAAGTTATATCTATCTTTTTGGATAGAAAAGCCGATGAAAAATTAGGTTTGGTTTATCGAGTCGAAGTAGCTTTAGAGCGCAATTATGCCACTAATCACAACCAGACCATCAAATTACAGGCGGGTCAGACAGCCAGAACAAAAATCATCTACCACCGCCGTATCGTTGATATGTTCCTAAAGCTAATCAAATAGCTTCAAAAAAAAGCTAAAGCAGTTCGTCACTTTCAGTTGAAATCCCAAAAACCTAAAAAGCTCATAAACTGGTTGACTTAATACCACACAAAGAACATTATGAATCAAGAGATTTCTAGGATTACTAGCAGTTTAGATAAAGCGACAATTAGCCCCGAACAATTTGACCAAGTAGTTGAGGCAATTCTTGGCGGAAAATATTCTTGGGCATGTGTTTTAATGCTGCGTTTTGCAGGCTACAATCCTTTACATTACATTCCCTACCGTACCTACAACCGATTGCTCAAAGAAAATTCTCAAGTCAGCGAGTCTAGCAAACCGCAAAACGAAATTATCAAAATCCCCCCCAAACAATCTGTTGAAAATAGGTCAGATAGTAATGTATCAGCAAGCTGCTTAAGCAAAATTAAAGATTTAGCTTATCTTGAGGTAGTTGGCAAGCAAAAAACAGAAATTTGCGGCGGCAATTTAGAACAGTGGTTGGCTACGCAAATTTGCGAATATCAATCAGTCAAATCTGAATTAAAACCAGAACGAACGCAAGATTTTTTTTTTAAATTCTGTGAATTTAATTAGCAAATCAATTGAGTTAGTTAATCCTAACCAACTGTTAATTGGATTGCTTATAATAGCTTGCCATGCTAATTTTCAATTTACAGCATGGCAGGTTTTTTATTAGTGATTAATGCTTAATGGTTGATGGTGAAGGGGCGCTGCGGGAGGGTTTCCCGACCCAGGCGACTGGTGAAAGAAAGGAGGGGTTAATGGTTCATAGCCGAAAATCCATGAACACGCGAACAATCAACAGGACTTAGGCAAAGCCTCCCGCTAGGGGAGCCAGCGCTCGTAGCGACCGCGACAGTAGCCCAAGCTGCGTGGGATCTGCAAGGTCTAGAATACCTAATTTTTCCTAGTGTGTGCGTAGGTCCTAATCAACAATCAACTGCGTTGTTAAATGGCAATTTATATAGCAAATACTGGAAGCTCCAATCAATAAAGAGCTTCCTTTTTTTGAATAAATAATCTTGTTTTATTCTATCTTATTCTATTTCTTATCCAAATGCTTAATACATATAGCAATACTATATGATTTACGAAAATTGACGGTGTCCAGAAACCCGGTTTCTCGGAGAACCGGGTTTCTAAATTTTCATGAATGATAAGCGGACTGCTATATAGCGGTTATCGTTTGTGTGGGGCACAACAGTGCTGTGAACCAGGTAATAATCTATACTTAATCTCACAGTAAACCGCTATAATCTTGCCAGACGCTAGCTCCCCAATATCCAATGCTTAATATCCAATGCCCTATTAGACATAGGAGTGGAAAAGACGTAGGGACAATTCAGGAATTGTCCCGAAGCGAGTATTTCGGGCAACGCAGGATTAATTTCCACTCCTATGTCTATTGTAAAAAAATTAAATAGATAAATATTCAGTAGCAAAAAATATAAGTATGAGCTAAAGTACCAAGAAATATTATTTACATTGATAAATACCGCAATATTCAGATATTTTTCAGTATTTTCTACAATTGAGATTGGTCTTTTTTGAGATACAAATTTGATAGAAGGCATTTGTATTGTTAAGTTCAATTGATTGACAACAGAAATGCTTAATTTTACTAGTTATGTTTTATGCATAAATAAAGTTGGGCGTTAGCGATCGCTTTTAACTTTCATACCCAAGCCGTCCCCGCTTTTAAGGACTTCCCAATCAAAAAGTCTACCAATGTCGGGTAAACGTCTCGCCTGTCTGACAAGCCTTTCGGTTTGTCCTAGGGGATGATTCATTTTTGGGGATTTCCTTAATAACTTCAACGGTGGTAGCAGTACTACCAAGGTGAATAACATTTTGGTCGAACTCAGCTAACAATTTGCTGTTTGGACAGCGCTTTGATCGGGGTGCAGAAAATTAAACAGGTTATTTCAAATCATAAAAAAAATGAATGACTTTTCTAAAATATTTATTGAACCGGAGGAAATCGTTAATTTCCTCAAAAGTGAACTTAATTTTCAGGAAGTATGCCAAAAAATTTTATTTCAACGGCTGATATATGACAATGCTCAAGAAAGAGGAATAACTGTTACGACAGAAGAAATTGAGGCTGAGGCGGATCGTCAACGACGTGAAAAGCGCTTGGAGAAGGCTGCGGATACTCTTGCATGGTTAGCAAATATGTTGGTGTCTCCCCATGATTGGGAAACCGGAATTCGCAATCGCCTGCTATCGCAAAAACTAGCTGAGAATCTGTTTGCGAAAGAAGTAGAAAAGTTTTTTCTTGAAAATCGACTACAGTTCGAGCAGGTTCTTTTATATCAAATTATTGTTTCTTATGAAAAACTAGCTCAAGAACTTTATTATCAAATTGAAGAAGGTGAAATTAGTTTTTATGATGCGGCTCACCTTTATGATATTGATGAAAATCGCAGGAAAAAGTGCGGTTATGAAGGAAAAGTTTACCGCTGGGCTATACAGCCAGATCTCGCTGCTATTGTATTTAGTAGCCCACCCCAACAGTTGATTGGTCCCCTCAAAACTCAGCAAGGGTATCATCTGTTTATCGTTGACGAGTTGCTGACTGCGGAATTAACACGTGAAAGATATCAAGAAATTCTCAACAATATGTTTCAACATTGGCTAACTGCTGAACTAGACTATATGCTTAACTCATTATTAACCAGCCAATTTCAGATTTGAGCTTTCCTTTGCAGCAACTGGGCAACAGAAACGCCACCTTCAGATACCGGCAAGTCGCGCTCTGCAAAGCATAGGTGTCTGCGAAAGATGCGCTATCAGCGCTTGCTGGAGACACACAAATCAGTATCAAAATATACAAAATTTCGGGAAGGCTAGCAAAGAAAGTTAGTTTTTGGTATCTCACTATACAAAAAGCTCTAGATAAATATGACAGGCTAGGAGTTGAGAAAGATGTTTAAAATTTTCTCCGGCAAGTTATGTAGCATATTATTCTTTCCATATTTCAGAGAGTATGCAGGTCATCAGCACGTCAACAGTAACATTATTAAATTATACTTAAGATAGATGCTTAAACAGTAAGTATTTAGCATAATAATATATTTTTAAAGTAAAAATATTGCGATCGCCAGCCAAGGTTCGATAGCCCAAACTTTATATCAGCAATTTCGAGTTAGTGATTATTTGAATAATCGAAAATTTCATGTTTGTTTTTTGATAAAAATAATTAAAAAACTTAATAATTCCAGGTTTTATGAAGTTGTGATAAAGATACGATAAAAAAATATTCTTTTTGAAAGAAACGCTTGACTCTGTAGGGCGAAATCTACTAATAAATAGTAGTGTGTTCATTCACGATGCGAAGCATCACTGGTTGTTAGTGGAAGTTTTCTCCTAAATAGTTTTCAGATTTCCCGAAGTCTGCTATAAGGAAAAGGCTTCACGATCGCCTAGTGATATTAATTAGCTTTGCAGTGAAACCTAATATTGACTGGTTCTTGTTTTTAATCTCTGTAACATTTTTTAAGTTTTTTTAGCAATCAAACTTAACAGGCTAACGTATCTCTGGAGGTTCGATTGTGAACCGATGTTTTAAAGTTCAGGGACATCCTCAATATAGCAGTCACCAAAAGACTCAAAGCAGTCCGGTCTTAATTGTCAATCTAGAGTTCAGTCTCAAGTTCGGTAAGAACCTTTAAAAGTAGGATCTACGAGCAAGTTCCAATGATTTTTTTGCCCCCGCGGATTTTGATGTATAGTCATAAATAATACAAGTTATTGATTGGACTTTAGTTAAAACTTTGGAATTCTTGGATTTAAGCACTGACCAGTTCAATGGTTTTTAGTGCGTTGTCAGCCACTGTTGTTTATTAGGGATGCAGGACAGGAGCTATGCTCTGTGAATATTTGTTCAAGGTTTTTTTCAGCTGTTTGCGAGCTATCTACCCTCGCAGATTGCTAAATTACTTTGTAATGTGGATTTTGTGTGATTTGCAAAATCCGCATTACCCATTTATTCTTGCCTAATTTTATCTACCCCAGAAATTATGAATTAAAATTGAGGCAACTCGGAAATAATCCCCTAGACTCGCTAAACCCTAGGGGAAAATGCCGAGCGTTGCACATCATGTAACTGGTTAATTAACCTTCGATGGTTAATTAACGGTGCAGCTGTGAAATATTGCTACCAGGCCTTTAATCACAGCTGCTGCGGATCTATTTGTCCACCTATTACAGTTGACAGCGACTTTATACGATTATGTCACAGTATTTTAGTAAATGCAAAAATTTTGTTCGGTTAGAATCGGCTGAAATTAAGCTTTTAATTTGGTTGCAGACCAAGGTTTTGCTATTAAAGAGCTTGCAAGTTAATTTCCAGCCAGAATATCGTCATCACAATCAATATCTGGAACTATCAAAAGAATTAGTCAGCTATAGTCCGCGTGAATATAGCTATCAAAACTTATGCACAAAAACTAAAGAAACCGGGTTTTTAGATCGACTCTCATCTTTGAAACGATGGTTTTTCGTCAATAAAATCGGTTTCTGGATAGCCCAACGGTTAAGCAAACATTTAGCTCAAAAATTTGGTATTCAAATTAGCGATCGCGCTGATCAACCGCCTGTTGAAACGAATGGGGTTGTCGGCAAAACAAATTGCATTAGTGATAGTGGCATTACTTACTATCTACAACTTGCCATCTAACTCAGCATTAGTCATTCAATTCGATTCAGTTTGGTAACTAATTCTGACTTATTTTGACTTGGAGGTTAAGCAATGTCATCACTGTTTTCCCAGCAACAGCTCGGTGAAAAACTCATGTATGCCTTAGGAGAAACTTTTGCAGAAAGGGATCTGCAAAGTTGCTTAAAAGCAGTGGAAATTTTAGACCCACCAGTGGCAAAGCAGTTTTGGCAATCCGCAGAGATGAGCCCTGGTATATACATCATTCTTGCAGGTAAAGTCCGACTGTTGGATAGCTCTGAGAGTTTAATCACTACTCTTTCTGCTGGTTCCTCATTCGGTGAGTTGACTCTGTTTCCAGAAGCGGGCTTCACTCCTTACGCCGCCAGAGCTTCGACAAACTTAAAACTTTGCTATCTCAGCCAAGAGGTGTTGCAAAGTTTAATGAACACATATGCTAATATCTGCGACCGCATCTATCGAAAGGCAGAACTTTGGGATTTGCTGATGTTATGTCGCCAAAACTCACAATTTCCGCCCCACACATCTCAAGTGGAGGGGATGCTCAAAGCCTTATCTCTGTTTGAACGGCACAATCTGCAGATTGGTGTGAGTACACAACTATCCCAAGATTCGCAATTGTGGCTGTTACATAGAGGGCAACTACAGCATTCTCAGGGTCACACCTTAACTGCTGGCAACATCTATGGACAGCCAAAAACAGGTAGTTGGCAGGTGAAGCAAGCAGCGATCGCTTACATTCTGAAAAAATCGGATTTGTCTGCAGCACTCTTAAACTGCCCGGAATTAGCAGAATTTGTCGAACCCCAGGAACGGGCAGTTGCAACCATTGAGCGATCGCGAAAAAGCAAGTCTAAAACTGAGCGTTTAGACACCACAGCCAAAGTCATTCCCTTTCCCCAGCGAGAACAAGAGCCAAAACAAAAGCCAAAAAAATCACGTCCTTTCTTTCCCAGTCCAAAAGTGCGAGCGGGGCATTGGTGGGGACGACTCACAAAGCAATATCCTTTCTATGCCCAGCAAAGCGCAGCAGATTGCGGCTCTGCTTGCTTGGTGATGATTGGTAACTATTGGGGCAAGCATTTTAGTGTCAATCGCTTGCGGGATATGACCAACGTCAACCGCAGTGGTGCATCTCTACGAGCTTTAGCAAGCGCAGCAGAAACCCTCGGCTTTGCCAGCCGTCCCGTGAAAGCCACCCTCGATAAATTAGCAGAACAATCTCTGCCGGCGATCGCCCACTGGGAAGGCAAGCACTTCATCGTCGTCTATGAAATCACGAAAAAGCGCGTGATTGTCTGCGATCCCGCCATCGGTCAACGCAGCTTGACGAAGAGCGAATTTAGCAAAGGTTGGACTGGGTATGCATTGTTACTGCAACCTACATCTTTATTAAAAGATGCCAAAGCCGAGAGTGCAGGCTTCTGGAAGTTTTTTGAGTTAATCAAACCTCACTATAGGGTACTGATAGAAGTCTTCCTGGCAAGCGTGCTGATGCAGCTATTTGGACTGGTAACGCCAGTATTCACCCAATTGTTGCTAGACAGAGTGCTTGTACAACGCAGCGTTGCCACCTTAAACGCCGTTGGTATGGGGATGATCGTTTTTGGTTTGTTCAGTATCGCCATGAACGGAGTGCGGCAATATCTGCTGGATCACACAGCCAACCGCGTTAGCCTCTCCTTACTGGTGGGTTTTATCAAACATACTTTCCGCTTGCCCCTCTCCTATTTTGAGTCGCGTTATGTCGGGGATATTGTCTCTCGCATCCAAGAAAACCAGAAAATTCAGCGTTTCCTAACCGGTCAAACACTGTCAATCATGCTGGATATGCTGACATTGGTCGTCTATCTGGCAATGATGTTCTCCTATAGCTGGCGCATGGCATTATTTGTGCTGTGTACTGTGCCGCCATTTTTTATCCTGGCACTAGCTAGCACCAATATTTTGCGCCGCATTTCCAGAGAGATTTTTAATGCCGGAGCCGAAGAAAACAGCTATCTGATAGAATCCCTGACCGGAATTCGCACAGTCCGCTCATTGTCAATTGAACAGACGGTACGCTGGCGTTGGGAAGAATTACTGAATAACTTGGTAAAAAAAGGCTTTAATGCTCAGATAATCGGCAACCGCTTGCAAATCATCAGTGGTATAATTCAAACGTTTGTGAATACGGGATTGATGTGGTTTGGAGCATGGCAGGTGATTCAAGGAGATCTGACCGTTGGACAATTAATTGCCTTCAATATGTTGGTGGGTAACGTCTTAAGTCCTTTTCAACGGCTGTCGCTGCTGTGGAATGAATTGCAGGAAATTGTGATTTCCACCGAACGCATTAATGATGTCCTAGAAGCGGAACCAGAAGAAGACTTACACAATAAACCCCGGAAGACCCTAGGTAAAATTGACGGTAACATTCGCTTTTCTAATGTCACCTTTCGCTATCACCCAGAAAGTGAGACGAACGTGCTGGAAAATGTCAGCTTTGAAATCCAGCCCGAGCAAATGGTGGCAGTAGTAGGGCGCAGTGGTTCTGGAAAAACAACCCTGAGTAAATTAATTTTGGGTTTATACCCTCCGACAGATGGCAAGGTATTAATTGATGGTCATGATATCGGTAGTGTATCCTTGCGATCGCTTCGTTCTCAAATCGGTGTTGTCGATCAAGATACCTTTCTGTTTGGTGGTACCATTCGGCAAAACATCTCCATCGCGCACCCAGAAGCATCTTTAGAAGAAATTATTCAAGCAGCAAAATTTGCAGGAGCTGATGAATTTATTCAGCAGCTGCCAATGGGTTACGAATCCCAAATCGGTGAAGGCGGCGGAATGCTATCTGGTGGACAACGCCAACGCCTAGCGATCGCCCGTGCCTTGATGGGAAATCCTCGTTTATTACTTTTTGATGAAGCCACAAGTCACCTAGACTCTGAATCAGAGCGGATTATTCAGAACAACTTAAAAACAATTCTCAAAGGGCGGACTAGTGTAATCATTGCCCACCGCCTCTCCACCGTACGCAACGCTGACTTAATCCTGGTTTTGGATCGCGGCGTATTAGTGGAAAGCGGTACCCACGATGAATTAATCGCCAAACAAGGTCATTACTACTACCTAAATCAACAACAACTCGCTCAAGCAGTTTAGGGGCTAACTCCTCCCACATCTACCGTTCTGGGAAATATCACCATGCCATATGCATCTCCCAATTCCTCATCCGCACTTGCGAAAGATGAGCAGTATGAGTATACTAAAAACAGCAAGCCTGAGGAAACTACTGAGGTTAACCAGCAAACCAAAGAAAGTGATGCTCAAGACTTGCACTACGGCACCGAAGAACTCCTGGATGCCTTACCTCGGCTATGGACGCGTGGTGTGCTGTATGTGCTGGTAGGCTTTGCCCTCATCGTCTTACCCTGGGCAACCATCTCGAAAGTGGATGAGACTGGAAGCGCCAGAGGACGTATAGAACCCAAAGGTGCAACGCAAAAATTAGATACTTCTTCAGGTGGGAGCGTCAAAGCCGTCAGGGTAAAAGAAGGCGACACCGTAAGAGCAGGGCAGGTTCTGCTCGAACTTGAGTCTGATATCCTGCAAAACGAACTGCAACAGGCTCAGGAAAAGCTATCTGGACTGCAAAATCAACGGGCGCAACTGGATGTACTCAAAAAACAACTACAGTTGACCCTTAGCGTTCAGGAGCAACAAAACCAATCCCAAGCCTTGGAAAAAATATCCCAAGTCAACCAGGCAAAACAAAACCTGGATGCCAAACAGAGTACTTATAATCTTCAAAAGTTAGAAAAACAGGCATTAGTCAGTCAGGCACAGCAGCAGATTAGCACCACTCAGAATGACGAGAAGTCGATTCAAAGTCGTTTAGATATAGATTCAAGACAAGTCCAACGCTTTAGCCAACTTGTGAAGGATGGTGCCGTTTCGGAAAACCAAGTTGACCAACTCAAAAAAGAAGAACAAGAAAGCAAACGGCTCTACGAAAAAGCGCAATCTGACGTTAAACAAGCAATACTCCAACTGCAAGAAGAACAAAATCGCTATCAGGCAACAATCAGTCAGTTGGAGTCTGATATCCAGCAAGCAAAACTTCGACTGCAAGAGGAGCAAAACAGCTATCAAAGCTTGCAGCAAAACGGTAAACTGGCGGTTCTGAGAAATCAGCAACAACTCAAAGACCTAGATACACAAATTGGGACACTGCAATCTCAAATAGCTCAAGCCGGAAGCCAAATCACATCCTTAAAGCTTCAGATGCAGCAAAAAATAGTGCGATCGCCCATTGATGGTGTGATTTTTGAGTTACCAGTCACCAAGCCGGGAGCAGTAGTACAACCCGGTCAGCGGATTGCCCAAATTGCGCCCAAAAATGCTGGCTTTGTACTTAGAGCTCAGATACCTATTCAGGATAGCGGCTTCTTGAAGGTAGGAATGCCAGTAAAAATCAAGTTTGATGCCTATCCCTTCCAGGAATATGGCATCACCCAAGGGAAAGTTACTTGGATCTCTCCCGACTCCAAAGCTAGCCAAACACCCCAAGGAAACATAGAAAATTTTGAACTAGAAATCGCCTTAGACAAGCAGTATGTCGAAAACGGCGAGAAACGCGTTCAATTAAGCGCCGGTCAGACAGCAAATGCTGAAGTAATTATTCGCCAACGGCGGGTGATTGACTATGTTTTAGATCCGTTTAAGAAACTGCAAAAAGGCGGTTGAGAGATATAGTCAACACTTCCATAAAAGCGCATATCAAGTCCGCCCTCAACCGACCAACGTCGGGAATTGACCCTAAACGTAAATTTAGCTATAGCAGAAGCAAGGTTATTATATGCATCCAATTGACCTAATGAGAAAATATGGCTGGTCTTACCACAACTTAGCCGCAGAGTTTGGAGTTTCAGAAGTTGAAGCCAGACGATGGGCATTTAGAAAAACTGCCAGCAACTACCGAAATCCCCCATTAATGGCTTACAAACTAGCAGAAAAAATTGATAAGGAATTATCAACTGTTATATCTGCATCTGCATAGAACCATTGTTACTACCTAAGTGACCTAGACCCCACTTCAAAATCGGGTTTTAATAAGGAGTTAAGAATCAAGACTCCATTTTATCTAGCTTCTATAGGACTTACCCATAGCCCCCCGGGACGGGGGTTGGGGAGCCAGCCTTTGTGAGCGGGTCTCCCGACAGTAGCGGAAGCCGCATGGCATCTGCAAGGTCGAGTTCGCTTAATATTTCGTCCTCACTGCGTAAATCCTGTTCTAGATCGGGAATACCCTATGGAGGAATTGCATCATGCCCGAACATCCAACCATTTCAACCTCAGACATCATCCATAGCCTCAAACTATCCTGTCAGATTCCTAATGTTGTACAAGCTATAGCATCTCAAAAAATTATTGTCCAAGCCGCTCAAGAAGCTGGCATTGACGTTACGGAAGCAGAACTGCAGCAAGAAGGAGACAAACTGCGGTTAGAGAAAAAACTCGTCACAGCTAAAGACACCTGGGCGTGGCTAGACAAACACCATCTGTCTGTGAAGGATTTTGAAGAATTAGTCTACAACAGTGTCATTTCTAGGAAGTTGGCGAATCATCTGTTTTCATCTCATGTCGAAAAGTTCTTTTATGAACGCCGACTAGATTATGATGCTGCTGCTACCTATGAAGTGACTTTCGAGGATAGAGACTTGGCGTTGGAACTGTTTTATGCAATGGAAGAAGGCGAAATCACCTTTCCAGAAATTGCTCGTCTATATATCCAAGAGCCAGAACTCCGTCGTACTTATGGATATCAAGGAGCCCGACACCGCAAAGAATTTCGTCCGGAGATTGCGGCAGTTGTATTCGCTAGTTCTCCACCTGGGATTCTCAAACCGATTACCACACCAAAAGGAGTGTATTTAATTTGGGTGGAAGAAATCATTCAACCCCAATTAGATGAACAGTTGCGCGAAAAAATTATTTCCGAATTGTTTGCTGGTTGGTTAAAGCAACAAGTAGAAGGAATGGCAATGGTCACGCAGTTAGATTTAGATACTAATTTGCAACCACAAGAACAACTGCTTCAGCAGGTTTAATTTCATTGTAAATTTTATTTTTTTTATTCATGTTTTTCTGAATAAAAAGCTTGTTTTATAAATAAAAGATAATATGTTTATTTGTACCTGAGCAATAAATTATAGGTTATTGCTCAGGTTTTCATGTCTTCATTAATTAGATAAAATTGGCTAATTTTATAATTACAGATATGGCGGATTGTATGAGAAAAAATTATTGAAAAACCGGGTAAAAACTATTGACTTTTTGTGTGAATGAGTTAAAGTATAAATGTGAGCAAAAAACAAATTGCTCACGAAAAAATTCCCAAAAACGATTAAGTAATTCTCAGGAGAAACCCAATGATTATTTCTGATCTGAATCTTTTGGAAACCGTTGAAGCTGCTAATGTTGTTGGTGGTATTTTTCTAGGCACCGGTAAATATAACAAGTCAACCACCCTCTATGTTAAGGAAGTCGTCGATATCAAAAAAGATGTTGATGTGAAAGTTGATCTCAAAGGCAATTTGGCTACTGCTGAAGCCGAGGCTGTGGGTAAGAATACTGTTACTCAAACGTTCGCTTTCACCACTCCTTACTCTTCTAATAGCACCTCCATCGCTGCTACTGATGACTGATAGTCATTAGCCCCTGAATTCCAGGGCTATTTCATTATCATGTAGTCAGCTTGGGGATTAATTCCCACAGCGAGTAGCCGAAGTCGATAAAAATGACTGCTTATAAGCAATTTAGTCAGTTATAACGATTAGACCGGAAATAGATTTGCGGGTAGGCTATGTAAGCAATGAAATAGCTCTGAAATAACTTTAGTTGAAAACAGCCAGAAACTAAACAGAGATAGTTTCTGGCTATCTTTCTAAATGGCTTTAAGGAGTCAGTCATATGAGCGGATTAAAAATTCCTGATCTAAGCTTTTGCGAAACAGTTAGTGGTAGTCAAGTTCAAGGCGGGTTATCAGAAGGTCTACAACCGGAACTTGATATGCTAGACTGGTTAACAAAAAACATCCCCGAATTTGAGAAACAATCTTCGGAAAACACAGAAGAATATTTGCTTGAAAGATTCGGTGATAAAAAGGGTGCAAATTACGGATATCGAGCCTTCAGTAAAGATGGGAAAAAAATCATTGGTGGAGCATCTGGAAGTACAGATAAAGCTAATTATGCCGTCTCATTCTCCAGACAATCCACTTAGTATTTGATGCAATCACTAGTAACCGTTCAGGGAGGGTCTAAATAACTCCAAACGCTTTACCAACAAAGTTTTGAGCTTAAAAAGCTTGACAAGAAGATTCTCGATAAAAACCTTAAAAAGTACATTATTGACACCCACGAGGAGGCGATCGCTACCGAAACAGGCTCAAAACCGTATCTGTACCTCCGTGAACGGTTACCAATCACTATGATGTGATTGCTATTTTTCTAATCAATAAGAATCGGTGTTAAACTCATGACTCAGCAGAAAATTGTGTTTAAACGCATAGTCTCACCTGATGGTAAAGTTATTGCCGAAGCGAAAAGCCTAGTCCAAACATCTGGTGAAGGTGAGACTAGTCAAAGTGTTTCAGTCAACGTTTCATCTGGTAGTAGTTCCAGTAGTTACGCAAAATCGAGTTCTAGTAATTCCTTGTCATCTAGTTCTAGCAGCAGTTCATCAACATCTAGTTTCTCTAGTAGTTCTTCAGTTGACTGAATTTAATTGTCTCAAAATTTATCGTGAGGTTAAGTGTGAGAAATTTTTTAATCATCTCTGACTTAAATTATTTACACCCCATTAACGAAACCAGCATTGTAGTAGGTGGCAATGTTTACGCTGGTACAGTCACCGCAACAACAGCCAGTCCTGGATCTGCCACAGCTGTTGCAGGTGCAGGTGCCATCGGTGAGACTACTTATACTGATGCTCAAAGCAAGATAACGGTTAAACACAGGGGTAGCCTTAACGATAGTAGAGCCGAAGCAACAGCCATAGCCTATGCAAGGACTGGAGACGAAACTGCTTCATCTTCGAGTCGTAGTATTTCAAGGTCACTTCAGATCACTTAATTTCACCAACCCTTAGAGGGTGTTTTAAAAGGGTCTTGTCCTGTCATGCTGTTAGCGAAGCGTAATCAAGCATCTCAATATCTGGCTAAAACCCTAGATTCTTTCCTTCGGAATGCTACGCGAACGCTCCACTCCGCTCTGTACCCTGTGGAAAGCAAGCTACAGTATGACAATTTTATACTTTCCTGCACTTTTAAAACATCTCCTTAATAGTCTCACCCGATAGGAAGATTATTGCTGAGGCAAATATGATATGCAGATTGACATAATTGACAATTTTGAAACATTTAAAAAAATAAGAGAAAATTGGGATTCTGTATACGCGGCTGATCCTCATGCTCAGTTCTTCTTATCCTGGGTTTGGCTGTCTGAATGGTTGCAGATGGTGCATGAGCCGTGGTTAATATTAGCTGCCAAACCGGATACCCACGATTCATCCTATGTTGCGTTTTTCCCTCTGAAAGTTGTACTAAAGCAGCAGGATGGGGGTGGCTTTGACACTGATATCTGCATGGCAGGAAATAGCATGGCAGATTACACGGGACTTATTTGCCTGCCAGGCTATGAAGAAGAGGTAATTCCTGCCTTTGCTGCATACATCCAGCAGCAGTTAGCATGGTCTACTTTCAACTTACAAAACATCCTAGAAACAGATACACGGATGTCCCTCTTCTTGAGGCATTTCTCTGGAGATAGGTTTGAGTTCAGTCAACACCCCATTCAAAATGATGGAGAAGATACTGATAATTATATTGCCCCTTATGTCTCATTAGTAGATGACTGGGATCAATATCTGCAAAACTACGTAGGTTCAAATACTCGCCAAAAAATAAGACGCTTTTTAAGGAAAATTGAAAACTCTGACGAGTTTTATATTACCCACGTTGACGCAGACAATTTGGAGTCTCATATTGAGATACTACTCAAGTTCTGGGAGTCAAAATGGAGAGATAAAAAAGGGGATAACTGTGACGTAATCATGGATTACGTTCGCGCTATTTTACGTCATTGTTTTAAAAATAACTGTCTGTATTTTCCGGTTCTGTGGAAAGGGGACAGACCTTTAGGAGCGATCGCGAACTATGTTGATGTTCATCAACAATCCATGCTATTTTTCATCGCAGGTCGCGATCAAACCTTTAACAATCCCCCACCTGGACTTATCCTCCATGCTGACGCGATCCGATACGCTATTCAAAATGGATTTAAAGTTTACGACTTTTTAAGGGGGAATGAGGAATACAAGTATTCTTTTGGAGCTAAAGAGCGCCGCATTGAGCATATCGTAGCCAAATACAAGAATTGCCAGAATACACAACTGGATGTCAGGACTCTTCCTTTAGCGCTTCAGATCACTGTTCAGAATCATCGAGCAAACCAACTCACCAAAGCCGAGCAGGGATACCGTCAGATTCTGGAAGTTCAGTCAAATCACCCGGAAGCACTTTATGGACTGGGGGTGTTGATGAGGCAAAAAGGTGAGTACCAAACTGCCGAAAATCTGCTAAGAAGCCTGATTCAGGTTCAGCCCAATTCTATCAAGGCTTTATTTAGCTTGGGGAACTTATATCAAACTCAAAATCAGTTATCCGAGGCGATAGAAGCCTATAATCAAGTCTTAGCTCTACAGCCTGATGCGATCGCTGCATACAATAACCTTGGCTACGCTCTACAACAGCAGGGTAAATGGGATTCGGCGATCGCCTGCTATCAAAAAGCACTGGAGTTACAGCCTGACTGCATTGAAGCTGAGGTTAACAAAGCCAATGCACTCCATGCCCAAGGAAAGCTCTCCCCAGAGAAACAAGCTCATTACGCAGCGCTGAACAACGATTTAGGCAGCAAGTGTAGACAGGTAGGCGATTTAAAAACGGCGATCGCCTACTATCAGCAGTCCATCTCTATGAAGCCAGACTTGGCAGAGGCTCATTCTAATTTGGATCTGGTGCTACAAGAACAAGGTGAATATGAAACAGCAAGCACCTGCGATCAAAAAACCCTCATTCGTGCCTAGTACCGCGGCGCGGAAGTCGAAAATTATAGACGCGTTCGACGTTCTAAAAAATAAGAGATAAACCTCTTGAAATCTGGATAATAAAAGTTACTAATTATTATCCAGATGCTTTGTGTATCTATGGTTTATATGGTGTAAATCTATTTTTTTAGATGCCAACATATGAAATATACTTATCAATTAAAAACTCGAAAACATTGATTATTCAACACAAAAACCATATAATAAATGTGAGCAATTAAAAAATAATTGCTCACCATTAAATTCCCAAAAATAAGTTAGTAATTCCCGGTAGAACCTCCCATTTTCCATCTGAACCATAAGGTCATAGGGAAGGGGGTTGGATCACTCTTATCCCCTTTCTCCCTTGTCCTTACCTCTGACTTGTTTAACGTGTCCAATAAACAATAATAGGTAGGACGATCATGGATCGCTATCGAGTTGTAGTTAAACGGATAGTCTCACCGGATGGAAAGATTATAGCCGAAGCAAAAAGTTTTGCCAAGGCATCTGGCGACGATCGAAGTGAGATTAGTCAAAGCGTTTCTGTCAGCATTTCCTCTGAGGATAGTTCTAGCAGTTACGTAAAATCGAGTTCCATTCTTCACTAGCAAGATTGCAGATTTATACGCCCCTGATACTGTGTAAAGACTAATTAGAGGGTGAGAATAGTTAGAGGATGTTTGAAAAGTTCCTAATAACACCAAAATTTGTCATAAATCCCCCTAACAGCCCTTGAAAAGGGGGAAAATAGCCTCTCAAATTCCCCCTTAAAAAGGGGAATTTAGGGGGTTCTAATATATTTTGGGTAACAAACATAACTTTTTATACATCCCCTTAGGGACTTGCAAATAAAAAGTTTTTCATCTGGTAATAACTTCAGCAGTTGTTCACAACCTAGTTACAGTTATTGTGCCGATTGGAAAAAATAATAACTTACAATTTAAGAGGAACACAAAAATGGAAGCAAACAAAAAAGACAACCGACAAATGGCAATTAATGACCTGATTCAGGATGCCATTACCAATGCGGTGACACGACGAGGGTTAGTAGAAAAAGAACAGGCTTTGTTAGGTTTATCTGATGAGGAAGCTGCAAGAATTGCAGGTGGTCTAACTTCAGGGATTACAGCAGAAAAGTTAAAGCCAATTAACCCAATTTGTCCGCCAACTAAGCCAACGCCAATTAAGCCAATTTGTCCACCGTTTATAGCGGGGCTGATTGCACCTGCACCACGGAATGACGCTGAACTTGCTTAATTCTTAGCCTTCAAGTGTTAAAGATATTCTTTCGGTGGAGGCTAAATTAATGGAAGATACTACTGCTAATCGAACTACGCTTTGCCCTAGTGCTAGACCAGAATCGCTGGATGGTCTTGTCTTCGGCGTAGTCGGTGGAACGGTGGCAGCACCCCGTATAGCTTATCTCAAGCAGCCTCTGCCCATCACAGATGAACTGATGGCAAAGGCTAGTCCAGTTACACCAAGCGAGATTTTTCGGACGGCAGCATCCTGTGCGGAATCAGGCTGTCAGCACTTTAATGGCAAAGACTGTCGTTTAGCAATGCGAATTGTCGAGAAATTGCCTGCGGTAGCAGCGGAATTACCGCCTTGTTCTATCCGCCGAGATTGTCGCTGGTGGCAGCAAGAAGGCAAAGCAGCCTGTATGCGCTGTCCACAGATCATTACAGATAATTATGCTCCATCTGAGCAGTTACGTCAAGCAGCAGATCCTGCTGTTTACTTGCAGACTTGATGTATTCCTTCCAGTGTTGATAAAAATTAGGAGTTTTTGATGAATCTGAATCATCCTTTTGCTCTCGATATTTCTGACCTAGAAGACCTAACCCTAGACTTTGAAGAGCAGTTAACAGATGAAGAGACTGCTCAAATCGGAGGTGGAACTGGAGCTGAGTTTACTACTTTGGCGTTAGGTCCAGAAGGGGGTCATCCTGGTGACATAGTGTGCATCTCTGCTCCTTGTCCAGGGAGTGAAAGCGGGGGTGAACCTTCGCCCAAGCCACCTAAGCCTTTACCCAAGCCACCTAAGCCTCCTGTTTACACTAAAGCTTGGTTTGAAACCGGTGGTGGACCTTACACGAAAGCTTTGCATGAAACGGGTGGTTCTGAAACCTTTGTCCAGTAAGCATTCTAAAAATAAGATGCGTTTGCCCTGTTAGCTCCCCTCCCGCTTGCGCTTAGGGGTTGGGGGTGGGGTTCTTTTATGGTGGGGGTCTCTTGGAGGTTTGAGAGAAAGGATGAACATTTTAATTCTGGGTAATGCTTCAGATGCTCATGCTGCCCATATAAAGAATGCTCTCACCCAAGCAGGTGCTACAGCAGATTATCTCGATACGAGTCTGTTCCCCACACAGTTACGGGTGTCTTGGCGACCTGATACCCTCTTAGGATGCTTGACTCTACCCGGAGGGCGTCAGTTGAAACTCCAAGATATTCACAGTGTATATTGGCGCAATTTCTCCGGGGTTTACATTCCACCGTTAAAAGACTCAAATCAACAGCAAGTTGCATTTAACGATTCCATGAGTACATTGCGATCGCTGATGCAAGCAAGTCCTGCAAAATGGATTAATTCCTGGCAAGCATACCAGTTTCATAAAGAAAAACCCCTACAACTCAATAAAGCAAAGCAAATAGGAGTCACAATTCCCGCAACTTTAATTAGTAACAACCCAGATGAGGTGACGGAATTTGTTCAGGCTCACGAAAAAGTAATTTTTAAGCCTGTTTATGGGGGTGCCCATACCCAATTTGTGACTAAGGCTCATTTAGAACCTCAGCGACTGAATATGGCTTTGAGTCTTTCGCCAGTCACAATCCAGGAATATATTCCCGGCACCAACATTCGTAGCTATGTAATTGCAGAATCAGTCTATACGGCGGAAATTCGCAGTACGTTGGTGGACTTTCGGGAGGATTTGTCAGCTGAGTTAATTCCAATAGAGTTGCCAGAATCAGTTCAAAAACAATGTTTGGCAATTAGGAAGGCATTTATGTTGGAGTGGACGGCTATTGATTGGCGTGTCAAGCCAACGGGCGAGTATGTATTTTTAGAAGCAAATCCTAGTCCAATGTTTATACATTTTGAACATCAGACTGGTTTTCCAATTACAGAGGAATTAGTTAGCTTAATGATGAATTAGGCTTTTGAGTTTCAATTACCTTTGCAGCACAAAGAGTAATATTCAAAGAGGCAACAATACCATGTCCCTAGAAATTTTTGAAAAAGTCAAAGACTTCCTCATAAAACTGGCCAAAGACGAAGCTTTCCGCAGCCAACTAATGAGCGAGAAAGCCGAAGAAGTTAAAAAAACTCTAGAAAATGGTGGCTATAACTTTTCTCAAGAAGAATTTGAAACAGCTGCCATCCAAATATTAGAGTTAAAAGAATCCGGTGAGTTTCAGGAACTCAGCGAAGAGGAATTAGTGGGAGCTTTTGGTGGTATTACAAGTATCAGCGATAGAGTTATTCAGCCACTATACGGTGTTATATCCTGGCCTCCCAAAGGTCATCCAAAACCGTGGCCAAAACCAAAACCAATTGACCCACAGCCAATGTATGGCATAGTAATTAGTCCAATTGGTCCGCATGGACAAGCGGCGTACGGAGTAGTTACTCCCATGAGAACTACAATAATCGGATAAAAGGATGAAGTATTAAGGATTAAAAGTCATACCCACCGCGACGGGGATAGCATCATACGGGTTACCCCCTCAAAAGGATTACCCGCTTGTTCAGTTTGATATAAACTCTGCTGTTTGGGAAATTCCTGAAAGTGCAATCTATAGGGCTACTATTTGATTTTTGAAATACACCTAGGGGAGCCAGTGCGTTGGTGAGGCAGCGCGGTCTTGGGGAGGCAGTCCGTTGGGCGGCTTCGCCGACTTGAAGGAACTGCCGTGGTTTCCACGCCACTTGCTCCACTTGGGGAGACCCCAAGACCGCAGTGGCGGACCATGAGCGACTGCCGTGCATGGTTCCCCGACTTAAAGCATCTGGCGTTGGGCAATGCCCACCACATCGGGGTTTTGGTGGGCAATGCCCACCTACAGAACTGTGATTTTTTCACGCAATCAAACCGGATTCCTATAGCTTGTAGCTACTGTGGTTCACGAGCTGGCAATGCACGCACCAAAGAACTCTCTACAGAGGAGGCTTTGGATCTTGTTAGGCAGATGGTTTTTCAGTAAATTTTGTGACTTACCCTTCCAGTCAACTCCTAAGACCGAGATTGAGAGTTAGCTATGACATATCACCGCACAAGTTATGCTGTTTGGGAAATTACCTTAAAGTGCAATCTAGCTTGTAGCCATTGTGGTTCCCGCGCTGGAAATGCACGCACCAAAGAACTCTCCACAGAGGAAGCCTTGGATCTTGTCAGGCAGATGGCAGAAGTCGGGATTAAAGAAGTTACCCTCATTGGTGGTGAGGCATTTCTGCGTCCAGACTGGCTGGAAATTGCCAAAGCTATTACTCAGGCGGGGATGCTATGTGGCATGACTACTGGCGGCTATGGCATTTCGCTAGAAACTGCTTTTAAAATGAAAGAAGCGGGGATTCGCACTGTCTCTGTTTCCATTGACGGCTTGGAGGAAACTCACGATCGCCTGCGGGGAAAGAAAGGCTCTTGGAAATACGCCTTTAAAACCATGAGTCATCTCCGAGAAGTTGGTATTTCCTTCGGTTGCAACACCCAAATTAACCGCCTGTCAGCACCGGAGTTTCCGTGTATCTACGAGTGCATTCGTGATGCTGGTGCCCGTGCTTGGCAGATTCAACTCACCGTCCCGATGGGCAATGCAGCCGATAACGCAGACATTCTTCTCCAACCCTATGAGCTACTAGATATCTATCCCATGCTCGCCCGTGTCGTTCGTCGTGCCTATGGGGAAGGAGTTCAAGTCCAAGCGGGAAATAATATTGGTTACTACGGCCCTTACGAGCGCCTGTTGCGGGGACGGGGAAACGAGCATGAATTCTCATTTTGGCAGGGTTGCGGTGCCGGACTCTCCACCTTAGGAATTGAAGCTGACGGAGCAATCAAAGGTTGTCCCTCACTCCCCACTACTGCCTACACAGGTGGTAATATTCGAGACCATTCCCTGCATGACATTGTTGAAAATGCAGCAGAATTGCGTTTCAATTTGGGAGCGGGAACACCTGAAGGCACAAAACACCTGTGGGGTTTCTGTAAAACCTGCGAATTTGCTGAACTTTGCCGTGGGGGTTGCAGTTGGACTGCTCATGTTTTCTTTGACAAGAGAGGTAACAATCCTTACTGCCATCATCGCGCTCTTGTCCATGCAGAAAGAGGCTTGAGGGAGCGCGTAGTTCCCAAAGTGAGGGCGCAAGGACTGCCCTTTGACAATGGTGAATTTGAGCTAATTGAGGAGCCTATAGATACTCCTTGGGTAGAAAACGATCCACTACACTTTAGTGCTGACCGCATCCAGTGGTCTGTTAGTTGGCAGAACGAACCTGAAGTTTCTTACTCGCTGATGGAGCAATAGATTATGGCAGAAAATTCGGAAATTGCCAAAATTCAAGAGGAAACAACTGACGTTGAGTCATCAAAAGATGGATTGGAGAAAATCCCCGTGCTTCCTCGTTCAGCTTGGAATAGCCAATTAGGCTATTTGAAAGCGGTTTTGAAAGCAAAGCAAGCCCTAGATAAAAGGGAACGGCTCGGCTCAATAGGTATTCCACGGAGTAACTACTAGATAACGGTTTTCCCAGACATAGCCCAACCAACAAAGACATTTCACGCGGAGGCGATAATCTTGTTACTGTCAATCAAAACAAAACTTGATTTAACCAATGAGCAAACCGTATTAATGAGTAAACACGCAGGAATTGCTCGGTTTACTTATAATTGGGGTCTTGCGACGTGGCAAGCTTTGTATAAAGACGGTTTCAAGCCAAATCATCGAATCTTAAGAACTTTCTTCAACAATGAAGTATTGCCTGCATTACCTTGGATTAAAGAAAAAGGCATCTGTCAAAAAATAACCCAATATGCCTTTGAACATCTAGGAACCGCATTTAAAAACTTCTTTACTTCGAGGGCAAAATATCCAAACTTTAAAAAGAAGAATCAACACGACAGTTTTACTATTGATGCCAGTGGAAAACCCGTTTCGGTCGGTGGAACTCGAATCAAACTCCCTACCATCGGATGGGTGAGGACATTTGAGGCACTACCACACACAACTACTAAAACCTTTACAATCTCACGCAGTCCCAATGG
Organism: Heteroscytonema crispum UTEX LB 1556; assembly: GCA_044006015.1. Taxonomy (GTDB): domain Bacteria; phylum Cyanobacteriota; class Cyanobacteriia; order Cyanobacteriales; family Nostocaceae; genus Heteroscytonema; species Heteroscytonema crispum. The sequence continues at coordinate 243,819 of JBIPDF010000010.1, forward strand.
TTGGTATATTTCATTTGCTTACTCGCAAGAAAAACCACAAGTAGAAAGCAATAGAAAACAATTAACTGGCGTTGATTTGGGTATCACAGCATTGGCGACCTTAGCTGATGGTAAAACATTTGCTAATCCCAAGTCATATCGTAAAGCCTTAAAGCAACTTTCAAGGCTACAGCGCCAACTACAACATAAAGTAAAGGGAAGCAAACGACGCATCAAAGCTAAAACTCGGTTAGCTAAGTTTCATCAACGCATTACAAATATTAAGTTTGATACAATCCATAAAATGACCCATTACATATGCAAAAACCACGCAGTAATTGGTCTGGAGGATTTAAACGTATCTGGAATGGTCAAAAACTCTCGACTGTCTCAAGCTATCTCGGATGCTGCATTCGGAGAAATATTGACACAGTTGGAATACAAATCAGAAAAATTTGATTGCTTTGTGCATAAAGTAGACCGTTTTTATCCATCGACAAAAACTTGCAATCACTGCAAACACATTCAACCAATGCCGTTGAGTAAACGAACATTTGAGTGTGAGGTTTGTGGCAAAACTTGTTCGAGGGATGAAAATGCGGCTTTAAATTTAGCACTTCAAGCATTAAATGAGTATAACCGGAGGGCTTACCCGGTTCTGGTCGCAGAGGGTTCAAGTGCGCCGTCGTACCCCGTTGAAGCGATTACTAAACCTAGATGTCACAAGATGTCTGGAAATTAGAAAGCAGAAACATAAAAATGGAAGGAAACAAAAAAGACAACTTCCAGTAAATCTTCACTTGATTTTGCACAACAAAGAGCAATATTCAGGGAGGAAATAATCACATGTCCATAGAAATTTTTGAAAAAGTCAAAGACTTCCTCAACCCCTAAAGTAATTTAGTTGAAAAAGAAAGCTCATGATGCTAATCAATGATTTGTCCTACTTAAAGAATGCGCCAGAAAACGAGTTCATTTTAGGTGGTGCTAGTGCGTCTATAGGAGCCTCGGCATCAGCTGGAGGGTCTAATTCTTTCACTCTCACTGATGCAGACCTGACACTAACGACTAAGAATAACGGTGCTTCTAAGCTAAAGGGTATAGGAGTAGCTCTCGCAATTGGTGAAGATCCTACAGCTGATGTCGATTACACTCTTGAAGGCTTTGATAAAGTGAAGGTAAAAACTCGTTATCGAGAAGGAGAAAACTTTGCTTTTGAGAAGGTTAAGATAATAGCGATTGATAAGCCAAACAAATGACAGCTTGTAGTCAGGGCTTTAGCCCTGACGTCAGCACTAATACCAATTCTGTGTAAGGTTGCGCTTTATTCAGCCTCAGACTCGAAGCCCGGAAGCTACCCAAACAAAGCCCACGAAGGTGGGCTAATAAGGCGCATCTTCGCGCGAGAATTGGTATAAAGTGCTGACTACGAACTCTTGATATGATGGCTTAGAAGAAACTCTCTTAGAGCCTACGGGGAAAGAAAAGCTCTTGGCGGTATGCTTTTCAAACCATGAGCCATCTGCGAGAAGTTGGTATTACATAAAAGTTGCAACACCCAAATTAACCGCCTATCAGCGCCAGAGTTTCCGTGTATCTACCAGTGCATTCGCGATGTCAGTGCCCGTGCTTGGCAAATTCAACTCACCGTCCCGATGGGGAATGCAGCCGATAACGCAGATATTTTTCTCCAACCCTATGAGCTACTAGATATCTACTCCATGTTAGCCCGTGTAGCCCGTCGCGCCTACGGGGAAGGAGTCAACTCCAGGCGGGAAATAACATTGGTTACTACGGTCGCTACGAACGGCTGCTGCGGGGACGGGGAAACGAGCATAAATGGTCATTAAAAATTCCACAGAGCTAAGATATCGGGCGTTGCTGATTTCAGTTATGAAAATGGTGATATTGCATTTAGAATGCACTGCTGTAAAAGCAATTCATGAATTGCTTTCACATTGAATACCTTGATTCAGCAACGCCAGATATCGAAGTCTCTAGTACAAAAAGGCAGAAGTAAAAAGGCAGATGGCAGAAGGAAAAAGCTTGATTTTTCAAGACTTTGATTGAATGTGAATGGTTGGCTTATTTCCGCCCTTCTGTACTAGTAAGGCTCTAACCAATTTTTTCTTTCAGCTTCAATTGTTGCAAGGAATATAACAAATGTCTGATAATAATAAGCAAGCAATGCCATTTTTTGCCCGCTATTTAGAAGGACAATTCTGTGAAGATTTGTCTGTTGAAGAAATGAATGAAGTACAAGGAGGTTTGAAATTAGCAGCTCCGACACCGAAACACCCTCCTGAATCTTTTGATGGAATAGTCACTACCCGGAAGTTTCCCTCCGATCAAGAAGAAGATGGCGGTAATCATCCAATTACTGTAATCACCAAAAAGCACCCATCCGAGGAGCTTCAATTTGACCCTAAGCCTCGTCCATTCGTAACTAATGCATACCCATCCGACCGTGAAGGTCCCGGTGGATACTGACACTTTAAACAAGTTTTTTGCATTTTATTTAAAATTCGTCTGCTACAAGGAGTAACATCATGTCTGACAACAATGAGAAAGCGTTGCCATTTTTCGCCCGCTATCTAGAAGAACAATTCTGTGAAGACTTGTCTGAAGAAGAAATGGATGCAGTACAGGGGGGTTTAAGATTTGCGGCTCCTCCAACGCGGAAGCATCCTCCAGAAAGTCCTGATGGCATAGCCACCACCCTGAAGTACCCCTCCGATCAAGAAGATGGTGGTGGTGGTAATCCAATCACTAACAAGCTCAAAGATGAATACGCTGTCACCAAAAAATACCCATCTGATGGCGACGATATCGCTGTGACGCAAAAGTATCCATCTGACGGTGACGACGATATCCTAGCCATAGATTAGAGGAAATCTAGTACTGCTTCTCCTTCACCGCCTGCAGCATCGTAAAAAGTAAAAAGGTAAAAGGAAAAAGACTGATTTTTCAAGCTTTTACGCTGTTTGAGATGGTAGCTTTATTTCCGCCGTGCTAGTGGTTTGTCTCATTAGTTGTGCGGGTTATGGATGGTCAGAATCCCGGTAACTTTTACGAAACCGGGATTCTTTAAACCCCTCATGCATTAAATTGGCGGAGTACTAATAGTCTGACAAGTTAACGAAAGCGGGGCGGGAAGGACTCGTGAAAAAAAAAGTTTAATATTTTCCCTTGAACCCTTTCCCTTTTCCCAATCTCAAAGAGCAATTTTGCGTTGCCAGACTACTAATAGCACACTACAGCAAATTTGATGGGGTGATAGGGAGAATTTCTCCCCACTCCCCAATCCTCTCATCTCTCTGTTTTATGTATATATCGCGTGATGTTGTTTTATTAATCACTCACAGTGGTGATTTTTTTACAGTAGATAGAGTGGCGCAGAGTCTTTTAAAGTTTGGAGCGCAACCATTTCGCTTAGACACCGATAAATTTCCGATCGCACTGCAATTGAAGATGCATGTGGGTAATTCTGAGAGTAATTCCAGGCTAATCTATGGTGAAAACTCTATCAGCAACGAGCAGGTGCAAGCTGTGTGGATGCGGCGCATTTGGCAGCCAAAATTGAGTAAAGACTTGGCTCCACAATTCCAAGCGGCTTGCACTAGAGAATCGCTAGCAACCTTGGAGGGTTTTTGGGACAGCCTTAGAGAAGCTCGATGGGTGGACAATTTGCAAAGAATAAATGCTGCGGAAAATAAGCTGCGCCAACTAAGGTTAGCCCAGGAAGTTGGTCTTGTCATTCCCCGGACTCTTGTCACTAATAATGCTGAGGAAGTACGGGAGTTTTTCTCTGAGGTCAAGGGAAAAATGGTTGCCAAGCTGCTGACTCCTCTTTCTCAGAGTATGTCTGGCTCCTCTTTCTTTTTATACACTAGTGCAGTCAAAGAGGAAGATTTGCTAGAACTTGAGTCACTGCGTCATAGTCCAATGGTTTTTCAAGAGCAAATACCCAAGTTGCGGGAACTGCGGGTAGTGTTTGTGGATGGAAAGCTTTTTGTTGGGGCACTAGATGCCTCTGTATATTCAACATCAACAGTTGATTGGCGCAATTATAACACAGATACTTGCATGTGGCAACCCCACGATCTGCCATCAGAAATTGCATTTCGTCTCAAAATATTTATGGCAACCTTTGGGCTTGTGTTTGGGGCATTTGATTTCATCCAAACACCAGCAGGGGAATACGTCTTTTTGGAAGTTAACCCAACGGGAGAATGGGGAATGTTGGAGCGAGATTTGGGTTATCCTATTTCTGAGGCGATCGCACAAGCTCTCTTATGCAAATAGGGCATGGGGCATTGGGGCATTGGGCATGGGGCATTGGTCATGAGGCGTGGGGCAGTGCGGAAAGACAGATTTTCAGCCTTTGTTGTGTGATGCGATCGCATTAAAATTCAAAATTTATTCACTCGAATTTAATCTAACGTCAATTAACAGTTATCAGCGAACAATAATCCCCCGGTAAGTACCTGATATCTGATAACTAATTTAATCCAAAATCCCAAATCTTAAATCCTTTCATCCAAAATCTCAAATCCCAAATCTCAAATTATATGACTGTTTTAATCATTACTCACAGCCAAGACAACGAAAGCATTCCTCTGGTGATGAAAGCTATTGAAGCCAAAGGCGGAAAAGCATTTCGTTTTGATACAGACAGATTTCCGACACAAGTATATTTAGATGTCTACTACAGCAACGGATGTGAGCGACAAATTTTGACTGTTGACGAACAGAAGTTAGATTTGCATCAGGTGTCTTCACTTTGGTATCGGCGTATTGCTATTGGTGCAAGAATTCCCAACACAATGGAATCGCAACTAAGGGAAGCTTCTATTAAAGAATCTCGTGCCACTATTGGCGGAATGATTGCTAGTATCAAGGGGTTTCACTTCGACAAATTGCAAAACATTCGTTTAGCTGACAATAAGCAATTACAATTGCAAGTTGCACGGGAGATTGGTTTAGATACACCACGCACCTTGATTACAAACAATCCCCAGGCAGTAAAAGAATTTGCCCAAGAGTGCGAACAGGGTATGATTGCAAAAATGCTTTCTTCCTTCGCCATCTATGATGAACAAGGGCTGGAAAAAGTTGTTTTCACTAATCCAGTTGCTGATGCAGATATTGAACATCTTGATGGACTGCGTTTCTGCCCAATGACCTTTCAAGAAAAAGTACCAAAAGCGCTGGAGTTGCGGACAATTATTGTGGGCAAGCGTGTATTCACGGCTGCTGTTGACTCCCAGCGTTCCCAGAAAGCACAATACGATTGGCGACGACAAGGACTTACCTTAATCAATTCTTGGCAGTCCTACGATTTACCTGAAGATGTCGAGAAAAAGCTTTTTAAACTGATGGCTTATTTCGGTTTGAACTACGGGGCAATAGATATCATTGTAACACCTAATAATCGCCACGTATTTCTCGAAATTAATCCAGTGGGAGAGTTTTTCTGGCTGGAATGTTGCCCTCCCGGCTTTGCAATTTCTCAGGCGATCGCAGATGTACTACTCGCCGAAAGCCATCCAGATTTACATCTAGATGAGAAGCACTCTCAACACAGCAGAAGCAATATAGCAATTCTCGATTGAATGCATTCAACTCATGAAGTTGATACTCAGGAGTCAGGACTTATACGATTTCTCGTGTGAAAATGCGCTTAATTAGGCTGACTTGGGCAGGCTTTGTTTGTGTGCCCGTAAACTCCGCGAGTTCACTCAAAGTCGGGTTATTAAGCGCAACGTTACAGAGAATTGGTATTAGTACAGAATTTCATTAGTTCGTAGCGAAATTCTGCGAAGAAGTTCTGCGTTTCAAAATTGGCCACGAATTTACGAAAAGCTGTATTTATAGCGAGTTGCAAGTCATAATGGTACACCTTTGAGGAGAAAGCAATTCATGAATTGCTTCTACACACGTAGTCTGTACCTCATACAGTTGAAATCCGCGCTTAGAATTCAGGCTTCAGAACTATTGCGTTTACGTTTCAGCGCCACGCCAATTACACCGCAACTGAAAAATAAAGCTAGGACAGTTGAAGGTTCAGGTGCGGAAACTCGAACTTGATTTCTCTTAACTTCTATCAAAGCTAAGCTTGTGTTGTTCGTAAAATAGCGTTTCACAAAACCATCAGCAGAAGCTATAGCGAATTCTTGGTTGCCACCAAAACTCGAATCAGAAACTAAATTACTTAAGGTGACATTTTCACTTTTTTGATATGCGATGAAATCATTATCGTCTTCACTTGTTAAATTTCCTGCGAGACTAAAGAAGTCTAATGCGCTGTTATTTTCGATATCGAATAATGCAAAAGATATATCTCCACTAGCTCTTGCTTTCTCTCCTGGGGGATTATCTATTGATGTTAACAATTCCAGATTACCTGCAAAGTTAAAAGAAAAATCAGTATCTGCTTTTATATCAAAGATGCCTATAAGTGTAGCTTCACTTTCTGCCTGTGCTAAATAATTTCCATTTTCGCCAAAGGCTAGGCTCAAAGATGAATTGAATCCTTGGGGTGGAACTTGGAGAAAAAATGCTTCTGATTGAGCTAAAGCTGTTACGGTACCACCTTTGCTAATCCCAAGAGTATCGGCGAAAGTCTCAGCTGAAACACTCGAAGGACTTTGACTAAAGTTTGTTAATTCAAATGTTCCCTCAGAACCAGCAAAGGTTGCAGCCCGACTCGGTGAAATTGCTAAGACAGAGCTAGCTAAAAACGGAGTAACAAGTAGCAAAAATTGCTTGATAGATTGCTGATACTTCTTCATGAAATCCTCTGGTTTTATTTTTTAGATTCTCAGATCAAACAATTCACCTAATTAATTAGGCAAGAGCAAAAATTTACAAAAAACATTACTGAAGCTCGATAAATTTTCCAGCCTTTTTTACCCTGATTGCAAAAAATTTATTGCTTGTCATATCATGCCCGGTTGAATACTTGTCGTTGCCCAAAGCATTTGCCTTAGGGAAACGCTTTGGGCGAACGTTTTATATCACTTTGTTTTCCTCGCAATGACAAATTGTAAGTGATTTAGCCGACATGATATTAAATGCCAAGTGATGTTGTTAACATCTCTGCACCCAAAAGATGGCAATAAGAGTATCAGTATTACTGCGATCGCTCTTTAAGTAGTAGTTTTTACCTACGTGGTTATACTAGCACACTCTTTGTAGCTTATTTATAAAATTTAGGTAAAATTTTGTGATTTTAACGTTAATATTTGACGTGACAACGCTAATTATACTTTTCTTAAAGATAATATTTTATACAATAAAAACGCTTTTTCAGGGGTGATAAAAATGATTGAGATATACTAGGAGTTACGCATTGACAAAAGTTTGATTATGTGAGTTAAGTCATACCTGTTTACTGAACGGAAGTTAAGCTGCCAGAGCTAACCTTCGTGTCTTCTTTATAGGTGTCAGCAAAATCAACTTATGCACTTAGGGGGTAGAAATGGGAAAAAATGGCAGCAGATCGCTTACAGATTCGATGTCTAGGGCTTTTGCACACAACAGCCTATTTGTAAAGTGCGTAAGTCCTATATACATCCCACATTCCGCGCTCCCGACTGTCACAATCAATCGGTTTTTTCGGGTTTTTACCGTAAAAGTTGTTTTTTTTATACTATTGGGCAGTAAATCAGGATTGCAATACCTGCGGTAAGCTCCGAATTGTGCAAATCCAAAATCCCCAAAAGCACTCGCATCCGTAGTGTGACACTTTAGCGCTCTTCCATCATTAGGCGTGAGACAAAAAATTAAGGCAAAATCTGAAACCTAGACACTGTTATAAATTCGAGCGTTAAATTCTAATACGAAGCCCAAAACATTGATTTTTGCGTAAAGCCTTTAAACACAAAAGTTCTAGAATATAGCGGATTTCAAATGGATGAGGTACAGACTACTTTCTAGAAGCAATTCATGAATTGCTTTCTCCTCAAAGGTGTACCATTATGACTTGCAACTCGCTATATTCTCGCTCTGAGGTGATGTTCATAGCGTTAGGGCGCGGGATGTGGGCTACAACAATGTGTGGTTGAATTAGATGAAAAATGCTCTCAGATGCCGCTAATCCCCGTTTTTTTAGGCAGGGCTGTTTCATTCCCTAAAAAGGTATCTGATTGCAAGGGTTCAAGCGATTAAAAATTGGTTATTTTTAAGGGCGTGCCGATAAAACAAGCAAATGTACTGTTGTTTGAGTAGCCAAACGGCTATTTTATCGCAAAGTCTGTTGGACAGAAACTTCTGTCAGCCCAGCTTTGCGTCACCCTTACTTACAAGTTTTATCGCTAACCATCTTGACAAACCCTGTTCGTTATCCAATGAAACAGCCCTGTCCTTAAAAAGTGGGGCTTTTTCTGGCTTAATTAGGACTTACGCAACTGTTGTCTACTGCCTCAATTCAGCCTTTGATAATTCATGAATTATTGCTACAGTAGTTATGTTTTGCGTAAGTCCTGTTAATTTTTCGCTTGTGGTTGCAAACTGGGAATTGTCACATCTATTGGCGTTACTTCTGCGGCTAACTGTGTCAGTGGCGGTTTAATAGCAGTTTGATTGCCCACTACCAGAGTTACCATATTCTCAGGCTTGAGGTATTGCCGCGCTACTCGTTGCACATCTGCGGCTGTGGTTGCGGCTACGGCTTTTTGATAGCGAAATAGAAAATCTGCCCGATAGCCGTAATATTCGTAGCGCATTAAGCGAGATAAGGTTTGGTAAGGATTTTCAAAGTTGAAAACAAAGGAGTTGAGGGTAGACTCTTTAGAAAAAGCCAATTCTTCTGGTGTGACGAGTTGGGTTTGCATGCGTTTGATTTCACCTTGCATAGCTTTGACAAATTGCACCGTTGCATCCGATCGCGTTTGTCCTCCAGCCAGAAACATGCCAGGATAATCAAAACGGGGACTCCAGTAACCGTAAACCGAGTAAGCTAAACCTTGACGCGATCGCACTTCATTAAATAAGCGTCCGCCAAATCCATTTAATACGTTGTTCAATACATCCAACGCCGGATAATCGGGACTGTTGTACTCTCCCCCTAAATGCCCAATGAGTATATTACTTTGAGTCAGTTGCGGCTGATTGACAAAAAACACACCACCTGTCTTGGCTTGCGTAACTTGCGGTAATTGCGGTTTAATCGCTGTCGGGCTGGGTTTCCAATCACCAAACTTAGCTTGAATCTGCGATCGCATTTTTTTGCTGTCAAAATCTCCCACAATCCCCAAAATCATATTATTGGGGTAAAAATATTGCTGGTAAAATTTCAGCACGTCCCCTCGGGAAATATTATCCAACGTTGTATATTCCGTTGTCCGAGCATAAGGACTATCCTTACCGTAAATCAATTTGCGAAATTCCCGACTGGCGATTTCATCTGGACTATCATTGCGCCGGGAAATACTACCGCGTTCCTGTGTCTTAGCTAAATCTAGCTTTTCTTGAGCAAACGCAGGTTCGCGCAACACTTCAGCAAATAGCCCAAACACCGTTTCGACATCTTCAGTCAGCGACTCAAAAGTAGCATTAGCGAAAGTTTCGCCAATATTAGTTTCTACTGCTGCTGCCTTTTGTTCCAAAATCTCATTGATTTGATCCGGGGAATGCTTGCTAGTTCCGCCAGTTCGCATCACCGTACCGACAAATTCAGCCAATCCAATTTTATCAGCTGGCTCAAAGCGATCGCCCGTACGAATCAACGCCGTACCATTGATTAATGGCAACTCGTGGTCTTCCATCAAATATACGACCATGCCGTTTTCTAACACAAAGCGGTCATATTTCGGTATTTTCACCTCCGGCAAAGGTGCAAATTGCAATTCCGTATAATGCTTTGCTTCCGACGCCGCCACTGCAAAATCAAACGTTCCCAAAAGCAACAGGGCAAAACAAAGCAGTAACGAATAAAACAACCTTTTCCCCATTACCTTTTTCCTTCTACCCCTTACCTTGTACATATCTTTATATACTCCTGAACGTCACCGACTTAAAGCCCTGATAAAGTTCGGGCTAATAGCTAAACTCAGTTTCAACTGACTAAAATATTTACTCAAAAGGAGTTTCAACCTGTTTTAACTTCAGTTCCAGAAATTTATTTCCAGGCGCAAAAACTCCTCTTTTTCTCAGCACCCTCAGCGCCCACCGAAGATTTGAAAAGGAGGAAACCTCCCCTCCGCTCAAACTTCTCTGTGGCGGTTAATTTCTCATGCTGGTTTCGACAACAACTTACCAATCGTGCGATTTTCCGGCGTAAAAGTCTCCTGCGCCACCCGTTGAATATCTGCAGGCGTCACCTTTGCAAGTCGATCCAACTGCTGAAACAAATTCCGCCAAGAACCAGTTTTCACTTCATACTCCAACAACTGCTGCGCCATCCCAGAATTAGAATCCAAAGTTCGCAACAATTCCGCACGCGCTTGCGTTTTCACGCGTTCTAATTCCACAGGCGTTACAGGCTGAATTTTCAAAGAGTCAATTTCCTTTCGCAAAGCGATCGCCACCTCATCAACAGTGTGACCGGGAGCCGTGAGAGCATAAAATAACATCAAATTTGAGTATTTATCCCCTGGAAACCCGCTGAAACCCTGAGCAGCCAACGCCAAGCGTTGCTTTTCCACCAAAGATTTATACAATCTTGAAGTCCGCCCATCACTTAGCAACCTGCCAATAATGTCATACACCGCTTCATCTGGATGAGTCATCGCCGGACGGTGATAACCTTCTAAATACCAAGGTTGAGAACGTAACTGTAATGTAACTTCCCGCGTTTGAGCTTGTTTGGGTTCCGTAGCAATTTGCGTTTGGGCTTTTGGTTTTGCCTGAAAGCGCCCAAAATAAGTTTGAGCCAGCTTTTTCACCTCAGCAGGGTTGACATCGCCGACAATAGCGATCGCTAAATTACTAGGTACATAGTGCGTATCAAAAAACTTTTGCACGTCATCCGGCGTCAAGTTGCGGATATCTTCGTCATAACCAATCACCGGACGCCTGTAGGGATGGACTTTGTAAGCAGTATCTTGAAACTTCTCCACCATTAACCCCATAGGCGAATTTTCCACCCGCAGGCGGCGTTCCTCCAAAATCACTTGTTTTTCTTTATAAAACTCGCGCCGAACTACAGGTTCCAAAAATCGCTCAGACTCCAGCGACATCCACAATTCCAACTTATTCGCAGGAAAACTGTAAAAATAACGGGTAGCTTCTGTAGAAGTATTGGCATTTAAATTTACCCCTCCCGCCTGTTCGACAATTTGTCCGAGTTCATTTTGCTGGACTAACTTGCCAGCTTGTGCTTCCACTTTTTGAAACTGCGCTTGCAACTTGGCAACTTCATCTGTTTTACCAGCAGCTTTGGCGGCTCGAATTTGCTTATCCAAGCTATCCAAGGTATCTAGTAGCGGTTTTTCTTGTTTGTAGTCTTTTGTACCAATTCGCGTTGTCCCTTTAAATGCCAAATGTTCGAGAAAGTGCGCTACACCAGTTTTTCCAACTGGTTCATCTACACCACCGACATCAGCATAGGTAAGAAAAGAAACTACAGGTGCTTGATGGCGTTCCAAGACAATAAACTTCATACCATTGTCGAGGCGAAACTCAGTCAACTGCTTCATTACCCGATCCAAATAAGGTTGAATCGAACTTTTAGCTGGTGCTGTAATTGGTGTTGTAGTTGGTATTGTAGTTGTTGGTGGCTGAGTTTTAGCAAGAGCAATTTTTGGTAGCAAACCCCCCCATAGGATAGTTAGCGCCAACAACAACACAAAAAACCGACGCGATCGGGTGGATACTTGAGACATGTTGTAAAAACCCCGACGACTGAAGGCTTTATTCGGGTAGCCTCGCCAGCGCGTTGCGGGGGTTCCACTGAGTGTGCACAGGAGTGTCCAGACTTCAGTTTGAGGGCGTTGAATGATTTTTGCTAGAGGTCTTTTCTTTAACCAATCAAAAATCGCAAATTTCAAATCTACAATTGGTGAGAAGCGACTGGGCTGATTCATAAGCGAAACTAAAAGTAAAGTTCTCAGAAGGTTTCTAGAGATAAACTATTAGCATTGGGCGTTAATCTTGTATTAAGCTTTCTAGACTTTTGTACTTAACGTTAGACAATAACGCTACAAGTCCTGTTCCGGAGATGTAACTATAATAGCTATGCGAGTATTCAATTCTCCCCCGCCATCAGAGGCACAAACCCGCACCCGTATTTTACAGGCAGCGCAGCGATTATTTGCCTCTCAGGGTTTTGACGGTACGACTACCCGCGACTTAGCACAGGCTGCAGGCGTAGCGGAAGGTACTTTATTTCGTCATTTTTCTAATAAAAAGGCAATTTTAATCGAAGTCGCAACTGCTGGCTGGGTAGAGATTTTGACAGATTTGCTCACAGAGTTGAGCGAAATGGGCAGTTATAAAGCTGTAGCCCAAGTGATGCGCCGCCGGATGTGGAACATGCAGAAAAATGCCGATATGATGCGGGTTTGTTTTATGGAAGCGCAGTTTCATCCAGATTTGCGCGATCGCATACAATCGGAAGTGATTGAAAAAATGACTGATGTCGCTGAAGCCTTCTTTCAAACCGCGATGGATAAAGGCATTTATCGCCAAGCAGACGCCAAACTTGTCGCCAAAGTTTTTTTAGGAATGTTTGCAGTTGCGGGCTTTTCCCACAACACCCTCATGGAACCCGACGCCTCCCCCCAAGATATGCAGAAAATGGCAGAAGGATTGGCTGATATCTTCCTTAATGGGGTTTTAGCTAAAGATTAGACTCATTTTGAGTTGTTAGCTTCGTTTTTGGAATTTCGAGTTTTGAATTTTGAGTTTTAAATTAACAAATCTTTAACTCCTAACTCCTAACTCCTAACTCCTAACTCCTAACTCCTAACTCCTAACTCCTAACTCCTAACTCCTAACTCCTAACTCCTAACTCCTAACTCCTAACTCCTAACTCCTAACTCCTAACTCATAAGTATTTTCGCTTGCTGACACCACTGTTGCACTAATTCAACAGAAGGGCACAAATCTCGTCGCTGCATTGTTGCTACCTGCAAGCGCAAAATTTGTTTGTGCAATCTGTGGTTGGGAATTTGCGCCAGCAGCGCCACAGAAATAATCCCCGCATGTAATAATAATCCACAGTACTGACAGCCGACGCTCGGAATGCGAGCCAAATCAGCTAAAGCCACCCATTTATTTACATGCTGAAGATGAATTTGTAATTTATTTGCCAATGCCAATCGAGAGGCGGGAGTTTTACCTTGTTTGACTAGCATTGCTGTAGTTGTAATCCCGTAGTTTTGTAGTTGGGATTGTTCCTCTTTACTCAATCCTGGCAATTGTTCAATCGACCAATCACAAGATTGAATTCGGCTTCCACTAGCTCTATTTTTGAGAGACATTTCTTAAACACAGAAATGAGTTTATTTTAATATTGTGGCAAATTCACTTGCTTTGGAAGCATATTAACTTTGAATAGTAATAATAATTGAAACCGCCGAGTGTCTAATCAGCTGTTCCGCATTTAACTTGCATGAGCTAGGGCGGGCAAGATGCCTGCCCTTAAGCTGGTTGATTCGCTTGCAACCAGTTAAGTAAATCCTCCATAGCAGTAAAATCTAACAAAGCTTCGCCAAGCGCTTCTAATTGATTTACAGAAAGAGATTGGATGCGCTCTTGCACTTCTGGTGATAACTCTCTCACCCGCCTTTGTAGTAACCTGAAAATAAGCCGTTGTTCGCCTTCTTGTTTGCCAAGCTCGTAGCCAATGCGCTCACCCGTAGTCACGTATTTCATAGTACGCTCCTGCTCAAATTGTTTAAACTCTTCCCAAAACTGATTTTCCAATGCCTTTGGCAATATCATAACCCAATCGATAAACCGATACAGGTTGCGAATATCCTGCTCTTACAAGCCCAAATCATAAAGCCTGCGAATCAAGCTAAATTTCCATGTTTTGCGTTGTTCGGGTGACGATCGCGTCTGCTGGGTTTTCAAATGTGCCATGACGACAGTCGCAAATGGATTATCGCTATTTTCCAACTCGTGAAAGCGATTTTCATAATCTAACAGCTTGACGGTTCCAAATTCAAAAATTAAGCGAGTATTGGGATAATTGTAACTGTAATTGCTTGGTCGCCATTCGCGGTTTGCATCATATAGAATCGCAAGGCTAGTTGCTGGTTGGTCAAAGCGGTCAAATATACGAAAGTTATAGGTAAACATCCGCTTTGTAAAATTATCTTCTTTTTTGGCTTGAATTTCAACATGTACTAATAACCAAAGTTCTTCCCCTTCGGTGCGCCAAACTTTAACTAATTTGTCAGCATATCGTTTACCCTGTTCGGCTTCGCGGGCAAGTTGATTGAAATTCCTTATCTAGAAATTCATAGGGACGTTCCCAATCAATTAATGCGGCAGTTTCCGGAAAAAAGAAATGCATCGCTTGCGGAAAGTAAGCTTCTAAAACTTCTTTCCACGGGCTATCAAAATCAGCACGTTCGTTAAGATCGTTCATGAATTGATTGCATATTTGTAATGGGTGATAAACCGTTAAAATCGAGAATTTATGTATATCGTACTACGAAATCAATTAGAGCGATTCCTTCTTTTTGAGACGCTACGCGAACGGAAAGCATTTATTTATGGGGTTTCCCTTCTGCTTCAGCATAGCTGCGTTCTGCCTTCTCATAGCAATATGATAATGAAAAGACAATTCATTCGTTGTATGCCAATAGGTGAAAAGAATGTTGCACAGAAACATGAATGAAAAAAAAGCTATGTTCAAGAACAAGCCGCTTCTCTACGAGACACTCCGCGAACACGTCTACGCACGCATATTTGCTACTATCACTTTCGCACTCTTGTCCTGGGGATTAGTAAGTTGTGGTTCCGAAGCAGAGAAACCAACCGATGAAATCAAGCAACCACAAAATCTTAACAGCAAACCCGTCAATCAGCCCGTTCAATCAGACGATGACGACGATGATAAACAACAAAATCAATATAAAAATCAACCTTCCCCACAGCCTAACCAGGCTGACAAAGATGATGACGACCAAGAAAACAGCGAAGAGGACAAAGATTAAAGAAAAAAGAAGTACGTTGGGCGAAACAGCTATGCTGAAAGCAATTAAATGCGAATTCAGACTTCATTTAATTGAAGACCGGCAAATCAGCGATTATGGCGGAACTTAGACTTAAATAGACATCTCCGAAAATAGCCAAATGCTTACTACCACTACTTTGTAAAAAGCGATCGCCTGATGGCAAACATAGCTTCGCTGTACGTTCTAATAAGCATTAGAGATACTTTCTGGTGGAAATAATAAATAATATTGCATCTCTTTAAAACATTTTGGCCTTGATAAATCAAGGTTTTTATAGCTAGAAAATAAATGTCCCTATTCGCAATCTAACAAGTCCACAAATAGTCATTATTATCTGCTTGTATTTATGTCTATTTAATCGGAATCGCTCTTGAGCTACTCTAAATATTTTGACTAAACGAATTAAGTGTTCAACAAAAATGCGCTCACTCGCTAGTTCTTTATTTTTCGACAATTCGATTGGAGTTAATTCTCTTTTTCTCGGTTTTTTCTTAGGTGTTTTAATTGATTCTTCTCCATTATAAGCTTTATCACCATGAAATTTTTGTCTGGAGTCAAAACCCTTTTTTGTTTCACGGAACAAATTTATGTCACTTTTTGGACCCGGTTGACCTGCGACCACATCAACAATATCTTTACCATTAGGTAAAACGATTAGTTGGCTTTTTATAGTATGATTTGCTTTTTTACCTGAATAATATTTTTTTTGCTCTTCATACTCTCCAGGTCTTTCTATAGGCTGTTCGTAGCTATCTACGATTAACTCAAACTCCGTTAAAATTTATTTAACAATTTCGTAGTCGCTGGAGTTTTTTTTACCTGTTCAAGCAGACTTGCTGGTAGTAGTTCTCCCAATATAGGGAACCAATAATTAAATGTATCATTCGCAGTTGTTTCACTTACACCAAATTGAATACCGAGTAATTTAAATGTTGTTAAATGTCGTAAATATGTTAATGTTAATATTATTTGCTCCGACGCAGATAATTTTGGTTTGCGTCCACCGACACCGACAATTATTCTCACTTTTTTCGACTCAGCCAATTCCATTTTTCGATTATTTAGTTCTATCGCTTTTTCTAAAAGCTGCTTTAATTGCTCATATTTCAAGCCTACTAAACGTTGCGCTTCTTGAGGATTGTTCTCAATATATTCAAATACACTACTCATCGTAACACTCGATAAAAAACACCCTTTTATATGATTTTACCAGAGTTTAATTATTTTTCGGAGATGTCTAAACTATCTAGATGAAAGTCCATTGTTCTTCCCGCGTCAAATGTAGCCTAAGCTACATTTGACGCATTATGCCGACTCGTGAATTACCGACATTTAAGTTGGTTTTTGGGAGAAGATTCTTACACTTCGGATGAGGAAATATGCATCTCGTAATTTGGGATTATTTTTTGTGTCCCAAAGGTATCCACCGCATTTTTCTAATCCTCCAGGGAAAACATTACCCGCCCAGTCTCCGCACAAGGTCGTATTAATGACCATCTCCATGTCTTTGAAATATCCGGGACAGGGATTGAAACTGGCGTAAGGGGTTCCCCACGTGTTCGGATCAGGTGAATCTCCAAGGACATTCCCAGGGATGTCAGCACGCTTCCAGAACCAGATTTTGATTGTCTGGTCGTAGAGCCACTCGCAAGCGTATGCTCCGCCGCCGTTTGAGTTGAATCCGTGGCCGAAAGAGTTTTCTGGTCCTATGATGCCACATCCTGTAAAAGCGTTGCCCGCGTTGCAGTCGGGATTCAAAATATTTGAGATGTTCTGGACACATCCCTTTCTGGTGTGCAATGTTGACTGGTTGCGGTTGTTCGCAGAGGGTGTCGAGTTGACTCCTTCGATGATATCGATTTCTCCGTTCTCAGGCCATGTAGCTCCTGTTCCAACCAGCCATATCGCTGGCCATACCGCCATTCCTTCTGGTATGTGGTCTAAATCGATAATAAAAAGTCCCCCATTATACTTTTTATCTGTGTAAATACGGATAGCTTTTCTTTGGCGTTTCTCTTCGGGGTTGTAGCTATCCGATTCAACGTCGATTTTGATTTTGTTTCCATCGACAATGTTGATGAGTTCGTCCCACTTCCCGTATTCGACATAGCCGTGGGTTGGGTCGCCCTCGCAGAAAAAGCTCCATTTGTCACCTTTTTCATTTCCGTTGATAAACTGATTTCCAATCCAACTATCTTGAAGCTGCCAACCACCAGTATCAGGTGTTGGAGTTGGAGAAACCGCACCATTGGGAAGGCAAATTTCCTGACCAACCTGTAAATTACTAGCGTCACTGTCTGTCATTGGGCTACCATCTGACTTCTTAATTTCACGCCAACGGTTTCCATCACTCAATTTTTGCTGGGCAATATTAAAAAGCGTATCCCCAGGTTGGATGGTGTAGGAACTACCGATTAAACAAGACATAAATTTCCACCTTAAATGAGATTTTCAACTTGAGTTTGCGTTTGTTTGTAGTCAGCGATTTATCGCTATATTAGAACTACTAAGTTAAGCTCTTTTTTCTGCATAGTTTCCTTGGTCATCAAGATACCAAAAACCGTAATGTCCTTCGGCGCCGTTTGGTCCAGACCAAGGGTTTGTTGGAGGAACTTGTGCATTTTGGTTGCTCTTCCAAGGCTGATCAAATGCTTCAAAAAGGTAAGTTGTTACTTGTTGTTCAAAAGCCCATTTATCAATTGCCTGGTAGTAAGCAAGAAGATTCTGTACGTTGTTGACTGTGTTGTTAAAACTAATACCCTTAATTATTTTTCGGAGATGTCTAATGGGCAAGGCAAAGGCTCAGTATAAAACATATCTTAACCTTCTGCAGTATACCTCTGCCTCCTGCCTTCTCTTAATACTATTCCCCTACGGACAAAGCGTCACATCAAAACTCGTAGGCGTTGAACAACTGTGCAGCCCTGCTTCATCGTCGTAAGCATAGCTATAAGCAGTAGGACATGCTTTGCGTACAGTCTGAACAAACTTTGTTTGCACTACTGGTCCGGTGCGGCACCGATTAACATCGTTGTACGGACAACATAAATCTATACCCGGTGGCTCGGTTTCAGGTTTTCCTAAACCGTAAGGAGCGGGATAATTCCATCTTTTACATGGGGCTAAACATTGCACCACATTACCGTCCTTGACGACCCCAAGGTTTCCTAAACCCAGTGTTTCATCTTGAGGACAGCTATTGAGAGAAAGATTGCATGTCGTCTTTATACATGACCCAGACTCACCTTCCCTAGGTTGAATCTCCATCGGAAGGCTATATCCGTCCACCAGACTGATGTCATACCAAGCGGCTTCCGTCGAAGAAATGTTGGGAAAGTAAAACTCGACTTTAGTATCAGCAGGAGGCTGGCAACCTGACGCTGGACATGGCGGTACAGCCTCTCCTGCAGCGCAGTTTCTGCCATTAGAATCACAGCCTGTTTTCGGCCAAAGTCTTCCCGCCCAACCTTCGCGGGCAATTGAATAATCCCGTGATTGACCCTTTTCTAGTTTTACAATACCCTCCGGA
This sequence comes from Heteroscytonema crispum UTEX LB 1556, assembly GCA_044006015.1. GTDB lineage: Bacteria > Cyanobacteriota > Cyanobacteriia > Cyanobacteriales > Nostocaceae > Heteroscytonema > Heteroscytonema crispum. The sequence goes on from JBIPDF010000010.1 coordinate 262,461, forward strand.
AGAGGAGCTTTTTGGGCGTTAGGTTCTGTTGCCATCCAGACAGGAAAGTCACATCGGTTGGTAACTGATAACCTTGTATGGTTTGTGGCTGCTAATTCTTGGGCGATCGCATCTGAGGAGTTGACAAAAATCAGTAAACATGCTAATGAGAGCATGAAAGTCGCGGCTCTTGCAACAGCTGTGGAAAAGGTCGTTAGTATAGAAAGTGCGGGCGATCGCGACTTTGCCGAATTTTGTTTATTGTCCATCGTTGAGTCTCCTTGGTTCAAAAGTAATCATGTTGGAAGGTTGTTTTGCAAAGATATATTGAGGACAAAAGAGCCGCTTCCATGAAAACCGCCACAAGCACAAGCGCATAACGCCAACAACGCCGAAGGCAAAATCCTTTTATCCTAAATAGTTAATAGTTGTAAGTGAAATAAACTTATGCACTACATATGCTGATACAAAATACTTCTAATTCCCTTGTCGAAACCTTACGCCAGCGACGACAACGACTAGCCAACCTAATTGATTTTCCCGCAATTCTTTGGTCAGGACATAGCAGCCCGCGCAACTTTGCGGCAAATGTCTTTCCCTTTCGCGCTAGCAGTCATTTTCTCTACTTTGCCGGACTCCCCTTGCCAAATGCGGCAATTCGCCTCGAAGCAGGCAAACTAGAACTTTTCATGGACGATCCCAAACCCGGTAGCGCCCTTTGGCATGGAGAAACGCCTAACCGAGAAGCTTTTGCTCAAATAATTGGCGCGGATGCTGCCAGACCAATGGCAGAATTAGAGTTAAGTTTAGAGGATGCAGCAACAATTCCCGTGCAAGATGCTGCCACGTGGACGCAACAGTCGCAACTTTTGAATAGATGGGTTTTACCGCAAAATCCGCTAACAGGAATTGACTTAGAATTAGCTAAAGCAATAGTCTCGTTGCGCCTCATCCATGACGAAGAAGCATTAACTGAATTGCGAAAAGCCGCCGCCGTCACCGTCGAAGCACACAAAGCAGGCATGGCGGCAACATCTAGCGCCAAAATAGAAGCAGAAGTTCGCGCGGCGATGGAACGAGTTATCATTGCCCACAATATGACTACCTCATACAGCAGCATCGTCACAGTTCACGGCGAAGTTCTACATAACGATGTATATTATCACTCATTGCAACCAGGTGATTTACTGCTTGCCGATGTTGGTGCTGAAACGCAAATGGGTTGGGCTGGTGATGTCACCCGTACTTGGTCAGTTTCCGGCAAATTTTCATCTACCCAGAGAGATATTTATGATGTTGTTTTAGCGGCTCATGATGCTTGCATTGCCAAAATTCATCCCGGTGTTGAGTATCAAGAGTTACATTTGCTAGCTGGCACCGTTATTGCCGAAGGTTTAGTAGATTTAGGCATTTTGCGAGGAAACCCGGAAGACTTAGTAGAAACAGATACCCATGCCTTATTTTTTCCTCATGGCATTGGACATTTGCTGGGTTTGGATGTTCATGACATGGAAGATTTGGGAGATTTGGCGGGGTATGAAGAGGGACGCAACAGAAGCGATCGCTTTGGCTTAGGTTATCTACGTTTAAATCGTCCTTTGCGTCCGGGAATGTTAGTAACAATTGAGCCAGGTTTTTATCAAGTGCCAGCAATTTTAAAAGATGTTAATTTGCGGTCAAAATATGAGTATCGCGTCAATTGGGAGCGTTTAGCTCAATTTGCCGACGTACGGGGAATTCGTATAGAAGATGATGTTTTAGTTACAGAAAATGGTAGCGAAGTTTTAACAGCCGCCTTACCAACTGATGCCAGTGCTGTAGAACAATTGATAATGGTTAATAGTTAGTGGTTGGTGGTGAACCAACCACCAACTAATTAAATTTGGCTTTTAACCCAATTACGAAATTCCCTAATTAAATCTAAATAATCTTGTTTACCAACCTGTTTTAAAAAATTAAAAATTTCTGGAATAGGCAAATTAGGAAATGCTAAACTCCTGTCAACAGCTATATATTCTTGATTCTGTAAAATATTAATACTCAAAGAATTACCATCATATCGCCAGATTTCCGGCACCCCAATATCTGCGTAGACTTCAAAGCGATTTTCCGAAGTGCTAGTAATATCAATTTCCACAACTAAATCTGGTGGTGGATCTTGCTGCAAGTCAATTCTTTTTTTACCTTTAACTGCATTCAAATTTTTAATGTAAAAACATTTATCTGGTTCGGCACCACTCAATTCTGGACGTTTAAAAGTTGTGGAACCAAGGGGGTCAATCCTAACCTCTAGTTCTTCAGCTAGAGTTTCGACAAATCGACCAAGGACTTCTTTGTAACGTTCGTGTTCGGGTGAAGGAGCCATAATTTCTAACTTGCCACGATTATAAGTCAGGCGGAGACGGCGACTAACAGCAAGTTCCTTGAGTAAGGTTTCGTAGGTTTGCCAACTGATACCTGACAAATGGATGATTTCTTCCGGTTGAATCAGAGTGTTGCTAGTCATAGCAATATGTTCATGAATTTATGAATCTTTAATTTCTAATGTAGTAGTTTTTAATATATATATTTGTGCCTTAGGCTTGCCTAACGCACTTTACCAAATTAACCACTAACTACTTAATAATAATTGCAATTTTTTATTAAACTTTTAAAAAAGTTGTAAAAATATGTATCCGAAGTGAAATTTTCTCGAAAATGATAATTTATACAGCATGGTGGTTTGGCGGATAAATGTAGGTAGGTGTGCGATCGCGCATTCTGGCGGTGAAAACTACTAAGCTGGTAAATAGCACGTTAAAACTTAAGCTGGAAGTTTACCCGTGGGTGACTTCCGGTCGCTGGCTAACTACCTGTAACACTGATTATGTTTGATGCACTATCCGACCGTTTAGAAGCCGCCTGGAAAAAACTGCGGGGACAAGACAAAATTTCCCAATCGAACATTCAAGACGCTTTGCGGGAAGTCCGCCGCGCCTTGCTGGAAGCTGATGTTAGCCTCCAGGTGGTCAAAGATTTTATTAGCGAAGTTGAAACCAAGGCACAGGGGGCTGAGGTGATAGCTGGCGTGCGACCAGACCAACAGTTCATCAAAATTGTTCACGATGAGTTGGTGCAGGTAATGGGGCAAGAAAATGTCCCCCTAGCACAAGCTGAAAAAGCGCCCACCGTTGTTTTGATGGCAGGGTTGCAAGGTACTGGTAAAACCACAGCCACCGCTAAATTAGCTTTACATTTACGTAAATTAGAGCGCAGCTGCATGATGGTGGCGACAGACGTGTATCGCCCAGCAGCTATTGACCAGTTGATAACACTGGGCAAACAAATTGAAGTACCAGTATTTGAACTGGGAAGCGATGCCGACCCAGTAGAAATTGCCCGCCAAGGTGTCGAACGCGCCAAAGCAGAAGGCTTTGATACCGTAATTATCGATACTGCCGGACGCCTGCAAATTGACCAAGACATGATGGCGGAATTAGCCCGCATCAAAGAAATCGTCCAACCACACGAAACGCTGTTGGTGGTGGACGCCATGACCGGTCAAGAAGCAGCAAATTTGACCCGCACCTTCCACGAAGAAATTGGCATTACCGGGGCAATTCTCACCAAATTGGACGGTGATAGCCGTGGTGGGGCGGCGCTGTCAGTGCGGCAAATTTCGGGTGCGCCGATTAAATTTGTGGGTGTAGGCGAAAAAGTCGAAGCCCTGCAACCGTTTTATCCAGACCGCATGGCATCGCGGATTTTGGGAATGGGCGATGTCTTGACCTTGGTAGAAAAAGCCCAGGAAGAAATTGACTTGGCAGATGCCGAGAAAATGCAGGAGAAAATCCTGTCGGCGAAGTTTGACTTTACCGACTTTCTCAAACAGCTGCGCCTGTTGAAAAACATGGGGTCGCTGGGTGGCATCATCAAACTGATTCCAGGGATGAACAAGCTTTCCGACGACCAACTCAAGCACGGAGAAACCCAGCTTAAACGTTGTGAAGCAATGATTAACTCCATGACCGCCCAGGAACGTCACGACCCCGATTTGCTGGCGAGTTCCCCCAGCCGACGCAAGCGAATTGCCCGGGGTTCTGGCTACAAAGAACCAGATGTTAGTAAACTGGTAGCTGATTTCCAAAAAATGCGATCGCTCATGCAGCAAATGGGTCAAGGTAACTTCCCCGGCATGCCCGGAGGAGGAATGTTCGGCGGCGGTATGGGCAACGCCTACGCAGGCGCAGGAAATCGTCCCCCAGCCCCAGGCTGGCGCGGTTACACAGGCTCAGGTGGCGGTGCCGGTGCTGCTAAAAAGAAAAAGAAAGACAAAAAGAAAAAAGGCTTTGGAAATCTTTAGTCAACAACAGTCATTAGTCATTGCTTCACGATTAACAGTCATTGCTTTTGACTATTGACCATGAACTATGAACGCGAGAACTATTAACTATTGACTAATGACTAATAGCAGTTAATGCTAGGCAAGTGCTAAAATTAGCATTTCAGCATCGGCAGTTTATCACCCGTCCAAAGGGAAGGGTTGACTTAAACCATAAAAGCCGCTGAGGAAGGCGACTTCCTCACTCACTAGCTGCAAACCTAACCCTAAAAAGTACCTAGAAAATCGGAGAATGATTTCTCAACCATGATTAAACTGCGCTTGAAGCGATACGGTAAAAAGCGGGAAGCAAGTTACCGCATTGTCGCCATTAACAGCCTTGCTCGCCGTGATGGTCGTCCCCTAGAAGAATTGGGATTCTACAATCCCAGAACCGATGAAGTGCGTCTGGACGTTGACAGCATCGTCAAGCGACTCCAACAAGGCGCTCAACCAACAGATACAGTGCGTCGCATCCTGCAAAAAGCCAATGTCTTTGAACAGGTCAGTGCAAAAGCCGCTTCTTAAAACTGGAATTAAATCCCCAACCAACAGTCCTAACTACGTTGGGCTTGTCACGTTTCTCATGCAGCCGTTTTTAGAATCACCGGATTCCTTGAGTGTCGATTGTGAAATTTCTCACACCCTCAATCGGGTTTGGATTCGTATCGCCTTTGACAGCACAGATAAAGGAAAAGTGTTTGGTCGCGGTGGACGCAATATCCAAGCGATCCGTACTGTAATTGCCGCCGCTGCCCAAACAGCTGGGCAATCAGTATACCTGGACATTTATGGCAGCGCTGCTCAAGGTCGAGAGGGTATGTCTTTTGATGAAGACTCTGAAGAGCGTTTACCGCTGCCAAAATCCAATCCCAGACGTGGAAACGGCTCGCCGCTACCTATTGCTAAACCCCGCTCCCGCTAGGTTTGTAAACTAGATAGGAAGTATGGGCGGTGATCGCCGCCGCTCCCACTTCCAATCGCAAAATTAGGTAAGCAACAAAAAATTTTCTTGTGTTTTTCTAAACTCCTTCCTTGGAGTTTTCCTCACACAGCTTCACAGTGCTTGCGATTGGTAAGGATGGTATATGACCAAAAAAGGATGTAGACGCCTTTTAGGCAAGAAGCCGCCGTAGCCGCATCAAGAGCGAAGAAAAGGCGCTTGATGAAGGATAAACAATGAAAAAAGATAAATTTGGATAGAAGCCCAAAACAACTTCCATAAAGAACACCGCAAGCACAAAGCACAATTTTTTAAGCTCTCGGATTAATCCCTAGGATGTACTTCATCCTTCATACTTTATACTTCATACTTTAGATGGCTGTGACGATCTCTGTAAGGAGGTGAAAGCAGGAGTGGCTGAAATCCGTTTGGGTGAAAATGAGTCTATTGACTCGGCATTAAGACGTTTTAAAAAGAAAATTCAAAAAGCCGGGATTTTATCCGAAGTCAAACGCCGGGAAACATATGAAAAACCCAGCTTGCGCCGCAAGCGCAAAGCGGAAGCCTCACGCAAAGGTAGTCGCTACTAAAATCAAGGCAATGTATGCCGATGAAAGCGATTTATCGATGCTAGTTATCATGCGTTAGGGTTTGATAACATTTGCTTGAAAACATTTGTAGAACAAACCTAAAAAATTAGAGACACGTTAGCCTAGCTTACTAAAGGCTGGCTCGTGTCTCTATTTTTCCTAAAGAAGCTGTTTTTGAGACTGACAGGACTTACGCAAAAAAATTCATCTCAGTGCAGTAATTCATGAATTACTGCACTGAGATCGGGCTTTTGAGACAATGAAAGCGTAAGTCCTAACTGATTATTGTTTTTCTTATACATTTGCTTCCATGTCAAAACTAATTCCTCAAATCTCACAATTCTTAATTAGAGAATCAGCACAAACCCGTCACAGACTTAGGAAATTGCAAGTTTTTAGGTATAAAGTATCTAATTTGACCGAAAAAAGCGTATAAAATCGCCCTTTCGCCTTCTAGCAATAAAATATTAACCTTTGTCAATAACAGCTCCTCGTAAATAAAAAATACTATGGCAGGTGCCTTAACAATTCAACTGCCGAATGTTCCTAGCGCGATCGCATTAGCAGGAGATGGGGAAGAAAATCTCAAAACCCTATCCAAGCAAACAGGAGCCTCCTTGGTGCTGCGCGGACAGGAATTACACATTTCTGGCACAGAAAAGCAAATCGATCTGGCTTCTAAATTAGTGCGATCGCTTGAAGACCTCTGGGTTAAAGGCAATAGCATCTCCATTGCCGATATTATTACAGCCCGTCAAGCGCTGGACACCCATCGAGAAGGGGAACTACAAGATTTACAGCGAGATGTACTAGCCAGAACCCGCCGTGGTGAAGAAGTTCGTGCCAAAACCTTCCGTCAGCGACAGTACATTGACGCAATACGCAAGCGTGACTTGACTTTTGGCATCGGACCTGCTGGTACAGGCAAAACTTTCCTCGCTGTCGTCGTCGCCGTCCAAGCACTCCTCGCCAACCAATTTGAAAAGTTGATTTTAACTCGTCCTGCTGTAGAAGCGGGTGAAAGACTCGGCTTTTTACCAGGAGACTTGCAGCAAAAAGTTAATCCTTATCTTCGTCCGCTTTACGACGCCATTAACGAATTCATCGATCCAGAAAAAATCCCCAATTTAATGGAACGCGGTGTAATTGAAGTTGCGCCTTTAGCTTACATGCGGGGACGTACTCTAAATAATGCTTTTGTGATTGTGGACGAAGCGCAAAATACAACACCAGCCCAAATGAAAATGGTTTTGACTCGTTTGGGATTGCGTTCGCGAATGGTGATTACTGGTGACATAACACAAACCGATTTACCACTTCATCAAGAATCTGGATTATCTGTGGCGTTGCATGTTTTAAAACACGTGGAAGGCATTACATTTTGTGAATTTACTCAAAAAGATGTCGTGCGCCACCCTTTAGTTCAGCGCATTGTCGCCGCCTACGAACAATACGAAAAATAGTTAGGAGTTAGGAGTTAGGAGTTAGGAATTAATAATTTTGAGTTTTGAGTTTTGAATTTAAAACTAACAACTACCAACTAACAACTACCAACTAACAACTACCAACTACCAACTAACAACTATCAACAGACAAATGACCAAAACATTGAAAGAATTTTTAGAAGCTTGTGATACTTTAGGAACTTTGCGTTTAATTGTTACTAGCAGCGCTGCTGTATTAGAAGCACGCAGCAAAGTGCAAAAGCTATTTTATGCAGAATTATCTAAAGGTAAGTATGCTAATATGCACACCGAAGACTTTGAATTTCACTTGAATATGGACAAAATTACCCAGGTGAAATTTGAAACAGGTGAAGCGAAGCGGGGCAATTTTACAACTTATGCAATTAGGTTTTTGGATGAAAAACAGGAACCAGCTTTGAGTGCGTTTTTACAATGGGGTAAGCCCGGAGAATATGAACCCGGTCAAGTTGAAGCTTGGCAAGCCTTGCGAGAACAATATGGAGAAGTTTGGCAACCTGCACCGTCTGATATTGGTAATGGTTAGTGGATAGTGGTTAGTGGTTAATTGAAAATAGACCAAGAAACCTGGCTTTTTAGAAAAGCCGGGTTTGTTTTTTAGGACTGAAGATGATATGTAGCGATTCCCAGTTGAGTGGGGTACAGGTTATTTGTAGGGGCAATTCATGAATTGCCCCTACGTGTACCTCATGCAAACGGGAACCGCTATAGCGATCGAAAAAAGAATAATGGCTGGGAAATTTAATGTAACATAAAATACCCTGTAAATTTTCTGTCTTGTAGTTATAAACAGTGTTACATTGCGCGTGCGCCGGTAGCAATCAAGCGTCTAAACAGTCCTTCCGACCAACCTGTCTCATTGAGAACAGCGGTTGATGAAACTTCTACGTAAGCCTGCTCAATAAAAGCCAAGTCAATCATGCAAATTCGGCTGAGAGCCTCTTTTAAATCTTCGCCTTGACCGTCGTTTTTGAGACGCTTACCGATTTCGTGGATTACGGTTGCCATTGCTGGAACAACGTGCTGAGGTCCAATACCAATGCGGACGTGAACCAAACCAATTTTCCAACGGCGATCGGCGTAAGCATTGCCCCAGTCGTCCATACCTGTGAACATCTCGTAAAACCATTCAATAAAAGTTTCACGCAGGCGATGAATGCGACCTTCTCCTGTGTGTAAAATTCCTTTCATATCCGGGTCGCGCTCTAAGTAAGCGTAGAAGTGGTCAGCCATCTCTGGGGCAACTTTTAAACCCCATTCTGACTGAGATTTGAGCAGCGCTTTGTCCTCAGCAGTAAAGCTAATACGCTTTTCCATTGTGGACATAAACGAGTGTGGTTCTAAAGACATGAGTCGGTTCTCCTAGTATTAAAAAAACAAAACTTTTCGATTGATTATGGGCAAGCAAGCCCTAATAACTATCCAAAATTTTAGACAGGCTTGATTTTTTTGTCACATTTATTCATGAAGTAAAATTCAGGTAAAGTTAAAGTATTTGATTTCTTGCACTCATTTGGTAAAAGGCACAAGGATGAGGGTTAAAGAAGTTTATTTTCCCTTTCCTCTTTTTCCTTTCCCCTTTTCCCAATAATTTATGCATTAGTCTGTTTTTACCTAAATTAAACTTGCCCATAACTTGCGAATTTTGGATTGAAATTTAAGATGTAAAATCGGCAATCCAAGCATCAGAGTATGGGTTGAATCGTGTTCTCAGCTAAGCTAATAAGGGTGAAATTTTGGCAACAGTGCGTTTGATTTCCAAAAACAATAAACCTTGTTTGACTGTGGCATTAGCTAGAACCAATAAAACTGCATCAGCACCACAACCAACTAACACACCATAGCCTTTCTCGCCTTCTACTACAATTCGGTCAACAGTACCTCTAGCAAGTTCGCGGCAAATGCGTTCGCCGAGTGAAAGCATAGAAGCAGACATTGCTGCAGTTCTTTCTTCATCCATTCCCCCAGGTAGTACGGAAGCTAAAGCCAAGCCATCGGGGCTAACCAAAGCTGCACCTTGGATATCTGAAGTACCGGAAACAAAGTTTTGCAGTTCGTCTTCTAGCATCGACATGTTAATCATGATTTTTTTCTCCAAAATGGTTGGTGAAGGTTTTGGTGAAGGAGTTAGTGAAGGTGTTTCAGTATTTAAAGCAGCGATCGCTAACTGAAAATCTTCTGTAACTATTGGTGGAGGTAGAGGTGTTTGAGGATTTTCGGCAGTTGTCGGTAACGGAATTTCTTCCGTTGGTGGCAACTCTGATGCATTTGCCGACTCAGGAGGCGTGTGATTAAATGCCTCAGTGAGTAGCTTCAGGATTTTGCCCAGAGGCATAACGGCTAAACTGCTTAGTTCAATAGGTTGGTTTACATCACATTCTCTGCGCTAAATACCTAATCGTAAGACTTGGTAAAAGTTAATAAGGAAAAAAGTAAAAAAACAAGAATCTTTTATCCTTGACTTTTGGGTAGCACTTGCGATCAAACAAAAAGCGATCGTTAATGGTTCATGGTTAATGGTTCATGGTTCATGGTTAATGGTTCATGGTTAATGGCTATGAACTATCAACAATTAACTACCAACAATCAACAATCAACAATCAACAATCAACAATCAACAATCAACAATCAACAATCAACAATCAACAATCAACAATGAACTTTACCAGTTAACTTAATTTGTGCCAACCTACTTATCAGGGTTGGTGCTGGTAGCAGTTGGCTAATTCTTCGACAAGCGCAATCAAAACTTCAAATACAGAAGCTTGAACTGTAGCATTTACAATCATTAAAGGCGGTTGAGTGTCTTCATCCACCAATCCCAAAGCTAGTGCTACATCTTCTACTTCCCAAGCACCCGGACAATCTGTGTGAGTCAAGCCAATTAAATAAGGAATTTGCATCCTTTTATTCATAAAATTGAGAATCTTCCGACCGGAACGAAAATGCTCTGGACGATGAGCATCTACTAGAAGAATGTAAGCTTGAGCTTTACGAATTAAGATGTCCCACATAAAGTCAAATCGAGTCTGTCCTGGTGTGCCATAAAGATGCAGTGATTGGTTTTTTGCTATGGTGACCCGTCCAAAGTCCATAGCTACCGTGGTTTCAGCTTTCAGTGCTGTCTCATCAGTGCTTCTCTTGTCAGTGTCAACGACTTCAATTTCACTAATTGTGCGAATAAAGCTGGTTTTCCCTGCACCTACGCCACCAGTGACTACAACGCGCAGGACTTCCATTACGCTTTACTCCTTAAAAACCCAACTAGATTTTGCAAAAATGAACTACTTACTTTTAGTGGTTCCGGTTCTTTCGATTTTTTGCGTCCCGAATCTGAGGAATTTGCCCAGTTCCAATCCAGGCTGTAATCATCCAGTTCAGGGGTAGATGTCACCAGGGGAATTTCTTCAACCAAACCAACAAGCATCAACCGAAAAGCTGCTTGCTGAACTTTGACAGTTGGTTGATTGAGTTGAGATGCGATCGCGCTCAAAGATACACTTCCACTCGCAAACTCCCACACCTGCCACTCAAAAGCGTTTAAACGCACCTGTGGTTTGTTGTTAATTATACCTCGTATACCAGAACCAGAATCCGGTAGCGCATCAGCCAGCAATTCCCAGTTTTTTAATGCTCTCAAAGCCATCAAAGCGACTTCCGTCGCTCTCAGACTTAATCCTGTCATCTCCGACCAAGGTAAGGTAGCTTTGCTATCAAGTTTAAATACACCCTTTTGAATTTCAAAAAGCTCCCGAACCTGCTGTAGTTGACTGGCAAATAATAAGTTTAATTGCTCCGCACTTAGTACTTCTTGAGTTTTTAAATTAACACCAAGGGGTGTCCCTGTGGATGCTACCAGACAAAGCTTTTCTAGGACTATCTCGTGCGCCCAACCACGCTGTGTAATTTTGGATACCAAACCCCGACCATTTAAGCGGTTAGCAGCAGCGACAATACGCCCCTGTCGGAACCAAATGTAAAAGTGTTGGGATTTAGATTCTGGAGCATGAATGTCTGGTAAAGTACAAACACTTAGACAACCGGACTTTCTTCCTTGGTCGATAAGTTGAAACAACTCAGCTAAGGAAAAATCCGTAAAAGAACTAGATAGGCTCATTACTTCAAGCACTAACTATAAAGAGTAATTTGTCTGAATTTGCACCCTAAAAATATTTATATAAAAGCAATTTCTATGCTTGCTTCTGCCAACAGCTATTTACATTAGCTGTAGTATCAATAGAAGCATAATATATGCTTCAGTTATGAGAATAAGTACTCTTACTTCCAAAAAAATCCGTAATTTCACTATCCAAGTAATAATACATATACGATTCCGCTTATTTTAGTTGAGTTTATACTAACAAATCAGTATACTGATGATTTTTGTTAAATAAGGAGAGGTAAAAAAGAAAAGGTAAATATTTTTCTTACTCTTTTCCTTGCCCCCAGACGTGATTAATCGCGTTTTTACAAGATTCCACCACTTTCAGACAGGGTTAGGGTGTGATGTTTTTGTAGACTTTCTTTTTGCTCACGTTAACTTTAATGACAAAAATGTAACATAATTTTTTATTGAATGAGTTTTCAATCAGATAAAAATTAACATTCTGCAAAATATAGAGATAATGCTTGTTGTAATACAATTTTGTTCGATTTTTGCTATACTTCGATTTCTGAAACCGCTTACTATTACAAAAAGGCAGCTATGCTGAAGGCAGCTATGCTGAAGGCAGAGGGTTGTAAAGCTTATAAAATATGATTTTGGTTTGTTTCTAACTGTCTGCTTATTTATGTCGTGTTCCACTAGTAAGTTTTTTCCAATCCAAAATCTCAAATCGAAAATCCAAGATGCTAAAAGACTGATTTGGAGTTTTTGCTTGCTATTTTCATTTTTGTTGTGTAGTGGTGAAGCTGTAGCCGGAGAGTTATCACAAAGGTTGGCGCATTTTCCGCAGTGGGAAAAATTAACTTCCGTGCAACCAGCTTCGGGCGATTTGATTTATCCTGATTGGATGGCTGGAAATTGGCAGGTTAAGAGTACATTAGTGGATTTAGCTGCGCCTTTAGCACCAAATATAGTTACACCTGGTTTTGAAAGCAATCGCCGACAACTCAATCAACCGATCAATTTTCAAGTCAGATTTATTCCAGAGAAAATCCTGATTTCCGCGCTAAAAATCATCCCGAAGACAGATGAGAAATCCAACGCCATTGTTGCGGATAGAGCATTTAACAGCTTGAATTTAGCAAAAACTTATTTAGGCGATCGCGTTTTATCAGTCAAAGTAGATCCACAATCGCCCAATCGTCAGATTACGTCCTTACGTGGCAATTTGCAGTTAGTTTCCATCGTCACCGCCCGCGCTACAGAGACTGCAAGTGATGGTCAGTTTATTACAACAGAAGTCTTTCAGCAATTGTTTAAAGGCAATTCTCGTCCCTACTTCAACACCGTAGAATCCACCACCGCCTACCGCAAATTAGCGACATCCAATCCCGCAATTGAAGCAGATCAAGTTACAGCAGTTTACCTTTCACCTCAAGATCCAGATTACTTTACCGCCGCCTCTCGACCAGTCGCCCTCTATCGCTATCGTCTCGAATTTTATCCACAATAGTTGGCAGTTGCTAGTTGGTGAAGGGGCGCTTGCGTCTGCAGTCGGGAAGATTCCCCCCGGCGAGCGCGAGCGCCCAAAGGTAGGGTTTCCCGACCCAGGCGACTGGTCAAGCAAAGAAGGGTAGTTGGTGGTGAAGCGCGTACTGCGAGAGGGTAACACGAGCGCAGGTAACTGGTGAACCCGAAGGGTTGGTAGGTAGTAGGCGCGTGGTTAGTGGTTAGTGGTTAGTTGTTAGTTGTCCCCCTTGTCTCCCACACACCCGTCGTCCACACCCGTCGCCCCCATCTCCCCATTTCCCCCCAACCCCAACGCCAGTCCGCCCAAGTCGCGGTCGCTAGGGCGGCTGGGGAGTGAGTGGGGGTCCCTAGCCCCCCATTTCCCCTACCTACTCCCAAAGAAAGATTTACTCGCACACCTATTGACTACATTCTACTACAGTATGTAGTATAAAAAGTCCAAGTTCAGGCTTGCGCTCTTGGACAGGTGCATCATGGCAAACTTTCGAGATATTTTCAATTACTTTCGTCCGTACTGGAAGCTGAGTATTTTCAGTATGGCAGCAGCCAGCATCTACGAAATTATAGATTTGGTTGTACCTTATGCGATCGGACAAATTTTAAACGTCTTGTCCGGTCAACCGTTGGATAAACCACTTCAAAGCGCGATCGCAACAATTGCAGAAACTATCAATTACCCAATTAATAAGCTTCTATCTTTGGGGGTATTATTGGGTTTAATTTTTGTAGTTACTGTATTGAGAGCGCCTACACAACCTTGGCTAACTAATTGGTTTCACTGGGATATAGCCTTAAGGTCGCGTCGGGATCAAAATCAAAAATCGATAGAGAAAATTCTGACTTTACCGTTGGAATTTTATGACGAAAATAATCCTGGACGTATCGCCGGACGAGTAGCAAGAGGTATCTCGAACCATACTTGGACTTATCCGGAAATCGCCGGACAGTTAATTCCTAAACTTGTCCGCGTGCTGGGAATTTTTGTGTTTATCTGGTTTATTGAATGGCGGATTGCAATTTTATATCTGATTTCTTTTGTGGGGATTCTCGGCTTTACTCTGAAGGAATTACAGCGGATAATTTCCCACGAAAGCCGCCTCGATAAATACATGGAAAACACTGAAAGTCGCACTTCCGAAATTATCACCAACATCAAAACGGTGAAAGCATTTTCTACAGAAGCAAAGGAACTCAAGCGACAATCACAACGTTTAGCGCGGGAGCTAACAGTAATTGATTATCGCATCCATAAAAGTTATACAGCACTTGGTGTTTGGCAACGCACAGTAATTCAATTTTGCGTATTTACAGTGCTGGGTTTAACTTTAGCGGAGACGGTAAACGGGAAAATTTCCTTGGGGCATTTTGTGATGACATTGACACTTTCCAGCATGGCTTATGCCGAGTTGGAACCTATCAGCGATCTAGCGGAAACTTTTGCCCGTCGCTATACATCAATGGTACGGTTTCATGATTTTCTTAAAGAGCCGATTGGAGTTGATTCAGTTAATCTTTTAGAAGAGCTAATCTCACAAGCACCACTACAATTCACTGGCAAAGTAGAGTTTGCTTCCGTTAGTTTTGGTTATGATGTTAATCGCCCAGTTTTGCAAGATATCAATCTTTTGATTGAACCATATCAAACAGTAGCATTAGTAGGGCGTTCTGGTTCTGGGAAATCTACCTTAGTTAAGTTGTTGTTGCGCTATTTTGAACCTCAACAAGGTCAAATTCTGATTGACGGTCAAGATATTCGTACCTTGGATGTAGGTAATTATCGGCGAAGATTGGCGATCGTTCACCAAGAAGTAGACATTTTTAACGGCACGGTTTTAGATAACCTCAAATATGGTAGACCAGACGCTATTTTTGAGCAGGTTCTAGAAGCTTCTAGGATAGCCAGACTTGACGAAGTAGTACAACACCTACCCCAGGGATACTACACCGTTGTCGGCGAACGTGGCGTTAGGTTATCTGGTGGACAAAGACAGCGTTTGGGAATTGCCAGGGCGTTGTTAGTCGAACCAGACGTGCTGGTTTTTGACGAAGCTACCTCCAGCTTAGATTATGAGTCTGAACGTTCAATTCAATTAGCCATGCGATCGATTCAGGGAACTCGTACTACGATTGTGATTGCACACCGTCTGAGTACAGTCCGGGAAGCAGATAAGATTGTAGTGTTAGATAAAGGCAGAATTGTAGAAGTAGGTAGTCATGATGAATTGTTGCATCATGGTGGGATTTATCATCGCTTGCACGCGTTGCAAGAAACTGGAGAATTATTGAGTTAAGAGAACCCCACCCCTAAGGCGTGTTTTCAAACTTATCGTTATCTACCTTAGTCCTCGAAGATCCACCATTATCCCCCTTAAAACGTGGGAATTTTAGAGAACTAGTACCCCCCTCCCGGGGGGTAGGGGGGATCTCAGGGTTTGAAAACACGCCCTAACCTCTCCTTGCAAGCGAGGAGGGGAATTTTTATTCTCGTAGGGTGCGCTAAGTCTTTACAAGAGCGCACCCCAATATAAAAATCTATTTTTATTCACATATAGGAATCCGTTTTAATTTTTGAAAAAAATTAAGTAATTGTAGGGTGGGCATTGCCCACAAAAACCCAGATATGGTGGGCAGTGCTGCTTTGCGCTGTGCGATCGCGCCCCAGCCTACGTGTATTTTCAAAAATCAAATAGTAGCCCTATATATAAATTCGCCCCTAGCCTTGGGAATTCTAAGTTTAAGAACCTTAGAAATATGTGATTGGAGTTACATTTTATATGACGAAATATTGTCGCGACCAAGCACGTGAGGAGTTGTGGCTAATGATGGGAGGTGGAGCAGCTGCAGGAGTTGCTGGGGGAGTTCCAGTTGTTGGTGCTATAACTTTTAACATCAGTTTAACTGCCGTTCAAGCCGCAGTAGTAACGCGCATTGCACAGGTTTATGATGTTGATTTAATACCCGCAGGAGGAGCCGGAGCCGTTGCAGCAGCAATTATGGCAATGGGTGGAGCGCAGTTACTTGCTAGAGTTGGTGGTACTATTGCTGGAATGGTTCCGATTGTCGGACAATTTGTTCAGCCTGCAATTGGAACTGGTGCAGTAAAGGCGTTCGGTGAAGTCGCAATCACCTACTTTGAAAACATGTACCCGAACAAGATTTATCGCTCCAACTAGTAGTTTTTAGCTTGTCGGTTGGGTGGAGTGAAGCGAAACCCAACTTACATTTAGCATTTTTAACTAATATAAATAATCATCAGAAATATGGGTAGAAACCCCGCCCTTACAGGGCGGCTTTATATTGAGAACTGTTTGTCTCACAAGATAAATGCTACAATGTGAGAATGACACAAAAATCTTTCAAGTACCGCTTTTATCCAACTTCTGAGCAAGAAACCTTGCTTCGCAGAACATTGGGCTGTACTCGATTGGTTTATAACCGTGCCCTCGCTGCAAGGACTGAGGCATGGTACGAAAGACAGGAGCGAGTGGGCTATGCCCAAACTTCTAGTCTGCTGACAGATTGGAAAAAACTTCAGGAACTTGATTTTCTCAACGATGTCAGTTGTGTGCCGTTGCAGCAAGGATTGAGACATCTGCAAGCTGCTTTCACCAACTTTTTTGCAGGAAGGACGCAATACCCAAACTTCAAGAAGAAGCGCAACGGAGGTAGTGCAGAATTTACCAAATCTGCTTTCAAATGGCGTGATGGTAAATTGTTCTTAGCTAAAAGTTCGGAGCATTTGGACATCCGATGGAGTCGAGCCATTCCAACGGGAGCAGAACCTTCCACTGTGACGGTGAAGCGATCGCCCTCTGGACGCTGGAGCGTTTCTTTGTTGGTGGACATTGCGATTGAACCAATGCGGTCATCTCCTAACTCTATTGGGATTGATCTGGGCATCACGAGTTTGATTGCTTTGAGTACGGGTGAGAAAGTCGCAAACCCCAAGGGTTTTAAAGCAAAACGCGCTTCTTTGCGTAAAGCGCAAAAATCTTTGAGTCGGAAGCAGAAAGGGTCTAATAATCGCTATAAGTCCCGACTCAAAGTTGCAAAGATCCATGCCCAAATTAGTGACGCTCGAAATGATTTTCTTCACAAGCTGACGACTCGATTGGTACGTGAAAACCAAACGATTGCGGTTGAGGACTTGGCTGTGAAGAATATGATTAAGAATCGGAAACTTGCCCTTGCTATCAGTGATGCTAGTTGGGGCGAATTGGTCAGACAACTTGAGTACAAGTGCGACTGGTATGGTCGTACTCTGGTCAAGATTGACCGATGGTTTCCAAGTTCTAAGCGATGTGGCAACTGTGGACATATCGTTGATAAACTGCCGTTGAGTGTACGAGAGTGGGATTGTCCTAAATGTGGGACACGACATGATCGAGATATCAACGCAAGTAAGAACATTTTGGCGGCAGGGCTTGCCGTGTCAGTCTGTGGAGCGAACATAAGACCCGATAGGGAATCCCCTAAAAGGCAGTTGCGAAAAACCAGCAATGGGAAGAAGCAGAAACCTAATTCGTGAGTGTTAGGAATCCCCGCACTTATAGGGCGGGGTGGATGTCAAGCCGGAATATGAATCAATTTCCGACCCATTTTTAATACAACTATTAGAAAGGTACACTAAGGCGGAAGCAACAGAGATTCAACAGTTGCGTTCCTCTAATCCCCCTTGTAAACCTAACTAGATTTTACATTCCGTCAGCGCGATCGCCCTTTCGTCTTGACTTGCCCAACCAATGCCCAATGCCCTATGCCCCATGACGCCAGATGCCTCGGTCGGGAAACCCTCCCGCAGCACTGGCTCCCCAATGCCCCATTCCCCATACCCAATACCCAATTTTATTTTTTTTTGCAAAAAGCCTTGTATTTCCAGAGCCTTGTGCTAACATGATTAATCGTGGGCAACACGGGTCGATGTCCGAGTGGTTAATGGAGACGGACTGTAAATCCGTTGGCTTGCGCCTACGCTGGTTCAAATCCAGCTCGGCCCACCTGCGAAAGTGACGGGTTAAAAGTTAGGAGTTATAAATTAAAAACTCCTAACTCTTAACTCCTAACTCCTAACTTTCTTTCGCCCGTGTAGCTCAGTGGTAGAGCACTTCATTGGTAATGAAGAGGTCACGAGTTCAATCCTCGTCATGGGCTTTTAGTTCTTCTATTTTACCGTAAGCTTTTTTAACCCAATATCCTCTGGGTGGCTTTTCTATTCCATAAGCCTTAGAGGATGTTTGAAAAGTCGGGAATGCAGTAAAAAAGCTCTCTCAGTATAAGCTGTGAATAGAAAGAACACAGCACCGAGAGAGTAGCATGAGTAAAGCATACCCCAGTAATTTGACCCATGCCCAATATCAATTTCTCAGTGAGATGATTCCAGAAGCAAAAAAAGGTGGACGTAAGCGTGAAGTCGATATTTGGTATGTCATTAACGCGATTTTTTACATTTTGGTAGAAGGGGTGCGATGGCGAGCGCTACCAGGGGACTTTCCCGCTTGGCAAACTGTATACACGTACTTTCGTAACTGGCGCAGGGATGGAACTTGGATGAAAATTCATGATAATCTGCGAGAATGGACAAGAATCGAAGAAGAACGCCATCCAAGTCCGTCAGAAGCCATCATCGATAGTCAAAGTGTCAAAAGTGCAGCGATGGTGAGTCAATCCGTTGGTTTTGATACAGGCAAGAAAATTAAAGGACGCAAGCGGTTTATGACCGTTGATACGTTGGGATTAGTGCTGCGGGTGTTGGTCACCGCCGCCAATGTGCCAGAGCGCTCAGGTGGTAAACAAGTGCTCAAGCGCCTCAAAGAAATGGGTCATAAGGTTTCTCGCTTGACGACCATTTGGACTGATGGCGGTTTTGATGGTCCAGCCTTCATGATGTGGGTGATGGACACTTGCCGTTGGATTGTGCAGGTGGTGCTGCGACCAGAGCAAACTAAGGGGTTTGTCTTGCTCAAAAAGCGATGGGTGGTGGAGCGCACTTTCGGCTGGCTGATGGGGTGTCGCCGATTGGTTAGAGATTACGAACTTCTACCCGAAACATCAGAGACTTTTATTTACCTTGCCATGATCCGGATCATGGTGAGGCGATTAGCATAAAATTTGACCATTCAAAACTTTTCAAACACCCTCTTACACCATTTTTCCACAGCTTTATCAGATACGCCAAAATCTTTACCTATTTGCGCTGTGGGTTTTTCCCAAACAAGTTTTTCCAGTTCTTCTTTTGATGGTCTTTCAACTTTGCGGGTGTGAATTCTTGAGTCTGGTTTAACATTCGTGGTTGTTAAGTCTACCTCAAACTCCTTGTAAGTTCGTTTAGGCGCTTCTTCAGTGAAGTCTGTAAAATCTTCCCACCAGTAAAAAGGTGTAGCTGAATTAGGTGGCGTTGTCCTGATACAACAACCACCAAACTTGATTGATGGATATACTACTTTGTCTATATCTGGCAAATAAACGGCATAGAAATCAAAATCGTCAGGTTTATACTTTCGATAATGGTTGCCATTCTTATCCGCCCAACTAGTTTTATTTTGAACTGTGCCGCTGCTGTTGTATTTGGCTTGAATTCTATAACATTTGCCATCTTCGTAAGCTATCAAATCAAAAGGCAAATGCTCGCACACTACTGGCGTAAAAACCGAGTATCCTTTACTTACTAAATCTGCTATTGCTTTGGCAGCAGCGATGTCGCCTTTATCTTTTGTATGATGCACCAAAACGAACCCTCAATCTGGTTTAATCGTATCATCTTACGGTGCTTGAGGGTTCGTATGTAATTAAAACAGGCGCGGCAGGGCTCGAACCTGCGGCAATCCGCTTAGAAGGCGGATACTCTATCCAACTGAGTTACGCGCCCAAAATAAATTACTGTCTCTTTTCAGAGTCAGTCTTCAAAAAACATTATATATGTACCGCGCTACAAAATGCAATCTATTATAGATTATGCATTTGACAAGCTAGGCTAGAGGTTGCCAATTAGTAAATCTACACTAAAAAATCGAGCGCATGGGGTATTGGTTAGCTATATTGTGTTGGCAATATGTGGCAAAGCGCTTGAGCGCTCAAACCACAAGCAAAGCTAATGCTTAAGACGCACGCTTGGCGGTGGCACTCTTGCCGATGCAGTGAGCATGCGATTAGAGATAGCATATCAGAATGCCCCTGTCAGGAGTTATTTTCCAGTGCCATGTTTATTCTCAAACGGCAGGATGTTGAAATATCCACCATTCAGCACCCGAAGCGGGACCAGCAGGTGCCGATCCTGCATTATCAGGGGCTAACGTTTCGTTTGATTAGTGTTTTTAAAGCCAGTCAAGAGGAAGAAGCTAGAGCCTTGTGGAGAGAGTTAACCGATAATCGAGGCAAAGCCTGTGTACTGCTAGAGGAACCAGAACGCTTTAGCGTTTGGGGAAAAATTCGTTTAGAACAACTCAGCAATGACACCGGTGGTAACGATGGCAAAATTGGGATTTTGATCCCAGCCAGTTTGTTACTACTGCAAGCCGTTTATATGGACATAGAAGACTTTTTAGGTTCTCGGCAAGCGGCATTATTTGAAAAAGATATTGAGGAAGTATTTCGGCAAAAGCAATTACCTCAGGTGTCCACACCAGAGGTAACCAAATACCTGCTGACTACCAACCCCCTGCAAGCTGCCAAACTTCCTGCTTGGGAAGAAAAACATCTGGTTATCCTCTTGCAAGAACTGCATAGATTGGCGAAAGCTTATTTTGGCAATACCAACTTTGCCCAGCAAGTGCGTGGGACATTACAAGAAATGCCAGAAGACGATCTCGCGCTATTTATCAGTTGGCTAAATCAATCTCCACTGAGTAAACTGTGGCAATAGTATGGGAAGTGTTTTAGATAACTACTGCTATCGGCAGTTTCTCTGAAGGTGCAATGCGTACTGCTGGGCAGATAAAATGACTAATTATCAGTCATAAAGCCTGCTAAAACACAGCAAGCGAAATTAAAACACAACCAAAAAATATTTACACAGTTTTACAAAGTAAACTTTTATGAGTAGCGCTTACGACAAGTTATATCCGTCTAAATCCATTTTCTCCACCCAAAACATTGTCTTGGCTAGCATCGCCTGGGCTGTGCTGGCACTATTGTTCTTTTTGTTGTTTAGTGCCAAAATTCCAGGAGTAGATGGCAAAGAAAGCCGAGCCGATTGGTACGTTATTGGTACAAATATTTTTGAAGCCTTAGCTTACCTGGGCGCAGGTATTCTATGCTTGAGGAACTGGCGCAGTCCGCAAATTGTCAGCGGTCGAAATGTTTGGCTAGCAATTGGCATAGGAATGCTTTCCTATTTCCTCGGGGGGATATTTTTTGGCTATACAGAAATAGTCTTAAAAGAAGAACCTATCGTTTCCTTAGGTGACATATTTTTTGTGGTGACTTATTTATTTGTGGGCGCAGGCATGATTTTAGCAGTGGCTTCAAGGCGACTCAATCTAGAAAAATGGCAGTGGATGATTGTATTCGCGATCGGAGTCTTTGGCAGCGCCTTAGCGTGGCTGATTTCCCAGCAGCCACAGGATGGGGTTGAAGATCAGTTGCCGGCATGGGCGCAAAATATCGCTCCGTTTTTGAATTGGTTTTATATCGTCAGCGATGTAATGTTGTTAATTATTGCCACTACCCTATTGCTTGCCTTTTGGGGCGGAAGAGTTTCTCTGTCTTGGAGAATGATTGCAGCCGCAGCATTTTCGCTCTACATTGCAGATATGTGGTTTAAATATGCCACTATTTGGATTCCCAATTATCAAAGTGGGGAGATACTAGAAGTGTTTTGGGTGTTAAGTGGAGTTTTATTTGGTATGGGCGCTGCTTTGGAATATGACGCCTCATTAAGCCGATCGCGGCGTGCCAGCAGTGGAAGAAAACGAGCTTAGAAAAAATTTGTGGTATCTACCGTGAGAAAACTAACAGATTCTGATAAGCAAGAAATACTCAAGTTATATCGCGAAACTGCCGAAACGACCTCTACTTTGGCAGAACGCTATGACGTGAGTAATTCGACAATTAGCCGCCTCCTCAAGAGTACTTTGCCAGAAGACGAGTATGAATATCTCGTTTCTTTAAAACGTGCCGCCAGGACTCCTGAGGGCAGGGCACAGGTAAATTACGACAAGCTGCCTCTTTTGAGTCAGCCAGAGCCAGAACCAGAGCCAGAGCCAGAAGTGCCAGCAGTGACGACGCCAATTGTCGTCCCTGTGAAAGCCTCTCCGGCAAAAGCCGCTCCGGTGAAAGCCGCGCCGGTGAAACCCGCTCCTGTAAAGGCTGCCCCTGTCAAATTAAGAAAAGAGGTTCAGCCCCAGGAGGAGCCAGAAGAAGAGCAACCCAGTCCTCTGGAGGTCTCTGAGTCAGGCTCGGCCATTCGCCGGGTGCGGCGACGCTCTTCTGCTGAAGTGTCATCACCAACGCCAGTACCAAAACGGCTACCAGTGGCTGAACAATTAGAGCTTTTAGAACAAAAGCCCCAACCTCCTCAAGAAATTACCAGCATTCCCAGCCCGCTGTTAGAGGATGTACGTCCAGAAGTAACAGCTATAGCCCACATGCTTGGGGAAGACTTGCTCGATGAGTCAGACGAGGACGATCTCGACGATGATGAAGACTTCGACGATGATGAAGACTTCGACGATGATGACGAGCTAGAAGAGCCAACTCCTCTAGTTAGAAGACCAAGGACTGGGGAAGGATTAGTTCGAGTTTTGCCTTTATCTGCAGCTCATTTGCCAAAAACTTGCTATTTAGTCATAGACCGCGCCTCGGAATTAATCACCCGACCGCTGAAAGACTTTGGCGACTTGGGGCAAATTCCCACCATCGAAACTCAGCAAAGAACTTTGCCGATTTTTGATAACCATCGCGTCGCCAAACGCTTTTCTACCAAACGCGATCGCGTGATTAAAGTTCCCGATAGCAAAATGCTACACAAGGCTCGCACCCACCTGCAAGCCAAAGGCATCACCCGACTGTTGATTGATGGTCAGGTTTACTCGTTGTCTACAACGATGTAAAAATTAGTCATTGGGCATTGGGCATTGGGCATTGGGCATTGGGCATTAAATGAAAATATTTTTTCTTCTGCCTTCTGCCTTCTGCCTCCTGCCTCCTTCAATCTTTTTGGTTTATGAGTGATTTTATTAGATACTGTGTAGTTTTAGTAACATAAAGCTCGCAAAAAGAGGCAGAAGCGATCGCAACTGCGCTTGTGGAAGCTAAACTTGCGGCTTGCGTAAGTATTTTGCCAATTTACTCAATTTATACCTGGAAAGGCGAAGTACACAAAGACCAAGAATGGCAGTTACTAATTAAGACTGATTTAGGATTATTTTCGGTTTTAGAAGCGAAAATTCGCGAAGAACTCCATTCTTACGAAGTACCGGAAATCATCGCCCTACCAATTATTGCCGGTTCTCATCCCTACCTGCAATGGATTTCGGAACAAGTCAAAGGCTAATTGCTAAAGGAAAGGGGAAAGGGGAAAGGGGAAAGGGGACAAGGAGACAAGGAGAGGGGGAGACAAGGGAAGGGGCGACGGGTGTGGGGACAAAAAGGACAAATGCCCAATGCCCAAGGGACGCCAGATGCCTGGGTCGGGAAACCTTCCCGCAGCACTGGCGCAACAATGCCCATTTCCCCATTCCCCATGCCCAATGACGCCAGATGCTTCAAGCCGGGGAACCATGCACGGCAGTCGCTCATGGGGAGCCACTGCGGCCAAGGAGGGGTCTCTTCTTTCTTCGCTATGACGGCGTGGAAACCACGGCAGTTCCTTACTGTCGGCGAAGCCGACAGTAAGGAACTGCCTCCCCTCTTGGCCGCGCTGCCTCACCAACGCACTGGCGCAACAATGCCCATTCGCCATTAACTGTAAATCGCTCTTTGCAAACGCGCTGCCAAATTGATAATGTCCTGTTTGCGGGCGATTTGCTCAATCCATTCTGAGGGAATATTTTCCACGCCGTAGCAAATTCCCGCTAACCCACCGGTGACAGCGGCGGTAGTATCGGTATCGTCGCCCAAATTTACCGCTTTGAGTACCGCGTCGGCGTAGGATGAACTGTTAAGCAAACACCAAAGCGATGCTTCTAGGGTATCAATCACATAAGTACCAGACCGAATTTCCTCTACAGGCAATTTGTCAATTTGACCGCTGAAGACTCTGGCAAAATGCGGCGTTTCTAAAATGTACTCAGAACCACTGTAAAGTTGTCGTACATTTTGTAACCCTTGTATATAAGCCGTTTGCGGGTCAGCCCCTTTCAAGAGAGATACTGCAATACTAATGTAGATTCCGCAAGCAACTTGCGATCGCCCATGAGCATGAGTAATACAAGAAACTTCATGCACCCGCGAAATCAATTCTGGAAAAGCTACAGTTTTGTGACAATAAGCCATCGGCAGAATTCTCATCAAAGACCCATTGCCATTACTGTGTTCTACCCTTCCACCTGCATCTACAGGAGCAATTCCCTGTTTGAGCCGCATAATCGCCTCATGGGTGGTAGTGCCAATATCGAATAATTCGCCACGAGGAGTCCAGTAAGCGTTCTTGTACCAACGCCAGAATGAATTGGCTATCTCATCCAACGAAAAGCCCCTACAAAGACATTCTGCCAAGCAAAACGTCAGCGAACTGTCATCAGACCAAGTTCCCGGCGGCTGATTCCATGTCCCATAACCTAGCATTGTTGTCACCGGAGATTTAACTCGTTCGGCACGGCTTGTGAACTCTACCGGGACGCCTAACGCATCACCGACACAAACACCCATCAAACCAGATAACGTTTTTGCTGTGGTTGGCATTATTCAAGCGACATAAAAAGTCTCAACAATTAACTTTATATACGCACTTTTAAGGCTGTGGCTATAAATGCCCTAAATGTCTGCTCTATCTTACGTGGAAAAAGAGAAAGTGGAGATTTATTAGTGACTCCTTTATTTACTGAAATGATTAACTATTATTATTAGTTATTGTGCCAGATAAAAAAGTGTCTATTTTTGACCCCAAATAGCGGATAGCCTGAAAATTAAATGTAATTATTATAGATTGTCTAAAAATTAATTTGAAATTTAACTTGAAAGCTATCTGCATCAATAACAACAATCATTTAATAAAATATCGAAAATTCGTGGAACCTTTGGGTAATTTTTCCGACCTAGTATATAAAAGCGACCTCTACAAAATTGAGTAAATTTGGTGAAGCTTATGAAGCGCTTTCTTAAGTGTTGTGTGACGGTTTCTGCATTGTCTTCTTTAGTAGCTGCTCCTGTTCTTCTTTGTGCCGGTCAAGCTTCTGCTTTGCCCGCCCAAAGAGGTACTGATGCTAGCTACGTTGGTGCTGGTATTGCTGCTGGCGTTACCAATGGCGGACAAAACGGCGATGCTGCCACTTTTGGCGGTAATCTCGCTGGTCGCTTGAAGTTGGGCAATACGCCATTCTCTGCACGCGGTCAAATCAACTTTAGCGATCAGACGAGTGCTATCATCCCATATGTTTCCGCAGACGTACCTATTGCTCGCGGTACAAATGCATACGTCGGTGCTGGCTATCAATTTGTAGAGAAAAAAGGCAGTCCTACTCCCAGCGGTAACACCAATGGAGTTGCTGTAGTTGCTGGCGTAGAATCTCAAGTTGCCAACAACGTCCTGTTGTACACCAACGTCACCACTGGCATCAATGCCTACAAAGATAGTTCTGCTTCTGGTGCCAGCATCAATGCTGGTGTAGGCTTCAAATTCAAATAAAATCAGCTTTTCACCTCATGTCCTTTGTAAATACCCATATTATCTGGAATGGTTAGTGGTTAGTGGTTGGTGGTTGGTGGTTGTTGGTTGTTGGTTGGTGGTTGGTAGTTGTTGGTTGGTGGTGAAGGGGCGCTTGCGTCTGCCGGAGGGAAGATTCCCCCCGGATCGCTTCGCGCCCTTGGTAGGGTTTCCCGACCCAGGCGACTGGTGAACCCCTCTGGGGTTGGTGGTTGGTAGCCAAAAATTCATGAACTATCAACCATCAACCATCAACCATCAACCATCAACCATCAACCATCTAACTATGGGTAATAAATTCGGACAAATCTTCCTTTCTTTACCACTTGGCTGATATACTTTAATCTCATAACTCATAACTGATAACTAATATCGCTGGGTTTGTTAAGTGTTGCATCACTGACAAACTCGGCTTTTTGCTGTGGTAAAATGAAATTATTCCTCTAATTCCGACCGGATTACCGGGGATAACCAAGCCGAATGGGTGCTTCTAACTTCCTGGTTCGGCGCTCACCGATGCTTTATTGAGAACACGATACACACCAATGGTTAAATCTGCTCCTGCCCCGACCGCCAGCCGCAAACCTTCTAAAGTAGAAGGACTTAAGGAAAACAGTAATTTTCTGCGTGAACCTGTAGCAACTCAGATTCTGGAGGATACCACTCACTTTAGCGAAGATGCTATACAAATTCTCAAATTTCACGGTTCTTACCAGCAGGATAACCGCGACAATCGGGTAAAAGGACAGGAAAAAGATTATCAATTTATGCTGCGGACGAGAAATCCGGGTGGGTTTGTACCGCCGCAGTTGTATTTGGCTTTAGACAAGCTGGCTGATGAATATGGCAATCACACTTTGCGAGCAACGACTCGTCAAGGTTTCCAGATGCACGGGATTTTAAAGAAAAATCTCAAAGCAGCGATCGCCACTATTGTAAAAAATATGGGTTCGACTTTGGGAGCTTGCGGCGACGTGAACCGCAACGTGATGGCTCCTCCGGCTCCCTTTAAAAATAAGCCAGAATATCAGTATGCCTGGGAATACGCGGATAATATCGCCCAGTTACTGACGCCGCAAACAGGCGCTTATTACGAAATTTGGCTGGATGGCGAAAAGGCAATTAGCGCTGAAGAAAACCCAGAGGTGAAAGCGGCACGACAAAAAAATGGCACGGGGACTGTCTTCCATGACACGGAAGAACCCCTTTACGGCACTTACTATATGCCGCGGAAGTTCAAGGTTTCCGTGACGGTTCCTGGGGATAATTCGATTGATTTGTATACCCAAGACCTGACTTTGGTGGTAATTACCAACAATAAAGGTCAACTTGAAGGGTTTAACGTTTTTGCTGGTGGCGGTTTAGGACGAACACATAATAAAGAAGAAACCTTTGCACGGGTGGCGGATGAGATTTGCTATGTGGCAAAGGAAGACGTTTACGATTTAGTCAAGGCGATTGTTGCCACTCAAAGAGATTATGGCGATCGCACTGACCGCCGTCACGCTCGTTTAAAATATTTAATCAACGATTGGGGCGTCGATAAGTTTAAATCTAAAGTCGAGGAATACTTTGGCAAATCACTCGCACCCTTCCAAAAACTGCCAGACTGGAAATATGATGATTTCCTCGGTTGGAACGAACAAGGCGATGGCAAATCGTTTTTAGGCATTTCCATTGATAATGGTCGTGTCAAAGATGAAGGTTCGTTTCAACTGAAAACGGCTTTGCGGGAAATTGTCGAGCAATTTAACTTACCCATCCGCCTGACACCCAGCCAAAATCTGATTATCTACGACATCGAACCCGATAATAAACAAGCCATTCAAGATATTCTCGACCGTTGCGGCGTCGTCTGGGACCCAAATAAAATTGATTCCCTGGTGCGGTATGCAATGGCTTGTCCAGCTTTACCGACTTGCGGTTTGGCAATTACCGAATCAGAAAGGGCAATACCGGGAATTCTAGAAAGAATTCGCGCACTTTTAGACAAAGTGGGTTTAGAAAACGAGCATTTTGTGGTAAGGATGACTGGTTGTCCCAACGGTTGCGCTCGTCCTTACATGGCAGAATTGGGTTTTGTAGGTAGCGGTCCTGAATCTTACCAAGTTTGGTTGGGTGGTTCGCCAGATCAAACTCGATTGGCACAGCCTTACATGGAAAGGCTGCACCATAACGACATAGAAACCCAATTAGAACCGATTTTTATCTACTTTAAACAGTCGAGAAAATCTGGGGAAAGCTTTGGGGATTTTTGCGATCGCGTTGGTTTTGATGCCATCCGCGAATTTGCAGCTAACTATGAGTCAGAAACCGCAGTGAAAGCAGAAATAACAGACGATAGCGATGGTTTAGTAGAGACAATGGCAGATTCTACCGCTGCCGCAATTACAGAAGAGAGTGAGGGTAAAGTAGTGGCGATCGCCAATACGACCACCGCTAACAGCAGATCCCGCCATCGCATCAGCATTCAAGATGAGATTTATAACAAGTTGAAAGAAACCGCTATCAGCCAAGGTAAGTCAATGACTCAACTAGTTAACGAAGCGGTTGAAATTTACCTTGAGCAGCAAGAAGGCTCACAAAAACCCGGCCTTTAGGAAAAATATAGCGCCTATCGGTTGAGTCGAATACACTCAATATTCTCTTGTGGGGCAGGCGTCTCGCCTGTCCTTGGCGGGCTTTACATCCCACCCCACAAGAGGAGTGTATTGCATTAAAAAATGTTTTCCTGCGCTTTTCATAAATAAATAATATTGCTTTGAAACGGAATATTCGGGAATAATTCTTTCACCTACCCTTGAGTTCTCACCTTCCCGAAGGGTAGGGGCTTGGTAAAAGCTTGAAAAACCAGCTTTTTACTACTCGAAAGCGATACTAGTCAAAAGCTTTTTCCTTTAAATCAAAACACTATAGAGATTCGTTTTGATCAACTCTTTCAAAATGAAATCCGCCTCCTTCAAGACCGATGCAATTATCGGCACTACCAGAAACTACTTTAACAAGGACTGGTTTTTCATCCCGTTCACCATTTTCAAAAGAAAGTGTATCTCCTGAAGTTTTATCCGGTGATAGGGCGATCGCCTTCAGCTTTTCAACTACACTTAGACGAGAGGGATTTTCAGACTCTGAAATAGCTTTAATCAAAGCCTGAGTCGCATCATAACTAGCAGCTGTGCGCCAGGTAATCCCCCCTCTCCATTTATTACAAGCTTGTTCCGCAAATGCTTGCGATCGCGGTTTTTCAGGAAACCAGGGAACAGCTAAAATTAAGCCTTCAAGAGCCTTGTTACCTTGTTTTAAAGTATCTGCACTGTACAAAGCATCTCCCCCCAGTAGTTGTAATTTTCTTTGCAAGGGTTCTGGAAGTTTTTGTTGAGCGCGAACAATCTCAATTACGGTAGATATTAGCTCTATATTGGGAAAAAAGACAGCTGCATCAGCTTGATCTGTAGCTACAAGTTGTGACATTTCAGCCTCTGCATTTAAGTTTGGATCTGCCAAATTTGTCATCCGTACAACTTTTCCACCTTGCTTAGTAAAAAGGTCTTCAAACGCTTTCTTCAGACTTTCACTATATATATCTTTATATTTATAGAAAATAACCACTTTCTTAATGCCATTTTTGCTAGCATATTCGGCTAAAGTTTTACCAGCTTTTGTATCAGATGTAACTGTTCTAAAAAAGACTTTAAAATCTTTCTGATTTAATTGTGTACTAGTGCTTGTAGGAGATATCATCGCTAAATTAGCATCTTTGTATTTAGCAAGTGCAGCCTGACTAACCGAGCTACTATTGTGTCCAATTACTCCTAAAACATTAGTATCTTTAATGAATTCTTGAGCAACTCTTTCAGCTTGGCTTGAGTCGTTATTATCATCAGCAATCACAATATTCAGCAATCGACCTTTTAATCCACCATTGCCATTATTATTAAAAGCATCCTGTGCTTGTGCGACTCCTCTCAATATTTCTTTTGCCATTTCTCTTCTAGCATTTATGGGTACAGCAACTGCCAAACTGAAGTAATTACCCCTTTGATGCGCTAGAGCATTATTGTAATAAATCAAAACTTCTGGGTCATTTTTATCAATGGCTTTTGCTTTTTCAAATTGTTTAAGTGCTTCTATATAATTACCCTTTTTAAAGGCATTAATTCCAAGGGTTTGATATAAATTACCATTGCCTAAAAAAAAAGTTTCTTCTCCTTCACTAAATAGTTCTGGATGAGATATGTACGGATGAAAGTAAGCATTTATTATTGTGGGTAATTGCCAGAGATTTAATGGACTTACAATTATTAGTAAAACGGTGAAAAATCGCAATAAAAAACGATAATTTTTTAATGCTAGCTCTAAACTAGCTGTGATAAATTGATAATCTTCATGGCTTAAATTTTTATCAACCTTCCACCTTAAAGCTTCGCGTAATTTTTTACCCTGCAATAACCAAGATTTTTTTTGGTCAACTTTCCATCCAATTAACTCTTCTTCATAGGGTCGCTTATCTTTTAACATTTCAGCAACCCAGTTTTTATCAAAAACTGCTTTGTAAATTCGATTGGCAATATTTAAGGAACCGTTACTTTCTATAACCAAACCAGACAGCATCAATTCGCTTTGTTCAGGAGCTTTATTAGCTAATATTTTCTGATCTTGTAAAAGTTCTAGATAAATTTTAAGCAATTTATATGGTTCTTGATTATGAATAATTCGGTCACGGATTCTTCCTAAATGTTGAGGATTATCCTGTTCTTCCCAATTTTCAATTACGTATTTTTTAACTAAATCTTGAACCCATGTTTCTATAAGTACATCAGGTATAGTAATTTCATCATCAGCAATTATATTACATAGTTTTTGCGTGAGAAAAGGTTGACCACCAGTCCAGTACAATACTTCTCGTACAATATCTTCTGCAATCTTGATATCACTGACTTTACCTGCTAAACCTTCAGCTAAACGTCGAGATTGTTCAAATGAAAAAGGATTTAATTGGATAGCTTCACCAATATTAAAAGGCGTGCGGTTTGTATCTTTAATTAATTGAGGTGGTGTAGCAACTCCTAATAAAGCAAAAGTAATTCGGTTATATTTGGGATTGTTAGCGCGTTCGTTATAGCAATTTCGGATAAAAATAAACAAATCTTCTGTAGAAAAATCTAAACTGAGAACCGAATCAATTTCATCCAATAAAATAATAATATTTTGGTAATTACTTTCTAATAAAATTTGCTCGATAAAATCTTTAACTCTGTCAATTATAGTCCCTGGTAAAGTTTTATTTACTTGCCACCAAGCTAATAAATCACTAGTCTTAAAATTAATACTTTCTGCTATTTTCTTGATGAAACTAAAATACCAATCCTCTCGGGTGACACCTTCAGCCCCAAAGCTATCAAGACTGATTACAATACACTTAAAACCTTCTTCTTCTAACTTTTTTCTAACTCTAATTCGCAAGCTAGATTTACCCATTTGCCGCGAATTGAATACGTAACAACACTTCCCAGCTTTTAGACCTTCATAGAAATTTATATCTGCTTGTCGTTCTATATAACTTCGAGCATCAGCATTTAATATCCCTCCAACTATGTAGTATTCTTGTTGTGACATTGTTAGTTTTTCCTATTTTTGATGTAGAGTAACGCGGAAATACTGACGATACAATTCACAGCGGGGCTTGGCACAGAACCCTTCTAACTTCACAAGTCCCAAGCGTTTTAAACGTCTGGCGATCGCTGGTTCTAGCTGAAGTGGTTTTTTTGCCATTACAACATCACTAAATGCTGTTTTTAGGTGTAAATCTGTCTTGAGGATATTTAATAGTTCTAGAAGATGCTCGCTAAATGGCCCCTCTGGAGTAGGAGCAATTTTTAACAGTTTTTGCAGTGTTATATCATGCATTTTGAAATATTCAATAGCCCTTTTCAACAGATAGGCGTGTCCTCCTAGCATAGCCATCAAATCCTCTACTTGATTTGATTCCCAATTTAATTGATGATACTTGACAAAACGCTGTACTTCCTCCAACCCAAATTCTGGCAAATCAACCACTAATCCTGTACCTCTAAGAGGTGAATTATTAATATCTATAACATTATAAACTTCGGTAGAATGCACAATTATTAAACGAAGTTTTTGCCAAATCCTACTGTTGTCATCACCTTCCTTAGCGAAGTCATGCCAAGTTCTGAGCATTGTGCAAAAGCTATTAGCAATTGTAGATTGTTCAAAAACCAAATCTACATCATTTAAAGATAATACCAAAGGACTTTTTAGTTTTGCTAATAATTCATTTTGAAAATAAGTTGTAGTTTTATCAATGTAAGTTCCTGGTTGTTGCCAATAATCTTCTAATTGATTAGTAACTTTCAATTTATTACCAACTTCCAGACAGAATAATTTTAAGAAATACTCCAAATTAATTGATGTCTTTTCATTGAATAAAGCACGGAAATTTACAATAACTGTCTGATAATTATGCCCTCTAACATAACTAACTAACCGATTCATCAACCATGCTTTGCCCATATTTCGAGGTGCTTGGATGCGAATTAGAGAACCGGGCTGTAAAAGTTTTTGATAACATTCTCTTTCAATTTTAGGACGTTCCAAATAAAAAATATTTGGAGATTTGTTTTCTTTGATACGCAAAACAGGAGTTAAATTTTCTGGAATTCTTTGCAGTAAAATCTCCACACAGCCAAACTTGTAAGCATCTTCAATAGAACGATTTGCTCCCAATGCTTGATAAAAGCCAACAGCAAAAGCAATCGCTGCTTTATCGGCGATCGCTTTGTTCATACCAATCACAAAAGGGATATGCTGAACAATAGCTTCTGCCTGAATATCCGAATAGCAAGCATTCAGCACAACACACCGAACTTGATCGGTTACTAATTCAAACAGCCCAGCCAAAGCCTGAGGTGCTACTGGCTGTGTTTGACCTGAGCCATTTTCAAAACAAAGCTCGCCAGTACTCACGCCATGCCCGGAAAAATGAACTATGTGAGGATTAAAATTGAGTATTGCTGAGCTAATATCTTCTGGACGCGTAGAAAGTTGCTGCTCTAGCAGAAATCTTTCTCGCAACTTTGCCAGTCTTAGCCTTTCTTTGATATCTTCCAGTTCTCGTCCTAAACGCAGCCTAGCATTATCTGTAGGGTCAGCCGTCAAAAACAAAATTCTAATTTGATTTTCATTTTCGTCGTCCATCATTCCAGTCAGGTTGCCATTATTCATCTCAAATCGCTCCCTAAAGGACTCCTAAGTCATGTTTATAACCAATAAATTTGCAAGTTAAAAATCTTTTTAACTAGTCAACAGTAAGATTACTTAAATTCCTTAAAAGTAATATTACTTTACTTAAATGTAGCTATGAATACGCACTTTGAAACTTCCCTTTGCTCAAACCAGATTCCGGAAAAATAAAATCATTTTAGCTATTGCGTAAATAACTCTGTCGCCTTCAGACTAAAAGGTTGAAGCCAAACGGCTAGGTTTTTGCTGAATGCAGTGCCAAAGGCGGCTTTCATGTCTATTTAATCTCAAATCCCAAATCTGATGCCTCAACTGCAACGCATTGCAATTTCTCCTTTTCAACTCCAATCAGGCCAAATTTCGCTCACACAACAGCAGCAACATTACTTAGGACGCGTGTTGCGGTTGCGGGAGGGCGATCGCTTTATTGCAATGGATGGCATGGGTAAATGGTGGTTGGCACAGTTAACAGGGGAACAAGCACAAGTTTTAGAACCGTTGGAAGTGCAAACTGAGTTACCAGTGTCTATTACACTGATGGTGGCATTACCTAAAGGCAATGGATTTGATGAAGTAGTACGTTGTTGTACGGAGTTAGGTGTAGCTTGTATTGCCCCGGTTGTTAGCGATCGCACTTTACTAAACCCCAGCCCGCAAAAACTCGAACGCTGGCGACGAATTGCAGCGGAAGCCGCAGAACAATCAGAACGGTCATTTGTGCCGACAATTTTAGAGCCTGTTGCATTTAGCACAGCTTTGTCAACAGCAATTAGTCAAGAGTCATTTGCAAACAACCAGCAATATATCTGTGAAGCGCGTGGCCAATATCCCCACTTGCTAAATTGTTTGCGGGACAAAGCAACAGACACAGACAAAGGACAAACGACAATAGTTATTGCTACAGGTCCTGAGGGAGGATGGACAGATAAAGAAATTGAAAACGCCATTCAAGTTGGATTTCAACCGGTTTCCCTTGGAAAGCGCATTCTCAGGGCACTTACAGCCCCCATCGTCGCATTATCTACTGTGGCAGCTCAATTAGAATCGGTAGAAGTCAAGTTAGGAGGCGCGGAGTTAGGAGGCGCGGAGTTAGGAATTAGGAGTTAAGAATTAGGAGTTATGAGTTGAAGCTGATATCTTGCACCAGTTGAAATAAACTCATAATTTAGCCCTTCACTCAAGTTCGGGCTTAAAGCTAAAGTTAGCTAAAGCTAGCTGGGAAACAAATTTTAACTTGTTTCAACGGGTGTAGAGGCGCACTTAGTGCGTCTCTACAAAGCCGGAAATTTATTTCCAGGCTTCTTGAAAATGCTGCAAGATGTAATTTGAAGCAAATTTTTCATTCAAAACTCCGCGCCTCCTCACTCCGCGCCTCCTAACTCCGCGCCTCCAAATAAATTCATGCTGGACCAAGTTGCAGCTGCTTTTGAAAACAAAGATTATAAAACCGCAGCCAAATTACTCAAACAGTTAATAAAAGAATCGCCGGAAAATCCCTGGGTGCAATTTTATGTAGGATGGCTGCATGAAGTGTCGGGAAAACGCCAAGATGCGGAAAAAATTTATCGGCGACTGTTGCGGGATACGACCAATGACAAGATAGTCAAGCAAGCGCGTCAGGGTTTGCAGCGGCTGCAAGATATTCAACAAGAAGAAAGACAAAGAGCGATCGCTCAAGCAACCGCTGACCCCAATAATACTGAAATGGGCTTATTAGTGTTAGAACCCATCAACAATGAATTAAAAACTCAAGCAGCCCAGAAATTCGCCAAAATCATGCAGCTAGACCTCTATAGCGCACGGTTGGTATTACCAAGTCGCGGTTGGCGGCTTTACAAAACTGGGGCAGTCGGAGAACTAAAATTTTATGGTGAACAGCTAAGAAATGCTGGCATTCCCTGCTTTTGGACAACACTAGTAGAAATTCAAAAAATTCAAGTTTTTCAAGTCAAATATTTCCAAGAATCTGCCCCAGAAGCCACCATAGTTTGTAGTAATCAAGCCAATCAACTTGGTTCTCTCAGCTTTGATTGGTCAGAAGTAAAAGGGCGTGTCGTAGGACTATTGCCAATTTTTGAAGAAGTTGTAGATGTTGACGCCCGTCGTAAATTGCAACGCAAAGTCGAAACCCAAGACTACGCGCAATTTTGTGATTTACATTTACCTAGCAGACGTTGTATTTTGCGACTTTATGACAACGGTTACGAATTCCAGCAAGGCGTAGAAATAGCTGACACCAGTCAAAATACTATCAGAATCAATTGGAATAACTTACTTGGATGGATTGACCAAAAATTACCCCAAGTCAAAATTTGGTCAGATTTCACACCCTTTGCCGAGACAGTTTTAGATTACAAAGAAATGCTGGGTAAAATTCAGCCTCACATCCACCTGTTTCGCAGGCAAAAGACTAATTGGGACCCAGCATTTCATTTATACAGTGGACTAGTTTTTTTAAAAGGCTGAATTACGAGTTATGAGTTATGAGTTATGAGTTATGAGTTATGAGTTATGAGTTATGAGTTATGAATTCATAACTCACAATTTTAAGATTTACTACAGATACTAAAAAAACTCACTTTCTGCATAAATCTAAAATTCAAAACTCAAAACTCTTAATTCCGCGCCTCCTAACTCCGCGCCTCCGCACCTCCTAACTCCTAACTCCTAACTCCGCGCCTTTGACATTAACCAGGAGTTTTTACCTGACGTGCCATATCCAGAAAAGAACTCATATTTGCACCCGGACGCCTCCGACCGTTTGAACTAGTAGCAGACGGGGCGAGATATTTAGGTGCAAAAGTAGTTTCAACAGGCTTTTGAGGTGTTGCGCTGCCTGCTGGTTTGGCGGGTTCAGTTTTCGCTGACTTGCCATTTTGCACAGCTTCTACTGGTTTAGCCGCAGTAGCTTTAGCACTTTTTGCAACCTTCGTTTTTGCTGGAGTTTTTGCTGGTGCAGCTTCTGCAACTGGTTCAGTTGGTTTTGTACCATTTGTTGCTGCTGCAGGCGCTGCTACGGGTGCTGCTGCGGGTGCTGCGGGTTTCTCCGCAACTTTCGGACTTGGCTCAGTAGTTTCTTTTAATTCCAAGTAGTAACCGCTACCTTTGTTCTTTCCAGGTAAAAGCCCAGTCACAAAACCTAAAATCCCGGCGATTAACTTTTTGATAAAACCCATGATTACAACCGCTCCTGCCTTTTATATCTGGTATCTATCTGACCGCACTGACCGCAATCCTTAAAAAATTACGGGATAATTGTTACATTTTATCAAGTTGCACTTGACTTACCTATTTGCTGCTGCATCCAAATTTAGGTGACAACCTTTATAGGTTTGTATTTTTTTCAACATTGTTGTGACCCCACAGGGCAAATGCTCTAAACTCTTTCTCGCTAGCACTTGCAAGCTGCATAGAGCCAGAATCAATTATTAAATTTTACTGTAACTCAGAGCAAGATTCTGAAAGTTAGCTTAACAAAAGTTAACTTAGTTATTAGTTGGTTGTTGGTGGTTGGTAGTTGGTGAAGGGGCGCCCTTGGTAGGGTTTCCCGACCCAGGCGACTGCTGAAGCGCGATCGCGTTGTTGGTGGTTGGTGAAGCGCGTACTGCGGGAGGGTAACACGAGCGCAGGTAACTGGTGAAGCGCGATCGCGTTGTTGGTAGTTGGCGCGAAAATCTTCCTTGTCCCCCTTGTCCCCACACCCATCCCCCCATTTCCCCCCAACCCCACTGAGTGGGGGCCCCTAGCCCCCCATTTCCCCCAACCCCACTGAGTGGGGACCGGTAGCCCCCCATCTCCCCATCTCCCCCTTTCCCCCTCTCCCCATCTCCCCATTTCCCCCCAACCCCACTGAGTGGGGGCCGGTAGCCCCCCATCTCCCCATCTCCCCTCACCGCTACCAGTCAAAACAGTGTCATAAATAAGTTTGCAGGTGGGATGGTAGTCGGTTAAATTCTCTACAGACTTGATTAAGCTTAAATTTATTATATGAACACTCTAAACCAGCAACACAATCCGGTGTTATTGCTACATGGCATTCACGATACTGGCGCAGTTTTCGATACAATGACTACCTACCTAAGAAAACTGGGTTGGTCTGTGTATTATCTAGACCTAGTACCTAATAACGGTGATTTGGGTCTTGATGAATTGGCGAAGCAAGTAGCTGATTATATTGCTTATACCTTTGCACCAGAACAACCTATAGATTTGGTAGGTTTCAGCATGGGAGGAATTGTCAGTCGTTACTATATCCAGCGACTGGGGGGAATTAAGAGGGTGCAGCGGTTTATTACTATATCTTCGCCCCATCATGGAACTGTCATTGCTTATGGTTCACAACGACCTGGTTGCGTGCAAATGCGTCCCGATAGCTTATTTCTCAAGGATTTGAATTCTGATGTTACCATGTTAAGGCAGCTCGATTTTACTTCTATTTGGACGCCTTACGATTTGATGATTGTCCCGGCTAACAGTTCGCAAATGACTTTGGGACGGGAGGTAATTGTGCCGTCTGGGCTGCACCCCTGGATGTTGAAAGATTCAAGATGTCTCGCAGCAGTGGCGGAAGCGTTATCTGCGCCAATTAATCCCTATCCCCAATTTGTGCAAACTCAGAACTCCCAAAAATAGCTTCGGGGTAATGGTAATATTTGAATTCCATTAAGTTATGGAAGGGGTCTTCTAAAAAGAAAGTAGAATGCTCTAGGGGAGAACCAACAAAGCGGTGTTTGGGTTCTTCAAAGAAAAGTAGCTGTCGCTGTTGCGCTTTTGATAGTAATTCTTGCCAGTCAGCTTCTAATGTAAAAACTAGTCCAAAGTGTCTGGGATAGATACCGCGTTGGGGTGTAAGTGGTTCTTTAGTGACATGAGCGACTAGTTGATGACCGTAAAGATTGAGTATTAGGGCGTGATGGTTTTCACGACCGGCAATGCAGCCCAATCCATCAACATAATATGCTTTGGTTTGGGCTATGTCAGTGACTGGGAAAGCAAGGTGAAATATTGTTTGCATTGCTACTCCGTTTGAAAAGAGGGCAGAGGTCACACAGAGGGCAGAGGGCACTCTTGCATACTGCGGGGGGCACAGAGAGGGCACAGAGAGGGCACAAAGAAGGTAGAAGGTAGAAAAAAAGAGTAAAGATTTTTATCTATGGTGTGGTGAATCTGCCATGATGATTGTTTTTGAGATTTAAGTTGGTGCTATCTACAATTTATTCTTTTCATTCGGGTTTGCGATCGCCTTTCACTTCGCCTCTCTAACTTCCTCTCTAACTTCCCCTCTAACCTCGAATATACCTTTGTTGAGATTTGTAAGCATTTGTACACTCAGCATTCAGAGCGATCGCCGTTAAAATCCGATCCTAGACTTACCATAATTTCTCCACTTTTTGGGATGCAAATTTTGCAATCAACCGAAAAATGGTTTGACAGTAAATGGCAGGGTGTTAGAAGTTACATCGCTTAACGAGGGGTTTGAGGGAGTCAACACCAAAAGTCTAAATTGGTTATTCTGTTGATATTCTGGAAAAACTACGCGTGATTTATTGACGTCAATGCTCTCTTTAATTTATTCTCTCAATCCTTGGCTTGTTGGAGTCGGATTGAACACTATCTTATTAGGTGTGGCTTGGTTTGCACCTAAAAAACTGCTTACCCCAGCTGGTTATTTCCACGCCTGGTTGCTTGGCGTCCTGATTTGGGGAACTCTTGGCTGGCAAGGATATATATTAGTGATGTTTTATTTTCTTGTCGGTTCTGGGGTGACGCGCATTGGGATGGCACAAAAGGAAGCTGAAGGAATTGCTGAAAAGCGTTCCGGCGCAAGGGGTCCAGAAAATGTCTGGGGTTCGGCTTTAACTGGGGCGTTATGTGCTATGGGTGTTGGAATTGTCCAGTCGGGATTGATTATTCCCGGTTTTCAATTTCTTATCCCCCTGTTAGTTTTAGGCTATGTGGCTAGCTTCAGTACAAAACTTTCTGACACCTGCGCTAGCGAAGTGGGTAAAGCATACGGTAAACGCACCTTTTTAATTACCACTTTACAAGCAGTACCGCGCGGTACAGAAGGAGCGGTAAGTTTAGAAGGTACTTTAGCTGGTGTGTTAGCATCAGTGGGGATCGCATTTTTGGGCTGGGGAGTTGGTTTGATAGATTTATTGGGAGTCGCTTGGTGTGTGGTAGCGGCGTTTATTGCCACTAATATCGAAAGCGTAATTGGCGCAACCCTGCAAACTAAATACACTTGGCTAACTAATGAAGTAGTCAACATTGTAAATACATTAATCGGGGCGATCGCGGCGATGCTATTGGCATTGATATGGACCAGCGCTGTTGCCTAATAATTTACATGCCATTTATAAGTAATTTTTAGCCAACGCCCTGAGGGGCGTGATCGCCATACCGGCTTGCAAGCGTTTAGCAGCATCTTAGCGCCACTTTCCGGATAATGTGAGTTAAAATGCGAATTGTTTTTCAGCGACACTTGTATAATTATTTAGCTTCTTCCTAAGTATTTTATTCATGGAAACTTTATCGTTTTTGACAATCGATGACCAGCCAATTCCGATTGGACAAGCAGTCAAATATCTGCAAGCCTCTGGAAAATTGGGACAATTCATTGGAGATATTCTCCGCCAATACGTGATTGAGCAAGAAATCGCAACGCGAGAAGATATGGAAATCACTCCGGCTTTAACCGAACAGACAATTATTGATTTTCGGCTAAAAAATCAACTAACCGACCCGCAACAGTTTCAAGAA
Organism: Heteroscytonema crispum UTEX LB 1556; assembly: GCA_044006015.1. Taxonomy (GTDB): domain Bacteria; phylum Cyanobacteriota; class Cyanobacteriia; order Cyanobacteriales; family Nostocaceae; genus Heteroscytonema; species Heteroscytonema crispum. The sequence continues at coordinate 302,276 of JBIPDF010000010.1, forward strand.
TGGTTAAAGAATAACGGTACAGATTACGCTACATTTCACTCATCAGTTGCTTTTGGCTTCAAGTTAGAAAAACTCAAAGCTTTGGTGGCAGAAGCAAAACTGCAAGAATATTTTATTGAACGTAAAATTTTTCTCGATCGCGTCGTACTTTCTCGTATTATTGTTGACAACCGAGAGCTGGCAGAGGAATTACAAACGCAAATCGAAGAAGGAGCTAGATTTGAACAGCTAGCTAAAGAATATTCACTTGCTGATGACCGCATTGTCAACGGCATGATGGGACCAGTAAGTCGGGGAACCATGCCGGATATACTTAGGGCAGCTGTTGATGTCGCGACTCCCGGACAAATAGTCGGACCAATAGAATTAGAAGAACGTTATGGATTGTTTCGTGTAGAACAATTTCTGCCAGCGTCTTTAGAAGATACTCAACTAAAGCAAGCACTACAAAATGAGTTGTTTGAGAAATGGCTAGCAGAGAAAATTCAAAAGCTGACAGTCAAACTGCAAGTGAGTTAAAACTTGTGGATGATGAATCTCTAGAAATAAGCGTGCTAGCTTCTTTACCTTGGAATCAACCGCCTTTATGCTGGCTAACTCCGGAACAGCAATCGCGTTTGAAAAGTCACTCAGAAACTCTACGCTTGGGTCTTGGGGAAAAAATCTGGTCGAAAGAAGCGATCGCTTATCAGTTCTTTATTGCCTATGGTAAAGTCCGCCTGCGTGAAGAAGATACTGGTAAGTCTTTGGCTACCCTGGAGGTGGGAGACTGGTTTGGTGATTTACAAAAGTTTCCTGCAGAATGCAAAGCTGTAGCCGCCAGTAAAGAAGTAATAGTTGTGCGTTGGAATGCAGCCTTATGGGCAGAATTTTCCACGCCACAAATTGAAGCTTTCTGGCGAAGTTCCCAAGAACACGCAAAGACAGTAGAGGATAACCAGACAAGGGCGACGGGTGTCCAGACAAGGGCGACGGGTGTGGGGGATAAGAAAGAATTTCTCCCCACCTCCCCATCTCCCCATTTCCCCCCAACCCCACTGAGTGGGGACCGGTTGCCCCCCATCTCCCCATCCCCCCATCCCCCCATCTCCCCATCTCCCATCTCGGGTTATCCTTTTGTCTCGAGCTGGAACACGGGTGCGGCGTGTTTAGCAATGGTGGCGCAATATCTGGATAATCCCGTGCAACTGGAATGGGTACAACGCCAACTGAGGGGACAGCGCCCAAAAAATGTTGTGGAAGCGGCGGAAAAGTTGGGGTTTGTGCTGCGACGGTTGCAAGTGAGTTGGGCTGAGTTGCGTCAGTTGTCTTTTCCCGCTTTGTTGTGTTTGGGTACGCCCGGTAAAGAGGGAAGTTGGGTAGTGGCCTATGCTTTAAAAGGCGATCGCTTAATTATCGCCAATCCTTTAAATGCCGACCATTGCTGTGAAAGTTTGCCGCAGAAGCTGGTTGAGGAATCTTGGGATGGGCAACTTTGGCAAGTAGAATTAATCCAACAGCAGGAAAAATTTAACCTTAGCTGGTTCTTACCAGCGGTTTGGCAATACAAGGGATTGCTAATAGAAGTACTGCTGGCGTCTTTTACCTTACAGCTTTTAGGATTAACAACACCGTTAATTACCCAAGTCGTTATTGATAAAGTGATGGTGCAAGAAAGTTTGCCCACACTTGATGTAATGGCGATCGCGCTTTTAATGGTAGCGATTTTTGAGGCAGTACTCGGCATTCTGCGGCTGTTTATCTTTACCCATACCGCCCGCCGTCTGGATCTGAGTTTATCAGCCCAGCTATTTCGCCATTTGATGCGTCTGCCTTTGGCTTATTTTGAGTCCCGGCGCGTCGGAGACACTGTTGCACGCGTTCAAGAACTAGAACAAATCCGCCAATTTCTCACAGGTACAGCATTAACTGTAGTTTTAGACAGCATCTTTGCCGTAGTTTATCTGGCGCTGATGTTTTACTACAACGTACCGCTGACCTTTGTGGCGTTGGGAGTATTGCCGTTATTTGCGACTTTAACGCTAGTTGCAACCCCAATTCTTCGCAATTGGTTGAACGAAACCTTTAACCGCAGCGCCGACAGTCAATCATTTCTCGTCGAAACAGTTACGGGAATTCACTCAGTTAAAGCCCATGCAGCCGAACCAGTAGCACGCGATCGCTGGGAAGGTTTATTTGCTCGCTTTATTCGCACCGGTTTTAAAGCTTCTACAACCTCCAACATCAGCAGCAATATTGGTGATTTTCTCACGAATTTGTCAAGTTTGCTGATTCTCTGGTTTGGAGCCAAATTAGTTATCGAACAAAAGCTTACCATCGGTCAGTTGGTAGCGTTTCAAATGCTTTCCGGAAGAGTCACCGGACCGCTTTTGCGCTTAGTGCAACTTTGGCAAAATTTGCAACAAGTCCTGCTTTCAGTCGATCGCATTGGCGATATTCTCAACGTCGCCCCAGAAGCTGAACCGGGAACAGGTCTAGTTTTACCACCTTTCAAAGGTGAAGTTAGCTTCGAGCAAGTTTTCTTCCGTTACAAACAAAACACCGAACCGGTGTTGCGGGGAATTTCTTTTAACGTCCAACCGGGGGAATTTGTCGGTATTGTTGGACGTAGCGGTTCTGGTAAAAGTACCCTGTCTAAACTGTTGCAACGTCTATATCAAATTGAATCAGGACGCATCCTCATCGATGGTTTTGATATTAAAAGTGCCGATCTAGCTTCGCTGCGCCAGCAAATTGGTGTAGTTCTCCAAGAAGACTTTTTATTTAATGGTACAATTTTGGAAAATATTACTCTGGGGAATCCCGACATTACCTCAGAACAAGTAGTAGAAGCAGCAAGATTAGCCGTCGCCCACGACTTCATCAGCCAATTACCTTACGGTTACGAAAGCAATGTTGGAGAAAGAGGTACAGCTTTATCGGGAGGACAGCGCCAACGTATAGCTTTAGCACGGTTATTTTTATCCCAAGCCCCAATTTTAATTTTGGATGAAGCTACCAGTGCTTTGGATAGCGAAACCGAACAACAAGTGCTGCAAAACTTAAAAAAAGTTTCCGCCGATCGCACTGTATTTTTAATCGCTCACCGTTTTGCCCCTCTCAAACGTGCTGATTTAATTTTAGTGTTAGAGCGAGGCGTGATCGCCGAAAGAGGAACTCACCCAGAGTTATTGCAACAAAAAGGTTTGTACTGGTCGTTATATCAACGACAGCAGGCAAATATTTAGTATGGTTGATGGTGAAGGGGCGCTTGCGTCTGCAGTCGGGAAGATTCCCCCCGGTGAGCTTCGCGCCCAAAGGTAGGGTTTCCCGACCCAGGCGACTGGTGAAGCAAAGAAGGGTTGACGGTTGATGGTTGATGGTGAAGGGGCGCCCTTGGTAGGTGTGACTTGAATGAAAAAATGGGCTTTTAGCTCACTTTATGCTTCACAAAGCAGATATCCATTTTATGCTTCGCAAAAAAGTGGAAAAATTCTTTCTCCATGTAATACACGGTAAAAATTTGTTAA
>JBIPDF010000011.1:0-289992 GCA_044006015.1 Heteroscytonema crispum UTEX LB 1556
GCTTCGCGCTTCGCTACCGCGTAGCGCTCCACCAGTCGCCAATCTTCGGGAAACCCTACCTTTGGGCGCGAAGTGAGCCGGGGGGAATCTTCCCGACTGCAGACGCAAGCGCCCCTTCACCACCAACGGCCCTTCGGGTGACGCTCGTTGGGACGCGCTCTCCTCCCCCGAAGGGCGCTTCGCCCGCAGCCAGTCGCTCATGGGGAGCCACTGCGGCCAAGGAGGGGTCTGGCCAAGGGTCGCTATGACGGCGTGGAAATCCCCTTTGAGTGCTGGGGAACCACCAACGACCCTTCGGGAGAACCAGTACTAGGAGGGAAACCCGACCGCAGTACCCCTTCACCACCAACCCCAGAGGGGTTCACCAGAGCCGGCACGAGGGAAACCCGACCGCAGCGCCCCTTCACCACCAACCACGCGATCGCGCTTCACCAGTCGCCTGGGTCGGGAAAACGCCACTGCGACCCTTGGCCAGACCCCAAGACCGCAGTGGCTCCCCTACCAAGGGCGCGAAGCTCACCGGAGGGAATCTTCCCGACTGCAGACGCAAGCGTCCCTTCACCAACCACCAACTGACTAATAACTAATGACTAATGACTAATTGAGACCCTTGAAGGGTACAATAAATGCCGATTGTCTTCCAAAATGTGAAAGCTGCATGATTTCCAGTAACGACTTTCGACCCGGTGTATCGATTGTTTTAGATGGGTCTGTATGGCGAGTGGTAGAATTTCTCCACGTTAAACCAGGTAAAGGCTCCGCTTTTGTGCGAACTAAACTGAAAAATGTCCAGAGTGGGAGCGTTGTAGAAAGAACGTTCCGGGCTGGGGAAACTGTGCCGCAAGCCACTCTGGAAAAAAGCACGATGCAACATACTTATAAAGAGGGTGATGAGTATGTGTTTATGGATATGGAAACTTACGAAGAAGGTAGGTTAAACGCTAAACAAATTGGCGATCGCGTTAAATACCTGAAAGATGGTATGGAAGTTAACGTGATTCGCTGGGGTGAACAAGTGCTGGAAGTTGAACTACCTAATTCTGTGGTGCTAGAAGTTGTGCAAACAGATCCTGGCGTCAAAGGTGATACGGCAACTGGTGGTACTAAACCTGCGATCGTGGAAACTGGGGCACAAGTGATGGTTCCTTTGTTTATTTCTCAAGGGGAACGCATTCGCATTGATACCCGTGAAGATAAATATCTAGGCAGGGAATAATTTTCATCTCATCTGAGATGCTTTCCCCCGATTTTAATCCCTGTATAGGGATTTTAATCCCTGCCTCCCAAAACAATTTCTATTCTACGGATACGGTTGAGGTAATAAAAACTGTGCCATTGGACTTTAATGAAATCCGCCAATTGTTGGCAACTATTGCACAAACTGATATTGCTGAAGTCACTCTCAAAAGCGATGACTTTGAACTAACGGTACGTAAAGCTGTTAGTGTTAACAATCATTATGTGATGCCAGCTCCTCAAGGTGCTGTCGGCGGTGTGGTAGGTTCGGGATTGTCATCAGTTTCACCTACTGCACCCTATGTGACATCAATTCCGCTGCCAGAGGTGGCAACAAGTCGTGTGTTTGACAATGCTAATACTGGCACCGTGCAGGTGTCAGGAAATGTCCCGTCAGTAATTGACCAGAGATTAGTAGAAGTGCCTTCGCCGATGGTGGGCACATTTTATCGCGCTTCCGCTCCTGGTGAAGCGCCTTTTGTGGAAGTAGGCGATCGCATCAAAAGCGGTCAAACTGTCTGTATCATCGAAGCCATGAAGCTGATGAATGAAATCGAAGCCGAATTATCCGGTCAAGTGATGGAAATTTTGGTGCAAAATGGCGAACCGGTAGAATATGGTCAACCTTTGATGAGAATAAACCCTGATTAAGTATTAATCTATATAACGAATGATGTAATTGTTCAAACCTTGAGTTAAGTTCCTACGGGTCAAACCTGATGAAACAAGCGTTGCCTGTACCGCCAGAAGTTGTGCAACAAGTGGCTGAATACTTTAGCCTCTTAAGTGAGCCGATGCGCCTGCGGCTGTTGCATCTACTGCGGGATGAAGAAAAATGCGTGCAAGAATTGGTAGAGGCAACTCAGACTTCTCAGGCGAATGTGTCAAAACACCTGAAGGTAATGTGGCAAGCCGGAATCCTCAGCCGCCGCAGTGAAGGAACTTGTGCCTATTACCGGGTGGAAGACCAAATGATTTTTGATTTGTGTAACAGGGTTTGCGATCGCCTCGCTACTAGGTTAGAACAACAAGCTCGCAACTTTCGCGTTCTCAACGGCAAACCTTAAATCTGACATGAGGCGGCTGGGTGTCCAGGCGCCCAGTTAGCAGTTAGCAGTTAGGAGGCGCGGAGTTAGGAGGCGCCCAGTTATGAAAAATTCTTCAACTCACGCATTCAAAACTCACGCATTCAAAACTTCTCACTCTTAACTCCTCACTCCTCACTCCTCACTCCTGACTGGGCGTCTTTTGTTGACTCTTGACTAAAGCTGATAATCTTTCTGAAACTTTTCGCGAGTCAGGGGCTGATCTACCTCCAAACCTTCACCGCCTAACACTTCTAGTTTTTTCCCGTTGACTTCAATGAAAACATTGGCATTGGGATTTAAAGCGCTGGCGGTGTATACTACTTGTCCTACGCGACCGGTCATTGATGCACTACCGCCGCCACTGGTAAATTCTTCAGACAAATTTACGTGGACGCCATCATTTCCTACCTTCAAACCCAACAGTTTTGTACCTTGGGGGATGGTGGTAGAACCTGTTCCTTCTGTTGGTCCTTTTAACAAGTCTTGGAAGGCTGCTTCTAAAACCTGGTTGGGTTGTCCTGCCGCAATTTGAACTGGCTGGGGAACCAATTCAAAACTTTTGCCGGTGTCTTTCAACCAGTAGACGTTAGTACTTTGTTCTTGAGTCGCAGGCGGTTTTGTATCTGATGGCTTAACTTTCTGTCCTGTACCTTGGATAGGTTGCGGCGCAGGGGGATTCGAGGAATTCCAAGTCAACCAAGCTACACCGGCACTAACTGCTACAACCGCTGCTGAAACTGTTGCAATTACACCTGAAGAAATTCTGTTATTTCCTTGTCCTTTCATCTTAAAACCTTCCTGGGGGCTGAGATGGTCTGTGTATCACCAGAAGCCTGGTTCTCGACGATAATTAAGAGCGAGGGGTTTCCAAAAACCTTGAGGACGGCTCAATTCGTAAAAAGGCTGCAATTTCTAATTCTGCTTGTCTTACATTCAATTTTAGAATTCGCATTTGCAGTCCGTCATCTTCAAATCTGCCTAAATCTAATCGTTTGTTGATGTTGTTTAAAATTACATTCAAAAATTGAGGTGGAACCACTTCCTTATCTACTACTACTAATGGGTCAATTAGCTCAATTTGTCTGCCACGAACTATACTTAACCCTGATTCTGCCACAATTAAGAGCGGTTTTCCCTTTCCTTTTTCCTGTAATTCTACCTGTAGTTTTAGGCGATTGTTTGTTAAAAATTCTACTTTGGGATTAATAAAGTTGTAGGTTTTATCAGTTCTTGTATTGGAAGAATCAAAATCGCTAATCTTAATTTGGCGCAACTTCTCTATGATTTGGGGCGATTGTAAAATTTTGTTGACATCCTGTTGAGTTAAAACCAAACGCACCCCACTTTGAAAAGGTCGTTTTAATTTGGGTTTTCCTCGTCTTAAACTGCGGGGTTCTAATTCAATTGCATCGGTTTCTAATTCTAAAAGTGCGATGCGGATATCTTGCTTTTTTAGTTGCAAAGAACGTCCGGTAATTCGCACGGTTTCTACTTTACCTTGTAGTAATTGATGAGTTGGTGCATTGTCAACGCGTACTTGCAATTGTTCTACTTTAGCAAGCTGGGAGCGAAGAGCATTTTCACCAGTGCGGTCAATTATTAGTCCTGCGGGGGTGATTAAACCCAGTAACCCAGATAGGAGAATTGTAAGAATTTCCATGAAAGTTAGGAGGCGCCCAGTTAGCAGTTAAATAACGCTCATGTTGGTCAGTTGGATTTGATCAATTGCTGGAAAGTAAGTAGAATAAAATTGATAGAGAGCAAGCGGGTAATGAGCGTTTTTATACCTGATAAAATTATAGTAGCAACCCGCATGACAGAAGCAGAAATGAAGCAAGAAATTGCTGTGATGCTTTTTGAGAAGGAAAAACTGACTCTTGCTCAAGCAAGTAGATTTGCTCTGATGAACCGTGTTGCGTTTCAGCATTTACTTGCAAGCCGGCAGATTCCGATTCACTATGGTGTAGAGGATTTTGAACAAGATATCAAAAATTGACGAGCAATGGGTAGATTGTGATTATTGTCAATGACACCTCGCCGATCAACAATCTCGCTGCAATCAACTAGCTTGAGTTCTAAATCAACTTTACGGTATTGTGATTATTCCTGAAGCTGTTTATCAGGAACTGACTGCTGCTGATTTCCCGGTAGCAGGTGGAACAGAAGTGCAAACCTTTGACTGGATTCAAAGGCGATGTGTTACCAACCGCAATCTAGTTGAAGCACTCAAAAATGATTTGGATGCTGGTGAAGCTGAAGCGATCGCTTGAACTGTGGAACTTAAAGCAGAGCAAGTCTTTTTCTTAATCTGAAAAAAATCACTTTTTGTTATTAAAAGTCTAAATATTAGTTTTTGTATTGTACCATAATACAAGCCTCTTTCCTACAAGGAAAGAGGCTTTAAAATCTAAATTCCTAACTTCTAAGTTTTAACCCCTAACTTTTAACAGCCGCGTCAATCCACTGTTTTAATGTTGATACGACTTCCTCAATGGGAATTTCTTGAGATTTGCGGTTGGCGCGTTCGACAAGTTCGACTTTGCCGTTGGCGATCGCTCTCCCTGTTACAATCCTGTAAGGTATCCCGATTAAGTCAGCGTCTTTGAATTTAACTCCTGCACGTTCGTCACGGTCATCGAGTAAGGTTTCGATTCCCGCTTGATTAAGTTCTGTGTAGAGTTTTTCGGCGATTTCTATTTGTTTGGCGTCGCTAATGTTAGGAATTGTAACAATGGCATGATAAGGCGCGATCGCTAAGGGCCAAATAATCCCGTCTTGATCGTAAGATTGCTCTACAGCAGATTGCGCCAGCCGCGAGACGCCGACACCATAACAACCCATCACGAAAGGTTTTTCTTCACCTTGTTCGTTGGTATACGTTGCACCCATTGCTTGGGAATATTTTGTGCCTAGTTGGAAGATATGACCAACTTCGATTCCACGGGCAGTTTGTAGGGTTTGTTCGGGATTATGAATTGCGCGATCGCCTGCTTTTGATTTCCGCACATCTACTTGCTGCTCTGGTAATTTAAATTGCCCACCCCAGTTAGCACCAACTACGTGATAACCAGATTCGTTTGCGCCTGTGACAAAGTTCTTTAAATCAACAGCAGTTTTATCTACCAAGCGTAAAAACTTGGGGGCGATATCTTTAGCAGATTGGATATTATCATCAGCAACGTCAGGGGCAATATAACCCAAAGGCAGAGATTTCGCCGCCCATTTTTTCTGGGCATCGGCGTCTGGTACTGTTAATTTAAGAACTGTTTTGCCGCCATATTGAGAAGCTAACTTCGTCAATTCATTTTGCAACTTAACTTCATTAACTTCTTGGTCGCCTCGGATGTTGATTAACACCAACACCGTCATTTCATTATCATAAGTTGCCTGATAAAGCACATTTTTGACAACTTGGGTAGGAGAACATTTCAAAAATTTACAAAGCGAATCAATAGTATCGGTGTTAGGCGTTTCTCGTTTTTCGTAACTTGTAAAACTTGAACTTTCGGCATCGGGAGGTAGAGAAACCGCCTTTTCGACGTTAGCGGCGTACTGTCCATCTTCCGTATATAAAACTTCATCTTCGCCAGCTTCCGCCAGCACCATAAATTCTTGGGAACCGGAACCGCCAATTGCACCGGAATCAGCTTGGACAGCACGAAAAGCCAAGCCACAACGGCGTAACATATTACTATAGGCGCGATCCATATCTTGGTAGGTTTTTTTCAGGCTGTCTTCATCCACATGGAATGAGTAAGCATCCTTCATAATAAATTCCCGTCCGCGCATCAAACCAAAGCGGGGACGAATTTCATCGCGAAATTTCGTTTGAATTTGGTAGAGAGTTTGCGGTAGTTGACGGTAAGAGCGAATCATATCACGAGCAATGTACGTAATAACTTCCTCATGAGTCGGACCAAGGGCTACCTCTTCCTTTTTGCGGTCAGTGAGGGCAAACATAATACCCTCAGCTTTCGTGTAAGTATCCCAGCGACCAGATTCGCGCCATAAGTCAGCCGGTTGTAATTGAGGTAAAAGACATTCTTGTGCGCCAATTGCGTTCATTTCTTCGCGCACAATTTGAGAAACTTTTTGCAGTACCCGCCACATCAGCGGGAGATAGGCGTAAAGACCTCTACCGATGCGACGAATATAACCAGCACGAAGTAATAATTTATGACTGGGAATCTCAGCATCTGCTGGATCGTCTCTCAGTGTGGCAAATAACATTTGTGACAGTCGCATCGTGTGTCCCCTTTCGGAATTCGCTAATCTCTAACTCAGTTAAATTCTATTGAAGGATGAAGGATGAAGTATAAAGTGTCAAGTATAAAGTATAAAATTTTACTTTATATTCCTTCTGCCCAATGCCCAATGCCCAATGCCCTCAGCATAGCTGCCCTCTGCCTTTTTTATCCCAACTTTAGGAGAAAACTACCTTGCCAGATGTGATGTATCAAGCACAGCCACCCCTAGAATTTATCCCGCCAGCGTTCAACCCCTTGTTTCTGAAATTCGTCCATCTGTCGCTACCCAGTTGGATACGCTGGCAAACGTCGATTACCGATATTGAAGCAGACCAAGTAGAGATTTTGGTGGATCTCTATCGCCAGTTTCAACAAGGTAAAATCCGCTTTCTGATGGCATTTCGCCATCCCAAGGCAGAAGATCCACTTTGTTTGGGCTATTTGCTTTCTCAACTCGTACCAAAGGTAGCACGACGCAAGAGAGTAGCGCTTTCTTTGGGTGCGATTCATGCTCATTTTATCTACGATCGCGGAATTCCTCTATGGGCTGGTTCCCATATTGGCTGGATTGCTTCTAATTTGGGCGGTACTCCAATTGTGCGGGGTAAGGCTGATTGGACGGGTTTGCGATCGGCGCGAGATTTGTTTGCCAATGGAAAATTGCCGATGGCAGCAGCGCCAGAAGGTGCTACTAATGGACTGAGTGAGATAGTTAGTCCATTAGAACCGGGTATTGCCCAATTAGGTTTTTGGTGTGCTGAAGACTTGCACAAGGCTGGACGCTCCGAACAGGTTTTAATTGTACCAGTTGGAATTAAATATAGTTACGTCAATGAACCTTGGGATGCGATCGCACTTCTGTTAACTGAGTTAGAAACCGCCAGCGGCTTAGTTTCAACTCAAAACTCAGCACTCAGCACTCAAAACTCTTTAGAGTCGCTTTATCCTCGGTTGTTAAGCTTGGCTGAACATTTAATGTCTTTGATGGAAAAGTTTTATACGCGGTTTTATCATCAAAAGCTGACAGTTAACGCTAGCCAAGAAGAATCAAGCGATAGAAATGAAGCGCTGGCGGCTCGACTTCAGGCGATGATGAATGTAATTTTACAAGTATCAGAGCAGTATTTTGGCTTGCAACCGAAGGGAAATTGGAATGACCGCTGTCGGCGAGTCGAACAGGCGGGATGGAATTATATATTTAGAGAAGATTTTAAGGATATAAAAGCACTGTCTGCTATAGAAAAAGGTTTAGGCGATCGCGTTGCAGAAGAGGCAAATTTGCGAATGTGGCACATGCGCCTAGTAGAAAGTTTCGCCGCAGTTACAGTTAAATATATCCGCGAAAAACCCACAGCCGAAAGGTTTGCCGAGACAACTTTGCTTTTATGGGATATGGTAACTCGAATTACAGGTAAAAATCCCTTCAAACCTCCGCAGTTGGGCAAACAACAGGCGAAAATTATTATCGGTGAGCCGATATCTGTTTCTCATAGGTATTCTGTGTATAAAGCAAGTCGTGTAAGTGCGAGGCAAGCTGTTGCAGATTTTACACAAGATTTGCAAAAAGCGATGGAAGGCTTGATTTGAATGGAAAGGCGGCTACAGGGTCATGTAGCCGCTGTATATTGGGTGTCACAAAACCATGAGAATCATAGTGACATTTCTATGCTTGGATTTAATTCACTTATTACATTAAAAGGTTTGACGTGATGCAGTAATTGCATAATATATTTAAGACTTGTAGGTTGGGTGAAGCCGAAGGCGGAACTCAACTCTCATCCGCAGCAAATGTTGAGTTTCACTGCATTTTACACAGCCTACTAGCTATGATTTATAAACTATAGCCATTTTCAATTGACGGCAATACTAATCTACTGTAGGGTGGGCAGTGCCCACCCTACACAATATAAGGGCATATTGCATCCAACTGCGAACCACTATATAACAGGATTTTACATGGCAAAAAAAGTTTCCATTATCAACATGAAAGGTGGAGTTGGCAAGTCAACTCTCACTGTTAATCTTGCTTGACACTTTGCTGCATACAAGCATTGGGCGAAGAATGTACTAGTTGTTGACCTTGACCCACAGTTTAATGCTACCCAATATCTGTTGGGTGTGAATAAATATAAGGCAATACTTGATCAAGGCAAACCAACAATTTGGGATATTCTGGAACAGAACACACATACACCGACAGGACAGAGTATTTTACGATGGATTAATGGATAAGACTTTATTGCCAACTCTGCAAGATATTCGTAATTTTTCATCAGATACAGGCATACCTGCAATTAAGGCGACCTCTCGCAATCGGGCAATCATTTCCCTTGTCAAAGCTTTATTGCCTTTAAATGTTGAAGAATTAAAGACAAAACTTGATGCAGCTATGCCAGCCTCGCCTCAAGATGATCGTAGTCTTGAAGCCTGGGCAAATATAATTTTAGATAAAGAGCGTCGGATAAAACAAGAAGACTGAATTTAGCGACACAAAATGATAATGTCTGCCCAGAGCCTGCCTTCACAGGCTTTGTTTGTGTGCCCGTAAACTCCGCAACTTCAGTCGTTCAGTTTGAGGGTAAAGCAGCGCTCTATATTCATTATTCCGATATTAACTCTCATGTCTAACTTGGGGAAAAACCTTAGATAAATCAAGAATTAAATCAGGAAAATATGGCAAATTAATTGATTCATTTGCTAGAAAAATAAACTTGCGGCGGTAACCAAATTTACCTTGCAAATCTTGATAAGGTTCGCTGTAAGATTCCAGATAATTATTTACTAAATTAAAAATCCAATAATCAGAAATACCCGCTTCTGCATAAAGTGGTAATTTCACCTCTTGGTCATATTTTAAAGAAGAATCAGCAATCTCAATTAAAAGTAATATATCAGCCGGATTTGGATGATTACTGAGATAATCATCCTCTCGATTTCGTGCAATTACCCTATCTGGTTCCGGCTGGCTGTAATCTGGAATAATAATAGGTTGTTGTCCTCGTAGCGTTGCACGTTCCCCCAGCAGTTTGTATAATTCTCGCTCTAAACGAGTTTCACAAACAGAGTGCGGTCTACCCTTAGATACCATTGGAATGATTTCTCCCTGAATTAGCTCAACTCGGTCATCTTCACCAAAAAAGCCGAGTTCTGCGAGACGATCATATTCAGCTATAGTAAAGCGTTTAGCGGTAGTTAGGCTCATAAAAAATGCGGGTCTGTCAGGATTTTTCTGTGTAGTTACATTCCAGTTTAAGGACGCAAAAACACTTTTACAATAAGTCTAACTAGTCCTATTCAAAAAATAGCGATCGCTTTCACATTTATACCCTTGTACAGTAGTCATAAATCATTGGTGAGAAACGAGAATCCGGGTTTCTTCTGAGTTACCCGGATTCTGAAATTTTCCATTTTCACTTAGAGAAGCGACGATTGCTACAAGTAAGTCGGCAGGAATATTTCAAACTATGTTAAGAAAATTAAATTGTAGGCTGCCGTACTCTCGCAGCTAACGCACCCTACGGTGATTTTACATTTGTTTACATACATTGAATATGCAAAGGACTCGCCTTGTCCACGCCAGACGCCTCAAGGTCGGGGACCTCCCCACGGCGCTGGTTCCCCTTCCATTTTGGTCATGGCGAGCAAAATGCTAAGAAATATATTGGATGATATATACAGTTTCAGGTAGAGATGCTATGATTCTCATGGACATAAAAAATTAGACTCAATGCATTTCGTGGACTGAATGCATGGTTTAAAATTTTTTAGGCAAATGTTTTGGGCAAATTTTATGGGTAATTGCTCAAACTAGCAAAGGTAAACTGACCGGGCTCTCAGCGTAAATTCCAAATTAAATTGCAAAGTCGGTGGGTAATATCAATGTAAAAATAAGCGGATAAAGAAAAAACTTTTTCCGCCTATGGGGTTGAGATTAAACATAACTTAATTATGTTGAGCTACATGCTGTTTGTGCTAAAACATCAAGCACAATCAGTTACAAACTCATCCAGACAAGTTATTTTCGAGTAGAGATGCGATCGCTTCTGGATGCATCTTGGCGTATTGTTTTTTACCAAGCTTGCCGAGTTCCACAACGCAGTTAGGGGCTTTAGAGCAGCGTTTTAAGCAACCGGTGTGTTCAATGATAACTTGGTCTTGCAAACCGCGATCGCATAAAGTTTTTTCCAATTCAGACAATAAGCCTTTACTACCGCGTTTCAAGCAACCAGACTTTTGACACACCAAAATTTTAGCTTTGGGTTCGGGTGGTATTTGTTGATTTGGACAACCGCTGATTCGGATTACTCTACTAGCTTTGAGTTTGATTTCGCCTGTGCGGGAGTTTAATTTACTGAAACCAAAAACGCGAATTTGGTCGCCAGTAACTAATGATAAACCAATAGAAACGCGCAATTCTTTAGGAAGTTTAATTTGCACATTTCCGGATGGTAAAGCTAATTGCAAGTGTTGAAATTTGCCTGGTGTACCAACAAAATTAAGAAATTGTCCTTCAACGTTAAATTCTGATAACTTCAGGTATTTGTCACCCATCTTTAGCAACCCAATATTCAAAACAAAAAATTCTCAATTCCAATGAGATGGGGTAGTGCAACCTATAATTTAGCCCTAATAGAATTTGGGATTTTGGATGAAAGGATTTTGGATTGGGAAATACTTATGAAATCATTGTTTCAACAATCCATCTTTCACAATCTTTTTTCCAAATGGTATAACTTTAAATTAGGGCGAATAAGTAATTAAAACTTACATCTTGCAAATGTCTTGACAACCGCCCGGAGGTTATAAATCGAATAGAACTTTTGTTAAGACATTTTTAGCCCGGAAATAAATTTTAGCGCCGATCTTCGTACCATTCGGTTATAAACTCATGATATTAAGTCCGGATGATTGGTTATAATAAAACTTATCGAATGTAGAATGTAAGTTGGGGAGCCACTGAAGCGCCCTTGGTTCCCCCGGTTATAGCATGTGGCGTTGGAGCAAAGCGCAACCCAACATTAACCTCAGTAATGTTGGGTAACACGAGCGTTACACCCAACCTACATTATTTGTAAGTTTTGAACCGGACATAATATGAGTCATAGCTAAAGCCTTCGCGCATCAGACTGAAAAAGAATTTCAGTCAATTTTAGAAGTAAAATTTATTTCCAGATTGATGTATGTGCAGGGCTAATTCTCAGCACTGCAAGATACCAAAGAAAGAAGAAAGAAGAAAGAAGGAATAAGTAAAAATTTATTTTTTCCCTTTTCTCCTTTCCCTTTTCCCTTTTCCCTTCTGCCTTCTCCCTTCTTTGTTTTATGAGAGACGTTTAGCCTCATAAGTCTGCGGTAACTGTAAAGGATCTGGTAAATCAGAAAATTCCAATTCCCAGCCATTTGCTAAAGTAAAAATTTTGCCCGCCGCACTTTCAGTTTCTTTAACAACTTCTTCTTCAAGGTCTTTTTTGGCAACGTAAACAACCAAAGTCCCAGTGGGATTGCGACGCAGCATTACTTTCATGAAACTTCCTCAGGAGATTCTAGTTCTTTTTTGCGACAACCAACGATAAATCCTGTGTGCAAAAAATGCACCGCATAGATATAGGAATTTTGTAAATACGTTCCTATACTGACGACGTAACCTATATCACCTTTTTTTGCTAAAACAGCCCCGATTTCTTGACCGGGAAAGGTGCCATCATTTTTGATTAGCTTGCGAAGTCGGACTTTTTGACCGATTTCAAAAGCAGGAGCTTGCTCAAGCTCGAATTCATCGGCTCGCATGGGTATACCTCTGTTCTCTTGCTAAATTCAATAATTCTTGTACCGTTAGGCTGCGTTTTTTCTCCACTGACTGCTGTCGCACCGCGTTTAAAACAAACTGGGTTTCTTCTGGATTCAGGAAGATACCGTTCTGCTGTAGCAAATTAGACACCAAATGCCGACCGGAATGCTTTCCAACAACCAAACGCCGCTCCCAACCGACTTCTTCAGGAGCAAATGGCTCATAGGTGAAGGGGTTTTGCAGTACGCCGTGAGCGTGAATTCCGGATTCATGAGCAAAAGTGTTTTCACCGACAATTGCCTTCCAGGGTGGAACATTGCTACCAGATGCTGCTGCTACCAATCGAGACAGTTCCAACAAACGAGGAGTGTCAATACCTAAATCAACGCCATAGATGCGTTTGATAGCCATGACAACCTCTTCTAAAGCTGCATTTCCAGCCCTTTCGCCCAAGCCGTTAACCGTTGTATTCACCGATAAAGCACCGGCTTTCAACCCAGAGAGTGCGTTTGCGGTGGCAAGCCCAAAATCGTTGTGGGTATGCATTTCTACGGGAATTGACAAAGCCGATACCAGGCGCTTGACTCTCGTGTAAGTAGTGAAGGGGTCAAGAACCCCTACAGTGTCGCAGAAGCGAAACCGGGATGCACCCCACTCTTGGGCATAAAGGGCTACATCTAAGAGGAAATTATCATCAGCTCTAGAGGAATCTTCGCCCCCGACTGCGACCCAAAGACCGTTATCAACGGCGAAGCTGATGGAGTCTTTGAGTTGTTGCAAAGTAACTCGCCATTGACCGTGGAATTTAGCGGCGATTTGGATTCCAGAGACGGGTATAGAAATGTGCATTCTTTGCAGACCGCAAGCCATAGAAGCTTGAATATCTGAAATTACAGCGCGATTCCAGCCTAGGAGTTTCGCAGATAAACCTAAGTCAGAAATAGCCGCGATCGCTCGCGTTTCTTCTTCGCCCATCGCCGGAATCCCGACTTCTAATTCATGAACGCCAATCGCATCTAAAAATTTGGCGATCGCTACTTTTTCTTCTAATTTGAAGGCAACACCTGCTGCTTGTTCGCCATCACGCAGTGTTGTGTCATTAATTAGGACTTGATTCATCTTAAATATCCCTCTAACGGAAATCTTCCTAAATACCCGATGTTGATTGCGGTCCCACTCTTGTTCAGTTCCTGGCAATGGTTAATGGTAGAGGCATATTTTATGAGTTTTAACTTAATTCCTAACAGTTAAATGTTCACAGTTAACTGTTAACTCAAAACTATTACCAATTCCCAATTGCCAATTGACAACACCCCGTATCTCCGGCATCAAACCAAACATCGTATAAATTAAGTAATTGGCCGCAAATAATCATCACTATGTTAACCGTCCTTTATTTGAATGTCATTTATTGTTTGTATGCAACTATATGTAACTAACTAATGACAAATGACTAACCTCATCAGTTAACTTTATTTGTGCCGGTCTACTTAAAATTTTTTTTCTTCGGGTATTGTGTCATTTTTACCAAAAAGCAAATAACTGATATAGGTATTAGCAATTCCCGAAAAGACTAACATACTTAGCCCAGCGATTAATGAAATCATAGTATTCTCCTTATTGGTGGCAAATAAATTAGGTATAAACTACGCAATTTATACCAATTTTTTGAGGAATTTGCTAATTGTTAATTTTTGAAAAACTATCCTGAAACCAGGTAGATATGCTGAATACAGAAGCAGAATAATTAATAACTTCCGAATTTTCATCATTATGATGTGTGATGAAATTTTATGACGTTTATCCGGATAAACCTTTCATAACCCCAAATCCAATTTACAAAATCTCAAATCCAAAATCCCAAATCAAAAATAGAATTTTTCTGCTCAAATTTCGAGGATAAAATCAGCTAAATTTGTTCTTCTAGCCAATCAAAAATTCGTGCTAGTTGCTCGATAGAAATTAAGCCATATCGCCAAAGAAGCATCGGTAATGGACCATTATCTAATTCACGTTGTCGCAGGGCCACAGCGATATCCGCTTTTGAAAGTGACAATTCATTCTGCAAAAAACTGATAAATTTTTTCTCGCTGTGACGAGTTAACATAACCAGACGTTTCACCTCAAAAATAAGGACTGGGGGCTAGTACCGCAAGACAAAAATCAAAACTCAGAACTCATAACTCAGAACTCATAACTCATAACTCATAACTCATAACTCATAACTCAGTACTGTATTCCCAGCAACGTTCCAACCAATCAACTAATTCTTGACGAGGAGTAACAAATTGCATAACAGTGCTGCGGAGGAGAATTGCTGCAATACAGCTATTTACTTGGACTCGCAAAGAACCATCAGCGGGACAGGAACAGGGAATCATCAATTCTTGCAAGCGGTGATAAATTCGCCAGCGATCGCATAAAGGTATCTGCACAACTTGATCGGAACTTAACATGGTTGGTTGGTGGTTGATGGTTGATGGTTGGTGGTGAACCAGCGCTGCGGGAGGGTTTCCCGACCCAGGCGACTGGTGAACCCGAAGGGTTGGTGGTTGGTGGTGAACCAGTACTGCGTTTTTGGTACACTCGCGCAGGTAACTAGTTCTCCCGAAGGGTCGTTGGTAGTTGCAAATAACTGAAGACTAATGACTCTTAACCCTTGACTCTGTAAGAGTTTGCAATTGCTGTTCGAGTAACTCAACGCGTTCTAGCAAAGAACGAATTACAGTTGCTTCAATATCGGGTAGCTTTCCGTGTTCTAGAGGAGAATGGCGATCGCTGTGATTGCGAGAAATATTGCGACCGGGAACACCTACCACAGTGCAATCTGAAGGGACATCTCGCAATACAACTGAACCAGCGCCAACTCGAACGCGATCGCCTATTTCAATATTGCCTAAAACTTTCGCACCTGTTCCAACGACAACGTTTTTTCCCAACGTCGGATGGCGCTTACCTGTTTGTTTACCAGTTCCACCAAGGGTCACACCTTGGTAAATCAGCGTGTAATCTCCCACAATCGCAGTTTCGCCAATCACAACGCCCATACCGTGGTCGATAAACACACCTTTGCCAATTTCCGCACCGGGGTGAATTTCAATTCCTGTAAAAAACCGCCCCAAATGAGAAATCAAACGGGGGATAAAACCCACACCACGACGGTGTAAAAAATGAGCGACACGATAGAAACAAAGTGCATGCAATCCAGGGTAACAAAACAGCACTTCTAACCAATTACGTGCTGCTGGATCGCGCTCAAAAATGATACGAAAATCACTTAATGCCGATTCTAAAAAAACGCCAGAAAGCAGATTTTTCAGAAATGAAACATTCTTCCAATCCGATGTTTCTGCATTCTTTAAATTTCCAATCTGGTTGACGGGCTGGTGCATCGGTAATTTCTGGGTAAAAGAGCCGTGTGTTATTTTTCTGCTTATATCAGGCGGCTCTCAAACAGGCAGCACATCCGATGCCGATTGGATTTATTGGATTGATTAAGGTTGTACTCAACCACCTCAAACCCTCATTTAAGGTAAATTTAAAATTGTTGTTGGGGTAGGGGTGCTAGTATTTTTAGGATGGGGGTTCTAGTATTTATGGGGGTAAGGATTAAGTATTTCTGCACTCAACATTAAATCCTTAACCTGTCAGCATTTAGATGCATTTTTGCTATAAATCTTTGCAGAAATTAACCTGTACTCATCTGTACTCAAAGATGAGGTAGATAGGATAAAAAATGAAATTTCTGTATATCCAGCTACGATTGTCATTTTATTATTTTGATTGTAAAAATACGAGTTTCTTTATATTGTTTTCGGTTTTTTATTCTGTAGTAATATATACCGTTGGCAATAAATATAGATGGGGAGACAAGGGAGACGGGTGTGGGAGACGGGTGTGGGTGTGGGGCACAGAGAGAAAGTTATGAGTTTTGAATGCGTGAGTTTTGAACGCGCGAATTTTTCACTTCCTACTCATCACTTCAAAACGAGTAACTCATAACTCATAACTCATAACTCATAACTCTCTCCCCGTGCCCAATGCCCTAAGCGACTGCGATCGCTATTTTGCCTACTGTACGTTCGCTTTCGCTGTAAGCATGAGCGGCGGTTAGTTCTTTTAGAGGATAGGTGCGGTCAATAACAGCTCGCATTTTGCCTGCTTCAATCAAGTCTTTCAAATAAGTCAAATCCTTGGTGTTGGGCGTTTCCAAGATGAATTTGGCTTTTTTACCGGGAAGAATCGCTGTTAACACACCTTGCACCACAATGTCGGGGGTGGGTAGGGTTGTGATGTAAATTCCGTTGGGTTTTAGGACTGGTTTGCAACTAGCAAACGATCGCTTGGCAACTGCATCTAAAATAATGTCGTACTGCTCGGTATGTTTGGTAAAGTCTTGTTGGGTATAGTCAATTGTGCGATTCGCCCCTAGAGATTTCACCAACTCCAGGTTTTTTGTACTGCAAACTCCCGTCACCTCTGCCCCAAAAACCTTGGCTAGCTGTACCGCAAAAGTGCCTACACCGCCAGCAGCACCGTTAATCAAGACGCTTTGTCCTGATTGGATGTTCCCCAGGTTTCGCAGCGCTTGTAGAGCCGTTAGCGCCGCTACAGGAAGAGATGCTGCTTCTTCATACCTCATATTATTTGGCTTTAAAGCCGCAAACTTTTCTGGAACGGCTGCAAATTCAGCATAAGCTCCTCCAGGTACACCAACGCTTCCATAAATCGCGTCTCCCGGCTTAAAACGAGTCACTTGACTGCCAACTTCTAGCACTTCACCCGACAAATCCAACCCCAAAATCATGGGAAATTTATTTCCTGTAATAAATTTCAACATTCCTTCACGGATTTTCCAATCGACGGGATTAACGGTAGTGGCATAAACTTTGACAAGCAACTGATCTGGCTTAATTTTCGGCTGTTCCACATCTTCATAGCGCAACACCTCAGCAGAGCCATATTCACGAATAACAATAGCTTTCATCGCATTTCTCCTGCTACCCTGATTCCTTAGCTAAACCAAGAAAACATTTTGTTTGTGATGAATTCAGTGTAGCTATAGGTTCCGATTTACCGTCTGGAACAATTAAGAATTTAAAACATACAAATTTTTTATCCTTTTTGGTTTGGCTTGAATTTAATTGACAACCCAAGCGTTAAAAGTCTTGTGGTTGCAACGTTGTCAGGACTTACGCAAAACATAACTACTGTAGCGATAATTCATGAATTATCAAAGGCTGTATTGACGCAATTAGCGTCGAAGTTGCGTAAGTCCTAGTTGTAATTAATTATTGCGAAAAGGTTAAGTTTTTCGCTCATGGTAGCGAAAGTTCGGTATTTTTTTTGACATGAAAATCCGAAGCAAATTATACATAAAGTCTCTGAGCGTTTTTCTAGCATTCTTTTCCATTTCTATCCCAAAAGTGCATAAGTTGATTTTGCTTACACCTATACACAAGGGAAGCTTTCCAGACTTAACTTCAGTTAAGCAAATAAGGTAGCTTTCATTCACACAATCAAACTTTTGTCAACGGGTAAGCCCTACAAACACACCTTGAAACGGCTAATCCTACAAACAAATTTCTAGCAAGAGGTTTTGCAAGAATGTCAGACATCAATCAGTTTGGACATCACAAACATTCATCCACCAAAAAATTAATGGGGATGTTTCTCCAAGATCCGTCACTGCCTAAGTTATATGACAACTATGCTTTCCCACTTGACAAAGACTATTTAAGTGGTACAGGGTCAAGCAGATTTGTGATTCGCGACACGGATGAATTAGATAATCAGGTTTTTCGCGGTTTGAATTGGCATGAAGAACCGGATCTTTCATTTGAACACTTTGAAAAACAGGGGCTGATTGATAATCCTCAATTCCATCAAGTCAACACTTTTGGTGTAATTAGTCGTGCTTTGGATTTGGTGGAAGAAGAAATCGGTCATGGTATCACCTGGAAAGACGGTGCGCCCTTAGTAGTTCGCCCCCATGCTTTTGAAGGCATGAACGCCTATTACGATCCGCAATCTCCTTCGCTGAATTTTGGTTACTTTACTACGCCATTTCGGCGCACCCCAGTTTGGACTTGCTTGTCTCACGATGTCGTTGCCCATGAATTAGGACACGCCATTCTTGACACCTTCCGACCTTTTTATGTCTACAGTCCCGATAAAGATACTCCTGCCCTACACGAGTCTTTTGCTGATTTATTGGCAATGTTCTCGGCACTTCAATATACAAGTCTCGTCCAGCATTTATACTGAGAACCTGGTGGTAACATGCGCCACCCAAGCTTGATTTCACGACTGGCAGAAGAGTTTGGCACAGGAATATTTGGTGCGGGAGTACCCTATTTGCGTTCTGCTTTGGAAGGAGCAACTTACACAAAAGCGCCAAAAGAAGCGCACGGACGCTCAACGGTGTGGACAGCCGCAATTTACGAAATCTTGGAAAAGCTGGTGAAGATAAACCATCCCTGTGGTTTTGCAGATACCTTTGAGGGCTTCAGCGAGTTTGTGGCGGCGCTAGTGCAAGCTACCAAATGGATCAAAGGCATGGTACTGCGATCGCTTCACTACACGCCTCCTAATTCTTTAACTATGCCGATGCTGGCTAGGCTCATCTATGAAGCTGATGCGCGAGTCTTCCCAGACGACAGTAAGTTTCGCGATATCGCCAAAGAAGTATTTCAGGCGCGAGAACTGTGGAACGAGAAACTCATCTTAGAACCACCAGATATCGGTTGGGTATTCAAAGACTTAGAGAATGGGAATTCTCGGACTCTTGCAGCTGCCATCATCAAACACGCCGATGAATTGCGGATTCCTCCAGGTGCGATTCGTCTCATCAAGCCACGGTTAATCACCACAACCAGACGAATCGATAGCGTAAAGCAAGCAGGATCGTCAACCGTCAAAGAAATCACCGAACATTACCTTGAGTACACCTATGAAGTCACCCAGTTAGTGGTAGATGATTTCACCGGTCAACTTGTACCGTTTACAGTTTTCGGTGGTGGAACTTTGGTAATGGACGAAAACTGGAAAGCTGTTTTGTTGGCAACCAACCCCGAAGTTTTCAAAGAAGATCCACCAGGAAGCGCTGGAACCTTGCAGGCTTGGGCAAGGGCGCGGGAGAAATTCGATCGCATTCACGGAGAAAGCATTCAAAAAACCTTGGCAGCAAGAGACGAGAAGCGCTCTTTGAAGGATCGTCCTGTTGTACCTGGTTGTCCGTACGTGATTCAACGAGCGGAAACTGGCGCATATCGTTTAGTTTGCCGATGCTGTAACTTACAAGAACACTTTAAGGGCATTTCTTTCACCAAGCACGGTATCGCCCGGACATAGGGACAAGGACGACGGGTGTGGGGACAAGGAGGACGGGTGTGGGGCGACGGGTGTGGGGGGACAAGGAGGACAAGGAGGACAAGGAGGAATTTCTCCCAAGTCTCCCCCCTCTCCCATGTCTCCCCCCCCCTCTCCCATCTCCCCCCTCTCCCTTGTCTCCCCACTGGACTTTAGTGCAGAAATCTGATAATTTTTCTCAATAGAGGTGAAAGCAAGATTAGTGTTGCTGATGCCAAAAATAAAGAAAATCTAAATGGCATTTTTCCTTTAAAAAAAATGATATGTTGGATACACAATTGTATTTCGCACGTCCCTGGAGTAGTCCAACATAATCTACTCCAGTTTTTAAACCTCAAATGCCTTAAGAAATAGTGGTCGAAAGCGCTTTGAGGAGCCTGTGAGTACAGGTTAAAGTACTCAAAAAAAGGGCGAAAATTTCGCTCAAACCATTGCAGGTATTGAGTTTTATTCGAGTAGACAAATACCTGTCCCCTCCTCCATAAATACTAGTAGCCCTTCCGAAAAATACTAGTACCCCTACCCAAAAATAAAATTTCAAAATCTTTTAATGCCCTAAGCGTAAGGGTTTGAAATTTTGAGTACAAGCTTAATAAATCTAATAAATTCTATCCTGGGCTGACTGGCTGCCCTATTTCTGAAGACTGATATAAATCCTATATCGCCAATCACTTAACGCTTCTAAACAAAGAGCGATGAGTGAGTGGAGGGATGAGATAGCACCATACCCCTGTGAATAGAAGTCGCGGCTGTACTCATAAATTCCAACGGACAGTTCGAGTCCCGCAGACAACCCACCTGCGCGACTGTCCTCCCCGAGTCCCAAGCGTTGACACACACCAGCCGAGAAACATGGTTTTACAGCCTGCAAACTCCGGCAAGCACTGTGAGTACAGACGCGACTTTAATTCCTGGGTAATACTATTTTGGATGAAAGGATTTTAGATTTCGGATTGTGAAACCCTGAAACAATCCATCTATAACATTCTTTTTCCAAATTAGTATAAACAGAGTAGCGATGGCATCTCCCACAGCATAAGCCAGTCCACCGACCTTTGCGAAATTCAATGAATTTACCCTCTACCGGACTTGTTACCTCCCCTGTTAAGGAAACCACCGCAACTCAAGCAAAATCAGGTGGTTGTGGATGCGACAGCAGCACCACTGTAGAAATAGATGAAAAACTTCAAGAAAGGATTGCCAAACATCCTTGCTACAGCGAAGAAGCGCATCACCACTATGCACGGATGCACGTAGCAGTCGCACCTGCTTGTAATATTCAATGCAACTATTGCAATCGCAAATATGATTGCGCTAACGAAAGCCGTCCTGGAGTGGTTAGCGAATTGCTAACACCTGAAGAAGCAGCCCATAAAGTGCTGGTAATTGCAGGTAAAATTCCCCAAATGACAGTGTTGGGAGTTGCTGGTCCTGGCGACCCGTTGGCAAATCCAGAAAAAACTTTTCGCACCTTTGAATTAATTGCAGAACAAGCACCAGATATCAAGCTTTGTTTGTCCACTAACGGTTTAATGCTTCCCGAATATGTCGATCGCATTAAGCAGTTAAATATAGATCATGTAACTATCACCATTAATATGGTGGACCCGGAAATCGGTGTTAAGATTTATCCTTGGGTTCACTACAACCGCAAACGCTACAGAGGCATCGAAGGAGTTAAAATTCTCCACGAGAAGCAAATGGAAAGTTTGCAAGCCCTAAAAGAAGCCGATATTTTGTGCAAAGTCAACTCGGTGCTGATTCCGGGAATTAATGACGAACACCTGGCTGAAGTGAATAAAGTTATTCGCTCTAAAGGTGCATTCTTGCATAACATTATGCCATTGATTTCCGCACCAGAACACGGCACCCACTTCGGCTTAACAGGTCAACGCGGTCCTACACCCAAAGAACTCAAAGAAGTTCAAGACAAATGCTCCGGCAATATGAAAATGATGCGTCATTGCCGCCAATGTCGAGCAGATGCGGTAGGATTATTAGGAGAAGACCGCAGCCAAGAATTTACCAAAGACAAATTCTTGGAAATGGCTCCAGAATATGACCTGAGCAAGCGTCAAGAAGTTCACGAAGGTATTGAGAAGTTTAGAGAAGAACTCAAAGCAGCCAAAGAAAAGACACAAACTACCAAGACAATTGCCAACAATCCGAAAATTTTGGTTGCAGTCGCGACCAAAGGCAGCGGAATGGTAAACCAACACTTCGGACATGCGAAAGAATTCCAAGTTTACGAAGTAGATGGTAACGAAGTCCGCTTTATTGGTCATCGCAAAATTGACCATTATTGCCAAGGCGGATATGGAGAGACAGCCACTTTAGAACATATCATGGAAGCGATCGCGGATTGCAAAGCGGTTTTAGTCTCCAAGATTGGCGAATGTCCCAAAGAAAAATTGCACAACGCTGGTATACAGACCGTTGAAGCATACGACGTGATTGAAAAGGTTGCTTTGGAATTTTACGAGCAATGGGTTAAAGCTTAGAGAGTTATGAGTTATGAGTTATGAGTTATGAATTAAAGATTCAAAACTCATAACTCAAAAAACGAAGCTAAAAACTCGAATCTTTCCCCAAACCCTAAATTAGCAAGGATAGTTGTCATGGCTTACAAAATTACTAGCCAATGTATTTCCTGCAATCTCTGTCTGTCTGTATGTCCAACCGGCGCAATTAAATTAGTAGATGGACAGCACTGGATTGACCCCGAACTTTGTACAAACTGCATTGGTAGCGTTTATACCGTACCTCAGTGTAAAGCTGGTTGCCCCACCTGTAACGGTTGCGTGAAAGAGACTGCTGATTACTGGGAAAGTTGGTTTGCAAATTACAACCGCATAGTAGCGAAATTAACTAAAAAACAAGATTATTGGGAAAACTGGTTTGACTTTTATTCCCAAAAATTCTCCGAGCAATTGCAACAGCATCAAGGTCAAGTTGCAAACATAGAAGCTGGAGCATAATTGTAAAAAAAGCTAATTGCTAATAGCTTATGGCTAATAGCAGAAAGACAATAAACGATTAGCTGTTAGCTATTAGCTGCCCTAATCAATATGCAAATTGCAAATTGACAGCTTATGAGCGATTTACATCAAAATTATTGGCTCTTGGAAAGTTAAATTGGAAGCTATGCAAAAAAACTGCATCTATCTTGACAATAATGCTACCACCAAAGTAGACCCAGAAGTTATAGAAGCAATGCTGCCCTACTTAAGCGATTATTACGGTAATCCTTCCAGCATGCACACCTTTGGCGGACAAGTTGGCAAAGCGGTAAAAACAGCAAGGGCACAACTTGCAGCCCTTCTGGGAGCAGATGATTCAGAAATTGTGTTCACCAGTTGCGGTACTGAAGGCGATAACGCCGCAATTCGCGCCGCACTGCTAGCACAACCAGACAAGCGACATATCATCACCACTCAAGTTGAACACCCGGCGGTGTTGAATGTCTGCAAACAATTAGAAAATCAAGGTTATACTGTTACTTATCTATCAGTTAACGGTCAAGGGCAGTTGGATCTCAACGAACTCGAAGCTGCACTGACAGGTAACACAGCCCTTGTCACCACGATGTATGCAAATAATGAAACTGGCGTCGTGTTCCCAATCGAACAAATTGGGTTGCGAGCAAAAGAATATGGCGCTATATTTCATGTAGATGCGGTGCAAGCAGTGGGAAAAATCCCCTTGAACATGAAAACTAGCACCGTCGATATGTTAACCATGTCCGGTCATAAAATTCACGCACCCAAAGGAATTGGCGCATTATATGTGCGGCGTGGCGTTAGATTTCGTCCCTTGCTCATCGGCGGAAGCCAAGAACGCGGACGACGGGCGGGAACAGAAAATGTGGCAGGAATTGTTGCTTTGGGCAAAGCAGCCGAACTAGAAATGCTACACTTAGAAGAGGCGACCAAAAGAGAAAGAAAATTGCGCGATCGCCTGGAACAAACTTTACTCGCCACAATTTCCGATTGCGAAGTCAACGGTCATGGAACGCAGAGATTGCCCAACACCACAAACATTGGCTTTAAATACATCGAAGGTGAAGCAATTCTGCTATCTTTAAATCAATACGGTATTTGTGCATCATCTGGTTCTGCTTGCAGTTCCGGATCTCTGGAACCTTCCCATGTCCTGCGGGCAATGGGTTTACCCTACACAACATTACACGGTTCCATTCGCTTTAGCCTTTGCCGTTACACCACAGACGCCGAAATCGACCGAGTAATAGAAGTAATGCCAGGTATTGTACAACGTCTACGCGCCCTCTCGCCCTTTCAAAATGATGACGCTAGCTGGCTGCAAGAGCAAACACTACTAGGAGTTAGGAATTAGGAGTTAAGAGTTAGGAATTTTGAATTCAGAAGTTGCTTCAACTCACTACTCATTACTTATCATTGCTCACTCATAACTCCTAACTCTCACTCATAACTCCTAACTCATAACTCCTAACTCATAACTCCTAACTCATAACTCATAACTCATAACTGTCTTATGTGGGACTACACAGATAAAGTATTGGAGTTGTTTTACAATCCCAAGAATCAGGGCGCAATTGAAGAGACAAATGAAACAAACGTCAAAATTGCTACTGGCGAAGTCGGTAGTATTGCTTGCGGCGACGCCCTGAGATTGCACCTAAAAGTAGAGGTAGATACAGACAAAATCCTCGATGCTCGTTTTCAAACCTTTGGTTGTACCAGCGCGATCGCTTCAAGTAGTGCGCTCACGGAAATGATTAAGGGGTTAACATTAGATGAAGCCCTGAAAGTCAATAACAAAGATATTGCAGATTACTTGGGTGGACTACCAGAAGCGAAAATGCATTGCTCGGTAATGGGTCAAGAAGCCTTAGAAGCCGCTATTTACAACTATCGCGGTATTCCCCTGCAAACCCATGACGACGATGATGAAGGAGCGCTAATTTGTACCTGTTTTGGTATTAGCGAGACAAAAATTCGCCGCGTAATTCGCGAAAATAATCTTACTACCGCTGAAGAAGTTACAAATTACATCAAAGCTGGTGGTGGATGCGGTTCCTGTTTAGCTCCGATTGATGACATAATTAAAGATGTCCAAAGAGAATTAACTACAGCAGCCGCCGGCGCAGACCTGAAAAGTTATGGCGTAAAAGTTGCTACAGACATCGCCACAGCCAAAAAAGAAGCGCCAAAACAGTTAACTAACGTCCAAAAGATTGCACTGATTCAAAAAGTGTTGGATGAAGAAGTCAGACCCGTATTAATCGCCGACGGGGGAGACGTGGAACTGTTCGATGTCGAAGGCGACAAGGTGAAAGTTGTACTTCAAGGTGCTTGCGGTTCATGTTCCAGCAGCATGGCAACATTAAAAATAGCGATTGAATCGAGATTGCGCGATCGCGTTAGCAAAGACCTTGTAGTAGAAGCGGTTGAGCCATTCCTCTCTTGACTAACGCACTCTACAAATACGCCTAAAGAAGATGTGCATCAACCAAGAATAGAAAGTAGGATTTGACTGATATGATTGTCCTTTTATCAATGCGAAGAATCCTACTGACACCATTTTGGATTAAGCCTACAACACTTGATTTTCAAGCATAAAAACGTTGTTGCATGGCAAGGATTTTACAATTCAAAATCTCAAATCCTAAATCCAAAATGGTATGACAACAAACAGCAAAAGCACATAGGCAAAGCTATTAAGGGCCTAATGAGCTAATTTCGTTATCCAACTCGCTTCAAAGGACAAAGGATATGACATTGTTCAGCAATCTTGGCGGAGAACAAGGAATTGGGCAAATCGTGGATGAATTCCACAAACGCATTTTGGCAGACAGCACCCTCAAGCCCTTTTTCGCTACTACAGATATGGCAAAGCAACGCAGCCAACAAGTTGCTTTCTTCTCTAAGATATTTGAAGGTCCAGACCAATACAAAGGTCGCCCAATGGACAAAACCCACACAGGTATGAATCTACAGCAACCACACTTCGATGCTATTGCCAAGCACCTGAGTGATGCAATGGCTGCCGGTGGAGCATCAGCAGACGACACAAAAGCTGCACTCGCTCGCGTCTCCAGCTTGAAGGACTCGATTTTGAACAAGTAAAAGAACTGATACCATTTGGATTTTAGATTTTGGATTTTGGATTAAATAAATCATGCTCTAAAGCTATTTTTAGGCTTTGGATGCGTAGCAAAACTAAAACCAAATGGTATTACGCATTGATTGTTGACGAATAGCTAAGTCAAGTCCTACTTACTATTTCAGGGTGATACACATTAAGACGTATTTGTAAAGTGCGTAAGTGCTTATTGAGTCATGAGTCAGTAGTCATTGGTCATCTACAAAGTACCAATGACTAATGACAAATGACAAACAAAAAATAACAAACAACTATCAACTATCAACCATTAACTATCAACTATTAACAAAAAACTACCAAGTACCAACTACCAACTATCAACTACCAACTATTAACTATTAACTATTAACTATTAACTATCAACTAACAAAAAATAAAATTTTAACGAGGAAATGATGATGTTACCAACAATAACTTTAGTGGTAGAGCGATCGCCACCAGCGACGTTCTACATGCGCTCACTGCTGTGACCCGAGCGTGAACGCCAACAGATAAACGCACAGACCCACAAACCAACTAATTGCAGGAGAATATCAATCATGTCAGTTGACGAAAACATTAGACAGATAGCTTTCTACGGTAAAGGCGGTATCGGTAAATCTACCACCTCCCAAAACACCCTTGCAGCTATGGCAGAAATGGGTCAGCGCATCCTGATCGTCGGTTGCGACCCCAAAGCAGACTCTACCCGTTTGATGCTGCACTCTAAAGCTCAAACCACCGTGTTGCACTTGGCTGCTGAACGGGGCGCTGTAGAAGACCTAGAACTCGACGAAGTGATGCTCACCGGTTTCCGGGGCGTACGTTGCGTTGAATCTGGTGGTCCAGAACCAGGCGTAGGTTGTGCAGGTCGCGGTATCATCACCGCCATCAACTTCTTAGAAGAAAACGGTGCTTATCAAGACGTTGACTTCGTATCTTACGACGTATTAGGTGACGTTGTGTGCGGTGGTTTCGCTATGCCTATTCGTGAAGGCAAAGCACAAGAAATCTACATCGTTACCTCTGGTGAAATGATGGCGATGTATGCTGCTAACAACATCGCTCGCGGTATTTTGAAATACGCTCACACTGGTGGCGTGCGCTTGGGTGGTTTGATTTGTAACAGCCGTAAAGTTGACCGGGAAATCGAATTGATCGAAACCCTGGCTGAACGTTTGAACACCCACATGATTCACTTCGTACCTCGCGACAACATCGTTCAACACGCAGAATTGCGCCGGATGACTGTTAACGAGTACGCACCTGATAGCGATCAGGGTAATGAATACCGCGCATTAGCTAAGAAAATCATCAACAACGACAAGCTCACCATTCCTACCCCAATTGAAATGGACGAACTAGAAGCATTGTTGATTGAATTCGGTATTCTCGAAAGCGACGAAGAAGCAGAAAAGCTGATTGCTGCACAAGCTGCTGCTAACAAATAATCACGCCTAACAAAAAGAAAAGGGGAAAGGGAAAAGGGAAAAGGGAAAAGGGAAAGAATTGCATATTTCACCTTTTACCTTCTACCTTCTACCTTCTACCTTCTCTCATCCCCGAATCACCCGATCCTTACCAGTCACAGAGGCAGAGTATGACACCTCCAGAAAACAAGAACATCATTGAAGAAAGAAAAGAAGTAATTAAAGAAGTTCTACAGGCTTACCCCGAAAAAGCTGCGAAAAAACGGGAAAAGCACCTAAACGTATACGAAGAAGGCAAGGCTGATTGCGGCGTTAAGTCTAACATCAAATCCCTTCCTGGTGTAATGACCGCTCGTGGTTGCGCTTATGCAGGTTCTAAGGGTGTGGTTTGGGGTCCAATTAAGGACATGATCCACATCAGCCACGGTCCTGTAGGCTGCGGTTACTGGTCTTGGTCTGGTCGTCGTAACTATTACATCGGTACCACTGGTGTTGATAGCTTTGGTACTATGCACTTTACCTCTGACTTCCAAGAACGCGACATCGTATTTGGCGGTGACAAAAAACTCGCCAAAATTCTCACAGAAATCGAAGAACTCTTCCCTCTCAACCGTGGTACCACAATTCAATCTGAATGTCCCATCGGTCTAATTGGGGATGACATCGAAGCTGTTGCCAAAAAAGGTGCTAAAGAAACTGGCAAACCAGTAGTTCCCGTACGTTGCGAAGGCTTCCGGGGTGTTTCACAATCCCTCGGTCACCACATTGCTAACGACATGGTTCGTGACTGGGTATTCCCCAGAGCAGACAAAGCTAAGAAAGATGGCAGTCTGAACTTCGAGGGTACTCCTTATGATGTAGCAATTATTGGTGACTACAACATCGGTGGTGATGCTTGGGCTAGCCGCATTCTGTTAGAAGAAATCGGCTTGCGCGTAGTTGCTCAATGGTCTGGTGATGGCACAATCAACGAAATGTTGCTGACACCGAACGTGAAGATGAACTTGATTCACTGCTACCGTTCGATGAACTACATCAGCCGTCACATGGAAGAAGCTTATGGTATCCCCTGGATGGAATATAACTTCTTCGGTCCTACCAAGATTGCTGAATCTTTACGGGAAATTGCTTCTAAATTTGACGAAAAAATCCAAGCAAACGCTGAGAAAGTTATTGCCAAGTATCAGCCGACAATGGATGAAATCATTAAGAAGTACCGTCCGGGCTTAGAAGGTAAGACTGTCGCCATGATGGTTGGTGGTCTGCGTCCCCGCCACGTCGTCCCAGCTTTCCAAGACTTGGGAATGAAAATGATTGGTACTGGTTATGAATTCGCTCACAGCGATGACTACAAACGTACTACTCACTACATCGAAAACGGCACCATCATTTACGATGACGTAACTGCATTCGAGTTCGAGGAGTTTGTTAAGGCGCTGAAGCCTGACCTCATCGCCTCTGGTGTGAAAGAGAAGTACGTCTTCCAAAAAATGGGTCTACCTTTCCGTCAAATGCACTCCTGGGATTACTCCGGTCCTTATCACGGTTACGACGGATTTGCAATCTTCGCCCGCGACATGGATTTGGCGCTTAACAGCCCTACCTGGGGATTAATCGGCGCTCCCTGGAGCAAGAAAGCTAAGGCAAAAGCTACAGCAAAAGTTTAGGGAGACGGGAGAAACACGGAGGAAAAAAGAGTAGCGATCGCCTGGGGTTTAGCCCCAGGGGCAAGTAAAGAGTAGGAAATTTAGCCAAAATGATTTTCTACTCACTACTTCCCAATCACTACTCTTTATACAGATGCATGCAAATGCGTCTTCACAAAAAACTCCCCCTAAACTTTCACTTCAATTCGTTCACCAGTCATCAATACAGCAGCTTGGAGATCCAGAAATGCCTCAGAATCCAGAAAAAATTCAAGACCACGTAGAACTATTCCACCAACCGGAATATCAACAATTATTCGAGAACAAGAAAGAGTTTGAAAACGGACACGACCCCGAAGAAGTAAAACGGGTTGCAGAATGGACGAAGAGTTGGGAGTATCGTGAAAAGAACTTCGCCCGTCAAGCATTGACTGTTAACCCCGCTAAAGGTTGCCAACCTCTAGGCGCTATCTTCGCTGCTGTCGGCTTTGAAGGTACTCTACCCTTTGTTCAAGGTTCTCAAGGTTGCGTTGCTTACTTCCGCACCCACTTAACCCGTCACTACAAAGAACCCTTCTCGGCTGTGTCTTCTTCCATGACTGAAGACGCTGCTGTGTTCGGTGGTCTGCAAAACATGATTGACGGCTTGGCGAACTCCTACCAACTCTACAAGCCCAAGATGATTGCTGTCAGCACCACCTGTATGGCAGAAGTTATCGGTGATGACTTGCAAGCTTTCATCAACAACTCCAAAAAAGCTGGTTCAGTTCCCCAAGATTTCCCCGTACCCTACGCTCACACCCCTAGCTTTGTTGGTTCCCACATCACTGGCTACGACAACATGATGAAGGGTATTCTTTCTAACCTGACTGCAGGTAAGAAGAAAGAAACCAGCAATGGCAAAATCAACTTTATCCCCGGTTTTGACACCTATGTTGGCAACATTCGCGAATTAAAGCGGATGTCCGACCTGATGGGCATTGACTACACTGTGTTATCAGATAACAGCGATTATTTGGATTCACCCAACACAGGTGAGTTCGATATGTATCCAGGTGGTACAAAGCTGGAAGATGCAGCAGATTCAATTAATGCTAAAGCTACAGTTTCCCTGCAAGCTCACTCTACTCCCAAAACTCGCGAGTACATCGAAAAAGAGTGGAAGCAACAGACCGTAGTTTCTCGCCCTTGGGGTATTAAGGGTACTGATGAGTTCTTAATGCAACTCAGCGAACTAACCGGCAAACCCATTCCAGAAGAATTGGAAATTGAACGGGGTCGCGCAGTTGACGCCATGACAGACTCCCATGCATGGCTTCACGGCAAACGCTTCGCTATCTACGGCGATCCAGATTTAGTGTACTGCGTAGTCAGCTTCATGCTGGAAATGGGTGCTGAACCCGTCCACGTTTTGGTACACAACAGCAACGATGAATTTGAAAAAGAAATGCAAGCGTTGCTGGATTCTAGCCCTAACGGCAAGGGTGCTAAAATTTGGAGCTACAAAGATTTGTGGCACATGCGTTCATTGTTGTTCACCGAACCCGTAGACTTGCTGATTGGTAACTCTTACGGTAAGTACCTGTGGCGTGATTGCAAGGTTCCCCTCGTCAGAATTGGTTATCCGATCATGGATCGCCACCACTTACACCGCTACGCCACCATTGGATATCAAGGTGTAATTAACATGCTCACCTGGATTGTTAACACAATCTTTGATGACATCGACCACAACACCAATATTCCATCTAAAACTGATATTTCTTACGACTTGATTCGTTAGAAATTCCATTAACTAGTCGTGCCAAGAAAGGAAAAGGAAGAATAACTAGGGACTAGGGAATGGGTAATGGATAGTAAGTAGTGGATAGTCGTTAGTGGGTAGTAGATAGTGGGTAGTGGGTAGTGGTTAGTGGGTAGTCGATAGTGGGTAGTGGATAGTGGTTATTAGAAAAACTAACAACTAACAACTAACAATCAACTACTAACTACTAACAACCCTTCGGGTTCACCAGTCGCCTGCGCGAGTGTTACCCTCCCGCAGCGCCCCAACACCCACCAACCGTTCGGGTTCACCAGTTACCTGCGCGAGTGTTACCCTCCCGCAGTACGCGCTTCACCAACAACCAACTACGCGCCTACGCGCCTACTACCTACCAACAATTCCCAATTCTTTAATTTCCCTTTTCCCTTTTTCCTTTTACCTTTTTCTTGAGGTGTTTCTTATGGAATCTACCACTCACACTCACACTCCCGCTCACACTCACGAACATCCGCATTATCATCCACCAAGCTATCAAAAAAAATCTCGCTTTTTGGATATTCTGTATCCTTTGCGTCGTTTAGTGGATGGCATTCCAGTTAAAAATGCTCGTATCGCTCATTTTATTTGTCAAGTAATTCCTTGCTGTTGTCCTTTTGAGCGAAATATTAAATTATTAGGGCGTACCGTTCACATTCCACCGCTGTGCAAACTCAATCCATTGTATGACGATTTTGTCGGATTGCGTTTTCGAGCTTTATCTTTCCTCTCTGATGTATGTGGAGAGGATGTGACGAAATACATTTGCTAAATGCTAATTGGGAATGGGGCATTGGGAATTGGGCATTGGGCATTGTTGCGCCAGCGCCCTTCTTCGACCGCGACAGTAGGCGACTGGCGTCCCTTGGGCATTGGGAATTGGACATTGGGCATTGAGCATTTGTAAAGAAAACTACCAACTAACCACGCGCCTACTAACCACCAACAACCAACAACCAACCACCAACTAATTAGCTATTAATCATTAACCATTAACCATTAACCATTACCTACTCGCCACCATCGTAACAGAGAGAGATGAAAATTACCCAAGGCAAAATTAACGAGCTGCTCCATGAACCTGGATGCGAACACAACCAAAAAAAGCATGGAGAAAAGAAAAATAAATCCTGCGCCCAACAAGCCCAACCGGGAGCAGCTCAAGGGGGATGTGCCTTTGATGGTGCAATGATTGCCCTTGTTCCCATTACCGATGCAGCTCATTTAGTCCACGGACCGATCGCTTGTTCTGGAAATTCCTGGGGTAGTCGCGGTAGTCTCTCTTCTGGTCCCCAGCTTTACAAGATGGGCTTTACTACCGATTTAACTGAAAATGATGTGATTTTTGGCGGTGAGAAAAAGCTCTACAAAGCTATTCTCGATATCCACAAGCGCTATCAACCAACTGCGGTATTTGTTTACTCTACTTGCGTTACTGCTTTAATTGGTGAAGATATTGATGCAGTTTGCGAAACTGCTGCCAAGAAAATCGGCATTCCGGTTATCCCCGTAAATGCACCAGGATTTGTTGGTAGCAAAAATCTGGGCAACCGCCTCGGCGGTGAAGCTTTGCTGGAACATGTTGTAGGCACGGTAGAACCGGAATATACTACGCCTTATGATATTAATTTGATTGGCGAGTACAACATTGCTGGGGAAATGTGGAATGTTACCCCGCTGTTGGAAAAATTAGGTATTCGCGTATTGTCAAAAATTACGGGTGATGGTCGCTACAACGAAATTGCCAGCGCCCATCGTGCCAAACTCAATGTGATGATTTGCTCGAAAGCGCTGATCAACATGGCGAGAAAAATGGAAGAACGTTATGGCATCCCCTACATTGAAGAGTCTTTCTACGGTGTGGATGACATGAATCGCTGCTTGCGGAATATTGCTGCAAAATTAGGCGACTTTGATCTACAAGAACGCGTCGAACAGCTAATTGCACAAGAAACTGCGACATTGGATGTTAAGCTTGCTCCCTATCGCGCCCGACTCAAAGGTAAGCGTGTTGTACTTTATACTGGAGGCGTCAAAAGTTGGTCGATTATCTCGGCGGCTAAAGACTTGGGAATGGAAGTTGTTGCTACCAGTACCAAGAAAAGCACTGAGGAAGACAAAGCCCGGATTAAGGAATTGCTCGGTCAAGATGGCATTATGCTGGAAAAGGGCAATCCGCAAGAATTACTGCGAGTAATTAGCGAAACTAAAGCCGATATGCTGATTGCTGGCGGTCGCAACCAATACACTGCCTTGAAAGCTCGGGTTCCTTTCCTCGACATCAACCAAGAACGCCACCATCCTTATGCAGGTTATGCAGGTATGGTAGAGATGGCGCAAGAGTTGGAAGAAGCTTTATACAGTCCCGTATGGGAGCAAATACGCAAGCCTGCACCGTGGGAAGCAGCGGAAGCTAAGGAGACACGGGCGACGGGCGTGGTGACACGGGGACAAGAGAATAAAGAAAATTCTTTCCCCCCCTCCCCCCCTCTCCCCCTCTCCCCCTCTCCTGCTCTAGCGGAGGTGAACTAATGGCGACTGTTACCGTTCCTAACAAAGCTGTTGCAGTTAATCCTCTAAAGCAAAGTCAAGCGTTGGGTGCAGCTTTAGCTTTCTTGGGATTGAAGGGGATGATGCCCCTTTTCCACGGTTCCCAAGGCTGTACTGCTTTCGCTAAGGTGATATTGGTACGCCATTTCCGGGAGGCGATTCCTCTTTCTACTACCGCGATGACGGAAGTCACTACGATTTTGGGTGGGGAGGAAAATGTTGAACAAGCAATTCTTACCCTGGTGGAAAAGGTAAAGCCGGAAATTATTGGTTTATCTACCACTGGTTTGACGGAAACCAGAGGGGATGACATGGAAGGTATTCTTAAAGACTTCCGCAAACGTCATCCGGAATTAAATCAACTGCCGATATTGTTCGTTTCGACACCTGATTTTAAGGGCGCTTTGCAAGATGGCTTTGCGGCTGCAGTGGAAAGCATTGTCCGAGAACTTCCGGAAGCGGGGGTAACTAAAGCTGAACAAATTACGATTTTGGCGGGTTCTGCTTTCACGCCAGGGGATTTACAGGAAATAAAAGAGATTGTTACCGCTTTTGGACTTAAACCGATTGTCGTACCTGACCTTTCCGCTTCATTAGATGGTCACTTAGACGACTCGTGGACTCCAATTACAGGTAGCGGTACATCCCTGGCAGAATTGCGCCAAGTAGGTAGTTCGGCGTTCACTTTGGCACTCGGTGAAAGTATGCGGGGTGCAGCGCAGATTTTGCAAGACCGCTGCGGTATACCTTACGAAGTGTTTCCAGATTTGACTGGATTGGTGGCGGTGGATGAGTTTTTGCAAGCATTGGCTGACCTTAGCGGTACTCTCGTACCGGAAAAATATCGCCGTCAACGCCGCCAGTTGCAAGATACGATGCTGGACACTCATTTTTACTTCGGTCGCAAGCGAGTGTCTTTGGCGTTAGAACCGGACTTGTTGTGGCCAATAGTTCACGTTTTGCAATCGATGGGAACGGAGATTCATACAGTGGTGACAACAACGCGATCGCCTTTGTTAGAAAAACTCCCTGTAGCAAATGTGACCATTGGCGATTTTGAAGATTTTGAACAACAAGCGGCTGGATCTGACCTATTGATTGCCAACTCTCACTCCAAAGCGATCGCGCTTCGGTTGGGAATTCCTCTTTATCGTTTGGGCATTCCGATTGTGGATCGTTTGGGTAACGGTCAGTATACCAAAGTTGGTTATCGCGGCACTATGCAGCTTTTGTTTGATATTGGCAATTTGTTTCTTGAAGAAGAAGAAGAGAAAGTCAAACATATTCACGGTGATTGGTAAGTCAAAGAGTTATGAGTTATGAGTTATGAGTTATGAGGCGCTAAGAATTATGAGTTCAAAATTCATAGCTCAAAATTCAGAACTTGATTAAGGAGAATAGAGATGAAAATTGCCTTTACAACAAGCGACCGAGTTCATATTAATGCTCACTTTGGTTGGGCGAAAGAAATTGATGTTTATGAAATCTCTGATGAGGGCTTTCATTTCATCGAAACTCTCAAGTTTGAAGGAGACCTGAAAGAAGATGGTAATGAGGATAAAATTACACCCAAACTTGATGCACTAGTCGATTGCACGATTGTTTATGTAACAGCAATTGGCGGTAGTGCAGCAGCGCGTTTAATTAAAAAGGGAGTCACACCTGTTAAAGCGCGATCGGAAGAAGAAGAAATTGCTGAAGTGTTGAATAAGTTAGTGGCAACTCTTAAAGGCAATCCCCCGCCTTGGCTGCGTAAAGCCTTACAACAAAAAGCCCCTAGTTTTGCAGATGAAGTAGAAAACGAAGCAACGGTATGACTGTAAATAATAGTGTTAACGGAACAGCATCAAGTGAAGTAATCACCTCGCCTTTTCTTAAGGCATTAGTACAACAAATCCGGGGTCAAGACAGTTATGGTGTTTACCGTAAATGGTCGGATGAGTTGATTTTGAAACCTTTTGTTGTCAGCAAACAAGATAAACGCAAAATTTCTCTTGAAGGTGAAGTAGATCCGGTAACTAAAGCACGGATTATGTCATTTTTCCGCGCTGTCGCCGCCCGCATTGAACAGGAAACAAATCTGATTTCTCAGGTTGTAGTTGATTTGAGTCATGAAGGATTTGGCTGGGCGCTTGTCTTTTCCGGTCGTCTTTTGTTAGCTACTAGAACTCTGCGGGATGCTCATCGTTTTGGTTTTGACTCCTTAGAAAAATTGGATGAAGAAGGAGAAAAACTGGTACAAAAAGGCGTTGATTTGGCTACGCGCTTTCCCGAAGTAGGCAAACTTTAAAAAAGTTAGGAGTTAAAAGTTAGGAGTTATGAATTAAGAATGAAGAGTCAAGAGTCAAGAGTAAAATACAATACTTATCTTTTATTCTTCATTCCTTATTTCTTCCAACTCCTCACTCCTCACTTTTAACTCCTAACTCTTGATTTACGGCTGATGGCGCAGAAACACAAATACTTTAAAAAAAGTGATTAGTTATGAGTTATGAGTTAGGAATTAAGGATGAATAAAGAGTAAAAATACAAAATTTATCTTTTATTCTTTATTCCTTATTTCTTCCAACTCCTAACTCCTAACTCCTAACTCTTAATGGAGGGTTGATGGTGCAAGCGGGAGACACAAATACAAGTATTGAGGAACTAAAAGGTAAAATTAGACGCCTCAACAGCAAAGCAGGTCAAATGAAAATGGATCTGCATGATTTAGCAGAGGGTTTGCCAACAAATTTTCATCAACTTATGGATGTTGCTGCTGAGACTTATGAAATTTATCGTCAGTTGGACGAAATGAAGCAACAACTAAAAAAAATGGAGAAGGGAAAATGACTTGGGATTTGAATAAATTCAGCAAACTCGTAGATGCAGAGGAATATTTTGAGTTTTTTCAACTCCCTTACGACCAACAGGTTGTAAATGTAAACCGCCTGCATATATTGAAAAAGTTTTCTCAATATATGCAAGAAGTTGATGAGACTTATTCGGAACTTAATAATACAGAAAAGCTAAATCAATATCGTTTAGCTTTAGATAAAGCCTATCAGGTATTTCTTGAATCAACGCCTTACGAACAAAAGCTGTTTAAGGTGTTTAACGAGAAACCAAAAAATGTAGTCACGCTGACAGAAATCTCTTCTGATTAGGAGGTAAAAAGTGGTAAACCTGACGCCTACCGAATTGGAACGCTATCGTCGTCAAATGATGCTCCCAAATTTTGGTGAGTTAGCACAGAAGCGCCTGAAGTCAGCGACGGTTTTGGTTACGGGTGTGGGAGGATTGGGCGGTACGGCGGCGCTTTACCTAGCTGCAGCGGGCGTCGGGCGGCTAATCCTTGTCCGGGGTGGCGATTTACGCCTTGATGATATGAATCGTCAGGTTTTGATGACTGATGATTGGGTAGGGAAACCAAGAGTATTCAAAGCGAAGGAAACTCTGGAAGCGATTAATCCTGATGTTCAGGTGGAAGCTGTTCACGAGTATGTTACTCCGGAAAATGTGGATTCCTTGGTGCAATCTGCTGATATGGCTCTTGATTGCGCCCACAATTTTACGGAACGCGATTTGTTGAATGAAGCTTGCGTGCGCTGGCGCAAACCAATGGTGGAAGCGGCGATGGATGGGATGGAGGCTTATCTGACAACGATTATTCCTGGTGTGACTCCTTGTTTGTCTTGCTTATTTCCTGAGAAACCTGATTGGGATCGGCGCGGTTTTTCCGTGCTGGGTGCGGTTTCTGGGACGCTGGCTTGTTTGACGGCGTTGGAAGCAATCAAGTTGATTACTGGGTTTAGTCAGCCTTTGTTGTCGCAACTGCTGACACTTGACTTGACTCGGTTGGAGTTTGTGAAGCGCCGTTCTTATCGCGATCGCTCTTGTCCGGTGTGCGGTAACAATGCGCCTTGGAGACACTTGCAATCTAAGTCGATGGAAGCCACCACCAATTGCAAATAAGTAGGTGGGGATAAATAAAGAAAGCTGTTAATAGTTAATAGTTAATAGTTAATAGTTAATAGTTAATTGTTCATTGCTATTAACCATTAACCATGAGCTATTAACGCAGAGCAAGCGCATTAATTCCTAAGAACAATCCAAAATCCTTTCATCCAAAATCCAAAATTCCATGACTGTTACTTTGACAGAAAAAGCAGAATTTCGTTTGCGAACTTTCCTACTTGGTTCCGCCCCCGATGCTAACGGCGCGACTAAAGGCGTTCGCATCTCTGTAAAAGATGGCGGTTGTAGTGGCTATGAGTATGCAATTGATATTACTAGCAAGCCACAACCAGATGATTTGGTACTTCCACAAGGCAAATTTGTGCTTTATGTTGAAGCCAAAAGTGCGCCGTTATTGAACGGAGTTGTAGTTGATTTTGTTGATGGAGTGATGGAAAGCGGCTTTAAGTTTATCAACCCTAATGCAAGTGATACTTGCGGTTGTGGAAAGTCTTTCAAAGCAGGTGATTGTACGCCTACTGGTGTACCTTGCAGTTAATACCATTTTGGCTTTTCTAGGATATTGCTAAAAACGGATTCTGCTGCAAGTAAGTGTCGGGTGGCTTGGAAGAAATACACAAGGCAATATTTTTGAAATTTTGTTTTTGTGTAGCGAGAAGTTGGAGCGGAAAAAGCCACTGCTTACAACTTAAAAAAAAATCAAACTGTGTAATCTATGAGGTGAATGAGACAATGGCTACCTACCAAGTTCGATTAATCAACAAAAAGCGATCGCTCGACACCACAATTGAAGTTGACGAGGAAACTACAATCCTAGATGCGGCAGAAGAAAATAATATTGAATTGCCGTTCTCTTGTCACTCTGGTTCTTGTTCTAGCTGTGTTGGCAAGGTCGTTGACGGTGAAGTAGATCAGTCCGACCAAATGTTCTTAGATGACGAACAAGTAGCACAAGGATTCGCTTTATTGTGCGTCACTTATCCCCGTTCTAATTGCACAATTCGTACCCATCAAGAAGCGTATCTAGTGTAAAGTTTTTACTTTTTCCTCCCCTTGGCAAACTCTGAAGTCGTAGTTTTAACCAAGCTATGACTTCTTTATTATGTTT
This sequence comes from Heteroscytonema crispum UTEX LB 1556, assembly GCA_044006015.1. GTDB lineage: Bacteria > Cyanobacteriota > Cyanobacteriia > Cyanobacteriales > Nostocaceae > Heteroscytonema > Heteroscytonema crispum. The sequence goes on from JBIPDF010000011.1 coordinate 38,343, forward strand.
GAGAAAGGCAGAGGTATACTGCAGCTATGCTGAAGTGTTTTATGTGGAAATTTGAGGCTCTATAGAGAAGCGAAATTTCACGTCTTTACATTCAGTTGACGAATTTTATTTAACGTTTTTAAATTAGTATCTTCGACCGCCCATAAATTTCCGGGCTAATAGCTCAAGTCCACTCAAGTGGACTAATACCAATTCTATAAAAACGTTGCAATATATCAAGGCTGTTTGATGGGGACTTAACGCGTAAGCTTTTGGATAAACGGTATAAAATTATTTTCATTCTTCTTTAGAAGAATTTAGCTATTAGCCAGGGGTTTATAACCCCTGGCGGTCGTAGACACAGATACAAGATTTGAATTCAAATAAATTTAAATCCAGTTATTATTCACGTGCTTATTTTGTTAAACAAACAACATAATTATTATTTAATTTTGATGATTTTATTTTTGTTTTGACATTGACTATACCTTCAACCACTTACTCATCACTTAATCAAGTGTAAGTTACTATGTTTCCCCCCTTTAGTGTTACTGGCTCTTCATTAGAATTGCTGAAAGCAGGAGAGAAAGGAATCGTTACTTTCTGTAAAAGTGATAACGAAATAATCCAGAAAAAACTGATAGCAATGGGAGTAAAGCCGGGAACCGCCATTACTTTAAAAAAGCGTTTTCCCTCCTTTATTGTCAAAGTAGGCAACACAAGCTTGGCAATCGATAAAGAAATTACCCGCGCTATCTACGTTCGCATTATTTCAGATATTAGCCATTAGCTATTATCATTTTCCACCATTGAGGAATTCGTAGAAACATGATTGGGACTAGCGAAACACGTCACCACCAAAATTTTTTTCAAGTAATTCACAGTTACTACCAGCTAACAAAGCCTCGAATTATTCCCCTGCTACTTATTACTACTGCTGCTAGTATGTGTATTGCATCTGAGGGAAAAATCGAGCCATTATTGCTGGTTGTTACCCTCGCTGGTGGTACTTTTGCCACTGCTAGCGCCCAGACTATCAATTGTATTTATGACCGCGATATTGATTATCAAATGGAACGCACGCGCCACCGACCGATGCCTTCTTGTCGGGTGCAGCCGTTACATGGTCTAATATTTGCGATCGCGCTTGCTTGTATTTCTTTCACTCTGCTAACAGTATTTGTCAATTTGTTAAGTGCCCTGTTAGCAATGTCTGGTATCGTGTTTTACCTGGGTATTTACACTCACTTACTCAAACGCCACACACCTCTTAACATCGTTATTGGTGGCGCTGCTGGTGCAATTCCGGCGTTAGTGGGTTGGGCTGCGGTCACAAATACGTTAAGCTGGGCGGCGTGGTTGATATTTGCGATCGTGTTTTTATGGACACCTCCTCATTTTTGGGCGTTGGCGTTAATGATTCGCGATGATTATGCCAAGGTGGGTGTACCAATGCTACCAGTTGTCACTGATAATATCTCCACCACTTTACAGATTTGGCTGTACTCTTTGCTGCTTATTCCCAGTACATTTTTATTAGTTTATCCCTTACAGGTGTCGGGGGTAATTTATGGTGGTGTCGCCTTTATATTGGGAGCAATTTTTCTCCAAAAAGCTTGGACACTATTGCACACTCCAGATGATAAAGAATTAGCGCGATCGCTTTTTCTTTATTCCATACTCTACATGATGTTGTTGTGCGCTGGGATGGTCGTTGATAGCCTACCTATCACCCATCATCTAACTCAAGCAATTTATCGATTAGCTATTAGTTATTAGATAAATTGCAAGAATTGTTGAACATCCTCAGATTCAAATCTGGGGCTACCCAAACAAAGCCCAGCTGCGTGGGCTAAATGCATTTATTCACGTCTTTAAATACCCTTAGACACTCGCGTCTGGGGCTAGCCAAACAAAGCCAACCTGCGTAGGCTAAATGCATTTATAGCTATTAACTATTACCTACCAACAACCAACCCTTCGGGTTCACCAGTACTAGGAGGGTTACCCTTCCGCAGTACGCGCTTCACCACCAACAACCAACTCCTTCGGGGTGACGCTCGTTCCTCGCTACCGCGAAGCGCTCCACCAGTTGCCTGGGTCGGGAAACCCTCCTGCAGCGCCCCTTCACCACCAACAACCAACCACCAACTTATTTTGATACAACAAAGCGACTTACCTTTAAAATAAGTCGCTCCCAACTTTTATCAACAGCTTTAATCAAGACCAATCATCACATCCGAGGCTTTAATTATAGCGTAAGCCTCTTTGCCTAAAGAAAGATGAAGTTTATCCGCAGAAGATTTCGTGATGACTGCAGTCACTTCTACCCCGGGCGCAATCTCTAAAGTTACCTCAGTGTTCACAACTCCTGGTACAATTTTTTTCACAGTAGCCTTAATAGTATTACGAGCGCTGATTTTCATACCGTGATTCTTTAGTAATTTTTACTCACTAATATTACCAAAGTAGCTGAATTTGCTTGAATTTCTTCAGCTTTTACTAATTATTCTTTACAAATACAATTATGGCTTTTATATTCTAAAGCATTAACAGGACAAGTTCTGACAGAATTCAGCAATTACCAATCAGAAAATCAATCAGGAAATAAAACTTTTAAGCGCGATTGGTCGGCATATTATAATGCTGTAGGCGATCGCCTACCACGAGATACGTTACTTGCTGTGTTAGCGCGTTTCGATAGCGAAAATGCAACTACTGAGTCGCGCTTTGCAATTGACCTTGGCTGTGGTGAAGGACGGGATACTGTGGAACTGTTGCGTCGGGGTTGGCGGGTGTTAGCGATTGATGGTGAAGTTGAAGCGATAAACCGTTTGCTAAATCGTCCAAGTATTAATCGCGAATTTCTAGAAACCCGCGTGACGCGTTTTGAGAATTTAATATTACCAGATGCAGTTGATTTAATAAACGCCAGCTTTTCTCTACCGTTTTGTCCGCCAGAGTTTTTCCCTAGTACACTGCGGCGTAAATTGAGTTAGGGTATGAATGACGAGATTAATTTGACGACTCATGCCCTGCCAACCGCTGACAATCACCCTGAGTGATACTGAGCAGCAAGCCCTGGAAAAGTTAGTGAATCGACCCAGTACGCCGCAGCAAATCGCACAACGTGCCCGGATTGTGCTAAAAGCCGCGTTGGGGCAAAACAATGCCGAAATTGCTCGAACGCTCGATATAAGTATCAAAATGGCGCGGCACTGGCGACACTATTGGGTTGAGACCACCGAGCAATCCAAGACAGTGATGGAGCGATTGCGCGATCGCCACCGTCCTGGTTCGCCGTTAAAATTTACCCTGGAACAGCAAGTTGAATGCATGGCGATGGCGTGCCGTGACCCGATGCAATACGGTCGTCCCATCAGTCATTGGAGTTCTCATGAACTGGCGGATGAGTTGATAAAGCTTGGTATTGTGGAGCAAATATCCCCCCGCCAGGTCGGACGATGGTTAGCTCAAGCAGAACTCAAACCGCACCAGTCTCGTTACTGGCTTTTTCCCCCCGTATGATCCAGAGTTTGAAGTCAAGGTGGAAGACATCAGCCAGCACTATCTGAGTGCCCCAATCAGAGCGATCGCGGGAGAACACACGATCAGCATTGATGAAATGACTGGCATTCAAGCCCTAGAACGCGCCCTTCCCAGTTTACCAATGCGACCAGGCAAAGTCGAATGTCGAGAGTTTGAATATATTCGGCATGGAACACAGACTTTGATTGCTAAGTTTGATGTTGTTACAGGTCAACTTGTAGCTCCTACAATTGACACTCAGCGGACAGAAGCCGATTTCTTGGGGCATTGCCAGCGCTTAATTGCCTCTGATCCGACTGCCAGCAAGTGGCATTTGATTATGGACTGTTTGAATATCCATCAATCAGAATCCTTGGTACGATGGATTGCCGACATTGAAGGCATCCCCTTTGACAACTTAGGTGTTAAGGGTAAGTCTGGGATACTCCAATCGATGAGTACCCGCGCCCAGTTTCTAGCCAATCCCGCCCATAAGGTTGTTTTCCATTTTACCCCAAAGCACTGTTCCTGGCTCAATCAGGTTGAAATCTGGTTTAGCATCCTCACACGCAAACTCTTGCGTAGAGGCAGTTTTTCCTCTCAGGCAGATCTCAAACAGCAGATATTGAATTTTGTTGACTACTTTAACCAAAAGTTAGCTCATCCTTTGCAATGGACTTTTAAGGGGAAGCTTTTGGCGGTATAAGCCTATCTAAACTTACGCCTCAGTGTACTAGTTTATGGGACAAGATTGTTACATCAGTGCGTTCTGGTGGTTATGTTTCCGGTCAATTATTTGGCAAACGCGATTCTTGGGCGATTTACACTTCCATGAATCATCAGAGGTTATTTATAAAGTGAACGTTAAGACCTAAGAAACCAGCTTTCTGGGAGACTAAGTACGAGGGTATTCGACACCCCATCGACAGAAACCCGGTTTCTCTCATACTTTATAAATTGTCTCTCATACCCGCGAACAGGTCGAAGCATTACTAAAACCTTTTGAAATTGAAATGTTGCAGGAAGAAGACCATCCCGGACAAACAGCGATAGGGGAAGAGAAACACTGGCATATTTTTCACATTGTTGCACGGAAAAAATCGCAAAATTAACGATAATTATTGTCTTTGCTTGCAGGAAATTAATTATTTAAAAAATAAGATTTGTAAGAGTTTGATAAATCATTATTGATAATTAATTTCGTATATTTTTGTATCCAGTCCTCTTTAGAGGACTTGAGCTATTAGCCAGAGATTTTAATCTCTGGCGGTCGTGGACAATTATAGACCACTCACTGTTAACAAATGCAGGACTTACGCACACTCGTTCCAAAAACCCGGTTTCTTCGCGAATATCTGCTTGCACTCACAGGCTATTTTTCGTAGAAACCGGGTTTTTTTGCGTAAGTCCTAAAATGATGCAATTAGCTATTGGTTTTTAGCCCATATATAGCAGCCCGCGCATCATTCGTGAGGAACGAGAATCCCGGTTTCGTAAGAGTTACCGGGATTCTGAGACTTTCAATTTTCACAAATATAAGCGAGGATTGCTATACAATATCCCTTAACACTTTCAAACGCAATTTAACATTTGTTTGCTAAAGATATTTAAAGAGAATTTATAAAGTAATGATTAACTTACATTAGGGTAGCTTATAGCTATACTAGCCTTGAATTTTTAACATTTTAACAACTATTTTCTCAGCTTCAATAACATAGAATCTGACAGTGTTAGGTTAAAATTAGTAAACTCAACCCAGATATAAATAACAATTATAAAAGTATTTAAATGGCTGGAAAGCTTTGCTATTAAATAAATTCAACTCCATTAAGTTTTATAAAATAGAGATGTTATCCCCGATGAATTTAAGATTTAGTTTATCAATTATCTCTTAGGAATTTTTTTATAAATGAAATGCGATCGCTAAATTACCGGGTGATAATATATAAGTAAGCTAAATTGTTGGCAGTCAAGCCTAGACTCGATAAAAAAGCGATTACAAATTTAGCTGAATTATACAAACCTGAATTCTGGCTACTCTGAAAAGTTGAGCAGACTGAAGATATGTACAAAGCAAAGATTGGGAAAAATGCGTAAATCTTATCCCAAAAAAGTCAGATTTTATCAGGTTTGAAAAAGATGCACTGTTCGTTGAAAAGGCTGTCTGATTTCTGTAAGCGCTTTTTCAGATAGCGAATCCAGTTTTTCACAGTTCAACTGGAATTTTAGTTAGGCGCGAATGCGCTCCGCGCCTGCACGCATTAAATAAGTTTAGGAAAAATTGCAGCAATTTAGAATCAATTCCCTCACTTACAAAAAACGAATTGAAGGAGTAGGAATTATGAGAGCCAAACAAATTATGACTCAAGATGTAGTTACCATTCGCGGTTGGGCTACTGTCGCAGAAGCAGTCAGACTCTTAAGGCTCAAAGAATTGCGGGCGTTAATTGTCGAACCCCGTAACGATGGCGATGCTTACGGTATCGTTACCGAAACCGATATTGTCGCTAAGGTTGTTGCTTACGGTAAAGACCCCAAAGAAGTGCGCGTCTACGAAATTATGAGCAAGCCCTGCATCGTAGTCAACCCTGACCTCGATGTGGAATATGTAGCGCGGTTATTTGCTAATACTGGAGTGTGGCGTGCGCCCGTCATCCAAGGTGAATTACTTGGCATTATTTCTGTCACCGACATTCTCACGAAGGGTGACTTCGTGGAAAAACCGAAATTAACATTCTTGCAAAAAGAATTGCATAAAGCTATCTCAAATGCTCGCTCAATTTCTGCAAACTATGGTGCGGATTCTAAAAGAACTGTGGAAGCTTGGGATTTTGTAGACGAACTCGAAGCTGAAGCAGGTTTTTATGGCGCACCAAAACCAGAAAAAACAGCAAGAAAGCTATTTTCTGAAGAACGGAAATCAGTCTCTGTAAGTTAACAATTTGACAGGCAAATATTCTTGTCTGGCAATTAATAAGTTATTAAGAGGTGGGAATTACTATTCACCTCAAAACCAGGGTTTTTCATCTTTGACTAATAGCTAAAGTTGTTTGCAACTAACTATAATTTTACGTTTTTAGTTCGGTTGAATACACTTTCTCTATTAGCAAAATATTACTTTATTATGGGGTGGGCCAGAAAGCCTGCCCTATATGTGCAGGTAACAAAACCTCAAATACCTTGCTTTCTCGTAACTTTATCGTAGGGTGCGTTTTGAAATTTTTAGGAATAATTCAGGAATAATCAATCATGAGTGAAGAAACGCGGCAATATTTAAGTGAAAACACAAACGAATGGCTGATAGCAAAAGGCTACAATCTGGATAATTTAAATCAGAGGCGTGAAAATGGTGACACGGCGTTAATGAAAGCCACTAGAGAAGGCGTTTGTGCAGTAGTGAAAGAACTAATTGATGCAGGCGCGGATATTAATGCCACAAACAATGATAATAATAACGCTTTGTGGTTTGCTTGTTTTGGAAATCACTATGAGTTAATTAAGTTATTACTCGCAGCCAAAATTAACATTGATAACCAAAATGATAACGGTGCAACAGTGTTAATGTATGCAGCTTCCGCAGGAAAGACAGAAGTCGTTAAGTTGCTTTTAGAACATCGCCCCAATTTAGAGTTAAAAAACTTAGACGACTATAAAGCTATCGATTTTGCCAGCAACATAGAAGTTTTAAGGATTCTCAAAAATGCATCAAAGTAAAATAGCAGGAAAAACCTATCACGATGCTACCAAGCATTCTTACTCATCGGTACAGCTTGACCCAAATTATGTAGACTCTTCCACCCAACCATCGGAATTTAAATTTTATCCAAAGTTCTATCGGAGATTGAAATTAGATGTCAATAATCCTGTTCATTCATTTATCTGGTTAACAAGTGCTATTACCTTTGAAAAGCTGTATAAAGATAGACCATATCAATTACGAGTTAATCCGTCAGCAGGCGCTTTGTACCCCACAGAAGTCTACGTACAGATTCGCGGAATACAAGGAATAATAGATGGTATCTATCATTTGGAAGTTGCGAATAATTCTCTAATACTAATTTATGAATTAATTGATGATGGATTGGAGCATTATATATTACTTAATAATCGTATAAACGGCTTCATTTTTTTAATAAGCTGTGTTTATTATAGGTCTAGCTGGAAATATAAAAATAGGAGTGTAAGGTACTGCTTTTTAGATAGCGGACATCATCTGGGTGCTATTGAAGCCTCAGCTTATGTTCACAATAGAGACGTACAATTTATTTTTGACTTTGATAAACTCGCTCTCAATGCAGATTTAGGCTTTGAGAATAAAGAGTTTATTACTGCTTGTGCGATTTCGGGTGAGTTTCAAGACAAGAAAGTAAGACGCCTCAGGCTAAAAGTTCCTTTTGTTTGTGGAACTGATTATTTTGAAGCCAATCAGTTTATTGAAGATGGCTACAAAGAAACGGCTTTACAGTCTAGTTTCCACAATCAGCCAGAATATCCTCAGTTTCATTTCGACAAGGAAAGGTTTTTCCAAACTATCTGGAATAGGCGCTCAATTAGGCGTTTTGAAAAACAGCCTATCTGCCGAGAACTTTATTTTAAGATATTGCAGGAGCTTAAGCAACCGATCGCAACAGAAAATTTTGAGGAAATAGAAATTTATTCTGTTGTTCATCGAGTTGAAAAAGTTCCATCAGGGTTATATCAAGGAATGCATCTATTGAAAGAGGGTGATTTCAGCGACAAGGTGGGTTACTTGTGCGTAAATCAAAGCCTTGTTAGAGATAGTGCTGTAACTTTATTTTTTGTATCGGGGTATCAAAATTACCAAACTGCTATGCAAGTAGCTGGATTAATCGGTCAAAGGCTTTATTTGTGTAGCAATTATTGGGGAATTCAGTGTAGTGGTATTGGCGCTTACTTTGATAATGAAACTCAAGAGTTTTTGGGAACAAATAAAGATGTTCTGTATGCAATGGTGATTGGAATCTAACTAGGGAAAGTACAAGAGATGGGAAAAAAGAATTATTTCTGCAACGATGATGATTCACATCCAATTCAGCCAACATCGGCTGATATTGTGCTGCGCCAGCAATTAGAGTATTCTATTAGTAGATACTTTTATCACGCTTGCGATCGCCCTATTCAAAATTTACTATCTAGTTGTCGCTGGTATGTGACAAATCACGCCAGTGCTATGACTTTGGTGATTGAATGTCCGGATCAAGTTACTAACTGGCGTGTCTTACAAAAAATGGTGCCTATGGCAGCATCGTTAAAGAAATTTGTCAGTAGTGCTAAAATCCGCGTTTGTCCTCCAGAAAGTCAGGGAATGCCCTTTGAAATGAGGGTAGATGAAATTGAAGTTTACCGAGATTGGGCGTAGTGGGATTTGGGATTTTGGATGAAAGGATTTTGGATTTTGGATTAATAATTGCTAATGGCTAATGGCTAATTGCCATAAACCATGAACCATGACCCATGAACCATTAACCATTAACCATTAACCATTAACCATTCCTTGATAAGTGTGGTGATTTCTTCAAAAACTAGATTGGCTGAATGTTGAACTGCAGGACTCAATTCGAGTCCAAAACTTAGATTTGCCGCTTCAATTAGGTAAACTGTCACCTCTCGGGGAAAGTCATCCTGAAAGATTTTTCTACCAGCGGCTAAGGCATTATCCCAGCGAAAATCATGCAAGTTATAACTAGGTTCCGGCAATGTTTCTAATTCTTTTCCAGGTACTTTAAACACGGCACCCGGTTCGGAACCTGTTGAACTGGCATCTATAATTATTAAGTGTTTGCTACCTTTGGCATGAAACATTACTTCCATGCCTGCGGTGCCACAGTCATATATTCGCACATCACGGTGGGGATGTTCGATTAGATATTGCTGTAGGCGTTGGGCAATTATCACGCCTACGGCGTCGTCATTGCGGTTGAGATTTCCGCAACCAATTATAGTGAGCATTTTTAAAGAGAGTTTGAGTTTTGGTAATAACGCACCAAATCTGGAAATGGTGCGTTACTAGGCAGGAATAGAAATTTAAATTTCTACATTATATTTTTTGGCAATTTGAGAAAGTTGTTCAAACTGCTGTTGTGATAATTGAGTTACTTTCTCATCTGGTGGTAGTTCATTCTTCTCGCTTCCAGGTATTAAATACGTGATGTAAAGAGAAACAAAATCAACTAACATCGCTAGACCTGGTAAAGCATGTTTGTCAGCTATTTTTCCGGCTAATACTGCTGCTAATCCTCCGGGAATTGAGTTTCTTGTTGCTTCCATAAACTGACCAATCAGTGCTGGTATATATTCTGCTAGAGCTAGATTTTCTAGCTTACTGCTATCTGGAATAAATTCAAACCCTGCATCTTTTGTTTGCTCTAAAAGACACCATTCTGTAAATTCTTGTAGCGCTTCTTCAGGAAGTTGAGGGAGATATTGATGTAATTCTAATTCAGTCACAAGCTTACCGTGTAAATTTCAATGTTGCACTTTTGTGAGATGGACATTTTGCCCGTTGCTTTTTCATTTCCAGGCGGATACTAATAGTCCACTAAAGCAACGAAAGCACCGGATGTAGAGACGCGTTCATCCGAGTTCTACAGAAATTAAAGAATGTTTCAACTAGGCATAGTTTGTGTGGTGGACTACTAATGGTCTACCACTTTAGTTTTGATAAGTCTCGGCTAGAAACCGGGTTTCGCAAGAGAAACCCGGTTTCTGATAAGCCATCACGCATTAATGCGGTCGTCCACTAGGGTGTGTTGTCAAACCCAGAAGATCCACCCTTCTCCCCTCCCGGGGGTACTAGTTCCCAATAAGTCCCCCTTTTTTAAGGGAGAAAATAACCGCTGTTAGTCACCCTTTTTTAGGAGAAAATACCGCTCTTAGCCCCCCTTGGTTCGGGGGGTTGGGGGGATCTTCGAGGGCTGGGATGCATAACGAGAGGTTTGAAAATATGCCCTAGAAATGAAATACGTAAAATCAATTAAGCGGTGCGGAAACGTGCTAGTTCTTCGCCTGTTTTGGCGTCGTGGGCGTGGACTGTACACACCAAGCAGGAATCAAATGAACGGGCGACGTGTCCTACTTCCACGGGATCTGTTGGGTCGGCAATGGGTGTTCCAATTAAGGCTTCTTCAATCGGTCCTAGCTTTCCTTGGGCGTCACGAGGTCCGATGTTCCAAGTGCTGGGAGCCATTATCTGGTAATTCTTAATTTTGCCGCCCTCTATCTCTATCCAGTGACACAGGGAACCCCGCGCCGCTTCTGTTGCACCCCAACCACGTCCATCTTTTTCTTTGGGTTTGATATACCAAGGGTCCTTTAACCGGAATTCGCGCAAGCAACGTTCTGCTTGTCGATATAACTTGACAATTTCATGGAGTCGTGCTAGTTGACGCAGGTGAATGCTAGCGCCGCCCATTTTCTTAAAGGCATCTAGGATAAATCCGTCGTGATGCTGCCAAGACTCGCCATGTTGACCGCCGGCTACTAACTGCCGCGCTAGGGGACCGGCTTCTAAACGTCCGTAGTCTATGTGAGATACGGCAGTTCCCCAAGAATAGGCGTGGTTGAAGTCTTTAGAATTATTTTGGGTTGGTCTGGTTGTGCGATCGAAGGGGTGCATGTCGGCGATTCCTTCATCATACCAGGAGTGTGTTGTATTTTCGCGGGTGGCGCTTTGCTCCATCAAGGTGTGGGTGTCGGTGAAACTATCATACACTCCACTTTTCATGATGGTGGCTGTATTTCGCCCTTGAATGGTGGGCTTCTGGTATTTTGCTTCATGGGGTAAGTAGCCCCAACTCACGTATTTACCAACGCCAGCGCCATATTTATCAAGTCCGATGTCTAAACCCATGCGCCAATACAAGCCTAAGTCTGAATTCCAATGTTCTGGTTTTTCATTCAGCCATGTCATGAAGTCATCATAGGTTTGGATTTCTTCGTAGCGTTCGATTGAACAACCCAACCATACTGCTTCTATCCAATTGCGGCGGAAGTATTCCAAAATTGACCAGGCGCGGGTAATGTCGGTTAAGGTGGGGGCGCACATGACGCCGCCTGGAACCATGTAGCTGGAATGAGGCCATTGTCCGCCAAGTAAAGCGTAAATTTCTACGGGTTTGGCTGAAATTGTGACGCCGATTTCGTAAGATTTGCCGCTGAATGCTGCAAAGCGATCGCATGCTTCTAAATAGTAGGGACTGTGGCGATATTTTTTATTGGTTAAATCAATGGCAAATAGTCCGTAAAAGTAGCGGGGTATACTTTGAATTGTTTCGACTAGTTGACCTAAGTTTCTTGCTAAAATCGCGTTGCGCGGGACTTCTGTTTCCCAGGCGGTATCTAGTGCCCATGCGGCTGATGTGAGGTGAGATGCACCGCAAATTCCGCAGACGCGGGGTGTGACAATTAATCCGGCTTGGGGGTCTTTGCCGCGTAGAATTACTTCAAATCCTCGGAAGAGTTCGGCATGAGTCCAAGCGTTGATGACTTGTCCGTCTTCGATGTTGACTCGGACATCTAAGTCGCCTTCGACTCTGCCGACTGGTGATATATCTAATGTTTGAAGGGTCATTGTTGGTGGTTGGTCCTTGGTGGTTGGGCAATGGGCATTGGGCATTGGGAATTGGGCATTGGGAATTGGGCATTGGGCATTGGGCATTGGGAATTGGGCATTGGGAATTGGGCATTGGGAATTGGGCATTGGGCATCGGGTATGGCAAAGAGATTTGGCTTTTTTCCTAAATTCTCAATGCTTAATTTCCACTGCCCATTGCCCCTTCATTGCCCTAGACCCGCCCATTGCCCCAGACCCGCCCACTGCCCTAAACTGTAAAAAAGTCTTCTTCTGCCCACTCTGGCATTGTGTCTTTTGCAACCATTGTGAGGATGGCGTATCCTTTTTTGTTAACGCCTGGGGGTAAGTCTTTGGGTACTCCCATTAGGGTTTGCGTTTTAAAGACGGTTCCCGGTTTGAGGTCGTAGAAGGGAAATTCGGGTTCTGTGCAACCCAAGCATGGCATTCCGGCGCGGGTTTTGGATGAGACGCGGTTCCATAAGATGCGGTTGCAGGATGAGTGGGTCATTGGTCCGCGACAACCTAGGTCGTAAAATAAACATCCTTTGCGCTGACCAAATTCGGCGGTTGATGCTTTGTAGGCGAAGTGAATGTTGCGGGTGCAACCTGTTTGAGTATAGGTGTTGAAGAAGGTTTGGGGACGATGGAGTTCGTCGAGGGCGATGTCTCCAATTCGACCTGTGGCGATCGCTACTAATATCTGCGTAATCCAGTCTGGATGTGCGGGACATCCGGGAATATTTATTATAGGCAATCCTGATTTACTGCGGAATTCTTTGCCTAAAAAGCCTCCTTTTTGTCGTTTGAGAAATTGCAATCCTTCCGATTCGCTGGGGTTGGGTGACATCGCCGGGATTCCTCCCCAACAGGCGCAGTCTCCTACAGCGACGATATATTTGGCGACTTTTGAGAGGTCGGTTAACCAGCTTTTCATTGGGCGATCGGCAAAACGATTCCATTCGCCGGTGTTGTTGGGCGCGTTGATGACGCTACCTTCAAATACAAGGATATCCAAGGGAATTCTGCCGGAAATGCAATCCCACAGCAGTTTTTGCAAGTTGACGCCGAGTTCCACCCCTAAGGATGGATGCCAAAGTATGTTAATGCCAAAGTCGGCTATCAAATCGCAGACGGTGGGTTCTTCGGCGTTGAGAAATGACATGGTGTTACCCGAACAAGCACCACCTTGCAGCCAGAGTAAGTTAGTCATCGGCTATTTTCTTTTCTACTGTTTGCCAATGCCTGATTCAGGTGATGAGTTTTGTAGAGGCTCACCCGTTTCTAAACATTTATTTTAAATATCATGTATTTTTTGATTCAATTGTATCTGATTAAATAAAATTTAATCTTTTTCAAGATATCATTCTAACCCAACAAATAATAAGGTTAAATCTATCACAGACTTGTTTGAAAAAATCAGAATAATCTATATTTGGAAAATCATCTGATAAATTCTCGTTTTTCACGGCATTCAGCTTGTAAATCTGGGGTTTACACTGTAGATATCAATCGTATTTTCACCCAATAATGTTATCCGATTACACAATAAAATAAGTTGTGTTTTCATGATTTTTATGCAAAACTTACATTAAAATCAAGCAAAATATATTAATTAAACCTCTTGCACTCATTTGCTTTTGCAAGAGGGGAAAAGGGTAAAGGGTAAAGGGAAAGGGCAAGAAATAATCCCTTTTCCCTTTTACCTGTTCCCGACTAATGCCACGAAGTCTATTGTTATTATGTGCCTTAACTAGCATATTTGTCGGACAAAATCAATAAATATTTAATGGATTGGAAGCTGAGATTAATATTTGCTGTTGACCTCTAGAATTTTATAAATAGAGTGTTTTATATTTAAAGAAAACTCACTCTCAGCGAACTAATTATCTGCGTAAAGGTAGACCGCGATACTGCTGCTGAGGGCGTTATGTGGTTTGTATAGCCCTTGATTGGATGTAACTAACAAGCGCGTCTTTATGTTTCATGGGCGTTGAAAGTCTCATCCCCTAACAAGATTTTGGATTTGAGATTGTGAAATCCTGACTCTGAAAGAGTTTCAGAAGTTGAAATGTTGTAGGTCGCTTATCTAAATGGTATCAATTTCCCAACCCGCGTTATTAGAGTGGTGATGAACCCTAGCATTACAGATTCAGCGATGAAGGCGGCGCTTGCGGCGATCGCGTCGGAGTCAGCAACGACGCCAGAAAAAATTGAGATGTTGATTGAGATGGCACAGGGTTTTCAGAAAAAGCCCAAAACTGCCCAGGATTTGCGGAATGCAGTAACCCTGTATTACCGGGCGTATGAATTGTGTGGTGAGGAGTATCCGCCCCTGAAAGCCCGCGCTAAGGCGGGGATGGCGGGGACTTTAAAGTCAATTCCGGATGCAGGGTCACAATTTTTGGTGCAAGCGAAAGCAGGATATGAAGAGGCGCTGCCAATTTTGCAACAGTTTGCAACGCCTGAGGAAGTAGCCGAAGCCCAAATGAATTTGGGGTTGGTGTTGCAGTCGTTGGTGCCGTTTAATTTGGCGCGGGTAGCGGATTGTATACAGGCTTATCAGGAAGCGTTGCACGTGTTTACCTGGCAGGATTACCCACAGGAGTATGCGATTTTATACAACAATATTGCGATCGCTTACCTCTCGTTACCCCTAGCATCGGAAAAGGAATATTTGCGTCAGGGGTTAGCGGTGCAGTCTTTTGAAGTGGCGTTGAAGCATATTAAGCTAATCGACCACCCTAGGGAATATGCGATGTTGCAGAATAACTTGGGCAACGCTTTGCAATACTTACCAAGTGCTTATCCTCTAGAGAATAACTTGCGGGCGATCGCTGCTTATGATGAGGCGTTAAAAGTGCGAAATTCCAGAGATACGCCTTTAGAATATGCTAACACAATTTCTAACAAAGCGTTAGCTTTATTTAACTTACCCGACGACTCAGAAAAGCCAGAAGCTGGTAATGTTAAAAATCTCTTACAAGCACGTGATTACTATAAAGAAGCTTGTGAAATATTTAACCAGCATGGACAAGTAGAACAAGCACAAATAGTAGTCCAAGCATTGCAAGAAGTTGAAGCAGAAATAGGTACTTAGAGTTAGGAGTTAGGGGTTAGGAGTTAGGAATTAAGAGGTTTGAGTTTGGAGTTGAGAATTAATAATTCTGAGTTTTTCGCAATTCTTGATTATGAGGAAGGCGATGGATATTTCTACCAAATGTGATTTAACAGACTTTCTCACAGGCTTAACCTAGGGTGACTTTAATCTATGAATATTAGCTATTAGCTATTAGCGATGGGGAGAAAAATACAGCATGACAGACATTTTGCACGACCCTTATGTTCGGGACTTGCTTACCAGTTTATCGAGTGGTGAAATTAACCTGATGACAGGGTTGATATGGTTGGCGATCGCGACAATTTTATCTATGATTGGTGGTGCGATCGGCGGCATACTTTTAGGTGGCGAAGATTTAGGATATGAATTAGCTGGAATAATGGGTGGATTTTTAGGACCATCAGGTGTAATTCCAGCAGTATTGTTCGGGCTAGTTATGCTAAATATATTTGGTAATTTTTAGGAGGAATAGTGTTAGATATAGCGTGGTATGCCGCTAAATTATTATTCAAGGGAAAGTTAGTGCGTGACCCAGTGCATTTCGTGCGGCAAACTGCAATTGGTGTTATTATATGTTCCCTAATACTAATGTCATTGGCACAAGCCGAATTTCCTCTAGGAATGTCAATAATAGTATCTAGTTCAGCGACCGGCATGATAATGCCATTTCTACTTAAAGACCTCAAAATGAAATGAGTCATTAGTCAAAAGTCATTAGTCATGAGTCTTTTTTTGAGTAAGTAATAGCAATCAAATTCAAGAAAATACTCTTACTAATGACTAATGACTAATGACTAATAACTAATGACTAATGACTAATAACTAATGACTAACCTTGACGAATTGGTACAAGAAATAAATCGCTTTGAGGCAATTATATCCGAATGGGACGAAAGCCAGCGGTGTGTAGTAGTAGGACTAAAAAGGGCTATAGAAACTTTACATAAGGTAGCATTGACGCGTTTAATTCAAAGTGTCAAACAAGAATCAATTGCAGCTTTACGTCATGCCGTTAGTGACGAAATTGTTTACGCGGTATTGCTGTATCACGAACTAGTTAAACCACCAAAACCACCTCTTTTAGAACGCGTTCAAGCAGCACTTGATAATATTCGCCCTAATTTAAAAAGCCACAATGGAGATGTGGAACTAGTAGGAATTAAACCACCAGATACAGTTGAATTAAAGTTAATAGGAGCTTGCAGTAATTGTCCGTCTTCTACTTTCACTTTATCACAAGGAATTGAACAGGCAATTAAAGAGTATTGTCCGGAGATTACCACAGTTATTGCTAATAGTTAATAGTTAATAGTTAATAATTAATATTTAGTGGTTAGTAGTTGGTAGTTAGTGGTTAGTCTATCCCGCTTATTGATGAAGTATTTGCATAGGTTGCACCCGTAAAGTAGGGGCAAAGCATTTGCATTCCGATCTAACTTTTGAACTAGAAATCTACGTGCTTTCTTCTTCGCCCTTACAACCAAAAGGCACCACCAAAGTACCTGAAAAACTGATAATTTTATTCCTTCTTCATCCACCAAGACGCGGGCTAGTGGTTAATCTTACATATTGCAGCAATGCTAACAACCGCCAAGACAGAAATTCCCTGGCTAATAAAGAAAATCTTCTTCAGACAACTTTGAAAGGCTTTTAGCCCACTGAAGTGGACTTGCGCTATTAGTGCGGAAATTGATTTCCGAGTGGGCGAGGGGACTTATTGAAAACGGTACAAACTATGATTGGGGTTAATTTTGCAATACCAATATCTAATACCAATTCTCTGTAACGTTGCGTTTGATAGCCCTAGGACTAAAGTCGCGGCACTTTCACAAAGTACAAGCCGACCCAGACTAATTAGGCGCATCTTCATAGATAAATGATATAACACCCAGCGCCTAACTCCTAACAACTAACAACTAACTATTAACCAACAGCGCTGAATCAACAGCGCCGAAGCACTAACTACCATTTTCGTTTAATGAACACTCCAATCAAGATAAATTTCAAATCAATATTAAAGCGAAAAACAACAGAATTTACCCAAGAATTGCTTTTCTCTCCGTTGGGTGTAGAAGTAATTTTAGGAGGAAGTATTGCACCGGATGAATTAGCGATTCCTCTCGCACCTAGCGCCATCAAAATGTTTGGTCCTCGTGCCGCTTGTTTAATATCAGAAACGAGACCATTATGGGTATCAGATACGGGACATCATCGCTTGTTAGGATGGCGAAATTTACCTACTAAAGATAATCAACCTGCTGATTGGGTAATTGGACAACCCGACTTTAACCATGAGGGACAAAATGCAAAAGGTACACCCGGAAGGGCAACTTTAAGTGTACCAACTGGTATTTGTGTTTGTGGGGAAGGTTTGGCGGTAGCTGATGCTTGGAATCATCGAGTTTTGATTTGGAAAAAGTTACCAGAAGATAGCAATGTCCCGGCGGATTTGGTGTTAGGACAAGCTAATTTTAGTGATAATGAACCAAACCGGGGAAAGCAAGAAGCTGCTGCCAGTACTTTAAATTGGTGTTATGGTGTTTTCTATCATCAAGGAAGGTTATTTATTGCCGATACAGGAAATCGACGGGTATTGATTTGGCATGAATTACCGACAGAAAATGGTCAACCCGCCGATTTAGTTTTGGGACAGCCGAATATGATGTATCGTAACGAAAATGGCGGCGGTAGTCCTTCAGCGTCGAGTATGCGTTGGTGTCACGATATTACATTTTGGGGCGATAATTTAGTTGTGACTGATGCGGGTAATAACCGCGTGATGATTTGGCAAGGCATGCCTACAGAAAATAATACTCCTTGTGCTGTAGTGTTAGGACAAAAAAACTTTGATTTTGTGGAAATTAATCAAGGAGTTTATTTTCCCAGCGCTAGTAGTTTGAGTATGCCTTATGGCGTAGGGGTTGCTGATGATTGGTTGGTAGTTGCGGATACTGCTAATTCCCGGTTGTTGGGATGGAAAAAGCCAGAATCTATTCTATCATTGCAAGGTGTCGTGGCGGATGCGATCGCCGGACAAATCGACTTTCAAAGTAAAGGTGAAAATCGCGATTTTGGATTACCAAGGCGAGATAGTTTAAATTGGTGTTATGGCATAAAAATCTGTGGCAACATTGCAGTAATAGCTGATTCTGGAAATAATCGAATTTTGCTATGGAAAATGAATGAGAAAGCTAATTGTTAATTGTTAATTGTTAATTGCTTTATCACCTATGACGATTGAAGAAATCAGAGTTCGGGGTACTATTCAAGGGGTAGGATTTCGCCCTACTGTATATCGTCTTGCTAAAGCTTGCGGGTTGTGTGGCGATGTTTGTAATGACGGTGAAGGTGTTTTAATTCGGGTATCTGGTAGCAATGAATCTTTAGAAAAGTTTATCCAAAGATTGCAGCAAGAATGTCCACCGCTAGCAAGAATTAATCAACTGACACGAACTCGTTATGAAGGGGAATTTAACTTCAATGATTTTGTAATTTCTCACAGTATTAATAGCACAGTAAAAACCGAAATTGCCCCCGATGCAGCCACTTGTCCTCAATGCAAACAAGAAATTTTCGACCCTTTTAGCCGTTGGTATCGCTACCCCTTTACTAACTGTACTCATTGCGGTCCCCGGTTGAGTATTATTCGCGCCATTCCTTATGACAGATGTAATACCAGTATGTCGGCGTTTTCTATGTGTTTAGAATGTGTAAAGGAATACCAAAATGTTGAAAATCGCCGCTTTCATGCCCAACCCGTCGCGTGCCATATCTGCGGTCCCCAAGCTTGGTTGGAACGTGCTGATGGTAAAGCTGTAACAGCGTCAATGTTCTCTATGCTGGATGATATTGATGCTGTTTGTACCCTATTGCAAAAAGGTGAAATTGTAGCCATTAAGGCATTAGGTGGTATTCATCTTGCTTGTGATGCAACTCAAGAAAATGCAGTACAAAAACTGCGTCAGCGCAAACAACGCTACTACAAACCCTTTGCTTTAATGGCGCGAGATATCGCGCTAATTGAGGAATATTGTATTATCAAACCCAAGGAAAAAGAATTATTAGAAAGTCCAGCCGCGCCCATTGTTTTGTTGCAAAAGAAGGACAAGGACGACGGGTGTGGAGACAAGGAGACAAGGAAAGAAATTCCGGATTTTCTATCAATCCAAAATCCCAAATCTCAAATCCAAAATCCTATAGCGTCTTCGGTTGCACCAGGGCAAAAAACTCTGGGTTTTATGTTACCTTATACGCCTTTACATCATCTAATTCTCAAGCGGATGAATCGTCCGATTGTGTTAACAAGTGGCAATATTTTTGATGAACCGCAATGTATTGATAATGATGAAGCGCGAGAAAAATTAGGAAAAATCGCTGATTATTTTCTCCTGCATAATCGGGAAATTATCAACCGGATAGATGATTCAGTGGTGCGAGTGATCGGCGATAAAGTACAAACAATTCGCCGCGCTAGAGGATATGCACCAGCAACTATTAATTTACCACCGGGATTTAACAACGTTCCTCAAATTTTAGCAATGGGCGGTGAGTTAAAAAATACCTTTTGTTTGTTGCGGGATGGACAAGCAATTTTATCACAACATTTAGGTGATTTAGAAAATGCTGCGGCTTTTAAAGCTTATCAAGATACCCTCAACTTATACTTAAACTTATTTGAGCATAAACCAGAAGCGATCGCTCTCGACAAACACCCCGAATATCTCTCAACAAAACTTGGTCAAGAATTAGCCGCAGCCAATCAAATTCAAGTTTACAATATTCAACATCATCATGCCCATATTGCCGCTTGCATGGCAGAAAATCGCATTCCTTTAAATTCACCCCCTGTTTTAGGAATCGCTTGCGATGGGCTGGGATATGGTGAAGATGGCACACTTTGGGGTGGAGAATTTCTGTTAGCAGATTATCGCAATTTTGAACGACTGGCAACATTTAAACCAGTCGCAATGATTGGCGGCGAACAAGCAATTTATCAGCCCTGGCGTAACACCTACGCCCAATTGCTATCAGCCGATACTTGGGAAAATTTAAACGAAAAATACGGTCAGTTAGAAATCTTACAATTTCTAAAAAACAAGCCCTTAAAACTTCTCAATCAACTAATAGAAAAAAGCATTAACACCCCCTTAGCCTCATCAGTAGGGCGCTTATTTGATGCAGTAGCTGCGGCTATAGGTATTTGTCGCGAAGAATGTAGCTATGAAGGACAAGCAGCGATTGAAATGGAGGCTTTAGTTGATGTGGATACCTTAAATAATAATGAAGAAACACTAACTTATCCTTTCGCGATTGGCATTTTCGATAATATTTACTGTATAGACCCACGCCCAATGTGGCAAGCCTTACTCAATGACTTGCAGCAGCAGATTCCACAATCAGTTATAGCTGCTAAATTTCACAAAAGTTTGGCTAATGCCATTGTCGAGATGGTAAACCATCTTTGTAAAGAAACCTTAATCAATCAAGTAGTGCTGACAGGAGGAGTTTTTCAAAATTGTATTTTGTTAGAACAAGTTAGTAAGCGCTTAAAAGCATTGAAAATAAATATACTAACTCACAGTTTAGTTCCCTCCAATGATGGAGGTTTATCACTAGGACAAGCCGTCATTGCAGCCGCTAAATTGTCAGAGTAATTTTATTATCTCTTCCTTCTCTATTCTCTGTGTTCTCTGTCTTGGAAAGCTTTGTTCGGAGGAAACCTCCGCTCAAACTTTCCGCTGCGCCTCTGCGGTTTATTTGTATTTAATAGGAAATTAAAAATGTGTTTAGGAATTCCCGGTCAAATTACAGAAATAACTGACGTTAAACACAAATTAGCCGTTGTGAATGTTGGTGGTGTAAAACGTCAAATTAATATTGCTTGCATCGTTAACGAAGAACATACAGTAGAATCGTGCGTGGGAGATTGGGTGTTAGTTCACGTTGGCTTTGCCATGAATCGAATTAACGAAAAAGAAGCAGCAGAAACACTACAGTTATTGGAAGAAATGGCAGAATTAATGGTTGATTATTAAAAAGTGGTAGTTAATAGTTGTTAGCTGGTAGTTGGTAGTAGAAAACTTAATTAACAACCATCAACCAAGACCCAACCACCAACACCCAACACCCAACACCCAACAACCAACAAATTTATTATGAAATACGTTGATGAATTTCGCGACCCATATAAAGGTGAAGCCTTACTCTGGCAAATCGAAAAATTATGCAATTTGGTAGGAAAGCCTATCAAAATAATGGAAGTATGCGGCGGTCATACCCATTCTATTTTTAAATATGGTATTGAAGAGGTTTTACCCAATTCTATTGAATTAATTCACGGTCCTGGTTGTCCCGTGTGCGTCATGCCAAAAGGGAGATTAGATGATGCGATCGCTATCTCTCAAAATCCTAACGTAATTTTTGCCACTTTTGGCGATGCAATGCGAGTTCCCGGTTCCAAAACCAGCCTGCTGCAAGCCAAAGCCCAAGGCGCAGACATCCGCATGGTTTACTCTCCCCTAGATAGCCTGCAAATTGCCAGGGAGAACCCCGACAAAGAAGTTGTCTTCTTTGCCTTAGGTTTTGAAACCACCGCCCCCAGTACCGCCTTCACCATCCTGCAAGCAGAAACAGAAAAAATTCGTAATTTCAGCATGTTTTGCAATCACGTCCTCGTGATTCCCGCCCTGAAAGCACTGTTAGAAAATGCCGACTTGCAACTAAACGGATTTATCGGTCCCGGTCATGTCAGCATGGTGATTGGAACTGACCCTTATCAGTTTATTTCCCAACAATATTATAAACCAATTGTTGTCTCAGGATTTGAACCTTTAGATATTCTTCAATCAGTTTGGATGTTGTTGCGGCAGTTAGTAGAAAATCGTTGCGAAGTTGAAAATCAATATAACAGAGTAGTAGAGTCAAAAGGGAATACTGTAGCCTTAGAAGCTATCAATAAAGTTTTCATCGTCCGAGAAAAATTTGATTGGCGCGGCTTAGGTGAAATGCCATATTCTGGTTTAAAACTTAGTCCAGAATATGCTCAATTTGACGCAGAATTAAAATTTACTATCCCTAACCTGAGAGTTGCCGACCATAAAGCTTGTCAATGTGGTGAAATTCTCAAAGGAGTTTTGAAGCCTTGGCAATGCAAAGTATTCGGTACAGCTTGCACTCCCGAAACACCAATTGGAACTTGTATGGTTTCTTCTGAAGGTGCTTGTGCAGCTTATTATAAATATGGTCGCCTCTCTAAGGTCGCGAAAAACAAGAATGCAATGCCTGAAAAATCAAATGTAGAGTCAATCGTAGGGTGTGTTAGCGGCGAGAGTACGGTACCAAGTTTCAACAAATAGTGCATTACAGCAAGTCTAATAAATCATAAAAAATTTCCAAATGAGGAATTGATTATGCCCTTTGTCACAGTCCAAATTGCAAAAGGTCACTCCATCGAAAAAAAGCGGCAACTGGTGCAAGAAGTTACAAATGCACTCGTTACTGCTTTAGGTACTAAGCCAGAGTGGGTAACAGTTCATATTGATGAATTTGAACGCGAAAATTGGGCAGTAGGAGGTCAATTACATTCTGACAAGCATAATGGTAGGCATAAAGAAACAGGCGTATAAAGTTAAGTAGCTGTACTCACATCTTGCACCTTGCCTTGAAATAAATTTCATTTCTTAAGCTGAAATTTGTTGAAACTGATATCTTGCACCATTCTCAAGAAGCACTCGCGATCGCCCACCAAATAAATTACCCTTCACCGAAGCCCCCTGCGGGGTCTACGGGCTAATAGCTGAAGTAAGCTAAAAGCTTACTGGATAAAGATTACAACCCGTTTCAACACCTTTTTGCTTAAAGAAATGAAATTTATTTCCCGGCTTGTTGCAACTGGTGCAAAATGTCAGTTGAAACAGGTTATATCATTTCACGTTAATCGCGATACATATAAATCCTGTAGAAACGTCGAATTGTTACGTCTCTACAAAAACATATATTTCATTAATAGAAGGAAATGGTATTAAAACTATTCTTCACTCAGTAATTCAGTCAGTTTCAACTCTTGGGGGCGCTATTAGCCCAAAATGCAACTAGGGGCGGCCCATCGGATAAGTACAAGATATGAGTAGAGGGAAATTTAAATTTTAGAAATTAATCTCTTTTCTTGTGGATTAGGCATTTTGTCCACCCCAAAATCAACTAAAATTTAACCCAATTTCAAAATGAACATTTTCACTAATTCAGCACAAAATCCCCTATTTCAAAAAGTCGAAAAAGACCGCCGCAAAATTCAAGTGGGAGATACTCATATCACCCTCGCGCATGGTAGCGGTGGCAAAGCGATGCGCGATTTAATAGATGATATTTTTGTTAGTACTTTTGATAATCCAATTCTCTCACAATTAGAAGACCAAGCAACTTTCAATTTAGCTAGTCTCATGCAACAAGGAGACAGACTCGCTTTTACCACTGATTCCTATGTTGTAGACCCTTTATTTTTTCCCGGCGGCGACATTGGAGAATTAGCGGTTAATGGCACAATCAATGATTTAGCGGTAAGTGGTGCGAAACCGTTGTATCTCACTTGTAGCGTTATTTTAGAAGAAGGGCTGGCTGTAGAAACTTTGCGGCGAGTTGCTAAAAGTATGCAAGCAGCGGCAAACAAAGCTGGCGTACAAATTGTGACAGGTGACACAAAAGTTGTACATCGCGGTGCCGCAGATAAACTATTTATTAATACCGCTGGAATTGGTGTAATTCGTCCAAATATTGATATTTCTGCCCATAATATTCAACCTGGAGATGCGGTAATTATTAATGGTGAACTGGGAAATCATGGCGCTGCTATTTTAATTGCCCGTGGAGAATTAGCGTTAAAAACTAATATTGAAAGTGACTGTCAGTCGTTACATGATTTAGTGGAAACCATCCTGAATGTGTGTCCAGAAATTCATGCAATGCGGGATGCAACACGCGGCGGTTTGGCGACGGTTTTAAATGAATTTGCTTTCAGTTCTAATGTAGGAATTCGTCTTGATGAAAAGTCTATCCCAGTGCGTGAAGAGGTAAATGGTATTTGTGAAATTCTGGGTTTAGATCCGTTGTATTTGGCGAATGAAGGTAAGTTGGTTGTGGTGGTGGGACGAGAGAATGCTGACACTGTTTTATCAGCTATGAAGTCTCACCCAGCAGGAAAAGATGCTTGTATTATTGGCGAAGTTATTACCTCACCTCCAGGTATTGTTTTGTTAAAAACGGCTTTTGGTGCTGAAAGAATTGTTGATATGCTTGTGGGCGAACAATTACCACGAATTTGTTAGTCATTAGTCATTATTTGTAGTTGTAGGGTGGGCATTGCCCACCATCTAAATCTACTTAATAATCAGGATTTTGCGAATGCATGAATTAGGAATTACTCAAAATATTGTTGCCATTGTGACGGAACACGCCCAAGGCAAAAAAGTGCAAAAAGTATTATTAGAAATAGGCAAGCTTTCAGCGATTATGCCTGATGCTATACGATTTTGTTTTGATATTTGTTCTCAAAATACAATTTTAGAAGGCGCAATATTAGAAATTTTAGAAATTCCAGGTTTGGCAAAATGCCGTCAATGCGGTAAAGAAATTTCTTTAGAAAAGCCTTTTGGTAGCTGTAGTTGTGGCAGCTGGCAATTAGATTTAATAACTGGTGAAGAACTCAAAATTAAGGAAATAGAAATAGAGGAAGTATGTGTGTAACTTGCGGTTGTTCTGATAATGGTCAAGCTAAAATTGCCAATTTAGAAACGGGTGAAGTCGTGACAATTAATTCTCATGATGATAATCAGCATCATCACACTCACACTTTACCTGATGGCACTGTCATCACTCATTCACACAGTCACGATCCACATACCGAAGCATCTCAAATTCATGCCAAAATACATAACACAACTATATCTTTAGAACAGAATATTTTAGCAAAAAATAACCTGATAGCTGCTCAAAATCGCGGTTGGTTTAAAGGTCGAAATATCTTGACTTTAAATCTGATGAGTTCTCCGGGTGCAGGGAAGACGACTCTTTTAACCCGGACAATCAATGATTTAAAGCATGAGTTGTCTTTCAGTGTAATTGAAGGCGACCAAGAAACGGTTAACGATGCTAAAAAAATTCAAGAAACAGGTTGTAAAGTTGTTCAAATTAATACGGGAACAGGCTGTCATTTAGATGCAGCAATGGTAGAAAGGGGTTTGCAACAACTTAATCCGCCGCTAGATTCTGTGGTGATGATTGAAAATGTTGGCAATCTTGTTTGTCCGGCTTTATTTGATTTGGGAGAATTAGCAAAGGTGGTGATTCTCTCTGTCACTGAAGGAGAAGATAAGCCGATAAAATATCCTCATATGTTCCGCGCTAGTGAGATAATGATTCTCACCAAAATTGATTTATTGCCTTACGTGCAATTTGATGTACAAAAATGCCTAAAATATGCCCAACAAGTTAATCCTAAAATTCAGATTTTTCAGGTTTCTGCGCTGACTGGTGCTGGATTAGATAATTGGTATGAGTGGTTAAGCAATTCAAAATTAAAAATGATTTAAGCCAAATGCCACAGGGAACAGAATCTAGGGTGCGCTTTTCGACGGCGTAATCCACCGAATCCAAAAAATGGTGCCGTACTTTCCGCCTAACACACCCTACATCTAAACAAAACAATTTAAAATTTAAAATGATTTGAATAGTGGCAAGAGAAAACAACTTATGCGCTTTTCAGAATTGTTTGCTTGCTATCAGTAATATCAATGAAAAATATAGTAGTCCGCCACATTGATTATGAGGGGTTAAATCTCACGCACAAAGTAGCAAAGGCGCAAAGATACAAAGACAAGTAACCCATCAAAACTAATGTGGCGGAGTAATAGGTTCATAAATAAACTGTGATCAGTAATTAATTATGCTCACCTACTTACCGTGAGGTGTGCCCGGTCGGGGTGTGGCACCGGAGTGTTGGCGATCGCCGTTTCACCAAACCCGGAAAAATCCGGCAGCCTTATTACTAAGATCGCTGGTTTAAAGCCAACGATGTTGACGGAAAAACCGTCACTATCCCAAGATTTTGTGTGCAAAACAAGTTAATTTGATGAGCGGTTTTTCGGAAGGCTGCCGGATTTTTCTAGGTAAAAGCCCAACCCCTGTAGGGGCTACAGCAAGTCGAATCATCAAAAACCAACTACCCCAAAACCACCCCAAAACGCGCTACAGGCGAAAATCAGCCCAAATGGAATGCTCCCGCTATAGTATTACCCTGATGGGTAATAGTATAGCCCTGTTAAACACAATATTATACAAGTGAAGTTAAACGAATCGCACCACCTATCTTGACTCAATGCCAGATTTCTTCAGAGTCAGTGCAATCTACAGATAAATACGGAATTTATGTTTTGCAATTAGTAGCTATGATAACGCACTCAAAGGAAGCAAATAATGAATTTCTACAAGTATTTAGCTTTCCAGTGAGTTTGCTAGTAGCGGTGCCAGTATTGTTCAAGGAACAATTATTGGTCCAGTTCCCCCCTTTGGTGATATCGGTCCTGGTAATACAGTGTCCTTCACCTTTGCTTTCGATCGCAAACTCGCCCGTAAAGTTTACTTCAGCTATGCGGCAATGATTATCCCTAGCAATGATGCCTTTATTGCCAATGAAGACAGACTTGCTTACCCACTTTTTGACAAAGAAGGTAACTTTATTAGTGCTGATTTTATTGTTCCTGGTTCTGCGGTCATGGATGCAGGCACCGAAGTGAACGACGAAATGCCAGTTAATGCTGCTGGAGTTGGTTTGCCAGAAATGTTTATGCCAGACACTGGCGTTGATGAAGATGCAGCAATTCATCAGCATCCTGGTTATATACGGGGTGGGAATATTTTAAGCAATCCGATGTTTGCGAATGCCGATTTTACAACTCCAGGCTATCAAATCGCTCGCATCAAAATTGAGGCTGTGTCTGTGCCACCACAAGGCTGCATCTATTTGAGTTAGGAGTTTTGAACCGCCCAGTTTTGAGTTGTGAATTCACAACTCATCATTTCCGGAAACCGACAAAATTCGAGTGTAGCAGAATTATCAGAAACATCTACCAATCAATTCATTTTTTCTACAAAACCAATTCAAATTATCAAGCAATTTCTCATGAGCAACCAAAAATATCTATCTCAAGAATGTCAAGAAATTGGTCCCCAAACTAATCTTGAACGTCAGGAATCCTCTTTCCAAATCCGTCAAGAAGCTGCCCAAATCGCTTTTGGCAGAGGTGTATACCAGCATATCTGCAATGGCGAAGAACAAGACTATAAAGGCGAAAATGGTTTTCCTAACTTTATTGCCAACTTCTCTAAGGGGTTACCACACAACTACCTGGGCGAAGTAGACCCCAATGCCTACTACGCCCTGCTAACAGCCCTCAAGAGTGGCAAACAAGAAGACTTTGAAACTATTCCTTTGGGCGGTCTTCGCAAGTTCACCAACCCCCAAGCCGGACTGGCTTTTGACCTCGAAGGTCCGGACAGCCACGCTTTAGCAATACGTCCTGCACCCCGCATTGACTCAGCAGAAAACTCCGCAGAAATGGCTGAACTTTACTGGATGGCGCTTTTGCGGGATATCAACTTCACCCTGTTTAATCGGAGTTCTCAGGTAGCAGAAGCCGCAGCGGATTTATCCAAATTCTCTGATTATCGCGCAGCCAAAGTTGAGCGTCAAACCAAAGACGGTATTATTTGCGAAGTCAGCCCAGAAATTCTTTTCCGGGGGATTTATCCTGGTGATTTGATCGGACCTTACGTTTCTCAATTCTTGCTCAAGGATATTCCCTACGGTTCGCTGACCATTTCCCAAAAACAGAAAACCGTCATGCCTGGAGTCAATTACATGACTGATTACGACTCTTGGCTGCACGTTCAAAATGGTGGGTTAACAGGTTCAGATGCTTTTGATGCTACACCCCGCTATATGCGTAATCTGCGAGATTTGGCTCAGTATGTCCACGTAGATGCACTGTATGAAGCTTACCTGAATGCTTGTTTGATCCTCTTGGGCATGAATGCTCCTGTGGATGAGGGCAACCCCTACAAGCGATCGCAGACTCAAATTGGCTTTGGTACTTTCGGCGGTCCTCACATCCTCAGCTTGGTGACTGAGGTCGCAACCCGTGCCCTCAAGGCTGTGTGGTTCCAGAAGTGGTTTGTACACCGCCGCCTGCGTCCCGAAGAATTTGGCGGACGGGTTCACAACCATCTAACCGGTCGTGCGAACTATCCCATTAATCAGGAACTGTTCCACTCCTGCGTGCTGGAAAAAGTCTACAGCCGCTACGGTAATTATCTACTGCCAATAGCATTTCCTGAAGGCTCTCCAACCCATCCCGCTTACGGTTCCGGACACGCAACTGTCGCAGGTGGCTGTGTGACGATTCTCAAAGCTTGGTTTGATGAGTCTTGGGTAATTCCCAACCCCGTAGTTCCCAATGACAGCGGTACTGAGTTGGTTGGCTACAGCGGTAACGATGCTGGAATGATCACCGTAGGTGGTGAATTGAACAAGGTAGCTTCTAACATTGCTACCGCTCGCAATGGCGCTGGCGTTCACTGGCGTACTGACTATACAGAATCAGTGAAATTAGGTGAAGATGTGGCGATCGGCATTCTACAAGAGCAGGCGTTGACCTATAACGAAGAACATTTCTTCACGCTGACTAAGTTAGATGGCACTAAAATCAAAATTTCTCGCGAAGGCGTAGAACAAATTTAGTGACCCCCTGAAGAAACACGGCTAAAAGGGAAATATCACGATTGCGTGTTTCTTTCATTCCATGCGTAGTTGTATACGCATGGAATGTTCTATCTTTATCGAACTCAGGTTCTCTAATTCTGCCAGATTCTTTAGGAGGGTTGAAATCAGTGTTAAGCAAAGTATCAGAAAACAAGATGCACGCCGTGAGATGGGCACTTGTAATTGGCTGGTTAGTCTTAGTTGTTTCTTTGTTTTACGATCCTGTAACCCACTATCTAACTGACCCCAACAACATACTATCTCCATTGCGCGACCATCACGAATGCATAGTCGTACAAGATGAATGCATTTCTGAAAGACCTTATCCCGTCGGAACGCGAATTTTTTGGGGGATAATAATTCCCGCTGGCATCTTCATTGTTTTCGTTTTTGGTCATGAGACTTGGCGGCGCATTTGTCCTCTCTACTTCCTTTCTCAAATTTCTCGCGCTCTTGGTTTCAAACCACGGCTGAATATCGAAAATAATCAGTGGCTAGTTCGCAACCATCTTTATTTACAATTTTCACTGCTATTTCTAGGTTTAAACAGCCGCATTTTATTTATTAACTCTACAAGACTGGTTTTGGGTTTATTTTTGCTCACCACTATTTTATCTGCCATTACAGTGGTATTTCTTTATGGCGGTCGTACTTGGTGTCATTATGTCTGTCCTTTTGGCGCTGTACAAATGGTATTTACCGGACCGCGCGGCTTATTAGGAAGTAATGCCTATCAAGCACCACCCAAAAGTATTACCCAGTCGATGTGCCGAATTGTAGATAAGACAACTGGTCAAGAAAAAAGCGCTTGTGTTGGTTGTAAATCTCCTTGTGTTGATATTGATGCCGAAAGAGCTTATTGGAGTGAATTGCAAAAGCCAGGGCGGAAGTTTGTTCAGTATGGTTATCTAGGATTGGTGATTAGCTACTTTCTTTATTACAGATTATATTCTGGTAACTTCAATTATTACTTTTCTGGGATTTGGACTCACCAAGATAATCAGTTATCAACCCTTTTTAAACCAGGTTTTTACATTGCCAATCAGCCAGTTTCTATTCCTAAAATTGTCGCCGTTCCCTTAACTTTGGGCTTAGGAGTAGTACTTTGCTACCTAATTTGTACCAAGTTAGAAAAGTATTATCGCGCTTATCTGAAACATAAATCTCCCCAAATTAGTTCCCAACAAGT
This sequence comes from Heteroscytonema crispum UTEX LB 1556, assembly GCA_044006015.1. Classification (GTDB taxonomy): domain Bacteria; phylum Cyanobacteriota; class Cyanobacteriia; order Cyanobacteriales; family Nostocaceae; genus Heteroscytonema; species Heteroscytonema crispum. The sequence continues at coordinate 68,560 of JBIPDF010000011.1, forward strand.
ATTGCATCGCACGTTTTCAATTATCACTTTTCTGGCTTTTAATTCTTTCTTTGTTTATGGAGGAAGACCGGAAATTCTGCATTTACCCGTGTTATTACAACTGTTATTTAACGGGCTGATAGTTTTGGTTAGCACTATCTGCTTGGTTCGTAACTGGGGACGCAGCGCCGAACAATATCAAAGGGAAAGTTTGGCTCATAGCTTCCGTCGCCAATTGCAAAGATTGCCAATTGACATCGAGCAGTTTCTTAACGGACGTTCTCTGGATAACCTGAAAGCAGATGAACTGTTTGTTTTAGCTGAAGTATTGCCGCAATTTTCCCAACAAGACCGACGCTACGTGTATAAATCAATGCTGGAAGAAGCTTTAGCGCAAACACGCACACCCTCCGATCGCAGTTTGGAATACCTGACACCAATACGCCAAAAATTGGGTCTTAACGATAAAGAACACTATCAGATTTTGTCAGTCATTGGTGGCGATCGCCCAGAACTTCTCTATCCCAAACAGCCAGAAACACAAGCACAAGTACAAACACAAGCAAAAGCACAAATACCACCCACAAAAATTAAACGTCCCCAGCAACCCCCAACTTCAGGTTCTGCGCCAACACAAATCGGACGTAATAACCAACAGCCCCAGCAACCCCAAACTTCAGGTTCTGCGCCAACACAAATCGGACGCAATAACCGTTGAACACCTATCCATTCTTGTTTGGAGTTCTAGCCAATTATGAAAATCAAAGCAATCAATTATCAAACAAGCTCCTACCAAGAGAAAATTCTGATGCCAGAAATGGGAGTTCTCAATAAGTATCTGGTTGGCAGGCATCCTAATTGTGACTTAGTTCTCAATGCTCCGGAAGTCAGTCGCGTCCACGGGATGATTTGTTATTATCAAGAACACTATTATTTTATAGACCTGGCCAGCAGCGATGGCTCGCGCATCAATAACCAACAAGTTGAGGTGAACCAAAGCTATCTCCTCAAGCCGGATGACACTATCCGCATTGGTGATTTTCTGCTGCTAATTGAAGAAATGGAGTCTGTTGGCAATCAGCCAAAACCCCAAGTCACAGCATGGCAATCGGGAGAACTAATGGTGCGTTGCGTGCGAGTTATTGAGGAAACACCTGATGTCAAAACTTTTAGTTTTGTGGCAGAACCACCCGTTCAGTTTTCCTACCAGCCAGGGCAATTTGTCACACTAGAGTTGCAGATTAATCGAAAACCTGTCAAACGCTCTTACTCTATCTCCTCAACTCCTTCTCGTCCCCATAATTTAGAAATAACCGTGAAGCGAGTTCCTCCCCCAAGCGATGCACTTGATGCCCCTCCAGGTTTGGTTTCTAACTGGTTGCATGACAATTTGAAAGTTGGCAGTCAAGTCAAAATTAGCGAACCATTGGGGGATTTTACCTGTGCCAATAGCCGATCGCCAAAACTCTTGTTTATCTCCGCTGGTAGCGGTATCACGCCAATGATGTCAATGTCCCGCTGGCTGTTGGACACAAGCGCTGATTCTGATGTCGTCTTTTTCCACAGTAGCCGCACCACCAACGATATTATTTTTCGCCAAGAGTTAGAGTTAATGGCCTCAAGATATCCTAACTTTAAACTAGCTGTCACCCTCACTTGTCAAGACGCTAACTCAAATCCTTTGGCTAGAATCGGCAGGTTGAATAAGTCAATGTTGCAGGCGATCGCTCCGGATTTTGCCGATCGCACCGTGTATGTTTGCGGCCCCAATGCTTTTATGCAAGGGGTGCAAGCAATACTCAAGGAATTAGAATTCCCGATGCAAAACTATTATGAAGAAAGCTTTGGTTTACCAAAGAATAAGAAAAAATTACTAGCCCCAACAGAGAAGACTCAAGCTGTACGGGTGGCAGATTTGATTGTGGTTACAGATAATCCTAAGTACAACGGTCAGGCGATCGCTACTCCAGAGGAAATAGTTGCTGCTTCTCAAGTATCTTCCCCAACTCCAACATCAACAGCAGAGGTTTTAGTTTTTGCCAAATCTGGTTTAGAGGTAGTCTACGATAGTGCGGATACTATCTTAGAAACTGCTCAAAAAGAAGGCATTGAACTGCCCCACATGTGTAAGATGGGAGTCTGTCGGAGGTGCAAGCTGCGCCTGCTGGAAGGAGAAGTCCGTTATGATAAACAGCCAGAATGCCAGAGTGGGTATATTTTGACCTGTATTGCCCAACCTGTGGGAAGAGTGGCAATTGAAGCCTAAAATAGACTTGTGCGAAAACTCCAAAGTAAGTTCGTGTAAGGCTTTGAAACCAAGTCTTGCAGATATTCACTAAACGAACCAAATGCCACAAAAAACAGCGGCTTTAAAGTTTGTGATTTTACTTGGTTTTGTCAGCCTTTGTGCCGATGCGACCTATGAAGGGGCACGTAGCATCACGGGGGCTTATTTGGGGTTTTTGGGCGCTAGCGGGACTGTGGTGGGGCTTGTAGCTGGCTTAGGTGAGTTAATTGGTTATGGGTTGCGCCTAGTTACAGGTTATATCAGCGATCGCACGCAAAAATATTGGGGAATTACTACCCTCGGTTATTTCGTAAATACAGCTGTTGTGCCGCTGTTAGCTTTGACAGGAAGTTGGCAAGCGGCGGCGGGGTTGATGATTGTCGAACGCACGGGTAAAGCAATTCGCACGCCGCCTTTGAGATGTGCTGCTGTCTCATGCTGCAACTCAAGTTCGCAGGGGTTTTGGTTTTGGTTTGCATCAAGCAATGGATCAAATCGGTGCAGTGATGGGTCCGTTGGCTGTGGCGGCGGTGCTTTATTTCCAAGGGGGGTATCGCGGCGGCTTTGCAATTTTGATTGTGCCGGCAGTGTTGGGGTTGATTGTGTTGTTGGTAGCACAACGACTTTACCCTAATCCCCGTGATTTTGAAGCAGTCACACCCGAAGTTAAAGGGGAAGATTTGCCCCGCGTCTTTTGGATTTATCTAGGTGCTGTGGCATTAGTTGCAGCTGGTTACGCAGATTTTCCCTTAATTGCTTACCACTTTCAACAAAAAGCGATCGCTTCCCCTAACACAATTCCCTTATTTTATGCCTTGGCTATGGGAGTTGATGCAGTAGCAGCACTGATTTTTGGACGTTTGTTTGACAGCAGGGGTATTTCTATCCTAATGGTTGCTGTTTTGATTTCATCGATATTTGCCCCCCTAGTTTTCTTTGGAAACAGCAATTTTGCCCTTTTAGGAATGACTTTGTGGGGTGTGGGAATGGGGGCGCAGGAATCGATTATGAAAGCCGCTGTTGCTGGGATGGTGGCTATGGATAAACGCGCTTCGGCTTATGGTATTTTTAGCACAGGCTATGGGTTATCCTGGTTTTTAGGTAGTGCTTTAATGGGAATTTTGTACGATCGCTCTATTAGTTCCCTGGTTATTTTTTCCATCGTCATCCAACTCGCGGCGATTCCGGTTTTCCTATTGGTGAAAAGAACACAGCTACATCAGTAAGCTGATATTTCATCCACCCTCATTTCAAATGGTGTGCCATTACCAGGAGGAGGGAAAACGCGAATTTTGGCTTTATTCGCAAACCGTTTTAATCTATTACCTAGCTGCGACATGTTGCTGACAATATACCAGTAAGTTTCTACGTCAGGACAGGCAATAATTAGTGTTAGCAGGCTGGCATTTGTTGTAATATGCCATTCACAACTAGATAATAATGCTCGCGTAATGCGATCACATGCTTCATAAAACCGTTTGCATGTCCAGTGTTCTAGTTCCCGACGCAGCAGCCAATCCATTGGCGTCGGCTCATTTGATGGAAAATCATCTGGTGGAAGGATTTGTTTGTTCATACATAATTCCGCACTTCTTGGTTGTAACGCGTCAAACTCTCCAGGTTTTTTTCTAAATACAATGAGGAGGGTTTAAGCGCCAGTGTGCCTAAATTTAATTCGTCCTGAAACTTTTTGATTTTGTCCCGACAGGTTGCCACATCACCAATTATCGAGTTTTCAATCAAATAGTCTTCATCAAAACAAATGTTGCTGCGGTCGAAGGGTTTCTGATTTGGATTGCAGCTATTTTGAATTACTTGCGCTGAGTTAGCTTTCATCTTTTTGCTGAATTGACGAATGAAAGGTATTGCTTCATTCACTGCTTCATCAAATGTTTTGGCAACAAAAAAGAAGCGTGCTAACATCAAATTTTCCGAACCACTGGAATTTAATGCCCGATATTTGGCAACAGTTCGTTTCAATCTCTCTAAAGAAAACGGTGGTCCCCCCATCAAAGCAAAGGAATTATCTGCAGCAAACCCAACGCCGTCATCTTCTCCACTGGCTACATATACGGGAATATTTTGCTGCAAAGGTTTAGGATAAATTGTCAGGCGATCGCATTGATAATATTGTCCGTTAAAGGACACTTCATTTTCATATAAAAGCTTATTAATCAAAGCGATCGCCTCTAGCATCATGGCACGAGATTCGCTCATTGGTGTGGCAAAATGCTTGTTTTGTTGGGGAAACGGTCCTCCTTTGGCAATCCCAAAGGCTAATCGCCCATTGCTGAGATTGTCTAATGTAGCTATGTCTTCCGCCACCCGAATTGGGTTGTGGAATGCCAGCAACACCGCCGCCGTGCCTAATCGGATAGTTGAGGTTAAGCCCGCTAAATGCGCCATCAATACCAAAATTGATGGGCTAAGATTGCCCTCATTAAAATGATGTTCGCTGACCCAAGCTTCTTCAAAGCCTAAGGTTTCTGCGTGTTTCACCATCGTCACTTGTTCGTTAATGGCGCGACGGGCATCTTGATTGTGATTTTCGTAATTGCAAAAAATTCCAGTTTTCATTGCGCCTTTTTTAGGTTGCTACTAATTGCAACTCCAACCACAGGCGTGGATATGCCTGCTTTACCTTCGACATTGGATCGCGTAGTAGACGTTTCGTATTTACAAATACTACATCAACTAACCCCATATTGTCTGCTACTTCCCTAAGGACATCTTTTTGCTCTTGCACATAGGGCATTAATTCTTCAGAACAATAAAGCCCTATATATTGCAAACGTTTAGGCGGTCGTCCCCAAAAACAAGTGATAACTTTCACATAACAGCCGTCTAGCATTTCTCCTACTTTTGGATAGTAGTGACTTACGACTCTTATAAATTCTTTGGCTAGGATGTCTTCAGTAATCATCTCAACTGACATTTATGTAGCGTTAATCACATTATTTAATATAGCATAAATTTGTCAGGCAAAGATGACAAAGGGGAGGGATTTATCAATTTTTTAATATAGATAAAATCAAAAAGAGGTTTGCTATTTTTATTAGCATAACCTCTGATAATTGAAATATATAAAGTTAGAGTTAAAGGAAGGCACGAGGCATACTGTAGATGGCAGAAGGGAAGAATAGAAGAAGATAAGAAGAAAATAAGAAGGGAAGAAAGAAGTTTCAGGTATTGTCAACAGCCGCCAAAATTGGGTTTAATACCCCCACTAAATCGCTGATTTCGCGGGCAACAAAATATTAGGATATTCACATTCCCACTTATTACCTTCAGCTCGCGCAGCATAGCTGCCCTCTGCCTTCTGCCCTCTACCTTCTGCCCTCTGTTGAAGGATTTTTTCTTATCGAGAATTGCGTTCGGACACCAATATCTCTGCTACTAAATCAGGTATATCTGTCAGGTCAGCATAACCATCTGACCCACGGATAGGTGAAATAAAAGTATAGTTGGGGTCGCATTCTCCATTATCGTAAACTTGAATGTACCAGCGATCGGGCAATCCTTCTACACCCAGTTCCACAATATACCAACTCTGACCAACTAGACGGGAGTTAAAGATTGTGAACCATTCTTCATTTAACTCTGAAACGTTCCAATCTGCCATAAGAAACTCTAACGCTATTTGTCCAGCGTCAGTTGCAGTCAACAGCATTTTTACTCCTTCTCTGAAACTTCTTCGTCGGAAAATTTAGGATATAATCCCAATTGCTTAGACAATTCGCGAGCAATAAAAATTAAAAACTCAGCACCATCTGAATTGCCTTCGTGTGCAAATATAGTTGCCACTTGTAACATTGATTTTACTAAGCCTGCATCAATCAATTCTGGTTTAGCTTCCAAAATTGCTGGTTCTTGACCATTAGAGCATCTAAGTAACTCGTCAATCAAATCAAAATACTCTGTTTGACGTTCTTCTGTTACAGCTTGGGTTTCTACTTGGCTTTCTTGTGTCATGTTTTTTTTCAGCCTCTAATTTTACGTAAACCAAAAGTGATTTTGATTTGAGATTTGGCATTTTGGATTGTGAAATCTTGACTGCAAACAATTTTCAAAAATTAAATTTTTGCACGTCACTCATTCAAATAGTGTGAGATTTAGAAATCAAAATCTTTTTGCTGGTGTAGAGGCGTTGATTGCAACGTCTCTACAAAATCAAAAATCTCATATATAATTTAATTTCGGGTATTGAACAAGTTATGTTTGAAGGATTTTATTGCTCAATACTCTGTCGCCATAGCCTTTCTAACATTTCAACCTGTTGTTGAAAAATAGCAGAGCGATAAACAAGATATCTGTCGTACAAGATAATACCCAAGCCAATACAAATAGGAACCAACAAGAAAAACCATTCTAATAGCTTGGTAATTTTATATTGTTCATAAGCGGCCATAATCTGCCGTACAATATTGGCATCAGATAACTGCATACCAGCCAAATCTTGAGACAAATTTGTACTTTGTTCCTGGGTAGCTGAAGCGGTTTTGCTTATATTACACTTGTCAACTTCGCAGGTCAACTGCTGCGATTCTACTAACTCTATATGTTTTCCCCAAACTACATCAAATACTACTAGTTCTGGAGAAAGCACTGCCAAAGTTACGACACAAACTGTGAGAACATGTAAAAATTTGAATCTCATGTTGGCTCTCTTTTGCTAGGCAGCATGCACTCAAAGGATAAAATATGAAGTATCAAGTATCAAGTATCAAGTATCAAGTATCAAGTATCAAGTATCAAGTATGAAGTAGACCCCACATATCATTTGAGGGCTTGAAACAAAGATGCCTTGTTGCCCGCACTACATGTTGAGCAACGAATATTTTATACTACTATTCCACAAACAAATTAGGGGCAAGGATGCTGATTTATTTCCCTTTTTATTTTTATGCTTCATCCTTTATGCTTCATCCTTTATTCTTCATCCTTTTTTGCTCATTTAGGTATAAAAATCAATACCTAGGAGATACACCAAATTAATTTATCATAAATGCTAGAACCATTCGGTTAGGACTGACACACTCTTACCCTCATATATAGGGGGTTAAGAAGTCCCCCCCTAAGAAGGGGGGGTAGAGGGGAATCTCTGCGTAAATCCTATAGCTTTTATATCAGAAGCCCTTACACGGAATTTTAAATCTCGTTCGGTTTAAATTTATTAAACTAATTAGAGTTGTACTCAAAGCCTGCAATCCTTAGTAGATAAGCATTCTCAAATTTTAATGGGGGAGGGGGGCTAGTATTTTTGGGTGGGGGTTCTAGCATTTATGAGATAGGGTGCTGGCATTCTTGTACTCAATATAAAATCGCTTAATGTCTATTAAAAAACACATTTTTTAACTAGATTATTTACGTAATAGCTATATTTACTCTCGAATAAAAGTCAAGCCAGGTCAGGATTTTAGAGTTTGTGTAAATACTGCGATCGCTTTTTTCATGTATGAAAAATTTATCGGAAAAACGTCAGCCAAAAGTGAGTGATTTCAGCGAAAAAAACACTGTACTCAACAAAATCATGTGACTTGGCAAATATACACTTACTTCTGGCGGTAAAAAATCAAGATATCACAAAGAATTAGTCAGGTAAAATTCCAATTACGTTGAGAAATAAAGAATTTTAAAAAATCTCTTAAAATCTGACACATTCCCCTGGAATTATCTATAATATTCTTGGTTAGTAATTAAGTATTTCGGAAACAGAGCCTTATCAAAAACGGCAACAGCCAGCAATTGAAAATTCATAATTACTAGATTTAAAATCTTAGGAGTTAATTTATGCGAATTGCTAAAGACGTAACAGAACTTATTGGTAGAACTCCTTTAGTTCAACTAAATAGAATTCCTCAAGCTGAGGGATGCGTAGCAAAGATTGTTGTCAAATTGGAAGGAATGAACCCAGCAGCTTCTGTGAAAGACCGTATTGGCATCAGTATGGTAAAAGAGGCAGAAACTGCAGGTTTAATTGAACCGGGAAAAACTGTTTTAGTCGAGCCGACTTCTGGTAATACAGGCATTGGATTGGCAATGGTGGCGGCGGCGCGTGGCTATCGTTTGATTTTGACCATGCCCGAGACAATGAGCATGGAACGACGTGCTATGCTGCGGGCTTATGGTGCCACTTTAGAATTGACGCCAGGATATGAAGGAATGCGCGGGGCAATTCGCAAAGCTGAAGAAATTGTTGCTACCACACCCAATGCTTATATGTTGCAACAGTTCCGCAACCCAGCCAATCCTAAAGTTCACAGGGAAACCACTGCAGAAGAAATTTGGGCAGATACCGACGGACAAGTGGATATCGTGATTGCTGGGGTAGGTACAGGCGGGACAATTACTGGTATTGCAGAAGTCATCAAAGGGCGCAAACCAACTTTTCAGGCGATCGCTGTTGAACCCAGCAATAGCCCTATACTGTCTGGAGGTGAACCAGGACCGCACAAAATTCAAGGTATTGGTGCCGGTTTCATCCCCGAAGTATTACGCAGAGATTTGATAGATGAAGTCATCGTAGTTGCAGACGAAGAGGCGATGGCCTATGGATGGCGTCTGGCGAGGGAAGAAGGTTTGCTATCCGGTATATCTTCGGGTGCGGCATTGTGTGCGGCGATACAAGTAGGAAAGCGCCCAGAAAACCGCGATCGCTTGATCGTGATGATTCAGCCTTCCTTTGGAGAACGCTATCTCAGCACCCCCATGTTCCAAGAGTTGGGACAGGAGAAGGTTACTATTCGTTAAACAGACAAGGGAGACAAGGAGGACGGGTGTGGGGACAAGGAGGACGGGTGTGGGGACAAGGGGGACGGGTGTGGGGACAAGGAGGACGGGTGTGGGGACAAGGGCGAATTTCTCCCTTGTCTCCCCCTCTCCCTCGTCTCCCCCCTCTCCCTTGTCTCCCCCCCCTCTCCCTTGTCTCCCTAATGTTGGTGTTTACCGTCGCGATCGTGACTGCAGGTTTGCAAATCCTGCTTGATCAGACTTTCTATAGCCTCCTTCTGGGATTCGTCTGCAGGATTTAAGCCGATCCAAGTATTTATCTGTTCGATATCAAAACCTACTTCGCGGCGATCGCCTACTTGAATCAAAGGACGGCGAATCAGCAGCGGATCTTGGATCATCAACGTTAAAGCAGTTGCTGCATCTATCTGTTCGGGAACCACCTCACCGGATTTTACCCTAGGGGCGGCGCGGTTAAACCATTCGGCGACAGGGCGATCGGCAAAAAATAAACGCAACTTTTCAGCTGTCCAAGGTTCAGTTAGTATACTATGAGCCTCTAACTCATGACCTGCGGCTGTCAGCAAAGTTTTTTGCTTAGTATTATTCTTACAGCCTGGTTTTTCATAGAAAATAACTTTGACCATGCAATTATCTCCTAATTAAATTGTTAGTTGTTAGTTGTGAGTTGTTAGTTGTGAGTTGGTAGTTGTTAGTTGTTAGTTGGTAGTTGGGTGGGCATCGCCCACCATCACTTATGTAACTGATTTACAAGGTTTTAGTGGGTTAACCCTACTATTAGCAATTAGCCATTAGCAATTAGCTATTACCCAATTAAAAATTCTTAGCCGTATGAGTAATGATGTCAAATTCAAATCGCTCTTTTGGCTCAGTTTCGCCATAAACATTAAACGTCACAGTTGGTTCATCACCCATCGCTTCCACACAATGAATCGCATCGGGAGTAAAGCTAATAATATCTCCTGGAAATAAAGTTAATTCTCCTGTTGGTGTAATTTTGTCTTGAGATTCTGAGTTAGATTCTAAGTCGGAATTGCGTTGCCAAAATGTATTTTTTTCCTGTCCTTTTAAGACAGCAACTACTCCCCAAGTTCCGTGGTTGTGAATTGTTGATACTACTCCGGGCGCAAATGTTACCGTTTGCACAGTTAAGGGAAAACCTAACTCATCGTACAAAAGCAAAACAGAAGTTTTCGTTTGAGGACAAACTTCTAAATATTGACTTCGCACCCAGTAAGAATTCACAATCAATCGCCTTACCAACATTCGGATTTCTGGAAGGCGACTGGTTTCATCTGCAACATTATTGAGAACATCTTCGACCTCAGTTAAAAACCGATAAACGCGATAATTCTCCCTTAATAAATCCCATGATCTTACAGATTTACAAGCTTGATATTGTCCATCTCCAGTTACCAGCCAATCCCTTCCTTTCATAAATTTTAAATCAACAGTAAAAAAAGTTAGGAGTTAGGAATTAGGAGTTAGGAATTAGGAGTTAAGAATGATGAATGGAAATTTACTACAATTAATCAGGAAATTAACCTAATTAAACATGAAATATGAGTGTAGGGTTTGTTAGGCGGAAAGTACAGCACCAAAACCTATCAGATGGTACTTTACTTAATTTATAACTCCTAACTCCTAACTCCTAACTCCTAACTCCTAACTCCTAACTCCTAACTCCTAACTCCTAACTCCGCGCGGAGGCACCTCATTAGTCTTCATCTTCTTCCGCTGGACGTGTCAAAATATCCAGTAAGATTCCTGCGCCAAAGTCGTTTTTTTCGTCAATTTCCTTAACTTGCGTGCTGATTGCTTTGGCTTTTTCTATCTCTCCCAGCTTTGCTAATACCAATCCAGAAGCCGCATAAGCATTCAAATAGAGCCTAATTTCAGGGTCTTCTTTGCGATTAACTAATATTGGTTTAAGCTGCTTCCAATCCTCAGGTAATTTTTCTGATTCTTTTATTTTAGCTATTACTTGGACTGCTGTTTGCAGTGCCATTGAGTAATTATTTTTGTAATAAAAATATCTATATGCTGCCACCAAAACATCGGTATGTTCGCTTGTTTTGGCTAGGGCTTGATTCATATACCTTTCTGATTCTGAGGTGTTTTCCCAGTTTTCCGCCGCCAGTATCAATAACTTTTTGATGTCTTCTGGCACTTGAAACCATGAAAACCTATCTGCATTAACTTCCATAACAATCTCCTGAATAAGTGAGGAGTTATGAGTTATGAGTTATGAGTTTTTAATTCCGCGCCTCCTAACTCCTAACTCCTAACTTTTTGTTAAAAAACGCTGAGAATGTACAGCAAAGTGAAGAGAATAATCCAGATGATGTCTACAAAGTGCCAGTAAATTTCTGCCATTTCAATACCAACATGTTTGGTGGCAGAATAGTGACCGGGACGACGCGATCGCCACAATACGCCCAAGATTAATAACAGTCCGATAAACACGTGCAAGCCGTGGAATCCTGTCATTAAGTAAAAACAGTTTGAGAAGACATTAGTTGTCAAGCCATATCCCAAACTCATGTACTCATAAACCTGACCGCCCAAGAAAACCGCGCCCATAATTGCGGTGAGTGAATACCAAACCCGCATGGCGATGACGTTATTCTTTTTAATCGCCGCATCACCAAAGTGAATGACGAAACTGCTAGATACCAGAATAATGGTGTTAATTGTTGGTAAGAATAACTCTACCTCAGTTCCTTTGGGGGGCCAAACTTCCGCACCGCTTTTGAAAAACAAATAGGTGGCAAAAAATCCGCCAAACATTAAAGATTCCGAAATCAGGAATGTCAACAATCCCCAAACTCGTAAATCTTGATGTCCTTCTTGATGATGTTCTACAGTTGATGTTGCGATCGCCATATTTTTTACCCTGTGAATAATTTTCCATGCATGGGTAGTAGTAATGTTCCAGTCCTCGCAGATCCCCCCTTGGATTTTGGATTTTACCCAACAGGATTTTGGATTGAGAAACAACGATGAGAAGCTCATTCCACCTATCCAAGTGCAAAATGTTGGTGATGACAAGCCCTTAAAACGAGGGAATTTTTGGGAACTAGTACCCCCCTCCCGGGGGGTAGGGGGGATCAATCTCACCCGAGGATTCTCAATTGAATTGATTTAAGCACTAGTACGCTGGGCGCCCAAATAAGCTAACCATTTGCATTAAGATTAAAAGCTTAAAGAATAAGCACTTGCGCCTTCTGCCACGCCACATGCTTCAACCGGGGAAACCTCGGCACCGCAGTGACTCCTCTGCCCATCGATCTTCTGCCTTCAGGTAATAGCTTCCGGTGCAGTACCGGGCTGTAGTTCCACACTGATACCGTTGCTGATACCGTAGTCGTAAGGACCGTGAGTCACAACAGGCAATACTTCCCAGTTTTCAATCGCGGGTGGGGAACTGGTTGTCCATTCTAAGGTCAAAGCTTGCCAAGGATTATCACCAGCTGGTTGTCCTTTGAGGAAACTCCAAATCATGTTGATGGTGAAGGGAATCACTGACGCCCCCAACACGATAGACCCAATAGTACAAAGCTGATTGAGGTCGGTAAATTGCGGGTCATACATCGCGACACGTCTTGGCATTCCTTGCAAACCCAACTCGTGCATGGGTAAAAAGGTCAGATTGGTGCCGATGAAGGTGAGGACAAAGTGAATGCGTCCCCAAGTTTCATTGATCATCCGTCCGGTCATTTTGGGGAACCAGTGGTAAATGCCGGCGTAGATACCAAATACCGAACCGCCAAACAAAACGTAGTGGAAGTGTGCCACTACATAATATGTGTCATGTACGTGAACATCAAAGGGGGCTGTGCCCATTGTGACGCCGCTTAAACCGCCCAGAACGAACATGCACAACAAGCCGATCGCAAATAGCATGGCTGTAGTGAAGCGGATTTTACCGCCCCAAAGGGTAGCAACCCAGCCGAAAATCTTAACGCCAGTCGGAACGGCAACAATCAGGGTGGAGATGGTAAAGAACATCCGCATCCAACCGGGTGTGCCGCTGGTGAACATATGGTGTACCCAAACGAACAAACCAACTACGCAAATTGCCAAACTAGAATAGGCGATCGCTTTATATCCAAAGATTGGTTTGCGGGCATGGACTGGTATAACTTCGGACATGATGCCGAAGATGGGCAGAATCATCAAATAAACTGCCGGGTGGGAATAGAACCAGAATAAGTGTTGGTAAAGAACAACGTTACCGCCTGCATCTGGTTTGAAGAAGGATGTACCAAAGTTGAGGTCAAACAACAACAGCACCAAACCTGCTGCTAACACGGGTGTGGAGAGAAGTGCTAGCACGGAAGTTGCTAAAATTGCCCAGCAAAACAAGGGTAATTGATCCCATTTCATGCTAGGAACTTTCATCATCAGGATGGTGACGACAAAGTTCACCGAACCCAAAATTGAGGAAGTTCCCACCAAAACAATGGCAAGAATCCACATTGTTTGGGCGACATGGGCTGTCACCAAACTCAAAGGTGGGTAAGCTGTCCAGCCAGATTGGGAACCACCAAAGAAGAAACTACCCAAAAGTAGCAATCCTGCAGGTGGGTTGACCCAAAAAGCGACTGCATTCAGTTTGGGGAAAGCCATATCCCTAGCGCCAACCATCAACGGCACTAAAAAGTTACCAAACCCCCCAATCGCACTGGGAACAATCCATAGAAAAATCATGATCGTCCCGTGATTCGTCATAAAGGCGTTGTACAGATTTGGGTCGATTAAATCTGCATCAGGCGTTGCCAATTCCACACGCATGACAACAGCCATCAATCCGCCAATTAGATAGAAAACAAACGCCGTCACAAGATATTGAATACCAATAACCTTGTGGTCAACATTAAACGTGAAGTAGTCGTACCATTTCCACGCCGTTGGATGGGTGGTGTGGGTAACCACCAGAGTTTTACCTTTATTACCTTCTGGTGGTGTATTCGGTGGAAATTCTACTTGGGTCATATTTTTGTCCTGTGTCTGTTGTCCTTGGTCATTTATTTTTTGTTGATTGTTAGTTGTTGATTGTTGGTTGTTGATTGTTGATTGTTGATTGTTGATTGTTGATTGTTGATTGTTGGTTGTTTTACAAACTACTAACCACTACCTACTAACCACTACCCACCAACCCCGGAGGGGTTCACCAGTCGCCAATCTTCGGGAAAACGCCACTTGCTCCACTTGGGGAGACCCCAAGACCGCAGTGGCTCCCCTACCAAGGGCGCCCCTTCACCACCAACCACCAACAAATAACTATTGACCATTGACCATTGACTCTAGAGTTGCTGGACTCACGCCCATATCATCGACATAATGAGAGAGAAAATCTGATGTGGATAAGTCAGCAGGTTTGACTGCAACGACTTCTTGCATGTCTTTTTGAGCAAGGCGGCTTTCTTCCAACCAGCTTTCATACTCTTCAGGTGTGTGAACAATTACCTGTGACCTCATGGAACCGTGGTAACCGCCGCACAATTCTGTACAAACGATGGGGTATGTACCGGGTTTGGTAGCTACAAATCGCAGTTGTGTTGGGATACCGGGAATCGCATCTTGCTTGAGGCGGAATTGCGGTACCCAAAAGGAGTGAATTACATCTGTTGCGGAAAGGTTAACTTGCACGTCAGCACCAACTGGAACGTGTAATTCCCCAGCATTCACACCGCTTTCAGGATAGTCAAACAACCAAGCAAACTGCATCCCCGTGACATTCACAACCAAATCGGGTTGTTTACCTTCCTGTTGGAGAGGCGCACCAATACCGATTTTTTTATCCATTGCTGGCGCTGCTAGTCCCGAATTCATATCGGAACCATCATTTAGAGTAGCAGCGATCGCGCTTCCTGGCATTTGGGCAACATGAGCGGGAGAATGATTATGAGCCATAGCGTGGCTACCACCAGATCCAAATCCGCCCATTTGCGAAAAAACATCAACGCTATAAATACCCAACCCGATAACAATCACGGATGGGATAGCCGTCCAAAAAATTTCTAAGGGAACATTCCCTTCAACATGTACGCCGTCGGTATCATCACCCGCGCGGCGACGATATTTAACCAAAAAAATCAGAATAGTTCCTTCTACTACCAAAAACAAGCCGACGGCGATAGTAAACATGATGCTGAAAAAGCCGTCCACCAAAGGTGCTTGTGCTGAAGCTTGCACCGGTAGTAGAGTTTGATTTTGACCAACCCAGATACTGATTGCTGTTACTACTATCCCAGCAACCAGAGTCCATAGTGAAACAGGAATTTGTTGCATACATACCTGCTTTGTAAAACGTTGTTAACGCCGCAATTCGATTAGCAGTTAGGAGTTAGGAGTTAGGAGTTAGGAGGCGCGTAGTTGGTTGTTGGTAGTTGGTAGTTGGTTGTTGGTAGTTGGTTGTTGGTTGTTGGTTGTTGGTTGTTGGTTGTTATCGCAACCATTAACCACCGACCACTATCCACTATCCACTAACCACCAACCCCGGAGGGGTTCACCAGTCGCCTGGGTCGGGAAAACGCCACTTGCTCCACTTGGGGAGACCCCAAGACCGCAGTGGCTCCCCTACCAAGGGCGCCCCTTCACCACCAACCCAACGGGAGAACCAGTACTAGGAGTGTTACCCTCCCGCAGTACTGGTTCACCACCAACCACCAACCCCGGAGGGGTTCACCAGTCGCCTGGGTCGGGAAAACGCCACTTGCTCCACTTGGGGAGACCCCAAGACCGCAGTGGCTCCCCTACCAAGGGCGCCCCTTCACCACCAACCCTATTTTTATTTCACTCATTAATTTTTGGCATCTTTATCAGCAAAAGTGGGGGTATTTTCAAGATGTTTTAATATCTCACCCCCACTACAAATAAAAACTATCTCTCAATTCAAGTGCCTAAAGTAGCCTTCGATTTCTGGAAGGCTTGTTGTTTTAATATGTCACTGTTTTTCCAATAGTCTAAACTATGGATGAGGCTATACTAACAGCAAGTTTGATTTTGTTAATAGTTGACAATTAAGATTTACGCATTTGTTTACTATGAACTTTTTGCACTCGTTCAATAAGTCTTGAGAATACCCCTCTATTTACCTTGCTTTGCTCTCTTTTCAACAGTGCCCATAAAGCAGAAACAACTACACTGAATTAACCAACAGAGTTTAATTTACTGATGCGGCATGAGTATAGCAGTTCTTCGGACAAATCCGCGAACAAGCTTCACAACCAATACAGCTTGCTTGGTTGGCAATTGTCATTACTTTCCGTTCAACTTCTTCTTCATCCTCATCTTCTACAAATTCGCCTTCTTCATTCAGTGCCCGTAACGCCAGCACATTATATCCACAGACTTTAGAACATCTGCCACAACCGATGCATTTTTCTTTATTTAGTTCTTGAACAAATTGAGGTGTCCAAGTTGCGCCGCCAAATGTTAACCCTGTTACTTGTGCCATGAACTAACCTTCTGCAATTTTTACTACACATCTGTTTGAACCATTATCCTCATCTTAACTTAATCTCTATCCTCTAGTTTTGATAGAAAAAATTAATTTATCTCTAAATCAAATTTTGATGACTTTCAAGAAAATATTGCGTTCATTTATTAGTAATTATTTTGATTAAATGAAAGTATTTGCCAATAATTACTATGTGAACTTCTAGAATGAAAAGCTTAGAAAATAGCACTTTGGATATTTGAAGACTATAAGAATGTATTGCGATCGCCTGTCGCAAATGCAAATTTTGGCGATCGCTTGCAAACAGCGATGAATAAATAACGATGATTTTTAGAATTAATAGTCAAATGATATTCTTTTTCAACAAATGCCTGTGATTCAATAAAATTCATAAATAGTATTGCAATATACAGATTTTCTCTAAAAAACTTAATTATCAAGATAAGTTTAAATTAGTACTGTGGGTTGCATTTATACTAACTTTTAATGTGCCTTATGACTCCAAACTCATAACAACTCCCGCAACCTTAAAGGAAAAAATTATTTATTTAATTGATTTAATCGATTTAATCAGTCTATGTAAGTAAGTTGAATTTCTGCTTTTTTAGTATAATCACAAACTTCTAAATTGTCAAATATGTATCAGGCAATTACCCCTGCAACTGCTAGCAAGTAAAATGTCATAATTTCACTATCATTTTGACCGTAAAAGTCAGCTTATTTTTGAAAAAATCTCTGGTTTTTATGGCATAATATGAATATAGCCAAAATATTAATATTATTAATAAACGCGATTAAAACTAGAAATTAGAGATTGAAATGTTCGCTGCTAACAAACGTGGAAAGCTTTTGCGATCAAGGATAAAAGTGTTGATTGGCAAAGATAAAAGCAAAATGTTAAAAAAGATTTATTAGCTCATTGTGAACAAAATTTTTATAAAAAATGTGAAATGTATAGTTAATAAATAAATAAGATTAAGCTCAGTTAAAAGCCTTAAAGAGTTTCCAATTAGATACAAAGTCTGAATATGGGTGTGATTACTGCGATTAATTAATACGACAATATCAAAAATTTTTTGATATTGCTGGCGAAAGAGTGTGTTAGTGAGTGGGGAATCGAAATAAAACACATCCACGCCTGGGAGACTTGAGCCAGACATCTTAATGAGTAAAGTGGCAATAGCTTTATGCCTTATACAATTCCTAACAACAGTTGCGCTGGATGTGACAACTGCCGTCCCCAATGTCCTACGGGTGCAATCAAAATCGAAAACAATGAATACTGGATTGACCCTTGTCTTTGTAATAACTGTGAGGGCTTTTATCCTGAGCCTCAGTGTGTAATAGCCTGTCCAACTAAGTCTCCGATTCCTTTGCAGGCTAAAAAGGGGAGATGCAAGATTGAACCCAGAGATGCCACAAGTCCGGATTTGTTTTCTAATGGTAAGAGCAATCCTTTTGCTTCGGCGATCGCTATTTGGGAAGCTTGCAATGTGCTGGCGCAGAGAACATCGCTACCTTGGGAACCTGACGAAGAAGGTAACCTCAGTTATGGCAGACAACTCAACCAGGGTAGGGGAGCGATCGCATTTCACATGACGCGATCGCCAAATAGCAGCGATTTGGCAACATTAGGAGCAATTGAGGCGTTGGATATTAGAACCGCTTGCATGCATTTAATTTTTGCCGCTTATGCAACAACTTTAGAGCAACCTTGGGAACAGGAATTTACCATCGACGAACGGCAAATTGAGAAATATTTAGGGCTGGAGAAACGCAAAGACTTGAGCAAAACTGCCAAACTTGCTTTAATGAAAAATATTGTAGAGCAAGCTTGCTGTTTAATAATTTCTATTAGTTGGCCCCCACAAGGTCGAGTCAGAGGATTTTCAATCGCAAATAGCCGCTTGTGGCATTTGATAGCAACTCAGCATCACTTTCAAGAAGACGATTTAGGCTGCAAATATCTTGTCGGACTAACTTTTAAAATCAAAGCTGGCATTTGGGCAAAATATTTCTTAAACAAACAAGGATGTAAAGAACGCAGCGCCTTTTATCAATATGGCAGTTTGCCCAAATCTTTGTTAACTACCGTAATGAGTATTTGGCAACAACATGAAGGCGCGGCGCGGTTGATGCTGTGGCTGTTGTTTAAAACCAAAATGGGCAAAGAACAACGAATTACCGTTCCCACTTTGCTGCGTGTCGCTTACGGAGAAGAGAAAATTACCCAAGCTTCCAGGTTAAGAGAAGAACGCAAGCGCTTGCTGCGAACTTTTGAAAGCGATTTAGAAGTTTTGAGTCATTATGGCATGAAACCAATTTTTGACCCAGTTACCTATCCCCCAGAAATTCAACCATTATGGGCGAAATTGGTTAACATTCCTGAAGACCCAGAAGAAGCTTTAGAATTTTGGATTAATGACGGTAGTGGCGGCACTCGTCTGACAGATATTGGTCCCCGTGGTAAGTGGAATTTGTTGATGAATGCCCGAATTTTATCTTTTGAATTGCCCCCAGAATGGGAACAAAATCTGCAAGAATCGGAAAAGAAACAACAGCAGCGAACTGCTAGGAATAAAATCAAAATCAAAACCACTGGGGATTTACTTGGCGAACAAATTTTGCAGGCGCGAAAAAATTTAAATCTGTCCCAGAGAGAATTGGCAAAATTAACAGGTAAAAGTCAAAGTTGGATTCGAGATGTAGAAAACGGTCGTTTAAAAGCCAAGTCAGAAGACCAAGCAGTATTAAGGAAAATATTGGGTATGGGGCAATAGCACCACGCCCCAACTCTAGGTGCGGCTAAACAAACAAAGTCCACGGAGGTGGACTTAAGAAAAATCAACGTTTCTCCCCATCGCCTCTAATCTGGGCTTCAAGGTTTAATTCTCCTAGCAGCCATTAACCAAAAGGAATCTCAATTACAAATTCTGTTCCCTTACCAACAACAGAGTTGCAACTTAAACGCCCACCGTGGGTTTCTTCCACAATCTGACGGGCGATCGCTAATCCCAATCCCGTTCCCTTACCAACTTGTTTTGCGGTAAACAGGTGGTCAAAGATACGTACTTTCATCTCTGATGGCATCCCCAAACCATTATCTTTGATACAAATTACTACTCCGTGGTTTTCGTTGGATACTTCAGTGCAAATCTTTATTTGCTGCGGATTAGCTTTCATTTGAGCAAATGTTTGCCCTCAGATGGCTGTATCTAATGCATCAGGTGCATTTGCGAGGATGTTCATAAATACTTGATTTAGCTGTCCTAAAAAGCACTTTACAGGTGGTAATTTGCCGTACTCTGTAATGACCTCAATCGCCGCACGTTTCTCGTTAGCTTTGAGGCGATACTTCAAAATCAACAGCGTACTTTCAATTCCTTCATGGAGATTGCAAGCAACTTTTTCAGCTGTATCAGCCCTGGAGAAGGTGCGGAGGCTAATGCTAATATCTTTAATGCGTTCTGTTGCCACAGTACGGTAATAAATCCCGCGATTCATCCGCCCAGTTTGTTACGGCGATAAATAGAAGAGTGGTATCACAAGGCTTTGGTAATCCAAAATCTCAAATCCTTTTATCCAAAATGATACAACTTATCTAACCGATAAATCCTCAACTTTTCTTTGTCCTACAACTGCTGGCGCATCAACGCGCAAACTCATTTCTTCGCAGCGAACTGTAAACAAAGGTTGACCTAAACTTATTTCAGAAAAAGGACTTTCGCTAGGAACTTCTAATTTAGAACCAATCAAACCCAAGCGAGACTCAAGCTGGGCGGGGAATTTCAGTAAATCAGTACCCATAACACTGAAACTAGACGCGCCTAATTTCTGTCCCCATGCAAAGCTTTGCTTGTCATAATTAAGACTGCACAGCGTCTGGTTTCCCTGGCGAACGGTGACACGTTCTCCTTTTTCCCAGGTAAACTCAGCTAGTTCTTTTGGCAGTCCCCAAATTTCTCGCCCGCCAGCGACGGAATCAGTATTATCTACATAAATGTCAGAAACCCAGCCACCAATTTTACCTTGATGGCTGACTAAGGCAGGAATTACAATTAACTCGCTGTATTGCAGCACCGAGCCTGAACCGTAATCAGATAAATATACGCCGCCGATAGTTTTACCGGGGAATACAGAGAAAATTTTTAACTCAGAAGGAATAAGCGATCGCACTTTGTCAACATCGAGCAAATGCAGAGTTTGAATTGCATAACCTTTCAGTGTCCAAGGCGTTTGTGGGTATCCCATTTTTTTCCTAACCTGTTATCGTTATCTATTTGGTGGCAAAACACTTATATCAACTTGGTTTTGAGTGAGAATATTGATTAGATTAGGATCGTCCATCAAAGTTACTTCCTTCTGGTTGGGGTCTTGTTTTACCTTTGCGATCGCTTTAGACTTATCTGCACTCAGACTGACTTTTTCAACTTTGCCTTTTTTAACTTCCTGAATAAATTTATTGTATTCCCAAGTTTCTTTTGGTATAGAGGACTGATTAACACAGGCTATCAAAAGCGAAGGAATTACAATTCCTAGCAATCCTTGCATGATTATCCAGCGTTTTATTAACATGATTTACTAACTATTACCAATTATCGAATAAAAAAATACCACCCAAGGACATATATCCCTTAGATGGTTTTTGTTAAATGCTAGTGAAAATTCAGAAACCCGGTAACTTTTGCGAAACCGGGTTTCTGGACAAAAGTGAATTTTCACCCTCTGACATAGGATTGCTAATAGCTATTAACTATTAACTATTAGCTATTAGCTATTAGCAAACTATTTACTTAGACTCGGTGAAGTCAGCGTCAATCACATCATCGCCGCTACTGCTGGAGGAAGAAGAACTAGAAGAACCGCCAGCTTGAGGACCAGAATCACCACCAGCAGCACTGCCAGCTTGTTGATAGATGTTGCTACCAACGGCGAATAGCGCTTGTTGCAACTCTGGCATTAACTTCTTGATTTGCTCGTCGTCTTCTTTAGCAACCGCTTCGCGTACTTCTTTTACCAAACCTTCAACTTTGGTCTTGTCAGCCGATGGTACTTTATCACCCAACTCTTGCAGTTGCTTCTCGGCTTGATATGCCAAAGAGTCGGCTTGGTTTTTGCGCTCGATTTTCTCGCGACGCTCTTTGTCTTCTGTTGCATGGGATTCAGCTTCTCTGACCATGCGCTCAACGTCGCCTTTATCGAGGGTAGAAGCGCCAGTAATGCTGATGGACTGTTCTTTACCAGTGCCTTTGTCTTTGGCGGTAACGTTCAAGATACCGTTAGCGTCAATGTCGAATACGACTTCGATTTGAGGTACGCCGCGAGGTGCTGGGGGAATACCATCAAGGCGGAAGGTTCCCAAGCTCTTGTTGTCGTTAGACATTTCCCGTTCGCCTTGGAGAACGTGAATTTCCACGTTGCTTTGACCGTCCACAGCGGTGGAGAAGACTTCTGACTTCTTGGTGGGAATTGTGGTGTTGCGAGGAATAATCTTGGTCATCACACCACCCAGGGTTTCTACACCCAAGGACAATGGTGTTACGTCTAACAACAAGATACCCGTAACATCACCAGCAAGCACGCCGGCTTGAATTGCTGCACCAACTGCTACCACTTCATCGGGGTTAACAGTTTGGTTCGGGTCTTTACCCAAGGCATTTTTCACCAGCTGTTGCACGGCGGGAATGCGGGTAGAACCACCAACTAGCACAACTTCGTCAATATCACTCTTGCTTAATTTGGCATCGCGCAGTGCATTCTCAACGGGAATGCGACAGCGGTCAATCAAATCAGAGCAAAGTTCTTCAAATTTGGCGCGAGTCAGCGTCATATCCAGGTGCTTGGGACCGTCCTGGGTAGCGGTGATAAATGGTAAGTTGATTTCCGCTTGGGTAACGCTAGAAAGTTCGATTTTCGCTTTTTCTGCAGCTTCAGTTAGACGTTGTAAGGCTTGTCTGTCTTTGCGTAAATCAATACCTTCCTCTTTCCGGAACTGTTCGGCTAAAAAGTCAACGATTTTTTTATCGAAGTCGTCACCGCCAAGGTGGGTGTCACCAGAGGTAGATAATACTTCAAATACGCCGTCGCCTACTTCGAGGACGGATACGTCGAAGGTACCACCACCAAGGTCAAATACTAAGATGGTTTCGTTGCTCTTCTTATCAAAACCATAAGCCAAAGAAGCGGCTGTAGGTTCGTTGATAATCCGCATTACTTCAATACCAGCAATTTTACCAGCGTCTTTAGTCGCTTGCCGTTGGGAGTCGTTGAAGTAAGCGGGAACGGTAATTACAGCTTGGGTTACAGTTTCGCCAAGATATTTGCTAGCGTCTTCGACTAGTTTACGCAAAACTTGTGCGGAAATTTCTTCCGGGGCAAATTGTTTGCCAAGTCCGGGACAATCTAGTTTGACGTTACCGCCACTGCTAAGGACTTTGTAAGAAACTTCTGTAGCTTCATTGCTAACTTCTTCAAAGCGACGTCCGATAAAGCGTTTTACAGAATAAAAAGTGTTTTCGGGGTTCATTACCGCTTGGCGTTTAGCAATTTGACCGACCAAGCGATCGCCATTTTTTGCAAAAGCAACTACTGAAGGCGTTGTCCGAAAACCTTCCGCATTGGCAATAACCGTGGGCTTACCACCTTCCATCACTGCCACGCAGGAGTTTGTCGTACCTAAGTCAATTCCAACTACTTTTGCCATTTTAAGCGCTGGCTCCGTATAACTACAAATGAATGAATGGGAGTATAAAGGACTAAATTTTGAACCAACTGGGTCTTAGAAAGCAGCCAGTTCAGCATGAATACCTTTTTTTTGGCTTTTCTAGGGTGAAAACCCCAGACTATGCTGATATATATACTGAGCCTGTGTAGCCTGTCCATGAAGGGTGGTTTCCCGAACCGAGGTTGGACGGTTATGCTTCATGCTTTGTCTAGTTGGCTCATCGATTAATTTGCTTTCACTTCGTCTAATGTATGAGAATTAATACTGCGAGTAATTAGGGTGAACCGTAACACAAGAGTGGTGTTTGCCGTCTTTTAATCCGCAGCTTCAAGTAGAGAATTCGTAAATACAACTCAACATCGCTTAAATATTCGGTTTAATCCCGGATATTGAGCTATATGTATTGCTTTTGTAGTACATAATGTAATAAGGAACTAAAAGCCGATCGGGTTGGGTAAAAACCTAGAAAAATCTGCCAGCCGACCATCGATGCCCCATGAAAGATTGTGATGCATGGTATACCAGTAGTCAGCGGGGCATCTTACGTCAACAACGTTGGCTGTAAACCCGTTAACTTGTAATGAGGCACCGCAGTTTTTCGCTCCTTTGATGAAGCGGAACAATCATGGTTATGCGTCGTGCTTCGGGATGTTTATTTGGGCTTGCTTTTGGCGATGCGTTGGGTGCGCTAACCGAGTTTTTGCTCTTTGACGAAATCCGCGATCGCTTTCCTCCAAATGGACTGTCAGAAATCATCGGCAATCCGGCTAGAGTCACCGATGATACGCAGATGACTTTAGCGGTGGGCAAGGCACTTGTCGAAGCTGGCGGTTCAAGCTTAACTGCCCAAAGTCTGGAAAAGCCTTTAATACGTGCTTTTGTTGAGTGGTTGCAAAGTCCAGATAATAATCGTGCCCCTGGTAGAACTTGTTTGCGAGCTTGTTTAAATTTCAAAGCTGGTATGACTTGGTACAAAGCGACTGTGGAAAACTCGAAGGGTTGCGGCGCTAACATGCGGGTTGCGCCTGTGGGGTTGTTGCCATTGGGGGAACAACTTTGGGCGATCGCCCAATTTCAAGCTGCATTAACTCACGGTCATCGGACAGCACTGGCGGCTTCAGATTTGACAGCATATGCGATCGCTGACCTTTTTAATGGAGGCGATTGGCAAGGGTTAACTTCAAGGATTGCGTGCTTATGCTCTCAGCCAACGTTTAGTTTACCACGGCGATTGGCTTGGTTCTCTGTGGCAGCGTCCCGGCATTAATACACCAGAGGAATTTATCAGCCGTGGTTGGGATGAATGTCTTGCGACCGTCTTGAGGCTGCATTGGTTAATCCAGACCGGGATACTCCTTATGCTTTTCCCGACTTTTGGAAGAAGTTTAATGTTTGCGTGGTGAATTACTTGTAGCAGTCTAAAGGAAGATTTGTGAAAAATAAAAAGCCTCAGAAGTCCGGTTTCTCACGAATGATTTAGGACTGCTATAGTAGCAAGCGATCGCTTTTAGAATAGAAAAGCTAGATTGCCGCAATATACTTCAATAGCAGTCCTAAGCAATTCTCTGCTGCAAAAAGACGCTAATATTTCAAAACTCAATTTAGGATTGTATGTTTACACTATCTCCCAGTCTGAAAGCTAGACTTTCCACACCTTTAAAAATCGGCTCTTTTGAGGTAAAAAGCCGGGTTCTCCAGTCGCCTTTGTCTGGGGTAACCGATATGGTGTTTCGCCGTTTGGTGCGTCGCTACGCCCCAGAGTCGATGATGTATACCGAAATGGTTAACGCTACGGGGTTGCATTATGTCAAGCAGTTACCGAAAATTATGGAGGTAGACCCCAATGAACGACCAATCAGCATTCAACTTTTTGATTGCCGTCCGGATTTTCTGGCAGAAGCGGCGATAAAGGCGGTTGAAGAAGGCGCTGATACTGTTGATATTAATATGGGATGTCCGGTAAATAAAATTACCAAAAATGGTGGTGGCTCTTCACTGTTGCGACAGCCGGAAGTGGCTGAGGCTATAGTTCGCTCAGTGGTAAAGGCTGTTAACGTACCTGTGACAGTTAAAACCCGTATTGGTTGGAATGACAAAGAAATCACGATTCTTGATTTTGCCAAGCGGATGGAAGACGCAGGCGCACAAATGATTACGGTACACGGACGCACTCGCGCCCAAGGGTACAATGGCAATGCACGCTGGGAATGGATTGCACGGGTAAAGGAAATTCTTTCTATCCCGGTGATTGGTAATGGAGATATTTTTTCTGTGGAAGCGGCGGTACGTTGTTTGGAACAAACCGGTGCTGATGGGATAATGTGTTCGCGGGGAACTTTGGGTTATCCGTTTTTGGTGGGAGAAGTTGATTATTTCCTGAAAACTGGGGAATTGTTAGCGCTACCAACACCAATTCAAAAATTGGAATGTGCGAGGGAACATTTACAAGCTTTGTATGATTACAAGGGTGACAGGGGTGTGCGTCAAGCCCGAAAGCACATGACTTGGTATGCTAAAGGTTTCGTCGGTGCGGCTGATTTGCGCGGAAAATTAAGTTTGGTGGAAACGGTGCAGCAAGGTGTAAATTTGATTGATCAAGCGATTGAACTTCTCAAGAATCACGGCTACGAGATAATTGAAGAAAAACAAGTAGCGATCGCACAGTAAGTTATGGAATTGGATGCGATCGCATTTTAATACTTAGTTCAGCTACGAACAAGGGATGTAGTTGCCTGAGAACTTCCACAAACGAATGTAGCTGAATCTTTCAGAACCGTATAAACCTCCCAATCATCACCGTCTGGATCTGTAACCCAAACTTTATCTTGCAAGGCATAGCAGCAAGTTGTCTGGTTTTCAGCCTTGACTGTTAAATCGGCTTGCTGGAGGCGATCGCTCGCTTCTGCAACCAACAGTGAGTCATCATCTTAAAGTCATGTATGAAGCGGGTTTGCTAGAAAACGAGCGACGTGGAACTTGGGTTTATTATCGAATTGTGCCGAAACAGCTTGCAGCGTTACGGAAGGCACTTGCTTAGATGTTATAGCTCCGCAAACGCTTCGGTTTGTTCAAGCGGCTAAATTTCTTGAGCCTTGACAACCTTGAGCGTATTTAGGCTAACGTCCGCACAACCGCTAATAAAACCACCCATTGTCTGAACTTGTCGCAAATAATCTAAAGCCGTTTCGGTGATAACTTCTCCCGGCATTAACACGGGAATTCCTGGCGGGTAGGGACAAACTATTTCAGATGAAATGCTGTAGCGCGTTTTTTCTAAAGGTAATGTTTCTGTAACTGCAAAAAAAGCTTCACGGGGCGACATCCGCACAGCATCCCCCACATTAACAAAATTATCCCACACAAGATTGTACTTTTTCAACTCCTGTTCTTCGCTTGCGGGGGTTATTTTGGCAAGGGTGGTGAAAGCTTGCACTAATTGTTCAATATCCTCTTGGGTGTTGCCCAAGCTGATGATAAAAGTCACATTTTGCAGTGATGCTAATTCGGCAGTTACGCCTAATTTTGCATCCAGAATTTCTTCTGCTGCAAAGCCGGTTATACCCAAGTTTGAGACGGTGACGGTTAATCGGGTTTTGTCTAAAGTTACGCAGGAGGAGGGGGGGAGGGGGAGAGGGGGGGAGGGGGGGAAGTTGAAAACCGATAAACCGGGGATTTGGTTGATGCGGGTTCTGGCTTCCTCTGCAAGTTGCAAGGTGTGAGACATTAATTCTTTGCCGCGTACAGCCATTTGCTGGCGGGCTGCATCCAGGGAAGCTAAAAGTATATAACTGGGGCTGGTAGATTGAACTAATTGCAAAGCTTTACTAATGCGATCGCTATCTATTAAATTCCCTTGAATGTGCAACATTGATGCTTGTGTCATGGCACCAAGGGTTTTGTGAATTGATTGTACGCTTAAATCGGCATCTGCGGCTAAAGCTGGGATGGGTAATTCTGGATGAAAGGCAAAGTGTGCGCCGTGGGCTTCGTCTACCAATAAAGGGATATTGTATTGATGGGTAATTTGAGCGATCGCTTTGATATCTCCACAAACGCCGTAATATGTGGGATAGACTATCATCACCGCTTTGGCGTCGGGATGGTTTTGTAGTGCTGCTGCTAGGGCGCTGGGCGTGATACTGTGGGCGATATCTAAAACTGGGTCGTATTCAGGATTGATAAAAATCGGCATCGCACCGGAGAGAATTAAACCGGCGATCGCTGAAGAATGAACATTTCGCGGCAAAATGATTTTATCGCCCATACCGCAAGTTGCCAGAATTGCTGCTTCAATTCCACATGTGGAACCATTGACAAGAAACCAAGTTTGTGCTGCACCAAATGTTTCAGCGGCGAGTTGTTGTGCTTGTTGGATAACGCCGCTTGGTGCGAAGAGGTTGTCAAGTTGAGTTAATTCTGGTAAATCGGCGCGAAATACAGCTTTGCCGAAATATTCAGCTAAGGGTGGGGAAATTCCTGCACCGCGTTTGTGTCCGGGGGTGTAGAAGGGTGTGTGAAGGCGATCGCTACAGGTTTTGAGGGTGTCTAATAAAGGTGTATGGTTTTGATTAAGCATTTAACCACGAAGGCACGAAGGACACGAAGAAAGAACAGATAATATCGCAATCCCAACTCAATCATCAACCAATTGATTATTTTTCCCCCTTGTCTCCCCCTCTCCCCCTCCCCCCCTCTCCCTTGTCCCCCCCTCTCCTTCGGCAGATGTCGGCGGCGTTGGTTGTCATCTAGGTTGGAAAAGTCGAATAATTTAAGTAGACTTAGCATGATTAATCCCTTTGCGATTTCTATACCCGAACCACAAATACCAACTCCGGAACCGAATCCGTTACCGAGTCCGGAACCTTCACCCGGACCAACGATTCCCCAACCGATACCAGATCCTGTACCGGAACCAGTACCTGCGCCAATTCCCCAGACGGTTCCTGCACCAATTCCCCAAACTATTCCTGAACCGGTCTAAAATTAGTTTCGTCTGAATCTAAATTCTCAAATCTAAAATCCAAAATGCTAAGAGCCGGGATTGTTGGACTTCCCAACGTGGGGAAATCTACTTTATTTAATGCTTTGGTTGAAAATGCAAAGGCGGAAGCCGCTAATTTCCCTTTCTGTACGAAAGATCCGAATGTCGGTATTGTATCTGTGCCAGATGAGCGTTTAAATGTTTTGGCAAAGATTTCATCTGCTAAAAAGATTATCCCGGCACAGGTGGAATTTGTCGATATTGCTGGTTTAATTAAGGGTGCAAGTAAGGGTGAGGGGATGGGAAATCAATTTCTCTCTCACATTCGAGAAGTTGATGCGATCGTTCATGTGGTGCGTTGTTTTGAAAATGATGATATTATTCACGTTGCTGGTTCGGTTGACCCGGCGCGAGATATTGAAATCATTAATTTAGAGTTAGGTTTGGCGGATTTATCACAAATCGAACGCCGAATTGAACGCACTCGCAAACAAGCTCGTACTAGCAAAGAAGGACAGGCTGAATTAGCAGTTTTGGAGAGGTTAGCTGCGGCATTAAATGAAGGTAAATCGGCTCGACAAGTTGATTTAACTCAAGAAGAATCCGAGATGTTAAAGGGACTCGGATTGCTGACTGGTAAACCGATTATTTATGCCGCCAATGTGTCTGAAGAAGACTTGGCAACGGGTAATGTATTTGTAGAACAGGTGCGGCAAATTGCAGGGCAAGAAAATGCTCAAGTTGTCGTAGTTTCGGCGCAAGTGGAATCGGAATTAATTGATTTACCACAGGAAGATAGAGCCGATTTTCTGGCATCATTGGGTGTAGAAGAAGGCGGTTTAAAATCTTTGATTCGTGCAACTTACGAGCTTTTAGGTTTGCGGACTTATTTCACTTCTGGAGAGAAAGAAACCCGCGCTTGGACGATTCATGCTGGAATGTCTGCACCCCAAGCTGCAGGTGTAATTCACTCTGATTTTGAACGGGGATTTATTCGTGCTGAAACTGTTGCTTATAATGATTTAGTAACAGCAGGTTCGATGAATGTTGCCAAGGAAAAAGGATTAGTTCGCAGTGAAGGAAAAGAGTACATTGTGCAAGAAGGCGATGTAATGTTATTCCGATTTAACGTGTAAAATAATCGCATTTATTTTCTCGTATTTCTCTTTCGTATTTCCCCTTATTTCTCGTTTATTTCTCGTTCCCATTTTTCTCGTTCCCAGTCTCCGACTGGGAATGCCTTCTTACGAGGCTCTGCCTCGTTTTTATGGAGGCAGAGCCTCCTATAATTGTATTCCCATGCTCTGCATGGGAACGAGAGCAACAACCAACTACCAACTACCAACTACCAACTACCAACTAATAACTAAAATCAGTTACTTTCACCAACCATATATATAGATGAACCCATAGTTTCATCATCTGTACCGACAATGACGCCGCCTTTGGCAGCTGAAACAAGTTCAATTCCTTCTATTTTGTGATAATTAAAACGATATAAGGGAATCATTTGCGAATTCTGTTTAAATGCAATTTTGTTACCGCGCAAACCCAAAAAACCCGCAATATATACAGCAGATTCAAATGGACCATCATCCCCAGCATCGCTACCTGAGGTAATAAACACAATACCCGCTGAGTCTACTTTTAAATCTGAGAGGATGTTTGAAAAGTCGGGAATGCAGTAAAAAAGCTCTCTCAGTATAAGCTGTGAATAGAAAGAACACAGCACCGAGAGAGTAGCATGAGTAAAGCATACCCCAGTAATTTGACCGATGCCCAATATCAATTTCTCAGTGAGATGATTCCAGAAGCAAAAAAAGGTGGACGTAAGCGTGAAGTCGATATTTGGTATGTCATTAACGCGATTTTTTACATTTTGGTAGAAGGGGTGCGATGGCGAGCGCTACCAGGGGACTTTCCCGCTTGGCAAACTGTATACACGTACTTTCGTAACTGGCGCAGGGATGGAACTTGGATGAAAATTCATGATAATCTGCGAGAATGGACAAGAATCGAAGAAGAACGCCATCCAAGTCCGTCAGAAGCCATCATCGATAGTCAAAGTGTCAAAAGTGCAGCGATGGTGAGTCAATCCGTTGGTTTTGATACAGGCAAGAAAATTAAAGGACGCAAGCGGTTTATGACCGTTGATACGTTGGGATTAGTGCTGCGGGTGTTGGTCACCGCCGCCAATGTGCCAGAGCGCTCAGGTGGTAAACAAGTGCTCAAGCGCCTCAAAGAAATGGGTCATAAGGTTTCTCGCTTGACGACCATTTGGACTGATGGCGGTTTTGATGGTCCAGCCTTCATGATGTGGGTGATGGACACTTGCCGTTGGATTGTGCAGGTGGGGCTGCGACCAGAGCAAACTAAGGGGTTTGTCTTGCTCAAAAAGCGATGGGTGGTGGAGCGCACTTTCGGCTGGCTGATGGGGTGTCGCCGATTGGTTAGAGATTACGAACTTCTACCCGAAACATCAGAGACTTTTATTTATCTTGCCATGATCCGGATCATGGTGAGGCGATTAGCATAAAATTTGACCATTCAAAACTTTTCAAACACCCTCTAATTGAGCATTGCTCTATGCCCTCTCTCCGCGCTCTGGTGCGCGGGCGTGCGGTTAAATAAAAAAAGGTGGGCAATGCCCACCCTACTCGTTGCAGCGAAATCTCAAAAATCATTAGTTCGGTGGGTCAATCTTATTCACGATCGCCGACCACACAATCATCGGTGAACCCACGCCCAAACAGAACAACCATTGTTGAAAACTCAAAGGCGCTGTAGAAAATACATCATTAATTAACGGCACATAAGAGAAAACAAATTGGAGTGCGATCGCTCCCAAAATCCCAAATCCAATCGCCGGAATATCGACGTTTTCTTGAATTGTTCCGTCCATTTTTGCAATCAAGTTCGGCACTAACTGGCTAATGCTTAATAGATAAAAGATACGTCCTACAATGAGTGAGTTAATCGCCATTGTTCTAGCTAAATTTAAATCGCCTGTTGTTTGGCGAATATATTCAAAAACCCCAAATATCACAATCCAGTTAAACAGAGAGATTGCTAAAATCCGCTGAATCCGACTTCTTGAAAGCAATGGTTCGTTGGGATGACGCGGTGCTTGTTTCATCACGTTTCGTGCCTTGGGTTCAAAGGCTAAGGGCACTGTCATGGTGATGGAATTCAGCATGTTTAACCAGAGAACTTGTAGAGATAAAATCGGCAAGTCTCTCGCTAATAATGTGCTTAATAAAATTGTCATTGATTCCCCACCGTTGACCGGGAGAATAAAATAAATCGCTTTCAAAAGATTCTTATAAACTGCACGCCCTTCTTCAACTGCTGCTTCAATAGAGGCAAAGTTATCATCGGTAAGCAGCATATCCGATGCTTCTTTGGCTACTTCTGTACCAGCACTGCCCATCGCAATACCGATGTCTGCTTGTTTTAAGGCGGGTGCGTCGTTGACGCCATCCCCCGTCATCGCCACTATTTCGCCTTTTGATTGCAATGCTTCGACGAGACGCAGTTTTTGTTCTGGTGCAACACGGGCGAATACTACACCCTCTTCTGCCACATGCGCCAATTCTACTTTATCCATTTGTGCCAGTTCCGTACCAGTAAAAGCCAGAACTGAACCGTTTTTGTTGATTCCCATGCGACGCGCGATCGCTTGTGCTGTCATCGCATGGTCCCCTGTTATCATTTTTACCTGAATTCCCGCTTGCTGACAGGCTTGCACTGCTTTAATCGCACTTTCGCGGGGCGGGTCAATCATCCCCTGCAATCCTAAGAAAATCAACCCGGTTTCAATATCTGCATGGTCTACGGAATTTTGCTGATTTGGTACGGGCTTTTTCGCTAAAGCTAATACCCGCAAGCCTTGCCGTGCCATAATTGACACTTCTCTTTCGATGGTTGTTTGCCGTAATGTTTCTACACAATCCAAGGGACGCGCTTGTCCTTCGGTATTCAACATTCCGCTACAGCGTTTGATGATTGCTTCTACGGAACCTTTGACGTATATAGTTTTACCCCTAGCAGTTTCGTGCAAAGTCGCCATGTACTGATAATCTGATTCAAAAGGAATCCCATCCAGTTTTGGCATTTGCTTGGCTAGGCTAGATTGATTGAAACCCGCTTTGTTCGCAGATACAATCAACGCCCCTTCGGTAGGATCTCCCATCACTACCCATCTACCATCTTTCTTTTCTATATGGGAGTCGTTGCACAATAATCCGGCGATGAGACATTCCTGCAAACCTTTGGCGGTGTTCAAGTCAGCAGGTTTGTCATCTATCAAAATTTCCCCTTCCGGCGCATAACCCACACCACTGACTGTATATTGATGACCGCCGGCATAAATCGACTGCACCGTCATCTGGTTTTCGGTCAATGTGCCGGTTTTATCAGAACAAATGACGGTCGCACTACCCAAGGTTTCCACTGCTGGCAGTTTGCGGATAATTGCATTCCGCTTTGCCATGCGGGAAACACCGATTGCTAATGTCACTGTAACTACTGCGGGTAATCCTTCGGGAATGGCGCTGACTGTTAAGGTTACGGCTGCTTCCAATGCTTCTTGAAAGCCCCGGAAGCTTAATCCGACGACAAAGCAGAGGGTTGCCAGCGCCAACACCATATACAGCCAATTTTGACTGAATTTGTTGAATTTCCGAGTTAATGGGGTGGAAATGTCAACATGCTGCTGCATTAACTGGGAAATGCGACCGGTTTCGGTGTTGTTCCCTGTGGCGACAACGATACCTGTTGCTTGTCCAAAAGTGACGAAACCGCCTGCATAAGCCATGTTTTTCCGTTCGGCTAATGCTGCTTCTGGCTTGAGGGTGGAAATATTTTTTTCTACGGCTACTGATTCGCCAGTCAGGGCGGATTCATCAACTTGTAAATTTCGTACTTGAATTAACCGTAAATCTGCTGGTACTTTATCGCCGGATGTCAGCAATACAATGTCTCCAGGTACTAAGTCTTTGGAGGGTACGCGAATTTTTTGACCATCGCGGATAAGTACTGCTTCTGTAGTGATGGCTTGGGCTAAAGCTGCGATCGCTCCTTCAGCTTTTGATTCTTGCACAAATCCAATGATGGCGTTGGTGGTGGTTACACCCCAAATTACCCCAGCATTCACCAAACTGCCGGATAATGCTTTGACTAAACCCGCACACAACAAAATTATCAATAGTGGCTGGTTAAATTGCAGCAAGAACTTTATCCACCAAGGTTGTCCTTTCTTGGCTGTGAGTTCATTCGCCCCAAAACGCGCCAACGCCTGCTTGATTTGAGCGCCACTCAAACCTCTCTCTCGATCGCTTTGTAGCAAGTTTATCGCTTGCTCAATTTCCATCGAGTGCCACAAGGTTGACGGCTTTTCTTTCGGTGCGATCGGAGATATTGTTTGAGTCATGGCAGATACCTGTGAGAGAGTGTTATTCTTAACATAGCACTAGTTCCTCGTGCCCAAAGGTTAAAGACACTAGAGATTTGCGATGAGGACTATAGTCTCTATCAATGGTTGTAGTTTCCGTCTATGCTTGGTGGAGATGGAGCTATATGCTGTCGCTGAACAAATAGGAATGAAATCGGAAGGCAAAAGGCGCGTGAATGTTGATTTGTATACTCCTTTGCAGTTAGTTGGGCGATCGGCGCAATTTCAGCGGATAGTCGAAGTTTTGGCACAAGACGGCGACTTGTTAATTGCGGGAGTTCCTGGTAGTGGGCGACGAACCTTAGTGCGGAGTGCAGCGTTAGAAGTGGGGGCGCTGCTGCTGGAGGTGGATTGCATCCGCGCCACTGATGGTGAGCGTTTTGTGCAATTATTGTGCGAGGCGATTAATCAAAACTTTGAACCGGCAATGCTGCGATATTGGGTAGCAACAACTGCTGGGGAGTTTTTTGCATGCAACCCAGAGGGAAAATTAAAGTTATTGCGATCGCTCAATCAAAAGCAGGTATGGCAAGCTTTTGAAATGGTGATTCATTTGCCACAAATTTTGGTTGAGACTCAGAATCAGCGCTTGGTGTTGATTTTGCAGAGTTTTCCCCACATTCGCTCATGGGATCGCAATGGTTTGTGGGAGGCGACATTAAGACGAGAAATCAAAGCGCACACTCATGTAAGTTATGTTTTAATCGCAACAATTGCCGAGACAATTCATCAGTCAGATGAGTCTATCTATCCTTTAGAAACTGTACAATTAGCGCCTTTAGCTTCCGAGGTTTTAGCAGTGTGGGCAAGGCAGATTTTACACGCCGAAGGATTAACATTTAATGTGCATTCTAAAGCTTTGCAACTATTTTTAGATGCCGTACAGGGACACATTGGCGATGCTAGGTCACTAATTCGCCGCCTGCAAAATTTACGCCGTCTTGATGGGTTAATTACTGAAGAAGAAGTAGAACAAGCAATTGAAGGATTGCTCAAAGATTTGTCTATGACTTTTGAGTCTTTGTTAATGTTACTTCCGTCAAATCAGGTGCATTTGTTAGAAAGTTTGGCTTTAGATCCGACAGATAAACCGCAAAAGAAAGAGTATATTCAAAAACATGGTTTATCGCGGGGTGGAAGTTTGCAAGGTGCTTTAACGGGGTTACAGCAGAAAGGTTTGATTTATGGTGCCGAACAAGGTTATAAGTTGGCTTTGCCGTTGTTGGGTTTGTGGTTGCGTCAGCGGTTGAGTTGAGCAATTTTAGATTTGAGATTTTGGATTTTAGATTTTAGATTTAAATTGAACAATCTAAAATCTCCGGAGAACTAGCGTACGATTAAAATCGCGTCTACAAAAACAAAGTCCGACCCAATATCAACCACGCCCATCACTGTTAGTCCGCAGGCTGGCAACGACGATAAGGTATTGTTCGCCCGCGTGTTTGCTGGTGGGCAGCTAATCTTGAACAAATACAGCGAGGATAGCAACTGGCGGAGTATTGCAAAGCAAGCGATCGCAAACGTGCGACCTGCAAGCCACGGCGAGGACGAACAATTCTGACTTAACTCGGCAAATAAGTAATATTTGATGCCTCACTTCCACTTAAGTGAGCTCCGCAATAGTAAAAATGTATCATTTTACTATTTGAC
This sequence comes from Heteroscytonema crispum UTEX LB 1556, assembly GCA_044006015.1. GTDB lineage: Bacteria > Cyanobacteriota > Cyanobacteriia > Cyanobacteriales > Nostocaceae > Heteroscytonema > Heteroscytonema crispum. The sequence continues at coordinate 103,851 of JBIPDF010000011.1, forward strand.
CTGAAGTATTTGCTCACAAGTCAAAACACGTAAACATAGGAGATACACCATGTCTAATATCATCGTTACTGGTAAAGCTGTTGTCCGCATCGAAGTCGAGGATGATGACGGCAAAATTAATCCTGCTTGTCGCTGTTGGGATATATCTATTGCTGATTCGGCAATTTTCATTCAGGTGGAAAGCGCGATCGCATTCTCACAATCAAGTTTTCCTAAACTATAAGCAGCCTTTATCCTGGTTGATTCATTCTTAGTTGACTCGATAACCGGAATTAAAGTATTAATTGCTACTTGGTTCCCTGGGTCAACTCTTCCCAGGCTGTATGCGGCTTGCCAGCGGATGGTTTCATGACGTACATTGGTAGCGAGTTTTTCTAACGAAGCGATCGCAATTTGATTTCCCGGATCGAAGATTTTTCCCAAACTATAAGCGGCGTTCCAGTTATCGAAGTCGTTTTTGCTGGAAGTGATAAATTGTTCTAAAGCCGCGATCGCGCATTTGCGATCGGTTTTCAGCAACGCGATTCGCGCACCTTCGATAATTGGCGGGGGGTATTTCCACCACTTCCGAAAACGGTCTTGTTTCCATTTATAAATTGCTTCCACTTGATCAAGCCTGTGGATTAGTTGCAATAGGAAAGTAGGGGCGAAGCATTTGCATTACCATCAGGCGTTTTGACCGATAAATTGGCGATCGCGGATATTCCTATACAGGAAGAAATCTTCAGAGTGGTAAGTCTCTTTACATATCTTCTGCGCCTAAAACATCAGGAAATAGACGCCGCCAAGTCTATACTTGGTGTAAAGGTGACTATCGCTATGAAATCGCCTATCAACCAAATGACCCTAGTTATATTCGCTTGCTAGTAATCGCACCTAATGGCGGTGTAGTTTTGAATCGTTTACTATCTCAATAAGAGTCAATTATATCACGCGATCGCTCGTAGTTTAGTTTCTTCTAAGAGCGATTGTTCATAACAGGCAATTACAAACCTTCTGGAGGAAATTTTGTACATTTAGTACATTTAGAATAATTCCAAAAGTTATATAAGCTATATTTTTTTGACGCAAATAAGCTAGAAATTACATAATAAATTTGTTTCGTTTCAGTCTGAGATAAATTTTTTATCTTTTTCCCAAATTCTATTTTTTAGCAATATCTATGTTATGGTGACTATAGGAATCAAAAAAGTCAAAGCACAAAAAGCCTTCAAGAATAGATTAAAGCAAGCTAAATAATATAGTTGTTTTACTCTGGTAAATCCACTTCAATCTGTTACATTATTTTGTAACGGAAATATAAAACCAGATGAAGTCACTATCTTGACTTTTGTAACGATTTGAAGTCAATGAGAATTCATCTGGCTATGAAACAGAAAGAATTGACTAACGCACGCTAGTATTACCCGCCAGATACGATAATCCTGAGAGTGTGGGAAGAACTACTCTTAGTAAAATCTGGCAATTTGATAGAAATTAGAACGGTTATTAAGTAGGTCAACTTAGATGTTGCACCCCGAGAAACCGGGTTTCTTGATAAACCCGGTTTCTATATATAAGATGTGTATAGTGCGCCGAAGCACCGAATTCAACACATCCTGTTCATATTGAATGTTTAATTTTGGTTGTGTAGCAAAAACTTATTTCATAACTACTGCTGCAACCATTCTCAAGATTTAAGCAACAATTAGGCTTTTGTTGTAAAAAGTAGCGATGGATTCTTTTGGCAATCCTCAATATTGCCATCAAAGCCATTGAATCATTTGTGATTTGTCATTTGTCCTAACTAATGACTAATGATTATTAACTAATCACTAACACTTGAATATGTTCTGCATTTTAACTGTGTTTGCGGTGGTGCGTTCGCCACCAAATGTGAACGTTTCACACCAACAAAAAGACCCACCAACACAAGAATTCTAGGAAAAAACTCACTATGTCTACTGACGAAAAAATTAGACAAATAGCTTTCTACGGTAAAGGCGGTATTGGTAAATCTACCACCTCTCAAAATACCCTTGCTGCTATGGCAGAAATGGGTCAACGCATCCTTATTGTCGGTTGCGACCCTAAAGCTGACTCTACCCGTTTGATGCTGCACAGCAAAGCTCAAACAAGCGTTCTTCAATTGGCTGCTGAACGCGGCGCTGTAGAAGACATCGAAATCGAAGAAGTAATGCTGACCGGCTTCCGCGATGTACGTTGCGTAGAATCTGGCGGTCCAGAACCCGGTGTAGGTTGCGCCGGTCGCGGTATCATCACCGCCATCAACTTCTTGGAAGAAAACGGTGCTTATCAAGACGTTGATTTCGTATCTTACGACGTATTGGGCGACGTTGTATGCGGTGGTTTTGCTATGCCTATTCGTGAAGGTAAAGCACAAGAAATCTACATCGTTACCTCTGGTGAGATGATGGCGATGTATGCTGCTAACAACATTGCTCGTGGTGTTCTCAAATATGCTCACACTGGCGGCGTGCGCTTGGGTGGTCTAATTTGTAACAGCCGTAACGTTGACCGGGAAATCGAGTTAATCGAAACCCTGGCAAAACGTTTGAACACCCAAATGATTCACTATGTACCTCGCGACAATATTGTTCAACACGCAGAATTGCGCCGGATGACTGTTAACGAGTACGCACCTGACAGCAATCAAAGTAACGAATATCGCATTTTGGCTCAGAAGATTATCGACAACAAAAATCTCACCATTCCTACACCAATTGAAATGGAAGAATTAGAAGAGTTGTTGATTGAATTCGGTATTCTAGAAAGCGACGAAAATACTGAAAAGTTGGTTGGTAAGACTGCTGAAGTAAAAGTATAACTAATACCATGCTAGCAATGTTCTAGCGGGGTAGTAGCCCATTTTTCCTGCAATTGTTGAGGAATGTGCAATTCATTACCAACGATTCATGACCAAGCGAGGGGTTGGAGGTTGGGGCTTGGTGGTGGTTAGTTGGTTGTGGGTATTTGGTCATTGGGGATTGGAGATTAAGAAGATTTTTGTCCAGTCCTCTATTTTTAATTGTTAATGGTTAATGGTTAATGGTTAATGGTTAATGGTTAATTGCCGAAAAATTATGAACTATGAACAATGAACAATGAACAATGAACAACGAACAATGAACAACGAACAATCAACAATGAACCATGAACTATTAACTTAGTGTTGAATTACAACTTTACCAAAATGAGCAGCACTTTTGAGATAATGGTAAGCTGCCGGTGCTTCTGTGAAAGGAAAAACTTTATCTATAATAGGTTGAATTTGATGTTGGGTAAGCGCCTGATTCATCGCTTCAAACATTTCCCGGCTACCAACATAAATGCCTTGAACTGTTAAACTTTTAAAGAGTATTGGCATGGGGTCAATTTGACTTCCCGTTCCTGTGAGTACACCAATTAAACTAATGCGCCCCCCAATACGAACTGCTTGCAAAGATTTGGGCAAAGTTCCAGCACCACCCACTTCTACTATATGGTCTACACCCGTGCGATCGCTAATTTCATAAACTCGTTTTTCCCACTCTGGAATTTTCTTATAATTAATAATTTCATCTGCACCAAGTTCTTTCACTCTTGCCAATTTTTCATCGCTGCTGGAAGTGACAATAACTCTCGCGCCATGTATTTTGGCAAATTGCAAAGCAAAAATCGAAACGCCGCCTGTACCGAGTAACAATACAGTTTCACCTCTGCCGATATTACCTTTAGTTACTAGCGCATGCCAAGCTGTAACACCTGCACAGGGCAAAGTTGCGCCTTCTTCATCAGATAAATGGTCTGGTAAAATTACCAAGCCATCTTGGTGTAATACGACATATTCAGCAAGCATTCCATCGATACCGCCTCCCAAATCGGATTTCATTTTTTGTTTGGTTAATGTACCAGAAATCCAATCTTGAAAGAAAATCCCAGCCACGCGATCGCCTATTTTAACTCGCGTCACGCCATCGCCAACCGCCACAACTTCACCCGCACCATCAGACATGGGAATTAAGGGATATTTTATTCCCGAACCGTATTGTCCCTGAGCTACAATTAAATCGCGATAATTGAGAGATGTTGCTTTTACTCGCACCAAAACTTGATTTAGACCAGGTTGCGGATCTGGACGTTCAACAAGTTTTAAGGCATCAATACCTGCATTACTTTGAAGTTCGTAAGCTTTCATTGTCTGACCCCTTTTACTAGTACAATAGTTCCATTGTGTTGAAAATACGGTGAGAAAAATTTAATGAGCGCTTTAATTTTAAATCTCACCCCATTGCAACACTTACCCATGAAGCTTTTTATCAACTCTGTCAAGCCAACCCCGAACTTAAATTAGAACTGACGGCGACGGGAGAATTAATTATTATGCCACCCACAGGCGGAGAAACTGGCGATATAAATTCTGAAATTAACTATCAGTTAAGACGTTGGACTAAACAAAACAAACTAGGAAAATGCTTTGATTCCTCAACTTGTTTTCGCTTACCCAACGGTGCGGAATGTTCTCCAGATGCTTCCTGGGTAAAGCTAGAACCCTGGGAAGCGCTTTCTGTCGCCGAACGTCAAAGTTTTCCTCTTTTAGTTCCTGATTTTGTGGTGGAATTGCGTTCTCCAAGCGATAGACTCAATACAGTGCGAGAAAAGATGCAGGAATATATTAATAATGGTGTGGGTTTGGGATGGTTAATCAATCCACAAAATCAGCAAGTTGAAATTTATCGTCCGGGACAATCACCACAGGTTTTGGAATTTCCTAAGGAAATCTTTGGTGAAGATGTATTGCCCGGTTTTGTTTTAGACAGTAGTGAAATTTTGGTTTAAGAAAATTTCAAATTGTCGCCCCTCCATTAGACCGAGAAGTGGAAATTAATTCTGCGTTGCCCGAAATACGAGCGTAGAGACAATTCATGAATTGTCCCTACGTCTTTTCCACTTCTCGGTCTATTAGCAATTATATGCTGACCTGTAATCTAACGTGATTCTTCGCTAACTAAAAAAGTGACAACATCTGCAATATCTTCAGGCGTTCTCAAACGATTAAAAAGAAAACTTGCGATCGCTATTTTTTGCATTTCTGGTGGTACGCTATCAAACATCCCCGGACTGGTGGGACTGTCTTCTATTGCACGATTGTCAAGAAGCACCCGCGACGCGATCGCCCAGCAAATAAATTACTCTTCACCGAAGCCGTCTACGGGGTCTACGGGCGATGAATGCTAAAGTTAGCGGTCATCTAGCTATCACAAAAGTTTAAACCCGTCTTTACAAAACCTGAAATTTATTTGCTGGGCGATTCTTATTCAAAATCGGTATTCGCCGCAACCGCTTCCCAAGCATCCAATTCCCCAGTTAACGCCTCTATTTTCTTGCGAAACTTGCTGTAAGCATACTTCCCAAGGGTCAACCGCAATGGTGGATTTTCTGATTCGACTACCTGAACGATCGCATTCGCAGCTTTCTTGGGATCTCCTGGCTGAGTCCCCTCAATTTTTTCCAAGAACTTTAAGAACTTACCTACAGTTTCTTCGTATTCATTCATACTCTGTCCGGCGCGGTCAAGCGATCGCCCAATAAAATCTGTACGGAACGGACCTGGTTCAACGATTGTGACTTTAATCCCAAGGGGTGCAACTTCTCCCCGCACTGCTTCCGATACTCCTTCCAACGCGAACTTAGCACCGCCGTAGATGGAAAAACCCAGTTCGTTAGAGAATCCTGCAATTGCAGACATGTTGATAATGTGTCCGCTTTTTTGCGATCGCATAATCGGCAAAACTGCACGCATCATGTGGATTGCACCGAATAAATTGGTATCAAAATTGCGCTGAATTTGCTCGTCGCTAACTTCTTCTAACGCCCCAATCAAACCATAACCAGCGTTGTTAACTAACACATCAATGCGACCAAAAGCTTCTTTTGCTACGCTAATGCTTGCATTAACTTCGTTAACGTCAGTCACATCTAAACGCAAAGCTTTGACCTTTTCTGGATATTGCTCTATCAAGTCTTGTAATTCTTCTGGCTTGCGGGCTGTAGCAATCAGAAAATCACCATGAACCAACACTGCTTGGGCTAACGCTCTACCAAATCCACTTGAAGAACCCGTAATTAACCAGACGCGGTTGGTTTTATTTGACATCTTCTTTCTGCTCCCAAATGCAGCCTGTATATCTTTACTTTATACGCAACGTTGCCTATTGTAAAATCTTTTTTAGACGCTTCGTTCCGTTATCCTAAAAAAAGCAAGAAGAATGGTGAATATGAGTGGCAAAAAATCTGGAAACTGTCTGGGAAGACCGCGATCGCACCAATCTCAAGAAGCAATTCTCAACGCGACGTGGAACTTACTGCAAACTAAAAGCGTTGGAGAATTGTCAATAGAGGCGATCGCCAAAGAAGCTTGCGTAGGTAAAGCCACGATTTACCGTTGGTGGTCGAGCAAAACTGCGGTGGTTGTCGATGCATTTATGGCAAAAGTGCAACCGCAACTTTCCTTTGCGGAAACTCAGTCAGCGGCAGAGGCTTTGAAAGCACAATTCGCATCTATTGTCAAGATATTTAATGGAGATTACGGAAGAATTTTGCGCGAGATAGTGGGTGAGGGACAAGGGGATAGAGAAGTGTTAGAGAGTTTTCGCGATCGCTTTTTGACGCCGCGAAGGGAAGCGGCAAAAGTTGTGATTAAACGAGGTATAGAGACAGGAGAATTTGACAAAGAACTCGATCCAGAATTGGCAATGGATATTCTTTATGGCCCAATTTATTATCGAATGTTGCTTGGGCATTTGCCACTAGATGAAGATTTTGCTGCAACATTACCAAAAAGAGTATTGCGTTGCTTTGTAGCGGAGGCTAATAACGATAAAAGTAACTTTTAGCAGCCTTCAACAAAGAAGCACATTTTTATCGCCCCAACTTTCCAACTTTATGAGTTTATATTTATTTCTTCTTACTTCATCCTTCACCCTTCACCCTTCACCCTTCATCCTTCATCCTTCACCCTTCATCCTTCATCCTTTTTTGCTTACCAAAGCAAGGGCTGACGCTGATAGAAATAGCCACCATTAGGGCCATTATCTGGTAAAGTTGCCAACCAAACAGGTGTATCTGCGCCCTCTTCAACCGTGAAAGGTGCAGCCTCAGTACCCATATCAGTTTTCACCCAACCAGGACAGACAGAATTCACCAGAATATTGGTGTCGCCAAGTTCTCTAGCAAAGAGTACTGTTAGCGAATTTAGTGCTGTCTTAGATATCCTATATGCTGGAGAAAGAACAGAAGCGAAAATTGAATTCGGATCGCCAGCATCTGTAAGTGAACCAAGGGTGCTGGACATATTTACAATGCGCCCGTATCCGGATTCTTTCATTAGTGAAATAACAAGTTGAGTAAGCTGTAAAGGTGCATAAAAATTTGTTTCTAAGGTATGCGCTACTGTATCGGCAGTAACATCAAAAATTGAAACTTGCTCGGGATATTCTATATTGATGCCTGCATTGTTTACCAAGATGTGCAAAGTGCCAAATTCTTGTTTAATCCAACTAATTGTTTCGCGAATGCTTTCAATATTTGTGACATCTAACTGATGGAAATAAACATCCAAACCTTCTTGCTTTAACTTATCAGCAGCTTTTTGTCCTTTAACAGCATCTCTCGCCCCGATAATTACTCGAATTCCATTTTTTGCTAACTGTCTGCTGATTTCAAAACCTAAACCTTTGTTTGCACCTGTAACTAAAGCAATTTTTTTGTCATTGGCGTTCATATTTTTACTTCTCTGTTAATTGACAAAATTGTTTTTTAATTGATTGGTGGGCATTGCCCACCCTACGTTTCTATGGCTTGCTATCCACCGATCGCCCCAATCTCAACACCTTCAAAAGCTGTATTAACAGCAACTTCTGTCCAGGCATTTAATTCGGTTTTTACTGAAGATAATTTCGAGGCGATCGCGCTCACTGCATCTGCACCTAGCGCCAATCTCAGCGGTGGATTTTCACTATCAACAGCCTGAATCATCGCTTCAGCGGCTTTCACCGGATCTCCCGGTTGTTTGCCATCCATATCCTGCAACCACTGACGGAAGCCACCAACTACAGGTTCATAGTCTTCGATTTGGGTATCGGTCATTACCAAAGAACGCCCATTAAAATCAGTACGGAAAGCTCCCGGCTCAACGATGGTGACTTTGATTCCCAGCGGTGCAACTTCCTGCGCCAGCGCTTCAGATATGCCTTCTAAAGCAAACTTAGTGCTGCAATAGATACCTGCACCGGGAAAGGACACCAAGCCACCCACCGATGAAAGGTTGAGAATATGACCGCTATGTTGTCGCCGCATCTGGGGTAACACAGCTCGCGTTACATCCAATGCTCCACTTGGGGAGATCCCAAGACCGCAGTGGCTCCCCTAACAAGGGCGCGAAGCTCACCGGGGGGAATCTTCCCGACTGCAGACGCAAGCGCCCCTTCACCAACCACCAACCCCTGCGGGGTGAGGCTCGTTGGGACGCTCGATTACTCGAAGGGCGCTTCGCTATCGCTACCGCGAAGCGCTCCACCAGTCGCCTGGGTCGGGAAACCCTACCTTTGAGCGCCCCTTCACCACCAACGACCCTTCGGGAGAACCAGTTACCTGCGCGAGTGTACCCTCCCGCAGTACGCGCTTCACCACCAACCACTGCCATACTCTCGCCTTTTATTGTATGCCGGAACGGCTTTACGCACTCTATGCAGCTTCTGTGTTTTGTTTGGTTGACTATTGAAGATATTGAAAAAAATAATTATAATTTTTTTCTAAAAATTTATAATAAATAGCACAAAATAATGATGTTCTCTAAGTAGAGATAATTAGAGAAATACTATCAAAAGTTAGAGGTATAATTTATGGCTAGGTCTGCATTGATGATATCATTGCAACGGGCTTATAAAATTGCCAAAGCATCAATAAAAACTGGCATTCCTACAGACGAGCTAATTGATATTTTCCAACAAAAAACTACTCGCCGCCGTCTACTTTATGGAGGTTTGGGATTAGCAACTGCTATAACTACAGCTACATGGCATGGTAAAGGTGATTCTGTCGCTTTTGCCACAATTCCTAAAGTGTTGGTAGTAGGTGCGGGAATTGCAGGATTAACAGCAGCTTATCGCCTCTATCAGGCTGGGGTTCCTGTAGACATCATTGAGGCGAGAAATCGTGTTGGTGGTCGAATGCGTAGTTTGTCTAACGTCGCGGGTACTTCTATTACTGTAGACTTGGGTGGAGAATTCATCGATACGGATCATACCTACTTGCGATCGCTTGCTAAAGAACTTGGTTTAACAACAACTGATTTGCGAGAAGCTGATAAGGGTTTGTTACAGGAAACATGGTTTTTTCAAGGTCGCAAAATTCCTGAAAAAGAAATTATTAATTACTTTATTCCTTTAGCCAAAAAAATTGAACAAGATTTAGCTTTTCTTGGGAATGAACCGATAAATTATCGTTTTCACAACCAAGCTGCATTAAAGTTAGATAATACCTCCCTTGCACAATATTTAGAGCAAGCTGAGATTAATCCAATTCTCAAACAAATGCTGCGGGTTGCTTACACTACTGAAATTGGTCGAGAACCTGAAGAACTATCTTGTTTTAATTTGATATATCTAATTAGTACAGACACCGATAAATTTGAAGTTTATGGAACAAGTGATGAACGTTATCAAATTGTTGGTGGTAATGACCAAGTACCGCGTTTATTAGCTAAGTCCTTAGCAAATTTTATTGAAACTGATACGGCATTAGAAGCTATTAGCATCCGTCCCGATAATCGCTATCGAGTTAGTTTCAGGTCTGACGCTAGAACCTTTCAACGAACTTATGAGCGGATTTTACTAACATTACCCTTTAGTACTTTGCGCTTAGTGTCTTTAAATGTCAACTTACCACCAATCAAACAAAAAGCGATCGCACAATTAGGCTACGGTACAAATTCTAAATTAATTACTGCCTATACACAAAGAATATGGCGCACTCAATATAGCGCAACAGCAGCAATTTTTACAGATACAGGCTTTCAAAATACTTGGGAAGCAACTCGCAGCCAACCCGGTTCCAGTGGCGTAATTACTGACTATACAGGCGGTCAACATGGTTTATCTTTGGGTAAAGGTTCAGCCGAATCTCAAGCCCAAATTCTTTTACCGCAACTAGAAAAAATTTTCCCAGGAATTAGTAACCTCCGTCAAGGTGAAGCCATCCGCGCCTATTGGACTGGCGAAGAGTATACAAGAGGTTCTTATTCCTGCTATTTAGTCGGACAAGTAACTGGTATAAATGGAGTAGCAGAAGAAACTGTAGGTAATCTGTTTTTTGCTGGCGAACACTGTTCTCAAGAAGCGCAAGGCTATATGGAAGGCGGTTGTAGTACTGGTGAAATTGCTGCTATGAATATCCTGAAAGATTTGGGTTTAAAAAGTACCGCTGCTCAACAAAAATTCCGTATTTCCACAGTCAAAAGTCAAAAGTCAAGAGTCAAAAACTTTTGGACTAATGACTAATAGACCGAGAAGTGGAAAAGACGTAGGGACTATTCATGAATTGTCCCTACAGTCGTATTTCGGACAACGCAGAATTAATTTCCACTTCTCGGTCTAATGACTAATGACTAATGACTAATTTGGAAACAAATCCAAATCAGTTACCGCACCAAGACTGCTAGAAGAAACCAACTTAGCATATTTTCCCAGAATACCAGTCGTATAACGCGGTGGTTTGGGCTTCCAATTTGCACGCCGACCGGCTAATTCTGCATCAGATATTTCCAACTGCAACAGACGAGCATTGGCATCAATTGTAATGCGATCGCCTTCTTCTACCAAAGCTATAGTACCTCCAACTGCAGCTTCTGGGGCAACATGACCAACGACCATTCCATAAGTACCGCCAGAAAACCGTCCGTCGGTAATTAACCCAACAGAATCACCCAAACCAGCACCAATAATAGCCGAAGTCGGCGCTAGCATTTCCCGCATCCCCGGACCACCTTTCGGTCCTTCGTAACGAATGACAATAACATCGCCAGGGTTGATTTTCTTCGCCAAAATCGCATCCAAGCACTCTTCCTCAGACTCAAACACGCGGGCGGGACCACTAATTACTGGTTTCTTCACACCAGTAATTTTTGCTACTGCACCCTCCATTGCCAGATTCCCTTTCAGGATAGCCAAATGTCCTTGTTGATACATGGGGTTATTCCAGGGACGAATAACATCTTGCTCGGTGGATGGTTCCTCAGGTATATCTGCCAAGACTTCTGCCACTGTTTGCCCGGAGATTGTCAGACAATCACCGTGGACTAACCCATGAGCAAGTAGCATTTTCATCACTTGGGGAATGCCACCAGCCTTGTGTAAATCCGTAGCAACATACCGCCCGCTGGGTTTTAAATCGCACAAAACAGGAACGCGAGCGCGGATAGTTTCAAAGTCGTCTATAGTAAGTTCGATGCCCGCAGTGTGAGCGATCGCCAAAAAATGTAAAACTGCATTTGTGGAACCGCCCACCGCCATAATTACAGAAATCGCATTTTCTATAGATTTGCGAGTGATAATTTGACGGGGCAAAAGTTGTTTGCGAATCGCTTCTACTAAAACATGTGCTGATTTTTCCGTGCTATCGGCTTTTTCTGCATCTTCCGCCGCCATTGTTGAAGAATAGGGCAAACTCATCCCCATCGCTTCAAAAGCAGAAGACATGGTATTAGCCGTGAACATTCCCCCGCAGGAACCAGCACCGGGACAAGCGCGACGTTCAACTTCTAAAAGTTCATTATCGTCAATTTTACCAGCGCTGTATTGACCCACAGCTTCAAAAGAACTGACAACAGTTAAATCCTTACCGTTGTAGTGTCCGGGTTTGATAGTACCGCCATAAACAAAAATAGCCGGAATATTCATGCGAGCGATCGCAATCATTGCCCCAGGCATATTTTTATCGCAACCGCCAATAGCTAAAACACCATCCATACTTTGTCCGGTGCAAGCCGTTTCAATCGAATCAGCGATTACTTCTCGCGACACCAGAGAATATTTCATTCCCTCAGTACCCATCGAAATACCATCGCTAATGGTAATAGTACCAAACATTTGCGGCATCGCCCCAGTATCGCGAACACCAGCTTCAGCCCTTTGTGCCAATTGGTTAATGCCCATATTGCAGGGCGTGATCGTACTGTAGCCATTGGCAATACCAACAATGGCTTTAGTGAAATCCTCATCTTTAAAACCGACTGCACGCAGCATCGCGCGATTAGGCGATCGCTGCACCCCTTGCGTCACAACCTTACTTCTAAAATTCTCTGACATCTTATTGATTCCCTTTCGCGCCATCCATCAGCGCTTTTGTGGCGCTTGTCTTACATGATTTTCTCAAAAGACGTCACAAATAGAGCATTAGTAATTAGTTATTTAGTCATTAGTTAGTGGTTGGTTGTTGGTGGTTGGTGGTGAAGCGCGTACTGCGGGAGGGTACACTCGCGCAGGTAACTGGTTCTCCCGAAGGGTCGTTGGTTGTTGGTGGTTGGTTGTTGGTTGTTGGTGGTTGGTGGTTGGTTGTTGGTGGTTCCCCAGCACTCAAAGGGGAGGCAGTCCGTTGGGCGGCTTCGCCGACAGTAAGGAACTGCCGTGGTTTCCACGCCACGAAAGCACACTCACCAGACCCCTCCTTGGCCTCCGTGGCTCCCCATGAGCGTAAGAGCGATCTTCGCAGCGGTAGCGATCGCGAAGCGCCCTTCGAGTACTCGAGCGTCCCAACGAGCGTCAAAGAGAAGGGGTTGGTGGTTGGTTGTTGGTTCTTAAAAGAAAAATTACTATTCTGCTCTTCTCCTCCTTATCCCCCTTGTACCACACCCGTCGCCCCTTGTACCACACCCGTCGCCCCTTGTACCACACCCGTCGCCCCACACCCGTCGCCCCACACCCGTCGCCACGCCAGTCGGCACACTCCGGGGAACCTCCAAGGGCGCGCTGGCTCCCCTCTCCCCCTCTCCTACTCATGGATCGTCCCATCAGGCATAATCGCACCCTGCAACAAAGTGCCATTCAAATATGCCCCATAGAGATTTGCCCCTACAAGCTCTGCTGCAGTCAAGTCTGCATCTACTAAATCTGTCATTTTCAGTTCTGCCTCATTGAGTATCGCTCCTGTAAGCTTGGCTTCAAAAAGATTTGCTCCACTCAAATTGGCTCCACTCAAATTGGCTCCACTCAAATTGGCTCTAACCAAAGATGCTTCTTTCAAATTAGTCCCCGCCAAGTTTGCTTTACTCAAATCAACTTCACTCAAAGAAGCTCCTTCCAAATTAGCGCCGCTGAGATTTGCCTCGCACAAATACTCACCAATTAGATTTGCCCGCTTGAAATTTCTTTCTCCTGACTCATATCGTCTTAACAACTCATCCATATCCATTGGACTCGGCTTTAAATACTTTTATCCAGTGTGCCTCAAATTATAAAAATTATCAGTTATTTGCGTTACTTAATATTTTGTCATAAAATCATATTATATTTATTTACTAATAATATCAAGTTTGCATCAATACTTATAATACTAATAGGTTGGGGAGGACAGCGCTCGTAGCGACCGCGACAGTAAGCGACTGTCCGTTGGAACGTAGACAAAGGAGGCGCCTCCCGTCAAGGGTAGTGGAACCCAACGTTAACCGACATTTATATTGGGTACTGGGTACTGGGTATTGGGTACTAGACTATTCCCAATCCAAGCATCCCCAATCACCAATCACCAATCCCCAGTACGCAAGGGAGCGCTTTACGACTGCCTACGCCAACCTACAATTTATAACTAATTAACCGGACTGGTTATAACCCTCTTCTGTCACTCTCATGAGAGTAAAATAGTTCTAAGGGTGTTAGCAGACCTTGAAGGCTGCTTAGGGCAATGGATGTAGCGCTACAAGTAGAACAACACAAAGCGCGATCGGCAATTGCAACAGTATCGTTGATCGATGAGTACTGTGGGTTATACCAAGATTTGTTTCCAGAGGTGAGAAGCTTTGAATACTTTAAATATTTACATTTGGGAATGATATCAGAAATCAAAAGAAAAACATTACCAGCAATTGCGCGTGCAGTAGGATTGAATGATGCTCAATCTTTGCATAACTTCCTATCAAAATCTCCTTGGAACGTGGAATTGTTAAAAAGTAGAAGATTACAAATTTTACTTCAATCCTTGAAGCGGTCATCATTTATTCTTTGTATCGATGAGACAGGAGATAGAAAGAAGGGTAAAACAACCGACTATGTAGACCGCCAGTATATCGGAAATCTTGGAAAAATTGAGAATGGCATAGTTTCAGTCAATGCATATGGTATTTTAAATGGAATAACCCACATATTTCAACCCAAGAAGAGATTAAAAGAAGGGGATAAATATAAGATTAAACCTCAATTAGCCATCAAGATAATTAAAGAGCTTCGAGAAATGGGGTTGAATTTGGAATTAGTATTAGCCGATAGTTTATATGGTGAAAGTAGCGAATTTACTGATATTCTCCACAAGTACAACATCAACTAAACGAAAGCGATTCGTAGGAACCATAGCGTCCTAATGCCTGCGGGATGGAAGGTTCGGTACACGCGAACGAAGAAATTTAACCGTATTTTCTCAAATGGTAAGTCTGAGGAAAGATTTATTAGAGAGATAGTTTTTGGCAAGCGTCGAACGGTTCGATTCTGGCAAATCACCACAGATAAAGTTAGTCTTCGGTGAAAATACGACTTGGTATATCATGACAGATTATTTCCCCGGAGATATTCAGTTGAGTGTTGGTAATACCTACGGTTTGAGAACTTGGATTGAATATGGGTTTAAACAAAGTAAAAATGAATTAGGATGGGCGGGAGCAACGCCATTTGGTGAGGTCGGATTAAAAACGTGCGAACGCTAAAAACTCATTTCAGTATAAACAAGATATTTATTACACTTAATCAAGTATTAATACTAATTCTAATTTGCTGATAATTTTAGGATATGAAGATAACTTGTTTTTTTGGGACAAAAAAAGGTAGGATTCCCGAATAGTAAAGGTTTTGATATCTGACATCAAAACAGGGAATGCCTACACTGAATGAAAAATAACATATATTCTACCTGAGATTTAAGCAAATCCTTAGAACATTTTGAAGAAAAAGTTACGAAAATTTTAGAAGTAACAAATATCCCAGATTTTGATGGACGACTTTTCAAAAACCGTGAAGAAAAAATCAGAGAATATGCATTAATTTTAGCAGGAGAATGTATTGCTTTATTGCTTCATAATCTGTCGAAATCTCCAAAATTTTTAGATAAAGCAATGCACCAAACACAGGGATGGTGGCATAATAAAACGCAAAAACATGGCTGTAAGAAGCGACGAATATTAACAGTTGGCAATGTCGAAGTAACTCTAAAACTGCCGTATGTAGTTGAACGCCAAAATCAAGCCCATAAAAACAAAAACAAACAATCTTTGCATGAAGGATTTTGTCCATTCTTAAGATATTTAGGAATGTCCGAGGGTTTAACCCCAGTTGTTTTATCAACGATTGCGAGTGGATGGTGCAATCGCAGGCTCGTTTGAAGCTGCACGTACAATACTAATTGATTGGGGAATAAATATTAGTCTAAAACGAATAGAACGCCTAACATATTATTTTGGTAAAATCGGGATAGATTTACGTAAAAATAAGTTAAATGACTTAGAATCTGGTACTTTGTCTAACTTAAATACTCTTAAAGACCAACGTGTTGTAATCGCTGCGGATGGCGGTCGTACCCGCATAAGGATTAATAAAAAAGGCAGGCGTAAAGTAAAAACAAATCGTCATGGCTTTGTAGGCGAATGGATGGAGCCAAAATTACTAACAATTTATGTGGGAAATGAACAAGGTAAAAAAATCCGAACTAGAGATATTCCTGTTACCAGCGATGGGACATATGAAGGGTATCAAGGATTTTTACAAATATTAGAAATGTATTTAGGAAATTTGGGCATAAATCAAGCTAAAGAAGTTTTATTAATTGCCGATGGTGCCGAGTGGATATGGATACACATTCCTCCTCTATTAAAAAAGTTAAAATGCCCAAATGAAACTTATCAATTATTAGATTTTTCTCATGCCGCATCACATTTACAAGACTTTGCTGATGCAGCTTTTAGTACAAATAATGAGCGTCTACAATGGTTTAAAAAAGCTCGCAAAACTTGAAAAAAAGGTCGGACAATAGATTTAATAAGAAACATGGATGAATTTATATTATCAGCTACTGGAGAACGCTGTAAAATCTTAGTGCGAGAACGAAATTATATTTTAAAAGCTTACCGACGGAGACTGTTAAAATATAATGAAGTTGCATCTAAAAAGCTTCCTCTTGGTAGTGGTGCAGTTGAAAGTTTAATTCGTCAAGTCGTTAACTTACGTATGAAAGGCAACAGTAAGTTTTGGTTAAAAGACAATGCAGAAATTATGTTACATCTGCGTTGTCAATGGATAGCGGGAAGCTGGGATAATTTTTGTGATTCTATCTTTAATTCGTTGATCAAGCCTATAAATGCTTAATTATTTTATACTTTAATTCCCACCTCAAGAAAATTTCGACATATTTGATACCAAGTATCAAATACTTGTTACAGATATTTTTGGAAATAATTGTCAAATACCTTGCTAGTAATCTTTTTGAGATATCTCATCAAGATCAATTATCCTGTGACGCCGGATATTTATTGTAAATAAAGTTACATAGTACTGAAATTAAATTTTTAGCGTTCGCACGTTTTTAATCCGACCTCACCAAATCGCGTTGCTCCCGGATGGGCTGACTATCGCGTCACTGATGATCGCGAAATAGAAAAATGGTGGGAAATAGTTTTCTGTACTTATTTGATGGTCAGTTCTAGTTGTAGGCGTAGTTCTAGCTTGCCTACAGTAGCCTCCCATCCCTTAATGTCAGCGATACCAGTTGAGAGTTTAAGTTGCTTGCCGTCGTTGAAGTAGTTGCGAGGGAAGCAAGCCTTGATGCTACCGGAATCGGGACGGACTGCAATTTGCCCCTTTTTAGCCTTGCCAGATGGTGTTTTAGCGTATGTCAGGGTAATGCTCAGTTAATGCTTAAATGTGAAAGATAATTGCTTGAGCATTATGATTATAAGGTATTAAAGTGCTTTTAAACCATCCACGCCGCTTGAAAAAAATTTAACTCGCACAACATCGCATAACGATAAGTCGAGTGTACTGAGGGAGATGTGCTGGCATAGCGTTCCACCAAACCAGCTAACTTTTGTGCCAAAGGCTGAAAATATACGCTACTGTAAGTACTAATCCAGTCAGCATACTGATGATTGGGAATGCCATTACGAGCCAATTCTTCTCCCAAAAAAGCATATAAACGCATACAGGGAGACATTGCAGCAGCAGTTAAACCGACATCTCCACCCCAAGCAGTTGCGAGCAAAAAGTCAGTATAACGACGGGTAGCTGCACCAGGTTCCACAGAACGCAAATTGACGCCCCACTTAGCAGCATAGCCCTCATGGAGCCGCAGTTCCTCCAACACACCCCCAGCTAAAGTGTGAAATGCAGTCAATGCAGCCCAATCAGGTGCTTTAGCGGCGGCGATACTGTAAGCACGGGCAAAAGCTTCTAAGAAAAAAGCATCTTGTCCTACATAGTAAGCAAATTTCTGTTGTTCAAGGCTACCGTCAGCGATACCTTGAACAAAGGGATGCTCTAAACAAGCTTGCGCGAAGTCTTGATTTGCATCCCAAAGCTCATCTGATAAATTCATTGGTTAATTGGTGGTTAGTGGTTGGTGGTTAGTGGTTGGTGGTTAGTGGTTAGTTTTTGCTCCCAAGTCTTGCAAGACTTGCTTGTCCCTCGAACCCCATCTCCCCCGAACCCCATCATCTTCTCAAAAGGGGAAGAACTGAAGCAACAGCGAACCAAGTCCTCCTACAAAGTCCATAAAACTGGGTTTACCAGTGCTTACCTTTGCAGTTTGGGGCGATTGCAGTTCTTTGATAAAAGCTTGTGCTGTCAGCATTCCATCGCCATTGCTTTGATTTTTAAACAAATTTTCTGCAATTTGGGCATCTTGGAATGCACCTTGACGCTCAAAAATCTGGTAACGAGCGACACCACGAGCTAGATAAGCACCTGCATAATCAGCTTTAGCCGCGATCGCCTGATTAAAATAATCAATAGCTTGTTGTTGGTTGCCTTTTTGGGCTTCCGCCACACCCCAAGCATAAAACTCCTCTGGTTTGGCAATTTGCAATGGAATACCAACTGCACCTTGCAAGTTAGTACCGTTGAGATTCACACCAGAAAATTCTGCATTTACTAGATAAGTATTTCTCAAATCAGCACCTAGCAAATTTGCCCCACCGAGTTTAGCACCACTGAGGTTAACACCAAATAAACCAGCACTGCTTAAATTTGCACCCCTCAAATCAGCACCGCTCAAGTTAGCGCGGCTGAGATTTGCTCCTGCGAGATTAGCCCCACTCAAATCTGCTCCTGACAAGTCAGCCATCACCAAACCTGCGCCACTCAGGTCACAATTGTGACATTGTTTCGTCGCCAGTAACTGTCTAACATCTTCGTAATTCGCGGCTTGGGCAGTTGTTGCTACGCTGATGGTGGTTAAAAATGCAGCTGTGGCTAGAATTTGGCTTTTCATAGTGTCGCAATATCTATTGCTGAATACTCAACTTAGCTGAACAAGATTGATACATCAGCTTATAGTATCCACTATAAATTTCAGTTTGCCTGCTGTAATAACTTATATCAGTTATGCAAATTAAGCCGTTGTGCTAAACTAAACACAATCTTGTTGTTTTGCCAGTGCATTTCTTGAGCGGTTTGAGCCGAAGAAGACCAACTCAGATTTGTAAATAAGCTGAGGGTAAATGTTATAAATGCCGCCAACAAGATTCTTTCCAACATAGTAAATGCCTCACAACCATCAAGTAACTAGCAAACCACTATTTTTCCTAAGAGTATAATATATTATTAATATACCCTAAGTGATAACCCCAAGGAGTCTAGTGATTTGAATCAGGTAGTTCAATGATGTTTGTCACTCATACATCAGCCAATGGGGAGATGGGGACAAGCAAGACTTGCAAGACTTGGGGGACGACTTGGGGCAAAAACTAACCACTAACCACTATCCACTAACCACCAACGACCCTTCGGGAGAGCGAGTTGCAACAAGCGGGCAAGAGCTTATGTTCGCAAGCACAGGAACATAACCTGCCGTATGTGTACCCGTCCACCGCACTGGTGAACCACCAACCACCAACTAATGACTAATAACTTCCTAGGGTAAAGTTGCGCCATTAAGATTAGCACCATCTAGGAAAGCGCCATCCAAATTCGCTCCTTTGAGGTTGGCGTTACCAAGATTAGCACCTCTTAAATCAGCATTCCTCAAATTAGCCTTCCTCAAATTGGCTTTAGCGAGATTCGCGCCACCTAAGTTAGCGCCGCTTAAATCAACACCACTTAAATCAGCTTGAGACAAATTTGCGCCGCCTAAATGTGTATTACGCAGGTTCATTCTCCGCAAATCCTGTCCTGCAAAATTGCGTCCACCTAGATTTTTGCCTACTTGATTTGGCTGACTGGAAGCTTTTTGTGCTAATGGTGTCTGTTGTTGTGGCGCTGCTGGTGTGTTTTGTATTGGTCCAAGTGAAGTTTCTACAGGCGCTATTGTAGATGTTTCTTCAGTTGTTTGTTGTGCTACTGATGGATTTGGTTTATCTGCAGTTTTCAGCGCCATATAAATTCCCACCCCAGCCAAAAGAGTCGCGCCAGTCAGTACGGCGGCGAGGGTAAATAGCAAACCTTTGCGTTGGTTTGACTGAGGTTGGCTTGACTGAGACATTCCCACAGCCTGAGTAACTTGAATCTGTTGTTGTGTGGGATTTTGGGCAAATATTGGTTGGTTGATTGCAGTCGGAATTCCTTGTCCAGTTGTTATTTGGACAGGTTGCTGCGCCGAAGAGACTTGTTGATTTTCGGTGTTGACTTCAGGCGAAAATCCTGAAGGATGGGGGTTTTGAGGCTGGCTCATAGTAATAATCAAAACCTGTTATACCATTATGGACGCATTTATTTCTAATTTGGCTACATTGTTGATAAAAGTCATTTTTTGACTTGCATAAGTTTCTCTGTGTAAAGGATAAAGGATCAAGTGGGGACAAACGGGTGTACATGTCTATTCTCTAAAATCCAACTACACCGGAATGATGTAGGGGAAAGAGAAAGGGGCAAGGGGAAAACCATTTTATTTGTAGCCACCAAACAGAGAATCGGTGTAAGTCGGCACAATTAAACATAAGTATACTATGTAAATAAAAATAAACGAAGTTAAAACCCTCTTCTATTGTGCATAGCTGCCACGCCACATGCTTCAACCAAAGAGAAGCCTCTTGGTCGGTTCCCAACCTAGACGCTTTGCGGCGGGCGTGCAGCGCGCAGTGGCGATGGCGGACACACTGCACACTCACAAAGGTGTCCGGACAGAGGATTCTGTCCGGAAGACTTTGCGCTCAACCCGAACTGTGCAGGTGTCCGGACCATGAGCGACTGCACGCCCGCCGTAGGCTTCTTGCAAACATCAGAACTTCGGAGAGAACCCGCAGCAACGGCGCAGTGGCTCCTGTGCCTCCTGCCTTTTCTCAAGGAAGTTGCACGCCAACCTACTTAAGTATTTATAAAGGTTACAAAATACTGGTGTTTTTGTCGCTGACATTTTATGTTTTTTCAGTTAATTTTTCAGTTAAGTTTAATTGATTTGCTGAACAGTAAATATGTCAGGAACTTTCGAGTTTATAAAATATTCCTGTAGGTGGATTTACTTATCTAATAATTGTTTGACTTAATAAATTATCTGTCCAGAGTATGAGGCTGTTCTACAGGTGAGTTAGCTAAAATATAAGACTGGTATTTCTGTTGCAGCAGCATTTTTGCAGATATTGTGATTAATCAAAACTCTCAAAACCTCCTAAACTTTCAACAGGAACAAACTTCAAATGATGGCTATAAATTTAGCTGGTTTGATTGGTTTTGTTTGTGGTATCCTCCTGGCTGGCTGATTTTATTTAATCGCCACTGGCAACACTATCATGCCGATCCAGATGGTTGGAATTGGTTGGAATATAGTTTATTTTTGATTCCCGGTGGATTTTATCTAGCGCTATTAATTCGTTGGTTGCGGCTTGGTTGTCGTTCGCCACGTTCTGAAGTTAGTGAATTTGACCCAAATTATCAAATAGCTTTTCGCGAAGAAATTCTGGCTCCAATTGTTGAATATTATTTTCGCGGTGAGTTACAACAAGTTGAAAATTTGCCACCAACTGGAGCGATGGTTGTGGCAATGAATCATGCTGGGATGTGTTTTCCTTGGGATTTTATTACTTTAGGTTATTTATTAAGTAAAACAAGGGGATGGGTGGTGCAACCTCTGGCTGGTGTATCTTTGTTTGAACATCCTTGGATGATTTGGTGGTTACCGCCTGGATGGTCAAATGTTTTGGGTGGTGTCAGAGCAGAGTTAGATGATTTTAAGGCGGCGATGCAAGAGCGAAAAACTCTTTTATATGCGCCTGAAGGTTTGCGCGGACCTAGAAAAGGTTGGAGAAAACGCTATCAACTGCAAACCTTTGATTTGAGTTTTATCCAGTTGAGCGATCGCTATCAAGTTCCGATTCTTCCAACTGTCTGCATTGGCAATGAGAATTTACACCCTTGGACTATTAATTTCAAGAAATTGCAAAAATTATTAAAATTACCATTTTTGCCTTTATCGCCTTTAATTTTCATCTTTACTTTGTTCCCCTCAATGGGCGTTTGGGCGATGAGAGTTCGTTTGCGTTACTTTATTCAACCTTTAGAAGAACCAAGTTCTACGACAGTAGTTAATAGCTATAAAATAGCCAGAAAAATTGCTCATCAAAAAGCGCAACTATTGCAAGAAAAACTGCAATCTCAAATTAATCAATTGTTGAGTAATATCTAAATATATAACAGTCCTTTGCATCATTCATGAAAATTTAGAAACCCGGTTTCTTGGAAAAACCGGGTTTCTGGACAGGAATGAACTTTGAAGACTCACATCTTGCACCAAGAAAACTTTATGGATTTTAATCACTCAGTATAAAACCAAGACCCTTGATTTAGGGATAAAAACTCATAAAAATAAGGTAGCTTTATCGCGTATCTTTTTAGTTTGTCGAGGTTTGTACTGATAGGTGCAAGATATGAGAAGACGAGTATAGCGAGATTTGTACCTGGTGGTGTCGAACTGGAAAATGGCGATCGCTTACAGGCAGATGTTGTCATTTTCGGCACGGGATTTCGCCAAGATATGCCTTTTTTGGACGAAAAATATCGTCAGATGGTAATTGATATGCAGGGCAATTTTTATCTTTACCGCCATCTAATTAACCCTGATGTTCCAAATATGGGTTTTGTTGGCTATAGCAGCAACTTTGATGGGCTGCGAGCTCCCCGACTTCTTGAAGAAGCCGGGGATCTGACCACTCTTAACTCCGAGAGAGTTTATGTGGCGAACTACTAGTTCGTCCTCTTATTCAAGGTTCCTGTACGGTTTCTGCCGGACGAGGAGTTCAGGAGGCGCGTCAGCGAAGGTGTCAACGTAGTACTTACCGGGGTTAGGGTTACTCACGCACACTTGTTGTGGCTGGAGACGTTCCGCCATGTCTGACCGTTCTTGCTTCCGTAAGTAACCCCGTTGAAAACGGGCTTGACTCTCTCAGATCCCTTGTATCCCCACGAGGCTTTTCCGTCTTTGTTCGAGTCGTAACCGAGCTCGAAGTGGAGATGGGGATGACCGTTGGACGTGGGTCCGGTCTTGCCAACCTTTCCGATCGCAGTTCCCAGCTGGACTTTGTTTCCAACCTTGACGGCTCGGGACTGGAGATGAAGATAGGTAGTGAACCAGCCGCCACCGTGATTGATCTGGATGACATTGCCGGCGTTTTTGTGGTAGAAGGACTGGTTGACAGTTCCGGACGCGGGAGCGATAAGAGTGGCACCCTCGGTTCCCTTCTGGTTAGGCTCTTTTACCATGTCCAGTGCGGGAGCGTGCGCCCAGGTATCCAGCCGCCACTTCTGTTTGCAATAGAACGGCAATTGGAACCTAGTCCTGGCAGCCGCCGCCGATGTAGTTTCCGTTGACTCTGGCGTAGAGGGTGTAACTTTCTCTTCGGAGGTTGTAGGATTGGCTTCCTCTGCCGATGGCGTTGACTCTGACGTAGAGGGTATAACTTCCTCTTCGGAGGTTGTAGGATTGGCTTCCTCTGCCGGTGGTGTTGACTCTTGTGTAGAAGGTGTAACTTCCTCTTGGGAGGTTGTAGGATTAACTTCCTCTGTCGGTGGTGTTGACTCTGGTGTAGAAGGTGTAACTTCCTCTTGGGAGGTTGTAGGATTGGCTTGCTCTTGGGCAAAGGCAGGAACGACAGCCGGAGTTAGAAGTAAAGCTAGCCCGACTACAGTAGCGGAAAGCGATTTAAAATGGGAGCAACGCGATTTGGTGAGGTCGGATTAAAAACGTGCGAACGCTAAAAACTCATTTCAGTATAAACAAGATATTTATTACACTTAATCAAGTATTAATACTAATTCTAATTTGCTGATAATTTTAGGATATGAAGATAACTTGTTTTTTTGGGACAAAAAAAGGTAGGATTCCCGAATAGTAAAGGTTTTGATATCTGACATCAAAACAGGGAATGCCTACACTGAATGAAAAATAACATATATTCTACCTGAGATTTAAGCAAATCCTTAGAACATTTTGAAGAAAAAGTTACGAAAATTTTAGAAGTAACAAATATCCCAGATTTTGATGGACGACTTTTCAAAAACCGTGAAGAAAAAATCAGAGAATATGCATTAATTTTAGCAGGAGAATGTATTGCTTTATTGCTTCATAATCTGTCGAAATCTCCAAAATTTTTAGATAAAGCAATGCACCAAACACAGGGATGGTGGCATAATAAAACGCAAAAACATGGCTGTAAGAAGCGACGAATATTGACAGTTGGCAATGTCGAAGTAACTCTAAAACTGCCGTATGTAGTTGAACGCCAAAATCAAGCCCATAAAAACAAAAACAAACAATCTTTGCATGAAGGATTTTGTCCATTCTTAAGATATTTAGGAATGTCCGAGGGTTTAACCCCAGTTGTTTTATCAACGATTGCGAGTGGATGGTGCAATCGCAGGCTCGTTTGAAGCTGCACGTACAATACTAATTGATTGGGGAATAAATATTAGTCTAAAACGAATAGAACGCCTAACATATTATTTTGGTAAAATCGGGATAGATTTACGTAAAAATAAGTTAAATGACTTAGAATCTGGTACTTTGTCTAACTTAAATACTCTTAAAGACCAACGTGTTGTAATCGCTGCGGATGGCGGTCGTACCCGCATAAGGATTAATAAAAAAGGCAGGCGTAAAGTAAAAACAAATCGTCATGGCTTTGTAGGCGAATGGATGGAGCCAAAATTACTAACAATTTATGTGGGAAATGAACAAGGTAAAAAAATCCGAACTAGAGATATTCCTGTTACCAGCGATGGGACATATGAAGGGTATCAAGGATTTTTACAAATATTAGAAATGTATTTAGGAAATTTGGGCATAAATCAAGCTAAAGAAGTTTTATTAATTGCCGATGGTGCCGAGTGGATATGGATACACATTCCTCCTCTATTAAAAAAGTTAAAATGCCCAAATGAAACTTATCAATTATTAGATTTTTCTCATGCCGCATCACATTTACAAGACTTTGCTGATGCAGCTTTTAGTACAAATCATGAGCGTCTACAATGGTTTAAAAAAGCTCGCAAAACTTGAAAAAAAGGTCGGACAATAGATTTAATAAGAAACATGGATGAATTTATATTATCAGCTACTGGAGAACGCTGTAAAATCTTAGTGCGAGGACGAAATTATATTTTAAAAGCTTACCGACGGAGACTGTTAAAATATAATGAAGTTGCATCTAAAAAGCTTCCTCTTGGTAGTGGTGCAGTTGAAAGTTTAATTCGTCAAGTCGTTAACTTACGTATGAAAGGCAACAGTAAGTTTTGGTTAAAAGACAATGCAGAAATTATGTTACATCTGCGTTGTCAATGGATAGCGGGAAGCTGGGATAATTTTTGTGATTCTATCTTTAATTCGTTGATCAAGCCTATAAATGCTTAATTATTTTATACTTTAATTCCCACCTCAAGAAAATTTCGACATATTTGATACCAAGTATCAAATACTTGTTACAGATATTTTTGGAAATAATTGTCAAATACCTTGCTAGTAATCTTTTTGAGATATCTCATCAAGATCAATTATCCTGTGACGCCGGATATTTATTGTAAATAAAGTTACATAGTACTGAAATTAAATTTTTAGCGTTCGCACGTTTTTAATCCGACCTCACCAAATCGCGTTGCTCCCCAAGGTAAGTTTGTGGAATTTTGATTTAGACGATTTACTGCGGCGCGGTTGCAATCAGGCGCGTGACTATCTGAAGACAAACCCCGATATTAATGAGAACGACAAGCACCTTTGCGATTTTACCCGTTAAGTGAACTGGTATTGAATCTAGTAAAATAAACTAATGAATCAGCCAGAGCCTGTCAATCCACTGAAGAAGTGCCAAAACGATAACCTTTACCGTAAACTGTGTGAATTAGTTGTGTTTCGCCAGCTACTTCAATTTTGCGACGCAACAGGCGAATTAACGCTGCTATCACATTGCTGCTGGGTTGTTCATCATCCTTCCACAGATGTTGCATAATCTGGGCGTGAGTCAGCAACTGTCCGCTGTGTTCCATGAAGTATTGTAGTAGTTGGCTTTCTTTTTCCGATAGTTCAATTATCCGCCCTTGACGATAGGCAAGTTGATTTTCGCGATCCAATTCTATATCAGCAACGGTTAGGCGACTTGTTGGCGTGTCATATATCTCTGCACCGGAACGCCGCAACAATGCACGGACTCGCGCTAATAACTCCCGCAGTTCAAAGGGTTTGACTAAATAATCATCCGCGCCGGCGTCTAAACCTTCAACGCGGTCATCAAGAGTATCTTTGGCGGTAAGAAATAATACAGGCGTGGTTTTGCCACCTCTTCGCAATTCTTGACAAATTTCCAAACCTGTTTTTCCTGGCAGCATCCAATCTAAAATTAGTAGGTCATAACTGCCGGCTTGTGCAAGTTCGCTGCCATTTGTCCCATCATAAGCCGCATCGACGTTGTAACCTTCACGGGTTAACACGCGACTCAAGGGGTCAGTTAGTTCAATTTCATCATCAACTAAAAGAATCCGCATGTTAAAAGTTATGAGTTATCAGTTATGAGTTATGAATTAGGCTAACTATATGGATGCAAATAAATATAACTAGGTTAAGGGTTGATGGTTCATGGTTGATGGTTCATGGCTATTAACTATTAACTATTAACTGTCCTTTCTGTTAACTTTATTTGTACTGAGTTAACTTAATTACATTACAAACTAAAAACTCACGCATTCAACACTCTAGAATGATTACTGTTGCATTGCCCAAAGGGGAACTTCTTAAAAATAGCATCCGCCTGCTGCAATCTGTGGGATTGGATTTTAGCGCTTTTTTGGAATCTGGAAACCGTCAACTTCAAATTCCTGATGCTAGCGGTCAGGCGAAAGGCCTGTTGGTGCGATCGCAAGATGTACCTGTTTATGTAGAATACGGTCAAGCCCAATTGGGTATTGTCGGTTACGATGTGCTGCGCGAGAAAAAGCCCCAAGTCGCACAGTTGGTTGATTTGCAGTTTGGGCATTGTCGGATGTCGGTAGCTGTGAAAGCATCCAGCCCCTACCGATCGCCTTTGGAATTACCTCCTCATGGTAGGGTAGCTTCCAAATATGTCAATTCCGCTCGAGAATTTTTTGATAGCTTGGATCTACCGATAGAAATTGTACCGTTATCTGGTTCGGTGGAATTAGGACCAATTACGGGAATGTCGGAAGCTATTGTAGATTTGGTTTCCACGGGGCGGACTTTAAGCGAAAATGGTTTGATTGAAATTGAAATTTTATATCAAAGCACGGCGCGGTTGATTGCTCATCCCCTAAGTTATCGCCTGAATAGAGATAATATCGGTGATTTAATTGGCAAATTGCGCTCTTGCGCTTTGACGGCGGTTTAATATTAATAGACTTCTTTTTTGAAGTTGGGAAAGGGGAAAGGGGTAAGAAGATACCTTTACCCCTCTTGCAAAAGTGTCTTTTGCAGGAGGTCTAATGTTTATGGCGCTTTTCAATTGAATGCAATGAGCTGCGCGTTTGTAGGAAACAATGCTTATTGGTGTCAATTTCAGCCGCAAAACCTGACAAGGTAAGCCTTTTCACATCTCTACAAAACCTGTAGACTTTCGATCCCCCCTAGCCCCCCTTAAAAAAGGGGGAATCAGAATCTTATATTTTCTTGTGGGGCGGGCGAGACGCCCACCCCACAAGAAATGTGTATTTAATGCAAGTGAGAATTGCTATAAAGTCGTTGTGCCCACGGCAATAAAGCGGGAGGAAAATCCACTTAGCGCCTTTGCCTCCCCTTGGTTCGGGGAGTCAGTGCGTTGGACGGGTTAAGAGGCAGCCTTTGCAACTGGCGTTGGGGAGCCAGCCGCCCTAGCGACCGCGACTTGAGCGGACTGGCGTGGGATCTTAAACGCGTGTACTTCAGGTATTTCAGCCTTAAGGTAGATTTACTTTTGAACAAAATATAAAACCCTCGGAAAAGCCAAAGTGGGCAGAAAATATTTAAATTTTCAAATTAAAATATTTCTCAAAACTACTATTAAGTTTTGATGCTGCCGTTTTTAGTGATGTTTAACAGCTAAAATGCTTACCAAGCTGGGATTTAGTCTTTTTTATTTCGGATTTTGCATAAATTGATGTTTAAAAATTGATAAAAAACGTAGCTAAAAATAACACTCTCTGTGGATTGAGAGTTTTAGATAAAAGCGATCGCAAGATTCAGGGATGTATAAAGGAGGCAGTCATGACAGAAAATCAACGGACAATCATCATCATTGATGATTGTCTGGAAGACCGGGAAGCCTATCGCTGCTACCTGCTTGAAGATTATCGCTACACCTATAGGATTTTTGAGGCAGAAAATGGAGTTCGGGGGCTAGCATTGTGCGCCGAGGTCAAACCAGACGTTATTTTGCTGGATTTTCTGCTACCGGATATGGATGGGCTGGAGTTTATTGAAAAATTTAAGGCTCAACAAGGTGCAACAACTGTGCCTGTGGTGATGGTAACTGGTCAGGGAAATGAAGCGATCGCCGTGCAAGTAATGAAAAACGGCGCACAGGATTATTTAACTAAAAGCAACTTGACGTCGGAAATTTTGCAGCTGGCGGTTCATAATGTTGTAGAACGAACTTACCTGCTTTCGCGGCTACAGGTGGTTGAAGGACGGTTGCACTACCTGCTGACTGCGAGTCCGGCTGTTATCTATTCTTGTCAGCATGAAGGAGATTACGCTGCCACTTTCATAAGTGATAACGTTCTGTTGATGTTGGGCTACGAAAGTCAGGAATTTTTGGATGATGGTAAATTTTGGGCTAACCGCATCCATCCAGAAGATGCACCCCGTGTTTTTGCTGAAATAAGCGCTTTGTTTGAACACGGGCATCATACCTATGAATATCGCTTTCAACACAAAGATGGCAGCTATCGCTGGGTTCGAGATGAACTTAAACTAATTCGAGATGCAATCGGTCAACCTTTAGAGATTGTCGGTTATTGGATTGATATTAGCGATCGCAAACTTGCAGAAGAAGAATTTCAGCGGCAGAATCTGCGATCGCAATTATTTTCGGAAATCACTCTCAAAATTCGCCAATCTTTACAACTAGAGGAAATTCTCCAAACCACGGTTGCAGAAGTACAAAAACTACTGCAAGCCGATCGAGTTCTAATTTTTCGGTTTTGGGCAGATGGATCGGGAACGGTAGTGCAAGAAGCTGTATTACCTGGTTATCCCGTGACTTTGGGACAAAACATTCTCGACCCCTGTTTTCAACAAAACTACCAAGAAAAGTATCGTCAGGGAAGAATTAGCGCGATCGCTAACATTGAAACCGCTAATATCCAAGAATGTCACCGGAAATTTCTAGAACAATTTAGTGTAAAAGCCAACCTTGTAGTACCAATTCTCGTCAGAGAAAGCATTTGGGGCTTGCTAATTGCCCATCAATGCGCCCATCCCCGCCAGTGGAGCAACTTTGAAACTCAGTTGTTGCTACAACTGGCAAATCAAATTGGCATTGCCATATCCCAAGCACAACTGTTGGAACAAGAAACCCGACAGCGAGAAGAATTAACTCGTTCTAATACCGAGTTAGAACAATTTGCTTACGTCGCTTCCCATGACTTACAAGAACCGTTGCGGATGGTAATTAGTTATTTGCAACTATTAGAGCGACGATACAAAGGTAAGCTCGATGGCAAAGCAGATGAATTTATCACCTACGCTGTAGATGGAGCAGCTCGGATGCAGGCATTAATCAACGATTTGTTGAGTTTTTCCCGCGTCAGCACTCGCGCTCAACCCTTTGTAACAGTTGATTGCAATCTAATTTTAGAACGGGCGATCGCTAATCTCACAATCGCCATTGAAGAAAGCGGTGTAGTTATCACCCACGATTCCCTACCCGAAGTCATCGCTGACGCCACCCAACTAACACAATTATTCCAAAACCTGATCGGCAACGCCATCAAATTCCGCAGCCAACTTTCCCCCCAAATTCACATCAGCGCAGTTAGGGGACAAGGGCGACAACCAGACAAGGGCGACGGGCGTGGAGAACAAGGAAGAATTTCTCCCCCTCCCCCCCTCTCCCCCTCTCCCCCTCCCCCCAACCCCAACGCCAGTCCGCCCAAGTCGCGGTCGCTAGGGCGGCTGGGGAGTGAGTGGGAACCCCTAGCCCCCCATCTCCCCCTTTCCCCATCTCAATGGCTGTTCTCAGTGCGCGATAATGGAATTGGCATTGAGCCGCAGTATGCTGAACGTATCTTTGTGATATTTCAGCGTTTGCACGGCAGAGGCAAATATCCGGGAACTGGTATTGGGTTGGCAATTTGTAAGAAAATAGTGGAACGCCACGGCGGACGCATTTGGGTTGAGTCTGAACCGGGTCAGGGTTCGATTTTCTACTTTACAATTCCAGAGAAACCAAGTAACTAACAGTGAACGCTATACCAAATATCATGCCGATTGAGGTTTTGTTAGTCGAAGATAACCCTGGTGATGTACAGCTTACCCAAATCGCCCTGGAAGAAAGCAAAATATCCGTTCACCTGAGTGTTGTCGAGGATGGTGTTGAAGCTATGGCATTTTTGCGTAAGGAGGAACAGTATGCTACAACACCTCACCCAGACATAATACTATTGGATTTAAATCTGCCTAAAAAAGATGGACGGGAAGTGCTGGCAGAAATTAAAGCTGATAATACTCTCAAACGAATTCCTGTAGTTGTTCTCACTACTTCCCATGCTGAAGAAGATGTTCTAAAAGCTTACAACCTCTGTGCCAACTGTTATATAACTAAACCAGTAGACTTCGATCAGTTCGTAAAAATTGTACAATCCATAGAAAACTTCTGGTTCACTATAGTCAAACTGCCACCGGAGTAAATTACATGGCAGAACAATCTATCAAAGTATTGTTGGTTGAAGATAACCCCGGTGATGTCCACCTGTTGCGGGAGTTATTGTGGGATGTGACTGGCGAACAGTTTCAATTGATACCAGTTGATCGGCTGGAGTCAGCACTGAAAAGTTTAGAGACAGAAAGCTTTGATGTCATGTTACTAGACCTTTCACTGCCAGATAGTCAAGGGCTAGAAACTTTTATCACAGCTCGCCGTCAGGTTCCAAGCATTCCCATCATTGTACTAACGGGCACAAATGATGAAACTTTAGCACTGAGGGCAATGCAGGAAGGAGCGCAGGATTATTTAGTTAAGGGGCAAGTATCTGGCGATTTGCTGGTGCGTTCCATGCGCTATGCAATTGAGCGCCAGCGGGCAGAAGAAGCACTGCGACAAAGTGAAGAGCGATTTCGCGTCGCCCTGAAAAACTCCCCTATCTTTGTCTTTAATCAAGACAAGGAATTACGTTATACCTGGGTTTATAATCCCGCCTTTGGATTTTCAATTGAAGATATCTTGGGCAAACAAGACGGGGAACTCATTGCTACTGAAGATGCCCAACGTCTCACCGCGATTAAATACGGCGTGCTAACCACCGGGGTTGGCACGAGAGAAGAAGTATCTATAAATACAATGCTAGGTACGCGATATTATGACTTGACAATTGAGCCATTGCGGAATGAGTCGCAAGAAGTAGTTGGCGTGACTTGTGCCAGTATTGATATTACCGAACGACAAGCAGCATTGCGCGATCGCAAACTTGCTGAAGAAAAAATCCGCGAACAAGCAGCACTGTTAGATGTCACAACAGATGCCATTCTGGTTAGAGATTTAGAAAATAACATTTTATTTTGGAACAAAGGCGCAGAAAATCTTTACGGCTGGCAAGCTCAAGAAGTTCGCGGCAAAAACGTTAGTGATATTTTATATAAAGATGAAGACCCGCCCGAAGTACAAGTCGCGCTTTTGACTGTCGTCGCCAAAGGTAAATGGCAGGGCGAGTTTACGAAAGTCAGCAAAACTGGCAGGGAAATCTTGGTAGAAAGCCGCTGGACTTTAGTATGCGATGAAGAGGGCAAGCCAAAATCAATTTTGACCGTTGATACTGATATTACTGAGAAAAAACATTTACAATCCCAATTATTTCGCGCCCAACGTTTAGAAAGCATCGGCACCTTGGCAAGCGGCATCGCCCACGACCTGAATAATATCCTGACACCGATTTTGGCAGTAGCGCAACTGCTACCGCTGAAATTTCCTGATACTTACGCAGAACACGAGCAATTACTGCAAATATTAGAAGAAAGTGCCAAACGGGGAGCTGATTTAGTTAAACAAGTTTTGTCATTTGCGCGGGGTGTTGAAGGCAAGCGCATGACTTTGCAAATCAAACATTTAATCCGAGAAATTGCAAAAATTCTCAAACAAACATTTCCCAAAACCATCGAAGTTAGCACTGACATCGCCCAAAACCTGTGGACAGTTTCTGGAGATAGTACACAGTTGCATCAAGTATTAATGAACCTCTGCGTTAACGCCCGGGATGCAATGCCTAATGGCGGGACTTTGAGCATCTCTGCGGAAAATTTGTTTATCGATGAAAATTATGCTCGCATGAATTTGGAAGCCCAAGTTGGACCCTACACAGTAATTACTGTTTCCGATACTGGCGTTGGCATTTCTAGAGAAATTATAGATAGAATTTTCGAGCCATTTTTTACAACAAAAGAAGTGGGTAAAGGTACGGGATTGGGACTTTCCACTGCTATTGGTATTATTAAAAGTCACGGCGGTTTTGTAAACGTGTATAGCGACATTGGAGTCGGCACGCAATTTAAAGTTTATTTACCCGCAGTACAAGGAGAAGAAACACAGCAATCAGAGGATTTACAGCCGCTTACAGGGACTGGAGAATTGATTTTGGTTGTGGATGATGAACCCTTCATTTTAGAAATTACCAAAGCCTCACTGGAATCTTACAATTACAAAATTTTAGTTGCCAGTGACGGAATTGAGGCGATTTCGCTTTATGCTCAAAACAAGGACAAAATCAGCGCCATATTGATGGATATGATGCTGCCCTCCCTAGATGGTTTAACAGTTATCCGTACCATTCAAAAAATTAATCCGCTAGTAAAAATTATTGCTACCAGCGGACTGATGTCAAGCAACAAATTGGCGGCGGTAGCTGGTACGGGTGTCAAAACATTTTTGTCTAAACCTTATACGGTCAAAGAATTACTGCACGTGTTACACCAGCTTTTAGCTTGATTTTGTATGGTTGGTGGTTGTTAGTTGGTGGTTGTTAGTTGGTAGTTGGTGGTTGGTAGTTAGTAGTTGGTGGTTGGTGGTTCATAGGCGAAAGTCCATGAACAATCAACAATCAACAATCAACAATCAACAATCAACAATCAACAATCAACAATCAACAAGAGTTTTAATTTATTTGTGTATGCTTTCTTAGATGTTTTTAGCTGACTTTTGCGATTTTCATCTGATTATTTGGGAGCAATATAAATCGCACATTGATTTATATTTTGACTTTGTAACAGCGAACCCGATATAAGTGCAGCCACAGTTCGATTTGCTGTCGCAGAATCTAAACCGTGGGTCATGAGTTGAGATACCAGCCTAATTCTATTGTTTATGACATATGTCCTGGTCTGAACTGCAAGATGTTTGTGGACTTCTTGAGCTACTACAATGCCCATACATCCACAGTACAGTGATAAATTCGGAAGATTAATAAATCCGATAAACATAGGTAACAGGATACATCACATATTTGACAATGATTAGAAGTTTAAGGCACAGTTAACTTCTGCGTCAATAAACAAGAAGGCTGAAATATTTGATATACAACTAATAAAACTATTTAGATTAAGATGAAATTAGATTGAGTTTCTCTTGTTAAATAAGTATAGTTTACTTATCTCGCCATTCTAAACACGAGATGGCATAATATTCTACGTCTACGCCGTAATAATGAGCATTTTTTTGATATTTCATCCCGACTTTCTGAATCACACGTAGTGAACCGATGTTATCAGGTTTAGCGATCGCTACAATTTTATCCAGTTTTACCTCTTCAAAACCATACTTCAAAGTCGCATTTGATGCTTCTGTAGCCAATCCCATATTCCAAAAAAACTTGTCAAATACATAGCCTAATTCAACTTCCGGCGTGTTTTCCAAAAAACCCAGTCCGCAACGACCAATCATTTTACCGCTTGCTTGGTGAATTACCGCCCACATCCCAAAGTTATGTTCTTGCCAATGTTTGATATGTTTGCATAAACTAGTATGGGTTTGTTCCCTGGTTCGGAGTGACAGATACTTCATGACTTCCGCGTCTGTGTATAGTCGAAACAAGTCCTCAAAATCTTCTGGGGTGAAGTGCCTTAGTCGCAGCCGTGCAGTTTCAATTTCTGGCATAATTACACCAATTCAGGTTTACAGCGGTTTTTAGGTAATTAAACCACAATCATCGAGACCTAACCCCCCAACCCCCTTCCCTAGTAGGGAAGGGGGAGAAATCAAAGCCTCTCTCTTTGTAGGAGAGAGGTTTGGAGAGAGGTTAGGGCGTGGCATAATTACCCTAATTTTGGTTTAATGCCGGACAATGTACGGTGAATCATCAACTTGCCAAGCTTCCCGCCCTAGGGCGTAGTACACCACATCACTTATTGTAGAAGTGGGCATCTTTCTCATATTTCAACTTGATTTTCTCGATCACGCGCCGCGAAGCTAGATGTTGTGGTGCGGTAATTGCAACAATGCGATCGCCTTTTATCTCTTCAAAACTATACCGCAAACTTGCCTTCGCCGCTTCTGTTGCAATTCCTTGATTCCAACAACTTCGATCCAATCGATAGAGAATTTCCACTTCCGGGCTGTTTGGTAAAAAATTCAAACCGCAATCACCGAGGAATTTTGCTGTATCTTTTTAAACTACAGCCCAAAGGCCGAAATTATTCTGTTGCCAGTGGTTCAGAAAAAATTATCCCAGATAGTTAGTTACTTATTTGACCTCTTATTCAGTATTATTTCTCTAGTTAAAAAGGCAGGCAAGCGAGGGCAGAGGGCAGAAGCAATCCCCATAAATAAATTTTAGGGGATTTAACTTTCGACACCTTTTTCCTTGCACTACATACCTCGGAAAAAATCTTTTTAACGCAGTGTTCATAAATAAATTTAGTTGCTCTCAGACCATGACTGGAGTTTAGACTAAGACATGAAAAACGACCGAGTGCTAGTGGGTTAGGAGGGTTTTAATTGGAAGGTGACAAAAACTAAATATTTAAGCTGACTTCGGAGTGGGCTTGCGTGAATTAAATGTCGTTTTTTTAACTAAAGGCTAAGGGATTATACGTTTACATGTTTTACCAGCTTTCCAGCCAGAAGATTTTTCACGGGGTTTTGGAGGATTGGCAGGTGTGCGAATCACCGCTAAAATTCCTTCTATAGACTGGGCTGGGCAACTCTTCCAGGGGTTAATTTGTCGATTGAATGAGTGCCAAGCCAGAGGATTGTCTCCAACGATATCACGAGCTAATCACAACTCCCAAGTAATGATTGGCATGAGTTTGCTCCATCTCTCACACTGCTTTGGTGTACTAAGCTTAGGTAAAGTCCAATGGAGACGCTATGTATAACATATATTCCTCTCTTCAGTAGTACTCCTTCTAAAAGTAGATATTACTAAGTAACTGAAGGTAGATGTCGATGAAAAGTTACTAGCTATAAACTGTATTCATGTGTGAAGTAATTCTGCTAAAATCTTGCACCCACAAAAGTTGATGTTCTTTAATTACTCAATAGCAACCCGAAAGTCCTTGCTTTAGCGACAAAAGACCAGAAAAATAATGTAACTTTATTGCGCTGCTTTTTACTAAACCTCGGTTTGTACGGTTAGGTGCAAGATATGAGTTTATATGCATTGCAATCGACAACTTCTGACTAACGACATCAAAAACACTGAAGCAAACGCAAGTATAAGCAAGTACAAGCAAGGTGTGAACACATCAACTAAGTAGAATTAAGTAGCATCTGGAAACCTGTTCATTTAGCCAAAGGTATATTTCAATGAAGCTTAATCAATTACTAGCAGCAATTCTCTGTTTTACAGTTTTAACGCCTTTATTAGTGGTGACGCTACCTGTTACTCCTGCGTCAGCTGCGAGTTGTGCTTGCATAACAAGTGAAGCTCAACCCCAACGAGGTCAAAAAAATCGGTCAAGCGGAAATTTTTCGACTCAAGGTTGTACAACTACCTTAAGATGGAGTGCTCCAGATGGTGTTAGTTTTAATGTGATGCGAGACGTATCTGGCGGAAAAGATCCAGTCGAGCTTCAAAATGTGACTAACGGTTCATCGACCCAAAACCCTAACCAAAGAAGTTTGTATATTGCAAATCCAAAGGGTGCAAATAAAGGCTTTCAAGTTTGTGCTGAAAACACATAACCTGAAACTGTTATGCCTTTAAAATAGGGGAACTTTGCGGGTCTGTTACGCTTGAAAACATCAAGCATTACTGATTAACGCCTGCACCTAGCAGCACCCCACTCCTACCAAAGTAACCCGTCTGCCCGTCGTGGTAGGGCGTTTTCGTTTGGGAGAGATGTTGAAGCTATCGACCCTTGGGGATGCCGACCCAGTGCGGGGATAATGGGGGTATATGGACTCTAGTTAATGAACCAATAGCAAATCGTTCATTTCAAAACCTTGATGAATTAGAAGAAGTGCTGTTTCAACGTTGCCAAGTACTTTTGCAACAACCTACTTTAATTAAAGCGATCGCTTGTTACCACTGGTGGTCCCGAATGAGAGCTTAATCAGATATTATACGCTGCTTGACGAAAACCTTTTATTCTGGCAAAAACATCCATAGCGCTTTGATGTGAGTTGGTAGTGCTTCTCTCATCTTGCGTCGGGGGATGCTTGTTTTAACCGCAGGCATCTCCTTCATTTTTTATACCCGTTCCTATGGGCCGCGACCGTGTAGCGGTCGCGTGCTTTAGTCTAAACTCCAGACCATGAAGACAGAGGAGAGGGAGAAACAAATTCTTCCCGAATGCAGTATACCTCTGCCCTCTGCCTTTCTTCGGTGAATATCTCATAACTTCTGGATTGCTTAAAATTGCAGCAAGTTCATCTACGTCGTTTAAGGTGTATGGTCGCAGACGCAACCGTGGGGTTTCAATCTCTGGCATGGTGTCGGAGTATGAATAATAACGCTACATTGAGAAAGCTTGGTTTTTTAATTGTAAAAATACATATAATGCTCCTACTATGAGCAGCACTACCACAACTCTCAAAAAATCTTATACAGGGAACCGTCGGCGTGAGAATGACTGGCGGTTATTTTTGCGTTTAGTACCTTATGCCCGTCGCAGTGGAAAAGTCTTAACGCTGTCAATTTTACTATTGGTGCCGATCGCGATCGCCAATGCCGTGCAACCATTGTTAATTGGACAGGCGATTTCGCTGATTCGCCAAGAACCAAGCACCTACGAGTTTTTACGTAATCGCCCGGTGCTGCAAGGGCTAAATATCATCGAAGGATTATTACTGCTAACTGTGGCTGTAAGACTAGCTTTTACAGGCAGCCAGGGTTATCTGGTGCAGAAGGTAGGACAAAAAATCACGGCGGAAATTCGCAAGGATTTGTTTCATCATGTGACATCTTTGGCCGTGCGCTTTTTTGACCGTACCCCCATCGGTAAGCTAATTACCAGACTTACCAGCGATGTGGAAGTCTTGGGAGATGTCTTTTCCACCGGGGCGATCGGTATTGTATCAGATTTATTTTCCATGCTGGTAATTACCAGCTTAATGTTTTCTATTCAATGGCAACTTGCTTTAATGTTGGTGTTGCTGTTGTTTCCAGTATCTTGGATGATTGTTTACTTTCAACAGCAATATCGCAAAGCCAATTACAAATCTCGCGAAGAACTTTCTGCGCTTAATTCCCAACTCCAAGAAAATATTGTTGGCATTAATGTAGTACAGTTGTTCCAACGAGAGAAATTTAACGCCCAATTATTTCGCGCTACCAACCAGCAATACGTTAAGGAAGTCGATAAAACCATCTTTCATGATTCGGCAGTTTCAGCAACACTGGAATGGATAGCCTTAGTTGCCATTGCAGGTGTTCTCTGGATAGGAGGTTCCTTACTTCTGGGAAATAAGTTGACATTTGGCGTATTATCTGCATTTGTGTTGTATGCCCAGAGATTGTTTGACCCCTTGCGGGAATTTGCGGAAAAATTTACCACAATTCAAGCAGGTTTTACAGCCATTGAAAGGGTTAGCGATATTTTAGACGAACCGATAGAAATACGCGATCGCGCTAATGCCAGATTTTCTGTTTTATCAGACGATTTTGAATTTGGTTATATCGACGAAATCATTGAAAATCTCAACACCCAAACAGCAAAACGCAAGTCTGCAAAGGGCGAAATTCGCTTTGAACATGTTTGGTTTGCCTACAAAGACGATGATTATGTCATCAAAGATTTAGATTTTACCATTCGTCCCGGCGAGAAAATCGCATTAGTTGGTCCCACCGGTGCCGGTAAAAGTTCGATTATTCGCTTGTTGTGTCGCCTCTACGAACCCACAAGAGGACGAATTTTAGTAGATGGCGTAGATATTCGCGAAGTCCCCCAAGCAGAATTGCGGCGTTACATGGCAGTGATTTTGCAAGATGGCTTTTTGTTTGCAGGCGATGTTAAAAGCAACATTTCCTTAGGAGACAGTTACACCTTTGAAGAAATTCAACAAGCAGCAGAAAAAACCAACATCGCCCAATTTATCGAACAATTACCCCAAGGTTATGATACCCAACTTCGAGAACGAGGTACAAATCTTTCTAGCGGACAAAAGCAACTTTTAGCCTTTGCCCGTGCAGCCATTCGCGACCCGCAAATATTAGTATTAGATGAAGCAACCGCCAGCCTTGACGTAGGGACAGAAGCATTAGTTCAGGATGCTTTAAACGAGTTGTTAGCCGAACGTACCGCTATAATTATCGCTCACCGCCTGTCTACTATTCGCAACGTAGATCGAATATTTGTGTTGAAACGCGGCGAATTAATCGAACAGGGAAGTCATGAAGAATTATTGCAACAAGGCGGACTTTACGCCACATTGCACAACTTGCAAATGTTGGGAAATACTTAATATTTCGCATCATATAGCAATCCGCGCATCATTCGTCAAAATAAATGATTTTGTCGGGTGGGCAATGCCCACCCTACGAAGATTTCATAAATCAAACAGGACTGCAATATCAAAATCGATGCACCCTTCGGGAGGGGGCTGGGGGGATCGTAAATCGCAAATATTTATAAAGCTAGTATAGCGTGGCGAAAATAACTACCAGTTCCAAAAGGTTAAAAAGCTTATAGGATAAACTTTCTTTCCTTCTGCCTTCAGCATAGCT
Organism: Heteroscytonema crispum UTEX LB 1556; assembly: GCA_044006015.1. Lineage (GTDB taxonomy): Bacteria > Cyanobacteriota > Cyanobacteriia > Cyanobacteriales > Nostocaceae > Heteroscytonema > Heteroscytonema crispum. Next base: position 143,072 of record JBIPDF010000011.1, read on the forward strand.
GCCTTCAGCATAGCTGCCTTTTTGCACTAGTATAGCCATCCTAAATGATTCATCAGAAACGAGAAGTCAGGTAACTTCTGCGAAACCCGACTTTTAATGCTTTCGATTTTCATAAATAAAAAATTCCTAAAAATATTATATCAAAATTACGTGCGAAAATATATAATATCAAAACTTCAACATTTCAAAGTTTGACAATTCATAAAGCAAATTAGTATTTTAAACTTCTACAAGCAACTGGCATTTGTGGTAGATGAAAAACCCCTTAATTAACAAAATCTACCCAGATTTCATCTTGCATACACGGCAAGCTTTTTAGAAGCAAGCCAGAGATTACCTAAAGTATATTTAACAAACAAAGACTCTTGCGTAGCATTACAAGAACCCTTCAATTGCAGAGTCTTATTTTCGTCTTTGACAAGGGTAGCCCGATAAGTATAAAGAGAACCGCAAGGCTGTTCAAAATTTAACTCAGCTTCGATACTATCCTTGTCTGAACTTTCTTCAATAATTCTGCCTGAGACTTTGTAATTAAACCAATCCCATCCGTAGCGCAAAATTAATTCTCTTTCCAAAACCTGAATCGAGTTTGGCAAAATTGCCCAGCCTCGATAAACTTTTTTCAAACAACTTATATCGCCACTACGAGTCAAAATTGACTTGAAAGAATCTTGATCGAGAATTCCATAATATCTACCTTCCGGCAAATCTATCGCTGTTGGTGCAAAGCGATGTCCGCCAAAATGAGTTGTTTTCCAAATCCGAATATCATCATCTAAACCCAAATCAGAAATACTTTCTGCCGCATGAAAGTAAAAAGGATTGCCATACCGAGAACAGCACTTATCATGACTCCCGTGGGTACAAACTAAAATATCTCTGATTGCATTTGTTTCTAACTCGCAGCTAGGAATCCTATTCCACAACCATTTTTTGACAACCGATGCAACTTGCTCGATATTTGCTAGTTTAAACTCTTGTTTGGAATAACCTTTAACAAGCCCTTCTTTTCTTTGATAAATCAAAAGAGTTGTACAATCTATTTTGTGCGATAGATTATTAGCAATCAAGAGAAATTTTATTGGTAGTTTAGCTCGTTTTATCTCTTCGACTAAAACCTTTAAATTATTTGGCACCCATCTCGAATTAAACGCATCCGATGTCCAAGGTGGAGGGCATTCTACTAAAATATAAGTTTGGTAATTGGTTGCACTACCAATAACAGCTTCTCCTAATTGACGTGAATTGTCAGAACAAAAAAATGTACTCATCTAGACTGACTCATTGTTATGTTTTAGGGACCAAAGATTTGACAAACATAAATTGTACTATTAGCTACAAAATTTCCTCATCAGACTGCTCGTCGCTGGTAGTTGCAACCAACTAGACATAATAGGAATAATGTCTATTTGCGAGTCCAAAGCTAGTAGCAACTTTATAACATCATTTCCAGCAAACGTCTCTACTACAGGTAAATTTTTCACAAGAGATTTAAGCACCCCTTTAAGAGATATTTCCTTATCTGCAACAATAATTTTGTATCCGCTGCTATCTGATGGTTCGGAAATTTGCACTCGTTGAAACTTGGTGATTCTGAACTTTGCATCAGTACCACAGTAAAATATATTGAATCCTGCCCGATCGCGTATAAAGTATCGAGCTATCGGCTTGTCTAAGCTGTCAACATAGCTGATACAATTATCACAAACATTGCTATCAGTCAGGAGTTTATTTGAATTTTTTATTAAAATATTCTCATCTACAGATGTCGCCTCTGTCTCTACGTCCAAAGGCATAGTTCTAGGCAATTCTTCTGCTGGGTGCTGATAGTTAGCGTACCATTTCAAAAAGTCTGCACCCGTTTTACTTTTGACCCGTAAAAATAGATACAAACAGATTGTTTCCAGGCTATTTGCCCGCTCGCTACGACTAATATATAAGTAATAAATATTACCTAAATTGAAAATTGCAGCATTAGTAACCTGAATTAGCTTGGAAATAAATTGATATAAAAAATTACATAAAAAATTACTGCTTTTTACACAGATTTGACATTGCTTGTTTATAAGTTTTGCATTTAATGCCAAGGGCAGATGTAAGTAATTAAACTGATATAGCTGGCGAAGAAATGTGAGTTTTACTCGAGAAAAATAGTCAGCAAATTGCTTTTGCCTTTCGCTACAGGTAAAGGTTACTTCCCTTGTCCTATTTTTTTTTAAAAGTTTTTTAGTGCTATATAGCTTTAATTTTTCTATAATTGAATACATTTTGAGAATCTTTATCAATAAAATCTGAAAAAAAAGAAAATTATTAGAGACAATGGTCAGCTATAATTTAATATTCTACATTGAGTATTTCTTGACTTAATGAGAATTCATAGCAAGTGCTAGGGTAAAAAATAATATTTTACTCATCTGTTGCAGGGGTTTTCCTGAATTTTAATGGGAATCTTGGTGGTAAAGAACTGCTTTTAGGCAGATTTTGGCAATTGTTCCGACGTAGACTCCCTGTTACCGAATCTCGCTTCTTGAGAATTCTATCAGAGATTCTATCTGGGCTTCTGCCTTGACTGTAACTGAAGTCAATAACAAATGCAAGTTTTTGATCATATTTATGATTTTTGTTAGGCTCAAATCAGGTCTGAGTCTCGGTTAAATCAAGGTTAAACGCCATTTAACACTTTAACTGGCTTGCTGCAATCAAATTGTATCCCATCAATCTAATAGATAAATATTATCAATAGATTTGAGGGGATGGGGGAGGCAGTGCGTTGGTGAAGGGGCACTGCGGGAGGGTTTCCCTGCTTGAAGCACCTGCCGTCATTAGGTATTGGAAAGACCAATTTTATGGGTGCGGTGGTTTGCAATGCAAGGTAAGCGCTGACCGCATATAGTTTGCATTCCGGTGAAATTGTACATTTCTTGTGGAGTAGGGTCTTATTGCCCGCCCAAGATATGCAACTTTTATGTGGAACAGCTTAACAGCGGTTTCAGGACTAAGCCTTAAAAATCCTTGCGGGGCGCATTTCCTAGACGCCTTGGAATGAATTCTAAGGCTAATAGGGTTCAGGAGGCTCAAGTTGACTAGAAGATTGTCATGTTGTTAGATGCGCGATCGCTAATTAGGAAAAAACAAAGTTAAAAAAACCGGATTTCGGATTAAAATTACTATTTGCGTCTAAATGTCAGCTTAATTGCTCCTTTCGCTCCTGCTTTCACCCCATTCCCAATTAACTTAACTTCGCCTTCACCGCTAATTTCTACCGATAGCTCAATTTCATTGAGTTGTATCCCCGAATTAACTTTAGCTTGTTGTTCCGCCCTAGAGAAGACTCTTTCTACAACGTGCAGAAACTGCGTCATTTCTTCTTCTAATTTTTGAGCGCTAACCTTAACAGCGCCACCTTTGCTACCAATAGTTTCTCGAGTTACTTCATCATCGTCCCAATTTCCCCCTCTATTAAATCCGCCTCTAGCACCTTCAATAATTTCTATTTCCGGCGTATCAGCAGTTACAATCCAAATTGCTTCTTCTTCTGGCATATACGTAACTTCTTTCAAGTATTTCAGACAAGACTACATACATAATACTAGGCATTTCTTCAATGCGATCGCCTGGGTGCTGCACAAGAAAATTCTAAGTAATTTTCGGCAAAGCTATGTAAATTTTGGTTCTGCCGAAATTGTTCGCGGCTTTAAGCAAGGCGAAAGTCACTTGCACCCAAGGTGAGATTCCCTCGCTAGAGGGTTTCCGGTGCGCTTGGGAGTCGGGTTTAGCTGAAATACTTAAATTTACCTAGATTTTTGATCGCGCCTATTATCTGGAAAATTGCATAAAGAAATAAAGACTTTCAATAGCTAAAATATAAAGACATGATATATTAACGTGTTTACATCACCCTGGTTTTATGGGACTGCCAATTGTTGCTATTATCGGTCGCCCAAATGTGGGCAAATCCACCCTGGTTAATCGTCTCGCCGGGGAACAAACGGCGATTGTCCACGATGAACCTGGTGTGACACGCGATCGCACTTATATGGAAGCTTATTGGAGCGATCGCGAGTTTCTTGTAGTCGATACCGGTGGCTTGGTATTTAATGATGATACTGAATTTTTACCGCTGATTCGCCAACAAGCAATGGCTGCACTCGCAGAAGCATGTGCCGCGATTTTTGTCGTAGATGGTCAAACCGGACCGATGCCAGCCGACCAAGAAGTCGCTGAATGGTTGCGTCAACAACCAGTCCCCATCCTGCTGGCTGTAAATAAATGTGAATCAGCAGAACAAGGTTTAATTCAAGCTTCTGAATTTTGGGAATTGGGATTAGGCGAACCTTACCCAATTTCTGCGATTCATGGCAGCGGTACGGGGGAGCTACTTGACGAGTTAATTAATCACATTCCGACCGTTGAAGAACTACCGGAAACTAACGAAATCAAAGTAGCAATTGTGGGACGCCCAAATGTGGGCAAATCGAGCTTATTAAACGCTTTTGTCGGAGAAGAAAGGGCAATTGTCAGTCCAATTTCCGGCACAACCCGCGATGCAATTGATACCGCAGTCGAACGGAATGGGCAAGCTTATCGCTTGATTGACACCGCAGGAATTCGCAAAAAGAAAAACGTCGAATACGGTACTGAATTCTTTAGCATTAATCGTGCCTTTAAAGCGATTCGTCGTGCCGATGTGGTTTTATTGGTGATAGATGCCATTGATGGCGTCACCGACCAAGACCAAAAATTAGCAGGGCGAATAGTCGAAGAAGGTCGAGCTTGTATCATGGTAGTAAATAAATGGGATGTAGTTGAAAAAGACTCTTACACCATTTATGACTACGAAAAACTGCTGAAAGAACGGTTGCATTTTACAGAATGGGCAGAAATCATTTTTGTGAGTGCCTTGACAGGACAGCGCGTAGAAAAGATTCTGGAATTAGTAAATCGAGCCGCCCAGGCGCACAAACGCCGGGTAAGTACCGCAGTCGTCAACGAAGTTCTAGAAGAAGCAGTGAGTTGGCATTCACCGCCAGCCTCACGGGGCGGGCGTCAGGGTAAAATTTATTACGGTACGCAAGTCAGCACCCAACCGCCGACTATCGCCTTGTTTGTCAACGAAGCCAAACGCTTTAATGAGAACTATCGCCGTTATATCGAGCGACAATTCCGGCAACAATTAGGATTTACCGGCACCCCAATTCGGTTGTTGTGGCGCAGTAAGAAAGTCCGTGATGTTGAAAGTGGTAACGTCAATCGAGCTACTCGCGTGTAATAAAGTTATGAGTTATGAATTATGAGTGATGAGTTAAAGTCAAAACTCTTAACTCCACGCCTCCTAACTTCTCACTCCTAACTCAGAAATGGATTTACTGCGATCGCTTCCTATTGGTCTTTACTTAGAACAACCGCAAACTTGGCTGCATAAAATCGATCCGCGAGTCAAGTTTTTCTGGTTGATGAGCTTTCTTACCACCTACCTTTACGCCAATAACTTATGGCGCGTATTGTTAGTGGCACTGTTGATTATTGCTACCTTTATTGCCAGAATTCCCCAGCGAGTTTGGCGACAGCAAATGGGCTGGCTGTTGATGCTGTGCTTTTTTGTCTTAATTATTGCAGCGATTAGCCCTGATGGACTTGGTATAGATTATCAGCCGCGCTTGCCCGCCAACCAAACTTCTGAATTAAAAAAAGAATCCACACCTGTAAACTTAGGACAAGCACAAAACTCTCCATCCCCAACTCAAACCTCAAAAAACTCAGCTAAGAATTCAAAAGATTACAGCTACATGCTGTTTGACAAAGGTCCACTCAAAGTCAGCCGTCGCTCTTTAGATTTGGCAGTGCGTCTGAGTACAATGTTGTTTACTTTGATTTACAGTACCAACTTGTATCTACTGACAACCGCACCAGAAGAAATCACAGCGGCGATAGAAAGTTTGATGCAACCTTTGCGACGTCTAAAATTGCCCGTCACCGAAGTTACACTGACTTTAACCTTATCTTTGCGGTTTATTCCCCTAGTTTTAGAAGAAATCCAGAATTTAATTCGCTCTGTGATGACAAGGGCAATTAATTGGAAAAAACTGGGATTTAAAGGAGCAGTAAAAGTTTGGATACTAGTAGCAGAGCGACTTTTAGAAAATTTGTTACTGCGTGCAGACCAAATGGCGAATGCAATGATGGTGCGCGGTTTTACCAGTCCTAACGAACATCGAGTGCAATGGCATGATTTGCGTTTAAAAGCACGCGACTGGTTAGCGATCGCTATTTTAATTTTATTCTGGGGAGTGCGCCTAGCTATAGGCACTGAAGTATGAAGGGAAATGGGAAATGGCAAATGGGAAATGGCAAATGGGAAATGGAAAATGGAAAATGGAAAATGGGAAATAAGAGCAACCAATCAACAGCGCCGAACCACCAACCACTAATGACTAATGATTAATGACTACTAACTTACAGCCTTGGTATTGGCGATCGCTTCCGTTAAAAAAACGTACAGGTTCTGATATTTTTGCTACCCTGTTTCGCCCCACCACCAATTCCGGAATTGCCACCCTCCTAGAAAGCCCCTACCCAACACCAACAAACAATCCTCAACTAGCTCGTTATTCTATCTGTGCAGGCGCTCCTCGCATAGTAGATGGACAACCCCAAATGTGGACACCAGCACTGGGAGAGGTTTTACCTTTCTTGGAGGAATTGTTAAACAGACAAAGGCGACGGGCGTGGAGACAAGGGCGACGGGCGTGGGCGACGGGCGTGGGCGACGGGCATGGAGGACGGGCGTGGAGGACAAGGAGGAATTTCTCCCTTGTCTCCCCCCATCCCCCCTCTCCCCATCTCCCCTTCATCGGCGGTTGGCTGGGATGGTTAGGTTATGATGTGGCTTGGGAAATTGAAAATTTACCTTGTAAAAAATCGGATAATTTGCCGTTTCCCGTAGCTTTTTGGTATGAGCCAGACTGTTTTGCCGTCTTAGATCATGCTCAACAAATACTGTGGTTAGCCGCCAGCCATCCCAGTCAACTCGATGAGTTACAGCAGAAGTTGGAAAAAAGACAACCAGACAAGGGCGACGGGTGTGGAGACAACCAGACAAGGGCGACGGGCGTGGAGAATTCCTTCTCTCTCCCCATTTCCCCCCAACCCCACTACCCTTCGGGAACGGCAAGGGCGAACGTGGGGACTCCTAGCCCCCCATCTTTCCATCCCCCCATCTCCCCCTCCCCCCCTCTCTTCTGCACTTCTCAACAAGAGTATGAGACAGCGGTAAACACTGCGAAAAAATACATTCAGGCGGGAGACATATTTCAGGCTAATCTTTCGCTGCGATTTCAAACTTATACATCGGCTTCTGGTTGGTCGATTTATCAAGCTTTACAAAAAATTAACCCTTCTCCTTTTGCTAGCTATTGGCAAACGCCTTGGGGAGAAGTTATTAGCTGTTCGCCAGAAAGGTTAGTACAACTGCAATCTCAAAGACAAGCCCAAACAAGACCGATCGCCGGAACGCGATCGCGCGGGGCAACGCCACAACAAGATATTCAACTAGCACAAGATTTGCTAAATAACACTAAAGAACGTGCCGAACACATCATGCTTGTCGATCTCCAACGCAATGATTTAGGGCGAGTATGCGAATGGGGAAGCGTCATTGTTGATGAATTGCTGACAATTGAGCGATATAGCCACGTTATGCATCTTGTCAGCAACGTCAAAGGTACTTTAAGATGCGACGAGAGTGCTGTTGATTTGATTCGCGCCATGTTCCCCGGTGGCACGATTACAGGTTGTCCCAAAGTGCGCTGTATGGAAATTATTGAAGAACTAGAACCGGTGCGACGCAGCTTATTCTATGGTTCCTGCGGCTATTTAGATTTGCGAGGTAACGTAGACTTAAATATATTAATCCGCACCTTGCTACTGGCTCCCTCTCCATCAGAGGAGGGGGAGATGGGGGGACAAACAGAGGGGGGGAGAATTTTCCTAACTCCTAACTCCTCACTCCTAACTCCTAACTCCTCACTCAAAACCGTTTGGGGACAAGTTGGAGCGGGAATTGTCGCCGACAGCGATCCTGAGAGAGAATGGTATGAATCTCTGCACAAAGCTCAGGCACAACTTAAAGCGCTTAAGATGTTGAATGATCAATGAGTTAGTAGACGCACGCAAAGCAACTTGCATGACTGCTATGCTGTAAGCTTCTACAATTCATAATTCATAATTATTAGATGATTCAATTGGGGACTGATATTGTTGACATGCCACTTATTCAAGCTGTTGTCAAACGCTTTAGGGGTCGCTACAGGGTTTTGAGAACCGCCATTAAACGGTTAAAATTGGTTGGTTTTGCATTTGAGCGCAAATGTTGTGGCGAAATAGAGCTATTATCGTCTGAATGTTTGTATTCAACTGGGAAAAGTTATATTTACTCATACCTTCACTATTAAATGAACCCAGACAACCCAGAAACTTACATAAATCATCCAACTTGGGGCTTGCTCTATAGGATCTGTATGGTTGATGATAGCCAAGAGCTTTTCACCACACTGTATGCCCAACGCCTATTTTTTTTGGTAGCGACTGACGTTAAAGGAGTTAAATTTCAGCCTATCGGACGTACCGAGGCAAGAATGATGCTGGAAAATCGCTTGCGTAACTTGCGACGTACGGGACAATCTCAAGAGTACGATCAACTTCAGAGTGTTTTCCAACGCACCTTCCAATGAGTAGTTCGACTAGCGAACGTATCGCCAACATTCGCGCCTCACTCCCAAGTACAGTGCGGCTGATTGCTGTTACTAAAACAGTTTCTGTTGAGGTAATGCGAGAAGCCTATGATGCCGGTGTTCGGGATTTTGGCGAGAGTCGCATCCAAGAAGCCGCCACTAAGCAAGCCGAGTTAAAAAACTTCTCTGATATTACTTGGCACTTTATCGGTCATTTACAAAGCAATAAAGCCAAAAAAGCTATTGAGCAATTCCAGTGGATTCACTCCGTAGATAATTTGAAGCTAGCCCAGCGCTTAAATCAGTTAGCTGAAGAACTAGGAGTAAATCCCCTAATTTGCCTGCAAGTCAAAATTCTCCCCGATCCCAACAAATCCGGTTGGAGTGTGTCGCAACTCTTAACTGACTTGCCAATCCTAAATCAATACAAAAATTTACAAATTCAGGGATTGATGACAATTCCCCCTGTTGGCTTGGATGATTCAGAAATTTTGAATGTGTTTTACCGCACCAGTGAGTTGGCAAGAGAAATTAAGGAACAAAACTGGTCGAACCTGAAAATGCAGCATCTTTCTATGGGAATGTCAGGCGATTACCAATTGGCAGTACAAGCCGGTGCAACGATGGTGCGATTGGGGACTATCTTATTTGGAGTTAGGAGTTAGGAGTCTTGAGTTAGGAGTTGGGAGGCGCCCAGTTAGGAGGCGCGTAGGGGCACGGCAGTGCGGTGCCGGTACAAAGTTAGAAATTTTGAGATTGCTTCGCTTCGCAAAGCAACGCTTCGCGGTTCTTAGCTGAGTTTTTTGAGTTTTGAGTGGGGGAAGTCCTTTTGCTACATTGCTCCCCGCCTCTTTTGCTCTCCACACCCGTAGCCCCACACCCGTAGCCCCACACCCGTCTCCCTACACCCGTCTCCTTGTCTGGTTGTCCCCCCTCGTCCCGCCACACCCGTCGCCCCTGTCTCCTTTGGCGCGATCGCTTTTTATGTAGGCAAAATGTATAACACGCTAATTTAAGAGGTGACAAAAGATATAGTATTTACAAAAGCTAAGGAAAATAAATTTTCCACTAAAAGTAACTTTTATTCGGACACGCAGTAGGGTACAATCTTGACTCATTATTCTGTCAAGATCGGGTAAAGACGTAATTAAGGCGTCTATTTATTACCAAAAATTTGTAGTCTGAACTACAAATAGCGGTAAAATTCCTTAATTGCTTACGCTTTGTAGCAATAATTAATTGAATCAATAGTTTGCTGTATCAAGGTGATTCACACACCAGGAGCTTAAAGTATGAACAATATTTTTTCCAAACTCAGAGACTTCGTGGGTTTAAATGAACCAGTAGAATACGAATACTACGAAGAAGAACCTGATACAGATGATGGTCGCTACCAAAATCTGTATCAAGAACAAAATCCCCAATCGGCGCCACAACAAGAAACACCTGCTCAGAATCGACGTTGGCGCGAACCAGTGCCTACAATGGGAGACGAAGTATCAACAGGGTCAAAAACAATGAGTAATGTTATCGGTATGCCAGGAGCAATAAATGGCATTTCAGAAGTATTAGTGCTTGAACCACGCACTTTTGAAGAAATGCCCCAAGCAATTCAAGCATTGCGCGAACGTAAATCAGTAGTATTAAATCTAACAATTATGGATCCGGATCAAGCACAACGGGCAGTAGATTTTGTCGCAGGTGGTACTTACGCACTTGATGGTCATCAAGAGCGCATTGGCGAAAGTATATTTTTGTTTACACCAAGCTGCGTACAAGTCAGCACTCAGGGTGGAGTTCTTCATGAAGTGCCCCAACCACCAGTGCGTCCTTCTCGTCCCCCAGGTTCTACACCTGCTTGGGGAAATGAAGCTAATCGGATGGCACAATGATAAATTAGTCATTAGTCCTTAGTCTTTAGTCTTTAGTCCTTAACTAATGACCGATGACCGATGACCGATGACCAATGACTAATACTTAATGACTATTAAATTTGGTTTAATTGGTGGTGGGGTAATGGGAGAAGCGCTGTTATCCCGCCTCATTGCTCGTGGAATATATCAATCTTCAGAAGTTATAGTTAGCGAACCGCAGTCTTCGCGCCAGAGTTTTTTAGAGCAGCAATACAATGTTGCTGTGACTGCAGATAATCGTTCGGTTTTCACGCAAGCAACTGAGGTTGTTTTGTTGGCAGTGAAACCCCAGGTGTTTAGTGCGATCGCTCAAGAATTAGCAGATCTCATCGATAAGGGCAACTCGCCGCTAGTTATTTCTATTTTAGCGGGTGTGCCGTTACATCAGCTAGAGGCAGCTTTTCTGAGCGTGCCGGTGATTCGGGCAATGCCCAATACTCCAGCAACCGTGGGTGCAGGAATTACGGCTATTACCTGTGGCGCGTACACCAAAGCCAAACACCAAGAAATCGCACGGCAGCTTTTTGGTGCGGTGGGGGAAGTAGTAGAAGTTTCCGAAAGTCTGATGGATGCAGTTACGGGATTATCCGGTAGCGGTCCTGCTTACGTGGCGCTGATGGTAGAAGCACTGGCTGATGGGGGAGTAGCAGCAGGTTTACCGAGAACTATTGCCAATCAATTAGCTTTGCAAACCGTACTGGGAACAGCTCAATTGCTGCATGATACCAAATTACACCCAGCAGAACTCAAAGACCGAGTTACCAGTCCTGGGGGTACAACAATTGCAGGCGTTGCCAAGTTAGAACAAGCTGCTTTTCGTTCAGCTTTAATAGAAGCCGTCAAAGCAGCTAGCGGGCGATCGCAAGAACTGGGAAAATAGAGTCAGGAGTTATGAGTTATGAGTTATGAGTTATGAGTTATGAGTTATGAGTTATGAGTTATGAGTTATGAGTTATGAGTAAAAAGTGAAAACTCCTCACTCCTAACTCCTCACTCCTAACTTATAAAAGTTGACAAAATAGCCGTTAATATAGTAAAAAGTCTGGTTGCAAATGTGATTGAGTGAATTATCCCGCGCCATCTCCAGAACTTGACCTGAGGTCGATATTTCCCTTTGAGTTGGATCAATTCCAAAAGGATGCGATCGCTTCCCTGAATGCTGGGCGCTCTGTTGTTGTATGTGCCCCCACGGGTTCCGGCAAAACATTAATTGGGGAATATGCTATTTATCGTGCCTTGGCGCGGGGAAAACGTGTGTTCTACACTACTCCCCTCAAGGCGCTGTCGAATCAAAAATTACGTGATTTTCGGGAAAAATTCGGGTTTGATTTGGTCGGTCTGTTAACTGGAGATGCCTCCATTAACAGGGATGCACCCATTTTGGTCATGACCACGGAAATTTTCCGAAATATGCTCTATGGCACTCCCATTGGGCAAGTCGGCACTTCGTTAACCAATGTTGAAGCGGTGGTGCTGGATGAGTGCCATTATATGAACGATCGCCAACGGGGAACTGTTTGGGAAGAATCGATTATTTATTGTCCCCGCGAAGTTCAACTTGCCGCCCTTTCCGCAACGGTTGCTAATAGCGACCAACTCACCGATTGGCTCAATAAAGTCCACGGTCCGACTGACCTAATTTACTCGGATTTTCGTCCAGTCCCCCTGGAATTTCACTTTGGCAACCCCAAAGGGCTATTTCCCCTGCTAAATGATGATAAAACCAAAATCAACCCCCGTTTGAGCAAAAAGGGGAAAAGAGGAGCAGATAGAGGTAGGGGTGGTAGACCTGATGCTCCCAACATCTCTTTTGTCCTTAGCGAGTTAGAACAAAGGGATATGCTCCCGGCGATTTATTTTATCTTCAGCCGCCGGGGATGCGATAAAGCTGTGGCGGAGGTGGGTGATTTATGGCTGGTAAATCCGGATGAGGCGTATCAGTTACGGGTACAAATTGACGATTTTTTATCCCGCAACCCCGAAGCCGGACGTTCCGGACAAATCGCACCTTTATACCGCGGTATCGCCGCACACCATGCCGGAATTTTACCTGCATGGAAAGTTTTGGTAGAAGAATTATTTCAACAGGGGTTAATTAAAGTCGTATTTGCTACCGAAACCTTGGCAGCGGGAATTAATATGCCCGCCCGGACAACTGTAATTTCCACCCTTTCCAAGCGTACCGATACCGGACATCGCTTGCTCACAGCTTCCGAATTTCTGCAAATGGCGGGAAGAGCCGGTCGTCGGGGGATGGATGAACGGGGTCACGTGGTAACATTGCAAACTCCCTTTGAAGGAGCGGTACACGCAGCGGATTTGGCAACGCGAAAGGCAGATCCCTTAGTCAGCCAATTTACGCCCAGTTACGGCATGGTGCTAAACTTACTGCAAACTCATACTTTGGAACAAACCAGAGAACTGATAGAACGCAGTTTTGGGCAGTATTTGGCAAACTTGCGCCTCAAACCGGAATACGATGAGATTGCCGAGTTGGAAGCACAATTAGCCCAACTTCACGAGCAAGTCGCCGCCATTGACGAAAATCAATTGGCTGTTTATGAAAAATTGCGACAACGCCTGAAAGTAGAACGCCAGTTGTTGAAAACTTTGCAAGAGCAAGCGCAAGATGCCCGATATGAAGAATTGGGCATGATGTTGGGCTTTGCTGTATCCGGGACATTGCTGAGTTTAAAAGGTAAAAATATTACCGTTTCTACCCCAGTAACAGCGGTGTTGGTGGGCAAAAGCCCTGGTTCCGGTCAAGCGCCTTATTTGGTATGCTTGGGTCGAGATAATCGCTGGTATGTGGCGACGACTGGGGATGTAGTGGATTTGTATGCAGAACTGCCGCGAGTTGAAGTGCCAGCCGATTTGCTACCGCCGCCCGAAATGCCCTTGAAGCCAGGACAATCGCGTCGTGGTGACGAAAAAACGTTTGCGATCGCCCAACGCATTCCCGATTCGGGAGAGATTTTGCATCTACCTCCAGAAGTTGTAGAACAACTCAGTCGCGTCAGTGCTGTGCAAGAGCAATTAGAAGCTCATCCCATGCATCAATTAGGTAACGCCCCTACTATTTACAAACGTCGGGCACGCATAGTTGAATTAGAAGCCGAAATCCAATTGTTGCAAGCTCAAGTAGAGCAACAATCCCAGCGCCATTGGGAAGAGTTTATGAATTTAATTGAGATTTTGCAGTACTTTGGCGGTTTGGATAACTTAGTACCTACGCAATTAGGGCAAATCGCTGCCGCAATTCGTGGAGAAAATGAATTGTGGTTGGGTTTGGTATTCGCTAGCGGTGAATTAGATAACTTAGATCCGCAACATTTAGCCACTGCGATCGCGGGTTTGGTGACGGAAACTCCACGTCCCGACAGCAAAGTTAACTTCAACCTCAGTAATGAAGTTGTGGAAGCCCTAGGGAAATTGCGGGGAATTCGCCGTCAGATATTCCAATTACAACGTCGGTATAATGTGGCACTACCAATTTGGTTGGAATTTGAGTTAATTGCCATTGTGGAACAGTGGGCGTTGGGAACCGAGTGGGTAGAACTCTGTGAAAATACCAGTTTGGATGAGGGTGATGTGGTACGAATTTTACGCCGGACGTTGGATTTGTTATCGCAAATTCCCCATGTACCCCATTTATCAAATGCGTTGGTGCGTAATGCCTCTCGCGCGACGCAGTTGATAGATAGATTCCCCGTGAATGAGGTGGTTGAATAAAAGTTAGGAGTTAGGAGTCTTGAGTTAGGAGTCTTGAGTTAGGAGTCTTGAGTTAGGAATTAGGAGTTATTAGCTTCGTTTTTTGAGTTTTCAGTTAAGATTCCTGAGTTTTAAGTCCTAAGTCTATCCTAAGGTCAGAAACCGGTTTCTTTTGGTGGAATATCCCAGATTTTCGTACTTAGTTTCCGATAAACCCGGTTTCTCGTGGTTGTCGCTATCATCAAGTAATTCTTTTTTTTAATGAAGAATTGTGTAGTTTTGATGATAGCGACAAGTACCAGAATATTCTAGGAAATCACTAGTACAGAAGGGCGGAAATAAGCCAACCATTTCATTTGATGAAAGTTTTGAAAAATCAAGCTTTTTCCTTCTGCCGTCAGCATAGCTTACTTCTGCCAAATTGTACTAGTAAACTAAGGGTTGTGCGCCTTGCAGAGTCCGCAAAGCATTGACGCAATACGGACAGTCGCAACCAAATAATGCGATCGCCTTATTGCTTTCTTCTTCAGAAAAATTCAGCATGGCAATATTTTGGTCAGATGGCTGTTGCGCGTTCACCCCAGATGCTGGTGTAGAACGAGACATCTGATTTGTCTGTCCAGTCCGCATACACACAAACGTTTTATACCCAGCATGTGGATGATGTATGCAGGCTGTACCATCTTTTAAACGGAGAACCGGCTGGGCGGCGTGGGCTGGATTGACCACACCCAGTATAGACATCATAGAAGTAAAAATGGTCGGGCTACTAAGCAAAGCAAGTAAGAACTTTCTATTCATTAGCTTCCAATAAAAATGTTGCCAATCGCTAACCGTATCCGATCAACTATTACAGGTCAAGTAAATATTAATCGGGAACACTAACAGATTATTATATTTTTTTATCTGGCGTTTGATATGAAAAATTAAATTAAGTTTTCTCGCTTGGCACTTGCGAATAAATGATAATCATAACCAGAATAAATCTAGTTTTATGGCTGCTATTCATCGATTAACAAAAATCTCTACAGGCAAGTATTTAAACAAAATTAAAACCGCCGTACAAGCCGATAGGATAGACAGTTATCTGCGTCCATCTGCAATTAAAAATTCCAAATCGAAAATGGTATGAGACAGTATAACGCAAGCTACACAACCAAGATGCGTTCAGACTATTTTGAATTGGGAATTTTCGGTTCTATTGCTGAACCTGTTGGATGAGGACTTGAGTTTGTTGATAACCTTGAGTATTTCCTTGTTGGCGAAAAAGTCTGGCAGCTTGTTGAAGATCCGCAACAGCGGTACGCTTATCACCTAAAGCATATTGGGAAAGTCCCCGATTCGCGTAGGCATCAGCTAAATTTGGATTAATTTTTAGTGCCTGATTAAAGTCAGCGATCGCTGCTTGGGGATTTCTCTGTTTAAAATAGGCAAGTCCCCGATTGTAGTAGGCATCTACAAACTTGGGATCAATTTTGAGTGTTTGGTTAAAATCGGCGATTGCTTTTTCGATATCTCCGAGTTCCGCACTAACTGTTCCCCGACTGTTATAAGCATCCGCATGGTTGGGATTGAGTCGCAACGCCTGGTTAAAGTCAGCCATAGCTGTTTGAAAGTCTCCTAAACCAGATTTTGCCATACCTCGCAGACAGAAACCCTCATAAAATCGGGGATTCAACATTACTACCCGATCAAAATCTGCGATTGCGGCGCTGAAGTTGCCTTGCCCAAGCTTTTGCACCCCCTGTTTATAGTATTCCTGAAATGTCACCTCTTTGATGGGCGTTTGTGGTGTCTGTGCATGAACAACAGCAGGTATGCCACTCATAACACTCGTTATTCCCAAAATGGCGATCGCTTGCTTTATATAGTTCATAATTTACTTGCTTCACACTAAATAACGGCATAACTTTGGATTGGCACAAAACTGTTTTTCATCCAGCCATTCTAACTAGGAAATAACCTGCCTGAAATAGTTTGTAATAACAGCCAAGCATTTAAACTGCCAATCACAATCGCTACTAACCAAGATAAAATTTTCAGCCACAAAGGATTTACAAATTCACCCATTAAACGGCGATTGCTTGTAAACATCACCAAGGGCACCACCGCAAACGATAGCTGCAAACTCAATATAACTTGACTAAAAATCAATAAGTCGCCTGTACTCTTTTCTCCCAAAAAAATAATTGAAATCAATGCCGGAACAATCGCAATTAATCTAGTCAATAATCGGCGCAGCCAAGGTTTTAAACGCAAATTCAAAAATCCTTCCATGACAATTTGCCCAGCCAACGTTGCCGTTAAAGTTGAACTTTGTCCGGAAGCAAGTAAAGCTAAAGCGAATATGGCGCTAGCAGCATTCACTCCTAATAAGGGAGAGAGCAATTTATAAGCATCTTGAATTTCTGCCACATCCTGATAACCAGAGAAATGAAAAGTGGCAGCAGCAACAATCAAAATTGCTGAGTTGATAAACAACGCAAAAAATAAAGCGATCGTTGAATCGATGCTGCCAAACTTGATGGCTTCCCATTTTTTTACCGAAGTTGCTTCCCAATTTCGTGTTTGCACAATTGATGAGTGCAAATATAAGTTATGCGGCATCACAGTTGCCCCCAAAATCCCAATAGCAATGTACAGCATTTCTGGGTTATATAAAATTTCTATTTTGGGAACATAACCTAATAAAATTCCGCCAAAGTCAGGACGGGAAAAGATGATTTCTAGTGCAAAGCATATACCCACAGTTGCTACTAGCATGATTACCAAAGCTTCTGTATAGCGAAAGCCTTTATGCTGAAGCAGTAGCAACACAATTACATCCAGTGCGGTGATGCACACACCCCAACCAAGGGGAATGCCAAAAAGCAGTTGCAAAGCGATCGCACTTCCCAAAATTTCCGCTAAGTCACAAGCCGCGATCGCAATTTCGCAAAGTAGCCATAACCAAAAGTTCACACGAGGACTGAAATACTCTCGACATACCTGCGCTAAATCTCGTCCCGTAGCTACTCCCAAACGCACGCAAAGCGATTGCATCAAAATCGCCATCAAGTTGGCAACCATGATCACACTTAGCAGTGTATAACCAAATTTCGCCCCACCAGCCAAGTCAGTTGCCCAATTACCGGGGTCCATATATCCCACGGAAACTAGATATCCTGGTCCTGCATAAGCCAGCAGCTTGCGCCAGATGCTTTTGGTGTTAGGAACCGCAATACTGCGGTGGACTTCAGGTAAGCTGGGCTTCCTAAGAAAATCTTCGGGTAAGGGCATTGATTTTTACTCTCGAACTTTTCATATTTATCTCATAATTTTATAAGAAACTGACAAACAGTGTTCCTTCTATACGTTGTGAATCTTAATATTTCCTACAAAATTAGTAGCAAAATTCCATAAATATAAATTTAATTTTTTTGATTGATATGGATTCTCATTCGCAAAATCAAAACTTGTAAAAATTAACTATTCGTATTATATTTGAACGTATGGTCATATATCAATATATTCTCCGAATTCAACAAAAATGAAACCAAAACAACAATCAGAGAATTCTTCTTGTGGTTGCGGTCACGACCACGATCATGACCATAACCATAATGAAAATCATAACCATGAACATAATCCGGCTAATCAACACAACCATGATGAGAATCATAACCACAATCATGACCATGACTACGGTGGAGAATTTAACCTCAAAAATGAGGTATTTCCTCTTGTATTGATTTTGAGTTTATATGCACCTGGTTTAATTTTTGAACATCAATTACACAATACTTTCTACTGTATTGGCGAATATCTGCTTTTCATTCCGGCTTATCTTTTAAGTGGCTGGAGTGTTTTGAAAACTGCTGGACGCAATATACTTAAAGGCAGAGTATTTGACGAAACCTTTTTAATGACCGTTGCGACATTAGGGGCGCTAGCAATTCATAAATTTCCTGAAGCTGTTGGGGTAATGGTGTTTTACAAAATCGGGGAATTATTCCAGGATATTGCGATAAGTCGTTCCCGCAATTCGATAAAAGCCCTTTTGGAAATACGCCCGGATTATGCAAACCTGAAGAGGAATGGAGAGGTAAAGAAAGTATCTCCAGAAGTAGTAAATATTGGAGACATTATCATAGTCAAACCGGGGGAAAAGATTCCGTTAGATGGTGAAATTATCGAGGGGAATTCTCAAGTCGATACCTCTGCGTTAACTGGAGAATCTGTACCTCGCACTGTGAGGGTTGGAGAAGCTGTTTTGGCAGGAATGCTTAACAAAATGGGAGTCCTTACCATCAAAGTTACAAAGCTTTTTAATGAGTCTTCCATCGCCAAGATTTTAGATTTAGTGCAGAATGCCAGAAACAAAAAAGCAGAAACAGAAAAGTTTATTACTAAATTTGCTCGATATTATACACCATTAGTGGTTTTTGCATCTCTTGCAGTTGCAATTTTGCCTCCTTTATTTTTACCAAAAGCAAGTTCATCCGAATGGATTTATCGCGCACTGGTTCTATTAGTTATTTCCTGTCCATGTGGACTTGTTATCAGCATTCCCTTGGGTTACTTTGGGGGTATTGGAGGTGCAGCAAAGCGCGGTATATTGGTCAAAGGCTCTACTTTTTTGGATGCGCTGACTGCGGTCAAAACAGTTGTTTTTGACAAAACTGGAACGCTAACAAAAGGTGTGTTTAAAGTAACTCAAATAGTTCCCAGCAAAGGCTTGAACGAGCAAGATTTGCTGCAATTAGCTGCTAAGATAGAATCGCACTCCAATCATCCCATTGCTCAATCTATCCGGGATGCATATGGTGAAAAAGTCGATATTTCTCAAGTGGAAGATTGCGAAGAGATAGCTGGTTATGGAATTAAGGCAAAGGTAGAAAATCGGATAGTGATGGCAGGAAGTGACCGCTTATTGCATCGAGAAAATATTACTCATGATGTTTGTAAGTTAGAGGGAACAATTGTTCATTTAGCAGTGGATAAAGTATATGCTGGATATATTGCGATCGCTGACGAGATTAAGGAAGATGCCAGACAGGCAATTGCCAACCTCAAAAAAATGGGTGTTGAAAAAGTTGTGATGTTGACGGGGGATAATCAGGAAATAGCCTCCCGTATTTCTCAACAGCTTGGTATAGATTCCTACGAAGCCGAGTTATTACCAGAAGAGAAAGTCAATGCAATTGAGAAGTTACTCAGCGCCGCAGGAAAGCATGGTAAAGTGGCATTTGTTGGTGATGGAATCAATGACGCACCAGTTATTGCTAGAGTAGATATTGGCATGGCAATGGGTGGATTAGGCTCAGATGCAGCGATAGAAACTGCTGATATTGTTATCATGACTGATGCGCCATCAAAAGTGGCAGAAGCAATACAAGTTGCCAGGAAAACTCGTAAAATTGTTTGGCAAAATATTGGTTTTGCTTTGACAATCAAAGGTATATTTATTGGGTTGGGTATTTTAGGTGTGGCGACAATGTGGGAAGCTGTTTTCGCTGATGTTGGCGTGGCTTTGCTAGCAATTTTTAATGCAACTAGTACAACTTGGCAGAAGTAACAAGGCAGATGGTTCGCCAGTGCGGTGGACGGGTTCCCCGGCATAAAGCAACTGGCGAGGCGCGAAGGGCATTCGTGAAAAGCTTGATTTTTCAGACTTTGATTGAATGTGAATGGTTAACTTATTTTCGCCTTTCTGTACTAGGGTGATGAAATAAGCTGCTGTGGAAATCGTCAATCGAATTGTTGTTAATAATTGACAGCGGTCTAATTTTCATCACTCCAAGTTCGCAATTGCAAATAAACTAACATCAACGTCACTGCTAAAAGTACCGTTGCGGCTGCTGCTGCATAACCAAAATCAAATTGTCCAAAAGCCTCTTGATAAATGTAATAAACCAATAAATTAGTAGAATTTATTGGACCGCCGCCAGTAACTACATAAACTTGCTCAAAACTCCGCAAAGTGAAAATTACAGTAGTGACAATTGCAAATATCAAAGTAGGTCTTAATCCCGGCAAAGTAATATGCCAAAATTGCTGCCAAGCATTCGCCCCATCTAATTGGGCCGCTTCATAACGACTGGGAGGAATTGCTTGCAATCCCGCCAAGAAAACCACCATATTAAAACCTAATTGCTTCCAAATACTTAAAATAATTAATACTGGCATTGCCCAAAATGTATCTCCCAACCAAGAAATTGGTGGAATTCCAATTCCATTTAAAAGTTCGTTTATCGGTCCTTCAGTTTGAAATAGCCAGCGAAATCCCAAACCCGCCGCTACAAGGGATATAATTGAAGGTAGAAAATAAGCAGTTCGTATTACTCCCCGCAATGCCATATTTTGGTTTAATAATGCCGCCAATCCCAAAGGAATAATCAAACTGGGAATGACCGTAGCAATAGTGAAATAAAATGTGTTACCGATGACTTGCCAGAAATCAGGGTTGAGTAGCAAGCGCCAGTAATTTCTTAGACCTACCCAGTAAGTACCCGTAGATGTGAAACTACCGGCGGTAAAGCTGAGGAAAAACAAATAGGCGATCGGATAAATGATAAAGATGCCCAGTAAAATCAGTGCTGGAAAGAGAAAAATCCAAGCTGCGATCGCATCATTATCTAGCAGCTGCTGACGAGAAAAGCGCGAGGTTGTCATACCAAATCCTGAATACAACCAGACGCGAGAAGGCGTCTGTAGAGTTTAGCCCTAGTACAGAAGGGCGGAAATAAGTTAACCATTCACATTCAATGAAAGTCTTGAAAAATCAAGCTTTCCCCTTCTGCCCTTCGCGCCTCGCCAGTTGCTTTATGCCGGGGAACCCGTCCACCGCACTGGCGAACCATCTGCCCATCTTACTTCTGCCTTGTTGTACTAGGGCTATTTTACTAAAGAAGTCTGAAGTGTAAAGCATGAAAGATGAAGTGGAAGTGGGCGTACATGCTTTGCAAAGAGTGCGTGGGCGAAAAAATCTAGCAAATTTCTATACTCATACGCCATCTTTTTATGGGTAGGGTAATTTCATACTTCATACTTCAGCGCTGTATTTTAACCAAAGGTACTGTAAAATCCTCTTATTCTGCCGTCTATTCTTTTCTCTCCCTGTTGTTATGACGCTTCATTCTGATTCTACTTCTAGCCTGATTTCTCCTAGGATTAATAATTTGTTTTGTGAAGGCAAACCTTTAAAATTGGGAATCATGGCTTCGGGAAATGGCAGCAATTTTCATGCTGTTGCCCAAGCTATTAAAGATGGACAGCTAAACGCTCAAATTCAAGTTTTGATTTACAATAACCCAGATGCTTATGCCGCAGTCAGGGCAGCTAGTTGGGGTGTGCCAAGTGTTTTGTTAAATCACCGCGACTGCAAAAACCGCGAAGAATTTGATGGAAAAATTGTACAAACTTTGCAACAGTACGATGTTCAATGGGTAATTATGGCAGGTTGGATGCGGTTAGTTACGCCAGTGTTAATTGATGCCTTTCCTGACAAAATTATCAATATTCATCCCAGTTTATTACCCAGTTTTAAAGGAACTCGCGCCATCGAACAAGCTTTAGAATCTGGGGTAAAAATTGCTGGTTGTACGGTGCATTTGGTGTGTTTAGAAGTGGACAGCGGTACAATTTTGATGCAAGCAGCCGTGCCAGTTTTGCCTGATGATACAGCAGAAACACTCCACGCCAGAATTCAAGTTGAAGAACATCGAATTTTACCGCAGGCGATCGCTCTTGGCGCCAAAGCTTCAAAAGCTACAACTATATCACTGTAAAATTACGTATTTAATCCTTTACCCCATCAGAAAGGCGCAGGCTGGGTGAAACAAGTGGCAGAGACACTTTTAAGGCATTCCCAGGTAGAACCTGGGAACGAGAATATCAAAGTTTTGGCGTTACACCAGTCGTTATTGGCTACTTCGTGAAACTCGCATTTTCGTTCTGGTCTCAATATCCGCTTCTGCGCTTTGGTACGAGGTATTTGCACTCAGCAGAAGACAGCATTTCTCCAATCAGGGATTTAATTGCGTCTGTTTTTTGACTTGAAGGATTTAAGCTTGGCGATCGCTAATTTGCAGGTTGTCCGGCAGATTGAACTGCTTCTGTCGTCTCCTCGCTTGATTTTGTCTTACTTAATTCTTGTACTTGCTTAAGATGAATATTATTCACTTGAATAATAAAATTTTCTATTGCTTGTTTTGCCTTTTGTTGACGTAGGGTTTCATCCTCAACATCATAGCAACGATAAGGTTCAGTCACTCCCAAGATAAATTTCTCTTGTTCAGCTTCTAATAATTCAACGGTAGTGTTCGCAGCAACCGAATTTTCCTGAAAAGGAAAGGAGGTAACTATACTAGCGACTATAGAGGCGACAGCTGGAAAAATTACGGGAAGCCACTTGAACCACGTAACACCTATGTCCAATTTGTCTACCAAGACTAAAATAGGTGTAATACCCGAAAAAACAACAGTTGCCAATTGCAAAGTATAGTAAATATTTCTCGAACTACTGCGAATCTTTTTATAATCGTCAATCAACTCCTGGGAATACTGTAAAGCCTTTTTTCTCGCCGGAGTTAACATATTGTTTTTTGAAGAATTGTTATTAGCCGATAGATAATTATAGAGTTCGGCTTTCTTCGTGATATGGGACTGATTAAAGTTATTCAACAATTGTCTACTAGTTAGGAAAAGAAAAATCCAAATAGCAAGAAAGAGGGCTACATAAATTTTGGCAATTTGAATGTCGGGAAAAATCTTGGTAATGACGATTGCACAGATAGTAGCTGCTAAAAATAAATACTCAATAATCTTCAAGGTCAACAACATATTTGGACTTACTCCGTTAGAGTCATCTTCAACAGCTTTAGAAATCTCAGTTTGGTTTTTCTGCTCAGAAATATTCATTGCTTGGTAGTCAATTGATTTAGTTATCCAATAAAACATCCGTCTTGGATGAAATACTGTTGCGGCTGTATATGTAGCCGCCAGGTCAAAGTATCTACATTAACACAGGCGAGTAGAAATTGCCATAAATGAAATTTGGCTGCTTTTTATACTCTCGCTCTGGTAGTGAAGATGCAATAGCCAATAAGGAACGTGGATCGAATCAGATTAGGACTGACGCAAAAATTCCATCACTAGGCGTGAGAGAAAAATCAAAACAGAACTTACGCAAAACATAACTACTGTAGCGATAATTCATGAATTATCAAAGGCTGTATTGACGCGCAATTAGCGTCGAAGTTGCGTAAGTCCTACAAAAGACAAAATCTCAAACCCAGACACTGTTAGGGATTTGGACTTTAATTTCTCACACAAAGCCGGAAACATTTATTCTTGCGTAAAACCTTTATTTGCAAGTTTTTCAGAATATTATCGCTCAGAGAGTGATGAAAGAGCGATAAAAACAGTAATTCAGTAAATTTATCGAAAAATTAGCGTTAGCGGAAGTTTACCGTGATTTTTGGCAACTTATCTTATCATTAATTATTCTGATTCCTGTGAATCAACAAATACTCTTTGTAAGTACTGCTACTTCGCAGTTTTCAATGAATTTTATATTCAGTAGAGTCGCAAAAACATTTCCTACTGTATCTTAGTAGTACTGAATTTTGACTCGCCAAAAAATTTGCAATACTTAAGCATTTTATGTAATATTTATAGCAACTTTATTGAAAATGCTTAGATGCTAGACATTCCTCTGATGTAATCTAACTTCCAGAATTACGTAAATTTCAGTCATGCAGGTTGTATGTATAAAAAAGAACTACTATTATTTATAGATGTTTGCAGAGGTTTGATAAGCTACAGTAATAAGTAAAAAACCATACTAGTATTCGCCGCTCGAAATTTGAACTATTGTGTTTATGTATGAGAGACAAATACCAGCTAATAACCAGCGAATAGCCAGCGAATAGCTAGCATAGTGATGGTTATTAGATGTTTGAAAAGGCTCTCTCAGCAGTACAAAGAGGTAAATTCATGTACACAGCTTTACAAACCAAGCCTTCAGTAGAATACTTGGAACAGCTATTACAAATGGCTGCCGTTGATGCAGAGTTCTCCAATGAGCTTCAGAATCATCCAGAAGCTTTTGGTCTCAATCCAGACATGGATATCTCCCTACCGATGTCAGTCCAGAAGCAGGACGAGTCCTTTGTTGAGTTGTTAAACGATGCCTTGGGGCAACTCGACATCATGGCACAGTGTCAGAGTACCTGTAGCTTTGGACCTTTGACCATCGTCTGTGATGGCACTACCAAGTAAATTGGTTAAGAAGTCACACAGTTTACCTGAGTAATTCTTCTTTAGTAATCATCTTGACGGTTACTAGCTAAGTGCCGTTAATGGCTCTCTCAAAAGTAGTAGGAGGTAAGTTTATGTCCACAACTTTACAAACCAAGCCTTCAGTAGAATACTTGGAACAGCTATTACAAATGGCTGCCGTTGATGCAGAGTTCTCTAATGAGCTTCAGAATCATCCAGAAGCTTTTGGTATCAATGCAGACATGGGTATCTCCCTACCGATGTCAGTTCAGAAGCAGGACGAGTCCTTTGTTGAGTTGTTAAACGATGCCTTGGGGCAACTCGACATCATGGTAGCGTGTCAGTCTACCTGTAGCTTTGGACCTTTGACCATCGTCTGTGATGGAACAACCAAGTAAATTGGTTGACTCACCGGAATGCACCAGAAACCCGATTTCTAAACTTGGGTTTCTGACCTTGGTGCAAGATATAAGTTGAGGAATTCCTCAAGTCAGCTCATAACCTAAAAAGCTATCGCCAGGCTAGCAGCACGGAGGCGCTTGTGGTACTAGCCTGGTTTATCTAAAAGCTTTAATGAATGTCAGAAAAATAGTTGATAAGTTGGCACCGCAAAGATTTCGTGAAATAAAACTGCAAGTTCTGAAAATATCTCGGTTCCAGATTTTAGATTAGACTGCAACTTCGTATGAGATGATTATGCTCAATGATTCTTTTCTCCTCAAAGTAGCCTGCCGTGCTAGTAACCTGTCAGAGCGCGGTTTGATTGTCCAACAACTATCTCAAAGCAAGGCACAGCAGGCATGGAAGACACCTCTGAGTCCTGTGGATAGCTGGAACATTCAGAAACTAGCAAGTAAATTAGCTGTACAGCCAGTTAAAGAAGCGTATGAGAAAGGAACCATTAGTCAATCGCTCATAGATGATTTACAAAAGCTGCTCGCTGACTATAAATTAGTTGAACGCAATTTAGACAACTTATCTGAATCAGACAAGTTAGTGTTCATTCAACTGCATCGTCAATGGTTACAAGTGTACCAAGCAGCGATCGCAACGCTAGATTTACCCACAGACAAATTTTGCGAGAGTTACTGGTACACAAGAGAGATTTACTACGGAAAATTTGCTAAAGTTTGCGAGCCGTTTTTGCGACTTTTGCACCTCACCTTGCAACCCTTTTGCCATGCAGTCGATACAGCTACCGACGATTTTCAGATTCATCCGCAGGTAGTGACTGATATTGAGCTTCACCTGCTGAATCGGTTTGACATGCTTTTAGCCTGGGCGTTGGAAGCCAATATCAATATTTACTGCTCTCAAAATCAGATTGACAAATCAACTGATAATCCTGATGCCTATATCGCCTATCTCGAAAAAACCTTTGATACTCAGCAGGATTATCATCGTTTTTATTGTCAGTTTCCCACCCTGGGACGTTGGTTAGCGCAGGTGACTGATTTTATGTGCGATTGCGGGGAACAACTGCTGCAACGTTTGACCCGCGATCGCCATGAACTGAGTGCGACTTTCTTTGAAGGGAAACCGATTTCAGCGATTAAATCCTTAAAATTAGGCAAATCTGATTATCATGGTGGGGGTAAAAGTGTAGTACTCGTGGAACTAGAACTAAACTATTGCCAGTCCGCTACTATTGTTTACAAGCCTCGCTGTGTGAAATCGGAAGCAGCGCTGCAAGGTTTGCTAGAACATTTTATTCAGCATCAGGTTGTTGAGTTTGCGACTTATCAAGTCCTTTGTAAAGAGGAGTATGGATATGCCGAGTTTATTCCCTCAGGAAAAAATGATGTTCAAAGCCAGCAAGCTGTTGAGCGATTCTACCAGCAACTTGGGGGATTTTTAGGGATTTTCCATATCCTCGGAGGGGGCGATCTCCATCATGAAAATATTCTGGCAACTGATGGTAACGCTTTTGTGTGCGACTGTGAAACAGTTTTAGAAGCGGTGCCTTATGGCATGGATAAATCAGCCGAAACAGTCTTTGATTCAGTGTTTAAGACTGCCATGTTAGAATGGCCTAGTGACGATGCTGCTAATAATGGCAATGAGATGAAGATTAGCGGCTATAGCGGCGGCGAATCTTACGAACTTTCTTATACCGTCCCCAAGATTAATGACCATCGCATGTCATTTGCCGTGGGAATCGAACATCAAGCTGGGATCAGGATTGAAGTTGAAGCCACCAATCGCATTTATTATCAAGGTCAGCTTGTACAGCCTCAGGATTATAAAAGCGAGATTGTGGAGGGGTTTAACCGGGTTTATGAATGGTTTCAACAAAACCCTCAGCAGGCGATCGCGCTCATCAAAGATTTGTTCTCATCCTCCTCAGTGCGCTTTCTAAATTGGGGAACACAGGCATATTCTAAATTAATCATTGCTGCCCGACATCCAAAATGTCTCGCCGAACCACTGGAAGTAGATTTGCTTTTCAATACTTTAAAGGAACACCACCGGCAGTGGGACGAAAACAGAGAATTGGCACAGATGGAACTAGCAGCAATGTGGGAATTAGATGTCCCCATCTTTACTACCAAAGCAGCCAACAGTCAAGATTTGATTGCTAGCTATCAACATACACTGCCTGATATAATAGCAATTTCGCCTGTGGATAACGCCTGCCGACGGATTCAGAGGTTGTCTACAGAAAATCGAATCAAACAAAATCAATACATTTATACCAGTTTATCTCCTGAAGAAATCAATAGTCCCTATTTCATTGCTTCAGCCGTTAACTATGCTCAACAAATTGGCTGGCAATTGTGCGAACAGCTCCAACCAGACACCAGCAAGGCTCCGTGGACAACTTATGATTATACCGCCACTGGAAAACGCCTTGTGGATATCTGCGCCGATCTCTACGATGGCTCTGCCGGAATCTGCTTATTTTTGGCTTATCTAGATGCTATTCAACCACAGCCAGAATTCCGGCAAGCAGCAGAGCGAGCCTTGTCACACGCTATAGAGCAGCGCGATACTACGTTTATTGGAGCCTACAAAGGAACAGGAGGGTTGATTTACTTGTTGACGCACCTAGCTCAACTATGGAATCGACCAGAACTGCTTCAGCTAGCGGTAGAGTTGAGTGATGAAGTTAAAGCCAAAATTGATCAAGACCAATACTTTGATATTCTTCATGGCGTCGCCGGACTAATTCCTGTAATGCTAAATTTGGCAGCAGCGACAGACGGTAAAGGAATAGATTGTGCAGTGCAGTGCGCTCAACACCTGCTTTTGGAGGCAACTCGCAGAGATGATACCTTGAGTTGGCGTGGTGGGCGATCGGATTTAGCGCGAGACAACCTAACTGGTTTTTCTCATGGAGGTAGTGGTATCGGTTGGGCGCTTATTTTGTTAGGTTCCCATCTCAATCAGCCTGAGTATATTACAGCAGCTCGTCAAGCGTTTGCATATGAAACAGCTCACTTCGATCAAAAACATCACGATTGGTATGATTTACGCAAATCCGTAATGACATCAGAAGACCCAAACCAAGTTCATTTTGCTAACGCTTGGTGCAACGGTGCAGCCGGAATTGGTTTGAGCCGCATTGCAAGTTGGGCAGTTTTAGGAAAAACTGATGACGATATATTGCGCGATGCTTATATAGCGCTCAATGCAACTGTGCGTAATTTCCAAAAGCTGGGAAATGATTCGCTATGTCACGGCAAAGCGGGTAATGCTGAACTATTCCTGCGGTTTTCCAAACTCAAGGAGCAACCTTATTTACAAATGGAAGCGAATGTGCTAGCACAGGCGCAGTGGCGTACTTTTGAGAAGGCGCGGCGCTGGATTTGCGGGTCTGGTGGAAACGATGTCTTCTATGACCTGATGCTTGGAATCGCAGGGATTGGGATGCACTTTTTGCGGCTTGCTTATCCAGAACGCGTCCCTTCGCCTCTGCTACTCGACCCACCCTCACAGGTATAGGTTTTTTAGACATGCATTCGTTCATACTCTCAATAGGTGGAATTTTAGCTTTCAAATTTCTGGTAAATGCATGAATAAATGATTGCAAGCTGAAATAGAAGGCTTTAGGAGTCAAAAAATGACAAAAGAAAAAATAATGAATGGAATTATTTGGGTCTGCTTGTTGTCATTAGGATTCCTACTAGGAATGCCATCTCCAGCCCTAGCTTTCAAGGTGCCAATTCATGGAGAAATTACAACAGAAGTGTTTGCTGATTTCCAAGTAGTGGCTGGCGGTGAGACACTGCAATTCACTAATTATGCGATCGACCAAATTGTCAAAGCAAATAAGGACACAGACGATCTCCCCAAGCAGTTTAACAGTGAGTATCATTTTGACGGCGAAGACTTTAGTGGTGGCAGTAAGCGGGTAAAGGATCTCAAAGAAAGGGTCATTAGCAAAGTCACCGCAGCGTCTGCTGAAGCTACCTCAGCCCGTAACGATTTAGGCACTGCTTTACATACTGTCCAAGACTTTTATGCTCATAGCAACTGGGTAGAACTCGGTCATAGCAGCCCGAATATCAACACAAAGATCGGACGGGAAATATTCTCCGGAGCGGACAAAAACACCCCAACCTGTCCCACAGATCCAGGGACTCTCGGTGATGCAGGCTTAAGTCAACTAACTTCTGGATATTTCATCATCGATTTGGAATCCAGGATTTGTGGCGTTCCTCAAGGAAAATGTCGTCATGGTGCCCCCATCATATGCCCTAATGGACTCAACAAAGACGATGACAGTCGCCCTGGATTTTTAACCGCACGAACCTTAGCTGTTAATGCTACGAAAGATTATCTCGACCAGGTTTTCAGCGACTCTCGCATAGCAGGTAATGTTAATGCCATCAAACTTTTGATGCGAATCATGACTAATTAATCAATATGCTCCTTTGCCAATATAAATTTCAAACTACCAAGACATTTTCAAACCCGTCAATCTTCCATAACCATTCACTTCTGCTACTCGACCCACCACCCAAAGCTGTCCAAAGCTAGTCCCTCATTTTTTTGAACCCTTGATTTTTTTGAGGTAACGATGTCAAAAGAAGCTGTAATTAACTTCTATGAAGCCATCTTTAATTCACAAGAATTGCAACAAGAGATTAAGGCAATCACGCGTCCAGAAGAACTCATTAAATTAGGAGCAAAGAATAAGTGCTATTTCACGATAGAAGATATAGCCCAAGCAGATGCTTCTTCTGCTCCAAAAAAGAGCCAACCACTTTTCTCCCCTGACTTTTCTGATGCTGGCGTTAGCGATAATTTCCCTCAGTTTTATCATTATGAGTTTGAATTCTCAGAAATTCCAGGGTTTGAGGAAATAGCCCGGGAATTTGAAAAACTCAAAATCAAGCCCAGTACAGTGGATTTACACCTGTATGAACAAAACTTTCGAGAAGAAGATTGTAAGTTTACACATGTTTCCCCAGCTTCACCGGGATTTAAGCAGTTGTATGACGAATTACAAAATTCATATTTGGATTTAGATGTCCCCGATCCGAAACCGGAATATGCGTGGCGTCCTTTTCACTTAATTAACCTAGACGTTTATGTAGAGCATCCGCTCTATGAAGATTATTTTCGGACAAAAGTCAGGCTACTCAAGCTCCTAGAAGATTTTTTTGCAACCGATCTGAGGTTTTCCGGAAGTTTATGGTATCCCCCAAACTCTTATAGATTGTGGCATACCAACGAAACCCAACCTGGTTGGCGAATGTATCTGGTTGATTTTGACTATTTTGAAGCTAATGAAGAGGGAGAAGCATTTTTCCGCTACATGAATCCCAAAACTCAAGAGTTAGTTACCCTGGAAGAAAAGCCAAAGGTAGTCAGATTTTTTAAAATCGAAAATGAGCCAAGCAAATTATTTTGGCATTGTATCGCTAATACTACGAAATTAAATCGGTGGAGCTTTGGATTTCAAATTTCTAGTAAATGGATGGAGAAATTATTGCATACTTCTTAAGTATAGCGCTTCTGGGTTGGATGCAATACACAATCGCTTCTCAGTAGGGACAATTCATGAATTGTCCCTACGATCCCAATGTATTTGACGCAAGTGAGACCTCCTTGCCCCCTTTTTAAAAGAAGGAATCTAGCCCTTCGATAAATTGGCGGGTTGGGACTCTTCTAGAGTTAAACATGGCGTTTACGTACCAGAATTGCTATTTATTGCACCTAGCGTTCCTGTTAAGAATGCAGTCACAATCTTTGGGTTTTATGATTCTGGCGGTAGATGGAAAAATCACAATAAAAGTGTTAAGTTTTCAAGTAGTGTCAAGCGGTGAAACGTTAAAATTCACTGATGAAGCAATCAACCAAACAGCAGATACAGCAGATATTGGCACTACTTGAGATTTGTTTTGAACTCACAAAGGAGAAAACAATGAAACTGACAATTAAGCCGATGCTCCAAACCATTTTAGCGGTGTTATTTGCTATTGTCTTAGCTTGCGGTTTGCAGGTGGGGACTGTAAACGCTCTAGAAACGGAACCAACCCAGACAACAACGCCAACAGAACAACCGACAGAGCAAACAACTTCGTCAACAATGATGATGACAACAATGCCAACAATCCTACCAACGCTGCCAACAATTTCTCCAGACATGCTAAAGGAGTTTCCTCCGTGCAAACCAGGGCAATCAGAACTGATTGTGTGCAACCCAAACTCAGAGAAATAAACGCAAGCCTTGGTTTCAACTAGGGTAACCAGCGCTTCCTTCAAAAAGTGGAAATTGACGCTTCCACCCCTTCTCGGATTTTGTTAGTAAATTCGTAGGAGTTAAGACCTCCATAGCTCGTTTCCAGGCAAAGCGCCTGGGAGTACTTTATCAGAAGGTTGCTGCCTCCATGCAAAATTTCGTGAGGCAGCAGCTTCCATGAATGGCTTCCCAAG
Source organism: Heteroscytonema crispum UTEX LB 1556 (assembly GCA_044006015.1). Classification (GTDB taxonomy): domain Bacteria; phylum Cyanobacteriota; class Cyanobacteriia; order Cyanobacteriales; family Nostocaceae; genus Heteroscytonema; species Heteroscytonema crispum. The sequence continues at coordinate 174,573 of JBIPDF010000011.1, forward strand.
GAAAGCGTGGGAACAAGAAAACTACGGGATTTCACCGTTAAATAATCAGCAGCGACAAAAGAAACCAAGAGGCGAGAAAAAAATTATGAATAAAGGTCAGGATAGAGATGAAATCAGACAAATACAAATGTTAATGTTTTTGTGTATGTGTCTCTCACCGCAGAGCAAGTTACGTGAGTTGTTGGAAATGGCGTTAGCAGCCTCTGAAACTGAAACAATGGCTAAGGCTCAGGCGACTCCGTGTGATGATGTGAGTGTGGATGGTCTGTTTACCTGGTTGGGGTCTGTGTTCACGCAAGGAGATCTCACAGAGTCCCAAAAGCAATTGCTGGAGTGGCAAAATGATGACCGCAATATGTTACCCGCGATTGATGAACTTAAGACGATTGAAAGCAAGCTGGGCTTTAAGATTAGCATCCAGGAAAAGAACTAAGTTACATCTTGATAGCACCAATCTGATTTTCTAGTTTTTTTTTGCTGAGTTATTGCGACGTGACTGCTTTTAGTAAGAAAAAGGAGGGCTTGCATGGGTAAGCATGTATCAGAATATTCTCCGATCGCTCCACATAAGTGGCAATCGGTGTTAGCAGCCTACGAGGCTTCTGCGCCGTACAATTATGCCGTCATGGACGATTTTCTCCAACCTGATGTTTGCAAGCAACTTCATCAAGAGTTATTGAGTCATCCAGGATGGCGCTACCAGGACAACATGGGGCAACCCCTCCTTAGCAATATGGGACCTAGTATCGAGACAATTTTTGCGATCGCCCAATCGCTGAAAGCTGAATGCCCCTCTTTGTTCTCTGAGTATGAGTTGATTGAGCATTGGGCGCTGATGTACCCTAAAAATGCATCTGGGAAGGTACACTCTGACATTGGGTGTTTAACCTTGAACCTCTGGCTGACGCCAGAGGAGTACAATTTAGACACCTCTGGGGGTGGTCTAATCTTTTTTGATGTCAAACGTGAGTCCGAACCTCCGCCTGGTAAGTCTTTGTCATATCTTTGGTCCGAGGAGTATATGAAAGATCATACGGCAGGGCAAAAGGTCAGCGTCAGTTACAAATGTAATCGCGCACTTCTGTTTGCAGCGAGTACCTTTCATCAAACTGACGCTTTTCGCTTTGCCAATACGACACCGGAGTCTCACCGAATCAATCTTTCTTTGGCGTTCGATAATCCTGTGGTTTATCGCGATCGTACTCAAGCCTTGAGAGAAGCATTTACCAATGGTAGTAATGAAGAATGAATCGCCCAATTAGCTAAGTTTCCATTTTCCATTCTCCAGCAAATCCAGTAATAAATCGTGGTACTTCACCAAAGTTGGACGATGACCGACGCTAATGTAGGTTGTTCCGGTTTCCACAAGATGCTGGTACAGATTTTCCTCATTTTTGATATCTAAAGCGCTAGTAGCCTCATCGAGGATGACATAACGAGGTCTAGCGATAAACAGACGGGCAAAAGCAACCCGCTGTTGTTCGCCCAAGGAAAGGACATCAGACCAATCTTGTTGAATATCTAAACCACCACATCTCTCAACTAAGTTTGGCAAGCCGACTTGTTCGAGAATACGATGAAGTTGCTCGTCATCGAGTTGAGTCTCACTAGTTGGATAAATCAGCTGATTGCGTAGTGTACCCAAAATCATATAGGGGCGCTGGGGCAGAAACAGCATTTCACTAAGATTAGGGCGGATAATCGTCCCCGTACCAGAATTCCATAAGCCGGCGATCGCTCGCAACAGCGAACTTTTACCACAACCACTTGTCCCCATCACCAGTAGTCCTTGTCCCAAGGGTAGTTCTAAAGATAGATTGCTAACCAGGGTTCTTGAATAATTCGGGGTTTGCAGCGTCAGCTGCTTAATAACCAAGCGGGAGTCTTCGATTGTGTTGATTGTCGGTACATCGACTCCTATTCTGTTTTTAGCTTTATTTCGTTGTTCGAGATACTGTTTAAAGGTGTACAATCGCTCAATTCCAGCTACAAATCCAGTCAAAGAGTTGAATCGATTAACAATAAAATTTAAGGCTAAAAAAACATTCATAAAAGCACCTATAGACTCAGAAACTTTACCGACTTCAATGTCTCCCGCCAGAACTCTAGGAGCTAAAATTACTGCTGGAAGAAGGTAAGTAAACATTTGATAAGGATTGGTTATTAAATCTAAATTAAACTGGCGTAATATCAGACTGTTGACATTTTCAAATATCTCGTTAAACAAGTTTTTTGCATATCTTGACTCTCGTGCTTCCCCACGATAAAAAGCTATAGATTCTGAATTTTCACGAATTCTAAGCAAGCTAAAGCGGAAATTTGCTTCTTTTTTAAGTTGTTCAAAACTAAGCCTAACTAATGGTTTGCCAAAAATTCCAATTACTAGGAGCGTGCCGACCGACACATAAACTATGATTAATAAAACCAGAGGCTGATAAATCTTCCAGAGAACTCCACTAAAAGCAATTATTTGCAGCACTGCGTTAATCAGCGACAGAAAAAAACTTAAAGCATCTTGAGTAAAACCTTTGATATCTTCGGAAATACGCTGGTCTGGATTGTCAACTTCTTTATTTGAATTCAGGTAGTAAAATCCACGATTTTCTAAATATTTATCTAGAAAATAATTTGTCATCCACCGCCGCCAGAAAATACCTAACTTATTCCCTAAATAACCATAGCCAGCAAAAAGTGGAACATAAACGACTAAAATCCCTAGGAAAGTGAGTACAGATTGCCAAAACCTCTGCGAATTTTTTTGGGATAGGGCGGAAATCAAAATGCCCTGTTGCTCGTTCAATATTACGCTCAGATTTGTGTAGCTTAACAGCAATAATCCTATAAGCAACAGTAAACCAAACGCACCTATTTTCTCTCCTCCAAGCCAGTAAAGTTTTGCGATCGCCCAAAACTGCTTCAGTGGTTTCAAGTTTAATAACTTCATATTTAAGTTTTCTGAAATCCTTCAACTTATTATGGTAATGTCTACTATGTCCATTCACAAACTTCATCCGAATATTCGCCTCCCCAAAAAGAAACACTCCAGAGGACGGTTGCGCCAAGTAGACTTGCATCTTAATCAAAACATATAGTACGTGAAAATTTAGAAACCCGGTTCTCCGAGAAACCGAGTTTCTGGACCCTCTGTCTGCTAGCGATGAGCGTTTTCCATTACTCATCAGTCAGTTTTCCTCGATTACCATCGTCTTGAACTGCTGCTTTGGGCACGGTTAAAAAATTCCACTAACTCTGTTTTTATCACGATAAATATAGCGAGTTGCAAGTCATAATGGTACACCTTTGAGGAGAAAGCAATTCATGAATTGCTTCTACACGCGTAGTCTGTACCTCATACAGTTGAAATCCGCTATAAGTTTGCAGACACGCCCTAGTTACGGTATAATTAAAATTATTTTCAACATGAATTTGAAAATAAATAAGCATTTGTTTTTCAAAATGACTTGGAGAAATAATTAAAAGCAAAATAGTCTTTGAAATTACATATCTTATATTTCTCAAGTCTAGCTATTACAACACGGCACAAGTAAACGAACCATTTTTATTTTTCCCTTTTCCCTATCAAGATTTACGGTTGGTGTATTTCCGCCATCAGGTACTAGTGATAGTTACTTTAGTAGACGTGAGAGGTCAAGATGATAATAGTTGACATTGGCGCTTATGATGGTAAATTTTCAATGCCATTTGTTCAAGATATTAACAATCTTGTTTATGCAATTGAACTGGTTCCAGAATTGGTAGAACAAATTCGCTTACATAATCTGCCTAATATTCACGTTTTTTGTACAGCTATGGGAGAGCAAGAAGGCGTATCTAGTTTTTATGTAAATAAAAATAATTTGACATCATTTTTGTTACCTGAATCCTCTAGTAGTGACTTCCAGTCTAACGTTGAAAAAATGGGATTCAAGATGATAAAGGCTAATGTTATTCGTCTAGAGGATTTTATAAAGCAAAATACTATTGCAGAAATAGACTTACTAAAGATAAATGCACATGGGTATGAATTCCAGGTGTTAAAGGGTGCAGGTGAATATATTCGTTGCATTCAAAAGATTTTGATTCAAGTTTATGATAATCCCATATATAAAAATGTAGTAAATAAAGAAGAAGTTGTAGAGTATTTGACTAACAAAGGATTCCGCTTAGTTTATACACCCTCATTAACTAAAGGGCTAAATGAAAATTTAGAGTTTGTCAGGATAAACCGATACTCAATAGATAATCAACAAATGGGATACTTTGATGTTAAAGTTCCTCATGTTGGAGTACTACGTACTCCAATAAATGACTGTGTTGGTCAATTTTTGGAGCAAGGTATTTTTGAAGGTCCGGAACAAGCATTTTCATGGCTCTACTTGCGACCTGGGGATACTTTTTTTGATTGCGGCTCTCATATTGGTCTTTTCTCATGTATTGCGGCAAAGCGATTGTGTAACACTGGTAGAATAGTAGGATTTGACCCAAATCCAATATGTTTTCAGCTCTACGAACACAATCTTAAAAATTTGGGTTGTGATTGTTTTACCGCACTAAATTTAGGTTTGTCTGAGACAAAAAGTTGTGGAGAACTGTTATTAGGTAAGCCAGGAATGTCTGCTTTTAGCACTTTTGCAAAAGGGACGGAAACAGATTTTTACATAGGTAATGAAAAACTGTTAGTAGAACAGTTACCATTAGATGATGTAGTCCGAAATTTAGGTATTAATAGAGTAGACCTGGCTAAAATAGACGTTGAAGGGTGGGAAACATTGGTTTTGAGAGGAGCCAATCAATCAATTAATGCTGGAAAATTTCCGCTTTTGATGATAGAATTTACTGAAGCAAATGCTGTAGCTGCTGGTAGCAGTACTAGAGAATTACGAACTCTTATAGAAAGTTTTGGTTACACTCTTTGTAGCTTCGATCCGACTAATCTTTGCCTGATACGTGAACCAATTAAGCAGCAATATTCTTATGCAAATTTATTCGCGGTAATGGATGTTGAAGAAGTAAATGAACGCCTAGCTAATGCTGATTCTGAAGCTATAGAAGTCGCAAAGGATATAATTACTAGATGGGATGTGGCAACTAGTGCTGCCAAACTACAATTAACTTTAATTATTGAAAAGCAAACTTCCCAAGAGTTGCGACAAAGGGCAGAAAGTTTAGATGCAGCTTTAGTAGAAAAAAGTCTGCTCGTGCAAGAGTTACAGAATAGGAATAAAACTTTAGAGGTATTGCTGGCAGCAGAAAGGCAATTAGTCAGTCACCTTCAAAACCAACTTCAGTCAGTTGAGGTAGTAGATTCACAGCAGATTAATCAGCTAAGTCAGAATAACAATCAGTAGCAACAATTTTAGAACAATTTGGAATCAGAAATAGCACTTCTCTCAACTAAGTAAATCTGCAATTATAAAACTAATTAAGAATTTTTTGAAAATGAAACTGAGTGTGATTATCCCTTGTTTTAACGCAGAGCGTACGATCGCCGCTCAACTGGAAGCTTTAGCTAACCAGCACTGGTCAGAGCCGTGGGAGGTGATTATTTCCGATGGCGGCTCGAGCGATCGCACCACAGCAATTGCAGAACAGTATCGGGAAAAGCTACCGAATTTACGGATAGTTGACTCAGGAGACCGACGAGGAGCTGCTCATGGCAGGAATGTGGGGGCACTCTTTGCTGCAAGCGAAGCCCTTGCCTTCTGCGAGGCTGACGACGAAGTTGGACCTGGTTGGGTAGCAGTTATGGGGGAGGCTCTGCGTGAGTATGATTTCGTAGCTGGCTATTGCGATTTAAAGAAACTCAACCAACCCTGGGCAATCAAGGCGAGAACGGGGGGTCAACTGCTTGACGGGTGGGAAGATGGCATTCTCAGGGACAACAGCTTTGTTAAATACCCCATTGCTGGAGGATATACTGTTGGGATTAAACGCTCAGTCCATGAAGCGATCGGCGGATTTGATGAGTCTATAATCATCGGCGACGATGTTGACTATAGTTGGAGAGTGCAGCTAGCTGGGACGAAGCTGCATTATATCGCAAACCTCAAGATTCACTATCGCCTTCGTCATACCTTAGCTGGTATTTACCGTCAAGCCTATGGATATGGGAGATCTAGTTTTTGTCTATACAATAAATATCTACCATTAGGCATTTATTCAGGACTATTGCCCGATGGAAGATTAGACTGGAAGCTTCTGCTCAAAGATTTAGTAAAAATCCGTAGCAAAGAACACTTGGCAGCATGGTTGTGGAAGGTTGGCTATGAAAGAGGATATAAACAAGGGGAGGTGTCGCTATCCTGTTGATATAGCTTTAAACTTCAGAGAATTGACGATTTTCGAGGTTATCAAGGCGATCGACAAAGTTTTGCGCTGGTATCAGCTGCCAAGTAGAATCACTCAAGATTTCTAGGACTTGCTGGTGATAGTTCAGTAAACTCTCTCGGTGGCCAACACTGATAAAGGTGATTTCGCTTTGCTGTAGCTGTTGGTAGAGATGCTTCTCATTTTGCAGATCCAAGGCACTAGTCGCTTCATCCAAAAAGGCGTAGCGGGGGCGATTGAGCAAGAGTCTTGCGAAGGCTAGACGCTGTTGTTCTCCTATGGACAAAACGCTACTCCAGTCTAGTTCTGCATCAAAGCCCCCGACTTTAGAGAGCAACTCGGGAAGGTTAACTTGGTGCAGCACTGACTCCAGTTCTCGATCTGGAAGTTCACGATTAACGTTGGGGTAGAGCAACTGTTCCCGTAGAGAACCCATAATCATGTAAGGACGCTGGGGCAAAAACATGATTTCTTTGAGGCTGGGTCGCACGATGCGACCCTTCCCTGTGTTCCACAAACCAGCGATCGCCCTGATTAAAGAACTCTTGCCAAGACCACTAGCCCCCATAATTAGTATCCCCTCACCAGGTTCTACTGAAAACGACAAATCTTTAACTAATGTCCGTTCGCCGTTAGGAGTTTGCAAAGTCATGCCTTCGAGGGCAAAGCGGTTGTCCTCCACTAGTTCAATAGTGCTGACATTTTCTTGTCCCATCGGCGCTGACAAAACCTCCGCAAGGGTAGCTAAACGATTAACCACAGCAGCAAGAGTACTGAGCGAATCAAATCTACGTAAAATCACTGAAAGTGCCCCCGAAAGCTGAAAGCACAATATACTCGCTTGAGTAACTGTCCCTAACTCAACCTGACCGCTAAAATACAATGACCCTACGGTTAAGTACGGTATTATAAAGATAGAATTTTGATACGCTACGGTTATAAATTCTATATTCCGCTCCCAGTTGAGGATGCGATTTAAGTTCTGCATGAGTTGAGTGAATCGCCGCTTCACTAGACTCAATTCTTGATTTTCTCCACGAGAGAAGGCGATAGATTCAGCATTGTCGCGGATACGAATTAAGCCATACCGGAAGTTTGCTTCGTATTCGAGTTTTTCACCGTTAAGATTAACTAACCATTGACTGCAAAAAATCACGCTGAGGTTGGTCAACACAGAATAGACCACCAGAGTAGTAACCAGTAGTTTAGAAATCGTCCAGAGAACAATTCCGTAAGAGATTAGATTAACAACTTGATTAAGAATAGCGACCCAAAAATCCAAGATGGTTTGAGTAAACGACTCAACTTCCTTGGAGATACGCTGGTCTGGATTATCGATATCAAGATTGGTCTTGAGTTCGTAATAAGCTCTATTGTAGAGATACTTATCGAGGAAATAGTTGGTTAACCATTGTTGCCAGTAAAGACAGAGTTTCTTTTTGATGTAGTTGGAAAAAACCATCAAGGGGACGATTGCGATCAGCGAACTGCTGTAGAGTAAGAGCAGGGGAAAGTACTTTGACAGTTGCTCTCGAGCCATCACGGTCATCAAGTCCCGACTCAAATAGCTACTCAGGACATTCACTCCAGTGCTTGATAGCAGCAACAACAATATAATTATTGACATCAACCACGGTTGCCAACGTTCTTGTAATTGTTGTCTGTAGTAGGCAAAACCAGCAATCGTAGCGAGCAAAAGTAAACCAATGAAATAGATAGCTGGCGAGTGGATGATTTGGGCAACAGAGTCTGCTAAACCTGGAGCAATACTGTTGAAGATTTCTGGAAAGTAGTGCTGTCCTCCTAAGCTGATTGCGCTGACAGTAGTAAAAGAAGTTATTAAGAGGAATGTTATTAACAACAGCAACAGCCCCAGAAAAGTTCCTCTTCTATCGGATAGTGGATACCAGTAAGGCTGAACAAGTGCTAAAAATCTTTGCCAGAACTGACGGTCAAATATATCTATTTCACTCATATTCACAAAGATTTTTGGCCAAAAAAACTACAAAACCTTTCAATCTTACCTGATAATTTGCTACAACGTCAATTGCACCACCCTCAAAATTTTTTAATCTTTAATTTTTAATTTTCTACAGCTGGCGCGTCTTCCACAAATAGCTAGAAATCAAATTCGTCAGAATATGAGCAACAATTGGCACTAACAAATTACCACTAATCAGAGCGCTATATCCTAGTATTAAGCCGACAGCTGTTGCCCAAATCACATAAGCCCATTGGTGAAAACCGCTGAGGTGCAAAATGCCAAAGCAAAGGCTCGATACGATTACAGCGGCATGATCCAACCCAAAGGCTGGTAGCATTACACCGCGAAATAATAATTCTTCACTCAATCCTGGTAGCAAACCTAACCAAATTAAGTCTGGCAAAGCCAAGGGTGTCAGCACCAATCCCAGGTAATAATCGGCACTGTGGCGGTAGGGTTGCCAAAGGCGATAGGCTAAACCACTGAAAGCGGTGATGGTTAGCGCCAAGCCTACACCCAACAACAACTCAGTTTCGTCCCACCGCCAGGACATCAGGGAAATGCTGCCAAAACGCAACCACAGCTTGGCGACTATCCACAAAATGATTGCAGTCACTCCCATAGCGACTAGCACTTGGGTGCGTGTGAGGTAGGGAATTTCTGGTTCTTGTTTTTGCTGTTCAACCACGGGAATTGGGGGGGGGGGGGGTGTGAGGGGGGGGACAAGGGGGACGGGTGTGGGGACAAGGGGAATTTTTACTAATGACTAATGAATAATGACTGCAAAGAGGATAATGTCGGTCTTAACGAAGATGGATTGATGCCTGCTTTGTGGGCTACTAATACTCCTATTGCCTCTAAATATGAGTTTACCTGCATGGACTTGATTCCTAACGGCTGGGGAGGAACTTGTAATTGAGTTTTATTTTCTTCCACGGTAATTATTTGGCATCGCTTCTGGTTTAAACTCAGCAAGGCGCTGCTGCCACAAGCACTTGCGGGAATGATGACGGCATCAATTTGATCTGCCCAAATATCTTCTTGTAGAGATGCGATTAATCGCGTCTCTACAAGAAATTGCGGTGCGCGACTCAAACCTACAAGCACGCTTGGTAAGAAAGTATAGCCCAATTCTTCGGCGGCGGAACGAGGAGATAAATCGGGATCTGGGGGTAGGGAAGATAGGGCTGGCGAATGGGCGCAAGGAATTTGAAAGGTTCGCACCACTAAATGACTAATTACGGCTTCTGCACCAGCAATTGGGTCTACGCCTTTACCGTGGCGGTAGTTTTGCTCTGCTTGTTCATCTATATTATCGGGAAAACGGGCAACTACTGCGATCGCTTCTGCCCCTGCTTTATTAATCAATACTTCCGCCGCCCGCAACAAACTATCGGGGTTACCAATGGTTCCCCAACTGACACCCGATCGCGCATCCCGTATTTCCACATCTAACGGCGCATCTGTAATTACATAATCTGTTAAGTGCAATCCTAGTGTTGCTCTAGCTGCATCTGCTGCTTGCAAGTGTCGCAACCGTAACTCTGGTTCAATGCCACGGTCAAAAAGCAAACCTATCTTATTTTGATGAACGGGACGCAAACCCCAGCATCCAGCGGCGAATTTGTCAAGCCCGTAGCCTTCAACATAAAAAGCGTTGGGGAGATTCCAATACAAAGAAGCGCCATTGAGGACATTGGGGTGAGTAATGAGGCGATCGCAAATTTGTGCGACAGCTTTTGCAACTGGTAATGCATCACCTGCATAACCCCCAATCGCAGCTCCAATGCCAGTAGGTATAATTAAAATAGCAGTGTATGGACGCATAAGTCGCTTCGCTTTAATTAGGAGTTAGGAGTTAGGAGTTAGGAGTTAGGAGTTAGGAGTTAGGAGTTAGGAGTTAGGAGTTAGGAGTTAGGAGTTAGGAGTTAAAGAAGTTTTGTAATTGAAAATTTAAAAAACGAAGCTAAGAACTTAAAATTCCTAATTCCTAATTCCTAACTGGGCGCCTCTTAACTCTTAACTCTTATATAGTCACGATGGCTTCAACAGTACATGATTGTTGTTCAAGGTTCACAGACGTAATTGCCCAACGAAGGGGTTCCCCCTGTTTTTTCAACTTTGCTTCAATTGCTTTTTGCAACTCTATGGGAGTTTTTTGTAAGTCAATTTCGATAGTCACAAAATCAGTTTTCATGGTTGGTTGTTGGTTGTTGGTGAAGCGCGTACTGCGGGAGGGTAACACTCCTAGTACTAATTCTCCCGTTGGGTAGTTGTTTGTTGGTGGTTGTTGGTTGGTTGTTGGTGGTTGCTGGTTGTTGTGGATTGTTAATTGATGGTTGTTAGCTTGTAACAACTACCAATCACTAATCAACTATCGACTACTACTAACCACTAACCCCTAACAACCACCAAGGATCAACCACCAACCAACATCAATTTATTAATCTTTACCAAATTGCAACTGATAAACAATTTCTTCTTTTTCTGTTTGAATTTTCAAATCTGTCCGGGGATAGGCGACACAAAGTAATACATAACCTTGTTTTTGAAGTTCTGGACTAACGCCCATCCCATCAGTTTGATCTACGCTTCCCTCGATAATTTGGGCAGCGCAAGTCGTGCAAACTCCTGCATGACATGAACTTGGTAATTCCAAACCAGCGGTATCAGCAACTGATAAGATGGCTTCGTTTTCGGGGACTTGCAATGTATAAGTTTTGCCTTGATGTTGAATTTCAACGTTGTAAGTTTTGGACATAAACAAAAGCTAAATAAACAAAAGCTAGGGATGCAACGCACAAATCAAATATTTTATCTTATGGAGAGGCAAACAATCAAATTCACAAATCCTAAAAGAGAATTATTTTCAAACAGCTTTATCGACAAAAATAGCTATACAGTGATAATTATAAGTCCTTGCCAGACAAAAAACTTATGTAAAGACGTTCGTGTAACATCTTTACCAGTAAGGTGCTTCTCGCCTGTTAATTCTACCTGTAAAGACTGGTGAAATGGAACGCCTCTGAAAATTGGGAAGTGATTATAAACACTGAAAAATTGTTTGTCTAAATACTTGGAGCGCAGAATGCTGGAATTATATCGCCAACACGTTGCTGAAAGAGCAGCACAAGGAATTTCCCCTTTACCGTTGGATGCAAATCAAACATCTCAATTGTGTGAATTACTGAAAAATCCGCCGTCGGGTGAAGAAGATACATTATTGCATTTATTGCGCGATCGCGTTCCTCCTGGAGTCGATGCGGCGGCTTACGTGAAAGCTGGATTTCTCACGGGTATTGCTAAAGGCGAAATTACCAGCCCGTTAATTTCACCGATAGAAGCGGTAGAATTGTTGGGTACGATGGTGGGCGGTTACAATGTGCAATCGTTGATTGATTTGCTACAAGTTCCTACCGTATCTGTATCTCAATCTTCCGAAACACCGTTGGTGATGGGGGGACAAGGAAAGGAACCGATCGCCGCCTACGCTGCAGCTGCATTAAGTAAAATTCTGTTGGTGTACGATGCTTTCCACGATGTTTTAGAATTATCTAAAACCAATCCTTTCGCCAAGCGCGTGATAGACTCTTGGGCAGAAGCTGAGTGGTTTACCATTCGTCCAACAGTCCCAGAAGCAATTACCGTCACCGTTTTTAAAGTCCCTGGCGAAACCAACACCGACGATTTATCACCCGCACCCCAAGCTACCACGCGTCCGGATATTCCCTTACACGCCTTGGCAATGTTGGAGACTCGGCAACCGGGAAGTTTGGAAATTATCGCTCAATTGAAGAAAAAAGGGCATCCCGTGGCTTATGTTGGGGATGTGGTGGGAACCGGTTCTTCTCGCAAATCAGCGATTAACTCGGTTTTGTGGCATATGGGACAAGATATTCCCTTCGTGCCGAATAAACGAGCGGGAGGATATATATTAGGAAGTGCGATCGCGCCAATTTTCTTTAACACCGCTGAAGATTCTGGTGCCCTGCCCATCGAGTGTGATGTGACCAAGATGGAAACCGGCATGGTAATTACTATATATCCCTACAAAGGCGAAATTACCAACGAAGCCGGCGAAATCATTTCTACCTTTACCCTGAAACCAGACACCATTCTTGATGAAGTTCGTGCAGGTGGACGCATTCCCCTACTTATTGGGCGCACACTTACCGACAAAACCCGCGCCTCATTAGGTTTAGAACCCAGTACCCTCTTCATTCGTCCCCTGCAACCTGCGGACACTGGTAAAGGCTACACCTTGGCACAGAAAATGGTCGGTAAAGCTTGCGGTTTATCCGGAGTACGTCCCGGTACATCTTGCGAACCGATTATGACTACCGTTGGTTCCCAGGATACCACAGGTCCGATGACACGGGATGAGTTAAAAGAACTCGCTTGTCTTGGTTTTAGTGCAGACTTAGTAATGCAAAGTTTCTGTCACACTGCAGCTTATCCCAAACCAGTTGATATTAAAACTCACCACGAACTCCCCGATTTTATGGCACAGCGGGGCGGCGTTGCCTTGCGTCCTGGCGATGGTATCATTCACTCGTGGTTAAACCGGATGCTGTTACCCGACACCGTGGGGACAGGTGGCGACTCTCACACCCGTTTCCCCTTAGGAATATCCTTCCCCGCCGGTTCCGGGTTAGTCGCATTTGCAGCGGCTTTGGGTGTCATGCCATTGGATATGCCAGAATCAGTTTTAGTACGCTTTAAAGGAGAATTGCAACCCGGTGTCACCTTGCGGGATATTGTGAATGCAATTCCCTACATTGCCATTCAAAAAGGTTTGCTAACAGTAGAGAAGAAAAATAAGAAAAACATCTTCTCCGGGCGGATTTTGGAAATAGAAGGTTTGCCAGATTTAAAAGTTGAACAAGCTTTTGAACTTACCGACGCCTCCGCCGAACGTTCTTGTGCAGGTTGTACAATTAAACTGAGTGTAGAGACAGTTTCTGAATATCTGCGTTCTAACATCGCGCTGTTAACAAACATGGTAGCGCGGGGTTATCACGATGAGCGTACTATTATGCGCCGCGTGGCAAAGATGGAACAATGGTTGGCAAATCCAGTGTTAATGGAAGCTGATGCAGATGCAGAATATGCGGAGATAATTGAAATTGATTTAAATCAAATCAAAGAACCAATTGTTGCTGCACCAAATGACCCCGATAATGTGAAATTATTATCGGAAGTTGCTAATGACCCAGTGCAAGAAGTATTTGTTGGTTCTTGCATGACAAATATCGGTCATTATCGCGCCACAGCGAAAGTATTAGAAGGCGCAGGTTCAGTTAAAACACGTTTGTGGATATGTCCGCCAACACGTATGGACGAACACCAACTAAAAGAAGAAGGTGTATATGGTATTTTTGGTGCTGCAGGTGCGCGAACAGAAATACCTGGTTGCAGTCTTTGTATGGGCAATCAAGCGCGGGTTGCTGATGGAACAACGGTGTTTTCAACTTCTACGAGAAACTTTAATAACCGCATGGGTAAAGATGCGCGAGTTTATCTTGGTTCAGCGGAATTAGCTGCAGTTTGCGCGTTATTTGGACGCATTCCCACAGTGCAGGAATACATGGACATTGTGGCGCAGAGAATTCATCCTTTTGCTGATGATTTGTATCGGTATTTGAACTTCGACCAAATTGCTGGTTTTGAGGATGAAGGTAGAGTGATTCCGTTGGAAGAGATGCCCAAATTAGAGGATATTTTGGGGATGCCAGCTAGTAGCTTACGCTAAATTAATGTAGGGTGGGCATTGCCCACCTAGCCCCAGTCAAGATGCTAACAGAAAAACCTAGCTTTACGTTGTTCTATAACTCTCGTCGATCCAAGAAACCGGCTTTCTTCTGGACTAAGTGTTGAAATCTCTAATACTCCACCTCAAGAAACCCGGTTTCTAACTTTAGCCGCACGCACCTTGACTCGGGCTAACATTGCCCACCCTGCACATAATATCCGCAAGTAAACACCAATGGATTTTTACACAGTAGTACTCAGGCAAAGTCTATAATTGTATATAAGAGAACATCAAACAAATAATAAGCATGAAAGCATCAGAAACCAGCCTCCGTAACTTGCTAGAAGGTGGCAAACAATTTCAAATACCGCTTTTTCAAAGACCATACTCTTGGAAAAAGGAGAACTGGGAGACTCTGTGGGAAGACTTGATGAGTCTTTATAACAATGATGAAAAGGGCTTTTATTTTCTTGGTTCGATAGTAACCCAAGCTGAGTTGGGAACAGCCGACGGTATAACTCGATATATTGTTATAGATGGGCAACAACGTTTTACAACCCTTAGCATTCTACTGGCGGCATTAAGAAACTATCTCAAGAAGTCCGACAAACAAATGGCAGAACAGATACATGAATTTTTTTTGATAAATAAATATCAAAAAAATGATGATTATTATAAAGTTTTGCCTACTCAGGATGACTGCGACGCATATAAGAGCATAATCGACAGTAAGACAGCTAAGGCTAGAAATAAAGAATCACAGTTAGGGCAAATACATGAAGCTTATAAATTTTTTGATAATCAACTGAAAAAGCCTCTGGCAGATGAGGATATGTTGTTAGACTATGCAAGATTTAAAAATATCATTTTAGAACGTTTAGTATTAGTAAATATTACTTCTGACAACAACGATAACCCATATCTTATTTTTGAAAGCTTGAACAATAAAGGAGAAGAACTAACTCAGGCAGACTTGGTTCGTAATTATATATTTATGAAGTTGCCTTCTGAGGAACGAGATGAGGTTTACAACAGTGAATGGTTGCCTCTTCAAGAAAGTTTTAAGTTAAACATGAAGCAAAAGGAATATGCAGACCAGCTTACTAATGCATTTTGGTTTTATCTGCGTAAAGATGGAGAGGCAGTAAACGAAAAAGCAGTTTATAAAGCAATTAAACAACGCTTTGATGAATCGGCGAAACGCTTTGAAAAACCAGAATTAGGTATCAAAGCTGAGTTACAAAATCTTATCAAGTTCACTAATTACTATCTGCGTCTTAATTTTGATGACGAAGAACAAGAACCGAAACTAAAGCGTTGGTTTCAGCGTTTGAAGAAATTGGATTTCACCACTTGTCATATATTCCTCCTAAATATTTATCATGAATATGAAGCAGAACGCTTATCTATTCAAGATTTTGAGAAAATTCTGCAATATTTAGAATCTTACTTTGTACGCCGTTGGATTGTTGATGTTCTTACTAGAGTTTTAGGTACAGTCTTTAACAATTTGTATAAGCAAGTAAAGGAAAAAAATCCTGATGATTTGGTAAATGGATTGCGCGATGTTCTAATTAGCTTTGAGAAAACTCAAATATTTCCTGACGACGACTTATTACGTCAGTCTATAATCAACAAACCTTTATATAAAAATAAAAGCTCGACAGCTAATGAACGGGTAAAATTTTTATTAGAAAGTATAGAGGAATCTTTAAGCAAGGAGCGTGTTGATACTCTGCCTATGAGTGTTGAGCATATTATGCCCCAAAAGTTACCTTTACGTAAAGAATGGCAACAAATGTTAGGCGCAAATCATAACAAGGTGCATAAGGAATGGCTTCACACTTTGGGTAATCTTACGCTAACGCAGTATAACTCTGAATTATCTAACAAACCCTTTGAGGAAAAATTGAAGATTTTAAGGGCTAGTAATGTAACTTTGAATCACTATTTCCGAAAGGTAGATGTTTGGAATGAAGAGGAAATCAAAAGTCGCGCTGAAAATTTGGCTGATATAGCGATTAAAGTATGGCCTCGATAAAAGAAATTGTAGGCGATCGCACCCCCAATTACCCCACAACTTTCCATGACCAAACAACTAGAATTGCCACTGGGGGAAGTTTTATCCTTAGTGTCAACTCCTCTCAACACTTCCTCAACCTTCATAGACAACATGAAACTACCAGTGCATCGCTGGTTTCGGTTCAGTGCCGGATTTTCTGCACAATGGGTTGAGACTGTCATTTCTCAAGCCAAAGAAAGGGGAAGCGTCACTCTCCTAGATCCATTTGCAGGTTCTGGTACAACCTTGCTTGCATCAGAGAAACTTGGAGTTGAATGTTATGGAATTGAGGCTCATCCTTTCGTCGTACGTATAGCGAAAGCAAAGCTGTTATATCGAACTTGCCCAGGTGCTTATCTTGAGCATACAAACAAGGTTATAAGATGTGCCGAAAATCTGCAATTTTATTTGGATGATTATCCAAGTTTGATTCGTGAATGCTTCAGTTATTCCTCACTCGAATGTCTAGATAGATTGCGACAGGCATGGGAAAAGCTTATCGATGATTCACCGCAATCTCAGTTAGCTTGGTTAACGATTGTAGCTATACTCCGCCATGTTTCTCATGCTGGAACTGCACCTTGGCAATATATCTTACCTAGCAAAAAGAAACAATCTTCATTAAAACCTATGGCAGCTTTTCAACTAATGGCAGAAAGCATTGCTACAGACATGAAAATCGCAGGCAAAACAGCAGCGTCTGTTGCTACGCTTATTCAATCTGATGCTCGAACTTGCCAAGGTGTACCCGATAATTTTGCGAATTTAGTAATCACCTCACCACCCTACGCAAACAACTATGACTATGCCGATGCTACACGTTTAGAAATGAGCTTTATGAAAGAAATTCAAGGTTGGGGAGATTTACAAAGTACCGTGCGTCAATACTTAATTCGCTCATGTTCGCAGCACGTCACAAATAAAAATGTAAATCTTGATGAAGTTCTAGCATCGCCTGAACTAGAACCAATCAAACCTATGATTATTGAAATTTGCCGCCAATTATCCCAAGAGCGACATTTACATGGCGGCAAAAAAAATTATCATTTAATGATTGCCTGCTACTTTTTGGACATGGCAAAAGTTTGGATAGCACTCCACCGAGTCTGCAAACATCCTGCAACAGTTTGTTTTGTGGTTGGCGATTCTGCTCCCTACGGTATTTATGTTCCGGTGATTGAGTGGATGGGTTTACTAGCACAATCAGCAGGGTTTCAATCATTTCGGTTTGAAAAAATTCGTGACAGAAATGTCAAGTGGAAAAACCGCAAACATAACGTTCCTCTTTGCGAAGGTTGTTTGTGGGTTTACGGATAAGGTAATTACATGGCAGAATCATTTTCCCATAAATGGGGTCAAATTATCGGCAACCTAATCCAAGATTTTATTCGTGAGAGACTTCAGAAAGTCGCTGATGAACACAGTCTTTACTTAGACTACCAAAGAAAGCGAAAAGCTCGGACTAGTAAGAAAGTTTCGTGGCAGGATAGATACGGTAATTTTCACGACCTTGATTATGTCCTTGAACGGGGAGGTACAGAAGATACTCTCGGATTGCCAGTAGCATTTATTGAAACAGCATGGCGACGTTACACTAAGCATTCTAGAAACAAGGTTCAAGAAATTGAAGGGGCACTTATTCCTCTGGCAGATACTTATAGTCACCTCAATCCATTTTTAGGCGCTATTTTAGCAGGTGTGTTTACTCAAGGAGCGCTTGAACAATTACAGTCTAAAGGTTTTAAAATCCTTTATCTTGAGTATGACAATATAGTTAGAGCTTTTACTTGTGTTGGTATCAACGCATCTTTTAACGAAAAAACACCAGAAATAGACTTTCAGAATCAGATTATTCAATGGAATAATTTATCGTTGCAAGATACTGCAAGCATTAAAAATCAACTACTCACTTTGGAAAAAACAAAAATAGATAACTTTATCCATATCTTAGAACAGTCATTTGCCAGACTGGTTCATAGAGTAACTGTGATTGTTCTACATGGACTGTCTCAGCAAATTGCCAATATTGATAATGCTATTGAATATATTCATAATTATCCAGATACTCAACCTACGCTTGCGCCTGCATTAAAGTACGAAATTGATATTCGTTATAACAATGGCGACCTAATCCACGCTATCTTTCAAAATAAACTTGAAGCAATCAAATTTCTCAGAACATTTACCTGAAATTATACGCAAAGGCACGTTTTATAAGTCTAATTGAAAAACGCGATCGCACTGTCACTTCAAAAAGCGCGATCGCGTCTCTACAAAAAAGTTTAAATCACAGCTTCTTCACGCTGACAATCAAAAACAACTATAAAACTAGCACTCTTGTTCATCTGGCTTAGAAGCCGCATGTGACCCTCTGCATCAGACCGACTGCGGAATCTAGAGACAATTTCCTGTTGCGTATCGGGAAGCAAACGCGCGATCGCCCAAGAACTAAGACGCTTTTTGTAGCCGATCGACTTCGTTCCTGACGCGGTTTTATTGTAATCTGTGTTTTGTGGCATGATTGTGTTACGTTTTATGTTTTGGTTAAGGGCGTTAGGTGTCTCTTGGCGGGGATGTACTAACGCCTTCTCTAATGGCGATGACACCTGGATATCACAATAATTTTTGGTTGTCAACGTTGAGCGCTGACTTTTAGCACTCATTTTAAGCTGGAAAGTGAAGTCTGGTATATATCTAAGGGCTTTAGAGAAAAAACGCAGGATTGAGATTTAATGATGTAGCAATTTCAACGAAACTATGCCCTATCTGCAATTCGCAACGCAGAAAAGGGTTAACGGTTAATGGTTAATGGTTGATGGTTAATGGTTAATGGTTAATGATTAATGGTTAATGGTTCATAGCCGAAAATCCATGAACAATCAACAATGAACAATGAACAATGAACAATGAACCATCAACCATCTAACTATACAAATTACCAATTTTTACCCAACAGCGATTCAAATTCATCTTGTAAAGCTTTAATATCGGCAATCCTTGCCACTAATAAATTATCCCTACCAGCATCCCGCAAACGCAATTTCCAATAGTTAATACTCTCAGAGTTATTCAACCAAAACTCAACTACTGTATCAACCACTTGATCCAAATTCCAACCCCACTTCGCTGGTACTGGTTCCACAGATTCTAGAAACGCATCCAACGTACATGCATGGGTTCCCAAATATTCCACCCCTTGGGTGTTTGACTTTCGCGAACTTTGCTGTTGCTGACTAAAAAAGTGCAAAACTGGAGATACGCCTACAATGTCGAAAGAATATTTCATTTCATTCCTCCAAGTTGTTAATCGGTTGTATTCAGTCTTGAGTTTTTAATTAAATGTGTTCTCAGAAGATATAATTACCTGATAAAAATTTGCATAGTGGTCTATGCCATAGGTAATATAGCTTCGGTAAGAAATTAGCAGTAAAGATTGTTGAGTGCTAAACTTTCTCCAATCAAAAATTAGCAGTGAACCCCTTTGAGTGCTAAATTTAATAAAGGTATATATCTTAATTATTAATAATTTTCACGAATTTAAAAGGGGTGCATATTATTTTTAATATTTTTTTAAATTTCTCGTTAAATTCTTCGTTAAATTCTCCGATCGCAGGTTTTAACGGTGAAGTGGCGGCTTTGTCTGCTGCCTGTTTGTGGTCTGTGGCGTCGGTGGTGTATGGTCGTTTGGGGGAACGTATTCCACCGTTGCAACTAAACTTGATTAAAGGCGTAATTGCGATCGCTATGCTGACAATCACCATTTTCCTGCGTAGTGAAATTTTCCCCAGTCTTGCGCCTCTTACTGTGTGTCTACTTTTACTCAGTGGCGTTATTGGTATAGGTTTGGGCGATACAGCCTTCTTAGCAGCGATAAACTGCTTTGGGGCGCGTCGCACTTTACTTATGGGAACTCTCGCACCGCCAATGACAGCGATCGCTGCATTAATTTTTCTTCAAGAAAGTCTAAATGTGAGTGCGTGGTGCGGAATTTTACTCACCGTTCTAGGGGTCGCTTGGGTGGTGACAGAACGAATTCCCGGTACGAGCGATAATTCTTCAACGCAACTATGGCGGGGAATTGGTTTTGGTTTATTAGCAGCAATCACAAATGCTGCGGGCGCTATCCTCTCCCGTGCGGCGTTTGCGACAACAACCATTGAACCGTTGTGGGCTGCTTTGTTGCGATTGAATGCAGGCGTGTTGATTCTCTTGCCTTTAGTATGGTTCACCAGGGGGAACGCCACGACATTAGCATATCCCTACTGGCGATCGCGGCGAGTAATTCTAGCAAGTTTTTTTGCTGCCTTTTGCGGAACTTACTTAGGAATATGGTTGCAGCAAACGGCGATTAAATTAACTGCAGCCGGAATTGCATCTACTTTATTGCAGACTAGTCCGTTGTTTGTGATGCCATTTGCTATGTGGATGGGTGAGAAAGTGAGTGTAAGAGCGATTGCTGGTGTGGCGATCGCAATTTTTGGGATTGCATTGCTGTTTTACCTCAAGTAAATTTCAGCAGTAAGAAAGTTGGTTGTTGGTTGTTGGTTGTTGGTGAAGGGGCGCGAAGTCTGCAGTCGGGAAGATTCCCTCCGGTGAGCTTCGCGCCCTTGGTAGGGGAGCCACTGCGGTCTTGGGGTCTCCCCAAGTGGAGCAAGTGGCGTTTTCCCTCCGCAGTACTGGTTCACCACCAACCACTAACTATCAACTAATGAACTTTGTTGCCAAAAAATGCATTGTTTTTGCTGTACAGAAAGATTTTGTGCAACTAATTCTAAACCATGTTTTGGCAGACGGTATTCGCCAGAGAATGGCTGTAAAAGTCGTCTTGAAGTATAATCAAAAAATGTTGCAAATCTGTCTGATGTTTTAGGCATCTTTACCCTATGGAAGATGCTACCAGTCGCAGCAATAATCACTGTACCAGATACTCCCGTGCAGAATTGCCAAGTTGATGGAGAGAGAACCTGCTGCATAATTTCGTCTCGAACATATCCAGATTTATATTTCAAAGCTTGAATGACAGTTGAAGTTAAAGGCTGTGGAATATATTCAAACAGACCGTTATCATCATTGACGTCTTTTAAAGAAACTATAACTTTCAGCACTTTTCGGTCTTCTTTGTCTATATGCCAAAGTCTTGATTTTATCTTGACATCATTTGGGATATCTCTGCGAAAATATGCACCATGATAGGCTAATGGTAAACCAATATAATTCTCAATTATTTGAAGTAAACGTTCTTATAGACCCCAGAAAAAAATCTCTGGATTTTCCATATCCTGGCTTTACAAACCCTGGTGACAGTGAGTAGTAGTTTACATATCCTGGATATTAATGTCTTGAAAGCCACGATTATAGAAACGATTCTGTTTTTACCACATTTCAAGGCTAACATCAAGGTATTTAGGCATAATAGTAGCTGAATTTCTTTCTTGGTTTAATGTGCGATCGCGCTAAATGCCACATTAAGCAAGCAATACAAACTCCACAAATTCAAGTTGAAAAAAATCTGAATTTTTGAGCTTGTTTTATAAAATTAAATTCGATAAATGCCCCTGAGATTTTGTGAGGCAATTGTGTAATAATTTGATGCATTTTATTATATTTTGGCATTGTTGCGCCAGCGCCCTTCTTCGACCGCGACAGTCGCGCGAAGCCACGTCATGGGGCATGGGAAAGAATGATTTTTATACGTTTCTTGCAGACATGACTCGTTAACCGCATTGATTGGGCTGTAAAAACGCTCTTTAGCTGGTGACAACGGTATACTATCCCTGGAGAGTCGATTTGTGAAATAACATGGTGCGACTGGTTTTGACAGCAATTTTGCTGGTGTTATTGACAGGATGTGGCGGTATTGGGCTACCGACTAACCAGTTGGTGCAAAAAGCGATCGCGTTTCAACTGGAAAAAACCCAACAGCAACTCAGCCAACAGCTAGATTTGGATTTTCGAGGATTTGAAATCAAGCGGCTATCTATAAAGCAGCAAGAATCCCTGACAATTCAGAATTTACCGACTTACCGCCTTCAGGGAACCTATGACTTAATTTTTAAACTGCCAAAAAGACAACTGACACAACCTAAAAAACCGTTTGAAGTTTATTTACAAGTTCAGAAAGAAGGTAAAACCTGGCGTTTGCTGCTTCCAGAAAAGGATAGTAAAGATAATAAATCAGTTTGGCGTAGCTATATTATTCAATAAGTTGGTGGTTGGTTGTTGGTTCACCAGCGCCCTTGGTAGGGGAGCCACTGCGGTCTTGGGGTCTGGCCAAGGGTCGCAGTGGCGTTTTCCCGACCCAGGCGACTGGTTCTCCCGTTGGGTTGTTGGTTAGTGGTTAGTAGTACCCCTTTGTCAAGGTGAAGTGTTTGCGGGGCGAAGCATTTGCATCAATATCTTGAGTTTTAAACGATAAATCTAAGTGCTTTCTTCTTCACCCTTACAACCACCCAACACCACCAAATGTCCTTTGCAAATAACTAATAACTAATAACTAATGACTAATGACTAATGACTACTGTTGTGTGCAACTCTCAAAAGCATCACAAGGATTTTTGTATAATAGGTGACCCCCAGCCAAGATAGAGGTGATACATTCACTATGAAGGCTGGGTAATATGTATTTCAACTTATTTATCAGTTCCAGTATTGGAATTTTGGTTTTGCTACTGGCGGCTTTTGGCGTGTTGCAATGGTTCCACTTACCCACGGGGAATTTCCTTGATTGGGTGATTGGTGGTGCAAGTTTCTGGTGGTTGTTGGTGATTGTCACCGTACCCTGGAACGTGCATTTTCAAGCAAAAGAAGTGTTAGCCCAAGCAGTAGAATCTACTGAAAAAGAAATTCCAGTAGATGAGAAAAAAATAGAGTATGTCAAAACTTTGGCAAAGCGATCGCTTTTTGTTGCCATTGCTTTACACTTATTCTCAGCGGTAGGCCTTTATACCCTTGCCGCTACTGGTATTAGTGCCGTGGGTTACATCAGTTCCGGTGCGGCTTTATTATTAACTATTCTGCGTCCAGCTATTAGCGCCTATGAGTATTTATATGCGCGGTTGAGAATGATTAGTCAAGAATTTAAGTATCCTCGCGAAGATATTGTTGAACTTCGTTACCGTTTTGCAAATTTGGAAGAAACCATTAAACATTTGTCAGAGCAAGTTAATCCAGAACAACCTTATTCTTTGGCTGCAAATCAACAACTTTATTTAGAAGAAACTCGCAAAGAATTAGCGCGAATTGCTGCGAGTTTAGAAGAATTACGCGCTACAAATCAAACAGAACATGAACGATTGGCGAGGGAAGCAAGACAAGCTATAGCTCAACTTTCCACCGACGGACAATTTCTCGACCACGTGCGCGAAATTATTCGTTTCTTCAAAACAGCCTAACAAAACGTGAGTTCGACAGAACTAAAAAATGGCAGGAGGTAGTGCAGGCAAATCTTTTGGGTAAATGTCAATCGACGGTTTTTTGGGCAAATAGGTATAAGCAGCCAAACCGCGTAAAAGTGCCCAGAGTGAAGCAAAACGAGCCAAAGTGGTACTCTCAAGTGCTGAACATCCTGACTGGACCGATGCTCAAGTCGCCAAAGCCAGTGTGTGTTCCCCAGCTTTGGTCCGAAAGTGGCGAAAACGCTGGTGTCAAACCCGCAGTTTAAAAGAAGCACCCCGTACTGGTCGCCCTCGGACCTTTTTACCGAGCGTGCGATCGCAAGTGACAGCGATTGCTTGCACTCGACCGAGTGATGTGGATCTGCCCTTGGCGCGTTGGAGTTGTAGCGATATTGCTGCCCAATTGGTAGCACTGGGAATTGTAGTTTCGATCGCCACCGCCACCCTATGGCGATGGCTCTGTGTTGAGCGGATCAAACCTTGGCGGTTTCACGCTTGGATGCACCCAACCGATGAAAATTTTGTTGCTAAAGCAACCCCTATTTTGCGGCTGTATGCCCAAGCTTCCTTTCTTATCAAAGCAGGATTTTGGGTAGTGTGCGTCGATGAAAAAACATCAATTCAAGCGCGTAAGCGTCTTCATCCAAGCCAACCACCCGCCCCAGGACAACCAGTTCATGTTGCTTCCCGCTACAAGCGACAAGGTGCGCTGCACTTATTTGCGGCTTTAAGTGTCGCTGAGGGACTGATCTATGGCTGTTGCCGGGATAGCAAAAAGTTTGTTGATTTTCAAGCTTTTGTCCTGGAAGTTTTAGTGCCAGAAGCCATCCAACGTGAGGTGCGTCATATCTATTTAATTTTGGACAATGGTTCTACCCATGCCCCAAAACAATTGCAGGCTTGGTTAACCCAAAAGCAGCTTGAGGCAGGTTGGCCGTTTACGATTGAACCGATGTGGTTGCCCAAGTATGCTTCTTGGTTGGATCAAATTGAGATTTGGTTTAGTATTTTGCAGCGTAAATTGCTGACACCAAATAATTTTCCCGACAAAGAGACTTTAAGGCAGCGTCTGTTGGAATTCATTGTTCTTCATAACTGTTCTGCCAAGCCCATCAATTGGTCATACACTGTGGCGCAGATGACTCATAAATTCGCTACGAACTTGTGAAATCCTGTACTTAGTCTCGGTCTTTTTTTTGTCCCTTTTTTACCGATGCTCCATCAATTGTAGCGATCGCCTGGAGAATACCCAGTTTCGCAAATCCATACATAGTAAGCTTTTTGTCTTTTTCAATCCGTCGAACTCACGTTAACAAACAATTAGTCGGCGCCCAGCCGCCGACTAACTTTGTTATAAAATTCCCGCAGACTCATACAGCCGTTTAATCATCGCCATAATTTTGGCACCATACTGCAAATCTGCTGACCAACGCCCTGATAGCTGATCTACTAATGGGGCGACGCCCCGCGTTACAAAGCGAAACCGTGGATCTACTACTTCCTGCACCAGGGGTTCTAGACTGGCGTAAGCTTTCAAATGTTGGACGTGCGCCCTCACCCCTGTTCTCGCATTTTCAAAGGACGCCGCTTCCATTCCGCCGCCAATTGTACCTAAACCAGCAAAGTTATTTTGCTGTGGTTTGATATCGCCACCAAAGCGTAAAAATCCCGTTTCTACACACATTTGGCAAAAGGCTATATCATAGTTTACTCCTTCTATTGTGGCTTCTTCTCGATAGAGTTTTGGTATGTCGGGAAACTGCGTCAAAGCGTTTTCATTATTGTTTCTTAAAAATAACTGCAATTGCACTTCTGAAGCTTGACCGCGTGACATAATCATGTCAAGCTGACCGGGAAAAACTACGGAATTTGACCGTAAGGAAATAGTCCGAGTTGCACTATCCCAAGCGACAGAAACATGAAATTCCCGTAGTTCGATCGCTTTGACATAAACTACTTTACGATAGGTAATCCGACGGACGTTAGGCGCTTTTGATAAATCAACTCGCAGGCGATCAACTAAATCAATGGGGATGTAAGCATTACCATTAATTAATACCCCTTGCTCTGAATATTTTTGCCCGTTAATGTTAATATTAATTGCTGGATAATTCGGGTCTGGGGTTGGAGGAGTTCCGGGATTGGGGTCAATTGTCCGACTCCAAGATGCCAAACCATCAGCAATTCCCAAAGCAAAGTCTTTCCGGCGATTTTGCAACAAAGCGCGGTCATCCGGACTGCTGAGAAAGCCGACTTGCATTAACAAAGAAGCGATCGCTGTTTGGCGACAAAATGTTAAACTACCAATACTCGAATCTGTATCTGGCTTGACTCCCCGATTTG
Organism: Heteroscytonema crispum UTEX LB 1556; assembly: GCA_044006015.1. Taxonomy (GTDB): domain Bacteria; phylum Cyanobacteriota; class Cyanobacteriia; order Cyanobacteriales; family Nostocaceae; genus Heteroscytonema; species Heteroscytonema crispum. Next base: position 200,435 of record JBIPDF010000011.1, read on the forward strand.
GTAATTGGGGAACGCGACGCAATAAGCCGACCAAAAGCAGTTCGCCATTACTTTTGCGTTCATCATTACTGGCAATATAAAAGACACTAGCCCCACGTACAGTCGGACTGCTAGCAGAATCAGCATGAATTTCCAACGCTACATCTTTCTGACGGGCACGAGAATTAATCCAGGTAATCGTTTGTGCTGCACTCAAATCATCGGGAACCGCCAAAACTTCAAAATTACGCGCCCTCAATTCCGTAACCACCAAATCCCGCAGCAGAATCATTTCCCTCGCTTCTGTCGTACCACCCGCAATTGAACCTGGATCGATTCCTCCTGCTTCCTTGCCTCCGTGTGCCGCTGAAATAAAAATACGTCCCATTTTCAGTATTTCCTCATATAAAATTAAACCTAAGCCAGCGAATCATCATTCTTGGTCTGGCAACAACAATATAATATTGATCGCAAGTTAGTTGTTAGTTGTTAGTTGTTAGTTGCTAGTTGTTAGTTGGCTGTTGGCTGTTCCTTCCAAACAACCACCAACAATCAACCACTAACCATTAACCACTAACCACGCGTCTACTATCGATTGACCAATAACCAATATGCAAATTCCTCGCCTACACCCAGATACGATTGAGGAAATTAAACAACGCGCTGACATTGTAGATGTCATCTCAGAACACGTTGTTTTACGCAAGCGCGGTAAAGACTTTGTGGGTTTGTGTCCCTTCCACGATGAGAAAAGCCCCAGTTTCACCGTCAGCCAGACCAAGCAAATGTACTACTGTTTTGGCTGTCAGGCGGGGGGAAATGCGATTAAATTTTTGATGGACTTGGGGAAACGTTCTTTTGCAGAAGTGGTGTTGGATTTAGCACGACGTTATCAAATCTCCGTGCAAACACTGCAACCAGAACAAAGGCAAGAACTGCAGCGCCAGATATCTTTACGCGAACAATTATATGAAGTTCTGGCTTCTACAGCACAGTTTTATCAACACGCCCTCAGACAAGCACAAGGACAATCATGCTTTCAGTATCTGCAATCCCAGCGCCAATTGAAAGAAGAGACAATTCAACAGTTTGGCTTGGGTTACGCCCCCGCAGGTTGGGAAACTCTCTATCGCTATCTGGTGGAGGATAAACACTATCCCGTGCAACTCGTGGAAAAAGCGGGTTTGATTAAGCCTCGCTCTGATCGAGGCGGTTATTATGACGTGTTTCGCGATCGCCTGATGATTCCCATCCGCGATATCATGGGACGCGTTATCGCTTTTGGTGGTAGAACTCTTACCGACGAACAACCGAAGTATCTAAATTCACCGGAAACCGAACTTTTTAGTAAAGGTAAAACATTATTTGCCCTCGACCTAGCCAAAGCCGGGATTTCTCAAGTAGATCGTGCGGTGGTTGTTGAGGGATATTTTGATGCGATCGCTCTTCATGCCGCCGGTATTAATAATGTTGTCGCTTCTCTCGGTACAGCTTTAAGCATAGAACAAGTAAGATTAGTATTGCGTTATACTGACTCCAAACAGTTGGTATTGAACTTTGACGCTGATAAAGCTGGGACAAATGCCGCAGAAAGAGCGATCGGCGATCTGGGCCCACTGGCGTATAAAGGCGAAGTTCAGCTAAAAATTCTCAACTTACCCGATGGCAAAGATGCCGATGAATACTTGCATGCACACTCATCCGAAGACTATCGGCAACTGTTGGTAAATGCCCCGTTGTGGCTCGATTGGCAAATTCAACAAATCATCAAAGAGCGAGATTTAAAACAGGCTACAGACTTCCAGCAAGTCTCGCAGCAATTAGTAAAATTACTGAAAAATCTTGAAAATAAAGATACACTTAATTATTATGTCTCCCATTGTGCTGAAATTCTCAGCTTGGGGGATACAAGACTTATACCTTTACGGGTAGAAAATCTTTTAACTCAAATTGCGCCTGCTAATACCTATCGTAAAGTAATTCCGATGCCGGTGCGTTCATCAAAACCTGCGAATGTAGAGACGCCATCTATCACGTCTCTACAGACAGATAGCAGTCTTTTAGAACTAGCAGAGGCGTTATTACTGCGAATTTATTTGCATTATCCCGAACAGCGTCAAGCAATAATTGACGCCTTAGAAGAACGAGATTTACAATTTAGTTTTTCCCATCATCGATTTTTGTGGCAACAAATTCTAGAAATTCCATCGGGAATGGAGTTTGATTTAGTCTCAACAGTGCAAGATAGATGCTTGGAGTTTCCGGACGAAATGCGGTTAGTGTCTCCTCTGTTTCACTTGAACGAAAAAATCAAGACAGAAATGCTGTTACATCACAACAAGTTGATTCAAGCAGCCACTGCTTGTATGGAAAAAGTGCTGCGAGAAAAGCGCTATCGCCATTTTCGGGAACTGTGGGATCAAATCGACCCAGAGGCTGAACCGGAGATATATAAATCCTATAGTGAAGCTTTTTATGCTGAAAAAATGCGGCTTCAGGAACTAAATAAACAACGATTATTTTCCATTACAGACTTATTTTGATTTAGTTATATCATGCCAATAATGAATGCTCGGCACTGGTCTGCTAACCCGTGGTGTGATCAAGTCGTAACAGTATCCTTTAAGTACCAGTGATGGATTGCCCCTAGTATAATCACCACGCTATTAAATACGGTACTGAGCGTCTTAAAGACGGTCGCCAGATCCAGACATACTACTGTCGCAGCTGTCACAAAGGCTTTAACGAACGTACAGCCACGCCAATGGGTAGGTTACGGACTCCTACAACTACTGTGGCGATCGCCCTGAAGATGCGTACCGAAGCAACGGCAATCAGGGCTACGGGACGGGTTCTGGAAAAATCCCACTAAAGCTGTTATACGATGGGAAAAGCGTGTGGCAGAAATTTTGGTTGAACTACCTACTGAACAACTACTAGTTAAGACGGAAGCAGCCGACTTGAACGCCAGTGGGGATGTCACCACCAGTATAACTTCTTCTACTCATTGTCCTGATACGCAAACCACAGAGGTTGCAGCTAATACACCAACACTGCTGCCCGAGGAGGAGCCAGAGCATTTGCATGAAATCTCAATAGCAAATATAGAGCATCAGCAAGATGTTTCGGGCAATTCATCTGAACCACCCGCCCTAAGGAATACCACTGATGAAGAACAGCAGCTTCGGGCAGCAGAACTACTGAAAATAGCAGTGCCAGTTGGTGTAGAATTTATTAATCGCCTGTACAAAACAACTGGGCAAACCAGTTACAGATTCCAACACGCCATTTTGGAGAAGCAGGATTCAGAGTTGGTGTTCACTCACTTTGAGCGTGGCGAACTTTTCCGGGTTGAGATAAAACGCACGAATTCTGGACAGTTGACATATTCGCCAGTGCGAGTAGGTTTTGTCAGCTTTGAAGATATTGAGCGCTGGCAAAAAATGCAAAAACTTTTAGAAGTAGAACGAATGCACTACCAAAGGCAGGAGCAGCAGATGGAAATCGACTGATTGTGCTGTTAGCTGCCACAAGGAGAAAGGAGTGGTGGTACAGACACTGTTCAAAGTTTAAAAAAATACAAAAATGGGGGTCTAATAAAAAATGGCTGTTAAAAAATACTTAAATAACATTCAATAACCCAGTTTCCAGAGAATATGAGTATGGGTATCTTCTACAAACATCGAGGGACAACAGGTGTGCGCCATTCGATTGCTTCCCTCAGGGGAAGCAATGTCAAAAGACAAGCCGCAGAAGCGTCTATGCCTGTGACAGTTGCGTAAGTTCCGAATCAATTTATATTTTTAATTGCTTATGCGTCCTCGCCAAGAAATTACGGATATGTTCTCAACCTTCGTGCAGTTGGAAGGAGACAGATTCAGCAAATGGTTGACTGATCCCAAACTGTATAGAAATATCCAAAATCACTTGGAGCGTTCGTCATCAGCATTTAAATCAGAAAACTTTTGGGCGCTTTACTGGCATAAGTACTGGCGCTCTGGATCCAATAACCTTGCAAGAATGCATTTGTCGGCTTATTTACAAGAACCATGTTATTGGACGGCTTCAAAAACAGTTGCCAAATTTACGAATAGCCAATACCTGCTCGCTGATTACTTCCAAATGGCGCTCGCTGAAGTCGAAATAATTCTTAAAGACTTCAACCCGGAAAAATGTTCTAGTTTAAAAGCCTACGCCATTATGGCAATTCCCAGTCGGCTGAGAGATATTTTACGCCAACGCAAGGAAGCTGATATTTGCACCAATTGGGCATTGTTACGCAAAGTGAGCAAAAAGCTGCTTAGTGAAGCTCTTAGTGAAGCTGGATTATTACAAAGCGCAATTGCTCAATATCGCTTAGCTTGGACTTGTTTCAAAGAACTGTACGTCCAAAACCAACCAGGAGGTACCAGTAAGTTACCAGAACCGAATCGTCAACTTTGGGAAGCTATTGCCAACCTCTACAACCACCAACGCCAAAGCCAACTCACTCAACCGACTGGGCAATGCAACGCACAGACAATTGAACAGTGGTTAACCCAAACAGCTCTCTACGTGCGTGCTTATCTGTTTCCACCTGTGAAATCTCTAAATGCTTTCAAGCAAGATGATGACACGACAGTAACGTTTGATTTGCCAGACCCATCCTCTGACTCACTAATGGCTGATATGATAGCCGAAGAGGATGTCCAAAATCGACAAAACCAAATATCTCAGATAGAACGCGCCCGGAACAGAGGAATATTTATTAAGTGCAAGTTTATAGAGAATTGGTATAACTAGGACTTACGCACTGTACAAAAAAACCGGATTATGCATAACATGGGCGCTCGTGAGGGAAGCATTGCTGTATCTGCGGCTCAAAAGCACTGCGGCTACAAAATGTTTCAGCTATCTACAATCCACGTTCCATCTGAATTAAGTGCATAAGTTGATTTCACTTACACCTACTTAAGAATGCAGCTATAAAAACTTATGTCTTCTAGGTTCAAAACGCTACTAAGTTCAGGTGATTTATGTCTTATGCACTATCACAAGTCCCACACAATCAAAATTTTGTCAATGCGTCAGTCCTACTAACAACTCACAACTACCAAACAACAAATGAGTAAGCTAGTCGTCTTCAGCTTGTTGGGAGGAGACTTAAATCAAGGATTTCCTGTTGTCACGGCTCAACTTTGGCATAATAACCAATTTTTTAAAATAACAGGGAGTCTGCCAGCAGTACCAGAACTAAACGAACTTTACAGAAGGTGGCAGTTTCTCTACGAAGCTGTCCATCAATGTTTGGGCAGTAATCAACGTATAAAAGTGCATTCACAAGATATTACCAATATTTCTGTGAATGACTTCGATGAAGTGTGTCAACAGTTACAAGTAAATATCAATGCTTGGTTGAAATTTGAATCATTCCAAAATATTGAGCGGCAGTTACGGACTCTACTCAGTCGAGATGATGAAATTAGAGTTATTATTGAAACAAATATAACTTTACTGCATCGGTTACCTTGGCATCTGTGGAATTTTTTTGAGCATTACCCGAAAGCTGAATTAGCTTTGAGCAATCATGAGTATGCATCTCCTCAGGTAGTGCGAAAATCTTCCACAGTTCAAGTCAATATTTTAGCAATTCTAGGTAACAGTTTTGGTGTTGATATTGATAAAGACCGCTCTTTGTTGCAAGGTTTAACAGATACTCAAACTACGTTTATTGTCGAACCAACACGGAAAGAACTTGATGAGCAACTGTGGAATCAGGATTGGGATATTCTGTTTTTTGCAGGACATAGCGCTAGTATTGCAGATGGAGAGATAGGGGAAATTTACATTAATCAAAGCGAGAGTTTAACAATTTCCCAATTTAAGAATGCACTGAAAACAGCAATTACACGCGGTTTAAAACTGGCAATTTTCAACTCCTGTGATGGAATTGGTTTGGCACGAAATTTGGCTGATTTGAACATTCCCCAAATGATTGTGATGCGGGAAGGGGTAGCAGATTTAGTCGCACAGGAGTTTTTGAAAAACTTTCTTGTCGCTTTTGCAGGGAATAAGCCATTTTATCTGGCTGTGCGAGAAGCGCGGGAAAGACTTCAGGGGTTGGAGAATGACTTCCCTTGTGCTAGTTGGTTACCAGTGATTTGCCAGAATCCTGCAACTGTTCCGATAACTTGGCAAGAAATGAAGAATTTCCCCAGTAGACTACCGACTCGACAATGGCGACTTCTCCGAACAGTACTTCTGGGTGTATTGACAACTGCATTGGTAATAATTCTGCAACCGCTAATTCTATCAATATTACCATTTCATGAAAAATTACCATTTCAGACTGGTCATATTATTTCATTAGAATGTCGAGGACACATTCCTGGTTCGAGATTATTACATGTTAGTACAGAAAACGGAACTAATAGAGTAGTTCTTACTACAAAAGATAAACAGTCTACAAGCACAAAATGGAAAATCTATGTAAGTGAGGATGGAGTTATAGCGTTGAAAAATCAGGGTCACATTCCTGGTTCAACATGGTTAGATGGTAGGACAGAAAATGGAACTGTGGGTTTAGCTCCTGATACAGAAGGTTATACAGGCACAAAATGGAAAATTTATGTAACTAATGATGGAATAGCGTTGAAAAATCAGGGTCACATTCCTGGTTCAACATGGTTAGATGGTAGGACAGAAAATGGAACTGTGGGTTTAGCTCCTGATACAAAAGGTTATACAGGTACAGAATGGAGAATTATTAAGCACGGATTTTTGTCATTAATTAAGGAAAAAGTTTCCGATTTACTGACATTATTTTTCCTCTAAATTATAGCAATCACTTTTCAAATTGCGGAACATTTCTTCTATATGAAACCTGGTTTGATAGGCTGCAAACGCTAATTTAAGAGTAGGGAGCATCCCAATGCATGCAATTCAAGATCCAGATGGTATCATCCGTCGCCAAATTCTGATGATGGCACAAGAACCTTCGTCTCCCTGTACAACGCATCACTCACTCTCGTTGCAATTGGCTGCTGGTTATTTATCTTACGAAAATATTCAACCTGATTGAAATGAAGATTATATACAGTTTGGCTCTAAAGTATTTAAACGCTTAAAGCCTGGTCGTAGTGGTGGCTATCAACAAGGAGTTGATTTAGGCGGAATTCAAATACTTGTTAATTACGGTAATACAGATTATCAAAGAGTTTCTTTGGAAGATGTATTGAGTAATAAAGTTAACTATACTTTTTTCAAAAATAAGGTTGTTCTCATAGGAGTGATACCATTTCACGAAAAGCCTGATACAAATAACGCCTCTAAAATAAAATCCCATCCAGCGATAGATTTAATTTGAGAAGTAGTCAATTTATTTAGCTGTTTCCAGACAGATTCTTTTAAGTCATCTAATGTCTGAAAGCATTCCCATTTTAAAGCTTTCTTAATCTCTTTCCTCTTCCTCTCAATCGGATTAACTTCTGGTGTGTATGGAGGTTGAAATAAGAGAATTATATTTTCTGGTACTTGGAGATATTTACTAAAATGAAATGCGCCATTATCTACTTGAATTACATGTATGTCTTCCGGGTATAATTGAGCTAAATTTTCTAGAAATATTCCCAAACACAGAGTATCCAAATGCGAAAATTCCAGAGCGAAGTTCTCTCCTGTTAATGGTTCTACTACTCCGTATATATAAAAATTATCTCGTTTCCATTGAGTATAACCTACTGGCTTTACACCTGTAATTGTAATTAACCTTCCTGTTACAGTTTGCAGTCCAAATCTGCTTTCATCACCACACCAATAACGTATCTGACGATGCTGCTCACACGGCGGTATTAAATACTTCTTTATCACTCTTAACAATGAAGGAAGTTTTTTTTAAACTCTTCTTCCACTCCTTTATTTTGCTTGACGCTGCGTGGACGTGGTGCTTTTAATTTTGCTTTCAATTTATAGCGCACAACTTCATGCACAACTTTATATGATGCTTCGACTCCAAATTCAGCTAAAAGCCAAGTACGGACTTCCTCGTAGCTTTTAAACCCTGACGGGTCAGACAGTTCCTTTTGGATTTGCGATCGCACATCAAGTGGTATCTTTTTTGGTCGTCCCGAACTCTTACGACCACACAGCAGGTTGCTTAAACCCCCTTCTCTGTAGAGTTTTAACCATCTTTGTATCGTTATACGTCCTCGACCCAATATGACAGCTAGGTGTTGTACTGTTTCTACCTGACCTGTTTTCAGCAAGTACAACGCTTGAACTCGTTCCTTACCTGACCCTGTTTTCTGCTCTCTCAACAGTTCCTGGAGTTCTGCAAGTGTTTCATTTATCTCTAGTTTGATAACTCGACACATTTTTCTAAATCAGTAATCTCTCTCCTATCAAATGTATCATTGTTTTAGTGAAATGGTATGACAGCTAATACCGTCAGCGATACTTGGTCAACTTCCTACTCTGCTGCACAGCAACATTACGAGGAAATACCAGGCGTATTTATACAAGCGCAAATGGTCAGCCAAATTCTGAGTGCAGTTTTAGACGAACGTCCAATTGTTGGGGTTTTGCCTTTCTGGGGCGATATTTTTTGGATATGGGGATGGTCGAGTGTGTCTGGTTTGATTGTTTGGTGCGTGGGTCGTTCGCTACTCGATAAAGGATGCGCCATATTTGCGATAGTTATCATTTTATATGGAGTTTGTGCAATTACCATTTTTCAACAAGGAGCATGGATGCCATTTATTCCCTCAGTTTTTGCTATGGTTGCAAGCGGTATTGTTGTGTTGTCAATTCAAAGGCGTCGGGAATTACCTACTACTTACCATCCCCTGAGATAAACTACTCTTTGTTGGCGATACGCCTTTTAGGCGTCTGCGCTTTGCGCAATCGCAAAAGTTTTCGGTTTTGATTTCGTCTGCTAACAAGTGGCCTACAGTTCAAGATGCCAAGACTTCACTGAGGACAACAACGGGTAAATCAACAACATGACGGAAGCCTTTATCGTTAGTCAGAAATTGGGTACAATTTACAGACTCGGCGTCCGCTTGAAATCGAACTGTCGTCATGTCTTGCTCTGCTTTTGCATTTGAGCAGTTTTCAACTTCTCATACAAAGACGGATTTTTCTCTGTGAGAGACTGTTGCAATTTCTCAAACTCTTTTTCACCTTCTTTCAAATAGACATCAATTAGCTTTCGGTTGGCAAGATAAAAGGCAATAGCACCATAATAGGACTTACGCATTGACAAGAAAAACCAAATATGGGGTATGGATTTCAGGCATTTAACCTTGATTTTTCGACACTTTTTAGGCGATCACTATTTATCCAAGGATGATTGATCAAAGTTTGAAAGGACGTATTTTCGTTAATGCACAAGATAATCAATTTGTACAGTGCGTAAGTCCTACATAAATCTGTTAAGCGCGAGAGTAATGGAAAGTTTTGGGCAATACTTTCAGGAGACTCACCATTCAAGAAAGCGTAAACAATTGAATCAAGAGAAACGCGAGTCCCTTCAATCCACAAGCCTTTATCCCGCTGCTCAATATATCGTTTTGCTACAGTCGGTGATACTGTCATAAAACTGCTTGCTAGCTACTCTTTCTTTAGATATTAACTTGTACCAGACGCGAAATACGAAGTCTCTACACCCAGATTCATACTGTGCTTCAGCAACGCCCTACAGAGTTTGCCCGACATTCAAGAAAGTCACAAATCAGCAATCAATCTTGCCTTCCTCAAAAAGAATTGGAGTACAGTCTCTTCTTTAGAAATAATATCCGCTCTACCCTCCATCCCTACCTGAATTTGACACTGGTTTTTGCCCTTACCAAGAGATAGAACTTCTGGCTGAATCGTCACCTCATAGAAAGTACCAACTGTACCCCCTTGCTGACTTGAGCCTGTTGCAGCAGCAGTTGCAGTCGCACTATTATTTTGAGGTTTAATGGTATCTTCAGAAATCTGGCTGACGACACCTTTAAGAGTGCCGTAATCTGTATAAGGACAAGAAGAAACCCGCAAAAGTACTTTTTGACCTTGTTTCAACTTGCTTTTCTCCTGAGGTGCTACTGCTGCTTTGACTACCAAGGGGGCATTACTGGGGACAATTTGAGCGATTTCCTCTCCAGAACGCACAGTTTGACCAGGGTTTCGCAAGTTTAGCTTAGATATTATACCATCTGATGTGGCAGTTATGGTGGTTTGGTTGAGGTCAATTATTACTTGTTGGAGTTCACGGGAATCTCGCTCTAGCTGTTTGCTTTTTTCAAACTTTTGCTGGATGAGGGCTTGGCGTTCTTTGTCTAGTGTCGCGAGGGTGGCTTTTCCTGTGGCTTTTTCTCGGGAAATGCTTTGTTGGGCGATCGCCACTTCTGCTTTACTAGGATTAAGAGCAGCTTGAGCACGTTGCCATTTTGCTCTAGCAGCCGAAACCGCTTGTTTTTCCTGCTCAATCGCTTGAAATTGTACCTCAATTGCTGCTTGTTGCACCTCAACCGCTGACGATTGTTGGTCAACGACGAGTTGTGCTTCTTCCAATTGATTATAAGAAAGAGCTCCTTGTTTGGCTACGTTCTGATATCGGTTCCGCTTTGACTTGGCTGCATTTAACGCAGCTTGGCTTGACTTGAAGTCCGCTTGCGTTGATTGTAATTGTGCTTGTGCTTTTTGCAATTCCGCCTGGGCTTGCTTTAAGTTCGCCTGGGCTTCTTCAACATCCTTATTGCTGATAATTTGTCTGTCTCGATAGTCCCGGCTGCGGCGACTGAGTTCAGCGACTGCTGAGTCAACAGCCCCCTTGGTACGGTCAGTTTCTGCTGCTATCTGGTTATTAAGAGCACTAATTTGAGCGTTGATTTGAACGATTTGTAAGTGGCTCTGCTGGATATTGCTTTCTAGTTGGCTCTTTTTGGTTTGCAGCTTCGAGTCATCGATAGTTGCAATCTCTGTTCCTTTTTTGACAACTTGATTTTCTTTGACGGATATGTGCATCACCTGACCTTCTGTCGCAGCTTGCACAATCCGCAATTCACCAGCCGGACGGACGAGTGCTTGTGCTTTAACGGTGACTTTGTATTTAGCGACAGAAGCAACAATGATGCTGACTCCCAAAATACCAACCATCACCAGTCCACCCATAGTAACCCAGGAACTCATTGGTGGGAGAAATTCGTTGTCTTGAACTGGGGGAGGCAGAAAGTCTGAGTTGGAGTTGCTAATCATAATTCAAGTTAGTTTAACAGTTATCAGTTATCAGTTATCAGTTATCAGTTACCAGCTATCAGTTTCATCAATGGGTTTAACAAATTGTTTGGAACTTTCCGTTAGAATGAGAAATAGAAGCTTTCATCACCAAACCATTCGTTGTTTGAGCAACGTCGTCTAGAAAGTCTAAGTGGTCGCCTCTTTGATGACGCAGTTCCTCTGGCGTGCCTTGGATTTTTAAGCGTCCTTCCTCCAGTAGGACAATCCAATCAGCTCGCTGGATGACTCTGGGGCGGTGACTAATCATAATTGTGGTTTTGCCTCGTCGGTGGGAAAGCAGTTGATCTAGTACTTGGGCTTCACTTACCGGGTCGAGAGCACCAGTGGATTCATCTAAAATGAGTACAGGAGGGTCAGTGACTATTGCCCTGGCTATGGCTAATCTTTGCTTTTGACCGCCAGAGAGATTCGCACCAAATTCTCCTAAAACAGTTTGATATTTGTCGGGCAATTTACTAATAAATTCATCTGCACCAGCAATCTGGCAAGCTTCGACAATTTGTTTAAAAGTAACGTTAGGATAACTAAAGCGGAAGTTGTCAATGATGGAGCGACTCCAGAAGTGAGCTTCTTGAGGCACTAGTACCACCTGCTGTCGCAGACATTCCACAGAAAGGTCTTGCTGATTGTACATTCCATAGCGGATATTGCCAGACTGAGAGGAATATAAACCAGCAATCAATTTGGCGAGGGTACTTTTACCACAGCCAGATTTACCAATCAAGGCAATGACTTGACCACCAGAGATAGTCAGAGAAAAATCTTGGAGCAGGTCAACTCTACCTGCATGGTGGAAGTTGAGGTTGGTGCAGGTGATATCTGCGTTACCAGCTATCTCTGCAATCGGCTTTTTCAAGTCGTTTTCGTCTTCTGGAGTCGCATCTATCACTTCTGTCAAGCGTTGGACGACAATTTGAGCAGTGATAAATTCATCAATTAGTCCAACTACAGACCCCAGGAAGCCAAGAAAGCTGCCACTCATGCCGTTATACGCCAGCAGCTGACCGATGGATAATGTTTGATTAATCACCAAGTGCGAGCCGAACCAGAGTAAGGCAATATTCGTGAAATTGGAAAGGATACCAGTGATTGTGCTGCTGTAAAGCCCCAGCTTCATCGTACTCCAGCCTAGGTTAGCAAGGCGACCAAAATTTGTCTGATACTCTTGCCAAGCTTGTTCTGTGGCTTGGGTGGTTTTGAGGACTTGAACACCGCGAAAGGTTTCGACCAGAAAGCCTTGGTTTTCTGTGCCTTTGACAATGAGGCTGCGGGTTTTCTGGCGCAAGGCGGGGAGAAAAAGCAAGTTGACTAGAGTGACAATGATAAAGGCGGCGAGGGAACCTAGAGTGAGTTGCCAACTATAGAAGAGCATAAAGCCCAAGGAAACCAGAGCTACAAAAAATTGACTGGGTAAACCGAGGACAATTTTGGAAACTAGCGTATTGATGGTATGAACATCGGCAATGCGGCTAACAACTTCCCCACTGCGACGTGCTTCAAAGTACGATAGGGGTAAGCGCAACAGTTGTCGCCCGTATTCTAGAATGAGTCCGTATTGCAACCGTTGACCAAAATGACCGACCAGGTGAGATTGTACCAAACCAATGGTACTTTGGAATAAGTTCATGGCAATGACGCCAAGTGCCACGGTGGTAAGCAGTTGGGTATCTCCCCGCACGAGTACGTCATCGGTGAGGAGTTGCATCATTAAGGGGGAGGCGAGGGAGAGGAGTCCAATGGCAAAGTTGATGGCGATCGCCTGAACCAAAAGATTGCGATATGGCTTGACGCGCGCAATGAAGCGCCCAAAACCGCCAATTTTATCTTCTGGTTGCTCATAAAAACGGCTGTCGTCAGGCATCAGCAGCAGCATAACGCCATCACCCCAACCCGCGATTAACTCCTTGGAGGTGAGGTACAAGATGCCGACGGCGGGGTCAGAGATGACATATTTTTTCCCCTTTTTCCCGTATAATACAACCCAGTGGTAGCCTTTCCAGTGAATGATGGCTGGTAAGGGAACTTCGTTTAATTTCTCAAACAGTTCTGGAGTGGCTTGGACTTGACGGGCATGAAATCCTAGAGTTTCTGCTCCCCGCCTTAAACCTAATAGTGTGGTTCCTCGCGTTCCTGTGCCGACTGCTTCTCTTACGCGGTTGACAGTAAAAGTTCGTCTGTAGTATTTGGCAACAGTGGCTAGGCTTGCTGCACCACAATCTTCCTCACTGTGTTGCAATATGCTGTGGTATTTCATTGTTTAAAAAATCAGTGAACAGTAAACAGTTATCAGCGAACTGGGAACAATTACTAGTAAAGTTATTGATATTAGTTAACTGATAACTGATACTTGAGAACCGTTAACACTGCCTTAGAAATCTATACTCTGAGGCTGCTTTGCCCTCTAGACCAAAATCACTAGAAATAGAAAGGTTATCCTGCACGGAAGGCGGAAGTGATTCTGTCGTTATTAGCTCCAAGATTATAGTTTCCTGGTCCCAGAATACCAGTAGACTGTCCTTTAAAACCTCCGTCGGTAAAGAAATTCCAGCGACCCCGTATAATCCTAATAGATGAGGCTTGATCGTTGAAACCATTATTACGTCCGTTGTCTATCCCGATGTTGGGATCGCCATCACCTATCGATGCATTGAGCCTTAGTTCACCCCCTCGAAAATTTGGATCTCGGTAGAAAATTACATCTGGGTCACCGCTATTTTTGTAAAAAACGCCACCACTACAGGTAGCAGCCACCTCATCGTTAAGTTCCTTCACTGCGCTCAAGTTTAATTGGGCTAATGTGTTGTTGTTCATATCTACTCCGTGGTTATTGATGTTAGACATTCTTTTTCTCCTGAGTTTTAGATTGGGGTTTGAACCTGAAGGTAAGCTTGTTTTCTTCCTTCTGATTCTTAATTGGTAGCAGTGAGATTGGTTTATTCACGGCTGGGAATCAGAAGTTTTTTAGCTTTGCCTTCTGATTCTTAATTGGTAGCAGTGACTTTGGTTTATTCACGGCTGTGGGGAATCAGAGGTTTTTGGCTTTGCCTTCTGATTCTTAATTGGTAGCAGTGACTTTGGTTTATTCACGGCTGTGGGGAATCAGAGGTTTTTGGCTTTGCCTTCTGATTCTTAATTGGTAGCAGTGAGATTGGTTTATTCACGGCTGGGAAATCAGAGGTTTTTAACCAGAGCTGTTTCACTCTTTCAAAGCCCCGCAGGCTGGAAGCCTGGGACTACAAGAACAAAGCCTGCGAAGGCAGGCTAGAACGATTTTCCGGCATTTAGTCCGTGCAGGCGGTGAGACAGCACGGCGCAGGAGGGTCTCCCGCTCTCACGGCGACTGCGGAGCCCGCAGCGTGACCGTTCGGCCTCAAGCCGTGCCCGATAGGCGTACCCCTAGCGGGGGCGCTCTGCGCTCAGCCGTGCCGCAGGCATAGGGCTCAGGTCATCCCCGATAGGCGTAGCCGTGCCGTAGGCATAGGGACTTGGTTCGTGTAGCCGCACCATGCACGGGTGTCGGACTTCCAGGAGAATGAAACAGCCTTGGCAGTAAATTTTATGCAATGACGGTTAGCTTAATATATTTTTACCTAATTCCCACCGCATTTTACTTGACAAAAATGCCTGATTTTAATATTAAATATTCGTTTTTTTGCAAGTCATGCCAGTAGCTTAAAATTTGTTGATATCCAAAGCTTGTGGCACTGGTCTACTAACCCGTGGTGGGGTCTGGGTGACAGCGCCAACTCAATAACTCTTCCATTTGTATCGGTCGGTGATATAATCCCAATGCCATAGCTGGGGTTGTCCCTTTCCCTAAACTGCTATGAGGGCGCACCCAATTGTGTATCAGCCGCAGTACATCGAGCGATCACTGTAATCCTTCGACAATCTTTGCGTAAGTATTTGTACGTCGTCTGTAAGCGCTACAGCGTCGTCTGATAGAGCTGTTGAGTGCTTCATTATGGTTGGCTCTTACTTCTTGCTTAGGGCTGATGGCCGTGTAGGGATGTTCAGGCTTCACCCATTTTACTCGCTTGCGACCTTGAGAGCCTTGGTAGTAATGCATAGTAATGATAAAGTAAGGAAGTGTCGTTCAATACTGGAACTATGCCTTGCCCTCAGTGCAACTCAAACAACATTGTTAAAAATGGACGCACTCACTACGGGAAACAACGGTTCAAATGCCAAAATTGTGGACGACAATTTGTTGAAAGTCCAACCCGACAACCAGTTGACAACTCGAAACGTGAGTTAATCGATCATCTCTTGCTCGAACGTTTATCTTTGGCAGCGATCGCTCGCGTTACCGGAGTCTCACTACGTTGGCTTCAATACTACGTAAATCAGAAATATTACCAAATTCCTAAATATGTTGAAGTTACTAAAAAAAACCTGGTCGGCTAATTCTTCAGATTGACGAGATGTGGTCATATGTGGGGTCGAAAGCGAATAAACAATGGATTTGGCTTGCAATTGACGCTACAACACGAGAAATTGTCGGGGTATATATTGGCGATCGCTAAGCGCCAATCAGCAAAACAGTTATGGCGATCACTTCCACCAGTCTACCGGAGCGTGTGCAGTTTGCTACATAGATTTTTGGGAGGCATATGAACAAGTGTTACCAAGTAAACGCCATCGTGCAGTCGGTAAAGATAGCGGTCAGACAAGTTATATCGAACGATTCAATAATACCCTTAGGCAACGAGTCGCACGCTTAGTCCGTAAAACATTGTCGTTCTCGAAATCACTCGACAACCACATTGGGGCAGTCTGGTATTTCGTTCATCATTATAATGCCTGCCTACGACAATAGATCATTACTATGCATCACTACCCATTTTTTAGCCCACTGCCACGCTGCCTGAGTTCCCTGCTTGAAAAGCTGAATATCTTTCTGTCCCGCTTGCGCTACTAACCAGTAGCGGCTATTACGCTCCACAAAACTGATTGTCCAGCCCTGTGATTTATCGGGGGGAAAAATTCCGCCCTACACGGGTGTACAATTCATCTCACTCAACTGTCACGTCTGTACCTGATGGCGCTGGGGGAGACCAAGCGGATAAAATTTCTGCCACACGCTTTTCCCATCGTATAACAGCTTTAGTGGGATTTTTCCAGAACCCGTCCCGTAGCCCTGATTGCCGTTGCTTCGGTACGCATCTTCAGGGCGATCGCCACAGTAGTTGTAGGAGTCCGTAACCTACCCATTGGCGTGGCTGTACGTTCGTTAAAGCCTTTGTGACAGCCGCGACAGTAGTATGTCTGGATCTGGCGACCGTCTTTAAGACGCTCAGTACCGTATTTAATAGCGTGGTGATTACAGTAGGGGCAATCCATCACTGGTACTTAAAGGATACTGTTACGACTTGATCACACCACGGGTTAGCAGACCAGTGCCGAATGCTCATAGTTAATGATTAATGGTTAATGGTTAATGGTTCATAGCTAAAAATCCATGAAATATGAGGCGTTGCTGAATGGAAGTATGAATCAAGCGATCGCCTCTAGCTTGCGGGCGCACAGCGCCCGCAGCGCCACGGAACCGTACTTGAGATAATATATGACCTCAAATCTTGCACCAATTGCAATCACAGATATTTTGTAGGGTGGAACCCACCCGCAGCCGGAAAGTCCCATGCAGATCGAAAGCTGGGCAATGCCCACCCTACTCAATTGAGAATGGTGCGTCTTGAGTCAGTTTCAACGGGTGTAGAGACGGGACGTGGCTACGCGCGACTGTCGCGGTCGAAGAAGGGCGCTGGCTCAAATTTCGCGCGAAGCTCTCCGGATGGAATCTTCCATCCGGAAGACTTCGCGTCTCTACAAAACCCGAATTTTAATTCAGGGCTGAAGTCAGTGACATTCCACCCTACTAACCAACAGCGCCGAACCATGAACTAAGAACAAAACAAAGTATCGCGGGTGTCGCGTCCCGTTGTTGGATTAGTCCCTTTCGCAAGCTTACACAATTTATCTTGCTCATCTTTACGCAGCAGCACATCGGTAAAATCTGCGCCGTCAATAATCGCACCATCAAATCGGGCGTTAGCTGCAAATGCACCTTCCAAAACCGCATTTGTCAAATTTGCTCTAATCAAGCGAGCTGAGTCTAAAGTAGCATTTGTTAAGTCAGCCCCCTGTAAATTTGCTGACTCTAAATTTGCCGCAAAAAAGCTGACACCGCGCAAGTTAGACTTGCTGAAGTTGCTTTGGCGGAGATTAGCTTTGGTAAAGCTGGAATCTGTTAAATCGCGTCCTGAGAAATCAGCCTCGGTCAATATTTCTTTGTTGTATTCGAGTGCTAAAGCTTTTGGGCTAATGCTACCAGACGTTGTGATGCAAACTACTACCCAAAGCAATAAACTGAATATACTTGTCCAAATGCGATCGCTTAAATTAGAATTCATAGTTCTTTTAACCAATGCCGAACCACCCTCAATCCCATTATCCCGATATCGGTACATTAGGAGAAGACCTTGTAGCTCATTGGTTGCAATCTATAGGTTGGGAAATTCTCCACCGTCGCTTTTCTTGCCGTTGGGGAGAAATCGATATCATTGCCCAATTTGAGGACAAGGCAGACAAGGCAGACAAGGCAGACAAGGCAGACAAGCAGACAAGCGCAGCCAGCGCCCTTGGAGAATTTCCCGAAGAAGGCGAGAAGCGTGGACAAGGAGATAATCTCCAAGGTTATTCTCAAAATTCGAGACTCAGCAGCCAGCACTCAATGCTGACGTTTGTTGAAGTTAAAACTCGCAGTCGGGGCAATTGGGATGCAGGGGGAAGAAATGCCATCACCCCACAAAAGCAAGCAAAACTCTGGCGCACGGCTGGAATGTTTTTAGCTGAACATCCAGATAAAGCAGATTACTCGTGCCAATTTGATGTTGCTATTGTGTATTGCCAACGTATATTAAAAAATCTCACTAAGGTTAGATTTGCCTGGGAACCCCTAGCTAAGTCATCAGTGGATGGATATAATTTTGTACTGCAAGAATATATTTCGGCAGCTTTCGATTCTCCCACAATTGATAATTGGTAAAAAATTATTTGTAATAAGTCAAATGGCTCAATTACTAATTACCAATTATCAATTACTAATAATTAATGTATGGTAGCGTTATTACCAAATGGTATTAAGCCAGCGTTTCTGGGCAGTAGCCCAATCCTCTGACAAACTGTTGCCGGAACGCTTCAATTTCTTCTCTCTCCGGGCTGCCATGAGACACGATCGCTACTTGATAGCGACGCATCACGTCTACAGGGCACTGTCCCGCTTCCAAACTCCAAAGTGCCATTTGCACCCGCATTGGCGGTTCGTAGCTAATTCCTAATTCATTTAAGAATGCACGAAAGTCGCCATCTTCTTGGCGCGAGACTTCACCTCGAAGTTTGATCCTAACCACCCAACCATCAATTTGATGAATTACGGTGACGAACGAAACAGGTGTCTGGGGTCTCGCGTGCAGGTATTGAACGACCCTCAGAGTTAGACTGGCATTTGCCAGGTAATATAAGTATTCCATGTTGGTGCTTGGGATCAAAGCCAATCCTACATCTTTATTATTGGTATATAGACCCAGTACCCGCTAGGGTAAAAGCCCCCGTTTTTAGATGGGGAGATTTACCCAATTTTCATATTGATGGTTAGGTGTTACTTAATAGTATCCATCTTCAAATCTAAGGTCCGAATTGAGCGGCGATGCCTTAAAGTTCATTTATAAATAAAAGCTAAAATCAGCTTGTTTCAGACGTTCTAAATTCAAATGCAGCAACAACAAGCACAAGTCAACTTGAATGTAAACTCTATCCAGGCGACGGAAGATTTTGAATTAGACCGTACTTTAGCTGGGTATGACTACGAATTACCTCAAGAACTTATTGCCCAAAATCCCGCAGTTCCTAGAGATAGCTCTCGGTTGTTGGTGGTTAATTCTTCTAGTATAGGTCAACAAACGGCTCCTTTACACCACATTTTCCGTGATTTGCCAGATTTACTACGACCCGGAGATTTACTAGTTATGAATAACACGCGAGTGATTTCCGCACGGTTATACGGTCGTAAATCAACTGGTGCGGAGATTGAGGTGTTGCTGTTGGAAGAAAGGCAGCATAATTGTTGGTTGGCGTTGGTTAAACCAGGAAAGCGCTTTGTACGGGGAGCAAAGTTAATTTTTGACGCAAAGGTTAACCAAGAGTGGGGGAGTGGGGGAGTGGGGGAGTGGGGGCTAGGAGTCCCCTCTGGCGAAAAAAATGATTCTTCTTTCCCCCCTTCTCCCTTTCCCCCCCTCTCCCCCTCCTCTTCGCTAACGGCTACGGTGTTGGATACAGACGAGGCGACTGGAGGGCGTCTGTTGCAGTTTGATTTGCCTGAGGATGTGTCTTTGGTGCAGTTGTTGGATGTGTTCGGTGAGGTGCCTTTGCCGCCGTATATTACGGCAACAAATGCCGAAAGCGAACAATATCAAACAGTTTATGCCAAAACTCCAGGGGCGATCGCTGCTCCTACGGCTGGGCTGCACTTTACTCCCGAATTATTGCAGAAGTTGCGACAAAAAGGGATAAGTCAAGCTTTTGTGACATTACATGTGGGTGTGGGGACGTTTCGTCCTGTGGAGGTGGAGAATGTTACTACCCACAAAATGCATGAAGAATGGATTGAAGTGCCGGCTGCAACTGTCGAACAGATTCGGGCGACTAAGGCAGCTGGCGGTCGGGTTATTGCTGTGGGTACAACGGTAGTGCGATCGCTAGAAGGGGCGGCGAAATCTGGGGAGTTGCAACCATTTTGCGGCAAGACTGATTTGTTTATTTATCCGGGCTTTAAATGGCAGGTGGTGGAAGGTTTAATTACTAATTTTCACTTGCCGCGTTCTAGTTTGTTGATGCTGGTGAGTGCTTTAATCGGCAGAAACCGGTTGTTGAAGATATATCAAGAAGCGATCGCTTCTCGATATCGTTTTTATTCTTTTGGCGATGCAATGTTGATTTTGCCTCTTGAAGTCATCTGAAGGATAAAGTGTGAAGGATGAAGTCAATAGTCAAGAGTTAACTAATTGGCGCCCTCGTCCCCCACTGAACCTGTACCCAGGTCAGTGGCGGTTGGTGGCGGGCGACGACGATTGCATCTTTGACCGATTCTTTCCGCAGGAAAGACACAGAGAAGATGTATGAGCACTCGCCAAATATTTCCTTCATCTTTCATCCTTCATACTTCAGTTGGCTGCATTAGCTTAATTTTGAGGTTCGTGATGGGCATCCTAACTTTATGAGCATCTAGCAATAAGTGCAGGTCTGCCATTCATGTCTCAAAAATATCAACTTCCTCAGTGGTTCCTTTGTTTTACTAAGGTGGCGCTTGTTTGTTCCTCTGCATTTTTGGTGTTGGTGACTTTGATAATTACTGAGTTGCCAGGAGGCAAGTTGCTGGCACAAAATGCTGTCACTCAAGATTTAGAAGCTGCTAGCTTTTTCCAGCAGGGAGTTATGCGCTATAATCGCCAAGATTTAATCGGTGCAGAATATGCCCTTCGCCAAGCTTTGCAGCGAGATCCTAACTTGGCAGCGGCGCGGAATTATTTGGGCAATATTATGTTGCAGCAAAATCGCCTGGAATTAGCGGTGCAAGAATATGCAGAGGCGATTAGAATTAATCCCAATTTGGGTGAGGCTTACTATAACTTAGGTTTAGCTTTGCACAAACAAGGACAACAAGAGGCTGCGATTACGGCTTACCGTCAAAGTTTGGTAATTCAGCCAACAATGGCAGCAGCACATTATAATTTAGGATTGGCGCTGTACGAAAAAGGACAGTTTCCAGAAGCGATCGCTGCATATCAACAAGCAATTAATCTTGATGGCACTAATGCCAATGCTTACTTTAATTTAGCGATCGCTTTGCAACAACAAGGACAATTACAACAAGCGATCGCTACTTATCGCCAAGTTTTACAGCTAGATCCGAATAATGCCAATGCTTACAATAATATGGGCAGTTTGCTGGCGATGCAGGGTCAACCGATTGAGGCGATTGCTGCTTATCGCAAAGCTATTAGTCAAAATCCCAAAAATGCTTCGGCTTATTACAATTTGGGAATAGCTTTTTATTCTCAAGGTGATGTTAACAAAGCCAATGAAGCTTTTAAACGTGCCAGTGACAACTACCGCGAGATAGGTAATATCCAGCAAGTTGGGGTAATTGAACAGCTAATGCAGCAAATTGCCGAAAAGCGATCGCTTCCTCAAGTTGGTCAAACTTCAGATTCGCCGCAGACTCCCAGCGCTACAAGCAATGCAGTAGAGGAACCGGTACAAAATACGCCAAATCAACCAGAAATTCCCACCCAAACGCCTGCTAATCCTGACGATACGCCCACTTCAGTTGACCAACCTTTATTACCAGAGATACCCACTCCACCAGACACTCCTACCCAAACGCCTGATAATTCTGATGAAGTACCCGTTTCCATTCATCAATAGCCCAATAATGTTCAGTTAACGGTTATCGATGGGAATTGCCGGTTGTGTAGAGACGCTTGCGTCTGTCGGGGGAAGCTTCAAGAGACTCGCTTCGCGCGAAATTTGAGCCAGCGTCCGTCGCGTCGCGTCTTTACAATTAAGAGTCAGGAGTTAACAGTGAAAAGTGAGGAATAAAAATCATAATTGGGCGCCTCCCAACTGGGCGACTCCCAACTCCCAACTCCCAACTCGCAACTCCTAACTCCTAACTCTTTTAAATGGGTAAGCGGTTAATATCTTTATTGCAGCCAATAACGACCATTGCCGAACCGCGTTCAAGACGTTTGGTGGGTTCAGGATTAATTTGAAATTTGCCATCCTGACTCACCGCCAACAAATTTAAACCATAGCGGTTGCGAAGTTGCAGGTCGGTGATAGTTTTGCCGTGAAATTCATCAGGGACAATCATCTCTACAATGCTGTTATCGGGGTCAAGGTCAAAGCGATCGAGAATTGCTGGTTTGGTGAGCGATCGCGCCAGGGCACAACCGGCTTCATACTCGGGAAAAACAACGTGATCTGCTCCCACTTTTCGCAATAGCTTGTGGTGAACTTCACTAGAAGCTTTGGCAACTACATGAGGTACGCCACCCTCTTTGACATTTAAGGTGGTAATAATGCTTTCTTGAACGTAGTTTCCAATTGCGACAATGACCGTATCAAATTCAAAAATACCAGCTTCTTTGAGTGCAGCCGGTTCTGTGGAGTCTAGTTGTAAAGCATGACCGACTATTTGCTCGGTCAGCGCTTCGGATACCCGTTTTTCATCTATATCTGTAGCCAGCACTTGATAGCCAAATTTGTGCAGTGTCGAACAGACCGATCGCCCAAAACGACCTAACCCAATCACTGCAAACTGGTGGTTATCTTTACGCAGACTGCGAAAAAAACTTAATGATGCTAAATTCACAGTTTTATCCTTGTTATTGCTGACTTTTGTTAGGGAAAAACATGGTTATACCGAAGCAATTCAAATTTTCTTTTTGCTCGATAATTAATATTTTACCAGTTAAGTTTACTTGCATCTATTAGTTATTAGTTATTAGTCAAGAGTATCCCCACACCCGTCTGGTTGTCTCCACACCCGTCTCCCCCTCTCTTCCTTCTATCCCACGAGTAAATTTTCTTCGGGATAGTGAATTCTGGTGGGGCGGGGGTCTCCGAGGATGGCGGACATAAGTAGTAAAACACCAACTCTGCCAATATACATTGTCACAATTAATATTAGCTTTGCTGCTGTAGATACACTTGGGGTGATTCCGGTGGAAAGACCGACGGTGGCGAAGGCTGACACGACTTCAAACAAGATTTGAATAAAATCTAAACCTGGATCTGTGAGGGCAATTAAAATTGTAGATGCAATCACGGTTGCGACTGAACCAATTAAGACTCCAACTGCTTTTAAAATTAAAGAAATTGCTATTTTGCGTTCGTACAATAAAACTTCTTCTTTTCCTTGCAGAATTGCTTTGGTACAACTTGTAAGAACTCTCAGCGTTGTAGTTTTCATACCGCCTCCCGTACCGCCGGGACTTGCACCTATAAACATGAATGCAATTGTCATAAATAGACCTGCAGTTGTCATTTTGCTAATGTCTATAGTATTAAAACCAGCAGTTCTAGGAGTAACTGATTGAAACCAAGCTAATAAAAGTTGGTTTTTTATACCGAGATTACCAAAGGTTTCTGGGTTTCTTAATTCGACTCCTAAAAATGCGATTGTTCCCAAAATTAGTAGTATAATTGTTGTACTGGTGGCGACTTTAAAGTCTAGAGAAAGCATGATTTTTGCTTGTTTTTTTAGAATGCGATCGCGCATCCATAAGTACATTTCTAAGATTACTTGATATCCAATGCCTCCAAATACAATTAATCCAGTGATTGTGAAAACTACTAAAACAGATGATTGATAGCCAATCAAGTTATCTTTAAACAAGCTAAAACCAGCATTATTCCAAGCGTTAATACTATGAAAAATCGCCAACCAAAGTCCTTTATCCCAGCCATATTTGGGGACAAAAGCTATCATTAGTAAAAATACGCCGCTAATTTCAAAAATCAGGGTAGTGGCAATAATAGAGCGAATAATTTGGGTGCTACCGCTCATTCCCGGTCTGTCTAAAGCTTGTTGAATTGCGATTTTTTGCCGCAGGTCAAATCTGCGTCCAATTAGCAAAATTAAAAAGGTTGTGGTGGTCATGTAACCCAAACCGCCAATTTGAGCCAACAGCGCAATAAATAACTGACCCCAAAAGGAAAAATAAGTACCTGGATCGACTACCGATAAACCGGTGACGCACACTGCAGAAGTCGAGGTAAACAGCGCCACAATTATGTCATTCCATTTACCATCGCTAGTCGAAAAAGGCATCATCAGCAGAATGGTTCCCACCGCGATGACTGCGAAAAACCCCAAGCAAATTGTACGCGAAACGGTCATATTAAAGTTCAAACGAGAACATTTCCAGGCGTCAGGGCATAGTTTCCCTCCCTGGAAGTTAAAACACTATTATTAATTAAAAACACACATGGTAGCCTACTAGTATATTTATTTAACTGGGGATTGGGGGTTAAGTTGACAATTGGCAGTTAACAGTACCCAGTACCCAATTCCCAGTACCCAGTCTCCAATACCAGTTTGTCTTAACACCGCTTGATTCATGAGTGCAACACTTTACCAGCAAATTCAGCAATTTTACGATGCTTCTTCCGGTCTGTGGGAAGAAGTTTGGGGCGAACACATGCACCACGGTTACTACGGTGCAAATGGCACTATTAAAAAGGACCGCCGTCAGGCTCAAATTGATTTAATTGAGGAATTGCTTAAATGGACGGGGGTACAACAAGCTGAAAATATTTTAGATGTCGGTTGTGGAATTGGTGGCAGTTCTTTATACCTAGCAGAAAAGTTTAATGCTCGGGCTACGGGGATTACTTTAAGCCCCGTACAAGCCGCTAGAGCCACCCAACGCGCCCGAGAAGCTGGTTTGGATACGAGGACTCAATTTCAGGTCGCAGATGCTCAAGCAACGCCCTTTGCGGACAATTCTTTTGATTTGGTTTGGTCGTTGGAAAGTGGCGAACATATGCCGGATAAAACCAAGTTTATGCAGGAGTGCTATCGGGTGTTGAAACCTGGTGGAACTTTAATTATGGTGACTTGGTGTCATCGACCGATTGATAATTCACCTTTAACGGCAGACGAGCAAAAGCATTTGCAGGATATTTATCGGGTGTATTGTTTGCCTTATGTGATTTCCTTGCCAGAATATGAAGCGATCGCCCGACAACTTTCGTTACAAAATCTTCGCACTGCTGATTGGTCGCAAGCTGTTGCACCGTTTTGGAATGTGGTAATTAATTCGGTGTTTACTCCTAAAGCAATTTTGGGTTTGTTGTTTTCTGGTTGGACTACTATCCAAGGAGCGTTGTCCTTGGGATTGATGCGTCGGGGTTATGAACGTGGTTTAATTCGGTTTGGCTTATTGTGCGGCACAAAGTAACTTAACTAGTAGGGTTGTTTATGGTTGATGGTTGATGGTTGATGATTTCTGGCTATTAACTATTAATTATAGTAGTCCGCGCATCATTCGCTTCTAAACGATAAGTCGGGTAAGTTCTTTCATGAACCCGACTTCTAAGGCTTTCGATTTTAACTTTGAGAAGCGAGGATTGCGATATTAACCATTAACCATTAACACAGCTATGTTTATTTGCACTCAGTTATTTAAATTAATTCTTTTTCAGGAAACTAAGACCTAATAAACTAAATAAACCAAAAACAGTTCCGGGTTCTGGAATAATCTGCGGTACATACTTTTTAGTAACTGTTAATCCAACAATGCGAGGCAGTGAGTTTCCCGTGGAAGATTGTATTTGCCCCATCTGTGCCATTCTCTGGTAAGAGTGAATCTTATAGGTTTGCGGATATTTTGGAAATTTTTGGTTTTGGTCATGCCAATTTGCTGCGATCGCATTTGCAATCATGGCGGTCAATCCGACAGGAAGTTAAACCTAATTTAATTATTGGCGATCGTGCCCCTGGTTTGGTGCTGGCGGCTTATGGTATAGTGCCTGCTATTGTTGTTGGCGATGGATTCACTGTACCGCCACCTGTTGAAGTTTTCCCCACTCTCAGGTTTCCCTCGCCCCTGGAGTCACAACAGCGCCAGCAACAAGTCAGCAGCACGGTGCGCCAAGTTCTACAGTTGGATATATCTTTGGGACAGCTTCTCAATCGAGATGCGAGTTTTATATTTGGCATTCCTGAGTTAGATTCTTATCGACATTTGCGAAGGAATGACCAGTATGTCAGCCTGCACTTGACACCGCTTTCCAACAATCTGCACTCCAGGGATAATTCTGCGTGGTCATATTTAGTGGTCATATTTATCAGATAACTATCCCGATCGCAGTTTGGCGCTGCAAACCCTCAAAACTGAATGTGATTTCCAGCCTTTTGGCGAGGTGCTTGCTGGTAAATCTTTGGCAATTCATCACAGGAGTTTAACAACTGCGCTAGCTTGCTTGCGGGTATTCCTCAGTTAGTTTTGCCAAGGCATTTAGAAGAGCAACTCAATTGTGTTGCGCTTTCGGGGTTGGGTGTAACAAAGGTAATTGCCAAACCGACATGGCAAAATTTGCGCTTTCGCACTCTTGTGCGGCTTATACACTTACTGACAATGCCCAAGGACAAGCTGCAAAACTTGCTTATTGTCACGAAAATTTTTTGGAAGTCATCATCCAAACCTGTTTAAAATTCATGTCCATTGAAGCGCAAATAGTGCCAAGAAAAAGTTTAAAGTGAAGAATGGGAAGTTAGATTCAATTCTCAAATTTCCCAAATTACAAATCCAAATCTCAAATCAAAAATCATTATTATGAGTCAGGTGTCAGGGCAGAAGTTTCCTTTTTTTCGGGGTAGCTGGTTATATTCTTTTTGGAAGTTTTCCCGTCCCCATACGATAATTGGTACTAGTTTCAGCGTGTTGGCGTTGTATTTAATTGCCAGCGCTACTGCCCATTCTTCACCAAACGCTAATTTAGGACAATTGTTTTTAAGTTGGATTGCCTGTCTTTGTGGCAATGTTTATATTGTCGGATTGAATCAGTTAGAAGATGTCGCAATTGATAAAATTAATAAACCTCATTTACCTATCGCTGCTGGTGAGTTTTCCGAGCAAACTGGACAAATAATTGTCACAATTACTGGCTTTTTGGCGATGCTGATAGCCTGGTTTGGCAGTTTGTATTTGTTTGGAATGGTGGTAATTAGTTTGACGATTGGCACTTGTTATTCTTTACCGCCAATTCGCTTAAAAAGATTTCCTTTTTGGGCGGCTATTTGTATTTTCTCTGTCCGGGGTGCAATTGTTAATTTAGGATTGTTTTTGCACTTTAGTTGGGTGTTCCAACAAAACCAAACTATTCCATCTACAGTATGGGTGCTGACAGTTTTTATTTTGGTGTTTACCTTTGCGATCGCTATCTTTAAAGATATCCCCGATATCGAAGGCGATCGCCTCTACAATATCACGACTCTCACGATTAAACTCGGCTCGTCGGCGGTGTTTAATCTCGCCCTCTGGGTGTTAACTTTGTGTTATGCGGGGATGATTTTAGTTGGCGTCTTACGCCTTGCTTCGGTTAACCCCCTATTCCTGGTAATTACTCATCTGTTGCTGCTGGGTACAATGTGGTTTCGCAGTTGGACGGTAGACTTGCAAGATAAAAGTGCGATCGCTCTTTTCTATCAATTCATCTGGAAACTGTTTTTTATCGAATATCTAATTTTCCCTATCGCCTGTCTTTTGGCTTAAGATAATGTTAGAATCTTTTCAACCAAGTTCGATGATTGCCGCTACCGCAGTCTTTGTAAGTCTCGCCATTCTTGGTTATTTCCTTTGGAAAACCTTCATTACCTCAAATTTTTTCCAAAAAGGACTGAATCTTTATCAACAAAAAGATTACTCAGGCGCAGAAGCTGCTTTTCGCAAAGTCATTTCCCTTAACTCTACTAATGATGTGGTTCGCTTGCTGTTAGGAGATATTTTGATGCAGCAAGGAAAAGTCGAAGAAGCGGTACAATTGTTCCAATACGTAATTAACTGTTCTCCCAAAAATGCCGATGCTTACTTGCGTTTGGGTAATGCTCTCATACAGCAAGAAAAGCAAGAAGATGCTATTACCAACCTGCGAAAAGCTAAAGATTTATTGCAAAAACAACGTCAAACTCAAAAAGCTGAGAAAATTGCTCAGTTTTTAGATAAAATTAGTGCTAAATCAAGTTAATTGTAAGTATGTACTAGCTGCATAACTGATGCTTACTTCTAACTGAGAATGGGGTATTGGGTATTGGGCATTGAAGTCTCAATTTTTGACTTGATAATCAGTTACAAAGAATCTTGAAATTCCTTTGTGATTGTTTGGTTCTGCCTTCCTTTAATAGGTAACATCTGAAAAATCTGGTTTCTCAAATAAATCCGATTTTGACAGACAAGGTAATCGCTATTAAAATTATTACTCTTTGAATAAGAGTTAGCAAATTTTATTGAAGCTAAATAATTTTTAACGAAAGTACAGAAAATCATAAAGAATCATAATAAAAAATCAGAGAAAGTGCTAAATTGCAGTTGGATGTAAAATTTAATTGCGGAATTAGTTTGAAAGAACAGGAAGTAACTATTAAAGTCAGGTTAGGAACCCTAGACTTGTAGATAAAATGCAGGTAAAAAAGTAGTAAAATGCTAAACACAAAGAATTTGCTTGCTGCGGCTATTATCGGCTTATGTTTGACAAACACTAATACTGCCTTAGCTACAAATCTTAATGTTAGTTTACCAAAATTTTCAAACTCTTATCAAGCAGCACTCCCGCAAAACAAAAACGCAGTTGCTAGCTTTGAAGAAGGAGTCAAACTGTATGACCAAGGAGATTTAAAAGCAGCAGAGGCGGCTTTTCGCAAAGCAATTGAACAGGAACCCAAGTTTGCTCAAGCTTATATTGGTTTGGGAAATGTACTTGACGACCAAGGCAAACCACAAGAAGCGATCGCGCAATACAAAATAGCGATTAGACTCGACCCTAAAGATGCTGGGGCGTATTTTAATTTGGGTTTGACTTTGGCAAGGCTTGATAAATTAGACGAAGCGATCGCGCAATACAAAACAGCGATTAGTCTCGACCCCAAGTATGTCAAAGCTCGTTATAATTTGGGCAACGCTTATTATCGTCAAGGCAAGCAAACCGAAGCAATTGCCGAGTATACAGAAGTTATTCGCATCGACCCCAATTATGCGCCAACTTACGCACGTTTGGGAAATGTTTTGTACGACCAAGGTAAAAAAGAAGAAGCGATTGCACAATACAAAAAATCTATTAGTCTCGATTCCAAGTATGCAGCCGCTCACTATTATTTAGCAACCGCTTTTTACGAGCAAAGCAAACTAACAGAAGCAGTTGCAGAGTATACAGAAGCGATACGCCTCGATCCGGACAACCCAACAGGTTATAATGGTTTGGCAAATGCTTTGTACGCTCAAGGCAAAAAAGATGAAGCACTAGCGCAATATAAAAAAGCAATTAGCCTAGATCCGGAGTATGTCTTGGCTCATTATTATTTAGCAGCTGCTTTGTACGACCAAAATAAGTTACCAGAAGCATTCGCCGAATATACAACAGTAATTAGCCTAGATCCAAAGCACGTTCAAGCTTACACGGGGTTGGGAAATGTTCTCGACGATCAAGGCAAACCACAAGAAGCGATCGCGCATTATAAAAAGGCGATTAGCCTCGACCCCAAGTATGCGTTCGCTTACTATAATTTGGGAATCACCCTGGGCAGACAACAAAAAGTTAATCAGGCGATCGATGCTTTGAAAAAAGCCAAGGAGTTATTCCAATCGCAGAATAACAGGGAGATGGTTGAGCGAGTCGATGAGCTGTTACAAAAAATTAACAGACCAATAAATTAAGTAAATTGGGGATTGGGGATTGGGGATTGGGGATTGGGCATGGGAAAGATATATTTTTATGCGTGCGTTAGTTTGCAGTTAATGGCGGCTACTAATTTAATATCTTCAATATCGGTTTGTTTGAACCGTAGAACATCAATTTTGTTTTGATATGGAGCATGATTTCATCAAAATGACATAGTGTTAAGTTGGGTTAATTACTTATAATGAGATGGTTCTCGCGTTGGCGCGTTAATAAATCGTGGAATCAGCGCTATTAACCATCAACAATTAACCATGAACAAGTACACTAGATAGTATGGTATTTATCAGGACATAATATAAAACCCTTTCATCCAAAATCCTTTGATTTTGTTAGAGTATGAGCTATGACTCAAGCAAGAGGCAAAGTTTACCTCGTGGGTGCTGGACCGGGAGATGTGGCATATTTGACAGTAAAAGCTTATAATCTCTTGGCTGTGGCACAGGTATTGGTTTACGATGCCTTAGTAGATGCTCAGTTATTGGAGTTAGTACCAGGAGATTGTCTGAAGCTGGATGTGGGTAAACGGGGTGGTAAACCCAGCACGCCGCAAGTTGAAATTAACAACTTGCTGGTAAAATATTGCCAGCAGGGTAAACAAGTTATACGCCTCAAATCAGGCGATCCGTTTATTTTTGGACGCTGTACATCAGAAATTGAAGCGTTAAAAGCTGCAGGTTGTGATTTTGAAGTCGTACCGGGAATTTCCTCAGTTTTTGCAGCACCCTTACTCGCAGGAATTCCCCTGACAGATCCTGTCTTGAGTCGAAGTTTTGCAGTGTGTACCGCACACGAGCCAGAGGTTTTGGATTGGGAGGCTCTTTCACGGTTAGATACCTTGGTAATTTTAATGGGAGGACGACAGCTCGCTGAAATTGTACATCAACTGCTGCGACATGGGCGATCGCGTTTAACACCGATTGCCATTATCCGTTGGGCTGGAACTCCCCAACAACAAATTTGGACAGCCCAATTGAGCAATATTCTTGAAGAAACCACTGGCGTGTCTTTATCGCCAACGGTGATTGTAATTGGCGAAGTTGTCGCTTTACACAAGTATTTGCAACCTGAAGAATCAGAGACAAGGAGGACTTAGGAGACAAGAGAGACAAGGGGGATGAAAAAAGTTCTTAGCTGAGTTTTTTGAGTTTTGAATGCGCGAATTTTTCAGTACGGGCGAAGTATTTGGGAAGAGGTTTTGTCATCAAACTGAACAATTGTCGCCCAAATGCTTCGCCCCTACCACTTCAAAACGAGTAACTCATAACTCATAACTTTATCTCCCCATCTCCCCTATCTAAAAAAAAGGTCTACAGAAGTACTTACAACCTGAGAATATAGACTTAGACGATTTTGGGCACACCTGAACCGTGGACAGTACCTTCCCCCCCTCCCCCCCTCTCCCCCTCTCCCCTTCCTCCTCTCTACCCCTTGTCGGTAAAACAATCCTAGTGACACGTTCAGTTGGACAGTCAAGCCAATTTACGCAACGTCTCACCGCCACAGGTGCAAATGTGATTGAAATGCCAGCATTAGAAATTGGTCCGCCTTCGAGTTGGGACGCTTTAGATAATGCGATCGCTGATTTATCTGACTTCGACTGGTTAATTCTCACTTCTACCAATGGCGTAGACTATTTCTTTGAACGGATGTTTGCTCAAGGTAAAGATGCTCGGACTTTGACTGGAATTAAAATTGCTGTTGTTGGCGAAAAAACAGCCCAACGTCTCCAACAACGCTGTCTCATCCCAGATTTTATTCCCCCTAACTTTGTCGCCGATTCTTTAGTGGAACATTTTCCTGAAGAACTATCTGGTAAAAAGATTTTATTTCCCAGAGTTGAAAGCGGCGGACGAGAAGTTTTGATCAACGAATTTACCGATAAAAAAGCAGAAGTAATAGATGTTGCTGCTTATCAATCTTGCTGTCCTAGAAGTATTCCACCGTCAGCAGAGTTAGCACTTCAAAGTCGAACGGTGGATGTAATTACTTTTGCTAGTTCCAAAACAGTAAAATTTTTCTGCGAACTGACAACAAAGATATTCTCTGACAACTTTGAAGAAAATCAAGAAGAAAATCAACTATCTTTAGTCGCAAATTTATTAGAGGGAATTTGTATTGCTTCTATTGGTCCCCAAACCTCTAAAGATTGTCGTTCTTTAATTGGGCGCGTTGATGTTGAAGCTGAGGAATATACTTTAGATGGGTTAACGCAAGCATTAATAAAATGGGCGGAAAATTCTTAAGTTGATAGTGGTTAGTTGGTTGTTGGTGAAGCGCGTACTGCGGGAGGGTTTCCCTCCACAGGTAACTGGTTCTCCCGTTGGGTTGTTGGTGAGCAGTGCGGTGGACGGGTTCCCCCGCTTGTTGCAACTGCTCTCCCGTTGGGTTGTTTTTTGTTTGTTGTTGGATGTTGGTTGTTGTTTACTCCTATCGATTAACCACGCGCCCACTAACCACGCGCCCACTAACCATTAACTATTAACCATTAACCATTAACCATTAACAAATGACAAAACGCATAATCGGATTAACCGGAGGCATTGCCACAGGCAAAACTACTGTCGCCAATTATTTGGCTAGCACTTATAATTTACCCATTTTTGATGCTGATGTTTATGCCAGAGACGCAGTATCTGTAGGTTCGCCAATTCTCCAAGAAATTGCCCAACGTTATGGCGAACAAATTTTACTACCTGATGGTAATCTCAACCGCCAAAAGCTGGGTGAAATTATCTTTAATAATCCAGATGAACGCAACTGGGTAGAAGGCGTAATTCATCCTGACGTCCGCCAGAGATTCCTGGAAGCGATCGCCTCTTCACCCGCACAAACTTTGGTCTTTGTTGTACCTCTGTTATTTGAAGCTGGAATAACTCAATTGGTTACTGAAATTTGGGTAGTCACCTGTTCCGAAAAACAACAATTAGCAAGATTAATCCAGCGGAATAATTTAACTTTAGAACAAGCACAAGCTCGGATTAACAGCCAAATGCCAATTGCTGAAAAAGCATCTCGCGCAAATGTCGTTTTAGATAACTCTTCTACTCTAGAAGCACTCATACAACAAATTGAAGCAGCTATCATTCATCAGTAACTGCAAATAACCCTTAAATCCTTTATTTTGTCAACTCCCCTCAAAGAAAATGTGAAGTTTTATGACAAAATAATTGTAAATTTTTGTAAATAGGTGGCGTACTACTAATGCTACATGTTTTGACTGCCACACAATAATCAGCTTTTGAAAGACGTAATTTCCTTCAAAATGAAAATTTGCTACACTGCTTCCCTGAGCATAGCATCACCATACTACAAACTGAAAGTATTGTCAATGCGTAAAATAATTGAGAATTTTCTCAATAAGCAGACAATTGTTAACTTAATTAAAGACAATGTTGCTAAAAGTTAAGATTTTTAGATAGGAATATTTTAATGGAACAAGTTACTAAATTAGTTAAGCTTATGTATAGGTGAATACCTATATTATCTGGAATGGTGGTTGATGGTTAATAGCCGAAAATCGATGAACAATGAACCATGTAATTATGGGTAAAATTTTACTGTTGGGATAAACGTTGGATAAATTCAACATGTTCATGTGAAATTCAAACCTTGTTGCAGCACTGCTAAGACTTTCGTCATATCTCCTGTTAATAGTGCCGCCACATCTAACCACAAACCGGGAAATATCCGACTTTTAATAAAACCATCTGTATCTGCTGCCAGTGACAGATATTCACTATTTTGCAAGGTGAACCAGTCGAATTTATTTTCCAAAATTTGCCAGACGATGTACTCTTTAACGCCGTTGCGACGGTAGGCGCGTTTTTTGTCGTACAAGTCATTAGCAGCACTGCTGGCTGCAACTTCTGCAACTAATTCCGGTGCGCCTTCAATATAATCATCATCACTAATGCGTGCCTGTCCCCCCAATCTTTCATCTATTAACAACACCACATCAGGTTGTGGTTCGTTGTCGAAATCTAAACGGACTGTGGCATTGTCGCCTAACTCTACGCCTGGAGTAGAAACTTTGTAAGTTCCCAACCAGATAATTAAGTCACCATGAGGTTTTCCATGACTTCTAAAGCGTAATGGCGATGCCACGTAGACGACTCCTTCAATTAATTCTGCTTTTTTAACATTAGGCATTGCTGTATAACGACGTTCAAATTCGTGGCGGGTGAGTCTGTCGCCACTTTCTAAAGGCGGAATGCGCGAGCTTTGATTTGAACTTTGTCCTACAAAAGCAGTCGTTGAAGGAGTCCTTGTCTTGTGGCATCAAGCTTAATCTAGCATGGCGTTGAAATGGAAGAGGGGGAGAGGGGGAGAGGGGGGCGACGGGTGTGGGAGACTAGGGGGAAATTTTAGATCCCAATGCCCAATGCCCAATGCCCAATGCCCCATGCCCAATGCCCAATGCCCCATGCCCCATGCCCAATACCCAATGCTCAATACCCAATGCCCAATACCCGTTTTTTAATCCAAAATTATTCGGCTTCGCCTCCGACAACAACATCACGAATCCTCAAACTCGGACCGCCACAACCGACTGGCAAACCATTCTGTCCGCCTTTACCGCAACCGCCAGATTCATCCCAATAAAAGTCATCGCCAATGCCTTCAATATCCGCCAGGGTTTGAAAAACATTCCCCGAAAGCGTGACATCTCGCACGGGTTCGGCTATTTTGCCGTTGCGAATCATCCAGGCTTCCCCAGCGCTAAAGGTGAACATTTCGCCATTGGTCATTCCACCCAACCAATTACGGGCATAAACTCCTTCTTTAATACCAGTAAATAAGTCCCGAACTGGTGTTTTACCCCTTTCAATCCAGGTGTTGGTCATTCTCACAATTGGGGCAAAGTGATAGTTGAGACATCTGGCGTTACCTGTAGGCGCTTCATCTAATTTGCCTGCGGTTTCACGAGAATGCAAGCGTCCCACTAAAACACCATCTTTAATTAGTTGGGTAGTAGTGGCGGGAGTGCCTTCGTCATCATAAAAATAACTGCCGCGATGTCCCGCAGGAGCTGCACCATCAAAAATTTGCAATTCTTCCGGACCAAACCGCCTGCCAAGTGTCATGACTTCTAACAAATCGGGGTTTTCGTACGCCATGTCTGCCTCGGAAAGATGTCCAAAGGCTTCGTGAACAAATAAGCCTGTGAGAATCGGGTCAATCACTACAGTATAAGTATTGCCTTTGACCGTTGGTAGAGATAAAGCTGCGACTGCCCTTTGGGCTGCACTTTTGACTTGTTCGTCCAAATTCGTTAAATCTTCGTAGGCTTTACGTGAACCGTTAGTTTCTCTGCCGGTTTGTACGGTTTCGCCGTTTTTGGCTGTGGCGGCAAAACGCATTTCCATATCTACCCAAGATTGTTCGATTAAGGTTCCTTCGCTGGTGGCGAGAATTATCTTTTGGGCGCTGTCGCCGTAACGAACTGAAGTTGTAGTAATGCGGCGGTCAAAACTTTTGAGTAATTCCCTATAGCGATCGCATAATTCTTTTTTGTTCGCTAAAGGTATGTTGCGCGGGTCTGTACCTGTTAGGGGAAGTTGACATACTGCTTGCACCGCTTGCACAGGTGCAAGTGTAGTTTCTTCATCACCAACCATTCGCGCTGCTGCAATCGCTTCTTGAATGCGATCGCTAATTGTGGAAAGCTGGTTAAAGCTGCTTAATCCCCACCCGCCTTTATAACAAGCGCGAATGTGTCCGCCAATGGAAATGCCTTCGCTGAGGGTTTCTACCTTGTCGCCCCGCAACAAGATATCAGTCCCTTCTGCTTCTTCTAGGCGTATCATTAAATAATCGACACGGGATGAGTAACGGGCGATCAAGTCGGAAAGTAAATTTTGTGCGTCAGCAAGTTTGGTAGGCATTTGTCGGAAGCAAGGGTGACGAACTCCATTCATTTTGCAATATATGTGCCACTTTCTGGGGAGAACTAAGCGTCTGCCTTAGCGACAAACAAAGTTTTACAATAACAAGATTAATTTTCTCCCAATTGCCTAAACAGGGTATGTGAGTGATGTTGTGGAACCTGCAAAAAACGCCGCAAAAAACGTCGGACTTGGGGTTAGAGGCTGGTAATGCAAAAACCAGAGTCCTGGTGTTGGCAGGAATTTTCTTTGTCCTGGCCTTATTATTTACCTTGCACCGCTATTTCAGTTTTTACGCCTCCTTCGACCAAGGCATTTTTAACCAAGTTTTTTGGAATAACCTTCACGGTCGCTTCTTTCAAAGTTCCCTTTCTTCCAGCCTTTCAACCAATGTCGTCCACGGTGGGGAAGCCCCCACGGTGTTTTATCACCGCCTCGGACAGCATTTCACTCCAGCGTTATTGCTTTGGTTACCGATATATGCATTGTTTCCCTCACCCGCAACTTTAACGGTTTTACAAGTAACCCTCGTAACGGCTGCTGGTTTGGTTTTATATGTACTGGCTCGACATTATCTAGAACCACCATTGGCAGTGATGATTGTCGCCAGCTTTTACGCTGCTAATGCCGTTATTGGTCCGACATTATCAAATTTTCATGACATTAGTCAAATTCCCTTATTTATTTTTGGGTTACTGCTGGCAATGGAAAAACGCTGGTGGTGGTTGTTTTGGTTGCTAGCGGTGTTAACTTTGGCAGTGCGGGAAGATGCGGGTGTGGGTTTGTTTGGCGTTGGCGTTTATATGGTTTTGAGCAAACGCTTTCCTCGCGCCGGACTTGCTGTTTGCACTCTCAGTTTTAGTTACATGTTGGCTCTTACCAATTTAATCATGCCGCTGTTTTCTCAAGACATTTCCCAGCGGTTTATGATGGAACGTTTTGGACAATATGCCGATGGTGAGGAAGCTTCGACTTTAGAAATTATTTGGGGAATGATTAGCAACCCCTGGCGGTTGTTGGTAGAGTTTGTCACGCCGATAGATAAAACAATTAAATATTTAATCGGTCAATGGATGCCTTTGGCATTTGTGCCTGCACTATCTCCCGCATCTTGGATGATAGCTGGGTTTCCGCTGCTAAAATTATTTTTAGGCAAAGGAGAATCGGTGCTGGCGATTACAATTCGCTACGCCTTAACTGTAGTACCAGGACTATTTTACGGTTCAATCCTTTGGTGGTCGCAACATCCCAAAACCTTTAAATTATCATTTCGCCGCTTTTGGATAGCTTGTATTTGCCTTTCTCTATTTTTTAGCTTTACATCCAACCCAAATCGAACCTTTTATTTTCTAATTCCCGATTCCGTCAAACCGTGGGTGTATGTATCGCTACCCCAACAATGGCAACATGTCCCGCATATTCGCTTTTTACTAAGGGAAATACCGGAAGATGCTAGCGTTTCTGCTACAACGTATTTAGTACCCCATCTTTCCAGTCGCCGGGAAATTTTGCGTTTACCGGCATTAAAGTTAAAAAATGATGGGCGACAAGTGATAAAAGTGGATTACGCGATCGCCGACCTGTGGCAACTACAACAATACCAAGCTGCATTTAAAGGCGATCGCCACATGCTGCAAGACCTGACAAAACTTATTGACCAATTAATAAATAATCGCGAATATGGGATTATTGGCTTTCAAGATGGTGTAATCTTACTAAAAAAAGCGGCAAGCCCTAATTTAGAGGCGGCAAATGCTTGGTTAGTCTTCCGCCAACAAATAAGTAGGGAATAGGGGACAAGAAAGACAAGGGAGACAAGGGAGACAAGGAGGAATAAGTAATCACCAATACCCAATGCCCTCTGCCTTCTAACAACACGAGTTTTCATTTCCTTGCCGAAATAACTTGCATCCAAGTCAATGTCAGAAAAAAAATCACAATTTTAGTAAATATACTCACTGCAATCATCACATTTTTACTTTTAGATAAATGTAGAATTTTAACTATTTGTAAAGCGCTGGGGAGTCGAGTTGATGAAAATACTGGTACTGACTTGGGAGTTTCCGCCTCGAATCGTTGGGGGAATTGCACGTCATGTGGCAGAGTTGTATCCGGAAATTGTAAAACTAGGACATGAAGTCCACCTGATTACGGCTGAATTCGGTCACGCACCGATGTATGAGGTAGTAGAGGGAGTACAGGTACATCGCGTACCGGTTGCTGCTGCTAACGACTTTTTCCACTGGGTGGTGAATCTCAACCAAAGCATGGGACATCACGGCGGTAAGTTGATATTAGAAGAAGGTCCCTTTGACCTGATTCATGCCCATGATTGGTTAGTCGGGGATGCGGCGATCGCTCTCAAGCATAGCTTTAAAATCCCCCTGATTGCGACTATTCACGCCACGGAATTCGGACGCTATAACGGTATTAATACTGATACACAACGTTATATTAGTGGCAAAGAAGAACTGCTAGCTTACAATTCTTGGCGGGTGATTGTTTGCACTGACTACATGCGTCGAGAAGTAGAAAGAGCGCTGCACAGTCCTTGGGATAAAATTGATGTTATATTCAACGGAATTCGACCGGAAAAGAAACAACACCACCAAGACTTTCATGCCCAAGATTTTCGCCGTCAATTTGCCGAGGACGGCGAAAAAATCGTTTATTACGTCGGTCGCATGACCTACGAAAAAGGAGTACCTTTATTACTAAATGCTGCACCCAAGGTACTTTCAGAGATGGGTGGTTACGTTAAATTTGTCATAATTGGTGGCGGCAATACAGACAATCTGAAGCGTCAAGCTTGGGATTTGGGAATTTGGCACAAAACCTATTTTACCGGCTTTATATCCGACGAATACTTAGATAAATTTCAAACCGTCGCCGATTGTGCCGTATTCCCCAGCCTTTACGAACCCTTTGGTATTGTGGCATTAGAAAGTTTTGCCTCACGCGTGCCCGTAGTAGTTTCTGATACTGGCGGCTTTCCGGAAGTTGTACAACACACCAAAACAGGCATAGTTACCCAAGTTAACAATCCCGAATCTTTAGCTTGGGGAATATTAGAAGTGTTAAAAAATCCAGGTTATCGCCAATGGTTGGTGGATAATGCTTACTCAGACTTAGAAAGGCGCTTTAGCTGGCAGAAAATAGCCAAGCAAACTGGAGATGTATATCAAAGGATTGTCAAAGAGCGATCGCATGTAGATTGGTAATTACATAGCTAATAGTTTGTTGGGTGCGTTACCTTTTACTAACGCACCTTAAGTTTTATATAGTTGAGCGATGAAATTACCAAATTGTGATAAATTTTTTTGCCATAATCAAATTGGAATTGACATAATACCATCTTCTCAACCCCACTTTATTTCTGACTGATGCCAAATTAATTTAAGTTTGTAATAAGTACTTAAGTGCTTGCTACGAACCACGCGCAATTCAACTTTTGAAGGTTGGGAAAATTATGGTACAAGTCAGTGCTGACCAAAATCCCTTAATTAACGACACCTTAGATTGTTCTGGGATATTGCAGCAATTACTTGACGGTGAATCGCTTTGTGTTACCCAAGCATCTGGTTTAATGCAGGGTTGGCTGACAGAAGCCATTCCTCCAGTGTTGTCTGGTGCGATTTTGGCAGCAATTCAAGCCAAGGGAGTATCCACAGAGGAATTACTTGGTATGGTGGAGGTTTTATATTCCCAATCAGTAAGACCAAAATTGCGCGATCACGTTGTGGGTAATTTACCACTGGTTGATACTTGCGGGACTGGTGGAGATGGTGCATCAACCTTTAATATTTCCACCGCTGTGGCTTTTGTAGTTGCTGCTTGTGGGGTAAAAGTAGCAAAACATGGCAATCGTTCCGCTTCTGGTAAAATAGGTTCGGCAGATGTATTGGAAGCTTTAGGCGTGAATCTCAAAGCCGACACCGAAAAAGCTCAAACAGCCTTAGAGACAGTTGGCATTACCTTTTTATTTGCACCAGATTGGCATCCTGCACTAAAAGCGATCGCGCCTTTGCGAAAAACGTTAAAAGTCCGTACGGTATTTAATCTACTTGGTCCCTTGCTCAACCCACTCCAACCCACAGGACAAGTAATTGGGATTAACAACCCAGCTTTAATAGAAACTTTTGCCCAAGTTCTCAATCAACGCTCAATTCGCCGCGCCATTACATTATACGGAAGAGAAAAATTAGACGAAGCTGGATTGGGAGATAAAACAGATTTGGCAATACTCTCAAACCAACAAATACATCGGCTGGAATTAGATCCCCAAGACTTAGGTTTAAACCCCGCCCCAATTGCCACATTAGTCGGTGGAGATGTTGAAGAAAATGCCGAAATTCTCAAAGCAGTTTTGCAAGGTAAAGGTACTCAACCGCAGCAAGATGTAGTTGCTTTAAATGCAGCTTTAGCACTTTACGCCGGAGAAGCCATAGCAGATAATGGCGATTATGTCAAGACATTTTCTGATGCTGTAATTCTTGCTAAAGAAGTGATTCAAAGTGGAGAACCTTGGAAAAAATTGCAAGGGTTAGCTAAATTTCTACTTTCAGATTGAAGAAGGCAGGAGGAACAATCAGATTGTTAATGGTAAGAGCGTTCATCGTTCATTGTTAAAAACGTTATTAACAATTAACCATTAACATCTCCCGCTACCTTTCTTCAAATATCTAATAACCCGTATCGCTTTTGTAAATCCAACAACTTAATTCTCGCTTCACCGGCGTTATCAGCTAGATCAGCAAACTCGACAAAACGACGCAATTCTTTTTTTAACAAATTGCGTTCCACTTCTAAAGTTGCCCGATCTAAATTTGGTGGCAGAACAATCATATCATAAATATTGGCGCGTTGTTTACTCGGGTGAGGGCGTAAAACTCGCCCCCGTCTCTGAATAAATTGACGGGGATTTCCCGAACTTGCTAAAATTACAGCAGTCTGAATTGCTGGAATATCCATTCCTTCATCTAAACAGCGAATTGCGACTAAACCCTGCAATTCACCGCTTTCAAATTGACAGCGCAAAGTTTCTCTTTCTTTTAAAGGAGTTTGCGCTGTATAAGTACTGACTCTATAACCGAGTTCCACCCCCAAAATTTTGGCAACTGCTTTCAGTTGCCGCAAACTAGAACGCTGTCCCGTTTCGTGGGAAGCGTCACTACAATAGAAAAGGGTGTGAGTTGTTTCCCGGCGAGTTGTCATTAAATCGCGCAAAGCATTTAATTTATTTTCCGCCGCGCTAATTAACCTCGCCCGTTGCATTAACAAAGGCTTTAAATCTTCATTGTCTTCAAAATTTCC
Organism: Heteroscytonema crispum UTEX LB 1556; assembly: GCA_044006015.1. Classification (GTDB taxonomy): domain Bacteria; phylum Cyanobacteriota; class Cyanobacteriia; order Cyanobacteriales; family Nostocaceae; genus Heteroscytonema; species Heteroscytonema crispum. Next base: position 241,393 of record JBIPDF010000011.1, read on the forward strand.
CAATTCCACATTTTCGCGTTCCCGATACATTAGCAGCCGCCCAATTTTTTGCGTTAATTTGGCATAAGCACGGCTTTCTGACTCGGTTAATTCCACAAGAATAGGAAAGTATTGGTAATGTACCAAAGCGCCTTGTACAATGGCATCTTTCAAGGTGAATTCCGGCTGGAGAACAGGACCAAAATAATCAAATAATGATTGTGTACCACCATCATCAAAATATCTTTCCGGTGTGGCTGACAAAGCCAGTCGCAACCCAATGGGACGCGGCAAACTTTCTTCCAATCTCGGTGCGCCTAAATTATGGGCTTCGTCTCCAATAATCAAAGTTTTTTCGGGAAAATATTTGATTTGAGATTGAAACCCATCTCCAATTAAAGTGGAGTTGGTAGTAATAACCGTGATAAACCCTTGAGAACCAGAACGCAAGTTGTAAAGTTGAGTAGAAAGCTGACTTTGCCAACTGCGTAAATTCTCGAAAGCTAAGATTGGTTGTAAGTTAAATTTTTCACATTGCCGCGCCCATTGGGTAACGAGATGGCGGTATGGGCACACCACTAGCAAGACTTGCAGGTTAATTTGCTTGTATAACTCGCAAGCGATCGCCAGTGCTGCGATCGTTTTACCACTACCGGTTGCCATTTTTAGCGTCCCTCTACCGTTATTGGCAAACCAGCTATTTACAGCTTGTCGTTGATACTGCCGCAATTCTAGAGATTGCGGCATTTTCGGACACCCTGGTAATAATGGTTGCCGAGTTTGATAACTGCCCTTATTTTCTCCAGCGAATGGTAATTTCAACGGGAAACAGGGCTGTTGCTTAACTCGATTTGGTATCAGGTACATAAAATGGCAAAAACGAAGGTGGTGATGAAAGATTGAAAGTTGTTGGTTGTTGGTGAAGGGGCGCCCTTGGTAGGGTTTCCCTCGTGCCGGGGATGGTGAACCCCGGAGGGGTTGTTGGTTCGCAGTGCGCTGGCTCACCATGAACCACTACCCACTACCCACTACCCACTAACCACTTGCTATTTTTCAGTTGTAACCGCGCCAGACGGCGATCAGAGAACCTTGCACCTCAACTTGAATTGCGGAAACTTCAATTGGGTTGTATCTAGAATTTGCTGGTTTGAGAGTGATGCGATCGCCATTTCTGTGAAATCGCTTCAATGTGGTACCATATCCATCCACCCTGGCGGCAACAATCGTGCCATTTTTGAGTTGATCTGGTTGCGCTACCGGACGCAAAAACACCAAATCTCCATCAATAATCGAGTCTTCAATCATGCTGTCCCCTGTTACCCGCAAAGCATAACTTTGAGCAGGTAACGAGATGTTAGAAAAGTCTAAATGTTCTACAGCATCGGTAAACGGTTCTATTAAACCGCCAGCAGCTATAGTGCCTAAAACCGGCACACCTCGACTTGAAGGACGCATAATCCGAATCGTCCGCGCTTTACCTTCACTCCATTCAATGTAACCTTTAGTGCGTAAATGCTCCAAACGACTTTGAATTGGTGCAGGTGATTTCAGGTTCATCGCCTGCATCATCTGCCTAATTGAAGGTGAATGCTGGTGCGATCGAATATATTCCGCCAGCCAATCGTAAAGTTCTTGTTGAGCTTCTGTTAGTCGTTCCATAGTGAATATAGAGGAGTACATACAAATGTCTCTAGAACATTAGTACTACAAAAAACCCACTACGGTAAGGAAAAAGTAAAAAATAAAAAGATATGAAAGAAAAAATTTTTGAGTATTGAGTCCAGAGTGCTGAGTAAAAAGGCTGAAAATTGTGTTCTTTAACTCAAAACTAGGTTAAAAATCACAAAATTTAACTCAAAACTCAAAACTCAAAACTCAAAACTCAAAACTCAAAACTCAAAACTCAAAACTCAAAACTCAAAACTCAAAACTCAAAACTCTTTATTCTGCCCCCAAGATGCTAGCAAGTAACGCCTTTTGAGCGTGCATCCGATTTTCTGCCTGATCCCAAACACGTGATTGAGAACCTTCAATTACTGCTTCGGTAATTTCTTCGCCACGATGTGCGGGGAGGCAGTGTAAAACAATCGCTTCGGGGTCTGCAAGGCTCAAGAGCGGCTCTGAAATTTGGTAAGGCTGGAAAATAGGCATGCGGTTATCTGCTTGGGCTTCTTGCCCCATACTTGCCCAAACGTCAGTGTAAAGTACATGAGCGCCCTTGGTCGCAACTTCGGGATCGTCAGTCAGAATCACTTCAGTTTTATTGGCTGCAATTGCACGTGCTTTTTCTGTGACGCCTGCATCTGGTTCATATCCATTAGGGATGGCAATTCTCACATTCATGCCGACCAAAGCGCAACCTAGCATGAGGGAATTGGCGACATTATTGCCATCGCCGACATAAGTCAAAGTTAAACCCGCAAGAGTGCCAAAACATTCTTGAATAGTCATTAAATCAGCCAAAACTTGACAAGGATGCTCTAAATCGGTAAGAGCATTAATTACAGGAATTTTGGCATAATTAGCAAAAGTTTCCAATTCTTGCTGTGCGAAAGTGCGAATTGCCAAAATATCGAGATATCTATCTAAAACTCGCGCTGTATCCTGTACCGGTTCGCCGCGACTAACTTGGGTGACATTGGGATTGAGATCGATTACCTGTCCACCCAATTGATACATCGCCACAGTAAAACTTACCCTTGTCCGAGTTGAAGCTTTGGAGAACAATAACCCCAAGACTTTATTACATCGCAACTTCAACTGTTGTGATTTGAGTTGCGCTGCCATTTGTAAGAGTTCTTGAACTTCTGTAGAACTGAAGTCCGCTAGACTTAATAAATCTCGTCCGATCAACGCTGCCATGCTTGCGATCTGTAAAGAATAATAATTTTTTTTCTTCCTTTACCCAGCTGCGTTCATAAATACAGCTTTCAAACTTTACCAGATATTTTTGCCTCCAGCCCAGGATGTGAGATACCTTTTGCCATGATTCTTAAAGATTTTTTTCGATCTCGTCACAAAAAGTCGGTGACTTGGGGAATGGAGAATCGGGCATGGGGCATAAAGAAGAATTTTCTAATTAATCCCTAATACCCAATCCTCAATTCCCTATTCCCAATGCCCAATGCCCAATGCCCAATTCCCAATTCCCAATGCCCAATTCCCAATGCCCAATGCCCAGTACCTTTGATGCAAAGATTTTTCGACTTGACGCTTTACTATTTTCTTGCTTATGGTAGAATATAAAATTGGTGAGACGCTTGAGCAAAGCTTGCCAGCATAGCACAGTGGTAGTGCATCCGACTTGTAATCGGAAGGTCGTCGGTTCAAATCCGACTGCTGGCTTTTATTTGACCCCGAACTGCGAGTACATGGGGTGGAAGAGTTGCGTGTCATTGATGCATCAATTATGCCAATTGTCACTACGGTAAATACGAATGCACCCACAATTATGATTGGCGAAAAGGCAGCCGATTTAATTAAAGGTGTAGGGAGGGTTTACACTAACACTTGCGCCTCTGCTGATTCTTTTAACTTGGCTTCTGCTTGGAGAAACTCGGCGACTTGAGCTTCGATTTGATCGCGGACAATTTGCCGATATTCTAAGAAATGCTCGATTTGGGCACAAACGGCTAAATAGCTACTTACGCCACCGGGATTATGCTGATACATACTCCACAGGTTGCGCCAAAATTGCCAGCGTGTGGAACGTAACACACCCTGACGCCAGCAAATAATTAACAATGCCCGGAGTAAGGTCAGGTTTAATGATTTCTTGGCTCCTTTGCCCTTTTTGGGGTATGTAGCCTCGCCTAAAAGCCGATAATGTCGGTAGGCGCGATCTAAAAACCGCTTTGGCTCATACAGTTCCCAAAACGCCTCTACATATTCTTGGGCGATGTCTGAGAGGGGGCGAGTTGGTACAAAGTTCATCAACGTGGTTTGATTGATGTTGGCACTTTTACTGCGGAGTCGTCCTTCTTTTTCCAATCTATGCCACAGGGCTGTATCGGGAAGCGCTTGCAGCATGCTAAATAAAGCTGTAGGAATCGCTGTTTGCTCGACAAATTTGACAATTCGTGCGCCGGCTCCTTTTTTTTCGCCATCAAAGCCAATGATAAAGCCAGCCATAACTCGCAAACCAGATCGCGTAATTTTATGTACCGCCTCACTCAGTGAATCTCTGGTATTTTGGTATTTTTGCGTAAAGGTAAGGCTTTCTTCGTCGGGAGTTTCAATCCCCAGAAAAACAGCCCCAAAATTACACGCTACCATCAAATCCATCAATTCTTGGTCTTGGGCTAAATCAACAGAAGCCTCTGTAGCAAAAGAAAAGGGATAGTTATGTGCAACCATCCAAGGCTGAAGTTCTTTCAAAAATAATTTGACGTTGCGCTTGTTACCGATGAAGTTGTCATCCACCATAAAAATACTGCGCCGCCAACCCAAAGAGTAGAGGTATTCTAATTCTGCTAGCAGTTGAGCGGGATTTTTGGTGCGGGGTTTGCGACCGTAGAGAACAATAATGTCACAAAACTCACACTGGAAGGGACATCCACGGGAAAATTGCACGGACATCTCTGCATAAGCATCAAATTCCAACAAATCAAAGCGAGGAATTGGAGTGTTGGTTACATCAGGTTTTTCACCGTTGGCGCGAAAAATACCGGAATTTTTGCCTTGGGCGATCGCTTCTACAAATAATGGTAAGGTAATTTCCCCTTCATCCAAAATTAAATAGTCTGCACCTGCTTGTGTGGCTTCTTCCGGTAAGGCTGTGGGATAAGGACCACCCACCGCGACACGCTTACCCCGACGTTTCGCCTCGCCAATCATCTCAAGCAAATCCTCTTTTTGCACAATCATCGCCGACATGATCACCAAATCAGCCTCTGCCCATTCTGCTTCGGTACAGTCGCGAACATTGCGGTCTACTAACTTGAATTGCCATTCTTGAGGCAAAATCGCGGCGACTGTCACCAAGCCCAGAGGCGGTAACATTGCTTTACGGTCTAACAAAGCCAGTGTTTTTTCAAACGACCAAAAACTTTTGGGAAAGCGAGGATATACAAGTAATATATTCATTTTTTGATTGCAAAACCTAAATTTTTGTTGCTGATGACTGTTCGTACAAAGGCTGAAATCGCGTTTTTGGGTCGTGTTAATAATTAATGATTAATGGTTGGTGGTTGATGGTGAACCATCAACTACCAATCATCTAACTAAGGGTAATTAAGCGAACACGATGTTATTGCCTGCATTTTAACTTAATGCAGGAAAACCTCTGAAATTAAGCTCTAAAATTCTTCGTCTGGTTAAATGCTCCCCAAAGCAATGGTATCACTTATATCATTTATCCAAATATTTGACACATACGATCTCCCCAACCCCCCTGCAAGGCAGAAGATAAAAGGTAGAAAAATCTTTATTTTTACTTTTTTCTTTTTACTTTTGCCTTGACAAAGGGGGGCAAGCACGATTGTGAATATGTTGTTGCAACGTTAAAGAAAAATAAAATTTGAAAACTTTTATCAAATCTTCTGCCCTCAACTGCCGCAACCCTCTGCCTTCTTAGTGCCTGGAACAGATTATTTGAGCGATCGCTTCGACTAACTTTGTAGAATCTACAGGTTTGGAGATATGCATTTGAAAGCCTGCTGCAAGTATTCGTTGGCGATCGCTTTCTCCAGCATAGGCGGTTAAGGCGATCGCTGGAATTTGTCCACCGCGATCGCCCTGTAAGGATCGAATTTGGCGAATCAGCATATAACCGTCGATTTCCGGCATCCCAATGTCGCTTAACAATACATCCGGATGTATCTGGGGCAAAACTTCCAGTGCAAGACTAGCCGATGGAACTGCAGTCACAACTGCTCCATACTGCTCTAGCATAAATGAAATCAAATCTCTAGCATCTGTTTCATCATCTACCATCAAAATTTTTACGCCAGTCAGGGCGGGAGGGGGAGAGGGGGAGAGGGGGGGAGGGGGGGACAAGAAGGAAAGGGGTTGTTTATTTTCCTGGTTGATCTGGGTTGGTTCTAAAAGGGGTAGTTTGACGGTAAAGGTTGCACCTTGGTTTTCTCCCAGGCTTTCTGCCCAAACTGTACCGTCGTGCAAGTCTACGATATGACGGACAATTGCCAATCCCAATCCCAACCCGCCAAAATTACGTGTAGTACTGCTGTCAGCTTGACGGAAACGCTCAAATACATAAGGTAAAAAATCAGGATTAATTCCCTTACCGGTGTCGCTAACTCTGATGAGTGCTTGATGTGTAGGCGCAATTGCTGAGAATGAAGTGCCGAGTGACAATTCTCCTTGTCCCCCCACACTGGTCGCCCCACACCGGTCGCCCTTGTCTCCCTCTCCCCCCCTCTCCCCCTCGTCCTCTATTGACAGGCTAATTTCCACTCGTCCACCATTGGGGGTAAATTTAACCGCGTTGGTAAGCAAATTCCACACAACTTGTTGCAGGCGATTGGCATCTCCTAAAATAGTGAATGGGGACTGGGGATTGGGTATTGGGTATTGGGAAGAATCTTTTCCAGTAACTTGTCCCCAGTAGCTTGTCCCCAGTCCTTTGATCGAAAATCTCAAATCGATTGACTTGGCATCTGCTGACATCTGTACCGTTTCAATTGCACCTTTGATCACCGATTCTAGGTTGACAGTTGTCATGCTCAAACTGAGTTTACCGCGCAAAATCCGGGAAACATCGAGTAAATCTTCAATTAATTTAGTTTGCAGTTTGGCGTTGCGCTCGATGGTTTCTAAGCCAATATCAATAGTGGCTGAATCGTGCTTGCGAGTTCTCAAGAGCCTCGCCCAACCTAAAATTGGATTTAAAGGCGATCGCAATTCGTGAGAAAGTATTGCTAAAAAATCATCTTTCATCCGGTTTGCGGCTTCTGCTGCACTTCGTGCCGCTTCGCTAACGTCACGGGCGGCTTGTTCGCGTTTTAGCAGTTGATCTTTGTCGCGATTGGATTGTTGCAAGCGGGCGTTAGTTTCTTCTAGAGAATGGTTGAGTTGTGCAAGCTTTTCTGTCAACTCGGCGCGGGCTTCATATTCTGCCGCACGCACTTTTTCTACTGCTAATGCTACCTGAGTTGCGGCTTGTTCTGTTGTCGCAGTTCCTAACAATAAGCTAACAGTACACTGCACCAATAAACTCAGTTTGTGGACGTGCAATACTTCGGGATTGACGGGAAAGGTAGACAATTCTATAGCATTGGGATAAATAAATAGATATGCCACCACGGTTGATAACACGCAAAAGCTGGAAGTTAACGTACCACCTCGTGCCCCAAACCGGGTAGCTGCCCAAATTATCGTAATAAAGTTTAAAAATGAAAATTGCTGAAACGCGAAACCCGTCCCTTTTGCCTGGTAAACTGTAAGTATCGCCGTAGCTAGGCTGAAAACTAAAATGATCATAATTTCCGCACAGTAACGGGGCGTGCGGCGCAATCTGGGCGATTTGGGTTTTATATCTTCACCTTCGAGAAAGCCTCGTTTTTGTAAAATTGGTGACAATACTAACAGTGCTGGAGGAGCGATCGCCATTGTTCCGATCGCATTGCCCAGCCACCAGTTAATGATGCTTTGATCCAAGTTTGGCGCCGACATTTTGCCCATAACCAGCAGCATTAAACTACCCAGTACGGCTGATGTGGCGCAGGCTGATATCGGCGCAGCCAAAATAAAAAAAGCTGCATCCCTCAGACTGCTTAAATTTCGCGTTCCTTTCCAATACTGTCGATAAACAAACCAAGCAACTAGAGGTTCCGTTGCATCTGTCCAACTTGCCAGCCGATACCAACCATCGTTACCCCAAAATGGTGACATCAAAAATGATGCCATCCACGTCAATATAGCACCAACCGGACCAAGCCACAGCGTCAAGGCGATCGCAACCCCTGACGGGGGAAACCAGAGGGATACCGCAGGCTGGATGCGGAATATCAACGCCATTAAGTGAGTCAGGATGAGCAAGACAAATCCTAGTGGTACTAACACCCACCAGCCTTTAGGAACCCCGTTTCTCATTTTCTATGAAATATTTGTAGCAAATCAGACAATTTTCCTGATTAGGACATATTTTAAGATAAATAACAGCAAATCAACATCATCCTTCTGAAAGATTTTAATAGCTAATGAAGGCTGATTTTAATGATTAAAATCGCCAAATCAATAAAGCATATTTTAACTACAACCAATTTCCATAATACCTTAATCTTTCTGTTAGCTCAGATTATTTACTTTGCAAACCGAATATTTTAATAAAAAATAAAATATCTGATTTTTCGGAAGATATGCCGGAAATATAGTTTAGGCATTGTATACAGCAATCAAAATAACTTGTTACTAATTTCAAGAATTAATAACATACTCTAATTTAGCTGAAAGTAGCTGCTTTTGGTAAAATATAATTCTTTAGTTAGAGGACGAAATTAAGGCAAACCAATCTCAGGAAGGAAGAGAAATTTTTATATCTAAAGTAATAATAAGTAAATACATTTATGCTTGTTAATTTTAGTTTATTAACCGTTATGAATCGTTCTGCCTGCTTGATATTTAATCCAGTCGCGGGTCAGGGAGACTCAGAGCAAGACCTAGCAGAAATTCGGGCAATTTTAGAGCCAGAAATTGACCTAGATATATACTTGACAACAGAGAAAATTGGTGCAGACAAGCTAGCACTTGAAGCTGTTGGTCGGGGAGTAGATGCGATCATCGTGTCTGGGGGAGATGGTACGCTATCAGCGGCGGCGGCGGCGGTGGTAGGAACAGATATACCTTTTGGGATTATTTCGCGGGGAACAGCAAACGCCTTTGCCACAGCTTTAGGAATTCCCGACACGATCGCCGCCGCATGTCAGACAATTTTGAATGGAAAAACGCTGACTGTAGATGCAGCTGATTGTAACGGTCAGCCAATGGTATTGCTAGCAGGTATTGGCTTTGAGGCGGAAACGGTAGAAAGGGCAGATCGGGAAGCCAAGAATCGATTTGGGATTATGGCGTATATTCTTGCAGGATTGCAAGAACTAGGGAATTTAGAGTTATTTGATGTAGAAATTGAAACAGAAGATAAAATAATTAAAACTACTGCAGCAGCCGTAACAGTGGCAAATGCCGCACCTTCCACTTCCGTGTTAGCTCAGGGCCCGTCGGGTATTATTTATGATGATGGGCTGTTAGACTTGACGATAGTAGCGCCAACAAGTAAAGCAGGAGCGATCGCAGCAACGTATCATTTATTCCAGACAGCTTCAGCAGGTAGCCCGGTAGAGCGTGATGATATTGGTTACTTGCGAGCCAAACAATGTAAAATCATAACTGACCCACCACAAAAAGTAGTTGTTGATGGTGAAATACTCGGTACAACGCCGGTGGAAATTAAATGTATTCCCCAAGGTTTGCGAGTCTTTGTGCCTTTAGTAGAAGAAGATATACCTGTAGAAAAACTAGAAGGGCTTCCCAACCTGATTGTTGAATTGAAAAATACGGAAAATGGGTAATGGGTGGTTGTTGGTTGTTGGTGGTTGGTGAAGGGGCGCCCTTGGTAGGGTTTCCCGACCCAGGCGACTGGTGGTGCGCTACGCGGTAGCGATAGCGAAGCGATAGCGAGTAATCGAGCGTCCCAACGAGCGTCACCCCGGAGGGGTTGTTGGTGGTTGGTTGTTGGTGGTTGGTGGATAGTAGGTAGTGGATAGTGATAGCGGTTAATATTTATTTTTTTCACAACCAACTCCTAACTCCTAACTCCTAACTCCTAACTCCTAACTCCTAACTCCTAACTCCTAACTCCTAACTCCTAACTCCTACTCCAACCAACAACCAACCCCCAACCCCCAACCACAATACTTGGTCAGTCAGAGGAGTAAGTTGCCTTGAAACTTGTATCCGAACCGGCGATCGCCGATAAAATTCGTAAGATGAAGCAACGGGTACGTTGGCAAGACTCCGCTATTATAGAACGGGGTATTGACCAAACTCGGTTGGTACTGGAAGATAATCGAGAAGATGCTACAGAATTTTCGTTTTTAGTTGTAGGCGATAGCGGTAGTGGATCGCATCCAAAACATAATCCCCAACGTCAGGTAGCCGAAATCATGCTACCCCATCACGATGAATGCAGTTTTATGCTGCATACGGGCGATGTTGTCTATATGGTAGGGTCAAGCGAATACTATCACCAAAATTTTATTGAACCTTATCGAGAGTTTCTTGTTGGCGGAGAATATCCCAAGGGCATTCCTTACGACCAAATGGTCTTTAAACTGCCAATTTTACCTGTATTGGGAAATCACGACTACTACGACTTACCGCTTTTATTTGGCTTGGTGTCCGCGACAACCCTACCATTGCGTCGCTTACTGCGGTCAACTTTAGACTTGGATATTGGTTTGCATGGCTCAAGAAGCGGTGATGCTTATGCTAGGGCATTTTTAGATTATCTCAAAGCTTTACAAATGCCGGGAGAACTCGCCCGTCATTTAGACGAATATTACACAGCCAAAACAGACACGGGTCGCTGTTTGCGTTACGAACCAAAGCGCTTCACTCGCCTTCCCAATCGCTATTATACTTTTCGCTACGGTGGTATTGACTTCTTTGCTTTGGATTCTAATACCTTTAACGATCCGCCTCCATTACCAGAAACTCAAGAAGGCGATGCTCATCGTCGAATATTAGAAAAGCGCCGCGATGACTTGGAACAGGAAAAGCAGGAAATTATGGAAACTGCTACAAAATTGAATCCTGAAAACCCCAGCGAAGCCGAACAACTCGATGATTTACAAGCCAAGCTGTCACAAATTGAGGAAATCATTGTTGATATTGAAAAGCAATTAGCTATTGACAAAACAGCCGTGACTGACACCGAACAATTGGAATGGCTGAAACAAAGGCTAATTGAGTCCTGGAATACCGCAGAAGTTCGGGGACGGGTGGTTTATTTCCACCATCCGCCTTATGTCACAGAAGCGACAAAATGGCAACAAGCACAAACCTTAGCAATTCGCGATCGCTTGCGTAGCGTGTTCAATGCAGTCGCTGAAGCGGTAGGTGCTAAAAGTGGCGATCGCCCTTTAGTTGATTTGGTATTTAACGGTCACGCCCACTGTCTCGAACACTTAGAAACAACGGACACAGGACACGCTGATTCTCATCTCAACTGGATTGTTTGTGGTGGAAGCGGTTTCAGCTTGCGACGCCAGCGGACAGAGGGGGCAAACTTACGGGAAACTACTTGGAGTTGGGGTAAAGAAAATGACAGTATAGTGGCGCGATCGCATTTCTTCCTCGGTCGTAGCGGTCAAGGTTCCCAAAAGCGACGCCCCTATTCATGTCTGCGCGTTGACGTTAAAGGTGGTTCCACACCTTCCACACCTAAGTTTATTGTTCGTCCCTTAGTTGCTGAATGGTATCAACGACAATGGCACAATCGCGAAATGCAGCCGTGGACGATTTAAGGTCGCATTCAGGGGAAAGGGAAAGGGGGAAATCACGCCCTTTGTTCCAAGTGAGACCTTTATGTAGTTCGCAGGCAACAAATTGATGAAAATCTTATCCCTTCTGCCCTGGGGCAGTATGCCTCGTGCCTTATTTTCAAGATCAGAAAAAAAAACGATGATGGAATTCATTCTCATCATCGATATTACAGTGCCATCATCAAAACCACAAAATCCTTACTACCACAAGACTAAATTACTCCCGGACCTCTACCCCGTTTGTCGCCCTTCTCGGTCAATTCGCCTTCTTTGTCTTCATTTATTTCTCCAAGATCTTCTACACGTGCAGCAGTATCTTCTGCTGCTTGTTGACGCGCATCACCAGGTACTTCATAGTACATTTCCGGTTCAACGGCGTAGTTGTTCAACAAACCTTCTTTGTCTACCGTGTAGCCGTCTGTAGTGCGAATGCTATCAGAATGAGTTTGGTCATCGGTAAACTCACTTGCTTCCTGTTCTTCAGTGGGAGTATGCTTGAAACGTGCCCCCTCTCTTTCTCTACGAGCGGCAGTTTCCGCAGGCACAATGCCTCTATCATAATTATCATCTGCAGTGCGATCGGCTGAATCTATCCCTTGATTAAAACCTTGATTAGCCATAATTAGTTTTCTCCTTAAACAAAGAATTTGATGAAATATCTTTAAAAACTAGGTTAGGCTTTTGCTAAGATTAATTCTACTATCTTTAGTAGTGAATGTATTAAAGGAAACAATTTTTTCTCTATCTTTTGGCATAGTTAAATATTATTAATGAAGTTAATAAGCTATTCCACATTTAGCTTGCATATAAAGGACGGGCAATAGGATCCCACCCCACAAGAGTTATAACCTACATTAATAATTATCCTGATTTTTTGCTATTTTTCCCAATTGACCAATAAATCGTTTTTTAATCCAGTTTTGAAAGTGCCTTTTTCTCTCTGGATAGTAGCTTGAATCATTCATAATCAAAGTAGTTTTATGTTGTTACTGCTTTCACTGTAAAAGTGAAGCAGTTTTTTATACGTAGTTATTCTTTTTGAGTTGGACAACAGTAATAGTCATAAAACGGGGAATCTTTGCCTATAACTCCTTTAGTTTGAAGAAAGTATTTATTTTCGAGTTCTTCCCAATATTCATAGCGCAAGCAATTAATTAACCAACCAATTTTGTTATACACAGTGTCGTATTTGTTACGCAGTTTGAGAAAGCCCAAAGATACTTTGATGTTTTCAATCGGGTAATAAAAGACTTGACATTTATCTGGTAACTGGATATCAGCATCTTGGCAAAGTTGTTTGATTTCTTGTTTAGTTTCTTCAGACACACGAGGTTTAAGCTTTGTTCTATCGGCGACATCAGAGTTGTCACGATTAGAGTTATCGTGTTGAGAAATTTCACAATTAGAGTCGTGCTGCTGCTGATAAACCTCTTCAACGGTAGTTTGCGCCTTAGAGGGTTCTGTTTTGGAAATTGATGCCGAATTTCGGAATTTTTTCTTCGGCATTAACCAGTTTAAGGGACGTAGAAAAAATCTGTATTCTTTCCAACTAAACTTACGGATAATGTTGATTATTGAATGTTCTGCTAATTGCTTGATGGCAGTTTTAAGCGTCTTTGGGTCGTAAGGTTTATTGTTCTTACGTTTCTTCGCTACCCACCTGTTAAACTCTTTTTCTAAGTCTGGCTCGTGTTCTTTCTCTTCACCGCGATAAACAAGCCACTGCCAAAAGAGTTTTGCTGATGGAGTAATGGAATGCTCTAGACAAAATGCGTCGTGTTCTTCTGTCCACAGGGAGATTGGTTTTAAGATGTTTTCTGCCATAATCAAGTTTGATTAAATTTGATTATTTTCAAGAAGCTACCCACCACCTTGTAAGTTATGGGCGGCTTTTTAATTTGTCATGATGAAATTGATACTAGTGATTCAATTGGTACTAATTAAATTGGTACTAAAAAATTAAAAAGCTAAAGCCTCCTAGCACCTTGTAAGTATTGGGGGCTTTTTAATTGGCTATTGGTTATTGGGCACTGCTGTATTGGTGATGCAATCCATCTCTACAGGACAAACGCACCATGAAAAAGCCGCCCTACTCGTAGGTAGGACGGCTTTATATATTTTCTTTAGACTGTTTTTCTAGTTGTGATTGAAGTGATTCAAACTCCTGGATTCTAGATTTAATCTTTTGGGCTTCACTATTAAGCCGCTGAATCTCGTTATCAAGATTTTTAATCTCCTCCTCCTTGGCTGCCAGCTGATCGCGATAATCGCCAATCAGTTGGCCGAGCATTCCCCCAGTAAGTGATACTCCGAGGGTGAGGATGCTTTCTCTCGCTATGCGTTCTATCATCTCGCTCTTGCTGATGCCCATCGCCTTCGCTTTTGCATCCAGCATTTCCACTCCCTCCGGCGTCAATGATAGTGTCAGATCCTTTTTCTTCTGACCGTGTAGCGGCTTTCTCATTACTTGTACCTATGCGCTTCTCCTCGATTATACCCTTGCACTATCGGTAAGATTAACCCCTGTACTATTAGATTTCTAGTTGTACCAGGGTACTAATGTTTTTACACCCCTGCAAGCCAAATTTACTCACCCCCCCAAAAAAACCAAGCAGAGATAGCAGCCTGCTAGCCCGTCGTGCAAACAAAAGACCTGCTTGGGTTAGTGGTTAGTGGTTAACAAAACAAAAAGGATTATCAAACTATGTCAGCCCGTTCTGACATACCGCTCCCCCACGCCTACCCTTTGCGTGGCACACCGATAAACCGGAGCAACACCTCGTCCGTGAAAAGTGAATAGCCGCCCAGGCGCGTGGTTAGTTGTTGGTTGTTAACCAATGATTAATGACTAATGCTTTCATCCAAAATCCTTTCATCTCAATTGGCGCACCCATCGCTTCAATCTTGTGCGCCGCAACTTTCATCGTTTCGTAAGGAGGTACAAAAAAACCACAATTATCTTTCGTTTAACTATCCCCTATTTAAAAGCCGGTAGCGCTTTATAACTGGCTACCGGCCTTTTCTCTCACGAGTCGTTTATGCACAATCTATGAAAACAAACAATTACTACGCTGTTGTTGCACCGTGGGCGATTTATCGTCGCTTGGGAGCCGTTAAACACGTCTGCATCGGTCGTTTTCGCCCGGTAGCGCAGATGCTGACGGACCTGGGCGCACTTATCCGTCAGATGGTTGACAATCTTCTGGATTAAAAGGTTATTTGGGATTCGCATCCACAGGATATAAACCAGAATAACTCCTAAATCTTAAAAGCGATCGCGTTTGCCGGTGGTGAAGTGCGATCGCTCAAGTACGTGTATCAAGTCGTACAAGTGGATAAATGTCCATAAAACTACTAACTCTTCTCGACTTACTGCTAGAGTGAAATTGTAGTAGAAATTGTAGTAAAAATTGTAGGTTGGCGTAGGTAGTCGGAACCCAACACAAATTTAGATTAACGTTGGGTAACACGAGCGTGACAACGCCACTTGTGCGGCTGTTGGGAAACCAAGCGCGGCAGTCGCTCATGGGGAGCCAGTGCGGTGGACGGGTTCCCCTGCTTGTTGCAAGGAGCGTGGAAACCCCCCCTTGGCCGCGCTGCCTCACCAAGACAGTGGCTCCCCAACCGACAATTTCTAACTACAATTTATAACTACTAGCAGTCCACCGCATGAATGCGTGATGGGTTGTAGAGACCTTGCATGCAACGTCTCTACAGCATTTTGATGATAAACAAACTTGTTAAAACTAAAGCGGTAGACCACTACTGTTTATAACTTGATAATATTTTGATAATATATATAATATATATAGCAATTTTATTTGAATTGTGAAAATTCACGGCGTCCAGAAACCCGGTAACTCTTGCAAAACCGGGTTTCTAAATTTTCACGCTTTTATGGGCGGACTGCTATAGCAATCTTATATCCCAACTGAAAATTTCCGGTGTCCAGAAACCAAATTTATAAATTTTAATTAACAATGAACAACTCACAATGAACAATGAACAATTAACAATTAACAATTAACAATTAACAATTAACAATTAACAATTAACAATTACATTCATTAATATCGGCTAAATAAAATAAATGGTCAAGTATGGCAACTCATGCCAACTTGACCACCAACACTGAACTAATGAGAAGATAAAACAAGCTTTTTGTTGCTTTATTGAAATAGGGCTATCTCCAAGTTTAGGAGATTTATTCACCCACGAACTCTTTTTTGAAACTTTGATATTGTGCAGCTAATTCTTCTCGAGTTGAAGCTTTAAGAAGATAGCGCCAAGTAAACCAAGCTGCGTAACTCATTCCAACCAATTCAAAAATTGGAGATATCAAAGGAATATCATTGATTGCATCGAGTATTGCCAGCACAACTTTGACTGCAATAATCGCTGCCACAATTAAAGCAATGCTGGTTAGAGGCTGCCTGTAGGTGTTAAAAAATGTACCTATGTATTCAGGCACTTGCTCAAAAAAGTTAGCAATTTTTTCGCCAGCTAGTTGCCATTGGTTAGTAGGTTTGGCGGCTGGCGGTAGAAGTGGTAAGTTTGCCTCTTTTGCACCTTCAATTGCTTCCATCCCATTGGGAGAGGTAGTATTGATGTATTCTGGTTGTTGCAGTTGTGCGCCCATGTTTTTATTATTTACGTTAAAACGGCAAAAGGTTTTCTACTAGGACTATTTTATTTATAGTATAAATAGCCCGTCAATTTATGATACTGTTGCCGGGTCTAATGTAAAATCTAACTTAAGGTGGGCATTGCTTAAAAACTACGTATAATTAATTTTTCAGGTGGGCATTGCCCACCCGACAATTTCAATTATGGATTCTTAGCTACTTCAGCTTTTTGGTTTAGCAACGATGGCTTTAACAACCACATTTTTCACGCCTTTAATTTGCTTCGCTAAAGGTCCAATTTTTTTCAACTCATCTTGATTAGTAACAGTTCCTGATACAGTAACTGTGCCATCTTCTGCAGCTGCAACTGTTAAACTTCCTCTGGGAATGTTAGCTTCCAATTTGGAACTAACTTCACTTTGAAGTTGACTTTCGGATCTATTTGTAGCATTGCCATCATTCGTCGCATTATTCCGCTGTTCGTTGGCACGAATGTTAGAATCTAGCTGGGCGCGGCGAACTTCGCTTTGAGCATCTTTTTTAGCAGCTTCTGTTGCTTGTGGTGCTGGTGTTTCGGTTACAGGTTGATTAACATTATCTGGTGCCGATTCACTGGTTTTGGCAGCATTTTGACAAGCGGCTGTACCAAAAACTAAAAGAGAAGTAATTAAGAATGAAGTTAGTTTTTTCATATTCGTTAGTTAGTGGTTAATGGTTAGTGGTTGGTGGTTGGTTGTTGGGGGTTGGTGGTTGGGGGTTGGGGGTTGGTGGTTGGTGGATAGTGGTGAAAGAGTATCGACTACCAACTACCAACTAACTATTAACTACTATCAACTATCAACTACCAACTACCCAACGGGAGAGCCAGTCGTGAATGGGGGAAACCCCCCCTTGGCCGCGCTGGCGAACCAACTACCAACTACCAACTAAAGAGTTTCGTCTCGACGGTCAATGATAATGACAGCTGGGTCGTCTCTATTAATCTCCGCTACAGAGTAATTGCTGGTGCGGGTATCGTTGACAACATTTCTGTCGTAACCTTGCCGATCGCCTTTATTTAGGTCTGTGGCATCATAGATGGCAAATTCTTCGATTCCGTGACGTTTGAGGATTGCTTCGGCTTGACGTATATCTGCATCGCTGCCGTCTACCATTACTAAATAGTCGCCTCTGTTTAAGCGATCGCTATATACTCGCGCTCGATCTTCAGGAATTCCCAAGCCAGCCAGTCCGCCAACTACACCGCCAGCGGCTGCACCAATGGCACCACCAGTTAAAGCTGTAGCCAATGCGGTTGCGGCTGCACCCCCAAGAAGTACCGGTCCGACTCCTGGAATTGCTAAAGCACCCAAACCAACTAATAAGCCTCCTAAACCGCCTAATGCACCGCCTGTAACTGCTCCGGCTTTTGCGCCTTCGTCGGCTTTGTTACCCGTGTCGAGCTTATTTACTACGCCAGCAATTTGACCGTTGCCACCTGTATTTTTACCGATGATAGAGACATTATGCATCGGGAAACCAGCATCTCGCAGGTCGGTTAGTGCGGCTTCTGCATCGCGACGGTGGGGGAACGCACCGATCGCCCGTTTGTTTTTATGCAAAGGTGCAGCAGCATAAGCAGAACCCGTGGATTGAATTACAGTTGGGTCGTAAATGTGCCAATGTTGAATTCCATGTCTGCTTAAAACTGAACTGGCGTGGCGGAGTTCATCATCTGTGCCATCAACAACAATGATGTATTCGCCTTGATTGAGCCGCTGCTTGTAGAAACTAGCGTGGTCATTTGGCAATCCCAAGGGTATGGGGTCAAAGCGATCGCTTACATTCACGCCTGCAAACGGTTCCCCTCGGTTAGAGTCTGTATGAACCAAGGAAATTTGACTCAAGGGAAAGCCCGCAGCCCGCAAATCGTTAATTGCAGCTTGAGCATCTTGGCGATTGGCAAAGTAACCAACGGCGTGTTTTCTGGAACCAAAATCCTTATGGACTACGGGGACAACAGGTGTAACAGGTGTAACAGGTGTAACAGGGTTGGCATTAGGTCGGTCATAAATGCCAAACTCTTCTACTCCCCGCTTGCGGAAAATTGCCTCGGCTGCGGCGATTTCTGCATCTGTGCCATCTAAAATCACCAAGTAGTGTCCGCGCTCAACGCGATCGTTATACACCCTGGCTCGTTCTTCGGGAATTCCTAAGCCAACTAATCCACCTAGCAAACTACCGGCAGCTGCACCAATACCAACACCAGCTAAAGTAGTAGCCAAGGCGGTTGCAGTTGCACCAGCGAGCATAATCGGTCCAATTCCGGGAATCGCTAAAGTACCAAGACCGACTAATAAACCAGTCAAACCGCCTAAAGTACCCCCTGCAACTGCTCCTGCTTTTGCACCTTCATCAGCTTTATCGCCAATTTTTTCCCGAACTTCTGTACCGGCAATATCGTTATCCCCATCTTTATTTTGGGCAACTACAGATACTCTGTCCATCCCAAAGCCGGAATCTCTCAATTCATGTAACGCTTGTTCTGCATCCCGGCGATGAGAAAATACGCCAACTGCACGTTTATGTATACCCACAACCATCTTTATTTACTCCCAATAGTTAAAATCAACTATTCTGAAATTTATTTATTTTTTCGATGCGCTTATTCTTATTTCCACATTTTTTCTTTGGCTTTTCATCAATCCCGTGGAATAAATTTTTCATCTATCTTTAGTGATAGGTATGTATTGCAATTAATGTAATTAAACCAATACATGGAAATATTAAGTTTTATTAAATATTTTTAAAACTAATAGAGTTAAATTATAAAAATCATACTTTTGGCAATAATATTTACTCCTAGAGAGAGAGTAGCAGTTTAAATAGCCGATAATTAGGCTAAAATTCCGCCATTTTTGGAGAAATTGGTGTAATTCAACTTGAACAAGGAAAATATTATGTTTAAAAGTACGTTAAATGCGTTGAATATAAATTTACTAAATTTAGTAAATTTAGTAATTAGTTATTTCTTCTAGTTCCCAGGTTTCACCTGGGAATTGATTTTAGGAGGTTCTGTCTTCTATTACTATGAGAAATATACAACCTGTTAATCAAATGGCAATCAACGCACAAACAATTTGGGAAGACGTAGAAAAGATTCGTGCCTCCGTCCCCCTAATTCATAACATTACCAATTATGTTGTCATGAACAACACCGCCAATGCACTTTTAGCATTGGGAGCTTCGCCAGTAATGGCACACGCTATAGAAGAAGTAGAAGATATGGTGAGTCTTGCCAATGTTTTAGTGATTAATATCGGCACATTGAGTGAAAAATGGATTGCTGCAATGCAAAAAGCAATGTTCAAAGCAATAGAACTCAAAAAGCCGATAGTTTTCGATCCGGTTGGTGCTGGTGCGACACCTTATCGAACAACTATTTCTCGGAAATTTTTTGTAACTATTAATCCTACAGTTATTCGCGGCAATGCTTCTGAAATTTCTGCACTTTTAGGCAAAGAAATTCTCACGAAAGGGGTAGATAGTACGCAACATTCCGACTCGGCAGTTGTAGCAGCTAAATTACTTGCCCAAATCAATAAATGTACTGTAGTTATTAGTGGTGCAAAAGATTATATTGTCAATTGTGAGCAAGTAATTCAAATTGGAAATGGGCATCCGTTAATGGCGAAAGTAACAGGTATGGGTTGTACCGCAACGGCAATAATAGGAGCATTTTTAGCGGTGAATACAGATGCATTGATAGCATCTGCACATGCTATGGCAGTGATGGGAATTGCTGGTGAAATAGCTGCGAAGCAAGCCCTCGGTCCTGGTAGCTTGCAAATTCAGTTTTTGGATGCACTTTATAATTTGAAAAAAGATGATATTGAACCAAGATTGAAGTTAGGTTGATATTAATTAATGGGGCAGAGGAGCCACTGCGTTGCCGGGGTTCCCCCGGTTGAAGCATGTGGCGTGGCACGAGGCTGCCCTGCGGGGGGGGCAGAGGGCAATGAAGGGGCAATGGGCAGTGGAAATTAAGCATTGAAAATTTAGGAATAAAGCCAAATCTCTTTCCCATACCCGATGCCCAATGCCCAATTCCCAATGCCCAATTCCCAATGCCCAATGACGCCAGTCGCCTACTGTCGGGAAACCCGCCCACGGCGCTGGCGCAACAATGCCCAATTCCCAATGCCCAATGCCCATTGCCCAACCACCAACTATCAACCACCAACTAAATTATTTTTTCTTGGTGGTGAAAACAGTAGTAAACATCATCAGCATACCGCCTAAAAGAATTGCGATCGCCAATCCACCTGTAACCAAATCAAGCACGTTAATGTTGTCCATAATCAAAACTCAAAATTCAAAAAACAAAGCTAATAACTTAAAAGTCCAAAGTCCATAGCTATTGACTAATGACTCTTGACTAATGACTAATTTAAAAATCAACTCCACGTTTGAGTTCTACGCCATGATTGGCATAGTGTTTGTGGCAGTATACCTCAGAATGAATGTTGGCTAAATCGAAATATGCCGGCTGATTTTGACAGCGACCGGTGATAATAACTTCTGTGTCGCGGGGTTTGCGAAGCAATGCTTGAACTATCGGTTCTACGGGAAGTAGTTCTAAGTCAACGGTGGGATTTAGCTCGTCTAAGATGATAGTTTTATACAATCCAGAGGCGATCGCGCATTTTGCAATTTCCCAACCGCGTTCGGCTTCTACATAGTCTAATTCTTGCCGGGAATTGCGCCAAACGATCGCATCCCGTCCGCAACGTTGATGATCCACCACTTCCGGATATGATTGTTGCAAAGCGGCGATCGCTGCATCTTCTGTGTAGCCGCTACCACCTTTAAGCCACTGCATAATCAACACGCGGGTAGATCCTGGATGATTTATCCCTCTACCGATCGCTTTTAACGCTTTACCCAAAGCACTGGTAGATTTGCCTTTGCCAGCACCGGTATAAATTTCAATTCCCTCAATTAAGAGTGCTTTGGCTGTGGGGTGGTGTTGCGGTTTCATTTCTGAGTGTAAATCCGCAATATCCAGTAACTTTTGTGGCGCGGCGCGTCCGGTAGCAATCACCTCTAATTCTTGATATGGCTTGGATATTAACGTCCGTACCACCTCATCGATTGGTAACAAACCCAAATCCAAAACCGGATTTATTTCATCCAAAACCACAACCGAATACAAACCGGATGCGATCGCACCTTTGGCGACATCCCAACCCCGCGCCGCCTCATCTCTGTCAAAAGGAGTAATTTCATCCGGTCCAAAAAATTCCGCCCTACCAGTGCGAACCTGGTCAATTAAATGAGGGAAACCTCTTTGCAAAGCAGCGATCGCTCCATCCTCATCATAATCGCGCTCCGGTCCCTTTAAAAACCTTAACAATAAGACGCGGTTAGAATTGCTCGGTGTATTTATACCTAAACCAATCGAGCGTAAAACTACCCCTAAAGCTGCTTGAGACTTACCTTTCCCCGCGCCGTCATAGACATGAATTTGTCCTGTAAGCCTTTCAGGACGCACTTGTGCCGTGCGAATGCCGATCCCATTCCTTGTCATCTCTCAATAAGCTGTAATGTGGCAGTCTTTCATCTTAGCGAACGTCTTGTACTATCAGAAAGATAGTGTACCAACCGTTACTATAAATCCAGTTGCCAGCTATACTCCACTATTAAATGCGGAATGCCGCAACCATAAAAATAAAAAAATGGTAAAAGACTCCAACGATGAGATAATTTGCCTGATATCTTCCACCCCGAACTCAAAAACGTCCATAATTAGCCCTAAACTAAAGTTCGGGCGATGAATGCGCTCCTAATCGCTAAAGCTAGCTATAACAGAGCTTTCAAACCGTTTGGGCGGGTGTAGAGACGCAGTAAGTGCGTCTCTACAAAACCGGAAATTTATTTCACGGCTTTGCGAGACTGGTGCATTTCAGTCAGTTCCCCCATCAGCCTGAATTAAGGATTATACTCTCTCAAGTTACACCTTACCTTCACCCTGTATATGTTTGAACTTCCCGAACTTCCCAAAATTTTTCCTCTTGGTGCGATTTTGTTTGATTTTTTATTTTTATTGGTGGCAATTCCCATAGAAGCATATGTTTTGAATGCCAGACTCAGCTTTGATAAAAGAACTAGCGCTTATTATTCTATTGCCATAAATCTCTTCTCCAGCACCATTGGCTGGGTGACATTTTTTTTGATAGAACCTTTCTTAACAATTCAGTTTAAATCAGAATTAATTAGTTATGTCTTCTTTTATCAATTTCAGGCGGCGAATACCCAAAATTTCATGATTTTGCTTGCATTTATAATTTTCTTTGCGACATTATTATTAAAGTTCTTTCTCTTAAGACTTATGCTATTAACATTAGCTGAACCAAAACAAGCAAAAGAAGAGGAGGTTTCACCATATCCACGGCGGAACTCGCGCCGTGGCAACAAAGCCAAATTGCTCAGTACAAATTTGTTCACCACTATTCTGATAGCAAATTCCCTGAGCTATAGTGCTATTACTATTATTTTGATTATTAGCGCAAACAGGTAGCAGTAATAGCATTGATTTTGTTAAACAATGAATTGTGAGTACTTAAACTGCTAATAGAGAACGGAGAAAAATATGAACTTATTCTTGAAAGATGTATTTGGTATCTTGAAATTTGCTGAAGGAGTTTATGACCGAATTAGAAGGATATTAGTTCCACCTAAAGCTTATTCCTGGCAGACATTACTTTATTTGAGTGCTTTTTCTGGCATTCTTTCATATTTTGCAGAAGGAACTATCAGAGATATAATTTCATTTTTTGGCTGGTTATTTTTAATTGCCGGGACAGCTTGGTATACCACTGATGACCCTTTACGGCTTCCTGGTACTTTCATGCCGCTAGGTGCCATAATCACTGGATTTCTAGTAAGTGTTTTTGCATTTGGACATGAAGATACTGTTGTTACACCAAGAACAATAGTTCTTTGGCCGACAATTTCGGCAATAATTACTGCAATTCCCGAATTTTTTGAAGGTTCTGGTACTGATGTTCAAAGACAGCTGCCAAAGATAGAAGTTCGTCAACAGCTTGTAGTTTTAGTTGCCTGTTGTATGGTGCTAAGTTGCTGGCTTCAGCTTTATTTTGTGATGGATACTTGGTTGCAAGAATATCCCAGTTTGCTAACAGATAATTTTAAGCGCAGTAACTTTGTGGTCAGGACGGAACCACAAACGAGAATTCCGCCAAACGGCGTTGTGATTTTAGATAAACTTCAGCCACAAGTAGAAGCACAAATCGCCGGAAGACCTTGGTCGCAAGTTGAGAGATGGTTGTTAGATGCGAATACGCAGGTAGGGACTCTCGGTAAGCGAGTAATAGAGAAAAATTTGGCAGATTATGAAGAAAAAGATTTATGGCGTGTTGAACCGCGTGTAGTCAACCTCAAGTCTGGATATAAACTAGATTTGTTAAGTATTTGGACTGGTCCGAGTTCCAACCCGCGAGGTTATTATCTAAGAAAATCTTGTCAGATTGAACCTGTTGTATCTGCCAAGAACCCCAATGAGAAAGTTACCATTGCAGAAATTCAATGCGCGAACATCAGTAAATTTATTGCCGGTGCGCCGCCACCACAGCAGTAATAGAAGGGCCACGGGTGTGGGCTACGGGTGTGGGGGACAAGGAAATCTCTTGACCCTTGACCCTTGACTCTTGACTATTAACAATTAACTATTAGCTATTAACTATTAACTCAACTTCTATGAATTTTGGTAGAATTTCTGTTTTGGCTACAAATGTTTTTCGGGAAATAGTACGCGATCGCATTCTTTATATTATCGGTTTTTATGGGCTGATACTTGCCGCTGCTATTCGCGTACTTCCTGAATTTGCCGCCAGCACAGAAGATAAAATGTTTTTAGATTTTGGTCTGGCAGCAATGAATATTCTTGGTTTAATTGTTGCCGTATTTGTTGGTACGGGAATGGTTAATAAAGAAATTGAAAAACGCACTGTTTTGATGTTAATTGCCAAACCCATTAGCCGCAGCGAATTTCTCGCCGGGAAATATTTTGGTTTATCGTCTGTGCTAGCCGTACTAATAACTTCAATGACCGCGATTTATCTGGCATTTTTGCAATTTGGCAAAATTCCCCATCCAACAGCAAGCATTTTAATTGCTGCGCTTTTCTTATTCTTACAACTGTGTTTAGTCGCCGCTATCGCTATTACTTTAGGAGTGTTTACTAGTTCCTTATTAGCAACAGCATTGACATTTGCAGTTTATTTAATGGGGAATATTAGCGAAGATTTAGTCAATCTCGGTCGTTTGGGAAATAATCTTAATATTGAACGCTTAACTCAAGGTTTATATCTTGTCTTGCCAGATTTATCTCGATTGGATTTCAAAAATGATGCAGTTTATGGTTTGCAAGCTCTACCTGACTCAACTGCACTGATTGCGAATGCTGGCTATAGCTTGCTTTACACTATCATGTTATTAGCGATCGCCAATCTGATTTTCTCCCAACGCGAGTTTTAATTTTAGTTAGCAGTTGAGAGGCGCGGAGTTAGGAATTAAAAGTTTTAAGTTCTTAGTTTAGTTATTTGAGTTTTGAATTAAAAATTTCTTCATGACCCCCAACTCATAACTCATAACTCCTAACTCATAACTCCTAATTGGGCACCTCATAACGCATAAGTCATTAAACAAGGTTGGTGAATTGTACCGTCGGGCATGATAGTATTCCGCAATTTGGTATAACTAATATTTGCTTCCCAAAGGTTGGCTTCACTCAAGTTTGCATCTGTTAAATTCGCCCATGTTAAGTCTGCACTAGTTAAATTAGCTTGACTTAAATTAGCTTCTACTAATCTCGCTCCACATAACTGTGCGCCTGCAAGATTTGCTCTTACTAAGTTGGCTTCAATTAATGATGCTTCCACTAATTTGGCTTCACTCAAGTCTGCTTCGCTCAAATCCGCATCACACAAAGAAGCACCCCACAAATTACTACCACTTAAGTTAACCCGCCACAAAAAAGCCCCACATAAATTTGCTTCCATCAAATCGGCATTAATCAAATTAGCTTCACAAAAAGAAGCTTCATACAAATATGCTCCCCGCAAATTTGCTTGCATTAAATTTGCACCGCTTAGGTTTGCACCCACAAGTACCGAACCGCTAAGATTTGCACCGCGCAAATCCGCTCCTATCATGTTAATCCCACTTAAATCAACCGCTCTTAAGTCAATTCCACTCAAATCGCATCCACTAAAATCTCGACGCTGAAAACATTGACTAGTAATTTGACTTAAAACATGTTCCTGTTTTTCAGCATGATTTCTCATGGTGTTTACCTCTAAATTTGGGGTGTAAAATATCTTTGATGCAAATACTGATATTTACTGTATTTTGAGAGTACACCTCTAAAGTAGATAAGCTGGGTAAAGAATCTGGAAGAAAACGGGAAAAATTCGAGAAAAATTCGAGAATAAACTCCAAATCCCTTCTGACAGAGGTTTTTAGTCTGATAATCCCGCAATTTAAGTCATGAAACCTTGATAATATTGTTCGATAAATTCCAGGGGGATCGCTATTAACGCGGAGATATATGTTAACTTTCTTCAGTTAACTGTTCATAGCGAACATAAATATGCATTACATGCCACTTATGATTGTAAATAATTATTAAATTTGTTTCAAGCGATAGCCTAAACCGTGAACAGTTTCAATTAAATCTTCTGGTGCTGCCACATTTCTAAGTTTCTGACGCAAACTTTTAATATGAGCCTTAACAGTATCTTCTTCAGGTGGATTTTCACTTTTCCACAGGCTTTCAATAATCACAGAGCGGCTGAGAACTCGGCGGCCATTACGAAGCAACAGTTCCAACAAACTAAATTCTTTGGGAGTCAATTGCAAAAGCGCATCCGAATAAGTGACTTCATAGGTACTGGGATTGAGTTGCAAACCGCCCCAAGTCAAAATTGGCGCGGCGGGAGAATTTCCCCGTCGCAATAAAGCGCGGATGCGGGCTAATAACTCTTGCAAATCGAAGGGTTTAACCACATAGTCATCAGCACCGGCGTCTAAACCATTTACTTTATCCGTGCTGGTGTCACGAGCTGTCAGCATGAGGATGGGTAAATGATAGCCGTGATGGCGCAGGCGCTGACAAAGGCTAATACCATCTAGATTGGGGAGCATGACATCTAACAAAATTAAATCGTAAGCGATCGCTTTCACCTGATCCCAAGCAGACTCCCCATCTTTTACCGCATCTACCACATAAAGTTGGTCAGTTAGGGCTTCTAAAAGCGCTTCCGCCAAACGTACATTATCTTCAACAAGCAGAATTCGCATATTAACTTTAAGAAAACATTAAGAGATGTCCGGTCATTAATAGGTCAATGATACTAATCATCATAAAATCTGATAGACCTGAAGAACGTCATATATGAAATGGTCATTGGAAAAAAAAATTATTGCCGGCGGGTTTGGCTTGGCGATGCTGATTATGACAATTGTCAACAGTGTTTCCTATCAAAACACCGCTAAGTTATTTCACAGACAAAAACAGGTAGAACATTCTTACGAAACTCTGCAAAAAGTTAGGAATGTACTTACTACACTACGCGATGCTGAAAGAGCTAGGCGCGGTTACATCATAACAGGTAAAGAGTCTTATTTTAGTACATATAATACTGCGGTTAAGACTATTGATACGCAATTAAATGAGGCTCGTCGCGCCACTGCTGATAATCCCAAACAGCAGCAAAGACTTGATACTATCGAACCTTTAATTGCCAAAAGAGTAGCTTTAATAAAGAAATCTATATATTTATACAAACAGGATAAATCTAATACAAAAATTCAAATAAAACTAACAGATGAAGGCATTATGCTTCACGATGAAATTTGGAAAGTGATTTCCAAAATCGAAAGCGAGGAGCAATTTTTATTACAGCGCCACCAAGCAAAATCTGAAATAAATTTCCGCAACACAACTGTAATGGAAATAATTGGTTGCTGTTTAAGTTTTGGTTTGTTGTTTGGAGTTTATTCACTGCTGCATCGACAAATTAGCAACCGCCAGCAATTAGAAGAAATTTTACGCGAAAGTCAACAAAGATATCGAAAATTATTTGAGGCTAATCCCCATCCTTTATGGGTTTATGATTTAGAAACTTTACAATTTCTAGCTGTGAATGAAGTAGCTGTCAAGCAGTATGGTTACTCCCAAGCAGAATTTTTATCGATGACTATTAAAGATATTCGTCCACCAGAAGATATACCAGCCCTTCTGGATAGAATTTCTCGACTTCCTTCAGGAGTTAAGCGATTTGCAGTCGAGAGACGACATCGCAAGCGGGATGGTAGCGTGATTGATGTTGAAATCACCTCTCACGAATTAATGTTTAAAGGAAGGCGTGCAAGACTCGTTTTATCGCGTGATATTACTTTGGAAAAACAAGCACAGCAAACAATCGCCGCCAGCGAAGAAAAGTTCCGTCAAATTGCCGAAAATATCCAGGAAATTTTTTGGATGCGGGATATTGAAGGCGGCAAAGTTTTATATGTAAATCCCGCTTATGAGCGAATTTGGGGACGGAGTTGTGAGAGTTTGTATGTAAATCCTAAATCTTTTTTAGATGCAGTTCATGCTGAAGATAAGTTACGCGTGATTGCTAACTTAGAGAAAAACGCCAAAAAAGAATTTGAAATTGAATACCGGATTATGCGTCCTGATGCTTCAGTGCGTTGGGTTTGGGAACATAGTTTTCCTATCAGAAATAGTTTGGGAACAGTTTATCGGCGGGCTGGTGTAACTCAGGATATCACTGAACGGAAACGGGCGGAGGAATTAAGGAAAAATTTAGAGAAAGAGTTAGAAATAAATGAATTAAAAATGCGATTTTTTTCGATGGTTTCCCATGAATTTCGCACTCCTCTAAGTACTATTTTAATCTCAGCACAAGTTTTGGAAAACTCTAGTCAAGAATGGTCTAAAGAGAAAAAGCTAAAAAATTTGCATCGCATTCAATCGGCTGCGAAAGCAATGACGCAGTTACTCACAGATATTTTGACACTTACTAGAGCCGAATCTGGCAAATTAGAGTTTAAACCGCAACCTTTAGATTTAGAGGAATTTTCTTATTCTTTATTGGAAGAAGTCAAGTTTAGCACTCGCGCCCAACAAGATGTAGTTTTTATTAGTAGGTGTCAAGATAAAATCGCTTATGTAGATGAAAGAATGATGCGTTCTATTATTACTAATTTAGTTTCTAATGCTATTAAATATTCCGATAATGATAGTCAAATTTATTTTACGTTAACTTCGGAATCAGGACAGGCTATTTTCCACATTCAAGACAAAGGAATTGGAATTTCAGAAGAAGACCAAAAACAACTTTATCAAGCTTTTCAAAGAGGTAAAAATGTCGGTGATGTTGTTGGTACGGGATTGGGTTTAGCTGTGGTAAAAAAGTGTGTAGAATTACACGGGGGTAGCATTCATGTAGAAAGTCAAGTTGGCGTTGGTACTACTTTTATCGTCACAATTCCTTTGAATAGTAATTGTGGAAAGGTTAATGGTGAACCAGCGCTGCGGGAGGGTTTCCCGACCCAGGCGACTGGTTCCGCGCTACGCGGTAGCGAGGAACGAGCGTCACCCCGGAGGGGTTAATGGTTAATAGCTGTAGGTGCAAGTTCAAAAGTCTGGCGTGACGATATTGGGTAAATTTTTGTAAAGCTTTGTTTAACTTTTCGGCGAGTTTTTGAGGGCGCAAATTGGTTTGGTCAAGTAACAAAATATAATGTGATTGCGGCTGTTTTACAAATACTAAACTTTTAAAAAAGGCTTTTTTCAAGGGTAAAGTATCGAGAAGACGAATAAATTCAGAATGCAGCTTTTCACCAACTAAATCGCTGATTTATTGAGTGCGTCCAAAAAATTGCAAGTAAGGTGTATTTAGATAAAAATGGGTAAGGCGATCGCCATCGCTTATTTTATATCTATATAATCCCCCTTTTTGGGAAAGTATAATGAAAGGAAATTTTTCCTTTCTCAAAAACAGCGATAAAGTAATGATTGTGGTGTGGGTGTAAAAACACTATGTCTCTACCAGTTTAAAGCTCAAGTTAAACTAACACCAACTATATCCCAAAAAGGATTTTGTAATAGATAAATAAATAGAGGGTGAACCCACAGATAAATAATTAGAAAACTTGTCCGCAGAGTATTGCGAGAAGTCCCTAAAACATCCATTTCCGTAACTGTGTGATCCACTTAATGTATGCACCACAACCACGGCGTATGAAATAGGCGATGATTCCAATAGTGAAGATAATCGACAAATATAAAGCTAAGACAGAATGCAAACATCGGATGCAGATTTAGTCAAGCTGAAACCCCACAAGCAAATGCCGATATATTAGACCAAGAAGTGGAAAAGACTAGGACTTACGCACTGTACAAATTGATTATCTTGTGCATTAACGAAAATACGTCCTTTCACACTTTGATCAATCATCCTTGGATAAATAGCGATCGCCTAAAAAGTGTCGAAAAATCAAGGTTAAATGCCTGAAATCCATACCCCATATTTGGTTTTTCTTGTCAATGCGTAAGTCCTAAAGACGTAGGGACAATTCATGAATTTTCCCTAGACTCGTATTTCGGGCAACGCAGAATTAATTTCCACTCCTAGGTCTATTTGGTAAATCACTGTCATTTGCAAAATGGGAATGATAATTCCCTGAAAACACAAATTAATTGCATCCACAACACAGTCTTCACGACTTTTTGCACGAAATAAACTGAGTCTGCTATCATTCGCCGCAGTCAGCGCCAGCAATATTACAAAAGAAAAAAAAACTAATATTTCAAGTTAATAAGTGTAAATTTATACTATTTATAATTTGTATAATTCTTATACTTGTTTTTAGGTTCTACCTGGGAATTTATTAGAAGTGGCAAAGCCACTTCTTTTTTTTTGGGAGTTAGGGAAAAACTACAGTTGGTGACGTTGTTGTGAAAGCGGTTGATAACGCGTACCGTTTCCCATCCGGGTTGTTGGTAAAAGGCATTTTGAAAGGCTGAAAATCTTCACTTGGCTTTTGCGCCAACCGCAGGTAAACACATCCATCTTGTTGTTTTGTGTCGTAGCAAAGTGCGCGACGTGCATCAGTAGAAAAGAAATTTTCGCCTTCAGCAGGTACAGCCAACACCTTACCGCTTTCGTCATAAACCGAACCGTGGTAAGGACATTAAAGTTTACCTATGCAGATTTTACCATGAGAAAGGTGACTATTTTTGTGAATGCAGCGATCGCGCAAAATAACCAATTGTCCACGATCGCCAGGAAACACCGCCAGCCATTCACCTAAAACCGTACGTTGCAACACTGTATTAGATTTTAACTGGTTGCTTTCACAAACAACATACCAAAAATCTTCATAATGCTGTTTCTACTTGAGTGGAAACTGTTTTAAAAGCGTTAATGTGCAAATTCTAAGTCAAGGGTATCGCACACCAAACGAAAATCTTCTGGGGCGTAAAGTCCGGCGGCGCTAATTTGATTAAAAAAGATTGTGGCAATTTCGGCGGAGATAATTTGCGAATAATATGCCACCCAATAAAGTTGATTTCAGATAACTTTTTGACTGGGGCTGGCTGACACAGACCAGTGGCGTCAAGTCAAGAAAATTCCTCTGGGTTCCAATATTCATTTTTGCAATCTTCATACTGGAAAGATGCTGCGGCTTCGTCAAGCAATTGGGTGTGGTCTTGCTGTTTGTTACGCGTGTGATTTATTTGAAGTTTGCGGTAAACTTTTTGATTTTCTGAAAGTGTGTTTTGTTGTAGTTTTTTTAATGTTGTATTCATATTAAATTTTTTAATGAACGCCGTGCAGAACTTTGGGAATGCGCCCCCCTTTTGGGGGGTTGCTTTATTTGCAAGAAAATTTATAGATGAGAAAAGAAGACAAGAGGCGACGGGTGTGGGAAGCAACTACTCTGTTCCATCTCCCTTGTCTTCCCCCTCTCCCTTATCTCTCCCCCTCTCCCCCTCTCCCCCCCCCCCTCTCTTCTTCAGAAACATGGGGTAAATCAAAATCGGCAGTTTTGTAATTAGTCATTCGTCCTAATTTCTCTGAGATCCCGATCTTGATGACTGGTAATCGCTGGTATCGATTGTTGCCAACTTCCCCAGGCGATCGCTTTTTGTTTTTCAACGTGCTGCATAAACTGGATTACCGACAAATCGGCTTTGGTGGGCGTTTTCAAGTCAAATTTAACTGTCTGAAAAACACGGGTGTCTCCTTTGGCAAAATAATTACCCACCATTTTAGTCAACCAAAGTACAATTCGGTTGAAAATCCATCCGTGTATACCCTGGCGTTTTTTGGTAATCAGGATAGTGTGTCCTTGAGTTTTTCCGCCTTCAGTAAGGCGCAGGGCAAACATAATGTGAAAATGCAGAAAATCAGGACCAACTGTCACCGTTGTCGTGCTACCGTACCAGTAACACATACTATAGGTGACAGCACTTTTATAGAAAGGACGAATCAATTTCAAAAAGAAAGAATTTTCGCCTCCCCGCGTTGTATTGCTAAAAGTAATGGCGTTTTGATTAAGTTCTTGCCTTTCAAAGCTAATTTCTAGCGGTAGGTTGTGTACTGTATTGAAATGCTGGGCATCAATAGCATTAATCATCACCAAATTGGGATGACAGTTTTTCTCGAAAGTTGTTGCAAAAGCGCTGTCACATTCCTCATACTCCAACTCCGGCACAAAAGGCAAAGGTTGTTCGGGAGTTTTTCCAGTCCAAACCCAGATCATACCGTATTTTTCGGCGGTGTGCCAAGTTTTCAGCTTTACAGGAAGCAACTCATCCAAGCAGGGAATTTCAACACAAGCCCCCTCAGAGTCAAACTTCCAGTTATGGAAAAAACAACGCAGTCCATTGCCTTCTACTTTACCTTCGGCGAGGTGAGCGCCCATGTGCGGACAATAAGCATCAACAGCAACAACAGTGCCGTCAGTACCTCGATAAATCGCCAGTTCTTTACCCAAAAGGTTTACAGGTTTTACCCGACCCTTTTTTAGTTCTCGCGAGGGTATTAACCAATACCAACCCTCGATAAAACGTTCTGGATTATTAAAAGTCTTAGTCTTGCGGTTTGAGCTAATAGCTTGGAAGTTAGAATTCATTGTAACGGTTTCACTAGGCGTGAATCGGCTGATTATATAATTCCCAATCTGAAAGAATTGTTGTCTTAAATAATGATTAGGAAAATTTTTAATTATTTTTAATTATTTTTTATTTAATTTGCCCGTTGAAAATCGCTTCTGGAGCATGTTGCAGCATGGGGGCAAATATAGGAGCTATAAAGGCAGATTGCACCAGAAATTACACAGTTTGGATGGAATTTATCATATTTTAGACGTTGTAGATCCCCCCAACCCCCCTCCCGGCGGGCTATACCTCATACCCCATGCCTAATGCCCAATGCCCTATGCCCTATGCCCTATGCCCTACGCCCAATGCCAAATCAGCAAACCACATTCGCTTTCCGGCTGGTGTCAGGTTTTCCTCACATATTTCGGTCAGACAGACTAATTCGTCGCCTTGGAGATGACCGGGGTTGTGAAGTGCAAAAAACTGGATGTGAGGGTCTTGCAATCTTTCTTGGGGAATACCTTTGAGACAACCCCGCAACATGTGGGGATGAGAAAAGCGGACAACTCCGGCAAATTCGTCATAGTATTTGCCAAAGCCTTCGGGGTCTACGGGCTAATAGCTCAAGTGCGTTTCAACGCACTGAAATCAAGGGCATTAAGACAGTTTTGGACTGATGGGTTAGACCCCCTATTAATTCGCCAACAGTATGCTTTAGTCGTACGCTATTGCTACAAAAACTTTGGCTGGAATTTACGCAAACGCAAGGCATTACTAACTACAAAAACCGAACTAAACGCCATCGCACCACCAGCAATAATCGGGTTAAGCAACCAACCAAAGATAGGAAAGAAAACTCCGGCGGCGATGGGAATACCGGCGATGTTGTAAACAAAGGCAAAAAACAGATTTTGGCGGATGTTGCGAATGGTGGCGCGACTGAGTTGAATGGCGGTAACAATACCTCGCAAGTCTCCAGAAATTAAAGTAATATCACTAGCAGCGATCGCGATATCAGTCCCCGTACCAATTGCAATTCCCACATCAGCCTGTGCCAAGGCTGGTGCATCATTTATACCATCACCCACCATCGCAACGATTTTGGATTTTGGATTTTGGATTTTGAATTTTGAATTCTGAATTCCCCACACCCGTCTGGCTTGTCCCCCCCTCTCCCCCTCGCCCCTTATCCCCACTCCCTGGGGGCCCCCCCTTCCCCCTCTCCCCCTCTCCCCTTGCAGCGATTTTACAACAGCTGCTTTCTGCTCCGGTCGAACTGAGGCAAAGACGCGTTTTATACCAACTTCTCGAGCGATCGCTTCTGCAGTTTGGCGGTTATCTCCGGTCAGCATCACTACTTCTAAACCTAATTTCTGCAATGCTTTCACCGCGTTTGCCGAACTTGGTTTTAAGGCATCGGCAATACCCATTAACCCTTGTATCTTTCCATCTACCGCAATCCAAACCACTGTTTTACCACCCGCTTCCCATTTCGGGGCGTTGTAAGCAATATCACTATATTGGGTATCGATATTCAATTCTTCCAGCCAGCGTTGTGTGCCGATTTGTACCAACTTCTCAGAAACAATACCTTGGACGCCGCTACCTGCATTCATTTGAAAATTCGTGGCTTCGGGAAAATCTACTTCTTGCGATCGCGCGTAATTTACAATAGCTTCAGCCAGAGGATGTTCGGATTGACGTTCCACTGCTGCTACTAAACGCAAAAGTTGGATTTCATTGTTATTCGCTGTTCCATTAACAGTTACAAAGTCTGTTACTGTCGGTTTTCCCTGGGTCAAAGTACCAGTTTTATCTAATACTATCGTTTGAATTTTGTGAGCCAGTTCTAATCTTGCAGCATCTTTAATTAAAATGCCGTTTTCTGCACCTTTACCAGTCCCTACCATTACAGAGGTAGGTGTAGCTAAACCCAAAGCACAAGGACAGGCGATAATCAAAACACCAACGGTTGTAATTAAGGATAATGTCACATTTTTTGTGACACTAAACCAAATAATAAATGTCAGGGTAGCAATGATAATTACTGCTGGTACAAACCAACCTGTAACTTGGTCTGCTAATCTTTGAATTGGTGCGCTACTTCCCTGTGCTTCTTGTACTAACTTGACAATTTGCGCCAAAAATGTATCTTTACCGATTCTTGTTGCCCGGAATTTAAAACTTCCTGTTTTATTAATTGTCGCGCCAATTACTTCATCACCTGATTGTTTTTTCACAGGCAAACTTTCACCAGTTACCATCGATTCATCAACTGTAGAATTGCCTGCAATTACTTCACCATCAACAGGAATTTTTTCCCCGGGACGAACCAAAATCACATCGTTAATTATAACTTCTTGGATAGGAACATCAATTTCTTTTTTACCGCGAATCACCCTAGCATCTCTAGCTTGCAAACCGATAAGTTTGTGAATTGCATCCGAAGTTTTTCCCCTAGCGCGACTTTCCAACAATCGCCCTAACAAAATTAAAGTAATAACTACCGCCGCAGTTTCATAATAAACTTCTGGCATTAAGCCTTGATTACTAAAAAAGTGAGGAAAAATCGTCGCAAATACAGAATAGAAATAAGCTGCACTCGTACCAAGGACAATTAACGTGTCCATCGTCGCCGTACCGCCTTTAATCGCTTTCCAGCTATTGATATAAAAGCGATAACCACACCAAAATTGCACGGGTGTAGTTAACACTAACTGCAACCAAGGATTATGCAACCATGCAGGCATCCAAGGCAAGTGTAACCCCGTCATCATTGGCAGCGAACCGATTACAAGTAGAATACTAATTACCGCTGCCACTACAAGCTTAATTTTTAGATTACGCGATTCGGCAATTTGGGCATCATCTTCTTTAACGCTGATTTTGTCTTCTTCTAAAGAATAGGCCGAATATCCCGCCGCCTCTACAGCCTCTTGAATTTTCTTTAAATTTGTTTGCCGAGAGTTATATTTAACTGTTGCTTGTTGTACACCAAAATTCACACTGCATTCACTCACGCCAGAAACCGCAAGAATAGTTTTTTCTATTCTTTTAGCGCAGCTAGCGCAACTCATACCTCGAAGTTTAAGTGTGAGAATATCATTATTAGCAGCCATACAACTACTTCCTGCGATTTATTAGTCCTTAAGGAACTAATATTTATACTAGAGTCTCCAGTCAACTAGAGAGTCAAGTAAATTTTTCAACGATTTTATAAAATATTTCTAGTAGCAGATTTTTATTTGATTGCTAATAGATGCACGTCTAATACAAAAATCAAAAAATCTATCAATTGGCAGATGTACAATGTTAACCCAAGAGAATAAAATCCTCCTGATTGGTCAGGTCACAACTCTGACTGGAGTTCCGATTAGGACAATTCGCTATTACGAAAGCCTGGGTTTACTCAAGTCTTCCGGGCGAACAGAAGGAGGCTTCCGGCAATTTTCCTTTGATGTAATTAGCCGTCTGTCTTTTATCAAACGCGCTCAAAGCCTGGGACTGAGTTTAGAGGAAATTGGTGAAATCCTCTCTTTCTACGATAGAGGAAAACCACCATGCGATCGCATTCAACAAAAGCTGGAAGATAAAATATTAGATATTGACCGCCAAATAGACCATTTATTGAGCTTGCGCGGTGAATTAAAGAATTTACTTTCAGAATGGAACAGTTCAGCAACAAAGCCAGAAGATAAAATTTGTCCCATTATTCAGCCAGAGTAAATATGGCAATCCTCGCTTATACTTGTGAAAATTGAAAGTTTCAAAATCCCGGTAACTCCTGCGAAACCGGGATTCTCGTTTCTCACGAATGATTTATGACGTGCAGGTTGAGGCGGGGATAGTGGATGTAGTAGCGCGGTTGAGTCCGGTGTTTACCTTTAAAGCGTGAGTTTGCCCCTCATTCGCTTCTAAACGTTCGTGTCGGGTTCCCTTAGGAGTTACCCGACTTCTGAGGCTTTCGATTTTCACAAATCTTCGAGGATTGCTATAGACCAATACAGTTGGTGATCAGCACCAATTCAGAAACCCGGTAACTTTTGCGAAACCGGGTTTCTCTACGCACTGAAGCTTTTGCTTTCATCAAAAACCAAACGCTAAAAATCCCCCATCAACGGCGACACATTGCCCTGTAATATAAGTAGCTGGAGGCATACAAAGAAATGCTACCAAACCTGCTACTTCTTCTGGTTCGCCAACTCGTTCCATTGGTGTGCGCTCAAGCACTTTTGTTAAAACTTCTGGGTTACTCAACAAAGGTTCAGTCAAGGGAGTGCGAATAAACCAGGGAGCAACTGTGTTAACCCGAATGTGATCGCTTGCCCATTCCACCGCTAGCGATCGCGTCAGTTGTACGAGTGCCGCTTTTGTCATTCCATAAGGCGCACCCGTACGAACCGCTGTCAATCCTGCTACCGAACCGACATTCACAATACTGCTGTTATCTCCAGCTTTGAGCAGTGGATAAGCCAGCCGACACATTTCA
Organism: Heteroscytonema crispum UTEX LB 1556; assembly: GCA_044006015.1. Classification (GTDB taxonomy): domain Bacteria; phylum Cyanobacteriota; class Cyanobacteriia; order Cyanobacteriales; family Nostocaceae; genus Heteroscytonema; species Heteroscytonema crispum. Next base: position 278,170 of record JBIPDF010000011.1, read on the forward strand.
AATACTGAAATCAGATTAGTTTGGAAGATAAATTGATACTCTTGTTCAGTGTAATCTAACGCACCTTTGCGAATGTTAGTCCCGACGTTGTTAACAAGAATATCCAGCCCTCCCAAAACTTCATTTACTTGTTCGGCGATCGCCTGACGACCATCAGATGTGGTAACATCTGTAGCAATTGAGCGAGCATTCCAACCTTGGGAATGCCAAGTTTCAAGCTGCACATCAATAGTATTGGCATTTCGGGCAACAATCATTACCTCCGCACCCAGAGAAAGGAACTCAGTAGCGATCGCTAATCCAATCCCTTTTGTGGCTCCGGTAATCAGGGCTTTCTTTCCAGCCAGTGTCCAGCGATTATTCATTTAATTTGGTAGCTGCAATGTTTTTCCCATGAGTCCATTGAATATTATTGCAAGCCGCGTGAATACTTGTTTTTCTATACATTAAGTTTTATTGCCGATATATCTTCTGACTATACCGATATATCGCGATATGTTTTAGAATCGGTTTACTCGGACTTACGCTGCTTCCGTAGGGGGGTTGGGGATCTGCTTTTTCTAGAAAGCTTAATATTTCGTTCTCGTTGCGTAAGTCCTGTTTACGAATGTTGGAGAGAAAAACAATTATGTTCCTAGGTATTCATCATCATCACGGTAGCTTTTTTGCATCCCGACGTGGAGGATGCGGTCCAAGAGGGGAATTTCGCGGCGATCGCTTTGGTCGAAATTGGGGAGATGAGCAGCGAACACCGCGTGGTGATATTAAATACATCTTGCTGGCATTACTTGCAGAGCAACCCAGGCATGGATATGAAATAATTAAAGAATTAGAAGCGCGTTACTCCGGCTTCTGGAAGCCAAGTCCGGGTTCGGTTTATCCGACGTTGCAATTACTTGAGGAAGGAGGTTATTTAATCTCCGAGCAAATGTCAGGCAAGCGGGTATATACAATTACCGAAAGTGGCAGAGAATTACTTGCAGAACGTGGCGATCCGTTTGATGAAATGGGTAGGGGAAATAGACCCCAAGAGCTAATCGAATTAAAAAAAGCGATCGCTGATGTAGGTGCAGCTGTGATGCAAGTTACTCGCAGTGGCAATTCCGACAAAGTAGACAGAGTACGCGAACTTCTCAAACGCCTCAAACGCGAGATTTACACCATCCTCGCAGAAGACGATTGAAGAGTTAGGAGGCGCCCAATTAGGAGTTAAGAGTTAGGAGTTATGAGTTCTTAGCTGAGTTTTTTGAGTTTTGAGTTAAAAAGCTGCAACTGGGGTTGGGTAAAAACCAAAGAAAAATCTGCGCTTTCGACCATCGATGCCCGATGAAAGATTGTGATGCATGGTATACCAGTAGTCAGCGGGGCATCTGACGTCAACAACGTTGGCTGTAAACCCGTTAACTTGTAATCAGCCACCGCAGTTTTTCGCTCCTTTGATGAAGCGTCACAATCGCGCTTACCCCCCTTCCGGGGGGTTGGCGAAAATAAAGTACAAAAAAACAAGGTGTTTCTTTGTGGGTTTAAAGACTGGATTTCTTCACTGGTCTCGGGCTGGTTAATTCCCTCGCTCGTCTGCGCCGGCAGGACAGGATAAAGGAAAGCGGTTAACTTTCATCCCTGCTTTCAAAAGACAGGGCTGAAGAGCGTTTTGCTTGTAAAACGTTCACAACCTATTTGTGATTGCTATATATATCTCAAAATATTTCAAACATTTGGATAAATGGTATCAAGCTGAAATCTATCTAATAGAGAATTTTCGATTTGGTGCGAAGCGCGGAAAGTACGGCACCCTACGAAAAAGCTAAAATTTGTACGCCAGATAAAACATTTGAGCCAACTCCCAACTCCCAACTCCCAACTCCTAACTCCTAACTCCTAAAGCGCTTCTGGTGGCGCAATATCAGAGACAACAGAGACGCCAGCAGTGCTACTAGATTTGATTCCCGGTTTAGCAGTTTCTGTCTTTTCAGTTGACTTAAACAGTGATGAAGAAGCAGGAATAATTATATCTGGATTAAGTGCCTTATCAGCATTTGTTTGCTGCTGAGACATCAAAGACAATCCTCCCACAGCTACAGCAACCAAAGCTGTATAACCTACATACAAATGCATTGAGTTTAGTTCCAATCCAGATGTAAATCCAGATAAGGAGGATCTACTTTTAGATTGATAAAAAGGGGGCAAAATTGATTTTACCGGCTCGCCTGCTGGTAAGGAAGCAGCTAAAACTGTACCATTGAGTCCCAAAGCGTTACCCATAACGCGAATAAAGCCACGAACATAGACATCCTCTGGCAATAATTCTACATTGCCATTCTCTATAGCCTCCATTTGACTAATTGCTACATGAGTGCAGACATTAAGTTGGCTAAGAGAAAGACCTTGAGATTCACGAGCTTTGCGTAATTTTTGACCAATTTGGCGCAAAATTTCTAAACGCTGTTCGGCTTCCATTTGCTTGGCTATTTCAGCTTTAGAAGGTTTTTTATTAGCCTTAACCCATCTTAAAGCTGTTTGAATTGAGCGGCTATCTTTTTGGGATTTGACTGTTTGTTTTGCTGTCTTTTCTACTACCTGAGACTGGAATTTAGAGGGGGAATTACTGTCGGTAATAATTGCTCCAGTAGTGATTTTCTGGGAAACATCACAATCTGGACCTTGTGGAGTTGGCGGTGATACTTCGGTTAAATTTGTTTGTTGAATAGTTGGTGCTACCGTAACATCAGATTCCGCAACTATTTGATTGTGTTGGGCGAATTGCTGAAACGCCAAACCGATCGCTTCTCTACCTACAGCTTTAAATAGAACTTTTGCTTGTTCCGCAGAAGAACCTAATAACTGTTGCAATGTAGCCAAAGCACGGCGATAAACTTTACTGCTATGCAGTTGAGCTTCGATTTGACCGAGAAGCGATCGCAATTCATCTTGAGAAATTTGAATAGTAGAATTTCCAGGGATTGTTAATAAGTACACAGGTGTCATAGTCATTTTTGATGTCTTTCCCAGCGCTAGTCAAAAGCTGCTTTTACCTGTGTAATTTCTTCTAGGCTTTATTGCTGTATCCGGATAGTTGGGTATCAATTTTCTATTGCCATTTCTACAACGGTAAAAAATCTATCTATGTGCATAATTTATTCATGGTTGATAACCCTTATGCAACAAGCAAAAGGGTTTTAATAACTCCGCATCACTAAGTAATCTCCGTTCTCACTAACAGAGATTTAAAGTTGACTTTGTTTAAAAGCGTATTTATTCGTAAATCTGATTTTTAAGATTGCTTTTGCTTCAGTATTGTTTCCTAAATATCTAATTATTTCGGGTCAATTTTTGTTAAGTTACGAAGATTGCTGCAACCAACCTATGAATTACGAGTAATACCCGTTAAAACGCCACTGCACCCTTGGGAGTCCCTGAGTGTGCTTTCGTGGCGTTTTAACGCTCGTGTTACCCAACATTTACATAGCTGTATGTTGGGTTACGACTGTTTGCGCCAACCTACGATTTACTATGATTTACTACAATTTATTGAATTAGCCATTAGCAACTTTAACTAATTCTATTTGCTTGGACTTGATGGCAAATTAGAAACATTTGCTTGTTGGACGAAAGATAGCACCCATTGCGAATATTGCAAACCCGCAACTTGGGCTAAGTCATTATGTTCCGCGCTTGGAACCAAAATCAGTTTTTTCGGTTGGGGAGCTACTGTATACAGCTTTTGACTCATGAAATACGGTATCGTCGTATCGGCGGTACCGTGAATCATTAAAAGTGGGATTTTCAACAGAGGTAACTTTTTAATAGATTCAAAACGCTGTGTCAAGATTAAATCGACGGGAAACATCCAGAACATGTTCCGATAAGCAACTAGTTCTCTGATGGAGGTAAAAGTACTTTCCACAATTAAACCGCCGGCGTTTGGATGTTGGGCTGCTAAATCAATAGCGATCGCACCTCCCAAAGAATGTCCGTAAATAAAAATTTGCTTGGGTAAAATTTTTTGATGCTGTACTAAGTAATTCCAAGCTGTAGCTGCATCCTGATAAACCCGCATTTCATTGGGGAAACCACCTTCACTGCGACCATATCCCCGATAATCAATCAACAACACGGAAAACCCCAGTTTGTGAAATCGGCTGGCGTGACCGACATTTGCGCCAATATTTACACCGTTTCCGTGCAGATACAACAATACTTTGGCATTGGGTTGCTTTGCTGAAATCCACCAACCGTGGATGCGTTCCACTTTGTTCGCACCAACTGACACCGGTAACCAAACTTCTTCGTAGGGCAGATTAAAAAGCTTCGGTGTCTTTTCGATAACAGTAGAGGGAGCAAAAATTAATCGAGGCTGCTGAAAAAACAGCAATAGGCATACAGCAAAGTAGGCGATCGCTGCAACCAAACCCACCCAAAGCAGTAGCGGGAAAAATACTTGTATTGTCAGCTGCAGCTTAATTGTTCTCATGCCCTAAGATTTAAAATTGTAAAGGTATTTATAAATACAATAATCATCTTCCGAGCAGATGGCTCTGATTTTTTCAAATTACGATTTTTCTGTCTAACAGGACTTACGCAAAACATAACTACTGTAGCGATAATTCATGAATTATCGCTAGTGAATTGAGGCAGTAGACAACAGTTGCGTAAGTCCTATCTAATTTTACTTTTTTATAAATTTAAGTTATCAGTTTTACTTATATACACGCGTTTAAGTAGTTTCTCTATTGAATATTAACATTGGTTGATATCAACAGAAGACAGTGAAGCTATATGAGGTTCAGCAACAGCAACTTCAGGAGATAACCTGACGTTTGCGACAAGTACGAGAGGAAAAATTTATAGGCATAGAAGAAATAGCAGCTCAAACCAGGATTCCAAGGGTAATTTATTTCAGAGGGCGCGGGTGCTTCTTGAGAATCGTGCATTTTGGTCAGTTCAAACCGGTTGAAATATTTGTCTTAGTTAGCTAATCGCATACTTAAGCTTGAGCGCCCGTAGACCCGGAAGGGGCTTCGGTGAAGGGTAATTTATTTGATGGGCGGACGCGAGTGCTTCTTAAAAATGTGAAACATTTGATTTGATTTAACTGACCGGAATGCACCATTCTCAAGAACGCCTAGAGAGAAACCGGGTTTTTAACGATAAATCTAGGTTTTGAGGTTGAGTTTTCTCCAAAAAACATGCGTTGATGAGAATGGTGCAAGATATGAATTAAGTATGTGGGCAAGAAAAAACCAAACTATGTAAAGATAAATAAATACGGAGAATACATCTACTGAGGTGTTGAATCTTCAAGACTGAGAATTACATACTAGCCATCGGCTTTTTTGGTGACAGAAGCAGTTTTGATTTTGAATCCATCAGGTATCGGACGGTGCAAGATGACTTTAATTTGACCTAACTTTGGTAAGTTGATTAAATTGCCTTGTACACATCCATTTAATTTAATTTGACTTACTTGTAGTGGTTTTCAATTAACTGCAATACATCACGTTTGTAGGGGCACAGCATTGCTGTGCCCCTAGCATGTCATGGATACAAGGTTTGGTATAACAACTACTAACAACCCAACGGGAGAACCAGTCGCCTGGGTCGGGAAAACGCCACTGCGACCCTTGGCCAGACCCCAAGACCGCAGTGGCTCCCCTACCAAGGGCGCCCCAACACCCACCAACCAACCCCGGAGCGCTTCACCAGTATTAGGAGGGAAACCCTCCCGCAGTACGCGCTTCACCAACAACCCAACGGGAGAACCAGTCGCCTGGGTCGGGAAAACGCCACTGCGACCCTTGGCCAGACCCCAAGACCGCAGTGGCTCCCCTACCAAGGGCGCGAAGCTCGCCGGAGGGAATCTTCCCGACTGCAGACTTCGCGCCCCTTCACCAACCACCAACAACTAAGTAATTTGCGGCTTACGTAAATGCCAATTAGTAGATTGCTCGTAAGCATAAGCCACTTGAAACAATTGGTCTTCTCGCAGCACTTTACCAATTAACTGTAAACCAATTGGTAAGCCGTTATCATCAAAGCCACAAGGCACGCTTAAACCTGGTAAACCAGCAAGATTTGCGGGAATTGTCATCAAGTCAACTAAGTACATACTCAAGGGATCGGTTGTTTTTTCCCCTGATTTGAATGCTGTGCTAGGAGCAGTTGGACAAACTAAAACATCAACCTGTTCAAAAGCTCTTTCAAAGTCTTGTTTTATCAAAGTGCGAACTTTTTGAGCTTTGAGATAATAGGCGTCGTAATAACCGGCAGAAAGGGTGTAAGTTCCAATCATAATCCGGCGTTTGACTTCTGCACCAAAACCACTGGCGCGGGTGCGAGTGTACATCGATAACAGATTATCAGCGTCTTTGGCACGCAAGCCATACTTCACGCCGTCGTAACGAGCGAGGTTTGCTGATGCTTCTGAGGGGGCGATGATGTAATAAGTAGGTATGCCATAACGAAAGCGGGGACAGGAAATTACATGAATTTCCGCTCCCAAAACTTGCAGTTGTTCGATCGCTTTCGTAACTGCTTGTTCAACTACAGAATCTAAGCCTTCACCAAAGGTTTCTTTAATTACACCAATTCTAAGTTGTCCTCGGGGTTTGAGGTTTGGTTGTAAGCTGGCGGCGTAGTCGGGAATTTTAACTTTTAAACTCGTGGAATCTTTAGGATCGTAACCGGCGATCGCCTGCAATAATATCGCTGTATCTTCAACGCTGCGTCCAAATGGTCCAATTTGATCCAAAGACGACGCAAAAGCCACCAAACCATAACGAGAAACTAACCCGTAAGTCGGTTTTATCCCCACCACACCGCAGAAAGAAGCCGGTTGGCGAATCGAACCGCCAGTATCAGAACCTAATGCAACTACACATTCTTCCGCCGCTACCGCCGCCGCCGAACCTCCAGAAGAACCACCGGGAACCCGCGACAAATCCCAAGGATTAGCTGTGATTCCATAGGCGGAGGTTTCTGTAGAACCGCCCATCGCAAACTCATCTAAATTGGTTTTGCCTACCATCACCGCACCAGCATCCGCCAGTTTTTGCGTCACCGTTGATTCATAAGGCGGCACAAAATTTTCCAAAATTCGCGAGGCGCAAGTTGTAGGAATACCCTTGGTACACAAATTGTCCTTAATGCCGATAGGAATCCCCGCCAACATGCCGATTTCTTCACCCGCAGCGATTTTGGCATCCACTGCACGAGCCACTTCTAACGCCCTTTCTGCCGTCACGCACAAAAAACTGTGCAATTTCGGCTCTAACGCTTGAATGCGGTCTAAAGCTTCTTGGGTAATTTCAACGGCAGAGCGTTCTTTAGTTATTAGCTGTTTGTGCAACTCCCTGATGGATGCCATGCCTTGCTCCCTTTGTGACTCAAGTCATTGATTCTAGTACAGATTGATAATTTCTGCCCAGATAGGTTCAGCCGCGCAAACAACCTTGTTTATTAGGACGGCTAGAAATGAATTATTCTATAATTCAAATTCAAAAATTATCTATAGCTAAAAAATATTTATTAGCTGTATACTAGCTGCCTATTCAATGTATAAATAGCAATTTACCCTGGATTTGAGAAAATTTGGCTATTTTTTCAGTTAAGAGTATAGCAGTGTTTCCCATGCAGTAGATTGTGGTGTATGGGCAATGCTGACTCGAAAATAGGGAAAGGACTTTACCCTTTTCATCCTCAAAAGCAGCCCCACTGGTGGCTTCGCCACCCCCTACAAACGAAAGAAACATGGCTGTTGTGATATTTCCCTTTCACGCCACTTTCTACAACGCTTAAAGGCGCGCAACGCAGTGGCTCCCCTTAGACCCAAGTGTTTCTTGAGATTGTACGCAGTTGATTCAGCGCTATTTTAGAATGCTGATAATTCTATAAATAAATTCAATTTACAGATTGAGTTCGGAAAAAATGGTTAAAATCATTACACGTAAATTATTAAGCACGCAGAATGTTTATGATATTGGGGTTGAGCGCGACCATAATTTTGTTGTCAAAAATGGGTTAATAGCTTCCAATTGTTTTAATAAATCCCACTCAACAGCCTATGCTTATGTAACTTATCAAACTGCGTATTTAAAAGCGAATTACAAATTAGAGTATATGGCGGCGCTGCTGACAGCAAACAGTGGCGATACAGACAAGGTGCAGAAATATATCTCCACCTGTATGAGTATGGATATTCAGATAGAGCCGCCGGATATTAATCGTTCTGGTGTGGATTTTACACCAGCAGGAGAAAAGATATTGTTTGGATTTTCGGCAGTGCGTAACGTCGGACAAAATGCGATCGCCTGTGTTTTGGAAGCGAGGGACGAGGGAGGGGAGTTTAAAACACTTGGAGATTTTTGCGATCGCGTGGATTTGCGTGCTGTTAACCGCCGTACTTTAGAATCGTTGATATACTGTGGAGCTTTTGACAAAATCGATTCCAATCGCCACCAATTACTCAAAGACCTGGAATTAGTATACGATTGGGCACAATCTCGCGCCAAAGATAGAGCCAGCGGTCAGGGAAATTTGTTTGATTTATTAGGTGGTGGATTTGCGAGTAATAATCACAATAATCAAGCAAATAACGCCTTTGAAACTGCTCCCAAAGCTGCACCTGTTCCCGATTTACCGCCACAAGAAAAATTGCGGAAAGAAAAAGAATTATTGGGATTTTATGTATCAGACCATCCGTTAAAATCGGTAAGGCAATCAGCGCGAGTTTTGGCACCGGTTAATCTTTCGCAGATTGGCGAACAAAGAGAAGAAGCAAATATTTGTGCGGTTGTCATCTTAAATGGCGTCAAAAAAATGATGACCAAAAAAGGCGATCCGATGGCAATTTTACAAATTGAAGATTTGACCGCACAATCGGAAGCTGTAGTCTTTCCTAAAAATTATGAACTGATTAGTTCGCTATTGCAAGTTGATGCGAGGTTGATTATTTGGGGTAAAGTAGACCGACGCGATGACCAAACTCAATTTATTGTTGACGATGCAGAACGATTGGAAACAGTAGAAATGGTAATGGTGGAATTAAATCCCCAACAAGCAACCATAATTGAAGAACAGCATCGTTTAAGAACAGTTTTGCAACAACAGTCAGGAGAAAAAGCAAAAGTTCCAGTCATCGGCGTTATTCAAGCGGGAAATTCCCGTCAACTAGTCCGTTTTGGACGGCAATTTTGGGTGCAAGATTCTCTTACAGCCTTTCAAGCTTTGAATGACGCCGGATTTCGCGCTCTAGTAAAACCGCTTACCAGTATTTAATGGCTGGAGTGTCAGATTAGGAGACAAGGGGCGACGGGTGTGGGGGGACGGGTGTGGGGGGGATAAGGAGGATAAGAAAGCAATTCCTCTCCCTTGTCTCCCCCCTCTCCCAAGTCTTGCTTGTCTCCCCATTTCCCCCTCTCCCCACTTCGTGGGGACCGGTAGCCCCCCCTTTCCCCATCCCCCCTCTCCCCATTTCCCCCTCTCCCCACTTCGTAGGGGCCCCTAGCCCCCCTCTCCCCATCTCCGCAGATGGCTTGCTTATCAGTAGATTGACGTAGGCGGTCGCTGATTGAATAGTTTTTTTAGTTACTTACTCGGTTGAAATTTCCCTGGGATTCGTGGTATCTTTTTATGCCATGAATATTTTGCACTAACTATGGGAAGGAATCAAAGTTTGACCGCCGAAGAAGAATTAAATAAATTTGTTGCGTATTGCAAAAAAATACAACCCCAAAGTCAAAAAGACATCAAAAGATTTTTTGAAGGAGTTGTAGGATTTCCTTATGACAAAGAACTTCTATTGCAAGCTTATCTATATTTAAATATTCAAAATTTATTTCCTTTTTGTTCGGAATTACTTTTATTTGAAAAGTCTCCAATTGCCGATTATACAGATTTGGGTAAATGTGATTTTGTTTATCTTACATATCAAAGAAATCTGTTTTTAATTGAAACTAAATTTATTGATACTGAAGCTACAGGTGCAACGGAAAGAAAAAGAAGAAATAAGCATAGAAACAAGGTATTTGAGCAAGTTAGAACTTTAAAAGATAGATTTAGCCAATACTGGAATATTCAGCTAGAACAATTAGAATGTGGAGTTTTCACAACAGATACGGAAATTAATTGGCGAGGAAATGATGTGAATGTTATCACGAAGTCAATATCTATTAATAGCCTCGACAAATGGCGAAAAAGCTATCGAGAGTTAATTGTTAATTGTTAATTGTAGTAAATTAATTAGGCGCTTAGGCTCTGTAAGCGTGAATGGCTTTCATCTTATTTTCAAAGAGTTGATTGGGCAACAATTTCAGCAATGTATTTCTTAGTGCCATAGTAATAGAATTCTCTATTAGAAGCATTTGCTTTGAATTTAAAGATTCTTCGACTATCATTTTGGTGCGAGCAAACCTCAGGGATTCATATTGACGAAACGCGTTCTGCACAAAGTGCAGCGCCAAAGGCATCGCAGGATGTGATTGTTCTAGCAAACACTTGGTAAGGACAAGCGCATCTTCAAGTGCCATGCACGCACCTTGTCCGATAGTTGGTAGTGTAGGGTGTGCGGCATCTCCCAGCAACGTGATGTTTGAAAAGCCCCAATCTCGAATGGGTATGCGATCGCAAAGCTCAGTTTTGAGAATACTGGCTTCATCGGTTGCGGCAATTAACTCAGGAATGGGCGTTAGCCAATCTTGAACAAAAATATGATGCGCGTAGCGGGTAGGGTGGGCACTGCCCACCCTACAATTAGCTTTTGATTGTGACGCGCAGCTTTAGTCCTCTATTTTTTCCCTGTGTCAACATCAGCAAAAGTGTTGTGCAGGCGGCTGGCTTTGACAGACAATAATGCTCGCGTTTATGCTAATTAACGTGAAGGTTAGTTAAAAGTTGCTGTACCTGTGGTTCGCTCAAGCAAAGTAAAACGCGCATCTCGTGACTCCCAAGCAACCCAGGCTGAGATTCTAGATGCAGCAGTAGAAGAATTTGCTCAACATGGTCTTGCGAATGCGCGTATTGAAGCGATCGCATCTCATACTGGCGTGACAAAAGCGATGGTTTACTACTATTTCAATAGTAAAGAGGGTTTGTACCAGGCGGTGCTAAAACAAGGCTTTAACACATATTTTCGCCCAATACAAGAGCTTGACTTGGAACATTTACCCCCACAAACCGCCCTAGAGCAATTTGTGCGGTGTCTTCTTTCTAACTTAGTGAAAAATCCCAACTGGCCTTTAATTATGTGCTATGAAGCACTGCAAAACCAAGGCGAGTATTACAAGGGTGCAAAGATTCAAAACATTGATGCACAACTGATCGCTATTTTAGAGCGATCAGTTGCAGATGGTAGCTTTCGTTCTCTAGAGCCTTGTTTCACAGCCAATGACATCATCGGCATCTGTGTTTTTTTACTTTATCAGTCGCGAAGGAATGCAGCATCTTTTCCCCGGTAAGCGAATGCTGGGCAAGCAAATGCTGGAATTACACATACAACAGGCGATCGCTTTAATTCTGTCTGGCGTGCAGCGTGCCTAAAATATCATCAGATTTTCTCAATTAAATAGTACCAAAGTGCTAATCAAGTAGAAAATGCCTTACAACCACCCCAGACGCGAGCGTCTGGGGCTACACGAACAAAGCCTGCCGACCCAGGTTTTTAGCCAACACTATCCTTTAGTCCTAGGCTTTAATTCTAGGGCGCTGTGACTTGAATGAAAAAATGGGCTTTTAGCTCACTTTATGCTTCACAAAGCAGATATCCATTTTATGCTTCGCAAAAAAGTGGAAAAATTCTTTCTCCATGTAATACACGGTAAAAATTTGTTA
>JBIPDF010000012.1:0-336474 GCA_044006015.1 Heteroscytonema crispum UTEX LB 1556
CGGTAGATGAACGTTGGTTGTGCTTCTTTCATCTTCCACTACGGGGGTGTCTGTTCTTACAGGCATCCCTTGGTTTTTTTTTGCACTCCCATCACCTAACGATCGCCTTTTTTAGTCTAAAGTCCAGGTATTAGTTCAATAGCTTTTCCATAAATTCCTATATTCGCATAACAAATTCAGATACTACCTATTGCCATTCCTTCACTTTGGCGGTCAGGAATTTCTTTTGCTATTGCTAAAGACTGTTCGTAATGGCTAATAGCTTGTTCGCAATCTTCCTGATTTTTATACATATTCCCTAAATTCGCTAATACCTTTAATTCACCTATATGGTCTTCAATTTCCCTTGCGATCGCTAGTTGCTGTTGAAGATAATCAATTGCTTTTAGATAATCTCCCTTTCTACGATAAGCAATTCCCAAATTACCTAATGCTTGATTTTCAATGAGGGGGTCACTATTTTTACGTGCAAGAGATAAAGACTGCTCAATATAGTCAATACCTTTATCATAATTTCCCAGAAAAACATTGCCAATGCCTATATGATTTAGTGCGATCGCTTTGCTAATAGGTTCTTTTATTTCCTGAGATATTTTAAGTGCTTGTTGATTTAATTCAATGGCTGATTTAAATTGACTATTAGCATTCATAACAAAGCTTTTATCGATTAGTTCATATATTTTCGCTATACGACTATCATTTTGTCTTTGACTTGATGATATTAAACCAATGATATCAGATTGCAATTTGCGATTCTTGATTTCCTTGGCAATTACAAAAGCCTGTTGAAATGACTGTAATGCAGCTTCATATTGATTTTTGTTATGCTGTTGTATGCCTTGCTGTAATAGACTTTCTGCTTCTACTTTTCGTTCATCATTTGTCTGTCCCACAACTACAAAACTACCAAAAATCATAGGAAAACTCAACCAAAAAGGCTGCGAGATACAAAGTAATAAAGCAATAACAAAAATTACAATCAATCTTCGCAGCCCCATCTTCATAAAATCACCACTCCATAAATCAAAATAGGAAAAATTCAAACAACCAAATCAACAGATTTAACCCTGATTAACTATTAATTTTATTAATCATCTCATTGACTTTTTTCGCCTCATCTTGTTTACCCTGCTCTCGGAATAAATTAGCAGCAACTTGTAAATCAGCAATCCCTTCTTGCTTATTTCCTAAAAGTAGAGCGCGAGACATACCACGGTTTAAATATCCCAGTGCATCTTGTGAATCTTTCACCTCCCAAAAGAACGGCGAGATTTTGATAGCACTTTTTTCAAAAATTTTGCTTAAAGGTGATTGAAAACCCTTAAAAATATTAGATTTTTGATAATTACTTAAGGCTTTCTCATAGTTTTAAAATGCCTTTTTAATATCGCCTGCTCGACCATAAATAAATCCGAGATTATTTCGGAAATATCCTACATCTTTATCTTTCTTTATTGCCCTATTCAAATCTTCTATAGCTCCTTTTGTATCTCCCATCTGAACGCGAACATTAGCTCGTTGTGCATAGACGGAAGCTTCATCAAATTTTTGATTTATCGCTAGATTTAAGTCTTCCATCGCTCCTTTGTTATCTCCTCTTTGAACGCGAATGATACTTCTAAAAAAGTAAGCACCAGGTTCTGAAGCAATTTTGATAATTTTTTCGATATCTTCACTCGCTTGTTTATCATTACCTGAAAGAATATAGGCAAAACTTCGCATGGTATATCCGTTAGCATTTTCGGAATTTTTTTGTATTGCTTGGCTAGCATTTTCTATTGCTTGCTTATAGTCATCAATAAGCAGCATCACCATAGCTCGAACAGAATACCCATCAACAGAATAGTTATTGAGAGCTAAAAAGCGATTAGAATCTTCAGTTGCTCCTTTTACATCCCCAGTTATCGCCCTAACTAAAGCGCGTATATAGTATCCTTGTTCAGAATCGGGATTTATCGCTAATGCTTTATTAATATCTTGAATACCCGTCTTATCTCCTAAAATAAATTTACTTGTACCCCTAATTAAGTAAGCATTATCGTTGTCTCCATCAGCTTCTATTGCTTTAGTGCAACTATTCAATGCTCGCTCATACTCTTTTGATTGATATCGCTTAACACACTGCTCTAATAACTCATCAGCATTTGATTGTGCTAAAAGTAATGTTTGATTTGGTACGATTTCTAAAGTCTTAACTGAAAAATTATTGCCTACATTTTTGTCTATAGAAATCTTAGCGATCGCCTCTGATTTTGCAGTAGAAATTGTCCCTACTAAACTTAAAGCAACGACAGCAGCGCTGAGAGATAAGTATTTAACTTTCATCTTCTATACTCCAAACTTTATACACATATATCTCCAGCATCAGGAACTTATGTAAAAATTTCACCGCAAACCAAACCTTCCTAAACCCTCCTATTTACTCAGATTCGCCAATCAGCGTAAATGCAGCCCACTTTCTCGGACTATCAGAATACTTGTCTTTCATTTTCAGCATTGCCATGTGTAATGCCTGCGCTTTGTCAAGTTTGTTTTTATTTTTGTATAAATTCTTATAAAACTCCGTCATCAGTTCAGCAGTAGGTGCATCGGGAACAGCCCAAAGGGAAACGATAACGCTGGGAGTTCCAGCAATAAATAGCGATCGCGATAAGCCAATTACCCCATCACCAGTAATGCGTCCCCGACCTGTATCGCAAGCACTGAGGACGACTAAATCTGCTTTGAGTTTCAAGTCGAGTATTTCCTCGGCGGTGAGTAAGGCGTTATCGTTATTGTTAGCAGTGGCAGCTAAAGCGAGCCTTCCTTCGGAAGGAGCTAATGCTATCGCACTTTTTAAAGCTTGGAAATTATTGAGAATACCGTGGGTAGCGAGATGGATAATTTTAGCTTGGGGTATTCTTGATAGAACTGCGGCTTTATTTGCAGCATCACCAGTGAGTGCTTTTGTACCCAATAATTTAGCGATCGCATCTGCTTCAAGTTTGGCTCCTGGTAAGTCTGCTAACTTCTGCGGTTCATCCCCAATTTTGGGACTAACACTCGGCATAGTGGGATTACCGACTATGAGAGTATCAGAAGCAGGGGAAAGTTGGTTTTTTTTGCTTTTGCTGTCGAGTTAACTCTAATACCTGTATTGATGGAGCCGTTAAAATTGTGTGTTTTTCAATCAGGTATTTACCCTTTTGGTCTAATAGTGCGGGGAAAGGAACCAGGAATAATTCATCTTGCGGGACAAAAATCACGCGATCGTCTGGATTGGTGGGGAGAAGGTCAGCTATGGGTTCGATTAATATGCTGTGGAGCTTTTGTAAGTCTTTGCTGGGGTCATCTTCGGGAGAAGGGAAAACTTTGATTGCAAATTGGTCGCGTTTGGTTGTGGTGGAATGGCTGGTGGAATTGGTTCGTGTGAAAATATTGCGATCGCTTACTCCTATAGAGTCACGGATATTTTCAACTAGGTCTCCGAGAGAGGTATCTTCTTTTTGCCACAGGGGTTTGAGGTCAACTTTGCGAAAGTTGATTTCTCCTGTAGGCTTAATCACCCAAATATAAAATTCAGATTCCTTGACTTGTCGTTTACCTGCTACTTTGAATTCATTATAAATAATCGAATATTGGACAAAAGTAGTATTTTGTGATTCGGCAATTTGTTTAATCTCAACAATATTAGATGGTGTGGGGAATTGTTCTTTAGGGTTGGCAGATAACCGGGACGTAAGTAATTCGACAAAAGCACGCGCTCTTCCGCGTTCGGCGATTTCTAAAGCTCTATCAGTTTTATTCTCAGCAATAAAAACTTGTTGTAAAGTGCGATAGGTATTACGTTGCGTTTCAAAAATTGAGACTTTATCACTATCTTTTAATTCTCGACCTCGGAGAAATTCGTAAACTTTTATGCCTTCAATCAGGTTACTCTCGGCTAAAATGAGATTGCCTTGTCTGTAGAAAGCAAGTCCTAGATTGTTCAGTGAATTACCCTCACCTAGACGATCTTTAGTTTCTCTTTGAATAGTCAAGCTTTGTTGATGGTAATCAATGGCTTTGGCGTAATCTTCCAAGTTCTCGTAGGCAATACCGAGATTTCCCAGTGCCTTGCCCTCACCTCGACGGTTTTTAATTTCTCGTTGAATAGCCAAGCTTTTTTGATAATACTCAATAGCTTTGGAGTAGTCTCCCAAGGAATTGTAGGCAACACCGAGATTTCCCAGTGAATTACCTTCACCTAGACGGTCTTTAATTTCTCGTGCGACCGCCAAGCTTTGTTGATAGTACTCAATGGCTTTGGCGTAATCTCCCAAGTTCTTGTAGGTAATACCAAGATTTCCCAGCGCTGTACCCTCACCTAGACGATATTTAATTTCTCGTTGAATAGCCAAGCTTTGTTGATGGTAATCAATAGCTTTGGAGTAATCTCCCAAGTCATTGTAGACATTAGCGAGACCTCCCAGTGATGTCCCCTCGCCTAGACGGTCTTTAATTTCTCGTTGAATAGCCAAGCTTTGTTGATGGTAATCAATAGCTTTGGAGTAATCTCCCAAGTCATTGTAGACATTAGCGAGACCTCCTAGTGATGTCCCCTCGCCTAGACGGTCTTTAATTTCTCGTCGAATAGCCAAACTTTGTTGATGGTACTCAATGGCTTTTGGATAATTTCCCAAGTTCTTGTAGGTAATACCAAGATTTCCCAGCGCTGTACCCTCACCTAGACGGTCTTTAATTTCTCGTGCGATCGCCAACCATTGTTGTTGATAATCAATAGCTTTGGGGTAGTCTCCCAAGGAATTGTAGATATTACCAATTCCTCCCAGAGTTTGACCCTCACCTAGACGATATTTAATTTCTCGTTGAATCGCCAAGCTTTGTTGATAGTAATCAATAGCTTTGGGGTATTCTCCCAAGTCCTTGTAGACATTAGCAAGACCTCCCAGTGATGTACCCACGCCTAGACGGTCTTTAATTTCTCGTTGAATAGCCAAACTTTGTTGATGGTACTCAATGGCTTTTGGATAATTTCCCAAGTTATGGTACGCAAAACCGAGATTTCCCAGTGCCTTGCCCTCGCCTAGAAGGTCTTTAATTTCCTGTGCGATCGCTAACCTTTGTTGATGGTACTCAATGGCTTTGAGGTAATCTCCCAAGTTTTTGTAGGCAATACCAAGATTTCCCAGCGCTGTACCCTCACCTTTACGGTCTTTAATTTCTCGTGCGATCGCCAAGCTTTGTTGATGGTAATCAATGGCTTTGGTGTAGTCTCCCAAAGCATGGTAGGTAACACCAAGATTTGTCAGTACCCCACCCTCACCTTTACGGTCTTTAATTTCCCGATAAATAATTAGCGCTTGTTGCCAAGATTGTAAGGCTGTCTCAACTTGACCTGTTTGAAACTGCTGTATACCTTGCTTGAGTAAACTATCAGCTTCTGCTTTGCGTCCATCCCTAGTCTGCGCTACCATCGCAGACTTCCCAAACACAGGAGAAAAACTAAACCACCAAGGTTGCGACACACTAAGCAATAAAGCACTAAAAATAATCAGGACAAATTTATGTAATCGCATCTCCGTAAAACTACAACCCCATAAGCCGTAATAACTACCCCCTAATACATATCTCACATATCAGGGGGACTTGTGTAAAAAATTTTATTCAGAAGCTAGGGCAACGTAGAAACCGCAGCCTGTTTTGGATTACAAAAGTTATGTCCTTCAATGTTCTTGATAGTATCCATCAATTGTGGTGATGGATTTTGCACAGAGTAAAGCTGTTCTAATACATCTGTCCACATTTCTTTCTTAGCGAAATAATCAGCTTTCTCCAGAGCAATTTTTTCTACATTAGCTCCTTTCTTTTTGAGCGTTGCTTCCAACTTTGTCAAGTCATCTGTGATACTAGCTCTTTCTTTATTACCCATCATTGTAAAATTAGAACCAGAGTCTTTGATGGGGAGTCCCCTGACTTTTTCCGCAGTAATCTGCCATGCATAAGACTGCCCTGGTTGCAATGGTTTGCCATTATATTTAATCTTTGTTAACCCTTCTTTGACTTTTAAGGTGGCAAAAACTTCATCATTACCCCTTTCAAAGATATCAATTTGCGTAACCCCAACACCTCGCCAAAAAAATACAGGTTTATCCGTCCAAATTTCCTCAGTTCCTTTTTGATCATTAAATATCTGTGCAACTTGATCGTGAATGGGTTCCCGCATCACTGCAACTTGACTCAACCCCAAATTAATCAAAAATTCAGCAATATTAATTCCATTGCAAGAATTAAAAATAGCAAATTGCAATCCTCTTTTCCTAGCTATTTTAAGCGAACCTTCTATTTCTTGCATTGATAATGCAACCCCTGGTGCAATTCCTAATTCCCCTCCCGTAAGTAGCTATATTCGGAATTTCGAGATTACGTCTAATTTCTGCGAGAATACCTTCTAACTCTTGGCTTAAATTTGAGGATTCACGTATTGGACTTGGAAGCGCATTTGATAATTGTCCCCGTATCGGTGACATTTGCCAAGAGAATGCTTGCATCACATCATCAATTTGGTTATCTAACCAACGTTGAACATTTACCACTTGCGGACTTATCATTTGGATAAAATCTGATAAATGCAAAGCAGATATTTGAGAATTTACTTCGGAATTATCATATAACCATTTCACTAATTCAGGATTTGTAAGAATAGCTACACCCTGTTCCCAAGTTAAAACTTCCCAGAGTTGACGGTTATTTAGTTGAGGTAATATATTCACAAGTTGCCTCTGCATTTGAGCGAGAATGCTTTGACGATTATTCGGAACTGCTGGTAAAGGTATAATTGCAGGTGAGTAACATTGTAAGTACATTAATAATTCGTCAACTTCCTGATTAAATAAAGTTAAAGGCAATTGATAAGTCCAATCTCTCTCTAATTGAAATTCTGATAGATAATTAATTAAATCTTGATAAATAATAAATCCTTTAATAACAGCAACTTCTAATTCTTCCTCTACCGCAATGACTATATAAAAATGATTATTAAATTCTGGTATATCAACTACTGCTCTCGGAATCGTAACTTCATCCTCACTAAAGGAAACAATGGGAATTAAACAAACTTTAAACTCACCAACTTGTAAACTATAAACAGCATCAATTAAACTGGCATATTCAGGTTTGAATATTGGAGATATTTGTTGCTGGATAGTGCGATAAATAGAAAGTGATGGTTCTCGTTTCTCCAGCCATTCTGCAAACGCAAATAAAGCCAAAGCTTGAAGGTAAACCTGCCATTGTTTTCCCTCTATCCTCATCTCTTGACTAATCTGTAAAGCATTTTCGCATTGTTCCGGTTCTAACTCTATAGTTTCAATATTCTCTGAAAAATCAAATAAGTCATCAATTAAATCATCAATATTATTCATACTATCCTCTACTACTATTTAAATAGTGGCAAACATATTCACAAATAGTTCTAGCCATTTTACTATTCATCGTTTGCCTTTGTCCGTTTCTTGCTTCTTGTTCTGCTTCTTGAATCACAGTTTTAATTTCCTTGTCTATAAAAGTTTGTACTTTTAATTTCCAATCTGGAGGTAAATCATCATCAAATTGAGATTGAATTAATTTGAAAATACATTGTTCCAAACACAATGAAGTGTTACGACCAATATCATTACGTAAACCTTTCAATTCCAACAAACGGCTAACATAAGGTTGGTCAATTAAATTTAAACGAGGAGCAATTTCTGTCATGGGAACTCCTTCACAGTGAAATAAATGCAGTGCTTCGACAAAATTCTTTAATTTCTTTTGATATTTAGCAGCTCTCTTGGCTTGAAAATATGTAATTATTGTTTCAATTACTTTTTTGACAGCACTAGCAAAACATCTGTCAAAGTAAGAATTATATAATCCAGAAAACTCTGATTCTTCCTCCCTACTATGATGATTTTTTTCAGGAATTGTATCCCAATGTTCCTGCGAATTTACTGATTTTATTCCTTGCCTGACTCGAATACGTTCTTCTCTGATAAAATGAGCAATATTTTGTAATCTACTAAGAACATCTTTAAGAAAGTCTGGCGGATAGTTTCTACGGTTAGGAAATAATATTTCCGCAATCTGACGTAACTGTTCTTCCGTTGGGTCTGGATATCTACTTATTCCTACTGTCACCTACGATGTTGGCATTAGTAAAAATGCAAATATCTATGCAGGTATTGGTGGTTCTGCTGTTTCTCTAAGTGATGGCAATTCTTCTGTTTCTTTGGGTACGGGTGCTGTTTTGCAAGCTGGTGCAGAAGGAGCAATTAGTCAAAATATAGTTCTCTACGGTGATGGGACTTATTTCACCAATGGTGGTGGAACTCTTTGGAAAATTGGGGCTGCTTGGAAGTTATAAGAGAGTTTAATGTTGGGAAAAAGATAAAGGATTTTCACCTTTATCTTTCCCAAATTATTTGATTCACATATAGTTATACAAAGGAGAATAAATCAAATATGATTGCAACACTAATAATTTTATTCATATTAGGAATCATCGGAATTATCTTGGCAATATCGTATTTGTATGCTTGTGCAGATGAAAATTATAACTTTAATATTTTTGGGTTTGGTAGCTTATCACTTATTCCCCCAGCATTAGCATCGATAGGTCATTTTATAGTTGGAACTCGAAATACTAATTATTGGGAAGCTTTGCTACAAAAATATATTGATGTTGTTGTCTCTCTAGGGATAGCAAGCTTAGTATTCATTTGGATTTTTGTATTGATTGTCCGAAGAACTAATTTTTTAATTGCTCTACTAACAATGTTACTTGTACCTCCTTGTTTATTTACAATTTTTCTAATTCTCGTAGTTATTGGCTTTGGATTATTTTCTTCCCCTATTGGGTGGTTATGGTTGATATGGATGGCATTAAGTGAAAAGAAGTAATACTTGATTTTGAAGTTTGTGAATTTATTAAAAGTACAAAAAAATATTTTTCTATAGCTTGTCTTCACATAAGAACGACTCATCGATTTTACTCTAAAAAGTTTTGATAGGATTGAAATCAGGGATAAGGCAATGCAAATAGTAAATAATAATAATTTTGGTTTGCACAACAAACGTAGTTTTGTCTTATTTGAAAAATGGGTGTTAGCAAACTTCATAGCAGAATTATTGGGTTTAGGGATAATTGTATTTGTAGGTACAAGATTTCCCACTTATGATAATCAAAATTCACAGATAGTTTTAATCTTACTGGGTGTATTTCAAGGACTAATATTAGGAGTTGCTCAATGGTTAGTGTTACGTCGTTACATGCGTAACTCTATTTTGTGGGTACTAGCGACAACAATTGGATGCTTTTTTGGATGGTTGCTAGTATTATTCGTGAGCGCGATCGCACTTTAAACCATCGCACTTACACAAAAAGAATTAGATTCAATCACAGCATTTTTGGGAGTGATTTGGCTGGCAACAGCAGTGGGAATGTTAATAGGGTTGCCTCAAGGGTTGGTTTTGCTTACATCCTTGAAGGTGAAGTTTCACAAAGCTGTCTGGTGGATGAATGTGAATGCTTTGGCTTGGATTTTACTAGGACTTACGCATTGACAGGAAATGGACTATGTGCATTGCCTTAAAGGGAAGTGAAGCGGGATGAATTAGCATAGGTCAAAGCCTCATGCTGGGGAGCCTACTCCCAGTATACTTTGCCTAAAAGAAGACATTCTCGGCAAAGTTAAGCATCTAAAAATCCTTGAGTGAAACACTTGTCTAGTTATGTTTGAATGTCTAGATTGCAATAAGTGACAGCTTCCCTAGCATTACGCCAAGATACAAGCGAGAACCAACTAACTTAACACCAATCTCATTCTTTAGTTAGAGGTTAGGTTTAGTTGAAAGCTTTAAGGTTCAGGTGTTGATTTGTAGTAGTTAATTTTTTTAGTAGTCTAGAAGGCTGATACGAAGGGTAAATTTTTTCAAGAGACTTCTACATGCCTCTCGCTAATAAGCTTTTATTCTACACTGTTCTCCGCTCCTGGTATTAGGGTTTGGACAAACAAATTTGTCCAAACTGCGATAAACAAAGCACCATACAGCAAGCACGGGAGACAATAGACATGAGCCAACCAATTAAAGTTGAAAAGACGGTAACGATTAACAAACCAGCAGAGGAACTCTACCGCTTTTGGCATAACTTTGGGAACTTGCCGCGCTTCATGAAGCATCTCAAAGACGTAAAAGTACACAATAATAAGCGATCGCACTGGACGACCAGTGGGGTGTTAGGTGGAAGTGTTGAATGGGATGCAGACATCATTGAAGATCGGGAAAACGAATTGATTGCTTGGGCTTCGGTTGAAGGTGCAGATGTTGATAACTCTGGTTCTGTCCGCTTCCAGCCAGCACCCGCCAATCGCGGTACAGAGGTAAAGGTCGTCACGGAATATAACCCGCCTGGTGGTGCGATTGCATCTGTGTTTGCCAAACTCTTCGGCGAAGAACCAGAACAGCAGATTGGAGATGATTTACGCCGCTTCAAAATGCTGATGGAAGCAGGCGAGATTGCAACAATAGAAGGTCAACCAAAGGGAGGTTAAAGATTATGAAAGCAGTTTGCTGGCACGGCGCTAACGATGTACGGGTGGAAACAGTGCCAGATCCAAAAATCCTCAACCCGCGCGATGCCATCCTCAAAGTTACATCAACAACCATTTGTGGTTCTGACTTGCACCTCTACGATGGCTACATTCCGACGATGCAACCGGGTGACATTCTTGGTCACGAGTTTATGGGGGAAGTTGTTGAAACTGGTAGCGAAGTCAAGCAATTGCAAAAGGGTGATCGCGTAGCTGTTTCTTCGATGATCGGCTGCGGTCAGTGTTTCTTCTGCCAAAAGCAGATGTGGTCGCTGTGCGATAACTCCAACCCCAACGCTTGGATGCAGGAGAAGTTGTTTGGCTTTGGTACGTCGGGTATCTATGGCTACTCACACTTGTTTGGTGGTTATGCTGGTGGCGACGCGGAATACGTGCGCGTGCCATTCGCTGATTTCGGCGCTCTCAAACTTCCCCAAGACATTCCCGATGAAAAACTGCTGCCGATCACCGATGCCTTTCCCACCGGCTACATGGGAGCAGATTTATGTAATATTCAGCGTGGAGATATCGTCGCAGTCTGGGGTTGTGGTCCGGTCGGACAATTCGCCATGCGTAGCGCCTATATGTTGGGTGCAGAGCGCGTGATTGGTATCGATCGAGTTCCCCACCGCCTGCAACTGGCTAAGGACTTCGCTAAAGCGGAAACGATCAACTATGAGGAAGTCGATGCTGGCGAAGCCCTAAAAGAAATGACAGGTGGTCGCGGTCCCGATGCTTGTATTGATGCAGTGGGAATGGAAGCACACGGTATGGGGCTGGAAGGATTCTACGATGAAGCGAAGCAGAAAGTCGGACTAGAAACCGATCGCCCTACCGTGCTGCGGCAAGTAATGCTTGCTTGTCGCAAAGGCGGCACCCTGTCAATCATGGGCGTTTACGCTGGCTTTGTAGACAAGATGCCGATGGGTGCTTTCATGAACAAAGGCTTGACGCTTAAAACCGGACAAATGCACGGGCAGAAGTATATGCCGAGGTTGCTGGAGAGCATTGTGGCGGGCGAAGTCGATCCATCTGCTGTATTCACACATCGCTTGCCCCTAGCAGAAGCCAAACAAGGCTTCGAGCTTTTCAAACACAAAAAAGACGGGTGCGTAAAAGTTCTCTTGCTGCCCTGAAATGGCTCATAGAAGACTGGCTAATAGTTAATAGTCGTTCAATTAACAAAAAAGGAAAAACAATGAAAGCAGTTTGCTGGCACGGCGCTAACGATGTACGAGTTGATACAGTAACCGATCCAAAAATCATCAATCCGCGTGATGCGATTGTTAAAATCACGTCAACGGCGATTTGCGGTTCTGATTTACATCTTTATGACGGTTACATCCCCACGATGGAAAAGGGCGACATCCTTGGTCATGAATTTATGGGGGAGGTCGTCGAGCTAGGCAGTGCCGTCAAGAATGTGAAGATAGGCGATCGCGTTGTCGTCCCCTTTACCATTTCCTGCGGCTCCTGTTTCTTTTGTCAAAAAGATTTGTGGTCGCTGTGCGATAACTCCAACCCCAACGCCTGGATACCGGAAAAACTCATGGGTTATTCTCCATCTGGTCTTTTCGGCTACTCCCATATGATGGGTGGCTATGCTGGAGGTCAAGCTGAATATGCCCGCGTTCCCTTTGCCGATGTCGGTTTATTCAAGATTCCTGATGGACTAACAGACGAACAAGTCCTGTTTCTGACGGATATCTTCCCCACTGGCTATATGGCAGCGGAAAACTGCGATATCCAGCCAGGAGATACTGTAGCGATCTGGGGCTGCGGTCCAGTCGGACAGTTTGCCATTAGAAGTGCATATATGCTAGGTGCCGAGCGCGTCATTGCTATTGATCGAGTTCCCGAACGCCTACAGATGGCGAAAGACGGCAAGGCAGAAGTCCTTAACTATGAGGAAGTCGAGGTGGGTGAAGCCCTCAAAGATATGACCGGTGGGCGCGGTCCAGATGCTTGCATGGATGCTGTGGGAATGGAAGCCCACGGTACGGGTCCTGATGCGTTTTACGACCAAGTAAAGCAAGCCGTGCGTATGGAAACCGACCGACCTACTGCCCTAAGGCAAGTGATTGTTGCCTGTCGCAAAGGTGGCACTGTGTCAATTCCTGGTGTTTACGGCGGCTTTGTAGACAAGATACCGATGGGTGCTGCCATGAACAAAGCCTTAACATTTAAAACGGGACAAACGCACGTTCATAGGTACTTGCGCCCGTTACTCGATCGCGTCCAAAATGGCGATATCGACCCATCTTTTGTAATCACCCATCGTCTGCCGCTAGAACAAGCACCGCACGGCTACGAAATTTTCAAGCACAAGAAGGACAACTGTATCAAGATCGTGCTCAAGCCAGGTCAGGCTGCCTAAAACCCCACAAGAACACGAAAAAACCAAGTCTAGCCAACACTTTAGGAGGTAGAGATGACAGAAGATCTCACAAATAAGAAAGTTGCCATTCTGGTTACAGATGGCTTTGAGCAAGTTGAAATGGCTCAACCCAAGCAAGCCCTTGAGTCAGCAGGTGCTCAAACCCACATCATTTCACCTAAGAGCGATCGCGTTCAGGGCTGGAACCATTATGACAAAGGGGATTTTTTCCCGGTAGATGTCCCCCTCGATAAAGTAAATCCAGCCGACTATGATGCCCTCCTGCTTCCCGGTGGTGTTGCCAATCCAGATCAACTTCGGACTAAAGCTAAGGCGATCGAGTTTATAAAGTCCTTCTTCGATACTGACAAGCCAGTAGCGGTGATCTGCCACGGACCTTGGACTCTGATCGAGGCAGATGTGGTGCGCGGACGGCGGCTCACCTCGTGGCCGTCGCTCAAGACCGATCTCCAGAACGCAGGTGCCCAGTGGGTAGATCAGGAAGTTGTAGTTGATAGCAACCTCGTGTCGAGCCGCAAGCCAGACGACATCCCAGCCTTCAACCGGGAAATGATCGAGCTGTTCAGCCATGCAGGGCAGGTACGGCAGATAGTGTGAGGACTCGGAGCGTTAATCAGGAGGACAGGTATGGAACAGCATCGATTTGGTTCCACGCAGCGCGAGGTGGCAGCGATCGGTCAAGGAACCTGGTACATCGACAACGGTGACCGCGCCTCTGCGATCGCCGCTTTGCGCCAAGGACTCGATCTCGGCATGACCCATATCGACACGGCGGAGATGTACGGCAGTGCCGAGGAGGTGGTCGCCGAGGCGATCGCTGGACGACGCGATCGGGTTTTCCTGGTTTCCAAGGTTCTTCCTGGAAATGCTTCTCGGAGAGGGACGATCGTAGCCTGCGAGAAATCGCTCGCTCGACTTCATACCGATCGGCTGGACTCTTATCTGTTGCACTGGCGCGGTTAACACCCACTGGAGGAGACGATCGCTGCCTTCGAGCAGCTTCAGCGCGAGGGGAAGATTCTCTGCTGGGGCGTGAGCAACTTCGATGTGCCTGACCTTGAAGCAGTCCAGAAGATCGCTGGCGAGGGTTCTCTCGTCTGCAATCAAGTCCTTTACCATTTGAGAGAGAGAGCGATCGAACACGCTGTGATCCCCTGGTGTGAGAAGCATGGGGTCGCCGTAGTCGCATACAGCCCGTTCGGTCATGGGGATTTTCCCAGCTCGCGCACAACCGCAGGTCGCGTACTACAGGAAATCGCCGCCGCCCATAACGCCACCCCTCGCCAAGTCGCGCTCCGATTTCTGGTGCGGCATTCCTCGCTCTTCGCAATCCCCAAAGCATCCAACCCCGAACACGCCGCTGAAAACGCGGGAGCCGGGGAACTCAATCTGACCCAAACCGAACTCGATCGAATCGACGCAGCCTTCCCGACCGGATCTCGTCCCCGCGTGCTTCCCATGCTGTAAGCCTGATTGGCTCGCTTGTAGGCTGCCTGCCCATGAATTGAAGGCACCGCGCTGATGGAGAAGACTTCCGAGCTTTTTGCCTAGCCGCCCACCATTGAGGAGGTTGACATCGTTAGCTAGTCAAGCTTCCTTGATGGGGGAAAGTAGCGCAGCTGTCACCAGCCGCCACGCAATGGCTGAAACCGTTTCTCCAACAACTTCAGAGAATTTTTTTAGGACTTATGGATTGACAAGGAGTGCAAGCTATGCGTTAGAAGTAATCAAGAAAGACAGATGCGATCGCTAATCCTTAGGGGCTGCAAAAAACGGATAATACCTATGTTGCTCTATCTGGGGTTGGGATTATCAGAGCTACTACTAAGCCATCAACAGCAAAGTGTGACTTGAACACTTACACTCTATTTCTCCTGGCAGAATCAAAATACCCAGGATGTGTACGTTTGGCAAGAATTCTGGAAGATTTATCTCATGATAGTGTCAATAGATTTTTGTTACGGGAGCAGTATGAACCCAAGGATTTATTTATCGAGTTAAGACCACATATCAATTTGAGCGGTGGAACATAAGTTACGACGATACAGTGATTGACAAGCCTTATAGTGACCCAAATCTAACACAATTAATCGGTTATTTTTGGTCAGGAAAACATCATCGTGTAGTCAAGGGTATTCAGTTAATAACATTGTACTACACCGACCCATCGGGTAAATCTGTACCTGTGAATTATCGCATCTACAACAAACTGGAAGGTAAAACTAAAAATGATTATTTAAGAGAAATGATTACAGAAGTTTTGGCTTGGGGAATGCAACCTTATACTGTGACTACAGACGCTTGGTATTCAAGCCGCGAAAACCTAAGATTTATTAGAGATAAGGGATTAGGGCTTTTTATGGGCATAGCTAAAAACCGCTCATGTTCCATCAATGGTCGAGATTATACCCAAGTCCAAAATCTAGAAATACCCGAAGAAGGCTCAACCAGTGCATCTAAAAAGTTTTGGGAAAGTGAAAGTATTTCAAAAAGTCTTCTCCCAAGGGGAGACGCTTCGCGAACAAAAACGGAGAGCCAAGATAGTATATCATATTTTTACCAGAAGCAGAAGAAGATGCACTAATTGCAATTACTAGGGTTGAATTTAAGGCATTACATTCAATTCATTGGGGGATTGAATGTTACCACAGAGCCATTAAACAGGTATGTGGAATTGAACAGTTTATGGTCAGAACAACTGAGGCAATAAAAACTCATTTTTTTAGTGCTATCCGTGCGTTTACTCAATTAGAGTTAATGCGAGCGGAAGAGTTAATTGAAAATTGGTACGAACTCCAAAGAAATTTATCTCTTCAGGTTGCTCGTGACTTCATTCTGGAACACCTTAAACAACAGGTGGGCTTGAATGCACATAGTCCATTTCCTGTCAATGCGTAAGTCCTATCTTATCGCTTTTTACAAAAAGCATTAGTTGCTCAAAATAAAATCGACAAAGCTTTGGAAATATCAGAAAGGGGACGTGCTAGAGCGTTTGTAGAGTTATTAGCTTCAAAACAGTCACAAGATACTGCAAATAAACAAAATATTAAACCCAATATTCAGCAAATTAAACAAATTGCTCAAGAGCAAAAAGCAACTATTATCCAATATTCTATTGTTTCATCTAATGTTAAATATGTACAAGATGGAGGAAAGCAAGAATTGCGTCCATCACAAGAGTATGTTTGGCTCTATATCTGGGTAGTTAAACCCACAGGAGAAATTACATTTATTGGACTTTGGACAAAAAAAGTGGTTAGCGAGTAGTGCTCGCGAAGCAAAAATTAAGCACTAAAAATTACCTCAGTTATGTTTCAAACTAAGAGAGAGAGAGTCAAATCGGTAAAGTCTAAGGAGATTTACGCAACTTTTTTTGTATTCAGTGTAGATTTTGAGTGTTTTTTCACCACGGGATGTACAGAGCGCTTTGGTTGAATGTCGCCAGCCACCCTTCCAAGTGAATTTCCACGGGTTTTGGGAGAATGTCCCGGTTTACCAATCTGTGAAATAATTCTGTAAAAATCACGTTGTACTACTTGGCGTGACAATTGGCGGATTTGTAGTATCGTTAGGGCGTTCCCAGGGTCTGGGTAAGTATGTTGCCAAGTCCTTTGCAGCCCATAACTGTAGGTAACAGAGCATAACTAATCGTATCCAGTTTTCCTCATGTTGCAGATCTGGGGTCTGAAACTCGGTCATCAACAAGCGCTGCTTACCGAAACCAAACATATGTTCAATATCAAACCGTTGTCGGAAGCAATGGTAAGCAACAGTAGGTGAGATTTCTTGACGTCGGTCACCGATGACAATTAACCACATCGCTTTCCAAACAGAATCGCCAGTATCATCAGTCACATGAATCCTTAGGAGGGTGAAGACAAGCATCGCTGTACGATTCAAAACAGTTGTAAAGTTTTTGTCTAAAATCTTGCTTGAAATCGCGCTATTAATTGATTGTGATATTGATTCATAGCCAATGGTAAGCAACTGTGGGTGGGATTTCTTGACGTCAGTCACCCTCTACAATTAACCACATCGGGTTGCAAACAGAATCACCAGTATCATCAGTCACATGAATCCTGAAGTCCAATACTATGTTCATTTTTCACATTTAAGTGGTAGGTGTTTAATTCTCATTTCTACCACTTTTTTGTACCCTGGTTTAGTTTTCGGACGGGTCTAATGCTCCTTAGCTTTAGTGAAGCTGATATTACACCTTAGTTGTTGTGAGATGTTTTACGTACTCGTGCATCAGAAACAAACCCCGTCTGTTTGAGCAGCAGCCCTAGCTTTGCGTGAGGAAGTTTCGTGTCCTTGTTTTGATTTCCCCACTTAGACAAGGTGAGAAATTTGGCGCATCTTCATAAAGAAACCTGTGCTTTGAATCATAATTTGAGAAAAATTTTGAACCATAATCTGAGCAAGAGTTAACGTAATTTCAAGCAACACAGCCAATAGCAACAGAAATTTCTGCATCAAACCAACACACTGTGTTGGTTTTTTGAACCATAACCAAAATATGAGTTCTAACAACGTTTTCGGACAAAACTTGTACAAAATAACTGTGTGAACACAGCATTTTCATAAACTTTTATTCCAAGATATGGTTCAAACGCTTATTTTATGATTCAAAACCGTTGTTTTTATAAGAACTGAGTTTAAATATGATATTTCAGTCGGACAGCGATCGCGCAATCCAAGAGCGATCGCCTACCCATTTGATGTTGAATAATAATGATTATCAAATTGGCTGGTGGTAGACGAGCGTTGCTTCTCTTCTTCTCCTATCCCCCTGCACGATAATCATTATTAATAAAAAACTCGGATATTAAAAGTGAAGCATAAACTAGCTACCTATGTTTTGAAGCATATAATGAGCTAAAAGTTTATTTTATAGTGCAAGTCACAAAACGGTATGAGTAGCTACGACACTTCAAGGGTTTTGGGATAGCGATCGCAATTCGCCAACAGAGTCATGATAATCGCGAACCACTCTTTTTTTGTCCAAAGTCCAAACATTTAAACAAGTAGATTTAAAATCCTTCAATACATCATTACAAGATTTAGTTATCAGCAGTCGTGACTCTATTGGTGTGAGAAGTCGTGATATGTTTGATATCAAAGTGATAAATCCTCAACCTGAAGACCCAACTGAAGAATTAAAACAACTGCATAAAATCCTCATTGCACCTATTGCTAATTTACTACCGAAAGACCCAAATGAGAAAGTTATTTTTATTCCTCAAGAATCCCTCTTCCTAGTTCCCTTCCCCGCATTATTAGATGATGAAGGTAAATATTTAATTGAAAAACATACTATCCTGACTGCACCATCAATTCAAGTTTTAGATTTAACTCGCAAGCAAAAACAAAATTCACTCAAGATTGAAACATCAAATAGAAATACAGCATTGGTAGTCGGAAACCCCACCATGCCAAAAATTAAGATTGGTGATTTAGAGTCAAACTTAAAATCTCTTCCCGGTTCCCAAAAAGAAGCTCTTCAAATCGCTAAGTTTTTCAATATTGAAGCACTCACAGGTAATAAAGCAACCAAAAGCTCAATTATGCAAAAAATGGAGCAAGCAAGCATAATTCATCTAGCTACCCACGGATTACTTCATGATTTTAAAGGCTTTGGTGTACCAGGTGCGATCGCATTGGCTCCTTCTGGTAATAAGAATGATTCAATTGATGGTTTACTTACCGCAGGTGAAATTCTGGACATGAATCTAAAAGCTGATTTAGTTGTCCTCAGTGCTTGCGATACAGGAAGGGGAACAATTACAGGTGATGGAGTAATTGGTTTGTCCCGCTCTTTATTTTCTGCTGGTGTCCCTAGTGTCATTGTATCGCTATGGGCAGTTGATGATGATTCTACAGCTTTTTTGATGACTGAATTTTATCAAAATTTGCTCAACAAGCAAAAGTCACTCGATAAAGCTCAAGCATTACGTCAAGCCATGTTAACGACGATGAAACAAAAAGAATATTCCAACCCTCTCCATTGGGCTGCTTTTACCTTGATTGGTGAGGCTGATTAGCATCCCGCATATATAGCTGAGATAGGTTGCAATTTTAGAAAAGCTGATTTTTTTAGACAAAATATGGTGATTTATGAAACCTGAAATTGAATATGACAAGCCTGCTGTTACTTCTGTAATTGAGATAGTCAAAAAATACAATAACACATATATATTATGTCGTCGCTGGATTAGTAGTTGGATAGATTTTTTTGTCTTGATTTCTATCTTATTTATTCCCACATTATTATTAGATGCTGTCACATATAAAAAATTATTTCATCTCTGGTTTTGGCTGATGTTGGCTTATTTTTGTCTTACTGAGTTTTGCTAGGGTAGAACTTTGGGCAAAGTAGTTATGGGAACAGTGGTTGTTAACAAGCATGGTAAATATCCTAATATTTTTCAGGTATTAATCCGAAATATACTCCGTATTTTTGAAGCGAATCCATTTTTATTCGGAATATATTCAGCAGGAGGATTTCCAGCAGGAATGCTCGTTTTGATGACAAAACGCAAGCAAAGAGCAGGTGATATGTTTGCAGGGACTTATGTACTGTTATTTAAAGACCTCAAACGTCTCCAAGCTATTTTTACCCAAAGATGAAACTCAGCGGGTAATTTTCGTTCCTCAAGGAGAACTTTTCCTAATTTTTGATGGAAAAATTCTACGAAAATTGGCTACAAAATATTGATAAACCAGACAAAGCAACAGCATTAAGAAATGCGATGCTGAAAACGAAGCAGAAATATCCAAATCCCCGTCAGTGGGCTGCATTTACCTTGATTGGGGAAGCTGAGTAAGTAAAAATCGAGTATTTGACATTTGTAGAGACAAGCGATATCTGGCTACAAACCATACTTGCAGCACTCTATATCTACCGTGTTTACGCATAATGACGGGTTCCCCTAAAATTGTAGAGATGGGGGTGATAAGCCAAAGACTTTACGTTCTGCGTATCGCTCTTTACTGATTATATTTAAGCTGTCTAACAAAGGTATTTGATTAACAAAACCAAATCGCTCATGACGATTATTATCCCAACTACCTTTTGAGCGACGGTGCAAACATACCCACAAGAGGCTAGACGAAAGCGCTTTGCATAATGGAGTATCACTGACATAAGATTCCAAATGCTCCGTAACTTGCATTCCTACAGCAAAGCCGAGCAATGGAGGCACCGAATTTCCTATTTCCCGATGAGCATGAAGTATTCCCTCGCTGAAATTAAACCAGTCAGGGTAACTGTGCAAACGAGCAGCTTCCCTAACGGAAATAACCCGTGGTTCAGAAGGATGAATCGGACGCAATGCAGTACGATTCCCACTTCCCGCTCGTAATGTGATACACAAACCATCCCATTCAAGTTTTTTTGCCCTAGATTTAGCTTCCCTCGCACCTAGAGGAGTATTGATAAATTGCTCTATTACTTCTGGTGCATGTGTAGTCGCTGCAAATCCAGTGATTTCGTTGGTTATTACACCTGGGTTGGGAAATATTTCCTCAAGATACTTGGCATATTCACCCTTTTCCCAATCGGGTGACACAAATTGAGTGCTTTGTTTAGGAAGTAGGGGAAGTGGTAATAAGTCAGCGATCGCGTTAGAGACACAAGCCTTGGGCATCATATTCCTAATAGTATGCTGTGGTGGCACAATCTCACCAAACTTCGATGCCACAAAAAACACCCTTTTTCTAGCTTGGGGAACCCCATAATTTGATGCGTTCAGGTTCCACTTGGATAGAAAATAATGTTCTTCTAACACCGCTTGTAAATTAGCAGTAATGCAACCAAATTTTTGATTCTCAATTCCCGGCACATTTTCCATAATCGCCGCCAAAGGATTGAGTTCCAACACCAGCCGAACAAACTCCCCTACCAAACCGTTACGCTCATCTTCAAGATTTTGCTGTCCAGCAACGCTAAACCCTTGACATGGAGGACCACCAAAAACTACATCAATCTCCCCATCCCAACCTGGATACTTTGCTCGAATATGGGCGCGTATTTCTTCCCCCGTTACCTCACGAATGTCTTTGCATAATGCCGTCTCATTGGGGAAATTCTGTTGATATGTAGCCAAGGCAATGGGATTGTTATCGATGGCTATGCCTATTTCAAAACCTGCTGATTTTAACCCCAAGTCAAACCCACCCGCTCGAGAAAACAGGCTCACAGCTATCTTGTTCTTTGTTGCTGTTGATTTCATGTTGAAATTATACCAATTTGAAAAAACAATACGACAGATGTTTGTAGGAACTTAGCATTGCTAAGTCCCTAGCATCGGATGTGTAGCAATCATTATTTGAATTGGTATTAGATGCGACTAAGATTAATGTTAACTTTTTACACAAGCCTCTGTGTTAATTACATTTGCAATTCTGTTTAAATCTCAATTCTTCTAGCAACTTATCCAAGCTATAGGTACTAACGGTTTTTTCGATCAGTGGGCAATCCGCAGTAAAGATTTTATACACTCCTCCCGACTCAACCTCGCAAAAATTGACAATCAACCCTTCACGTTTGGCATGACTCAGCTTTTTGATTGGTTCTGGAAGCATCTGACATACAGATTTTCTTTCCAAATCTGAGAGCATCTTCCAAGCTTCTTCTTTAACCGATTGATATTGATACAAGCCTATACGCACATCTGCATAATCTGAAGCTTCACGCAGTATCTCTGCAAGGATTTCTGCATCTGTGATAGGTGTTGGATTTGTAATATTTCCTACTACTTCAATTTCCTCATCTTCTAGGTCAGAATTTACCTCTTCAGGTTCTTCAAGATATTCAGAGCAAGTATATTCTTCTGATTCTTCTGCATCCCTCTGCCACAGGGTTTCAAATTCTTCTTGTTTAGATTCCCAGTTAATTTCGTCAATCACGTCTTCCGAATCGCTTGTCAAATCTGATTTCACAGGGGTTGATTCGACAAAATCATCAATTTCATTCTTGGTTATCCCAGCTTGTTGCTTCTCGTATAAATCAGATATCGCCATCCTAACAATTCGCTGTGGAGATAACCCCATCTGCTCTATCAGCTTCTCGGTAAGCGCTCCCGTTTGATGGTCATCTTCCATAATCTTGCCGAAGGTGTAATAGCGACTACCATGGGGTGTCGATCGCCAATTTCCTTCTTTTTTGTCTCTGCTCTGGGATTTGAGAAATGCTCGTCTTTCTTCGATTAGCTCCAAAACTTTGGTGCAGTCTAATTTGAAATAATCTTGTAATTCTTGAATCAAAACTTTGTAATTCCGGGAGCATAGCCGTAGTAACACCGATACTGGCAAAACAGCTAAGTCTTCTGGACGACTCACGAAGGCTTGGAAATGTTCGGCAATTTTGAGCGATCGCTTTTCCTCTGCATTCCCCTTATCCCAACCGTATTTCTCCAACAGTGCCCGATATTCTCGTTTACTGTGGGTTTGCTTGTATTCGTAGAGCAGGAAAGCGGTGTGCAGATACTCCAGGGTACTTTGCTCGATATGCACCGTGGGATTGGAGTTTATTGGATGCTGTTTTTCGTAACTTTCGGTTGCAATAGTTAGTACAGTCATGGTAGATTCGCTTTGCTTAAAATAGTTTTTGGTCTGTGCAAAAGACCAATTTTTCTTAATTCGGCCAACCAAAATAGCGCAAAGTTGTTGGGGAGATACTCTCTCTAACAAACTTTGTAAGAGGTTCAGGCAGCTTTTTTCCATGCGATCGCTCCTTGAGCTTGGGAAATCGCAGCTAATGCATAAGCCAAGGTGTGTTTGTGGATTTGGGGCATTTTGCGAAATGACATATCCTGTCCCCAATCCTGGACTGATTTGGTACCGATATGCAGAACTTGGGTGAGAGTTTTGACGCAAGTTGTCCGAAAGTTAGCGTGGGAGACGGTTTGCAACATTTGCTGTTCGGTTAAACCGTCGAGGAGGATTTTTTCGAGAAAGGTTTGAGCATCAACTTCGGGTGGATTGTACTCGCCTTTGAGTATGCTTCTGAGATGACGAGGCATAGTTCCGGCTGTGTGAATGTAAGCCAGTGCAATTTTGCAGTAGTTGGGCATCCCTTCAAAATTCAGGTCGCTTCCCCATTTCCTAACCGTTGCTCGTTGGATGTCAAAGATTGCACAGAGTACGGTAATGCATTTTTTGCGGTATTGGGAGTCTGTTTCTTCTTCCAATAGTTCTGCGGGGGTTAGTTCGGCGATATCGAAGCAGTGACGGAGGAATTGTCTGGGTTCTAAACCTTCATTTGGTAAGTGTTTGAGAGCATGGTAGTGATTCATGGCAGAGATTCCAGATATGTTTATTTCAAGATTATTTCCTGGGAGCAATTGATATCTACATCTATTTTATAATTATTTTACATCTAAATAGCAGCTATAACGCAACTAACTTCTAATTAAATCGAAGGTACTATGAAACATGAAAATTAGAAAAAATATGTCGTGACCAAAAGAGTAAGCGTTTCTATTCCCGATTTGACTCATGAAAAATTACAAAGGTGGGCTGATATTGAAGGCACAAGTCTGGCTGACTTGGCAGCTTATCTGTTGCGTAGAGAGGTTGAAATAGCTGAAAGAGAAGGAAAACTTAAATATCCAGATGAGAACCCTAGCAACAACTCGCAGTCTTAGTGTGTTTTACCTCTTACTAGTTCTCAGCACGGAAATACTTTTGGTAGTAATGAGTTTTCAGTAAATGTTCGGCACTACTTTGGCATAGCCGAATTCAATGTCGAGAAAACTAACTGGGGCTTAAAGTCTTTATTAGGTGAGTTTTTCCGAATTTTGCTGTTTTTCATGTTCACCCATACATGGAATCTGTGGAAATTGCTTGCCGATACAAGTATAGTAAAAGCAATAATGAACTATGTCAACAGGTAATGCACTTGAGTGACAAATATTTAGAAGAGAGCAAAAATAATGAACTATAACCAGTTTTTATATTTTGACGTGCCTACAAAAAAGCCTAGAACAACCATTTATCTCGAACCGGAACTGATGGAAGCGCTTGAAGAAAGAGCCAAACAGGAAAAGCGCACAGTCAGTAATCTGTGTAATTTATTGCTTGAGCAAGCAATGAGCGAATGGTTAAAGCAGAAGGAAAAATAAGTTCATATAGTAGATTTGACTCTATCTATGTCGGATGAAAACAAAACAGAAGACTCTACTGTAAGCTTTCGAGTTTTTCTACCTGATTCTCTGCGAACTGAGTTTAAAGTTTGGTGTGCGAGGGAAGGGACAAATATGAGCGAAAAATCTAGGGAGTTTATAGAGGAATGGGTTAAGAGTAAAACAAACAGAAATAGTGAATGAACGCCACAGAAATTGATCCATTAACCTTACCGTCACTGTGCTTATCGCAGCGCAAGCAGTTACCTTCAATTTGTGCAGTGTATTTTGTGCTATACGAAAATGAGGTTATTTATGTTGGCAAGTCAAACGCTTTAATGCAGCGCTGGTCAACCCACCACAGGTTAAAAGAGTTGAATAGCTTATCAGGCGAAGTCCGTATTGCTTGGTTTATTTGTGACAACCCGCAATTTCTGGATCAGCTAGAAAAGCTTATGATTGCTCATTTTAAACCTTGGATGAATCGGTCAAAGGTAAAGCAGCCTTCCAAGGATGGTCATCCTGGAAATACAAATAAAGATCGTGTGACATTCCATAATCGTGTCGAAACACGCATTCAAATTGAAAAGCTTATACCTGATATGGGTAAAAGCTTGTCGGTGGTAGTTAGAAACCTAGTAAATTTAGCTTTAGAAGTTGTTGGTTTATCCCAAAAGGGACTTACTACTCCTCGATCAGGTAAGGTCGAGAAGTGGCTTGCGAGTTATACGTCTTTGGGAACCGAATTGGCTGTTGCCTGTGAAACTCTCAATTTGTCTACTCCCAAACCTGGGCAAGTTGCGATTTGGCTTTTAGATAAAATGGCTTTTGGGTCGAATGACCCTCAAATTATTAATGAGGACGAAGATACTGCTACAAACCTTTTAGAAAGAATTCGTTTGGGTAAAAGGTTACAAACATTTAGCTTGAAACGAGGAATAGAATTACCTCAAGGTGAGGAATTTGATGTTTGGTTAGGAAGATTATACAGTGATGCAGCGATCGCACAAGAATTTGTAGCGACATGCCAAGTGCTAGGTTTGCAGCTACCGGAGAAAGGAAAGCTACAAGAATGGTTGCAGGATTTAGTAGTTGCCCAACAAGCATCAAATTTTACAAATAGAGATTTATCTTCAGGAAACTTACAACTGTTTTTAGATTATTTATTTACACTTGATGCACCACCGACTGAAGATGAGGAACATAACATTGCTCATCAGTTTGGTCTAGAACCAGCGAATCTCAAACGGCTAATATCTCGCATGAGGTTTGACTAGAAACAAACTACCACCACTACAAAAGCATTATTAACTGTATCCGGAATCGACCCCTTCCTGCGTGAATCACTGACATGAGCTAACATAAAAATAATCACCGATAGGGGTAAGTATGGCGCAAAATTGGCTGCGGATTACTCATCAAGACGACAAAATCCAACTTTCTTGGCAACGGGGACTCTCTGCACCACGTTCTGCACCCCCTGTAACCTTTGAGCATCCCTTTGATGAGGAGACGCTTACCGATTTACGTTGGTACTTAGAAAAGTTTTTACGCGATCCCTACGGCATATTTCCTGATAAAGCGAAGAAAATCGAGCAAAAGTTCCAAGAGTGGGGACAGAAGTTATTTGAGTTAGTGTTTCCTCGCAGCACCAAAGCCTGGGATTTTTTCTGTGAAGCTACTAGAGAAGGGCTGGATAAGTGCGAAATTAATATTTCCTCCGATGACCCCACGGTGCTAAATTTGCCTTGGGAATTGCTATATTCTCCTGACTATCAATTTCTGGCACCATCTTTGGCTGGGATGTATCGTAGTTTGAGCGGTCATGCAGTACGGGCAGAGATGGGACAATTACCCCAAGATAAGTTAAATATTTTGCTGGTAATTGCCCGTCCCTATGGAGAAAAAGATGTAGCTCTCAAAACTATTGCCCGTCCCCTGTTGGAGGCGCTAAAACCGATTCAAAAGTATGTCAACCTCAAGGTTTTGCGTCCACCTAGCTTTGAGGAGTTTGAGCGGGAACTGAATGCCCACAAAGGTTTTTACCACATCGTACATTTTGACGGACATGGTGACTTTGACCCAGATAGCACCGGATTTCAATATTCCTTTGGCAGTAAAGGGCAGGGGGTGTTGATATTTGAAAATATTGATGGTTCGCGGCAAATTATCACAGCTACCCAAATTGCTCAAAGTTTGAATGATTGTCGCGTACCAATTTTTGTGTTGAATGCCTGCAAATCTGCACAGGAGGGAGATGGTAGTTTTTCTTCGGTGGCGACACGCTTGGTGTCCTTGGGGGCGAAAGGTGTCGTGGCGATGGCTTATAACGTGCAGGTGGAAGCCGCGAAACATTTTATTGGGCGGTTTTATCAGCAATTGGTAGCGGGAACCGATGTATCAACTGCTGTGGCGGCGGCGCGAAAACAGGTTCTAAATCAGCGCCTGCGTCCTAGTCCTAAAGGTGATTTACCTTTGGCTGACTGGATGGTTCCGGTGTTGTATCAGCAGGAAACCTACATGCCGTTTGTGCCAACTAGTAATTCTACGGAAGATATTCTTGATATTGAGAACTTCCTAGAGGAGCCTGTCAGTAATTTGGTGGGGTTCCCAGAACAGGGGCGCTACGGCTTTATTGGGCGAGATTACGATATTTTACACTTAGAGCGGGCGTTTCGCCAAAATAACATCGTCCTGTTGCAAGGTATGGGTGGGGTTGGTAAAACTGAGTTAACCGCAGGATTTGCGCGGTGGTTGGAGGAAACCCAAGGGCGAGAAAAAATATTCTTTACTTCCTTTGAGTATGGTGCATCGCTGAGTCGGGTTGTAAATGAAGTAGGAAGGGCAGTTTGGGGAGACAAATTTTCCCAATATACAGCAGAGCAACAAGAACGAGCAGTATTAAAATTTTTGCAATCTCAGCCTTGTTTGTTGATTTGGGATAATTTTGAACCAGTGGCGGGTTTTCCGGAGGAGAATGAACCGTTGTTGAGTGCGGATGAGCGGGATGATTTAAAGCGCTTTCTTAAGGAGTTGCGTGGTGGGAAAACTTGGGTATTGATTACCAGTCGTCGTGAGGAAGCTTGGCTCGATTGTGGATACAGTTTGGTAAATTTGCAGGGATTGTCGCCTGTTGATGCTCAGGAATTTGCAGCGAAGATTTTGCGATCGCAGGGTGTGGAGATAAAAAACCTGCCCGAAGAGTATTTAGATTTGTTGAAATTACTGGGGGGACATCCGTTATCGTTACGGGTGGTTTTACCACATTTGCGATCGCAGACACCAACGCAGGTAATTGAGGCTTTGCATCAGGGGTTGGATAGTTTGGAAAAAAAAACTGAAATCGGGAGGGATAAGTCGCTGGCAGCTTCGTTGGATTATTCGTTTAGTAAGTTGTCAGAGAAAGCGAGGAGACATTTACCTTTTTTGGGGTTATTTTCTGAACGAGTTTATGAATATTGGCTTAGTATCTTTGTAGGAAAACCTGGTAGCGAAGTCGAATATGCGTATAAAAATGTTTTTGGGCATAATGTAAAAGCATCTGATTGGCAACAGATTCTTGATGACGCAACAGAGGTTGGGATATTAGAATATTTAGGATCGAAAGTTTATAAAATTCACCCTGCACTACCTTGGTATTTACGCCAAAAACTGAATGCTACTGCTAATACTGTAAAAATTCAGGAACTTGAAAAATATTTACTTATGTTTTATGCAGCATTAGCAGAAAACTATGCAAATGAAATTATTTGCAATCCTGAAAGCACTAGTTTAATGTTGCGAATAGAAGAACCTAATTTTTTGCATATGCTATATCTTGCAGAGAAAAAGCAAGATTGGAATATTGTTAGGCTAATTTTAAGTATGTTAGGAGAGGTGTATAAACGATGGGGTCGAAAACAAGAACTTAACTCATTGCGACAGAAAATACTTAAGAAAATTGGTACTAATCTCAAAGATGTGAAAGAAAAAGGTGATGCAGCCTTTGATTTATGGATGTATTT
Source organism: Heteroscytonema crispum UTEX LB 1556 (assembly GCA_044006015.1). Lineage (GTDB taxonomy): Bacteria > Cyanobacteriota > Cyanobacteriia > Cyanobacteriales > Nostocaceae > Heteroscytonema > Heteroscytonema crispum. The sequence continues at coordinate 28,139 of JBIPDF010000012.1, forward strand.
GCAAAATAATATAGCTAATGAAGCTTCAGCTATTCATGATTACGAAAAAGCAAAACTTATCTACCAACAAATTTTAAATGAACTTGTGTCATTAAATAGTACATCAGTAAATGATGGTATTGCAACATTGAGTAATAATTTAGCGAGTATAGCAATAAAACTAAGAGATTTTGATACGGCGATTGTTTATTTACAAACAGCATTAAATATAAGAGAATCATCAGGAGATTTTCATAGAGCAGCTGGTATTTATCTAAACATAAGCGAACTAGCAAAAATACAAAGGCAATTTTCTAAAGCTATAGATTATTCTCTACGAGCTTTAAAGATATATGAGGAAGTGAAGGATTTATATAAGGTAGGAGATGTATATTCTAAATTAGCTGAGATAGCAAGAGAACAGCGACAATATGAACAAGCAATTAGTTATTCTAAAGAAGCTGTCAGAATTTACGAACACTTTGGGGATTTTTATCAGGCTGCATCTTTATATCATGAGATAGGGAATATAAAACATTTACAGGGTCAAAATGAGGAATCAACCAAGTATTATCACAAATCTTTAAAAATTTACGAGGATGCAAAAGATTGGTGTAACGCAGCTGATGAATATCTTCAATTAGGCAATGTTGCGACAACACAGCATAAGTTTGACGATGCTATAGCCTATTATCAAAAAGCTTTGAGTATTTTTGAGGAGACAGAAAACAGGGATAAATTAGCAACTTTCTATCATCAGTTAGGTCTCATGTTGCACCAGCATCAATTATTTGAACATGCAATTATCTATTGCCAAAAAGCTTTAGAAATTAGAGAAGAGTTTGAAGATTGGTACAAAGCATCTGATGATTATTTTTTATTAGGTATGATAGCACAGGCGCAACAAATGTTTGAAGTCGCTTTTAATTTTTACCAACGAGCTTTTGAAATTTTTAACCATTTCCAAGATTGGTATAAAGTTCCATTAACATTAAGAGGTTTAGGTGATATATCGAAAACCCAATGTCTTTGGTCGGATGCACTAAAATTTTATCTGCAAGCTTTAATTATAGATTGGCAAAATTATCAAGAATGGGTTGATTTACTTATAAATGATTTAGCTCATATTCTCCAGCACTTAGGAGAAACTCAATTTAACACCATTTGGCGCGAAGTCACAGGTGAGGAATGCGCTGGAGAAATACGGGAAGCTATTTGGTCAGCGCGAGATACTTTAGAAATAAATTAATATGAACATCTGAAAAGTCTTGTTACGTACTGGCATCATTGTAAACGATGCCCTCGATCGCAACTCTTGAGGAAATTAACTCATAATATATTCATATGGACATTTTTAATGTTTAATTGTCTATGAGCAACTTACTTCTCAATATTCCCCCCAACCTAAAAGTTACCCAAGAGCAATTCGCCCTCCTTGCAGCTGCGAATCGAGACGTACAGCTAGAACTTACTCCCACAGGAGAATTAATTATTATGCCCCCTACGGGAGGAAATACAGGTAAGCGTAATATAGATATTGAAGGACAACTTTGGTTTTGGAACCGACAAGCAAAACTAGGTGTTGCTTTTAACTCCTCAACAGCTTTCCTACTTGCCAATGGTGCAGAACGTTCTCCCGATGCGGCTTGGGTAAGTCAAGCCAGATGGGATAAATTGAAACCAGAAGAACAAGACTCCTTTCCACCACTTTGTCCAGATTTTGCGATTGAATTGCGTTCCAAAAGTGACAACATGGAACCATTACGTAGAAAAATGCAGGAATATATCGATAATGGATTGCGTTTGGGGTGGTTAATTGATACAAAGAATCAAAAAGTCGAAATTTATCGTCCCAATCAACCCGTAGAAGTTTTGAATAGTCCCACAAATTTATCTGGAGAAGATGTTTTACCAGGATTTGTTTTAGATTTACAAGTTGTGTTTAGCTAGCAATTTTGAAGACGCTTGTTTCCAGGCAGATGGTGATAAATGCCCAGAAGGTTTACGCTCTGCAATTTGGTCAGCGCGAGATACTCTAGAAATAGAATGATATGAGCAATGATCATGCAAGCATACAAGCTCAAGGGCAAAATCGACGCGACTGGTAACTTAGTTATTACCGAACCCATTCAAATGCCACCTGGGGATGTGGAAGTAATTGTCTTACTATCTGCCGAGACAGTTTCTCCAGTAAATATAAACGAACCACAACCAGAAACACCAAAACGAAGAACGAAAATCAAAGCTTTACAAGGGTGGTTTGAAAAGACACAGCCCACCTCTGCTGATTTTGACCCAGATGAGGCGAGATGGGAAGCTTTGAAGGAGAAACATAACTTGTGAAAGTTTTGCTAGACACAAATATCATTTTAGATGTTGCTCTTGAACGGCAACCATTTTTTGGTGACAGCGAGACAATTATATCGCTAGTTGAACAGGGGCAAATTTAAGGCTATATTTGTGCATCTTCATTTGGCGACCTTTACTATATTATCCGCAAAGCTAAAGGTCGAGATTTAGCGTTGGAGTTTTTGCGAGAAATTGTAACATTATGTCAGGTTGCGACAGTGGATAGTAATGCAATCAACATGGCACTCACTATCAACTTTCGGGATTTTGAAGATGCAATTAAATACAGCACTGCGGTACTAAATAACTTTGATGTAATTGTTACTCGCAACAGTAGTGATTTTCCAGTAACTACCCCACGAATTATAACTCCTCAACAGTTGATTCAGGAATTAACAAATTCTGAATAAATAATTTTGTCAAATAAAATTTTTCTCTAGATTTAGATTACAAAGAGGCGATATTTATCAATCTCTAATTTCCACGAAGGCTGAAAATCATCAATTTTAGACTACTCCCCCCAAACAACACCCGTTACTTCCGGAGAGATTCAAACACTTTAATTCCCAACCAAGTAACAAACGCAGCCAATATCCCAACTCCCAAACTAACCGTTGCAGACACAGTAGGAGAAAGCCAAGGTTCTGGAACCCCTAACTCTGATATTAGCGAACCAACAGGGTATTTTGCCGCTTCCTGGGGATTTGTAGCACCTGGAAATTGTCCAGCGATAGAAGCAACGAACGAACTACCAGCGAAGCCAACACCAACAATTGCTATGGTACTTTGGAAAGTGCGATCGCGCTCCGAACTTTCGATTTCAGTTACCCCCCGAATTGCATTAATTAAATCGGTTAATAACGTTAAACCGATATTCAAACTTTCATAGTAGTTTTTAGTTTGCTCTAAGTATCTGCGTTTAACATCTTCAATAAAATCATCGAAAAACTTTAAATCAATCGGCATTTGTAAATCTGTTAACTTTTGCTTGATTCTCTCTAATCGTCTTTCGTAGTTAAGCAAATTAACTTCAATTGTACGTTTTTGAGTAGTAAGATAATTGAGGTTTACAGAATAGTACCAAAGAGTATCCTGAGCATCAACTAAAGTTTGGCGAAGTTTCTTTAAATCTAACTTGCCAGATTTTGCTTTATTAAAGTCTTTTTGGTATTTTTCAATAGCAATAAAATCATCGCGTAATTTATTTTTAAGATACTGACTTTGACCATAAGCCCAGAGAATTTTACTACGATAGGCAAATAAGCGTAGCCAATCAAAGTTAAACTCAGAAGCTTTTTTAGCGGTATCTGTATCTGGGTAAATAGCGACAATAATGTAGTGATTATCTTGAATATCGTGAATATTAGGATTGTCTGGTAACTTAGATGGTATGTGCAAGCGGTAACGTGACAACTCAAATAACATTCCACCCAAAAATGGACTTTTACCGCGAAAATCCAAATTCCAATTTAGATTAAGTGCGCTTACCTGGCTGCATTCTTTAGCAATACTTTCTGCATTATCCGGAGTAAAATTAGAGAGTTGCCCCGATACCATCCATACTTGCCCAATGGTACTGGGGGTATTAGCTAATCTATTTTCAACTTCAGCTTTTAAGTCAGCAAAAGAACTAACAGGAATAGCTTCATTTTTCGCCTGTTGTACATTTCTCAAAGAATGTTCAACGGAACAATCTAACAGTAATCCGTAGTTATCCCCTAAACCTACAGGATAATACCATCCCTTCAAACTATATTGTGTTGTACTGCTGTTAAAATGTTCTCTACCCTTGTTATTTCCTAAAAGCCCAACATATTCCCCCTCTATCGCATCTCGTTGTTCGAGTATCGGGTGAAGTTGTTTGGAGAATCTGCGTAAAAAATATTTCCGATTGGCTGTTATTTCTGCACTGTTGTCTCCTAAACCATCCCGCAGATCGTAGATAAATAAATCCAAGGTAGGATAAATAAGTTCGCTCATAAACTTGCTGCCATTAGGGTTTTTGCGATTTCGGGAGCCAGTTTTGCAGACGCTTGAGAAAACTTAGCCTTTTCGCTGCTTGTTCTGGATATTGCCTGGTTAATACATTAATTGTTACATTCAAAATCTCATCACTTTCGCGATCGGGTTCTCCTTCAAAGTAGCCAAAAGTCGTTGGTTCTTTGTTATCACTGGTTAATTCAGTTTCTAATTCCTTTTGTGTAGGCAATTGCTCTAAGGGAATATTAACGCTAACTGACTGTAATTGAGTTAAGGCTGTTTGATAATTTTGATACAGAGTTGAATTTGCTTGAATTGTTGCGATTAATCCTTCTTTAATAAAATCCCAATCATCGGGGTCGAGGTATAGTTGGGAAGCAGTGTTTTCCAAAGCTTCTTTTTCATGCGGGGTAAGGGAAGTTTGTAATTGTTCTAAGGCGATAAGCAGAGCTAGCAAGGTAATTTTAGGTGGTTCGGGCATAAAATGAATCAAATACGCTACGGGCTTAAATCATACTAAAGGCAACTAGTCTTTTAATAACCTAATTCATTCATTTTTGCGTATAATCAGTATTTAAAGTTGCACAGGTTATGTGAGTATGGGACGACGTGATGCTCTAGTTGTAGGTATTAATAAGTATCCTTTCCTCAAAGATTCGACAGGTAACTATAAGCATCTCACCACCCCTGCATCAGATGCAGAAGCGATCGCACAACTCCTAGAAGCCCACAACAACTTCCGAGTCAAACGTTTCCCAGGCAGCATTATCGATGGCAAATTACAGGTTGACCCAAACCCAGATAAACCCATCAAAACGGAGGAATTAGAAAAAGCAATCCTCGATCTATTCCTTCCGGAAACAGAGCAACTACCAGAAACAGCGCTACTATTTTTCGCGGGACATGGATTGCGGAAGCAATTAAGGCAAATAGCACAGGGTTTTTTGGCAACAAGTGATGTCAATCCAGGTAAAATATGGGGTTTTTCGCTACGAGATTTATGGGATATATTGCAAAAAAGTGAGGTCAAACAGCAGATTATTTGGCTCGATTGTTGTTTTGCTGGCGAATTGCTCAACTTTAAAGATACCGAACTGGGAAGACAAAGTTCGGGGTGCGATCGCATGTTAATTGCAGCATCCCGCGATTATGAAGTAGCTTATCAGCAGTTAGATAGTAAACATGGGGTGTTTACAGGCGCACTTCTTGCAGGACTTAACCCCCATTTAGTTCCAGAAAACGAATGGATTACCAACCTAACGCTTGCAGTTTCCGTTGAACAGAAGCTACAAGCATACTATGAGCAAACAAAAATTCCCCAGACCCCACTGATAAGCAACCACGGCGAAGTTATTAAACTGGTTCAAGGAAAGGCTAAACCCTATGAGGAAGTCACTATTGGTAACACCTCCACAAAACAATTACAGATACTATTGCATTGGCTGATTCGACTCTTGGAGGATGATGCGATCGCAAGCATCCAAGTTAATTCGATAGCGATACCAGGAAAAAACTCCTCGATAACCGCTAATGATATTGTTGTTTTGTATGAAGATGGTCATTCAAGTTCGGCACAAATTCAAGAAATTGAAAATTTGGAATATCAAAATCAATTGGATTTGGAGCGAATTGTACCAAATGCAAAGCTGGCAATACTAGTGCTAGAGAAGTATGTACAAAATAGCAATACCTATTTAAGAGATACAAAATACAAAATCACTCGCTCAGACCTATTAGCTGAATTAGCCAAACATGAATTAAACCCAACACTAAAACGTAGTGAGGCAGAAATCCTCGCAGACTTTAACAACGCTTCTTGTATCGGGAGAAATTGGTTACGCAAAATAGACGGTAAAACGATTCCTCGTTCCGAACTACTCCAAATTATCGAACTAATCGAGCAGGGAAGCCGAACGATTTTGCTAGTAGACCGTCCTGGAATTGGTAAAACTTGTATACTGCTCGAACTTGCCGATCGCATTGAGAGCGAAAAAGCATCGGTGTGGGGACTTCTTTTTATTAAAGGTGATAGATTTACAAACATTAATAACGAGCAAGAATTAACAGTTCAAGGATTACCTAAAGATATTGTTGGTCAATGTGCGCGTTTGGCTGATTATCGCCATGTTGTAGTAATTATTGACTCCCTTGATGTTTTATCTTTCAGTCGTCAGCACGGTTCCCTCAAAGTTTTCTTGGGAATTATAGACCGACTAGAAAAACTTAAAAACATCACGGTAATTGTTGCCTGTCGCAATTTTGATTTGGAATACGACCCATTACTTCGAGGTCGTTCGTGGCAACATAAAATCAATTTACAACCACTTGATTTCGATAATCAGGTTAAGCCATTCTTAACCAAATGGCGGATTGACGTTTCTAAAATAACTCCAGAATTACAAGCCTTACTGCAAATACCTCAAAACTTGCGGATTTATGAGAGACTAGCAAAACTTGGTGTCTCGTTACAACCAGCATCGGCTTATGAACTTTACAATAGCTTCCTTGAGGAAATAGTAGTAAAAAACCCAACTCTTGGTAATGAGGCTATAGTAGCTTTGCAAAATATAGCTGAACAGTTAATGTTGTCGCGATCGCAATCTTACAGCAAAGCATCTTTGGGAATGAGTGAAGAAATCGTCAGGCTGTTAATTAGTCAAGAAGTGCTGTTGGAAAATTCTCCTGGTACTTTGGAGTTTAGCCATCAAACATTAAGGGAATGTATTACTGTCCGAGCTTCGCTTGCTAAAAATCAAACTTTAGCGCAATTTATTCTCCAATATCCCCAACTTCCTTTTATCCGTCCATCTGTTCGAGCATTTTTCTTCTATTTGCGAGCATCTCGACTAGAGATTTTTGGGCGGCAAGTATGGGAAGTTTTATCACACGATGAAATCGCTTATCACGTTAAGCGACTTATTGTTGAATCTTTAGCAGAAATAGTGCCAGTTGATAAAGATTGGCGATCGCTGCAGCGAATTTTCCAAAACCACCCCGATTTGTTTCAACGGTTGCTACAGCGAGCAAACAACGGCGCTTGGTGGAATATGATTACACAACATTGGTTGCCAGAAGCCAAGCTAGCCCAAGATAGAGAAACTTGGTTGCTTCGGTTTGTCCAATGGTTGGGAGTGTGGATTAATGTATATCCTACGGAAGTAGTAGCATTTTGGAGAGAAGCGATCGCTCAACAATGGGCAAACCCAACAAACCTCGCAAGAACCATCCGCTTCCAATTGAGAAATTTTGAAGCATGGGGTACTGCGGGTATACAGGAATTGCTAGAAACTTTGGTTGAAGATTTTGAAATCGAAGAACACGATTTTCTTGGCAAGTTGCTTAGTCGATGGGTGCAGTCCACCAATACAGGAGATACATTATTGTGGAAATATATCACCAAAAATGTTTTACCTGAAGATTTAGTCCGTTGGAATTTGGCTGATAAGCTGCGTTGTATGCCTCATGATTTCCATGAAGATAATTTTTTGGAAGTGCGTCTTTGCCAATCCGATACATTGCTGACTTTAGTGTTAAATGAATTGGAAACTTGGAGTGCTGTTAGTGCGGCTAAATATGTAAAACATCGATTACACAACCAGCTTTTACACAGTACATCATGGGAGATAAAGCATAGTAAACATGATATTCATCCTTGTAGAGACCTGAATATCTTACTGGATGGTGTGGAAAAAGCAATTAAACATCGCATTCGCCAAAATAACGCTTGGTGGTTGGAAAATGAATCGCGGCTGCAAAAATTTCCAGAATTAGCTATTCGTTACTTTGTTATTGAAGCATACAAAGAAAATATTCGTTATTCTCACTCAATTAAGTTTTGGATTCTTATTCTTGATATTGATTGTTTAGCAGGTGCTTTATTTTTAAACCAGTTTTTAAAAGCTTATATTTGTGGAATTGAAAGCCTATTAACCGATGACGAAATTTTCCGCCATAGTGACCTTAGTTACGAACTAGGCGAACTAATGCAAATGGCTTATCCCAAAATTTCAGAATCAGTGCAGTCAGCTAATCAAACTATTTTTTTGTCACTGCTTTCTCAAACAAGAGAAGATGAAAATTTTTGGGTATATCGTGATTTGTACGATTTATGTCTCTCAATTCCATGCATTTTCCGAAGCTTGGAGATACAGGAATTTGTAGAGAGTTGGCAAAACCATTTTGGCTATACTCGTCCAGAACCAAATATTTACAGTTGGGGCGGTTGTGTCATGCCACCTCTATCTCCCCAAGATTTACTTAAGTTATCAAATAAAGGTCTTCTTCAGTTACTACGCTACTACGAAGCACATCAAAATCGAGACAGATTTGACAGAGATATTATTGGTGGTTTTAGCGAAATTAAAAGCGTATTATGTGATGCCTGCTCCTTACATCCCACACACTTTCTAGGTTTATTTACCCTTTTCATCAAGGAAAATTTACACCAAGATTATATATGTGCTGTTGTTGAAGGAATTGCATATCATATACGATATCGCTTTAGTAACGTGAAACCAGGACAGCAATGGGAACCCATCGAACCCCTTCCAGAAGGAGAAATACTGGCAGCAACTTTACTCAATTGGCTGGAACGCTATTTGATTATCTGGGAGGATGGTAGCACTGTTAGCAAATCCTTAAAGGCTTGTTGTGACATTTTAATTGATTTTGAATCAGTCGAACGCTTATCATTACTACTTTTCTGGATTTACAATAAATATTTTGAGGACAGACAAATCTGGGACAACAACAAAGATATTGCATTTGCAGCTATAAATTCAATACACGGTGTTGCAGCAGGAAGTGCTATTATGCTTTGCAACCGATTATTAGAAAAAGAACAGCCTATACCAGAGATGTTATTGTTGTTACTACGACAAGCTGCACGCGATAAAGCAATTTATGTGCGGGTTCCTGTTCTCCAAAGTTTTCCCTTCCTAATGTACAAAAAGCCTGATTTGGGACGGCAACTATTGGCTGATGTTTTTAAAGAACCCCAACCATATTTATGGAAATATACAGAACGGTGTTTTTATTACCAATATCACAACAATTTTGATAAAGTTGCCCCCTACCTAAATCGTCTTTTGCAAGAAGGTATGGAAGAAGCTGGCGATATTTGGGGGCGACTTTCTGCATTAGCAAGCTTGGCTGGACACATTGGTCAGGAACAATTATTTGAAACTTTAGTAAAAACCAACAGTGATGCGGCGTGGAAAGGAGTAACTCAAGTATTTACAGCTAATTTAGAATTAAAAGAACATACAGAAAATTGCATCGCCGGACTCATTACTGTTTTAGGTTATAAAAATATATCAGAGGAGATTATTAGGAAAATTGATAGATGTTTTGAAGAAGAAACTAAAAGAAATTTTATTCCCTTCAAATTAGCCCTTACTTTCCTTGAAGCACTTACAACATCTGCAAGAGACTTTGATTTTCATGGTTTTCTCAAATGGCTAGGCTGCGAATCGCGACGAAATCCTTTACTTGCGTTGGAATTAACTGAAGCACTGGCAGAAAAATTTGAAACGACGATAAATGCAAGTTTATTCTGGCACACAGAACCATTAATTGCTGCATTGAACGAAATTTTACGAGAAGCTGATGAAACTGATGACGCAAAACTAATCCAGCGTGCTATCAACTTACAAGACCGTTTTTTGAAGTTGGATATACGTGGCATGGAGGAACTACTCAACAAGGCTGGACAGGACTAATTGTAAATCACAGGTATTTACATACCTATCAAACTCAGAATACTAATCTCAACATCTTGATGGAATTATCGCCATTTAAAAAGGCGATCGCGTAAAAGGTCTTCTGTAATTTCTAATTTGCCATCGGGGTCTTCGGTTGTAAGTGAGGTTGAAGTTCTTTGTTCGGTGTACTAAAGGAAAGACTTGTTTTCCCAGCACCATTTATTCCGACGATAACAATTATACCCCGCGCCAATCCAGTTTCTGGGTCGGTAAAATCCAATACTGGAGAAGATCGAAATTTCTTGAAATACTTTAGCTGTAGGGATTGAACTTTCATCTATGTGAATTACTTTCTTCCAATAAACCTACCATTCGCCAACAGGATCATAATTTTTCATTTTCTAGTTTATACTCCTCTGAAAAGTTCAACCTCGTTTGAGCTTTTAATTATACAAAATACAGTCATTGAACTTTTAAGTACATGTTTCTGTCAGAGCAATTTTTTCTCAAAAGCTATTTTTATATTTTTTGAAATTAATATATATAACTATGCTTGTATTACCGCTATACAATGTATAACCTGACTATTGTTTGTTGAATTGGACAGAAATTTAACTGAGCTTAAGTTCAGTTAAATACTAACTAAAGCCACTGGGTTTGTTAAGTATTTTTTATTTAACAAATATTGTTGTAACACTTGAGCTTGTCCCTTTCAGCATCAACACTTATATTCAGTCGGAATTGAGCGAGCATGGTATATGAAAACGTAATCTATACCCAGAAGACACTTGCCGAAAGGTACGGAATATCAATCGCAGGTTTACAGCAGTGGTATCCCTACGCGGGAATAGTCAAACCGAAAAAGCGTGGGGGCTATTTTGATGCAGCGACGGTGGAAATAGCCGATATTTTTTATGTTGCCATTAGGATGAGAAGATTAACCTTTGAGGAATATTTACAACAGGTGATTCCTGCGGGTGGGTTGGATGCTTATTTACAGAAAGTGAATAAAATCACCCTTTACGATTTTTTGACCAAGTATATTTCTGACGAAGAAAAAAATAACGCGATCGCACAAGCAGTAATCAAGAGGATTGAACGTCATGAAGCATATAAATCAGCTAGCACAACAGTTACAAATTTCGCCTGAAGTAGTTCGCAATATCTGCCAAATTCTGGATTTAGAAATTGGTGGAGATACGATTAGTGAACAAGTCGAATCGCAGTTGGTCAATTTAAAAACTGCTGCAACTAAGGAAAATATGTCTATGGAGGAAGCAGCAAGGCATTTATTGTCAATGCGTGATACCCATTCCGAGTCGCAGTGCGATCGCAAATTCAACAAACGCGAGTACATCAAACAACGCTTTGGTGTCGATCCAGAAACAGCAGCACCAGATAGTTTTGTGGGAATGCTTTACCAAGACACCCATCGCGGTACTCAGCTAGGGGAACTGCGTCATAAAGTAGTGCTGGAAACTTCTACCCTGGCTTTGGAAGAATTTGTCTTTAACGGAACTGGGGGAAATTTAACTGCTGATGAATACACCCAAGCCCAAGAACGTATAAATTCACGCATAGATAACGATTTTTTCGCCAAAGTCAACTGGGGGGAAGGGAGTCATCCGTTACTAGTCGGTACTTCGACACAGCAGCCGAAACAGTTGAAGTCCTCGCAGACGAAAACCGGGCAATCTCCGAAGAAGTAGTAGCTCAAATGTTACCTATCTGCTACCAACTTCGGGATGAGAGTTTGCTGGTTTTACGAAAAACATCGACTCTTGCAGTGGGTATAAATCTTCTTTCTGTTGCGGCTGGAACGGTTGTTGGGGTGTGGGTGACAATTCCCCCAACTCAAGAAAGGCAGGAAATTAGGAGTTTACAGCCAATTTTGATTGGGGTGGGAATCGGCGAAATAATTGGGTTAATTTTGGCACTATTAGTAATTTGGATACGGGGTGAACATGACCGCAGGATGTGATTTTTTGATTAATACCGCAGGTGGATTATTGATGAACTTGGGTGTTTCTGGGATGGTAGGGCAGTTGATGGGAGTAGGTGTAACCCTTGCTCTACATCCATTGTTATTGTTAACGGGAATAGTTGCAGGTGGTATGGGAATTGCTGTAGCCCGCGAACTCAACAAACGTCCCCAATTACATTTAATTGTTGATAATACTTAGGTGAGGAGTTTCGATGTTTACTCCTACACTCCTTCGAGATCAACAACCATCTCGCAAGAAGAAAAAGGCAAATATAGCTTTGTGGACAGCTTGTTCTACTGTTGGGGCAGTTTCCGTAATTGGTTCGGTAGCTTTGATGGTGGGATGGAAGCAACAAATTCCTGGAAACCAAGTATCAGAAGTACAGCAAGCCAAAACACAGGTTTCCCAATTACGGGAAGTGTACTTAGAGAAACTTTCTCGCACAGATTACAACATCGACCAGCTTTCCAGTTATTCCTCAATCGAAGGTGCGCCAACTTTAACGGGGTGGCGACAAATGGCAGCAGCATTGTGGGGACAACAACTCAAGGGTGAGATATCCAAAATGCAAAGTAACGAAAATTCTGGTTTTTATCGCCTGCATTATATGCCAGCCTTGGAAATAGTCAAATTCAACTCCCTTGATGTTTTATTGGAAGCGGCTTCTGGTAACGACACCTTTTACTGGGGATATCGCAAAACAGACGGGACAAAAGTTGAGGAAAAGATTTCCACGGGTGCAGTTGCGGTGATGGTATTGGGCAAGTTGGAAGCAATTGACTACGCGCAAAACTTGGAGTCTCAACCATCAGTTGATTTGAACCAAATGCTGATTCAAATCCGCAACGCTCAAGAACCATACTCTCTTGCTCAGGCACAGTTATTGCGATCGCGTGGATATTGGGACCCGGTTGAACAACTAGCACAAGTAGGAGAAATCCGCGCCAAAATTAAACGCCAAGAAGAACAGCGACGGTTGTATCTCCAGCAACTCAAGAAGAAACCTAAGCCAGTTTCAACGAGTAAATCAGGGGAGTAGTACGATGTACGTCAAGTTTGCTGCTACCATAGTTTGTTTAATTTTATGTTCGCTTAATGTTATAGCGGCAGTCAAACGTACTCCTATTCGTACTACTCTTGAGGGATCAACTCGCACAACTGTTGAGATGATGCCATCTCCCAATTCCCCCGTGCATTGGTTGAGTGCAGCCATTTTTATCGCTGGTTTTGCTGGTTTTTTAGGTTGGGGAATCTCTGATTACAACAGTTCGCTGTCAGGTGAGGAAATTGTTGACGATTCGGTCAATCCGAATAGTACCGTTACCCCTTCAAATACTCAATTACCTCCACCTGTTAATCATAATATTGGCAATATTTCTGCCAAGAACGTCATTCCATTTTCCCCTCGCTTGGATGGTGATTCCATCTCGAATCAAACACCAATACAACCAGAAACGCTTTCTCTAGAAGAGTTTTATTCCCAACTCCAACAAGAAGATTATTGGGAAGATAACTCAAACACAAATGATAATCCATCCGCTAGCTAGGAGTTTTTATGACTAATAACAAGCGTCGTAACTTTGATGTCGATTATTCCGATGGTGGGGCAATTGTACCCACAACCCGCTTGCAGAATATGTTGCAGCAAGTACAACAGGGAAATGTAGTTAATCAGCAAGGAAATTTCCCCACCTCCACTACCTACGACACCCAACCGATAGAAGTTAGGTATGTCAATTCTCCAACTTCTGACAAACCGAGGGTTCCTCAAATCGAAATTCCTTACGTGGAGACATGGAAAGCTCACCGATTGCATCCCCAAAACCCTTGGCGTTTTGTTTGGTATCCAGCCTACTTCCTCGGTGATTGTATAAAATCTCCCGTCGGTGTGAGTGTTGTCGGGTTGTGGTTGTTCGTTATGTTGGTTAATTTCTTGCTCAATGGCAGTTATACCGGACCCGGTTATGCTTCCGGAAAGAAAATAGAAGTTGTACCAGAAAAAGTACCATCATTTGCTCTTCCTGTGGTTAGACAGTTGGAGTAATTATGTGGGTCAGGTTTACCTTTTGGTTAGTTTTGTTGGTATGGATTGCGGATATTCTGCAACCAGGATATTTACAATTCTACAGGTGGCGTAATCTCAAAGTTTTAGCTCAATCTCTTGCAATACAGAAAGCTGTTGTTTCTATACCAACTTCTACTCCTGCTGCAACTGAGAAAAAAACGCCTACCATTCCAAATTCTAAAAGCCAAGTTACTCCCGATAATCAGGAATGTCGCAAACCCAAGAACAATTTTGAAGAGATACTAAGCTCAACTAATGTTGGCTGCTGGCAAGCTTCTCCTGCTACTAGAAGGCGTTAACAGATGCGAATAATATTCGAGACTGATAATACTGATAGAGAAGATAAGAGTTTGATTGCAAAGGATGTAAACGAACCACATACTTCAATTGATGATGGTCTAATTGCCAGTTGTAAGTATGCTTTTGCCAGCTTTTTTTTGGTAATGCTAATTGTCATTGCTCCTGTTTCCAACTGGCTCGACTCTTTAATATTGGTTCAACAAGTCCGTCAGTTGGTTAATCCTCAATCAGTTCAATTAGAGACTGGCAGTTTAGCTAATCGCGTCTATCAAGCCTTGCTGCGTAAGGGTTATCGAGTTTTTACCAATCCGGGAGAAGTTAATATTATTTACCTGCGTGGTGCCGATAAAAATGCTAAACCCAACGGTAATGCTATTAACGAGTGGTCTGACCGTCGTCTTATTTTATCCTTCCGTAACGGTCAACCCACGATTATTGGTAATTGGGCTGCAACAGTTAAACCAGGAACACCAGCAATTAGAAATCCTTTGAATAAAACTGGTGCTGCATTTATTGAACCAGGACAATATCAAGCTTGGCGTGTAGATACTCACCACGGCATCTTTGGACGACTTGAGGAAGGTTTAATTCAGATTGCACCAGTAAGCTTTCGTCGCGATATCAACCGTGACGGTAATGTTGATGGGGAATCTCTCCAATCAGGAATGATAGGGCTAAACCAACACTCTGGAAGTAACCAACTCAAAGTAGACCAAGCTTCTTACGCCTGTCTTGCTGGTCAATCCGAAAGCGGTCACTTGCACGGGTTTATGCCGTTGGTAAAATCTGATCCTCGCTACCGCCGAAATCGAGGTTTTCTGTTTACCACAACTATTTTGGATGTAAGCGATTTGTAATGCGGTTAGTCATTGATTTTCGAGGTGAATCAAAGAAAAACTTGTCAAAGAGAGATTTTGACCGTGCTTGGAGATATACCATTGCATCCTCTGTTGTAGTAATAGCGATCGCAATCCCTCAAATCTCTTCCTGGGTTGAATCTCAACTTTTGGTCAAATCTCTCCAAAGCCTAATTGGTATACCTAACACCACTATTACTAATATGACTAGTTCAATTACAGGTCAGATAGCTTTTCCCACAGCACAAGGTATACCCGTAACAAGCGAATTTGGCTGGCGAAAACATCCTATAACCGGTGAGCGAAGGTTTCACACTGGTATCGATTTTGGTGCTACCTTGGGTACTCCAATTTATGCGGTTGATACTGGAAGCATTGAGTTGGCTGGGTTTAAGGGAGGGTATGGGAAAACTGTAATTGTGAATCATGGTGGGGGAAAATCAACGCTTTACGGTCATGCAAGTTCGCTTTATGTTCGACAAGGGCAGAAGGTTGTGCGAGGACAAATGGTTGCAGCAATAGGTAGTACAGGAGTGTCCAGGGGACCACATTTGCATTTTGAGGTTCGGATTAACAATAAACCAGTTAACCCTCGTCCCTACTTGTGGCAACATTTAGCCAAGCGATAATTATGTTTGGAAAAATTTTTATTTCTGGATTGATTGGTGCTGCGAGTTCGGTTGCTTTGAGCTATGGAGTTGCTTCTGTTCCATGCGGTTTAGTTTCTCCCGGTGCTGATAAAATATGCCTTGTTCGCGCTTTTGGAAAGTCAATTGATAGTTGGAAATTAGGTTTTATTCTTGGTGGAATACTTGGGTTAGTTTCTGGAATAGATTATCGTCGTGTGGCGATTAAAATTCAACCCATTCATTTATCCTTAGTTTCGGTTTCCTGCTTGGGTATTTCCTGTATGTTAGGCTATCAAAGCTTTGGCTTTACCCGTGTTGAGTCCTATCATAATTATGTAGGGAAAAGCTCTAAATATTCTCCCAAAATGCAAGCTTTTCTGGCAACGATTCGCTGGGCTGAAACGGGAAATAGCGGAACAGAAAGTTATAGAAAATTAGTCTTTAATGGCACTTTTAATAATTTCTCAACACACCCATTACAGAAACAATGTGCGCCAATTAATGGTAAGCAAGTCTGCTCGACTGCGGCTGGTGCTTATCAAATGCTGGATAAGTCTTGGTACGACCTTCAGTCCAAGTTAAAACTGTCGGATTTTTCGCCTGTATCCCAGGACAGGATGGCTGTTGAATATATTCGCCGTAGCGGTGCGATCGCGGATATTGAGTCAGGTAATTTTGATAAAGCCGCATGTAAGGTTGGTAGAGTCTGGGCTTCATTCCCCTGCAATTCCTACAATCAAAACCCCAAGACTACAACAGAATTAAACAACTATTATCAACAACAATTATTAACGTTTGGAGGTTGATAATGTCCAATTATACCAACGCCGAAATCCTCAAAGCTGTTATCGCTCTCAAATCACAGGGCTTATGCAACCAGGAGATTATCACAGAAGCAGAAGAAGTATTTGATTTGAACCAACAGTTTTATATCGCAAATATCCTACAAGAATCTGATTTTGGTAGTAAAATCATTCGCCCTGTCAAGAATTACGATTACAATTATTTATTTGAAATCATTTATCAAGCCGTGGTTAGCGGTACCCCCGATGAACAAATCATCCAGATTTGTTCCGAAGAGTTAAACTTAGAAGATTTGGCTTTTTCTAAGTTGTCATTAGAGTATATATTAACCAATCGATATATCAATAAATATGAAAAAGATGCTTTTATTGTTGAGCTATACAAGCAATATCAAGAATGTAAGTCCTACCATGATTTAATTAAAATCGCCGATTCAATTAAGAATATTTATTTGAAACAACTAGTCTATAAAACAGCAGAGTTAGTTGCTCATAAAACAGGAGAAATTTCATCTTTATCTAACAATATGGCTATCGCTAAAAATGATGCGAACGCTAATACGAATCAAGATACTGCTTTGATTGAAGAAAGGTTAAATTGCCAAGAGGGTAATATTTTGGTCGAAACCCTGAATGATTTTGGTATTACCTGTAGCTATAGCGATACTAAGGTTGGTCCCACTTTCAAGCGGGTCAAAATCAAACTGGCAAAAGGTGTCAGTTTCAAGAAAGTTCAAGGACTCGGTAGCGACTTGGTTCAACAATTAGGGGAACAACTGGGATTTGAAAATCCACCGATGATATCTGTTATACCAAGTGCGGTTGTATTCGATATTCCCAGATGCGATCGCCAGAAGTTCTTGAACCATTTTATGATTCGTCACATAGGTTCGTTTCTTAATGCCTACTTACTGAATACCTTTGTGTATTTTATTTACCTACACTCAAGAATAATTCTGTAACTTTTTGTAATACAGTTTGAAGTGCGGAATGTGGGTTAATAGTATTATTGACAGTGTGTGGCCTGTTACCCACTTTCCATGGCTCATAAAGGAGCGATCAAATTTGTGAAAAGGCTAGGTTTACTGAGCTATAAGACTTTCACCATATTGTCAGACTTGATAATGTCGTGATGAGTCGAGCTAAAAGTTCTACGAATATGGCATAAGGTTATAACTGCCTGAAAGCCTTGATTTTAAAGGCAAATCCCTAGTTCTCGTTTAAAATTCAGCATAGTACCTACGGAAGAGCCGTCAATATTAATCGGCGATGTTTTTTAGTCCAAATTTAGTCCAAAAGTCGAACAATGAATTGTAGAAAGTTCTTGGGACAAGAGTTTGAGGTTGTGGCTCATCGGTCTGCAAAACCTTTATCCCCCGGTTCAAATCCGGGTGGCGCCTTTAAGGAAATACAAGCATTGAGAGGCTTTGAGCCTCTTTTTTAATGTCGCTCTCAGGGCTTGTATCACCGTGGGCATCATGATTTTTGGGTCATTTTAGGTCAGTTTGGAGCAACAACTGGGGTAAAACTGGGGTAAAAATGTAAGGTAGAGGTGTAGTAAAAACTGGGGTAAAACTGGGGTAAAGTAAAAGAGTAGAGGTGTTTACCCCAGGTAAGGTATTAGCCTTATAACAATTGCGATCGCAATCCCCCAAATTTCCTCCTGGGTTCAATCTCAACTTTTGGTCAAATCTCTCCAAAGCTTAATCGGTTTACCTAACACAAATGTTACTAATACGACTGGTTCAATTAAAGGTCAGATAGCTTTCCCCACGGCAAAAGGAACGTCCGTAACAAGCGAATTTGGATGGCGACAACATCCAATTAGTGGCGATCGCAGATTTCATACTGGTATCGATTTTCGAGCGGGACTGGGTACTCCAATTTATGCGATCGCTAACGGAAGAATTGAATTTGCTGGGGAAAAGGGTGGGTATGGTAACGCTGTAATTGTGAATCATGGTGCGGGAAAATCAACCCTTTACGGTCATGCAAGCAAGCTTTACGTCCAAAAAGGACAGCAGGTTGTGCGGGGACAGGCGATCGCAGCAGTAGGTAGCACGGGAATGTCCACAGCACCGCATTTACATTTGAGGTTCGAGTTAACGATAAACCTGTTAATCCTCATCCCTACTTACAACAGTATTTAGCAGGTCAATAAATATGTTAGGCAAAATCTTCATTTCAGGATTAATTGGTGCTGCAAGTTCGGTTACATTGTTCTATGGAGTCGCCTCTGCACCATGCGGTTTAGTTTCTCCTGGCGCTGATAAAGTATGCCTTGTTCGTGCTTTTGGTAAGTCGCTTGATAGTTGTAAATTTGGTTTTGTTATTGGCGGAATATTCGGGTTAGTTTCTGGAGTAAATTATCGCCGCTTTCCCAGTAAAATTCAACCAGTTCATTTATCTTTAGCTTCCGTTTCTTGTTTAGGCATTTACTGTTTGTTCGGGTCTCAAAGCTTCGGTTTTATTCGTACTAATTCCAACCAGGTTTCTGCTGGGGCAAGTTCTAAATATTCTCCTCGAATGCAAGCTTTTTTAGCAACGATTCGCTGGGCTGAAACAGGAAACAGTGGGACGGTAAGTTATCGAAAGTTGGTTTTCAATGGTAGCTTTAATGATTTTTCAACACACCCATTATAGAAACAATGTGCTTCAATTAATGGTAAGCAAACCTGTTCCACTGCTGCTGGTGCTTACCAAATGCTCGATAAGTCTTGGTGGGACTTACAACCAAAGTTAAAACTGCCAGATTTTTCTCCTACATCTCAGGACAGGATGGCAGTTGAATATATTCGTCGTAATGGTGCGATTGCGGATATTGAGTCAGGTGATTTTGCCAAAGCTGCATGTAAGGTTGGTAAAGTTTGGGCTTCATTTCCATGCAATTCCTACAACCAAAACCCCAAGACTACAGCAGAATTAAATAACTATTATCAACAACAATTATTAACTATTGGAGGTTGTTCGTATGTCCAATTATACTAATACCGAAATTCTCCAAGCTGTTACCGCTCTTAAATCGCAGGGATTATCTAACCAGGAAATTTTAACAGAAGCAGAACAAGTATTTGATTTTAGCCAACAGTTGTATGCTACCGATATCCTCCAAGAATCTGATTTTGGCAGTAAAATCATTCGACCTGTGCAGAATTATAACCACAATGACCTATTTGAGATTATCTATCAAGCAGTAATTAGCGGTACTCCTAACGAGCAAATTATCGATGTTTGTTCGCAGGAATTAAACTTAGAATATTTGGCTTTTTCTAAGTTAGCATTATCATATATTTTAACCAATCGCTATATTAGTAAATACGAGCGCGATGCTTTTATTATTGAATTATACCAGCAATATCAAGAAAGCAAATTATATCAATATTTAGTTGATATTGCCGAATCAACCAAGAATATTTATTTGAAACAACTTGTCTATAAAACAGCCGAATTAGTTGCTAATAAAAATGGGGAAAACCCATCTTTATCTAACAATAAGATTATTGTAAATCCGAGCAATACCAATCGAGACACTGCTCCGACTGAAGAAAGTTTCAATTGCCAGGTGGGTAATACTTTGGTTGAAAAGAAAGAATGATTTTGGCATTACCTGTAGCTACCTCGATACTAAAACTGGTCCCACTTTCAAACGTATCAAAATCAAATTGGGGAAAGGGGTCAGTTTTAAGAAAGTTCAAGGACTCGGTAGCGACTTGGTTCAGCAATTGGGGGAACAACTGGAATTTGAAAACCCACCGATGATATCTGTTATACCAGGTGCGGTTGTATTCGATATTCCCAGACACGATCGACAAATAGCCAATTTTAGCGATTATGTCGATTTAACAAGCGAGATTGATATTAGCCGCATTGTTATCCCCGGTGGTGTCGATGTAGATGGTAAGTATATCGAAATCTCCCTTTGCGACTCGAATGTTTACCACACTTTGGGGGGAGGGATGACAGGTGGAGGAAAGAGTCATACGAAAAAGCGATGGTTCTATATTTAGCTTTGCGTTACCCTCCCAGTTTGGTAAAACTTGCCCTCAGTGATGTTAAGTTAGTTTCCCTGACTTGCTTTAATGGACTTCCCCACCTCATCGCACCTGTTGCTGAGGATGCAGCTAGTACCCTGCAAATTTTTAATTATTTGGTAGCAGAACAGGAACTTCGCTATCAGGAGTTTAAACTCTTGGGGGTTGAAAACATTAACGAATACAACCAAATCTTTTCCGATTGTCCCATGCCTCGGATTGTTTCGGTGACTGATGAGTGTTTTGACTTACTTTCAGACACTACCTATAAAGACCAAATTGAGATGGATTTGATGAAATTGTTAGCAAAAGCTGGTGCTGCGGGAATCAATATTTTCCTGTTTACCCAACGTCCCGATAAGGATGTAATTAAACCACTAATTCGCTCAAATTGTTCGGGAAAAGTCGCTTTTATGGTTTCTCGTCCTGAAGATAGTGGGATTATTTTGGGCAATCCCGACGATGACCGTGCAGCTAGCTTGTTGGGTGGTGGGGATATGCTTTACAAATCTCCCAAAGGGGTTATGCGTCTCCAGGGTTTGTATTTGGGTACAAAAGCTACTTTTCAAGAATATCTCGATCGAACGATGAGTACAGGGAATAATACCGCTTGTTGGAATTCTGGGTTAGATTTCTCTAGCTTTAATATTGGGCATAAAAGTGAGGTTTATTCTAAGAATCAAGCACTGCGGACAAAGTTAAATAAATTTGTCACTGATTCAATAATTAATAATCAGTCGGAAGAGTTTTCTTTTAGTATTACCCTTGATGATTTTACTAAGTCTCAGATTTATTCTCTCTACAGTCGAGGTTGCGAATTACAATGTTTTAATTTTTGTTTGATTGCTCGGCATTTTAAATTTATAGTACCACTCAAGCTATCAACAATATCTTATTTCCGGTTGTTTTGTTTGTGGTTATCTTTTGGTTGATGTGTCAGATTTTCTTAATCGATGTTGGAGTTAAAGACAATTTATCTATGGTGGATAAAGAGTTTACCCCTAATGTTGTCAAAACTCAAATTGATGAAGATATTATTTCCCAAGAAACGGAAGATAAATCAATCATCGAAAATATGCTTTTTAATATGGCGGCAACTATCGATGAGTACAAAACAAAAACTGAACTATTTGATATTGATAGAGAACGCCAAAATCTCAAAGCGTTGGGTGTGCGTAAACTTCGAGATTTTTGTAAGCGTAACAAAATCGAAGGTTATACTGCTGTCTATAACCAACTGGGAATAGATGGGTTGGTAGAATTTTTGCTACAACAACTTTCCTTATGCTTGTAATATCGAGCAACAAGTCAAACACGTAGAAATATCGGCAATTAGCGAATGAAAAGCCCTGGCACTTTGATTGGGATATGCGAATAGTATTATTGCGATAGCGATAGCCACTCCCTGCGGGAGTATCGCGCTTGTAAAAAAGCTAGGTTCGTTGAAGCACAACACTTCCACCACATTATCAATTTGGATAATGTGGTTGTGGTACTCATCAGACAACCTAAAATTTGGGATACAAATCACCTATTTCAGGCTATATGTAGAGCGGAAATCATGTTTTTATTGAGGATTAGTCAATTTATTTGAGAATTAAAACCCGATCTAACTTGGGAGTATTGTACCCTATGGATGTTGCATAAACTGCCAAATACGGTTGTTGGCAATTTTCCGCAGGAGCTGGCTTACGGCGATCGCAAAAAGCAACTGGGGTAAAAGTGGGGTAAAAAGATTTCACGAAGGCTGAAAGTATTATTAAATAAAGTTTTTTCGAGGTTTCCAAACCTTTATCCCCCGGTTCAAATCCGGGTGGCGCCTTTGTTAATATTCCGTTGTTTTCGGCTCCAGAAGCGCCATCCAGTTTCAAGGGGTCGATTTTGAATTGGTTTCATTTTAGGTCAAATCAGGTCGAATCAACCCACGAATTTAGGCACAAATTTAGTCCAAGTTTTGGCTACCATTTAAAGGTCGTGACGAACTCCCTATTTAGCTACTGCGCGATTAAATTGGGTGGCATCTTCCATAGAAAACAGTCCCTCAGACATTTAGGGGTAAATTCTTATGGATATTAGCACTCGTCTGGCTCAAGCCAATGGTCGGTTGCGGGCTTCTAAAATTGGTATAGCCATCCAGCAGCGTGGAAATGCTCTATGGCTAAGAGGGACATTTCCGCCAAAGCCAAATTCATGTAAAACCAAACCCCATCAGCAAAGAATATCGCTAAAGACGAAAGAGCAACCTCTAGGAGTTAAAGCTACAATTGCAGGGGAGCAACGCGATTTGGTGAGGTCGGATTAAAAACGTGCGAACGCTAAAAACTCATTTCAGTATAAACAAGATATTTATTACACTTAATCAAGTATTAATACTAATTCTAATTTGCTGATAATTTTAGGATATGAAGATAACTTGTTTTTTTGGGACAAAAAAAGGTAGGATTCCCGAATAGTAAAGGTTTTGATATCTGACATCAAAACAGGGAATGCCTACACTGAATGAAAAATAACATATATTCTACCTGAGATTTAAGCAAATCCTTAGAACATTTTGAAGAAAAAGTTACGAAAATTTTAGAAGTAACAAATATCCCAGATTTTGATGGACGACTTTTCAAAAACCGTGAAGAAAAAATCAGAGAATATGCATTAATTTTAGCAGGAGAATGTATTGCTTTATTGCTTCATAATCTGTCGAAATCTCCAAAATTTTTAGATAAAGCAATGCACCAAACACAGGGATGGTGGCATAATAAAACGCAAAAACATGGCTGTAAGAAGCGACGAATATTAACAGTTGGCAATGTCGAAGTAACTCTAAAACTGCCGTATGTAGTTGAACGCCAAAATCAAGCCCATAAAAACAAAAACAAACAATCTTTGCATGAAGGATTTTGTCCATTCTTAAGATATTTAGGAATGTCCGAGGGTTTAACCCCAGTTGTTTTATCAACGATTGCGAGTGGATGGTGCAATCGCAGGCTCGTTTGAAGCTGCACGTACAACACTAATTGATTGGGGAATAAATATTAGTCTAAAACGAATAGAACGCCTAACATATTATTTTGGTAAAATCGGGATAGATTTACGTAAAAATAAGTTAAATGACTTAGAATCTGGTACTTTGTCTAACTTAAATACTCTTAAAGACCAACGTGTTGTAATCGCTGCGGATGGCGGTCGTACCCGCATAAGGATTAATAAAAAAGGCAGGCGTAACGATTGTTGGTAGCAAAGTCGATGGTTGCTGCCATTTTGGCAACTACACCGGGATGACACAAACCTGGAATTACAGATGCGATCGCTGAACTGGCGTTCTGTTTTTCCGATCAACCCTACCGTAGTTGCTAAAGCTTCTAATTGAGAATTAGCACCTCCACTATCAATAGAAGATATTTGTGAAAGAGCGTAGTCAAAACCTACTTCTTCTGATGTTTGAGCTAATTGAACGTTGCAATCAAAATTCAAGTTTGGGCGCTGGATAATTTTACTAGAAATTGTTCTGCCAGTGATATTGGGAATCGAATACGCAAACTGAGTCTTCATGATTAACACCTCCGTGCTATAAGCCTGTATTTTCCGGATTAAATATCAAGGATGAGGAAGTGAAATTTCCCCATAAAAATCAAAAAGTTGAATTTGACAAACCACCTTATATTTAATTCTTGGACATCAAGCGGACATACTCTCTAATATGATGATTCCTATCCTGAAATTTTAGATAAAAGTAGCAGATGGATATCTTTAGAACCATCTGCTACTAGCACAGAGTAGGAGAACACTAAAGATTCATTAGACTTCTTACTCAGGTGGGTCCAAGTGAAAGGGGGAAGGGGAAAAGGAATTATTTCTTGCCCTTTACCCTTTTCCCACAAGAATGCACTCATTACATGAATGCAAGAGGTCTATTCATGCCATGAATCTTGATAATTACAAACCGCGTCAGGTACACAGAATGCAGAGAAAGAGGCGAATAACCTCACATTTTCTTGAATTTCAAGGTTAGGAAAATAGCAGATGGGCAGAGTCTATCCCATCTGCCACAAGCAAAAGGAGGTTAACAGGGCAACTTAATTAGCGTGAGCCAATTCTTTAAATACTGGTTGATCCCAATTCACAGCTTGCACAAATTCACTGAGAGCATTTTTTAGTCCTTGCTCAATTTCCTCATCAAGCTGTACGCTGCCATCAACCTGCAATTTAATCTTTTTGTCAATTACATAAATACTACCTAGCAGATGTCTTGCCCCGAGTTCAGAAAGAACGGGCTTCAGGGTATAGTCAACTGCCAAAGTATGGGCGATCGCACCTGTTGCAATGGGCAGAACTACTTTTCCTAACAAGGCTTTCTGCGGCAGCAAGTCTAAAAAAGCTTTCAGTACACCCGTGTAAGCGGCTTTGGAGATAGGCGTAGCAAAAATCACACCATCTGCCGCATCCAGTAAAGCTTTTGGTTGTAGCAGTGAGGGACTGTCGTAGCGTCCATATATCAAATCTTCTGCAGGTAAGTCACGGACTGATATCACGTCAGTCTCCAAGCCTTTTTGCTGCAAAAATGTGCTGACATATTCCAGAAGTCCATAGGTTTTGGAGGGATGAGATGGACTACCGGCAATCGCAAGAATATAAGACATTTAATTAATCTCCCAATCTATAGTAGGGATTCAGTTTGTTTCCTTTTGTTTTACTCATAGTTTCAGCCGTGTTTACCCGTTTCTACAGGTAGGCGTTCATCCATGCAAGCCAACACCCACAGGCACTTGGGGAAATCTCGATTGGCAATAATCTCTCCTTCACTTCCTCAACGCCTACAGAATACCAATGAATCAGAGTAGCTGCTTGACTGCTATCTTCATAATCTACAGCAAGTCAATCGGCTTACCGTATTATCCGAATTAATTTCAGATTATTGCACATCTCTGACAGCGAATCAAGGGGTTTTATAAAACTCCTGTATTCCTATCAAATTACTGTAGTTTCACCGTTCTTGTTGCTTGTGCATTCTTGCCTTGCAACGGATGGAAAGCATTAGAACTAAAATATTACAGAGAATATAAATTCAAAAAATGGTATATTATATTACTAGAGTTTTGTGATTTTTGCCGAAAAATACGATAAACCTATCGAGTTACTGTGGTTGATTATTTGTCTAAGAGGCTGTTTGAAAAGGTACGGTCTGTGATGTTAAGCACTCAGCGATTCCCTTAGACCCCCTTAAAAACAGGAAAAATCGGCTCAAAGTCCGCCTTTTTGAGGGGAATTTAGGGAGATATTTCACGTTTTGCTACAGACAATAGGACTTTTCAACCATCCTCTAAGGCGATTGGCATAAAATTTGACCCCTCAAAACTTTTCAAACACCCTCTAAGAGTTGCTAAAGTCTGATGAATTTTAGAGATTAAATAAAGGAAGCGCGATCGCGTTTCTTCAACGATATCTTGCACCATTCTCAAGAAAGAAAGGAGAAACCGGGTTTTTAACGAGAAATCTAGGTTTTGAGGTTCAGTTTTCTCCAAAAAACATGCATTGATGACAATGGTGCAAGATATGAATTCGCCGACTTTACCCACCCATCTGATTGTTAATCACTTTTATTGTTTGAATAAAAAAATAATAGCTTTTATATTTGAGATTGCTTCAAGTAAAAATCAAGCTTTATACATCAGATAGTTTGGAGATACTATTGCTACAGTATTCTTGGGGCTAAGGCTCACACAATGCGATTAAGTAAGATTTATCTTTAAATACTTCAAGTTCTCCTATCAAAACCTCAATGCTAATTTTCTCTCTTGGTTTAGTCAGCTTTTTTGCTTGGTTGGTTAGTACCCTTGCTGGCGGTGGTAGTCCTTTCATGCTGATACCTCTAGTAAACCTGATATTAGGAGCAGCATCGGTTCCTCCGGTAATTACTATCGGCATGTTTTTGGGAAATGCCCATCGCATCATGCTTTTTTGGCGGCAAATTCATTGGAAATTGACACTTTGGTATGCTCCAGGAGCTATTGTTGGTGCAACTCTAGGAGCCTATACTTTTACCCAAATTCATCTAGATTGGTTGCAGTTGCTCATCGGTATTTTTCTGATAATTAGCATTTTTGGCTTTGGATTAGAACAAAAAGCAACCAGTTTTAAAGTCAAAGCTTGGTATATCTTACCCGCAGGCTTTATAAAAGCTTTTGTCTCTGGATTGATTGGAACTACAGGACCAGTATTGAATGCTTTTTATTTAAATTATGGTTTAGTAAAAGAAGAATTAATTGCAACCAAAGCCACCCATGTTGTGATAATTCATTTAGTCAAAATATTGACCTATGCCGCCTTTGGGGCATTATCACCGCAGATTATTGGTATTGGTTTAGTAATTGGTTTAGTCGCTATACCAGCGAACTTTTTGGGCAAGTATATTCTCAACAAAATAAATGCTCAACAATTTCGCCAGTTTGTACTGGTAACAATGGTAGTCAGCGGTGTATGGATGCTGTGGGGACAGCGAGACTTGCTCAGTTTTTGGTAAAAAACTCTCAAAAATCCTATTTACGTGAAGTTATAGCGATTTTAAATGAGTAGACGACACTTTGACCTCTCTGGTAAACCTCTCTCCTTGTAGGAGAGAGGCTTTGAATTTCTCCCCCTTAAGAGGTAGGGAAGGGGGCTGGGGGGTTAGGTCTCATTTGTAGTCTATTGAAAACAAAAACGCTGTATATTCAATCCGCTTGATCGCCCAAAATTTACCGTTCTATATCTATATATAGTACATAAATGCTATTTGCTGTCGGGTTATTCGCAGTTAGAACGTACGTTCATACTCCCTGTTTATACCAAAAAATCCGTCTTTAATAATCAGATATCTAGCAATAAAGGTTGTTTATCGTCTAAGTGTGAATAAACATTGGAATCTAAAAATACTCCGCAACTAACGACACTTTGATCTCAGCAACACAAAAAACAGTATCTGCCGATCGCTCTTGCCATTTTGAGATTGGGTGTGAGATACTCAGAAAAATAAAATACGGTATTACGACCGATTAACAGTAGTTTGAATTTGAGATTTGAAGATTAGGCGGCGCGATCGCGCCGCTAAGAATGTATTGCTGAAGAAGGGTAAGATGCCCTAATACCGGGAATTAACAATGTTAGAAGACGCTCAAGGACTTGATATTACTACAGACTCACCAGAAGCGATCGCATCTATCAATCGCTTCATCGAACAAGCCCTCAGTTATGGCAAAGATGCTCTAGTAGTCCACCAAGCAAACTTTGCTGGGTCAGATAGTCGGGTATAAGCGCTCCATCTTTTTGCGTGCATCCGTGGTTTGAAAGCGCCAATTTACACTTGCTTGCTGACGATTGCGTTGTTGCTCCCAGGCTGCAATTTGTGATTCTAATAATTGGCGATCGCCAATTCGTCTCTCTAAACATTGACGAGATAAAACGGACAATTCAATCTCCACCTGGTTCAGCCAACTGGCATGTTTTGGGGTGCAGTGAAACTCTAATTTTTGAACAATCCTACGCGCTTCTTGCGGCTCAAAAACCTCATACAATGCGGCTGGATTGTGGATGTGCGCGGTTATCGACCACCAGACGAATAACGTCAGCTTGCCGACAGTAAATATCTACTAAATCTTTCATCTGTTTTGCAAAATCTACCTTCGTGCGCTGGTTTGTAACTTCAATATGTCGCCATCCAGCTAATGGTTGAAAATACGCAAACAAATTAACACTACCTAGACGCTTATACTCGCAGTCATAACGCTCTGGTTGGTCGGGTTCAGGAGGCAACGGTTGCCTAACCTCTTCTACCAGTTGATATGGAGTTTCATCAAAACAAACTACCGGGCGTTTGGGATCATAAGGTTCATTGTATAAATCCAACAAATTTTCCATTCTTAGAACATATTCTGCATTCACTTCTGGGATACACCACTGCTGTTTTCGCCACGGCTTAACTTCGTTTTTTTTTAAAGTTTGGCGCACTGTTTCGTCTGAAATCGAATCCACTATATCGATACTGACCAAATGATCCGCCAACAGTTGCATTGTCCACCGTACCCTTCCTTCGGGTGGTTCTGAACAAGCTGTGGCAATTAAGAAGGCTTCTTGTCTGCCGTCAAGTTTACGAGGTTTGGGTGGATGAGGGCGATCGCTTAGGATGAAGTCCAGACCCCCAAGTACAAATTCTTCTCGAGTACGCTCGACAGTAGAGACGTGGACTCGTAAGGCTTTTGCAATAGTTTTATCAGTTTTACCCTCACTCGCCATCAACAAAATATGAACACGGCTAATAATTCGCGCTTTATGTTTACCTGTTTTAATCAGTGTTAGCAGTTGAGAAACTTCATCCTCACTTAAGTCCACTATGTATTTCTTTGCCATGATACCCCCCCAAAGCTGTCTTAAGGTAGCTTACCAATTGTCGGTATCACCCAGCAAAGTTGCTCTGGTAGACTACTAGTAGTCTGCCAAGGCAAGTTTGCTGGGTCACAGAGTCGGGTATAAGCGCTCCATCTTTCTGGGTGCATCTGTGATTTGAAAGCGCCAATAAACACTTGTGCGTTGAAGATTACGTTGTTTCTCCCAAGAAGCAATTTCAGAGGATAATGTTTGCAAATCCGGAATCCGTTGCTCCAAACATTGACGGGATAAAACAGATAATTCAATCTCGACTTGATTCAACGCAAGGAGCGTGTTTAGGTGTGTAGTGAAATTGCAACTTTTGGACAATCCGGCGTGCTTCTTGCGGTTCAAAGACTTCATACAATGCGGCTGGATTATGAATGTGCGCGGTTATCAACCACTAGACGAATGACATCAGCGTCTCGACAATAAATATCTACCAAATATGAGCATTTCTTTAGCAAAGTCTACTTTGGTACGTCGTTGTGTAACTTCGATATGCGCCACCCCGCCAAAGGTTGAAAATAGGCAAATAAATTTACTGTTCCATTGCGTTTATACTCAAAATCATAACTTATAGGTTGATCTGGTTCGGGTGGTAAGGGTTGTCTAACTTCTTCCACCAGTTGATATGAGCATTCATCAAAACAGACTACTGGACGTTTGGGATCATAGGGTTCGTTGTATAAATCCAATAAATCTTCCATCCGTAAAACATACTCGGCATTTACTTCACCGAATGCACCACTGTTCTTTCAGCCACGGCTTAATATTGTTTTTTTTAGGGAACAATGTGCTATATATGTTAATATAGCAACATTTTGACCAATATGCAATGACTTTTAAAAAGAAAAACGAACTTGGTGCAAAACCGTTGCACGATGAACCAATGGATAGAATACCAGTATGTTTTAATGTCAAAAAAGGTATACGTGAACAACTAAAAACCGTTCCTGACTGGAAAGAACGGCTTAGAGAATTTGTCGATAGTTTGGTTGAGGATGTCAACAAACAGTAAGGTTTGTCTAAACATGGGTAGAAATTAGCGAACAGTTTCTAACCCGTACTGCAAAAAGCTGGCAAGCTGGAGGATAAACAAAAGCAGGGCGATCGCAAAAACGCGAGCAACAAAAAGTGATTTTTTGGGTTTTGGGTTTTGCGTTTGTGATCGCTTTTTTGCAATATCTTTTAGAGGCAAAACCCGTGCGATCGCACTCCCCACAAATCGCTATCATGTAAGTACATCACGTACATACACTAAAGGAGCAACTCCTACAACATTCGCAGCACCAAAATTGGTAACAGTGCAGGATTTCGGCTAGCTGCGGAGTTTTACCGCGAGCAGCGCAACAAGAGATGACACCAGTGGCCGAAAAGCCCGCCGCTGTCGTGAAACCTTGGAGTTGATATTTTTGGATTCAGTGAATGCGATCGCATCGTTCGTTTCTTGCTGCAGTGTATTTATAGTTCCCAAGGACATTGAAATTCCAAACAAGTCGTAAAGCTCGTCGGTCTGAGTTGCTTCCCAAGCGGCAGACTTTGCAACTAGGGCACTTTGTACCATCGGGGACTATTGCCGTAAAACCCACTCAGCAATGCAACAATCGCAACTACTCTCACTCCGTAACCGCTTGGGTTCACGTAGTCCGATAGTGTTTCGCAAGTCTCAGTGTCTGATCAAAATCGTAGAGTTATAATTCCTGTTGCAAGATAAATACTATACACCATTGTTAAAACGGTCTTAACTGTCAGGGCAAGCACACCCCTATTTAAAAATTTGGAATTAATCGAATTAATCAGCGTCAATTAATGCGACAATATAAAAAGATAATAAAGCACGGTTTTCCGAGCGGAATTCTGTTTTATCTAGAACTGAGTCAGTTCTACATCCACCGATTAAAACCAAAATAATGTCTATCCTGAAACTTAGTAACGGCGAAATCACCGAAAGCGAAAACGAGATTCAACAAGAACTCGCTTGCTTAAATATCCAAATCAAAAGCTACGACTCGCAGAAATCGCTTGATTTTGCCGAAGAATCCGCAAAATTACTAGTGCAGGACGTTCTGAGTTACGCAGAGAAAGACCAAATTCTTCAATCACACAAAAATTACTTTGAGCCTCACAAAGCCCAAGTTGACAATCTCTGCTATGACTTGCTAGTTTTGCATCCCGGTTCGCCAAAACTTCATTCCCTGACAGCAACCTATAGTCGCTACCATACCCACACAGATGCGGAAGCGCTTTATGTCCTATCCGGGGAAGCAATTTTTGGATTTGTCAAACCAGACGGAAGCCAAGTAGAATTATTATTGCGATCACACGACTACATTCACATCCCACCGGGATGCGAGCATTGGTTTAGCACTACAGCATCTCTGCACTTAAAAGCAGTACGATATTTCGCAACTGCTGATGGCTGGATGCCTCAGCACACAGGTCGCGCCCTAAATTTAGAAATTTATTAAGAAAAATGTTGCAAATTATAAAGCAACGAACACTCAAAGGTATTCAACAGAAGCCTTTCCTTTAAAACCTTCTGCCATCTGCCTTCTATTTAACGTGCAATATCTGCAACTGTCAGCGAATTTGGTCTGCGGAAGTAAGAAGCAGACTGTTGTGCAATGAACTTGCAGTTTTCTGCACACTTGCGACACATAGCAGCAGTCGCCATCATTGTTTCATCATCATTCCGGAGTTCGCAAGCCATTGCAGCGCGATCGCACATTTCGGCACAGAGTTCGCAAGTGCGTCCGGCAAATTCAGAACCATCCATAATCATGTTGACGCACATCATGCACATTTCAGCACAGTCGCGGAGCATGCACATCACAGTCATATCTATATAGTTATTGCCTTTGGTCTTGCAATAATTCAAAGTTTCCGTGCAAGTAGTTTGGCATTCTATGCAAACTTGCTTGCAAGCTTCCATCGACACGAGCATTGATTCTGTAACCATCATAGAAGCCTCTCTTTTATTAATGTATATAGTCTTTTGGAATAGCTGATATTTAGACCTTATAACTTCTATTTGAGGAAATCAATACTTCTCACTATCCCCGCGATCGCAACCCTATAAATCCCATCGCATTACCGGAGATTGTATCGATATTCCCTACTCACTAAGTGTACATTTGCTGAAAACCTTACTAATCAAGCTGGAAATTTTCCATACCCGGCTACAGGGGATTCTTTGCGGAAACTAAGCGATCGCGCTCGGAAAAACTAGCTATAAATCTGTTTGCATGAATTATAAAAACAGAAAATCGAGCATTTGTACTGTTATTTTGAAATCATTTAAAAAGCCGCAAATCCAGTGCCAACAAAGCATTTAGCCATCAAAATCAATCACAAAGGAACGTCAAAAGCAAATAGACAAGCTCAAATTTCCTTTCTAATGCACTTTGTCAAGATTTCATGACTTATCCCATTTAGAAACAGTCATCAAACTTAACTCCCCTACCCCTCCTTACAGTAAGTCACGGCTCAAAATAGAACCTAAAATCTCCCTCCTGGTATCGGGGAAGGACAGACTATTGGCTCATGCCAAAAGCCAGCATTAATGCTATAGCTCTTGCAAAAGCCGAAAAACGCCGAATGTCATTCTTAGGACTTACGCAACTCAGTCTACTGCCTCAATTCAGTAGGGATAATTCATGAATTATCCCTACAGTAGTTATGTTTTGCGTAAATCCTGATTCTGAACGAAACGCAATCTAGCGTACTGCTCAAGCAGAACCCTAATAGGCAATTTACCGGGCACAATATTTTTGTCGCAAGAAATACTACTAAACATTTATCAATATTTAGTATTTTGGTGTGGCGCAATGCTTGAGTAAATGTAATTAATATGGCACCATATTTTTTAACCCTGATTTAGTACTGTTATTCGATTGAGTAACCGTAGATTATTTACCAAGGAGAAATTAAGACTATGAAAAATCGCCCACAGCAGACAAAATCCGGTATTTTCAACGCATTGCAACAGCGTTCAAACCAAACTTTTGCCCTGCTAGCAGCAGGTTTTGGTTTAAGCTTGGCAATTCCTGTTTTTGCTGCGGGTGCGACTAATTCTGGTAATGCGCCTGCAAGCCAGAAGACTCAGTTGATTGCTCAGAAAGGTGGTCAGGTTGAGATTACTCTGGTTTCCTACGCAGTCACCAAAGCTGCTTACGACAAAATCATTCCTGACTTCACAACAAAATGGAAGAAGGAAACTGGTCAAGATGTCGTTATTAAGACTAGCTACGGCGGTTCTGGTTCTCAAACTCGCGCTGTAATTGACGGATTGCAAGCCGATATTGTCGCCTTGGCGCTGGCTTTAGATACCAAAAAAATCGAAAAAGCTGGTTTGATTCAACCAGGTTGGGAAAAAAAAGCACCAAATAACGGTATTGTGACTCACTCTGTGATAGCTTTGGAAACCCGTGATGGCAATCCAAAGAAAATTAATACCTGGGCTGATTTAGCAAAATCTGGTATTAAAGTTATCACAGCAAACCCCAAAACATCCGGTGGTGCGCGGTGGAACTTTTTGGGTTTGTGGGGTTCAGTAGCCAAAGCGGGTGGAAATGACACTTCAGCAAAGAACTTTGTGTCTCAGGTTTTTCGCAACGTCCCAGTACTACCTAAAGATGCGCGGGAAGCAAGTGATGTTTTCTACAAAAAAGGTCAGGGAGATGTTCTGCTGAACTACGAAAACGAAGTTATCTTAGCCGCACAACAAGGAAAGACATCACCTTCTTACACGGTTCCTCAGACTAACATTTCTATTGATGCTCCTGTCGCAGTAGTTGACAAAATTGTTGATAAGCGCGGTACTCGCAAAGTATCGGAAGCTTTTGTTAAGTTTCTGTTCACTCCTGAAGGACAGCGGGAATTCGCTAGAACTGGTTTTCGACCAGTTAACCAGACTGTAGCAAACGAGTATCAAAGTAAATTCCCCAAAGTTGCCCAACTTTACACAGTGAGTGATTTTGGTGGTTGGGAGGCGGTTCAGAAGAAGTTCTTCGACGATGGTGCAATTTTTGACCAAATTATCAGCAGCAAACGCTAGAAATATTTCAAACATTTCTCTAGAAGGTGGGTAACGCAGTGAAAACGAGACTAGGGGAAATTAAAACCTCCCTTAGTTTCTTTTATTTTTAGAATTACAAGTAGTAAGATATTTAAAGCCTTTTAAATAATTAATTTAAAAGTTATTCTTAGCTCAGTCATGATAGATAAGAAAAAGCGTAACTTTGTTATAAAACTTACTTTAAGTATTGCACTAATAACAATCATTTTTTTCCCTTTTGTAATGGTTAACGCCGGGGAAAGAGGTGTGTTAATGAAGTTTGGTGAGGTGCAAGACAAAATATTAGGAGAAGGGCTGCATCTAATTATACCGATAGTCAATACAGTTAAAAAATTGAGCGTCCGCGTTCAAAAGCAAGAAAGTTCTGCCGAAGCTTCCTCGAAGGATTTACAAGAAGTATATACAGATGTAGCGCTTAATTGGCATATTGTCCCCAAAGAAGCAAACTTAATTTTTCAACAAATTGGTGATGAAAAAGAAGTTGTAGATAAAATTATTAATCCAGCAGTCGAAGAAGTGCTAAAAGCAGTAATGGCAAAATATACTGCTGAAGAAATTATTACCAAGCGGGGAGAAGTGAAAGCTGGGGTAGATGACTTATTAACTACGCGACTGGCTAACTATCATGTTGCAGTTGATGATATTTCCTTAGTTCACGTTCATTTTTCAGAACGTTTTAGCGATGCTGTAGAAGCAAAGCAAATTGCCGAACAGGAAGTGAAAAGGGCAGATTTTGTTGCACTAAAAGCAGTAAAGGAAGCAGAAGCCAAAGTGAATTTAGCTAGAGGAGAAGCGGAAGCGCAAAGATTAATTCGGGAAACATTGACACCTGATATTTTGCAAAAGCAAACCCTAGAAAAATGGGATGGAAAGTTACCTAAAATTGTTACGGAAGGAAAACTTAAATTTGATGTGAGTAAGTTTTTGAATTGAAAATTTAGAAACCAGACTTCTTAGAGAAGTCGGTTTCTGGACACCGCGAATTTTTCAAAAATCATATAGTATTGCTATATGTAAAGATGTTAGAAACCTCAAAAACCCGGTTTCTTAAAGAAACCGGGTTTCTAAGCCTTCTTATATAGCGGTTCTCACTTGCGTCAAATACATTCTTATCGTAGGGACAATTCATGAATTGTCCCTACTGCGTATCGTTGTGTATTGCATCCAACCCAGAAGCGCTATATCAACCTACTTATACCTATTATCTATGAAGATGAAGCTATAATTTAGCCCGCCTAATCGCGGGCTTTGTGAAAGTGCCGCACCTAGAGTCGAGGCGATTTTCCGCCCATCGTTACAGAGAATTGGTATTAGTAGTGTTATTCTCTTCATTAACTAAATTATTAACTAAATTTGTTGCACTCCAATGCGGTCTAATTAATAAATAAACTCCCACAGTCCAAGCTAACGAAACCAGCCATCCAGCTAAGATATCGCTGGGAAAATGAACTCCCAAATATAGCCGCGTCCAAGCAATTGTTGGTACGAACAAACTACCAAAAATCAAAACTGGTAAGCGCCAACGAGTCCCCCAACTTAACACGATTAAAATTGTAACAAACGTCATACTCGCCATCGCATGACCGCTAGGAAATGCAAAACTCAGCTTGTGATGTGTTGATTCCCAAAGGTGCGGACGCGCACGATGCATAAATACTTTAGCTGCGTAGTTGATGATGGCACTTCCTATACCAGTGGTGAGCAAATAAGCAGAAAGTCGCCATCTTTTTTTCAGAATTAATGCTAAAGCAATTATCAATAAAATCGGTACTAAAGTTTTAGGCGAACCAATTTTAGCTAAAATGACGGCTAAAACATCAAGTTGTGGTTGTACTGTTTGATGAATTGCTAACAAGATAGGTACATCCCACGAAAAGCCGCCTTCGTTTTGCCAGACCTTTACAGCCATCATCTCAAATACCTGTAAAGGTAAATACACTCCAATCAACAACAATAACAAAGAACGCCAATTGGCAATTAAGAAAGAACGGAAAAACTTGAAAAATGATTGAATAGGCTGACAAAAATTGGATTTTGATAAATCAGATTCAAACATTGGTCATTATCCCTTGACTACTTTCCCTATAAAGGTGATTTTGGTGTGAAAAGCTTGGTGAAATTTTATTTAAATACTTTAGAGAATATAGGATTCCTCGCTTCTATTTTTGAAATACACGTAGGGGAGCCAGTGCGTTGGTGAAGGGGCACTGCGGTCGGGTTTCCCGACCCAGGTGACTGGTGAAAGGGTTCCCCGACTTAAAGCATCTGGCGTTGGGCAATGCCCACCAAAACCCAGATACTTAAGATTTTTCACAAACAAATGAATGATTTAAGAGTTGCATAACAGTCAAAATTGCTATCATAAAAGTAAGGCATTCAAGATAGAAATCATGATGAACTTATCTACTACAAATTTATTATTAATCTTCGGCATAGTTTGCTTAATGATTGCTATAGTTGGGCAAGCGAAGCTATTTTTTGCTGAAATTAATCCAGGCTGTTTTGGTAGATTACTGGCTTTAATTATCGCCATTTTTAGCCTAACATTGGCAGCGAGCATCACGCTATTTCCAGCAGAGACACCAGATTTAGTAAGAAATTATCTGACAAACTATATTTCGCAATTCATCGGCATATTTCTGGGGGTGATTTCTAATTATTGATGATGTTATAAATATAATTTAACAAATTCGCAAATAATTAATCAAGGGCTTAGGGCAGAGATAAAAGTAATATTTTATTTTATCCCTAGCCCGAAATCTATAACTAAAAACTTTATCAAATTATCACCTTAATGATAACCTCCTACAAGGCTATAAATCAAGCTAGTAATAACTAACAAGGTGATAATAACAAAGCTCCAGTTTCCCATTCTTAAGAAAGCAAAGAAGGAAATTATTACACGTGTAATTGGAGTCGCAATGAGGAACAATAGCCCTAATTGAATAATCGCTCTGTCGCTTCCTGCAAAAACTGCTTTCACCACACCTTCTAGAGAGCAAAACTGAGATGGTTCTCCTCGAAAAAATTGATATCTGGCGGGTTCATTCCCGTGGTGAACTAAGTAAATTATACCGCCGAATAAAACTACAGCACTAGCAATTAAAACCCCATATTTCAACAAGTTACTGAGCAAATTCTCTAGTTGCTGTTCGCTTTCACTTTTAGTAATATTTTTGTTAGCATTCAGCGTACCATCAGCATTTTTCGCAAGCTGTTTTAACGCTTCAATATCGCTATCTGCTTCTTCTGGCTGTAAGGAATCTACAACAACTTCACTCTTAGGTGATGTCAAGGAAAACGAACGCCGAAATAAATTAAAATTAACCATTAATTACACCCCAATCAAACTGTTGTAGACCATCTTCAGCGCCATTGCTACTAATACAAAACTGAAGATAATTCTTAATACTTGGGTTTTAGCACCTACGAGAATTCTTGCTCCCAAAAAAGCACCAGGTAGCACTCCCAACATCACAGGCATTGACAGTGCAGGGTCAATATAACCCCGTGCTAAATAAACCCCTGCTGAAGCTGCTGCTGTCACACCAATCATAAAATTACTGGTCGTTGTAGATACTTTAAATGGAATACGCATCACGTTATCCATTGCCAAAACCTTAAATGCACCCGAACCAATACCAAGTAATCCAGAAATTATTCCAGATACAAACATGACAGCAAACCCACCGGGAACAGCATGAACTTGATAAGGAATAAATCCGTTAGGTGTTGGGTAAGCACCATTTAGTTGCAAATAACTTGCGAAGACATCATCTGATTCATTTTCTGGTTCTTGACGTTTGGGTTGTTGTGAGAGATATGCAGAATAAAGTAGAATAATTGCTAGCACGATTGTTAGTGCTTTGACAGATACTTGAGTAGCAATTATGGCTCCAAGTATAGCTCCTATTGTTGTTGCCACCTCTAGGAACATTCCCAATCGTAAATTAGTGTAGCCTTGTTTGATATATGTAGATGCGGCCCCTAAAGAAGTAGCAATTACAGATACTAAAGAAGCGCCAACAGCATAGCGAATATCAACAGCAAATACTGAAGTTAATAAAGGAACAATTACAACTCCGCCACCCAAACCAGTTAATGCGCCTATCAAACCAGCGGTGAATGAACCAACCCAAACTAATAAAGAAAATTCCAGAATATTCACATTTTATACTCCCAATTTATTTCAAATTTTGGATTTCGGATTCTCTTATTCCCATGCTCTGGGTGGAAATGAAATCTGCGAGGCTCTCCTTCGCTTTCTCTGGAGGCTCGCCTCCTAGAGAGCGTTACTATGCAGAGCATAGTAACGAGTTGTAAGCGTTTCTACATTTTTGGTTCTGCCTTCTAATCGGCTTCTTCTTCGCCACCTAGAGGAACATCTCTGGAGGCCGAGCCTCCTAGAGAGCGTTACTATGCAGAGCATAGTAACGAGTTGTAAACGAGTTGTAAGCGTTTCTACATTTTTGGTTCTGCCTTCTAATCGGCTTCTTCTTCGCCACCTAGGGGAACATCAGGAACTCTGGAAGCGATATTTGTTTGGGATACATTCGGGATATACCAGTTAATATCACCAGGTTTGAAAACTTTGCTAGGAGCGATATTTAATTCCAATGCACCCGTTTCTGAATTGCTTTTAGCTATCAATTGCGTTCCTTTGAATATTTTAATAGCTGTAGCACCTGATAATTGTTGATTTGGGTCGGTGTTTAAACTGGCAATTTTGGTGTCGTTTGGTATATAAATACCTTGACAATCCCATCCTGTTGCTGTTGCTTGACCAGAACCTAGAAAATACAGTACATTATCGTATGGGGATTTAGATTTCTCCGGTTTGGGACCGTAAATAGCTATTGTTTTGTCTGTTTCATTACGACATTGACCCCAGTTGATCCCTTTTTCTAGGGCATATTTTTGAAACGATAATTCATCGATTTTTTTCTGGAGGTCTTCGACTGTGAAAGTCTCTGGTATTGTTTGTCCGGATTTTGCCGCTGCAAGTTGTTCTTGAAGAATATCGAGCGATTTTGTCACTTGCACATAATCAGGATTTTTCGTGATTTTTGGTGGGTCTGCTAATGAGGGACTAGCAAACAGAAAATTTAGCAAGATAATTAAGACTAGCAACAGGTAGTTGAATAATTTCATGATTTTCCTCCTGGAAAAATATTTTAACAAGACCTGAGAAACCGGGTTTTCTTTAAAGAAATCCGGTTTTTGTAACTAAAATTAATCTTCTATTGGAGCGTTGGGAACTTGTGCGCTGACATCTGCTGCGGATAAATTAGGGATTAACCAGCTAGTTTCACCTGTTTTGAATACTTTTGCAGGAGGAACATTTAATTCAACTGCACCTGTTTCTGGGTTTGTTTTAGCGATTAACTGAGTTCCAGGTACAACTTTTAAGGCTAGGGGTTCTGTTAATTCTTGACCTTGGGTATCCCCAAGGGTTAAGCCTGCGATTTTGACTTTGGCTGGCAAGTAAACACCGTCACATTTCCAATCGTCGTCTGTAACTTTACCGTTTCCTAAATAGTAAAGACTCGGTTCTTGATTTTTCTTGCCTTTATGGGCATAAACTGCTAAAGTTTGCCCGGTTTGATTGCGACATTGCCCCCAATTTGAAGCTGTTTCAAGAATGTATTTTTGCAGATTTAGTTGGCCTGTTTTCTGCTCAATTTCTAAAAGTGTATATTCCGATTCTTCCGGTGCTGCTTTTGCCTGTATAAGTTGATTAAGTGCTTGATTTACTTCAGCATAATCGGGAGTTTGTGTGAGTCTTGGTCGGTCTGCCCAAGAGGGTTGGACAATTAATAAATTCACTAAGAGGGTGAAGGCTACTAAAAGGGTTTTAAAGAGTTTCATGTGTTTCTCCTAATTGGGATTTCAATTTCTCTGAATTTGGTTGATGAAAAAAGCTTATTTAGGCGGTATTAGCAGTTGATATGTCCCGCTATCTATCAAAATGTAAATTCCCAAACCAATCAATACAAAAGGTACAAAATGGTGGCCGCGACGAGTTAAAATATTTGCGATCGCTTGATGGCGTGTAAGTTGGTAAGCAAGGTAACACCAAATTCCAATCATGACAACGAATACGCTGAGAATTACTCCCAAACTCATCAAGTTACTACTGGCAAACAAAGGTACATAAATACCAATATTGTCCCCCCCGTTGGCAAAGGTGATTGTTGCCACTTTATAAGTTTGAGGAGAAAGCACACTGCCAAGTATTAACCTCATAGATGTGTTCTCTGGAGACGAGTTGAATTCTTCTGATACTGCTTGTATTTCGTTTTCATTCCGTTTGTTGATGAGGCGACTGACACCTATAATAATCGGAACTAGACCTAGTATTCCAATCCATTTTTTTTCGAGAATTAAGCCACCGAAAAACCCAGGTAAACTAGCAAGGATGATGGC
Source organism: Heteroscytonema crispum UTEX LB 1556 (assembly GCA_044006015.1). Classification (GTDB taxonomy): domain Bacteria; phylum Cyanobacteriota; class Cyanobacteriia; order Cyanobacteriales; family Nostocaceae; genus Heteroscytonema; species Heteroscytonema crispum. The sequence goes on from JBIPDF010000012.1 coordinate 68,719, forward strand.
AAAAAAGCCAAAGTATTGACCGAAAATGATGTGTCTGCGCCGGAAGGAGGAGTTGTCTACTTGCGCGAAGAAAATCATTAAGATGAGAATGTCATCGAGGTTGGTCGCTGCAAAGGATGCAACGGCTGCGATTATTACTTCGACAAGTCTAGACATCACCTATTTTCTTATTTCTACCCTACATTAGTTCTCTTCGACTTCTGCCGTAGGTTTATATTTTTTGACTATTCCCATGAGGCAGAGACAACTTGCTAGTAAAGCTAGTGGATTTAAAGCACCACTTTCTAGGATAATATAAACTCCTAATCCAACCAAGACGAAAGGAACTAAGTTACTGCCGTAACGGTTGAGAACATCGGCAATATTGCTTTGGCTAATTAATTTGTAGCTGGCATAACACCAAACGCCTACAAGCAAAAAGAAGATGGTGAGTATTATCAGCAGTCTCATGAGATTACTGTTGGCAAACAACGGCATGTAGATACTTATATTATCGCTGCCGTTGGCTACGGTAATAGCTGCCACGCTATAAGTTTGTGGAGAAAGAAAACTGCTAAAAGGAGATGTTTCAGACTGTTTTAATTCTTCAGTACCTTCCTCTGAATCATCGCTTTCTTGATTTAGCCAACTACTAAGACCAATTGCGATAGGGGCTAATCCAAGTAGTCCAATCCAGTGTCTTGGTAATATTAAACCACCAAAGAAACCAGTAAGACTTGCAATTACTAAAACACTGAATCCGAGAAATTGCCCGATAACAATATGCCGACTGCGGAAGGTGTTATTTATTTGTGAGAACCACAGTGACAAAATTACTAAATCATCTAGATTGGTCGCTATGAAAGCTGTTATGCCTGTAGGGATTGCGGTAATTAATTCTTCCATCTGGCAATTTTGGATTTGAGATTTGGGATTTGGGATTGGTTATTAGTCATTGGTCATTAGTTGTAGATTCTGGGTAAATGACGAATGACAAAGGGCAATTAACAAGGGAAAAGGGAAAAGGGAAAAGGTAATCTCCATAGATAAATGCGCTCTTATTTAATCAGGACACCTTTTTTATTGCGCCTACTCAATGAAAAAAATCTTTTGACTTTTCTCATAAATAAATCATGATGCCTTTAAACCCTATGAGACTTCTACCTTTTACTTTTTGAATTTTACCAGGCGTGCGTTCAAAGCAGCGTCTGGTGAAAGAGAAGCGACGGTAAGAATTGACTATTTTTGGCGATCGCTATCAAATCTGATATGTATTGCGTCGATGGCTTTGACCATTTTCTTGACCATTTTTGGAGAGTGCATTCTTTGGAAAATGAACCATCCGCAAGCTGTAGCAATGTAGATTAGAAACAGGTAAGGAAAGACATTATAAGGGGCTTCTGGAACTGCAAACATTGAACTACCAGGAATTCCCACGCTGCCTAACAATGGAATGAACATAAATCCAATTGCTATAAGCGAGAATACAATATCTCTTTGACGCAGTGTATTTATTTTGTAGAGGTAAATTGGTGCGGCGATGGAAATTAAAATGTAAACGGTGACAAATCCAAAGCTGGCTATTGCCCCTAAATAACCCATGCTATCAAACAGTTTGATGTTAAATAAAGCCATCACCGCCGGGACAAAAAATGTCAAGAAGGAACACATCGTGACTGCAATATGTGGCGTTTTATTTGATGTGTGTGTATCACCTAACTTGGCATGAAATAATCCATGACGCGCCATCAAAAAGAAGATTCTCGCAGCGGGATTGATGCTACCAAGGACGCAAGCAAAGAAACTAGCAAGGGCACATAAGCCAACTAATTGACCAAGCCAACCTAAACCTATTTGTTGCGAGAGATAACCTAGAGGTTCTTCGGCGTGGGTAATGTCTACTCCGGAGTTGCGAAACGCCAGCACTTCAATATATGTGGTGCAGATGAAGAATAAACCCGCGAGGATAACACTTCCTAAAACTGACCGAGGAATGTTTTTCAATGGGCTTTTAGCCTCATCACCCAAGGTAGTTGCACTTTCAAACCCTGAGAAGGCAAACATTACCAATACAAGTCCTGTCGCAAGATTACCTGGTTTGACTCCACTGAGAGTTACCTGGGGCATATCTAAAGCGAATCCGTGGTGCGCCCAAATGATCACACACAAAACTCCGATCAATGCGATGGATATACCTTCCATCCACAACATGGCGACTGCTGAGAGTTGAATGTCTTTATAACCCGCATACCAGGCGATCCCCGCACCCAGCGCTAGTAAGGTGATGCTGGAGGGGTGAATTCCTAAATGACCAATCAATGCGCCGCTGAAGTTGGCAAAACCACACAACACAGACATCGCAGTGAATAGATAAGCCAATACCAAACTCCAACCGCAGATAACACCTGCTGTGGGACCAAGCCCTTTGACGATGTAGGAATAGAGGGAACCGGGTGAAGCGGAACGGCTAGCAAATTGATTGATGTTGATACTTACAAATACCAGCCCCACTAAGCCGATAACCATACTTAGCCAAGTACCGTTACCTGAAAGGGCGACTATTAAACCAACGTTGGATGCTGGTATAGTAGTCGGTGCAATCACGGCAAAAGATTGAGCCAGAACTTCCCCAAAAGAAAGACAGTGTGATTTTAAGCCATGAAAACTTTGTTGTGAGCCTTTTTCGTGGTTCACCTTGATGTTGAATTCACTGGACATCGGAAAATACCCCTAGTAGGTCGAGTTATCAGCTATTCCACCCGACTGACTTTTACTTGCAGTCTTTTTTTTAGCCAGCGTTTACGTTCGCGAAGCGTTGCCGCAGGCTAGTGTGCCCGTAGGGCGATCGCTATTAGTGCTTAAGTCTGAATTTATCTTTCATTAGCGAGAAAAGCAAACACTCTTTGTTTTTATATTAATAAATAGAAGTAATTGAACTTACATATCATAACCTGAATACTGAAGATTTTGCTTTTGTGGAGGATAGAGCTTATGGGTTGCTTGTTTTAGCCTCAGGCAGTCTTGAAAAACTCAAAAAATCTGTAATCTAGATAACAATTTAAAATGATTTTTCAGCACATATACATCTACGTGTTTATCCTTAAATACTTATTGTGCCAGTTAAAAGTGTGAAATGTGGCGTTTATTAATTACCGTACATGAAAATGAGAGGGATGTATTGAATGGCAAGAATGACGCTGGAACAGTTGCGAATCTTTTTGGCAGTTGCCGAACACTTGCATTTTACCCGTGCCGCAGAAGCACTATATGTTACACAGCCTGCGGTGAGTGCGGCAATTCAAAGTCTGGAAGGGGAGTATGCTGTGAAACTATTTCATCGGATTGGTCGCCATATCGAAATTACAGAAGCAGGTAGGTTGTTGCAACAAGAAGGGCAAAAAATTTTGGATCGGGTGAGTTTATGCGAACGAGGTTTGCGGGAATTAAATGATTTGCAACGGGGAGAGCTAAACTTGGGATCGAGTCTCTCCATCGGTAATTACTGGTTACCTGAGAGGATTAGCAAGTTTCAACGTCAATATCCCCGAATATCGGTTAAATGCACCCTCGCCAACGCTGATACAATCTGTATGGGGACGGCGAACGGACAATTTGATTTAGGTTTGGTTGAGGGAGAAGTACACCAATCCTTGAAAAACTGCCTGTTTGAAGAGATTATTGGAAGCGACAGACTCCTGATTGTTGTGGGAAAATCTCACCCTTGGTTTGAACAAGCAAAAATTCCTGTCACTGAACTGAATCAAACTGCATGGATAATGCGAGAATCAGGTTCTGGAACGCAACAGCGATTTGAACAAGCTTTACAAGATTGGGGGATCGATGCACAACAATTAAATGTGATTTCCGTGTTGAACAGTGGGGAAATGGTGAAAGCTGTAGTAGAAAACGGTGTTGGTGCTACAGCACTTTCTGAGTTGATGGTGAAGAAAGAACTGCAACTAGACACTCTGCGTTCCGTTACTGTTATAGATAATCGCAACGGTAAAGGTATCCTGTCTGAAATTGCTCGACCCTTTTTGATGCTGAAACACCGACAGCGTTTTCAGAGCAAGTTAGCGATCACTTTTGAGCAGATGTTGATATTATCTAGGGCATCATATCAAATTTGAAGCAGACAGCGGGAGTTGAAGGGCATAGTGTTTGCCTCCGTTGTGCGACCCTCCACGCCTTGCGCCAAAAAGCGTTTACGCTTAACCCAACCTACTATTGATAATCCCAGGTTAGGATGTCTATATAAAGCACAGCGCCGCACTAAAAAATAGAAGAAATTATGTGAGATGAAACAAATGTTGAACAGCGTTTAGCGAACCTTGAAAATACAGTAGCTGACCTGAAGCGTCAAATTGCCAAAACTCCCACTTCCAGCAATTGGCTTGAGAAGGTTATTGGCGAAATCTCCGATGAACCAGCTTTTCTCGAAGCTTTAGAATATGGGCGATCGCTACGCCCCGCAAGCAAGCAGTATATAGACACAAATCAAATTCTTCTCGAAACCAACCTCCTGCTGTCATAACGCAGCCTAACAACGCATTGCAGCGCACGGACTAGAGATTTTGTAGTGTGCCAAAAGTTATACCCTAACAGGATTTTAGATTTTGGTCAGAGTGGGTAACAGCGATGGGCGATCGCATCTCATACAGCATATGCAAATTTCACAGTTTCCCAACTTCTCGCTACTATGAACGTAGGTGAATCCGGTCAAAACCTCATGGACTATCACGACATCATTACAATCGAACCAGGCAAACGCAGTGGCAAACCCTGTATCCGGAGAATGCGAATCACTGTGTATGACATCTTAGAATATCTCGCAAGTGGTATGACAGAAGCAGAAATTCTGGAGGACTTTTCAGAACTCACCTCCGAAGATATCAAAGCCTGTCTTTCCTTTGCGGCTGACCGTGAGAAAAAGTTATAAGGAAAATGCCGAAAACCCCGGAAGAATAGGGGCATAGCACCGCATTCTGTGCTTCAGACCGGGGATGAAGGCTAGCCCGCAGGATTTATCCTGCCTTCAGGTATTTTTGGTTCTGGCAAGGTATCAAGCAACTCTTCTATTACTTGAGTCATTGTTTTGTCTTGCTGACTAGCGTACATCTGCAATTTCCAAAATCTTCTATCGGATAGCCGAAACCTTAGTTGTTTAGTTTTCATATTGGTTACACAATCGATATACATTTATGTTAGTATATAAGGTCGAAACGGCAAAAGGAAATAAAATGTTAGTCCGAGAATACAAAGTTAAAGGCAAAAAACAGCAATATGCAGCAATTGATGATGCAATCCGTACTACCCAATTCATTCGCAATAAAGCGATTAGATATTGGATGGATGCATGAAGAGAAGCCAAAATTGACAAGTTCGCCCTTAATAAGTATTCGACACAATTGCGTAAAGAATTTCCTTTTGTTGCTGAACTAAATTCTATGGCTGTACAATCCGCAGCTGAACGTGGATGGTTTGCTATATCCCGTTTCTATGATAATTGTAAATCTAAAAAGCCCGGTAAAAAACGTTTCCCAAGATTTCAAAAAGATTGTAGGAGCGCTGAATACAAGACATCGGGCTGGAAATTGCACCCAACCAAGAGACGAATTAGATTTACTGATAAAAAAGCTATTGGTGAGCTAAGACTTTTAGGTAAGTGGGATATCCAGTCATATAATGTCAAAGATATTAAGCGAATTAGATTAATCCGTCGTGCAGATGGGTATTACGCTCAATTCTGTATTAGTGTAAATGCAGTCGATGTTCAACCTAAAACAGGCTTAGAAATAGGTTTAGATGTAGGGCTTGAAAGTTTCTATTCTGATAGCAACGGGCATCATGAACATAATCCTAAGTTTTTGAGAAAAGCTGAAAAAGCGATTAAACATTCTCTTTGACGGATATACAAAAAGGTAAAAGGTTCATCGGGTAGACGCAAAGCAAGAAAAGTCTACGCCAAAAAACACTTAAAAGTAAGTAGGCAACCTATAGAACATGCGAAGAGAATCGCGCGTTGCTCCCGTCAGGTCTAACGACCTAGTAGCCTACGAAGATTTACGTGTTTCAAATATGATTAAAAACCACTGTTTAGCAAAGTCAATTAGTGATGCTAGCTGGTATTTGTTTAGGCAATGGTTAGAATATTTCGCCGCTAAGTTTGACAAAATAGCTATAGCTGTACCCCCTGATTACACGTCGCAAAAGTGTAGTAGTTGTGGCGTAGTTGTCAAAAAATCTCTATCAACTCGCACCCATAAATGTAGTTGTGGATGTAATTTACACAGAGATGTGAACGCGGCAGTGAATATTCTGAATCTTGGTAAACAAGCTAGGGGAGGGCATCCCCAAAGTAACGCGCTTGGGACTAGTAACCTCTACTCTAATTGGTGAAAACCTGTTTGAGCAAGTAACTAGGAAGAACTTAGAATCCCCTCTGCTTTAGCCAGGGGAGTGTCAACTACCTTCGTATTGGCAACAGTCCCACATCCAGAATTATTCAAATTCTGCGAGACAACTTTGACATCATCAGCCAGTTTGGAGATAGGGAAGCAGAGAGCATCTTAGTGTTAGCCTAGGGAACGCAGCACAATAAACAGTTTTACCTTAAAGTAAATTTGCACCCATCCAAATATAATTTCAGCTTTCAACTATCTTTCACCCTCGCAGCCGCCCAAATATCACAACCAAATCATCGTGACCGTGGAGCGATCGCGCTTTGATAAGATTGAAAGGCAGGCGTTGCGATCGCACTCATCAACAAATAATCTTGCACGCTCAAATACTCAAATATAGTACATCAGCGGCATTGATGAATGTTTTTTTCGCAAGTCGCAAAGGTCTTGAAGTGTATGTTTTTGTAAAACCGAATAAAGCGCCTGACGCGCCTCCTCCCAAAGTTCTTGAATCACCTTAACTCCTATGCTTTCGGGAGGCGTATTTGTACTCTTGTAAGCTGTATCTAATCCCTCAATGCAGTTTAAAGCATCCAAAACAGTTATTGTTCGTGGGTCTCGCGCCAGAACATAGCCACCTTTAACCCCACGTGTACTTTTAATCAAACCTCTACACCTTAAGGTTGCCAGCAATTGTTCTAAGTAGCGTTTCGGTATTTTTTGAGCGTCTGCAATCTGTTGAATTTGCAGAGACTCGCCGCTATCGTAAGAACTCGCCAGTTCTAATAGAGCTAAAAGCGCGTATTCTAATTTACTTGAGAGTTCCATAGGCGCAATTCTGTAAATTCACACCTACAGCAACAAAGTAATTAATCTTGTTACCCCCAGCTGCAACTGAGAGAAACTCAACCTTGCACTGACCGGTTGACTTAACGATAAAAGCTCTCACCAATAAAATCAAATACTTTTGCTTGTTAATTTAATAACTAAAATTTATTACAGCGTTTTTCAGGTAAATAATACCACGCGGTAGGGGCACGGCAATGTTCCCTACAATCATCTGTGGTTCAATTAACTGAAAACTGCTGTAATCACTTATCTACCCCCTGACTTGATTTAGAACGTTGAAGCCCCACCAGAATCTTGATGAGGCTTTGATTTTAGGGTTTTCAGGCTAATTGCTTAATAAGCCGCAAACCCTGGGGGTAATATTGCGTCTTCTAAATCAGCCCCTCGCAGGTTTGCACCCAGTAAATTTGCACCCAACAAATTTGCCTTTTCTAAGTCTGCATCAAATAAGTTTGCTCTCTCCAAATTTGCTCCCGCGATGTTTGTCTTGCCCAAATCTGCTCCCTGCAAGTTTGCGCCGATCAGATTTGTTCCCTCTAAGTTTGCCCTTTCTAAGTCTGCATCTTGCAAGTTAGCACCCTCTAAGTTTGCCGCTTGCAGGTTTGTGTCTTTTAAGACTGCCCCAGCTAGGTTACACCCAACACATTCATTGGTTTGTAATAAACGTCTAACGTTTGCTGATACAGACTGTATGGGTACTGGTATCGGAGATATTACCGGAGCAGGAGTAGGTTCGGCAGGTCCGAATGGTGTTTGTGATTGAGCGCTAGCGCTGGGTTGGTAAAGCAGAGAAAAACCCGCTAAAAGTACTAAAAATACCGCAGATGCAATCCAGCTAGTTATTTTTTTTGAAATTGGTTTATTCATCGTTCCTCCTGAAATAATAAAGCCTAACTGTAATTTAGGCTTTATTGCCAAGAAGAACAAATATTATTTGTTTTCAAATCAATAAATAGAAATTATCAAAAAAGCTGAAGTTTAATTAGAAAGAAAGTCGGGTATTTTCAACGCTTTTAGGTTAATTATAATTTTTATAATTTCTTAACTTAGGTTTCTCCCGTTTTAGTATGCCAGCACAATTATTAACAGTTACAATTCATCTCTGTAGAATCCCGTAAAGCATCCCTAGCGTTTGTTATCAAGTAGTAAGGCATTAGAAGAGGATATAGATTTTTAAAGTCCCCAACCGTCAAACACTAAGCAACAAATAACTCTTGCGTCAGATGATTGCGGGTTTCAATTTCTCGTACCAAAGGAATTACAGTCCTACCAAATGCTGGTAAATCATCAGTGTAGTTCAGGAAGCTGCACAGAATCATTTCAACACCAACTTCGTTGTACTGCCGAATTTTCTCAGCTACTTGTTCAACAGTGCCAATTAATCCCGTTTTAAAACCATCGTGATATTGTGTTAGGCAGGATAAATCAGAGTTAGCTGATATTCTCCGGCGATGATTGCGCTTTGAAATTCCAACATATTTCACTGGATTCACATCAGCTTGGGCAATCATTTCTTCCAATACTGCATGTGCTTCGGCTTCTGTATCGCGCACTATCACAAAAGCATTAAATCCCAACTTAACTTTTCGTCCTTGTTGGCGAGTTAATACAGAGACTTCTGCAATTTGCTGGCGCACTCCTTCTACAGTATTGCCATTTAGAAAATACCAGTCAGAAACTCGCACCGCTAAACTTCGGGCAGCTTTCGAGTTACCCCTTAAGAAAATTTCCGGATGCGATCGCTTAATAAATTGGGGTTTTTTCCTACTACTATGTATCTGGTAGAAGTTTAAGAGAAAGTGAAATTCATCTTCTGTCCACATTCCTTTGAGGACATTGATAAATTCCTGACAGCGTAGATAACGCTGTTCAATAAACTCATCTTTGAAGCAACCATTCATCACATTCAGGCAAAAACGACCGTTGGTAGCAAAGTCTATGGTTGCTGCCACTTTGGCAACTATACCGGGATGACACAAACCTGGAATTACAGATGCGATCGCTTTCAATCGTTCTGTTTTTCTTATCAACCCTACCGTAGTTGCTAAATTTTATAATTGGGAATTAGCACTGTAACTGTCAATAGAAGATATTTGTGAAAGAGCGTAATCAAAACCAACTTCTTCTGATGTTTGAGCTAATTGAGTGTTGCTATCAAAATTATAGTTTGGGTGTTGGATAATTTTGCTAAAAATTGTTCTTCCAGTGATATTGGGAATCCAATACGCAAATTGAGTCTTCATGATTAGCACCTCCGTGCTATGAGCTTGTCTTTGAAGGATTAAATATCAAGGATGATGAAATACAATTTATCGAATAAGGCAAAAGTTAAAAGTTAAAAGGTCAGGACTTACGCATGACAAACTTAGAAACCCGGTTTCTTTGTAAAGTCCATTAGTTAAAATGATGAATTTTCCATAGAAACCGGGTTTCTTTGCGCTCATTCCTATTATTGAATTTCAAGTTAGGAAAATAGCAGATGGAGGAGACTATCCCATCTGGTACAAGCAAAAGGAGGTTAACAGGGCAACTTAATTGGCGTGAGCCAATTCTTTAAATACTGGTTGATCCGAATTCACAGCTTGCACAAATTCAAAGCTTTTTGCTGCAAAAAGTTGCTGGCATATTCCATTCGTCCATAGGTTTTGGAAGGATGAGATGGGCTACCGGCGATCGCAAGAATATAAGACAGCTATCTTTTTAATCTACGGTAAGTCAATCGCTTTATCGTATTATATGAATTTAATTTAGATTATTGCACATCTGTTTTAGCGAATCAAGGGGTTTTCAAAAATAACTCCTGTATTCTTATCAAGTTACTGTAGTTTGTGCGTTCTTGTTGCTTAAGCATTCTTTCCTTGCAACGAACGGAAAGCATTAAAACTCTGGTGTTACAGAGAAGATAAAGCAACAGCATCTTCCGCTCTTGCCATTTTGAGATTGGGTGTGAGATACTCAGAAAAAGTAAATACGGTATTTCGACCGATTAACAGTAGTTTGAATTTTGGACTTACAGATTTGGCAGCGATCGCGCTGCGAATAATCCATTGCTGAAGAAGGGCAAGATGTCCTAACACCGGGAATTAACAATGTTAAAAGACGCTCAAGGACTCGAAGTTACTACAGACTCACCAGAAGCGATCGCATCTATCAATCGCTTCATCGAACAAGCCCTCAGTTATGGCAAAGATGCTTTTACGGCGATTTACCAAGGAATTGCCGCAGATCCAAGCTGTGGAATGCTTCATGCCTACGCAGCCGCTCATTTCCTTTCAATGGAAAATGCTCAAGCGGCAAAACAAGCCGTGCCGCATTTGCAAGCTTCCCAACAGAATTTGGCAAAGACAACGCAGCGAGAGCAATTATATGTGCAAGCGATCGCAGCTTGGGCAAAGGGAGAGATTAAAGAGGCGATCGCATTACACGAGGCGATTGCCGAAAAGTTTCCTCGCGACCTGATTTCAGTCCAACAGGGACAGTATCATTACTTTTACTTGGGTGACAAAGAGAGATTGCTGAAGATTGCTCAAAAAGTTCTGCCTGTGAATCGGGAAAATCATTATCTATATGGCATGGTGGCATTTGGTTTAGAACAGTGCCATCGCCTGAAGCAAGCAGAAGCAATGGGACGGATGGCAACTGCAATGAATCGTCATGACCCTTGGGCGCATCATGCAGTCGCCCACGTCATGGAAACTCAAGGGCGAGTAGATGAGGGTATTGCTTGGATGGAGAATCTTGCTGATACCTGGGAAAACTGCAACTCGATGTTATACACCCATAATTGGTGGCATCTGGCGCTTTATTACCTGGAGCAAGGCGACAAAAATCAGGTATTGACACTCTATGATACTCGCGTTTGGGGTCGCGCTCACAAAGAATCGCCCAAGGATCAGGTAGGAGCGATCGCACTATTGTTAAGATTGGAATTACATGGGGTTGATGTCGGCGACAGGTGGCGGGAGTTGAGTGTTTATCTTTTCCCTCGCCTCCACGAACACGCATTGCCCTTTCAAGACTTGCATTATGTCTACGCACTAGCAAGAGCAGGATACACTGACTGGGTAAACGAGATGCGGCTAAGTATGCACAAACACGCTCTCAAAGTGAATCCATACCTGCGTCGGAACTGGTTGGAAGTAGCAATTCCAGCAGCGAGAGGAATGGTTGCCTACGCTAACGGAGAGTATTTAAAAGCGATCGCTCAATTGAAACCTGTTTTGCCGCGATTGCATCTTGTTGGCGGCAGTCATGCTCAACGAGATTTATTTCAGCAGCTTTACTTAGATGCATTGTTGCAAAATGAACAGCAGTCTTGGGTTTATCGGGGGAAGGCAGAAGGCAGAGGGCAGAGAGAAGTTAGAGCGGAGGTTTCCTCCGATCTAATCTTCGGTGGGGCAGAAGGGAATAGAAGAAATGAAATATCCATTATTACCTCTGTCCTCCCTTCTGCCTCGTTATTGGAAGCCGAGCCTCCAGGAATGCATTACCATACAGAGCATGGTAACGAGGGAACGAGGGAAAAGCGCATTAGTTTTGATAAGTCGCGATGGCTAGAAACCGGGTTTATTCAAGAAACCCGGTTTCTGATAACCCCTCATAATTAATGCGGTCGTCCACTAGTGGTCTGTCACACTCGCGATGATGGGTTAAATAATATACATCCGGTGGAAAAGATGTAGAGACGTTACATGTAACGTCTCTACCAAGGATTTCAGGCAACGCATAATTAATTTCCACTCCTATGTTTAATGAACCTTACTAGTGCAGCGGGCGCGGAAGTAACTATCCAATTGAAAAAGCGCTTTTCTTCGCGGCAAAACAGGTTTCCATCCCGCTTAAGTTTGTAAGAAGGAAAGAAAGCTTAATTTACAAGCTTTTTTCGCTTCTGCCATCTGCCTTCTGTCTTGAAAAGTTTTGTGGACCCAAACCGTCCCCACAAACTTTTCGCTGCCATCTGACGAATTGCACTAGTACCAGATAATCTGCCAACTCCATTGCTGCAAACCGCCGAACTCCGACTTTTGCCATCGCCGCTTGTAATTCTGCATCCGGCTGAAGTAAAGCTTTACTTAACTGCTGAATCAGCGATGAAGCGAGATGCTGGGCTGCTACCAAAGGCGGCATGGGGGATGGTCCCAGCGCTTCTACCACTCGCAGATGCTGAGATAATTGGGGATAGTCGCGCAATTCTTGCTCCAATACAACACTATCAATCGCTGCACAGTCCGCCAATCCATCAACCACCCAACGAATCGAACCTTGATGAGAGCCAGATTGTATTACCTGAGTAAAAAAATCTTTGGGATATCCGCCACCAAACAAGCGATCGCATACTCCTTTGTAACCGCTGTTGGAGCCAGGGTCATTGTAGCAGAAGGTTTTACCCAGCAAATCCTCAAAAGTTTCTAACGAACTGGCAGCATTCACAATTACGTCTGAAAAGTAAATCGGACGGTTTTGATAGCGTGGGGAAAGCATTACTGGTGCAACCAACGTTTGTAACTGATTGGGCACATTCTGGCAATACTTTATCAATGGCAATCCACAAATGAATGCTAAATCTAGTTGGTCTTGTAATAACACAGGGTCTTCCAATGGATCGCATTTACCTTGGTGAAGCTGGGTTTCAATCTTCAACACGCGACCGAGATAAGCCAAAATTGCTTCATAGAAACCAAACCAATTCGGAGCTAAATAGGATACAACCCGCAGTTTTTTTGGCTCATTCATTTCCTAAAATGTTTGATTTGAGAACTGATAACAACTTGCGGCAAGACCAATGGATATACAGGTATATCAGACTTGCCAAGGTCAGCAGCATGACGCCCAGAACCGTCCCATATGCCTTAGTGTGCCACCACAACCGATGTTGCACTAATACGAGCATCTGTATCGGTCTGTACCGAACACTGAAAGCATTGTCCTGGCGAGAGTGAGGAATTTTGACTGTAGAGGAAGTTCTTGCATCCAGTTGCACCGTTGCCATTCTGACTACTCCTCAAAGAAAATACGGTAAATCGATAGAGTTTTAGTAGATATTATTATGACACAGTTTCTGTCCCATCTTGCAACTCGGGTAGGTTCTTTTTTTGCCAGAAAACAGAGTTTATAACTGTTTATCCTCATCCTTAAGGTGGAAACACCAATAAATCTACTCTGACTTAGGGTAGTAGACTTTGGGTTATTTTTTGAATAAAACACGGTAAGTCAATTGAGATTGAGTATTTACCTATAGACTTTTGCTCGGTGTTTAGATTAAACTACGGTAAGTCAATCAAATTATCGTGTTTTTTCATGGGAAACACACAAAACCCCAGTCAAGAATTGAACATAGCCAACAAAGGGCTGACTGAGCCTTTACTACAAGAGGCTTCAGAGGGATCGAAGATAGCATTGGTTTTGAAAAAACTCAGAGGTGGGTTTTTTCTGCTAATCGGATATTTACTCTCGCCTCTATCTTGGTGGAATGACCTGTTTTTCAATCTGCCGGTAGCCTATGGGTTTGGGTATCTCTGTAGTTTGTTTTCCCCAAATTTACTCATACCTTGCGCGATCGCAGGATACTGGTTGTCTAACATTGCTGGAATTCTGTTGATGCAAGCAGGTGCTGTAGATGTCTTTCAAAACCAACCCCAAGAACGCGACCTGAAAAAAGAGCTATTGATGGGTTTAGCCTCTTCAACGGTTTATACCCTTGTGATTTTGGCATTGATACAGTTTAAGATTCTTGATACACCAGTACTATTCCCCGGTAATTAACCGGGGTTTATTTTATGGCAATTCATACCCTAACAGGATTTTGGAAATATTGCTTCAGCAGGGCTTATGTAAAGCTCCCCTTTAAAAGGTAAAGAGTAAAGGGTAAAAAAATATTTATTCTTACTTTTACCTTTTACCTTTTACCTTTTACCTTTTACCTTGAGGGGGTAGCGAGAATCTGCAACGGCTGAAATACCAGAAATTCGTTTTATCAAAACTGCGTAAATCCTAACTTTCACACTCAGTCTCAGAACAGCAGTATGGATTATTTATTATTACCATTCCTCAGTTTCTTAATTGGTATCATCGTTGGTTTAACCGGGATTGGAGGCGCGTCTCTCATCACCCCAATGTTGATTTTTATATTTCAAGTTCCACCAGCTGTTGCTGTAAGTTCTGATGTCGTCGCAGCCACCTTAATGAAAGTTATCGGCGGCTTTAAGCATTGGCAGCAAAAAACTTTGGACTTACAAGTTGTAAAATGGCTGGCATTAGGAAGCGTACCAGGTTCACTAACAGGAGTCGGAATTTTATATCTAATTAAGCGTACAGGGACTTTGAATGTAGATGACATTCTTCTACGCTTAATCGGAGTCATGATTTTAATAGTCGCCTTTTTAGGACTTGGACAATTTTTATTAAAGGTGTTTTTCCCCGAATTCAAGTTACCCGAGCCACCCAAATTTGACTTAAACACTCGCTTAGGTCGCATACAAACCGTAACTGTGGGAGCGATTTTAGGCAGTATGGTGGGGATGACAAGCGTCTCCTCCGGTTCCATGTTTGCAATGGTATTGATTACCTTTTTTAGCCTTGACTCGCGAAAATTAGTAGGCACAGATTTGGCACAAGCAGCAATTTTGTTGTTATTTACTTCCTTCGGACATATTTTCCTTGGGACAGTGAATTGGGGTTTGGTATTACCAATTTGGCTGGGCACTGTGCCAGGAGTTATGGTTGGCGCGAAACTCTGTCAAATGCTCCCTCAAGGTACACTTAAATTTGTGATTTACACCCTCTTAGTAGGGGTGAGTTGGAAGTTAGTTTATTAGAGTTGAGGCGAGTTAAATTTATAGTTAATTTCTCAAGCAAAACTCAATCAAAACTAATTCATATAGCAGTGCTAAATCATTCGTTAAAATTTAGAAACCCGGTAACTCCTGCGAAACCGGGTTTCTGGACACAGCGAATTTTCACCAATTATATAGGATTGCTATATCAAGTCCAATTAAACAATTATAATTCAAGTAGATTGACGTAGGCAATCGTAACCCAACAGAAACTAGCCCGCGTCTTGGTAGGTAAAAATCCTCAAAAACAATTCCTCTCCAACCTCTTACCTCTGTGTTCTCTGTCTTGGAAAGCTTTGATCGGAGGAAACCTCCGCTCAAACTTTCCGCTGTGCCTCTGTGGTTAAATAACTTATAAACCGCTCCAGACAGAGAGTCGCACCAGAGAAAAAGAGATTTTACGATTAACCTTAACAAGGCTACCCAATAAAAATCCAGCGTGAAAGTTGGGTTCAACTTCGCTACTACGCCACATGCTAAATTGTCTTAACTGAACTGTATTGTTATACAACTCACTTATCTTCAAGACAAAGCATTTTCTAAGTCTTCTTTCAAGTCTTTCTGATTTTCAATACCCACTGAAAGCCGCACTAAATTATCTTTAATTCCTCGTTTAAGCCTTTCCGATTCTGGTAGAGAACCGTGAGTCATTTTTGCAGGATAGCAAAGCAGCGACTCCACTCCTCCCAAACTTTCAGCCAGCAAAAATAACTTCAGCCGAGAAGCAAATTTTTCAACCTCAGCAAAACCGCCTTTTAATTCCAAACTTATCATTCCACCAAACCCCGACATTTGAGATTTTGCCAGTTGATGCTGTTCGTGACTGGATAAACCTGGGTAATAAATCCGCTCAACTTTGGGATGCTTTTCTAAAAAATCAGCCAGGAATAAAGCATTTTTCTCATGTTCGCGCATTCGCACTGCTAATGTTTTAATTCCCCGCAAAACTAACCAGCTATCAAAGGGACTGGGAACAGCCCCGATCGCATTCTGATAAAATTTTAATTGGCTGTAAAGTTGCTCATTTGAGGTAACAACTGCACCGCCAATAATATCGCTATGTCCTCCTAAATATTTTGTGGTACTGTGAACCACAATATCAGCGCCTAATTCCAATGGTCTTTGAAAATAAGGGCTAACAAAGGTATTATCAACGACTAGAATCAGATTGGATTTACGAGCAATACTTGCCAGCAACTTAATATCAATAATTTTCAAGAGTGGATTGGTTGGTGTTTCAATCCAAATCAGCTTTGTATTGGGTTTAATAGCACTTTCAAAGTCATCAATATTATCAATATCTACATAAGTAGTTATCACACCCCAATTTTTCACAACTTGTTCTAGCAAACGATAAGTACCGCCATACAAATCATCGCCAGCGACAATATGGTCGCCACTTTTCAACAGACTCAATACCGTAGTTGTAGCAGATAAACCAGAAGCAAAAGCTAAACCATATTTTCCTGCTTCTAGCGAAGCTAAAGATTCTTCCAGGGCAGTTCTAGTCGGATTACCTGTGCGAGAATATTCATAGCCTTTGTGCTGACCGATAGCTTCCTGTTGATATGTGGAAGTCAAATAAATCGGGACAATCACAGCACCAGTTTGCGGGTCTGATTGCTGACCATCATGAATTGCTCTAGTTTCAAATTCCATTTTCTATTCCTCTGTTTGGCTAATCCAATATCTGATTAAATCGGCTCTAGTAATTAATCCTATCGGAACTTCTTGCCGTTTGATGATAATACCCGTTGTTCCCGACAAAAGTACTCGATAAGCTTCGGAAATATCAACTCCTTCATCCAAAATTGGCAAAGGTTTACCCATGACTGCTGAAACTTCTTGATTAACAAAATTGATACCATCATGCAAGAACTTCATCAAAGATGCTTCATTTAAACTTCCTACCACATGATTGTTATCAATCACAGGTAGCTGAGAAATATTTAGCTTTTGCAGCAAGCTTGTCGCTTGACTCAAGGTATCACGGGGACTCACAGAAATCAGAGAGGGGAAATCTACTTTTTGAGAAAGAATTTTGCCAATTTTTATTGATTTAACTGTGTTACCTTCCCAGAATCCATTTTCCTGCATCCAGACATCAGAATAGATTTTATTGATGTAGTTTCTCCCCGTATCTGGTAACAGCACTACAATATACTTAGGTTCTGATAATCGAGCCGCATATTTCAGCGCTGCTGCTACCGCTGTACCGCAGGAACCTCCTACTAGTAAACCTTCTTCTCGTGCGAGGCGACGAGCCATATTAAAAGACTCTTTATCGCTGACTCTAATCATTTCATCAACTAATTGGCGATTAAAAGTTTTGGGAATAAAATCTTCGCCAATTCCCTCAACTTTGTAAGATTTCGGACTATCGCCGGAAAGAATAGAACCCTCTGGATCTGCACCAACAATTACAATATTTGGATTTTGTTCTTTGAGATATTTCGCAACTCCTGATATAGTTCCACCCGTCCCCATCCCGGCAACAAAAACATCGACTTTTCCATTACTATCAGACCAGATTTCTGCCCCTGTAGTTAAGTAATGAGCTAAAGGATTATTCGGATTTTCAAATTGATTGGGTCTATAAGCTCCAGGTATTTCTTTTGCTAATCTTTCTGCTACTCCGTTATAACTTTCTGGAGAGTCAGGGGGTACAGATGTAGGAGTTACAACTACTTCTGCACCATAAGCTTTAAGTAAGTTGATTTTATCCTGGCTCATTTTATCAGGCATGATAAAAATACAGCGATATTTTTTGACTGCTGCAATCATTGCTAGTCCTACGCCTGTGTTGCCTGCGGTAGCTTCAATTATGGTTCCGCCTGGTTGTAGTTTACCTTCTTTCTCTGCGGCTTCTATCATGGCGAGGGCAATTCTATCTTTGGTACTCCCGCCTGGGTTAAGATATTCTACTTTTGTATAAATGGTGGAGTGAATATCTTGTGTAATTTTGTTTAATTTGATTAATGGAGTTTTACCAATTGCTTGTAAAATGTTATCGTAAGTTGCCATGATGCATCCTAGTTGGTTGTTAGAATTAATTTTTTATGGGTATTTCATGTTGAGGTTTTAAGAGGAATAAACCGCTGAGGCGCTGAGAACGCAGAGAGAAGAGAAAAGAGAGGAGAGGTGTTAGGATGTGGGTTGCAGGTTTTGTTGCAGTTTTAGGAGTTTTTCGCCTGCGGCTTGCAAGGTTTCTGGTTTTTTGCTGAAGCAGAAACGAATGAATGAATTTCCGTTTTCTGGTTGTGAGAAAAAGCTGGAAGCTGTAACTACGGCAACTCCGATATTTTTAATTAGGTGGTTGGTGAATTCAATATCGGTTTTGTAACCAAATTTGGATATATCTGCAAATACGTAATAAGCTCCTTTGGGAAGGAAATAAGAAATTCCAACTGAATCCAATATTTGCAGAATGCTGCCCCTTCAACTTGCTAAAACTGCTATTAATCAAAGCGATCGCCACGTTTTTCTCAAGGGATATTAAGTATCAAAAGATATTTATTTAGCCTACGCGATCGGTATTCAAAGTTTTGAATTTAGAATGCCTTAACTCTGCTACAGTTATTCTTCTAAATCACTTGTTGACTCTTGAGTGTGAACTTCTTGATGCTGAATAACCCGAGATGAAACTGACTTTCTAATACGCTTAACTCCGCTAAGGGTGACCAAAGTCAACAATGCTCCCAATACTCCCATTTGCCATAGTCCGCACCCAATCGCCGCTCCCAGCGCCGCCGCAATCCACACAGACGCGGCTGTGGTTAATCCCCGTACTTTGGGAATTTCAGCTTCTTGTGGAGATGGTTGCAAAATTAATCCGGCTCCCAGAAATCCAATCCCAGTAGCTACTCCCTGAATTGTGCGACTCAGCGCATTAGTAGCCGCAAAAGGACTGTCACCCTCGGCTTGCAACGGAATCATCACAAACAAAGCAGATCCCATACTCACTAACATAAAGGTTCTCATACCAGCCGATCTGCCTCCTCGTTCGCGATTGAATCCAATCACGCAACCAACCAACATCGCTAAAATTAGTCTAAATCCTAGATGCAGCCAATCGTCGGCAGTGATAAACATTGCTCCCATTGTCTACTCCTGTACTCCTGATAAAGATAAAAAGGAATTTTGCTAATTGGCAGTACGTTGGATGGCTAATACCGTTTTGTTTTTGGCATGAGACACTTGAATTTATACGGCTCTCTCTGCATAAAAGTGTCATAATCCAAAATTGTACAAGGTCGCAGAACACCATCCAACCACAGCAACTTGATTGATTTACTGTAGATTAAGATTAGGATAACAAAAAAATAAAGTTAATTTATATACAATTCGCTTAATTGATAATAAAAGCCCGCATTTATAGTTATGATCAACTTTTTCGCTTGTCTTTCTTTCCTTGCTTATCCCCCACAACCAATATTTTTGAACGCAACACTACACAAAAGCCTTAGCAGAGCAGTATCAGAGCGCCCACAAGCCTCCCCCTCAAAAATCCATAAATAAATCAGAGTCATTATACTACGGTAACTTGATAGTAATATCGGAGTTTTTTTGACCAACCCCTTGATTGCTTGGTGGAGATGTGCAATAATCTAATCTTAATCGCATTATACAGTTTGTCGATAAACTTACCGTATTTTATTGATAGCAGGGCTAATACACCTTCTTGAGTTGATCTCAATCACGGCATCTTTACCTTGGTTTAGCCCGAACTTATGGGCAGGGCTGCGGGAACTGCCTTAATAGGTGACCCTAGTGCTGTTGCCAAAAGCGTGTTGAAGCCGCAACAAGGGTTAAGTAACTACTGGGAGATTTTAAGCAATGTTGCATCAACAAATTGACCAGAAAATATCACACAGAGAATCTTGGGCATTGCGCCGACAGTTGGGAATTCCTAATAACAAGCGCCTGTGGGTATTAGCTTGTATGGATGAACGGTTACCTGTAGAGAAAGCATTAGGAATTAGTGAAGGGGATGCTCATATTTTCCGGAATGCTGGGGGTTTGGTTACCGATGATGCGATTCGGTCGGCAATGTTAACAACGCAGTTTTTTGGCACAAAAGAAATCATCATCATCAACCATACAGAATGCGGCATGATGTCTGCCTCTGGAGATTTTCTCACTCAGGTATTGAAAAACAAAGGAATTGATGTGGATGGGGTTGCTATCGATCCTGCACTTCCAAAGTTAAAGCTACCCAAAGGTGTTTTTTCTCAGTGGATCAAGACATTTACTGATGTCGATGAAACTTGCCTCAAACAGATACATTTGCTGCGTAATTCTCCATTGATTCCTGAAGATGTGGTGATTAATGGCTACATTTGGGAAGTGGAAACTCAGAGTTTGCGCCGTCCCAACGAACGCCTGAGTGAAAAGGTAAACACGGCTGAGGCGATGAGTGTTAAGACTGCAAAATCAATAGAATCCCACGTATAGATTGCGATAGATTGCGATCGCAAAGTATTTCCGCATAGGAAGTCTCCCTACAGAGTCAGAGATTCGCTCTTCAATCCATCTTATACCAAGAGCGAAAAAAGAATGCGACAGATGGGTAGATGGAAGTATTGCTGCTATAGCTTTACAAAATCCTTTCATCCAAACTTCTTTCATCCAAAATTGTATTATCATTCCCGAACCTATGAATTTCTCGAAGATGTCAAGTTGTATGTAGTAATTTTATTTTTGTCTCCCCACATTTATTGATGCCATGAATTATTTATCGTTCTCCTAGCCTCTACCGATAGTAATAGATGGGACAGGTCATTCCCATCTACTACTTTTCTCTCAAATTTTTAAATAGGAATCATTAAGTAATATAAGTCAGGGCAAACAATTATAATATTTGGGAAGTTGTTAATCATTAATTATTAATGGTTCATGGATAACTGCATTTGCCAATAAACAATAAACAATTAACGATTTAATTATGAGAATTAACCAAGCTTGATATCAGGATGTATCTCTAATTTCGGTTTCGTAATTATTCACTATGAGCTAACAGATGTAAAGTGCAATGACAGAGAAGTTTGATTTTCCATCTAACCAATATCAACTATATAATTTTCTCTATCCTCGCAATAATTATTACGGTGAGTTCAAGCCAGAATATCTAGTTTTTAACGCAAATATACAGGAATTTTCTCAAAAAGTTAGCTATATTTCTAACTTACAAACAGGGGGAAAAATTTCTCCAGAAGAGGCTTATTGCCAAATTAAAGCTCTCTGGAAACAGTTGAAACATACCAAAAAGGAACTCAACATTGGCTAAATCATCTTGATTTATCTACAGTCCTTAATTGTCAAGTCAAAATCACCAAGTTTGAAATCAAGAGTGTGCTGGAAAAAATCCCAAGTTAATACCATTCAAACTTGATTCCCAGTATCACATTTCTAAACATAAACAAGGAGGTTTGAGAGATGTTATTTTCGCAAGTTGAAAGAGAAATGACAAAGGATCAACCTTGGGTAATTTCCTCAATAAACTGGATTGAGCAAGATTCAGAAGTACGCGATTGCTGGGAAATTAAGACAAAGCGGCATCAATATTGTACACCGAGATTTTGGATGTCTAATAAAAGATTTTGGCGCAATTTTGCATTTACTAAACGAATCCTTCAACATTAAATAATTCCAGCAAATTCAGGACTTACGATATTGTCACAACTGGGGAGTCGGTGCGTGACGCTACTTGCCAAAAACGCCCGTTAAATAAAAGAGAATAGCAGAATGCATAAATCTGCATAGATTTATCTTCTCTAAATCCAATTTATTGTGAAGAAATACTGCTTCCCGCTCGGAAAACAGTACATTTCTTTATTGATTTTTCAGTTTGATAACTGTAATATTTATGACCACATGCATAAATGCGGTATCTCGACTGATGAACCGTAGTTGATTTAGAGGAGAAAAGGGAATGAGTTTCTGGCAGCGCCCTGACAAGGGATGGAAGCGAATGATTCAGCATCAGGGCAGTAGATTTCACAGCTTTGTATCGCTGTTTTTGGTAGGGGCGATCTTGAGTGTGGCGATCGCTGCTTGCAGTAGTGGAAATGTGAGTAATTCTTCAACTGAAAACCCTGGTGCTAGTCCTGGCGCTAGTCCTGCGGTTGCAAAGGGTCAGAATGTCGAACTAACCCTTGTTTCCTTTGCCGTTACCAAAGCTGCACATGAAGCTATTATTCCCAAGTTTGTGGAAAAGTGGAAGCAAGAACACAACCAAACTGTCACATTTAAGCAAAGCTACGGAGGATCGGGTTCGCAAACTCGCGCTGTTATCGATGGTTTGGAGGCAGATGTTGTTCACTTAGCACTAGCATTAGACACCCAAAAGATAGAGAAAGCCGGACTGATTCAACCCGGATGGGAAAAAGAAGTCCCAGATAATGGCATCGTCTCTAAATCTGTTGCGGCGTTAGTCGTACGAGATGGTAACCCTAAAGGCATCAAAACTTGGACAGATTTAGGAAAAACCGGGGTCAAACTGATTACCGCTGATCCAAAAACGTCGGGTGTTGCACGCTGGAATTTCCTAGCGCTGTGGAATTCGGTGGTTAAAACAGGTGGAGATGAAGCAAAAGCCCTTGACTTTGTGACTAAAGTCTATTCAAACGTGCCTCTTTTAACTAAAGATGCCCGTGAAGCCACGGATGCATTTTTCAAGCAGGGTCAAGGGGATGCGCTAATTAACTACGAAAACGAAATTATCCTGGCAGGACAAAAGGGTGAGAAGGTAACTTCAATCATCCCAGATGTGAATATCTCCATCGACAATCCGATCGCAGTAGTAGACAAGAACGTTGATAAGCACGGTACAAGGGAAGTGGCGGAAGCTTTCGTTAAATACCTGTTTACTCCCGAAGCACAGCAAGAATTTGCCAAAGTGGGATTCCGACCGGTGGATGAAACAGTAGCCCAGACTAAAGAAGTAACAGACAAATATTCTAAGGTGAAAGCTTTGGGTACAGTTGCAGACTTTGGTGGTTGGGATGCCGTCCAGAAAAAGTTCTTCGCAGATGGGGCGATTTTTGACCAAATTCAAGCCAAAATCAAGCGCTAATTGGTTGGTGGTGAAGCGCGTACTGCGGGAGGGTAACACTCCTAGTACTGGTGAACCCGAAGGGTTAAGCGCCCGGAGGCGCTTAACCAGTCAAAGGTTTTGAGCCCACTTGAGTGGACTTAAGCTAAAAGCCTGTGAACTTATAGTTCCGGGTGGACGAAAGGAACATCATGGTTAGAGTCAACCCACGGTCACGATGCTTTTTTAATTGACACGGCATCACTTAATGAAATGATAGTCAATTTTAGACAAATTATGCAAACTATATGTGGTTTAGCTTAACTGAAAAACCGGGTTTCTGGACATCGCGAATTTTACAAATTATATAGAATTAGTATATACATATATTTTCGATTTAAATAGTAGCAATGACATCCTTTAATAATCCTCAAATAACAATGATAAACAGACCTGGTTTAACTCCACCAGCCTTTGGAAAGATTGCAAAAAACAATATCACTCAAATTCGCTTACGGCTGTATATTCCCCCGCATTACCACCAAGAACCTGTTATTTCACGCCTAATTTCGCAATCCGGCTTAAGAATCAACATTACTGGGGCAATGCTAGGGGAAAATACAAATTGGCAGGGATGTTTTGACCTGGAAATTTGTGGAACTTTACCACAAATTAGCAAGGGTCTAGCTTACCTGGAATCCCTAAATATGAAAATAAAAGGCAAACCCAATGCTTGGGGCGATAGCTGGAATTGCTAATTTTACCTAAATCTCGTAATACCAAATATCTTCTTCTCGCAACACAATTCGGTGTAAAGATAGACGGTCAATCACGCCCTGTTCCTGAAATTGTCCGAGGGAACGAGTCACGGTGACGCGAGTTGAACCAATCAAATGAGCAAGGTCTTCATGAGTCAGACGCATATCTATCAAACGTCCCTCGTCAACTTCAGAACCAAATTTTTTAGACAACCATATTAATAGCTTAATAAGCATTATTTCTACCTTTTTATAGCTACGAATGACAGCTAATTCTTCAGCCTGTTGGATATGTTTAAGCAGAACTTCTTGAAATTGATACCACCCATCTAGAGGTAAAATTGTCGCTTCCACTTTAGTCAGACACTCAATCTGATAAGGTTCCAACTTTGACAAAGCTTTACCTATGATATCTCCCGGTCCCCACACGCCTAGACCAACGGTCGTACCGTCCTCTAGATAGGTTAAAGTCCGCACAAAACCCTTTTCAATCTTCCAGAGACTATCTTTCTCTTCTGGCAGCAATGACCGTCGTGTAAAATACTTCGCAGCATTTCTACTTATTTTATTTAGTGGAGCTTTGTATAAATGCATTGTTTTAAATAATACTGTTTTCCGGTAAATTAACAGTAGTATTAAATAATAACAGTTTATCGCAGGTTTTCCTATGGGGATTGCAGTTGAAAACGTATCCAAACACTATGGTTCTTTCCGTGCGGTTGACGAGGTGAGTTTGGAGTTTAAAACTGGCTCGTTGGTGGCGCTTTTAGGTCCGTCTGGTTCAGGAAAATCAACTTTGCTGCGGATGATTGCGGGGTTAGAAACTCCTAGTTCCGGTCAAATTTGGATAGTGGGCGAAAATGCCACTCACAAGTCAGTGCAAGACCGTCATATTGGCTTTGTATTTCAGCATTACGCGCTGTTTAAACACCTGACTGTGCGGCAAAATATCGGCTTTGCTTTGGAACTTCGTAAAGCACCCAAAAACAGGATTAAGCAGCGAGTAGAGGAACTTTTGGAGTTGATACAGTTGACTGGATTGGGCGATCGCTATCCGTCACAACTTTCTGGCGGACAACGCCAGAGGGTCGCATTAGCAAGGTCTTTGGCTGTTCAGCCACAAATCTTATTGCTGGATGAACCCTTTGGCGCGTTAGATGCGAAAGTCCGCAAAGATTTAAGAATGTGGTTGCGACACCTCCATGAGGAAGTAAATGTCACAACACTATTTGTCACCCACGACCAAGAGGAAGCAATGGAAGTTGCTGATGAAATTGTGGTGATGAATAAAGGTCGAGTCGAGCAAGTTGGTACAGCAGCCGAGATTTACGACCACCCAGCAACATCATTTGTCATGAGTTTTATTGGTCCGGTGAATGTTCTGCCTGCTAACGCTGGTATTAAAGCTGACAATAGTGTGATCAACGAGAGCGATCGCGTCTTTTTGCGTCCCCATGATGTTTTAATTCACAAGAATGCAGTGGACAATACTGTACCTGCTAAAGTTGATGGCATTATTCACTTGGGTTGGGAAATTCGCGTGGAGTTATTGCTGGAGACGGGTGAGAGAGTGAATGCCCACCTTAGCCGCGAGTTATTTAATCAACTCTATCTTCAGGAAAATCAACGCGTTTATGTGAAACCAAAACAGGCAAAAGTTTTTCCTGCAGAATATGTGTTGAGTTAATGGGTAATGGGTAGTGGGTAGTGGTTGGTGGTTGGTGGTTAGTGGAATATTCAACTTGACAATTATTAATACCATTTCTCTAAATGTTTGCGTGTTAAGATCCCCCCACCCCCCCTCCCGGGGGGCACAGAGACTCTGATATATTGCAACGTTAAAGAGAATTGGTATAACAACAACCACCTACCAACTACCAACTACCAACTACCAACTACCAACTACCAACTAACTTAAACCAAAGCAAGAATTTCTGTTAGCTGTTCTATATCTTGATATAATGGCGTACTCAGATAGCGCTCACCAAAACTTGGTTGCACCATCACAATTAAACGACCTGCATTACATGGTCGTTTTGCTACCTGGATTGCTGCGGCTAAAGCTGCTCCTGAGGATATACCAGATAATAAACCTTCTTCTCTTGCCAAACGCCGACCGTAGCAAATCGCTTCTTCATCAGAGATGGTGACGACTTCATCGATTAACTCTGTTTTGAGAACTTCTGGAATAAATCCCGGACCTATTCCTTGAATTTTATGCGCTCCCGGTTTCCCACCAGATAGTATCGGACTGCTCTTTGGCTCAACAGCGATCGCTTGAAAACTCGCTTTACGTTCTTTAAGAACTTCAGCAACTCCTGTCAAAGTACCACCAGTACCAACCCCTGCAATGACGATATCAACTTCTCCATCAGTATCTTCCCAAATTTCTTCGGCTGTAGTTTCTGCGTGAATTTGCGGATTTCCTGGGTTGCGAAATTGCTGCAACATCAAAGCATTAGTGGTTTCAGTTACTATTTGTTCGGCACGGGCGATCGCTCCTGACATACCCAATACTCCCGGAGTTAACTGCAGTTTGGCTCCATAAGCTGTGAGCATTGTTTGCCGTTCTTTGCTCATGGTATCAGGCATGGTCAAAATTAACTTGTAGCCTTTTGCCGCCGCTACCATTGCTAGGGCAATTCCTGTATTACCAGAAGTGGGTTCGACTAATACAGTTTTACCTGGCTGAATCAAATTATCTGCTTCTGCTTTGGCAATCATACTCACAGCAATGCGGTCTTTCACAGAAGCTGATGGATTCATCCCCTCTAATTTGACAACAATCCGCGCCACACATCCTGAATCTTGGGGAATGCGTTGCAGTTGAACCAGAGGTGTACGTCCTACCAATTCTGTAATATCATGAGCAATTCGCATTTAACAATAC
The DNA here is from genome assembly GCA_044006015.1 of Heteroscytonema crispum UTEX LB 1556. Classification (GTDB taxonomy): domain Bacteria; phylum Cyanobacteriota; class Cyanobacteriia; order Cyanobacteriales; family Nostocaceae; genus Heteroscytonema; species Heteroscytonema crispum. The sequence continues at coordinate 95,460 of JBIPDF010000012.1, forward strand.
CTCAACAGAGCTAAATGTCACAAATTTCCTTAAACTGTTAATTTTTAAGCTGTTTTTCGGGCATAACTTCTAGGGGATAAAGGTGCAGAACTACAATGTTTTCAATGTCTGCCTTGATTGTTTACTGCCCGGTTCACTCAACCACAGAATGTTCTGCGGTTGAGGGTGATGCTTAAACTGCGGCTTCGGCGGTTTTGTGTTGCGTTGTTTTAACTTAGGACTTACGCAACTTCGACTACAAGCGCCTTACTCTTGCGTAGCGATAATTCATGAATTATCGCTACAGTAGTTATGTTTTGCGTAAGTCCTGTAACTTATAGACTTTTGTCTGACGACAGTCACAACTTGATTAACTTCAGCTTTTATCATACTACGGTTATTCGATTTAGTTAACGTATTTTTTAACTATTTGATTTAGGAAGCAGCAAATCAAGACTTATACATAGTTCTCCTACTTAACACTTGTTTTTTCGGCACTGTTATGGCAAAGTTTTTAATAATCGTCAAGTACGGTAGTTATATCGACTTACTGTATTTTAAAGGCGATCGCACTGTGCAGTCTTACAGCAGTTTTCAATCTCAAACCTAACCCCCCTAACCCCCTTCCCAGATGCGGGAAGGGAGAATATCAAAGCCTCTCTCCTACCTTGGAGAGAGGTTTACCTCCAAAGGTCAAAAATGTGGTTTATTTACCCCAATTGCTGTGAATATAGCGCTTCTGGGTTGGATGCAATACACAACCATACGCAGTAGGGGCAATTCATGAATTGTCCCTACGATCCCAATGTATTTGACGCAAGCTTGCGAACAAACACTTTTCTATTCTTGGCATTCTTGGCGTGTAACTCTGCAAGCAATAAAGCTATTTGTGGAAATTCTGTCAGATAAGCTACGGTAAACCTATCGAAATACAGTATTTAATTTGATTAAATGGTGTGCGATCGCCTGCAGGCACTTTTCAAAAGCTTGATTTCAGGTAAAATACATTAAGCCTATCAACAAGCCGTAGAATGCCAGGTAATAACCTAGACAGCAAAGATTACCTTCTGTTGGAACTGTCTTCTAAAGTCAGATATGCCCTGCTGGCACTGTTAGAACTGGCGAGCCACCAAGATAAAAAAGTGCCTCTGACCATGAGTGAAATTACTGCCAAGCAACCGATACCCGATCGCTATCTAGAACAAATTCTCACCACACTGCGGCGTAGCGGTATGATTCAGAGTCAAAGAGGTTCTAAAGGAGGGTATGTGCTAGTCCGCGAACCTTGGCAAATCACTGTTTTGGAGGTTGTGACTCTAGTGGATGGTGAGCGCAAAGAGAAAGAATACTCTGAACCCGCAACCTTAGAAAATAATCTCATCTGTGAAATTTGGCAGAAAGCTGACACCGCCTCGCAACAAATTTTAAACGGCTATACAATCCAAGACTTGTGCCAAGAAAGAGATGCTCGCAAGCAGCAAAATCCGATGTATTACATTTAGCTAAATATTAAGTACTTATATGCAAATTGCTAAAGATATTACAGAGTTAGTCGGGCGCACTCCTTTAGTGCAGTTAAACAAAATCCCTCAAGCAGAGGGGGCAGTTGCGACTATTGTGGTGAAACTAGAAAGCATGAATCCAGCAGCTTCTGTCAAAGACCGGATTGCAGTCAGTATGGTAGAGGCGTCAGAACAAGCAGGGTTGATTAAACCTGGAAAAAACATTTTAGTTGAGCCGACTTCTGGTAATACAGGAATTGCTTTAGCAATGGTGGCTGCAGCTAAGGGCTATGAATTAATTCTGACTATGCCCGATACAATGAGTTTGGAAAGACGCGCCATGCTAAAAGCCTATGGCGCTCAACTGGAGTTAACCCCTGGAACTGAAGGAATGCGAGGCGCGATCGCACGTGCAGAGGAAATTGTTGCCCAAACGCCTCATGCCTATATGTTGCAGCAGTTCCGCAATCCTGCTAATCCCAAAATTCATCGAGAAACTACCGCCGAAGAAATCTGGGCGGATACAGATGGTCAAGTAGACATTCTGATTGCGGGAGTGGGTACTGGCGGGACAATTACAGGAGTTGCTGAAGTTATTAAACAACGTAAACCCAACTTCAAGGCGATCGCAGTTGAACCAACTAACAGTCCAGTATTATCAGGTGGTTTACCCGAACCTCATAAAATTCAGGGTATTGGTCCGGGATTTTTGCCAGCAATTTGCCGCTTGGAACTGATTGATGTTTCTGGGCTTGCACTTCTGGGGGAGTAATTTTTGCATACTCTTCAGGTGTTAAAAATCCGTAGAAGCAAGACTGTACAAATGAAGATTTATTTGTGCATTTTTTGCAGAATAATTTACACAGTCTGGCATCAAAAATCACATCATAAAAACGCGAACGGGAATGGTTAACAGTTTATATCCAACTTGGAAAAGCATATTTTTTGCTTTGATAATAAACAGCCTGGATAATTAACTAATTAGCTTTACCAGCGTCATTAATTGTCAGCAATTTTCTAAATTTTACCCAATTGAAACGTAGTATTCACGTAGCCTGAGTTGACACTTAAATAATTATTTAAATTTCTATATATTTCTGAACATTATAGATATGAAAAAACTTGGATTTACTGTTGCACAGTAAATAAATGCCCAAAAATATGATGATTTTTTGTAAATGAATAACCTGACAAATATTTTTATATTTAAATTTAGGAATAGGGTGGAAAGAATTCCACCCAACTGTGTTGCGCTTAGAGAGGGAAATCAGGAAGTTTTAGATTCGTTTTGATTTCAAATTCTAAAATTTGCCATTTTGCCTGAAGTTATAAGACTCCATTTTCGCAATAATTAGACTTATCTCCATTGATTTATGCTGTCAATTCTTGAGGTGAAGATGCAGTTCCAATAATTTATCTTCGTTGTATGCGATCGCTGGTGAGTAGCTTGTGGATATTTGATAATAATTTTAACAGTAACCTCACTGAAAAGATGTGCCAAATATCGCGATTTTACTGTGACATATAACAACCATATATGATTTGTGAAAATTCGCGGTGTCTAGAAACCCGGTAACTCCTGCGAAACCGGGTTTCTAAATTTTCACGCTCTTATATTTAGCTAAAAAGTAAATATTTATTTTGTGATTTCTAAGAGGAAGATATAAAAAAATGAGTCAAGGGGGGCAAGATTGCTTCCACCCCAATACTGCTCGGGGTTTTGCATTTTAAACTCGGAATTTGGTTTTGGGAAAAAGTTAAAGGTCTTTTCTTTCCCCTTGCCCCTTATCCCCACAAGTAAGGGGCCCCCCCTTCCCCTTTCCCTTTTCCCTTTTCCCGCAAAACCCGACAAGTATTGATTCCCATCCCATAATGCTACCTATCGCTAAAAGTCTAAATCGCGCTGACAAGCTACTAAAATTGAAGCATTAATTACGGCGATTAACTTATCACTTTCTGGAGAATTATTCCGCAATATTGGCATTAGTGCAGCCCGTGCGATCGCCCTTTTGCTTCTGGGTGGAAGTATCGGCTTAATATTAGGATTTATCAACGGTATTTTTCCCTTAGCAGAAACGCTGTTTGATACCTCGGTACAAATGATTCGTAACATTCCTAATTTGGCATTAATTCTACTGGTAATTTTGTGGTTTGGTATTGGTGATGTTGCCAGATTATTTCTCACATCATTAGATGTATTTTTTCCAATGTACATCAACACTTTTTATGGAATTCGTAACGGCGATCGGGGATTAATTGAAATAAGTCAAGTTTACGGATTAACATCAAAAGAACTGTTGACCCAAATTATTATTCCAGGGTCTTTATCTTCGATTCTGGTGGGTTTGCGCTTTGCCTTTGACAATGGGAAATTCCAAACTAACGCGATATCCACAAGCGTGAATATTCGTAACTATTAGGTCGCCAATTTTGCTGTTCATCAGCTAACACAGCTAAACTGATGACTCGTTTTTTATGGCGGTCAAATAAGCGATAATTGTAGGTGTACATGCGTTCCGCAAAGCCTTTGTCATATTGGCTTTGGACTTCGACATGGGTAAGTACTTATGCTTCTTCACCCTCCGGGTTCGGCAGTTGCTTTCCGACGCAAGGCGACAGGAACGCACTGCCTCACCGTCGAGTAAGTAAACTTTTGCAACTTTATCAACTAAACCCTTACCAATTTCCGCGTCGGGTTCGAGTTGTTGTAGTTCGGTATCGAGAAATTCGTAGGGTTTTGTCCAGTCAATGACAGAATATGCTTCTTGAAAAAAGAACTCTAAAAAGCTAGGGAAAAAATCTTCAATAATTTATTTCCAGGGACTGTCATATTCAGTTCGCTGTTCGGTCATTAGAAAATTATCTAATAAAATACTTATTTTATAATGATGGCTGGTATTCAGCTAATAGAAACAGGGAGGATGCGGTTGGCGAAGCTTAACCTCAAAGGCGTATCGCGTTTGATGAGTTGAGAGAGCGCGATCACGTTTTTTATTGGTGGTTCAGGTTGAGCGATGGTGAAATCCTACATGGTATTAATTTTCGGGTTTTCGCTCTTTAACCAAACCTACTGCTGACTGCTGACCAACCTAGAATTACTAGTAATTAAGACTCCAAATTTGGCAAGCTGTCTTAGCCATGTTCTTTTGCCTTTCTTCAATCTGTTTAGGTCCCCAAACTGAATAATTCAAAATTTCTTTTGCAATATCCAACTTGGAATTAGAAAAAGCTTTGGCAGATTTATCCTCAAATGAGGTATTACCTACTTTACGATTAACTGACGAATCCAGCAATGTCATGTTACCGAGCCTATAAATATACTGATTTGGATCGGTTTTAGAAAATTCTACCAGCCACTTATCGCTTGGCTTTTGAGGGAGAATATGCTCTAAGTTCAATTCATTTGCATTTGGATTCGCAATCAATTCTTTGTTGCCCATATAGTGACTGTTAATCTCACTGAGGATGTACCGTGCTAGCTTTGCATTGCTTGCGGTAATAATTTTCTCTACAAAAGCTCTCTCAAACTCAGTATCGCTGGGATAAGATTCCTTCAACTGTTCAAAGATAAGTTTAGCAGATTTTGGCTTATGTTCTCTAATATATTTAGCTGCCTTACTGTAAGCAGATTCGAGCTTATTAGGATTTAATGTACATATAACGTTGTAGCGGAAAGACAGGATAACTATCATTCTTACAACTTTTGGAAACAACTCATCTGTTAAGCTTTCTTTTGCAGCAAGTAAAACGGAATAGCATTGACTTACTTTAAAAAGACTAAGCCGCTCAATATCTTTCTTTAAGTCCGAATCATATGAATCCCAAACTGAGCTTTGGGAGTTTTCAAATGCACTATAAATCTCTGCTGCTTCTCGCAATTGGTTGACGAAATCAAATATTTGGGAAGAATTACGTAATTCTGTTGCTATTTTCCGGTATAAATCCTTTTCTGTTACAAGTCCATATTTTGACAACCAGTAGTGGCGGATGAATTTCGTCAACTCCAATCTATCTGATAAAAGATTAATTTCTCCCCATTTTCTTTGAACGTCTTTTATTCTGTCAGATGCTCTTGAAAACAAATAGTTTTTTAGGAGGTCTGCAACAGATAAATCTAAACCTCTATCATTTAAAGTCTCGAAAATTAAGTAAGAGTTAGCTTCATCTGCGACTGATATTAAAATTGATACTAATTTATCTCTAATACATTCTTCAAGTTCTATTAAAACGTTTACAAAGTCTTCTACTTTTTTTATACGTTCCTGGATTTGTTGGTATAGTAATAAATATGCATCAACTATTAGTTTGTTTGATTTATCTATATTTTTCTTTCTAGATAGCTCACGTAAGGAAGTAATTGTTTGAGATTCAACGATATATTCTTGATAAAATTGATTATTTCTTTCATTGAGGACTAGCTTCGATTCGGTTTTCCGAGTTCGCAGATTCAATGAACCTAAATATTTGTTTGAAATAGTTTGAGCTAACTGATCATCTCCGTTTTCCTTTGCTATATTCCTAAGTACACACATCAATATTGATATCGTTGTCACACGCTGTTGCCCATCTATGAGCATTAACTCAGGTTTTTTAGAGTTATTTACAACGACTGCGCCGATAAAGTGTTCGCTACGTCCTTCATCCAGGGTCTCAGTGATATCATCCCAAAGCTGCTCAACTTGTGATTCTGTCCATGAATAATCTCTTTGGAAGTTAGGCACTGAGTATGAGTTATTACCTGTAAGTAATTCACCAAAGCTCATTAGTCGGCTATCAATACTGGACGTTGGCATTTGGAAATCCTGAACGTTTATTAACTTCACATGGTATCTAAGTACTAGATTAACAAGTCTGCCTCAGAATGTGTGCGCCCCGGTATGCAGAATACAAGTCTACCAAAGTAGAATTGCATCGATTCCGTAGCGATCGCCGTTGTTCTGTACTCATATTCCATAAGTTTAGTAACGTTGATGACGATAATTTAGAAAAAATCGTCCATTTACTCCAAAGGTTTGTTAAGCAGTTTTCTTGTCGCCACCACCTTCAATATGACGACGTAACACAGAATTAATGAGGTTTTTATATTCTCCACCCTGTGGTTGAAACCAGTCCATCACATCAGCATCAAGCTGCACTAAATTTTTTGCTTGAGTAGCTGGAACTTTTAACACAGCCTTCTCGAAAAATTCGTCCGTCAAAGGTGGAATATCAGAATAATCAATATCATCATCGGACATTGAATCTAATGCTTCCCAATTAGTACGAGAGGTATTCTTCATATCGATTTGTCCTTCGTGCGCTCGTTAATCCGGATGAAGTTACCTTGCCGTTCATTTACAACCTCTGAAGCAACTCGTCATATTCATCATGAGACCCTTTGATTTTACCTGATGCAGTTCGTGAAATTCAATTATTAACTACTTATACTCCTCCAACGCCCCCAATTTCCGTATGGGGGCAGATATAAGCCGCTGCGATCGCCAGCAAAATCGCCCTACTTCTCTTGTGTAAATAAAAATACCCTAACCCACAGCATATTCTGTAAATTGCCTCATAAACGGAGACTGAAATCCCAGCACAATATCCTCTTTTGGAACTCCCGCAGCCAACAAATTTGCTGCTATATCATCCTCTGTACCATTCCACTGAAGCCAAATTTTTCCACCTTTAATATCAATGTGGATGATACAGCTATGTACCCATTCCTGTCCCTCCCAGCCTACATGGACAATTTGGTAATGGTCATGCTCTTTATCAAAAATCTTCTCAACTTCAATATTCCCATAAGCAAGTTTTTGCTCGCCATAGGACTGTAATATGTGTTGTACAAGCTGGCGATACCGGGCTACTTTCTCCATGGGAAAATCACCTCATGCTCTACATCATAAATAATCATTTTGACTTGATTCTCCCCAACCTCAACCTATTGTTTATACTCCTCCAAAGCCCCCAACTTCCGCATCTCTGGCCAGATATAAGCAGCTGCGATCGCTACTAAAATTGTCCCAATTCCCCCACCGACAACGGAAACCACCGGACCCAAAAAAGCCGCAGCTAAACCGGATTCAAAACCCCCCAACTCGTTGGATGCGCTGATAAACACGCTATTAATCGCCGCAACTCGACCGCGCAAATTATCGGGAGTGCGAATCTGCACCAATGTATGGCGAATCACCACGCTAATCGCATCCAACGCGCCACTTAATGCCAGCATCAATAATGATAGCCAATACCAACGGGACAACCCAAAAATAATCGTCACCACTCCGAAGCCAATCACCGACCACAATAAGGCTTGTCCTGCTTTACGTAACGGTGGTAAATGCGCCAAACTCACCGCCATAATTAACGCACCAATGGAGGGTGCAGCTTGCAAACAACCGAATTCAAAGGGTCCCACCCGCAAAATATCCTTGGCAAATATGGGTAACAGCGCTACCGCACCCCCTAGCAATACGGCAAACATATCTAAGGAAATCGCTGCTAAAATCAGTTGATTCTTGCAGACAAACGCCGCACCAGCTGAAAGCGCTTTTAGGGAAATTGGCTCATGGGAACGGGTGAATTTTGGCTCTGCAACCATTGCCATTAAAATAAAACACAGCAACCCCGCAACAGCCGCCAGCAAATATACACCCGTCGCACCTGCCAAAAGCGCGATCGCAAATCCTCCTAAAGCTGGTCCGACTACTGACGCAATCTGAAAGCTACTGCTATTCCAAGTTGCCGCATTGGTAAAGACGCTCACAGGTATCAACTGAAACATTAATGCATCGCTAGCAGGTTTGAGAAATGCCTTGGCGATACCTGTTAACACCAAAATTGTGTAAATCAGAACAACTGCATTGGGAATGTGGGTATAGGAAATCACTGCTAAACCCACTGAGCAAAGAACAAATATCATCACCGACAGTAGCATCGTGGGTTTGCGATGAAAATCTGCTACATGACCAGCAATTCAACTCAGTAAAATCGCTGCTACAACTTGTGCCAATCCAATACCACCCAAAACCAAAGCTGAACCAGTGCGATCGTAAAGTTCCCAACCCAGCGCTACTGTCTGCATTTGCCCAGCTGTAAATAGGAGGGTACGCCCAATAGTAAATAATCGATAATCCCGAAATCTCAGGGCTGCAAAGGCATCGTGTTGTGCAGCCTCAGCCTCACGGAGCTTTTTTAACTTCTGATTTCTCGAAGACATTTTTTAGTAGAGCCAACCCTTTCTCAATTTGTGCAATTTCCTTCGCCGTCAGACCGTCTAACAAGTCTGCAATATGGGTGCGAGTTTGACCGAGGGTTTGCTCAAGATGGTGCTTACCCTCCTCAGTCAGGTATAAAACTATTTTTCTTCGCTCCTGGGGATGGTCGCTGCGTAACACAAAATCGCGTTGTACCAGCCTTTCTGTGGTTGTGGATGCTGTCGCGCAAGTGACACCCAGGTGTTCGGCAACTTCCGACAAAGAAGCCCCAGGATTGCGATTGATAAAAATCATTGCCCGCAACTGCGGTACAGACAAAGAAGCGGCACTATTTTCGCGCATATCCGCTCGGATAAACCGCATTACCAATGGAATGGTATCCATTACTCGATTGGCACATTCTTGAGACGGTTTATCCAATTGCATGGGCTAGTTGTTCTCCTGGTTACATTAAAGGCAGAGGAGCCACTGCGTGCCGGGGTTCCCCCGGTTGAAGCATGTGGCGTGGCAGAGGAGCCACTGCGGTGGACGGGTCTCCCCGCTTGTTACAAGTGGCGTGGCAGAAGGCAGCCGGAGCTGAGGGCTTTTATAATTAAAAACTATTAAGGGAAAAAAAGAATTATGCCATGAGGGCAGTGTGATGCCGTACTGACGACTTCTTTTAAGTATTGTTTCCCTTCTGCTTTCTGCCTCCTGCCTCCTGCCTTCTTTACATTGCCACCCGTGGATAAAGTTTTCCACAGATGTAGGTCAAGCCTATTAATGTTAGCAAGAGAATTGTACAATCTAGACCAAATCCATAAAGACTAGTGCCATTTGCCAGCATTTTACCGCGCAAAGCGTCAACTTGATATGTTAAAGGATTTATATGGGAAATAAACTGCAACCATCCCGGCATTAGGGAAATGGGATAGATGGCATTGCTGGCAAAAAAGAAAGGCATAGTGATTAATTGCCCAATTCCCGTCATCCGTTCTCGCGTTTTGACCACGCAGCCAATAATTAATGAAAATACGCAAAAACAACCTGCTCCCAGTACAACAATCAACAATACTTGCAAAAATGCTAGAGGGTTGAGATTGAGTTTAACACCCAATACAAATGCTAATCCATAAATAATAAATACCTGCGATAAGCACCGCACTCCACAAGCAAGGGCTTTACCCAAAACCATTGCCGAGCGAGGAATAGGACTCGCTAACAATTTATGCACAACTCCTAAATCTCGCTCCCAAATCAGCGCCATCCCACCCGTGAAAATTGCCACAAATAAGACGCTTTGAGCAAGAATACCAGCCGACATAAAGTCTAAATAGGGTAAGTTTCCTGTCGGAATAGCGCGAGTTCTGGTGAAAACTTGCCCAAAAATTAGCAGCCACAATGCAGGTTGGACGCTTCTGACAACTAAATCAGTTGGGTCATGGCGGAGTTTACGGACTTCCAACTCAGCGATAATCAGGGTTTTGTTGATGAGTTCACTAATTGCAGAGATAAAATTGCGATCGCGCTGCGGTTGTGTATTAACCCAATCGTTGAGCATTGCGCCTGGTTCTTGCGGTTTCACGGTAGCTGACTCCTGATGTTAATTGGTTGCCTGTGTAGTGAATAAATACATCATCCAAAGTTACGTTTGGTTTATCCAAAGAGGCTTTTAAGTCGGTCGGTGCGCCAGTGATAATTTCTTTACCGTGCTGCATAATTGTGACGCGATCGCATAAATTATCAGCTTCTTCTAAAAAGTGTGTAGTTAAAAATATCGTAGTACCGAACTCTTCACGCAGTTGTTGCACCAATTGCCAAACAGAAAAGCGAGCAATTGGATCTAGTCCCACGGTCGGTTCATCTAAAAATAAAATTTGCGGTTCATGCAAAATCGATTGGGCAATTTCCAACTTGCGAATCATCCCACCAGAGTAATTTCTGACTAATCTATGGGCGACATCTTGCAAACCCATGAACGCCAGAATATCCCGGATACATCGCTCCCGTCGTCTGGCAGGTATATCATACAACTTGGCGAAAATCAAGAGATTTTCGTAACCTGTGAGACAGCCATCCGCCGATAAAGCTTGCGGTACATAACCAAAAACTCTTCTGACAACAGCAGATTGATGAGTTACGTCATAACCTGCAAGAGTTGCTTTCCCTGCACTCAATGGTAGCAAAGTAGTCAACATTTTTATTACTGTACTCTTACCCGCGCCATTCGGTCCGAGCAAGCCAAAAACTTCACCCTGTTTAACAGAGATATCCAGGGAATCAACAGCAACAAACTTGTCAAAGCGGCGTGTCAGTCCCTGTGTTGACAAAATCACCGGAATGTCCGCGCTATTGTGCGGTTCCTTGCCTTCTACTTGTCCCGTAAGCGTGGTCACGATTTCTATGCAACCCTTATATTTCGATACTCTAAATATTAGCTTCTCATATATTTACCGGAAGTCAATAGTCTATTTTTGGCGATCGCCAAAGTGGAGGTGGTGCAACGCAGTCCTTAACGATGCGCTCTTCCCAAAGGTGGTTGTAATCTTTCCTACAACTCCCCTTCTCTAGCTAGGATGACCCCGATGGCAGGTTTGTATTTATGCAGAGAGGGCGATTTGTGAAGATTTAAACAGATAAAATAGTTCTAGAAGGGGAGAGCTAGACAACTAAGGGAGAGCGCAATGGAAAATCCTTTTTCTGGCATGAATCCGTATTTGGAGCAGCCGGAATTTTGGCATCAGGTACACAATAGATTAATTGTAGCGATCGCCGACGATCTTACTCCCCAAATCGCCCCAAAATACCGAGTTTCCATTGAAGAGCGAGTTTACACCAGTGTGGATGATATCTTACTGGTGGGAATTGCCGATGTTGCAGCTGCCAACCGCAACACCACGGGTACAGGGGCAACATTGACTACCGCAAAACTCGCCGAACCTCGCAAAGTGAAACTTCCAATGCCCGAACAGGTGATTGAACGATTTTTGGAAGTGCGATCGACTCAAAGTAGAGAAGTGGTTGCTGTCATCGAGTTACTTTCGCCTAAAAATAAGCGTTCCAAGGAAGGACGTGCAGCTTACGAGAGCAAACGACAGAAAATTTTGGCATCTGCAACTAACTTGGTAGAAATTGACTTGTTGAGGTTGGGGGAAGCAATGCCTATCCTGGAAGCAATTGATACAGGCTATCGCATTTTGGTTAGTCGCAGCTACAAAAGACCTGACGCAGATTTGCATACTTTTGACTTGAAAGACCAAATTCCCGCTTTTCCTGTTCCCCTGCGCGAGGGAGAACCTGAGCCTGTGGTTGATTTACAGAGGCTACTGAACGAAGTTTACGATCGCGCTAGATTTGATTTGGCGATCGATTATTCACAACCCCTAAAACCAGCGTTATCTCCTGACGAGGAAGCTTGGATGAGAGAGGTTTTGGAAAGGATGTAAAAGGGCGATCGCCCTTGGTAATTTGGGCAGTGCTGATGCTCTAAATGCCCTACAGCAAGCGCCCTTATAACCCCGATAGGGAGGTTGCTATTTATGTGGAGAGGGCGATTAACAAGATTTGGGAGCGATCGCGCGCAAGTTAGAAATAAAAAGTTGCAAAAGCCCCTTAGTCGCACGTACTGAAGAGCTTTTGTCTTAAGTGTTGTCAGTTATCAATTGTCTTTGCTGAGCTTGTCTCGCATCTTTGAAAGTAGTTTGTCTGATTCAAGAGACGAACCATCAAGCCATGTAACTTTCCCAAAAGTGTCATCAACAATTTTCTTGCCTCCTTGATAGATGTGAACGTGAACGCCCGTTTCTTGGGGTTGATTTGCAGTCCAGAGAATAGCCGGGGTTGACGACCACACCTTTACTTGGCAGTTTTGATAGTCTCTGAGGTCAAGGACGCGATCGCTTTTGATCAAGTCCGGGTTTTTTGTGAATTTACTTGCTATTTCCCAGAGAGGACTACTGACAATTGGTTGGTTTGACCAGTTAGAATCAGCCCCACAGTTGCCGCAGAAATGCTTTTTATGGGGGTTCTTCGCAAAATCACCTAAGTCTAAGTGTGGGTGGTGGCATTTGTTGCAGTTAAGCGTACCCAAGGGAAGATTGTCAATCAATGCTTCCAAGTATGCGAGTGCGGATGGTGGGGCGACGACAACTCTTTTTTTCTCCTCCATGACACCGAGCAAGGGCAATATATCGTTTGCTGTTATCACCACTGCTGGAAAGTTGCTATCAATGGATTTTTTTCCACCTACTTTGAGATGTGCATGTACATGAACTTTGACGCTATCAATGTCTGGCTCGTCTGTAGTGTTGATTGCTGTTGGTAGTGCAGCCCAGATGCCAATCCCCCCTTCATACTCGCCAGGGTCAATCACCAAAGGTTTTTTAGTGTATTGCATTGGCTGTTTGGCGTTCGCGCATTTAATGCTCTCTTCGCCCTCCTGTGCTGCTTGCTGCAAATCGGCTTTAGTTCCCCAGTGTACCTGATGCGTACGACACCACCAGCGCTGCGCTCCATTGCGAAACTTGCCACACTCCACAATATCGCACGGTAAAATGACCCCTTCGCCGCTTTCTTCTTCTGGGAACTGACCTGTAACACGTTCGCTAAATGGGACAGCATTCCCTAGCGTCCTTCCCTCTGCCCAAACAACTGCAAACTCGTTGGTCATATTGCCAACGGTAGCTGGTTCCTCTACCCCCAGAGATTTAATAATTTTTGTCTCACCACGCTTCTTTTCTGGGTTGTAGCGTTCTTCTGCAAGATATAGATATGTAACCCCATCTTTAATTTGGCGTTTGATGAACATATTGCTTACCTCATTTTTAGTTTCCGTATACGGAAACTAAAGGTATTTTACCGATACTTGTTGCACTTGATGATTTTTTAAATTGGCGAAATTAACCATAAAGCTAGAATAAAATCAAAGTTAATGAACTACGGATTCGGGATGCAGGCAAAAATTGGCGAATTATTTACCTAATTGATGATGCAACGCCTGATTATTGAAGTTTATAACAAAACTACCAGAGTAACACCAACCAGCGTCATCGACACCTGCAAAAAACGACTAACCAAATACGATAAAGATATACAAGATTAACATTATGGATGAAGCTAAAAGAAAACTTTTAGAACCAAAGGGCTGGAAAGTTGGAACTGTTTCAAAATTTTTAGAACTGACAAAAGAGGAAACTGCTCTAATTGAGATTAAATTAGCCCTAAGTCGTAACCTGAAAGAACGGCGACAGAAATTAATGACACAAACAGAATTGGCAGAAAAAATTCAATCGAGTCAACCTCGAATTGCCAAAGCCGAAAATGGTGAAGCTTCGGTTTCTATCGAACTCTTGATTCGAGGAATACTTGCAACGGGTGCAACACCTCAAGAAATTGGACAAGTAATTGCCCAAGTTGAATAACTTTGTCAAATAAATTTCGCTACTACTTTTTCTCCCTCTGTATTAAGTTGAGGATGAAATTATATCCAAGTTGAAGTTTGATGACAAAGCCCTACGTGATGTACTGACTAATACTAAAATAATTGCGGTTGTCGGACATTCTGATAAACGTTGAATACCAACGCTTGAGAATAGGTTTGTAGAAAACAAAAAAATGGATCGGGGAGTTTGCCAAAAATCGAGCGCGAATCCTCACAATCATGCAAATACTAAGCAATTAACTGCAATTATTCTGGGTAGACACAGAAGCTTAACCTAAATTTGTCATTTTTTTAACTCTACCTTTGCTAATCCTTCCTTGTCTTAGTAAGAAGATTAAGAAACGATAACTAAAAACAACGGTACATCTATCGAAATGCGCGATGTATGCATTCCGAAGCGATCGCGTACCGTGAAGTTTTCTTATTCAATGTGAGGAGTAAAAATGCTTGAGGCTATAGCTGCAGCTTGGCAATTACTGTTTTTTGGCGACTTTCTTTCTACTTTCATATACCACGTACCCGAACATGTTTTTGGTAGCTTCCACCTAAAAACACACCACTGTGCAAAAAAAGATTTCCGTCACTACGCTATCTTAATGCTCAATCATCAGGTTCTTTTAGATGGCTTCCTGGGTGCTGTACCGTATTTGCTGGTAGCAATATTGTTGTGGTCTTTTTCTCCCATCGGGGTTATCTGCGGACTACTTTTGGGTCAGTTTCATGTGTGGTGGAGACATACCAGCATCATGGGCTGGGAAACTCCCAAGTTCATAATTTTCTTATGTCAGATTTTATTCATCACAACACCGGAACAACACTGGCTTCACCATCAAAAAACTAATGCAGGTTTTGGCGATATTTTTACATTCTTTGACCAACCCGCAAAAATCTGGTTGCGCTGGCTGCGCTTGCTCAGACTGCATCTGCGTTCCTCCTTGCCCAGTTAAAGTCAAAAAAGTTTTTGTACGCAGTTGTTAGGTTGAGTGTTGTAGCTTGCAAAACTTGGCTATAACAATTAGCCAACCATGCAGTCTCTTCTGCTTTTTTGAGGTCAGGAAGAAAGGCATTGAGCGCGGCACGTCCAAGTCCTTTACCCGTTTCCTTGTAAACCTCAATAGATTTATTTAGGGCATAATTCCACCACTATCTTGAACACCCGAACGTCTGAGATAGCAGGATTTGTTGTTCTTTTGATGGGTATAAACGGATTTGTACGGCTTGCAAAAGCAGTCAATATCACCTCCTGAGTTCTTTTATTATATCACAATATACAGTTTGCGATAAAGCCCCAACCGAACAATTTCCCGCTATTCATACCTACCACTAGATTACATAGAGGGTGGGGACTTTCGCGAGCCGTTAAAAGGATGTTTGTAGATTCCCTGTTGCGATGTAGAATTGATGGAATACTGGTTACGGGCGAATTTTCTGAAAGTTCCAAGTCTTTTATTGTATCTGGAAGCAATGACAGAAGATACCATTGCGATCGCTAGTTTTCACGCTCATGTCTATTACGATACTGAAACTCGTGATGTGGCTGCCCGTGTCCGCGAAGAATTGGGCGCTAGATTTCAGGTACAGCTTGGGCGCTGGCGTGACGAACCCGTTGGACCGCACCCAAAATCAATGTATCAAGTTGCATTCTCACCGAATCAGTTCGCTGAGGTTATCCCCTGGTTAATGCTTCATCGCGAGGGGTTGGATGTTCTCGTCCATCCGAATACAGGTGATGCTGTGGCTGACCATACGCTACATTCGCTGTGGTTGGGGGAGAAGTTGCAGCTGAATGTTGAGGTTCTCAAAACGGGTTAGCACAACAAACATAAAAAATATTGCAATCAATATTAAGGGCACAAATTCGTAAAGCACACCCAGAGGAAGCTGACAAAATTAACCAACTGGGTATTCGCTCCAAAGCTCATAGGGGTTACACACCCTATAAAATGCAGGTATTTGAGCAAGAACTCAAGATTCAACCTAATGAATCTTTGAATTTCCATTCCATATATGCCTCAACGGAAGGAAAATACTCGATAATACCATCCAATCCTTCCAGTCTTCCTTTGAGATAACCCTCTAAATAAACAGAGTCTTTCATTTTTGGCAAAAATCCAGCATCCCGATGGCGACAACCTTGTTGATAGCGAATTTTTCTTAAGTGATTTAGCATACAATACCCCAATAGGTGAAAGGCTAATCAAGTTCTACTTTCACTCTATGCATTCTGTTCGATAACAGCAAATACTCCTTGTTTTCAAAATGATAAATACAAGTTATTGAAATGACTGCGCTCGTTGAAATGTTAGTTCACTTAAATCTTCTCAAATGAATTAAATACAAAATAAGTCCGTAGATAGATTTTTTCATCGCTAATTCACTAGATGCTAGATTTATGAGACTCTTATTTGTTAGCCATGACTTTGGTAATATCCAATATTTTTCCAATATCATTATCATGAAATTTTGCTTGATAAAAGCTAATAATCTTCAAAAAAGAAGTAAAATAAAAACTTGTCAAACTTACCCCAGTTGCCTTGATATTTCTAGCTAACTTGGGAACTGCATCTGACGATTAGGCGACTAAAAATTTTATTAAGACTAAGGGGTGTTAGTTATAAAATCGCAATTATGATAATTACCTGACAATAAATCTTCAAAAAAATCTGTTTATATTTAAACTTTGTTTATAAAGTTTTTTAGATTCTAATTCAAATTTAAGGTTTTTTCTAATGGAATTATTTAAGCCAGTAAAAGTAGATACAAATAATTTAGCCAAACCAAAGCCAAGAAGTTCCGATAGAGTGCGCGATCATTTAGCAAATGAGCGCACCTATTTAGCCTGGATGCGGAGTAGTATCGCACTGTTAGGATTCGGTGTTTTGATTGTGCGCTTGCGTATCCTTCGTCCTCCTTTAGCACCTCAACCACCAGGTAACGGCTGGAAGTTAGGATTAGCTTTTGGAATAGTCGGTTTGTTAACAGTGATTTTCTCAACTCAGCACTACTTTGCAGTTCGTCGCGATATCGATGAGGATACCTACAAACCTGCAGACCGTTGGATCATTATTTCCAGTTTGGCTGTATTATTGTTAGGTATTGGGGTAATTTATTATGTCTTCACCGTTCCTCTGGAATTATTGAATACCGTAATAGTTGAATAATTAGTACCGCTACTTTGGGAGTCAATAGTCAATAGTCAAAAAGCTTTGATTTCCAAGTTTTGAGCTATTTAAAAGAGTAGCTTTATTTTCACCGAATAGAATACCTATCTTATTATATAGCAGTCCTTTGCATCAGTCATGAAAATTTAGAAACCGGGTTTCTGTGGAGTAGCTTGGGCTGGAGAAAGCGTTTCCCGCAACTGGTTTGACATGGCGATCGCGCTCTCTTGTAGGGTGCGTTAAGGTAGTGTAACACACCACCCATATCGCGTTCACCTAAAAACAAGGCCGCGATAAATTTCCGCGATGGGCAAGGATGTTTAACGATAGGACAACACAGCTATCTACTGTCTTGCGCCCCACTAATCGCTAGTCACAAGCGCGATCGCAAACCCATCGTAACCTTTGCTGCCGACTGTCTGAATAGCAGTGGCGGTTACACGCGGTTCGGCAGCTAGCACGGTGTTGAAGTGCTGTACCGCCTGCACGCTTTTGTCATCGCTGTTGGCATCGATAACTGCGCCATCCCGCACGACATTATCGGCAATAATTAAGCTACCGCGCCGGGTCAGCTTGAGTGCCCATTCAAAATAGGCTGTGTTATTTGGCTTGTCGGCATCAATAAATACTAAATCAAACGGTTCGCGACCTTCCGCAGCCAGTTGCGGTAGCGTATCCAATGCCCGCCCAACACGCACCTCGACAACTTCAACCAGTCCAGCGCGAGCAATATTGTTACGAGCGACTTCGGCATGTTTCGAGTTCGCTTCTAGGGTGATGAGTTTTCCGCCCGATGGTAGCGATCGCCCTAGCCAAATTGTACTGTAACCTCCCAGGGTGCCGATTTCCAGTATCGAGCGAGCTCCTATCGATCGCGCCAGAATAGCCAGCAGTTTGCCCTGGTTCGGCGCTACATGGTGCGGCGGTAGTCCCGCATCGGTAGAGGCTTGCAGCGCTGCATCGAGGGCGGGGTCGGATGATACAAATAAGTCGATGATATAGTCATCTACCGCATTCCATTGTTCTTGGGTCATATTTACTGACTTGAAAATACTACTAAGGGCAAAAATCTATGTAGATACGCCAATGCCCCAGACCCGCCCATTGCCCATTTTCATGCGTTCTTGTGTACGCTGTTCATGATGGCTCCTAAAATCTCGATAGAGTTACCAAGCGACAATTGCAGCAGCCAAAGTCTAATCTGACTCGCAATGGGTGAGACTAGCTCTGTGCCTTCATACACTTAGCTTATCTAATAATTATAAATTTATAAAATTAGAGTAACGTATACTTTATTTACGAAGGGCTTGAATTTTATCCCAGGGTCATGTAATACTGCTATACAATCACCGAAAAATTGGTCGATAAACAGTAGTATTTTAAATTCTGTCGTAGTTACAGCATAAATACAAGATTCAGACCCTCCCTCTCTTCGTGCAAATATGACTTTTGCGAGACATATCTGCATAGTTATGGGCGCGATCAATAGAAAATAACCTGTTGAATTAAGGGGTGAAAGCTCGTGAGCGCAAATCAATTAGCGTCAGAGCAACAATCTACTACAGCCTCCGGCCTAGATTTGGAGGCGGATGTTTTGGTTATTGGAGGCGGTCCGGCGGGGGTTTGGGCAGCCTATAATGCAGCAGTTCAGGGAGGCAGGGTAGTTTTGGTAGATAAAGGCTACTGTGGCTCCAGTGGGGCAACTGCATCGGGTGGTACTACTGTATGGTATGTGCCTTCCCCCGAACAGCGAGAAGCTGTCTTTGCCAGTCGGGAAGCGCTGGGAGGGTTTTTATCAGAGCGTTCCATCCAGGAACGAGTTTTGGATCGGACTCATGCCAATTTATATCAGTTAGGAAATTGGGGTTATCCTTTCCCCTCTCCGACGAACAAGGAAAGCCATATTATTCTTCGCTTCAGCAAGGGGCGGAGTATATGCGGTTGATGCCCAAGCAAGTCAAGAAAGCTGGCGTGCAAATTCTCGACCACTGCCCAGCTTTAGAATTGCTGGTAGATGCAGAAGGAGCAGTTGCTGGGGCTGCGGGGGTTCGCCGTCAAGTTGGCGATCGCTGGCAGGTGCGAGCCAAAGCAGTAGTGATTGCTACTGGTGGCTGTGCTTTTTTGAGTAAAGCTTTGGGCTGTAATGTCCTGACTGGGGATGGTTATTTAATGGCAGCAGAAGCTGGGGCTGCCATGTCGGGAATGGAATTTTCCAATGTTTACGGTTTAACTCCAGCTTGGGCTTCTGTCAGTAAGGGAGCTTATTACCGCTCTTGCACGTTTACATATGAAGATGGGACTGAAATCGAGTGTGGTGATTTTCAGGAAAGACGCGCAATTATCGCGAAAGCATTACTAACTCAGCCTCTATATTGTAGTTTGCATAAAACCCCAGAAGAAGTGCGAGTTTGGATGCGAACTATCCACAATTTCTTCTTACCTTTTGACAGGATGGGAATTGACCCGTTTACACAACGCTTCCCGATAACATTACGTTTAGAAGGAACAGTCAGGGGTACGGGTGGAATTAAGATTATCGATAATTCTTGTGCTACTTCCGTACCAGGACTCTATGCAGTTGGGGATGCGGCAACGCGGGAATTAGTTGCAGGTGGTTCTAGTGGTGGTGGTAGCATCAATGCGGCTTGGGCAATGTCTTCTGGCTATTGGGCAGGGGAAGCAGCAGCAAAATACGCGCTAAGTTTGGCAGCGAAGGCAAACCAACGACAAGTGCGAGGAATTGGAGGGGCGGGGATTCGTTCTGAAAGTAGCCAAGCTATTGCTCCCAAAGAAATTGTCCAAGCTGTCCAAGCGGAAGTTTTACCTTACGATCGCAATTTATTCCGCACGGAACGCGGCTTAAGCGATTCCCTGGAACGCTTGCACAGTTTGTGGCGAAAAATTCGTCATAGCGTCGCCGCAGATGACCAAGCATTGTCAGCATGGGAAGCGGCAGCAATGGTTGCAACAGCCCGATGGATGTATAGCTCGGCACTGGTGCGGACGGAAAGCCGCGGTATGCACAAGCACGAAGATTATCCCGACCAAGACCCCAAACAGCAATATCGGCTACTCAGTGGTGGATTAGATAATGTTTGGGTAATACCCGATAGGCAAATTGCAAGTAAGGAGTTAGTCACATTGTGATTGTCTTTTTACGTGAATATAGTTAGTGTAAATGTAATCTATGTGTCAGCGCTTGCCCTACGAATGTTTTCGATAAAGTGCGGGGAGGTGCGCCAAAAATTGCACGGCAGACTGATTGTCAAACTTGTTACATGTGCGAACTTTACTGTCCGGTAGATGCATTATATGTTGCTCCCCAAGCTGATGCATTGGTAGAAGTAGATGAAGATGCTTTGGTAGCAGCTGGGTTATTGGGTAGCTATCGGGAAGATGTGGGCTGGGGAAAAGGAAGGACACCTGCGGCTAAGAATGAGATGTCTGCGTATTATTTTCCTCGTTTGAGGTTTGTAGATATACCTGCGACTTCGCAAAAGTAATGTTTTTTAACGCAGAGTAACGCCAAGTTAGGGCGGAGAAACGCGGAGGTAAGAATTCTGCGGTGTTAATGAAGACAAAAGGGAAATAATTTCACGAGCTACGTACACAAGATAGACAAGAGAGAAAATATCATGACTATTGCACTGGAACGTCCCAAGAAGAAAACACGGTCAGCAGAGATTCGCGAACAGTTGGGTTATCCCATCATTGATACCGATGTGCATACCCAGGAATTTCCCCCAGCGTTTTTAGATTATTTAGAACAAGTTGCAGGAAGTGCGATCGCCGAAAAGTTTCAAGAACATTTACCGGGTTCGTCGCGTTCTAAGTGGTTTAAGCAAAGTTGCGTTCTTCGCAAGGCTTACCGGACTACACGTCCTTCTTTTTGGACTCGTCCGACTAATGATGCTTTAAATTTAGCCACAACGCCGCTTACCTAAGTTGCTGCACGAGCGCTTGCAAGAAGCTGGTACAGATTTTGCCGTCGTGTACCCGAATTTAGCAACGATGGGACCCCATATTGGTCATCCAGATATGCGACGGGCTGTATGTCGGGCTGCTAACACCTACCATGCGGAAATTTTCCGTCCATATAGCGATCGCTTAACGCCGATCGCCAGTATCCCCATGCATACCCCAGAAGAAGCGATCGCAGAGTTGGAATATGCAGTTAAGGTGTTGGAATTGAAAGCTATTCAAATTCCCGGTCATATTCACCGTCCCATTCCCGCTTTTGAGAAGTATGGCGAAGAGGTTGCAAATGAGGCGATTTGGATTGATACCTTTGGTTTAGATAGTAAATACGACTATGACCCATTCTGAGTGCGTAGAACTTAAAGTTGTTCCCACCACTCACTCCGGTGGTATGGGTTGGATAAATCGCCGCTCTATTTCCAACTACCAGTACAATCATATTGGTCACTTTGCCTCTGCGGGTGAAGCGTTGTGCAAATCCTTATTTTTTGGTGGAGTTACTCACCGTTTCCCCACCTTAAAGTTTGCCTTTTTAGAAGGTGGTTCAGCTTGGGGTGCTAGTTTATACGTCGATTTCATTTGGCACTGGGAAACCCGCAACAAAGACCACATGCTGGAAAACAACGACCCCGCTAAGATTAATCGTGAAGAACTGATAGAGTATTATGTCCGCTACGGTGGCGAGTTAGTAGATAGTCGCTTAGAACAATTAGGTAGTGGTTTGGGCTTCCACGCTAACTTGTTATCTCCTATCGACCCAGGTGAATTAGATGAATTTGCCAAAGCGGGAGTTAAAACTCCGGAAGATGTTCGGGAACGTTTCCTGAATCACTTCTATTTCGGCACAGAATCGGATGATACTCGTGTAGCCCATGCCTTTAACCGTAAAGCTAACCCCTATGGCGATAGAGTTAAAGCTTTCTTGGGTTCTGATTCCGGTCATTGGGATGTACCCGATATTACTGCTGTGACTGCGAATTCCTACTCATTTGTCGAGCGCGGAATTATCAGCGAAGAAGATTTACAATATTTCCTTTCTATCCATCCATTGGAGTTGTATACCAGTCTCAATCGTGACTTCTTCAAGGGTACAGCGGTAGAAAAAACAGCAGATGAGTATCTGGCTAGCAGGGATTAGAGACAAGGGAAGGGAAGGGAAGGAAGGGGCGACGGGTGTGGAAGGGGAAATAACCAATGCCCCATGCCCAATGACGCCAGATGCCTGCGCTCGTGTTACCCTCCCGCAGCACTGGCTCCCCAATGCCCACGTATCAAAACTTTGAAATAATTAGGGTGAAATATCATGACGATCGCATTAGAACGTCCGGTACAAAAAACGAAGTCTGCAAAGATTCGCGAACAGTTGGGTTATCCGGTGATTGATACTGATGTTCATACCCAGGAGTTTGAGCCAGCTGTTTTGGATTATTTAGAGCAAGTTGGTGGAACTGAAATTACCGAACGCTTTAAAGAGCGTTTACCGGGTGCTTCTCGCTTTAAGTGGTACGAGCAAACTTGGGAAGAACGTTTCGCTTATCGCACCAATCGTCCTAACTGGTGGGGTCGTCCAACTAAAAATACTTTGAATTTGGCGACCATTAGTTTACCGAAGTTATTGCACGAGCGCTTGCAAGAAGCGGGTACAGATTTTGCCGTTGTCTATCCCAACTTGGCAACGATGGCTCCAAATATCGGCAATGAAGAAATGCGTCGGGCTGTATGTCGCGCACTAAATATATACCATACTGATATTTTCCGTCCTGATCGCGATCGCCTGACTCCAATTGCGGCTATCCCTATGCACACCCCTGAAGAAGCAATTGAAGAGTTGGAATATGCGGTAAATATGTTGGGATTGAAAGCCATTCAAATCCCTGGTTATGTGCGTCGTCCCATTCCCGCTTTTGAGAAATATGGCAAGGAAGTAGCTAACGAGGTAGTTTGGATTGATAACTTTGGCTTAGATAGCGAATACGATTATGACCCATTCTGGGCGAAGTGCGTCGAGTTAAATTAAGTCTGTCACTGTGCGTAAAAAGGCAGACGGCTACTACGTTTCTGTCAGAATTGAAGATGCAAGTGTACCCACATTCCCAGTTAAATCCAACGACGAAATCAATACTGTTGTCGGGTTGGATATGGGACTAGGTAAACTTGTTTACTGTTCTGACGGTTCAGTAATAGACAACCCCAGATTTGCTACGAACAAGCAAACTAAGCGTTTACAACGTATTCGTCAGCGTCGCGTTTCTCGTAAAAAGAAACGCTCTCAGAACAGACGCAAAGCGCAACAAAAACTATGACTTTTTCAGCATCGTATAGCCACCAAGCGTGAAGCTTATCAGTGGCAAGTAGCTAAAAAGATAGTCAAAAAAGCTGATGCTATTGCCGTAGAAGATTTGAATATCTCTGGCATGATGAAGCGTTGCAAGCCTCAATACGATGTCCACAAAGGTAGATTTCTTCCTAATGGACAGAGCGCTAAACGTGCTTTGTCTCGTTCAATTGCAGATGCTTCCTGGTATGCGTTGATTTCCACTCCTTGAGTACATGGCTGTGAAGTCAGGAAAAGTCATTTTGAAAATCAACCCTCGTCACACCAGTCAAACCTGTATTGCTTGTGGTCATGTTGATGCAACAAGTAGAGATGGCGAAAAATTCATTTGCAAGAATTGTGGTCACGTAGATGACGCTTTCTTTGCAAGCAGCCAGGAACATCAAGGTAAAAGCAGTTAATCAATATGGATTAATGCTTAAACAAATCAAAAAGGTACGGCGGGACTTGCCGGAACCCAAGCAGCTATCGCTGTTTGAAACGCCCATCCTCACATCTTGCACCTGGAAGTCTGAATGTCAAAACCACAACTACGTGCAAGGGGAGCTAGGCGTTTAATTTCAAGTAATAGAAGAGACACGACTATTTGGGGAAAGATAGACTCCTTAGCAGTTTGTGCCGCTTGACCCCAATCAGGTAGTGATGCTAGCTGAGTATGCAGATAGCTGCAATGGGCTATGAGGTAAGCAGTTAGAGAAAGGATGAGCCAGCGATATACACGCCCGCAGAGTCCCTTGCCCAAAACGATGTAAACCGAAACGATGCTTGGCAGTTTTAAACCATCCTTCGATCTGCCAACGACGTTTACCCCACCCTTCGGGTGAGGCAGTCGCTCATGGGGGAAACCCCCAAGACCGCGCTGCCTCACCATTTGAGAGTAGAAGGTTTTATGGGTCGAGTAGACAAAACAAAACGTTTTTCAAGCTTGCCGTTATCGCGCTTTAAGTAATACCAAGTTACAGTAACAGGAAATTTTAAGCCAACTAAACGAACTTGTTGTCCCGGCTTATGTAAATCCTTTAAAGCTCTGCCATCAATTAGTTTACGATTAATAGCTACACCTGTAACCGCATGATATTTAAACTTGCGTACACCGTGAAGAAATTCTACACTGCCAAAAGCTGTATCAGCCAAAATAATTACACGAAAACGTTCAGTTAAAGATTTAGGTAAACGCTTGATAAGCTTTAATCCTAACTGTGCTGGTGAGGAAGTACCCTTGCCTCTCCAAACTCGGAAGCTCCAAGGTATACGCCACTTTCCTACAACTAAATAAGCTACTACTATATGTAGACCACGCTTACCATTATAGACTCTGATTAAATCTTCAAACTCTTTAAATTTACCCGGTTTTTCCAGAGTTTGTAGTTCCGTTATAACCTGTAAAAATGGTCTACGTCCTTTGCCTGATGCTGATAAAGCCTTTAAAACTGTCTCTAATATATGACTGCGAATAATACGAATCATATCCCTTGTGGACCAAGGATTGATATTTAGAAACCGACTCAATGCACTTGGAGATTTGGCTAATGAGTGTTCGGGTAAAGGATGCCCTTGCGCCGACAAAAATAATCCCAGCATGGCATCAAAATTATCTTTTTGGTATTGCGTCGGCATTAAATCTTTGAGATTGTATACTAGCTCTTGGGCGTAGGCAAGCATTGTTCTTGCGATAAAAAATTCAATATTTCACGCCCTTTTTCTCATACTTCCTGCTATCAAAGCAAATTCGGATTTTGGAATTAAAGGAACGCGATCGCAGTCTGGGATGACACAAATAGTCATAGCTACATCTTGTCTTCCAGGAAATTAGCTATGTAATATTACTGCCGTAAAGGTCTTTGTTTAACTGTTAGGCACTTAAAAGGTCTTCTTCATCTTCTGTTATATTTTTGCATTCCTTATTTGCCTTTTGCGGGTTTGTTCGGTCAGGTGCAAGATGTGAGACGTGGCTGTTGTGTTCGCTTCTCTTGCCTTTGTTGGGGTGGTGTTGCTGCGAATGCAAGAGCTTGACGAATCTCAGAATCGATTGCTTGTTTTATCTCTGGGGAAAAAAGGGGAGATGACCACCTGTGTGTTGATATTCTAGTGCGGACATACCTTTTTGATTGTAACGATGTACCCACTCCATTACTGTTTGAGGGTTACGTCCCGTTTCTCTACCTACCTGTGTCGCACTTTTTCCATTACATACCTCGTACAGAGCCATCAAACGCTCACGACTACGAGCATGATTTGCTTTCAACGCTTCTTCTCTGAGTCTTGAGTTACTCTGATTCCAGCGATCGCATTCTACTTTGAGCATCCCTGCTTCATTCTCAACTACACCCATTTATTTACAGTAATATATTTTCTTGGGAAACTCCAGTTCTCAAAATGGACGAGGTTTAAATAGCTGTTATTTTTATAGCCAAGTCGTCGATTAATGGAAAGAAGTGAAGGAGGTGGAAATTCTTTGAGTGCTGCTTCCAGAATAGGTTGTATTTTTTGCTGTTTACTTACCTTTCTGTACTTAGTATGTCTGATTTTGATTGACTCACATAAAGAAGGAAAATGATATTGCAAAACTAAAGTACGATATCTCAAACGCAGTGCCACATTTTCCAAAGAAGGTGCAGGATCTTCCTTGAGTACCTCTGTTAGAACTACATTTAAAACTTGTTTTCTCTCCAAATCTAAGTGATTATAAGATTTTCTTGGCTGCTTAACTACATTCAGTTTTGGTGAGAGAGAACTGTTTTTTGAGTCAGTTAATAATAAGTCTGTTGTTAATAAATCTAACAGAGATATTTCTCTGAAGGGGTGACGAAACCCCTCAAAAGTCCTAATCTGCAAAGGTCATAACAAAATTATGATAAAAAAAGATAGGTCATAATTGTCAACAATACCTATCTAAATGACAATGTTACAAGCATCATACCAAAAAATCCTAAAAAATGAATTTAAAACAGCAGATTTTGTTT
Source organism: Heteroscytonema crispum UTEX LB 1556 (assembly GCA_044006015.1). GTDB lineage: Bacteria > Cyanobacteriota > Cyanobacteriia > Cyanobacteriales > Nostocaceae > Heteroscytonema > Heteroscytonema crispum. The sequence continues at coordinate 121,996 of JBIPDF010000012.1, forward strand.
TTCTAAAGCTAGTTGTCGCGATTTTACAATCCATTAAGCAAGTAAATTTAGAAAAGCTGGCAAATGCTTTGCCTATCGGAATAAAGTTTGAAAGTAGAAGGAGGAGGCTACAAAGGTTTTTAGTTTTACCAAATCTTACAATAGAACAAGTTTGGTATCCCATATTGTCGATGTTAATATCAACATACTTTCAGAATAATAAAATAATTTATCTTGCGATCGACAGAACAAATTGGGGGTTAGTAAATATTTTAATGATAAGTATTATCTGGGATAAAAGAGCAATTCCAGTATATTTTGAATTATTACCCAAATTGGGCAGCAGTAATATTGAAGAACAAAAAGGAATAATATCAAAAATTATTCCTTTATTTGAAACCTATAAATTATGCATTTTAGGTGACAGAGAATTTTGCTCGATATCTTTGGCAAAATGGCTGTGGGAGAGAGATTTACTCTTCTGCTTGCGTGTCAAAAAAAGCTGTTTTGTTGAAGTTAGTAACGAAATTTGGGTTGAGTTAAATCAAATTGGTCTAAAACCAGGAACTTCGATATTTTACCAGGGAGTAAGAATTACTAAGTCAAAAGGTTTTCAACCCATGAATTTAGTTTGTCAGTGGAAGCGAAAAATCAAAGGTGTTGCACCAGATGAAGGTTGGTTTTTAGTGACAAACTTCGATAACCTTGAATCAGCAGTTTTGGCTTACAAACAACGGTTTGATATTGAAGAGATGTTTAGGAGCCAGCGCCGTGCGGGGGTTCCCCCCGTTGAGGCGACTGGCGTAGACTTTAAATCTGGTGGCTATAATCTCGAAGATACAAATGCTTCTCAAAAACGGCTTGTTTCTTTGATAATACTAATTTCTATTGCATATACTTCTGCGACTCTTCAAGGGAAAACTATTAAGCAAAAAGGCATTCAAGAATATGTGTGTCGTCCAAAAGAACCTGGTCGTCAAATACGTAGACATAGTAGCTTTTATGTTGGTATTTATGCTCAAACATGGGTTGATTTCAAGTACAAATGTGCTGATTTAGTGGTGGAGTTAATGAAATTCAATCGCAATAAATGGAAATTCTACAGAAAGGGAGAAAGGGCTATGAAGCTTATTGAGTCTACTTTGTAGCTATTTTCGTCACCTCTTCAGGCCCCGACTATATTTCAGGCATTTTTGACGGGAATATTTTTTACAGTGTGAAACGCACAAACCTAAGTTTTATAAGGCTTTGAAAAATGTGGTGAGAAATCTGGGGAGTAACCATTTCGATATAATGTAGTGTTCTATTGACTGAATAGCTCAAATTATTTATTCAACTATATTCATAAATAACTTTACCAAATCTATCTTTTGCGTTGTAAGTTCGAGCAAAAAAAGCTCCTATTTGTTTGTCTTTAAATACGGAATCAATCAGAACATTTAAAGAGCCATTAGCATATTCTTGAATAGCTTCTTGAAGGTCTGCTGTATAACCGATACAATTGCCAATTATTTGTATATTTTTAAGGATAGCAAAACTCATGATTTCTCCCATGTTATAACCTCGATATTCAAATTTATGATTTGTTAAATGAGAATATTGGTTGTACAATCCACAAGTTATATAGCGTCCTTCAACTGCAATAGCGTCAATTACTTTTCCTAAATAAATATCGAAGTAAGGGTCTATAACGCAATTAAATCCACCAGTTTCTCGAACGATTTGAGCAATTTCTTCATTTTGTAAGAGACTTGCTTTATTGGGGTCGATTTGAATTAATTTTTTGACTCCCATTTGTTGGAGTTGCTCTTTAAATTGCATTGAAGTACTCACTGCATAGATGTTAACGTCGTGTTTTTTGAGGGCATTTATCGCAAACAAAGAAGTATTAGATTTAGCAGCAGTAACTAGAATATTTTCGCCTGGAGATATTTTTAATTTGCGAATCATACTGTAGCTAGTTTGACCACCAATGGGAAAAGCAGCAGCTACTTTCTTAGGCATCTGAGGCGGTATTTTTATGAGTTTAGTATAATGAAATATTTGGTATTCTTTTGAACCATTATTAGTAGGTAAACCAGGACGTATTCCTGCAACTCTTGAGTGGGGGTAACAACCATCTCCAATGACGCTATCGCCAACTGTTAATTCTGTTACTTCCGCTCCTATATCGATTACTTCTCCGACAAATTCTGAACCAATAACGTAGAAAGAAGTATCGGGTGCTTTGGTTGCGGCTTTAAGAATAAAGCTTTTATCGCGATAGTTACAAGAAAAGGCTCTGATTTTTACTAGCACCATAAACCTATTTTCTCGTGCATTATTGTCAAAATTTGGATTTTGGGTATTAATCAACCCGCAATGAACTTTAATTCCTTCCAAATCGATAGTTTCAATAACTTTATTGTTTAAAATAGAGGATTTAACCTTACTTCCACAAATGGCAATATTTATCATTGTTTTTTATTAACTTTTTGTGAATTTTTCTTGGTTTTTACTTATTATTTTTTGATGCTTAATTGATTATTTTGGGTAATCCTTATCTTCACTGAAAAAGCAAAATTGAAGGTAATAATTGAGGATAGGCAATACGTAATAATTGATAACCAATACCAGCCGTTCCGTGGAGAAATCCTGGATGACTTATTTCTGAAGGGGAATTAACAAATAACTTAAGTTTATTTGAAGTAGTTTTTGCTGTTATTTTTTTAACCCAATTATCTACTAATGTTTTTAATTCGGGTTTTTCGAGTTTTTCTGAAGCAACCATTCGAGCCTATGAAAAAGCCGAAGCATTTAAAAATCAGCAAATCAGTCCAGAGCGATCGCGGGATTTGTTATTTAATCAATCTGCCAGCACCGTAAAACCATAAACCCCTCCCCAAAAAAGACCTGCGAACTCTGCGCTTACCTTTGCGTTGAAAACATTCACCCTATATCGAGATTACATAACTCAAACTAAAGATGATCAAAGAATTGACACGCCGTGAATTTATTGCAACTGCAACCCTCGCAACTGGTTTTGCTCTGGCAGTACAACCGATTTCTTGGGGAACAGTTATCACCACCGATACGAAAGGACTAGTTGCAGGTGCAGTCAAAATTCCCGTCAAAGATGGCGAAATTCCTGCCTACAGAGCGCAACCTAAAACAGGGGAGAACTTTCCTATCGTCCTGGTAATTCAGGAAATCTTTGGTGTCCACGAACACATTAAGGATATTACCCGTCGCTTTGCCAAGTTGGGATATTTAGCGATCGCACCCGAATTGTTTGTACGTCAGGGTGATGTTTCAAAGTTAACTAACATTGACGAAATTCGCCCGATTGTTGCTAAAGTAGCGGATGCTCAGGTATTATCTGACCTTGATGCTACGGTGGATTGGGCAGTAAAATCATCCAAAGGTAACGCCGATAGACTAGGAATTACAGGCTTTTGCTGGGGTGGTCGGATTACTTGGCTATACGCTGCCCATAACCCTAAGTTCAAAGCAGGTGTAGCATGGTATGGGCGTTTAGTAGGTGATGCTACGGAGCTTCAGCCCAAGCATCCCGTCGATATTGCCTCTACACTAGCAGTCCCCGTTCTCGGACTCTACGGTGGGCAGGATACAGGTATTCCTCTTAACACAGTGGAGCAAGTGCGAGAAAAACTCAAATCCAGCAGCAGTAAATCGGAAATTGTCGTTTACCCCGATGCTCCCCATGCCTTTTTTGCCGATTATCGCCCCTCCTACCGCGAGTCAGAAGCCAAAGATGGTTGGAAACGACTTCAGGCATGGTTTAAACAGCATGGGTTGTAAGCTGGTGGATGCGGGAAAACTAAAGAAAATTGCCTGAACTAGGAAAAACCAGTGACTAAATTCGTTGCAGAAAAGGTAGATAACCCGCGCATCTCATTGCTGCTATTAGGGGCTGTCTCCTTCATCGTCATGGCAGATATGCGGGTAATCGATCCACTGCTGCGCGTCATTGCCAATGATTTTGGTACTACCGTGGGGAATACTGCCGCTATTATTTCGGCATACACAATTCCCTATGGATTGTTTCAATTGGTGTATGGTCCGTTAGGCGATCGCATTGGCAAACTGAAAGTGATGACTGCGGGGATCACTATTTTTGCAATTGGAACAGCCTTTTGTGCAGTTGCCCCCAATCTTCCACTGTTGATATTACTGCGATTTCTCACTGGAATGTTTGCCGCAGCCATCATTCCCCTTTCCCTTGCATATATTGGCGACAAATTCCCCTACGCCGAACGTCAAACAGCAATTGGTCGTTATCTCAGTGCCCTAATGTTGGGACAAATCCTCAGTAGCAGTTTAGGCGGTATCTTTGGAGAATTTCTCAGTTGGCGCGACATTTTTCTGCTATTTGGCGTTGCGTCAATGATAGTTGCAGTTATCTTTTGGCAAGCAACACGCAAAATTCCCCAAGAACCTAGCACACAACAAGCCAAGAATGTTTTCGCCAGCCTCAAACCCTATTTACAACTGATGACTAAACCGAATGCGCGTTTGGTCATCACTACAGTGTTTATCGAAGGCTTCTTTTTGTACGGTGGCTTTGCCTATGTCGGTGCATTTATCCGCGATCGCTATCATCTACCCTATGTCACCATTGGCATATTACTTAGCGGTTTTGGAATTGGTGGTTTACTATACAGCATTTCAGTTAAATGGCTCGTTCGTCGCTTGGGCGAACAAGGACTAGTTATGGTTGGTGGCTCACTGGTGGGAATTTGTTTCTGCTGCTTTGTAATCTAAACCTTGCCTTCATTTGCTATTATGTGATGCGAAGACAAGGCATAAATAACATTTTAGCCATAAACGCAAACCCAAAAGTATATCGCAGCAGAATTAATATTTTAAGCAATCGCTTGTTTAATATCACTAATTAATTCATCAATCCTTTCTTTGGTTGTATTCCAAGAACACATCAGGCGCACTCCCCCAACACCAAGAAAACTGTAAAATAACCAATTTTTTGCTCTTAAGCTAGTAACTACTTTATCCGGCATCTTCACATAAACAGCATTAACTTGTCTCGGAAACATGATTTCAATACCTTCTATTTTTAATAATTCATTCTCTAAATATCCAGCAGATTGATTGGCGTGACGGGCATTTTTCAGCCAAGCACCTGTTTCTAATAAACCCAACCAAGGAGCAGAAATAAATCGCATTTTAGAAGCAAGTTGTCCCGCTTGTTTGCAGCGATAGGCAAAATCCTCGGCTAATTCTTTATTAAAGAAAATAATTACTTCTCCTAACGCCATACCATTTTTTGTGCCACAAAAACACAATACATCTACTCGACTTTTCCAGGTAATTTCCGCAGGGCTTTTATTCATAGCAACTACCGCATTGGCAAAACGTGCGCCATCCATGTGAATTTTTAAGTCGTGTTTTTCCGCTAAATTTTTAATGGCAGCTAGTTCATCAATAGAATATAGAGTTCCTAATTCTGTGGCTTGAGTCAGGCTAATGACTTTTCGTTTTGGGTAATGAATATCGGCGCGTTTACCCAATAATAAAGCTTCGATTGATTCAATTGTTAACTTGCCTTTTTCACCCGAAGCCAGTAGAAGTTTGGAACCATTAGAAGTAAATTCAGGCGCACCACATTCGCTGGTTTCAATGTGCGCGTTTTCATGACAAATTACACTGTGGTAAGACTGACACAATGCCGCTAATGATAAGGAATTTGCAGCGGTGCCATTAAAAACAAAAAAGACCTCGCAATCAATCTCAAATAATTCTCGAAAACTATCTGCAGCTCTTTGAGTCCATACATCATTTCCATAGGCAGGAGCGCTACCTTGGTTAGCTTTCAGCATGTATTCTAATGCTTCCGGGCAAATTCCAGAGTAGTTATCGCTGGCAAATTGTTCTAAATTAGAATCCATTTGTTGCTTGTGTTTTTAAGCGGGCTGAAGGAGCGATCGACAAACTGATTACCATCTTACACGCTCAAGTGCGTGAGCAGGTTAAAAAAAAGCCAAGTGGACAACGTTGCTGATCATCGACTCTCAAGCGGTGAAAAACACCTGTAATGCCAGCGCTGCATCTTCATGATATTGTTTCTACAAATCGACGAATCACATTAAAAGGCATCTAGCCGTTGATACGCGCTTGGTTTCCCTTCTTTACTCACGGAAACAAAGCGAATGTATCTGATGATGCGGGTTTGCCAATCAATGTTGACTGAAAACATCGATTATTTCAAGTCAAAACCCGTCAATATTCCCAAGATCACCATCCTGCTAGACCACGGTTATCAAGATTGAACATCTGAGGGAGGAGTTAGAGAAGGTTTATCCCCAGATCATGACGAAAATCAGGTTTGAACTTTCGGCAAAACCATCGAAACAAGAAAAGAAAGCGCAAGGGAAATCTAGGTTTGTTCCGGTTGCGACGAGGTGGGTGATTGAGCGGTCAAATGCTTGGATGGAGAGATGCAAAATCCTCTTCTTTTGAACTTTAGACCTGTCCGAAATATAAATTTGGGTACAAAAAAATGGTAGAAGGAAGATTTGAGGGTCTACCTTGGGTCTACCATCATGAAAAATGCACTTCATTATATTCATAAATATCAACATCGTAGCAAGCAAATACTGGGGATTGACCATAAACAGTTTCTAGAGCTAGTAAAGCAAGCTGAATTAAAGCATCAAGACAGACAAGCTCTGTCGGAAAGAAAAAAAATTAGAGTCAATGCACCAGGGGGAGGACGTAAACCAAAACTAACGATTGCAGAACAAGTGTGCCTGTGTCTATTTTACTTAAGACAAATGCCGACATTTGAGATTCTAGGAATGCATTTCAATGTATCGAAGACTGAAGCGAATGATACCTTCCATTATTGGCTTTTAGTGTTGCGAGAAGTTTTGCATTCTAGTTTACTAGAACAGGTAGAAAATCCTGAAGGTGATTATGCAATTGTACAATAAATGTTAATGGAGTTTGAACTACTTGTGGATAGCTACAAACAGCCCAGGGAAAGGCCTAAAGACCAAAAAGCACAACAAGAATACTTTTCTGGGAAGCAGAAACGCCATACTCTTAAAAGCCAGGTTGTTTCACTACCAGAGGCTAAAGATATTGTCGATATAGTAGTGGGCATGAAGGGGCCAACCAGTGACATTTCATTATTCTGTAGTCAACAACAAAGATTTTATCTTCAACAATTATTTAAAGGAGATAAAGGTTATCAACGTGGAAAAAATATTAGTACACCTCATAAGAAACCTCGTAATCGAGAATTAACTGCCGAGCAAAAAGCCGAAAATAAAGCTTTTTCTAGCAATCGGATTTTTATCGAACATATAATTCGGCTGCTGAAGATTTTCCGCATTGCATCGTCAAGATTTCGACTTCATTCTCATATATATGAGCAGATAATTCTTACTGTTTGTGGGTTAGTTAGATTGAGAATTGGCAGTTGAGTTTTACCAACTTAATCAAAAGTGGTAATTACAAGGTTACACAAGATAAAGGAAGCGTATATTTTTTGCTCTAAACTATCACTAACTATCTCTAACCCTGATGACTACGTTTCTATGAAGATATCAAAGTTTGCTTTCAAAGCTTTGCATAGACTCGCTTGTAAATTTTCGGACAGGTCTATTGAAGGCGATCGCTCACAAAGAAGACTGCCGCAGAGAAATGAGCGATGCAGAAATTGTTACGACTGTAATAATAGCTGCAATGTTCTTTAATGGTAATCATAGTAAGGCTTGCAGCTATATGAAAGACCATAACTTGATACCAAATATGTTGAAAAAATCACGATTTAATCGGCGATTACACAGGATATCAATACTAATTAACGATTTGTTTCATCAAATGGGGATGATACTTAAAGAAATTAGTGATTGTACGGAATATCTTTTAGACTCGTTTCCAGTGCCAATGTGCGACAACATTCGTATATTTAATGTGAAATTAATAAAGGCAGAGGAATACAGAGGTTATATTGCCTCTAAAAAACGCTACTTTTATGAGGTCAGAGTGCAGTTATTAACCACTTTTAGTGGAATTCCAGTAGAATTTGTGTTCATGCCTGGTAGTGCTTTTGATATACGTGGGCTGAACGCTTTACCGTTAAATTTGCCACCCGGTAGTGAAATATATAGTGATTCTGCTTACACGGATTACACCGTTGAGGATGACCTAGAAACAATCAGTCAAATTTCGTTAAAAGTCATGCGAAAGAAGAATTCTAAGCGCCAGGATGAACCGTGGAATCAGTATATTAAGCAATGTACCAGACATTACATTGAAACAGTTTTTAGTGCTATTACCTGTGTATTCCCAAAGTCAATCCATGCGGTAACTTATGAAGGGTTTTTACTTAAGCTAGAAGCATTTATTTTTGCATTTACTCTTCAACAAGCATTTTTTTAACTTAGTTAAATAGAATGCTTTTATATAATTGAATACTTAGGCTTTTGATTTATTCAAAGTGGTGGTTGCCCTTTGGGCAACCACCACTTTGACATGGGCGATCACACCCAAAGCCCAGTAACTAGCAACTTGGGTTACTACGAAGCGCCCTACCTCTTCATACTCTTTTTTTGGCTAAGGTATTGGTTTACCAAAACATACTTATTTGATAGCTTCTTCAATATTAGCTCCCTTGAGTTTGGCTCCCTCTAGGTTAGCTCCCTTAAGCTTTGCACTTTTGAGATTAGCTCCATACAGAGTAGCATCTTGAAGATCAGCTCCATATAATACTGCTCCTTCCAAGTTAGCTTTCTGTAAATAGGCTCCTGTTAAATCAGCCTTCTGTAAATAAGCTCCTGATAAGTTGGCTTCCGAAAGGCTAGCTTCTGATAGATCAGCTCCACTAAGACTAGCTCCTGATAAGTTGGTTCTATAAAGTTTGGCTCCTGAGAGGTTAGAACCATATAATTTGGCTCCTGATAAATCAAGGTCGTGTAAGTCTGCGCCTGATAGATCAACCTATGGAGCTTCTTTTGTGCTGGTTAGTCTATCTAAGTCAGATTGTACGAAAGCATAAGCTGGGGCGGCTATTACAGAAAAAAACATGGTTGCAACAACAGCCGTTAGTATGGCTATCTTTTTAAGACCGATTAAGTTCTTTATCATTAATTATATTGACTACACTCATACATATTCTTAAAACTTATGCAAAATTACAAGGACGGTTAAGACACTTAAGCAAATCAATTAAGACAGTTAAGACAGTTAATAAAAATTAAGTGTTAATCATGTATAAACGAGTTGATAAAAACACTGACTTCAACTTTCAAGATTTAGAACAGGCAGAGCAAAACAAAATATTTACCATATCCCACAGCCGCAAACCGCCGCATCATCGAGAGCAACTCCACAGCCTCCCCCCAAGCGCGTATAAACGACCCCACCCGACATTGCCAGCACAATCCGCTGCTTCCTCGCCCACTCAAAGGGAGTGCTGATATCGGTTGTCACGGTATTTTTCCTTTTAGCCCCAAAGAGTGCAAGCATTGATAAACAGACCTGTGTGGTTATCACACCAGCCCAAGAGCGATGTCACTCGACTTGCCGCAAAGCGTCTACGCATCTTCCCCAAAATCACCCTGCGTACTCGACCCAATCACACACCACAGACCTACACTTGTCAGCAAAACTAACCCAGAGGAGCAGCATTTGTTGTTCCACCGGGCAGAAAATTAGGACGAGGCGTGCGTCCTGCGCCTCCTTTCATGTTGACAATCCGACCATCACGCCGACTTTTTTGATGGGGTACGATCGCTCTAACCAAGCGAATATAGCCCAATAATTTTAAATTCCAAGCGTCGAGAAATGCATTATCGTCGAGGTCGAGGAATGAACCTGCGCGTGCGGAACCAGCATTATTAATCAGGATATCAATCTGACCAAATTGTGCGATCGCTCCTGAAACTACTTTCTCCACACCCTCGGCTTGACTGATATCGGCACTGATGGGAATAACTTTACCACCTGCGTTGGGTAAGGATTGAATAGTACTTACTGCTTGTTCAAGTCGTTCTTGATTGCGAGCGGCTATTATTAGACTCACACCCTCACTATATAAAGCTTTGGCGGTTGCTAACCCAATACCCGCACTCCCACCGTGACGATTGCTGTTTTACCTGATAGTTGTAAATCTAAGCTCATACAATTTTGGATTTTAGATTTTGGATTTTGGATTTGGAATTGTGCAATCTTCAGTTATGAATCAATTCCCCAGATGCAATACAGCCTTGCCGGGATAGCGCCTATCAAGTAATCGCTGTGCTATATCTGCTACTTGCGTCCAAGAAGCTTCTACATCGATATGAGGACGCAATCTCTCTGCTTCTACTAGACTCAAAAGCCGCTTCAATCCTAGTGAAGCTGATTCACGTTGTAGTTCGTGAAACAAAATAAAGCCGTATAAACTCGCACCCGCCGTAGCATAGAAGCGGGAAGCGTCAAATGTCACTTCAGAACCGCCTGATGTTCCAAAAGTTACCGCCACTCCATCCTCTGCTAATAAGCCAAGAGCTGTCCCCAAAGTTTTTCCACCGACTGACTCCAAAATCAGATGATATGGGCTGTATTCACTTGCGGGTGAAAGGTCTTCCCCAATAATTACTAAGTTTGCTCCCGCTTCTTTAACTAGAGATTCATACTCTGCTTGCCGGATATGTGCTATAATTCGCGCTCCTGAGAGCTTTGCTAACTGGATAGCAAAGTTGCCAACACCACCCGATGCACCTGTAATCAAAACTGGGCGACCCAACAAAGAGCCACCCCTGAGTAGCGCATGATACGCAGTTAAGCCAGCTACAGGAAGTGTGGCAGCTTGGGCAAATGATACTGATGACGGCAGTACGGCGAGAGCATTGGTAGGAACGGATACCAATTCTGCCCAAGCACCGGAACGCAGCAAACCGACCACAGCCGCCCCTTGAGGAGGACTCGAACCATCGGCGGCGGGGGTTTCAATTGTGCCTGCCAAGTCCCAACCAGGTCGCCAGCCTGCATCAGCAGTAGTGGAACGTCGCACCTCTCCCCGGTTGAGGGAAATCGCTGACACTCTCACAAGCGCTTCCTTGGGGGCGGGTATTGGTGCATCCACATCGCGGAGTGCCAAACGTCCTGGTACATTCGGGTCAACAACTACAGCACGTATTTTGCTCATATTTGCAAGATGTCCTGGTTTGAGTGAAAAGACAGTCAGGGTGAACTTCGTACACCATTAAGTATGAAAATGGGCATTGGGCATTAGGCATTGGGGTATCTACATCGATAATTTGCCCTTAGTAGTATTTTCAAGCTAAAAGGAAGAAGAAAGGTTTTATAGGTGCTGGTGTTAGCAGGTCTTGACCCTTCTCTAATTCCAACCCTTTTGGCTAGGTTAATGATATTTTCAACACTAACTACGGTATTTCGATAGATTTATGATAGATTAAGATTGTACAAAGAAACTTATATCAGTAAGCTAAAGCTTACTTGAGCTTGAGCGCCCGAAATTTATTTGGTGGGCTTTTCTTAACAAATTGCTTGGCTAACTTTTTTCGGCAGATTTTGCGCTAAATTTTTCAAGCAGAAATTGTTTGAGATGGGGCTGGTCTAAACTAATACCAACTTCTTTGGCTTTCTGCGTTATTTCCTCATAGGTCAAACCCTCGTGGACTGCAGCGGCAATCAACGCAATTCCACCAGCCCTCCCGCCAGCCGCACAATGGATTAAAACTGGCTGGGGCAAATTTTCAATCTGCTGAATTGCTGCTTGTGTGAGTTCTTGGTTCGCTTCTGAAGGTCGTAAAGGGATGTTAGCATACTCCAATCCTGCGGCTTCTGCTTGTTGTTGTTCATCGACAAGAAAACCTGGTTCATCGGGCGATCGCAAATTCAACACCGATTTAAAACCCTCATCTGCTGCCTGTTGTAACTCTTCTTTTGTTACTTGTCCGGCTGCACTCAGATTGTCACTAACCTTTTTGGTGTTTGACATGGTTACTACAGTATTCCGATAGATATATAGTAATTTATTTGTCAGCCAATTAAAATCAGCATTTGGGATTAATTGGCAGTAACAGGAACAGAAACAGGAGTTGCAAATCTAGCGTATCGCTCGATGTAGAATTCCTTGGGATTAGCAATTTTCTTCACCGATTCACGCTGACTGACTGCATCTTGCCATCGTTGTAAACAGGTGAATTCAGACGGTAATTTAAAACCGCGATAATGTTCCAGTGCGGGTAAACGCTCAAACCAAGGGTAAAAAGTCAGGTCAACCAGACTGATATTTTCACCAAACCAGTAGGAACCATCTCTCGATAGTTTTCCTAAAGCCTCGTTTTCGATGAACTCTAGATGATTGTATAATTCTTGTCTTGCTTCTGCTTGTTTCTCCGAGTCAGGCGATCGCAAAATATTGGAGAATGCAGGAACCAATCTAGTATTAGCAAAATCAATCCAAATGCGAGCCTGCGCCTTATCTATAGGCTTACTGGGCAACAATGGCGGATTGGGAAACAATGAGGCGTAAACGCCTCTTCTTCGCTTTCATCCCTTGCCTGAAGTACAGATGTGCCTCTTTGCCACGCTCCGAGTCACATCCTCAAGGGTTTTCAGCCTGCCTTCCTTATAAAAAGGGTGAGGACGAAAGAAACCCGGTTTCTGTTGGTGGAGTTTCCAAAATATTAGTGCTTAGTTACGAAGAAACCGGGTTTATCAGCAACCTTGTGAGTTTTATTTTTTCATTAACTGGAAAAATTATACTTATACCAATTCTCTGTAAACGTGAACTAATAATATCGTAGGGTGGGCAATGCCCAAAGAGTTGCCCGCCCTTGAGTTGCCTTTTTAACTTCATCGAGAATTGGTATTAATCGTATCGAAGCATTACCCAAAATATCTTGATTTATCTGCTAAGACCGGGGTGTACAAGATGTTCTTTGTATTATTAATGAAGTTATAATTGCTACAACTTGTGTGGTGTCACTGGTGTTGTCGTAACTGTAGCCAATGATGACTGCTATTTAACTAGTATTTATCTAATAGTGTTTAGGAATGGTGGGGGAATGACTGTGGGGGAAAAAGCCAATACGAAAAAGCAATGGTTCTGTATTTAGCAATGCGCTATCCCCCCAGTTTGGTAAAACTTGCCCTCAGCGACGTGAAGTTAGTTTCTCTAACTTGTTTCAATGGACTTCCTCACCTCATCGCACCCGTCGCGGAAGACGCAGCTAGTACCCTACAAATTTTCAATTACTTGGTAGCGGAACAGGAACTTCGCTATCAGAAGTTTAAACGAGTGGGGGTTGAAAACATTAACGAGTACAACCAGATGTTTCCCAATTGTCCCATGCCTCGCATCGTTTCGGTAACTGATGAGTGTTTCGATTTACTTTGGGACACTACCTATAAAGACCAAATTGAGATAGATTTGATGAAACTGTTAGCAAAAGCTGGTGCTGCGGGAATCAATATTTTCCTTTTTACCCAACGTCCCGACTGGGTTAGTAGAATTTTTGCTACGACAATAAATTTATGCTCGTAATATTGAGCAACAACTCAAACACCTAGAAATATCGGCTCAGAGCGAGTGAAAAGCCCTGGCACTTTGATTGGGATATGCTGATAGTATTATTGAGAGCGATCGCCCATCTCTATTTTGGCGCTGACTTCAAGTAAAAACATCTGTTAGCCTATTACAGAAGCGCTGCTGTGGGGTTCTCCATGAAAGTAGAGTCTATCTGTATCAACAACTTCAAGCGTTTTGACCACCTTGAGGTATCTTTCAAAAATCAAACCCTCAACATGATCGGCAATCGTTTTTTAGTGTTGGGGGATAATGGTACTGGCAAGACAACTTTACTCCAGGCGATCGCATTACCCCTAGCACTGGCAACCCGACAAGTTCAACGAGTCACCGATTTTGATTGGTTGGGGTTTCTTCTTGGACGCTACCAACGTTGGGGAGCGCCGCAAATCGAACTCGAAGTATTATTTACGGATGAGGAAATAGCTGCCACCCGTGCTTTATTTAGAAGATGGGTACGGACACAACCCGAACGCTCGTTTGTCGAACCTGGAGATAGTAAGCGGGTTGATCTTATTCTTGATGGCGAACGTTGTTATGCTCCAACCGATGCTGAATACTTTCAATTTGCTGGGCGTTACTACGCACGCAGCTTGTTAGAAACCGACCCAACGGTGCGTTCCGAGTTTTATAATTTACCCGGTATTTTCTGGTTCGACCAGTTCCGCAACCTTGGTGTTACACAGCAAAGAGAAGAAAACGGTACTGTTGCGGGACGAGGGATTACGGCTAAATCTGCTGGCGGGAGAGGGCTACCGTTTTCCCAAGGATAAGGGATTAACAGAGATTAATTGCAAAGCAGAACTAAACAATATCATCAAGCAATACGAACAGCGACTTAGTTCACCTAAACGCAACCCCAACGAAGAGTTTGAGAGATTATTACCTACTTGTAAACCTGGTGGTAGCCGATTTCAAAGCCAGAATTTTTTAGCCTTTTTTGCTGGTAAAGACTTGCTCTATGGAATGCGGGAAGAACTTTCTCGATTTGGCTTTGAATCTCCGGTTATTTTCGGCGACAGCATCCTGAAAAGAATCGAAGAAACAGGTGACCTAATAGAAGAACTATTGAAAGAAAATAAGGATAACGAGCAAGTGCGTTGGGCTGTTTCACATATCGCTCCGTATCTTTTGGAAGATAAAGCGCTAAAAGAATAAAACTAAAGACAATATCGAATTGAAATAATTGGATTAATGTTCAAATGCGAATAAAATGGTAAAATATTTTCTAGATAATTATTAGATATAAAGCAATCGGGGTTTGAATTTTTGGAGTTAGGTAATCGATGAAAACGCCAGAGCAAAATGTCAAACTTCTCGATTACAGTCAAGAAAATGCGTCAAATGTGTTTTTACCTAACCCTCCTACCCTTTCCAGCTTTGGCTGCTGGGACAATATCCATTTTGAACACCATCAACAACCTGCCTTTGAAGTAGCCGAACATCAACATACATGGCACATTATTGCCTATGGTCATCTTGGCAACTCATTGGGAGAACGATGGTTGGATGGAATTCGCACAAAAGAAGCGCGGAATCAGGGAGATATTGCAATTATCCCTGCTGGTATTTCCCATCGCTGTAATTGGAATACAAGAGCCGAGTTTACGATTTTAGCAATTGAGCCTGCACTCCTCAAACAAGTCGGTGAAGATTTTGTCGATCGCATTCAACTAGTTCCTCATTTTATGTCTGAGCGAGACGTACTGATACAGGGTATTTTCTCGACATTAAAAGATGAATTAGAGTCTAGTAAAATTGGTGGTAATTTACTAATTGATAACCTGAAAACAACATTAACACTTCATCTTTTACGGAAATATTGCACTACAAAACCAAAGCTTTCTAGCTATAAAGATGGATTATCCGCTCTCAAGCTACAACAGGTGAAAGAGTATATTAACGAACATCTCCATCAGGACTTAAAGTTAATTGATTTGGCTGCGATCGCACAAATTAGCCCCTATCACTTTTTACGCTTATTCAAGCAAAGTATGGGTGTAATACCAATTCTCTATGAAGATGAGCTTAATACAGCAGTGGTGATGAAGTCCCAACCAGTGAGGGAATTAACAACTTCTGGAGTGAGTTTTTGAATGATCTGTCCCAAGCGATCGCGTAGTAGATTAAGAGTGGAAAAGTTTTGCCACTGTAATTCGACTTTGAGGTATTCCCACATACGTTCAATGGGGTTGAGTTCAGGAGAGTGTGGCGGTTGGAAGATAGGAATGATATTTTCTGGCCAATCAATATTGCGAGCGCGGTGCAGACTTCCTTGATCCATCTGCATCACGGCAACACTAGAACCAAGCATTTGAGAAACTAGATCAACGAATACCTGAAAGCAGGTACTATCAAGGTGAGAAAACTCGTAAAAAAAATAATTGCCAGTTAAAGGTTCGACAACACCGTATAGGTAAAAATTATCTCTTTTCCACTGCGTAGAGCCTACAGGTTTTGTGCCTGTAAGGGTAATCAGGCGACCAGGTATTGTTTGTAACCCAAAACGGCTTTCATCCTGACATAAATAGCGTAAAGGCTTGTCTAAACCAATTAGCTCTTGTAGGAATTTCAGAGCATCTGGAAGGTTTTTTTAAATATTTCTTGTGCAGATGGATGTTGTTTATGACTACAGGGACGAGGCACTTTCAATTTAGCCCTGAGTTTATATCTCACTAGCTTATGTACTGTTTTATACGCCGCAACTACCCCACATTCTGTTTGTAACCACTGTTGGGCTTCTCGGTAACTCTTAAATCCTTGTGGCTGTTTTAAACGCTGTTCTAGGCAAGCGATCGCTTCGTTTGGGATGATAGTTTTTTTTCCTGGCGGACGCTTTACCTCCAACAGTGCCGCTAAACCTCCTTCTTGGTATTTTTTCAGCCATCTACTAATTGTAGCCTCACCCCGGTTCAGTCTTTTGACTAGTTCCTTACGACTATTAACTTGTCCGTTTTTTAACCAGTAAAGCATCTGTAGGCGTTCTTGGGCGTTAGCACTCATTGGTGCTTTTAAGCGCTTCTCTAGTTCTTCTTTTGTTTCGTGAATTGTTAATTTTAATCGACGACTCATTGCCATGCACCTTGTCTAACCCATTTTTAGCTTAGACACTAACTACACCTTCATGCTGATTATTAAGCTCATCTTTACAGAGAATTGGTATTAGATCCAAAGATTTGTGAAAACTGCCATTGTCCATTTGTATCAAATTTAGCGCGTCGGCATATTGCTGTGAAAAAAGGTCTAAGAAATCTTGAAAACACGTACCATCAAGGTGAGAAAACTCCCAAAAGAAACTATCTTCAGTTGCTGCTTCAACCACACCGTACAAATAAAAGTTTTTTCGTTGCCAACTAACGATGCCTTCAGGCTTAACTCCTTTCAGAGTAATTGTACGACCAGTGAGGGTTTTGAGTTCCAAACGGCTTTCATCTTCACACCAATAACCTACTGGTTGATCTGTTCCTAAATAACGCAATAATACTTGGATTATTTCTGGCAGTTTTTTTTAAATGCGTCTTGGACTTCCGGCTTTGCCTTAGCACTGCGGGGACGGGGTACTTTCAATTTGGCACTGAGTTTGTAGCGCACAGTTTTGTGTACAGTCTTGTACGCAACTACAACCTCATACTCTTGAGTGAGCCAAAGAGTGAATTTGGCTGTAACTTCTGAATCCTTGAGGTTGACCTAAGCGTTCACGTAGTTGAGCGATCGCAGTTTCTGGAATGAAACCTGACTTCCCTGGGGCTGTCTTAACTGAGAGTAATGCATCAATGCCTCCTTGCTTATACCGTTTCAACCATCGGTACACTGTTGACTCGTCTGGTCTGAGTCGTTGCGATAGTTCCTGTCTTGTAGCGATCGCTTTGGTCTGAATCGAATACAGCATCTGCAACCGTTCCTTAGTTGTCGCTGTTACCGCATGACGCAATCGATGTTCTAGCTCTTGGCGGCTCTCATTTACTTCGACTCGAAAGTTATTTCCCATAACCTTGGACAGGCAGTTTCTACTTCTACTAATTTAGTGCATCTTCATGGAGAATTGGTATTAGCGCAACCAGCTAGTAAAGGAACCTTTGGTGCAGTTATTGTTTTTCAAGAAATATTTGGCGTTAACAGCAATATTCGAGATAATATTACCGAATTAATACCACAACAACTATACGTGGCAATTGCACCTGCGATGTATCAACGTATTGCTCCTGGTTTTGAATTTGGGTTTAGCGAAAAAGATATTGGCTATAGTCCATCCGCTTATCGGTTGGGGGTTGCAATACTATCAACAAGTAAAATATTGGGAAATATTTAGCGATATTCAAGCTACCATCGCCTATCTCAAAACTTTACCCAAGGTTGAAAGCGATAAGCTCCGCTTAACGCCTCCGGCGTATCGCATCGGTATCATTGGTTTTTGTTTTGGTGGTCACGTTGCTTATTTATATAGCTGCAACTTTACCCGATATCAAAGCAACAGCTTCATTCTACGCTGCTGGAATTACAACTCCTAGCTTTGGAGAAGACACTCCAACTATCAATCGCACTTCGGCAATTGAAGGTATTATTTATACATTTTTTGGTACGAGAGATTCATTAGTTCCCCAGGAAGAAAACCAAAAAATCGAGGCAGAATTAAAGAAACATCAAATCAATCATCGTGTGTTTCGATACGACGCAGGGCACGGATTTTTTGCCGGATTCTTCATCGATAAGTACCCGTTTTTAGCACAGCACCCAAATATAAACAGAGAAGCTGCTGCCGATGCTTGGCAACAGGTTCTCGAACTTTTTCAAAACAACTTGTAGGTATGTAGTTTAGTACCCCTATGGTGTTGTCGAGCTTCACTATGGGAAAACATGATATATCAAATTTGTGGCATCTGCCTTGCAGCGATCGCAATCTCACAATAAGTTGAGTTGCGTTAGGCTAATTAATTTTATGCTAGGCTACCACAAGATTATTGGTAGGATGTGGGGAGATAAGTAACAGTGGTTTTACTTTCTCATTTTTCGCAGACAATTTGTGGAATTAGTTTGGCAATATTTACCTGTTGTACTGCCACAGCAAATGCTGAAAAATTACCAAGTAGCAAAATTTTTAATCATTTTCAACGATTACAGCCAACTTTGAATATTGCAGCTACTCCTATTAACTTTGGAAGTGTTTTTAAAGAACTTGGTGTTGAAGGGTCGATTGTAATTTACGATGCAAATACCAATAAATTTTACGAACATAACGCTCCTCGCAACTCAAGAGCTTTCTTCCCCGCTTCCACATTCAAGATTTTTAATACATTAGTAGCATTAGAAACCGGAGTTATTCGCGATGACGTAACAGTTTTAACATGGGATGGCATCAGAAGGAAATTAGCAGGGATGGAAGTTGAAACATGGAATAGAGATACAAATCTTCGCCAAGCTTTTAAAGATTCAACGATTTGGTTTTATCAAGTTTTAGCTCGTAAAGCTGGATGGGAGCGAATGCAAAGCTTTATCGAGCGAGCAGGGTATGGAAATCAACAAATTGGCACAGCAGAACAGATAGATAAATTCTGGTTAGAGGGACCTTTACAAATTACACCCAAACAGCAGATTGAGTTTTTACAAAAGCTTCATAGCGGAAAATTACCATTTTCCCAACGTAGCTTGAATTTGCTTAAAGATATTATGATTTTCGAGCAAACTCCCAATTACACATTGCGAGGGAAAACAGGATGGGTGACAAGTCAAAACCCCAATATTAGATGGTTTGTCGGATATTTGGAACAGAATAATAAAGTTTATTTTTTCGCTACTAATATCGATATGCAATCGTCCAAAGCAGCTAAATCTCGAATTGAAATTACCCGTCGCTGCCTCAAGATGTTGGGATTAGTTTAAAGTGATAATTTCCTAAAAAAATAACAATATTTAATTGATTTAGTAGTGTCAGTAGTAAATGTTGCAATATATCAAATTTTATTCAAAAATATCAGATACTTGAAAATCCCAATTTTTGATTGACAAAAGTCAATAATTGTGGGGGTAATTGTTAATTTATGATGATTAACAACAGAGTTTTTTGACTATCTATAAAATAGCTTTATCTAGGTCTGGCTGTTTTTTTGGAGCTTGTTTGTGGACAAGTGCAGTTATCTCTAGGATTGGAAGCTTGTGAACCGCTAAAATTAACATCTCGAAATTCGGGCTTTAATGCAGCAGTTCCATCACTGTAACCATAGGCAGCAATATAAGCTTCAAGGACAGCGAATTTACTTATCTGCTGTGGTATTTCAAAGGTCAGAATTACTTTTGTGGGAATACCTGCGATCAGTTCTGTTTGTAAACTACTTGATCGTTCCTGACTACCAATTTTGACATTTTGAGCTACATATTCATTACCTGAATCATCAATTAATCTAGACTGCTGAGTGGCGACACCAGAAGCAGCAAACTCTATCGTTTTATTTTTATTTGCCAAATTTGTAATTAAAATATTGCAAGTTACTTTTTGATTTCCTCGCTTACAACCTTGAAGTTCAAACTTAAACTGTCGTTCCTCATCGGTTACTACAGTTTTGGAATTCTGCTTTAACCCTTGTGTAACTATTTTCGGAGCAGCAGTTACACTAGGTAAGTACGAAAGAGCAATAGTTGCTGCGCTAGCACCAGCCCCAAACATCACGACAGATAGAATAAGTATTTTACCAGATTTCCAAAAACTATGCATCAAGATTTCCTGTATTCAATAATACAAATTTCTGGACAAGATTATGACAACAATCCTTTATATTTAGTTCCCTATTAGTTCTGTAAATTTTGTGCAGAGTTCAAATATCGATTGATAGTGTGCCATTTGCCACAAAGTAATACTGGTACACTACACTTCTATCGTACTTAAAAACTCTCTCAGTAGATTGGGAATAGCGTCAATATAATTATTTCGAGTCGCTTCATCCATATTTGATAACACAGGAAGCCACCTAAAAATATCTGGAATAGGTGATAATTTTTGCGCTAGTTCAAAAGCAACTTCAAGCTTTTCCCTAGTTTCATATTCAACCGATGATTCCAAGTAGCAATCTTTGATTCGCTTAAACCAGAATGAACTTTTTCCTAGTCCAAATCTCCTGTTTAAACTTGCATATGTGTCTCCTATGCTGAAGAAAGGATGGGAAATACTACTATCACCCCAGTCAAAGAATATATAACGTCCATCATGAATAAAGATATTTCCATCGTGTAAGTCTCCGTGATCAACGGTTTCTGGTACGCCAAAAGTCGCTAGCTGCTCGCACAATGAAGTAAATACATCAACAGTGTCTTGCAATCGCTGACATTCAAATGAACTGAGTCCAGCAGGATAATTAGTAGCCAATGCTTCAGTATTAGTCAGTAATTCCTGGTACAAAATTGGTAAAACAGCTAAACGGCGATCGCATACACCAAGTGACAAAAGCTCATCTAAATGCTTGGCAGAATTTTTCTGTAATTCTGCATATATCGGCAAAATCTCCTGCCAATGTTGAATATCATCCTCTGTCTTAATTTTTTCCCTCAGCTTCATTCCTCCATCACCCATGAGCAACCAACCATCCAGGGAGGATGTTGCTAAAATTTGTGGCATACAGTGCGGGTAATAATAGGACAGAGTTTCGGTAAGTGCTGCTTCGTAGGCAAGCTCTGGGATAACAGCCTTGAAGTAAATATCACCTATACTCGTCGATATTTGCAATACCGTTGACCAATGACGAACACGAAACTGCTCGATTGAACCAATACGTTTGATGCCTTGTCGATATAACTGATTATCAATCCAGCAACTAGCTTTTGCGAACCAGATTGGTTCTTCCCACAGGACGTTAGAAGGATTAGTCATAGTCATAATGCGACCCCTATACCGTCTCTCTAAAATTGCACTCTTCTTAGGGAGAGCAGCTGTAATCATTGCTGGCTTTAACGCTAATTAATTTTAATGGGAATGAGAGGATGTATTTTTTTGGTATGTTTTAATTTTGGTTTGTACCAGCCAGTTGAGCGATTTGGGTACGAGCAGTTGCGATCGCATCTGCTAGCGCTTGCCCACCCGACTCATCGTTTTCCAGGTCAATAAACGCGATGTCGGTAATACCAATAAACCCGAAAATTGTTGCTAGGTAAGGGGTTTGATAATTCAGTTTCTCGTACTGTCCACCCGAACCAAAGCCAGAACCCCCTCGTGCGGCGATGATAAACATTTTCTTCCCCAACACGAGCGGTTTGTAAAGATTTGCAGAATTTTCTGGTGTAAACGCAAAGGTTCGCCCAATCCGCACAATTTGGTCGATATAAGCTTTGAAGGTACTAGGAATGCTGAAATTGTACATGGGAACGCCGATGACATAGATATCAGCAGCTAAGAATTCATCCACCAGGCGATTGCTAAGGCGAATTGCTTCCTCTAGTTGCGGGGTACGTTGCTCTGGCGCGGTATAAGCTGCTGCAATCCACGCTTCATCCAGATGGGGAACGGGATTACGTCCAATATCGCGATAGGTGACGGTATCAGCCGGATGAGCCAGCTGCCAAGCCTCCACAAACTCCCCTGTGAGTCTGCGGGAGTGGGAGCGATCGCCACGGGGACTTGCATCAATGTGTAATAAATGCGCCATAGTTCCTCCGAATCGATTACCACTCCAGCTTAGGGAAACGACCCATGCTCGGCTATCAAATTCCTGTGCTACTGTCAAAATCTTGCGGTTAATTTTCCAGTTAGTGTGTAAGTCCTGTGAGTACAATAGGAGCTAGACAAATTGAGTTTGCAGAAGTGGAGTCACCAGCCAGCCAGCAACCGGAAACGACCAGCTTATCTAGCCAAAATCGGGGTTGGGAAAATATTCTGGTGGAGCAATGCCAACAGCCTCCCGGTGAGATAAGTTGTCATTACAGCGATGAACATTTGATTTATCTTTCTCTTGCACCCCGTCCAGTCGGCTTGCTGCAAATTCAGGGAGGAAAAACCTACAGGGGGCTGTATGTCCAAGGCGATATTTCTATAATGCCTGCCAAGGTTCCGTTTTTTGCCCGTTGGGATGTAGAAGACTACTACCTGGAAATTCGCCTTGCCTCTGCTTTTCTTCAAAGCGTTGCAACAGAAACCATTGATATCAATCCCGAACGGCTGGAATTATTACCCGAATTTCGGACACGCGATCGCCAAATTGAAGCGATCGGTATGATGCTCCTTGCTGAATTCAAACAGGAAAATGTCGGCTCCAGTCTTTACATTGAATCACTGACAAATGTCCTGGCGGTGCATTTGCTCAGACAATATGCTGCTTCTAAACCTCGCCTTACAATTTATCAAGGTGGCTTACCCGAACGCCAACTTATGCAAGTATTGGAATACATCGACGCACATCTGGATCGAGACATCAAGCTTGCAGATTTAGCCCAATTGCTAGGTATGAGCCAATTTCATTTCAGCCATCTGTTCAAGCAGTCAATTGGGATAGCTCCCTATCAATATCTGCTCCAGCAACGCATAGAACGGGCAAAGCAGTTGTTAAAACAAAGCGATCGCTCGATTATGGAAATTGCTTTAGATTGTGGGTTCAATAGCCACAGTCATTTGAGCAAACAGTTTCGGCAGTTTACGGGAATGACACCAAAAGCTTACAGAATAAATTAAACAACCATGCTTTTGTACAGTAGGCAGGCTAACGGTTCAAGTTGTTAGCTCAAAGAAAGCCACTCCAACAATTCTTGATCGAAAAGTGCTGGTTCTTCAAAATCGGGAGCATGACCGCTTTTTTCAAATATGCGAACAGTCATATCCTTGAATCTTTCCCTCACATTTTCCTAATACCAATTCTCCATGAAGATGCACTAAATTAATAGAAGGATAAATTCAGGATGCAGGGGCATGGGTAATCAGTTTCGGGTGGAAGTGCGCGAGAGTAGTGAAGAATTACAACACCGATTGCGTCATGCGGTAACAGCTGCAACGAAAGAACGAGTACAAATGCTCTACTGGGTGAAAACTCAAGCGATCGCAACAAGGCAGGAACTGTCGCAGCGATTAGGACGAGATGAATCAACAGTGTATCGCTGGTTGAAACGGTATCAGCAAAGCGGAATCGATGGATTGCTTGAAGTCAAAACACCTCCTCTTAAGTCAAGTTTAGTGCCAGCAAATGTCATTCGCCAACTTCACTCACGTCTAGGTCAGCCTCAAGGATTCAAAAGTTACAGCCAAATCCAAGAATGGCTGACTCAAGAGTGCAATATTATTGCTGCGTATAAAACTGTACATAAAATTGTGCGTTACAAGCTCAATGCTAAATTGAAAGTGCCGCGTCCGCGTAGCGCAAAAGCGAAACCTGAAGTCCAAGAAGCCTTTAAAAAAAACTTCCAGAAATAATTCAAGTCTTGCTGCGCTATTTGGGGACAGATAAACAAGTACGGTACTGGTGTGAAGATGAAAGTCGTTTAGGGCTTAAAACTTTGACAGGTCGCACAATCACTCTCAAAGGGGTAAAACCTGAAGGTATTGTTGGTTGGCTACGAAAAAACTTTTATCTGTATGGTCTTGTTGAACCAGCAACAGGAGATAGTTTCTTTTGGGAGTTTTCTCACTTGGATGGTAGGTGTTTTCAAGATTTTTTAGACCTTTTTTCAAAAGCATACCCTGACGTGTTGAATTTGGTTCAGATGGACTTTTGGCATTTCACAAGTCCTTGGATTTAAAATGGGCTGATAATGTTATCCCAATTTTCCAGCCACCAAATAGCCCTGAGTTGAATCCTATAGAACGCTTATGGGAGCACATCAAGTACGAATTGTCCTGGGAACATTGCACAACTTTAGATCAGTTAAGACAGAAGTTAAAACAGGTTCACAGATTCCATCTCATCCGAAGCGATCGCCTCCATTTGTGGATGGGATTACATCACCTCCGCTTTATTAAGTGCAACTTCATAGAGAATTGGTATAAAGATAAAAAGGAGGGACAAGATAGTCATAGCGACCAAGTGCGAGAAAGACTGGAGCCTGCAATAATTCCAGATTTTTCGTAATATCGATGTCTCGAAAAACTTCGCCAAGCGAGAAAATCGAACATTGTCATGTTGACTTCGACTCCTTCCCAAAGGGCTGTTGCGTCGTAGTTGTAGTCGTACCAGCTTAATGGTGCCATTAATAAGCAGTAGGTGACAAAAGCGCGGTCGGGTGCAGCTGCTATTTCCTCTGGCAACCGTTCGAGATTCCGTGCCAGTGCAGCTTTGCGATCGGGACAAACTGAATCTGACAAATATCGTTCTGCGGCTCTATGTCCTGCCCCGGAAAAGTCTGGTGCTACACACATCATGGCTAAATGGGAAACTCTTTTCTGGATATTTCTTGGCATACTCCAAAGCTATAAAAGCATGACCCGAATGCCCAATCATCACAAACTTCTCAAATCCCAGTTCTTGTCGAAGTAACTCGATATCATCGACCAATAGTTCCAGGTGGTATTTTTCCTTGTCTTGACAATAATTCCCAGATGCAAACCCACGATGGTCGATAAAAGCGATTTTAAGCTTGGTGCGAAGTTCCTGGGAGAAAGTTCGAGCATAATAGATCGAACTACCAACAACAATGGTGGGTATACCATCTCCCTCAACAATATATTGCAGCTTAAACCCGTCTGAAATTCAGTAGACCGAAAACTTTTGCGAGCGCCAAAAAATAGTAGTTTACGATACCGTTTTTGGGAAATTCATAAAAGTTGATTGCTCCGGATAAATGATCAGATTAGCTTATAAAAATCGCCCAGAATCAACTAAAACAGCCCTACGTTAAATAAACTTCACAAACTACTCCATAGTTGCGGTCTATAGTTTGACGTAAAAATTCCAGCATCTGTTTAAGGGTAAATAAATGGGAGAAAACTTGTCTGCTACTTCTTCTTAAACTACTGAGATAATGCCATAACAAATAAATCCAAATATTAATAATCAAAAAAGCTACAGCTACAAAGAGAAATCTAATAGTAGGGTTTTTGATAGTTGTTTTTATCCGACACTGATTTTTCATCCGATAACTGCTTTCAATTCCAAAACGAAGACGATAGTCATCATGTATGAGATGTAATGATATCTTCACTTTAGGGTATTTTTTCAAAAAAGCCCCCAACATGACATACCAAGCAGAGGAATGCAAAGTTCCCGCACCCGTTTATTGATTAGCTTTACTTATGATTGGGTCAGAACAAAATTTTCAAAAAATGTATTTAGCAATACAGTATTTTAGACAGAAGTCTGATTTGTCTGGCTGTTACCCAAGGCGATCGCAAAAGTTTTCGGTCTACTGAAATTACGTAACCTTTCATTAAAACCTCTGCACCCAGAAGAAGACTAAATTCTCAGATTTTTAACTAAAAAAGTTTTGCTCAAAATGCTTCCCCACAATCTGTTATCCATCCTCAGCAACACGACGCAATATTCTCTCCCCTATTACCGCGTGCCTGGGATTGTCAATTAGCCCCGTGTCCAGTAGCAACACACCAAAAAGTATCGCCCATCCCTTGGCACGTTGCAGTGTAGCTTCAGAAATATTTCCGTATTCAGCCATTGCTTGTTCGCGAACATTTCGCTCCGAGAAAAGCATCCATATCGAAGCCAGGTCTGTGGCAATATCGCCAGATGTAATCTCCCCAATCGATGATGCCTGTTATTACACCGTTCTCAACTAAGATATTGCGTGGGTGCAGGTCGCCATGTAGCCATGTTGGCTGAATATCTATAGGCGCGTTTAAAGCCAAGTTCCAAGTATTTTTAATCTCTGGTGTAATTAAACTTGTTTTCGTCTCCATTCGCTGCATCCGTTCTTCCAGCATAATTGCCCGTTGCTGCAAAGGCACACCCCGCATCGGATTTTTTGGCGCATTCGATGGTGCTGGTAGATGGAGCTGACGGTGTTACGCTGCACAACCCTGGACAAACAGGGCATACGCGATAGCAATGCTTTCACTGTTGATAGCCAAAGCAAAGGAGCCGTCCCTCAAAGCTCGGATCATAATGTTCCGAGCGCCGCCCCAGTCGCGGTCGTGTTCACTACCGCAGTTGGGGCATTTGAATGTTTTAGATCCACCTAGTTTTTGATGTTTATGCCCACATTTTGTACAGGTTTTGCTGGTGTAGGATTCATTAACATCCACCACAACAACACCACGTTTTTTAGCTACTTGTTTTAAGTGGCATTTAAAACGGTAATGTCCCCAAGTCAACATCTGTCTAGCTGTTTTAGTGTGCAGTTTGCGTTTAGATTTGACCACCATTTGAGATGTTTCAAAGGTAGGGAGCAAGATAACCTTGTACTGACTTGTTAAGTAGTTTGCAATTTGTTTGTGGCATTCATCAACCAAACTGCGAATTCTAACTCTTAGTCGAGAGGCAGATTGGTACATGCGACGTTTTTGTTTTCTGCTGGCCTTTGAGGCGCGTCCTATTAACTTGTCAAGGTGAGAACACAATCTTTGAATGCGTCCAATGTCTGCCTTGCCAAACTCTTGAAATGAATCACCGTCGTAGCCAGTCAAAAAAGTTCTAACTCCAGGATCTAACGCTATTACTTTGTCTAATTGTTTCTGCTCTACGCTCTCTATAATTGGAATGCAGGCGAACCACCGCTTTCTGTCTCGAACAAGCTGCGTAGCAAATTCAGTGGGCACAATTGGTTCGGATGCTCTGAAAGTAAGACCTTTAACTAAAGCCGGAAACCATGTCTTACCGTTAAAGTTCCGAGCATGAAACTTGATTGATTGAGAAGTCTGGCGGCAACTTCTAAAACTAGCCTCCCCTTTAACTGATTTAGCTTGTTTCCAAGCGTCCCAAGCGTCAAAAATAGCATTTTCTTTTGGGTGAGATGGGGCATCTTTTACCCAATCAGGTAAGTCCAATCCCAAAACATAATCGCGCAGAGAATAGGCGCTGGTTATCTTCTCTCCCGCTTTCAATGCTGCAATAGCTTTGTTGTAACAATAGCGAGATGCAGATAACCAAGACTTCCATTTTTTGTGCAATTCAGGCTCAGGATCAACTCGAATTTTTAAAGTCTTGTTCGGTTGTGGTTTCTGTGTTTTGTGTCTTGGCTTCGTTTTGTAGCTCTTGCTTGATTTGGTTTTCAAGTCGTCGGATGGAGTAAAGTCGGCTTGAAAAACTGTGGAGGATTGCGACGATATCTTGAACGAGTTCGGCGTGGGGAGAGAGACTGATCTGGTTAAGAACCACGATTTTGCAATCAAACTGTTCGCACATCCATTCGATAAGGTCAAACCCGAACCTTGCAAGTCGGTCTTTGTGGGCAACCACAATAACTGAGATATCGCCTCGCAGAACTCGTCCCAGAAGGGTGACAAGTCCTTTCCTCCTAAGATTGAGTCCTCCTCCCACTTCCTTAACAACTTCTGCGCCTGGGTAGAGCGCTGATAGTCGTTCAACTTGTCGATCAAGGTCTGTTTTTTGAGGTCTGGTAGAGACGCGAGCATAGATAACAGTGGCGCGTCCTCCAACAGGTTCT
The DNA here is from genome assembly GCA_044006015.1 of Heteroscytonema crispum UTEX LB 1556. Classification (GTDB taxonomy): domain Bacteria; phylum Cyanobacteriota; class Cyanobacteriia; order Cyanobacteriales; family Nostocaceae; genus Heteroscytonema; species Heteroscytonema crispum. Next base: position 150,056 of record JBIPDF010000012.1, read on the forward strand.
GATTCTTTTTTGATGAAGGATTGAATGTCGTAGCGTCTTTGTCCCGACGGGGTTTTAACCGCTTTGATTTTTCCTTCTTCCTCCCATCGTCTGAGAGTTCGGAGGCAAACTCCCAGAGTGCTAGCTGCTTCATTAGGTTTTACATACTTTGCCATACTATTCAGTATAACCACGTATGCTGGTTTTGTCAACCTTTGTCCACTAAATCAGCAATTAGAGGTTAACCGATCGCAGGAATGAGGCAAACAGTTTCGCTTGTTCTGCATGGGGTTCCTGTTGGTCAGCAGCAACACCAGCAAGCCAAGGTAACACACTCCATCGCCAAGGGTAGCCCTGTCCTGTTTGACCTATTCTGTAAGGAGTGGGAACGGGAATAGTCAGGCACTCGGCTAGTTGTGGAAGCCAGGTTTGTTCGTGTTCAATGAGTGTGGCTGCAACGAAAGCGACGGGGGAGCCTGACAGAAAATCGCTCGCCCAATCGAAACATGGCATTGTCACAACCCGCATCAACTAGGCTAATCGGTAGGTGAGCTAAATCTGGGTGCTGTTCCTTCAATAAACTGTAGACTAGGGGCACATCTATGTCGATTTCGGATATTGGCGTTCCGCTCGAACTTGGTTGTCCTTCCGATTGCATATTTGCCTCCTTTAAAATTGACATCCCCCTATGGTTATTAATTATAGCCTCTATTCATAAAGTATGTCGGGGCAATTTTCTTCATTCCCAGAACCATCACCGTATGCGATCGCCCATGGAGAACTTTTAGCAAACGTGTTGAAGATAAATAAATCCTCTTTCAGTAAAATGAAAGTTTTCATGTGGTACTGCATAGGAAACAGCAGAACATCTAAAGCGACCTTCTGCAACTGTATGCGAAATTTAATTGAGGATTTTATCAGTTTCTTCCGAAGATATAAATTCTGCAATAGTCATGTGGGGAAAGTAATTATATTGAGGTCTATCTACATCTGATAAAATGTGAGTAGAATGGATTAACTCGCGCATTACCAGGAACTTTTGAGCAGGTTCGATGGTATAGCAAACTCCAGGATTTGGGGGGTAAGTCCGCAGTAGACCATAGCTGACTTCAAAAGGTTCAATTTTTTGGGATAACTTCTCATTTAGTTCTGCCCAGTCTGAGTCATTAACCGCTCTAGGAAAAGGAATACTTAAGCTAATATGGCCATCACAAATAGACTGAGATTTGGGGTCATATTTTTGTCTCAGCGAATTGACTAATTTACGAACTTCTTCAGGTGGAAAAACAGAAAGTGTCCCAAATCGATAACTCACTTGCCAATCTTGCCAATGAGGAGTATCTTCTACATAATTTGTCAGCATAAGAATAATAGTTTTGCATCAAAAATTTCACCGCAGCAATTCAACTTTTTACTCGATAATGAACCACTAAAACACCATTTCCATAGATTTTGCTATTAGTAAGTTCCAGGGATGTTTGTTTAACTACCCCTGCAAATAGTGGAATTCCTGAACCCATCAAAAATGGATTTACCTTCAAGATGAGCTCGTCAATTAAATTTTCGGCAAAAAGAGTTGTGGCTAAATCTGCACCACCACAAAGCCAGATATCTTTACCTGTCTCATTCTTCAAACTTTTAACTAATCCAACAGCATCGGACGAGACGAGTTCGACATTTGCATCAGGACTTTCTTTCATACTGCGCGAAAAAATATACTGCTTCATCTGCGGGTAAGGATTAGTTAGACCAACCTTTGACCCCACTTCGTAGGTTTTACGTCCCATGAGGACAACATCAAAATGCTTGTTCTCTGTATGGATACCCATTGCATCCCGGAAGTGTACGGGAAAAGTTTCGGGAAAAGTTTCTATTAGATCTGCGATATGCTCACCCTCCTGGAGAAAGCCATCAAATGAGCCATCTTTGCGAGCAATGAATCCATCAACGCTGCAAGCTACGTAATACTTTAGTTCGCGCATGTGAAACTTTCCTTTCGGGAGTTCAGGGATAGACCTTTTCTTTATTTAGTTCTAGCGACAGGTTTACTTTTCTGCTAAAAAACTAACAATGCTTTATCTGTCATAGGTAACAAAAGCTGTATTTATCATAAATTGACGGCTTAACTATACTTAATGTATGCAACTGTTCTACAACTTTAACTTTGGCTTCGTAAATATTCTTCATATTCAATCTGGAATTCCCGTGCCTCTTTGAAATCAGCAGAAAGTTGCGAAAGTGCTTCGACAGCAGCATCCTTATTTGTTTGGGCTAAAGCAATAATTCCGGGCTTTTGAGGGATGCGAAACTGGTTGTGGTCGTGAAAAGTAATGGTGACAATTGTTCCCAGTGAATCTCCTTTTGTTGACTTGATGGTACTCCACATCCAGCGCTGTTGGTTAGTTTCTTCTTTGTTTCCCCACTCTCTCGATATACTAAAATCGCCGGTAAATCTGGGTTCTGGATACAAGCCAACCTGTTTTAGCTGCATATGAATGGGTCGAAAGAGGAAGTTTAAATAGGCTCCATATGCCATATCTCCCGCTTTATTGAATGCACGCAATAACTTATCGCTATGTTTTTGTAGTAAGGTTTGCCAGTTTGCAGCTATGTGACCTTCAATGTATTGACCGATTGTAAAAATATCGCTGTTCTTGTTTTCCACAAAAAATTCTTGTAATGATTCCATCGACAGCAACCTCCTGATTAAGTAGGCTTTTAATTGTGGCGCATAATGGATGGAAAGGATTGTAAAAAAATGACCTTAATCGGGTAGTAAAACATGACAGGGATGAAGTCCCCTTTGCTTGAGATAGTCACTGGGAGTGCAACCAGCAAAACTACGAAAGTCGTGAATGAAGTGCGCTTGGTCGAAGTAACCACAAGTTAAAGCGACATCAGTCCAATCAGCGTGTGTTTTCCCAGCCAAAAGGTGAAGGACTCGTCGCAAGCGCTGAACGCGACAAAATAGCTTGGGTGTTAATCCAACGAATTCGCAGAATAATTGCCCAAAATAGCGGTTACTAATACCAATTCGGTTTGTCACTTCGTTAACCGTGGGCATGGGTGATTTTTCTTCCCTCACGTAATGCAAAATCAACTACTGGATGTTGTTCGGGTGGTTGCACCATCATACTTAGGAGAAAACGCTCCAAAACTAGAAAGCGAGTTTTTAATGTTGGGGCTTTGAGAAGATTTTCCCGCAATTCTTCAGCACGACAATTCCATAATTCATCAAGCGATATTATGCGATCGCGTAATTCTTCGGCGGGAATCTGAAAAAACGGAACACCACCACCCGCTTGGAAACGCAAACCCATCACGGATATCTGGCTGTGGTTGTCGATGATAAAGCTTTGGGAATGGATTCCACATATTCTAATGCTGTTTGTACTACCGCACCGTTCCCGACTGTGGCGATCGAACAGGGGTATCATGTCAGAGTTTAGGTTTATTACCAATTCCATCGAGCCGATCAACAGCAAATTTACCCGTGATCAAGGCAGGTTATCACCCTCGCTCGACCATAAAAATTTTACGAACTGGGATAATGGCGATCGCGGAACATAACTATGGTAAATCGTAGTTTTTCCCATATTATTTCTTAGCTTCTATTTGTTAAATATCGATTCGACCTAAGCAATGGCAAACGATACCAGCCGAAGATTGCCGATGCAATGAGTAAACTACCTGTTAATAGAAACACCATTTCAATATGTGATAATTCAGTAATAATACCAGCTAATAGCAGCCCAAAAGGTCCGCCAATAAAGTGAATTGCAGTCAGCGACGTGAATACTTGTCCTGCTATATTTTCTGGTGTTTGTTCTTGCAAAATTGTTTGCTGTAATGGATTACCCGCTCCTAATAATAAGCCAGCCAAAGCCGCAAATAGTATAACTTCATACTTATTCGTGGCAAGGGCACAAAGCATAATCGAACCTCCTGTCACGAGTAATCCACCATAATAAATCGCCGAACGAGAAAATCGATTGGACAGCAGTGAGAAAGAGGCTGCACCGATGGTTGCTGCCAAACCAAAAACTGATAAGCTGGTGCCAAGTAATGTATTGCTGCCAAATTTCTGAGTCGCCAACACGGGTAACAGCAAGCTCAAAAATGGTAGGATGGCAAAATTCGCAACCATACCGATAATTGCTAGGGGTCTAATTTGAGGTTGCTTAAAGATAAAAGTTATGCCCTTCTTTAAGCTCCCACTTGCAGCATCTCGATTGCCCATTGACTGGATTTCCCGCTTTTTTGGTATAGCGATCGCAAATATACTCGCACACAGCAAAAAAGTAACGGCATTAATGTAAAACGTGTTCGCGATTCCAGTCCAACCAATTAAACTAACACCAATAACAGGACCGAGAAAATCAGCCCCGTTTTCCAATCCTCCTCGCCATGAATTGATTTTTTGCAATGATTTGCCGGATAATTTTACCAAGCTCGGCACCATTGTTTGTCTGGCTGATATTCCCGTTGGATCGAACAGCGCTCCGAAAAATACCAGCAAGAAAATCAATAATGGGGAAACTGGAGCAAAATAGATAAATGCCAATGGTAAGGCGAGAACAGAGAAAAAACTCAATATATCTGCACATACACTGATATTCGACGCGCCAAATCTATCGATTGCTCGTCCGCCGAAAATTGCTGCCAATACAATCGGAATTATATTACCTGCACTAGCAATACCAACAATTAACGCGGAATGAGTAAACTGCAAAACCAATACAGGTATGGCAACAGCCGCAATTTGGTTTCCCAAGAGGGACAAAGATTCGGCAATGATTAAGCAAATTATTGGCAGCGATCGAAGATTGGATTCCATAGGTTGGCTACAATTAGAGCCTAACTATCTCACTATGTTGATTGTAAGGAAAATTTCCGTTGATTTGTGCCAAATATTTAATTTTCAACAACAACCTTTATCTCATAGTTCAAATCCCAAGCCGCAACTTTTCTGCAATTGGCTTCAGGATAATAAGGCGATCGCTCTGGGCATATATTCCCACAATGCCGCATCACCCATACCTCGACTTGCTGCTTCCACTCCTTGCTGTTGGTACATCCTGTTTAAGGATTGCTCAATTCCCGGATTTCCACCTGTAAACTCATCAATCAATTCTCGCCAGCGTTTGGCGATATTTTGCACGGATTCGCTGGCTGGATCGGTACCTTTTTCCATTTGGGCACGAGCTTGTGCGATTAGTTTTTCCCATTCATTCTCAACTTGACGAATCCGCTCCTCACCGATGGACTCCCGACGTTGCTTGAGGGTTTCGAGTTGTTCTGGGGTGTAATATTTCTCAAACATAGTAATAGCCTCAATAGTTGAAATTAAATCTTCGACAGTAATTGATGTTGCTGTATGAGAAGCGATCGCCTCTAATCGATGTAGCAGTTTGTGGGACAATTCAATTTGCTCCCGCAACCGTGCGATGTGGAGTTGAATTGTATGGTGCAGGGAAAAATTTGGACTTTGCAGACATTCTTTGATTTCCACTAGGGAAAAACCGAGTTGTCGCAACGACATAATTTGCTGCAACCGCACAATATCCGCTTCTGCATACAAACGATAATCAGCGTCCGTGCGTCCAGATGGCGATAGTAATCCAATTTCATCGTAGTAATGCAGCGTCCGAACAGAAATACCTGTTTGTTTGGCAAGTTCCCCCACTTTCATCGCGGTAGATTGTATATTCATAATTCCGATTGTTAAGGAAAATATTTGCGACAATTTGATGCTAGAACCTGACGTTACGTGAGGGTCAAGAGTTTTGAAAAAAAACTTGCTGTCACCAGAGATTCATTATTTAAAGTGAATACTGGCATTATCAGTTGGGGTATTATTTAGTAGTAACTTAAGTGAGCGTTCGATTAGTATTTGTAACAAACTTGGTCGAGAATTGGAACAAATATATCAAATGGCAAATAGCGGTGAAAAGTTCAGTGGATATATTCAATATAAAACTTGGGTATTGGAGTTAATTTATATTATCTAACCCGCATTTTATTGAAGTTATTTGATTCAAGACATTTTCTCGAGCGATTCAGCAAACCTTAGTGTTTTCATATTGTACAAAATCTCATTTAATAAAACTTTTCCAAACATTAATTGTCCTTCATATGACATCAGCGAAATTTCCCCAGCACCAATAATTGTGTAAAATTCTCGGAGACGAGGAGTATCCATGCTATCTTCACATACTGAATTTGGAGGCTGTAAGAGTAATGCAAATTTCATAAATACCATCGCATAAAACATATGACAAACCTGCTGCATCAGAAAAAACCGTGCGCGTTTGTATGAGTCGAGCGAGTCACCGAAGTATGCTTGAAAAAACATCTCTTCCCGTGCTGAGCGTGGAAATAAAGGTATTGGCAACAATCGCTAAATCTACATATCGGTCGTTTTGAAATGCAGCTTCCCAATCAATTACCCAAACTTTCTTGCCATCGAACAGAATATTCCTGGTTAAGTCGTTATGGCTGGAAACTAAATCGGTATCGTAGCGGGGATAAACTTTTTGAATTTGGGAGTAGTATCTGAAATGTTCTTCTGTTGCGCTTGACGGCAATATTCCTGATGCTTTGAACTCAGCAATAAATCCGTCTATTCCATCGAGATAGTTAACGAGTTTGGGAAATAATCGAGTGGAATGAATCGAGCGAATTGTTTCTACTAATTTAAGCAGCAGTTCGTCCGATACCGTAGAGTATCCAAACAAAGGTTTGGCATCGATAAAATCGGCGATCAATAAAGCATCCTCCACGCTGGAATAGTAAATGTATGGTGCAATACCTGCTTCGACTGCTATATTCATACAAGTATATTGTCGTACTGGGTCACTGAGCGGATCGATCCGCATAATCAGCCTCAATACATAGGGTTTACCACCAACTGTAATTTTATAAACAAGTGCAGAAGAAAGTCCGCCTGTCAGAAGCTCGATATTTTCGATTGTTGTGGTATTGAAAGCTGTTTGCAGTGCTTTTTCAACTGCTTCATGTTTTGCTTCTGGTATCGATGAAAACAAGGTATATTGAAACATAGAGAACAAACCAAATATTTCTCTACATACTACAATAAACTACAAACGTATTTGTTGTTCGTGCAACTGCAAATAAGTAATGAAAGTTGGAATCGATATTGGTGGGACGAAAATGCTCTCGATCGCCAAGAAAGAAGAAATAATTGAGCGTTCCCAGTTAAATACAGGAGGCAACTTCTCCCCAAGTGATGCCGAAGCAGTAATTTCCAACTTCATTCAGAAATTACCGGAACTACCAACCTCTTTTCCGAATTGCCATTCCTGGGTTAGTCGCTCGAAATGGACGGGTTATTGCTTAACAGCAAACCCGCAGCAGCCACAGATCGCATTTGCGCCCTCACCAGAGCTTAATTCAGTCTGCTGCGGGATTGTTAGGTGGTGGCAACTTGGCGAACTTGGGCAAATCTGGGTTCATGTAATCCCAAGGTTGAGCGCTGGCTGTGTAAAAATCTATTCCCGGTTGAAACCAACTTGGGTCATCAAGGCTGCCTGCCATGATGCCCATGAGTTCGGGAATCGGTGGCTTGCCAAATAAGCGAGAACCGCAAATCGGGCAGAACCCACGACTGACGATGCCTCCACTATCACCAGTTACGTCGTAATACTTCACATCTCCTGTGATGGTGACTGCATTGCGAGGTACAAGTATCGCAGCCGCAAATGCAGTGCCTGTTGCTCGCTGGCAATCACGACAATGACAATTACCCATGAAAATTGGCTCTGCCGAACATTCGTAGCGTATATTTCCACACATACAACCGCCAGTAAAAGGTATTTTCATGAAAATATCTCCCTTGTAGTCATCAGTGATGTTACTTACTGTTTCAATGGCTTTCATTCAAGGATTTGTTCCCGGTGATACAAGAAAAAGGGTAAAGCGCAAGAAAGTCCAACTCCAAAGGTCAAACCGATATAGGCGATCGTCCACAAGCGAGAAACTCCCAAACGTTTTAGTTCAATCCACCCAAAACAAAAAAATGCTAGTAGTCCACCAAGCAAACTTTGCTGGGTCAGATAGTCGGGTATAAGCGCTCCATCTTTTTGCGTGCATCCGTGGTTTGAAAGCGCCAATTTACACTTGCTTGCTGACGATTGCGTTGTTGCTCCCAGGCTGCAATTTGTGATTCTAATAATTGGCGATCGCCAATTCGTCTCTCTAAACATTGACGAGATAAAACGGACAATTCAATCTCCACCTGGTTCAGCCAACTGGCATGTTTTGGGGTGTAGTGAAACTCTAATTTTTGAACAATCCTACGCGCTTCTTGCGGCTCAAAAACCTCATACAATGCGGCTGGATTGTGGATGTGCGCGGTTATCGACCACCAGACGAATAACGTCAGCTTGCCGACAGTAAATATCTACTAAATCTTTCATCTGTTTTGCAAAATCTACCTTCGTGCGCTGGTTTGTAACTTCAATATGTCGCCATCCAGCTAATGGTTGAAAATACGCAAACAAATTAACACTACCTAGACGCTTATACTCGCAGTCATAACGCTCTGGTTGGTCGGGTTCAGGAGGCAACGGTTGCCTAACCTCTTCTACCAGTTGATATGGAGTTTCATCAAAACAAACTACCGGGCGTTTGGGATCATAAGGTTCATTGTATAAATCCAACAAATTTTCCATTCTTAGAACATATTCTGCATTCACTTCTGGGATACACCACTGCTGTTTTCGCCACGGCTTAACTTCGTTTTTTTTTAAGTTTGGCGCACTGTTTCGTCTGAAATCGAATCCACTATATCGATACTGACCAAATGATCCGCCAACAGTTGCATTGTCCACCGTACCCTTCCTTCGGGTGGTTCTGAACAAGCTGTGGCAATTAAGAAGGCTTCTTGTCTGCCGTCAAGTTTACGAGGTTTGGGTGGATGAGGGCGATCGCTTAGGATGAAGTCCAGACCCCCAAGTACAAATTCTTCTCGAGTACGCTCGACAGTAGAGACGTGGACTCGTAAGGCTTTTGCAATAGTTTTATCAGTTTTACCCTCACTCGCCATCAACAAAATATGAACACGGCTAATAATTCGCGCTTTATGTTTACCTGTTTTAATCAGTGTTAGCAGTTGAGAAACTTCATCCTCACTTAAGTCCACTATGTATTTCTTTGCCATGATACCCCCCCAAAGCTGTCTTAAGGTAGCTACCGTCGGTATCACCCAGCAAAGTTGCTCTGGTAGACTACTAGCGCACTAATCAGTAAATCCCTTGTTAGTGCAGCACTAATATTATTCGCATTTAATATTCGTTTTTAGTAAATTCTCTTGTGATCGATTGTTAAATATAATCGATCAAAAGCCTTCAGCGATTGTGCTATTTCCTCGTTTACAAGTTGGTTAGCAATCTCATCTAATTGCGGTAAGCTTGCTAAAATTTGTTCAACCCCTTCAAGATTGTCAATCAGATTTGTGGGAAGTAGAGATACTTCAGCGTAACTTTTGAGTATCGATGGAGACAGCACAATTACTGTTCCAGGGGCTGCTAAGGATTGAACGTAGTGCGATGGGTTCTGAGGATTAATACTCGTGCAATCCCACACGATACGAAGTGGATTTGTCCTTTTACGCAACGCTCTCCAGCGTTCACTCTGACAAACATTTCGATATTGCTGGTATAGAAGTTTAGCTTGAGCAATTCCGAAAGATGTCGTCTCTAACGAACTGGCAATGAGTGGATGAATGGCTGCATCCAAACGACCAATGGAGAAACTGGTAAAACAAGCAATGTCACTCACAGATTCTCCTTGCTGAATTAGGAACTCTAGCCCCTGGAGATACGCATTTAATACTTGCTCGTACATCATCTGAGAAAACACTAACGTTGCATTCACGTTAATGCGATCGCTAATTAGTTGTTCAATCACCGGAAGCATCATTTGAGTGACTGGAATTCTGAGCATCAAATTACGCCACCCGACGCACCGCCAGATTCTTTGAGCTTCTGCGATCGCAGTTTCAGCCTGCAATAGCGTGTCAGGAGCGAGATCAACCTGGATATAGCCATCTCGTCCGTGGGTCTGAGAATGGGTTTTTTTCAGCAAGTCAGCCGCTAATTGCAGGTCTCGCGTAATTAAATAATCATAGTAATGTCGAGTGGCTAGCTTGGTACCTTGACGGGTTAGTGTACTGAAATCGCGATCGTACCCTTGCCCTTGGATTGCAACTTGCAAGCTTTGAAAGTTTGACAGCACACCCCGTAAGCCGTCGTCATCAATGTAGTGCTGCAACTGACCACTGATAATCCAGCCTCGCTCAAACTGATCGAGCCAAACCGATTGTCCACGTCGTCGCAGCGATTGTAACAGGTTCATAGGTTCATAGCTTGTAAACCTCACAGTCGAGGTTCAAATTCTTTGAGGAAGTTGGCATTCAATCCTTGTTCTGCGTTGCGTCCGTGAATCACGACGATCGCAGCCCCTGTCGCTGGGGTATTAGGTAATGGCATTTAGAAGAGTGTTTGGAAGTAGTTTGTTTCTTGCAAACTTCTCAAACGTAGTTGGTGTAACTGCTTCAGGGGTTCGTGCTGTCGCATAAACTCCGTCGGGATCGCTAAGGGCACGGAACAGATTCCCTAACTCTCGTTGTACATCAGGTGTTGCTCTCGCCTCCGCTTTCCACAAGGAAGAAGCTGTGTCCAGGCGTGTGTCCGGGCGTGGGGCGCGCGGTAATCCCCGGTAGAATAACCCTCTCGCCGGAAAACGGTCTAAGTTTGCCCGCGTCGAGATAGGGTTTGACCGTTTTGACCGCTTCGTCGAAATATCTTCGATAGGTTGGGGATCGCTCCGGATTAGCGGGATTGAGCCAAAAATCGACATCAGGCTTGCCGACATAGACCGTAGCGGCAGGAAACATCATTTGTTCGCCTTCGACCAGACCGCCACTGTGATCGGTATGGATATGGGTAAGGAGAACCATATCGATCTCGTCGGGTGTATAGCCCGCCGCCTTCAACGACACCTGTAGCTTGCCACCTAGCTCGCCGAACAATTCTCCTGAACCCGTATCCACCAACACCTGTTCGTCTCCGTATCGATGAGAAACACGTTGATCGATGTCTCGACGGGGTTCGCAAGGAAGCTATGATGGAGGAGGCGATCGATTTCTGCCTGGTTCGTATTGGTCAGGATTGGATGAAGATCCAGTGGCAATGTGCCGTCGCTGAGTGCTGTAATCGTGAAATCGCCTAACTCGAATTGCTAGACTCCCGGCACTTGAGTTTTCGCATTTTTGTCTGTGGAAACCCTCGCAAAAGTATACGAAGTTGTAATAATCAGCACTGCGGTTATAACAGCCATAGTCAGCCTAAAAAACATGAAGAAGGTATCCCAGTGGTAATTGAATATCTACGCGAGGTGTCTTCATGCCAAACAGTTCAATGTATTCATCTGAGGCTGGCTTGAAGCTTAGCTAAACCTGTGGATGAGAAGAGTCTGATGCGGTTAGCGATAAAGTTGGATGACGACTTTACCAAAATGTGAACCACTTTTCAGGTATTGGTAAGCTTCTTTCGCCTCCGTAAAGGCAAAGGTGCGATCAATGGTAGGCTTCAATTGATGATGAGCGATCGGGCGATGAGATGGGTGCCATTTTGCAGTTCGACTTCAAAATGATCCTTACTCTTGAAAGCGTGGACAACTCGTTCCTGTTTGGTTTCGACACTCTCATAAGGGGCAAGTTGTTCATGCCCGATGCGAAGAAGTTCTGCCGGACTTGCACCGTCGCGTGAAAACAAACTGTGTGATTCGTGGGAAGGAGCATTGCGAGGCTCACCCAAATTACAAACGAGAGTGCGTTTTCGCGATCGCCCCAACACAAGCGCGGCACTCAGACCGACAGCGCCACCACCGATGATGATGACATCGAATTTTTCCATGCCTCAATTTCCTCTCAATTGAGAATAGCGTGTTAAATATTGCCCAATGCATTAATGCCACGCCTCTTCCGTTGTGTCTTTAACCAACTTATAAATGTTGATCCCTGCATTGTTCACTAAAATATCGACTTTGCCGTACTGATTAATCGCCGCATCGAACAAAGCAGTCATATCACTCGGAGATGCCACATTCGCTTTCACAGCGATCGCTGTGGCAAGCTAAGAACTCCTCTGGCTCGATGCTTTTAGGCAGTCAGGATAGGGAAAATTTTATCCCATACTTGGTCGAAGCGATTTCAATGGCTTTTTCGATATCGGCGGGACTAGGGGGGCGGGTTTGATTGCGCTCTTCTTGAGAGTTCATTGGCAGGTTCACTGGCTGACCTACTTCTGCAAAAAACTGTCCAGGTCCAGGAGGTGTAGCTATCGACAGCACTTTAGCAGGCTTTGACCCGATGTTCTTAAAACTGTGGCACTGACCTTTGGGAAAGTGGAGGTAGGTTCCTTTAGTGGCGACGATAGTTTGTTCGTCAAGCTGGTACTCAACCTCACCCTCAAGAATATAGTGCGCTTCATCCGCTTGGTCGTGAATGTGAGGTGGTGTAATGCTTTGCGGTTGCATCACTATCTCGTATAACGCATACGCTCCGCCCGTATTTTCTCCCACAGCGAGAAAGGTGTATAAGTCACCTAGCACTAAATATGTGGAACCCTTACCAGGCTGAACTAATGTAGCTTTGGGATTGACGGTGATTGTTCTGTTCATGGCTTTTCTCCTAAATGGCTTATAGCGTAAGCTGTTGCGACATAAACTCAGTTTGCAAAACTTCTCCAAATTGCACCACTCAAGATCCGCCAGTTAAGCTCTGATTTAAGTTAACGCTCGACACACGCTACGCGCAGGCTAGGCCAAAGCACCTAACGCTTTGAGAGTGCTTCTTTGAGCGCCCGTCAACCCTGTTGCTCCTTGAATATTCATGCCTTCATACAGACGATCAGCTATCAACGTTTTTATACAGCGTCCTGTCGCTACCTCCCACAGCTTAATCGTGCGATCGAGACTACCACTCAATACAATTTGACCATCGGAGCGAAAGATCACCGAAGTCACCCAACTCGTATGCTCGTGCATCACTTGAAGGCATTCCCCCGCTTGCAGATTCCACAGACGAACGGTTTGATCATCACTGCTACTTGCCAAGATTTGACCATTGGGGCTAATAGCAATGGTGTACGCTACACTCGTATGACCCCGCAAAACCCGCAGACATTCTCCGGTTTGCACATCCCAAAGCCGGATGGTTTGGTCAAAACTGCCACTTGCCAAGTGTTGACTTATGCCTAACGGTAGATTGACATCACCAAGATAAAATGCAAGCGTGTAAAGTCCGCCCGTGTGTCCTTGTAAAATCCGCACGCATTCTCCGGTTTGCACATCGCTTGCACTGACCAGCAACTGACCATCGGCACTGATTGCGATCGCCAGAACCGACTCAGTATGACCGCCCAGAACGTTGGTACACTGCCCGTCTTGTACATTCCAAAGACGTAGAGTGCCATCGTCGCTTCCACTCGCCAAGATGCCACCATCTGGGCTAAACACAATGCCCCGAACCCAATTGGTGTGCCCATTCAACAGCTTGAAATCAAGATTTGACTGATTGAATTTAGAGTGAAACTGCCCACTCCCTTCTTCGAATAGAACCATCGAGATCGCCACTTGCCAGCCGTTGACCATCCGGGCTGTACCGCACACAACGAACCCCTTCGCTATGCCCCTGCAACACACCCAGGCAATCCCCATTGGTCACATTCCAAATCCGAATCGATGTGTCATTGCTGCCACTCGCTAAGCTTTGATTGTCGGGACAAAAGTGAACCGAATAAACGTTTTTCGTGTGCCCCTCCAAGACATGGAGACATTCCCCTTGGAAATTCCACAATCTCACCGTTTGATCGTCACTGCCACTCGCCAACCGTTGACCATCGGGACTAAAGCTCACTGACCAAACACAATCTGTATGCCCCGTTAAGATCCGCAAGCACTGACCGCTCTGCACATCGCACAACCGCACCGAAGCATCACCACCGCTACTGGCTAACGTATTGCCATGGGGGCTAAAGGCAACCGACCACACCCAGCTGCTGTGCCCTTCAAAGGTGGCGAGTAGTTGAGTCGTCGCAATATGCCAGAGATACACCAAGCCACTTGAATCGCCGATTGCAGCGATTTGACTGTCTGGGCTGATGTCGATGGACATTGCGATCGCTAATGTCTCTGAAAAGATGGATGTGGCTAAATTGGCATTTTGAAAATTGACCCCTACCAAATTAACCTGCCGCAAGTCGGCTTGCTGCACCACTAATTCAGAAAAGTCAGAGCCATGCAAATCCACTTGAAGCTGTACCAGAAGATTGATTAGGTTGCCTGCGACATATCCTGTTTTTTGCCGCTGCTGCACTAATAGTTGTCTGGCTCTCGCCTCGATCGCTGACACATTTCCAAAACGAGACAGAAGCCGCTCGATCACAGGTTGCACAATCAGCCGCAATTGCATCTCTCGCACATAATCTTTTGCCTGCACCCGAATCAACGAATGACTTTGCAATACGTCTATCTGCTGTGTCTCAAATTCTGTACAGACCTGCTGAATAAGTCGTTCCGTGACATATTCCATCACAACGGGTTGCAAGAAAAATAGCCCATCCGTTTTTTCGAGTAGCAATCGCCGGATCAGCGAGTTGACTTGTTGGGGTACGTTTTGCTGAGAGGCAAAACCAACAACATTTTCACGAATCTCTGCGATCGAAACTGGCTCACGGTGAATGGCAAACCAGAATAATGTTTTCTGTTCAGCTTCCGATAGGCGATCGAACTGACGATCGAGCAAATCGCGGATGTCTTCAAATACAAAAATTCCCTGATTGAGATAGGTTAAAACCTCTGCAATACTGGCGTCAAACAAATCCTGGGCGGCGGCTGCCACCAACTTCAGCGCCAGGGGATTGCCGCCATAGTGATGGATCAAAGCAGTCCATTCGGCTTCTGAACCCGTAAACGTTCCCTTTTGTCGAAAGATGGCACGTCCATCATCAGGGGTGAGTCCACTTAGGGGCAGCGATCGCACCACTCCCTGTTCGCCTGACATCAACGCAATTTCGCGTGGCTTTTCTCGACTTGTAAGCAAGCAACAACTTTTGTGGGGAGTTTCTCCAACGGTTTTACAGCGGTTTTCAGTTGGGTAGACCACTTCCTTGAGTAAACTTGTATGAGCAGTAAAAATACTCATACTTATGCCTGCCCCCTACTCAATTGATTTGCGCCAACGTGTGATTGATGCTTATAGAGCTTTAGAAGGATCACAACGACAACTTGCTGACCGCTTTCAAGTGAGCAAGAGCGTTTGTTAAACGGTTAATATGTCGCTATCGAGACACAGGACAAGTGACACATGAATGCCGAATGCAGGCTGCGCGATCGCTCTTGATTAAGGTTGGTGATTTACCAGCAGTGCAGCAGCTAGTAGATCAACAACCAGATACAATACTTAAAGAATTGTGTGAACGTTTTGCGTGCAGTTCAGAAGTTGGATTTAACCACTAAAAAAAACACGCTCTTGCCAGTCAGCAAGATAGTCAACCAGTCAATCAGATGCGTTTTGGATATCGGGATTGGGTACTGGGTATAGACCCTGATAATCTAGTATTTGTCGATGAATCAGGTTTGAAGTTGGGAATGACACGACTTTATGGACGTGCAAAAAGTGGCTCTTGGTTACACGATTCAAGCCCAGGCAATCGAGGACAAAATATATCATTGAAAAGGGGCATTAAGTTTGGATGGATTGATTGCGACCATGAGTATTTCCGGTAGTGTCAATAGCGACGTATTTGTGACTTATCTGCGTTCTTGTTCTCGTGCCACAGTTGTGGGCTGGTGCAATTGTAGTTATGGATAATTTATCGCTACATACCGCAGCTGTGATTCGGGACTTGATTGAGGCTGCTGGTGCGCGCCTTGTCTTTTTGCCCCGTTATTCGCCAGATTTATCTGGCATTGAATTATGCTGGTCTAAACTGAAGCAGTATTTACGTGCAACAAAAGTTACAACTCTTCAGGTACTTGATCAAGCATTGACTCAGATTGTGAATGAGCAAATCTCATCCGATGATGCTTGGGGTTGGTTCGCTCACTGTGGTCTATTCATATGAAAACCGCTGTAAAAATCCGGGCGAGGGTATTGAGGGAAAGCCCAGTGCGAGAAACGTCCTTGGTGGCGCACAAGCGGGTGCAGTGGTGGATAAGCTGCCTGTAGATATTGAAGACCGCGTGATTCCAAGTAGTTCAAACGATGAGATATCAATCCGCATTGTTCGTCCTCAAGGCAACACAGATACACTTCCAGTTGTGGTGTATTTCTACGGCGGCTGGGTACTGGGCGATAAGGATACGCACGATCGCCTGATTCGTGAAATCGCCAATGGTGCAAAGGCGGCAGTTATCTTCGTCAACTACACGCCCTCGCCAGAGGCTCGTTATCCAGTTGCGATTGAGCAGGCGTATGCAGCGACCAAATGGGTTGCTGAAAATAGCACTGCAATCAATGTCGATAGTTCACGCCTTGCCGTTGTGGGAGATAGTCCAAGGATTTTCTACAATTCATAGTTATACAGTTGGACTAAATTTGGACTAAAAAACACTGCTGATAAATATTAATAGGCTGGAAACTACTATAGTTGGTCAAAGCTGCCCAGGTCGAGAGGCGAACCGTATGTAGTTGAACGCCAAAATCAACCAAATAAAAATAAACAATCTTTGCATGAAGGATTTTGTCCCTTCTTAAGATGGTTAGGAATGTCCGAGGGGTTAACCCCTGGTGTTTTATCAACGGTTGCGAGTGGATGGTGCAATTACCGGTTCGTTTGAAGCTGCACGTACAACACTAATTGATTGGGGAATAAATATTAGTCTAAAACGAATAGAACGGCTAACATATTATTTTGGTCAATTGGGAATAGATTTACGCGAAAACAAGTTAAATGATTTTAAATCGGGAAACTTATCTGAGTTTAATACTTTTAAAGACCAACGTGTTGTAATTGCTGTGGACGGCGGGCGTACACGTATTCGCGTACCAAAAAAAGGAAGACGTAGGGTTAAAACTAATCGTAGAGGCTATAATGGAGAATGGATTGAGCCTAAATTATTAACCATTTATTTATGTCGTAAATGAACAAGGTCAAAAAATTAAAACCTCTGACATTCCTATTACCAATGATGGGACTTATCAGGGATATCAAGGATTTTTAGAAATCTGAGAGATGTATTTGTTTCATTTAGGAATTCGTCAGGCAAAACAAGTTTTATTAATTGCCGACGGTGCTGAATGGATTTGGAAACATATTCCTGCTTTATTAAAAAAGCTAGAATGCCCGCAATCAACTTATCAACTATTAGACTTTTATCATGCTGCCGAACATTTACAAAGCTTCGCTGAAGCTGCTTTTCCTACAGATAATCAGCGAAAAGATTGGTTTAAAAAAGCTCGATCTTCTTTAAGAAAAGGTCATACCTTAAATTTAATAAGAAACATGGGTGAGTTTATATTATCAGCAACTGGAGAACGATGTAAAATTCTGGTACGAGAGCGAAATTATATTTTAAAGGCCTATAGAAGGAGGCTTTTAAAATATAACGAAGTTGCATCTCTGAAATTACCTCTTGGTAGTGGTGCGGTTGAAAGTTTAATTCCTCAAGTTGTTAATTTACCTATGAAAGGTAACAGTAAGTTATGGTTAAAAAATCACGCAGAAATTATGTTGCATCTTCGTTGCCAATGGATAGCACAAAGTTGGGATAATTTTTGTGCTTCTATCTTTAATTCATTTATCAAACCCAGAACTAATTGATAAATTTTATACTTTAATTCCGTCCCTAATTTATTTTCTGACGTAATTAATACTAAGTATCAAAGACTTTTTGCAGATATTTTTGGTAATAATCGTCCAATGAATTGCTAGTAATCTTTTTGAGATATCTCATCAAGATGAATTATTCTGTAAACTAGTATTTTTTTATGTAAATAAAATCACTCTGTACTTCAATAAAATTTTTAGCGTTCGCACGTTTTTTATCCGACCTCACCAAATCGCGTTGCTCCCGTAGAAGATGCTGATTGGTTGATAAGTGGAGATATTGCAGAGAATATTGCTACTGATATCATCAATTTCTTTAACAATCAGCAGCCTAAAGCTAAAAAATCGCGTTCCAAGAAAAAGCCGCAAACAGCCAAAGCAACTCCTCAAGTTTGGGAACAGGGTAAACTTTTAGAAACGCAATTTGTACCCGCAGAAAGCGAAGGCAAGCTATTATAATAACAATTTATACCTGCTGCCAATGTGGTTGTTGAAGAAAAGCCAGAAATAATAGAAGCTGAAACGACTAAAATTCTTGAATAACAGCTATCCAGCGCCGATAAAATACGTAATTAATTAGAACAGGCAGTGTTCGCAGATTTACTGACTTATGCGGATGGAGAAGAGGAAGAAGTAGATGAGGATAGTGTAAGCGATCGCTATCTTGTGGGGTTACTCGCACCGCAACAACGCCACATGAGTGCTGAGACTTTAAATAAATCGGCTGAAGCTTTTGAAGTGCAAGACGAACTGTTTAGAGAAGTTGACTGTCAACAACCAGAACATCTCGATGAATTAGCTGTAGTTGGTAAAGGTACTGCTGAGGAGGGTACAACCGAAGTTAGCGTACCACCTGCTGAAAGCATGTTTCTTTCATCCTTAGGTATGACTTTTTGCGTTAGTGGTGCAGCCAAAGCATTACAAATTACCGCAGGTTGGGGACAGTATAAACGCGAAAAAAGCGCAACTATCACCAAAAAAGATGGCACGCCAAAAATGGTGCTTCCATCCTAGCTATACAACAACAATCCTAGTGTGATCGCCCAAGCCGCGAAGGAGTGCCTGTGCCTGTAGAATTCTTTAAGCGTGTCAAATACATGCGGCTCAAAGAAATCTCTCTGTGTGAAAACAATAAAAGTTATGTCATCTACCTACCCTGAACCCAATTCGGCTCAATCGACTGTTTCTCCAGTTGAAACGCCATCTGACCGCGAACAACAAATCGAACTTGATACCCAGAATCAAACTTCAGCCCAGTCAGATTCTGGAACGATATTTCAAGCTATTGGCGTAATTGTTGCAGAAGTAAACTTTACCGACGATGGTAAAAACACTGTTACTATTGGTCGCTCCCAATACCCACTATTCTATATTCCTCAAAAACGGAAAGTATTTGAAGCTCTCCACAAAGAAATAGAAAATACTGGCAACCATATTCAACGACTGGTTGTTTATCCAAAGGTAATTCATTTTCCGCGCAAAGACCAGCCGCATCAAATCGCTTTTCAGCTAGTTGGCTTTGATAGAGGGCGAGAAGAAGAGAAACAGACAGTCTCAGCCGAATTATCTGACCTAGAGTTTAAATTCTCAGGATTGTGGCAGTTTATTCCGGTTTGTTCTACTCCCTGCATTTCTGTTTTCCGCAATTTTACTCGTGAAAGACTGGAATATATTAAGCAAGTTGAGCCTGCCAAAAAGGTGAAATTTATGAAAGCTAGCCATCTGCCTATATTCTGGAAAGATGCGCCAGTAAGACCATTCAGATTTAATCCAAAAGCGGATTATGACCAAGGGCGCCCAGCATTTGTCTCCCTAAAGGCGAAATTTTTGCCCCAAAGAAACGTCTTCGGTTTTGTTGAGCTATTAGCTGCACCCCAAGAAACTGCACCAAGATTTCTCAAAGCATCCAAACAGGATAAAGCCACAGTGCAGCAATCATCTAAAAAGGATAATAAACCGCGTAGCAAAAGTACGCAAAAACCAATTTTGAAAAGAACAGAACATGTGGTTGAAGAAGAAATAGGCAAATAGCTTGAGCGTTGCTGATTGAATGTATGAAAATGATTTTGTTTAATTTGAAAACCCTTGTAGAGACGCGTTCCTTTCGCGTCTCTACATTTAGATTCATACAGCGATTCAGCAACGCCATAGCTTGAGCTTTTGACCACATGATGTCAACAATTTTACATGAAAATTGCTGCAAACTATATTGCCGGAAAATATACGCCTATAGGCTCAATGTTCAATCCCCCCTTCGAGCGTAATTTATTAGTTAGCGCTTGTTGAGTAAAGACGCACAGACTTTCAATAGACCTGTCCGAAATATTAACTTGGTGTCAAAAAAATGGTAGAACGGAATTTTGACCGTCTACGAAAATGAAAAATCCACTTCATTATATTCAGAAATACCCGCACCGCACAAAACAAATATTGGGAATAACCAACGACCAGTTCCAAGACTTATTGAGCATCGCTGAAATACATCATCATCGTTTTCAAGCAGAGATAGAACATAACAAAGTACGTGTGAATCAAAAAGGGGGAGGACGTAAACCAAAACTATAAATTTCTGAGTCGGTATGTCTATGCCTATTTTATTTAAGACAAATGCCAACATTTGAGATTTTAGGGCAACCTGATTGGTATTTCTAAAACTGAGGCGAACGACAGGTTCCATTACTGGCTAGAGATATTCCGAAAAATTTTGCCTGCCAGTCTCCTTGAACAAGTTGAAACAAATGATGGCGATTATGCGATCGCATTGGAACTATTGAAGGAATTTCAGTTAATTGTAGACAGGATGGAACAGCCAAGGGAAAGGGCTTCGGATAATCAGGAACAGCAAGAATATTTTTCAGGCAAGAAAAAAGAACACACATTTAAGAATCAGTTTATTACGTTACCTTCAGGTAAAGATATAGTAGATGTAGAGGTAGGGAAAAAAAGTCCGACCAGTGATATTAGTTTGTTTCGTGAACAGCAAGAAAGGTTTGAAAAAGACCAAAAATTTGAAGGAGATAAAGCATATCAGGGAGGGGAGAATATAAAGACTCCTTATAAGAAGCCACGTAACAGAGAATTAACTGCACAGCAAAAAGCAGAAAATAAAGAGTTTTCCAGCCAACGCATCTTTGTTGAACACGTAATTAGGCTCGTGAAAATTTTTCGCATTGCTCAACAAAGATTTCCGCTTAATTCTCGAACTTACGAGCAGGTCATTCTTACGATTTGTGGATTGGTAAGGTTAAGAATTGGTGCATTAGTTTTGCCAGTTTCATAAAAGTTGTAAATCTCCGGACAGTTATGAATTAGCTATCAATATTTTTACAGATAGTTGCTATCAGTAACTATCTCAAACGCTGATTATTTCGTTGATTCTGGCTTGATGTTAACGCCCTGTAAAGCCAGACGTGGAGGGGTTTACAAATTTTCGGACAAGTCTAATCAGCTCGATTTCGTTTGTTGTTAGTTTGGTTGGTATCTGTTCATACCATTTCCCATGCGAGTACCGGGTTTGCATCACAGGTGTATTATTCCGATGACGGCAAACAGTCAGAATATTTCTATCCAGGCTTGCGCTCAACTTCCTTTTCCAGCTCATGCACAGATGCTGCGGCATGTAACAGGCTACCCCAAGGCAAATCGAGGTACTGATACCCGGACAATTCAGAGTTACTTGGGGCATAATAACATCCAGCACACAGTGCGTTACACCGAACTCGCATCTACCAGGTTTCAAGGGCTTTGGGATGGTTAACGTTATTATCGCCAATTCAGGACTTACGCAACAAAATTCTGGAGTAGCGGTAATTCATGAATTACCGCACTGAGATCGGGCTTTTGAGACAATGAAAGCGTAAGTCCTACAATTGTCTCGCCCATCTCCCCGAAAAAAAATCGCTCTGTTGACAAAACCTAAAAAACCTTAACTTGTCACAAATCCTTCATATCTGATTTTTCAAGGTGACATCAGCCACCTGATAGTGATAGCAGAAACTAGTACCCTCACGCGTGAATCTGTTTATTTCAAGCGTCCCCAGTACTCAGTACCCAGTATCCACGTCAAATTCAAGACAGTCTCCGCCAAAGCGAAGAGCGTTATCGGTTGCTAGTAGAATGGGTAACTAATTACGCAATTTTCATGCTAGGTTCAAACGGTCATTTTTTCAGTTGGAACATCGGAGTCAAACGCATTCTCGGCTATTAGGAAGCGGAGATTATTAAAGTTGGAGAGCGCATCGCATTACTCGAACAGGCAACTAATACTTTAAAGAGGGTAAACTTGATGCTCAACTGCGCCAACAAGCAGAGCAAGAAGCTCATAAACTAGTTGGTTCGTTGGGAAGTTTTGGTCAAAGATGTACTCAACAACTGACAGGAAAACAAAAAATATAATCACTAACAAAAAGTATTAGTTGCGGTAAATGGCAAGTCCGAATCAGTTGTTGAGGACAGTTAGATTTATGGATTCCTGGAATTAGTAGCTGTCGGAGATGGAAGTGGTTCAGGTTGTACTGTGAATTGCAAATTCTGCCCGTTACGTAATACTTCGATTTGCAAGTTGTTATTTAAGCCATTCTTTTCCAGAATCTGCTGAAATTCTTCGGCAGTGTTAACAGGTTGATTGTTAATTTCTTGGATAACGTCTCCTGCACGCAGTCCAATTCTTGCAGCCGGAGAATTAGGAATAACACGAGCAACAAAAATTCCTCGCTCTGCCACAATCCGAATATTACTGTTTGGATAATTATTTATTCTTTGCTTAACTTCGGGTGTTAAGGTGAGCATTTGAAGACCTATATAAGGATATTCAACTTTCCCCTTGGTAATTAGTTCTTGAGCAATTCTTTGAGCTGTGTCGATAGGAATAGCAAAGCCTATACCTTCAGCACCTTGGATAATCGCTGTGTTGACTCCTAATACTTGACCGCGAGCATTTAGTAGCGGTCCGCCAGAATTTCCGGGATTAATTGCAGCATCGGTTTGAATATAGCTATTGGGTCTGCTGGAAAGATTTAAAGAACGGTTGATAGCACTGATAACACCCACTGTTACCGTTTGTTGTAAACCTAAGGGATTACCAATAGCAACTGCCCATTGTCCTGGTTTTACAGAGTCGGGATTTGCTATTTCTACTGTTGGTAGATTATTACCTGGAATTTGCACAACTGCGACATCAGTTACACGGTCTCTCCCCAACACTTTACCCTCAACAGTGCGACCATCAAAAAATGATACTGTCACCGTATCTGCGTCGCTAACAACGTGAGCGTTAGTGAGAATTTGACCGTTGGGATTGATGACAAAACCAGAACCGACACCGCGCACAACTCGCTCTTGAGGCTGTGTTGGTACTTCGCCAAAAAAGCGCCGAAAGAATGGATCGTTAAATCCATTCGGTAATTGCGGTACTTGAGTTGTCACGGTTCGGGAAGTATTAATTTGAACCACCGCAGGCTCTACTTTTTCGACAACTGCAACTACAAAGTTATTGTCGTCAGCAGTTGGCGTAAGAGGGCGCGAGCTTTGATTTTGTGGCTCATTAATTGTTGGAGTTGGAGAAGGAACACCAGCAGAAGGAACGCCTGGAGGACGAAGTTCTCTGGATAAATCTCTGTTGCAGCCGCTCAAAATTCCTACAGCTATGCCAACAAAAGGTAGCAGCAGGTAAGTTGTTGTTTTTTGCCAAGAAAATTTGCCTCTCGTCTGACTTTTTTTAGCTATAGCAGATTGCGTCTTTTCTTGGGTTTGTCTCTTTTCTTGAGATAAATTCAGCTTGTAACTATTTTCGTAATTCCCCATACTTGTTGTTTTCATAATATTCTTTCCCCTGCTAATCTCAAATCCAATTATTTTTTTAAGACTTTTTTGAATATTTTTTTCAGCTACTGCTTATTATTCTCCTACTTTTGGCAGCTTTTTACTCCACTCTTTAGGTAGAGAATTAAAAAAAATTAGAAGCTAACTTAATAGGTAAAGATGAAACTTAAAATAATTGGCAAAAAATTTTATGGAGTTTAGCAATAAAAATTTATTTCTCGTAAAACCCCGATCGCGTGAAATGCTATTGCCTATCTTCTATTAACACAACTGCAAACTTAGTTGATCAAAGGTAAGGACAATGAAACAAACAATTGCGAAAATCTTGATGTACTTGGCTGCATCTACAACAGTTGTGTAGAGACGCACTAAGTGCGTCTCTACAAAGTTTATCGGTAGGTCAATTATCCGATCCGAACCGTATCGGATGTCATCTAAGCTTTCAATTACCTCGAAGAGTGAATAATGTTACCTCTGGCGGACAGTTTATCCGTATGGGAATGATACTGAAGCCAATTCCACGGTTGACGTAAAGGCGGTTTCCTGGCGCTCCATAATTATCAATCCAGCCGTCAACGTCAACCTCATCCTCTTGAGTAAAACTCAACCATGACCATTCTGGGGTGAATGGCAAACGAATTTGCCCGCCGTGGGTGTGTCCTGCTACAGCCACAGGTGCGGTATTGGCGGGAAATGCAGCAAAGGAGTCGGGATGATGCATCATTACGAACC
The DNA here is from genome assembly GCA_044006015.1 of Heteroscytonema crispum UTEX LB 1556. Classification (GTDB taxonomy): domain Bacteria; phylum Cyanobacteriota; class Cyanobacteriia; order Cyanobacteriales; family Nostocaceae; genus Heteroscytonema; species Heteroscytonema crispum. Next base: position 174,442 of record JBIPDF010000012.1, read on the forward strand.
TGGGTGCGCCATTTGGTACTTGTGCTAGCGCTACTTCCGGTTTATCTTCCTTCGCCCAATGGGAACCGATGCCTACCAAGTATAAAGGCGCGGTACAGCTTGATTTTTCAGTACTGGTACGCCTGCGGTTTCCAGAGATTCAGCCAATGCTGACCGGAATGCACTATTTGACATAGCTGTAAATAAAAATACTAAATATTTACTTCTGCCTGGGACTATAAGTCCCAGTCGAAAGCGCGTAAGTCCTCTTCCAGAGGACTGAGAAATGACTGCTTGGCTTGTAACATAAATTACTCTATATTGAGTATTTTGTGTTTTATACGTAAGGGTGCAAGATATAAGTTTATTTACTTTTTCTCGGCATACCCCAACTCCATAGCCCTCAACACGGTCTGATATCGCTCTTCAATATCTTGGCGATCGCATTCTTCTGAGACTTGCTCAAAACTGCCGCGCTTAATCATGTCTGCGTGACGCCGGAGAACTTCCTGGTATTTGGGATTGCGGGTGTAAGTGGCAATGAGGGCGATCGCATCGAGCAAGCGAATTGTTACTGCTACATCCTTGTACCCATACTGCCGAATTTGGTTAAAGGCATCGTCAACCAACCCGGCAAAAGTCACTCCTTCAACAATTACACGCAGATTATTGTCTTGATCGTAACGATAGGGAGAAGGAAAATCTCGTTGCACCAAGCGAGACAGTCCGGCGCTGAGTCATCTATACAACGAATCGCTGTGAATGGGTCATTGATAGCCGGGGAGATCGCACGCAGGGCAATTTCGACCAATTGCAAAATCGGAAACTCTACATCCTGATATCGGTGCGTTCGTTGCCCAAAATAAAGACATCGTTAATCTTCTCGGTTAGTTTCTGATTCAGCCGTTCACCAGGAAAGACCATTACCAAATCACTGTCTTTAACAACAAACTTTCCCGGTCGAGACTTGACGCGCAACAAAAGATTATGTTTACAAGCTATCTTCATCAATTCCTCGTCATCAATTGCTTGCAGATAACCATTAGCATTAGCTTTAATGGAGCTTGCTTCAAAGTCAAAAGAAGCTGGAATTTCCCCAACGCGCCGCTTGTGTTCTGGTAGACTATGTCCGATTTTTTGGGGAAACAGTCGGTCAATGGCTTTATCTAAGTCTGTACAAGCGCTATTAATCACATGGGATGCCTGAATAATAGTAGAGGCATGATGAATAAAATAAATCAAAACACCAATGCTGATGATTGCAACTAAAGTGCCGACTGTAACTGATATCTGCGGTACAAACAGGTTGTATCCATCTCCCTCTCCACGAATAGTCCGCAGTACAAGCAAGCAATAAATAAACGTACCAATGAAGGTGCCGAGGACAATTTGATTGCCAGTATCCTGCATAATATTACGTAGAAGCCGGGATCCAAAGTTAGATGCAGCAAGCTGAAGCGCCACAATTGTAATTGAAAAGGCTGTAGCGCAAACGCTTACCATCGAACCAGCAACAGTTCCTAATAGCGATCGCGCTCCATCTGCTCCACCAGTATAAATCCACCAATAATCAATTCCCGCCTTACCTGAGCGGTCTAGTGAGAGCATTGTGAAAGCCAAAGCAGTCGCGCTCACTGCCATAATTGTTGGTACGAACCAGTAACTAGAGTGCAGCTTATCCCAAAGCTTGCTTAACTTGACATTTTTCATCTTTCGTCGTTCCGGGTTTGAGAATTTACCTTGCCGTTACCATCATCAGAGAAGCGCGTTTGAGCAAGGAAGCGAAGCGAATCGCTGATGCGGCGAGATTTTGGTACTTCTTTTTTACCTGCGGGCCAACCTTCACGCTGTTGGGAGCGGCTTCCATCCGTCTGTTCGGTTTGGTCGTGGAATAAAATTTGTCGAGTTGGGTAGGGGAAATCAATGCCGTTTTCTACATATAGTTTTTGCTTGATTGCAGAAATTACCTTATCCCGCGATGTGAGAGCATCTATGCGTCGCGGTGGTTTAATCCACCAGCGAACGCGGATATTGACGCTACTTTCGGCAAGTTCCATTACCAGTACATCGGGAGCCGGGTCTTTCAAAACCTCGTCTACACTATGCATGGCTTCTAGCATTAACTGCTTTGCCCAGTCAATATCATCCCCGTAACCAATACCAATGTCGTATTCAATGCGACGGTTATCGAAAGCGGTGTTGACGGTGATAGAATTCGTGAATAATTGGGAATTGGGAATTACTATCCGGCGACCATCGTAAGTTCTGATTGTTGTTGCTCGCGTTTCGATATTTTCTACCGTTCCTTCAAAATTGTTAAACACAATTTGGTCATCGATTTGGAAGGGTTCAGTCAAAAGTATCAAAATACCAGCTAAGAAATTTTGCAGAATATCGCGGAAGGCAAAACCAATCGCTACCCCACTGATTCCCAGCAGTTGTATCAAATCACCTGCTCTAAATGTGGGAATCACAATTGATAAAGCGACAAATAGACCTATCAAAATTGTTGTACCCTGTGCCAACCGTCCTAGCACCAATCCCAAATTCCGGGCTTGACGGCGGTTACGCGTCAACCGTTTGACGACTTTCTTGATTGTCCTAGCAACGAAAAAGAAAATAACAAAGACAATTAATGCCAGCACAATATTAGGCAGCAGGACAATAAATCCGTTAATCATGCCCTGAATTTTGTCCCAAACTGCGGATATCTCTGCATTCATATTACTTGCTTAAGGAACAGCACAACTGATGATAGTTAAAAGCCGCAAGATTTAACTCCATCTGAAGGAACGTTAATTCATCAGCGTTTTGTTGAGTTGTTCTAACACATTGATGTTATCTAGCAATCTGAAATCTCAGAAACCCGGTTTCTTGAAGAAACCGGGTTTCTACAAGTTGCAATTTTCACAAATTTGCTCCCGGATTGCTAGTAGTCTACCAGAGCAACTTTGCTGGGTGATACCGACGGTAGCTACCTTAAGACAGCTTTGGGGGGGTATCATGGCAAAGAAATACATAGTGGACTTAAGTGAGGATGAAGTTTCTCAACTGCTAACACTGATTAAAACAGGTAAACATAAAGCGCGAATTATTAGCCGTGTTCATATTTTGTTGATGGCGAGTGAGGGTAAAACTGATAAAACTATTGCAAAAGCCTTACGAGTCCACGTCTCTACTGTCGAGCGTACTCGAGAAGAATTTGTACTTGGGGGTCTGGACTTCATCCTAAGCGATCGCCCTCATCCACCCAAACCTCGTAAACTTGACGGCAGACAAGAAGCCTTCTTAATTGCCACAGCTTGTTCAGAACCACCCGAAGGAAGGGTACGGTGGACAATGCAACTGTTGGCGGATCATTTGGTCAGTATCGATATAGTGGATTCGATTTCAGACGAAACAGTGCGCCAAACTTTAAAAAAAACGAAGTTAAGCCGTGGCGAAAACAGCAGTGGTGTATCCCAGAAGTGAATGCAGAATATGTTCTAAGAATGGAAAATTTGTTGGATTTATACAATGAACCTTATGATCCCAAACGCCCGGTAGTTTGTTTTGATGAAACTCCATATCAACTGGTAGAAGAGGTTAGGCAACCGTTGCCTCCTGAACCCGACCAACCAGAGCGTTATGACTGCGAGTATAAGCGTCTAGGTAGTGTTAATTTGTTTGCGTATTTTCAACCATTAGCTGGATGGCGACATATTGAAGTTACAAACCAGCGCACGAAGGTAGATTTTGCAAAACAGATGAAAGATTTAGTAGATATTTACTGTCGGCAAGCTGACGTTATTCGTCTGGTGGTCGATAACCGCGCACATCCACAATCCAGCCGCATTGTATGAGGTTTTTGAGCCGCAAGTAGCGCGTAGGATTGTTCAAAAATTAGAGTTTCACTACACCCCAAAACATGCCAGTTGGCTGAACCAGGTGGAGATTGAATTGTCCGTTTTATCTCGTCAATGTTTAGAGAGACGAATTGGCGATCGCCAATTATTAGAATCACAAATTGCAGCCTGGGAGCAACAACGCAATCGTCAGCAAGCAAGTGTAAATTGGCGCTTTCAAACCACGGATGCACGCAAAAAGATGGAGCGCTTATACCCGACTATCTGACCCAGCAAAGTTTGCTTGGTGGACTACTAGGGTATCTTGTTCTGAACTATCAATCAACGCATTGTTCAAGATCGCGTAGCTTCCCTCAAAGGCCCCGTGAGTAGCAAAAGCCCAACAGCAACCACAATTACCTTGGTCTCGCACTCCAGTGACTCCGTTGTGATCAGCCCAGTTGAATTGAGCGTCACTAGCAAGAAATTTTTTTAGGGACACAGGTTTTGGCTCTTTTAGACGCTGTGCGATTCTATTTTGTTGTGTAGCGATCTCAAGCAAATTATTAGGTGGTTTGAGACCAGTTATCTCTTCAATAGCAAAATTTAGTGCCGTAGTGTAGTCTACCTCAAAAGTCCATTTTTTTGTCTTTGCCTCATTTTTTAGAGCAGTAAGTTTTGACTTAATTTCATCAGATGCCACTCTTTCTCGTTTTTCATCGTCTGGTGAAGGTGTTATCGAGATTGCCATTGTGTAAATCTTCCTTTTTCCTTTTTGATGAGTTGGTTTTAACTTAAATGCTTATCCTTCTTCTGTCACTTTCCGGGAGGGTGATTGCTACAAGCCTTATGAGGCAATCAATACAAGCTTTCCTATTAGGAAAAAATGGGTCTTGTATTTGTGATTAGGAAATAATCGTGCGATCACTTGCTATACAAAAGCTCTAGAATTCAGAAATGGCAAATGTTTTCGGAGAGTGACAGAACAGGGATAACTTTCATCTCTTTTCTAACCAGCATTGCAAATACCAATGGCTGCTTAACTTCTCTCACGGAGACAACAATAGTTGCAATTGTCTTCTCTCCAGATGCTAACCACACCATGCTATTATCAGATACATCAACCAACACTAAGGGGGCATCCATAATCGCTCCCGCTTTCTTAAGACACTCAACTGTTGCCCAAATTCGGGTCGCTGTTATATCTAGGGTTTCTTTTTTTTCTTGGGCAATTGCGTTCGCTAGACCAAAATTCCCCCTTCCCAACAAGTCGCACCACACATTAGCACTCCTCGCTACTACTGGCTCAACATCACAACCTATAGGGGCTGATCCCGCAATCACTAATGTTAAGTCATCAGCGTGTGCCACAGAAATCTTTATATTCTCTGTGGTTTCTGGCTTTCCATCCAGTCGCTGACTTACTAAGCTCGTTGATCTGAAGATTTTTTGAATAGCGCGTGCCCTTCTTACTTGACTTTTAACAGTTTCATCTTTGTCTATAACAACTGTTACATCTGCTGTTGGTATGAACTCCTTTATCCGTCGCTCAAGATAAGGGGCTAACAAAGAGACTTCCCAAGGACTTAGAGTATCCTTGTGCTTAACGATCTGTAAATGCAACCCTTCCCAACGCTCCAGTATAGTTCCATCAGCTTTAATCACTTCCATATCGTAAATAAACCGTTCTCCATTCTGCGATTGCTCACGACCATAAACAAAACATACACTGGTATTCGGAACAAATCCTGGAATAAACCGCTCAACCCCAATGGGCAAAACTGTCGCATGGGGAATGCAAGCTTGAAGTGCATGAATCGCAGCATCACGATTAGCTGGATCGCCTAGAACGAGATATCTCGGTAAATAGCGGCTAAACCAGTTAACTTCACTACTAGCTGGTTCAATTTCAGCTAGGCATTCCGTTGCTCTCAGCTTTCGATAGCCATGCAGCCGTTGAAAACGCCCATTATGAAAAAGAACCTTACCATAAAGATCTTGTTTAGGATCGAGCGAAACACAAAATTTATCATCCTGAATATCAGCCAAGTGCTTGGACTGCTCACTTATTCCTAAAGTTCTTGTTGATGACTGGTTTCCAAACCAACATACTGCTCGAAAATGATCGACTTGAAAAGCGGTTTGCTCACTCCTCAGAACAACCTCGATTTTGTTTGCTCCTTGTACTAATGCTGCTAGACGAATTTTCAGAGAGGCATTTTTAGGCACTACAACAGGGCGATTGAATTGCACATCTTCAAAAATCGGCAACTCAGTAGTTTCTAATAATGCCATTGCTACCTGAGCCATTGCCTCAAGCCCCATTACGGCTGGAAAAACTTGCTCACCTTGAAACACATGATCATTCAAATAAGGATCGCTGTTGATTGATAGATCAACATCAACAACTAGTTCCACACCAGGGTAATGAACCCTTGGCTGTTCAAGAAATCGTAAAAACGGCAGTTCTGGCTGTTCCAACTTGAGCGTCGGGGCTTTTCCAAACCGCCCCGTTACAACTACAGAAGTTGTTGGCAAAGGCTGTGCAATCAAACGCCGTAACATCGTCATGCCAATATCAGGCGTAATTGGCGTAATGCCCTGCTGCATCAGCACATCGACTCGACCGAGGCGATCACCCATTCCCACCCCAGACCAAATTGACCACTCCACATTTAGACACCGACAGTTCAGATGCTCTGTTTGAAAATGCTCAATTAGCTGAGCTAACCACTCATTCGCCAACGCATAATCCGCTTCTCCTGGTAAACCAGTACGGGCAATAATCGAACCAAAGGTAACTAACAGCCGTAATTGCTCTGGATTAACTGCTGCTAGTATATTACGGATTCCCTGCACTTTGGGTGCTAGCGTTTTCAAGAAATCTGCTTGATCAAGAGAACTCAGTAGCTGTGGCACATTTACCCCAGCACCATGTAGAATGGCGGTGATCGCACCCAAAGATGCCTCAACTTTTTGAACCGCATCCCGAACTGCATCTGCATCAGTAACATCAGCAGCAACATACTGCACCTGGACACCCGCAGCCGCCATTCGCGCTAAGTTGGTGGAAAGTTCAGAATCTGTATCAGGGTGCGATCGCCCCAACAGAGCCAACCGAACTCCTGTTTCTCGGGCTAAAGAAAGGGCACATTCCGCCGCAATTCCTTTCCCCCCACCCGTAACTAACAAAACATCATCGGGTCCCAAAGAAGGTTCAGCCATATCTTCTGGCATAGGCAACAGACGCAGTACTGCCTCTCGTCGCGTTCCAGACGCATCATAATGTGCCTCAGAATAGCCCACTACTGTTTTGGCTTCCGCCAGAATCCATTCCACAGCTTGTGGATGATCCATTGGCACATTAACAATGCAAGTCTTCACCTGCGGTGCTTCTAGATAAAGGGTTCGAGCAAACGCTGCTCCACCTCCACCCTGTTGCACTAGCACAAACTGAGCATTCTCTGGATCTGCCAATACTGCACGAGATCCTTCTAACAAGAGTTCAATATCAGGAATCTCCTGTAGAGAAGTTGTACCAACCTCAAGTGCAGCAGGAAGGCAAACAACCACCCCCCTCCCCTTGCAGTGCTGAAATGCTTCCTGCAAAGGTTCTGCTAAAGGATGATCAGCAGTTGTAATAACTTGCCAATATCCAGGTGGACCAGCAGAAATCTGACGACGAGACAGGGATTGCTCTACCAGTTCAACCGTGAATGTTCGCACCCATGCATCCACTCCTGAAGGTAATCGCTCTTCAACACTGTCAGCTCGTGGACCACCAATGCGTAAAAGTTCCTCTAATGCTTGAGCGACCTCAGCAACCGTTGCATTGGCATAATTAGTTGGAGCAACAGGTGGTGCTAAATTGAGCGATCGCGCAGCTTCTACCACAACTTGGCTAACGGTAATTGAATTGAGATGAAGATCGCTTAACAAACGATGATTATCTTCAATGGCAGAAATAGGAAGTTCTGCCCGTTCAGCAACTAACTGGCGAATTAGCTCTAATGGTGATTTATCAATGTGAGATTCAACCTCTGATAAAGAATATTGAGCAGCAGGGGAAATATTTTCTGGTTGCGATCCATTTTTCAAAGTGCTAGAGCTAGCTTCTTCCATCCTGACAGGATTGAGTAACGACTTAATATCAAGCTTTAGCGCTGCTGGCTTGGAGTCCTCTTGGAGTTTTGGTGCCAACTCACAGGGATTGACAAAAAATCGAGGATGCCAGTTTAGATCAAACGGTCGTGTAAATCGGTCAGCAAATAATGCTCTATGATGAACTGGTGTTCCAAGTACAAACGCCGTTCCAATTGCCTGTAGTAATCCCTTTAAGGAAGAACCACTAGCATCCAGTGCCACTACCGGAACATCCACAAATTCAGCAACTAATCCAGATAAAACACGACCCGGTCCAACTTCAATGAAGAGGTCAACTCCTTCCGTTGCCTTGGTTACTGCCTCAATAAACCTAACGGTCGCAGTGACTTGGCGATAAAGGAGCGATCGCAAATCTTCTGTTTGCTTAATAGCATCTCCAGTAACTGTAGAAATTACGGTGCGCTGCAATGATTGAAATGCTTCTTGTCCTAAATAGTCTACTAATGGTTGTGCTGCATTTGCTACCAAAGGTGAGTGAAAAGCATAGGATACAGGTAAACTCACAGCTTTTAATCCCAAAGCTTGCGCTCGATTAACAACTGTGGCAACACCAGTAGCCTCACCAGAAATAACGGTTTGTTTAGGTGAGTTCAATCCGGCAATAACAACCCGATCTCCGTTGATTAAATTTTCCACTACAGGTTGTGTTGCCTGAATACTTGCCATCGCACCAGTGGCATTACCTACCTTGGTCATCGCTTGCCCACGCATAGTCGCAATCCGTAACAACCCAGCTTCATCAAAACCACCAGCCCAGTGCAATGCAGAAAGTTCTCCTAAGCTGTGCCCAACACTGACACTTGCCTCTATCCCAAATTTGTTTAAGACTCTCAGTGCTGCCATTGAAGCAGTGACGATCGCAGGTTGTGCCACTGCTGTTGCTTTGCGATCGCTATCCTGTGAGAGATTCGCCCACTGATACAGGTCTTGCACAAACTCAAATCGACGTTCCCAAGCTCCACCATTGAAGTAAGTGGGAGATGCTTGCCCTGGAAAGAGGAATCCGATTCGAGGTTTACCTATGCTTACTCCCAAAAACACTCCAGTACGACTGTCGAGTCGAACAGTAAATTCTTCTTTCAGCCACGATTGCAAAATCTCTAACTGGGTTGTTAGTTCTTGGCGAGTTGATGTGACAATTGCTGCCCGCACTGGATGATTAGTCAGATTTCTTTCTAACTGAGCAGCTAAATCTGTTAACTCTGAACGAGACAACTTCGGTGCCAAAGTTAACAAATGCTCAACTTGTTGTAGCAAATGAGTTGCATCTTCAGCATCCATCAACAGCAACTCAGCGTCTTGAGCAGAAGCGAACAAGATGTTTTCTTGAGTACTAGGTGCTTGCCGCCGTGTCCCAATTCCTTCCAGTACGACATGCGTATTAATTCCACCAAAACCCATTGCACTTACTCCAGCTCGCAATTGGGTATTAGCAGACCAAAGTTCACCTCTATCGAGTATACGTAAAGTAGAATTCTCTTCTACTAGTTTCGGATGAACCTGCTCACAGCCCGTCATGGGAGGCAAAATTTGCCTGTGAAGTGCCATAGTGGCTTTAATTAAGCCAGCAATACCTGCGGCTGCTTTGGTATGACCAATATTTGCCTTGATAGAGCTAATGACTGCTGGAGGAGTATCAATGGCTGCTTGTTGGCGAATGTTAGAGAGAACTTGAAGTTCTGTGGCATCACCAACTTTCGTGCCTGTACCATGCCCTTCAAAATAAGCAACTGTTGCCGCATCAAAACCAGCCCGATTGTAAGCACGGTTTAATGCTATAATCTGCCCTTCTACTTCAGGACGTGTAATTCCGCCTTTACCGTCCGACGAAATTCCCCAACCGCGAATCACAGCGTAAACTTGATGATGTTGAGCTACAGCATCCTCATAACGCATTAGCACCACAAAGCCACATCCTTCACCAGGCCAGAAACCATTAGAGCGAGTATCATACACCCGCATCTCGTCAGATGCTAGTGCCCCTGCTTTCGCAAACCCAATGAGTTCAAATGGATCTATACTCAGATCGATACCACCCACCAGCGCTACATCCAAGTCACCCACAACCAAGGCTGCACAAGCATTGGCAACAGCCAGCAATGAAGAACTACAAGCTCCGTCAACGGTATAACCACCGCCTTTGAGGTCGTAATGGTTACAGATGCGTCCCGCAATCGTGTTAGAGAGGTTGCCTGCTAAAGTTTCTCCACTGATTGCTGGAAAGGGAGCTTTGTAGGTTGCTTCTAGTTCTTGTAAAAATGCAGAACGCTGCTGGGGTGAAAAATCTGCCTTTGCTAATGTGGCTTCGACAACTCGATGTACATAGGGCCAGCGCAATCTTAATGTATTGGCGCGAGAAAATTCTCCTGTCAGGGTGTTACCAACTAGCACTCCCGTTCGCTCATTCGGTAAACCTTTATTGTTAAAAAAACCAGCATCATTTAGGGCTTGAGTTGCCACATCCAAGGCTAACCAATGTACAAAATCAGCTGAACGAAATGTATTTCCTGCGACTCGAAAGCGAACCCGATCAAATTCATAGCCCTCAATCAGAGCTGCTTCAGTTGCATACGTGCTGTCAACTGCGTTGCGGTCATCAGACCAGTAATCCTCTAATGATAAACGCTCTGATGGGATACGCCGAAACGCTTGACGCTTTGCTAGCACATTTTCCCAAAGCTCAATGGGTGAGCGAGCATCTGGATATTGACAGGCCATTCCAACAATCGCGATCGCAGGCATAATCTAAACCTCTACCACTGTGGCTGATGCCGGAACTATATCTGTGGAATCCTGGAGGGAAACTATTGTCTGAACCATTATTTTTGGATGTTGGGTTAACCGAGTGTTGCTGATGACAATTTTGGTTTGGCTCATGCTATGCTCCTTCCTGTTAATTCATTCTCTATTTATAAATTCTGTTATTTCGATTAAATTTCCATCCGGATCTTGTATAAGCAGAAAACTGCCATTATTATCTTTCCATTCCTTCATGATGTTAATATTGTTTTCTAGCAAATATCTTTTCCCTTCTTGAATGTTGGAAACTACAACATCTAGGTAAATACAGTGTCCATTCGGATAAAATTCTGTATTTTCATTAGCTGGATGAATTGAAATATTGATATTTCCTGTGCTTACAAAGCAGCAAAGTTCATCCTCATGCACTAAAGTAAACCCCAAAATTTGTTTATAAAATTTAACGGAACTTTGGTAATGCAGTGATGGTATTACTACATTCATGATTTGTCCAATTGGCATTTTTACTCCTGGCAAGTACAGATAGAGATAATTTATAACTATTTTTCATTTCTCAATCTATTGACTTAATTTATATTTCAATATTTCAATCATCCAAATAACTACAAAATATCCAAAGAGCTTGGGGTTAGGACTTACGCATCGTACATAAGTACTACACGCAATATGGGTATTTCAGCTATGTTAAGCAGCTAGCGATCGCAAGGGAGCAAGTAAATTAGGGTTATACGAAGCGCCTGAAACTACCCAATCTCGTACTGCATATTATGGTTAATTTGTACAGTGCGTAAGTCCTAGGGGTTTGGACTTCTAAAAAAAGTCTGAATCTGACCTGTTAATCATGTGTTTTTTTTGCAAGTTGCAATCATGAATTGTTAAGGTTCTAATTCAACGTCAATTTTATGTGGACGACTAACATCATTTTCATCCCGCACATACAAAGTAAACCAAATATCTGTTAACTCATTAACCATCGGGGCAGTAAATGTTGGACTCAAAGATGTGGGATTTTGCAATTCAATTCCATGAGGAGCAACCCAGATAAATTCAGGAGGTTGAGATTCTCGAAAACTAAATCTTGGAGTGACTCCTAATTCTACTGTTTCCCCGGAACGAACTCGTAGTATTGAAGGATGATCTACATCTAGTCTAGCAAGGGGAGCTTGGGAAGGGAGCGGTACATCTAAACGTGCTGCTCCTGGTAATTGTGGCTCCATACTATAAGGGCGAATAGTAATTTCTAAGTGCTCTTCCAAAGGATTGTCTATATGTCCGATGATATCAAACTCGAAAGGAGATTCCCCAAGAGCTATATTTTGAAGTAAAGAACTGCTGATAGTAACTCCTCTTGTTGGAATAAGGAGAATAGCAGTTTGAACCACACCTACAGATTGTACTAATTCAACGGTAGCTCTGGTACTAAAGTTACCTTCACTATCGACTGCTGGAGAAGATGCATAAATTCTATACAAAATACGACCCACGGGAGTAATTTCTGAGCCTTCAGTAATTGTCATTACTGGCTCACCTTCTGGATTACTTTCATCAAACAGTTCTACTGGATTTTTTAGCAAGAATCTAGGACTCCCATTAAATTGGGGAAACCCATTGAAAGGAACATCTGTCTCGTAAAGCAATGGTTCCTTGTTAAAAAGAAAAACGTTCTGACGATCCAACAAAATTGGAATTGAAGATTCAAGCTCAAATTTTAAGTATAAGGATAAACTACCATTGCTTGGGAAAAAGTTTTCTTGGGTTTCATTCAAGGCTCGAAAAGCGATGGATGAAGTACCTATTTTTTGATTAAGCCTCGCTTCAATTTTAGAAAAAGGTGACTGAATAGTCGAAGCTGTAATGTTGATAAAGTTATGGTCTGCACTAGTAATACCTGGGAGAAAGCGATAACTTTGTGAGCCATGTTCTGCCAATTCAATCTGATTCAAGCCTATTGATAAACTTAAGGTTAGTGGCGCATTCATTAGAGTAGCTTTCTGCTCTTCTGGCATTCCTGCTAAAGCCACTGCATTTAACCTAATTTTAAGGCGACACTTAGCGAGGCTGCATCCAGCATGAGACCCCATAGTTTTCTCCTTGAGTTAAATTTTGTTGATTGATTTTAGATACAATTTGTATCATCTTGGGAAAATGCTGCGATCATAAGACCAATACAACTTCCATTCCAGATCAGTCAATCCTTCAAAACGTCCAGCCATCAGGCGATACACCCAAATCAAACCGGAAGTAGATTAACACATTTTTGTATTAGTGGGATAGCTTCATAATTTTCTGCAACAATCGCGATCGCAGGCTTCATAGTTTATACCTCCAGTGCTGTGGCTGATGCCGGAATCACATTTGCTGGCTCCTCAAGTGTGACCATTGTCTGAACTTGAAGAAGAATTCCGCGAACTGCACAGACAATAGTTAGAGCAAAGAAAAGTCCAAAGACAATATGGGAAATCATTAAAATTCCATAGGTTGCAGCAACTCCGGCTCCAAATAAAACTTGCTCTCTAGGGCGAATAGGTGTTGTACCAGGGTCTGTCACCATGTAGAAGGTAAAGAGAATAAATGCCACACCTGTCATCGGCACTAATGCTGCAACAAGTGGTGTACTAAAAATGAAGCTTCTCAGGAATGCTTGAATTAGAAACCCAATCAACCAGGCAGCAATCAAAGGTAATCGACGAGTAAAACGGCCATTGAGAAACGTTCCAGAAATAACGATCAGTCCTGGTAACAACCAATCTCCCATACCACTAAGGTTCTCTGTGAATTGATAGGGTGGAGCAATTCCCACCCAAGGAAAGAGCAGCAGAGTTATGGTAATACCAAAATTAGAGGGGTTAAAGAAATGGCGGCTACCTTTACCAATAGCAGTCTGAAAGATAGCTTTTGAGGCGATCGCCACAGCAGATGCAAAGATGATAGGAAACAACTGATCATTTGCATAAAGTAACATTGCAACAGCAAGACCTGTAATATGTGCAGGCAGCAGGAAATCAACAAAATGTTGTATTCCGCCAAGAAAATGGGGACTGCGCTTATGTGCTAAAGACTCAACTCCTTCTAGCAAGATTTCTATACTGTATGTCGTCGCTAGCGCCACAAGTGGCTGTGCCCAAGATTGTTCAAACCCCAGAAATGTATGCCCTAACAGATTGAGGAGCGTGATAGCGGTGAGAAGGTAGAAATAGTTGCTGATATTTGCTCAACATCAGCACCTTTGACAAACCAAAGGCTCCGCCCTAGTCCTTGATCGAAAGCTCGACATGCATACCCAGAAAGTATCTTGGGAATCCGCTGGTCTTCTATACATCGATGCCAGTGGAAGTAGCCCTCATGAAAACCGTAACCATCTATTGCCAACCAGCTTAATAAAGGATCTAACTGCTCCAAGGCTTTTTCGGTTGGTTGATGTAGCCTAGCTAGAATCCAACCAACACCAACATGTACCATGTATGCATGAGCCGAACCAGGACCTTTTAGAAAGATCTGTAGCCGATTTTTATTCCAAGGAGGCAGGACATCTAGCAACGCTAAACCCATTGCTGCTCCTTCAAAAGCAAATCCACGCAACTCTGGCTCCACTTGATTTAGATGAAATTCTAGGGTTAGCAAATCTTCATTATTAAGAGATGCATGATATCCCTGAAGAAATATACGACCAATTTGCTCTAAGTATTGCTGTATCTTAATTTCTCCTTTAAAAAATCCACGTTTCTCAAACGTAGCCTCTTCTAAAGAAATACCAAACATTTTTCTATATAATAACTGCGGCAAAAAAAACACTAACTTTAGTTCCTTATTCGACTGATGAACTAGAAAAACATACATTCCTTATCTCTAGTACACTGCGGCGTAAATTGAGTTAGGGTATGAATGACGAGATTAATTTGACGACTCATGCCCTGCCAACCGCTGACAATCACCCTGAGTGATACTGAGCAGCAAGCCCTGGAAAAGTTAGTGAATCGACCCAGTACGCCGCAGCAAATCGCACAACGTGCCCGGATTGTGCTAAAAGCCGCGTTGGGGCAAAACAATGCCGAAATTGCTCGAACGCTCGATATAAGTATCAAAATGGCGCGGCACTGGCGACACTATTGGGTTGAGACCACCGAGCAATCCAAGACAGTGATGGAGCGATTGCGCGATCGCCACCGTCCTGGTTCGCCGTTAAAATTTACCCTGGAACAGCAAGTTGAATGCATGGCGATGGCGTGCCGTGACCCGATGCAATACGGTCGTCCCATCAGTCATTGGAGTTCTCATGAACTGGCGGATGAGTTGATAAAGCTTGGTATTGTGGAGCAAATATCCCCCCGCCAGGTCGGACGATGGTTAGCTCAAGCAGAACTCAAACCGCACCAGTCTCGTTACTGGCTTTTTCCCCCCGTATGATCCAGAGTTTGAAGTCAAGGTGGAAGACATCAGCCAGCACTATCTGAGTGCCCCAATCAGAGCGATCGCGGGAGAACACACGATCAGCATTGATGAAATGACTGGCATTCAAGCCCTAGAACGCGCCCTTCCCAGTTTACCAATGCGACCAGGCAAAGTCGAATGTCGAGAGTTTGAATATATTCGGCATGGAACACAGACTTTGATTGCTAAGTTTGATGTTGTTACAGGTCAACTTGTAGCTCCTACAATTGACACTCAGCGGACAGAAGCCGATTTCTTGGGGCATTGCCAGCGCTTAATTGCCTCTGATCCGACTGCCAGCAAGTGGCATTTGATTATGGACTGTTTGAATATCCATCAATCAGAATCCTTGGTACGATGGATTGCCGACATTGAAGGCATCCCCTTTGACAACTTAGGTGTTAAGGGTAAGTCTGGGATACTCCAATCGATGAGTACCCGCGCCCAGTTTCTAGCCAATCCCGCCCATAAGGTTGTTTTCCATTTTACCCCAAAGCACTGTTCCTGGCTCAATCAGGTTGAAATCTGGTTTAGCATCCTCACACGCAAACTCTTGCCTAGAGGCAGTTTTTCCTCTCAGGCAGATCTCAAACAGCAGATATTGAATTTTGTTGACTACTTTAACCAAAAGTTAGCTCATCCTTTGCAATGGACTTTTAAGGGGAAGCTTTTGGCGGTATAAGCCTATCTAAACTTACGCCTCAGTGTACTAGCGGCTTGAGAGGTACTAGGGGCTGCCAAGCTGTTAACAAGTTGTTACTAGTCTTCATACACTACAGTCCTGCCAGGAAAAGTATTTTTTACCAAAGATTTTGTTCTTAATCAGTGTTTTAAGCTTGTTCTTTCATGCTTAAACAGAAGCTATGGGAATCCTATCTGATTTCTGAACATGATTTCAGATAAAATCCTGATAAAACGCGCCTTTCAGTCTAAATATTTTCAGTCTAAATATATTATCACAAATCAAATCGGAGTCCTATATGTAAATTAAACACTATCAAGCTCATAGCTTTATGCAACTTACTATTAAATATTTACAAAAGTCAGTATATCTACATCAGTGAGAGGTTAAGGCTATAGAGCTTTTGTCAATAAGTAATAGTACTTGAAATAATGCTGAAAATCGGGTTAGTCAACAGAATTTTTGGGCTAGCGATCGCGTCATATTTAAAACCCACATTCGTTCTTGCCTCAAAATCCAGTACAAAGATTAATTTAATACTCACTATTTTACCCAGTTTTCAGCATGATTACTAATTGACAAAAATGATTTGGTCTTAACCTCTCACGAATGGGGTGGGGATGAATAGCGGGAAATTGCGAATACTTCTCAAACGTTTCTGAACATAGTTCAGAAACGTTTGAGAAGATTTGAGCAATTTCCAATCAATCGTTTGGTGTTTCCTGAGATTGTATATATTCAGTAGATCGCAAAGTTTTTTAGAACCCCTGCCACATGGACTTTTCAAGAAAACACCCAGACACCAGAAAATAACCGATTAATCAGCGTTTCAGCCGATACCGTTACTTAAGACAAAGCGATCGCCCTTAAACGAGCGCTATTTTCCTCTTGATTCACGATGACTGAAACCCTCATTATTACGTCAGTTTCCGAAAGTTTGCGATCTACTGATATTGTTTAACCACTGTTTGATTATCTCAGACATCCTCTGAGAACCATTTTGCCGCCATATGAGTTCATTGGGAAGCGTCAAATACTTTACGTTCCTCCAAATGGGCTGTAATCTCTTGCCTTGTTCGCCAAACCGGACGCAGTTGCTTGCGAACAAACAGTGGTAGTTGGTCGGTAATGTGAGGCGAACCGGGTTGAGTCGCATTACCATAGCTAGTAAGAGCCATTGCCCGTACAGGATTAGAAAACTCAATTGCAGCAACATAAGAATCGCCAGCAACAGCTTGGAAGCGCCCATCAGGAGATGGGGCGAAATTGAGAACGCGGAATATTCCTTTATCTCCATCACCACCATTGGCAGGTAAATCTAAGTTCTCATACCGCAGTCGGAAGACATCACCCCAAGCTACATCTAAGGTTCCGTAAGCTTTTTCTACTTTAGTCGCTGCAACTGAAAGCGCCTTTGCTGCGCCTTGAGGGTCTGCTAAACCGTCTGGTGTGGTGCGTGGAAATTTCTCATTCCAAGGAATACTAAAGACCTTTTCCGTACCCATTTCTTCCAACCAGAAGGAAAAGAGTACTGCACCCCGGCTATCAGCATCAGCATTCCGGTTCCATGTAGCCAAAATATCAACGGCGCGACGCGCTAATTCATCTCCATGCTTTTGTGCAGCAGGAATCAAGTCATCAAGGATGCGTTCTGCAAGTTCCATGCGTGTTGAGTGCTTGTACTCAATCATCTTTTGCCAAGAAATACTTTTATCTTCAGCCAGCATCTTCACACAACTCTGTGCCCGGAAAGACATTGGTCCTGGTGGTGCCATGTAGGGCGGGTAATCCGAAGCTTTGATGACGGGTGGAAAAGTGGTTGTCCAAGGTGGGTCATTGGTATTTTGCAACCAACCGCTGGGCGGGTCGATGACACGGGGTAAATCGCGATATGGGTGAATTTTCGTCCACAAAGTTTTCGAGGTGTCACCAGGAATTAAGCCTTCCCAGTATTTAAAGTCTCCCTCTCGACGAACCGGAACCAGACCGTTGAACAAATGCATAATGTGTCCTTCTCGGTCGGCATACATGACGGTGAACATGGGGAGTTGCAAGCGTTGCAGCACTGCTTGAAACTGAGTGAGGTTTTGGGAACGTGCCATATCCCACCACTGTTCTAATACACCGGGTCTGTCTTGACCGACAACCCGCAGCGCTACAGCTTTACCATTTTTCTCGGTGACCACAGGACCGTGGACGGAACTTTTTACTAATAATAGTTCCTCCCGCAACGAGCCATTCTTTTGCTTAACTTTCAAAAAAAAGGTTTTTGTTTCAAAAGGGCGGACTTTGCCATCTAAAAGATAACCACCATCTTTTAATTTCAGGTCGTAAACATCCCAACCATCGTGGGTGTTGACAGTATGAGTCCAACCCAAATTATTATTGAAGGCGATCGCTAACACGGGAATGCCCACAAGTGTTGCCCCATAAGCATCTACGCCTGGGGCGGTGATTTGTGCCTCATACCACAAAAATAAATCTGACCAAAGCAGGTGAGGGTTTGCCAGCAACATTGCCTTACCATTGGCAGAATGTTTGGGTGCGATCGCCCAACCGTTAGAACCTGCTTGAGGCTCTGTATGAGTCAAATCTGCTACCTGTTCCTGATTCACTATGAAAGTAAAATACAGCACCCTTTGTAAGTGAGCCAGCACATCTTCCGGTTTGACGGGTAACACCTTTTCTACTTCGTCATCAATCAAATCTGGATGGTCTTTGGCATAAGTATTTATCCCAGTTGCAAAGGCATCTAGATAACTGCGGAAAGCCGGACTTTGTGTTTGATACCAAGAACGGGCGCGATTTGGTACTCCCATTGTGAGTATCCATTTGTCGGACTCCAAATACTTCTCTCCCCAGTACTCGGCAGCGCGTCCCCGTGCTTGGCCGTAAAGACGCAACAGCAAGTTACCATGACTTTGCATCTGCGCCCAACCAAATGCTTGGAAAGTACTCCGGGTATTTTCACCGTATATATGCGGTATGCCATAAGTATCCCACATGACTTCAGTTATTCTGGGTGGAGAACTGAAACTTGGGATAATTAAAACCAAAGCTAAAATAAGACCAAATATAAAAGGTAAAAATCGAGTCGAAGGCAGAAGCCAGTAGGCAGTAGGCAGAACCGAAGAGAGTTTTAGATACTGAATTTTTCTGAACATAATTGCCTTTTTTGGTGTTTTCCTACTGATTTTTTAGTGAACTGGCAATCAATTTCAAAATAATCAAGATGTGTCACCTTCGCTTCTCTTTCAGAGACGCTCTTGCAACGCTCCAAGTTAAAAGTTAAAAGGCACTCATAAATAAGGCACGCACATTGGTGTCCCAACTACCGGATCGCCAACAATGCGACACTCCAACCCAAATACCTCCTGCACTATCTTCTCGGTCATCACCTCTGCTGGTGAACCAGTCGCAAAAACTCTACCGTCTCGTAACGCCACCAGGTAATCAGCGTATCGACAAGCCAGATTCAAGTCATGCAGCACCATGACAATTGTCCGTCCCTGACTCTGGTTTAACTCGTAGAGCAAATCCAAAACTTCTACTTGGTGCGCCAAGTCCAAAAAAGTGGTCGGTTCATCCAACAGCAAAATTTCCGTATTTTGTGCCAACGCCATCGCAATCCACCCTCGCTGTCGCTGTCCGCCAGAGAGGTTATCTAAAGCCAAATCTGCCAGCTTTCTCATCCCTGTAATTGCTAGCGCCTCCTCTACTATCCGCTGATCTTCTTTTGACCACTGCTGCAACCAGTTTTGATAAGGATAGCGACCAAAAGCTACCAAGTCTCTGACTGTTAAACCGGAACGGTGCTACAGGCCCTTGAGTGAGAATACCCAATTCCCCAGCCACTTCTTTTGCAGATAGCTGGAACAGGGACTTATTATTCAAATAAACCTTACCTGCACGCGGCTTCAGTAGCCTTGCCAAACCCCGCAGCAGCGTAGATTTACCGCAACCGTTGGGCCCAACCAAAACAGTAATTTTTCCGACTGGTATTGCCACATTCAGGTCATCAACGATCGGGGCGGCGTTGTATCCCAGAGACAGATTTTTGGTTGACAATTGTTTAATAGTGTGCATTAGAGGTGTTATTGCTGGCGATCGCGGATTAACAAATAGAGAAAGTAAGGCGCACCCACCGCTGCTGTCACCACTCCACAAGGAAGTTCAATCGGTGCAAACAGCATCCGTCCCAACAGGTCAGCCACAACCACAATTGTGCCGCCCATCATCCCCGCAACAGGCATCAAGCCTTCATGGGTAGTACCTACCAACTGACGCCCCAAGTGGGGAGCAATTAAACCCACGAAACCAATTGTCCCCGCAGTTGCCACTGAAGCCGCAGCTAAAGCTACACTGACAAACAACAGCAAACCCCGTTGCCACTCTAGGTCACTGCCTAAACTCTTGGCAATGTCATCTGCCAAATTGAGTACGTTGGGATGCCTTGCTAGTAGTAATGCCAAGAGATCGTTGGTTCATTATTACTATTTTGGATTCTATATTTTGACAATCACATTGAAAAATCTTTTATCTGGATTATCTAAGGTTTCTGAGTAGCGATCGCCAACTTCGCACCTTTCACCTGACGCACTTTATCCATCACCGCCACAATGTTTCCGTGTTCAACTTTGGCATCAGCATTAATTACTACGACTGATTCCGGATTTGTACCCATCAATGTGCGTATTTGCTCCGTCAACGCATCAACTGTTGTCGGCTTCTTATTCAAACTTACCTGTCCAGATGATTCTACTGTCACAGTAATTTTAGTCGGAATCTGTGATTGCTGCGATGTCGCCGCTTTCGGTAAATTTACAGGTAATCCTTCTTGTCTTGTTAAAAATAGCGTTGACATAATAAAAAACGTCAAAATCGCAAAAATCACATCAATCATCGGTACGATGTTAATCTGCGGTGGAATATCTGGTTCATCTTGTAGCCGCATAAGACTTCTCTCCTCCTCGTTCGTAGCGACGACGGTATAGTAACTCTAGCTGTCCGCCATATTCTTGAAGGAAGGCTATTTGACGTTGGTAGAATCCCCGAAATGTATTTGCAAACATCAGTACAAAGATAGCAACAACCAATCCTGATGCTGTAGACACCAACGCTTCACTGATACCTGATGTGACATTTGCGGTTTTCGTACCTCCGACATCACCGATGTTGAGTGAAGCAAATGAGGCTATCAAACCCAACACAGTTCCCAGCAATCCAAATAGGGGTGCAAGAGAGATAATTGTTTCAAAGATGTTGTTAAACCGCTTGAGGATCGGAATTTCTGCCTGGGATTCACTTTCTAACGCCAGACGAAATTCCTCTGGAGTGGGTTGTTCTAATTCCAGTGCCGAAAGAAAAACCCGCGCGATCGGTAAATCTACATTCTTTTGCAGTTTATCCAATGCACCAACAACATTATCCAGACGATAAAGATTTAACACCTCGCGCACTACCCGACTTTGGCGAGTATTGAGATTATACCAAAACCGAACCCGCTCGATAATTAATCCGATCGCCACCACACTAAACGCAAGCAAGGGCCACATTACCACGCCACCTGCGTCAAAAAGCTTGCTTATTCCCATTTCCTAACCCCTAAAGCAATCTGTGAATTTGTCGTCCTGACCAACCGTCGCTGCATCACAAATGATATATACTTGCAACAAACATTAAGATAAAATCAGACCTACGTCAAGTAAATTCAGCTATCTTAATGACAAAATTATTGTATAGTTAAGTAGTGCTAATTAGGGAAAATCTTGATTGATAAGCTTTTTAGCCGTAAATAGCTAAGTATTTTAGTCAAAAAGTACTCCGATTTATTGATTGACTTTTGCATCTAACAGTTTTAGTCTGAAAAAATTAGTAAAAATAGGTAGCAACACCTTTATGAGCTGGAACGGTATCGCAGTAGAACAGCGACAAAAAGAAATCAAAGCTCTCAAGCCATTTCTGGCTTTCAGCATGATTGGCTCCTTGGTGCTGCATGTAGCGGTACTAGCTTCCGGCATTGGTAATCTATTGGCTAGAGTACCGGAACTGAAAGAGCAACCGATTGAGCTAACTTATCTCGATCCGGAAGTCAAAGAAACACCTCCACCAGTTGAAACCAAGCAAGAGAAGTTAATTCAGGATGAATTGGGTGCAACAGGTGGTAGAGTGCTTACCGCAGGTTCCGGTGGTGCAGGTGATGGTTCGATTTCCCTCGGTGGCGGTGGGAGTTCTGCGAAATCGGCACCGATAAAAGAGCAGCAAAATACTGTAACTGCTCAAAGTGCTTCACCACCACCTGTTGTTGAGCAAAAACAACCCCTACCGCAACCGATTGTTCCAGTCCAAAAGATAGTTGAGAATTTCAAGCCACAAGCAAAGGAACAAACCCAGCCTTTGAGGGAACAGCAAAAAGTTGCAACTGCACCACAACGACAAGTTGAACCACCAAAACCAACTGCAACAATTCCTGAAAAACCAATTGAAAAAGCACAGCCAGAAGTAACTCGCACGCGACAGCAAGAAAATACAACTCCCGAAAAGACTCCTACAACTCAAACCACTAGTTCCAATTCTTCGCAACAGCAAGAAAATACAACTAGTTCCAATCCTTCTTCGGATGTACAACCGTCTCAAAGTGCATCAGCAGGTAGTGAAAAATTAAGGAGTCTTTTGGGTGGTATCCGAGATTCTAGAGCCAGTCAAGCAAGTGCTGGAAACGGTTCTGGCGAATCGGAAAAACCAGCGGGCACTAGTAAAGGTACTGGTTCTACCCTTGCTTTTGGTAATGGTAATGGCACTGGTTCCGGTACTGGCACTAGTAATGGCTCTGGTTCTGGCACTGGTAATAACACTGCTTCCGGCACTGGTATCGGTTTTGGTACAGGTAACGGTACAGGAAACGCAACGAGTAGTGGTAATGGTACTGCTACGGGTAATGCTAATGGAACATCATTACGCCGCAAACGCGAACCTCTTGCAGTAGCGCCAACACAACCTCAAATACCAACTGAAGTAGAGAAACCTGAGAGCAACGGTGGTTCTAGCGGATCGGGAAATGGTCGAGCCGCTTGTCGTGATTGTAAGACCAATTATTCGGAAAGAGCAAGGCGGCGAGGTGCAGAAGGAAGAGTTGAAGTGACCGTTGATACGGATAAAGACGGCAATGTTACTGAAGTAAGGCTGGCTCGTTCGAGTGGCGATCGCGATTTAGATGAAGAACACCTCAGACAAGCGCGGGAATGGAAGTTAAAGCCTTCTGAGGGAGGAAGGCAAGGGGTAAATATCGCCACAGAGTATGCAATTCGGGGTTCTCGTCGTTATCGCCAAGTAAACGAACGTAAAAGAGAAAGAGAACAACAAGAAAGACAAAGGGAAGTAGCAGCATCATCTGAGAATAATTCTTCAGAAGAAACACCAAGACGTAGGCGGCGTTTAGAAGCTTCAGTTAATACAAGTAATACTGATGCTCCCGTGTCTTCTGGAAGAAGGCGGCGAAACTTCGACACATCTCAACAACAAACAGCTTCTTCTAATTCTGATGAATCAAGAAGCAGTAGATTAAGTCGTCGTTTGCGGCGACAAGTTGAAGCAAGTTCAGGAAGTTCGGAAAATTCAACTCCTCGGCGGATAAGACGTCCCCAAGCGCCTTTTCAAGTGCGTTCCGAAAAAAGTTCTCTTGGTAATCGCTTGCGTCGTCGGGTGGAAAATAGTTCTTCTGAAGAAGCACGGCAACGCTTTAAACCTTCGCAACGCGCTACCTCACCAAGACGGCGACGGGAAGTTACTGCTGATGTTAGAACATCAGGAACGCAGCAAGCCCCGACTCGAAGACGGCGACGTGAATTTAATCAACCAAATCAATCATCACATAGCGGTAGTCGCTTGCGGAATACTTTACGTCGGAGTCGTGAGCAATCTGCACCTACTGCGCCTAGTGGTGATGGCAGTGAATAGTAACTCCAAGAAAATTATATCAAGCTATGAAGAATTTTCAATTTATAGATTGATTATATCTCACAAGTTTTGTATCTTTATATCTTTGATTTGTTACCAATCAACGAATCGGGGATCGCATTCAGTTCTACCATGCAGATTTTGATAGAACTGTTTGTAGCTGTTTGATGAGAGCGATCGCTTTATCTAATTTCGGTTCAGTCTCGTATCCTTCATGCAAAATATTTAGCGCTTCCACAGCTTTGTCTAGAGGAAAATACCAGCCAAAATCATTCCTGCAATATCGCCATCCCTCAATCGATTTTGCTTTTTGCTTAAAACTGTCATTGTCATTTGATTCGTGTAGCACATACACTATTATACGCTCTCCTTTGAACTCGATTCGCAACTTGGCTTTTTCATCTGTTTTCGCATGTTCTATTTTGTGCGACGCAACATAACGGGAACACAACCAATTATTTGGTACCGATGCTGGCCATCCCATCTGCATAGCTTCCGGGCAAATAGTGTTAGGACTTACGCACTGTACAAATTGATTATCTTGTGGATTAACGAAAATACGTCCTTTCAAACTTTGATCAATCATCCTTGGATAAATAGCGATCGCCTAAAAAGTGTCGAAAAATCAAGGTTAAATGCCTGAAATCCATACACCATATTTGGTTTTTCTTGTCAATGCGTAAGTCCTAAGTGTAAAGAGTTAGCTGACAATTAATCAATTTCAGCCCAGCTTCACCTGTTTTAAACTTTGTTTGATAATTGAGTTATTCTCAAACTCTATTGTCTGATTGCATTGCACGCAAACAATGTCGTGATCAGCGATAGAGTCGGTGTTTAGCTGATATTTATTATGTCCTGACGCCAATTCGTGTCATCAGTTTCAGGTTACGGTAAACTGTGGACAAACTTATTTTTTCTCCACGCTGTACCAAATAATCGCAGACTTCTTCTGCACTGATATGATTACCCTTAGATAAATTCTGAAAGCTTAGGAAAATCATCTCGCGTTGAGGAGTCAACCGCCAACCTTTAGCATTGAGTTTTTCCTTTAACGAGTCAGAAATATCCATCGACATTTTTTTTACTTGACGTACTTGACGTGATATTACTTAGTCTTAAGAAATTTTGCTTATTGATAAGAAGCACCTCTCCACTTCAAGACTGTACTTTTGATACCTTTTGTGGAAAAGAGAAATTAAGCAGCCTCTCTAACTACGTATTAATATTGCCTTTTAAGTGGCGATATGAGTATCGGATACTTAAAAATTATCTTTATCTAATACTCGATTGATAGCTCCACAAGAGAAAACTTCTGGTTCTAGTAAATTTGTTAAATCTGTTGACTCTAGATGATAAAGTTTATCATTTAGTAGTATTGTAAAAACAGAAGCGAATTAGAGAAAAAAGACTATAGCTTCAAATTAAACCAACCCTATGGCGAACTGCCTTCTTGTCACCGATGGCGAAGCACGCAAATGGCTTTCAAAAGCTGTGGCACAAAGTTTCACAATTCTCCTTGTCACAACTGTCAGTACCATATCTCCTGTTATTGCATCCCAAGACAAATTCAGTTCCAGCAATGACCCAGAACCTCTTCAAACTGAGATCGGCCAACGCGATATCAAAATCATTGAGCAATTAGTTGCCATTGCAGAACGTAACTCCCCCCAAGTACGAGAATCAAAAGCTGCAATGGGATTGAATGCTTTTGTAGGTATCATGACTATGGAATTATCGCCAACCCGAACTACTACAAATTCAACATTACCTGATTCTTCATCAGTGAACGAAAACAGTTTTTCATTTACCATCACAATCGACCCAATCAAACTTGTCAGCACCTTTGTGCAATTACCCATCATGGAGGCACGTTGGAATGAAGCTAAACATCAAAAACGAGTAGCTGTTATGCAATACTATATTGCCTATCTTCAAGCCCGTCAAACCGCAAAAATTGCCGCTTATAGAATGCAAAAGTTCACTCAGGGTAATCGTATTGCCAATCTTGATTCCCAAGGAACACCTTCTGATACTGCGATTCATCTTGCAAATCCTAATTATGTCGCAGCCGCTACAGAAATGTTGAATAGAAACACACGCGAAAGGATGGCATTGGAAGAATTAGCAGCCTGTGTCGGTTTATCCTCCCAAGCAATGACTACTATCATCAATGGGAAATAAGCCTGACGGGGCGACAAGCAACCCAAAACCCTTGTAATAAAACAAGTTGACCGAATTATGGTAAAAAAAGATAGGTCAGTTATTGTCAACAAGACCTATCTATTGCAAATGATGTGTACATTCTATCAAAACCACTTAGAAAATCAATTAGCCCCAAACGTATACTTACTTCTGTGCATATTAATTGATGTGCTACAGAATATTAAAGAAGTGAATCTGGAGAAGTTAGCTAACGCTTTACCTTTGCCAATCGAATTTGAAAGTAGACGGAAAAAATTACAAAGATTTTTATCTTTACCTGCGTTTGATGTTGAAAAAATGTGGTTGCCAATAATTAATAATTGGTTAGCTGAAAATTTTACTAACAGTCAAAATATCTATTTAGTTATAGATAGAACTAGTTGGTCACGGATAAATTTAATCATGCTTAGCATCGTTTATGACCAAAGAGCTATTCCCATATACTTTGAACTTTTACCTAAATTAGGTTCCAGCAATGTGAAGGAACAGATAAAATTTTTATCCAAAATCTTACCAGTTTTTAAGAATTATCAAGCTGTGCTACTAGGAGACCGAGAATTCTGCTCTATTAATTTGGCTAACTGGCTAAGAGAACAGAATGTAAAATTTTGTTTAAGATTAAAAAAATCCGAGTTCATTGAAGTTGAAAATGGAATTTGGACAGAGCTTGATGATTTAGGATTAAAACCTGGTATATCTTTGTTTATTCAGGGTGTGAGGGTAACGAAGAGTCAAAAAATTAGCGGCTTCAATCTAGCTTGTAAGTGGAAAAGAAAACTACATGGTTGGTTTCCCGAAGAAGGATGGTTCATTTGAACCAACTTAAGCAACCTTAAAGATGCTATTTTGTCTTACAAAAAAAGATTTAATATTGAAGAAATGTTTAGAGATTTTAAAAGCGGTGGCTACAACTTAGAGGGAACTATGGTCTCGAATAAGCGCTTAATTTCTCTGATTTTAATGATGGCGATCGCATATAGCTCCGCAACTTTTAAAGGGCAAAAAATTAAGAGGCTAGGTGTGCAAAAATATGTTGGTAGAACTAAAGAAAACCGACGTGTCCAAAGAAGACATAGTAGTTTTTATATCGGCTTATATGGTCAAACTTGGGTTCATTTTATGAAATCTTCATGGGAGAACGTCATGAAGTTAATGAAATTAAGTCGCAATAAGTTATTACATTATTTACGAGGTCAGAAAGCTATGCAGCTTATAGACACAGATTAAATGCTTAAACGAATCAAACTTCCCACATTTTTCTAGGGTGGTCAGGTCAATAATGACTTGCAGCATAGGTCTACGCCCTTTGGGAGTAAAAGATAAAATTTGCTTGAGTATGTGGTTGAACTTGCTGAATTACTTGCTGTGTTGACCAGTGGCGAATATTTAAAAATCGACTTAACGCACTAGGCGATTTGCCTTTGCTATGTTGGGGTAGGGGATGCCCTTGAGCCTCCAAAAACAGTCCTAACATAGCTTCTAGGTTTTCTCGTTGATACTGTGAGGGCATCAATGACAGTAAGATATAGACTAGTTTCTGGGCGTGGGCAAGAATTGAAACCATTGTTCTTGCTTTTTTCTATGCTTTTCACGCCGTTTTTCTCATTTTTTTGGGTACTTAAGCAAATCCAAAGGGTTCCTGAGGTTTGCGATCGCCTGACGTTCTTGATTACGTAATATATTCAGGTCTTTCGTCTTTTTCAATACTAGTAATCCCGGATTTATATCTTCCTTGTAGTGTTACTTTCTTACACCAATAATTCCCTCGTTAGTGGTTTTTCCTTATAGGTGCAAGATATGAGTATCTTTATTCTGCCCAATAACTTTTTGCAAATGTACTATACGTTTTGACAATACATTTTCATGTCCCGACATTTTCAATATTATTGTGCGGGCTTTCTCCTCTAGCTCTAAAATTTTAGTAGTTGAAAAACCTAAAATATGCTTTAATTTATGAGTGAAATCATTACTTTTGTGCCAATCAAAAATTAAACCTCCTTGGCTGCCTGCTGTTTGTAGCATTTCTACATGACCGACAGCAGATGAGGCTAAAATTGTTTTACCTAAAAGCATAGATTCCAAGCAAGTATTAGGAAAGTTTTCCCAGAGGGATGGGAGAATTATGCACCACGCTTTTTTCACTCCCTCGTACAATTTCGCCTGGGTGAGAGGAAGAAAAATTATGAATCTACCTGAATTAATATATTGAGGATATTTTTCTGTTAAGTAGGTGCCATAACCACTAACAAGACTTTCTGACCGCGCTTTCTTAACTGTTGAGCCATTTCAAAGGCAATATTGCCTCCTGTACAGCGACCTGACTTTTCCCGTTAAGTCTTAAAAGGCTGACTCACAAGGGATTTAGGAGAAGTAGAGCATATACGGTAGAGTAAATGAAATCGGGTGTTAAAGGTGACAAGTTATGTTGGACTGGTGGGAGAAAAATTTTGCGACCTGTGAGTTAGGCGATCGCAGATTGAATGAGCGTGCAATGTCAATAGGCTATGCTCTAAGTCTTGGATTCGGCAAGGCGCTTTCAGAAATCTTCAATCTCGCAACCGTACTCAAGAGAGATGCCCAGATGGCTGCCACGATTCTACGTTGGTATTCTTACCGTTGGCGTGTAGAGGAATATCACAAAATTCTCAAGTCGGGGTGTCAAGTGGAACGATACAGACTTGCGGGTGATGGTATGAAGACTTTGCTTGGTTTCCTAAGTGTGATTGCGATGGAACTATTGCAGTTGACTTATCTACATCGTACCCAGCCAACAGCCGCCGCGATTGAAGTCCTCAATCCCCTTCAGCTTCAGGTTTTGAGCGCGAAATCATCTAACCTACCCAAGGTGTTAACAGTTAGTTGGGCTGTGGAAGCGTAGGCGAAGCCCGTCGTAGACATCGCTCGTTTAGGTGGTTACTTGGAACATCGACGTAATACTCCAATTGGCATCCAGGTACTGTGGCGAGGCTGGTTAAAATTGCACGACCTCTGTGAGGGTTGGCAGCTTGCTAGAGAGACTTAACGGGAAAAGTCAGCAACAAGTATCCCCCCAAAATAACCAACAGTTATCTCCTACGGAACAAGCTTGGATGCTAACCGTACAGCAAATTCAAGACGAACTTACGCAAACTAGGAAACTCTAAAAAGCATGCAAGCTTGGAATCAGCAACTGCGAGATGGAAAAGATTGGCTAGAATCTCAGTGGCAAACTTGGATGCTAAAAGCACAGCTTCTTCAAGATGAACTAACTCAAACTCAGGAAATCCTGAAAAATTTGCAAGCTTGGAATCAACAGTTACAATCTGGGAAAGATTGGCTCGAATTTCAGTGGCAAACTTGGATGCTGAGGGCGCAAAAAGCAGAGTTGGAGTGGGAGCGATCGCTCAAGCTAAAGGTAAATATTTATTTATTAGAAATTTGCTTGACATAATCGACCCCACCTGTATCGAAAAATGCGTTCTGTTCTTAGAAACACATCCCGAATTTTCCTTTGTTAACTCTGACTGTGCTGTGTTTCAAGCGCAAGAATACTGGTGGAATCGCGGTTTTAATCAGCCTGCATTGTTCTTGGAGGAAAATCAAGTAAAGGGACAGTTGTTTGATCGAAAAGCAGACTTTGATAAACTGGGGCGGTTTGACGAAGACCTCAGATTTTATGAAGATTGGGAACGGTGGCGTGACAGTGATCGCCAATCGCCAAAAAGGTTGGACAATACCTGATATCTGGATTGCGATCGCCTTTGGCGTGGCGTAGCCAATCGCTGCACTAATTCTGGGATACTGGCATTTGAGCAGAATACTTCAGAAGTTAAATTTCGCTATCGAGAGTTTTTTACTAACACTTCTCAAGACATTTCCCTCAACCGCCAATTCCTTGACCCGCAGCAACTCAAGTCAAAATTCGCTGTCCAAAATCCGCTTGGAAGCGACAATCCAAGAAAACGCATTCTGTGTTTCTTCCCATCTCTCGAAAGCGGGGATGTTGATAAATTTAACTTAGGGCGTGTCATCAATTGAGCCAAATGACAGAAGCAGCTAGATAAATTGCACCGAGAAAGTTGGCCGCCCGTTTATCATCGCGAGTTGCGATCGCTCGATACTGCTTGAGTTTGGCAAAAAAGTTTTCAATCAGATGACGGGCTTTGTATAAATCTCGGTCGTAGTCACCAAGTATAGTACGGTTGCGTTTGGGAGGAATCACTGCGGTTTTGCCCTGTGCCTGAAGTCGCTCAATTACTCGCTCATCGGCATCATAGCCTTTATCTGCCAGTACTGTGTCCGCCACAATATTGGGTAGCAGTTGGTCCTTACGATCCAAGTCCCAGGCTTGCCCTGGGGTCAGATGAAAACTCAAGGGATTGCCCAAGGCATCTACCGTCCCATGAATCTTGGTACTCAATCCACCTTTACTGCGACCAATTGCTTGAGTAGATCGCTCCCCCCCTTTGCACCCGCACTATGCTGATGGGCGCGGACAATCGTGGAATCAATCATTGCATACTCGTTGTCAGCATCGTCTGCTAAGTGCTGAAACACCCTCTGCCACACCCCAGCCTTTGACCACCGAGTAAAGCGAGTGTGAATCACTCGAAAATTCCCAAAGCGCTGCGCTAAGTCTCTCCAGGGTATCCCTGCCCGATAGCGGTACAGCACTGCTTCCACAAACAACCGATTATCTTTGGCTGTCACTCCCACATACCCCTGTGTTCCGGGTAGCAAGTCTTTGATCCTCTGCCACTGGTCATCTCCCAGCCCATAACGTCGAGTCATTATTTCTCTATTTGCTTAATCCCAAGCATCACTGGCTCCAGTTTACCTAATTGATGACACGCCCTAGAACAGCAGGGTTATGAAGATTTATTGCAAATTGATTTATCTCCTACTGATCCAACCACTCAATTAGACCAAAAGCAGTCACGCCTCCTACCAAATGAGCGCCAATTAGATTCACGTTTGCTAACACTACTAAAATATCTAGAGAACGAATCAGATTTTCACGGTTATAGACTGCTATTCCTTGAGGTCCGGCTAAAGCTTTTGATAGTAGCACTATAACGCTGGCTTCTGATGCTAAGAAGGCTAAGAAAATTCCTACTAAACTGACGATTAATCCAATTTTTAATACTTGAATTATATCTTCCCGCTTGGGATGTAGTTCGCGATCGCTTAATTGTAAACGTTTTGCCAATTGCCTGTAGCGAAAAGACCAATATACCCGAAAGCACAGTATTAAAATTCCAACAATAGCTAAAAATATACCCAATCCAGCGCCTGCATTTCCTGTTTGAACGCCGATGTTGCGGCTAAACATCGCTAATAATAAAGCAATCACAGAAATAGCGCCTAGTGCCAATTGTATCCAGAAAGTAAATCGGCTGACTGTGCGAAAAGTAGCAGCAAATCTTTGTTTAGTTGGTACTGGTAAATAAGACCCTAATTGATTTGACATATTCATCTCACTTTATAATTGTTGAAGAATAGATTTATTGCAAAAACAATTTTTAATGCAGGTGGACTTGGTTTGTCTAGGCTAGGGTTGCGTGAATTTCCCTACTTGTAGATGCTTGTAGATGCGAAATGGCTGTAAGTCCTCTGCAAGAGGACTGAGAAGTAAATTGTTGCAGAGTCAAAATCATTACTTTGGATGCGTGTATTCGCGCTTGTGCGTAAAGCTGCAAGATATAAGCCTCTGACCGACGCGGTTTACGCTCTCGTTACAAATGGATATTCACTATATAATTTTACCTTTTTCCCTTTCCCTCTGCCCGCGTGTTTCTTAAGAGCAGCCCAACTAGCGGCGCGCCACCCGCTATTCATTACAGAAACAAGTAAAATCCTCTTCCATAAGTGCCTTCTGCCACGCCACATGCTTCAACCGGGGGAACCAAGGGCGCTTCTGTGGCTCCTCTGCCCTCTGCCTTGTTTCTTGAAAGTTAAGCTTTTTAAAGTTTTGTAACAGGATAGTTAGTTATGTCATGCTGTAGCAATAGCATATTATTTTTATATTTGCAAGTACCGCAAGATAGATTATGTTGGCTCAAAAAATTCATCCTGGAGCATGAAGCGATTGGCAAGCTTTAGCTAACACACTTGTAGAATGTGTTGGCAAGAATGAATAATGAGTATTTCCTGTGCGCGATCGCTTTCAAATATTAATCGAATTTTAGTTGTTGATGATATTGCTGACAACTTGTTCTTGATTCAGGTAGTCTTGGAAGCGGAAGGCTATCAAGTTGAGGTTGCTGATAATGGCAAAGCAGCTTTAGAGCTGATTCGTAAACAAAAGCTTAAGAAGCTATTCGCCTGATCATCAGACGAATCAATGAACCATAAATCATTGCTTCACTTAACTCCGTATACAACTCATAATCCTTACTTAAGCGCCGAAATCGATTGAGCCAGCCGAATGTGCGTTCTACAATCCATCGTTTCGGCAATCGCTCAAAGGTTTTCGAGTTCCTTTGAATCACCTCGACTCGAACCTGCTGTCCACAAACTTGTCTAACGGCTTGAGCAAAGTTCTCACCCGAATAACCCTGATCTACCCAAACAACTTCTAATTTAGACAATTGTTCAATAGCTTCGTCCAGGACGATGACAGCCCCTAAACGTTCTGAGGCATTAGCTTCGGTCACTAAAACACCGATCAATAAACCTTGAGAATCTACAACGATATGCCGAAACGCGCCCTTTAACCTTTTTACCACCATCAAAACCGTAGACCTCCCCTTTTTTTCCGTGGTCTTCACCGATTGGGAATCTGCGATCGCCACAGTAGAATGTTCATCTCGCCCTAAATCTTGTCGCAGTTGATGACGTATTTGGTCGTGAAGAAGCTGCCAGATGCCTTTGCGTTGCCATTTTTGAAAATATCCATACACTGTTGTGTAGGGTGGTAGGTCATGAGGTAACATCTCCCACTGACATCCGGTTCTTTGCACGTAGAAAATGGCATTCAGAATTTCTCGTAAATCTACTTCTACAGGATGCCCAAATCCTTTAGGTTTTGGTAGAAGCGGCTGAAGGATTAACCATTCAGCATCGCTTAAATCGCTTGGATAAGGTTTGCGCTTTTGGTTTTCAATCGCTGGTAGACGGCTCATGGACAACAACATCAATGTTATTGATTTAGCCTATGGTCTAAATCAACCGATGCTCTGTTCTCTTTAGATTTTCTTTACGAATCAGCTCTTAGCAAAAATTGAACAAGAACCACCTGATTTGATGTTGCTGGATGTAATGATGCCAGAAATGAATGGTTATGAGGTGGCGCAACACATCCGACAAAACAGTAATTTGCCCTACATTCCAATTATCATGGTTTCCGGTTGCGAGCAAACAGATGAATCTCAAAGCTTTGATACATTAACTGAAGCTTTTATCCCTAAGCCAATTGACTTTGATAAATTGCTTTACCAAATTCGCGCCATTCCCGCAACGACAGCCTCAAAATTAGCGCTAGCGCAAATCTGCAACTAGCAAGTTGATCTGCTTTGCAACATCAGTTTTCCTTGAGGATCTGCATTTTTAAGAAAAATATTTATAAGAAACCAGCGACACCCTTTACTGCTAAGCTAGCAATCGAGGATGTAGTTAATTTTAAAATTAAGAAGGTTCATTCATAGTAAAGTCAAATTTTAAATATAAAATGGCGATCGCATATTTTTTAAATAAATGAAAGTACAATACAGCAGCTTTGATCTAATTGAACCACACATTGTGTAGGGGCACGCCAATGCCGTGCCCCTACCACGTGTCTATTTATCTGAAAAACGCTGTAATCAACAATCCAATTGTACAGGGACAAAGTTTCAGTCCCCTTTTGAGAATTTGGAGTTTAGAAACTCCCTGTGCAGCACAAAACTAAATTTCTGGAATCATGTTTCAGTCCCCTTGCGGGGATTTAAGTGTTAGAAACTGCCCAGCCTGAAACCTAACTAAGGCAACCTTCCTGGAAAGGTTTTTCGCAAACGTAAAAATTAAGTCCATTTCAGCCGCACTTATTACAACTAATTGTCAACTACCATATATATATGAAACGCTGAAATTATTTACTTGTCTAGGTTATGGCGTTTTTCGCGTACCCCTAGGGTTTTCGCCCTCGCTTCGGTTCACGAAAAATTGGTTGCTTGATTCACCATAATGTGAATTACGAAAAATGGTCGTTTCAGGCGGTTCGCACAACCCCCATTTGTTCGCATATTTACTGTGTTGAGTGCTAAACATAGCTGAAAAGCCCAAAAATCGTATAGTACATATGTATGATGCGTAAGTCATAAATCACTTATATTCTTCATGGTTTCACTTTTTTAACCTGATCTTTATAATATAAGTTTTTCGGAGAGATAGTGTGTTTATTATTACTGTTTTGTACTGAAGAAGATGTTAACGATCGCCTTTGAGGAAAACTTTGTGATTTACTGAAACTTTGTGATTTACTGACCGTTGGTTTAAACAAACCTGAATCGGGTGTTTGGGACGAAGTGTCAGACTTGCCCAAGGTTCCACAGGATGTTCGGAAACCAGGGTGAAGTGATAGGTTTGAGCGATGGTTGCCAGCACGAAGCTTGCTTCCATCATGGCAAAGGCTTTACCAATGCAGATTCTGGAACCACCACCAAAGGGGAAATAAGCAAAACTTGGCAGACGCTTGGCTAAATCATTGTCCAACGTTCGGGATTGAAGGTTTCTCCCAATAGGGGTATACCGAAATACATAGCAAATAGAACACGTTCCCAAGTTTTATGAACTTCTATGAAGAATCAGCTGCTTTTGCGTAAAGCTTGCACTCCCTAATGGAGAAGTTGACAGGCGTTAACTTAACTGTGCTTGATTGTGGTTAACACAACAGACGAGTGCCACAGAAACGGGGGTACGATGTCTAGTTGGGGCTGGGTCTTAGGTATTGCGATAATCTTTGGTGGGAATTGCGCTTACGCTCAGATCGCACCAGACAGCACTTTACCAAATAATTCTAACGTTCAATTAGATGATAGTACCTTCAATATCACAGGGGGAACCACAAGAGGTGCTAATCTATTCCACAGTTTCAAAGAGTTTTCTGTCCCCACTGGAAGTACAGCCTACTTTAACAACGCTTCAGATATTCAGAACATAATTAGCCGGGTAACAGGTAAGTCTGTCTCGAATATCGATGGTTTGATTCACACTAAGGGTAATGCCAACTTATTTTTGATTAATCCATCAGGGATTGTTTTTGGGAAAAATGCCAGTTTGAATATTGGAGGTTCGTTTGTAGCGACTACAGCCAATGGAATTGGATTTGGCAATCTAGTAGTCCACCAAGCAAACTTTGCTGGGTCAGATAGTCGGGTATAAGCGCTCCATCTTTTTGCGTGCATCCGTGGTTTGAAAGCGTCAATTTACACTTGCTTGCTGACGATTGCGTTGTTGCTCCCAGGCTGCAATTTGTGATTCTAATAATTGGCGATCGCCAATTCGTCTCTCTAAACATTGACGAGATAAAACGGACAATTCAATCTCCACCTGGTTCAGCCAACTGGCATGTTTTGGGGTGTAGTGAAACTCTAATTTTTGAACAATCCTACGCGCTTCTTGCGGCTCAAAAACCTCATACAATGCGGCTGGATTGTGGATGTGCGCGGTTATCGACCACCAGACGAATAACGTCAGCTTGCCGACAGTAAATATCTACTAAATCTTTCATCTGTTTTGCAAAATCTACCTTCGTGCGCTGGTTTGTAACTTCAATATGTCGCCATCCAGCTAATGGTTGAAAATACGCAAACAAATTAACACTACCTAGACGCTTATACTCGCAGTCATAACGCTCTGGTTGGTCGGGTTCAGGAGGCAACGGTTGCCTAACCTCTTCTACCAGTTGATATGGAGTTTCATCAAAACAAACTACCGGGCGTTTGGGATCATAAGGTTCATTGTATAAATCCAA
Source organism: Heteroscytonema crispum UTEX LB 1556 (assembly GCA_044006015.1). GTDB lineage: Bacteria > Cyanobacteriota > Cyanobacteriia > Cyanobacteriales > Nostocaceae > Heteroscytonema > Heteroscytonema crispum. Next base: position 210,368 of record JBIPDF010000012.1, read on the forward strand.
CAAATTTTCCATTCTTAGAACATATTCTGCATTCACTTCTGGGATACACCACTGCTGTTTTCGCCACGGCTTAACTTCGTTTTTTTTAAAGTTTGGCGCACTGTTTCGTCTGAAATCGAATCCACTATATCGATACTGACCAAATGATCCGCCAACAGTTGCATTGTCCACCGTACCCTTCCTTCGGGTGGTTCTGAACAAGCTGTGGCAATTAAGAAGGCTTCTTGTCTGCCGTCAAGTTTACGAGGTTTGGGTGGATGAGGGCGATCGCTTAGGATGAAGTCCAGACCCCCAAGTACAAATTCTTCTCGAGTACGCTCGACAGTAGAGACGTGGACTCGTAAGGCTTTTGCAATAGTTTTATCAGTTTTACCCTCACTCGCCATCAACAAAATATGAACACGGCTAATAATTCGCGCTTTATGTTTACCTGTTTTAATCAGTGTTAGCAGTTGAGAAACTTCATCCTCACTTAAGTCCACTATGTATTTCTTTGCCATGATACCCCCCCAAAGCTGTCTTAAGATAGCTTACCAATTGTCGGTATCACCCAGCAAAGTTGCTCTGGTAGACTACTAGATTGCAGTAATGTCGGTAGTTGTAGTGGTGGCTGGTGGGCTTACCAGTATCTCGTTGATACCGGATCAGCAGACGAAACAGAGTATAAGTATGTAGCCACACAAGGGAAATGCAAATCTAATGTAAATCGTTCCTACAAAGCTGTTACTTGGGGTTATGTTGATAGTACCCATGAGATACCGACAGTTAATGCATTGAAGGAGGCATTGTGCGAACATGGACCTCTGGCAGTTGCGGTCGAGGTGACACAAGCTTTTCTGGCTTACAAGAGCGGTGTCTTTAACGAAAACTCCACAGGTAATGTAAACCACGGTGTTACCTTGATTGGATGGGATGACACCAAGAATGCGTGGAGAATCAAGAACTCTTGGGGAAATGGCTGGGGCGAATCAGGTTATATGTGGATTGATTACAGTAGCAATAAAATTGGCTATGGTGCATCTTGGGTACAAGCCAAAGTAACGTTAATCTCCAAAGATAGTCCCAGCTTGTTAGCGTACGAACAGTTTAACTTTATCGATAATAAGCAGTTCAGCAGTAACGCTAATGTAGCTGCTGTGACATTTAACCTGCCCAGCGAAATGTATGTTTCCTTTGTGGCAGAGTCCTCGGCAATGGTTGTTCAAGGAACTGTACCCCATGCCTTCACAACTGCCTTTACAACTGGACTGTATAATGGCGAGTCACCCAATTTCATGTGGACGGCATCATACCGTAAAGGGTCGTTCCAATCGACTAACCAACATGTCCCCGTTTATACTTCCTTTGCCATAAAGCTTCCAGCAGGAAGTCACACGATCTATTGGAAAATTTGGCTAAGGGGTTATACCATCCAGTTTGCTTCTGGAACACTCACAGCATTGGCTGTACCATCCTCTATGGGTGGACATCTCGACATGGTGCTGGCAGCACAAGGTGAGATGGCTGGAGTAGTAATCATCGAAGATAAAGGACTGATCACCACTAAGGATGTAGTTCGACCGAATCTGTCTATTACCATAGATCGTCGGGCTACAGATGCCTACTCATAAGCCTAGAGATAATAAAATATCAAGTAGAAAATTTGCCATGTCTGAAATTCTAATTGAGCAAAGCAACCAAGGTCGTTCAGTTAACGTAAATCAGAGTGATGTAATTGTGATTCGTCTGCAAGAAAACCTAACCACTGGTTATCAGTGGGAGATAGGGGTAATTGATAGCTCAGTAGTTGAGATGTTAGATTCCGATTACTTACCAACTTCCGGAACACTTATAGGAGGGGGAGGGACGCGGATATTTCGTTTTAAAGCTAAGTCTTCAGGATGCGGGCAAATTCAATTAAGATTGCGGCGATCATGGGATCCTGCAAATTCAGAAATCGAACGCTTTGAAGTGAACATACAAGGTAAGGATTCAGGTCAAGAGGTATTGACAAATGTGACATCTGAGGCGGAATATCACAATTATGGGAAAAGACCTGCTTCGGAAATTAGAGCGTGAAACCCTTCTCCAGTTAGCTCCGGAACAACTGGTGGACATAATTGTTGAGCAGGCGATCGCGATAGAGACGCTAAACAAGAGAATTTTAGAACTAGAGCAATTCGTAGAAAAACTCAAGGTGAGTCGAGATTTAGATAGTTCTACATCATCAAAGCCCCCATCTGGAGATCTCCTAAAAAAATCAGAAAACAAACAACACCAGAGTGATGGGGACGGCCAAGCTCCAAAACGGAAACCAGGAGGGCAACCAGGCCATCCGGGAAAAACGCGTAAGGGGTTTGGTCGAGTAGATCGCCTTGAGATTTTACGCCCCGAATTTTGTCATTGCTGTGGTCAGACGGACTTCCTTGGGGAGCCGATAAAAATCGAAACACAGCAAGTAGCGCAATTGGTTGAGTGCCCAATTGAAATAGTTGAGTATCATCGCCATACTTGTGTATGCGGTGAATGTGGAAATTTGCAAGCCGCAGATTGGTCTGGGGATATAGTTCCCGGACAAGACATGGGGATAAAACTACAAGCTTTTTTGGGATGGGTAAATAATTATGGGCATTTACCCTATGAAAAACAACAAGAACTATTGTGGGAACTGGCAAAGATAGAAATCGGGGTGGGAACCTTAGAGGGTGTTTGAAAAGTTTTGAATGGTCAAATTTTATGCTAATCGCCTCACCATGATCCGGATCATGGCAAGGTAAATAAAAGTCTCTGATGTTTCGGGTAGAAGTTCGTAATCTCTAACCAATCGGCGACACCCCATCAGCCAGCCGAAAGTGCGCTCCACCACCCATCGCTTTTTGAGCAAGACAAACCCCTTAGTTTGCTCTGGTCGCAGCACCACCTGCACAATCCAACGGCAAGTGTCCATCACCCACATCATGAAGGCTGGACCATCAAAACCGCCATCAGTCCAAATGGTCGTCAAGCGAGAAACCTTATGACCCATTTCTTTGAGGCGCTTGAGCACTTGTTTACCACCTGAGCGCTCTGGCACATTGGCGGCGGTGACCAACACCCGCAGCACTAATCCCAACGTATCAACGGTCATAAACCGCTTGCGTCCTTTAATTTTCTTGCCTGTATCAAAACCAACGGATTGACTCACCATCGCTGCACTTTTGACACTTTGACTATCGATGATGGCTTCTGACGGACTTGGATGGCGTTCTTCTTCGATTCTTGTCCATTCTCGCAGATTATCATGAATTTTCATCCAAGTTCCATCCCTGCGCCAGTTACGAAAGTACGTGTATACAGTTTGCCAAGCGGGAAAGTCCCCTGGTAGCGCTCGCCATCGCACCCCTTCTACCAAAATGTAAAAAATCGCGTTAATGACATACCAAATATCGACTTCACGCTTACGTCCACCTTTTTTTGCTTCTGGAATCATCTCACTGAGAAATTGATATTGGGCATGGGTCAAATTACTGGGGTATGCTTTACTCATGCTACTCTCTCGGTGCTGTGTTCTTTCTATTCACAGCTTATACTGAGAGAGCTTTTTTACTGCATTCCCGACTTTTCAAACATCCTCTAACATTAAGTAGGTGGGTGGGAAAATTTATAAATATGTAACAAAAATTTCACCTGAAGAATTGGAGTTAAATTTGACACGCTCCGTACTGTAGTTTCCTTTTTTTCCCCTGGCTTGAATACCATCAATTACAGCGTAAGCAAGGTCTAGCTCATCATCGAATATTTGCCCACATAGTTCATTTTTCTTAAGGTGTTGCCACTCCAATTCAATGGGGTTCATTTCGGAGCAATATTCGGGTAAAAAGAAGATGTACAAACCCATCTGTTCCCATTTTGACCATAGCTTTTGTACTTCTTTGCATCGGTGTATAGGCCCGTTATCCTGCACAATTACCCTAGTACGTCCGGTTCTTTGAGCATCAGCCGCTTCTTGCTCGATTATTTGGATATAAGACTTGCGGTTAACGCCTCCGATCACCAAACCATAAACAAAACTGATCAAAGGTTGAAGAAAGCCAATAATACTTAGTCTGCGACCACGACGTTTTGTTTGTTCCAAACGTTTTTGCTCACCTCTAAAGTAATAGGTGTAGCCTGGTTCACTCCACAGACAAAATCCTGATTCATCTAGATACTTTAGGTTCAAGGGGCGACAATCGCCTCTAAACCCATCTAGCTAAAGGAGTGAGGGGCACAGACCCCTGGAAAAATTTGGGTGCTTATTGAGAATGAACTGTACAGTTATTAAGCGGCTATCTGTAGGGTACAGTTTAATGGTAAAAAAGAACGGTCTCGTAAATTGAACCAAACCGTCAGCATAAGGAGAGCGATTTTTTTCGGGGGAGATGGGACTGGCAATGCGGTAAGATGACCCAATGAGCGATTCTGAGCAACTAGTTATACCGATTTGAAAAAAGAATGCGACAGATGGTAAAGGTATAGAGAGGTGGTATTAAGGATGTGTGATGGCAGGGATAACGCATATCGAGATACAAGAGAGTACAAATGAACTAGAGGCACTGCTACGTCAACAGGATAATGCAAGGCTTAAACAACGGGTACAAGTGCTGTACATGATAAAAACTCAAAAAATCAGCGTCAGTGCGATCGCTAAAATATTAGGAAAGCATCGAGGTACAGTACAAAGGTGGTTAGCAGATTACCGAGAAGGAGGAATGGACAGGATGCTTGAGTTTGGGGTAAGTCCAGGTCGAACAAGAGTAATACCCAACTGGGCAGTGGAAAGCCTCAACAAACAGCTCGCAGAACCGGAAATAGGATTTCCAGGGTATAAGCAAATCCAATCAAGGCTAGCTACAGTATTAGGAGTCGAGGCTGAATATGCGACGGTACATCATTTAGTACGTTATCGACTCAAAGCCAAATTGAAAGTGGCACGTCCTCGCAATTGCAAACAAAATACACAAAAACTGGAAGACTTTAAAAAAAACTCGGCGACGATTTACAACTGATTGTTCAATATGCGGCTATTGTCTTACCAAGCTATCAAAACATTCGTTACTTTGTACAGGATGAAAGTAGGTTTGGACTAAAAACAATTGAAGGACGAAGAATTACCTTGAAGGGTGTGAAGCCTGTTGGAGACTGTCAATGGCAATTTAAGGCCTTTTGGCTTTATGGTGCAGTTGAGCCACTTACAGGTGAAAGTTTCTTTTGGCAGTTTTCTCACGTTGATACTGAATGTTATCAGCAATTCTTGACGGAATTTGCTGCAACTCATGCTGATAGCCTCAACATTATTCAGGTTGATAATGGATTATTCCACAAAGCTAAGAAACTGCAAGTTCCAGAAAATATTATTTTATAGCTGTAGCCAGTGGTGTTAGGACATAAACTATAAGTATTCGGACTGTTGCTACCGAGACATAGATGGCTAAACCCTACAGTGATGATTTCCGGCTAAAGGTAATGCAAGCGATTGAGTTGGACGGTCTCAAGAAGAGGGAAGCAAGTCAACTGTTCAATATCAGTCGCAATACAATTAACTTATGGTGTCAGCGTAAAGCGCAAACTGGTGATATCAAGCCAAAGCCAAAACAGGGATGGCAAAAGCGTAGCAGAATAACTGATTGGGAAAAGTTTCGGGCATTTGTCAAAGCAAATGGTGATAAAACTCAAACAGAAATGGTAGAGCTATGGAATGGAGAGATTAGTCAACGCACGATGTCACGGGCATTGCAGAAGATTGGACATACCCGGAAAAAAAAACATCTGGTTACTGCCAACCAGATGAAGCTAAACGGACAGCCTTTCTAGGTCAACTGGAGAACCCAAAAGCACCACACCTGGTCTATGTCGATGAATCTGGAATGGATGAACCAGATAATTACGGCTACGGTTACTCACCCGCAGGAGAACGTTTTTGCGACCTCAAGTCGGGTCGGCGGCAGGGTCGCATTAATATGATTGCTGGGTACCGAGATAGTCAATTGATTGCCCCATTTACAGTCGAGGGGGCGTGTAACCGCACGGTGTTTGAGACCTGGCTAGAAACATGCTTGATTCCTGTTTTGCGTCCCGGTGAGTGGGTGATTGTGGATAATGCAACCAAATATCATGGCGGTCGGATTGCCCAACTTATCCAAGACGCAGGGTGTCAACTTCTATATTTGCCGCCTTATTCACCAGACCTCAATCCCATTGAAAAATGTTGGGCTAGGTTGAAAAGTCGGATTCGCAAACAGTTACATAATTCGGATAACTTACGCGATGCCTTGAAATCCTTCTCAAGCAAGCAGCGTCCTAATACAAATGGCTATAGCTATAATACAAATGGCTATAGCTATAGCTGACTTGAGCGCAGGCTTTGTTCATGTAACCGCGACTTTAGTCGTAGGGCTATTAAGTGCAACGTTACAGAGAATTTATAACGCACCATGATGATAGTGCCGTACTTTCCGAATTCGTTAATTAATCAAAAATTACATTTCTTGAATGCGCCTAATATCATTTCACGTTAATCGCGATACATATAAATCCTGTAGTCGAGACTCCGCAATGCCCAGTCCAGGGCAAAAATATATGTTTCATCAACAGAGAAAATTGCGATAACGCACCCTATTTGAATTTAATGTTTACTTGATAAATGACTTCTTAAACATAATGTTGGCTTTGGCGATCGCTACAACGCCACATTGCACACTCAGGGAACCAAGGGCGCTTCAGTGGCGGGCCATTCGTGAGAGGTTAAAATAAAGTGCCTTTTGTCAATCAGTTAAAATACTCAAAATAACCTTAATAAAAATTTTGACAGAACCCTTGCTGGTTCTAAAATGAAATTGGACTCAAAAGCTGACACGCCCCAGCTGATGCAAGACTTTAGACAAGAAATAAATGCCAGAGCTTCTATAGATTTGGAACAGCGAAGGACTTGGTATTCTCCTGTTGCTGATGTTTATTACAATGCAAGACCGCACTATCCAAAGGAACTAATTGATCGGTCTGTGGCTTTAGCCCAACTTTCCTGAGATGCATCGATTCTTGAGGTTGGTTGTGGTCCAGGAAATGCGACGGTGGCTTTTGCTCAATTTGGTTTTTCAATGACGTGTATTGAGCCAAACCAGGATTTTTGTCATTTGGCACAACACAACTGTGATCGATATCCAATAGTTACAATTTGCAATACTTCATTTGAGGAGTGGGAACTAGAAGCAAAACAGTTCAATGCCGTTCTATCTGCCAATGCCTTTCACTGGATACCGCCAGAGATTAGATATACCAAGGCAGCATCGGCAATGTGCGATAACGGTTTTCTTATCCTGCTATGGAATCTGACCCCAGAACCGAGATACGAAGTTTACCAAGTGATCGAGGAAGTGTATCAAGCTTATGCGCCCTCCCTTGTTCGATATGAAGGTGCCCAGATTCAAGCGGAGATTTTGAGGGGGTTTGGACAAGAGATTTTAGACTCCAATTGTTTCAAAGAGTTAGTTGTCGAGCAAACTGCCTGTGAAGTCACCTATAGCATTGATGACTACCTCAAGCTTTTGAGTACCTCTGGGAGACTAGAGCCACAAGCTTTTGAGTTACTATTTGCAGGATTGCGGGAGAAGCTAGAAAAATTTGGAGATAGCGTACAACTCTCGTTTCTTTCTGCTGTTCATGTTGCCCGCAAAGCACCTGTGAGAGGTTAAGACAATCAGTAGACCGAAAAGTTTTGCGATGCCTGCGGCGGGCGTAGCCATCGCTAAAAAATAGTAGTGTAGGATACCGTTTTTCGAGGAATGGAAAAAGCTGAACGTCTGGGAGAAATGATAAGATTGGCTGATTTATGAACTGCAAAAATCAATCAAAATCAGCCAGATGGTAAACAAACTTCCCAGGCTACCCCATAGTTGCGGTCTACGGCTTGACGTCAAAATTCAAGCATCTGTTTAAGGGTAAATAGATGAGAGAAAACTTGTCTGGAACTTCTTTTTAAACGGCTAAGATAATGCCATATTAGATAAATCCAAATATTAATAATTAAAAACGCTAAAGCTACAAATAGAAAGCGAATGGTGGGATTTTTAATAGTAGTTCTAATTCGGCACTGGTTTTTCATCCGGTAGCTACTCTCAATCCCAAAACGAAGACGATAGTCATCATGTATAAGCTGTAAAGATAACTGGACTTTATAGATTGCATAGATAAAGAATTCTCGTCCATGAGCTCGTCTTTTACCGTTTTTATAAGTACAAACTATCCATACTTGAAAAGTAACCGACCCATATTTATCACTATTTCAAGTGTAAGATGTTTTGTAACTGCGTCTACCTCTAATTAACTGTCTAGTTCCTCCAGATTTGCCTCGAATAATAGCTGGCATTTCAAATGGGATATCTAAAGCTTGCAACCAACGAATCACTGGAACACAAAAGAATTCCCTATCTAAATACAACCGCTCAATTTTCAACTTAATTGGCTCAATTAGTGCTCAAACATCAGTAATAATTGCTACCTTTGTGTCTTGTTGGCGAATAGCTTTGATGGCTAAGGTGACTCGCTTATTCTTCTTAATTACGTAGACAGTAGCGTAAGCATAAAAAGAGCAAGTACCATTTTTTGCTTGACTTCTATAAATATATGGTGCTTCTGATGCTGATGGTTCACCATAAGGGGAGCAACGCGATTTGGTGAGGTCGGATTAAAAACGTGCGAACGCTAAAAATTTCATTTCAGTACTATGTAACTTTATTTACAATAAATATCCGGCGTCACAGGATAATTGATCTTGATAAGATATCTCAAAAAGATTACTAGCAAGGTATTTGACAATTATTTCCAAAAATATCTGTAACAAGTATTTGATACTTGGTATCAAATATGTCGAAATTTTCTTGAGGTGGGAATTAAAGTATAAAATAATTAAGCATTTATAGGCTTGATCAACGAATTAAAGATAGAATCACAAAAATTATCCCAGCTTCCCGCTATCCATTGACAACGCAGATGTAACATAATTTCTGCATTGTCTTTTAACCAAAACTTACTGTTGCCTTTCATACGTAAGTTAACGACTTGACGAATTAAACTTTCAACTGCACCACTACCAAGAGGAAGCTTTTTAGATGCAACTTCATTATATTTTAACAGTCTCTAAGAATGGACAAAATCCTTCATGCAAAGATTGTTTGTTTTTGTTTTTATGGGCTTGATTTTGGCGTTCAACTACATACGGCAGTTTTAGAGTTACTTCGACATTGCCAACTGTTAATATTCGTCGCTTCTTACAGCCATGTTTTTGCGTTTTATTATGCCACCATCCCTGTGTTTGGTGCATTGCTTTATCTAAAAATTTTGGAGATTTCGACAGATTATGAAGCAATAAAGCAATACATTCTCCTGCTAAAATTAATGCATATTCTCTGATTTTTTCTTCACGGTTTTTGAAAAGTCGTCCATCAAAATCTGGGATATTTGTTACTTCTAAAATTTTCGTAACTTTTTCTTCAAAATGTTCTAAGGATTTGCTTAAATCTCAGGTAGAATATATGTTATTTTTCATTCAGTGTAGGCATTCCCTGTTTTGATGTCAGATATCAAAACCTTTACTATTCGGGAATCCTACCTTTTTTTGTCCCAAAAAAACAAGTTATCTTCATATCCTAAAATTATCAGCAAATTAGAATTAGTATTAATACTTGATTAAGTGTAATAAATATCTTGTTTATACTGAAATGAGTTTTTAGCGTTCGCACGTTTTTAATCCGACCTCACCAAATCGCGTTGCTCCCCCAAAAGCCGACAATAATAAACGAGCATCTATCGCTTATCCAGTCTTTGGTTGAAGGAAAAAATGATTTGTTACTCAAAGAATTATGCGTAGGCGTAGCCCGCCGCAGGCATCGCTATGAAGAACGCACAGGGATTAGAGTGAGTATTACGACAATGCATCGAGCGGTCGAAAAATTAGGCTTACGTGTAAAAAAAAAGTCTTTATGCCAGCGAGCAAGATACCCCACGAGTGCAAGAGTTAAGGCATGATTATCGCCGAAGTTTAGATCGGATTGATGTCCGAAACCTCATATTTGTCGATGAAGCGGGATTAAATTTATCAATGTCACGGTTGTTCGCTAGAACAGTAGATGGCGAACGAGCGGTTGGTAGTATGCCTGGAAGCAAGGGTGGAAACGTTTCTTTAGTTGGTGCTTTAAACCTTGATGGACTGATTGCAGCCATGACTGTGCCAGGAAGTATAAATCCTGAAGTATTTCTCACTTATGTCACTCAAGTCTTAGCACCTCAGTTGTGGAAAGGGGCGATTGTGGTCATGGATAACCTGAAAGTTCATCACGCCGAACGTGTAAGGGTTGCAATTGAGTCCGTCGGTGCAAAAGTTAAGTTTTTGCCGCCTTACTCTCCAGATTTATCTCCTATAGAACTGTGTTGGTCGAAACTGAAGCAATTTCTCCGTTCCTGTGAAGCACGCACACTGGAATCACTCGACCAAGCAATGGCTCTTGCTGTCAATTATATTACCGAAGATGATGCCTTCGGTTGGTTCAATCACTGTGGTCTATTTACCTGAAAATTGCTGTAAGTTCGGGCTAGTACAGAAAAATGTGAATAGTTTCAAAATTGCGTAAATAAAAGTTGCCTGAAACTTTATTTTAAGTTTATGGTTGAGCCTGCGATCGCTAGATTCTCCCTTTCAAAGCATCCACCAACAGCGGTTCGATGTTGTTTTTTGTAAAAATCAGAGTTAGTGTCCAGTAATTGGTAGTTGAAGTATTGGCAGCTGCGGTGTGCCATATAGTTGGTGTATAAAACATTGCTGCTCCTCCAGGAAGTGGAAGACATATTTCTCTATCTAGTGAATTAGCAGAAGACGGATCTAATGAGTGTTCCCATCGGTGGCTACTTGGTATAACTCGCAGTGCACCCATAGCATTATCGGTATTCTGTAAGTATATAGTTATGAATACCGTAGCTTGATTGGCTACTGGAACCAACAACCGAAGATCATCGTCATTTAACTCTTTTGTTGACTTGGATGCAAGTGCGTTCAATACTTCAACTACATATCCATGATCTTGATGCCAAGCAATGTATCCTGTACCCGCACGAATTATTGCTAGATCGCTAATCAATAGGAAGATATCAGAGCCAATTAGAGCTTGCACTGATTCCATCACAGTAGGAAGCTCTAAAAGCCTCTGAATTATCTTTTGATACTTAATTGGATCAGGGATAGTATAATCAGACCACCATTCATAGTCACCCGGCAATACTCCCCCACGTTTTTGTTCAGTAATAAGTTCTACTTCATGCCGTATTTCTTCAACTAACGCTTTTGGTACAGTTTCTTCAAGGGTGAAATAACCATCATTTACGTAAGCTTGTTTTTGTTCCGCTGTAAGCATCTCTTTTATCTCCTTGCAATCCAAAGGATTTAGTGGATCGTCTCGCCATAATAAGGTTAATACTGCTGCAACCATCAATGGTAAGTAGGAATTATTCAGCGGCTTCTATGTTCTTTCTCTGGCTAGAAGAAAGTTTCTTGACAAGCTCCCTCCGCCTATTAACTCCAGCTAATTTTTCTTCAGACCAGTACTGAAAATATCCCAATCTCAATAATTCATCACTAGCCTCTTGTAACCGACTCAATGACTGTACTATTGCGAAGACGTACTTGGGGTGACTTATGATTACGTCATTCACGTTATTCGCGTTATTAGCGATATACTGTTCGTCTGGATGCGGCGATGCTAAAGCTATCAAATCGTATTCTTGTAATACATAATTCGCCTCCGTAATGTACTTTTTCAACCTCTGTGCATCTAGGTTTTGCGGGTCGCAGCCAAAAAGCACCATCTCAAAGTCATCATTCCATGTTTTTATCTGTTCCATTAGAAGCTCTGGCAGTTCAGGTCCATGAAACCAACGAAGACTAACACGGTTATTCAACCAAGCTGCCTTGGCGTAAGGACAGGGTGGAAAATTTCCTGTAAGAGGATTGGGAATGCTGACAACATTGATAATCCAATCCTCCATCTCTTGGCGAAATTGTTCGAGATTTATCATAATATTTGATTTTTCCTCGCTTGTAGTAATTGGTAGTTGAAGTATTGGCAGATGCGGTGTCCCAGAAAATTGGTGTATAAAACATTACTTTGTTTTTATTTCGCTGTAAGCATCTGTTTTATTTCCTCGCAATCTCTAGGATTTAGTTGATATTAATGTATGTCGTAGTATAACCATACATTAGGCTCGATGTATATTCCCATATTGTTGGCATAGTCAATTTTGACAGGTACTAATCCTTGGGAAATAATATAGTCACCAGTTTCTGGAAAACGCATTCCGACTCTATTTTCCCAACCAGCAATAGTATCGCGAATTGTCGTGGATTTAAAACATATGCCTGCAATTTTAGCCCCATGTTTGACATTAACTCGTAACCAAGGGTCAAATAGAAGACCATTTTTATCCTGCCAGGTAATATAACGCTCTATGGGTGTAAGTGGGTAAAGATGTTTCAGGCTTGGACGTACAGCCATGATCAGCGAACTAAAACCGTGGGATTGGGCAAGTTCTTTCATGTATTCAATCATATACTGGCTTAAATTTTTGCCTTGATACTCCGGTAGGATTGAAATCGATACTGCACATAAGGCATTAGGCTGGCGGTTCTGTTCTCGATCTTCAAATCCCTTAGCTAAAGCCCAGTCACAACCTTCCTCCGGTAACTGATCAAAACGGCTTTCCCATGCTAAAGGAAGACAGTTTCCTTGCGCTATCATACGCTGTGTAGTAGCTTCTACTAAGCCAAACTGCAATTCTGGATAAATTTCAAATAAAGCTAGGGAATATGGATCTGCCCAGACATCATGTATCAAAAATTTTGGGTATGCTTGCTCGAAGACATTTATTGTCTTTTCCACAAAATCAGAAGTTTCGTTTACGGTTACAAAGCTATACTCTAAATTGTTTTGTACAAGTTGGATGGTCATTGGTTGTTGGCTAATCCTTAAATTTATACTGAAAGTCAAATGAGATGTCGCTATCGTTATCATCCGGAAGCACTTGCACTGTCAGTTCGTTACCGACTTTGCTACTCCCAGGCATAATTAATAAGTTAGGGTGAGGTGGAATGCCGTCGTACTCGCGGACGCGGCGAAAAATGCTCGAATTCTCGCCACCGTGTTTTCTCAAGAGAACTTCAACAGGTGTGATGACAAAAGTCATTCCCGATCCGAGGTGGCGCGATCGCCGCTTTTGATTTGCTGGAGTGGAGACACTAACAAATAAGGCACACCCTCCTAGAGAATAAGACCAGTTAGGAGACTGCGGATCGGCAGACCAATGGCAGGGACAAGATACCGCATCAAGGCTATGCAACGCATTTAAAAAGTCAAATGCCTGACGTGCATATTTCTCTACTGTCAGAACCTTTGGTTCAGGTGGGAAAAAGATAACAAGTGTCAGAAGATCAGCATCCTCGTGCTGAAGCAATTCATTTTCATTAACTTCATCAATATAGTTGTAGACACCCTCAAGCGTATGCTCAACCACCCTTGGCTCGGTTAAAGATGAGGCAATCAGGTATCGAATCATTCCCTTCTGTTCCCCGATAGTTCCCCAGAAGCAAGGGAAGGTAGGATCGCTGATTGTTTCCACAAATGTTGAGTAGCTAGTGCGTACCCAGGCAGGAAGACACTCCTCTACAAGAAAGGATTCCATCTGGCTTTTGTTCCAGATTGGTGTCACTCCGTCAGGACATAAATTCTTGATTACCATAGCTGAGTTCAAGAGTGAGCTTATTTATACAAAGATGATGGAAGTGACACCCGATGGATGCGACTTCCACCCCCTGCACATAATAATTATTATCATTACTATGTGGGAGGTTGTTCTATATTTTATTTTCTGGAAGTCCCTGAGAGTTATTCAACAAGACCGAGACGTTATTGTTGCCAGAATTTGTCACAGCCAGGTCAAGCTTGCTGTCGCCGTTAAAATCCGCAATTGCTACAGATTCGGGATTACTACCGACTGGAAAGTTAGTGGCTGTGCCAAAAGAGCCATTACCATTTCCCAGTAAGACCGAGACGTTATTGCTACTATAATTTGTAACAGCCAGGTCAAGCTTACTGTCGCCATTCACATCCCTAATCGCTACAGAGTAGGGATTAGTACCGACCGGAAAGTTAGCCGGTGCCCCAAAAGAGCCATTACCATTTCCCAGTAAGACCGAGACGTGATGGCTGCTAGTATTTGCAACCGCAATGTCAAGCTTGCTGTCGCCATTCACATCCCCAGTCGCTACAAAGATGGGATTAGTACCGACCGGGAAGTTAGTCGCTGCGCCAAAGGAGCCATTACCATTTCCCAGTAAGACCGAGACCTGATTGCTGACCCAATTTGTAACAGCAAGGTCAAGCTTACTGTCGCCATTGAAATCCGCAATCGCTACAGAAATCGAATAAGTACCAACCGGGAAGTTAGTCGCTACGTCAAAGGAGCCATTACCATTTCCCAGTAAGACCGAGACCTGATTGCTGACCCAATTTGTAAAAGCAAGGTCAAGCTGACTGTCGCCATTCACATCCCCAATCGCTACAGAGTAAGGGTTAGTACCGACCGGGAAGTTAGTTGCCGCCCCAAAAGAGCCATTACCATTTCCTAGTAAGACCGAGACGTTATTGCTACTAAAATTTGCAACAGCAAGGTCAAGCTTGCCGTCACCATTCATATCCCCAGTCACTACAAAGACGGGATTAGTACCGACCGGGAAGTTAGTCGCTGCGCCAAAAGAGCCATTACCATTTCCCAGTAAGACCGAGACGTTATTGTCGAACCAATTTGTCACAGCAAGGTCAAGCTTACTGTCGCCATTGAAATCGCCAATCGCTACAAAGTCGGCATCTAGACCGGCCGGGAAGTTAATAGCAGTGGCATAACTCGCTGGAACAGTTGCACTAACCTTAGTTGGAGCAGACCACTTGACGATAATACCATCGGCGTTGTCGTTGTTTGTGCCAATAGTTTTATTCGCCACAAAAGTTAAACCTTTATGTGGAGGAAAAGTAATTGTGTTTGTCTCTATACCATTAGGACTGAGGTTGACAATGTCATTGCTAGCAGCCCATTTCCCAAGAGTTGTGAACGTCTCAGGTATCGATTCATTAGTCCTGTTGGTAAATCTCACTCTTGCGTCCAACTTAACCGGAACACTAAATTGCCCAGAAAGCTTTTCATTCTTCAGATAATTGTCAGTTGTATTTGCTAATGCAACAGTGGTCATACATAGGAATGTACTGACAAACAAGAGTGCTGCCAGAACTAACGAACTGAGCTTTTTCATGAATTGTATTGTTGAAATGTGTTCATAACTTTGACGGCAGAAGGAACTGTCGAGAGTTTTGTGGCTCCTATTCTCTGTCGCCAGTCAGTGCGCTCAATTGGAGCGCAGCATAAATTAAGCCATACAATTTTCGTGGGAGTACATGTGAGTGTATTTAGCTAACACACACAATGTTTTATTACCTCAAAGTTTTATAAAAAGCAAGAGATAGTTAAGACAGTTAAACAAATCTTTGGGTTCGATTTGTTTACCTTAAGTACCCATTTACCACCTTCCTTGCGGGACGAAGGGCGCGAACGCGCTCACCCACACTGGCGGCTTAATACAACGTGAGTGCGACGGATAGAAAAGCTTAAAAAGCCTACTAGATAGGAATTTGGTTAACTGGGCTGGTGTTGTGCGATCGCTAAGATTGATTAAGAATCGGCAAAAAGTCACAAAAAAACACCGAGACTCAAAATAACACAGAAAAACTAGGTCTCGGCGGCTATGTCTACAATTGTATCTCGGCTCCACATCACACAAATATTCTGTGATGTCGATGACTTCTGTAACCAGTCGGAGAACTTATGGCAGCACATACCACAGCTACCATCAACAATAGGGGAGCATCGAAGTAAGTCACGGATGTGCTTATCAGAAGTGATGACAATTTTATGAAATACTGTACTTAACTACTATACATTAAAGTTACCAATGATAGATACAATATTAATGCTATTAAGAGACTTGACTATAATTTTTCTTACAGGTGCAGTCTTCTGGCTTTGGGAAATTCGCTCTCCTTTACATGAGATTAAATACAAAGATAAATTTTTTCAGGAATTGGGATGGGCAGGAATATCATTCGTCTTTAGAATTATTTATGCATACGTTTCTGTGGTAATTATAAAACTATTGACTTCTCTATTTATGGGAGAGTCAGCAACTTTTGCAGGAGTAATGTATGTGCCTCTCTGGCTGAGGATCATCACCGCATATATATTGCAGGACTTAACTGACTATCTATTACACAGGACAATGCATAGTAATCAGTATCTCTGGTTGACCCACAAATGGCATCATTCAACAAAGCAATCATGGTGGCTGAGTGGAAACAAAGATAGCTTTACTGGCGGACTTTTATACACTGTTACATCTTTGTGGTTTCCACTGCTGGACATTCCCTCAGAAGTTATGTCTGTAGTGGCAGTGCATCAGGTGATTCATAATAATTGGATACACCTCAATGTGAAATGGAACTCCTGGTTAGGAATAATGGAATGGATTTATGTCACGCCCCGTGTTCACACTTTGCATCATCTTGATACAAAAGGAAGAAATTTGAGTTCTATGTTTACTTTCATTGACCGATTATTTGGAACCTACGTGTTTCCAGAAAACTTTGATCTAGAAAAATCTAAAAATAGATTGGATGATGAATCAATAACGGTAAAGACAATTGTGGGTGTTTAATAGACCTGAGTTCTAAGTTGAATCGCATGAAAAAATGCCAGGCTCAGCCCCTTCGGGTTCGTCAAAAGTCACGCATTCAAAAGTCAGGAGGAAGAAAATAGTTAATATTTCGGACAGGAAGAATGAAAATTTTAATTTGCGTACCTAATTAACGTGAGTTCGGGATAAGAAAGGGGGCAAAACAGGTAAACTGAAAGTGCTAAATTCTCATCCATCTGCTTGCCCCATGTTCACTCTAGAAGAACTATTATGTTCTGTCGATGGCTTCTGTCAAACCTTTGAATCACAGTGGGAGCGGCAACTGTTGGCTAATGGGCTGCAAACAAGAAAGCGCGATCACAGTCTGTGTTTGAGTGAGATCATAACGATTCTGATCGGCTTTCATCACTCTTGTTACCGGAATTTCAAAGAGAGCAAAAAATTTCGGGGGAGATGAGGGACACAACGCGATAAGATGGCTCAATGTTGGATTCTACTGAAAGAGTCATATATCAATTAAAAGTGGTGCTGTTAAGCATCAGCCCCATGATATCATGTCCGCTTGATTACTTACTAAATTTCAAGAACCCCACCCCAACAAAGCGACGCTTTGTCTCCCCTAAGCGTAAACTCTGAGGGGTTAGGGGTGGGGTGCAGTGACTATGGGTGGCATCTCTGCGCTGGGAACAAATAGATTGGAATAGTGGCACAATTTACGTGAAGTGGGTTAAAAAAGGTACTCCATCTACTCATCCTCTTTACTCTGAAGAAATTCGTTCTCCTATATTTTCCAGTCTTCTCGACGTGGCCCGTTGGCACATGATGCGATCGCCGGCATTGTTGAACGGGCTGGTGAGTTAGCTGGTTTGCCTTTCCCTATTCATGCTCATATGCTGCCTTTGGAACAGGTTATTATCTGGCGAATCGAGGTATTGATACGCGAACAATTCAGAGTTATTTGGGGCATAAAAATATTCAGCATACTGTTCGTTACACCGAACTTGCGTCTACCAAGTTTCAAGGGCTTTGGGATGATTAATGTAAAAACCCCTTGGCTAATTCTTGCCCACCTGTCCCGAAATTTTTCGCTCTCTCGAAACTATGTTGACCTTGGCATGGACTACTATGAGCAACAATATCGCGATCGCCTCCTGAAAAGCAAATAAAAATGATAATCATTCACATGGGGGAGGAATGCGGGATATAATAAATATACACTTGACACAATCATAGCATTATTAGTATTATAATCAACGGTGATATCATCATAAGCAAAAAATTTCCAATAAAAGCTTTAATTAATCTATTTTTAGATTGATTTTGCTCATCAGTCTGTTTAGATTTTCAGATCTGATTTATAAACTAAAGATTAAGTCTGTGTAGGTTGGGGAGCCAGCGCTAGAAATAAATTAATCAAGCTCTTAAGATTTATTTTATAAATCAGCTCTCAAATCAACCAAACTTAGTATGTAGGGAACAGATAAAATGCCCAAAAATCCTGATTGCGAAGAATGATAAAAATCATTCTATCAAAAACTCAAACTCCAGCCCGATCAAGCTTACACTAATTATTTCCTAACAGTTTTACATAGCAAGTTCGGGAGAATCAGACTCTCTTTACAAATAAAATTTCACATTGACATTCTAATCTAATCCAAAATGAAAACAAACAAACATATAGCTATGTGGGCTTGTCCTAGAAGTCGTTCGACTGTCATTAGTCGTGCTTTTGAGAATTTGGATGGGTGTATTGTTTATGATGAGCCTCTATTCGCTCCATATGTCTTTATGACAACTTACACGACTACTAACAGTCGTACGTTAGAAGAAGAAAACTTAAAGCAATTATTGGCGCAAAATAATTTTGAAACGGACATCAAGAAAGTTATAGAAAAAATAACTGGAAATTTACCGGACGGAAAATTATTCTCATTTCAAAAAATGATCACAGGTGACTATAGATCTGAATTTGGAATAGATTGGGCAAAAAAACTAACTAACTTCTTTTTAATAAGGCATCCCAAAGATATTATTTTCTCTTTGGATATAGCGGAGAAAAAGTCAGGTATCACAGAACCATTTACACAACAAACGATTGGGATGAAAACACTTTATCAAGTTTTCCAACAGATTGAAGTTATTACAGGACAAATACCTTTAGTTATTCACTCAGATGATATAGTTAAAAACCCTCCTTCTGCTTTGCAATGGCTGTGTGAAAACTTAGAAATTGCATTTGATAAAAGGATGTTGACATGGAAAGCAAATCTAGAAGATTCCAATTTATTGTATACACAATTATATGCTAATTCTGCGTTTAGCAGTTCAGAACCTTGGTATGAAACTTTAAGATCGTCCCAAACATTTCTCCCCTATGAAAAGAAGGAGAAAAATTTACCAGAGCAGTTAATACCTCTACTAGATGAATCTATGTTTTACTATGAAAAAGTCTTACAGCATTGTCATATTTTTGAATGGTCAGAACACCGAGTTTGATCGTAACCGTTCATAGGGGGGATAAAAGCGTGATTAGGGAGATCCAAAAAATAAAAGATCCAGCCGTCTAACCCTCTTTCAAGAAACACATTGCGTGGCAGAAGATTGAGCAACGAGGTCAAAGCCCAGAGATTGAGCCTTTTTCAGGAGGTTTTTCATTTAGCTTAATAGTATTAATTCTTATTTAGCTTTAATAAACTCTTCTCAATACAGTTCATCTGTACTAATTTGGCTGGTTTTGTTTGGGTGTGACAGTTCTGGGTGCGGAAGGTGGGTTAGATTGCACTTTTTTTACTTTCAGTAGTTCGAAAAGTTTGCCGATACACCTTTGGCGTCAGCCCTTTGGGCAATCGCTAAAATAGATGGCAATTTTGTGCTGTCCTTTTTGAATACTATCTGGTAATCGGCTTTGAATTGCAGTATTCAAATTTGGTGTTGCATGATGGGGCTGTGAACTGAGTGCGTCGAGAATTATTTTCTGGTCTGTTATCTTGATTGAGAACTATTGTGGTGGCTCATCGCTTGTCCACCATCGCCCATGTAGACCGCATTTTAGTATTTGACCAAGGTCGCATTGTTGAAGATGATACCCACACTAAACTCCTGGCAAAGAGCGGTGCTTACTATAGGTTATGGAAAATGCAGGCAGGTAGATTTTTGCCACAAGAAGCCGCTCAAAGTAGCAAAGTATGAACTTGACTGCCCACAAGGAGGAAAAGCAATTGCTTACAGCCTATAGTGACACTGAACTACAATTAACTGCTGACGTGCTGGTAATTGGTGGTGGTCCTGCCGCCGCATGGGCAGCATGGGCAGCTACAGCCCAAGGTGTCAAAGTCATCATTGTTGATAAAGGTTTTCTAGGTACGAGCGGTGCAGCTGCTGCCAGTGGAAATAGCGTCATGGCACCTTCTCCAGAGAATTGGGAAAAAGATGTATCTGAATGTTACAGCAAAGGAAATAACCTCGCTAACTTACGTTGGATTGAACGTGTAATTGAAAAAGCTTGGCTGAGTTTGCCCTTAGTGGAAGATTGGGGCTATCGTTTCCCCAAAGAAAATGGGGAATCCGTGCGCCAGAGTTATTATGGTCCGGAATATATGCGGGTACTTCGCAAAAACCTCTTGCGTGTTGGTGTGCAAATTCTCGACCAAAGCCCGGCTTTAGAACTGTTATTAGCCGAGGACGGCTCTGTGGCTGGAGCTAGAGGTGTACAGAGGCAAAATCATCGCACCTATACCGTTCGCGCTGGTGCAGTAGTTCTAGCGAATGGCGGTTGTGCATTCCTAAGTAAAGCTTTAGGTTGCAATACCAATACAGGGGATGGACTGCTGATGGCGGTGGAAGCTGGCGGCGAACTCTCCAGTATGGAAGCTTCTAACCACTATGCTATCTCGACCGCTTTCAATGCCACAGTGACAAGGGCTGCTCCCTTTTACTGGGCTAGTTACACCGATGAGGCAGGTAACGATCTTGGTGGCTATATCAATGGTCGTCGCGATCCATCGTTCCTGCCCAATGCCCTCCTGAAGGGTCCGGTTTATGCTCGTTTGGATCGAGCCACACCTGAAATCCAAGCATTGGTTGAAAAGTCTCACTTCATCGCCTTTCTACCCTATAAAAAAGCTGGCATTGACCCTTATACAGAACGAGTACCTGTAACACTGGTTTTAGAAGGTACAGTCCGTGGTACAGGTGGAATTCGGATTGTGAATGATAGTTGCGGTACAAAAGTTCCTGGACTGTATGCCGCCGGTGATGCAGCATCGCGGGAGTTTTTAGCCGGCATAGCTTCTGGGGGTGATGGTCCTAATGCTGCTTGGGCAATCTCTACAGGACAATGGGCTGGAGTTGGTGCAGCCGCCTTTGCCAAGAGTCTGGGCGCTCATGCCCATGAACGGGTTGTACGTCCAGCAGGTCAAGCCGGATTACGTTCCCACTGTCCTGGTTCCGAAACATTCGATAGTGAGGCAGTTGTGCGCGGTGTACAAACCGAGATGTTTCCATTAGAGAAGAATTACTTGCGCTGTGAGCAGAGACTTTTGGATTCCCTCGCCAAATTAGAACTGCTGTGGCAGCAAGTACAAGGGAACCCGAAACAAGATACAGTGCGCGATCTGGAATTTTCTCGTCGAGCGGCTGCTCTTGTGGCTGTAGCACGATGGTCATACTTTAGCGCTTTACATCGCACAGAAACGCGCAGCGAACATATTCGCATAGACTATCCCGAAACCGATCCAAATCAGCTTTATTATCAAGCCACAGGCGGCTTAGAAAGGCTTTGGGTGAGACGGGATTGGGTGAAGGATGCGATCGCTACACCACCAGTACTAACCACTCAAACCACAGCCTCAGCATCAAAGTTGTAGCAGGAGCAGTATCATGATCGAGCTTGTCAGCCATAAACTCTGTATTAATTGTAATGTTTGCGTCCAAGTATGCCCTACCAATGTCTTTGATGCAGTTCCCAACCAACCGCCTGCGATCGCTCGACAGGAAGACTGTCAAACTTGTTTCATGTGTGAAGCATATTGTCCTGCAGATGCGCTCTATGTTGCGCCGCAATCTCATACCAATGTTGCAGTCAACGAGGATGATTTAATTGACAGTGGTATTATGGGTGAATATCGTCGCATCTTAGGTTGGGGATATGGCAGAAAAAACAATAGCGAATTAGATACAGATCATAAACTACGGCTATTTGAATAATGGGAGAGCACAAACAAAGCCGCTTTACCCAAGTCTCAACCGTAAGAGGAAAGCGAAAAATTTCGGGAGAGATGCGCAACAATTAGCCAAGGGGTTTTTACATTAATCATCCCAAAGCCCTTGAAACCTGCCTTTTTTATTAATCCTTATGCGGGTACGACCGCCATCCGCAGCGATTACAACACGTTGGTCTTTAAGAGTATTTAAGTTAGACAAAGTACCAGATTCTAAGTCATTTAACTTATTTTTACGTAAATCTATCCCGATTTTACCAAAATAATATGTTAGGCGTTCTATTCGTTTTAGACTAATATTTATTCCCCAATCAATTAGTGTTGTACGTGCAGCTTCAAACGAGCCTGCGATTGCACCATCCACTCGCAATCGTTGATAAAACAACTGGGGTTAAACCCTCGGACATTCCTAAATATCTTAAGAATGGACAAAATCCTTCATGCAAAGATTGTTTGTTTTTGTTTTTATGGGCTTGATTTTGGCGTTCAACTACATACGGCAGTTTTAGAGTTACTTCGACATTGCCAACTGTTAATATTCGTCGCTTCTTACAGCCATGTTTTTGCGTTTTATTATGCCACCATCCCTGTGTTTGGTGCATTGCTTTATCTAAAAATTTTGGAGATTTCGACAGATTATGAAGCAATAAAGCAATACATTCTCCTGCTAAAATTAATGCATATTCTCTGATTTTTTCTTCACGGTTTTTGAAAAGTCGTCCATCAAAATCTGGGATATTTGTTACTTCTAAAATTTTCGTAACTTTTTCTTCAAAATGTTCTAAGGATTTGCTTAAATCTCAGGTAGAATATATGTTATTTTTCATTCAGTGTAGGCATTCCCTGTTTTGATGTCAGATATCAAAACCTTTACTATTCGGGAATCCTACCTTTTTTTGTCCCAAAAAAACAAGTTATCTTCATATCCTAAAATTATCAGCAAATTAGAATTAGTATTAATACTTGATTAAGTGTAATAAATATCTTGTTTATACTGAAATGAGTTTTTAGCGTTCGCACGTTTTTAATCCGACCTCACCAAATCGCGTTGCTCCCGTATTTAGGTAAAAAGAAGATGTACAAACCCATCTCTTCCCACTTCGTCCATAATTGCTGAACTTCACGGCATCGATGAATTGGTCTATTATCCTGTACGATAACTCTGATACGTCCTGTTTTTTGGTAGAGGAAGTGATGCGGACATGGGGAGAAAAGGTTTTGTCTCAGATAGAAGAAGTCAGCATCGATATGACTGGTAACTATAAATCACTAGTCAAAAAAATCAGCCCAAATGCTGAAGTCACAGTAGACAGATTTCACGTTACAAAAATGATTCATGAGGAGTTAAATCAGGCAAGAATTGAACAAAAAATAGTCGCAAAGTCCCTCAATGCTAAGAAGAGAGCTAAATTATTTGATAGTTTGAAAGGCAGCAAATATACATTACTAAGAGCAGAAGAAAAACTATTTGAACAACAGAAAATCAAATTAAAAGAGGTCAATTCAGCTTCTCCATTGATAAAAATTATGCACTCTTTAAAAGAAGAGTTTGATGCTCTTTTTGAGAAAAGTAAGGATTGGGGAGAAGGAACATTAAGATTAATTGATTGGTTAAAAAAAGCATCATCTTACTATCATAAGAGTGTCAAAACAATGACTAGGTGGTTTGCTGAGATCATAGGATATTTTCAAAGAGGAACAACTAACGGAATAGTTGAAGGAATTAATCATAAATTAAAGCTACTTAAGCGCTGCGGATTTGGGTTGAAAAATTTTAATAATATTGAACTGCGGGCTTTACTGTTTTGGCATTTTCCCAAAAGTTTAGCCCACTAAGTACGGAATATCCGCAAGTTTTAGGACGATTCTAATGATTAGAATTTGAAGTTAAATACCTAAAATTAGGACTTTATTTTCATTTCTAGACGCTCAGCAACGGGCATTAATTCACGTATCAGATCCAAGTTTCCTAGGTTCTGTTTCATCCAATCTAATAAGAATTTTTCTCCTTCATCGAGCTTACCATCATCATCAATAAAAACCATCTGTTCACACCAATCTATAAATCCGGGATTGGTCATCTCATACAGTAAAATGGTAGGAGCAAAGTGTGCGAATCCCAGAGATTCAATGACTTCAATGCAAAGCAGCTTAAATACTTGTTCGTTTGTTAATTCAGTAGACATAAAGAATTTTCTCTTAATCAATTGTGTTTTTCATCGTACCACAGAATAATAACCCTTGGGCTTGAACACACATTATTCAGTTTCGGTCAATGCGTAAGTCCTAACTTATTACTTGAGAAAGTTGCAGGGGCGTACCTCAGCTCGATCTTGGGAGCGATAGAAGAAAGGAAGACTTCAGTGACAGATCTTTGACTAATGGTAGTTTCCACTTCAACTAAAACAGCATCACAAATGTCGAATAGTGATTGAGGAGATCTATTCATATTCATGTAGGTCACAGCAGATTCCATCGGAGACATGGATGAATTAAAAGCAGCGTTTTCAGCGTACCGACCTGTAAATATATTCCCATGAGAATCTTTTAACGCTACCCCAGCAAAATTTTTCGTATAGGGAGCATAACTTTGATTGGCAGCGGATAGAGCAGCAAGCACAACATCATCGGTAGAACAAGTCAAAAGATCATGAAATACTGTTTCCATGAATCCACTCGTGAGTCCAAGATCCGCTGGTCCAAATGCCTCGGGTAGAAAATGTGGGAGTCTATTTGAAGTATAAGTTTGCTCTATTTGTGTCTTGTTGGACTTCAAGAGAATAACAAAATCCTGATTTACAGTTGCCATCTCGTGTAAAAACTGTCGGCAATATCCACATGGCGCTTCATTGATTGCTAAGGCTTGCAAACCTGTCTCTCCGTGCAACCACGCATTGATGGTGGCGGACTGTTCTGCGTGAACTGAGAAACTAAGTGCCTGCCCTACAAATTCCATATCGGCACCAAAATAAAGAGTTCCAGAATCCACCTGATTCTTAGATTTTGGTTTACCAAGAGCGATCGCCCCTACATAAAACTGCGATATTGGGACCCTAGCATAGGACGTGGCCACGGGTAGTAACTGAATCATTAACGTACCAATATCAATACCAAGTCGATCAAGCCAAGAGGTGACAACACTTGAGTCAATTACACCATGTTGGGCAAGAATTGTCCTTAACTCTGATTGAATGGAAAGTGGAACCTTGGCAATCGCCTGTTCTAATGTTACATGGGTCATTTGGGTTATTCCTCCTGGGACAAGGAGAAAAGATATATCAATTTTTATGAATCAACTTCTGACTTAATACTTGAGTATGGTTTACCCCTACTTACAAAGCAAAGCTTTCCTTTTTTGCAGCAAATCCCAAACTGCTTCGAGAGCTTTGATTGCTTGGTCTATCTCCTCTTCGGTATTAGCAGCCGTAATCGAAAACCTTAAAGCACTTTTATTTAAAGGTACGATCGGAAAAATAGCCGGAGTAATTAAAATACCATATTCCCAAAGAAGTTGACAGACATCAATCATATGTTGAGCATCTCCCACTAACACGCTGACGATGGGAACGTAACCATAATTATCCACTTCAAATCCAATGGCTCTTGCTTGTGTAACCAGTTTGCGAGTTAAGTGATAAATTTGTTTTCTTAACTCATCTCCTTCCTGACGATTCACCTGTAGTCCAGCTAAAGCACTTGCCAAACTCGCAACCGGAGAAGGACCAGAAAATATGGCAGTCCAAGCGTTGCGGAAGTTGGTTTTGATCTGGCGATCGCCACAAGTTACGAATGCTGCGTAGGAAGAATAGGCTTTGGACAAACCGGCGACATAGATGATATTATCCCCTGCAAACCGCAGGTCAAAATAATTCACCATCCCGTTTCCTTTATACCCGTAAGGCATATCGCTGCTGGGGTTTTCGCCCAAAATGCCAAAACCATGTGCATCATCCATGTAAATTAAAGCATTGTACTCTTTTGCCAGACGCACGTAAGCTGGCAGATCGGGAAAATCTGCCGACATGGAATACACGCCATCAATTACAATAATCTTGACTTGCTCAAGCGGATATTTTGCTAGTTTTTCGGCTAAATCGTTCAAATCGTTATGTCGATATTGAATGAATTGTGCTCCTTTGTGCTGAGCCAGACAGCACGCCTCATAAATACAACGATGTGCAGCTATGTCACCAAAAATGACGCCATTATTCCCAGTTAATAGCGGTAACACTCCCATCTGAAGCAGCGTTACAGCTGGAAATACCAAAACATCAGGTACGCCTAAAAGTTTGGCTAATTCTTCCTCTAACTCTTCATAGATTGCTGGGGAAGCAACTAGCCGAGTCCAACTTGGATGTACCCCCCACTTTTCCAAAGCTGGTGGAATCGCTTCCTTAACTTTTGGATGCAAGTCAAGACCTAAATAGTTGCAAGAAGCAAAGTCTATCACCCAATGTCCGTCAATTAGTACCTTGCGACCTTGTTGTTCTGTGACGACTCTTGTGACTTGAGGAATTTTTTGTTGGTTAACTACGTTTTCTAGAGTGTTGATTTCGTTGGCTGAGTCAACAGGTGAGGCAAGCTCAGATTGTTTCTCTTGTACTACTTGGTTTTGGAAATAAGTGATGATGGCAGTTGGAGTGTTATTTTGCAAAAAGAACGTCCCAGAGAGATTCACCCCTAAACGTTCCTCTAGCAGCGTTTGCAGTTCTAATAAATCTAAAGAATCTAATCCCATATCCAGCAGTTTTTGTTCTGGAGCATAAGCTGCTTGCCGTTGGGAACCCATCACCTTTAAAATGCATTCTTTAACCAGAGCGGCTACAGTTTCGTTTTCCTTAGTCGCAGATGTTGCTGGCAAAGTTTGTACTGATGAACTAATTGCTGAGTTGGTATACAGCGGTTGGCGATCGCGAAGCGGGTGCAAAGCACTATCGCGCAGGTTATATTCAATCAAAATACCCATGCCGAAATTCTCTACATCTTCGGGACGGTAATTAGCAATAATTCCCCTAATTTCGGCTCCCCCCGACACATGGAACCCCACAATCGGATCTAGAAGCTGCCGTTGCTCGTTGTGTAGCTTCAAGTACTCCGTCATCGGCATTTGGGAATAATTGACATAATTTCGACAGCGAGTTACACCCACCACGCTCTCAATGCCGCCTTTCAGGGTACAGTAGTAGAGCATAAAGTCCCGCAATTCATTTCCCAGCCCCCGCGCCTGAAACTCAGGCAGAATATTTAGTGCGATCAGTTGAATAACTGACCCTTGGGGAGTATGTAATGACGGCACTTGCTCATATTTTACATTCTCTAATACCTCAGTGCTGGTGATTGTTTGGGAATAAACCGCACCAATAATTTGACCTTCTATCATCAGCACTAAATTCCCCTGTGGGTTTAGCTCAAGTCTTCGCCGAATTTCATTAGCAGATGCCTGTAAATGTTCTGACCAACACTTGACCTCTAAGTTAACTAAGGCAGGCCAATCTGACAAATAGGCATGACGAATTTTGTAAGGTTTTTTCTCAAAGTAATTAAGCGTAATGCGAGTCAAAGGAAACGTTTTTGGGTATCTTTTAGAAAGCTCTAATTTTGGAAATAGACCTACTTCTGCTGCCGACATGAGAAAAACGTCGGCTTCCACAAGATACTGCTGAGAAAATCCCTGAAACGCATCGAAATGTAAGTTTTCGCTTTTGTCTAAAAACTGATAGACTACCCTTGGTTCCAAACAATGGACTTCCAAAATCATTAAACCGTGCTTAGTCACCACTTGAGACCATCGTTCTAAGTGTTCTACCAAACTTTGCACCATAACATGAGGAGGAATAAGCTCTCCTTGACCATCGACACAGACTGCTTGGTAAGGTAGGTGAGCACGCTCTTCTACTTCGTTCCTTTTCTGGGGAGGAATAAAGGGACGATCGTGGTCGAGGAACGAACGGATGTGGAGGATATTTTCGGGATCGTCAATGCCATGAGCCTTTAAAGAAAGCACCATTTGTTCCGGGTTCCCAATATCTCCCTGCAAAACTAAATGGGGAAGGCCAGCAAGGGTACGTGTGGTGGCTGTTAAAGAAGCTTCGTTATAATCTACACCGATAAGACGCAAGGGATACTGTTCGATCGCTTTTCCCCTAGCAGACTTGAACCGAATGGTTTCCCAGACTCGTTTGAGGAGAGTTCCATCGCCACACCCCATATCAGTAATGTATTTGGGCTGTTCTGCCAATGGCAACTGATTGAATACTGAGAGGATACTTTCTTCTAAATCGGCAAAATATTTCTGGTGTTGAAATCCACTCCCGATCACGTTGAGGGTACGATCAATGTGGCTTTCGTAACCGGAAGCATCTCTTTGGAATACTGAAAGACAATCGCCAAACAGTACATCATGAATGCGAGACAACATAGGGGTGTAGGAAGCCACTATGGCGGTATTCAAGGCTCGCTCCCCCATAAATCGACCGACTTCGGTTAGAGTCAGACGACCTGCTTTAACATCAGCCCAACCAAGGTGGATAAATAACTTGCCCAATTCTTCTTGCACTGTTCCGCTTAATGAAGAGAGCAAAGGTTTATCTTCCGAATCCGCGAGCAAGTTGTGTTTGTGGAGTGTCAGCAGGAGTGGGATCAGTAGTAGTCCATCTAAAAAATCTGCTATTAAGGGATTATCCAGATTCCACAGTTGGCAAGAACGCTCAATCCATCTTCCCAGCAAGTTTCCTTGTTTTCCTTGTAAATAAGACTCAATTGGTAGGTGGTACAACTGGAGGACGTCTTCCGGGATTTGGTTGTGAATCGCTGCTTCTGAGGTCAGAGAATATTTAAGGTGCTCATTTCGAGAAAGCCAATGTAAAGATTCGAGCATCCTCAAAGCAACTTGGAAATGTCCGTTGTTAGCTCCCAGATGCTTGACCATTTGCTCTAATGAGAGAGGACTTTCATGGGCGAGTAGTTCAAAAAGACCTTTTTCTCGACAAGCGAGGATCACTGGAACCGCTACAAAGCCGTGGGTATAACGATTAATCTTTTGTAACATTTAGATGCGTGTTATTAGCGCATGAGACATGAATTCTTACCATGCACAATATTTTTATTTTTTCAGAATTTGTATGAAAAAGCAAGGGACAGTCAATAGACCGAAAAGTTTTGCGTTCGTGACAAAATAGTACGAGCCGCACTGTCAAATGACGGCAGAAATTGTTGGAGTTGGCAGCTTGCAAAACAGACTTAACGGGAAAAGTCAGGTACTGAAGAACCATTCATGCTTGAGCCGATCACTGAAATTCCTTCAGGAAATACAAAACTACTGCTAGATAGCGATCGCCCTCTACCACTTGTGTAAGTCCATGTCAATACACATATACTAAAATTTAGTGATCGCCTGTGCCAGTTGCGTAAGTCCTGTTATTGTTTTAAACTGTAATTGCCAATTAAACAGTTACTTAATCCCGGTCATAACAGATATTTACAGCACTTTTCAGGTAAGTGAGGTACACCCATAACGGGGCTAATAACCATATAACCATTAAACCTTACAATCACGACCAAATGGTGTACCTTATGAACTTGCAATACGCTGTAAGTACTAGTATTTCGTAATCGTTAAAACCCGTATTTTTGTTTTCTGTAAAACGCTTATTCGGCGCAAGTTCCCTGAAGAATGAAAATACGGTTTTTAGAAATTATGTCCTACTAGTTATTTGTGCAGTTTCCATTAGTGGAAAAGTAATTTAGAGTAGAAAAATGTTGAAAGCTTTCAACCGTTTTTTCATCGTAACACTAGCATTCGTCTTCGCATTTGGTATTTTTTTAACTACCGGAGTTGGCATTGCCAAAGCTGACTATTTAGTTCAAGGTGGAAAGATTATCAATGTTCAAAATACTTCTTCTAACGGCGATAATTATGCTGTTAATGTCAGTGGTGGAGTAGGTCCTTGCGCAGATAGAGTGATCATCTTACCAGTTTCAGGAGTACTAAATCGAGACATTCATACACGTGGTTATAAAGCTGCATTAACTGCATTATCCAATGGCTTTTTAGTAGATATTTACGACTATACTGGCTCTTCTTGCAGCAATGGTGGCCAAGTAACTATTACCAAATAATTAGGTACGCAAATTAAAATTCTCATTAGACCTGTCTGAAATATTAACTAGGTGTCAGAAAAATGGTAGAACGTAATTTTGACCGTCTAACAACTACCAAAATGAAAAATCCGCTCCATTATATTCAAAAATATCCGCACCGTACAAAACAAATATTGGGAATAACCAACGACCAATTTCAAGGCTTATTAGCCCTTGCTGAAATGCAGCATAAAGAACTTGAAGCTAAAATAGAACTTCAAAAGAACAGAATACAGAATGTATTCTGACGAAGTGATCTAGGTTTCATGAATTCGCCAACAAAGTCACATTATACGCGAACTTGCTTTTTTGTCCAAAGTCCAATATAGAGATTTAACTAGTGGTGTAGAGGCAAATTTAACAAATGAAAAACCAAGGTGTTACCTTATGGTTAACAGGTCTTAGCGGTTCGGGCAAGACTACGATTGCTGAAGGAGTGAAGCGCGAGCTAAAGGCACGCAGTTGCCTAGTTGAACTGCTGGATGGTGATATGATGCGAACCCATCTTTCTAAAGAACTGGGCTTTAGTAAGGAAGATCGGGACACTAATGTTCGTCGCATCGGGTTTGTAGCCAGTTTACTCAGTCGTAACGGAGTCATCGCGATCATATCTGCTATCAGCCCTTACCGAGCCGTCCGGGACGAGATCCGAAGCATGACTGAGAACTTTATAGAGGTATACGTGAAAGCACCATTGGAGGTTTGTGAAGCACGAGACGTAAAAGGGCTATATACTAAAGCCCGAGCAGGGGAAATTAAAAACTTTACAGGTATTGATGACCCTTATGAGGAACCTCTCGCTCCCGAAATTGTTTGCTGCACCACAGAGGAAAGCATTGAAGAAAGCGTCGCTAAAATAATTGCTGCTCTTGAGCGCTTGTGTTACATTCACTAGACCGAAAAGTTTTCCAGGAGCCTTAAGCGTCCCAATACTTCTCGGTTAAGCTCTAATACCAATTTAATATGAAGCTGCATAGAATAGCGCTTCCAATATGAAGTTGTAAGAAGAAACAGACATTACTTGTTCAAATGTAAGTTGGTCAAATATTTCTTGGATGCGATCTGCCGTAGGCGGCAGCGCTTCGCTATCGCGTAAATTTTGTATAGAAGAAAAGAGTTTATTTCTATGCAGCTTCATATTAACTTGGTATAAGTTTGATGATTGTATCGAGTGCATCAAACAGCCATAATTGGAGTATGAGCAAACCCCAAGATTGGATAATTCATGGAAATAACCTCAAAGGAATTTAAGTCAGATCTCATATCAGAAGCACGAGCAAGCCTACAATTGGCAATTCCCTTAGTCGTTGCACAAATGTGCGAAACGGGTACTTATACAGTGAATGCAGTCATGATGGGTTTACTTGGTACACAAGTTTTGGCTGCTGGTGCTTTGGGTGCGCTCGCTTTTTTGAATTTATTATTTACCTGCTATGGTATTCTCTCACCAGGAGGAGCGCTAGCAGCCGAGGCTTTTGGGGCAAACAAAATGGATCAAGTTAGTCGTATTGCTTCTGGGCAAATATGGCTAGCAGTTGCCTTGTCTTTACCTGCAATGCTTCTGCTTTGGCATGGCGATACTATTTTGCTGCTATTAGGTCAACAACCAAGCAATGTGTTACTGACAAAAACCTATTTACACTCAATTATTTGGGGCTTTCCTGCTGCACTTGGTATTCTGATATTAAGAGGCATTGCCTCTGCTGTCAACGTCCCCCGATTGATAACTGTCACTATGCTGGCTGGGCTGATATTGAATGCCGCTGCCGATTATGTGTTAATGTTCGGTAAATTTGGTCTTCCTCAACTTGGTTTAGCTGGAATAGGCTGGGCAACTGCTCTGGTTTTTTGGGTTACTTTTATAGTGGGAGTTATCTTGCTGATTTTCTCCCCAAAGGTTAGAGATTATCAACTTTTCGGCTACTTGCATCAGTTTGATAAACAGACCTTTGTCAAAATTTTTCAAACTGGATGGCCTATGGGGTTTCAATGGGCAGCGGAAACAGCACTATTGAACGTCACCGCTTGGCTAGCAGGGTATTTAGGAACAGTAACATTAGCAGCCCATGAGATTGCGTTCCAAACAGCAGAGATGGCGATGGTGATACCACTCGGAGTCGGCAATGTTGCTGTCACGAGAGTAGGTCAGACTATGGGAGAAAAAAACCCTGTTGGTGCAAGAAGGGCAGCATCGATGGGGATTACGATAGGTGGCATTTTTGCGAGTACTGTGGCAATCATTTTTTGGTTGTTTCCATATCAAATTGCGGGAATTTATTTAAATATAAACAATCCAGAGAATATCGAAGCAGTTAAGACAGCAACTACTTTTCTCGCTTTCGCGGGATTATTCCAAATTTTTTACAGTATTCAAATAATTACTGTTGGGGCTTTGGTAGGGTTGCAAGATACGTTAGTGCCAGTGTTGATGAACTTAATTGTCTGGGGTCTTGGATTGGCAGGAAGCTATTTCATGGGAATCATTTTAGGTTGGGGAGGTATCGGGATCTGGTTAGCTATGGTTTTGAGTCCACTCCTCTCGGCAGTCATTTTAATTGTTCGTTTTTATCAAGTGATTGGCAATCTTATTGCCAATAGTGATGATGGGGAAGAGAATATGTCTAACAGCACTCAACTTATAAATGATTCTCAAGCATTTATAAGTTGAAAGTTTGTCAAAGTATTGATGTTCAGTTGAGTACAGTCATAACTGAAGTGAAATAGAAATATAGAAAAGGTTAAGCAATATTGATATACATCTTAGAGGATGTCTGAAAAGTAAGTAAGCTCACGTCACGGTATTCTGTCAGTAGAAAAAACACTTAAGTAGACAGCGTGACGAAAGCAATGAATCCATCTTACCCAAGTAACCTGACATTAGAACAATGGCAAGTCTTATCAAGACTGATTCCTGGGTCAAAACCAGGTGGTCGATATCGTGCGTTGATATGCTTTGGAAGTGAACGCAATCCTTTACATTTTGTGTGCGGGTTGTGCATGGCGAATGCTCCCAAACGATTTCCCCAAGTGGAAAACTGTATATCACTACTTCCGACAATGGCGTATTGATGGAACATGGCAAAAAATTCATGAAAGGTACTGTGCGGGTAGGTGTTAGTCAAGTAAGAGAACCATCTCCATCAGAAGCAATTATGGTAAGTCTTACCGTTGAAACGGCAACAATGGTGTCCCAAGAAGTTGGTTACGACTCTGGCAAAATAATTTTGGGGCGCAAACGGCACATACTTGTAGACACCCTGGGTTTACTGTTAGTCGTGGTAATAACTGCTGCTGGTACAAGCGAACAAGCAGGCGCAAAACAAGTACTTTTGAAGCTGGACGCAGTACGCGATCGCTTTCGTCGCAATATCAAAATCTGGGTTGATGGCGGCTATCGCGGCAAAGATTTTCAGCATTGGGTGATTGATGTCTACCGATGGATTTTAAGTGTTGTTACCCGCCATGAACAACAGAAAGGTTTTGTTGTACTCCCATTACGTTGGTTAGTTGAGCGAACTTTTGGCTGGTTTAACTGGTACCGACGATTGAGCAAAGATTATGAAATTTTACCCCAGACGACTGAAGCATTTATTTATGTTGCTATGATTTGTTTGATGCTAAAGCAACTTGCGTGATTAAAATCACCTATCTAAAACTTCTCAGACATCCTCTTAGTGATGGAGGAATGGCAATAGTTGTTGATGATGCCAAAAAAAGATTTCTCAATGATAACGCCATCTTTATTCCTTCTAGCTGTAGAGTAGCTGTTGCTTCTGTTATGTGGAAGCATTTTAATTCCTGGCTTAGCAGAACCTATGAATTTTTAATGTATTGGCCAAATAGAAATGAAAAAATTGCTCCCAATCGATACTTTATCTGGAATTTTTCTCTTAACAGGTTTTTAACAAAACTATTAGAACAGGAAAATATAAGATTTGTAAATTATTTTTTTTTATAATAAACACGAGAAATAAAATTTTTAATATAAAGACAGTCAACATTTAATGGCTTTTTATTAGGGAGTGAGATTGTAGTTAGCGAAAACAAGAATGTTATTAACTGTCTAGAGGTAACTTACTGGACAGTAATGTTTATTTCTTTTTGGCAAAAACAGTTATAACTTTTACTTGAGGATATTCTCCTTTGGGAAAGCTATGAGGATTTACAAAGAAATCCTAAGTATGAATTCAGGGTAAGATATGTAATACGAGGAGAGGAAAAGCGAAAAATTGGTGTCAGAAGAATTAGCTGGAATGATTGAATAATGATAAGCTGCTTATCGATTAGGAAAACAACTTATGACCAATCAAAATAACCAAGAATTAGAGAACAAGTTACCAATCGCCAAGCAGCCCTGTCCTGTCAATTCTTATAATGAGTGGGACGCGCTTGAGGAAGTCATTGTTGGCAGTGTTGAAGGTGCAATGTTACCTGCCCTAGAACCAATCAACAAATGGACATTCCCTGTTGAAGAATTGGAATCTGCCCAAAAGGTACTCTCTGAGACGGGAGGAATTCCCTATCCACCAGAGATGATTGCAGCAGCACACAAAGAACTAAATGAATTTATCCACATTCTTGAAGCAGAAGGAGTCAAAGTTCGTCGAGTTAATCCTGTAGATTTCTCTGCCTCCTTCTCCACACCAGCTTGGCAAGTAAGAAGTGGTTTTTGTGCCGCCAATCCTCGTGATGTTTTTTTGGTGATTGGCAATGAGATTATTGAAGCACCAATGGCAGATCGCAACCGCTATTTTGAAACTTGGGCGTATCGAGAGCTGCTCAAGGAATATTTTCAGGCAGGAGCTAAGTGGACTGCGGCACCGAAGCCACAATTATTCGACGCGCAGTATGACTTCAATTTCCAGTTTCCTCAAACAGGGGAGCCGTCGCGCTTTGTCGTTACAGAGTTTGAACCAACTTTTGATGCAGCAGATTTTGTGCGCTGCGGACGGGATATTTTTGGTCAAAAAAGTCATGTCACTAATAGTTTGGGCATAGAGTGGTTACAACGCCACCTAAAAGACGAATACCGCATTCACATTATTGAATCCCATTGTCCGGAAGCACTGCACATCGATACCACCTTAATGCCTCTTGCACCCGGCAAAATACTAGTTAATCCAGAATTTGTAGATGTTAATAAATTGCCAAAAATCCTGAAAAGCTGGGACATTTTGGTTGCACCTTACCCCAACCATATCCCCCAGAACCAGCTGAGATTAGTCAGTGAATGGGCAGGGTTGAATGTACTGATGTTAGATGAAGAGCGAGTCATTGTAGAAAAAAACCAGGAGCCGATGATTAAAGCACTCAAAGATTGGGGATTTAAGCCGATTGTTTGCTCGTTTGAAAGCTACTATCCCTTTTTAGGCTCATTTCACTGTGCAACATTAGATGTTCGCCGACGCGGAACTCTCCAGTCCTATTTTTAATATTTATTTCGATTATCCTTTCACCAGAGTGATAAAAGTGGTAAAACTAGGAGACAATTATGACAACTGCTGACCTAATCTTAATTAACAACTGGTACGTAGTCGCAAAGGCAGAGGATTGTAAACCAGGAAGTATCACCACAGCTCGTTTGTTGGGAGTTAAGTTGGTACTATGGCGCAGTCATGAACAGAATTCACCCGTACAGGTATGGCAAGACTACTGCCCCCACCGAGGTGTTCCTCTGTCTATGGGAGAAATTGCTGATAATACTTTGGTTTGTCCGTACCACGGCTGGAGGTACAATCAAGCAGGTAAATGCGTACACATCCCCGCTCACCCTGACATGGTACCCCCAGCAAGTGCCCAAGCCAAGACCTATAATTGCCAGGAACGCTACGGCTTAGTGTGGGTCTGCTTAGGGAACCCTGTTAATGATATACCTTCATTCCCCGAATGGGACGATGCGAATTATCACAAGACTTGTACTAAGTCTTATTATATTCAAGCTAGTGCGTTTCGTGTGATGGATAATTTCATAGATATATCTCATTTTCCTTTTGTCCACGACGGCGGTTTAGGCGATCGCAACCACGCACAAATTGAAGACTATGAGGTGAAAGTAGACAAAGATGGCATTACCATAGGTAACCTTCAATTCCAGATGCCAAGGTTCAACAGCAGTAC
The DNA here is from genome assembly GCA_044006015.1 of Heteroscytonema crispum UTEX LB 1556. Classification (GTDB taxonomy): domain Bacteria; phylum Cyanobacteriota; class Cyanobacteriia; order Cyanobacteriales; family Nostocaceae; genus Heteroscytonema; species Heteroscytonema crispum. Next base: position 246,620 of record JBIPDF010000012.1, read on the forward strand.
CGAAGATGACTCATGGACTCTTTGGCAAAAGATGAGTCATCCTTTATGTCAATACTACATTACGGAATCCTCTGGAATTCGGACGGCGGATTTGATGCTGGTAACACCGATAGATGAAGACAACAGCTTAGTGCGGATGTTGGTAACGTGGAACTGCCCGGAAATCTTGGAGTCAACGATACTCGCCGAATTTGACGAAACAATGGAACAAGATATTCCGATCATACATTCTCAACAGCCAGCGCGTTTACCACTGTCACCCTCAAAGCAGATAAACACACAATGGTTGTCACAGGAAATATATGTGCCATCAGATCGATGCACAGTTGCCTATCGTCGATGGCTAAAGGAACTAGGGGTTACTTATGGTGTTTGTTAATTTCAAATGAACTTGGTAGGCTGGGGTCTTGGCTTGACAGCAAGCTATTTCATGGGAATCATTTTAGGTTGGGGAGGTATCGGTATCTGGGTAGGTATGGTTTTGAGTCTACTCCTCTGTGTAGTTATTTTAATGCTTCGTTTTGATCAAGTGATTGCCAATAAGATTGCCAATAGTGATGATGGGGAAGAGAGTCAACTTATACTCACCGACAAGGTGTTGAAATGCAGATCTTAGGAATTTCAGCTTATTACCACGATAGCGCTGCCGCTATGGTTGTCGATGGCGAAATTGTTGCCGCAGCCCAGGAAGAACGTTTTTCAAGACGAAAGCACGATGCTGGTTTTCCTACTGGAGCGATCGCTTACTGTCTAAAACAAGCAGGAACCAAGTTACAACATGTCGATCAAATTGTTTTTTACGACAAGCCATTAGTCAAATTTGAGCGGTTGCTAGAAACATATTTAGCATATGCCCCAAAGGGATTTAGCTCGTTTCTCACTGCTATGCCCGTCTGGCTAAAAGAAAAGCTTTACCTAAAAACACTCTTAAAAAAAGAATTGGCACTCTTGGGGGAGTGCAAAACTTCTCAATTGCCTCCTCTATTGTTTACCTCACATCACCAAGCCCATGCGGCGGCTGCCTTTTTTCCCAGTCCTTTTGAGCGTGCTGCCGTTTTGTGCTTAGATGGTGTAGGAGAGTGGGCAACCACTTCTGTCTGGTCGGGAGAAGGACATCAACTCACACCCCAATGGGAAATTGATTTTCCCCACTCTCTGGGTTTGCTTTATTCAGCCTTTACCTACTACACCGGGTTCAAAGTTAACTCAGGTGAGTACAAACTCATGGGTTTAGCGCCCTACGGCGAACCCAAATATGTAGACCAAATCCTCAACCATTTGTTGGATCTCAAAGAAGATGGCACTTTTCGGTTGAACATGGACTACTTCAACTACACGGTTGGGTTAACCATGACCAATCATAGGTTCCATAGTATGTTTGGGGAACCACCACGCAAACCAGAAGGAAAAATCACCCAAAGAGAAATGGATCTAGCAAGTTCTATCCAGAAGGTGACTGAAGAAGTCGTATTGCGTCTGGCTAGAACTATCAAAAAAGAACTGGCTGCAGAGTATCTATGTTTAGCAGGTGGTGTCGCCCTCAATTGCGTAGCCAACGGACGAATTCTGCGAGAAAGTGACTTCAAAGATATTTGGATTCAACCCGCAGCCGGAGATGCAGGTAGTGCAGTGGGAGCAGCCTTAGCGATTTGGCATGAGTATCATCAAAAACCCCGCACCCCAACAGCAGGCGATCGCATGAAAGGTTCTTATCTCGGACCTAGCTTTAGCGAAGCAGAGATTCTCCAATTTCTCAATTCTGTTAATATACCTTACCAGCGACTCGCTGATAGCGAACTTATGCCTCGCCTTGCAGAAATTTTAGACCAGGGAAATGTTGTTGGCTGGTTTTCTGGGCGAATGGAGTTTGGTCCGCGGGCTTTGGGGAGTCGTTCGATTATTGGCGATTCACGCAGTCCCAAAATGCAATCGGTCATGAACCTGAAAATTAAATATCGTGAGTCCTTCCGTCCGTTTGCTCCTTCAGTCTTGGCTGAAAGAGTCTCCGACTACTTCGACCTCGATCGTCCTAGTCCTTATATGCTGCTGGTAGCAACAATCAAAGAGAATCTGCATATTCCCATGACACAAGAGCAACAGCAGCTATTTGGGATCGAGAAGCTAAATGTTCCTCGTTCCCAAATTCCTGCGGTCACTCACGTTGATTACTCAGCTCGTATCCAGACAGTTCACAAGGAAACCAATCCTCGTTACTACGAGTTAATTCGTCATTTTGAGGCCCGAACTGGTTGTGCTGTCTTGGTCAATACTTCGTTTAATGTACGCGGCGAACCAATTGTTTGTACTCCCGAAGATGCTTATCGATGCTTTATGAGAACTGAAATGGACTATTTGGTTATGGAGAATTTATTGTTGGTAAAATCTGAACAGCCACAGAGAAATAGTGATGAGTCGTGGCAACAAGAATTCGAGTTAGATTAACTCACCGGTGGATATTTACCACAAAAAAGTAGTAAATAAAGATGGAACAGATCAAGGAACTTGACAAAAAAGGATTGCGTGAATTTGGACTGATTGGCGGTTCCATAGTGGCAGTTTTATTCGGCTTTTTACTACCAGTTATACGCCATCATTCCTTGTCAGTTATCCCTTGGGTTATTGCAGGAATTCTCTGGATTTGGGCAATAATCGCCCCCACGACTTTAAATTTTGTTTACCAAAGCTGGATGAGGATTGGACTTGTTGTAGGTTGGATACAAACACGAATTATTTTAGGGGTTTTATTTTATATAATGATTACCCCAATAGGATTGATGAGGCGGCTGTTGAATCAAGAGCCAATGAAGCTTCGCTTCGATCCAGAGTTGCCCACTTATCGCCAATTGAGCAAGTTAAGAACTACAGAAAGTATGGAGAAACCATTCTAATGCTAAAAGACACTTGGGATTTTATTAAAGACATTGGCGGATTTATTAAAGAACAAAAAAACTACTTGTTGATTCCCCTGATTGTCACCCTGGTATCCTTGGGGGCGCTAATTGTCTTCGCTCAATCTTCTGCGATCGCGCCGTTCATTTACACTCTTTTTTAAAAATTGCCCTATGAGTAACTTGAAGGGTTGGATAAAGATAGCATTGATCGGAACTTTGATTTTCTGCGGGCTAATCTTTGGAGTGGTATTCATTGAAATTGGCTTACGTATCGCTGGGCTCGAACACGTAGCATTCCATACTATTGATGAACACAGAGGTTGGGTAGGGCGACCTCATGTTTCCGGTTGGTATCGAACCGAAGGTGAAGCTTACGTCCAGATGAATAGTGATGGCTTTCGAGATCGAGAACACACCAAGGTCAAACCAGAAAATACCTTCAGGATAGCGCTGTTGGGAGATTCCTTTGTAGAGGCTTTGCAAGTGCCGTTGGATCAAGATCTTGCGGCAGTTATAGAACGAGAACTAAGTAGTTGTACAGCTTTGGCTGGACGAAAGGCGGAAGTGATTAATTTCGGGGTTACTGGTTATGGAACAGACCAAGAACTAATTACCCTAAGGGAGAAAGTTTGGGACTATTCACCTGATATAGTAGTGCTGGATTTTTATACTGGCAACGACATTGTTGACAACTCCCGTACTCTGAGTCAGAAATTCTATCCTAATGAACTAGGTTCACTAAAACCGTTTTTTATATTTAAAGACGGTGAGCTGGTTGTTGATGCTTCGTTTGTCAATACAGATAATTATCGCTCAAAGCTGACATGGTGGGGCAAAGCTTATATCAAAATAAAAGACCACTCGCGGATTTTACAGGTTTTGAACATCATACAAGATGCTCTTAACAATTCTAATAGGAGGTTGTCTGCTCAAGCAATAGAGGAGCCGTTATTTAGCAATGGAAAACACGATCAAAAGTCGAGCTGGATTGATAATATCTACAAACCACCTACTGACCCTGAATGGCAACAGACATGGCAAGTCACAGAGAAACTGATTAGCTTAATGCACGATGAGGTGATTGCCAAAAAAGCAGATTTTGTAGTTGTTACTTTTGGCGGTCCATTTCAACGCGATCCTTTAGTGAGTCAAAAAGAAATACAAGAATTGGGTGTGACTGATTGGTTTTATTCTGAGAAGCGAATTACAGCTTTGGGTGATAGTGAGGGCTTCAGTGTAGTTAATCTCAGCCCGACTTTGCTGACTTATTCTGAGCAGAACAATGCTTGCCTATACGGGTTTGACGATACTCTTGGCTGTGTAGGGCATTGGAATGCTTCGGGGCATCAGTTAGCAGGAAAAATGATTGCATCCGAGCTTTGTCAACAGCAGATGAGGGCAAACATCTTGCCTCATGATACGACGCTTCAAGCCAAAGCCCACTTATTGCCTGATCAGTGAGCCAAGAACGTAACTGATCAGTGCAATCAAGATGCTCTATTGACAAGCTGAGAGGTAAAATTGAGCATTTGGGTGTATATTCAGAGCATTTGTACTGGCGTATTATGGTAAAGCGATTGGCATAAAATCTGACTCCTCAAAACTTTTCAAACACCCTCTAAGCATACTTAGATTATTTGGAAAATTATTAAAGTCCATCAATGCAAACAATGTCAGTAGATAAAGTATGAAAAAACCAAATTTATTTGTTGTTGGTGCTCCTAAATGTGGAACCACATCCATGCACAACTACTTGGGTCAACATCCGGAAATTTTCATGTCTTCCCCAAAAGAACTTCATTATTTCTCTCGCGATATTGATTATTTTCCGCATAAAATAAAATTAATTTCTAATTATTTACAGCTTTTTGACTCAGCAGGTGATGCTAAATATATAGGAGAATCATCCCCTGAATATCTATATTCTGAAGTGGCGGCTCAACAGATAAAAGAATTTTGTTCTGATGCAAAAATAATAATTATGCTTCGCAATCCTCCCGATATGCTTTATTCTTTGCATGGGGATTTTTTGTTATGGCAAGACGAAGATATTTTAGATTTTAGCGAAGCCTTAGCCGCTCAAGAAGAGCGAAAACAAGGTAGGAAAATACCAAAATCATCAAAATCATGCAAGGAAATAAAGTTCTTACTTTATTTTGATTGGGTAAAGTATTCGACTCAAGTAAGAAGATACTTCAAGATGTTTGGTAAGGAAAATGTTCATATAATTCTCTTTAATGAATTTGTTAAAGATACAGCTAACATTTACCGCAAAACCCTTGAATTCTTAGGAGTAGATCCTGACTTTCCAGTAGAAATCAAAGTAAAAAATCCTTCAAAACCACTTCCTAATATTGCTGTTCGGTCGTTTTTTCGCAAGTATCCTCATTTTGTGGACAAATTAGAAAGTAGTTCTTATGCCGATTTGGTGAAATTTTTATTTTATGATCTAGGAAAATTCGGACAACCTCAACGACCAAAGAAAATTGACCCTGAACTGCGATTAAAACTTATGAAGCATTTTCAGCCAGAGATAGAAGAACTAGCCAGTCTATTAAACTGGGATGAACAAAGATTACAACTTTGGTTACAGTAAATAGAACGTAACTTTTCACTCTCCCCTTGTTTCACGGTTACCACAATCAGTAAGCCGAAAATTTTTCTAGACCAACATTAGTAAAAAGTGCATTAAAAGCAAAACAAAAATCCTTGCTATCTGATGCACCTTTTTATTTATTACTTATAACAATACCTTCGCCAAAATCCTGAAACCATATTAATCTCGTAACGTTCTTATTGACTTTTAACCCAATTTTTGATAAATTGGCGAACATATTGTTATAAAATTAATTAATAATCTGCAACTATATCTTTCCATCCATCAGGAAGAGTTGCATTCCTGATGTAGGCACAACCAAGGTTGGCACCAGTGAGGTTGGCACCATCGAAGTTGACACCAGTGAGGTTCGTAGCAGAGAGGTTGGCACCAGTGAGGTTCGTAGCAGAGAGGTTGGCAACACAGAGGTTGGCACCAGAGAGGTTGGCACCAGAGAGGTTGGCACCAGAGAGGTTGGCATCAGAGAGATCTGCATCAGAGAGATCTGCATCAGAGAGGTCACACTCTATACACTCTTTTGTCTTTAAAAGTTGATCTACATCACTTTGACTATAAGCATAACTAGGAGTTGCAGCCACAGTTACAGAACCGATAATAACCAAAACCAGAGCTAAAGCCCATGATACAATAAGTTTGAGACTTGATTTTTTGCTCATTGAAATAGTTTTTTACTCTCAAAGTTTATAATAACCCAAGTTGCTAGTTATAGGGAAAAGCGATCGCATTGGATCAATAAAGCTAGGACTTACGCATTGACAGAATAACAAAATCATGAATTCATAAATATGGGTCGTTTACAAACAGGTATCGGACAATCAGAGAAATTACTAAACCCTCGACAGCGCAATGCAATCTAGACATCTACACCTTATTTTTGTTGTCGGAGCCAAAGTTTGGGGGGTGTAGTAGGTTAGCAGAGATATTAGGAGACGTTTCACACTCAGGGTGTGAATCGCTTTTTGTTGAGAGAGAGATATGAACCAAAAGATTTATTCGACATAATAGTAGTACGTGAGCATATTTTTGCGAACCTTAGTAGCTATGGCATTGCCTAAAATTCATGAATAGTGCTTTTCGTCAATACGTAAGTCCTATGTCGCTATTAATTAGCGATCGCCTAAAAGTTTTCTCCTTTACGCTTACTACACTTGTTGCCTATTTTGTCAATGCGTAAGTCCTAGTATCAGATCTTCGTAAAATTTTTATTTTACAATAAGGACAATCATGACAACTGCTGACCTAATCTTAATTAACAACTGGTACGTAGTCGCAAAGGCAGAGGATTGTAAACCAGGAAGTATCACCACAGCTCGTTTGTTGGGAGTTAAGTTGGTACTATGGCGCAGTCATGAACAGAATTCACCCGTACAGGTATGGCAAGACTACTGCCCCCACCGAGGTGTTCCTCTGTCTATGGGAGAAATTGCTGATAATACTTTGGTTTGTCCGTACCACGGCTGGAGGTACAATCAAGCAGGTAAATGCGTACACATCCCCGCTCACCCTGACATGGTACCCCCAGCAAGTGCCCAAGCCAAGACCTATAATTGCCAGGAACGCTACGGCTTAGTGTGGGTCTGCTTAGGGAACCCTGTTAATGATATACCTTCGTTTCCCGAATGGGACGATGCGAATTATCACAAGACTTATACTAAGTCGTACTTTATTAAAGCGAGTGCGTTTCGTGTGATGGATAATTCCTTAGATGTAGCTCATTTTCCTTTTATCCACGAGGGGCTGTTAGGCGATCGCAATCATACAGAAGTTGAAGACCTTGAGGTGAAAGTAGACAAAGATGGCCTGACCATGGGTAAGTATCAATTCCAGACATCAAAGTTCAACAATAGTACTAAAGATGACTCAATGGTTAATTGGTTCAGGCTTAGTCATCCTTTATGTCAATACTGCAGTACGGAAGCCTCTGAAATTCGGAAGGTGGATTTGATGCTGGTAACACCGATTGATGAAGACAACAGCGTGTTGCTTTATTTGATAATGTGGAACGGTTCTAAAACGTTAGAGTCCAAGATACTAGCCGATTATGACCAAGTAATAGAAGAAGATATTCGGATACTACATGCCCAACAGCCAACGCGTTTACCACTGTTATCCCCAAAGCAGATAAACACGCAATGGTTGTCACACGAAGTCCACGTGCCATCAGATCGATGTACAGTTGCCTATCGTCGATGGCTAAAGGAACTAGGCGTTACTTATGGTGTTTGTTAATTGACCGATTATTTGGAACCTACCTGTCTCCAGAAAACTTTGACGCAGCTAGAATTATTCTTAGTCGAGGATTGGGTACAGTAGGGCATACTGGAACCTTTGCGCTAGACGCAAGTAACGTTTGGGGAGATGAAACCTCTACTCTAGCTGGTGAAAACCTGCATGAGCAAGTTATGTCTTAGATTCAAGAATCCCCGTGCGTTTCACGCCGGGGAGTGTCAAAAATGTTCTAACACCTAAGAAGAAAATTAGATGAGCTTCCAAAAATTTGTTCAAGAAGCCGCCCATAAAGTTGCACCTTTCAAACCCAATCGGTTTGCCAAAATTTCTGAAAGAGAAGATAAATGTGCTATTCCAGCGCCAGCTTGGAGAGCGCTCTTGGCAAACCGCGATTTGTTCACTTGGAAAGGGATACCTTTCCTGAAAGGGTGCACCGAAATAGCTCTTTATTCAATGCTCCTGTATGAGCTTCGCCCGAAAACAATAATCGAAATAGGAGCATTAAGCGGTGGCAGCGCGATTTGGCTAGCCGATCACTTAGAACTGTTCCAAATAGAAGGTTGTGTCTACTGTATCGATATCGATCTTTCCCTACTCGACGAGAAAGCAAAAACTGACTCTCGCGTTCATTTTTTAGAGGGGGATTGTAACAATATGGGTGCAATAATGTCGCCGGAACTGCTTTCTGGGCTTGCTCATCCCTGGTTGATCGTAGAAGATGCCCATGCTAATGTGGTGGGAGTAGTTGAATATTTTCACGAAAACGGTCTAAAAAGTGGAGACTACTTGATTGTCGAAGATACCAACAAAACTATGTGGGAGTTGGACAGGGAGGAGTTGGACAGGGATGATTTGGATGAGCAAGAATTAATAGAAAAAGGAGAGCAGAAATTAGCGGAGTTAAAAAGCTGGTTAATGCTCCACGAAAACGAGTACCTCATCGATACGTACTATCAAGATATGTACGGTTACAACGGCTCTAGAAACTGGAATTCTATCCTGAAAAGAGTAGAAAAAAATTTTTAGCCTAAAACAATCATTGTAAGGATTCAGGTCTAAATTTAAGAAATTAAAGATGGTGCTTGTACACCAGATTGAACCATCGCTTTTATAGCTTGCTCAAAAAATTCAATAACAGAACGCCCTTGACGACGACAAGTTTGTACGACCGTCAAGAAATTGGCAGTATGTTTAAATCTCTCCATCGAGCGAGAGCCACCACCCTAAAACAATCATTGTAAGGATTCAGGTCTAAATTTAAGAAATTAAAGATGGTGCTTGTACACCAGATTGAACCATCGCTTTTATAGCTTGCTCAAAAAATTCAATAACAGAAACGCCCTTGACGACGACAAGTTTGTACGACCGTCAAGAAATTGGCAGTATGTTTAAATCTCTCCATCGAGCGAGAGCCACCACTGACTTTACGTTTCGTTACAGCCAAACGGAGCGATCGTTCAGCGAGGTTATTATCCGGAGGGATCTCTGGATGGTCTATAAAATACCACCATTGATGTGCTTTATCTTGTAGCGATCGTAAAAGCTTACCAGCGTCCCCCCCTGCTTTCCCAATCCACTGATTTATGGATGACTCAACTAGTGCTTTGAACTGAGAACCCCAACTCAAGAACTCTAGGGCGTGTCATCAATTGAGCCAAATGACAGAAGCAGCCAGATAAATTGCACCTAGAAAGTTTGTAGCACGTTTGTCGTAGCGTGTTGCGATCGCTCGGTACTGCTTGAGTTTGGCAAAAAGTTTTCAATGAGATGACGGGCTTTGTATAAATCTCGGTCATAGTCACGAGGTCTGGTACGGTTGCGTTTGGGGGGAATCACTGCGGTTTTACCCAGAGACTCAAGTCGCTCAATGACTCGCTCATCGGCATCATAACCTTTATCTGCCAGTACTGTATCCGCCACAACAGTAGGTAGCAATTGGTCGGCTCCGTCCAAGTCGCAGGCTTGCCCTGGCGTCAGGTAGAAGCCTAGTGGGTTGCCCAACGCATCCACTACAGCATGAATCTTGGTACTCAATCCACCCTTGCTGCGACCAATGGCTTCAGTAGATGGCTCCCCCCCTTTGCACCAGCACTATGCTGATGGGCGCGGACAATCGTGGAGTCAATCATCGCATATTCATTATCGGCATCGTCTGCCAAGTGCTGAAACACTCCTTCCCAAACCCCCGTTTTTGACCATCGGCTAAAACGAGTATGAATCACTCGGAAATCTCCAAATCGCTCTGGGAGGTCTCTCCAGGGTATCCCTGCCCGATAACGGTACAGTACTGCTTCCACAAACAACCGATTATCTCTTGCTGTCACTCCAACATACCCTTGTGTTCCGGGCAGTAAGTCTTTTATCCTCTCCCACTGGTCATCTCGTAGCGCATAACGTCGAGTCATTGTTTTTCTATTTGGCTTATCCCAAGCATTACCTACTCAAGTTTACCTAATTGATGACACGCCCTAGGATATTTTGATTTTTCTGGAATAAACTGTAGTTTTTAAATGCTTGATCAATCAGATTGACGAATTTATTCGCAATTTCAAGGTTGTTTAAGCCTGGAAGCTTGATCAGCTTCTTAAAATGGCGGCGTAAATGTGCTAAACATTTCTGTTGGGCTTTTACGTCGTAACCGTTATAAACGCAATAATCATCGGAACTGAGTACACCATCATAGCTCATGCCAAGGATGATTTCTAATTCTGCACGGGAACGGGTGTCGGCAGCATGAAACAAAGCAAAGTCGGTCGAAGCAAAAATCCACAACCATTCTTTTACACCTTTGATCACCCAAGGTGTTTCATCCGAGTGGATATCTGGCTGCGTTTGTTGTATCCAATCTTTGAGTTCATTAACGCTCTTAGCAACTGCATCATCTATTCTTTCATTCGTAGTTACTAAGGTTCCCACCCCGATTTCTATCTTTGCCAGTTCCCACAATAGTTCTTGTTGTTTTTCATAGGGTAAATGCCCATAATTATTTACCCATCCCAAAAAAGCTTGTAGTTTTATCCCCATGTCTTGTCCGGGAACTATATCCCCAGACCAATCTGCGGCTTGCAAATTTCCACATTCACCCCATACACAAGTATGGCGATGATACTCAACTATTTCAATTGGGCACTCAACCAATTGCGCTACTTGCTGTGTTTCGATTTTTATCGGCTTCCCCAAGGAAGTCCGTCTGACCACAGCAATGACAAAATTCGGGGCGTAAAATCTCAAGGCGATCTACTCGACCAAACCCCTTACGCGTTTTTCCCGGATGGCCTGGTTGCCCTCCTGGTTTCCGTTTTGGAGCTTGGCCGTCCCCATCACTCTGGTGTTGTTTGTTTTCTGATTTTTTTAGGAGATCTCCAGATGGGGGCTTTGATGATGTAGAACTATCTAAATCTCGACTCACCTTGAGTTTTTCTACGAATTGCTCTAGTTCTAAAATTCTCTTGTTTAGCGTCTCTATCGCGATCGCCTGCTCAACAATTATGTCCACCAGTTGTTCCGGAGCTAACTGGAGAAGGGTTTCACGCTCTAATTTCCGAAGCAGGTCTTTTCCCATAATTGTGATATTCCGCCTCAGATGTCACATTTGTCAATACCTCTTGACCTGAATCCTTACCAATCATTAGCCTCTCGCTCAATCTGTATTCAGATGAGCGATGAGATGAATTTTGGGCAATGACGAATTGACCAACGAATGATATTGAACGTAGTTCAACCATTAAACATCTCCAAAATAGCAGTCAAATAGGCGATGATCGCCTAGGTAGGAAAAATATAATTAAAGGGCAATCAGGGGAAATCAACAGTTGTTCCGGAGCTAACTGGAGAAGGGTTTCACGCTCTAATTTCCGAAGCAGGTCTTTTCCCATAATTGTGATATTCCGCCTCAGATGTCACATTTGTCAATACCTCTTGACCTGAATCCTTACCAATCATTAGCCTCTCGCTCAATCTGTATTCAGATGAGCGATGAGATGAATTTTGGGCAATGACGAATTGACCAACGAATGATATTGAACGTAGTTCAACCATTAAACATCTCCAAAATAGCAGTCAAATAGGCGATGATCGCCTAGGTAGGAAAAATATAATTAAAGGGCAATCAGGGGAAATCAATGAACAAACGCAAACTACCAGCAATTAGTCGTCGTCAGTTTTTGGGGACTGCAATTACCAGCACAGTCTTGACATTAGGAGGATTGAGTGTGTCTTCTGCTGTCGCTGCCAAACAAAAGCGTCCTAACATACTGTTCATTTTGACGGATGACTTGGGCTGGGGCGACATTGGTATTTATGGAAAAACTTATCAGACGCCAAATTTAGACCAGTTGGCAAGGGAAGGTACGCGCTTCACCAATGCCTATGCAGCACAAACTGTTTGCACGCCAACACGGATCGGCTTTTTTACAGGTCGTTATCCAGCGCGATTGCCAGTTGGTCTTCAAGAACCTCTAGTTGACAGTGACAATGTAGGATTACCGCCTCAACACCCAACGATCGCTTCCCTTTTGAAAGCCAATGGTTATCAGACAGCATTGGTTGGTAAATGGCACGCTGGTTTTCTTCGAAATTACAGTCCACTCAAGAGTGGTTTTGATGAGTTCTTTGGAAATTATAGTGGGGCGATCGACTACTTTACCCACAAAAATGAAAGTGGAAAACTTGACTTCTATGAAGGTGAGGTGCCTGTAGATAAACCAGGCTACGCTACAGACTTGTATACTGAACGTGCCGTTGAATTTCTCACTAGACCACGTAATGAACCCTTCGACAACGCTCAGGGTGAACCGTTTTACCTAAGCCTTCATTACAATGCACCTCATTGGCCCTGGGAAAGACCAGAAGATGAAGAGTTGAGTCGAACTTTCTACAGTTCAAATGATATCACTGCCGGAGGGTCAAAAGAAACTTATGCTGCGATCCTAAAAAGGCTAGACGACGGAGTTGGTAAAGTCTTGCAAGCTTTAAAAGATTCCGGACAGGCTGATAATACCATAGTCATTTTTGCCAGTGATAACGGGGGTGAGAAATTCTCTGATATTGGACCTTTTCAAGGGGGAAAAACCAGTTTGTATGAAGGTGGTATACGAGTCCCCACTTTTATTCGCTGGCCCGGAGTGATTCAACCAAACCAAGTGAACAACCAAGTTCTTATCACTTTCGACTTAACAGCAACAATTCTGGCAGCAACAGGTACTTCACCCGATCCCGACTATCCACTTGATGGTCGGAATTTGCTCCCTGTCCTTGTGGGTAAAAAACCTGTTTCCCCTCGAACGCTGTTCTGGCGCTATAAATCTAATGAGAGTGGGTATCCTTCAGGACAACTCCAAGCAGCAGTCCGAAGCGGGGATTGGAAGTACTTGCGTCAGGGAGAGAAAGAATATCTGTTCAATCTTGCTAATGACGAAGGCGAACAAACTGACCTCAAGGATAATAATCCCGACGTATTGAAGCGGTTGCGCAATCGCTTTGAGGAATGGAACGGGCAAGTCTTACCTTACCCAGCATAAGGAAAAGTCATTCATGCAGGAACGTACATTACATCAAGAGGTTTCATCTGGTAAATCTGGTAGGCAAATCGCGATCAAGTGTCCTGGTAAAGCACCTGATAAAGAGATGGTCTGGATACCTGGTGGCGATTTTGTGATGGGGTCTGACCACCATTACCCAGAGGAAAGTCCAGCCCATCTTGTTCGTGTAGATGGCTTTTGGATGGATCGCTACGCCGTCACTAACAAACAGTTTCAACGTTTTGTGAAAGCAACTGGCTACGTGACAGTGGCAGAACGTCCACCAAAGCCAGAAGATTATCCTGGAGCTATACCGGAACTCTTAGTACCAGGCTCATCTGTATTTCAACAGCCGGAACAACCAGTTCATTTACAAACTTGTAGCTGGTGGGTTTATGTACCTGGTGCAAACTGGCGACATCCAGCCGGACCTGGAAGTTCTATCAAAGGGCGAGAAAATTATCCTGTGGTACATATTGCCTATGAAGATGCTGAAGCTTACGCAGCTTGGGCTGGTAAATTGTTACCGACGGAAGCACAGTGGGAATTTGCGGCTCGCGGTGGGTTGGAGGGTGCTGTCTACTCCTGGGGAAATGAATTTGCACCCAAAGGTAAGCGCATGGCTAACACTTGGGAAGGTAAATTTCCTTGGCAAAACCTAAAGCCGCACTCTCCTGGAGCAGAATCTGTCGGCTTGTATCCTCCAAATGGTTATGGTTTGTACGATATGATTGGCAACGTTTGGGAGTGGACAACTGACTGGTATCGAGATTCTCACCCGGAAAATAAGACAAAATCTTGCTGTATTCCAGTCAACACCAGAGGCGGAACCCAACAAGAGAGCTTTGATCCAAATACACCGCTCTCCCGAATACCCAGAAAAGTACTCAAAGGTGGTTCCTTTCTGTGTGCGCCTAACTACTGTCAGCGTTATCGACCAGCTGCACGTCATCCAGAAACGGTGGATACTTCAACGTCTCATATTGGGTTTCGTTGTTATGTCTTCCACTTCCTGTAGGAGCAGCAATGTTTTATACACCAACTATATGGCATACCGCAGCTGCCAATACTTCAACTAACAATTACTGGATACTAGCTCTGATTTTTACAAAAAACAACATCAAACCGCTGTTGGTGGATGCTTTGAAAGGGAGAATCTAGTGATAGCAGGCTCAACCATAAACTTAAATAATGTCAAAAATAACAAATTTTCTGACTTACGCTTTGCTGGCTGTTAAGAAGGCAGAATTACGAAGGCAGAAGGCAGAAGGCAGAAGGCAGAAGGAATTGTGATTTGAATCATAAAATAAACTTTTAGCTCACAATATGCTTCAGAAAGCATTAACCATTTTATGCTTCAAAAATCAGCGTCAAAGTAGAATACATCTTCCATGTAATACAAGGTTAGGGCTAAACTAACGGTGTATTACATGGGAGAGTTGATGCTGAAACGGGATATTCAAGGGAAGTTTGCGCTCAAAAACGATGATTACCGTCAAGTGCGCTCTTTGAGATTGAAGGCGCGAAACCTGGAAGGCTTTGGGTATTGCGGCTGAATGTTTGGGGATGACCAGAGCGGATTATGTTCACTGTTGTCCTACAGTATCTCGCTTGGGTTTGCGTTGTCCGACACGCCCTGAAGACTTTTTAGATGTTTTCAGCATTTCCTGTTGAGTTGCGGTTTCATCAATTTTCTTCTGTACGTCCGTGGGACTAACGGTAATATCTGTTTCAAGTGGAGTCTCACTAATTGGAGAATCAGCAAGTTTTGTTTTCTTGCCTTGTTGTTTTTTCTTTGGGGCTGGCTTAGGCGAAGTTTCATCTGGTGCTGTGGAAGCCGTTTCATCTATCGTAGAACTGACAGGCTTTTTACGAGTCCGTTTCGCTTCTTGCGGGGGTTTGTCAGATTTCGGAGACGATGCAACCACATCTGCCGCGCCCTTGGATAAATCCACCGCAGTTTTTGGTACAGATGTAGAACCCATTCCCATCTGTAGCAAATGCCATAAGTGTTCACGGCGACTTTCCATGTAACTAAGTTTTTGTTCACCCTCAGTAGTATCCAGCGCCATGCGTTCACATTGGGCTAGTGTGAGGGTATGTTCATGGAATTGTTCTAAACTCAGGGTATCGTGGCCATCATGCAATGCCGCCGCCACAGTTCGGATGAGCCAGTCCTTGAGTACCCCAACACAACCAATGGAACGTTCATAGAAGTAAAGCCAATGCTGCATTAGCTCTTTTACATCCACATTCATAGGTACTTGCATCAGCAGTGCCAATAATGCGGCTTGAAAATCCTGGCGGTCTTGTTCATTTTGATACAAATAACGCGGAAAATGGATATCCAGTCCCCGCCGAGATGCTTGACCACTTAAATTGCGGAAATTGAGCAGTTCATAAGTCCCAATCAGAATGTGTAGCACACCCGTAACATTTGTCATAGACTTAATCCAGTCCAATTGGTCTAGAAGCTTGCCAGCATTTGCGCCAGTCCCAATCTTCATTAAGTGTTGTGCTTCATCCAAAATCACCGCCCGCACTCCACGTTTGGTCATTGCCTCTTCTAATGCGTGACGCAGTTCGGGAGAATCATTAAACTGTGCTGTTTTAGTCCGGGAGCGTCCTTTCTTCTCCCAAGTCTGCTCCGCATCAATATCTATCAGCATCCGCCGCTCATAGAATGGTTCTCCCAAAAGCTTTAGCGCAGTGCGGTAATAACCCTCTTTTGTCACTCTAGGCAGAGGAAAAATATAAGTTAGGGTTACTGAAGTTCTGAAAAATTGAATAATTAAGACTATTGACAATGCTTTGAAGCGTACAAAACCCATCAGATAACTGAGGAATTTTAAAGACTGTTAGCCAAGGTTTAATTAAATTAAACAGTACGAAAGGTTGAATTAGTAACCGGAGGTTCCACCAGAATATTATTCCAACCATTCCCATTATCCCACCTTTCTATGCGATGAGAAATTAGATTCAGATTGCGGTGGTAATTTAAGCAGTTGTTCGGAATGAAGACTAACAAACAGATAGGCACTACAAACAATTTCCCACCATCTCTCTATTTGTGGATAATGAGTTACACGGAAATCTGCCCATCCTAGTTCATTTTTACTCTGTTTTAAACCATATTCTACCCAAGTTCTTAAACCATAAAAGTTTCCCACCTCTCTTGGCGTAATTTCCGGGTATTTACTCATGACAAACCAAGTAGTATTTTTCGGAAGAACTTCAACATCAGTTGTTATTTGCCAATATCTAATTTCTTGAGGTTTTCCACAAATTATTTCTCGAATATATCTGTTTTCTTTACTTAAATCAGAAAAAACTCGTTTGAATCTTTGCCACTCTGAATATTTAACTGTGTTCTCTGAAGGTATCCATGCTCGGTGGTTTGACCGAATTGCAACTATAAAATTAAGATTTAATTCATTTAATACTTGAATAAAATTTTTACCACTTTCCCCATATAAACTGTCGGCAAGGACAAGATTAAATCGCTCATCCCATTGACTGTAATTTTCTGATCATTATTGCTGCTATTTCTGGTTTGGTTAGGTATTTATCTCCTGGCTGTAATCTTTCTTTTGGTTTATAGATTTCAAACATTAATGGAAATGTCATTCCCGACAATACTGCATAGGCTGTGACTGCAACAATACCATTATCTGTTTTTCCTAAATTTCCAATGTATTGTCGTTTGACATAATCCGTTGTATTCCCTTTTTTCTTATCACCTGTTTCATCAATGATTAAAACTATCGGTCGCCCTTGCAGCACAAGTAAAATTAATTCTAATCTCTGCTTTCTTAACTCTGCTGTTGACCACCGTGATTCTGTTAAGAAATGATGCAAAGATTGATGATTTTTTAATCCTACAACTTTGGCGATCGCAGGTAATGTTTTACGTTTTAGATCAGACACCATCCCTACATGAAGACCTTTAAAGGCTTCAAAGCTTCTAACTTCTGGAAATAGGTTTTGATACAACTGACAGTACTCATCCACACATTTCACTGTGGGCACGGGTGGGCGTGGCTCAACCATACTCTCTGCGTAACTTTTCGCGATCGCCCTTAATTATACTTCTGCGAGAGTGACAAAAGAGGGATAATCTGCCCGATTAAACACCCCACCGTCAGATGGTCGTGTTTCTAACAGCAATAACGGCATTGGGGGCTGACTGCCGTTACGATAGCTCAAGGAATTGGAAACACCAGGTAACGGTTCGGGTACATTCTCATTTAACCGTTTAGCAATCTGGCGAATCATCGTTGTTTTACCCACACCGCTTGGCCCATAAACCAACACATGAGCAAATCCGGCGGGTTCTCGAATCGCACGCATCAACAGCATATCTACCCGTGCTAACTGGGGATGTAAAACTGCATACTCCTTAAACTGAGTGAGTTTCGACTGCATTTCGACGCTTTGATTCCCGCTCTTCTTATTGTCCATTAACGGTATTCCCCTAGTATCGGCAGTCGTGTGAGATCCAACAGTTCAGCGTTTTGAGACGGTGCTGGCTCAATCGACACATCTTTACAAAGAGATGGGTGTGGGGTGTGGGGTGTAGGGTGTAGCAAATAAAAAACTTTAGTTCTGAGTTTAAAGCTCAGTTTAAAAAAAAGATGTATTTCGAGACGCAAAGCGCTCCTAAATACAGCGTCCTTGTTACAATCCCACGTTTTAAAACGTGGGTTCCCCACACCCTACCCCCCACACCCTACCCCCTTTGAATGTGTGCTTCCGTCTCCGGCACAAGAGTGCTGACTGGGGAGAAAGGAGGAACACCTGAATTATTGGGTCTTAAATTTTCCAGCACCCCAACAGCTTCCAAATCCCGTAATCGTTGCATTAGCAAAGTTTCATGTTCTTGCACTGCCGCGATGAAGTCTGCAAGGCGTTTAGCAGAGATATTTGTACTCACAGCGTTACGCTTATCTTTTTGTCTGATTTCTTGGGCAGCTAACAGCACTTCTTTCTCCGTGCGTCCGGCAAAGGTGCTGTAATACTGGGAGATACATTTAACCCATCTTCCCTCCAGGTACGCATAAGCTACACCCATATCAAAAGGGTCATAGCGCACACTGACTTTGGTCTTTTCAACAACAGGACTGCGGAAAGCATCGCTCCAGTAATAGAGATAATTAACTTTAATTCCCACTCCTGGCTGAACTAAAGCGTTGCCTTTGGGTGTACTAGGGCGTGTTGCCATCAGGAAGTCTTCGTCATAGGCAATGCGACGGTGTTCTCTCTCTCCTGTTGTTGCCAGGGAGTCGGTATAAACTTGTAATGGCGTTGTACCCAAGGAATCATGATCTAAGTTGTCGTAGATAGAGTAGGCCCACTCGCTTAAATAGGTATATAAATCTGCCAATGTCCAAACAGCTTGCTGTTTAGGGTCAACAACCTTGGTCAGTTGGCGTGGTTGTTTACTGGCTTGGGTGTTACCCAACAGGTTGAAAACAAACTCGGTATTGTTGGTTGCCCAACTTCGGGTAAAAGTGTGGTTGTCTTCTCGCCCAAGTTAACTAAAGTCCAAAGTTGTGAGTCCCAGACTAATAAGGTATTGGGCAAAAGTGTTGTGGGTGAGGTGATTTTTCGATGATCCCCAGTTGTCCCTATGGCTAAATGTGTATGAGCAGTATGAGTTTGCTCCGAAGCCCATAGCTGAACTCGCCAATGTTCCACTAGGGGAACTGCATACAAGTCCACGTAGAGTTGCTCTGTGGCAATCATGGCGTAGATATCGTTGGCACGTACTCCAGGTATGGATGCAAGTGTGGCGGCAATGGTGGTTCCTGGGCTGGCTTGGACTGAAGACAGTATTTGTTCTGTAATGGAGAGGGGGACATTGGCGGTGAACCTAAAGTAGTCTTCTAAAAACATTAGGTTCTGGGTAAAGATGGGATGCAGTTCGGTATCGGTGCGGACGTGGTATTTGAGTCCATAAGATTCGGCGTAAGCTTCTCCTGGTGGGCAATGCCAATTACCAGTTTCAGTTTTTTGGTAGCGTGAGGGGTATTTTTGGGCTAGTCGTTTTAATTCGGTTTCGGTTTTCCATTCTTCCCAGGCGGCTCCGGTTGTTCGCAGTACGAAGAAGTCTGGGGTATGGTAGTGACCTATTTTTCGTCCGTTAAAGTTTTGGTACTGAATTTTAAATGAGGGTGGCTGGTCGTAGAACTCTAACGCCTCTGGGTCGTGTTCCATTTGGTAAATCGCCCACAGTTCTACTGTGTGGCTCTCAAATTGGATGGTTTGACCCATTTTCCGGCTAGGGTAAACTCCACTAACGTTCTTGGCGCGTCCTTGTACTCTTCGGGAAGGTGGGGCAGCACGAATTGCGGCGATTAAGTCTTTGCAAGAATTAGTTAGTTGCTGTTGGAAACACCAATAGTCAAATTCGTCTTCTGTCATGAGAGTTTTCCATCATAGATAGAGTATTTTCCTTTATCTAGAGACAGTTTTAGACTTTCACTATGCAATACAACACTACGTGGTCATGGCTTTAAGTGAAGCATATCTTGGTATTTTGAACCATATCTTCTGTTAAAAGTTTATGACTGGGCGATTTTTCCACGGTTTTTTTGTCCAAGTTTTGTCCGAAAGCGTTTTTCAAAGTCATTCTCTAATTATGCTTCAGAATTTCAACTCTCTCTCATGTATGAATGCAAAGTTTTATGTTGTGATTGGCGCGAAAGCACGAAATTCCGTTAACTCTTACTCGATTTATGGTTCAAAAATTTTCCCAACTTATGATTCAAACCACAGGAATCCCCATAAATAAATTCAGGGGATTTACCAAGGACGCAGTATTTCTTGTGCTACGCATCTCGAAATACATATTTTCTTTATTTTTCATAACTAAGGAACTAGGCGTTACTTATGGTGTTTGTTAATTTCAGTTACATTGAGTATATTAAATAGGCGCGAAAAAAGTAAGACACATAGTACTAATTCTAAAGCTGAGATATGACAAATACCAAAAGAGGATTAGCAGAAATAACATCAACAGGATATAAGTCAGAGCTTATATCAGAAGCACGAGTTAGCCTACAATTGGCAATTCCCTTAGTCGTTGTCGAAATTTGCGAAGCGAGTATTAATGCAGTAGATGTAGTCATGATGGGCTTACTTGGTACTCAAGTTTTGGCTGCTGGTGCTTTGGGTGCGATCACTTATTTGGCTTTATTCTTTACCTGCTCTAGTATATTTTTAGCAGGAGGAGCACAAGCAGCCGAGGCTTTTGGGGCAAACGAAATAGATCAACTTCGTCGTATTACTTCTGGGCAAATATGGCTAGCAGTTGCCTTGTCTTTACCTGCAATGCTTTTGCTTTGGCATGCCGATACTATCTTGCTGCTATTCGGTCAACAACCAAGCAATGTGTTACTAGCAAAAACCTATTTGCACTCAATTGTGTGGGGCTTTCCTGCTGCACTGGGTATTAAGATATTAAGAGGCATTGCCTCTGCTGTCAACGCCCCCCGATTGATAACTGTCACTATGGTAGTAGGGCTGATCTTGAATGCCCCTGCCAATTATGTGTTAATGTTCGGTAAATTTGGTCTTCCTCAACTTGGTTTAGCTGGAATAGGCTGGGCAAGTGCTCTGGTTTTTTGGGTTAGTTTTATAGTGGGATTTATCTTGCTGATTTTCCACCCAAAAGTTAGAGATTATCAAATTTTGGGCTACTTGCATCAGTTTGATAAACAGACGTTTGTCAAAATTTTTCAAACTGGATGGCCCATGGGTTTTATATTGGGAGCAGAATCAGCAGTATTGAGCGTCACCGCTTGGCTAGCAGGGTATTTAGGAACAGTCACATTAGCAGCCCATGAGATTGCGAGCCAAACAGCAGCGATTGCGCTGGTGATACCACTTGGACTCGGCAATGTGGCTGTAACGAGAGTAGGTCAGACCCTGGGAGAAAAAAAACCTTTGGGCGCCTCAAGGGCAGCATTGATTGGGATTACGATTGGTGGCATTTATGCCAGTGCTGTGGCACTCATTTTTTGGTTGTTTCCATATCAGATTGCGAAAATTTATTTAGATATAAACAATCCAGAGAATATTGAAGCCGTTAAGACAGCAACTACTTTTCTCGCTTTGGCGGGATTATTCCAATTTTTTTACAGTATTCAAATAATTATTGTTGGGGCTTTGATAGGGTTGCAAGATACGTTCGTGCCATTGTTAATGAACTTGGTAGGCTGGGGACTTGGCTTGGCAGGAAGCTATTTCATGGCAATCATTTTAGGTTGGGGAGGTATCGGTATCTGGTTAGGTATGGTTTTGAGTCCACTCCTATCTGGAGTCATTTTAATGGTTCGTTTTTATCAAGTGATTGGCAATCTTATTGCCAATAGTGATGATGGGGAAGAGAATATGTCTAAGAGGATGTTTGAAAAGTCGGGTATGTTGTAAAAAACCTCTCTCAGTATACGCTGTGAATAGATAGTAAACAGCACCGAGAGAGTGACATGAGTAAAGCTTACCCCAGTAACCTGACCCTGACACAATATGAATTTATTAAAGACCTGATTCCAGAAGCGAAGCCGGGTGGTCGAAAGCGTGAAGTCGATATGTGGGAAGTCCTAAACGCGATTTTCTACATTTTGGTAGAAGGAGTCAGATGGCGATCGCTACCTGGGGATTTTCCAGCTTGGCAAACGGTCTATACGTACTTTCGCAATTGGCGTATTGACGGGACGTGGCTAAAAATCCACGACAGTCTTAGCCTTTGGGTTCGCATAGAACATCAACGCCATCCAAGTCCATCTGAGGCAATAATTGACAGCCAAAGTATTAAAAGTGCAGCAATGGTGAGTCAGTTAGTTGGTTTTGATGCAGGTAAAAAGATCAAAGGACGTAAGCGATTTATGACCGTTGATACCTTGGGATTAGTTTTGAGAGTTTTAGTCACCGCAGCCAATGTCGGTGAACGAGAAGGAGGAAAACAGGTTCTAAAACGGGTTAAACAGTCCCATCAAAGGATATCTCGTTTAACAACGATCTGGGTAGATGGTGGATTTGATGGCGAACCTTTCATGCATTGGGTGATGAATTTTTGCCGTTGGATTATACAAGTGGTTTTGCGATCGCAAGAAGCTAAGGGTTTTGTTTTGCTCAAAAAACGTTGGGTTGTAGAGCGAACTTTTGGTTGGCTAACGGGATGTCGCCGATTAGTTCGAGACTATGAGTTATTACCCGAGACATCGGAGACTTTTATTTATCTTGCCATGATACGTATTATGGTGAGGCGATTAGCATAATTTTTCACCTCGAAAAACTTTTCAAACATCCTCTAACAGCAGTCAACTTATAGATGATTCTCAAGCATTTATAAGTTGAAAGTTTGTCAAAATATTGATGTTCAGTTGAGTACAGTCATAACTAATTATCTTCTGTAGTCGGTCGAATCAAAATTTCATTCACATTCACATGATCGGGTTGTGTCACTGCATAGATTATAGCTCTTGCAATATCCTCACTTTGTAAAGGTGTTATTGTCTTAAGTTCTTCTTTACTAAGCTGTTTGGTGATGGGGTCAGAAATTAAGTCAATGAATGGTGTATCGACTAAACCTGGTTCAATGATGGTAACGCGAATGTTGTCTTTATACACCTCTTGGCGTAATGCTTCTGAAAGAGCATTGACACCCCATTTGGTAGCACTATAAACTCCAGCACCGGCTTGCGCTATCCTTCCATCGACAGAAGATATATTGACTATATGCCCGGATTTTTGGGCTTTGAGAAGAGGTAAAACTGCGTGGATAGCATATAAAACTCCCAGAACATTCACATCGAATGCTCGCCTCCAGTCTGCGGGATTCCCAGTATCAATTGTACCAAACACACCAATTCCTGCATTATTCACCAGAATATCCACATGTCCTAGCTCGACCTTGGTCTTTTGGACTAAGTGATTTACTTGAGCTTCGTCTGTAATATCTGTAACAATAGGTAATGCCTGACCACCACTGGCTTCGATCTGTTTTGCTAGTGCATCCAAACGCTCAGCACGTCTTGCGGCGATCGCAACTTTTGCCCCCTCCGCAGCTAAGGCAAATGCTGTAGCCTCTCCAATACCAGAGGAAGCTCCAGTAATAATCGCTACTTTTCCATCCAATTTACCTGCCATCAGTCACTCCTTCTTTTCGTTTTGCTCCTACGGGTTTTCTTAGTGCCATTCAACTGAAGTTAACAAACACTATAAGTAACGGTTGTTCATGGTATTCATGCCAGAGGGAGCTAACCCATAAGTTTGTACTCACCTGAGTTAACTTTGAAGCCAGTGTAGTAGGTAAAGGCTGAATAAAGCAAACCGAGAGAATGGGGAAAATGAATTTCCCACTTGGGTGTAAGTTGATGCCCCAACCCCATCCAAACGGAGGTGGTTGCCCACTCTCCTACACCATCTAAGCACAAAACGGCAGCACGCTCAAAAAGACTGGGAAAAAAAATTGATAACTAGCAACTTAGGTTCTTATTTACAGTAGGATCTCAAGTGAGTTTTGAAAATTAGGACAATCATGACAACTCCCGACCTAATCCTAATCAACAACTGGTACGTAGTTGCAAAGGTAGAAGATTGTGAACCAGGAAGTATCACCACAGCTCGTTTGTTGGGAGTCAAGTTGGTACTATGGCGCAGTCATGAACCTAATTCAACCATACAGGTATGGCAAGACTACTGCCCCCATCGAGGTGTTCCTTTATCTATGGGACAAATTGCTGATAATACTTTGGTTTGTCCGTATCACGGATGGAGATACAACCAAGCGGGTAAATGCGTACACATCCCCGCTCACCCTGACATGGTACCCCCAGCAAATGCGCAAGCCAATACCTATCATTGCCAGGAACGCTACGGCTTAGTGTGGGTCTGCTTAGGGAATCCTGTTAATGATATACCTTCATTCCCCGAATGGGATGATCCCAATTATCACAAGACTTATACTAAGTCGTACTTTATTCAAGCAAGTGCGTTTCGTGTGATGGATAATTCCTTAGATGTATCTCATTTTCCTTTTATCCATGACGGTTGGTTAGGCGATCGCAATTATGCAGAAGTTGCAGACTTTGAGGTAAAAGTAGACAAAGATGGCCTTACCATGAGTAAGTATCAATTCCAGACATCAAGGATTGTCAGCCATATCGAAGACGACTCATGGGTTAATTGGTTCAGGCTTAGTCATCCTTTATGTCAATACTGCGTTTCAGAATCCCCTGAAATGCGGATCGTGGATTTGATGACGATCACACCGATTGACGAAGACAACAGCGTATTGCAGATGTTGATAATGTGGAACTACTCGAAAACGTTAGACTCTAAAACATTAGAGTCTAAGCTACTAGCCGAATATCACGAAACAATAGAACAAGATATTTGGATACTACATGCCCAACAGCCAGCGCGTTTACCACTGTTATCCCCAAAGCAGACGAATACGCAATGGTCATCACACGAAATCCACGTGCCATCAGATCGATGCGCAATTGCCTATCGTCGATGGCTAAAAGAACTAGGCGTTACTTATGGTGTTTGTTACAGCAATTTTCAGGTAATTGAACCACAGACTAAGGTAGACTGAAGAGATAGCATTGTTTGAATAGATGCCAGTATCTTACTCAAAGGATTTGCGTGAGCGTGTGATTATGGCGTATGTTGCAAAAGAAGGCTCTCAACGCCAGCTAGCACAAAGATTTAAGGTCAGCTTGTCATTTGTGCGAAACCTACTGCGTCAGTATCGGACAAATAGACAAATCGAGGCGAAACGACGTGGAGGACACCAAAAGCGGGAGCAACGCGATTTGGTGAGGTCGGATTAAAAACGTGCGAACGCTAAAAATTTCATTTCAGTACTATGTAACTTTATTTACAATAAATATCCGGCGTCACAGGATAATTGATCTTGATGAGATATCTCAAAAAGATTACTAGCAAGGTATTTGACAATTATTTCCAAAAATATCTGTAACAAGTATTTGATACTTAGTATCAAATATGTCGAAATTTTCTTGAGGTGGGAATTAAAGTATAAAATAATTAAGCATTTATAGGCTTGATCAACGAATTAAAGATAGAATCACAAAAATTATCCCAGCTTCCCGCTATCCATTGACAACGCAGATGTAACATAATTTCTGCATTGTCTTTTAACCAAAACTTACTGTTGCCTTTCATACGTAAGTTAACGACTTGACGAATTAAACTTTCAACTGCACCACTACCAAGAGGAAGCTTTTTAGATGCAACTTCATTATATTTTAACAGTCTCTAAGAATGGACAAAATCCTTCATGCAAAGATTGTTTGTTTTTGTTTTTATGGGCTTGATTTTGGCGTTCAACTACATACGGCAGTTTTAGAGTTACTTCGACATTGCCAACTGTTAATATTCGTCGCTTCTTACAGCCATGTTTTTGCGTTTTATTATGCCACCATCCCTGTGTTTGGTGCATTGCTTTATCTAAAAATTTTGGAGATTTCGACAGATTATGAAGCAATAAAGCAATACATTCTCCTGCTAAAATTAATGCATATTCTCTGATTTTTTCTTCACGGTTTTTGAAAAGTCGTCCATCAAAATCTGGGATATTTGTTACTTCTAAAATTTTCGTAACTTTTTCTTCAAAATGTTCTAAGGATTTGCTTAAATCTCAGGTAGAATATATGTTATTTTTCATTCAGTGTAGGCATTCCCTGTTTTGATGTCAGATATCAAAACCTTTACTATTCGGGAATCCTACCTTTTTTTGTCCCAAAAAAACAAGTTATCTTCATATCCTAAAATTATCAGCAAATTAGAATTAGTATTAATACTTGATTAAGTGTAATAAATATCTTGTTTATACTGAAATGAGTTTTTAGCGTTCGCACGTTTTTAATCCGACCTCACCAAATCGCGTTGCTCCCCACCATAAGTAGGGCGTGTCATCAATTGAGCCAAATGACAGAAGCAGCTAGATAAATTGCACCGAGAAAGTTGGCCGCCCGTTTATCATCGCGAGTTGCGATCGCTCGATACTGCTTGAGTTTGGCAAAAAAGTTTTCAATCAGATGACGGGCTTTGTATAAATCTCGGTCGTAGTCACCAAGTATAGTACGGTTGCGTTTGGGAGGAATCACTGCGGTTTTGCCCTGTGCCTGAAGTCGCTCAATTACTCGCTCATCGGCATCATAGCCTTTATCTGCCAGTACTGTGTCCGCCACAATATTGGGTAGCAGTTAGTCCGCTCGATCCAAGTCCCAGGCTTGCCCTGGGGTCAGATGAAAACTCAAGGGATTGCCCAAGGCATCTACCGTCCCATGAATCTTGGTACTCAATCCACCTTTACTGCGACCAATTGCTTGAGTAGATCGCTCTCCCCCTTTGCACCCGCACTATGCTGATGGGCGCGGACAATCGTGGAATCAATCATTGCATACTCGTTGTCAGCATCGTCTGCTAAGTGCTGAAACACCCTCTGCCACACCCCAGCCTTTGACCACCGAGTAAAGCGAGTGTGAATCACTCGAAAATTCCCAAAGCGCTGCGCTAAGTCTCTCCAGGGTATCCCTGCCCGATAGCGGTACAGCACTGCTTCCACAAACAACCGATTATCTTTGGCTGTCACTCCCACATACCCCTGTGTTCCGGGTAGCAAGTCTTTGATCCTCTGCCACTGGTCATCTCCCAGCCCATAACGTCGAGTCATTATTTCTCTATTTGCTTAATCCCAAGCATCACTGACTCCAGTTTACCTAATTGATGACACGCCCTAGGTGGGCATGAATATTTATCGTTAAGACAAGGCAGAGGGCAGGGGGCAGAAGGCAGAAGGGAAGGGGTTTTCAGGTAACTTTACTTTTTGTTACATACTTCGGTTTTTTTTGTGCCTTCCTACTTAATATGGAATTAAGTTAAAATCAATGGCGATTTTTTGTTTTCCTTGTCGAATTCCACCTGGTAAGCGGCTTTTAAGTGCTGCATTGAAATTTAATTCCAAAGAAAATAGGTCTGAATATTTCTCGCTCCGGGTAACGAATGTCATTACTTGTAGGAACATTTTTTAAGACTTTGCTAGTGTTTTCAAGACTATCTCTTTGAGTGGCTGCCCGAATTAAAATTTCAAAAATATTTTTTTGTTCACACTTACCTTGAGACTTTCTTGGAATGTTTTCGGTTAAACAGTTCACTACTTCGTTCCAGGTTTTACTATCAGTTAGAACTGGCTCTTTTGCAGTCATAGTCAAACTAAATAATCTTAATCGTCAAAAATTTTGCTTTTTGACTCCAATACTTGACAAAAATTCCAAGACACAGCACCAGAAGTATGTCCTGATGCCATTCCTACCCTTACATTTTTGGCTAATTTATGAGTTTTACTTATGTTATATTTCTCAAGGAGTTTCCCAAAAAGTGTATCAAAAAGTACGGTTTTTTAGGCAAAAATAAGATGTGCAGGTATCCATCACAGAGCGATACCTTCGGTGAGCTTCGCTAATGCAAAACTTTTCGGTCTACTGACATTATGTAGGTTGGGAAGCCACAGAAGCGCCCTTGGCTCCCTGAGTGTGCAATGTGGCGTTGGAACAAAGTGCAACACCTGATTTTTACGTTAATGGGCATTGCCCACCCTACGCTGGAGTGAGTTAAACCGGGTGTTCAGCGGTGTTGGATATGGGTGTTGATGTTATAGAAATTGCCTTGATTGCGTTAAGTGTTCCTACTGCAAACAAAGATACACTTCGATTCGGAAAATCCACCAACTGCACGGAGAAATTTAAAATATAGCGAAAGCAACCGTTTCACCAAACCCGGAAAAATCCGGCAGCCTTATTACTAAGCTCGCTGGTTTAGAGCCAACGATGTTGACGGAAAAACTGTCACTATCCCAAGATTTTGTGTGCAAAACAAGTTAATTTGATGGGCGGTTTTTCAGCTATGCTGCCGGATTTTTCTAGGTAAAAGCCCAACCCCGATGAGAGACTTTTCAAAGGGCCGAAAACCTTGAATCACTTACGATATGACGATTTTCTTCAAAAGCGGGTAACGCGATTCGAACGCGCGACATTCACCTTGGCAAGGTGACGCTCTACCACTGAGCTATACCCGCAATCTCGATGACAATTACTAGCATCTCAGATTAATTTCTATTTGTCAACCCCTTAATTTAATTATGAGTTATGAGTTATGAGTTATGAGTTATGAGTTTTTTTGGCTCAGGACTCATAACTCAAGACTCTTGATAACCTTACGCCAATTCTTCTGACTCAGGGGCGAAATCGCCTAAGGTTGCACTTTTGAGAGAAGCGGGTAAGGTCTGGGAATTGCGAGGATATGACTCTTGGGCGAGACTAGAGCGCAATTGCCGCATCAGACTGCCCATTTCTAATGCACTCATAGCGTATTCCCAGCCGAGATTACTCTTGATACCAGCCCTTTCTAAAGCTTGCTGCATCGTGTCGGTTGTCAAAACGCCAAAAACCACCGGCACACCAGTTTGAAAACTAGCAGCGGCTATGCCTTTAGCTACCTCAGATGATACGTAATCAAAATGAGGCGTTTGTCCCCGGATAACAGCACCCAAGCAAATGATGGCATCATAACGATGGGAAAGTGCCAGTTGGCGAGCTACTACTGGGACTTCAAAACTGCCTGGAACCCAAACATAATCTACTTGAGAGCCTTGGGGATTGGTATCTACTCCGTGGCGCTTCAAGCAATCTTGACATCCTTCTAGCAGTTTGCTGGTAACGAGGTCATTGAATCGACCAATGACCACTGCAAACCGCAAAGGCTCTGTCTGAGTAAAAGTTCCCTCAAAAACTGCCATGACCGCCTCGTTCATTCAACTATACACTTGCCAATATACATTTCTTATTGAAAAGCAGAGGAGCAGGAAAGTAGGAGATGGGGGGATAAGCGGACAAGGGGACAAGGGGAGAATAATATATTTGTCATATATTTTGTTTTCTCCGCTGCTTTGCCCCTACTCCGCCGTTCCTGTGGCTCCTTGTTTTTCTGCTCCTCTGCCTTTGTATTTTCGTTAGTTATTTGGTTATTTGCCTGTACTTAGATGCGGCAACGGCTTAAACTACAAAAAAGTTTAATATCCCAACTACAAGCACTAAGGCAAACCAGACTGCAGAACCAACCCAGAGTAGTTTTTTCGATTCTACCCAGTTTTGCGGGGTAGCATAGGCGACAGGCACGCCAACAACCATGACAAAAGATACAAAAACAAGAGCTACTAAAGCAATTTGGAATAAAATAGTCATTTTTCCCTTCTCCCAACAAGCGCGAATTGTGACATTTCCTACACCGACTGCGAGCAGTATGGTGCAGCCTTCTCAGTGACTCCCGGTATTCCGTCGGACATTTCCTGAGCTTTAATTTAGGTCTTCGTGATGCCCCACCGAAGACACTTTAATTTTTCTTCCTTTCACACCCAACAAATTTTACGACACTGGATGAATCGATGCGTGACTTTTACGCTTTCGTGTCAACCGATGGTGAATTTGCATTTATTGAAAGGGTGCTAACTTCGTTTCCCGTTGTCTAACGTTTCACGTAGGTTTCCCAAAGGGCTGTCTAGAGGTGTATCAACGACCGTAGCGGCGAAGCAAGCACTCTAGATTCTACCAAATATCTTTGACAAAAAAAGGCACGTTTGCCGCCTCAACTATGCCCCTCCCTTTTTCACGTCGCAAAGAGCGTTTTTTTCCCACGATTCATCCCAACACTGACAGAAGTCAAAGTACGGTGTTGGGCTTCTGGTGGTTTAAGCTAAAGATAGAATATCGTACAAGAAAACATTTACAGTTTTTCTTTATTTAGTACAAAGTCATTTGTCCTGTGTCCTTTGTCCTTTACCCTTTGCTTTCTTTCCAATGACTAATGACTAATGACTAATGACCAATGACTAATAACTATGGATTTAATTCTTTGCCACACGACAGCGGATTTTGACGCACTGGGAGCGGCGGTAGGGCTAACGCGCCTGCTACCGGGAAGCAAGATTGTGCTGACTGGTGGCGCTCATCCACCTGTAAGGGATTTTTTGGCGCTGCATCGGGATGAGTATGCGCTGATTGAACGGCGTTCGGTAAATCCGGATAAAATTCGTTCTCTAAGTGTTGTGGATACGCAACAACGCGATCGCCTGGGTAAGGCTGCTGAATGGTTTGATTTACCCCATTTAAAGGAAATCATAATTTACGACCATCACCGAGAACAACAAAGCGATATTCCCGCAACGCAGGTACATATCGCCCCTGTAGGAGCCAGCACGACTGTAATTGTTGAGGAATTGCAAAAAGCTGATATTTCCCTGACTGCTGCTGAAGCTACGGTAATGGCTTTGGGTATCCATGTTGACACTGGCTCGCTGACTTTTGACATGACTACCGCACGGGATGCCTTAGCCTTGGGGTGGTTAATGCAACAAGGTGCCAGCTTATCGGTAATTAACGAGTATCTTGACCCCGGTTTATCGCCCCAGTTGCAGAAGCTATTGAAGGCAGCGCTGGAAAAAATGCAGTATTTGTGTCTGCGTGGAAATACTATTGCTTGGGTTACTTTGAAAACTGAAAAATTTGTGCCTGGGTTATCGGGTTTGGCTTCTCAACTGCGGTCATTATCCGAAATTGATGCTTTGCTGCTGGCGCATGAATTTCCGGTGGGAGAAGGCGAAACGAGATTAACTGTAATTGGGCGATCGCAAATTCCCGAAATTAATCTTAATGAATTATTTCAACCTTTAGGCGGTGGCGGTCATTCCCAAGCAGCATCGCTGAACCTGCGCGGCGTAGACTCCCAAGTTATCTTAAAACAACTTGTAGACGAAATCAAAGCTGCTATACCCCATCCCCCCACAGCACGGGATTTAATGTCCTCCCCAGTCCGCACCATTCGCCCAGAAACCACAATTGCTGAAGCGCAACGGATTTTATTGCGTTACGGTCACTCTGGTTTATCTGTAGTTGATGCTACAGATAAATTAACAGGTATTATTTCCCGCAGAGATTTGGATATCGCTTTACACCACGGTTTTAGTCATGCACCAGTCAAAGGCTACATGACAACTAATGTTAAAACAATTACCCCAGATACCACCCTGCCGCAAATCGAGGCGTTGATGGTGACTTACGATATCGGGCGGTTGCCAGTATTAGAAAATGGGCAATTGGTGGGAATTGTCACCCGTACTGATGTTTTGCGGGAATTGCATCAAGAACAGGAGATGGGAAGAGGAGGGGGGGAGGGGGAGAGAGGGGGAGGGGGGGAAAGTAATGTTAATTTTGGGCAATTGCAGGATAAGCTTGCTCCCCAGTTGTGGGAATTACTTGTTAAAGCATCACGAGAAGCAGAAAAGCGCGGTTGGCATCTTTATTTGGTTGGTGGTGCGGTGCGCGATTTACTTTTAGCTGAAGAAGCAGCAGCTAATTTATTAATTAAAGATATTGACTTGGTAGTTGATGGCTTTCACCAAGCCGCAGATGTCGGTGCTGGTGTAGAACTTGCAAAAGCACTCCAGCAACTTTACCCTGCTGCACGCTTGGATATTCACGGGGCTTTTCAAACTGCGGCTTTATTATGGCACAAAGACCCAGAATTCAACTCTCTTTGGGTAGATATTGCCACCGCTAGAACAGAATTCTATCCTTATCCTGCAGCAAATCCGGAAGTGGAAGCAAGTTCGATTCGTCAAGATTTGTATCGCCGAGATTTTACCATCAATGCAATGGCGTTGCGGCTGACGTCTCCTCGTGCTGGTGTAGGGGCACAGCATGGTGTGCCCCTACTGGATTTTTTTGGCGGTTTACTAGATTTACAAGCCAAGCAAATTCGGGTTTTACACCCCAACAGTTTTATTGAAGATCCGACGCGCATTTATCGCGGCGTGCGTTTTGCAGTGCGACTGGGATTTCAAATTGAACCGCAAACAGAAGCATATATTCGTTATGCCATTAATAGCGGTGTTTACGATCGCACTGCCCAAGAAAATAGCAGAACCCCCGCCCTGCAAACTCGACTCAAAGCAGAATTAAAACATATCCTGGAAGCACCCTATTGGAAACCTGCTTTAGAGTTATTGGGTAACTTGGGGGCGTTACAGTGCATTCACCCTACCCTCAAATTAGATGAAGAATTATTACGACAATTGCGTTTATTAGAGCGTTGTTTGCGACGATTTGATACTCAGCATACCCTGATTCACTGGCAAATGCGTTTAGAAGCGATCGCTGCCCATTTAGCACCAGAATATCGCGCAAAGGTGGCAAAAAATCTCCAATTGCAAGAAGACAGCATTGAAAGGTTGCAAAAGTTAGCGTCGGCGCAAACTGAGGTGATATCATTATTACCGACTTTCCAACGTCCCAGTCAAGTAGTGCAACTGCTGCGGCGGTATGACTTGCCGATGTTAATTTTAATTGCCGTGCGTTGTAGAGACGTTGCATGCAACATCTCTACAATTCGCCGTCAGATTTGGCAATATTTGACAGTTTGGGCTAACGTCCAACCTATTTTAAATGGTAATGATTTGCGGAAATTGGGTTATAAACCGGGACCGCAATATCGGCAAATGTTGGATGATTTACTGATTGCGACTTTAGATGGAGTGATTAAAGATAAAGCTGACGCAGAGGACTTTTTATTACAACATTATCCTGGCGTGACTTAGTAAGTTTATATCTCAAGGCTAACCACGAGAGAAACAGTAATTAACGACGTGTTTAGTGACGCAAATAAAAACTCTAAATGTTGATAAATTAGGTGGAGAAATTACATTACAAGGCGTTGTTTTCGATCAACTGCGTCAAATCACAACCGAATTTAATGACCATGATTACATTTTAGCGATTAAAGCCTACCAAGAACGCTTACCAGTAATTTTTACTGGTGGTTTAATTAAAGAAAATAATACGTTGATTTTGAAACATCCCCGGAATTTTCAATGCTGCTTAGAAGCAGAATAGACAGGTAGTTGGAGTAACTTTTA
Organism: Heteroscytonema crispum UTEX LB 1556; assembly: GCA_044006015.1. Classification (GTDB taxonomy): domain Bacteria; phylum Cyanobacteriota; class Cyanobacteriia; order Cyanobacteriales; family Nostocaceae; genus Heteroscytonema; species Heteroscytonema crispum. Next base: position 279,878 of record JBIPDF010000012.1, read on the forward strand.
TACCAAACTGTCAACGAAGGCGAGGTAAACCAGGTTTCTGTAGCCATACTAAATAGATCGGCGAAAATAAACGCAACTATATTAAGAAGGGTAAAGGAGAAGGGGAAAAGGGAAAAAATTTGGCGTTGCATAAGTGCGGGATGAAATCTCAATTGTAGTGGGCATCGCCCACCAAAATTAGGCATTGTGGGCAGTGCTGCAAAGCGCTGTGCGATCGCGCCCCACCCTACAAATCATCCCTTAAACGTGCAACACCAAAAATTTTACCCCTTACCCTTTTACCCTTTCCCTTACAGAACTTTACATACTTCGATTTAATTGCACTCATTTACTTATCTTGCATTCGTTGAGCGATCGCTCACCGACTCTTGACAAAATCATGCCTTTAGACGCACTCAGACGAACCATTGATGAGGTGCAAGTTTTACCATAAGAAAAATCGAGCCTGACTTAACCATTAATTATGCTGCGCCCATCGGTGGATGTCGGTTTAGTAAAAACCCACCACTCAAGCAGAAGCCGCAAAGGAGACAGGCAAGTTATAATTCTTTTGCGGATGAGCGTAACAAAAATTTATGAGTAACCCCCTTCTACAAGCCTTTTTCATGGGCAGAGCAGTAGCCGAAGTGATGAATGAACGTCTGGAAGGCGCCCTTACAGATGCTTTGAGCGAACTTGGCAAATTTGATGCGGAAGCTAGAGAACAGCTGCGTTCCTTTACACAAGAAGTAACCGAGCGTGCGAATCGGGCTGCAGAAGCTGCTAATGTTGGTCAAGCCAGCACAGCCAGCTCACAATCCGGTTCCGATGATGCACAAGCAAATATTGATGAGCTGCGAGCAGAAATTGCCCTGTTACGCACAGAATTACAAAAGTACCGCAGTAGTTCCGCTGGTTAGGAGTTAGCAGTTAGGAGTCTTGAGGCGCCCAGTTAGGAGTTCTTAGCTGAGAGTTTTGAGTTATTAGCTGAGAGTTAGTGGCACAATCAACAACCAACAACCAACAACCAACAACCCTTCGCGCCTCGCAGTTGCAACAAGCGGGGGAACCTGTCCACCGCACTGCGAACCAACAACCAACAACCAACAACTAACAACCAACAACTAACAACCAACAACTAACAACTAATCAATTATCAAAAAAAATTTAGGAATCAGAGTGTCTCTTCTTCGTGGTAATTCAATCAAAAACCAGCGGTACGCACGAACTATGGAAAAAGGTTATTTAGATAAAGCATACCGCTGGAATCGCGAGAAATACTCTAGCAGGCGGCGGTTTGTGGACATTTGGTCTTTTGTTTTGACCTTAATGTTCAAGCTTTGGCGATACAACAAATCTTGGAGTTATCCAGGTGGAATTACTGAAGCAAAGCAAGCTGCAAGACGCAAATCTCAAGCGGTTTGGATTCGCAATACGCTGTTGGATTTAGGACCAACTTTTATCAAAGTTGGGCAACTTTTTTCTACCCGTGCTGATATATTCCCGATTGAATATGTAGAAGAATTAGCAAAGCTGCAAGATAAAGTGCCGGCTTTTAGCTATGAACAGGTGGAAGCAATTATTGAGCAAGAATTAGGCAAGAAAATTCCCCAACTGTTTCATAGTTTTGAACCGATTCCCCTAGCTGCTGCTAGTTTGGGTCAAGTACACAAAGCTGTGCTGCATACCGGGGAGTTAGTTGTTGTTAAGGTGCAACGTCCCGGACTGAAAAAGCTATTTGAAATTGATTTACAAATTCTTAAGGGTATCACCCGCTATTTTCAAAACCATCCCAAATGGGGACGGGGACGAGATTGGGTGGGTATTTATGAAGAATGTTGTCGGATTCTTTGGGAAGAAATTGATTATCTCAATGAAGGACGCAATGCAGATACTTTCCGTCGGAATTTTCGCGCCTACGATTGGGTAAAAGTACCGCGAGTTTACTGGCGCTACGCTTCGTCGCGAGTGCTGACGCTGGAATATATGCCCGGTATTAAAATTAGTCAGTACGAAGCTTTAGAGGCTGCGGGTATAGATCGTAAAGCTGTTGCCCGTCAAGGTGCGGAAGCTTATTTACACCAGTTGCTCGATAATGGCTTTTTCCACGCCGATCCCCACCCTGGCAATATTGCCGTCAGTCCGGAAGGTGCTTTGATTTTCTACGATTTCGGCATGATGGGACGGATTAAGTCCAACATCCGTGAGGGACTGATGGAAACGCTGTTTGGTATTGCTGCCAAAGATGGTGATCGCGTTGTACAATCCCTGATCGATTTAGGAGCGATCGCCCCAACCGATGATATGGGTCCGGTGCGGCGTTCCGTACAGTACATGCTGGATCACTTTATGGATCAGCCATTTGAAAACCAATCTGTGGCTGCCATCAGTGACGACCTTTACGAGATAGCGTATAATCAGCCATTTAGATTTCCCGCTACCTTTACATTCGTCATGCGAGCCTTCTCAACTCTCGAAGGTGTAGGCAAGGGGTTAGATCCAGAATTTAACTTTATGGAAGTTGCCAAACCATACGCAATGCAGCTTATGACCAACATGAATGGCACTGAAGGCAATACCTTCCTCAACGAATTAAGTCGTCAAGCTGTTCAAGTTAGCAGCACCGCACTTGGACTACCACGGAGATTGGAGGATACACTAGATAAACTAGAACGGGGAGATGTACGCGTGCGTGTTCGGTCAATTGAATCGGAACGCTTGCTGCGTCGGCAGGGCAACATCCAACTGGGAATCAGCTACGCACTGATAATCAGTGGATTTACCGTTTCTGCGACGATTTTATTAGTTAATCATTATGTATGGCTGGCAGCCTTTGCTGGTTTAATTGCCGCAGGTGTGTCAGGGGTGCTGATTCGATTACTATTACGTCTCGACCGTTATGACCGTATGTATTAATTGTTGCAATAACTCTATGAAACTGAACTTTATCGGTTTTAGCGATCCGGGACTTATTCGTTCAAATAATCAGGATGCTTACTATATCGACCCAGAGGGACGATTTTTCATAGTTGCTGATGGTATGGGCGGTCATGCAGGGGGCGAGGAAGCGAGTCGCATCGCCGCCCAGCAAATTCAGGCGTATTTAGTAGCAAATTGGCATTCCTCAAAGTCTTCTCAGGAATTGCTGGAGGAAGCTTTGTGGCAAGCTAATCAAGCAATTTTACTCGATCAGCAAAATCACCCCGAACGCGCCGATATGGGAACAACGGCTGTTGTGGTGCTTTTCCGCGCCTCAGAGTCCCCTTGGTGCGCTCATGTTGGCGATTCTAGGCTCTACCGCTTGCGAGATTCGCAATTAGAGCAAATAACAGAAGACCACACCTGGGTCGCACGAGCAATTAAAGTTGGTGATATCAACTTAGAAGAAGCAAGAATGCATCCCTTCCGTCACGTATTATCGCGCTGCTTGGGGCGTGAAGACCTGCATCAAATAGATTTGCAGCAAATGGATGTTAAAGTAGGCGATCGCCTCCTGTTGTGCAGCGACGGTCTTACAGAAGAGCTTGTCGATGGCACTATTGCTACTCACCTTCAAGAAAGCCCCTTGCTAGAAAAAGCAGCCCTCGCTCTTGTTGAAGCCGCTAAAGAACAAGGCGGACACGACAACATTACAGTCGTCATCATCGCAATTGACGGCAAGTAGAGTGAGCCGCCCAGTTAACGGTTAACAGTTAACACTTAACAGTTAAAACTCCTCACTCTTAACTCCTAACTTTATTGCTGCTACATATACTCAACAATTTGTTCAGCCTGAGCTTTTTTCATCTTTACAACTTGATACAAATACTTGTAGCCTCCGAATTTACCAATCGGAGGCTACATTTCTATATTTTGATAAATTGACACCTTGCATGTCATGAGGTATAGCGCATATAATTCACCGTTACATCCTTTGATTGTCTCCACTACTCCTTACGGGAGAGAAAAGGAAAATATTTTGACTATAGGGGCACAATAAAGGAGCTTCGCCTACCTATGCTGCAAAACCCTGATTTTTTACCCCTAATCTACCTTGCTAGACTTGGGTTCTATATCAGTAGAGTTATGTGCAAGGTATCAAAATAGAAAAATTACCCTGTTTGGAGTATGGGCATTTTGTCAAACAATTGTTATCTTTTTTAATAACGGAGGAACAAACGCACGACAAAATTAAGTCCCAGTTAGTACTCCTTCAGGACTTCCGTGAGCGATATTACCTTTACTCGTTCTTTTTCGGAGTTAATTATGAACCAACCAATCGAACTTTCGCTGGAACAACAATTCAGTATCCGCTCCTTTTCAACTCAAGTGCAGCACATGAGCCACGACCAAGCTAAAGACTTTTTGGTCAAGCTTTATGAGCAAATGGTTGTCCGCGAAGCAACTTATAAAGAACTTCTCAAGCACCAGTGGGGCTTAGATTCCGGCTCCACTATGGCATAGAGCAATTCTCGTGTCGCAGTGGGCGACCTCCTTCTCTTGCTCGGTTCCAAGGAGGAAAGGAGCTGGGGATGCCGGGGCGTCAACGCGCGATCGCTAATCTTAAACTAACCGTCAAAATAATCATCAAAAAATGGACAATTGAAAAACTGAGCTTTAGACTTCACTAAGCTTAAGGCTACCTTTGTTATGTAGTCTAAATTTATTGTACTTAATGTAGCTACTCTGACTGTTCAGTTAGCTGTTAAATTAGCTGTTAAATTCAACTTGCCCTGTGCGTTAGCCATATTTAATCACAGGCTGTCGGCTAACACCACAATTAACCTGCGCCTATTTTTGCAACTTTTTGACCAGCAGCAATTAATGGACTTACCATTACTTACCCAGTCACTACAGACAAATTGCACAGCTTGAAGTTAACCTAACTTTCTCAGGTTGCGTCTACATCTATTTATATTTTTTATAACTATATCTGTCAGCGTACATATTTTTTTAATAAAAGTTAATATTTGTTGATGTGGGTAGATCAAACAGACGTTACAGATAGCCGGAAAGGTCGAATGGGGAATCTGTATCAATCGCCTGCAATTTTGCGAGAATTTGGGGCTTAATTTTTTCGTACTCGTTTTTAAGTAAGCTTTTACTAAGATGGGTATCGCCAGATGAGACTAATGTATTGCTAAGTGCCACCCACTGTTGCAGTCGTTGGCGTTGGGCGGGGGCAATACTGGAAAGCTGGATATGAGCGCAACGGCTTGGAGTCTCCCGTGCGAAAAACAACAAGCGGTAGCAACCAGATTGTGCCAGCAAGCGGGCGATTTCTTGAGCAACATTGGTTTTGAGGTCGAGGTAGTAAGGCAGCCATTTCGCGCCATGCTTGCGGTTGTAGATAACAGTAATCCACAGCAGCATCGGGTGGGGAGCAGTGATAAACAAAAATTGATTGTAGCGGGTACAGATTAGGCGCTTTTGAATTTCCTGTTGTGGTAGCATCACCCACAGAGCGGAGAAAATATCACCATTGGCACGAATCGGCTGGGGAAAAACGATATCGGCTATTGGTTTATTTTGGGGCCAAGAAGTGACGCGAGCAATTTCATCGTTGGATAGGGATAGTAATAAATCGCCTTTAGTTTTTTGCTCAAATTCAGCTTTAACAGTAGGGGCGTCAGTTGACGCTTCAGGTGCTTGCTGAACTTGACGCTTGCTGAGATTTTGTTCTAGGGATGCTAAACAAGCGAGGATTTCACTGATACTTTGAGGGCGCGAACTTGGTGCTTTAGCCAGACAACTCATCACCAAATCTTCCAACTTTTTTGGTATAGGTTCTGCGCGGTTAACCTCACTCAAGGAACGCGGTTCTTGATAGTGATGTGCTTTATACCATGCGCCAAAAGAGTGGTTTGGTACAACTATTGGCATCTTACTTGTGAGCATTTCAAACATCATCACGCCCAAACTATAAATATCTGAGCGGTTGTCTAGTTCCTTACCCTCCATCTGTTCGGGAGAAGAATAAGCCAAGGTTCCTAAATAGTAATTAGTCTGATTGCTATCTGACTGTAATAATTTAGCGATACCGAAGTCTAGAACCTTGACTAATTCTCCAAAACTGGGGTCAGAAATCACTAGAATATTGCTGGGCTTAATATCCCTGTGGATAATTGGGCAAAGTTTACCATCAACTGGAATGCCATCATGAGCGCACTGTAACCCCAAGCAAATTTGACGCACCATACTCAGAAATCTTAGTAAAGACAAATTTTGCCTGCGGACAACATAACTCAAGTTTTTTCCTTGTAAATATTCCATGACATAGAACGGGGTGTTTTTATCGTCTACGCCATAGTCCATAACTCGGACAATGTGGATGCTTCTTTGTCCTAACAAGGCACAGGTTTTCGCTTCTCGCTCAAAGCGGTCTTGCAATCGCATTTTTTCATTTTGGATCGACAGGGCGAGAAACTTAACGGCAACAGGTACGCCTCCCAACAAAACGTCCTTAGCACGGTAAACCCGACCCATTGCTCCAGTCCCAATTAATTCCTGAAGTTGGTAGCGTTTTGCGAGTAAGCGATTAATGTTGGGGTCTGACATAGAAAATTCGACTCCAATGTTTAACAATAGTAGTTGACACCTGAATGGTAGACAGGTTGTAAGGGTTTGGGTTTATAAAGTTGGAGCAAACCAAGGGGATTGGTAGATTTACCCTGATATTTTGTGCTATTCCTAACTTTGACTATGATTTATTTTGCCCAAATTTGATTGATTTAACTAAGTTAATGCGTACCAAATTACACTAAAGTTAGTTATTCATCTTGATTTATTATTGCGTATTTTCTAGGTAAAATTAGGTAAAAAACTAACAATGAATGCTTGAAAACGAACAGCAAAAAAATGTCCGCGATCGCCTATGGGTTAAATTCGTTTTAAATTATCACTCCAGGGCATTCGTTGGTAAGTGACACATACCGTTATCTTGGGCACAGCAATGCTATGCCCAAAAGTGTGTATTGCATCCAAACAAGAGCCGTTATATTTGTGAGGTATATTTTGCTGGATTGTGATACACCCAGGCTAGGAATTTACAAGCGCGAAAGCGTACTTAACAATCATCTTTATGTTTGCTGCTGGCGCTCTAGGCTTGCTTCCATCGTGCTGGTTAAGAAATGACCGGCTAGGATGCCACTGGTTAGATGATAGGCATCATCATTATTAATGCGGTGCAGGGTTTCAAAGCCACTACGACGTTGCCGATCGCCTAGTACCCAATAACGCTGCACAATTGTCTCTGGACCAATCCAACCCTCGCCTTCAACTTGTCCTAAAAGATTGTGCTGTAGTAAAAAAGTATACTGGCGTTCTCCATCATGGAGACGCCCCTTGTATTGTAATGAGATTTCCGAGCGATCGCTGCCGGGAAAAATCAGCTTTGTTGCCATCGTGAACCAGTTGTCTCGATTCCAAGCTACCAAGGTCATACCCTTGACGCTGATTGGCATCCCATTACGTTCCAGCCAACTTCCTTGCATTGTCCAGCGTCCTGGTTCTAATAAAAAAGTATGAGCCACCTTCTGTATTCCTTGCCTGAATCGAGTACCGCCAAGACTACAGATATATCTGAAACATAATGTCAGGCGGTAAATCTAAATACAGTATAGCCGCAGTCGGGGAGAGGGAGAGGGGGGGAGGGGGGGACAAGGGGAGACGGGGGATGGGGGGACGGGTGTGGGGGAGTGACTAATGCCCTCTGCCCTGGGGCAGTATGCCTCGTGCCCTGGGGCAGTATGCCTCGTGCCCTCTACCTTCTGCCCTATGCCCAATGCCCTATTTGGTGAATTTCGCCTAGAAGTGCTTCTTGAGTTGCGCCGGTGGCGGTTGGGAGGTTTCCGGGTATGCCCAACTGTCGCCAGTAGGCTAAAACTGCAAAGGCGATCGCTTCTTTAAAATCGGCACTCAAACCAACTTCATCTGTTGTCAAAACTGGTACTGTTTCCAAAAGTATTTCTAAGCGACTTTTCAAATAAAGATTGCGGCTACCGCCACCACACAACAGCACTTTTTGCGGCATTTGCGGTAAAAATGTGCGGTAGCTATGAACAATTGAAGCGGCTGTAAGTTGTGTAAGTGTCGCCAAAAAGTCTGCTGGATTGAGTTGATATGCTTCGGCGTCTTTTAAACACTCATGCAGGTAGGTAACGCCGAATAATTCTCTTCCGGTGGATTTGGGTGGCGGCAAATGAAAGTAATCTTGGTTTAGCCATTGTTCCACTAGTGGATGACAGGGAGTGCCACTTGCTGCCCATTTACCATTTTCATCATAGGTTTTAGCACCATTGGTTAAATGCTCTACTGCCAAATCTAACAAGCTATTTCCCGGACCGGTATCCCAGGCGCGAATTTTTTCCAGCCAGTTGCCTTGACGCGGTGGGATATACGCAACATTACCAATTCCACCAATATTTTGAATACACCGCCCTTCTTGGGGATGGCTTAACAAATAGGCATCTACTCTTGGTACTAGGGGCGCACCTTGACCGCCTGCGGCAATATCTGCTACACGAAAGTTACTCACGGTGGTAATGCCTGTTAAGTGGGCAATTACAACGCCGCGCCCAATTTGCAGGCTGTAACCGAGTCGGGAGTTAGGAGTTAGGAGTGAGGAGTTAGGAGTTAGGAGTGAGGAGTTAGGAGTTCCCCTTGTCCCCCTCTCCCCCTCTCCTCCTCTCCCCCCCTCTCCCCCTCCAGGCGGTCGATGGTAAACTGTTTGACCGTGGGAACCAATTAAGCTGGCTGGTTGGTGATTGATTTGAATATTTTGTGCGGCTTGGGCAAAGGCAAAAGCGATCGCATCATCTATTTCTGCTAATTCTGCCATTGAGATGGCTGCACCACCACAAAGTGCTAAGATTTTTTCTCTGAGGGCGGCTGGGTAGGGATATGTTGCCCCAGCTACTAACTCGATTTTAAGATCCAAATCTGTACCGGAAATGTCTACTAAGGCGGCGTCTATGCCGTCTACAGACGTGCCACTGATTAAACCGATGACGCGAGTCATTTCAATATTCGCTCTTGTGTATTTTTTTTCTCAGTGGCAATGATATGCAAATCGACGTTTTTAAGCAACCTAACCAATTTTTGTGTTAAAGACCCTTTGAAGAGTATTTGCCAACGCGATCGCTGACTTTCACCGATGACTATCTGGGTGATACGATATTTTTCTGCTACTTCGGCGATCGCCTGAGCTACATTATTGCTGTGAATGCGAATAAATGTCCCTTCAAATTCTTTACACAGCTTTTCACAAGTCTCGATGTATAAACTTTCCTCTTTAGAGAGGAAGCGGTCTGGATCGTCAACAAACAAAGTATACAAAGGTGCATTCATGTAACCGGCAATGCGTGCGCCTCGGCGTAATAACTGCATTGAATTTGGATACGTGGATACACAGACCATAACCCGCTCGTGAATGTTGCAGAATTGACTCTTGGGGGTGGAGGCGATCGCATCTTCTTCTACGTTGTCTGCGACTTCCCGCAATGCCAATTCTCGCAAGGCTATTAAATGCCGACGCTGGAAAAAGTTAGAAAGAGATTGTTCAATTTTGTCTATTGCATAAATTTTGCCTTCTCGCAACCGTTCTTCTAATGTTTCTGGAGTCACATCAACTACTACCACTTCATCAGCTTCGTCGATAATGCGATCGGGAATGCGTTCTCGCACTACTACGCCAGTAATTCTGGCTACTAAGTCATTGAGACTTTCTAGATGTTGAATATTGACAGTAGAGTAGACATCAATGCCTGCTTGCAAAATTACTTCAACATCCTGGTAGCGTTTTTCTCGTGGCGAACCGGGGACGTTAGTATGGGCTAGTTCATCGACTAAAACTAATTGGGGCGATCGGGCTATAATCCCATCGGTATCCATTTCTGTGAGCTTGATTTGACTCCGAGGGAATTGCTTGCGGGGTACTATTTCTAAGCCTTCTGCCTTTTGCGCTGTTTCCTTACGTCCGTGGGTTTCTAATAGCCCAATAATGACATCAATTCCTTGTGCTTTAAGTGCATGACCTTCTTCCAGCATTCTAAAGGTTTTGCCTACGCCGGGAGCCATACCAATAAATATTTTGTGTTTCCCTCGCCGCGCCGGACCAATGGCAGAATTTCCAGAATATAGCGGTGAAGTGCCCCTATATTGTGAGTTAGTCTCGCGCCTGATATCTCGCTTATTAATCATTTGTATTTTGAGTTAATTTATGAATGCTATTAACTCTTAACTCTTAACTCTTAACTCTTAACTCTTAACTCTTAGCAAATTATTTACTTTGTTGACCGCTATATTGTTTAATATCAAGGGCATAATTCAATTTTAGAACATTGACTCCAGGTTCTCCAAAAATACCGAGAAATCGACCTTCAGTATATTTATCAATTAAGGAACGTATATCCTCTGGGCGTAAACTACGGGCACGAGCAACCCGCTCTAACTGATTCCGTGCGGCTGTGACTGTAATATGAGGGTCTAAGCCAGAGCCAGAGGTGTAAATTAAATCTGCTAAGGGTGGAATATTATCATCTCTTAGCTTATTTGCTTGTTCTACAATTCGTTTGAGTAACTCTGGATTGCTGGGAGCAAGATTGCTAGCACCAGATATGCCTGTAGGTTTGGCATTTTTTCCTTGGCTGTATCTCACCGTGCTGGGACGAGTATGAAAATATTGGTCAGAGGTAAAACGTTGACCAATTAAAGCTGAACCTATTGTTTGTCCCTGGAGATTTCGCACTAAGCTACCGTTAGCTTTTTCCTGGAAAAAAACTTGACCAACTCCTAAAATCGCCAGAGGATAGATAATTGCAGTTAGTATCCAAAGCACTAGAGTCATGCGGATTGCTCTAGTTGCATCTCTAAAGATAGACATGTTTAAACGCACCCTAAGTTTTGCTCTAGATTGATCAACAGCATGACACAAAGCCTTTTCAGTTCACTTATCTTTGGAAAGAGGGCGGAGGGCAGAGGGCAGAGGGTAGAGGGCGGAGGGTAGAGGGCAAAGGTAACAGAGGAGAGGGCGGAGGTAAGAGGGGAGAGGGTAATCGCGATGAACTTTTATAGACCACCAAGTATGAAAAAGGTATCTTTCTTTCAGCATAGCTGCCTTCAGCATAGCTGCCTTTATCAGGGTAAGAATTTTCATCAAATTTTTGTGTAATGAAATTATATAGGTCTATTTTGGGAATAAAAGCATAGCCTAGAGTAGCGTTTCCGATTTAACTGCGAAAGTGATCGAGGACATAATTCAATTTGAGAACATTAACTCCAGGTTCTCCAAAAATCCCTAAAAATCGGCGATCGCTATTTTGGTCTATTAAATTAGTTACCTGATTCGCTGGTCAATTACGGCTGCGAGCAATTCTATCTAACTGTGCCTGGGCTGCTGACAGTGTAATATGAGGATCTAAGCCCGAACCATAGGTATAAATAATTGCTGTTAGCACCCAAAGTCCCAGGGTGATGCGAATTGCTTTTTTGGTATCTGGAAAAATCGGCATGATTATTAATAACGCTCCGGTCGAAAAACGACATCAAATAAGTAAATTACAAGTGCTAGTGTGACTAAGCCCAAAATGCCAAGTGCCCAAGCTGAACGACGTTCTAAGGCTTTATCTGTGGCAGCATAAACAATCGGGGCAATTATTAAATTCAGGCATAATCCTAGAAATATAATTAGTGGAAATTTTTGCCTGCGCCATTCAAACCAAACGTAGGAAATCCCTTCCGTCACATTCTTTGGCAAAATTGCATTTGGTAATTTAATTTCTTTCATGTTTTTTTCCTGATATTAGTTGTGAGTTCTGAGCCTTGAGGATAAGGTAAAAGTAGAAAGTAGAAAAGAACAGGACTTAGGCAGTTTAACGAAAATTCTGGTATTTAACACATTGTAGATCCCCCCAACCCCCCTTAAAAAAGGGGGGCACAACTATTTTGAAAAAAGGTGGGCTTTGCTTAAGTCCTAAAAACATATTTTTTCCCTTTCCCCTTTCCCCTTTTCCCCTTCGGGTTCGCAGTCGCCTGCGGAGGGAAACCCTCCCGCAGCGCTGACTCACCTTTCCCCTTCTCCCTTCCCTAAGCCAACCCAACTGCGGTAATCAGCATGTCAATTAATTTAATGGCTATAAATGGTGCAATCACTCCACCTAAGCCATAAATTAAGATGTTTCGCTGCAAAAGTTGATTTGCTGTTAATGGTCTAAATTTGACGCCGGTTAATGCTAAGGGAATCAAGGCAGGAATAATCAAGGCGTTGTAAATTAGAGCTGACAGCACGGCAGAATTGGTGCTGGTCAATTTCATAATGTTTAGGCTTTCTAATTTGGCGGCGGCAAATATTACCGGGATAATTGCAAAGTATTTAGCTATATCATTGGCGATGGAAAATGTTGTTAATGCACCCCGAGTAATCAATAATTGCTTACCAATGGAAACAATATCAATCAATTTGGTGGGGTCAGAATCCAAATCCACCATGTTGGCTGCTTCTTTTGCTGCCTGTGTACCTGTATTCATTGCTACGCCGACGTTTGCCTGCGCCAGTGCTGGGGCGTCGTTTGTGCCATCTCCGGTCATTGCGACTAGTTTGCCTTTTGCTTGTTCGCGTTGAATGACTGAGATTTTATCTTCTGGGGTGGCTTCGGCGATGAAGTCGTCAACGCCGGCTTCTTTGGCAATTACGGAAGCGGTGATTCGGTTGTCACCGGTCAGCATGATGGTACGTACGCCCATGCGCCGCAATTGGTCAAAGCGATCGCGTATTCCGGGTTTAACTATATCTTTAAGATAAATTACGCCATAAATTTCGCTATCTATACATACTGCTAACGGTGTACCTCCAAATTGGGAAACTCGTTCGTATGCTGCATCCAATTCTGGGGTATCCTGTCCATTAGGCGATGTTCCTTCGGAACCACTTCGCGATCGCACAAAACCTTTTATCGCTCCGACTGCTCCTTTACGTGCTTCATACCCCCCTGGTAAGTTAGTCCCACTCATCCGGGTTTTTGCTGAAAATTCCACTCCTTCGGCTTGGGTGCGGTCAAAATCGACTTTGGCACCTAACTTTTCTGCCAACCGCACTATCGATTTGCCTTCTGGAGTATCATCAAATACGCTTGCTGTCAAGGCTATAGCCGCAATTTCTTCCATTGAGTGACCGTTAATCGGAATAAATTCCTCTGCCAAACGGTTGCCCAAGGTAATTGTCCCTGTTTTATCTAACACCAGTGTATTGACATCGCCGCAAGCCTCAACTGCGCGTCCTGAGGTAGCAATGACGTTAAATTGCGCCACTCTATCCATACCTGCGATACCAATGGCACTCAGTAATCCGCCGATGGTGGTGGGAATTAGCGCCACTAACAAGGCAACCAAAACGGCGACGCTGACCGGACTTTTGACATAATTAGCGATCGCGGGCAAAGTCGCCACGACAAACAGAAATACTAAGGTTAGAACCGCCAGCAATACCGTCAAAGCAATTTCATTCGGTGTTTTAGTGCGTTCCGCCCCTTCTACCAAAGCAATCATCCGGTCAATAAACCCTTTACCGGGGTCGGCTGTGACGCGGATAATCAGTTCATCAGAGATAATTCGCGTACCGCCGGTAACGGAACTCGCAATGTCAGAACCGGATTCTTTCAGTACTGGTGCAGATTCCCCGGTAATCGCCGATTCATCTACGGAAGCAACACCCATAGTTACTTCTCCATCGGCGGGAATGATATCACCCGCAACTACGTAGACATTATCGCCGCGTTTGAGGCTGGTAGAAGGTACTTCGCTAATTGCACCGTCAGGGGAGAGTTTTTTGGCGATCGTTTCTGATTTAGTTGAGCGTAAGGCATCGGCTTGGGCTTTTCCTCTACCTTCAGCTACAGCTTCGGCAAAGTTGGCAAACAAAACAGTGAGGAATAAAATTACTGTAATTAAGCCGTTGAAAAGTTGCGGATTTTTGCCTGTAGCTGGACCAAATAAATTGGGATCAATCGTGACTAAAAGGGTGACGATTGTGCCGATCCAAACCAAAAACATCACCGGATTTTTGATTGCATATTTGGGATTTAGTTTAACAAAGGCATCTTTTATCGCTCTTCGATAAAGCCCTTGAGTATTTACCTTTGCTGTATTTTTGCCGCCTGAGGTATGAGTACCGCCGGGACGCCGACGGCGTTTAGGTGAGGTTGTGGTTACTGAGTCCATTGATGATTGTTAGGAGTTAGGAGTTAGGAGTTAGGAGTTAGGAGTTAGGAGTTAGGAGTTAGGAGTTGGGAGTTAGGAGTTAGGAGTTAGGAGTTAGGAGTTAGGAGTTGGTTGTTGGTTAGTGATTGTGATAGTCGTTAGTCATTAGTTGCTGGTTGTTAATTGTCATTTGTCCTTCACAAATAACTAATGACTAATGAGTAATGACTAATGACTAATGACTATTTGACAAGGTTAAAGGCTTCGGCGATTGGTCCTAAAGCTAGGACGGGGAAGAATGTCAGTACTCCTAAAATCAAAATAACTCCAGCTGTAATAACAGTAAATAACCCAGAATCGGTTCTCAGGGTACCAGGGGTTTCGGGTACTGGTTGTTTGTTAGTCATGCTCTGGGCTAAAAGTAATAGGGCTACAATCGGCACGTAGCGTCCTACTAAGAGGCTGACAATGGTACTTAGGTTCCACCATAGGGCTGTAGGTGCAGGTTGAGAATCAGCTAGCCCTTCAAAACCAGAACCGTTGTTAGCTGCTGCTGAGGCATACTCATAAATTACTTGGGAAATACCGTGAAAGTTTGGGTTGCTAATTCCAGCCAAGGTGTTAGGGAATGATAAAGCGATCGCACCGGGAATTAAAACTACAATTGGGTGAACTAGCAGCACTACGCTGGCAAGAACTATTTCCCGTTTTTCAATTTTGCGTCCTAAAAATTCTGGGGTGCGTCCTACCATTAACCCAGTCAAAAATACGGTAAGAATTAAATAAATAAATAAGTAAGCTGTTCCGGTTCCCTGACCACCCCAAACTATCTGCAAAAATAAGTTAAATAAGGTGGAAAAGCCTCCTGTTGGCATTAAGGAATCGTGCATTCCGTTGACTGCACCGCACATTGTGCCGGTGGTTGTAACTGCCCATAATGCAGTTTGTGCCCAACCAAATCGAACTTCTTTTCCTTCTAAATTGGGTAATTCTGTTCTTAAGGTGGTGTTGATGATGGAATTACCTTGCAGTTCACCTGTGGCTGTGACGCCAATTAAAATTACATAAATTCCAAATACCATCCAAAACAGCAGCCAAGCTTGTTTGCGGTTGTTGGCAAATATTCCGTAGGTGTAAATTAATGCCGCCGGAATGGCTATCATGGCGATAGTTTCTAATAAATTAGATGCGCCATTGGGATTTTCAAATGGATGGGCTGAGTTAATACTAAAAAAACCGCCGCCGTTTTCGCCCAATTGTTTGATAATTTCAAAAGATGCTACCGGTCCTCTGGCAATATATTGTGTAGCTCCTTCTAAGGTTTTGACTACTTGCGGACCTGCTAATGTTTGCGGTACACCTAATATAATTAAAGCGATCGCTCCAATTACAGATATTGGCAGCAAAATCCGCGTGATCGAACGAGTCAAATCTATGTAAAAATTTCCTAAGGGTCTACCTGTCAACCCGCGAATAAAGGCTATTCCTACCGCTAAACCTGTGGCGGCTGAGGTGAACATTAAAAAGGCTAAAGCTGCTGTTTGGCTGAAATAACTTAAGGTTGTCTCGCCTGAGTAGTGTTGTTGGTCGGTATTCGTCAAAAATGAAATGGTTGTGTGTAATACCGTATCCCAACTAGGCGTACCTAAACTTGTAGGATTGAAGGGTAGAAATTTTTGCAAGATGATCAGCAAAAATACAAAAATGCCCATCGCTAGGTTACTGTACAGCACTGCTTTGATATACTGCCAACCTGTCATGTCTTCTTTTCTGGTGACATCCCCTAGCGTATATATAATTCGCTCTAGCGGGTTCATTACGAGGTCAAGCAGCGTTTTTTCTCCTAAGAATACACGCGCTATGTACCTTCCCAAAAAAGGGGCGATCGCTATTACTATACACAGCGTTAAGCCAATCTGAAAAAAACCTTGTTCCATATATACTGTTGCAATTATAGATAGATGGATGAGCTTGAATATTATTTTGATATCAGTAAATTCATGGGTTAAGTTTACTGATTTTCTGGCACTACTTAATTATGATGCAATTGCTTATTGATTTTTTTATGCTACTTATACTCCAAATCAATGGCATACATTTAATAGATTTTATACTGCTAAATTCCGGAAAATCTTTCTGAATCCGCCCGCTGTCATAGCATTTGCAATTGCTAATAAAACTTGTTTGACCGTTGATTTAACATTCAATCACCTTTGAATCATCTATATTAGGTTATAACAAATAGGCAAGCAAGACATTAATTTCTTGCTGCCAGTTACATAATTTATGTCTGCTGTGTCGGCGTAATTTTACCAAACAGACAGTGTATTCTTTGCTTGCAATCCCGATAAAACCAAGATTGTAACTGAGCTTACAATAATAAATTATATGACAGCTTTAGGAGTTGTTTGAATAATAAATGAACTTGTTTAGTAACTTAAACGCTGATTTATTTGTCTATATTTTTCAATATATATCTATTGATATATATGAGAATTTCCAAGTGTTTTTTAATCAAAGTTACCCTCAAACTATAAAGATATTGTTGGCAAGTAGGAAATTGTACCCCTCAACTAGGAAAGGTAGTTGTGTGGGGTTCCCCATAACTAGCCCTAGCGGTCAGCCCGGAGAAAATGGAAAACAACGTTAACAATACAACAAAAAATCCAAGTTTTGATTAATTATTGGCGATGTTTCATCAGTTATTTACAATCAAAATCAAAATCAAACCCAGACAGTTGACTGGAAATCAGCGGCTAAAAATTTACTGGTTAATAGCTGCTGCATTTGCTGTGGTGATAGCGCTGGAATACTTGACACCGCCTGAGTATGTGTTTGGCTATTTGTATACAAGTACGATTTTGTTAGCAAATTCCCGCTTAAGTCGCAAGGCGTTGTTTGGCGTGACGCTAGCATCTGCGGGGTTAACATTGTTGAATTTGTTTTTTCCGGGAGTAGAAACGATAAATCCTCCCACAGTAGCGAATCGGTTGATTGCGGTGTTGGCGTTGTTGGTGACAGGGTGGTTAAGCTACCGCAACCGTCGCAACGAAGAAGCGATCGCTTATACACAAGCACAGTTACGCTCTCAAAAACAATTAGCACAGATGCGGGAAGATTTCGTTTCGACTTTGACACATGACTTGAAAACACCTTTATTAGGAGCAATAGAAACCCTAAAATCCTTCCAGAACAGATTATTTGGTGAAGTTACACCAATGCAAGAAAAAGTTATAGAAACAATGACTCGCAGTCACCGCACCACTTTGCAAATGGTAGAAACTCTCTTGGATGTATACCGCAACGATGCTGAAGGATTGCAACTTCAGTGTTCGCCTGTTAATTTAGTAACTGTGGCAAATGAAGTAATTGCTACCCTTGGTGAAGTAGCGAGAGCGCGTCAGGTATATGTATCTGTGGGTTATGGCGAATCAGACTTTCCTCGCGCCTTGTGGGTAAATGGAGATTCGTTGCAGATGGGGCGAGTCTTCGCCAACCTGTTGATAAATGGCATTAATCATACACCCCGTGGGGGTAAAGTAGAAGTTGTGCTAGAGGCATATTCTGGTTATCAAATCGTCAAGATTATCGATAACGGTTCTGGGATTACAGAAGAAGAGCTACCCCATTTATTTGAGCGATTTTATCAAGGAAATAGCGATCGCCACGCCAAAGGTTCTGGATTGGGGTTGTATTTAACTCGGCAAATAATCGAAGCCCACGGCGGTACAATTTGGGCAGAGAACCGCTCACCAAAGGGTGCTGCATTCGCCTTCCGGCTACCAGCTTGTGCGCCGGTGAGTTGAGAGGGGGAGAGGGGGAGAGGGGGAGAGGGGGACGACGGGTGTGAGGTGTGTGGGGGATTAGTAACTTTTAATAACAAACAATTACCAGTTATCAACTACCAACCACCAACCACCAACCACCAACCACCAACCACCAACCACCAACAAACAACCACCAACAAACAACCACCAACAAACAACTACCAACCACCAACAAACAACTACCAACTCCCAACCACCAACCACCAACCACCAACAAACAACAAACAACAAACAACTACCAACCACCAACCACCAACTCCCAACTGACTAATGACTAATGACTCTAAAAATCCTACTAGTTGAAGATGATGAATTATTTCGCCTTGGTTTGCGAATGCGGTTGCAACAAGAGGCGAATATAGAAATTGTGGCGGAGGCGGAAGATGGCGAACAAGCTGTAGAATTGGCAAATCGCTATCCTCTAGATTTGGTTTTGCTGGATATCGGTTTACCTGGAATTGGTGGAATTGAAGCTTGTCGCCAAATTAAGCAACAGCATTCAAATTTACCTGTTTTAGTTTTAACTTCTCGTTCTGAAAAACCTTTGATTGCACGGTTGATTGCAGCAGGGGCGCAAGGTTATTGTCTCAAAGGTATTGCTTCTGAGTCGCTAATTTTAGCATTGCGAAGTGTTGCGGCGGGTGCTTCGTGGTGGGATCGTACTGCTACTAATGAAATTCAAGCGGCTTTTGCAGAAAATAATACAGTTACTTCAACTTCACCTGCAAAAACTAAGGAACTGTTAGAAAATCCTTTAACCAAGCGAGAACAAGAAATTTTGGCGCTGGTAACAACGGGTAAAAGCAATCAAGAAATTGCGGATATTCTCTACATTACTCCCGGTACAGTGCGGGTTCACGTTCATGCCATTTTACAAAAATTAGAAGTACGCGATCGCACTCAAGCTGCAGTCTTGGCGATTCAAAAAGGTTTGGTAGCACCAGAACTTTTGATTAATTAGCGATTAGCCATTAGAAAAAAAGAATAGTTTATACCGCAATACGGTTCAGTGAAAGTTAGTGTCAGCCAGAGAAACCGGGTTTCTGGATTCGTGTTTAAATTAAATGTATTGGTTTATACCGATTTCTCTTTGCTGGCTACAAATAAAATCCTTTCCCCTTTCCCCTACATCAAGATGTGTAGTCTGATTTTAGAGAATTTTTAGATTCTATCAACTATAAATCAAATTCAAGGTATTGTTAGTAACAACAAACTATCACATGAAAACAATGTGAGTTGATAAATCAATCATTAAAAGCTTTCTAAAAATTTCTCATTTGATTTTTTCACCTTTGATATCCAACCTTGATATAAATTCAAAATTTCTGTGTAGGGGACTGTGGTTTCAAATATCAATTCAGATAGCGAAGGTGAGAAGCGCTGGGGAAATATTTGATGTAAAGTTTTGGCAAGAGCCTCTCTCAAAATAAACTCAATTAGCAATCCTCTAGAGGAGGGAAAAGCATTGTCACCAAGTTCCACTAAAGCATGAGCATCTTGCTGACGGCGAAGAGTAAATTGTTCAATTGCTGCTGCTAAATTGTCTGAATACTCGTCTAAAAGATTATCAAACAAACCCACATCTTCAAGTGCCGCATTGCAACCTTGACCAATAGAAGACGACACAGCATGGGCTGCATCTCCAATCAAAAGTACACTATCACGTTGATGATAACGATTACAGCGAATTGTTAAAATTCTAGATATTGGTCTATCCAAGAAAGCTTTGGCTTCAACCTCTGTCATCATCTGACCAATTTCTGGGAAATTCTTTTGAAAGAATTTGATTACTTCTTCTGTGGTAGAAAGACTAGCCACCTGATTTTTATGGTGAGGAAATAAGATAACACCACTCATTGTTCCGTCTATCGCATGCAGCAGAACTATGAGTGTGTCCTCATCATACATCCAAGAATGGATTTTGCCCTTTTCTAAGTCAATACCAAACTTTTCTGGTTGAGAAAGGAAAATCGATTTATAATCATTGATAATGTATTTTTCCTGGCATTCAAACATTTCTGTATTCCGAAAATTTTCTCTGATAACAGAACGCGACCCATCCGCGCCAATTAACAGGTCATAATCAACTATAAAATCTTCTTCTACTTCTGTAGGTGTCCCTTTTGTAACCTTTTTAATCTTTACTGTTTTGGCATCAAAATTCACCTGCGTACATTGGCAGTTAAAGTGAATGTTTAACTGATTATTGTCGTACTTTTGGCTCAATTGTTCCAACAGCACAATTACTAAGCTTGTACGGTCAAGGGTAAACAGAGGTTTGTTTCTTTTTGTCAACCGGGTCTTGCCATTTTTTTGGTGAAAAACCGTTCCCATCATCTCCAAGCTTATGGCTTTTACCGCTTCCTCTAAACCCTCAATTTTCCTTAAAGCGCTCATTCCCCTTTCGTTCAGGGAAATGGGAAAGGTTCTAGATTTAGAGAAGGAGACTATTCGCGGGTCACTGCGGCGTTCATAAATGTTAATTTGGTATTTGTCGCCACGACGCAACAAGTAGTGAGCGAGCAAAAGTCCGCCGGGACCAGCACCAACGATCGCAACTTTCTTGGACATATCTCAATTAGTAAAATTACTAATAAACACTACATCATATTTAACGGATCGACATCAATCGTCAGACTGACAGATTGGTGACAAAGGTTTCTAATTTCCTCCCAATCTGGTAATTCTGGCAATGCATCAGGGGCAAATTTCAACAATATTTGCCACCTATATCTATTAGCTACTCGCATAATACTAGCTGGTGCTGGTCCCAATATATCTAACCCTTCTTGTTCGGGTAATGCTGTTGCTATTATCTGGGCAGTATTTTGCACTTGAACTGCATCGGGACTGCTTAATCGCAATAAAATCAACCTCCCATAAGGAGGATAATTCAAAGCTTGTCGTTGTTCTAATTCCGCATTAGTGAAAGACTCATAATCATGTCTTTGCACTGCTTCAATTACTGGATGTTCTGGCGTGTAAGTTTGCACAATTACTCTACCCGGGTCTTCACCTCTACCAGCACGTCCGGCGACTTGTGTCAAGGTTTGAAATGCCCTTTCGCTGGCACGATAATCTGATAGATGCAACAATCCATCAGCCGCGACAACACCCACTAATGTTACTTGCGGCAAATCTAACCCTTTGGTAAGCATTTGCGTACCTACTAATAATTCTGCTTCACCGTTAGCAAATTTGGTTAACAGCGTGCGGTGTGCGCCTTTGGTGCGGGTGGTGTCGCTATCAAAGCGAATAAAACGCAATTGGGGAAACTGTTTCGCCAACTCTTGTGCAACTCGCTGCGTTCCGCTACCAAAGAATTTTAAGTAAGGTGAACTGCAATCGGGACAGTATTGGGGATGCGATCGCGCATAATTACAGTAATGACATCGCAATAGTTGCGGCGCACCATCTTCGCTATGGTGATATGACAGCGACACATCACAGTGCGGACATTCAATCACATATCCGCAACTGCGACAAGACACAAAGGTACTATGTCCGCGTCGGTGGATAAATAAAATTCCCTGTTGTTTGTTTTCTTGCAACTGTCGTAAAGCAGTTTGCAGGGATCTACTAAATATCGAACGATTTCCCTGCTGCAACTCTTGGCGCATATCCACCACCTCCACCGGCGGTAAAGGGCGAGAGTTGATGCGTTTCCGGTAGCGAGAGGTAGTGGGAGAGGGGGGGAGGGGGGGAGGGGGGGAGGGGGAGAGGGGGAGACAAGGGAGAGGGGGGAGATAAGGGAGAAATATGAGAAGCAATTCCTCTAGACCCGTCGCCCTTGTCTCCACACCCGTCCTCCTTGTCTCTTTGTCCCCCTTCTCCCTCCCTGACGCTTATCCAACTCTCCAAAGAGGGCGTTGCTGAACCTAACACCAAGGGACAATTTTCTAACTCCGCACGCCACTGGGCGACGGTACGGGCGTGGTAGGTGGGGATGGGGGAATCTTGTTTAAAGCTGCTGTCGTGTTCTTCGTCTAAAATTATTAAACCCAAGTTGGGCAAAGGAGCGAAAACTGCACTTCGAGTTCCGATAACTACTTGGGCTTCGCCAGTCAGCATTTGTCGCCAAGTGTCATAACGTTCGCCGTCAGAAAGGGCGCTGTGATAAACACTAACTTTGTCGCCAAAACGAGCGCGAAATCTATCGGTTAACTGGGGTGTAAGTCCAATTTCTGGAACTAAAACCAGGGCGGATTTACCTTGGGCGAGTAAAGGCGCGATCGCTTGCAAATATACTTCTGTTTTCCCAGATCCTGTTACGCCATGCAATAGCGCTGTTGCAAATCTATCTATGTTATTAATTGTCTCTAACGCTTGCGACTGATCTACTGTTAGGGATTTCGCTTGTTCGCTCGTTATTCCTATTTGTAAATCAGTCGGGGTTCGCAATACTTCCCGTTCTTGAATGACTATATAACCTTTTTGTTCTAATGCTTTTAAAGTAGAAGAACTAGTACTGCACATTTGTAACAATTCATTGTGCCATAGCTCACCACCACGCCGCCGCAAAACTTCCAAAATTTCCCGTTGGCGAGAAGTTAATTCCCGGTCAAATGTACTCCCCACTAACGTTACTGCTTGTTTCATCTGGGGTCTAGCGTATCTGGGTAGTTCCACATAAGTTTGGGCCCAACCGCATTCGACTAATTTTTTCTTTCCCCGATAAAAATCTCCTTTCACTTTCGGCTTGAGGTATTTGAAGCTATAGTCCCCATCGGCTTGAGATTTCAGCAGTTTTAGTATTTGAGTTGCTGGCGATTTCAAGCCCAGAAGTTCCTCTGCACCGTCGGGAATGTTTTCTCGTTTGAGGCGAATACGACTTTGCGATTGCCCCAGTAACCCTGGTGGTAACGCCATACGTATCACTTTTATTAGTGGCGTGTAATAATACTCCGATACCTTTTCCATCAAAGTCCAGTAGCTTTCTCGGAAAAAATCTCTCTGGATAACATCTACCACATCCTTGATTTTTTCCAGTGCTAAATCGGCTGGTGGTTGTGTTAGCAAACGAATCGCTATTCCTCCCACCTTTTGTATACCAAATGGCACACTCAAAATATCCCCTGGTTTTACTTCTAATCCATCTGGTAATCGATACGTCAACACATTGTTCGTTTTCTCTTCTTCTGTTGCAGCTTCAGTCGCCCATGCCGGACAGTCTACCAGTACTTGAATCCAGCTATTTCTACTTGTATCTGAATTATACGATCCCTTATTTTCGGCAATTACCAAAGAGGATGAACTTACGGCATGAATATACATAGTTTCTAAATTAATCAGATTGATATTTTCCTCACTTAGTTAGTTAAAATTCACCTTGTTCAGTAAACTCTAACTTTTCCCATTCTTTGTCAGAAAATGTAGTTCGCAATACTTTTCTACCTTATAATACTTGATAATTTTCCTCTTATGTAATCCACCCCACAAATTCACTTCAACTATAGGTCGCAATCAATCTTTGATGCCGCCTATACAAAATCAAACAATCTCGGCTTGGCAATTTGGTTTCTGTATGTACTGAATAGGGATGAGTGCTTTTCCGCCTATTGATAGATATTCAACCCTTTCAGTATATGGGATGCTGTTAAGCAGAGATATATTGCCGCAGTTGAAACTACCAAATTAATCTCATCTGGGGAACGTTATCAGGTAAGCTTAAACCCCAAACAAAAGATTCTGACTTTTCCTGCATAAAAATTCCAAAAGATTGAAAAAATATATGAAAAATTAAGATTTCCAAATTCTTCCGTGAAAATTTTATATTTGTTAAGGTTGAGAAAGTTTGAGGAGGTTTGACATATTTGGTGATTTCAAAAAAAATGAAGAATATATGAGTGGGGAGTCAGATAAGATATTTGGGTGTGCAAATATCAGTATTGGTGATGAATTATATCTAACAAAAAGAAACGGATGAGAGACAGGGACTGAGTTTCAGTGATTTTAAGCAATTAGCAGAAACTTGGATGCGTGCTAAGAAACAGGTGCATTGGTCCTTACGGGAAAATTACCAAGCCTCAAGCAAGCAGCTGTCACTAAATTATGTACCAAACAAAGCAACAATCCCTCAAGGAAACTATGAATATTGCTGAATTGGGAACGCTGGAAATACTGGATAATGCTGCTGATAGTGAAGAACCGTCACTTGATAGTTTAGTAGCAGTGGCAGAAGAAGAAATCCCAGTTGTAGACGTTCTGGATACAGAGGAACGCGATAGCGGGGACGAAATGGCGGCAGCCAGACCTTCGGGATACAATAAAACCGAGCATGATGATGCTGTAGGCGCGTTTTTTAAAGAAATGGCGCGTTATCCGCTGCTCAAACCGGATGAAGAGGTGGAGTTGGCGCGGCGAGTGCGGTTTGTAGAGGAAGTAAAGGAATTACAAGCTGCTTTGCATTCACAATTGGGAGAACTACCAACGAAGGAAAATGTAGCTTCTCAATTTGAATTGACAGAAAAGCAATTAGAACATCGCTTGTATCAAGGTAGGGTAGCGAAACGCAAAATGATTCGCTCTAATCTGCGCCTTGTGGTGTCTATCGCCAAACGATATCTCAATCGCGGAGTACCTTTTCTAGATTTAATCCAAGAAGGAGCAATGGGGTTAAATCGCGCTACAGAAAAGTTCGATCCCGATAAAGGATATAAGTTTTCTACTTACGCCTATTGGTGGATTCGACAAGCAATTACACGAGCGATCGCTAATGATGCTCGCACAATTCGCTTGCCCATCCATATTGTTGAAAAACTTAACAAACTCAAAAAAGCGCAACGGGAACTCAAACAAAAACTTTGTCGCAACCCGACAGAAGCGGAAATGGCGGAAGCATTAGAAATTACGCTACAACAGCTTCGCCAACTGCAGCAACTACGCCGTCAAGCGCTTTCCCTCAATCACCGTGTTGGTAAAGAAGAAGACACGGAATTAATGGATTTGCTAGAAGATGAAGATAACCTGTCTCCCGAAGCGCGAATGAATGAAAGCATGATGCGCCAAGAGATTTGGGAAGTTTTGGGTGATGTGTTAACTCCACGGGAGAAAGACGTGATTTCTCTGCGGTACGGTTTGACAACCAGCGAACCTTGTACTTTGGAAGAAGTTGGGAATATGTTCAATCTTTCCCGCGAGAGAGTGCGTCAAATTCAAAGCAAAGCCATGCGGAAATTACGGCGTCCCCACATCGCTAAACGCTTAAAAGGATGGTTGGTTTAATTGGTTGTTAGTCAGTAGTCATTAGTCAAGAAAGTGATTAGTAGAACCCCATGCGATGCATTTAGGGGTTTAAGCATTGACACCTTGTATTTAGGGGAATACGCCTCTGTATGCAAACATTTTGTGGTGTTTAGCTAATTGTTTAGTTAATAGCTAACAGCTAACAGTTTTTTGTTAAGAGTCAATTATTAATTCCAAGTCATGTTCTTTCTCTAATTCAAAATCCTTTCATCCAAAATCTCAAATCGACACCCTCTTAACTATAGACTGATGACTGTGGACTAATGACTAATGACTATTAACTAATGACTGCACCAAGCGATTTGATTGTGCGTTTTGCCCAACCAACCGATTGCAACGTACTGTTTGACTTGATTCAAGGGTTGGCAGAGTACGAAAAACTATCTCATGCCGTCACAGGTAATGCTGCTGCCCTCAAGGAACATTTATTTGGTTCCCCAAAATACATTGAGGCAATATTAGCAGAATATGCGGGGCAAGCTGTAGGTTTTGCCCTATTTTTTCATAATTATTCAACATTTCTTACCAAACCGGGAATTTATCTCGAAGACTTGTTTGTTTTACCAGAATATCGCGGACAAGGTATTGGTAAGGCTCTGTTAATTAAAGTAGCGCAAATAGCAGTAGAGCGAAATTCCGGGCGGTTAGAATGGAGTGTTTTGGATTGGAATGAGCCTGCACAAGCATTCTATCGCCGTATGGGCGCAGCGATTTTAGATGACTGGCGTATTTGTCGCGTCACAGGAGAGGCGCTTACTCAATTAGCTGCTAAAAATTCAAGTTAGGACTTACGCAACTGTTGTCTACTGCCTCAATTCAGTAGCGATAATTCATGAATTATCGCTACAGTAATGATGTTTTGCGTAAGTCCTGGATTAGTTAAATCACTCAAGATTGCACCAATCTCAATAAACCTAGGGTGGGCATTGCCCACCAACGAAAAAATCGGACTTTCAGATAATGGTGGGCATTGCCCACCCTACTACAAAAAATGCATTATTGCAACTGGTGCAAGATCTCAGTTAACCGTTAACATTAACCTGCGCTCAAAACTCGCCTCAAAGAGATTAAAGTAAATTTAATAATGTATCACAAAAGTGTGGAAAAGATTAAAGATGCAACAAATTTTTTAATCTGGTTTCGTCACTGTTTGCCACAATGCGCTCAAATTCAGATGCGTCCTTATCTGGATCAGCCTTATCAGCTGGCGTTGAAAGTCCTGGACTGTTCTATTGGGCTGGAAAATTCTACAGTGTAAGAAATTGTCCAAAAAGCTGAGGTTAGTAAAAATACGGCGCGTCAGGTGATTAATGCTCTGCGAGATGGAGGTGTGATATTTACAATTAATACTGCTAAAGGTTGGAAAGTTTTAGAAGTCGGGATGCAATCGCAGCAAGCAGTTGACCAAGTGTTGCAAGATGTAACGCGATTTTGCTGCATTCAGCAAAGGCAGATGGCAGATGGCAGGGGGCAGAAGGAAAGAGGGTTTGAGGATAGGCAGATGGCAGATGGCAGGGGGCATTCGTGAAGAGGGTTTGAGCCGAGTTAATCTTTTTTGACATAGCTAGGTTTGATTGATTCGAGTTACTTAAGTTGTAATTTGTAATTTTTGAAGAGTTGATATTGCAATATGCAGAATGCAGAACAGTCTAAATACCAGATAACTGACAAACTAACTACACTCCGCCAATGGGTTTTTGATCGAGAGGCGGGGATGGTGTTTCAGCTGAATGATGGCAGTATTCAGGCTTGTAATAGTGCAGCTGAGAGTATTCTGGGACTGACGGCGCAACAGCTTGTGGGTTGTACTTCTGTTGAACCACCTTGGCAAGCTATTCATGCAGATGGTTCTGTTTTCCCTGGAGAGACTCATCCTGCAATGGTGGCGTTGAGGACTGGTAAACCCTGTTTAAATGTGGTGATGGGTTTGTATAAGCCTAGTGGTGAGTTAATCTGGTTATTTCTTGATTCACAACCTTTATTTAAAATAACAGGAAATTCACCTTATGCTGTTGTTACTACGTTTTATGATGTTACTGAAAAGTTGCGCGCCTCGATTGGAGACAATCAAATTAACGAGCAGCCTCAGACTGAGGAAGATTCGCACAGAGTGAAAATTTTAGTTGTTGATGATGATGTTGATACACTCGAACTCCTGATTCTGATATTGGAGGATTGTGGAGCAAGCGTGACAATTGCTGCATCTGCAACTGAGGCACTTGCTACACTTTCTCAGTCTCTGCCAGATTTAATAATTTGTGATATTGGTATGCCTGATATGGATGGTTACGCCCTCATGCGTGAAATCCGAAGTATGCCGCCCGAACGAGGAGGACAAATTCCAGCGATCGCAATCACAGCTTATGGCAAGCAAGAAGTAGGCGAGCTAGCTGTTAATGCTGATTTTCAAGATTACCTAATCAAACCTTTTGAACCACAAGAATTACTGAGTAAACTTAACATTTTTGTAAAAAAAACATACATAGTCTTTACGGGATAAGAAAAAAAATTTGGCACTATGACACGACAACAGCGGACAGTTTTAATCGTTGATGATTTCCCTCAAGACAGAGAAACTTATCGACGGTATCTGCTTGCAGACCCGGAATTTGATTACACGATTTTAGAGGCAGAATCGGGGGAAGCAGGGCTGGTGTTGTGTCAAAAGGGGCACATAGATGTGATTTTATTGGAGTTTAAGTTACCAGACCTTGATGGTTTAGAATTTTTGGCGGAACTGAAAGCACAAGCAAACGGTAACTGTCCACCTGTGGTGATGGTGACAGGACAGGGAAATGAAGTTGTAGCGGTAAAGGCAATTAAAAGAGGGGCGGAGGATTATTTAGTTAAGGGAAAAACGACTCCGGAAGAATTACAGCAGGCTGTACGGTGTGCGATTGAAAACTCGCAATTACGCAGGCAACTACAAGCAAGTGAAGAACGTTTCCGGATCTCGGTGGAGAATATGCTTGATTGTTTTGGCATTTACTCCGCCATTCGGGATGAGTCGGGGGAAATTGTTGACTTCCGCATCGACTATCTCAACCCTGCGGCGATGGAAAGTAACCGCATGACACAAGAAGATATCGGTAAGGGGCTGCGCCAGCTATTTCCCCAACAGTACGAGACTGGGCTATTTGCGGAATATTGTCTGGTGGTGGAAACGGGTC
The DNA here is from genome assembly GCA_044006015.1 of Heteroscytonema crispum UTEX LB 1556. Lineage (GTDB taxonomy): Bacteria > Cyanobacteriota > Cyanobacteriia > Cyanobacteriales > Nostocaceae > Heteroscytonema > Heteroscytonema crispum. The sequence goes on from JBIPDF010000012.1 coordinate 308,271, forward strand.
AACCGTTGCTGAAAGAATCTTTAGTTTATACAGATGTTTTTGGTACTGAACTTCTAACTAGAGCTTACGATGTCCGCGTTAGTAAGTTAGAGGATGGGTTTGTTGCTTCTTGGCGGGATGTTACCCAGAAGAAGCAAACAGAAATTGCTTTACAAGAAAGTGAAAGAAGATTTCGAGCAATTTTTGATGGTACATTTCAGTTTATTGCGCTATTAAACCCTGATGGGATTTTATTAGAAGCCAATAAAACAGCGCTCGATTTTGGTGGAATCACACAGGCAGATGTGGTAAATCGTCCATTTTGGGAAGCGAGATGGTGGACGATTTCACCACAAACACAGGAACAGTTGAAACAAGCAATAAAACGTGCAGCCGCAGGAGAGTTTGTCCGTTACGAAGTCGATGTTTTGGGTGCAGGTGATGTAATTACAATCGATTTTTCTCTTAAACCCGTTAGGGATGAAACAGGAAAAGTTGTGCTGATAATCCCGGAAGGACGCGATATCAGTGACTGCAAACAAACAGAAGCTGCTTTGCAACAGACAGATATTGATTTGCATCGTGCTGTTGAGAAGTTTGAGTTAGCGGCAGCTGCGGTTAATTGCTTAATTTATGATTGGGATATTGAAAAGTGTACTGTTGACAGAACTGAGGGGTTGACTCGCCTGGTTGGTTACACTCTAGAAGAAGCAGATCCAGTTTTACAATGGTGGGGCGATCGCATTCATCCTGACGATTTCCAAAAAATGAGCCAGGAAGATTTATATACTCTCCTCGCAAAAACCGAAAACTATTGCTTGGAGTATCGCGTACAGCACAAAGATGGACACTATATTTGGGTGCAAGACCACGCTGTTGTTGTCCATTCTCTTGATGGACGACCTGTTAGGGTAGTTGGCAGTACGGTTGATATTACACAACGCAAACAAGCAGAAGAAGAAATTCAAAGACTGAATCGCGAGTTGCAGCGTCGTGTTGATGAACTGCAAACTCTTTTTGATATTATGCCAGTTGCGGTAGCGATCGCCCTTGACCCAAAATGTGAGGTGATTCGCGCTAACACCTTTGCCGAAAATATGTTAACTGTGCCGCCCAACACTAATGTTTCTGCAACGGGAGCAGAAGCAGAGAGATTACCATACAAGCAATTGCGCGACGGCAAAGAAATTCCTGGGGAAGAGTTACCGATGCAAGTTGCTACTGTTTCAGGAGTAGAAGTACGTGATGTTGAAATCCAGCTTGTACGAACTGACTCAGTGACCCTCGACCTTTGGGTACATGCCAAGCCACTGTTTGACGAACAAGGGGCAGTTCGGGGGTGCATAGCTGCGTTTATGGATATTACAGAACGCAAGCGGGTAGAATTGGCACTGCGGGAAAGCGAAGAACGTTTAAGCTTGGCAATTGAAGGTGCCCAAATGGCAACCTGGGATGTTGATATGCGGACAGGGAAAGCAACGTGGTCTCCCGGACACTTCCGCATTTTGGGCTATGAACCAAGCAACAATGACGAAGCAACAATGGAGATGTGGCAAAGCCGCGTACATCCCGATGATTTGTCAAGTGTAATGCAAGCTGTAGAACGCGCTATCACTGAACGTTCATTATACTCGCTACCGCATCGTATTGTCCGGGCTGATAATGGAGAAACTAGGTGGTTGAGCGTGTTTGGACGCTTTATGTACGATGAAGCGGGTCAAGCAGTGCGGTTTACTGGTGTTTTATTTGACAACACGCAGCAGAAACAGGCAGAGGAGGCGCTGCGACGCTCGGAAGGAAGGTTAGCATTTATTATCAACAATGTCAATGCTTCAATTAGCAGATTTTGGGTATTTGCTAATCGAGACTGGAAGTATGATTACTACTCCCCTGGTTGCGAGGTCATCTTTGGGTATAGTTCTCAAGAATTAGTAACAAATAAAAATCTCTGGTTATCGCGAGTGCTGCCGGAAGATGTGGAAACTGTGATTTTTCCTAAATTTGAGGATATATTCGCCCAGGGAACCGTTGCCTACGAGTATCGCTTTTATCATCAAGACGGCAGCCTGCGGTGGATTTATGAGACATTAACTTCCCAGCGTGATGAAGCTGAAGATAGTTGGATTGTGACTGCGATCGCTACTGATATCACCGAACGCAAACAAGCAGACGAAGCACTGCGTCGGAGTGAAGCTAAATTCCAAAGACTAGCTGCAAATGTTCCGGGAGTGATTTATCAATATATTTTACATGCCGATGGCTCCGACGCTTTCACCTATATAAGTCCAAAATGTCAGGAAATTTATGAGTATTCAGCAGAAGAATTGTTGCAGGACTTCAGCATTGTGTGGAGGATGATTCATCCCGACGATGTAGAATATGTTAGCAACGCCAATGCAATTTCATCTCAACGTCTAGAAACATTTGATGTAGAGTTCCGTCTCATCCCGCCCTCTGGTAATCTCAAATGGATACATACAATATCCCAACCCGAACGCCAAAGTAATGGCGACACCATCTTCGACGGTTTGGTGATGGATATCACCGAACGCAAACAAGCCGAAGAAGCCCTACGCCAAAGTTTAGCAATCCTCAACGCCGTTAATGCCGCCACACCCACCTTAATTTACGTCAAAGATACCCAGGGACGTGCAGTAATGGCAAATCCAGCAACTATCAACCTTATTGGTAAGCCAGAAGCTGAAGTTATCGGCTATCGGGATGTAGATTTTCATATTAACCAAGATACGGCATTGGCAATCGTGGAAAATGACCGCTTGGTGATGGACACTGGGCAAGTCCAGGTATTTGAGGAAACATTGGAATTTCCCAAAGGTACGCGCACGTTTATTTCAACCAAATCGCCTTACCGGAATGAACAGGGTAATATTATCGGCTTAATTGGTGTTTCCACAGACATCACCGAACGCAAACGTGCTGAAGAAATCATCAAGCAAAGCGAAGCCCTATTCCGGGGTGTATTCGAGTCAGACCTCATCGGTATTCTATTTTGGAATATTCAGGGACAAATTACTGACGCTAACGATACTTTTGTCCGCATGACAGGATACACCCGTGAAGAAATGCAAGCTGGGCAAATTTACGATCGCGAAATTACACCACCCGAATACCACGAATTAGATGCCGAAAAATTCGAGATTTTACAAACTTCGGGCAGTTATTCGCCTGTAGAAAAAGAATATATCTGCAAAGACGGTAGCCGTATTCCCATTTTACTCGGTTGTGCCTTCCTGCCGGGATTTACTGACCGTGGTGTTGCATTTGTCTTAGATATCAGCGAACAAAAACGGTTGCAGCAAGAATGGGAGAGACTTTTAGTCGAAGCCCAAGCAGCACGGGAGGAAGCTGTGGTAGCTAATCGTACAAAAGACGAGTTTTTGGCAGTTGTTTCCCATGAATTAAGGTCGCCTCTCAACTCTATTCTTGGTTGGGCAAAACTATTGCAAACTCGCACCTTTGACCAAGCCACCACTAAACGCGCTTTAGAAACCATTGAGCGCAATGCTAAAGCCCAATCACAACTGATTGAAGATTTGCTGGATATCTCACGCATGATTAAGGGAAATTTGCGCCTTCAACTTGCACCAGTTAATCTTGCAAATGTGATTCAGACTTCTATAGATATAGTCAGCCCAGCAGCATTGGCAAAACAAATTCAAATTGAATTTTTTTCTCATACTACCGCAAGTGAGGTTTCTGGTGATTTCAACCGCTTACAGCAAATAGTGATAAATTTGTTAACCAACGCCATCAAATTTACTCCCAATGGCGGACGAGTTGAAATACAACTGTCAAATCAAGAAAATGGCAAAGAATCCAATGCCCAAATTCAAGTCACCGACACAGGCAAAGGTATTAGTCCTGACTTTTTGCCTTACGTATTTGAGCGTTTTCGTCAAGCTAGCAGCACAAGTACAAGAGCCAAGGATGGACTGGGCTTGGGTTTAGCAATTGTCCGCAATTTGGTAGAATTGCATGGCGGTATTGTGACCGCAGCAAGCCCTGGTGAAGGACTTGGGGCGACGTTTACAGTCAGACTACCACTTCTGGGCGATCGCGCTACATATGCTCCAGAAGTGTCAATTGACATCTTCCCCACCCTACGAAAGTAGAGGGTGGGGATTCCAAATATCACTATTTGGGCTTTCTGGTTCCACGAGTCGGCTTACCCGGAGGAGTTTCCTCACCCGCGCTCCCGGTCGAGATCATCCCCAGACGTTTTCGTTCCCGTGTGCCCCACGGTACGCAATGCTTTTTCTAAAATGTTGCGTGCTGCATTATGGTCGCGGTCTTGAACATGTCCGCAATCGGGACAACTATGTGTCCGAGTGCTGAGACTTTTCTTAACTTCCCTGCCACAATTAGAACAATTTTGACTGGTGTAGTGTGGAGAAACCGCAACAGTTACTACCCCAAAACATGAGCCAAAATACTCAACCCATTGCCGAAACTGCGACCATGCAGCATCACTAATGACGAGTGCTAGATGTCTGTTTCTAACCATATTTCTCACCTTCAAATCCTCATAGGCTACCAAATCGTGAGATTGGACTACGCACCTTGCTGTTTTGATTGCAAAGTCTTGACGTTGCCTACTTACTTTGAGGTCTCAAAAGCCTGATCTCAGTGTGGTAATTCATGAATTACTGCACTGAGATGAATTTTTTTGCCCTGTAAGTAGAACAACCAAATTAAACATAAAATGTACGTTGTTAGAAACCCGTTTTGTCCCCCTCCCCCCCTCCCCCCCTCCCCGATTTGGTGTATTTTCTGTCCTCAAATTGTGCAACGCCAATTATCCTTTGTTGCAAGTGCAAGCCTTAGTGGCTGGTAATTTGGGCGAAGTATGACAGCCTGTCTTTTGACGAGAGTGCAGCCTGGAATGAGAATTATGGATGATATTGCACCGAACACGTCTTTGTTACAGAGGGAACACGGAATGAAAAAATTTCTTTCAGTACTGCTGTTAGGCATCGCAATCTTCACCTTTGCCTTCAGCAGTCCGGCTTTGGCTGCAGACAGCGCCAGTGGAGCCAAAGTTTTCAGTGCTAACTGTGCTTCTTGTCATGCGGGTGGTAAAAACCTGGTTCAAGCTAACAAAACCTTGAAAAAGGACGCTTTGGAAAAGTACGGCATGTATTCAGCAGACGCGATTATCGCTCAAGTTACAAAAGGTAAAAATGCCATGCCTGCTTTTAAAGGTCGTTTGAAGCCCAACCAGATTGAAGATGTAGCCGCCTACGTGTTGGAAAAAGCTGACAAAGGCTGGTAGTCAATTAGACAAGGGGGAGAAGGGGGACAAGGGGGACAAGGGGGACAAGGGGGAGAAGGGGAATATATGAAGAAAATTCCTCTTTTCCTCGTTGCTGGGCTGCTGCCTGTAGGCGGTTGTGGAGGCAGCAGCCCTGCTGAATGTATTCCCACACAAAGCGTGGGAACGAGAAAAAACGAGAAAAAGGTGGGCATTGCCTACCCTAGGGATTTTGTTTTCCTCACAAGTAAAATTGGGAGTTTTGCTTATGAATCGCTGTTGTCGATTCATGCTGAGTTTTGTGTTAACGATCGCTTTCACTTTCACTTTTGTAATTCCTGACGCCCAAGCATCACAAGTCACACCCTATGACTTGTTTAAGTCGGCTGTCAAGAATTTGATGCGCGGTGATTACGAGATAGCAGTTGAGAATTTAACTGAGGCGATCGCTCTCAAAAATGATTTTGGGGCAGCTTATAGCAATCGCTGTCTTGCTTATTTGCAATTACAAGATTATCACAATGCGATCGCCGATTGTACGCAAGCAATAAATTTTGTTCCGAATAACGCTGAGGCTTATCTCAACCGGGGACTGGCGCACTACAGACAAGGAAATTATCAGGCTGCGATTGCGGATGATATAAAAGCGATCGCACTTCAAGGCGATGATTTTCGGGCTTATTATAACAGAGGGGTAGCTCGTGCGGCGGGAGGGAATTTTTTAGAAGCGATCGCTGATTATAATCTGGCTTTGAGTCAAATTCCCCAGACAAATACTTTCCCAGTCGCCGACATATATAATGACCGGGGTTTAGCTCATTTAGAGTTGGCAAACTTACAAACAGCAATGCTTGACTTTGATATGGCAATTCGCCTCAATGCCAACGACGATAGAGCTTATTTTAACCGGGGTTGTGCTTGCACCAGAAGTGGGAATATTAAGGGAGCAGAGCATGATTTTTCAGAAGTTATTCGGATTAATCCCAGCAATGCCCTAGCTTATGTGAATCGAGGAGTAGCGCGACATCAGTTAGGTTATCACCAAAGCGCGATCGCTGATTTAAACAAAGCCGCCGAATTCTTTGGACACCAGGGAGAACGAATTGCCTACCAAAAAACCTTAGATTTACTGAAAAATCTGCAACAACAAATACCATCCGAAATAGAAATTTCTCTGCTCTAAAATTTGGAATTTTGATTATTTAATTATAGGACTTACGCGAAGCCGCGTGGGTTCTGCAACGTCTGAAATACTTGAGATTCCATTCAAATTGCGTAAGTTCTACAGTAAATGTTTCACAATCCTTTCATCCAAAATCCTTTCATCAAAATCGTAATACCCCAACGCCAAGCCTGTTTGGTTACGGCGTGGGTTTTTCTACATCACGTATGAAAATTTAGAAACCCGGTTTCGCAAGAGTTACCGGGTTTCTGGACACCGTGAAGTAAATATATCAAATCTGAAAGTCTAATTATTGACTTTAAAAAACTCTAATTGTCGTATGATTATAGAAAGAGAAATGATAGTAGGTGGTAATACGCGATGAGTATTTCCAGCACCACTGTGGAGCAGCGAGAAAAAGAAACCGAGGCTCTGAGGTCTTTTCTCATCTACAGTCTGATTGGCTCACTAGCGCTACATATCGGGGTAATTGCCTTAGGTCTTGGTAATTTTTGGAAGACAGTTGGGAAGCTCAAAGATGAACCAATTGAAATAACGATTATTGATGCCCCAACTCCCGAAATAGCAAAACCACCAAAAGTCAATTTTGGCGGCGGTGGCGGTGGCGGTGGCGGTGGCGGTGGCGGTGGCGGTAAGCTTGCTAAACCGCAAACTACCGCAAGTGTTAATACTCGCTATGACGCACCTGTGACAAAACAATCGGTGGTGCAACCACTTCCAGAAGTTGTGACAAAACAGCCTGTAGTCCAACCACTTCCACAAGTTGTGACAAAACAGCCTGTAGTCCAACCACTTCCACAAGTTGTGACAAAACAGCCTGTAGTCCAACCTACTCCGGAAGTTGTGACAAAACAACCTGTAGTCCAACCTACTCCGGTACAAACAACCCCACCACCAAAGCAACCGCAACCAGTTACAACAGTAGCACCGCAAGTTGTGCAGTCGCCACAGCCAGTTAGTACAGCAAACGCCAGTCCAAACCCAGCACCCATCCCCCTTGCTTCTCCCACACAGCAGCCGCAGACAGTGGCTCAAAGTGGCGAAACAGGCACAAGTAATAGTCCTGAAAATCGCTTAAGTGGTAGTCTGAGAAATCTCTTCGGTAAAGGTTCCGGTAATGGCGTTGGCAATGGTGCCGGTAACGGTGCAGGAAATGGTTCCGGTAACGGCGTGGGGAATGGTTCCGGTAACGGTGCAGGAAATGGTTCCGGTAACGGTGTGGGGAATGGTTCCGGTAACGGCGTTGGGAATAAACCAGAAGAACCTAAAAAAGTAGCCACAGCACCAAAACCACCAACACCAAAACCTCCAACAATAGATAATAATGATTCGCGGTTAAACCGTGCAGATTGCATTAAATGTGACATCAAGTATCCAGACAGAGCCAGACGGCGAGGCGTTGAAGGCAACCCAGAGGTAGCTATTGATACTGATGAGAATGGCAATGTCACTCGCGTGCGAATAATTCGTTCTAGTGGTGATGCAGAACTGGATGAAGCTGCTGAAAACGCAGCCAGAGAGTGGAAATTAAAGCCCTCATCTGGTGGAAGACAAGGGGTGCGAGCATCAGTTAACTTTGCGATGAAAGGTTCACAGCGTCACCGCCAACTGCAAGAACGTCAAGAAAAAAGAGAAGCACAACACAGACAAAGAGACAGAGAAAGAGAAAGAGAAAGAGAAGCCGCCGAGAAAAACCCTGAAACAAGCGCTTCCACCCAAACTCCGACAGAAGAATCTGGTAAACTCAGACAGCAGCCAACAACCGGAATTGTTAGGGATATTCCCCCAGAAAACACAACCAGACCCAGACAAGAGTCTCTACCTTCCTCAGAAGAAACACCTCGTAAGCCAGTAGAATCTGATTCACCAAAACAGTCCGAAGAAACCACACCGCGTCGCCGTTTGCGTCGTGAACCTGTAGAATCTGATTCACCCAGTCAGTCACAGGAAGGTAAATCCGAGAGAGTACAAAGAAGGCTCGACAAGTTAGAAGAAGCCCTGCGTCAGCGTCAAAAACCATCTGACTCGCTACCGCCTTCTTCTACACCAGAACCTTCCTCCACAAAGCCTGCAGATTCTAACGACGAGCCAGCAAATAGTAATTAGGTTCGTAGTTGCGCTGTCTTCGCAACTACGACCCACTCACGAACTATGACGGCATGTCTTTTGACACTTTCTCGCAGTAATAGGAAAATATCACTGAGTGATATTTGTTACTGTGTGGTGAGAGAACGTGAAAAAGTGTTTATTTGTGCTTCCAGTTATTGCAGTGAGTTTAGCGATCGCGTTTCCTGCTTTAGCGGCTGATAATGAAGTAAACCAGAAAACTGCTGATAAATCTACTCAGGTAATTACAGACATTCCGCGTTTGAGTGAAATTGAGTTACCAGCAAAGAGTGCTAAAATCTTAACCCAGCAGCCTGTATTGACTGAATTGAGCCAGTCTGTAAAGGCTGAGGAAGTATCTCAAGCAGAAACAGACTCGACTACTCAGGATAATGCAGATATTACTATAGAAGCGATCGGAGAAAAAGATGCTTTACCTCAGTCTACTCCGACTTACGTCATTGAGAAAGAAGAAATTCAAAAGCAGGGTGCTACAAGCCTAGCTGATGTGTTAAAGAAAATGCCTGGATTTGCTATCAATGACGTAGGTTATGGTGCAGATATTCACACAGGTACATATTATCGTGGAGCTTCGATTAATCAATCTGTATTTTTGATTAATGGTAGACCAATTAACACCAACGTCAATATTTATCATGGTGGAACTGACTTAAATAGTATTCCCGTCGAGTCGATTGATAGAGTGGAATTGTACAGCGGTGCAGCCTCCACGTTGTATGGTTCATCGGCTTTTGGAGGAGTGGTTAATATTATCACCAAACAAGGTAATGGCAAACCTAAATTAAATGGCACTGTTGAATTTGGTTCATTAAATTTAAATAATCAACAGGCAAGTTATGGTGGTTCAGCGGGTTCTGTAAGGTATAACTTTAGCTTTGAAAGGTTATTTGTAGATAATCGTTATAAAGTACCTAGAGAATCAATAAACCGTGGTGCTGATGGATATTTAACTAATGGAGATACGGCGACAAGCACTTATTTTGGTAACATTGCTCTAGATTTAGATAAGAAAAATACCGTCAGCTTCGATGTAAGTAAACTTAGCAGCCGTCGGGGTTTACTTTATTTTGGTTTTCCCCTACAAAAAGACCGATTAGACCACGATGGTTTAAATGTTGGTTTGTCTTGGAAAACTCGTCTTGGTAAGGGGGAAAGTTCTAATCTGACAACTACACTTGGTTACAATCAAGATTACTTTAGCACTTACGGTCCCACGTTTTTTAGAGGTAGAGAATTTAATCGTAAAGGTGTATTAGACACGCAACAACTTACAGCTAGAGTGGATCATGAATGGCAAGTTAGTTCCAATAATAAATTACGTTGGGGCTTAGACTTGAAAAATACTAACTTAGATGGCGAAACTTTGAGTACGAGTCCTAATAGAATTAGTTTCAATGAAACCGAAAATCAAAGTTTGTTAAATACAGCTTTATTTGCTGTCAATACTTGGAATATCAGCGATAAATTATTAGTAGATGTAGGGCTAAGACAGAGTTTTGATAGTAAATTTGGTAATTATCTCAATCCTAGTGTGGGGTTGAAATATGATATTACCCCAGCATTTGCCGTCCGTGGAAGTTGGTCTGGAGGACAGCGCAACCCTGGTTTAGACCAGTTATATCTTTATGATACGGTGCATGGTTGGGAATCTAACCGTGATTTAAAACCAGAAACTGGTTCATCTTGGACTGCAGGGATAGATATCAATTTGTCTAAAAATTTGATTGGACAGTTTACTTATTTTGGCAGTAGTTTAGATAATCGTCTGGGAATTATCCAAGGAAAATGGCAAAATATTGGGTTAGTAGATACCAATGGTTTAGAAGCGGCGTTGCAGTTAAAAATTAACCGGAATTGGTCAACTTTCTTTAACTACACTTATACAGATGCCCAAATCAAAACCGGAGTAGAAAAAGGTTTACAATTGGGCATGATTCCCTACTCTGTAGCTCAAGCTGGTATTGGTTATCAAAATGCAGGTTGGCAGGCTAATTTGTATGCTACTTATAATAGTGGCGCTCGCCGAGCTTTCTTTACAAATCCTGGTGACAAGACTACAGATTTCGTGCCATCTTTCTTTAATTTAGATTTCAGCACTCGTGTTCCTGTAACTCGAAATTTGGGACTTACATTTTACTTAGAAAATTTACTAGGTGAACAATACGAGCGAGTTAATCGTACTTATAGCCCTGGTTTTACTTTTCGGGTGGGTTTAAGTTCTAATTTTTAAGTAAGGTGTAGAGAAAGAAGGCAGCTTTGCTGAGGAGCCACTGCGGTGCCGGGGTTCCCCCGGTTGAAGCATGTGGCGTGGCAGAATAATATCAAGTTTGGATGATTACTTCTAATAAAATTTGTCGAAAGTAGGTTGGGCCAACGAGCGTTAATTATAAGTGTTTAATCGAACTTGATATAAGATAAAAAAAGCAAAAAAACCACGTTCGCCCTTGGCGTTGCCGAAGGCTAGACACGAAGGTCACGAAGTGAATTAGCTGAAAAGTGGGTACAATTTTTCAGGTTTTTTATTCACATTGATAGGACTAGGTGGGCAATGCCCACCCTACGATAATTGTGAGCTATTTTATCCAGCTGCGAACCGTTATAAATTAAAATGGCTGTTATGAGAGCCAGAATTGAAAACAGCGTGCTTTTTTTGCACCATGAGGATTTGCCAGAGTTTAAGAAGGGCGGTTCTGTGGTGAGAAATTCTTATTTTTGGGCGCTAAAATCAATTGCGGGTAAGGCTTCACGCTATGGTGATTGGGAATACGAGTCTGAAGTCTGGCTGGCGCTGGGGCGAATGCTGTTGTCGTTTGCGGAGTCTGGTTATTTAGGTTTAAAAGAAACTGTGTTGGAGTTTCCTTTATCGCAAGGGGAAATTCCTAGGGTGTTGCGTGACGTGTCTACTTGGGAATAGGGGGATGGGGGGATGGGGAGACAAGGGGGACAAGGGGGACAAGGGGGACAAGCCAGACGGCTGTGGGGTGTGGGAGATTACTAACTTTTAATAACAAACAACTACCAACTACCAACTACCCTTCGCGCCTCGCAGTTGCAACAAGCGAGCAGTTGGCGGTGTCGGTTTGGGTCCCGCCAAACTGCGGTGGGGGAACCATGCACGGCAGTCGTGAATGGTCCGCCACTGCGGTCTTGGGGTCTCCCCAAGTTCCGCAACTGGCGTGGAAACCCCCTCTTGGCCGCGCTGCCTCACCACCGCACTGCGAACCAACTACCAACTACCAACTACCAACTACCAATTACCAATCACCAACTAACTCTTGACTTAAGAAATTGGTTCAAAGACCATTTGGGGAATTAATACACCGCTTTCTGATTTGGTTATACCTAAAAAGCTTCCATCTTCTTGGTAAACTCGCAATAACCCAGAATTTTCCTCTGTTACAGGAATTTTTTGACCTTGACACCATTTTTTGGCAACTGTTACTTCTAACTTGAGAGATGGGAGATGCTGTAAAGCTGCATCAGGAGGAGTGGGTTGAAAGGTTCTGGTTTGTAGTTGTGCTTCTAAGTCTGCTAATGTCAGACTGTCTGCTAACTGGAAACCGCTGCTTTGGGTGCGTTGTAAAGCGGCGAGGGTTCCGCCAGTTTCTAAAACTGCTCCCAAATCACGAGCGATCGCTCTAATATATGTACCAGAACCACAAGCGATCGCTACTTGCAATTGGGGAAATTCCCCTTCTCGCCAGTCCAAAATATCTATCTGGAAAATTTCAACTGTCCGCGCGGGTACTTCCACATTTTCCCCTTTGCGCGCCAAATCATAAAGCCGTTTTCCATCAACTTGAATTGCACTGTAACTCGGGGGAATTTGCTCGATTTTACCTTCAAATTGTTGCAATGCGGTTTTTACTGTTTCCAATGTCAAATTTGCAACTCTTTGCTGAGTGATGATTTCCCCTTGCAAATCATCGGTTGCAGTCCGCACACCGAGTCTAATCGTCGCTTTATAAGCTTTGTCACCTGGTAAATACTGTAACAGCCTTGTTGCTTTACCTAAGGCAATTGGTAACACCCCAGTAGCCGCCGGATCTAAAGTTCCGGCGTGTCCCACCCGTTTGAGGCGCAAAAGTTTCCGCACCTTTGCTACACAGTCGTGGGATGTCCAGTCAAATGGTTTGTTGAGATTTAAAAAGCCTTGCAAGGGAAAAGTTAGGAGTTATGAGTTAGGAGTTAGGAGTTATGATACCAAATTTGGTTTATTATCGTTCGTGTAGTCGCCTGAGGGCGCTCTTGCCCGGAGGCTACAAGAACAAAGCCAGACTCGCGCAGGCTATAAATCAATACAGTTGGTGATAAGCACCAATCCAGAAACCGGGTTTCGCACTTATTTACCCGGTTCTCTGCCTTCGTATAGTCGCGACTTCCAGTCGTTAGAGTTTCGCGCCAAGACGCAAAGCGTTTTGGCGTGAAATTTAATCAACTACGGTGCTAAGGCAGGTTCTTTTACCGGCTGTACTTCCTTTACCTCTCCATCCAACGCTTGCGCCAATTCCGTTGTCGTCAAGGACTGAATCATGCTCAAACCCATAGATTGATTGGAAATGGTTTTGGCGTAGGTGGCGTTAAGGAAAGTCACATATTTTGAGCTTCCTGCAACATAGGTTTCAAAGAAAGGCAAACTCAAAACACTCATGTAACGCCGCGCTTGTGCTGGATCGTCGCCAATCACCTCAGAAGGCAATCTTACTTGATCTGGGTTGTTTTTGCTAGTACCAATTGTGGAAAAGTGGGTTCCACCTTTAAGTAAGACGAGATACTTTTGAGTGTCGGCAATCCAGGAGAAAGGCAGTATTTGTTCGTATAAAGCTGGTGCAACGGTATCATCGGTACTGGCAACCATCATTACAGGAACTTGAATTTCCTTTAAACCGGCTTCTCCGAAGATGCTGCTGGTAATTGGATTAACTGCGATCGCTGCTTTAACTCTCTCATCGCGCAAGTTATACTCTTGGGGGTCGTTTTGACCACCGGCTTCCAAAACGCGACACTGGAGTAATAAAGACATATTCCAGGTATCTTTCAGCGCTTCTGGCTTGCAATCTTTTGCAAGTTGTGAGAAGTGAATTTTAGCGCCAGCCAAAGCTAAAGCGGTGTAACCGCCAAAGGATTGACCAAATACTCCCACTTGTTGCAAATTCAGCCGTCCCCCAAATCTGGGATTTGACTGGTTAGCTTTTTCCAGTTGATTGAGTATAAATGTGATATCCTGCGGTCTTTCCTTAAATTCATCTGGTTTAGCCACATCACTGGCGCTTCCATCCAAAAGCGATCGCAATTGTTTCGCATCGCTACCGGGATGGTTGGGAACTACGACTGCAAACCCGTGGGAAGCTAAATGCGAGGCTAAATATTCAAAGTTTCCGCTGTCTGAACCCAAACCGTGAGAAATCACGATTACTGGTACCGGCTTTTGAACGCTCGGAATGTAAACATCTGTTAACAAAAGCCGATTGCGTTTTAAGTTGTAATACCTCATCGCTGAATATTGTTTCCACGCAAACTTACCTTTGTGCCGTAAATCTGGTATTTGGGAGAGATTTATTGGCGGTTCGGCGGTAGCTGCTTCGGTATCTGATTTGTTGGAAACTGCAGCGATCGCGCGGTTGGTTTCTGTAACCAATTTTTCCATTTGGGCTGCTATCCCTAAAGTCTGCGCCAAATCAATGCGAATGCTGCTGCTAGGATACTTTCGCATGATATTCAACAGCGTTAAACCTTCCGGTTCGGAAGCAGCTAAAATCAATGCTGACCTTAAAGCAAGAATTCCTGCTTCTTTGTCTCGAGAGTCGGTTCTAATAACTTGTCCCAACCGAGAAAGCAAAAATTTTCCTTGGGGTGTATAGAGAAATTGCGAAACGGCTACGGGATTGACTTTTATCGGACTTAGCAACAGCCGTCGTAACTCCTGCAACTGTTGCGGTCGCACATACTGTTGATACACTGCCAAATCGTCGTCAATTACGCCTTTTTTGGCGTAATCTTCCAATGCGGCGACGGGAATAGAACGCTCTAAAGCGGAATAAGATGCATAAATTCGCTCTGCTGCCACAGCAGAAATACTGATCCCAAGTGTTGGCAGCAGCATCGAGAGAGTCAGCAACAAGGAATTATTTTTCAGGGTACTGACTGAATTACCAAACAAGCTTTTCATCGCTCAACTATGCACGGTGATGTGGTTTCACGAGGCGTTAGCTGTGGTAGTTATTGTGACACCCTGGAAAGTTATTGACAGATTCGCCTCATAATTATGAATTTGTATTGATTTTTTTCTCTAGATTAGAAATTCAAAAGTGAACTTCAACAGAGTTTTACAGATAAGTTTAATTACCTATTACTCCGAGATGAAATCAAGTAGTTTTCGCTAACCATATGATCATAACAAATAATAAAAAAAACACGCCTCAGTATTTCCAATGCAATCATTAAGTTGCTGTAAATTTCATTGAAGAGGCAGTGAAAGCACTGATTTCATTTAATAACGGCCTTGACCCAAAGCAATGGCCACAGAGCCTAACACAACTAAAACTGCACCCGCTATTCCTATGATTGTAAGGCGTTCCGGCGGAATTAGGGATGGTGCAATTACTGATACAATATCAACTGATATTAAAGTAACAATGGGTGCTAATGCTAATACTGCACTTACTCTTGATGCTTCCCAATGTTCCAAAGCTTCAGCAAAAGCGCCATAAGCAATTAGAGTATTTAAAGCAGAGAAAAATAACATTCCTCCCTGGAAATAATTGAGTGTAAAAATTATTTGTGGAGTAGCAAATGGAGTGAATAATAAAGCACATCCGCCGTAAATAATTAGCATAATGCTAGCAGAAGATAAAGATTGCAATAATTGCTTTTGTGCTAAAGCATAAATCGCCCAAGTTACTGCTCCTAACACAGTCAAACCTGTGCCCAGAAGATATTCGCCTCGTGCTGTAATTAAATTTGTTAGCTGTTCGTTAAAAAACAAAATAAAGCCTGATGTTAGTACGCTAACACCAATCCACTGGTGCAGCGTATAACGTTCTTTAAAAACAACTAAACCACCGAAGCCCAATAAAACGGGAGCTATCTGAATGATAACTTCAGCGTTAGCGGGTGATGTTAGTGCTAACCCTTTGAGGAAAAGAATGTAATTACTTGCTAAAAAGATAATAGCGATCGCTAACAGTTTCCCAGAAGTCGAACCCAGGTTTGCGACGGTAGGTAATTTCCCCCGCACCCCCAAATAAACCGCAAGCAATCCAAAGGATACCACAAAACGAAACCAGATAAGGGTGTATGCATCCAGTGCTTGCAAAGTTACCTTCAGGGCAATAGGTAGAATTCCCCATAAGACAACGGTCAACAGCGATAACGCCAGCCCCAAACGCCAGCGACCAGAAGTTTGATGCATTTTAAGAGTTGGGAGTTAGGAGTTTGGAGTTAGGAGTTAGGAGTGAGGAATGAGGAGGCGCCCAATGAGGAGGCGCCCAATGAAAAGTAAGGAATGAGGAATGAAGAGTGAGGAGTTAAAATTTCTTAACTCAAAACTCAAAACTCATAACTCCTAATTCCAAACTCCTAACTCTAAAAAAAGTCCGCCATCCAAGGGGAGACGCCTGCAAAGATTTGAGTAGCCGCCGCAAGGGCTGATTCTGTCGCTTCCAGTTTTCCTGTTACCTGCAACTGATGGGGTGTAAATAAGCCCGTAAACAATGGTGCTAATCCTCTAATGTCTAGTTGTAATTCACCTTTTCCGCCACTGGTGACTTCACCTCGTCCATTGGCGACAGACAAAATAAATTTACCATTGTTTTCCGCCAGCAAATCATCTCGAACTTCCAAATGCAATTCGGCCTGAACTCCTAGTGGATAACCCCGCTTCTCCAGCGCCTTGACAACATCTATCACCCGCAACATCCAGCGTCCTGTAGATTTTATCTCGGCAGTTTGCTCGCTTAGTTGCAACCTCAGAGAATCGATAACAGAACTCTTCCAGCGCACATGTTCGATTTGGGTGCTATGACTTTTAATAAAAGACCAGAAACTTTGTGCAGCCGCAGTCGTGAGAACTACCCAATCTCTGACTGGCAACAAAGATTTATTATCTTTTCGGTGTTGGCTAAAGATAATATAACCTTGGGGTTGGTCTGCTTCCCCAATCAGATAGGCGTAAAGTATTTCCTTTTCAAATGGTTCGCTTACACGCTGCCAAATAAATTGATTCCGGTCTAAATTTCCGTTGTTAAGTCTTGCTTGCTTCTGGTACAGGTCATAAAACACTTCTATATTAATAGGATTTACACGTTTCACAGGTAAAACTTGCTTCCCTACCTGGATAGTGTTAACAGGAATTTCCCAACTGCAAGCAGCACCGCCTTGTTCATACCCCGCTTTCCGGTATAGGCTTTGTGTAGCCGGATAAAGGGTAGAAATAGGTACACCGTTTTTGTGGAGTTCCTTAACGGTGTGCTGCATCATTGTAATAGCAGCTCCATCTCCACGATATTCTGGAGCAATGCCAACTGCAGCAATTCCTGTCATGGGTATGTTTACACCGCCAAACCACTGACCCATCGAAATCATCGCCAGTCCACCCACCATTTCCCCACCTTGATGGATGACACGGAAATTTTCTACACCAATGCTGTTAATGTAGTTTTCCTCATCAGCGGATGAACTAATAAAACACTGGTCGAGTATATCCCCAAGCCGTTTAACATCCTTTGGATCGGCAAGAGTGCTGTATTCAAATTGAGGCGTCATCGAATTTCCCGCCTGGTAGTATGCAACTACAAAAATACTACAGCAAGTTGTGCTTTTAACGCTTCACCCGATTGGGGGAAGACCGATTTTGGATTTTGGATGAAAGGATTTTGGATTTTGGATTAGTTGTTAGTGGTTGGTGGTGAAGCGCGTACTGCGGGAGGGTTTCCCTCCTAGTACTGGTTCTCCCGAAGGGTCGTTGGTGGTTGGTGAAGGGGCGCTTGCGTCTGCAGTCGGGAAGATTCCCCCCGGCTCACTTCGCGCCCTTGGTAGGGGAGCCACTGCGGTCTTGGGGTCTCCCCAAGTGGAGCAAGTGGCGTTTTCCCGACCCAGGCGACTGGTTCTCCCGTTGGGTTGCTAGTAGTTAGTAGTTAGTAGTTAGTAGTTAGTGGTTCACCAGCGCGGCCAAGAGGGGAGGCAGTCCGTTGGTGAGGCAGCGCGGCCAAGAGGGGGTTTCCCCCATTCACGACTGCCGTGCATGCCTCGCCGACTTGAAGGAACTGCCGTGGTTTCCACGCCACTTGCGGAACTTGGCCAGACCCCTCCTTGGCCGCAGTGGCGGACTATGAGCGTAAGAGCGTTCATAGCGAAGGGGTTCGGCGCTGTTGGTTGGTGGTTGGTGGTTAATAGCCGAAAATCCATGAACAATGAACAATGAACAATGAACAATGAACAATGAAGCATGAACAATGAACCATTAACTATAATATGCCAGCCAAGTCTGGAACCGACGACTAGACTAAGTGCCCAAATTACAGTAAACAAAATAACATAAGGTAATTTAATCGCTGATTGACCCCACAGCAATACCAGACCGATGGTTATGCCGCCAATTACCCCGGTAATTGCACCGTAGACGGTGAATTGGGACATTCTACCTTCTGGGTAAATTTGGTAAGCCATGCTGGAGAGGATGAAGAAAAAGCTGCTCAAACCAAAAGCGATCGCCCAACCGATGGCTATTAATATTACTTTCATCACAGTATATTCTATGAGTTTATTTGCGCCGCCATTATAACCTTGGACAAGGCTGCTCTTGTTATGGGTGGGGCGTAATTGGGGACTGTCTGTGTTTCAAGATGGGATGCGGCCCATTACTTTTGAGGCTTGGGTAAATCGTCAAAACCCTGTAGAGACGTTGCATGCAACGTCTCTACAACCGATCAGAACTAATGAAACGAACCACTCAAAATTAGTGTGATTAATTTTGATGGGTAAACTCAATTCCTAATTGTTTCTCTCTTTGTCTTCCTCTGTGTCCTCTGTGCCTAGTAAGGTTAGTTATTTAACCCCTCAATGCTAATGTGGGGGATTACCAGGAGAGTGACGAAGAATGTGCGTCCTCTGCGCGGGTGTGCGATTGGTTACTCCTCCAACAATTCCAATAATTGCGCTTCACTCAATGTTGTAATTGAGAACGTTTGCGCTTTTTCTAACTTAGAACCAGCATCTTCTCCCACAACTAAATAATCTGTTTTTTTACTCACCGAATCCGTAACTTTACCGCCAGCTTTTTGAATCAATGTTTTTGCTTCATCCCGTTTCAAAGTTGGCAAAGTACCTGTAATGACAAAAGTTTTACCCGCCAATTTTTGATTCCCAGATGCAGCAGACGCAAAATCTTGCGTCTCTACAAATTGCAATCCCGCCACTTTCAAACGTTCAATCAAAGTTTGATTGGCATCGATGCGGAACCACTGATGTACAGATTGGGCAATTTCAGCACCAATTCCATAAACGCCTTCAATATCTGACTGTCTTGCTTGAGCTAATTCTTCGACACTCTTGAACCTCTCAGTCAACAATTGGGCATTGACGCTGCCAACATGACGGATGCCTAAACCATATAGTACTCGCGACCAAGGTTGATTTTTCGATCCCGCGATCGCATCCACTAATTTCTCTGCTGACTTTTTCCCCATGCGCTCTAATCCACAAAACTTGTCTTCTGTCAAGGAATATAAATCGGCAACGGAATGTACGACGCCTTTATCAACGAGTTGATGCACCAATTTTTCGCCCATGCCTTTAATATCTAAAGCATCGCGACTTACCCAATGTTCAATTGAGCCTTTGAGAATAGCTTGACAGGAAGCATTAACGCAGCGAGTTACCGCTTCTCCAGTTTCTCTGACTGCAGGTTGTCCGCAAACTGGGCAATGGGTGGGCATCACAAAGGGTTTTGTGTCAGAGGGACGCAATTCTTTAAGGACGCGTAGCACTTCTGGGATAATTTCGCCAGCCTTGCGGACGATAACAGTATCGCCAATGCGGATGTCTAATTGAGTAATGCGATCGCTATTATGTAAAGTAGCGCGGGAAACTGTGGTTCCAGCAAGTTGCACCGGGCGCATTTCTGCTAAAGGTGTTAATGCCCCCGTGCGTCCGACATTTACAGCAATATTTTCTACACGAGTCGGTGCTTCTTCTGCCGCATATTTTAACGCCACAGCCCACCGGGGGAATTTCTGCGTAAAACCCAATTGTTCCTGCAGCTTAAAAGAATTCAGCTTTACCACCACCCCATCAGTCATATAGGGCAAATTCAGCCTTTCCGTATCCCAATATTTGTAATATTCTGCGACTTCTGCTAAAGATGAGCAAAGCTTGCGGTTGGGGTTGACTCGAAAACCCATTTTTTGCAACAATTCCAACGCTTCCCATTGAGTATTGGCGATACTCGCATCATCCATACCGGGAATGTGCAACGTGTAAGCAAAGAAATCTAACCGCCGTTTAGCCACAACGCGAGAGTCTAATTGCCTAAGTGTACCAGCAGTGGCGTTGCGGGGGTTGGCAAATAATTGTTCGCCGCGTGAGTGTCTTTGGGAATTAATTTGTTTAAACACTTCCAACGGTAGAAACGTCTCGCCACGCACTTCCACTTTTTCTGGTAGAGACGCCAAATGTAGCGTCTCTAAATTTAGGCGCAAGGGAATTGAACGAATTGTCCGCACATTTTGGGTGATATCTTCACCCATCACCCCATCACCGCGAGTTGCACCCCTTACCAAAATGCCATTTTCGTAAGTTAAAGCAAGGGCATTACCATCAATTTTGAGTTCGCAAACGTATTCAACTTTATCACCTATATTAGGTGCTTGTCGCCGCCAACGTTGATCCCAAGCTTGTAACTCTTCAACATTAAAAGCATTTTCCAAGCTGTAAAGAGGGATATTGTGGCGCACTGAAGTAAATTGTGTTGCTGGCTTCTCACCCACGCGCTGAGTTGGACTATCCGGTTTCACTAATTCTGGGTATTGAATTTCCAGTTGCTGCAATTCCCGATATAGCTGGTTGTAGACAGCATCCTCCATAATTGGAGTATCAAGGGCATAGTAGGCATAACTGGCTTTTTGCAACAACTGGCGCAATTCTTCAAGGCGCTGTTTCACTTCTGGCTTTATCTGTTCCATGACAATTTCAATCGCTTTTCGCCAATCAATTTGCAGTTTGCAGAGGTGTTTTAGACGAAAATAATGTACTTTTCTAGGTTACTAGCTTTAATGCGAACCGTCGCCCCCCATAGGTAAGTAATTCACTCATTGTTGATTGTTGATTGTTGATTGTTGATTGTTGATTGTTGATTCTT
The DNA here is from genome assembly GCA_044006015.1 of Heteroscytonema crispum UTEX LB 1556. Taxonomy (GTDB): domain Bacteria; phylum Cyanobacteriota; class Cyanobacteriia; order Cyanobacteriales; family Nostocaceae; genus Heteroscytonema; species Heteroscytonema crispum. The sequence goes on from JBIPDF010000012.1 coordinate 329,187, forward strand.
CATCCTTTTTGAGCATTATTAACTATAAACTATTAACCATTAACCATTAACTTTTTATTACATAGCAAGTTTTTACCAATCCAAAACCCCAAATCTAAAATCCAAAATGGCTACAAATTTACAAGGGGCATCTCCAATTATCATCGGACATCGAGGCGCTAGCGGCTATCGTCCAGAACATACTTTAGCAGCTTATGAATTAGCTGTTGATATGGGGGCTGATTATATTGAACCAGATTTGGTTGCTACTCTCGATGGTGTTTTAATTGCTCGTCACGAAAATGAAATTTCTCAAACCACTGATATTGCGAATCATCCAGAGTTTGTCAATCGTAAAACTACGAAGGTAATTGACTCAGTAAGCATTACTGGTTGGTTTACTGAAGATTTTACCCTTGCAGAAATTAAGACGTTACGAGTTAAAGAGCGAATTCCTCAACTGCGTCCTCAAAATACAGCTTTTGATGGATTATTTGAAATTCCGACTTTGCAGGAAATAATTAATTTAGCCCAGCGTAAAAGTGTTGAGACAGGACAAATTATTGGTATTTATCCCGAAACAAAACATCCAAGTTACTTTGAATCGATTGGTTTATCTCTAGAAGAACCTTTATTAACAATTTTACAAGCAAACGGTTATGAAGGAGCTAATGCACCAGTTTTCATCCAGTCTTTTGAAGTAAGAAACCTGAAAAATTTATCTACAAAAACGAATTTACCTTTAGTGCAATTGCTTAACGCCGATGGCAAACCTTATGATTTTATCGTGAGTGGTGATGCTCGGACTTACGCCGATTTGACGACTGCTGCGGAATTAAGAGAAATTGCTAAATATGCTCAAGCGATCGCCATTCATAAAAATCTAGTTATTCCGAGAGATAATGCTGGTAAGTTACTGTCACCGACATCTTTAGTAATTGATGCTCATGCAGCTTCTTTGCTGGTTCATCTTTGGACTTTTCGCAATCAAGACTGCTTTTTGCCTTTAGATTTTCAAGGAAATCCTCAAGGAGAGTACGAACTATTTTTTAGTTTAGGTATTGATGGTGTATTTAGCGATAATCCAGATACAGCTAAATTTTCAAAGTTGAAAATAGCTAATACCAATTCGCTTTAAATGTCAAAGATATTTTTTTGTAGAGACGTTGCATTGTAGAGACGCGCTTAGTGCGTCTCTACAGGATTTATATGTATCGTGATTAACGTGAAAATGGTATAATAGGTAATTAGAAATTTTAGGTTGGCGTAGGCAGTCGTAACTTAACACAAACCTGTGTTAATGTTGGCTTCTACTACGCTGCGGGAAGCCGCCTCCGGCGTCTACGTTCCACCCAACCTACAATTACTACAATTACTAATAAATATAGCAATCCTATATGATTTGTGAAAGTTCACAGTGTCCAGAAACGCGGTTTCGCACTTATTTACCGGGTTTCTAAATTTTCACGAATCATTTAGGACTGCTATATAAATTTTAGTTATAAATTGTAGGTTGGCGTAGGCAGTCGTAACCCAAGACAAAATTATGTAAATGTTGGGTTCCACTCCATTCCAACGCCACGAAAGCACACTCGCCGGACCCGCTTTCTTCGCAGTGGCTCCCCAACCTACAGATATTGTAATACTAACCACGCGCCTACCAACAACGCGATCGCGCTTCACCAGTCGCCTGGGTCGGGAAAACGCCACTGCGACCCTTGGCCAGACCCCAAGACCGCAGTGGCTCCCCTACCAAGGGCGCGAAGTGAGCCGGAGGTAATCTTCCCGACTGCAGACTTCGCGCCCCTTCACTAACGATCCTTCGGGAGAACCAGTACTAGGAGGGAAACTCTCGCGCAGTACGCGCTTCACCACCAACTACCAACTACCAACCATTAACTATTTGCAAACGGAATTTGAATTATAAATTCTGTACCCTCTCCTTCAGATGAAATACAGTGCAATTTTCCGCCGTGTTTTTGGGTGATAATCTGACTGCAAATAGGCGTTCAAAGAAAGTCAGCACAGTTGATACTTTCTGCTTTGCTTGTTCTATTATTTCTGAATTTCCTACAGGCAAACCTAGGAATATAGGAAAAAGTGGAGTAGTAGCAGTCATTAATTCATTGACAGTAACCATCATTACCATCCGCACAATTGCTATAGCTTTTGCATTTTTAGGCATTAAGGCTGGCGTGGGATATTGTGCTTCCAGGTAATCTAGAATTGCGAGGGATTCCACAATGCTAAAGTTATCATCCACCAAGATTGGAACGTGATGAAAAGGATTAAGTTCTAGGAATTGTGGTTGGAATTATTCGTTATTCCCAAAATCGACTTCTACTAATTCAAACTCCAGCCCTTTTTCTAGTAGTGCAATCCACATGCGGCGAGAGTTGGGAGAGGTGGGGGAGTAATAAAATTTCAGCATGGAAAAATTTCCTATTTGAAGTTTGGTATTAGCCGTATGTTGGTTTGGTAAATCTGAGGTTATAGATCCCCCCACCCCCCTCCCGGGGGCAAGCGCGATTATAATCTGTTGCAACGTTTTCATCGAATTGGTATTACTGCCAAACCTCTGTTAAATCTAAGACAAATCCTGGCAGCACATTTTCACCGGATAAAGTTGCTCTCTTGTCTAATATTTCCACATTCTGAGTTTGTTTGTAAGTAAGTCGGCACAATTAAACGTAACGCGCGTGAAGAAAGATTAACTTTGGCTCAAACCCTCTTCCCGAATGCAGTATACCTCTGCCTCCTGCCTTTGCTCAATGATAAATATTGACGCCTACCTACTTATATCTCTACCTTGCAATTTTTGCGTTTCATAACTTCTTCCCCTTACGGCGATGGAAACGCCTCCTTGCCATCAGATTTTCCATCGGTGATTACCAGCTTCACTCAGACAAAAACCAAAAACTCCGCTTTTCTGCGGGTATCAAACTAAATACCTAAAATAGAATCAAACGCTACCGCAAAAAAAATCACTACAGCGTTTAATCAAAAATAATCTTAAAAAAATCTAAACAAAACAATGTTAAGTATCCCTATTAATTTAGGTTTACCGCACGCTCCCCGCCTCATCACACCTTTACCCGGACCTCGCGCCAAAGCGATTGTAGAACGCGATCGCGCAGTAACTTCCCCTTCTTATACCCGCGATTACCCGTTGGTAGTAGCTCGCGGTCAAGGTTCTATGCTAGAAGATATAGATGGCAATGTATTTCTTGACATGACAGCAGGAATTGCCGTCACCGCCACGGGACATGCCCACCCAGAAGTTGTCAAAGCAATTCAAGAACAAGCCGCCCATCTCATACACATGTCGGGGACTGATTTCTACTACGAACCGATGGTAGAATTAGCAGAGAATTTAGCAAAACGCGCTCCTTTTCCCCACGGTGCAAAGGTCTTTTTCAGCAATTCTGGGGCGGAGTCTAACGAAGGTGCAATCAAACTAGCTCGATATTACACGGGACGCTCTTTAATCGTGGCATTTTTGGGTGCATTTCACGGACGCACCTATGGCGCGATGTCTCTCACAGCTTCCAAAACAGTGCAACGTGTTAACTTTGGTCCCCTACTTCCAGGGGTAACTCACATTCCTTACGGCACTCACGCCAGTTTGGATTATTTAGAAAATTATTTATTTTCAACTATATTACCACCAAACGAGGTTGCGGCAATAGTCGTCGAAGCAATTCAAGGCGAAGGTGGTTACATCGTCCCGGAAGATAAGTTTTTGCAGCGAATTCGCGAAATATGCGATCGCCACAATATATTAATGATAGTTGACGAGGTGCAATCTGGGATGGGACGCACCGGTCGATTGTTTGCCATTGAACATTGGGGCGTCATGCCGGATATTATTACAACAGCCAAAGGTATCGCCAGCGGTTTACCTTTAGGTGCAATTCTTTCCCGTCCGGAAATCATGACATGGAAACCTGGTTCTCATGCTACCACCTTTGGGGGTAATCCGGTGGCTTGTGCTGCCGGACTTGCAACTTTGCGACTTTTGTCAAGCGGTTTGATGGAAAACGCCGCGAAGATGGGAGAATTATTACAGGCAGGTCTAGTGCAGTTGCATGAAAGATTTCCCAGAGTTTCGCCTCCACGAGGTAAAGGTTTGATGGTGGCGGTAGACTTGCGGGATGAAAAGGGTAATTTTGATTTGCAGTTACGCGATCGCATTCTGCAAGAAGCTTTCTTACGCGGTTTATTATTGCTTGGTTGCGGTAAAGCAGCAATTCGTTTTTGTCCGCCTTTGGTTATTGACAGCGACCAAATTAAAATTGCCTTAGATATTCTCTGTGATATTTTGATAGAAATTCTTTAAACAGTGATGAGGCGCCCAGTTATGAGTTATGAGTTATGAGTTATAAAGATATTTGTAACTGGGCGCCTCCTAATTCCTAACTTTTAATTCCGCGCCTGGGCGGCTGGGCGCCTCCTAACTTTTATAATATGAAACCCGAGATAGTAGTTCAACTTTGGGATTTACTTTGGCAAGAATACAGCACTAGAGTAAATCACGCCCGCACTTATCAACAAATGATAACATCTGCTGGTGGTACTGTTGCCAATGACCATATTGCTTTTCGGTCTTTGCGTCTTTTGGTAGATACGCCCCAAGGTAAAGTTAACTTGGGAATTGATTATCTTGAGCAAATTGCCAAATTTTTAGGTTACGAAGCAGCAGGAGAATATATTTTTCCCGAAACTCATCTTTATGCGCGTCACTATCGCCATCCCCAACAACAGGAACTCGATTTACCCAAGTTATTTATCAGCGAGTTGATTGTAGATGAATTGCCTGCGGATATTGTACAACTCATCTATCAAACAATCGCCAGTGCCGATTTTATTAAGTTCAAAATACCGCAATATAATATAGATATTAACGCTCTGCAAAAAATCTTTACCCGCCCTTGGCAACCCCCTCGCCGTTGTATTGTAGAGGAAGTTAATCAAGTAACTCAATATGGTGCTTGGGTTTTGTTGCATGGTTACGCTGTCAACCATTTTACAGGTTACGTTAACCGCCAAAACACCGCAGAATACCCAGATATTGATTCTACCGCTTGTGGTTTGGCGAAGTTGGGTGTACCGATGAAAGCCGAAATTGAAGGTAATGATATCATCGGTTTGCGACAAACTGCAACTTATGCAGTCAATGAAATGGTAACAGTATTAGATGATATTAACGGTGCAGAAATTCAAATTCCTTGGACTTACGCCTATTATGAAATCGCTCAACGCTACATGATAGAAGTCGAACCTGGTAAACAAGTCCTTTTTGATGCTTTTCTGGGTAAAAATGCCCAACAGTTGTTTGAAATGACGCGTATTAACCGATAGAAACTATCACAATTCTCGCTTCTATTTAGAAACCCGGTTTCTTTGAGAAACCGGGTTTCTGGACACCGTGAACTTTCACCCTCTGATCTAAAATTGCTATATTTGCGAATTAACTACCATTTTAAAGGAAGTTTACCGCAAGTAAGACGCAATTTCAAAGGGAAAATATTAGTAAAATAACTTAATGTAAATAGATATTAAGTTATGAAAAATATATTCATCCAAAAGGTTAAATTTCACAAAAAACGCAATAAAGCGTAAATTTTAGATGTAAATTTGAGATATAAGTTTTAGGCGATCGCATCAACCGCATCAACCTGATATCTTGCACCTTTACGCATGAGCGCGAATACAGAAATATAAAGTGATGATTTTGACCACACAATAATTTATTTCTCAGTCCGATGACAAAGGACTTACTCTATTAGACTGGGACTTATAGTCCCAGGCAGATGTAGTCGAACGCGGAAAAACCTGATATACTTAGTCATTTTATTTACGGACAATTGAGATGGTGCATTCCGGTCAGCCTCTGACTCGCAAAGAGCAAGTAACACATAGATATTCACATCCTTTCCCCTTTCCCCGTGTTTCTTAACAGATCGACCGCATCAACGCATAACATCGTTACTCTTGAGAGAGCAAATAGCCTAAATAGCAAAAAAATCTCGATCTAGCTGTAGTGGTGACACCCATATTGACATATCGCAGAATTTCGATATACTTTAAACATGGAAACTCAGGAAATCTTCAAGGTTCTTGCTAATGAAACTAGACTGCACATTTTACAGTGGCTGAAAGAACCTGAACTTAACTTTCCTCCCCAAGAGTTAGATGCTCGCGCTGTTGGGGTTTGCGTTAGCAGCATCCAAAAAAAAACTGGTTTGGCACAATCTACAGTGTCGCACTACCTGTCGATGCTAGAGGCTACAGGACTAGTAGTATCAACTCGTCAAGGACAGTCAACTTACTATCGACGTAACGAACAAGCATGTTCTAAGTTTGTCGCTGATATGGCATCTGAACTGTAAACAGTAAGCGCTTTTACTTTTTTCACTCAACCATCGAAATAATTCGATATTTCTAATAATAAAAATACTCTGTTGCGGCAACAAACAACCTATAGTGTATTTCAGGAGTTAAGAATGCTATCAACTTACTTGCTGTTATTGATTATTGGTCTGGCGGCTATTTGGTTGGGACTGAATATGGTTGAGGAGGTTCATGTGATTGCAGCGTTCTTGACTGGAGGGATGCTGCTGGTGGTAGCATTTATTTTAGCTCCGGCGTTCGTGCAAATTGGAGTGGGTTTGCTTTTGTTGGGGCTGCTACAACGATTAAAAGCCGAACAACCGAGATTCTAAATTGCTTCTAAAAGTCACCTTTTCGACCATAAAGTAGTGAGGTGTACGTTTTAGCTATTTAATTTGTGAGTTTTGACGAATTCTTATATGTATGCGCCGTAACGCACTACCAATTGATGGTGCTGTACTTTCCGCTTTATGATCTTATAAGCGCGAGTTGCAAGTCATAATGGTACACCTTTGAGGAGAAAGCAATTCATGAATTGCTTCTACACGCGTAGTCTGGACCTCATACAGTTGAAATCCGCGCTTATATTTGAAAATTAACTTGATAAATTAGCTCTGAACAAGAAAAAAAGTTAACTTTTATTTAAGCCAATTTTAAATGTTAACTAAATTTTGACTAAATCTTGATTAAATCCTATATTCACGCCTCAATCTCTTTCTTAAGGTGCAAGAAAGTCGGAGTTAAGCAATAGAAAATTTTGATTGTCTGGTGATTGAAAAAATTCAAAAATTTGGCGTTGCTGAATCCAAGTATGAATCATGCGATCGCCTCAAGCTTGCGGGCGCATAGCGCCCGCAGCACCACGGAACCATACTTGAGATAATGTATTACCAATCGAATAGATAGTTTAAGCATT
>JBIPDF010000014.1:0-98318 GCA_044006015.1 Heteroscytonema crispum UTEX LB 1556
GGGTAGCCCTACGCTAAAATAGCTCGATGCCAGGATTTATATTTCACAACAAAGAGCCTTCCCTTGATATATTGGGGAGGCTTTTGTTATTGCTATCTGGCTAGTCCTCACCAAAGAGCTCTAATATTCTCAACATAATCTCTTGATGCCAAAGTTGCTGAGCTTTTTCTTTCAAAAACTCATCAACAGTGCCCAGCTTATTTTTGTACATATTTAATGTGTCATCTCTATACCCTTTACCTTTTCAAATGAGATAATAGAATCACCCTGCTATCCTCTCAATCAGGTGGCGCGAGTTATGACTAGCCTCTTACCCACTTCTCAATCAACTGAGGTTTTTTACCCAAGCTCGGACGGTGAACCCTTGGCAGAAACTTATCTTCACTTATATGCCATACTCATAACTTTAGAAGTTTTGAGACAATATTTGCAGGGTCGGCAAGCAACGGTTGATATTTGATTTTCAAGCTCAACTCTGGCATTTGCTCCTACTCTCTCGGAAATTGCCCTGGTTCTGAGTTTGGCAATGTCTGTTAGTGTTTTCTGCTCAAATTGCATATAATTTTGTGCTACTGCCACAAGATTGGGTATTAAATCCCATCTTTGCTGGAGAAGTACATCAATGGTGGCAAAAGCATTCTCAACCTGATTTTTCTTATAAACCAGGCTGTTATATAAAACTGCAAGCAATGCAGCGCTGGTAAATAAGGCTGTAATTATGATTATTATTGGTGTTAGTATCATAGTTATTTTTGTGGTATCCAAATCCGAAAAAATTGCACTTTAACGAAAAGATTTTTTGAAAGACAGCAATAGTCAATTTACTTAATTAGATAACATAATTTCCTGATTGTGAATAACAGTAAAATTTCCGAAAAATATCTAAATAAAATTCGATTAAATTTAGTGTAAACAAGGATATAGAAGTTGCGGTTAAGCACTCCTACTGTAGATTTAAGAAAGAATCTGTAAAGCTTATTTAGAAAATAGAAAATAATTCAAGTAAATTTAACTTTTCATTAGCGCTCAATTAGTTTTTAGAATATTTACCAAGTGCGATCGCACATCTTCAACCCCATAAAATGCGATCGCCTTCTTTTCTCCCTGCTATCTTTACTGTTGCCAATCACCCAATTGAGTTGCTAAGAAATAGCGGACGTGATCTACAAAAGTGAGACCATGAAAGATGTTACCGTGAGCGAGTCCCGGAACCGCAAAGCAAGCACCATCAGGGAATCGGGCGGCACAAGCACGGGCATCTGAAATACTCACCAGCGAATCTGCATTGCCTATGAGAAAACGAACTCGACGCGGTAACTTTACCTGTTCTACATAGGTCATGGGGTTGCATTCACGACCAAAATCATCTGGATATTTGAGATTTTTTACCATCCGCAGGATTGGAATCATGGGTGTGATGTCGGGTTGGATTCGTGAGAGTACTTTTTGTGCAACTCCGCCAGCCCATGAAGCTGCTAATTCTGGCAAGAATAGCCTACCCCAGCTTTTTGCAAAAGTTTGAAGGTCTGCATGACCTGCAGCACCCAGCAATCTCTCGCCAATACCATGTGCGGTAAAGGCAAAGGCTGATTGCAAAACTCCCATGCTGACGCCAAATAATGCCAATCGATTGTCGGTTAAATTATAGCGATCGCGACAAAATTCACGCACTAAATTAATGTCACGAGCAATACACTTAAAGCTTTGCCGCCAAAATTGGGTATCAAAGGAAACGCCATAATCTAAAAGTGGTTTAACTTCTCTATCTACCAAACCAGTGAAGCTACGCACCAAGCTGCGTTCTCCAGCGAGGGGTGTATCAAAAAGTGCGACGGCAATGCCCATCTGGGTTAGCGTTGGCACAATAAAGGCGTTCCAGCCGTAGGGGGCTGTCATTCCCTGGAGTGCGATGACTAGAGGTGTGCTGTTTGCAGGGCGATGCTGTGGTAAAAAAACTGCGGCTGGAAAGCCGCTAAGGCGCTGATCTATGTCATGTCTGCCGGTGAAAGTAAACGGTTCGTCCAACCAATAACGATGACCGTTGACTCCTTCAAAGTTAATCGGGTCGGGACCGTAGATAGGCATAATAGTTTAGTTATAAGTTCTGATAGGAATTTAATTTTAAGTATTATAAATAACTCTAATGATATTTGACTATACTTGAATTTTTTGCATGGCATCCCATAAATCTAGCTATTGCTAGATGCAGAAATTCTTCACAAACTTTAACCTACAATTGTTGGACGCGAGAGAGTATATTGTGGATGCCATATTAGAGCGATCGCACGAATTAAAACAAGCCTTGGTTGATTTTGTCCTTGATGCTGAAGGCGAACTTGCACAAGCGCTAGAAACCTATGCAGCAGCCCAGTTGCGTCGCGGTACGGGGGATAGTACACAACAGGACTTGATTATCGACAGATTTCTCACAGAAGGAAAAGTCGGCGACAAGTCACCATTAGAGTTATTTATAGAAAATCATAGTGAGTTATCACAGAGCGATCGCAATCTCATCAAAAATTGGCATCGTAGTTTTATTGGCTTATTTGCCATAACTAAAATCCTATCTGACGGGTTTGAGTTGATGAATTGGCTAACAGATAAACACTATATTGTCAAGCCAAATAATGCCAAAATACAACAAGAAATGTCTCGGTTTAAAGAAGGAGAAATTTTACTAACTCGCATTTCTCCCGTTACCGAAACATATTGGATTTTCTCCGGTCCCTGTACCTTGATGGGTAAATTGGGCAAACCGAAACTTGCTGTAGCCATTGGCAATTTCAAAGATAACTATAAATATAATCTTTACGGTGATGCACCAGACTTGTTAGAAGAAGCTTGGCAGTCGGTAGGGCAATATCATCAGCAGTTTCTTGACTTTTTTGGTAGTGATGAAATTACGCTTTCTGGATACCAACTTAATAATAAAATAACTGAGTTTCAAGAAATATTAACGCAGAAAACTTTAGAAAAATCAGGAATTGATACTTCAAAATCCTTGGCAGAGGTAGCAGCAGATGCCGGAATTGGAAAAGAGGAAATTCAAGCTGCTGTAGAAGAACTTGGTGCTGACTCTAAAGCTATTGAAACTGCTTTGAATAGCAAAAATGGCAATAGTAAAATGGTGATGCCAAAGGTGGACTTACCTGCCGAACTCAAGAAAGCGGAAGAAGTAACGGCTCTTTCTCATCCTCGTTGGGGACAGATGTTTTTACCAACATATAGTAAGGTAAAGGCAATTTTAGAAGCGTCAGACTGGCAAAGTGTTGAAGGTGCTGAAAAGCTCATCCGTCACTATTTGGAAGACCAAAAAATTAATGCTTTCATTTGGCATCGTTTAGCCCAACAATATCCGACTAAATTAGAAAAGATATTGCAAACAGTTTTACAGCGTCCAGAGTTTCGCTTGGAAAGTGACTTGGATACACTTTTGCAAGAATTCAACAAAATTCTAGAACCAGAATTACCAGAAATTGCCAGCGTGCCCATACATCTGCACAATTTATTTCAAGAAGCTGTGACGGAAGTTAGTAAATCTAAGCCTAAAAGTAAGGGGCAAAAACAAACGGCAAAGGGCTTTCAAAGAGGTTAGTAATTTCGATAGCGTTATACCAATTCTTTTTAAGGTTGCAACAACATATGACAATCTTTGTGCCCCCCGGGAGGGGGGTGGGGGGAATCGTATGTATGAAACAAATAGTCAAATATGGTGCCGTACTCTCGCCTTCTCTTGTATGCCGGTGTGGCTTTACGCACCCTACAGTATTTGACTATTTGACTATTTAACTATTTGACTGTTTAACTATTTGAGAATATTTGATTTTTTTGGGGTTAAGGTATTTTATAACCATCGCTAGATGTTGCGTTCTGAGCAAGTGTGTTAAAAGCAAGATAGGGTACTCTTCAACTTTGGACTGATTTCACGCCATTCTGCAAGCAGGCGATGTGCAACTACTCTACTTTGTTGGAGATATGTGCAGTCTTAATAAATTTAAATATATTTTGTCTTTAAGTCTGGAATCGTGGCATTATCAGTTGAATCTTATAGTATTAGGACTTACGCAACTCAGTCTACGCCTCAATACAGCCTTTGATAATTCATGAATTATCGCTACAGTAGTTATGTTTGGCGTAAGTCTTGAGTATAAAGCTTGATATGTTACTTAAGGTTGAAATATGACAAATTTAACCAAAATTGTTTTTTTACAAGACACTGTTATCAAGCAACAGCCGGTTCAATCAAGCCAGTTGCCTAGCAATCAACGTCAGAATATTCCAGCAGGTACTGTACTTATTCTTCAATCTTATGCGGTATCTTCTAGAGGTCCAGACCATTACAGATTGACCCTTCAGGATGTTCAATTCAAGGGCTACACTGGCAACTGGTATGCTTTTGCATCACACGTTGATATTATTCAAGAACCAGTGAATTTCGTACCAACTGTTGATGCAATTCTCTCCAAGCAACAGGATAAAAATACAGTCAGAATTATTGTAGATCGGCAATCGGTTGGCGACCAACAAGGTTTTCTGAAGCTTGTGTTTAATATAGACTCAATTATCAAGCGCAAACCTGTTGATTCTAAGGTTCTTAACGACCAGTCAAAGCAAACAATACCAGCAGGTACTGAATTGATTCTTTTAACCAGTAAGCCAGATACCAATAATGTTGTGAGATTTGCTATTGAACAAGGTCATGTGAAATTCACTCTTAAAGATGTTGAATTAAAGGGCTTTTCTCAAGATTGGTATGCTTTTAATAAACATGTTGGCATTGAAAGAGTTGGATGATAGCGATTTTGGATTTTACCCAACAGGATTTTCGATTGGGGATTCGGGATTAGTAAAGGTAGGGTGTGTTATACCATTTCACGTTAATCGCGATACATATAAATCTTGTCGAGACTCCGCAATGCCGAGTCTCTCCTCCAAACATATGTTTCATCAATAAAGGGAAATGGTATTATAGGAATCTTAAATAAGAGCGTGAAAAATCTGATTGTTGTGTAGGGTGGGGCGCGATCGCGCATTTGCGAAGCAGCACTGCCCACCAAAATCCGGATATGGTGGGCAATGCCCACCCTACGTATATTTCAAAAATCAAGTAGGAATCCCATATATCGTGACCGGTTAAATACTTATAATTAATGTAGGTTGGCGTAGGCAGTCGCAAACGACAGTTGCTATAACTCTTGGAACCACCAAGTTAGCACAGCCTCCCCAACATCAACCTCAGATAAAAGTTGGGTTCCACTACCCTTCACGGGAGGCGCCTCCTTTGTCTGCGTTACACCCAACCTACATTTTAGAGATTTTATTATAAGCAATTATCCGGACTTGATATTACCTATTTGTTGAAATTGTTAATACCTGCGGCGGTGTGGCATCTGGCGGATAAAGGAAGTCTACTTCTACTAATCTACGATCGCCTGATTTAATATTCAACAATGCTAATGATTCTCCCGGTTGACCTCTGCGTTGCACTAAATGCACATATTGGGTTTGCTGTTTGCCTTGGTCATCGTTGTAACGCACACGCACTGTACCACGGAAAAATACTTGCCTCGCTGGTGTATTAAAAAAGCGCAACCCCCGTTGCACTAATTGATCCTCTTTAACAGGTGTTTGCAATGATATACTCACTGTTTTAGGATTTTGAGTATTGTTATACAACGGCAATTTGATATTATATTCAACTGCATAGTTGCCATGAGCGCGATAAGCGGTGTCTGGATAGCGCACTAACATCCTAGCACTTTGAACTTGACCAGTCCCCAAAGTACCGCCATGCAGTGTACTAATAGCGTAGGAAAAAGCCTGACCGGGTTGGGGAATAGTTAAATATTTTGCCTTTGGGCGATCGCTTACAAATGCTCGCCACGTAGAACCTTTTGCTACTCCTGCCACACGTCCGTAGACTTGCGGTTTGCCCGTGTCCTTTAAAGAAGTAGGGGCTTTATCCCGCGGTCCGGCTACATCACTATTATTAAGCAAATTTTCCCACTCTTTTAAATTAGGCGGACGTTCGCTACCATCAGCATTTAACGGTGCAAACATTGCCAAACTCGCTGCATAAACTGTGCCATTACTCCGCAGTCGCAGCAACGTAGACCGACCATTTAACGGCGGTGTCAGTCCGGCGACGGGAATTGGCGCATTTAACAACATTTGACTTTCCCCTGGGGGAATCACAATTTGGGCGGGGAAAATGTTTTGTCGCTGTCTCCTAAGGACATCACTCGTAACGCGACTTCCCGGACCTGCGAAAACTGTACCCAACGAATTTTGACTAAAAGATGGCAATTCAATAAATGGTGCATCCGGTTGACTTAAATAACTCGCCCCTTGCAACACATTTACTGTTACCGGTTGCTTTCCAGGGTTATGCAACATTATCCCTAAATAAAGAGGACGCAAATTTTCTGGTGGTGAGGCCCTAGCCACATGATGAGCAAATATATCAAATCGCCCCCGAAAAGGAAAATTTAGATGCGCCTCTGGCACTTTTTTCCCAGCTGCTGGAAAAGTAGAGAGTAAAATTCCTTCTTTCAGAATTAATTCGGGACTATTGCTGTTAAAAACTGACACATTATCCAACTTGCCCGGTAAAGGACGCACTTCCTGTTGTTGCACTACTTCCTCTGGTGGTGGCGCAGGTGGAGTTGTTTGAGCAATAGGAAAAAATGGTAACAATGGCAACATAATATCTACAGATTTTTTGATTTCCAGGACGCAAACAACTTTATAAAAGTGCCAGCCTGTAAATAATTAATAAGAAATCAGCAAAAATTGCCACCAGATTATCTTGATTTAAAACAGGGACATGGACAAAGATACAACGGCTCTTGAGTTGCTTTTGGCGCAGGTACTCCAAGACTGAAAAATAAAGCCCTTCGCAGACAAATTTACCGCAATCCTGGCTAATCTCAATTGCCCCTCCTCCCGCCACCAATCGCTCTAAATCAACTGTTGTCTGCAATACACTTGTGGGAGCAAGTACAGGCAAAATAGCAGTACTGCGAGCATTTTGTTCCACACTTAATAATTGACGGCTTTCCGCCATACCACAACAGATGATGATATCTGGTTGGAGTTCTTGGATTTTTTCAATTACCCGAGAACTGGCAAGCTGTACATCCACCGGTAACAGGCGCAAAAAAGTTAAATCATGAGGGGGCGAATCAAGTTTTGCCACTTCTTGCAACAAATCATCGGAAGAATTTGACTGTTGATGAAGCAACCAAGTGTCAAAAGATGTTAATAGAATGCTTTTCTTCATAAGAAATATTATTTACAATATAAAGACCCTCCATAATAAATTTAAAGGGAGCAGGTAAATGGCGGTGATTGCAGTTGTAGATTACGACATGGGAAATTTGCACTCAGTCTGCAAAGGTTTGGAAAAAGCTGGTGCGATTCCTAATATTACAGATTCTCCAAAGGAAATGGAACTGGCAGATGCAATAGTATTGCCAGGAGTGGGAGCATTCGATCCTGCTGTAAAACACTTGCGATCGCGCTCCTTAGAAGAACCAATCAAAAACGCGATCGCTTCTGGCAAACCCTTCTTAGGCATCTGTTTGGGACTGCAAATTCTCTTTGATTCCAGTGAAGAAGGTACCCAACCAGGACTCGGAATTATTCGCGGAAAAGTCCGGCGCTTTCGTCCTGAAACAGGCATCACTATTCCCCACATGGGTTGGAATCAACTCGAAGTGACTCAACCAAAATGTCTTTTGTGGGAGCATTTACCATCTCAACCGTGGGTATATTTTGTTCATTCTTATTATGTTGACCCAGTTGAAGAGCAAGTTCGTGCGGCAACAATTACCCACGGTAGCCAAACTGTAACAGCAGCGATCGCCCGCGATAATCTCATGGCTGTCCAATTCCACCCAGAAAAATCCTCTAATATTGGATTGCAAATTCTCTCTAATTTTGTTGCTCAAGTACGAGAAAAAGTAGCCGCATAATACAATTTTCGATTTTTTGCTTTTCGATTTTTGATTTTTTCCAACAGTCCTTTGTCTGTTGTCAATTGTCCACCGCTTCCTGCTCGCAAGTCCAGAGTCAAAAATCTGACGGCGGATTTTTGACTTGCATAAGTCTCTGGGTGTAAAGGATTTTGGATGAAGTGGGGAAAAGCGGGCGTATATGCCTCGCTGCATAGTGCGTGGGCGAAAAAATCTGCCATCAGGCGCGTGCCTTCATGCCCAATCGCTGTCTTGAAAAGTTTTGCGCTCCTGTTACCCGGACGCGCAACGCCAGTTGCAAAGGCTGCCGGGAAACCATGCACGGCAGTCGTGAATGGGGAGCCACTGCGGTCTTGGGGTCTCCCCAAGGGTCGCAGTGGCGTGGAAACCCCCTCTTGGCCGCGCTGGCGAACCAACGCACTGGCTTAACTTTTCGCTTTATAGGTGGGGTAATTTCATACTTCATCCTTTATACTTCATACTTCAAATTGGCTTATTGACTAATTAATAATGACTCTGAGAATTTACGGTAATCGTCAGATAAAAACTTTGCCAGGACAAGACACCAGACCTACCAGTGCGCGGGTACGGGAGGCAATCTTTAATATTTGGCAGGGAGAAATAGCAGGTTGTCGTTGGTTGGATGTGTGCGCCGGTAGTGGTTCAATGGGTGCAGAGGCTTTGTGTAGAGGAGCCAGCTTAGTAGTAGGAATTGAACAATCTAGCCGAGCCTGTGCGATTATCCAACAAAATTGGCAGCAAGTAGCCAATGCCGAACAAAAATATCAACTGCTGCGGACAGAAGTATTGCAGCGCTTACCCAAACTGTCAGGACAGCAATTTGACAGAATTTACTTCGATCCACCTTATGCTAGTGGATTATATAAACCAGTTTTAGAAGCGATCGCTCACTATCAACTTTTAGATTCTAACGGGGAAATCGCAGTCGAACACAGTCCCCAAGATTGGAAACCACCAGAGATTTCCACCTGGGAAATCTGCCGTCAAAAAGTTTATGGCAACACAGCCGTTACCTTTTACAGAGTTATGAGTTAGGAGTTAGGAGCCGCCCAGTTAGAAGTTAGGAGTTAGAAGTTAGGAGTTAGGAGCCGCCCAGTTAGGAGCCGCCCAGTTAGGAGTTCTTAGCTGAGTTTTTTGAGTTAGGAGTTAAGAATTCTTAAGTAGGTTGGTGCAATTAAATATTTAGATGTATTGCAGCCCGATTTGCCCGCCTGAGCGAGACGCTCACACTACAGCTATCCTTCAATTAATTACGCCTAACGACTTAACCCCTAACTCTTAATTGGGCGCCTCCTAACCCCTAATTCATAACTCCTAACTGGGCGCCTCCTAACTTTTTACAGACCTAGCTGATTGCCGCGCTTGTATTGCTTGTAAGCAGCGTAAAACAGTCCGGCGAGGGTGACGAGAACTAGACCAATGACAATGCCTGAAAGTAGGGGTTCTACCACTTGAAATCTCCTTGTTGCAAATATTAAAGATTCGTATCTGTTTTTGATTTTACCAAAAATCCAATAAATCCCGCGCTAGATAGAGGTTTTGAGCAACGAATGGGCAACCCAAAAGCCTTATCTGTGGTTGCAGCCACCATTAAGAAATTGTAAAGTACCTTTAATTATTATGAGAAAAATTGCTACCAGTATTTCGTCAGAAAGCTGGATTTGCTTCTGACAAAGAGGATTTGTTAGCGCTCAGTGTTAAGCTATGTGTATATAATAAAAACTTTGTTTAGCACATTTAGACATTGACAGCAAAGCTTTTGGATAACCAGATTACCAAACCTGAAATTCCGATTCAGCGGATCGCCTTGGTGGTTGTGGCGATACTGCTAGCAGTCCTTTTAGGTATTTTTGCTGTTCGTATAGCTAGAACCTCCGATCCATACGTTAAGAGTGTTCTATCGCGGACAGGAGATCCAGTCCAAGGACACGCAATCTTTCAAATCAACTGTGCTGGCTGTCATGGCTGGGAAGCGGACGGGCGGGTTGGTCCCAGTTTGCAAGGCGTTTCAAAGCACAAGTCTCGTTATGGTTTGATTCACCAAGTCATTAGTGGTGACACGCCGCCAATGCCAAAATTCCAGCCTAGCACTCAAACAATGGCGGATCTCCTCAGTTATTTGGAAACGCTTTAGGAGTTGGGAGTTGGGAGGCGCCCAGTCTTGAGTTAGGAGACGCCCAGTTATCATGAACTGCGTACACCAAAACCCATGAAAAAAATTTACTCTTTCCTTCTGCCCCCGCAGTATGCCTCGTGCCTTTTGGGAAAATATTAATTTTTGCAACTTAATTCAACATACTCTGAGTAAATTTGGTATGTGCTGATGCAAGAATAATTTCTACAACCTCCTCAAGGGATTGGCGGGAAGTATCTACGATAGGAATATTTTTGCGCCGCGCTTGTCTGCGTAGAAAATTCGCCCAGTTTCGCATATCATTGCTAACTAATTTTGGTTGTTGCCGATTGTTAAGCAGGCGATCGCGCATTATTTCCCAATCGCAATCAATTAAAATAATGGCATATCTTGTGACACCGAGTTTTCGGCAAGCATTCTCAATATAATTAAAGCGAGCTTGTCCTTCGATAATTACGGTGTTTGTACTTTGATATTCCTGGGTAATCTTTTCAATCGATTTGTGGGTTGCGATTTCTTGGAATTTTTCCAACGAACCCGCCTGTTCAATCATTTCAGTGAAAGAGGGAACGCCCTCTGTATCGGCGTGCAGAAAGATACGAGATGAATCAGTATTATTCGCTTGAAGAGTGGCGACGATGGTTGTCTTTCCAACACCGGACGCACCAGACAAAAAGAGAATAGCCGGAGTTTTATACAACATAGATTGTTTCTTTAAGATAAATATTTAATCTTTAATCATTTAATCAAGATTTCAGGCGTTGCATTATACCATTTCACCCCGAAGTTAGCACCCTACAGATATTCACAAATTAGATTTAATTAAGTTAATATGGCATTGGAATTAGACCACATATTTGTTTGCGTTCAACCTAACGCGCCAGAAGCACTTGCTTTATCGAACTTTGGATTAATAGAAGGAAGGCGAAGAGTCCACAAAGGACAGGGTACGGAAAACTCCTGCTTCTTTTTTCAGAATGCATATCTTGAACTTCTTTGGCTTCGCGATGCAACTGAAATTCAATCTCCTGTGGTTCAGCCAACTGGGTTGTGGGAACGTTGTTGTTGGCGGGAAACAGCAGTTTGTCCCTTTGGTATCTCTTTTAGATTAACGAATAACACATTAACCAATCTACCATTTCAAACTTGGGGTTATTACGCACCTTTTCTTCCTGAAGGTGCATCTATTCCTATCGCTGCTAATAGCAGATTTCAGTATGAACCGCTGATTTTTGTATCGCCTGTCAGCATTTTATCGCCAGCCATTCCTCCCCGTGAAAGACCTCCTTTAGAACACAGCTGCGGATTTCGTGACATTACAGCGGTTAAAATTACGCTTCCAACTGAGAAACCTTTCTCAACAGAAATGACCGAGTTTCAATCACTTGGTTTGGTAGAGTTTATTCGAGGTGATGCGTACCACATGCAGATAGAATTCGACTGCGGCGCGAACAGCCAAATTCAGGATTTTGCCCCTGATTTGCCGATTTCGTTTGTTTGGTAGATATGTTTTGCAGATAGGGCAGGCGAGACGCCTGCCCCACAAGATAAACTGATATTTTTAGGATTTACGCTCATATTCGGTGGTTATGAGTGAAAAATAGCCTGCGAGTGCAAGCAAATACTGACGAAGTAACCGGGTTTCTGACATCGGCGTGCGTAAGTCCCAATCTTATGGAGTGAGCATTTATATTGGTCGTTGTGATTTTAAGAAGTGTTATTAAGTTGATAAAAAAATCTATTGCTCATAATTTACTTGTATATTCTTTCTGTGGCGAGAAATAGCAAGCTTATAGGCAATAAACATCCGATTTCCTAAATCGCAAACAATCGCTGAGACGGCGGATTTCCGTAAATAGATCCGGTTTATGCGTAAGTTATAAAGCTATATACTGGAAGTTAGAAACCAAACAGCCTTAACAAAAATATCTTTTGACATTGGGATAGGCTTGCGCCATCCCTCTCCTAATGCCGTCAGTTGTTTTTCTAAAGACGGTTTTATCGAGAGGTTCCCAATGTCTATATGTAAAGGTTGTATTACACTGAAAAATCAACTACTCGCGGCTCTGCCTTGTTGTGATTATCAACGCCTTGTTCCTTACTTGGAAAGAGTTCCGCTTTCCTACCAACAAATTATATACGAAGAAGCTGAGGCGATCGCATACGTCTATTTTCCAGACCAGGGAATAATTTCTTTGGTTTCGACTATGAAAGACGGCTCAACGGTAGAAATTGGTATAGTGGGCAATGAAGGAATGGTCGGGATGCCTGTATTGTGGCGAGGTAACAGCACGACCAATCAAGCGTTTGTGCAGGTCACAGGTTCTGCTTTGAGAATCAAGGGAAGTTTGGTGACGCTCCTACACCAACCCTAGCGGGTATGGTGTAGGCTTCTCAGGCACTCCGAAGAATGCGGAGAACTTCCTTAGAGATATCATCGGTGATAGAACCAACTATCACGATGCCACCTTTACGGCGTTTTATCGTGGGGAACAGGTCTAGCCCCACGCGCTTGAGGTTGATCGCAGCATTGATGTCTCGATCAACCCAGAGCGATTCTGTCTGATCCCAGTACTCGCGAATGCCCGTATCGGTGAAAATCACTTCATCCCGGTACGCGAGCAGTTGAGACGTATAAGCGGGATTCTTCGCAATCACTACAGCCCCAGCTTTTCCAGCTATGTGTCCGAGGATTTGGAAGAATTGACCAAATGCGGCATCTGCCCATGACAAATTGAGTCCAGACTTTGCAGATTGCCCATTCGGGAGATATGCGCCGTTCTCGTCTTGTTTGGGGGCACAACGTTTCGTCAGATTTTTGAGATTGAGGTCTTCATGGAAGAAAACTTTTTTGCCCGTTCTCACTAGCTCGTGAGCGGTTTTGTATTGGAAGTCCTTTCTGGCACGGGCAATCTTTTGATGTTGTCGTCCTTGTTGTTTTGCCAGTTTGCGACGCGCTTTAGAACCTTTCTTGCGGGCATTCTTCTTTTTCGAGATGCGAGTCAACTTAGCTTGACTGTTCCGTAGCACTTTGAGCGATGGCAGTTTGCCGCCTTCGGAAGTTGCCAGATAAACATCTTCGTTCAACACCGCATCCATACCCATCGAGTTCTCCCAGGTGGGCAGAATCGAGTCGGGCGTTACGGTCGGAACGGTTGGGTCTTCAAGTCGCAGATTGACAAACCAACCATCATTCTTTTTGATGAACTGCACCTGCTTGAGGGTTGAACCATCGGGCAAATGACGATGTGACCGAACTTTGATTAGTCCGACCTTCGGCACTTTGATGTACAGATACTTGCCACCAATCGAACAAGAATGCAGTTCCAGCCCTGCCCCTTCAATAACAAACGACCGATAGCGGGATTGAGATTTGAAACGTGGCTTACCGCTCCGCTTCCCAGTGGAATCACCTGCGATGAATCGTTCAAACGCTTTGTCAGCCCGTTTGCAAACTTCCTGTAAGGTGTTCGCGCTTCCTCGTGAGAAATCAAGTTTTTCGCCCGACCATTGCACCGTTACAGGCTCTTTTTTGAGTTCTGGTAGATACTTTTTCTGGCTGTAGAAGTTCGGCTTCTCGCGCAATTCAGGCAAATGACAGACCAATGGGCAAGCATCAACGGGTGAGCGATTCATCTCCCACCAATCGAAGCGGTCTCCGAGTTGGCGGTTGTACCAATACATGCAAATCCGCAGCCAGAGGTTTAGTTCTAGCTTCTGTTCAGTGGTTGGAAGTGCTTTGTACTGGTAGGTGTATTTCATCTCATCTGTTTAGTGCTGTTGCTCTAGGCTACGCTAATTCTAACGTGAATTCCAGAATGTTTGCCATGAAAGATGATTACGTTTCAAAAGGAAGATCGGTAAGCGACATGAAAGCGCATTTGGTGCTTACCTCGAAATACCGCCGCAAAGTGTTTACAGCCCCCATGCTGCAACGGCTAGGGGAGATCGTAGAAGACCTTTGCAAAAAATGGGATTGCAAGTTGATTGAATTCAACGGGGAAGAAGATCATGTCCATCTGCTATTCCAATACTTTCCGCAGATGGAGTTAACCAAGTTGATCAACAATCTCAAAACCGTTACCAGTCGGAGACTTCGCAGTGAGTTCCAAGAGCAAGTGAATCGGTTCTATTGCAAAGACGTTCTTTGGAATAGTTCGTACTTTATTGCGTCCTGTGGCGGCGTTACGGTCTCCACGCTTCGGAAGTATATCGAGGCTCAGGACACACCCGATGAGTGATTTGGCTGCTCCGCTTCGCTCCACAGCCGCGCATTCCTCTCACGCCAAATCAGAGATTCTGGCGTGAGGCTCCTGCTGATCTAGCTGAAAACCGAGTTTGACCGGGGTGGTTCCCTACAAAGCCTGCTGTTGCTTTACACGCAAGCCCTGTACTCGCAGATATCCCAAGGAGTTGCCTGCAACCGCCTTCATACTCTACAGCAGCG
This sequence comes from Heteroscytonema crispum UTEX LB 1556, assembly GCA_044006015.1. Taxonomy (GTDB): domain Bacteria; phylum Cyanobacteriota; class Cyanobacteriia; order Cyanobacteriales; family Nostocaceae; genus Heteroscytonema; species Heteroscytonema crispum. Next base: position 14,579 of record JBIPDF010000014.1, read on the forward strand.
ACTCGCCCGTTGGCTGCTTTCTGTTCATGACCGGATACAAAAAGACGAGTTTGCGCTAACTCAGGAATTTATCGCCCAGATGTTAGGCACGCGACGCGCTGGTGTTACGGTGGCTGCTAACAGCCTAAGCCAAGCGGGGATGATTTCCTACACCCGTGGCAAAATTACCATCCTAAATCGGCAGGAATTAGAAGCGACTTCCTGTGAGTGTTATGGAGTTATCAAAGGCGAATTTGCTCGGTTGCTGCAATAAGGCTGCTATGCTGCTATGCTGCTATGCTGAAGTAACAGTATAATTTTCAGCAGTTTTGAGTTGAATAGTTATTTTTGCCGCGATGCACTAAGCAGATATAGCAGTCTTTTGCATGATTCATCAAAGATTAGATCCCCGACTTCGCAAAAGAAGTCGGGGATCTGAGTCCTCCAATTTTTATAAATCAAATAGTATTGCTATATAGGATTCCTATCTGATTTTTGAAATATACGCTCAGTGGGCAATGCCCACCAAAACTTGATTTTTGAAATATACGCTCAGTGGGCAATGCCCACCAAAACCCGGATATGGTGGGCATTGCCCACCCTACACTAATCGCTTCAAGTGTACGGAATTTTTTCACGCAATCAAATCGGATTGCTGTAGATGAATTCTTGTTGAGTCAAGTCGGTACGAAATCGTACCGACTTCCTCAACGAAGTTTTTTAATATTTAAATAACCATTCAAATACAAGCTTGAGCATCTCTGCTCTGGCATTTTCTAGGATGAAAATCTAATTTGTATTTTCATTCTCAGAGCTTTTGCTTAGGTTTGAATGTGTATTTTGATGCCCAATTTAAGTTGATGAAAACAAATATTGTCACCTAATATGAATAATAATATAGATATGTTTGCCAAGCAGGTACAGTCACTTCACGATCGCTTAACCGAACTTTACCAAGATGGGAAAGGTTCGGTACAAATGGAAGCGGACTTACTGCTACCGATAGCCTTTACGCAACTTGGCATTGCTTCGGAAACACTAGAAGTAACCGAAAAGAAACTGTTGCAGCAGAATGAGCAAGTAGCAGCCGCAGAAGCGCGGGTGAAAGCGGAACGCCAGCGCTATCAAGATTTGTTTGAGTTTATAGCGATCGCTTGCTTGGTGACTGATGCACGAGGGATAATTCAGGAAGCTAACTGTGCCGCCGCCACACTTTTTAACCTTAAAAAGTCATTTTTGGTCAACAAACCGCTAAATTGCTTTATGGCGTTAGAAGAGCGTCAGCTGTTTCGTTCTCAATTAATCCAGCTACAAGAGTTAGAGTGTATGCTGGAGTGGACAATACGCATCCAACCCCGTCACGGCGATGCCTTTGACGCGGCTGTGACTGTAGCCTCTGTCCGCGACTGTGAAGGCAATTTAACTCTCTTGCGTTGGATAATACGTGATATTACTGAACAGAAGCGTGCTTTATTGGCGCTAGAAAGTCATGACTACGACCCCAGCCAGGATCGCCCAAAGCATTTTTATTCCAAAGGAGAAATTATCTCACTAGAGCCTGAGAAGATTTGGCTAGTTTGTCAAGGTCTGGTAAAGTTAAGCACAATGAATGAAGATGGCAGAGAGGTGCTAATTGGATTGGCTCGATCTTCCATGCCTTTTGGCTGTAGTTTAACTTGTCTGCCTACCTACCAAGCAATTACGCTTTCGGAAAAAGCCGAGTTAGTCTGCATTTCCCTACAAGAAATCGCTGCTTCTCCTCCTCTAGCTCAAGCTATTTTACCTCAAATAAGCGATCGCCTGCGGCAGGCAGAATTGCTTTTAGCCATTGCTGGAAAGCGACATGTGAAAGACCGCTTGTATTATCTGTTGTTATGGTTAAAACAGCAATTTGGTCAAACAGTAGCAGAAGGTACTTATTTGAGTATTCGCCTCACCCATCAGGATTTTGCTGATGCTTGCTGCACTACCAGAGTCACGGTTACTAGAGAGTTAAGCAAGTTACAGCAACAAGGGAAAATTAAGTTTGATTCCAAGCATCACATTGTTTTTATGGAGTAAACGCGCTTAATAGGGCACTCTTGCATACTGCGGGGGGGCATACTGCGGGGGGCACAAGAGGGCAGAAAGAAGCCAAGAGGATGTGTTTCTTCGATTTGTGACTTGCGCCCTTTTAGCCGCTAGTAGTTCATGTCATTAGTTTTGATGGGTTGCGCCGGAGCGTTATATAATAACGATGTGTCCGCATATCCGTCCACGAGTGTCCGTGCGATCGCAAACAATTTAAAAGTATATTAATTGGGTGTATGAATAAAAAACATAGTATTTTTCTTAGTGATGAGCAACGGCTACAACTGGTTGATTTAGTCAAGAAAGGGAAAGCAAATGCTAGAGAGATTCGTCGCGCACATACGCTACTAATGGCAAACTCTGGTAGTACAGATGAGGCGATAGCGAAAAGCTTACATATATCAATACCAACAGTTGAACGAACTCGCAAACAGTTTTGCCTCGATTGTTTATCAGTGACTTTGAGAGACCGTCCTCGCAGTGGAAAGCCATCAAAAATAACTGACACGGCAGAAGCATATTTAATTGCAACAACTTGCTCAGATGCTCCGGACGGTAGCGCTCGTTGGACATTAAAAATGTTGGCAGATAAACTTGTTAGCCTTGAAGTAATAGATAGCGTTAGTACAAATACAATTGGTCGTACATTAAAAAAAACGAGTTAAAACCTTGGCTAAAAGAACAATGGTGCATCCCACTAATTAGTTCTGAATTTGTAGCCCGGATGGAAGACGTACTTGATTTATATGCTCAACGAGTAGACCCAGAGCGACCATTGGTTTGTTTTGACGAAAAATTGTGCGTTCTTATCTCTGATGTTCATGAACCGATACCAGCAACACCCAAAACAGAAGAAAAACCAGGGAAAGTTGAAAAAAAAGATTACGAATACGAGCGAGAGGGTAGTTCTAATTTATTTGCATTTTTTGCCCCATATCTAGGTTGGAGACATATTAAAGTTACAGAGCGCCGTACCAAAGTTGATTTTGCTCATTGTATGAAAGAGTTAGTTGATATTCACTTTCCAGAGGCTGTTGTAATTAAATTAGTAATGGATAATTTAAATACTCATACTATTGGTGCTTTATATGAAGTATTTGAGCCATCGGAAGCTAGACGAATTGCGAAAAAATTAGAGATTCACCACACCCCGAAACATGGTAGTTGGTTAAATATGGTTGAATGTGAGTTATCCGTGCTTGCACGCCAATGCCTAAACCGGAGAATTTCAAATATTAAAACACTAGAAAAAGAGGTTTCAGTTTGGGAACATAATCGCAATTCTGAGCGAGTTTGTGTTAATTGGCGCTTTCGTATAGATGATGCGAGAATTAAACTTTCACGAATCTATCCAACCCATCAAAACTAATGACATGGACTACTAGTACTCCACCACATTAATTTTGAGGGGTTTAAAGAATGGGGGTAACTTTTGCGAAAATTGGATTCTGGCCGAAACCAACCCATCATAAATAATTTGGCGGACTACTAGTTAGGGGCTGATATCTTGCACCAGTTGCAATGATACATTTTTTGTAGGGTGGGTACCGCCCACCATTATCTGAAAGTCCATTTTGATTGGTTGGTGGGCAATGCCTATCCTAGGTTTATTGAGAATGGTGCAAGATATCAATTTCAACTCACTCAAGATTGCACCATTATCAACAAGGGCAAAGAAACCGGGTTGATCAACAGAATATTATTAAGTGTTTCAAGGTTTATTTTTCTCAAGAAACCCGGTTTGGTGGTGGTGGTGCAAGATATAAGTTTCAACGGGTTGAGCGCTTTGTTGCAAGTATTTTAATTCAGGGCTTAACCGAATTGTATTGCGCCCCAACCTATATTTAATAACTAACGACTAAATTGTTGGGCATAAAATCGCGCATAGCGACGCTGAATTCCTAACAATTGTTCATGGGTTCCCGATTCCACAATTTGTCCTCTTTCTAAAACTAAAATACGATCGCATCTTCTGACTGTAGATAATCTATGAGCAATAATAAACACCGTCCGTCCTACCATCAGCCTTTCGAGGGCTTCCTGTACCAAAGCTTCTGATTCGGAATCTAATGCAGATGTCGCTTCATCAAGTATCAAAATTCTCGGGTCAAGGAGAACAGCACGGGCTATAGCTATTCTTTGTCTTTGTCCTCCCGATAAATTCACTCCACGTTCACCCACCCAAGTATTATAACCTTCTGGCAACTGGCTAATAAATTGATCGGCGTTAGCAATTTTCGCCGCTTTCTCAACAGCTTCGATATCAAAAGATTCTTGTCCAAAAGCGATATTTTGGGCAATTGTCCCAGAAAACATTGTGGTTTCTTGGGGAACAATACCGATTTGTCGCCGCAAACTATTCAGCGTCACATCGCGAATATCAACACCGTCAACTAAAATTTGACCGGATTGGGGGTCATAAAAACGAGGTAAAAGATTGACAAAAGTCGTTTTACCTGCTCCGGAAGCACCAACGAGTGCGATCGCTTCTCCTGGCGATACCAATAAACTAATATTTTTGATTACAGGTTCGCCTGGTTTGTAAGCAAAGGATACATTTTGATATTCAACTTTACCAGTGACAGTCCCAAGCGCGATCGCATTTGGCTTTTCTTCCACCGTTGGTTGAATCGCCATTAATTCAAAAACGCGATCGACCGAAGCCTCACCCTGTTTAAACTCGTTGTAATTATTAGTCACATGACCGATAGGGTCTATCAATAATACTGCACCTGTGAGATAGCTAATAAACTTTGGTACAGTTAAACTACCTTGGGCAATCAGCCAAGCCCCGACAAATACTATCAATAAAGCACTCAAAGCTTCCAGAAACCCGACAATTGGAATTTGAATTGCTTTGAGCCTTTCCGTTGAATATTTTGCTTTTAAACTAAGTTCCGCTTCGTGGCTAAACCTGGCAATTTCATAGTTTTCAGCAGCAAAGGCTTGTACCAAACGGATACCGCTGAATACTTCTGTCAGTATTGCCGATAAATTAGATACACGATTTTGACTGCGACGAGAATACTTTTGCAATTTTTCGCCAAACCAGCCAATTAAAACAGCCATTAGCGGGGCAACAATAATAATAGTTAATGTTAGTTGCCAATTTAGATAAATCATGTAGATGGGAATTACCACCAACTGTAAAACGCAGGGGATAAAGTCGTGAAAAAGTTTATTTACAACTTCCCCAACACGGTCAACATCTTCGGTGAGACGGTAAGATAAATCACCAGCTTGTGCAGTTTCAAAATAGCTAAGATTGAGCTTTTGCAGGTGTGCATAAACTTGCTTGCGGAGATTAAAAGCTACTCGGAGAGCGACTTTAGCCATATAGATATCTTGCACGGACTGAAAAAAGCCCCTGGCAAGAAACACACCTGCTACGATTAAAAGAAGTTGGGCGATCGCTAAAACATCCCCCGAACCGAACATCGCAGACAACTTTTGCGCCAGATTCATCAGCGTTAAAGTAGCCAGTACATATCCCAAAATGCCAATAAACCCCTTGACAATGTTGTGCCACTGGGGTCGGATATAAGGTAGAAGTTGCCAGTAATTAGAAGGCGTTTTCAAGCTGTAACGTCCAATAAAGATATTTTACTTTGTTAGACGCTATCAGCTTTTAGCGAGTTTCTTAATAGTTAATTGATACTTTAGTTGGTGGTTGGTTGCTGGTTGATGGTGAAGCGCGTACTGCAGGAGGGTTTCCCTCCTAGTACTGGTGAAGCGTGAAGGGTTAGTGGTTGGTGGTGAAGGGGCGCCCAAAGGTAGGGTTTCCCGACCCAGGCGACTGGTGAAGCCCGCAGGGGTTGGTGGTTAGTAGTTAGTAGGTAATAATCTCCTTGTCCCCCACACCCGTCTCCCCATCTCCCCCTCGCCCCTTATCCCCACTCCGTGGGGGCCCCCCCTTCCCCCTCTGCCCCTCTCCCCCTCTCCCCCTCTCCCCATCCCAACGCAACAACCGGGGAAGCTGCGACAGATGGACGCCGTAGTTAAAAATCCACAGGACAATTTCTAAAATTAATAAATTCCGCACCCACATCAGTTGAGGTTCAGGACTCAAAAGCCCTAATCCTTCATATAATTGCCAGAAGCGGTAAGGCAAATACACACAAGGAATAGTCACCCACACGCAGGACTGAAATTTATTTACTGTCACTTTTTCAGATAAAATTTGCAACCCCAACATGAGAAAGTAGGAAGCCAGTACAATTCCAACCTGATAGTAACCCCACCAAACGCCCCACAAAAGCATTACCACCACCGGAAGCGCCAAACCCACCACCAACACAATAGAAAGCCAAACCTTAAACCACGGTGGAAGCGGTTGCGGAATACTAAAAGGTTTTGAGTCTCTCCAAACCCAACCCACAAATACAAAAAAAGATGTGGCGAGTGTTACAAACAGGAGATTTTCGAGCAAAAGCTTGAGGTAAATGTTTAAAGAAGTCATTGACAGTATTCTTGGACTTTGGTTTTTAGTTTGTGCCTTTCTCAGTCAACTGCAAACCACCCAAAGCATGAAATTTTCCTTTCTTGTCCCCTTTCTCCTTAACCAGGACTTACGCACGTGAGGGTTAGAAACCCGGTTTCTTCGTAGGTATATGGTGGTCAAACAGACTATTTTCCCTAGAAACCGGGAATATGAGCGTAAGTCCTATTAACTCACATCTTGCACCAAGATGTAATGCAGAAAAAAAATTACTAGTACACTGAGGCGTAAGTTTAGATAGGCTTATACCGCCAAAAGCTTCCCCTTAAAAGTCCATTGCAAAGGATGAGCTAACTTTTGGTTAAAGTAGTCAACAAAATTCAATATCTGCTGTTTGAGATCTGCCTGAGAGGAAAAACTGCCTCTACGCAAGAGTTTGCGTGTGAGGATGCTAAACCAGATTTCAACCTGATTGAGCCAGGAACAGTGCTTTGGGGTAAAATGGAAAACAACCTTATGGGCGGGATTGGCTAGAAACTGGGCGCGGGTACTCATCGATTGGAGTATCCCAGACTTACCCTTAACACCTAAGTTGTCAAAGGGGATGCCTTCAATGTCGGCAATCCATCGTACCAAGGATTCTGATTGATGGATATTCAAACAGTCCATAATCAAATGCCACTTGCTGGCAGTCGGATCAGAGGCAATTAAGCGCTGGCAATGCCCCAAGAAATCGGCTTCTGTCCGCTGAGTGTCAATTGTAGGAGCTACAAGTTGACCTGTAACAACATCAAACTTAGCAATCAAAGTCTGTGTTCCATGCCGAATATATTCAAACTCTCGACATTCGACTTTGCCTGGTCGCATTGGTAAACTGGGAAGGGCGCGTTCTAGGGCTTGAATGCCAGTCATTTCATCAATGCTGATCGTGTGTTCTCCCGCGATCGCTCTGATTGGGGCACTCAGATAGTGCTGGCTGATGTCTTCCACCTTGACTTCAAACTCTGGATCATACGGGGGGAAAAAGCCAGTAACGAGACTGGTGCGGTTTGAGTTCTGCTTGAGCTAACCATCGTCCGACCTGGCGGGGGGATATTTGCTCCACAATACCAAGCTTTATCAACTCATCCGCCAGTTCATGAGAACTCCAATGACTGATGGGACGACCGTATTGCATCGGGTCACGGCACGCCATCGCCATGCATTCAACTTGCTGTTCCAGGGTAAATTTTAACGGCGAACCAGGACGGTGGCGATCGCGCAATCGCTCCATCACTGTCTTGGATTGCTCGGTGGTCTCAACCCAATAGTGTCGCCAGTGCCGCGCCATTTTGATACTTATATCGAGCGTTCGAGCAATTTCGGCATTGTTTTGCCCCAACGCGGCTTTTAGCACAATCCGGGCACGTTGTGCGATTTGCTGCGGCGTACTGGGTCGATTCACTAACTTTTCCAGGGCTTGCTGCTCAGTATCACTCAGGGTGATTGTCAGCGGTTGGCAGGGCATGAGTCGTCAAATTAATCTCGTCATTCATACCCTAACTCAATTTACGCCGCAGTGTACTAATCATTTAATTAGATGTTGGTAGAGGGTCAATTTTACTTTCTACCATTTTTTTGTACCCAAATCATATTCCGGACGTGTCTAATCATTAAAAGGATCTTTCAGGCTGTATATTCTCCAATCACCTGAATTTGACCAAATGTGTTTTCATTCAACTGTTCTAGGAGTAAAAATTGAAATTATTTGTTATTGTCTTTGCGCTTTTGTTCTAAATAATTGAGCAGTTGGAGTACGTAAACTTCAAATTCTGCATTTCTTTGGTTGACAGATTCAATAGGAGGAACAAAAAAATTATCTGGGAAATTGAGAACTAAATTCCCTAGACGTAATGCTAAAGGTCTTAAATGTCCTCCTTTGAGTTTGGCTTGAAAATCTTCTGGGGGCTTTTTCAAGTAATTGAAGAACCATTCCCGTGTAGATTTGCCTATATTATCTAAAGGGAAATAAACTAAGCCAAGCAAATTAAAGAATTTACTATCTTCAATTAAAGCCTCGGTTTCTTGAGGAGTTGGTTTGACGTTCAAACCAAGATTGATAAGAAAATTTGCTAAGACTTTAGGTTTAATGGCACTATCAAGCCCAGTATTGACGGGTGCTAATAGTATAGATGGTTGACTTTTAATAAAGATGCTGTTAATTTTTACATCTGATTCATCAAAACCAATTTTAAGTTTAGCTACATCTTGATTGACATAATAGGAAGTTAATTTTTTCGCCTCTGAACGTTTATCCTCAAGCTCATTAATTAGATTATCTAAATCATCAACAACACTTTCAACTTTTTTCGCTTGTTTTTCGGGGGATAAATTTACTGAAGTTTTTTTGACTATTTCCCGAATAAATACTTCTAGTTGCTCTCGTTCTTTAGGCAAATTACTAAAAGCTTCTAAAAGTGCAATGTATTTACAGCCAATACTATGACCTATCCAATAAAAGTTAGAATCATCTAGGTAAGTTTTATAGTCATAACCTGCTAATTCTGCCATTCTCACTAATTCTGGGATGAGTTTATATTGTTGTTCCTTTTACATCTAATTTTTTGTAAAATGTTCCTCGATGCTCAGGAGTCAATAGTAATTTAGCAGAGTTATAACCCGTCGAAAGAGAAGATATGAAAATTTCTACATAACCTCTAACCTCAAACTCTTCATTTTTTAATAATTCGGGTTTAAGAATATTGGGCTGTAGAAGAAATAAACCTGTGTCGCTAGCTGGAATAGTTCTCGTAAATCTGATTTTGTTAGGAGCAAAATCAGGCTCAATAGTAGCCAACATATTACTCTCATCTACATCAATAAAGCCGACAAGTTCCTCAATATCTACAGGAGGATTAGATACTATCGTGAAGACAAGAGAAACAGTTACATCAAAGGCATTAACATTACTAATAGTTAGAAAATAGCCTTGGATGACTGTACGACTAAGCTTGTTAATCTTAGCTTTTAAATCCAATGGCACTTCTACAGGAATATCTTCCTGTTTAGGAAATTGTTGTTTAACGAGAAGCTCAAAAGTAGAGACAAGCATATTTTCACCTTGAATTTTAGATGTGCAATTATTGTTGAACTTTAGAAAACTTTGTCTAAGTCTAAGGGTTACTTCAAAACGGTTTATTGCTATTCCGGAAAATTGGGAGCATCCCAATTTTGCAAAAAGAGGGTGAAAAGACCAGTTTAACGTGAGTTCGACGGATAGGAAAGCGCAAAAAGCTCGCTGTGTATGAATTTGCACCACAGGGCATACAAAAAGGCGATGCCTGCGGCGGGCTACGCCTACGCTACGATTGCTTTGGATAAGTAAAAAGTCACAAAAAAAGACCGAGACTAAGAATATCTAACAAAAATGAGGGTCTCGGCTATGTTGACCATTGTATCGCGCCTCGACATCACACAAATTTTCTGCGATGTAGATGATTTCTGTCAGCAATGGGAAAACCTATGGCAGCAAGTACCACAATTGCCATCGACAACAGGAGAACAGCGCAGCAAATCAAGAATAGACCCATCCGAAAACTCGCAAGCCAATATTTACGCAGGCTTTGTTTGTGTAGCCCCAGGCTTCCAGAGGAAGGGCATTATGTGCGTGCAACTTCACATAGAATTGGTATTAGGCGCATTAGTATGTATGGATTTTTACCAATAAATTAATTTGATGCGCCGCAGGGCACCAGTTTTAAAAGGTGCGTTAACGTAGTGTAACGCACCCTACGAAATCAAGAATTTTAACGTTGATTAGCTCTACGTTCTTGAATTAGATGAATAATCGATGGGATTAAAGAAATAACAATAATTAATCCAATAATCGGTAACAAATACTTATCTACTTGTTCAGCCGGCAGCGATTTTCCTAAGAAATAACCTAATAAAGTAATACCAAATGTCCAAAGAAAACCACCGACTAAGTTGTAAGACATAAATGTTTGATAACGCATGGCACCAACGCCTGCAATAATTGGCGCAAAAGTGCGAATAATTGGCGTAAACCTGGCTAATACAATCGTTTTATTTCCATGTTTTTCATAGAAATTCTGGGTTTTTTCGAGGTTTTTTTTCTGAAACAACCAGGAATCTTCTTTCTGAAATAATCGACGACCAAATCTGTAGCCAGTAGCATAGCCAACATTATCACCAAAGACTGCACAAACAAAAGCTCCAAAAATCAAAACCCAAATGTTCATTAATTCCGGTTTTGTGTATGCAACAAATCCAGCGGTGAACAGCAAACTATCTCCTGGAAGAAAAAAACCAATCAGCAATCCCGATTCCGCAAAGATAATTCCCCACACTCCAAAATAGCCAATGGATGGAATCAGTTTTAGCAAATCCAAATGCATATAATTTCTTACTCTTCAATAATAGGCATAAGATATCTTAACGTTCAGCCATTTTTTCAGCGTGAAAAATAATCTAAAGTTTAAGTAAAGTTATTTGTATTGGGATAAATATATAGGACTTATGCAAAAAACCCGGTTTCTACGAAAAATAGCCTGTGAGTGCAAGCAGATATTCGCGAAGAAACCGGGTTTTTGGAAGCGTGTGGGTAAGTCATGATATAGCGATCGCAAGTGTTTAGTGTTGAGTTGTGGGTGCAAAATGCAAAGATATTGGAAAGTACTGAGACTGTTTTGGAGTACTGCGATCGCCGCTGAGATGGAGTATCGCGCTAACTTCCTTTTAGCTGCCCTCAGCAGTTTGGGTAATCTGGCGGGCAGTCTTTTTGGGCTATTCTTGTTTTACCGCACTGGGTACACCTTTGCTGGCTGGTCATGGGAAGAAGCTTTGCTAGTTTTGGGATTTTTTACCCTGCTGCAAGGTTTTTCTGCAACTTTTCTTGCTCCCAATTTAAACAGCATTGTCCGTCACGTGCAAGAAGGTACCCTGGATTTTGTCTTATTAAAACCGATCCGCAGTCAGTTTTGGCTTTCTACCCGTACTCTTTCACCTTGGGGATTGCCTGATATTATCTTTGGTAGCATCATAATCGGCTATGCAGGTAAACGCCTCGCTTTGGGAATAAACGGCTATCTACTGAGTGCAATTCCCTTATTTTTCGGCTTAATAATTCTTTACAGCCTGTGGTTTATGCTGGGGGCAACTAGTATTTGGTTTATAAAAATATACAACGTAACGGAAGTGTTGCGGGGTTTGTTGGAAGCTGGCAGATATCCAATGGTAGCGTATCCTAGCGCTTTTAGGTTTTTCTTTACCTTTATAGTTCCAGTAGCTTTTTTAACAACAGTTCCGGCAGAAGCATTGTTGCAACGAGGTGAAATTGCTTGGGTGATAGGTGCAGCAATTTTAGCGATCGCGTTATTTTTGATTTCCACCTGGTTTTGGCGGTTTGCGTTGCGTTTTTATACTAGTGCTTCGAGTTAGAGAGAGGGGGAGAGGGGGGGATGGGGAAGGGGGGGCCCCCAGGGAGTGGGGATAAGGGGGCGGGGAGGATTCGAAGGGGGGGGGATAGTTGGGGAGCGACTTGGGGGACAAGGAGATTAATTACCTACTAAACACTAACCACTAACTACTAACTATTAACCACTAAACACTAACCACTAACTACTAACTACTAACCAACAATTAACTGCATTTCCGCAGACAGTTAAATACAATTTGTAGTTAGTGGTGATTAAATCAAAAATTTTACGCATCCCAGAAAATAATGAATGACACTCCGTTAAACAAAATTTTGATTCTGGCTGCAAATCCGAAACAGACTTCGCCCTTGCGTCTGGATCAGGAAGGGCGCGACATTAAAGAAGGTCTGCAGCTTTCGCAACAACGAGACAAATTTAGATTGCAACAGGAGTGGGCTGTACGCCCGAAAGATATTCGCCGCGCCGTGTTGAGTTTTCGACCAAATATCATCCATTTCTCTGGACATGGTAGGGAAACTGAGGGATTATCATTTGAGGATGAAACCGGAAAAGAAAAGCTAGTTACGGGAGTGGCGCTGGCTGGCTTTTTTGAACAATTTGCCAAGCAAGTAGAGTGCGTGGTGCTGAATGCTTGCTATAGTGAAGAGCAAGCTGTGGCGATCGCTCAACATATTGATTATGTAATTGGCATGAATGGAGCAATTGGAGATAAAGCCGCGCTGGAATTTGCTGTTGCCTTTTACGATGCTCTTGCAGCTTACGATCCACAATACGATGAAGGCACCCCAGTCGAATTTGCTTTTAAGATTGCTTGCAATGCAATTGTCATGGCTGGTGTTTCCGGCGAATCTATCCCTGTTCTCAAAAAGAACCTCAATCTTGATGCAGCTAGGGAACTAATCGCAAACCCTTAGACGCCTCACGGGTATTTAATAGCACTGCACCCGTGAGCGAAGAACAAGTGCCCCCCCAACAGCAACATGCTGAAACTGCTGCACCCCCTATAATTAGGCATCCAAATACTCTTCCTACTCCCGCCCCATTTCTGAGACGTACACCATTGATTGGGGTTGGTATTGCTACCGCCTTGGCGCTTGCATCCTATTTTGCAGTGACTTTACAGCGTAACATAACCGCGACACCCACACCCACTATCAGTCCCACCAGTCCCAGCAGTCCCAACGATTCCACATCTGCACAGCCGAGAGGCGCTCGCGAATTATACAATCAAGGAATTGATAAAGCTAGTCAAAAAGACTACCAAGGAGCGCTTGCAGATTACACCAAAGCTCTGCAAATTGACTCTCAAGACCCCAATATATATTACAGTCGAGCGCTGATTTACGTTGAACTAGGCGAGTACGAAAAGGCGATCGCTGATTACACCAAAGCCATAGATTTTAAATATAATCCTCTCAGTATTGCTTACTACAATCGGGCGATCGCCTACCGTTACAAGCAAGATGTGCAAGCAGCAATTAGCGATTTTAATAAAAGCTTGCTTTTAGACCCAAACTATGCAGACGCTTACTTTGACCGGGCTAATGCCTATTCCAGTCAAGGAGAAAGGGAAAAAGCGATCGCAGATTATAAAAAAGCTGCTGAATTATATCAGAAAAAAGGAAACACAAAAAACTATCAAAAAGCGTTACAAGCAATTAAAAATCTTGGACAGTAGGAATTTTGGATGGTCGTTAAGAAATAAGCGATCGCGTTATTTTTGATTTCCACCTGGTTTTGGCGGTTTGCGTTGCGTTTTTATACTAGTGCTTCGAGTCATTAGTCATTAGTCATTAGCACAAGACAACCAACAAGTAACTGCATTTCCGGAGAAATTTAAATGCTCTTTGTAGCTACTACATGATTGGAAGAGCAATTATACCAAAACCAGAAAATGAATGGTGACACTCCGGTAAACAAAATCTTAATTCTGGCTGCAAACCCGAAACAGACAACACGCTTGCGCCTGGATGAAGAAATGCGCGATATTCAAGAAGGTTTGAGGCTTTCACAACAACGCGATCAATTTATCCTGCAACATGAATTGGCGGTACGACCTCGAGATTTTCGCCGCGCGGTGTTAAATTTTAGACCAAATATCATCCATTTTTCTGGACATGGAACGGGAATTACAGGATTATCATTTGAGGATGAAACTGGAAAAGAAAAGCTAGTAACAGGAGAAGCGCTGGCTGGACTGTTTGGACAGTTTGCCAAGCAAGTAGAGTGCGTGCTGCTGAATGCTTGCTATAGTGAAGATCAAGCTGTGGCGATCGCTCAACATATTGATTACGTCATTGGGATGAATGCACCCATTGGTGATAAAGCTGCGTTGGAATTTGCTGTTGGTTTTTACGATGCTCTGGCAGCTTACAATCCGCAATATGATGAAGGTTCGCCGATAGAGTTTGCCTTCAATATTGCTTGTAATGCGATTCAATTTGCGGGAGTTGCCGGTGAATCTATTCCTGTTCTCAAAAAGAATCCTCATCTGAGTGAAACTCAAGAAATTAACCGCAAACCTTTAAATTATTCAAAAGTATCTTTTGGCACTGCAACTGTAAATTCCAATCAAGTGCTTCCAAATCCGCAAAAGCAAGATGAATATCGCCAAGTAGTCAGTGATACAGGCGATATTGAAACTCCTGCTCTCCGTAATACAGAAAATATAAGGTTTCCGAATACTATTTCTAATACTGTAGGATTGCGGAGAAATACCAAACCGCTGATTGGAGCAGGGATTGCCACTGTTGTAGCGCTAACATCTTATATTTTGGTGACTTCACCGCCCAAGTTTAGGGAGTCGTCAGCCACACCTACTCCTAGTGTCACCCAGACCGCCCCTGTCTCAGTAAGTGCTAAAGAATTTTACGATAAGGGGGTCGATAAGTTTAATAAAAAAGATTATAAAGGAGCGATCGCGGATTTATCTTTAGTACTTAGTATTGATTCTACCAATGCCGAAGCTTATTTTTGGCGAGGTCGTGCCAGCTATGAATATGGAGACAAAGAAGGAGCTGTAACTGATTATAATCAAGCGCTGAAGCTTGCTCCGAATCATGCCGATGCTTATTATTGGCGGGGTCTTGCCTTTGGTAACCAAGACAAGCATAAACTGGCACTAGCTGATTTTGATGAGCGAATTCGCCTCAAACCTGACGATACTTATGCTTATTACCTGCGGGGTATTGCCCACTCTAAGTTAAAAGACAACAAAGCAGCGATAGAGGATTTTACCCAAGCGATCGCACGCGATCCTAAATATGCCAACTATTATTTTAAACGGGGTCGCGCTCGCGATGATGAAGGAGATAAGCAGGGAGCAATTGAAGATTATACCCAAGTGATTGAGCGCGATCGCAAAAATAGCGATGCTTATTATTGGCGAGGTATTGCCTTCGGTAACCAAGATAAACATAAAGAGGCACTGGCTGATTTTGATGAGCTAATTCGCCTGAAACCTGATTATGCTTATGGTTACTACCTGCGAGGTATTGCCCACTCCAAGCTAAAAGACAACAAAGCAGCGATTGAAGATTTTACCCAAGGCATTGGGCGCGATCCCAAATATGCTGATTATTACTTCAAGCGGGGGAATGCTCGCAATGAATTAGGAAATAAGCAAGAAGCAATAACAGATTATCAAAAAGCCGCAGACCTTTATAGGCAGCAAAACAAGACAAAGGAATCTCAAGAAGCATTAGACAAAATCAAGCAGCTTAAACAATAGCCAGATTTTGAGATCAACCACTTATTTCCATAAAACCCAGTTTACCTTTTACCTTGGAACGTTCGCCCAGCGTCTGGTGAAAGAAAAGCGACGGTCGCCTTCATTTACGGTAAAATCGAGATTCTGAGGAGTGTGGATAGGAAAAACTAAGGATGCCTATACTTGGTGTCAATATTAACCGCATTACCACCATCCAACAAGGGCGGCAAAAATTCCGAATCAAAAACAGTTTTTTGAAAATAATCTGCCAATTTTTATTAACTGCTACAATCATCATTTTTATAAATAGCTGTCAATCTCAAATTTCGCCGAGTCAGACTGTTGATTCTCAAACTTCACCCAGTCAAACTATTGCCCAGCCATCAAAATGTGGCAGTTCTAGCAATGCACCTCAAGATAACCCCGTTGCTGCAAAATATGGAAAAAACGCTTTTCCTTGGACTAAAAATATTAAATGGGATTGCGTTTACAACATCAAAGAGTTTTCAGCCCCTACCATAGATGCCAGCTTTAATGCAGCTCGTGATGCCGCATCTGCTAATGGCGGAGGTGTTGTATATTTTCCGGTTGGAAGTTATAACTTTACAGATAATATTTCTTTAAAAGATGGTGTCGTTATTCGTGGAGAAACACCCGCAGTCAATGATGCTAAATCGAGTTCATATAATCCACCAACAAAGTTAGTTTTTCCTCAATATAAACCCAGCTTCTCCGGTAGCGGCACACCTAACAATACAGCCTTTAAAAAAATCCTCACGACCGACCCAAATAAAGATAGCAATATTGGTGTAATCAATGTAGATATTAATCGCGCTGCTATTGAATTTTCAACACCGGATAATTATGATAAAAATACTAACCAAAATCTTGTCATATTTGGAGTTAGAAGTAATAACGTAGCTGAACCAGAACCTCAAGTACCAACTTCGTTTCAGAATCCTTGGCAGCGATTCTCTAGTAGGTTTGCAACTAATATAAAAATTAAAGCATTTGCCAATGTTTTAATCAGTAACAATCGGTTAAATGATGCCATCAGTGATAATTTTGACCAACCAAATTATATAGTTAGAGAACAGCGAGGAAATTCTACTGTTACATATTCAGAAGGTGAAAGAGCTAAATTTAATTATACAGACCACTATGGAATTTTCCTAAACCGTGCTAGTTCACCGCAGGGAATATTACCTAACGATCCAAATCGTTTTCCTAGCTTCTTTCGCAAAGGTCTAGTAATTCAAGATAATTGGGTTTATCACACCATGCGAGTTGCTATTCATGCAACCGGAGATGGTTTGATTATTAAAAATAATCAAATTAGAGATGAAAAAAATAAACAAGTTTGGCTAGACCCAACTGGCACAAAACAACCTCAAAACGCCGCAACTTTTGAAAATCGTGCTATAGATTGGTCTGGTTGGAATATCACCGTTGAAGGCAATGATTATGAAGTTTCTCGCCATCAAATCATGCCAGATGGTAGTTATTATAGTGTGGATGGAGAAGGTATTCTAATTCAAGAATGTTGTGGCGGAACTAGCGTTAATGGCGTGAAGATTAGCAATAATACGGGTAATTCTTATATTGGTATTTACAAAGTTCCTCAAGTAAAAAATGTATTAATTGCCGGAAACAAAATATCAAATAGTATTACCGACAGCCCAGGAATTTATGTTGATGCTGATACAAATAACACGAAGAATAGAATGGATAATGTCAAGATAGAGAAGAATACAGTTAGCAAGGGAATTTACGCTAGAGCTAGCTTAGGTGGTAATGATAATGTGATTGAAGGAAATCAAAATAATAATGGCGGTGAGCTATCTTATTCTTGTGGAATTAAGGTAGAAAATAATTTGGGATTTGTAATTAAACCATGTGGAACATAACTTGAAAATAGGGTATTGAGTATGGGATAATACATCAACCAAAACTGTTTCCAAGTTATCTTATGGAATTGGGCGACCTTCTTCTTTTAACACCTCAACGTATAATTCAATAGCTTCCTTAATGTTGGCGATCGCTTCTTCTTTCGTCTTTTCTTGGCTGATGCAAGCAGGTAAGCTAGGACATTCAGCTACCCAGTAACCATCTTCTCCTGGATAAATAATTACTTGCCGCTTCATCGATTACTCCTATATTTGAGAAATCTATCGCCCATTTTGTTCCTGACTTTTCACCCTATCTGGAAAACCTCTCTCCGGTATAGGAGAGAGGCTTTGAATTTCTCCCCCTTCCCTTGTAGGGAAGGGGGCTGGGGGGTTAGGTCACAAGGATTTTTCCACATGACCTGAAAAGTCAGATTTTGTTTTTTTAAATTAATATTAAATTATAAATTATTATTGACCCAATTCCTAAAATTACGGATGGCTTGACTTCTCCCAATAGTTAAACACTGCTGAACATACTCATTGACTAATTCAATAATTGGAATACTGGGAAAATTAGGGCTAGATTGAGATTTTGTATATTTTCCCTGTTGTAACAAGTAAATTTCTAAACCTTGTTGTGTATATCGCCAAAATTCAGGAACTCCCAAAACTTCATAGTTATCAAATCGAGTGCGGGAGGTAATATCAATTTCTATTGCTAAATCTGGTGGTGGATCTACAGTTAAATCAATACGATTTTTTCCAATTACAGCAGCTTGATTTTGAATGTAAAAACAGGCATCTGGTTCTACAGCTTGCCGCATTTGCTCATTTTTAAGTGTTGTAGAACCTAAAGGTTCAAAATCTATTTGGAGTTTTTCTAATAAAATTTTGACCAAATCACCAATGTATTCTTTATCTTTTTCGTGTTCGGGTAGAGGAACCATAATTTCTAACCAGCCATCACTATAAGAAATGCGTGCAGTACGCCTTTCTCCCATTTCTTCTAAAATATTTTCTAACTGCTGCCAACTAACATCTTTCAGCAACATTTCCTGACCGGGTTTGACGATAATTTGTTGCAGTTTTAAAAGCATATCGCCTCAAAGAGGGGGTGTAGATATAGCAATCTTCGCTTCTCAAAGTGAAAATTGCGTATCTATCAGAAACCCGGTTTCTCCAACAATACCTTTGCCAAAAGCCCCTCACACTCTTATGGGTGGGGCTACACGAACCAAGGCTGCCTTCGCAGCCTGCATTTGATTTCAGCCCACGGAGGTGGGCTTTGTTCGTGTAGCCCCAGGCTTATAGCCTGTGGGGTATTTCAAAATTTGGCGATCGCGTAGCGTGTCCCTAGGACAAGGTATTATCCAAGAAACCGGGTTTCTCAGCTTTCACCAATGATGCGCGGATTGCTATATTATTGTAAATCTCCCCTGGTAAATAACGCGATCGCCACACCACCCAGATTTCCGGTAAAATCAAGACCTAAGAACTGTGGATAGGAGAAACTAAGGGTGCCTACACTCGGTGTGAATATCGACCATATCGCCACTATCCGACAAGCGCGGCGGACTGTGGAACCAGACCCCGTAGCAGCGGCGGTTTTGGCAGAATTAGCAGGTGCAGATGGCATTACGGTGCATTTGCGGGAAGATAGACGACATATCCAAGATAGAGACGTGCGAATCTTGCGCCAAACGGTGCGAACTCACCTAAACTTAGAAATGGCAGCTACAGATGAAATGGTAGCGATCGCTCTCGATATCAAACCCGATTACGTTACCTTAGTCCCCGAAAAACGCGAAGAAGTCACCACAGAAGGCGGACTGGATATCGTCGGTCAAATTGGTAGAATGGGTGAGGTCGTTGATAAACTGCAAAGCGCTGGCATTCCTGTTAGTTTGTTTATTGACGCCGAACCAGCACAAATTGAAGCTTCTGTCAAGGTGCAAGCGAAATTTATTGAATTGCACACCGGGCAATATGCTGAAGCTGGAAATGAAACAATTCGCGAGCAAGAATTAGCGGTGCTGGCGAAAGGGTGCGAGCAAGCGATTAAAGCGGGGCTGCGAGTGAATGCCGGTCACGGACTCACCTACTGGAATGTTTATCCTGTGGCTTGTTTGCCTGGTATGGAAGAATTAAATATCGGTCATACCATCATCAGTCGGGCTGCTTTAGTCGGTATGGAAAGAGCAGTCAGGGAGATGAAACAAGCTATATGGGGGAATTAGTTAATTGTTAACAGTTAACAGTTAACAGTTAACAGTTAATTGTTAACTGTTAGAGGGGAAGGAAGCTGCTAAATCTCAAAAACGTAAGTTAAAAAAAGTTGGATAGCCACAAAGCCAAGCCGGAATTGCTTATGTCCATTTCAACAATGCATAAGTTGATTTTATTTTCATCTATTATACAGATGGGGGTAAGCTTTTTAGCTGTGGCGTGGCGCAAGCCTGCTGCGGCTTTTTTACTTGATTGAACTTACCGTCTTCTTGAGTCAAATTTGAACTAGAGACTTTTATGAGCGCAACACAATCTAAGAGCCTTCCAGTTTGGGTGCAAGACAGAGATACAGTAATTGCACAAAGCACCGATACCCAATGGCGCTATCAGACACCCCCCGATTATTCTCGGTCAAAAGAAAATCTTGCCAAAGAAAGTACGTGCAATTTCGCTGATGGGACATTGGAAGCGATCGTGCAAAACTTGGTAAGAACCTTTGAAATGGAAGTATCTTTCAAAAGCAACCCGCAACAGTGGTTGTCTGTTGTTAACGAACAGTTTCGCATGAGTAGCAATGGAGGTTCAACCTACACAGCATCAGATGTAGCTGCCGCAGGAACTTACAATTTATTTATCGGCGATACAGAACATTACAAAGCTTCTGGTGAAGACTTTGAATCATCAGCAAATCTCTTCCATACAGCATTTCCGAATGGGTTCTTGTGGGAAGTGCTAGAAGTTTACTCAGGTCCCCCGAATGTGACATTCAAGTGGCGGCATTGGGGACATTTTAAAGGACAATACAAAGACTTTGCGCCGACTGGAGAAACGGTGGAAGTTGTTGGTATGAGCCTAGCACGCGTCACCGATGACTTGAAAATTATTTCCTTGGAACACTATTTCGACAATACTAGGTTTTTAGATAAGCTGACATCGGGTGGAAAAGGAACTACCACGCAGTCACAGGTAACAGCGGGTGAAAAAAAAGCAAATAGTAGACAAAAAGGAGGGTTTTTGGCTTTTCTCAAGCGGCTTTGGCACCGTAACGAACAACAAGTAATTAGTACACAGCAAGCTAGTGGTTGTCCCTTCCGTACTTTGATGCGATGATTTGAGTTTAAGAGTTGATTTATAAAGTAAATCTTAAGCGCGAAGTGGGGGAGAAACCGGGTTTCTTTCGGATTAAATTGAGAGAGTATCGACACCCAACCAATAGAAACCCGGTTTCTGTAGTCTTAATTTTATCTTTATAAATGACCTCTAATTAATCAGTCGGGACACAGTGTAGAATACTGTGTCCTTGCAATAGTTAGGAAGCAAAGGAAGAAAATGCAAACATACTATTACGTTTTGGCAAGTCAACACTTTTTGGTAGAAGAAGAACCAATCGCAGAAGTTCTTAAAGAACGCACCCGCCACTACCACGAACAAGAAAAAGAAATTGATTTTTGGTTAGTCAAACAACCAGCTTTTTTAGAAGCGCCGCAAATGGCAGAAATAAAGGCGAAGTGTCCTCAACCGGCGGCGGCGATTATTTCCACCAATCCTCAATTTATTACTTGGTTGAAACTGCGATTGGAGTACGTTATTACAGGAGAATTTCAAGCTCCTTCTGAAGGTATTTCCGACCCCTTGGCATCACTGGCTGCTGTATCTTGATATACTATTTACTTCAGTATTTCACACAAGAGAAGGAGACAAGGAGGACGGGTGTGGGGTGTGGGGCGACGGGTGTGGGGCGACGGGTGTGGGGGAGAAGAAAATTTTGAGTTTTGAATGGGTGAGTTTTTTGCTGTGAATTTTTCACTGGGCGCCTCATAACTCATAACTCATAACTCATAACTCATAACTCATAACTCATAACTCATAACTCATAACTCATAACTCTATCCCCCCCATCTCCCCCTCGCCCCTTATCCCCACTCCCTGGGGCCCCCCCTTCCCCCTCTCCCCCTCTCCTGCTTTAAGAGCATCCCCAAACTGCTTTAAAATTTGGGGAACAAATTATCTTTTTAAGAATTCATTTCTTGACAATTTTGAGACAATATAATCTATGTACCAAGCTTTTGTGCAGAGATTTCCGACTTTATCCAGTAATTTAGTGGGTGCGTTAGGAATCGCGATCGCCTCTTTAATCGGTAGCATTAATTCTGTCGCGGCTCAAAACGTTCCACCAGTTTGTCAAGCCCCGAATGCTGGCGAATATCTTTTATTGGTCGTCAGTCCTACACAAGATAATCAAAGCCAGTTGCGTCGCGCTTTGCCGAATGAACTTAAGACTAATATCTGTAGATATCTTAACGATACTGTTACCCGTATCGGCGGCTTTAGCAAGATTGATGACGCCAATCGTTGGGCGCGGTATGTAAGCAATATTGTCGGGTTGTCTGCTATTATCACTACTCGACCCGCATCAGATGTCCCCAGGGCTGAATCAATCAGCTATCGACCGCAACAGTTAGGAGACGGTTTTGCTGTCTTGGTGGATTATTTAAACCGCCCGGAATTAGCAACTCAAGTGCAGCAAGTGGTGGGAGGTGATGTCGGTTTTGTTTCTTACGGACAGCGCCCTTATTTGATGGCAGTTTACACTACCAATCAAAAAGAAGCGTATACTACATTGGAAAAATTGAGCGATCGCGGTTTTTATGCCATCCTCGTTAACAGTCGTCAAGTCATGTTATTGCGATCGGCTATCAGAGTACCGTAAGAGAGTTAGGAGTTATTAGTTATGAGTTATGAGTTATGAGTTATGAGTTATTTTTTAATTCCTAACTCAAGACTCCTAACTCTTAACTTTATTTAATAAGCATACCTAGCCAACCAAGAGATAGTTATGCCCAATGCCGATCCAACTATTACTTGAACGGGTGTGTGTCCTAGTAATTCCTTGAGGCGGTCTTCGTTAAACTCTGGATGTTCGCGAAATAATTCATCAATCATTTGATTGAGAATACGTGCTTGTTTGCCTGCGGCTTGACGAACTCCTGCAGCATCATACATCACAATGATGGCAAAAACTACAGCGATCGCAAACTCTGGAGATGCCCAACCTCCAGTTTGCCCTACACCAGCTGCTAAAGCTGTAACCAATGCGGAATGGGCACTGGGCATACCTCCAGTGGTGACTAAAACACTCACATTCAATTTACGATTTTTAACTAGCTCAACGACGAGCTTTAATGCTTGAGCAATCAAACAAGCTACCAGGGCAACCAGCAGCACCCGGTTGTCTAAGATGTCGCCTATGTCCTGCATCGTATTTTGGTTAGGGATTAGGTTAGTAGATATTAACAGCAGTTGTTTTTGTTAGGAAACGTTTAGATGCAACCAAAATTCCTTTCATCCAAAATTGATTTAGCGATCGCGACTGGCGATAAAGTCAGCAAGTCCGATTAAAGGCTGTGCTAGTTTCCCAAAAGGTTCTAATTCTGCACAAGCTGCCTCAATTAGCTCTTGAACTTTGGAACGCGATTCTTCAATTCCCCAAAGTTTGGGATAAGTCACTTTTTGTGCTTGTTCGTCTTTGCCGGCAGTTTTGCCTAACTGCTCTTTTGTGGCGGTGATATCAAGAATATCATCCACAATTTGAAATGCCAGTCCAATATTTTGGGAATAACGAGATAATTTTTGTAAATTTTCTGAAGATGCTCCTGCCAATATTCCGCCACAAACGACGCTAGCTTCTAAAAGAGCGCCTGTTTTGTGATTATGAATGAAATTGAGCGTTTCGAGAGTAATATCTGATTTACCTTCTGATTCTAAATCAAGCACTTGACCGCCAACTAAGCCAGCAGCCCCCAGTGCTTTCCCCAAACGGGCAATTACCTGCAAAACTCTTTCTGGTGGTACATTTTGAGTTTTGGCGGCAACATATTCAAAAGCGTAAGCCAACAAGCCATCTCCAGCCAGAATTGCCACATCTTCGCCGTAGACTTTGTGATTTGTCAGCTTGCCGCGCCGATAATCGTCATTATCCATCGCCGGTAGGTCATCGTGAATCAATGACATGGTGTGGATCATTTCCAGGGCACAAGCCGTTGGCATCGCCATTTCAATAGTGCCACCAGTCATTTCACAGGTAGCAAGGCAAATAATCGGACGCAGACGCTTACCTCCAGCTAACAGGGAGTAGCGCATTGCTTCGTAAATTTTTTCTGGATAAGTGACGGTAATCGACTTTTCCAAAGCTGCTTCACAAAGCTGTTGTCGCTCTTTCAGATAGGCTGAGAGGTTAAACTTAGCTTCTTGTGCAGTTTTCTGAAGGTTATCCGCTGCGACCATGCCTAAATTCCTTATATTCTGCGATTTTCTCTTATACGTCACAATTTTACGGGGCTTTGGAGCTGAAAAAGTCAGGAGTAACGAGTAAGGAATTAAAAATTCAAAATTCATAACTCATAACTCATAACTCCTAACTGGGCGGCTCAAAACTGGGCGCCTCCTAACTCCTTTTTTGCCGTTGAGAATAACTCGAAAGTGTATTTTGCAACAACATGGCGACAGTCATCGGACCTACACCACCAGGAACTGGGGTGATAAATCCCGCTATGGGGGCTGTTGATTCAAAATCAATATCGCCGACTAAGCGACTGTTACCACTGTCATCGGTGACGCGGTTTATCCCCACATCTACCACAACAGCGCCGGGTTTCACCATATCGGCGGTAATTAGTTGGGGACGACCTGCTGCTGCGATTAGGATATCAGCATTGCTGGTAATCGATTTCAAGTCATGCGATCGCGAATGGGCGATTGTTACAGTCGCATTAGCTTCTAGTAGCATTAAAGCTAAGGGTTTGCCTACTAAAATGCTGCGTCCTACCACTACCGCTCGTTTCCCCTGCACCTGAATTTCATATTCTTCTAACAGCCGCATGACACCATATGGTGTACAGCTGCGTAAACCTGGTTCTAAGCGCACCAGTCGCCCTAAATTCACAGGGTGGAGTCCGTCGGCGTCTTTGTCGGGGTCAATTTGATGTAAAAGGGTAACAGCATCTAAGTGATTGGGTAGGGGTAGCTGCACCAAAATTCCATCTACCCGTTCATCTTGGTTGAGTGCAGCAATTACTTCTTCTAGTTCTGTTTGGGTGGTTTCTGCGGGAAAATGCTTGCCAAAAGAGGCAATTCCCACTTTAGAACAAGCTCGTTCTTTGCCGCGTACATAGGCGGCTGATGCTGGGTTATCTCCAACCATCAGCACCGCTAAACCAGGGGGGCGTCCAATTTGAGGTTGTAGTTCTGTAATGCGTTCAGACAGTTTTGAGTGAATTTTTTCGGCTAAAGCTTTACCATCAAGTAGCTTGGCAGTTGTTTTGTCCATGAGAATTCCCAGAAATACGCCCATCACCGTGGCGTTTCTCAAATAGCAAGACCATATTGTTTATCATCTCAGATTGGTTGCGTCAATCTTTAGATATGTTTCTGACACTCAAGGCATAGTATTAATGGAAACTGGCTAAAAAACGATGAAAGATAAAGGATAAAGTATGAAAAAAGGAAAATTGGATACAGAACCACCAAACAACTACCGTGGAGAACATCTCAAGCACAAAGCACAATTTCTCAAACCCCCAGATTGCTTTGATTGGCGTGTACTTCATCCTAGCCTGCGGCAAGCCGCCTTTGGGGCGTCTACATCCTTCATACTTCATACTTTGACTGGTTTGCTGTTAGCGGGATTAGTTAGTTGTAGTAACATCAGCCAGTTTGGTATGAGTGCGATCGGTGCAAATGTCACTGCGATTCGCACGCTGACACAACAACAAAACAACAGCACCGTTTATATTCAAGGCAAGGTAGAAAAGATTGTTCCACTGTTGCAGCAACGGGTTTATCAAATCAATGATTCAACTGGTAAAATCTGGGTTTTAACCAATCAAACTGGTTGGCGAGAGGGAGAGCAAGTGGTAGTTAGAGGTAAACTGCGTTACCAAAGTATTCCCTTGGCTAACAAAGAGTTTGGCGAAATTTATGTAGAAGAAGAGTAATAATTAGAACCTACGCTAGCAAGATAAAGAAATATAAACTTTTTATGACAAGTCAACAGGTGCATGTAGCGATCGCTATTCTCTACCAAAACAACAAATTTCTGATGCAACTGCGGGACAATATTCCTACTATTCTTTATCCCGGTTATTGGGCGCTGTTTGGCGGTCACATCGAACCGGGCGAAACTCCAGATATAGCGGTAAAGCGAGAAATTTTAGAAGAAATCGGTTATAATTTACCACCCTTTTTTGAGTTTGGCTGTTATCCCGATGAAAAGGTGGTGCGTCACGTTTTCCATGCACCGTTAGAAGTAGAATTCAATCAACTGGTACTAAATGAAGGTTGGGATATGGGTTTATTAACACCGTCAGATATTCAACAGGGTAGTTGTTATTCTGCAAACGCTGGAGAAGTGCGACCTTTAGGACCAGTGCATCAGCGAATTATGCTGGATTTCATGAATGAGGAAATAATTAGTAGTTAGTGGTTAGTAGTTGGTGGTTAGTGGTTAGTGGTTAGTGGTTAGTAGTTAATGGTTAATGGTTAATGGTTAGTGGTTAGTAGTTAATGGTTAATGGTTAGTGGTTAGTGGTTAGTGGTTAATAACTAACAATCAACAACCAACAACCCAATGGGAGAACCAGTCGCCTGGGTCGGGAAAACGCCACTTGCTCCACTTGGGGAGACCCCAAGACCGCAGTGGCTCCCCTACCAAGGGCGCTGGTGAACCAACAACCCAACGGGAGAACCAGTTACCTGCGCGAGTGTTACCAAAAGCGCAGTACGCGCTTCACCAACAACCCAACGGGAGAACCAGTTACCTGCGCGAGTGTTACCAAAAGCGCAGTACGCGCTTCACCAACAACCACCAACCACCAACCAACAACCAACAACCCAACGGGAGAACCAGTTACCTGCGCGAGTGTTACCAAAAGCGCAGTACGCGCTTCACCAACAACCACCAACCACCAACAACCAACAACCAACAACCAACAATTTCTAATGATGCAATCAGCAAACAAACTACCGCGATGGTTAAGTATCGGATTGGCATTTCCCCTTGCCATTCTGAATGGTTGGTTATTACTCCAGGTTGTACAGTATTTTCAACCATTAGTAAGCATTATTGCATCCGCCATCCTGCTAGCTTTTGTTTTAGACTATCCAATCCAGTTTTTACAGAAACGAGGGGTAAAACGCAACTTTGCTATAGTGGTAGTTTTGCTATTAGCTATAGTGATTTTAGTCGGTTTAGGTATCACCTTAGTCCCCCGCATTATCCAACAGCTAAACGAATTAGCGAACATTTTGCCCAGTTGGATTGATTCTGGCACGGAACAACTGCAAGCTTTCCAAGATTGGGCTTTAAATCAACAGCACCTTCCGATTAATTTAAGTGGTTTAATCACCCAAGTTTTAGATAGATTATCCAGCCAAATACAGGCTTTTACTGGTAGAATAGTCGGTTTTGCAGTTGACACCATTAATGTTGTTGTCAACGTGCTGTTAGCGGTGGTGTTGACTATTTACTTGGTATTAAACGGCGAACGTCTTTGGGACGGAGTTTATCTGTGGTTTCCGTCTATAATTGCAAAACGAGTGCGGCAATTATTGCGAGAAAATTTCCGAGATTATTTTATTGGTCAGGCAACATTGGGGGCGGTGTTAGGGGTAGCAATTACACTAGTATTTTTGGCTTTGCGAGTGCCGTTAGCTTTACTTTTTGGTATTGTAATTGGGTTTTTCTCGCTTTTTCCCTTTGGTACGGGGATAGGTATTGCAATAGTAAGTTTGTTGGTGGCGTTGCAAAACTTTTGGTTAGGGGTAGAAGTTTTAGGTTTTGCTGTTGCTATTGACCAAGTGAATTCTAACTTTATTGCACCTCGAATTTTGAGTAATTTAACAGGTTTAAATCCTGTTTGGGTGGTGATTTCTTTGTTGTTGGGGGCAAAGTTGGGAGGAGTTTTGGGTTTGTTAGTTGCCATACCCTTAGCCAGCTTTATTAAAGATGTTGCTGATAGTTGGCGTGTTGGAGGATTTAGTAAAGTGGAAGATATCGAGTCGGAACCTGTAAAGGTGATAAGTGAGGAGGCTGCAAGAACTTATAGTTAAAATTCAACACATCAACTGAACAGATATAGCAATTCTAGATGGGTTGTGAAAATTACAAGCTTCAGAAACCGGGTTTCTAAATTTTCACTACTGATGCAAAGGACTGCTATATAGCAATTCTAGGTGAGTTGTGAAAGTTGAAAGTTATAGTTATAAATTGTAGGTTGGGTGAAACGAAGTTATAAATTGTAGGTTGGGTGAAGGGTAGCGGAACCCAACACATGCATAAGTTATAAATTGTAGGTTGGGTGAAGGGTAGCGGAACCCAACACATACCGAACTTGATATTCAGAGAGTCTCACTTTCAAAATAAATGAGTTAATTAGGTCGCGCCCCTTCCTAGGGGCGCTTGACTTAAGGAAAAGGAATCGACATATTGGCTTGGTCTAAGGCAATTTTGATGCGACGGCGGTATTCTCGTCCTACTTCCCATTGCTTGAGGGGTTTGGTTTTAATCAATACGCGAACTATCACACCGCGATCGCTAAAATTATCTAGTCCCAGTACTTTAGCCGGTTCGATAATTTTCTGTTGCCATATCGGGTCTTGTCCCATTTCTAAACCGACAGTTGCAATCAAATCTAATGCTTGGTCGATATCAGCGTGGAAGCCGACTGGAATATTTAAGTCAGCTTGCGACCAGCGACTCGAAAGATTGGCAACAATTTTAATTTCGCTGTTGGGAATTGTAATTAAGCGCCCTTCACTATCCCGAATTTGAGTCATCCGCAAATTCATGTTTTCGACCAAACCTACCGCATTTCCCACGCCGATCATATCTCCCAAAGCAAACTGGTCTTCCAAAATAATTAAAAAGCCATTAATGGCATCTTTAATCAGGTTTTGGGAGGCAAGAGAGATAGCAACACCAACTATACCAGCACCAGCCAGTAAGGGAATAACATCTATACCCAAGGACATTAGTGCTGATAAAACGCCAATTGCCATCCAAGCAACGGTGGCAATACTTTTGGTAACTCCAGAAATTGTTGAAACTCTTAATTGCAGTCTTCTAGTAGTTTCTGGGTTTAATAAAGTTCTTCTATCCACTAGCATTGAGGTGCAGCGGTCAATGACAGCATAACTCAGACGAACAGCCATGTAAGTTAAAGCTGTGACAATGCTCAATCTCAAAGGATATTGCAAAACATTGAGAATTCCAAAAGAAAGCGATCGCGTGTATGGAAATCGATTCAAAATGATTAACGTACCGCCTCCCCAAATAGCTACTTGAGCTAGTTGAAATAATCGCTCTTGTACTTCTTTGAGGTTTTGCTGTTGCTGTTGAGTGAGCTTTTTAATCAGGGCTTGGATTGCCGTTGAAGTTGGATGCATCGCCTGTGATGAATGCTTTTTGTCACGGCGTCGCCATTTAATTAAACTCCAACTACTGACAATCATCAACAGTCCCGTTGCACCAGAAATTTTAGCTTCCCGGATTAAAAATTTAGGTTGTCGCTCTTGTTTAGCCCGTTTTAGGTTTTGCTGTAAATCGCGGGCAATTTGCCCAGCCAATGTTAAATTATCTAACTTTTGCAGACTGGCATCCTCGTCTGTGATAGTCAAAAGTGGTTGGTTGTTGACAACAATGACTGGTTTTAAATCCTTTGTTTGTCGAACTTGCACGCTTAAATCTGACGCCGATGCTTGAAAGTAATTATGACTAATTTGAGTCAAAATTTGTTGTGTACTTCGCAATCGGCTGGGAAGTTCCGTCCTTCGTGCCGTGATTTCAAACATGCAGCGACCATCTAACTGGACGCAGGCAGACACCATTGTAGTATTTGAGCCGCTTAAACTGGTCTTCGGTTCTGGCTTGGGTAAAAAAGGGGTCTGAGCGATCGCTTTTGGCATTACCACCAAAATAGCTAACGTTATCAACCCGGCAAGTGTCAAAACTCGCAAACGCAATTTAACACCTCCTCTCACTGTCCAATTCTGTCTAGTATGCCTTAAGAGTAGTCAATTAAATGCCTAGTAGACCACCGCATTAATGCGTGATGGGTTGTAAACACGTTGCACATGCAACATTTCTACTCTTAAGAAATACGGGGGAAAGGGAAAAGGGGAAAAGGGGAAAGGGAAAAGGGAAAAGGAAAAAGGCGAAATTGACACTCCCCGCTCTAAAGAGACGGGGATTCTTGGTTCAATGACTCGCCATTAGACGACAGGTTTGCACCAATCGCCCAAGAGGGCAAATCTCCCCAAGCGTAACTTCCGGTGTGCCCCACCGTAGTTAGTCCTAATTTCAGAATGTTGATGCTAGCGTTCACGTCCCTATCTTCCACGTATCCGCAATGAGGGCAGATATGCGTTCTAGTAGATAGGGATTTCTTCACTTTTTCGCCATAGAATTCGGGGGTTTTACGCATCACGTCTCATAAGAAAGTGAATATCCATTTGTAACGAGAGCGTAAACCGCGCCCATAAGAGGCTTATATCTTGCACCTTTACGCATAAACCACAAATCACCAAATCCAAAGTGATAATTTTGACCACACAATAATATCAGTCCTCTGACAGAGGACTTACGCGCTTTCGACTGGGACTTTTAGTCCCAGGCCCATGTGAACGCAGTTGGAAAATCTCTAAATACGTAGTATTTTAACTACATCATGGTGAAATGATGTATTCCAGTCAGTCTACAGAGTTTTGACGATACACAAACTCGTTAAAACTAATAGTCTACCGCAAAGCGTGCGTGATAACTCTCGGCTAGAAACCGGGTAACTCTTGCGAAACCCGGTTTCTGATAAGCCATCACGCATTAATGCGGTCGTCCACTAAAGCGGTTGACCACTAGTATTGCAGCGTGGCGGAAACAACCATCCACTTGAAAAAGGTTGAAAAGCTTACGAAACAACCAATATTCCTTCTGCCACGCCACATGCTTCAACCGGGGGAAAGAAAGGCACCGCAGTGGCTCCTCTGCCCTCAGCCCTCAGCCCTCAACCCTTTGCCCTCAGCCCTGGGGCAGTATGCCTCGTGCCCTCTGACGAATTGTACTAGTATTGCAGCTTTCCTCAATTAACCAAAAACCATGAATAAACCTTGAGCCAATGTCAAGATAACAGTGCGATCGGGTTATTATCGAATATTGTGGAATTTTCCTTGCGTATTGCCGTTAGCATCTATGACAGCTTCCTACTCTGCAAGCCAACCCACCAAACCCGACGCGAGTACATTTATCTGTGACCATCGTACGGTGGATCGCACTAAGCTCAGTCAAATGTACCAGCATTATATCGAGACTAAAGAAAAGTATCCTCACGCGGTTTTGCTTTATCGGGTAGGAGATTTTTTTGAATGTTATTTTGAAGATGCTGTAACGCTGGCGCAAGAATTGGAACTTGTCCTCACCAGCAAGCAAGCCGGGGAACAGGGACGGGTGGCGATGTCCGGTGTGCCGCACCACTCTTGGGAACGCCACGCTACCTTATTGGTAGAAAAAGGCTATGCTGTTGTCATTTGCGACCAAGTTGAAGATGCGGCGGAAGCTGCTGGTAGGTTGGTGCGCCGCGAAATCACGCGCATCCTCACCCCAGGCACTTTGCTGGAAGATGGCATGCTGAAAGCCAGTCGCAATAATTACCTGGCATCTGTGGTAATTGCTGCCAACCATTGGGGTTTAGCTTATGCAGATATTTCTACTGGGGAATTTCTTACTACCCAAGGCAGTGATTTAGAACACCTCACCCAAGAATTGATGCGCTTGCAACCTTCGGAAGTACTAATTCCGACGAATGCGCCGGATTTGGGTAGTTTGCTGCGTCCGGGTGAAAAATCGCCACATCTGCCGGAATGTTTGCCTCCCAACTTTTGTTATGCTTTGCGATCGCAAATTCCTTTTTCTGCTGGCGAAGCTAGATCCAGATTATTGCAAAAATTTAAAATGCGATCGCTTGAAGGTCTTGGTTGCGACCATCTCCCCCTCGCCGTTCGCGCGGCTGGCGGTCTTTTAGAATACTTGGAAGATACGCAAAAAGAAAACCCAGTTCCCCTGCAAGCGTTACGCACCTACACGCTTACGGACTACATGATTGTAGACCATCAAACACGTCGCAACCTTGAAATTACGCAAACGGTTCGCGATGGTACTTTTATCGGTTCCTTACTGTGGGCGTTAGATAGAACGAGTACGGCGATGGGCAGTCGGGCGTTGCGGCGGTGGTTGTTACAACCGCTACTTGATGTTAAAGGCATTCGCTCGCGGCAAGAAACCATCGAAGAATTGGTAGAAAATACGATGTTGCGTCAGGATTTGCGGCAATTGTTGCGGCAAATTTACGATTTGGAACGGCTGACGGGACGGGCGGGGTCTGGAACTGCGAATGCTAGAGATTTAATGGCTTTGGCTGATTCTTTGTCGCGGTTGCCTCAATTAGCTAGTTTAGTGGCAGAAGCGCGATCGCCTTTTTTAAAAGCTTTGCAAAAGGTACCGGCTGTTTTGGAAAATTTGGCACAAAAGATACACGTTCATTTGGTAGAATCACCGCCAATTCAAATTAAGGAAGGTGGGTTAATTCGTGCTGGTGTGAATTCTTTGTTGGATGAGCGCAAAGCGACTGTGGAAGGAGACCAGCAATGGATTGCCAATTTAGAAGTTGATGAAAGGGCAAGAACGGGAATTCCAACGCTGAAGGTGGGATTTAACAAGACTTTTGGTTATTACATCAGTATTTCTCGTGCCAAAGCCGACCAAGTTCCCAACAATTACATTCGCAAGCAAACTCTGACGAATGAAGAACGTTATATTACACCGGAGTTGAAGGAACGGGAAGCGCGAATTCTGACGGCGCGGGATGATTTAAATCAGTTGGAATATGAGATTTTTGTGGCGTTGCGGGATGAGGTGGGTAAAGAAGCGGAGGTAATTCGCAATCTTTCTCGGGCGGTGGCGGCGGCTGATGTGTTGTGTGGGTTGGCTGAGTTGGCTGTGCATCAAGGTTACTGTCGTCCGTCGATGATTGAGGGACGGGAGATTTTGATTGTGGATGGGCGTCATCCGGTGGTGGAACAGTCGCTTCCGGCGGGGTTTTTTGTGCCAAATTCGACGGAGTTGGGAGGAATTAACCGCCAAGACGCCAAGGACGCGGAGGAAGAGGAGGAGAGAAGGGGACAAGGAGGACAAGGAGGACAAGGAGGTAATAATTCTTCTCCCTTGTCTCTCCCCTCTCCCCCCTCTCCCTTGTCCCCCCATCTCCCCATCTGGTCACCTCCTGACCTGATTATTCTTACCGGTCCGAATGCGAGTGGTAAGAGTTGTTATTTAAGACAGGTGGGGTTGATTCAGTTGATGGCGCAAATTGGAAGTTTTGTGCCGGCGCGGTCTGCTAGGTTGGGAGTATGCGATCGCATTTTTACGCGTGTGGGTGCGGTGGATGATTTGGCGACTGGTCAATCTACTTTTATGGTGGAGATGAATGAAACGGCAAATATTCTCAATCATGCTACTTCTAGGTCGTTGGTATTATTAGATGAAATTGGACGGGGTACGGCGACTTTTGATGGTCTTTCGATTGCTTGGGCTGTGGCGGAATATTTAGCGACGGATATTCGGGCGCGAACGATTTTTGCGACTCATTATCATGAGTTAAATGAACTTGCGGGAATGTTATCAAATGTGGCGAATTATCAAGTGACGGTGAAGGAGTTACCCGACCAAATTATCTTTTTGCACCAAGTCCAACCGGGTGGCGCTGATAAATCTTATGGAATTGAAGCGGGAAGATTGGCGGGTTTACCAAAGGTGGTAATTCAACGAGCAAAACAAGTTATGGGGCAAATAGAAAAGCACAGTAAAATTGCGATGGGTTTGCAAAATTTGGAATAATTATTTTCTCATTTCTCGTTCCCAGGCAGTAGCCTGGGAATGCATTCAAAGAGGCTGCGCCTCTGCAGCTGATAAATAAAATTCACCGCCAAGCATGTAAATAGTCTCCTCCCTTTTCCCCTTCGCACTTCGCAGTCGCCAATCTTCGGGAAACCCTACCAAGGGCGCGAAGCGATCCGGGGGGAATCTTCCCGACTGCAGACTTCGCGCTGACTCACCTTTTCCCCTTCCCCTATTTACAAGGCAGGTAGCAAAATGACTACAACTAATAAGATAGTTACCTTTGAGGAATATTTAAAATACGACGATGGGACGGATACCCGTTATGAATTGGAACGCGGGGAATTAATCACAATCGGTCAAGGGCGTGGACAGCATGGCGAAATTATTCACTTTCTGAAGCGATCGCTGACAGCAGAAATCGAGCGACTGGGGCTAAATTGGGTTGCACGTCAAGCTGCTGTTGGTGTCAGAATTCCTCAAGTTGGGAGGCGAGATACTTCTAGGGTTCC
Organism: Heteroscytonema crispum UTEX LB 1556; assembly: GCA_044006015.1. Taxonomy (GTDB): domain Bacteria; phylum Cyanobacteriota; class Cyanobacteriia; order Cyanobacteriales; family Nostocaceae; genus Heteroscytonema; species Heteroscytonema crispum. The sequence continues at coordinate 48,779 of JBIPDF010000014.1, forward strand.
CGATGTAATGGTTTTGCCTTTGGAACAGTGGAAAAATTTGAGAAATAGAGAAGCTGTAATTGAACGCGAAGCATGCACGGCAGTCGCTCATGGGGGAAACCCCCAAGACCGCGCTGCCTCACCAACGGACTGCCGGACCTTGACCGTGCTGCCTCACCACGGCGCTGGCGCAACAATGCCCAAGGGACGCCAGATGCCTGGGTCGGGAAACCAAAAGCGCAGCACTGGCGCAACAATGCCCCAATTAACTGCATAAGTACTTTTAAGATATCAGTTATATATAGATATTATTTGAGGGAGTAATCTGCACTCCTCATTGCTGGAGGGCTGAAGAATGTTTTACCATCTCAGACGCGTTGCCCTTGCCATTGTACTGCTTTCCCTGACTTCCCTAGTCTCTTGTGTAAAAATTACTCAAGAGTCCTCCATAACACAGGTGCAAACCCAAAGCAAGGAGCCGTTAAATCTCCAAAAACAGGGTCTTCAGCAGTTCAATCAAGGTAAGTTTAAAGAAGCTTTGGCAACTTTTGAGCAAGTTTTAGATATTTTTAGAAAAAATGGGCAACGTCAAGACGAAGCCGCGACTCTTAAAAATATTGGGCAAGTTTATGACAAGTTGGGCGATTATGCCAAAGCAATGGATTATTATCAGCAAGCTTTAGCTATTACTAAAGATGCTGGAGATAAGACTCAAGAAAGGAAAATTCTCACCAATATGGGCTTAATTCACTACAAGCAAGGTGATTATCCCAAAGCACTGGAGTCTTATCAAGAAGCTTTAGCGATCAGCAAAGAAACTGATGACTTACCGGGAGAAGCTGAAATTCTCGATCAAATTGGTTCTTTGCTAGAAGCAAAAAAACAGCCAGAGTTAGCGATTATTTTCTATAAACAATCGGTTAACATGATGCAGACTGTTCGGCAAAATATACAGGCTTTGCCGCAGCGAGATTTAAAACTACCCTCAAAACAGCAAGTTAATCTATCATCATATGCAAATAAGTTTGCAAACACCCATCGCCGTTTGGGTGATTTGTTGCTGAAGAAAGACCGCGTATTGGAAGCGCAAGGAGTTCTTGATTTGCTCAAAGTTCAAGAACTAGATGATTATCTCCATAATGTGCGGGGCGCAAGTAACACAATACAGCCCATTGAATACAAGCCACCAGAAAAGCAACTTGTAGATAAATTCAATACTAATGTCACCGATGTTGTAAAAATGGGTAAAGAACTTAGCGATTTGCAAAAAGTTCCTGAAGCCCAACGCACCCCACAGCAAGAAGCGCGACGCCAAGAATTAGAAGCAAATCAAAAATCAACTTTAAAAGATTTTGTCAAGTTTCTCGACAGTCCCGAAGTAATGGCTCACCTGCAGGAACTTAACCGCACCACTGGCGGCGAAAACCTCAACCCAAAATTATTACGGCGTCTGCAAAATAATCTCAAGGAACTGAATTTTGACGCAGTTCTTCTATATCCTCTCATTCTTGAAGACCGCTTGGAATTGGTGTTAGTTACTTCCTACACTCCTCCCATCCGTCGCACTGTATCTGTAACCCGCCAAGAACTTAGCAGCGCTATTGTCGAATTTCGCAATACTTTGATGAATCCTACTAAAGATGCGAAACAACCAGGGCAAAAGCTCTACAATTTGCTAATTCAACCGATAGAATCGGCTCTCAAAGAAGCGAATGCAAAAACTATTATTTATGCGCCAGATGGGCAATTGCGCTACATTCCTTTATCCGCGCTTTATGATGGCAAACAGTGGTTGGCACAGAAGTATCGGGTAAATAATATTACTGCTCTTAGTCTCACGGACTTGGATAAGCGTTCTGAATCTTTGAAAATTTTAGCGGGTGCTTTCAGTCAGGGAAGTTACAACGTGAAAGTCGGTACGCGTACTCTCAAGTTTGGCGGATTGCCCTTTGCCGAAAAGGAAGTAGAAAATTTGACAGCAGCTTTTCCCGGTTCAGCAAAACTACTGAATGGAGACTTTAGTAAAAAAGAGACGATTAAGCGGATGAGTGATTACTCTATCCTTCACTTTGCTACCCATGCTGCTTTTGTCACGGGTAAACCGGACGAGTCTTTTATTTTGTTTGGTGATGGCGAGGCGGCTAATTTTAGTGATGTACGTCTTTGGAATCTTAATAATACTGATTTGGTGGTGCTGAGTGCTTGCGAAACTGGATTGGGGGGAGAGTTAGGCGACGGGATAGAAATTTTGGGATTTGGTTATGTGATGGAAGAAGCGGGTGCAAAAGCGGCTGTGGCTTCTTTGTGGCAAGTTTCTGATGACGGTACGCAAGCGTTGATGAATTCTTTTTATGCGGCATTGCAACAGGATAAACTTGGCAAAGCGGAAGCTTTACAAAAAGCGCAATTGTCTTTAATCGACAGCAATGTTTACCAGCATCCCTATTATTGGGCGGGGTTTATTTTAATTGGTAATGGGTTGTAGAAAAGTTAGGAGTTAGCAGTTAGGAGTTAGGAGTTGGGAGTTTTCAGTTAGAAATTTGGAGTTTGGAATTAAAAAAAATCTTCAACTTATAATATCAATTTTTCTTAATTGCTTATCATATTTGATTTCTGAGAAGTAGGACAACCAAATTCAACGTAAAATACGCGGAGTTAGAAACCCGGTTTCGCAAAAGTTACCGGGTTTCTGCTTTTTCAGTTTATTTATGTTGAGCTACTTAATCGAAGTTTATGACGAATGATTTAGGACTGCTATATTAAGTTAACGATGATTGTAGGTTGGCGTAGGCAGTCGGAACCCAACAAGAGTCCGGAGAATGTTGGGTGAGTAACGAAATCCAACCTACGCCAGTTTTAGTTTTTAGCCTTAACTGAACCGTATTAGGCTATATGCCACCAGAAGAATTAAATTGATAATCCGGGTTCGTTAAGTAGGTGGGATTAGAAAAGCCTTCTTTGCTCATGGTGGTTGATATTATGTCAGGATGGTTAAGCAAATTTTGGACATCACTACCTACCCCTGACGCACCCATTTGAACGGAATTCAGTTTGTCAAGGATGTCGAAAGACCAGTCTTCATTACCAATGTATGATTTGCTATCATCACTGGCTTCAATGCGATTACCAAGTAAACTGCTGTCACTGGTGTTGGAAGTGTTGGCATTACCAAGGATATTGTTGCCACTGCCACTGGGTCTGTTGCCATTACCGTTAATGGTGTTGGAATCACCTATTTGCCAGTTGCCATTGCCGTTGGCAGTGTTGTCACTACCAAAGTTCCAGTTACCATTGCCGTTAGCAGTGTTGCCACTACCGTAAAACCAGTTGCCATTACCGTCGCTGGTGTTGCCATCACTAAAGTACCAGTTGCCATTACCGTTGGCAGTGTTGTTACTTCCGTAAAACCAGTTGCCATTTCCACTGCCTGTGTTGTCGCCAGTATTTGCACCAGGTTCACCAGATTCTAAATCTTTAAGATCGGATATCCAGTTGTCACTGTTGTATGGTACGGCTAGACCTCCAGGGGCTTCTGGTAGGACGCTATCACCTGTGGAGGATGGGGGGGCGTTACGAATCGGCAAGTTGGCAGGGAGGTTGCCACCACTATCACCTGACGCTGAGTTGCCACTGCCACCAGCAGCGAAGGGGTTGTTCCCACCTAATTGTGGGTTCCCGTCTCTACTGGAAGTGCTATCACCACTGAAGGGACTGCTACCACCAGCGCTACCACCAGCGAAAGGATTGCTACCGCTAGCTAAAGAGTCACTGTCAGCGCCAAGGACGCCGAGTAATTGAGAGAAGGGGTTGTTATCATCAGGAACTAAACTGCGATCGTCCGCAGTCCGAGTATAGTTGAAGGTATACTGACCATCTTCACTGGTAGTAGATACGTTTCCACCACCACCGATGAAGGGATTGCTGCCACCTGCAAAGGGGTTGCCACTACTGCCACCGCTACCACCACTAGCGCTACCACCAGCGTTATCAGGAATATAACCAGCAGGGGGGTTACCACTAGCGAAGGCATCAGCCACGCTTAAGTCTGCACCTTCATCAGACACCCATTTACCATCTGTATAGTACCAATTGCCGTTGCCTTGGATACTGTTCTCACTCATGGGAATTACTCCTTTTATTGCTTACACAGATTCAGCAGTTATTCAGTTATGTCGATATAAGCAGGACAAACTGAAGGCAGCTTTTTAATGCTGTCTTGTTAAATAAATCACGATGAAAACAAAAGTATTTTTAGGTTCTTCGAGTTATTTTGAGGTTTGATTAATGCATAAAACTTGAAACTCTAAACCGCTAAACTCATAAACTCAATCTACGAATTTGCTTTTATTGTGCGAATCTTAAATGCTGGCGAAAGCAAAGGATGTAACAACGTGAAATTTGGGTCTTGTTATATGTAGTTATCAGCCCCACAAACATGAGAGCAAAGCCAAAACCGGAATTTGACGCTACTCAACCAAAATATAACAAGATGAATAAATTATTTAAATGAAAAAAATTTTGATTTTCTTGTCAATTCTTTTGATTAGACACAAAAGCGGGTATGACTGGAATTTTGACAAGTCCACCGACAACGATTAATCCTTAAAAACCTTTGAGAATACGGGCTTCGAGATTGTAAAGACATTTGCGGGTCATGGGTAGCACGCCCAAGAAAGGAATGCTTCAGCTTTCAGCCAAGGGAGACAAAAATAAGAGCGAAAGAAATATCAAGTCTATCAAAAGATTATTCATTAGACATAAAAGTGAAAATTAATTATGCGTTACCTGAAATAAGTAAGTCGGCATAAAAAAACCAAACTATGTGAAGATAAGTAAATACGTAGAATGCATCTACTAAGGTCACTTGTATATGGGCGCTCGTTTAAGGGTATTCCTCACTAGTGAGCAAGACCGCAGCCTGCTAAAACTCAGAACTGCGGATGTGCCACAGAAAGTGAAAGACAGAGCAGAAGTCATCAGATTGAATGCACATGGCTGGTACGTAGAAAAAATAGCAGTTCATTTTAATTGGACTCCACAAACAGGAAAAAGAAGTCTTACATAAATGGCAGAAGCTCGGACCCGAAGGGCTTTGGGAATTACCCGGTCGAGGGGTAAAACCAAAATTGACTGAAGTTGACGACCCTTCACCCAACCTACAATTTATAACTCTTAACTCTTAATTCTTAACTCCTAACTCCTAACTTTTAACTCTGATTTTACATGCCCCGATCGCGTTCTAAGTCACTAATCACTTTTTCTAAATACCACTCGTCTGACATCCCCGGATAATCATATTTTGCTTGGTCTATCAATCGTTGGGCAATTTCCCAATATCCCCCTACCATTCTCAATAAACGCTGGCGCATTATACTATATTTCGCTTTTATTGATGCTGGTATGCTGGAATTAATTTTTTTCAAGCTATTTAAAACTTGATGGTAATTTTGCCAGTCTTCTTGTTCACAAAATTTACTGGCTGCACTCTGATAATCTTCGATGGCGCGTTCCATTTCTTCTAAGCAAGCATGGGAAATGCCACGATTGTAATAAGCTTTGCCATCGTCGGGATTAAGTTGCAATGCTTGAGTATAATCTTTTATCGCACCGTAATGATTGCCCATTGCCCGATAGACGTTGCCTCGGGCAACATAAACTAAGGCATCATCGGCTTGGATTTGCAGTGCTTGATTAAAATCTGCGATCGCTCCTGTATTATCTCCTATTAATGAACGCGCTCTTCCCCGGTTGCGATAAACAATTGCATCTTGAAAATCGAACCGCAATGCTTGATTAAAGTCGGAAATTGCATCCCGATAATATCCCTGTTTGCAACGCACAATTCCCCGACAACAATATGCTTGTCCATCTTGCGGATCGATTTGCAATAACCAATTTAAACTCTCAATCGCTTCGCGTGTATCTCCATTTTCCGCCTGTTCTAATAACTGCGTGAAATATTCCTTTTCTGATATAATGGGCGCAGTTGGAGAATTTACTTGTACGGAAACAGGTTTTGCTGGAGATTGCAATTGTTTAATTCTTTCCAGACATTGACGGCAATTTTCTGTATCTTTTTGTTCTAAATATAATTCTGCGGCTTTTTTGAAATTAGCGATCGCATCCCGAACATTCCCTTCTTTGCGGCGCACTATTCCTCGCAAATTATAACCCGCCGCATAATTTAAATTCAGGCGAATTGCTTGTTCCACATCCGCCAGCGCCCCCGGTAAATTTTTTAACACCATTCGCGCCAATGCACGACTATAGTATGCTTGTACGCTTTCGGGATTTAGTTTTAAGGCTTCGGTGTAATCGGAAACAGCCAACAGAGTTGCACCTGAGTCATAATATGCCAAACCTCGCTGCAAATAAGCTTCAGCAAAATAAGGATCTTCCTGCAAAGCGCGGCTAAATTCCGCAATAGCGCCAGGGTAGTCCTTTTGACGTGCTTTTTCCAATCCTTGATTGTAAAATTCTTGATTCATAGAATTTCCACACCTGAATTAGTGCGATCGCTCTTTAATATATAAATACTCAGCTTCATTTTGACTCATTTTCAATTGTGAGTGCCAATCGCAATCAAGTTCAGTGGGAGTGTAGAAATAATAAGGTTTTTCGGCTGCGATTTTTGCTGCGAAAACTGTGGTGCAAGATATAAGAATCGCAATCAAGTTCAGTTAAGGGGGAAGGGACTACTTAATGGGTAACGAAAATTTATACCCAACAGACTCAAAGAAAGTTGATGGGACAACAAAGGTATCAATCATCGCCCAAAAACTGAAAATTATTACCTTGCAGGCAGTTGCAGTCAGTGAGGGTAACATGATTGTGCCAACTTTAGACGAGCATTTACTACAGGTGAGTCAAAATGGAGACGTGACGACACTGGCTGATGTGTCTCGTTATGGCATTCCCTTTGGTATAGTTGAGAACAATGGCAATTTTTTGGTGACTATTTCCGCTTTAGAAACGGGCGATCGCTTGTTGCGGGTAACTAAAAGTGGTTTTTTCTACACTGTAGCTGATTTATCGTCAGTATATGGCAGCTTTGGCGGATGTTTTGGCGTAGCGGCGGGAGATGGCTTCTATGTTGTCGCCATTGCAGATGATGTTTCCACCTCTCAAGGGCGTCTGATCGAAGTACAGCGTAATGGTTTTATTTCCACTTTGGCGGATATGGCAAATTTTGGCACACCTTTCGCCGTGACTGCAAGCAATGACGGTTTTATCGTCGGTTGTGAAAGTGGCAATTTATTACGAGTCAGCCTTGATGGTGCGGTAACACCGATTGTAAATTTGGCAAACGCAGGTTTTGGCATTCCCTTTGGCTTGGTAGAAGTAGATACCAAGCTGATAGTTACTAGTAATAGCGGAAGTCTTTTGCAAGTGAATTCTGATGGTACTATTTCCACCATTATCAACCTCAGCGACGCCGGTTTGGGAATTCCTTCTGGGGTGGCGGTTTGGGATAATGCCTATATCGTGACAACGAATGCAGGGAATTTATTGCGTATTGCAAGTGTTTGAGAAAAGCTGGGCTACCATTTTGGCACGAGAGGAAACTTCGAGTTTTCGATATATCCGTTTTCAGATCAGAACCTGATTTATCAGCTTTTTATCCTCATCAGCGAGTATCAGAACCTGATTTATCAGCCTTTTATCCTCATCAGCGAGTATCAGAACCTGATTTATCAGTCTTTTATCCTCATCAGCGAGTATCAGAACCTGATTTATCAGTCTTTTATCCTCATCAGCGAGTATCAGAACCTGATTTATCAGTCTTTTATCCTCATCAGCGAGTATCAGAACCTCTCAAACGAGTATTTCTCGTTCCCTGACTCTGCCAAAGAATGCTATCCTAGAGGTTCCGCCTCATCTCACATAAGTAATATTACTGTATTTACCGTCAATATCCGGCGACCAATCCAAGCCACCCCAACCGCCACCTTCGACTTTTGCTAACAGGCGATCGCTTTGAGGGTTTTTCGGGTCGATAATGTAAAAATCGTTATCTTTACCCGTGCGTCTGGTGGAGGTGTAAATTATCCGGTCGCCTTGATTCGACCACACACCGCCACTATTTTTGGACTTACCATCAGTCAGCAATACAACATCGCCTGTCGCCAAATCATAACGGTAATTTTGCCTAAATTCATTACCGCCAACATCTTTACTAAAGACAAAATATTCCCCTTTCGTCGGTTCAAAACTCGCCCCATCAACGCGTTCCGAAAAGAACGTCATTTGTTTGCGACTTCCTAGGGGAAACTTGACTAAATGCACCTGGGGTGTATCAGCAAAGCGCGTCGAAATCAGCATTTCGCGGCGGGTGGGATGCCAACTTGCTAAACTAGCAGCACGAAACTGTGTATAGCGTTCGACCGTTTCAACCAGCGACGCGGTAATTGGTGGAATTCCCTCAACAACGAGGTTGTCCCCAGGGGTGACATTGGGGGTTTTCGCAGCAACCATGAAAATTGGTAGCAGAATAACTGCAACAAAAGTAGTAAAAAACCGAGAAAAAAATTGCATCCCCCGATTATCGCAAATCAAGGGGGGGAGGGGAAGAGGGGGGGAGGGGAAGAGGGGGGAAGGTAAGCTGAAAAATATCGGGCTTTGCATAACCAAATTAAACATAACTCTTGTGGGATGGGGTCCTATTGCCATTGGTGTCAACTTCAACTCAAAGCCCAGTCGGTTCTCGTTCCCAGGCAGAGAGACCCTAGGAACGCAACTACAGGAGGGCTGCTGCCTCCTGGTACAATGAAATGCCGGAGTTGGTTGTACCCAGGTCAATTGGGACAATTAGTTTGTCTTTGAGGGTATCGTATTGATTGTTCATAACACCACCAAATATGAAAATGGGCATTGGGGATTGGGCATTGGGCATTGGGCATTGGGCATTGGGCATTGGGCATTGGACATTGGGCATTGGGCATTGAGAGATAATTCTCCCCCACACTCGTCGCCCCACACCCCACAGCCGTCTCCCCTCTGCTAGATGCTAGATGCCTTTTATGTAACGCGACTAATACCAGCTTGGCTAACAATCTATAAAGCCCGATCGCTTTCAACTAAGGCTGTAACTCGATGGCTTGCCAGTCCGGAGTTGATGCGGGTGTAATGTTTGCTAGTATCCTGAGTTGATAAGTTGTAATAAAAAACACCGTCTTCACAGGCGAGCCAGAGTGCCTCCTCACGCAGAGAGGGAGTTAATGCCCAGACGGGCGGTAGTTGTAATTTATGCTGAACCCACTTCTTTTCCTGCAATGTCCAAAGACCGTTTGCAGTTGCTACCCAGAGAATATTTTGGAAGACAGTTAGGGCGTAGATTGCTGCTATGAGAGGACCGGGTTGTTCGCCGACAAATTGCCATTCGTTACCGATTAAACGGTACAATCCTCATTCTGTACTTATGCACCAAACATTATCAGATGTTTGTGTTCATACGCGACTGTCTGAGGGAATTCCCTGAGATATTTTCTCGTAATTTTCTTTTTTCAATCGCCATAATGCTCGTGTGAGAACATAAGGGTATCCGTCTTGACCAATTGCTAATAATAGCGGCAAATTGGGGGGTTGGAAATGATAGTCTTCTAAGAAATCATTAGATTGGAACTTACTGATACCCCGCGACCAACTCAACACCCAAACCGTTTCGCTATTATCTGAATTGAGGGCGATCGCGCGAATGTTTTCTTGTTCGGTATTGATGCAAAGCTGCAATTCTGGACTTGGTTTGCAGGTAAACAATCCGCTGGCTGTACCTATCCAGACGCGATCGCTATTTGGTTGAGTGGCACCCAATTGCAATCATTCTAATATTTTTCTCACCAGTTGTTTGATTTATCACCACTAGCGCACCGTAGTTATATAAGATATATATTCTGGGTAGCTTAATGAATTGAAAAATTAAGCGATCGCTATTTGACAAAAAACCGATTTTCAACAAAAAATAAGAGCAAGATAACTCCGCGCCTGGGCGCCTCCTAACTCCGCGCTTCCTAACTAATGACTGATTGGCTTTATCGTTACCCAACCCTGTATCCCGGTATTTTGCTAAAACGCTACAAACGCTTTTTTGCAGATATTCAACTTCCTACTGGCGAAATCGTGACAGCCCATTGTCCAAATACAGGACCAATGACAGGAGTTTCCACTATTGGTAGTGCAGTACAACTTTCCAAAAGTGATAGTCCCACACGCAAATTAGCTTACACTTTAGAATTAATTCAGGTAAATGATAGCGAACCAACTTGGGTAGGCGTCAATACAGCTTTGCCCAATCGAATAGTTAAACTAGCGCTACAAAAACATCTTTTTCCAGAATTAGGAGACTACAGCCAAGTCAAAGGCGAAGTAGTTTACGGACAAGATAAAAAAAGCCGAGTAGATTTTTATCTATCTCCATCTCTCAAAGAAATACAAAAATCTCCTCAACTTGAACTTAACTTAGAGTTTGCCCCAACAAATAGTGAAATACTATTAATTGATAATAAAATTGATCACAGCCGCCCAATTTATTTAGAAGTGAAAAACACAACTTGGTCCCAGGGAACCTTAGCATTATTTCCCGACACCGAGACAACAAGGGGACAAAAACATTTGCGAGAATTAATGGCATTACTACCTCAAACTCGTGCAGTCATGCTTTACTTTATCAATCGGGGAGATTGTACAGAATTTGCTCCAGGCGATAGTACAGACCCTGTATATGGTAAATTATTGCGAGAAGCGATCGCTCTCGGTTTAGAAGTTCTACCTTGTCGTTTTCAAGTCTCTCCACAAGGCATTCGTTATTTGGGTTTAGCAAAGCTAAAAATTTGATTTCATCTGACACTATGGTTGTTTTACCACCCTTTGGGCGGAGTTATGAGTTATGAGTTAAGAGTTTTGAATTAACTCACCGGAATGCACATGCAACGCATAAACCATGAATCGACAAAAATAATGTGATGTATTTGACGTTAAATCAATTTAGTTTTCAGTCCTCTTATAGAGGACTTAAGCGTGCGAGACAGGGACTTATAGTCCCTGGCGGATCTGTTCGCACTGCGAAAATCTATAAATACTTGGTGATTTTTGTTGTGCATGACTAGGTTGGTGCAAGATATGAATTAACTCATAACTCATAACTTAAAACTCATAACTCTTTAATTTGACCGTCTAGCAATACACATTACTGATTGTGCGGCTGATGGTGAGTCTGGATTGATACCAGATAATCGTTGAGCCAATCTCAGTCTCCAAGGTGACTGACCATGCTTACCCTCAAGCACTTCCACACCAAGATTATGGTTGTGAGGATACACCTTCACCGTAAAACCCTGGGGTTCCAAAACTTGATAGTAAAGTTTTAGTGTGATTCCATCCCCTGGTTGTTGGTTGTGAATCTCGGTTTTCCAGCGAGCATATCGTTCGTCAGGTTGGATATAATACTTACTGCCAAGAATTTTGTAAAATGGGAACCGTATATTACGTAAAAATAGACCAAGACCTTTGAAGTTCCAGGCGCTACGCTGGGGGTCTTTGTCAGTAACTAACAGTCCACCAGGACGCACGATACGCGCAGCTTCTGCCAAAACTCTGCCCATATCATCACAATGGTGAACAGTTGCATTAACTGCAACTATATCTGCAAAGCCGTCAATGAACGGTAAGTGGTGGGCGTCAGCCAAAATCGGTGTATAACCAACTTGACGCGCCATTTGCAAAGTTTCACGGGAGATATCAACCCCAATCAACAGTCGTGGCGAACCACCCACTGATGCATACACGTTCCCAGGACCACAACCGACATCAACGACAATCTTATCGTCCCAACTCCCAGTTGCTTTCCGCCAGCGTGCCTTGAAGGTTTCACTACGATGGCTGGTTTCAAAGTATTCTTTAGCCCATTGAGGATGTCCGAAAAAGTAACTGTTCGCTTGCATACCTTTAGTAAACATGGGAATTGGGCAAGCTGGAATGTCTCCTGTTTGCCAATCAACACAAACATCCTCAGCGAGATATTGCTCTAGAACCGAAGTCTGGGGATTATGCATATTTTCTTCCTTTATTTGTATTCGATTCAACCCTTTACATAGATGAGATAGATGAGTTTTAGGGTTTATTGGCGAATGCGAAATCCCTGTACATATCTATTATGTAGTTTAAATTGATACCTGTAACCCATTTGGAGTGAAGTTACTATTAAAGCCTTTATCTAAATAATATTACTTAGATAAAGGCTGGTTATTTTGGTGAAGATACAGGGAAAAATAAGAATATAATAGGACTTACGCAAATTAACCCAAAAATGAACCGCAGAGAACGCAGAGTACACGGAGTTTAGGAGAGTTTGAGAGAGTTTTTGCGTAAGTCCTGTATAAAATAAAAAATTATTTGGAGGGTTTGCCCGACCCAGGCGAAGCCGCGTGGGCTAGGGGTCTCCTTACTTGTGGGGTTGGGGGCAAAGTGGGGTTAGGTTCCGAGGCTTTTGATGTTTCTCGCGAATACTTTCACTCCCATCCTCTTCGAGTGCAGGTTTCCTCCCCAACTGCTGGTCTGATATTTTTTAAATATTAGTTACACGTAAAAAATATATTGGACACGAGCAACAAGCTTTTCTATTGTGGTTAAAGGATGACTTTAAGCCCATTTCATAGCTTTTGAGCTTGGCGGTGGGTAGTTCACTTTTTTGATAACATCATAGATCCGACTGCTTAAGGGTAGATTGAAGTTATGAGCAAAGGCACGTTGTTTGATAAAGTTTGGGATTCACACACTGTAGGGACACTTCCTTCAGGACAAACGCAACTGTTTATTGGACTGCACCTGATTCATGAAGTTACCAGTCCCCAAGCCTTTGCAATGTTGCGGGAACGGAGTTTAAAAGTACTATTTCCAGAACGGACTGTTGCTACAGTGGATCATATTGTGCCTACAGAAAATCAGGCACGTCCATTTGTGGATACTCTAGCAGAAGAAATGATGCAGGCGCTGGAGAATAATTGTAAAGAAAATGGCATTAGATTCTATAACATCGGTTCTGGCAGTCAGGGTATTGTCCATGTAATTGCACCAGAACAGGGATTGACACAGCCAGGAATGACCATTGCTTGTGGAGATAGCCATACATCAACTCATGGTGCATTTGGCGCGATCGCATTTGGTATCGGTACAAGTCAAGTCCGGGATGTTCTCGCTTCCCAAACTCTAGCACTATCCAAGTTAAAAGTCCGCAAAATTGAAGTTAACGGCACTCTCAAACCAGGTGTTTACGCCAAAGATGTGATTTTGCATATCATCCGCACCCTTGGCGTCAAAGGCGGTGTAGGATACGCCTACGAATATGCCGGCACCACCTTTGAACAAATGAACATGGAAGAACGGATGACCGTCTGCAACATGTCCATCGAAGGCGGTGCGAGGTGCGGCTACATCAATCCAGATACAGTTACCTACGAATACCTCAAAGATAGGGACTTTTCCCCCAAAAGTGCAGATTGGGATAAAGCCGTTGCTTGGTGGGAGTCTATTCGCAGTGATGCTGATGCTCAGTACGATGATGTCATAGTTTTCAACGCCGCCGACATTCCGCCTACCGTTACTTGGGGCATCACCCCCGGTCAAGGTATCGGAGTTGACCAACAAGTGCCCACACCCGAACAAATGCCCGAAGATGAGCGCTTCATTGCCGAAGAAGCTTACACATACATGGATTTGGCTCCCGGTCAACCCATCAAAGGTACTAAAGTTGATGTCTGCTTTATTGGTAGCTGCACCAACGGAAGAATAAGCGATTTGCGGGAAGCTGCGAAGGTAGCAAAAGGTCATCACGTCGCCGAGGGAATTAAAGCTTTCGTAGTTCCAGGTTCCGAAAGGGTGAAAAAGCAAGCCGAAGCCGAAGGACTGGATAAAATCTTTGTCGAAGCCGGATTTGAGTGGCGCGAACCGGGATGTTCGATGTGCCTTGCGATGAACCCCGACAAACTGCAGGGACGGCAAATTAGTGCATCGTCCTCAAACCGCAACTTTAAAGGGCGACAGGGTTCTGCTTCCGGTCGAACTTTGTTGATGAGTCCGGCGATGGTTGCAGCAGCGGCGTTGAAAGGCGAAGTGATTGATGTGAGGGAATTACTTTAGTACAGAGTTTTGAGTTTTGAGTTTTGAGTTATTAATCTCCCTTGTCCCCCTTGTCTCCCTTGTCTCCCTTGTCCTCTTGTCCCCTTGTCCCCATTTTTCAAGAAGAATCTTATGGTGAGTGAAGTTAAATCAGTTTCCGGACGCGGTATTCCCTTGGTAGGCAATGATATAGACACCGATCGCATTATTCCTGCCCGATATTTGCGTTGTGTCACTTTTGATGGTTTGGGCGAACACGCTTTTGCTGATGACAGAATAGCACTTAAAGGACAACATGCCTTTGACCAACCCCAATATCAAGGTGCGAAAATATTGGTAGTTAACCGCAACTTTGGCTGTGGTTCATCAAGGGAACACGCACCACAAGCGATCGCTAAATGGGGTATTCAAGCACTCATCGGTGAAAGCTTTGCCGAAATTTTCTTCGGTAATTGCGTAGCGATGGGTATTCCTTGCGTTACGGCTGATAATGCGACTGTCAAGCAATTGCAAGAAATCTTAACAAGCAATCCTCAAGCATCAATGAGGGTGAACTTGGAAACTTTGCAAGTGCAAATTGGTGATTTTACTGCACCGATCTTAATGGGCGAAGGTGCGAAAAACATGTTTGTTGCCGGTACTTGGGATGCCTGCGGACAGTTGGTTGCTGCTTCTGAGAAAGTTCGGGCGACTGCAGCGAAATTGCCTTATATGAGTTGGAGTGGGGTAGCCTAAGTAAGTATAAAATAATCTGAGAGCAAACCAACTGATGAGAGATGCGATACGGCTTTAGCCGTTGCCAAGGGCATAGCGCTTTCAGAATGCTGTTTTTTTAATCGAACAAATATCGGCAATATTTACGATGGAGGACATCTGGTTGAACATACCCTGATGGAGGGACAAGACGCTGATGTAGAAGGGAATCTCGCTCCTCAACAGAATAAGCAATTCAATCAGGGACTCATGCGTGGCTGGGAGGACGTTCCTGAGAAATATATGCATACTTACGGTGTTAGTTTTAATTACACCGTTGAGGTTGAATATGGCCAACAGACCTATCAGCGAACTGGGAAGCAAATTCGTGATGCTGAAATCCTGGGAAGCATTGACACAAGATTACCACCTTCTGATCCAAGCAATATAGATTTAAACCATTTAGATGCAGAAACCGTTACGTTTGAAAGGTGGATTCCCAGCCGATGGACAGCGACTGTTGCTCACCCAACCGGTACAAAAAACCTTCCCCAGCTCACTTTGTTCAAAGGTGCCCACTGGAACGCAGTGGTTGCTAGTCAAGCACAGGCGGAAGGTCTAGTCTTTGATTCGCAGCCAGCATTTCATACGGGAACGCTGAAACGCACGAACTCAGGAACGCTTGGCGGCTTCATCGAAACAGCCCAAGTACCAACTAACATTCTAAATGCAGTGACTGTCGGAAACCAGCCTTCCTTTAGTGCCTATATGTTCCAACCCATCCCTGAAGATACCAGGGATCAGCCTGCTCATACTGCCAATGTTGGCGCATACGGTGGACAAACTCCAGCAACACTGCCATCTTACACCCCGAATTTTGATTCGTTCCCTAGCACTGTCGATTTCTCTCAAATGGTCGAGGACATCTACAATAAAACGAATCCTTCCAGCACCTCAGGATCAATCGCAAGCAGAATCCCCAAAAAAAGGAAGCCAAAGGCAGCTACGATACTCAAGAAGCTTGACGGGATCGGCAAGAAACACTCAAAGGCATACCCTCTTGTCAGAAAGGTCTACTTCGGTAATGCAGATCAAGGAGGAGCTTTTATCAAAGCTTTGATTGATTATAGACATACCAAAGGTGCAAAGTTAGCCAAGACAGATTTAATTACCGTTATTCACCAAACAAACAAGCACCCAGCATTTAGCAAAAAGCGCTTCAAATTCAAGCTACTTAGATTGCCTTACGAGAAAAAGCTGCAATGAGCTTGATGCACGATGGACTGTTTAATATGTTCTAACACCAAAGGCTACTTTAGTGCGATCGCTCGCCTCGTAGGGTGCGTTACATTAACGCATCCTATACCATATTTATGTTAATTGTCGGTGTGTTACGCGCTTCCCTAACCCCCTCTATCTGAATCTTGACGAGTCCCTATGCCATACATATAATATATGTATGGTCTTTGAATATGATCCCAAAAAAGCAAAAACCAATTGGCAAAAGCATGGTGTTTCCTTTGCAGAAGCTGAAATGGTGTTTTTCGATCCCCTTGCCATTCATGACATTGATCCAGATTCGATTACTGAAGAACGTTTCATCGCAGTGGGGATAGGAAACTCTGGCTCACCATTGGTCGTTGTTTATACCATGCGCCGTGAGGTGATTCGACTGATTTCTGCTCGTCGCGCCACAAAACAGGAGATAAAAGCTTATGAGAAAGGAATATGATTTTTCTAAGGGAAAACGAGGAGCTGTAATTCCTTCTGAAGGAAAAACACGCATTACTATTTATCTAGATGATGAAATACTAGATAAATTTCGAGAACAGGCTGAAATAGCTGGAATGGGTTATCAGACTCTAATTAATGAGGTTTTAAAGAAATATCTCCAGTCCCCTTGTGATCAACCTCTCACTCAAGAGGATCTACGCCGTATACTTCGTGAAGAATTATCAGTGCGATCGCAGATATTGTAGTGCGATCGCGCCATGATTTGCTGGTTTGAGCTGACCTCAAAGCGATCGCTACATCACTGTGTTCTACCATTATATCTCATAACAGGGATCTAAATTCGTGACGGTTTATTTGACAATCGCACAGTATTTACAAATAGACAAAAAATATTCACCAGATTTCCGCCAAATCCAAAACAAAACCTGGTAAAACATCCTCTCCCGATAAAGTTTGTGGACTTTGTAAAATTTCAACTTCTCGATTGGGACGATAAATTTCTACGTGCTGCTGTTGGCGATTAATGAACCATCCCAGTCTTGCGCCATTATGCATATATTCCCTCATTTTGGCGCGTGTTTTTTCCAGGGAATCACTGGGAGACATTAATTCAACCACAAAATCGGGACACAAAGGAGCAAATCTTTCTTTTTCGGCTACACTCAAAGCATTCCACCGTTCCATTTTCACCCAAGACGCATCTGGGGAGCGCTCCGCACCGTTGGGAAGTTTGAAACCAGTAGAAGAGTCAAAGGATTTTCCTAGCTTGTTTTGGCGACTCCAAGCTCTTAACTGATAAGTTAGATCGGCATTGCGATCACCAGTTTCACTTCCCGTAGGTGGCATAATAATTAATTCCCCTGTAGCTGTACGCTCGAATCTCAAATCACGGTTATTTTGACAAAGCTGAAAAAATTGCTCGTCTGTTAAGTCAATATTTAATTCGAGGGTAGCAGGTAAACTGACGGTATTAGTGTTCATATTATCTGTTCAGATAGCAGCAATATATTTCTCAATTTTAGTGCGATCGCTGATCTTGTAATGCGATCGCTTGATCATATGAAAACAGCGCAATATCAGCAATTGTGTAATGATTATTCTCGTTATGGGTGTCTCTGGTTCCGGTAAAACAACCATCGGAAAACTGTTGGCGGAGTCTTTGCATTGCGAATTTAGCGACGCTGATTCTTTCCACTCGCCAGAAAATATCGAAAAAATGCGCCACGGTATTCCCCTAAACGATTTAGATAGAATGCCTTGGTTGCTAGCTATGCAACAATCTATACAACAATGGCTGCAAGAAAATAAAAATGTAGTACTCGCTTGTTCGGCATTAAAAGCTAGCTATCGCCAATTTCTGCTATTGGATGATGAACGCGTCAAACTAGTTTACCTCAAAGGGTCTTTTGAACTTATTCAAAAACGCCTGCAAGGACGCCACAATCACTTTATGGGACAAAAGCTCCTCAAAAGCCAGTTTGATGCTCTTGAGGAGCTATCTGACGCAATTAAAATAGATATTTCCGAGCCGCTTGAGGTCACCTTGCAAAACCTGAAAACGGCTTTGGGAATTTAACTCAGTTGATGGGAGGCGAGAAAAGCTTCCACCTCAGCGGCGGTAGGTTGAGAAGCGATCGCTCCCGGTTTCAAAGTCGTCAACGCCCCAACAGCACTAGCATATGTAACGATTTGTTTCGCTGTCTCAGGATTGCTCAAACTTTGGATGCCATAAGTTAACAACTGATGGATTAACCCAGCCACAAAACTATCTCCTGCGCCAGTTGTATCTACAACAGGCATAGAAAACGAAGGTAATTTGCCCTCGTTTTCGCCAAGACAATAGGCGCAACCGTTTTCCCCATCTGTCACCAACACCCCTTCAACAGTATCAAGGCGATATTTAATCGCCCCCGCATCGGTAGTGCCAAATAGCCATTCGGCTTCTTCTTTGGCAAGTTTGAGAAAATCGACTCGCTGAAATAATTCCCGAATCTTTTGGGGAGCAATATCGGGATTAGTCCAAAAAACAGGACGCCAGTTTACATCCAACAAAATCTTCAAATCGTAATGTTCAGCCAGATCCAGGGCGCGATCAATTGCCTTCTCACTTTCAGGATAAGCTAATTCCAGAGTACCCAAAACCAGAAAATCTGCCTCTTGAAAAAGTAATTGCGGCAATTGCTCTGCTTTCAGGTGGGTATCGGCAAATTCAGTGGTATTATACTTGCCAAAACCGGCAAAAGAGCGATCGCCCGACAAAGAGCGCACAACATAAACTTGCCGCGTTGGTGCAGTCGGATGGCGTTGCACCCCCATTGTCTCCACACCCACTTCTTGCAATAGTGTTACCAGAGCATTCCCTGGCTCATCTTCACCCACACAACCGACAAATCCCGCTGGAGTCCCCAGCTTGACTAAAGCACAGGCGACGTTAGCTGGTGCCCCCCCTGGGTAGGGAGTCCAAGATTCAACTTCTTGGAGCGTCAGCCCCAATTGATCGGCTAAACAATCAAACAAAATTTCACCCAGGCACAAAACACGGGGATTGCTCATTACATTTTAGATTTTCGATTTGGAACATAAATTTCCAGTATAAAACCTACAATAATATCTGTTCTTTTGTCGCTAGTTCTTCATACAATTAAATAGCATTTTTTGCTACTACCATGAGTGGTAGATGCTAATTTATGCTGCTGGACAAACCTCAGTAATAAGACATAGAGCAATAAAAATTTAAGTTATATAAAATACTAGTTATTTGGTACTTGCAATACCATCAACCTAAATGAGAAAGAAAGTCTTGATTATCATATTGCTGCTAACACTTGAAACGCCTACCAGTAAAAGAATCTTCTAGAATTAGAGAGAGTGATTGAGTACATATACCAATGGAGGAGTAAGGAACTCATGGCTGGTGGCGAGTCTCAGACCCCTGTTAGTCTGTCAGACAGAGAACTGCAAATTATCGATTTAGTGGCCGCTGGCTTAACTAACCAAGAAATTGCAGGAAAACTGGAAATTAGCAAACGGACAGTTGATAACCATATCAGCAATATTCTTACCAAGACACAGACCGAAAACCGAGTAGCTCTTGTCCGCTGGGCATTACAGTGGGGCAAAGTCTGTTTAAACGATGTCAATTGTTGTACTCTACCCATTCCCAAGCCAACCGATTAAAGCATTTGCTTGTAGTGACGCGATTTATCGCGTCTAGTGTACTGAATCGACAATTTCGACGGGTTCGTTGATTGTTGTCCTCCTCACGCATCTATTTCAAAGCGAATCTGAAAACGCAAGTTCCGAACTGCTTTGATCTCAGTTCAAGCTTGCTCACATGCATCAGCGCAGAACACACTACAAAGCTATTGGTCATGGGTAGAGATTTTTCCTATTCGATATCGTAATGGTTTCCATAGGGAACCTTTCCGGCTTTACAGACGGAAAATTTCCCCTTGGTAAACTGATAATTTATCCCAATAATTTCAACAATCAATAAAAATTAGCAACAATCCACAAGCTGAAACGTTACATTTGAAAGAAATCTATGTTGCTCCATCGGCTTGGGGAGCAGTGTTGCTATGAATACCTCTGCTTATGTTCAAGGTGGCTCATCTCCCTTTGATTTTCTTAGCTTTGATTTTACGGCACCTCAACCCACGCTAGATGCCGATTTAGTCAGGCAGCTATCGTTTGTCCCTGGGTTGAAAGAAATTCTGATGCTGCGGCAGGTACATGCCTTAGAGCATGCTACTGTTTGGGTGCTGAGCGAATCAAAAAATGTCTATCCCAATCTCCCCGCTTTCGCCGGCGCACCAACCCATCTTCAGATTGATAATGAATTATTAGGTGGTTTGTCTACCGATCGCGGATTTTATCTTTATGGAGAGGTAAATATCAGCGATTTGCGACGTGCGGTAAATCTTGCCCTACATCGCCTCACAGCTGGAGAATGGGATTTAGCCGTACATCCCCGTTGCGGCACCAATGTATCTGTAGCAATGCTATTAACAGCCGGACTAGCAGTAGGGATGCATCTACTGCTTCCACGAGGACCAATAGAGCAACTCTTGGGTTTGGGGTTAGCAGCGACAACAGCAGCAGAACTTGCGCCTGATGTAGGTTCTTTAGCACAGCGATATCTCACAACCGCCATTCCCTTTAACCTGGCAATTGAAAATATTACACTGACTCGCGACGTTTGGGGACGTGAAGCGCATTTTGTCAAAGTACACTGGCGAGAGTAAAAAGAGGATGGGGGGAGGGGGAGAAAGGGGGAGGGGGAGAAAGAAAAAAATCAAAATTCAAAATTACTCCCACTCCCCCACTCCCCCACTCCCCCACTCCCCCACTCCCCCACTCCCCCACTCCCCATGACTTCCCCATTTTCCCCCCGCCATCATTTTTTTAGATATCGCTTGGCGCTGCTGATTAGCATGATTATCATTGTCCCTGTGGGTTATGTTGTCAGATTTGCTAAAGAACCAGGTCCAGCATGGCTGCACGATGCCCTAGGAAGCGTCGCCTACGAAATATTTTGGATTTTATTCGTTGCTTTCGTTTTGCCTAAAACTTCGCCCTTGTGGACTGCTGTAGGTGTGTGTTTGGCAACCTGCGGAATCGAATTTCTGCAACTTTGGCAACCGCCGTTTTTGCAAGCAGCCCGCGCCACGTTACCGGGAAGGCTTGTTTTAGGTAACTCTTTTGCTTGGTCAGATTTTCCTGCTTACTTTATTGGCAGTTTTCTCGGGTGGATTTGGATGCGTAGATGTAAAGTACTAACGAACCGCAGAGGCGCAGCGGAAAGTTTGAGCGGAGGTTTCCTCCGATCAAAGCTTTCCAAGACAAAGGACACAGAGAGAAGAGGGAAAATTTGATGATTCGTCGGTTGTTGGTGACTGGTGGTGCGGGGTTTATTGGCTCGAATTTTGTGCATCACTGGTGTCAAACTTATCCAGATGACCGGGTGGTGGTGTTGGATGCTTTGACTTATGCGGGAAATCGTGCTAATTTGGCGGCTTTGGAAGGGCGGGAGAATTTTCGCTTTGTGTGGGGGAATATTTGCGATCGCCCTTTGCTCGATGATTTACTACAATCGGAAAATATTAACGCGATCGCTCATTTTGCCGCAGAATCCCATGTAGACCGGTCGATTCTCGGTCCGGCGGCGTTTGTCCAAACTAATGTGGTAGGAACTTTCACATTATTAGAAGCGTTTCGCCAACACTGGGAAGCAAATAAAAATTCCTCTAATTATCTTTTTTTGCACGTTTCTACCGATGAAGTTTACGGCAGTCTTAATCCCAATGACCCAGCTTTTTCGGAAACTACACCTTACGCGCCTAACAGTCCTTATTCAGCCTCGAAAGCTGGTAGCGACCACTTAGTCCGCGCTTATTTTCACACTTACAAACTACCTACAATTATCACGAATTGCTCTAATAATTACGGTCGCTATCAATTTCCCGAAAAGTTAATTCCCTTAATGTGTATTAACGCTTTAATGGGTAAAGCATTACCAGTTTACGGCGATGGTAAAAATGTGCGAGATTGGCTTTATGTCGGCGACCATTGCAACGCTTTAGATATAGTAATTAATAACGGCAAACCCGGAGAAACTTACAATATCGGCGGCAATAATCAAGTGGAAAATATCAACCTCGTGCAAATTTTATGCCGATTGATAGATGAATTAGCACCCGATTTACCTATAAGTCCGGCTGCAAAGTTAATTACCTTTGTGAAAGATAGACCGGGACACGACCGGAGATATGCAATAGACAGCACTAAATTAAAAACTCAGTTAGGTTGGACACCTTCAGTAAATATAGAAACTGGTTTGCGTCTCACCGTTGAATGGTATCTCACCCACCGCGATTGGTGGCAACCTTTGTTATCAGAAGAATATCAAATTTATTACCAAAAAAATTATATTAACTTTGAAACTGAACTATAAGCACAAAAATAAAAGTACATCACTGCACTCAAAAATCGGGTTTCTTGAAAAATACCTTGTCCTCAGGGACACGCTACGCTAGCTAGCGCTTAAGAGGAGGGGTACGCCAATTTTATGAAACGCCTGAACCAAGTTCAAACCGATAATTATTGGGGTCTCTCATAAATTTATTAACGTATGGCAATACCAAATCAGAAACCCGGTTTCGCACTTATTTACCGGGTTTCTAGCAAGAGCGAATATCCTTAACCGACAAGTATTGTAACCTATGGGGACTTGAAAGGTGCGGGTCATGCGATCGCATGATTCAGATTCGGATTCAGCAACGCCCAATTTTTTACTCGACACTTGCTCCCAAGTGAAGGCTAAGATAAAGGCTGAGACGGAGTTTAAAAACTCAATGTCACAAAAGTACCTGGAGTTCTATCATCACGAAACACAACAAAAGGCTTTATATTCAAACTGTTCAATTATCCGTGATGTCATGATTTTCTCCTTGGAAAAATTGAGTTTTCTGGCAAGTTGAATAAGCAATTAGCAATCAGCTAAGTAGGTCGGTGTGAAAATTTAAAGGTATGTCATTGCGTATAGCCCGGAGGGCATACGCAAGGGTTTTGATAACTTCACACTCCGTTACATAGTTGGGTTTATTTACGCTGTTCTACTTAATTGCTTATTCAGGACTTCCGCTAAACCTTTATCTTAGTCTCCAGGGATTTCCTGCAACAATGGCTATCAGCGTGCCAAATGACCCACTAGTAGTGGTTAAGCATCTTTGCAGGGACTCTGAGTAGGGGGACAAACCTTTCCGGTAGGTTTAGAAAGCTAACCGCATCCTTGGCGACTTCCCGCTTGAATAATTCCTCTTCTGGCAAGTCTAATTGGTTGCATAGGGCGACAATATCTACTACCACCGCGTACCAAAGCAATGGCGTGTCACCACGTCCCTCTGCTAGGAAGCGGGATGCTCGTTCCAAAAATGTGGCAACATCATTATCTACAAACGCCTCCTTGAGAAGGAACCAAGTGTGGGATTGGGGGTGGCAGCGTGTATTACCATTAGCTTGTAACTGTATGTGACGCTTGGCAATTGCGAACAGTTCACTCTTCACCTGACGGTTTTTCCCCGCTAATATCAGAGCAACTTCATCAGTTATTTGTCCAAACATTGCTGCCACGAGTTCTGAAGGTTGACGTGCAATATGCTCAGAACCCCAAGAACCAGATAATGGTAAAACCTCAGATGTTCCTTCGAGGTAACCTAGAAGCTGACAAGCAAGCTCAATAGCACTAGCGAACTGCATACGTCGTGCATCGCTACGTACAAGATTATGCAAAAGTTGGATGCGGTGTAAATGAAGAATCTCGTACCCGTATTCTTCCTCCAAAACCACGTCAATTGCTAAAGCTTTAGAGATTCTGGCGTAAGCTTGGTCAAAATCACCCCGGCGATAATCTAAGTAAGCTTCTGCTGCCTCTAAAAATTGGACTTTGGACAAAACTATATTCGCCCATCATTTACAAGCCAATTTTTCTTGGAAAACTCGACAAACTATTTGGTATTCAAAATCGTTGCCTACTTTTTCTGACGCACTTGCTCTGGTACGCCGATTTTTCTGGGCTGGGACTTTTTCAACATCATCTGAATCGACTGAAATTGTAAAAGTCCTCGTGCCTTATTTGAGCGTTTGAGGGATATAGCAGTTTATGCAGCTTAATTGGATAAAGTCGAGCTAAGGGTTGCCCCCAATACGAATGAGGAGATGGTCACTGGTATCTGAGTAATACTCAACAGTTCCTTTGCCGCCATCTGGAGAGTGTGCGGCAAGACGAAAACGCCCCTCTGGTAGATGAATTTGGAACTGCCCTTCTGTATCACTGTATATAGCTATATCTGGAAAGGATTCAGTACCAGATTCAACTGTTACCAGAGCATTTGGCACTGGTAAACCCTGCATATCCTCAACGATACCTATCACCAGAGTCATTAACTTTACCTCTGTTTACTTCCAACTGCAAAATCCCAATACCAGGATTTGGTATTGGGTATACTCCTAGACTACCAAGCTAAAATTGATATCAAATTAAATTTGATTGTCGGCATCAATCCAGCCCTTAATGACTTGAAATACATCAGCATTAATGCGGGTAGCAGAATTAAGTGTAAAAGTACCAACTCCGTAAGAATGAATGCCAATCACAACAGGTCTAGCCGCCTCATCTTGATACCAAACTGGAGCACCGCTTTGACCACCATAAGTATCTGCTGTGTAGAAGAAACGGCTGGGTTTGACTTCGGCGATTTTGCTAGCAGCAAAATATTGATACCTGCCAAAATCTCGGTCGGCAGGATAACCTGAAACATTAACCAAAAGGTCGCTAAGAGCTGCTTCATCCTTAACGGCGATAGAAAACCACCCAGTCTCGTTGCCTACTGGTTCGCTGAGGTGAATCACAGCCAAGTCAAAATCTGTGTTTAAATCTGTTACCCAGCCTTCAACGGAGTCAAATTGAGTAGAGACAATTGGCTTTTGGAAATCTGAGTTTTGTGGAAAAGGAAAGTTTGACCCATAACGTCCAGGGTAAATTTTTATTTCATTTGCCCAGCCACCAAAGTTTGGGTGGTAAACGCAGTGACCCGCAGTGATAATAGTCTTTGGTCCGGCAAACCAACCAGTACCAATTCCCCTTCCAGTTCTTGCAGAAATCTCCAAAGAGCAGATCATGCGCCAAGGCATGGTTTCTGGATCTAATACCCGAATACGATCGTCGGTATTTATCACTGACTCAAGCATTAGTACATTTGGCTTGGCAATAGAAAGAAAAGAGCGCGTTGGCCGATCAACTTCACCTTTGCCTTGAACTAGCAAACGTTTGCCGCTAACACCATATTCTGGGGAAGCCTGTCCAGCATTACCCTGAGTTTGAAGAACTTGAGCGACCTCGGCTTCAGTTCTGAAAGCAGCTTTTGTGACAAAAGGTTTACTTACTGATTGAAATTGTCTCATAGTTAATCCACTCCAAAATGATTGAAAGTCTTAGTTCTAGTTCCTGAAAGATTAAACAGATATTCGCGGTAAACACCGACATCGCCAGTACACTACTGAAACCGCGTCTATTCCCACAGCAGCACTGAGGGTAGAGATTCTGGATATGTCAACCGCAACAACTGGTATCCAATTCCAGCCATCCCCTGGAAAAAGCATGGGCTAAAAACAGAGGTTGGTAATTCACTGAACAACCGATAGTTACCTGTATGTGCAGCTCTGTTTACAACCCTTGCTGCTAGTTCACCAGCTGCTTTGTACCACTGGGGATTCTTAAGCTTTTGTCCTGCTACCAACAGCACTTCAGACCGACCCAAATTGCCACAGCAGAGATGGTCGATGTCCTGCAATGCAGTCTGATGCGTAGTGTTCAATGCTACTTTTATACTAGTGATAAGTTCGGGCGTTTGGTAGATAGATGCCCCTGCTAATCGTCCTAAGGCGATGCCAGGTGCGCCATAGCACCAAGTTGACCAAAAAACTGGTGACGCTGAAGGAACGGGAGCGATGATGGGCCAGTTTCCAGCAGCAGGTGAGAACACACTAGATTCATAGGCAATTGCCTGTCGAGCAGCTTCTAAATATGAAGTGTCTTTTGTTACCGCGTAGAGTTGTAGCAGTGAATAGGCAATGCCAGCAGCACCATGCGAGAAACCAGTTTGTGGCTTCGACGCCCTTGAGTTCCCTGATGAAAGAGAGTATGCTGCATCGCAATAGCTCAGTAGGTGCTGACCACAGGCACTTGCTCGTTGCAAAACTTCTAACTCTGCTGTTTGTTTATAAAGAGCTAATAGCCCCAAAATTGCTCCTGCGCTCCCGCTAATGATGTCAAAATTGCGATCGCTGGCAATGATTTCTGAGGTCATTAGCCTAGCCGCAACTAGAGCATCTTCACAAAGCTTTGGCTCCTCAACCAATTGGCTAATTTTCACTAAAGAGTAGACAATTGAGCCAAGTCCTGTAGCCACACCAATTCCTAATTCTTGGGCAAACTCTTGAGCAGATTTCTGCTCAGGACTTGATAAAACTTGTCTTATAGGACTTATCGCCTTTAAAGCGAAGTCACCAAACTCGTTACTACCCTTAATACGAGCAAAAGCTGCAAAAAACAAAGCAATACCACATACGCCATCGTAGAGCGTTGCACCCAGAGGCTGAAGTTGCCACCGCTCCACATTAGGAACGTAATTTAAACCAATCCATGTCAGGCTACCATCAGTCCCATGAATTGCTTGTTTCTGAATTTCAGTTGCAATATTCTCCGCCTGAACCAGCAACTGTTGAGTAGTCAAAGGTGTTGCTGAATAATCTGAGGATTCTGTCTTAAGTTTATCCCCTGGATCGATTGCGATAGTCCGTGCTACTCTGGCATGGAAAACAAGCTGAATAATCCGCACCTGTTGGGCTAAGTCGGATTCACCTAGTCTCTGCAATCGAGCCAGAACTTGGCTATAGCAAGGGGCTTTAAAGTAGTTGGCAATAAATTTTCCTGGTTCTAGGATGAGAGCATCGCTGTCAGCAATAGCCGAGAAATAGGGAATATCTAACTGCTCTAATCCTCTCAATTCAGCTGATAAAATCGACCAGTTTTGAGGTTTTCGGTGAGAATTCAAAAAAGAGCGACTTAGGTTATCTAGTTCTATGCTCCAGTCAATCCCATTTTTCAGAGACTCTGGCTCCATACTCTTTTGCAGAACCCTACCATAGGCACGAGTTTGGCGAAAAATGAATCTCACCTGCTCTGTACGAAATGCGGCTAAAGGACTATTAGATTTGAGTAAGGTATCTCGTTGTCTGATCACAAAGCGATACATTTCCTCAAAACCAGTGACCAATTCCCGTAGATAGTGGTTGGGTGACAGTGCAACCCCGTTCAAAGTCGGAATATTGGCTTGCAGGGGTCTATCCATCGTTTCATACCCCTTATACATATCGTCCGTGTTGATAAACTTCCAAGCAGGTATCGGTACTGAGGTTGGTTGAGCTTCTACACTGCCTAATCCACTGAGGTCGAAGGCGATAGAGCGATTGGCTCCAACTTCCCACATGGGCAATAGTCCTGTACGAAGCACCGAATCATTCAGTTGTTCCTTTGCTACTAATGTTGCTGTTTTCTCTGAACCTTCCCCGCTCGATTTGGCTTCGTGGTGCATCACAGTTTCCATGTCAATTAATACTGGATATTCACTGCTAGCAATCAGATTCTCATTGTGGCAGTCAGTTCCTCCTAGTAGATAGAGCAAGCACAATAACATTCCTGACCGGAGATAAAAATTTTGTACTGCTTTCTCATTTTTACAGGATTTATGCTCTACATATTCCACCCAACCGTAAGTTTCCCGATCTAATATCTTCAAAACTTTGAAAGGTGTAAAGTATTCTTCATCCCCATGAATATTCCTTAGTATCTGTTGTTGATTTAACCAATATAAAAACTGACTAAAGACAACTTCTAAGGCTAAATTTTTAGGTTTGTATATGAGCTTGATTCCTGATTCAAAAGTAATGGCTATAACCGAACGGTCTTGATGATGAGGGTCAGAAAGACCAGCCTCAATTTCTCTAACTTTACCTAAATTTGATTCGGCTGATCCAAAAACTTGCTGAATCTTTAATAAATCAACATTGAGTCTTTCTAAAAATTCTCCTGTTGCTGCCACCCAAAAATCGATAACTGTGGCAATTAATCGACCTAAGACAGGATACTTTTGGAAAAGTCCTAGTAAACCATCTGACAATAGTTTCTGGACAAAGGCATTGTAGTTGACCTTACTTGATGTACCCTCTGCCTTTTTTAGAACTAAATTAAGCAGGTTTTCTCCCAAAGTTCGGGATAGGGAAAACTCAAAGCCTAGAACGCTTCCTGTTATATTGAATAACCTGCGGAGCAAAGCATATTCCAGCTTGAGGTAGGCAGATTCACTGAGCAGTTTAAAGGGAAACTCCTCTGGAGATAATAATAGCGAATCCCAACGAGTAAGTAATTTACGCCGTGCCACTATCACCAGTGGTAGCAGTATATCTTCAAAGGGAAAAGGATTTTCTGGAGTAATTGGACTTGGAGATATTTTCTTTGAGGTAATTTCTGGAATAGTTTGAATAATTTCAGTTAAAGTATTTGTCCAGCTTGGCAAAGCTTGACTATCAAAGACTGGTTTTGTTCCAAGTGTTTGACGCACTTGCTTAATATCCCAACCATTCCACTCCAGTCGTTTCCGAAATTTTTCCCAGTCTCCCTGGGCAACAACTTTACACCATTGCTCTAGGCGTTCTGAAGCCTCCTGTTCATTAGCTGACGCTAAATCTCCCTGAAAATACTGATTGTCAAGGTATTCAGATAGAAAAATAGCTCGTCTAACAATCTCTTCAATATCCAATTGATTTACAGTCATTGAATCAAAGCTCCTTGGCGTTGGAAAAGTTCAAGTATGGTCAAAAAAGGTGTCAATAAACTGTGAACTTTTGAGGATGAGGAAATTACCGGCCTAGGCCGGTAATTTAACAGGTGAAAACGCAGCTTTGCTGTTATTTACTTGTCAGCGATACCACGCTGTGCCTCTCTCCAAGCTTGGGGAGTCATGTTATGGTAATCGCGAAATTGACAATAAAAATGGTTAATGTTTTGATAACCTACATCTAAAGCAATCTGATTAACATAGTAGTTAGTTTCTAAAAGTAAGTTACACGTTTGGGCTATCCGGCGTTCGATAATCCAATCATTGACCGTTTTTCCAGTAAGTCTTCGCACTAAGTCAGTTAAATAAGCTGAGGAATAACCAACTGCTTGAGCGACTTCTTTGAGTCTAATACTTTGATGATAATTCAATTCAATAAACTCGAAGACTTCACGCAGTCGGGGAATAGATGGAAATATGGATTCTTGAGTATTTGATTTTGTACTTTCTTCAGTGGTAAACAATTTATCCTGTGCTAGATTAACGCAAATAAGATTATTTTCTGGAAAAATTCCCTCAAATCCTGCTGTCTCCAAGCATTTCATTAAAAGGTTTTTGGTCTTGGTTTCAGCGTCGTTTACTAAAATATCTGTCAAATTAAAAACCATCACGTTATACCGCTGACCGGCGCTATAAAAAGTTGTCCCCATTAGGTTCTTTACAAATCCCGCACGGTCTTGGTCTGCATTAATGGCATTTGCAATTGCTTTCGCAATGCCAAGTACATCTTCGCTAACATCGATATCGATTGCCATGACAATACTTTCTCTTTTTGGCGAGTTGATTGTAGCACTTACGCACTTTACAAATCGACAATTATGTGTAGGACGAAAAATAGTCGTTTCAGGCTGTTCCAGCTTCAGATAGCGAGCGATCGGCTCACATAGTGGAAAAATCAAACCTGAAATGCCTGAGCATTTCCCTCCCATACTTGATTGTTTCTGTGAATGCGTAAGTCCTAAATAAGTGTCAGTTAAATCAACTTATGCAGTTTGCAGTTAGTCTTTAAATGCACAGATGCTTAGTACAGAATAACTATTTAAGCAAGTATAGGGCTTACGCTTTCATTGTCTCAAAAGCCCGAGCTCAGTACGGTAATTCATGAATTACTGCACTCTCGAGAAGTTTTTTGCGTAAGTCGTGAAGTATTATAGATAGTTAAGATGCTGATTTACTCTTAGGTTTCCAAGTCCCTCCTGAGAAATGGGGCAGGGTTTTTGGGTTAGTCGTGAAGCCTCCAAATTTAGAGAGACGAATTGCCTCAAGCTCAACTTTGTCGGCGCGAAATTGCCACTTGGGAGAAACAGTGTAATTTTCAACGAGCAAGTGTGAATTGGCGCTTTCAAACCACAGATGCACCCAGAAAAATAAAGCGCTTATACCCGACTGTGTGACCCAGCAGGCGCTGGTGGACTACTAGTGGTCTACCGTATTAATTATGTTGGGTTGTAGAGACGCACTTAGTGCGTCTCTACAGGGTTTTGATGACAAACCAACCAATCAAAACTAATGCGGTTGACTACTAGCTACAAGAATGGTGCTTACTAATATGACTTTATGACTTTAGCTATTCGCCATTCTTAGAGAGTTGCAGCTAGATTAGATAAATCAGGCTGGTGATGAAGCAGGTGTCGGATGCTGCAAGCAGAACAGATATTACAAAATCGTTACCAACTCCAACGCCAACTCGGTAATAATGGAGTTCGCCAAACTTGGCTGGCAACGGATTTACAAGCTATTGATGCGGATAACTCGCAAGTCGTTGTCAAACTTCTTGCCTTTGGCGGAACTGTTCAATGGGAAGACTTAAAACTTTTTGAGAGGGAAGCACAAATTCTCAAACAGCTCAATCATTCCCGCATTCCTAAATATATCGATTATTTTTGTATTGATGACCGATCGCTCTGGTTTGGTTTAATACAAGAATATATCCCCGGTGAGTCTCTCAAGGAACAGCTGGTTCAGGGAAAACGGTTTACAGAAAAGCAAGTTAGGAAAATTGCTGCTGAAATTTTAAATATTCTGATGCATTTGCACGAGTTAAATCCTGCGGTGCTGCATCGAGATATCAAACCGAGTAATTTAATCTGGGGGGAAGATAATCACATACATTTAGTCGATTTTGGCGCAGTTCAAGATAGAGCCACAAAAGAAGGCGTTACCTTTACTGTGGTAGGAACCTATGGTTATGCACCTATGGAACAATTCGGGGGTCGGGCGGTTCCAGCATCAGACCTCTACGCACTGGGAGCAACTTTGGTTCATTTGTTAACCGGTACTTCCCCATCTGAGTTACCCCAAAAGGATTTGCGTATTCAATTTGCCGACCGAGTAAATATCAGTCCCAACTTTGTCAACTGGCTGCAAAAGATGGTAGAACCTGCACCAGAACAACGATTTACTACAGCTCGCGAAGCACTGAATTCTCTCAAATCTGGACTTGCTGCCAAACCAAAAGAAAATAATCTGGTGGCTTTGCAGCGAAAAGAAGTAGTCAATAATTCGGGCTGCGGTATAAATAATCTCACAGAAGAAGTTCCCGAAGAAATTAAAGGGTGGAACTGGGGCGCATTTCTCATACCTTGGCTCTGGGTTTTTACCAATAAAGTCTGGGGAGGATTGTTTGTATTTATGCCGCAGATTGGATGGGTAATGACGATCGCCTTAGGTGCAAAGGGTAACGAATGGGCTTGGAGAAGCAGACGCTGGCGGAGTATAGAACATTTTAAAGAGCATCAAAGAGGTTGGGCGATCGCGGGTATTTTATTAGGGGCACCAGTTAGTATTATGGTTTGGGTTGGGGCGATCGCTTTTCTCACGAGTATTTTGTAATTGGTTGGTTGTTGGTGGGTGGTTGTTGGTGGGTGGTTGTTGGTTGTTGGTGGGTGGTTGTTGGTTGTTGGTGGGTGGTTGTTGGTTGTTGGTGGGTGGTTGATGGTTCATGGTTGATGGTTCATTGTTCATGGTTCTTGACTATTAACCATTAAGAATTAACCATTAAGAATTAACCATTAACCATTAACCATTAACAACCAACTACCAACCACCAACTACCAACTACTAACTACTAACTTCAGCAATTCCCACAGGACAAGAAACGTTTGTCCCGCCTAACCCACAATAGCCGCCGGGATTTTTCGCCAGATACTGTTGATGGTAATCTTCAGCATAGTAAAATTCAGGAGCATCTAAGATTTCAGTGGTAATCTTTCCATAACCCGCAGCTTTGAGGGCTTGCTGATAAGATTCCAATGATGCTTCTGCTAGTTTCTTTTGCTCCTCAGAATATGCGTAAATTCCCGAACGATACTGAGTGCCTGTATCATTGCCCTGACGCATCCCTTGGGTGGGATTGTGGCTTTCCCAGAAGGTTTTGAGCAATTCTGAGTAACTAATTACTTTTGGATCGAACACAACCAGCACTACTTCATTGTGCCCAGTCATACCAGTACATACCTCTTGATAGGTGGGGTTGGGAGTAAACCCAGCAGCATAACCTACAGAAGTGCTGAAAACTCCATTTAATTGCCAGAATTTGCGTTCTGCACCCCAAAAACAGCCCATACCAAACATCGCCGTTTCCATACCATCTGGAAAAGGTGGCTTGAGGGGATTTCCGTTGACATAATGATTTGCAGGTACTGGCATTGCTTTTGTCCTTCCTGGTAATGCCTCTTCAGGCTTAGGAAGGGTTTGTTTTTTACCAAATCCGAATAACACCATTGATTCCCCGATTGTGATTTATGATAAACATCTTTACCTTACTTAATATTGTAAAAGATTTTCAAGGTAGGGGGGGTTATACCAAGAGCGAAAAATGATTGCGACAGATAGAGCGCCCAAAAGCTTATATAGTAGCTCTTTTATAATCCAAAATCTCAAATCTCAAATCCCAAATTGTATGAGGGTGCTTGGGTTGATTATGATTGCTGATTCGCTAGGATACATTACAGGTGTAAAATAATGTCTTTAGGGAAGCGATCGCCTCACGATTGAAAGCGAAAATAATTTCATGTATCTGCACCATTTTTTAAATGCTATTGCAGCTATGTTTGACTCGGAACTCTTCCAATTTGATCAAATTCCCCCAGGTTTAGAGGCATATTACCACCTGCATTGGCAGAAGATGCAAGGCGATAATTTATCTCCTATGGCGTTGGGAGTGCTTCAAACTTTGGTGCAGCAATTACAACCTATCTCAGCCGAGGCTGTAGCAAAAATCATTAATGAAGATGCATACGATGTAGAGGAAGTACTGGAAAGTTGGTATGAGTTTTTACAGCCGCAGCGAGTCAGTAGAGAAACTCTTTATAGTGTCTATCATTCCAGCTTTCGGAATTGGTTGGCGAGACAAATTAGCAATAAGCCTGGAAATAAATTTCCGGCTTTCTAGAGACGCTTTCATCAACAGGTTTCTACACCCTAAACCCCACAAGCAAATAGACATTAAAGAGCGATCGCCAATGCTATCCGGAATTTGCGATCGCTTCAGCCTATAAGTTCAAGGTGGGATGCTCCCGCCCAAGTATCCTCCCCGACTAAAATAGCGAATACTTTTTTACCAAAAATCGCAGTAATCGCCGTCTGACATAGCGTCGAAGTCTAAGGAGATTGTCTGTTCCTCAGGGTCATCTTTTGCTACTTTGCTAATTTGCAGTTGATTACCTTTCCATTTGCAACCGTTTAAATCAAGCATTGCTAACTTTTCGTAAGCATAAGCAGACATTTCTACAAAAGCAATTCTCAATCCTGCGTTTGTCTTCCAGTCTTTCGTAAGGAAAATATGTTTGACAGCACCATACTCTTCAAACAACTCGACAACGTTTGCTTGAGTAACTTCGTTTGGCAGGTTGCTAATCAAAAGTGTCATAGTAGGATATATTCCCCCAGCTAAAATTCTTTCTTGGGTTTATAAGTACAATTTTCTAATGTGGGCTGATAAGTTAAAGTACGCAGTCGCTCACATGATAAAAAATTCTTCTAAAAATGGGTAAAATTTATTTGCCAAAAACTCTAACTTTTCTCCTATACAATCAGGAGAATTGATTGCATATCCTTTGGTGGCATTGAACCAAGTGTAATTATTAGCTGGAATATACATCAGGTGAGCCATTCCGTCTTTGTAGTGCCCAGATAAAATCAAAGTTTTGATTTTCGGAAAAAATCTTAGGCGAAAATTTTCGGAAAATTTTCTGGGGTTTTTGAAAGTTATAGATAAATTATCACTTCCAATGATTCGAGATAATAACTCATACTGAGTTTTTGGAAGAATCAACGCTGCATGACTACTTCCAATTTTTTCAGATAACAATTGAAACTGAGTTTGTGGAAAAACCAAAGCCGCAATATTAGCAGCTTCCGCTTGTAAATCTAGCTGTACGGTATCGAAGAGGTTTCCTGCGTCTGTAATAGACATAATTTTTCCTTGAGCGTGAAAGTTGATTATTTTGTGAAGCTGTGATTTGCAATTACCAAACTAAAACTTCTCCATTCCTGGAGGTGTTTCACAATCAAAGTTCAATTCCTGAGAACACTGAAATTGATGCAAAACTAAATTTTTATGAAGCTTTCGCTATCCAAATGACCAAAAAAAGTATAAAGGATAAAGGATAAAGGATGAAGCTGTAGAAAAAATTCGTTGCAGAGCTACCAAATTTCCTTTATTGGCTATTAAAGAAAACAATTTTTATCAGACGCTAGAGAGAAATATACAAAGCGTCTTTATTCCAAGCCCAGAGCAACATAAGACGGGGTTCTAACTTCATCCAGAATACTTCACACTTCATACTTCATACTTTAGATGACTTGAAGCGAATATAATACTTCTTTACAGTCACGCTACTTTTACCTCTAATGAAAGGTTATTAAGCAGCGACAGCTACATGCTTTAAACGAACAATGTTATTTGCAATTACTTTTCTTTGAGCCTAATATATCCAATACAAAACTCACTCTCGACCTCTTTGACTCTTCAGTGTTTGTCAAAGAGTCAAAACTAATTTCAAATCCAATTACTTATTATTATGCTTAACACTAAACTCCAAGGGTGTGTAAGGTTTACTACATCACTGCTAGTGAATTCTCTACATTTTCACGCTGGCGATCGCGTCAAGAACTTAACTTTTTATATATTGCCATAAAGATACTCCTTTAGACCTATTTCTTTAGAGGTATTGACATTAAGATTTATTGTGAGTAGTAATAGATGATTGATTGGATTGCGCCTTCTTACTTCTAGCCGTAAATGTACCTATAAGCTTTAGGCGGAGATTGCCCAAGAGGGTAGATGTGCAGTGCAAAGCCACCAGACCCATGCTGAACTGGTGGCTTGTCGTCGATTCAATTGATAATGTTGCACACTTGATGCAAGTAGTTACTAAATTACAACATTTTCAGTAACAACAGGCATGCAAGCATTTACCAAAGGTAACAGCGGACCAAGCTGTTCTTGACCGTTTACGGCTAAATCGCTGTGACACAAATACACTTTCTCAGACACACGAGCAAGCAAATCCGCCAAAATCCGCCTCAAGCGTTGTTCTTGGGCCATTTTCTCATCTTCT
This sequence comes from Heteroscytonema crispum UTEX LB 1556, assembly GCA_044006015.1. Lineage (GTDB taxonomy): Bacteria > Cyanobacteriota > Cyanobacteriia > Cyanobacteriales > Nostocaceae > Heteroscytonema > Heteroscytonema crispum. The sequence continues at coordinate 84,312 of JBIPDF010000014.1, forward strand.
GCCGTCCAAGGTTCTCCTAACCTATCTTGGAGAAACAAAGGCGCACCAAATAAGGTGGCTGCACCACCTTTCGCCCACAGTGGCGAACTCGCATCCAGCCAAAAATGCCAGCGATGCGATCGCCTACTCGAACGATATTGGAAGATAGTAGCCAAAGTCACAGCCTTCGCCGCCGGTCCGATAGGGCGCACAGGATAAGGATTCGCCGTAATCGTACCGCGCCGCAACAGTTGAATAAAATCCGCAACAGTATTATTACTGACTACTTGCTGCGTAGGCGCAAGTATTAACTGGCTAATTTCTTCTCCCCCAGACCCGTCTTTGCATCCGTCGTCCCCTTCTGCCAAAAGCGTCTGCCGCAACCTTGTATCAATTTCCCAATAATGTTGGGCTGTTTCCAGTAATTCCCGCAAGGCGGCGATTTGCTCGTAAGGTATATGACCAACTTTTGATACAAAGTCTTCTATGGCGCTGTATAAAAGTGATATAGGACTGGGAATCAAACGTTTTTCGTAGTTTGAGCGCTGTTTTTCCAACCACTGCAATATCTGTTCGTAGGCTCTAGTCGCACAGTAGCCGATTCTATCCCAACGGTCAAAAGTTGTCACCGGGAGCAAATTTGGGTGGTCTGGATGCGGTACAAAGCAGTAATCTGCGATTAATCCGGCGCGTACTGGGTCAATTTGCTCCCCTGCTTTTCTGCTTTCCTGTTCCCCTACTCCTCCTCTGCGACTCAATACTACAAGCATTTGGGCCACGCTATCCCGGTCTACCAAGCGTCCCAAACCGGGATAGACTAGTGCCAGCATGGTAAGCAAGGCGCGGATGATCGGGGAACTAATTAAGGGGCGTTGGTCGTTAAGAGATTCGACAAAAATTCCTTGCTTGCCGAGAATTTCTATGAGAGTATAACGAGCGATCGCATCCAAACCAGGTGCAATGATCGCGACTTCTTGGGGTTCGACTTTCCCCAACTTGATCGCATCAACTATTTCCTCTGCTGTTTTTCGCAACAGTTGGGCGCGAGAAGTCGTTTGAATTGATTGCACTACATCTTCTGGTAAACTCAATAGCGCCATCGGTTCTGTAACCAATTCCACCATCGGCTTTGCCAAAATATCTGCAAGACAAATTAGGGGAGGCTGGTTTAAAAGTTCTACCCGACAACGCCCTGCTAAACCTTCCATGTAATTTGGATCTGCTCCCAATCCCAAGCGCACGCCACCATCGCTATTGTAACTAAACGCGCCGACTGCATCTCGCTCCAACAGCAATTCAAATAGGGAACGGGCGACAGCTGGATACTCATCTACATCATCCGCCAACACCGCCTGATAGCGTTTAGTTAAATGCTCTTGATAATTGCGATCGCTTAATAAATGCTGGGCGTAAAGTTCGGTGATTATACCATAAGTGAGCATTCCCCGCTGCAAACACCAATTACGCCAATCTCGCAGCAAAGACCCTAAAAATTCCGGTTCTAAATTTGTACCGTTTTCTTGCTCTTTTAAACCCTTTGCTAAAACACTAGCAATTTCCTCGCAAGGCGTACCGCTATAAGCCGCTAATTGTAATAAATCCAGGATGCGACGCACCAAGCGAGACTCACTCACCCCAGCAAGGCGCAAAATCTCCTCATCCAATGAGGGACGCCAAAGCTTAGTTGCTAATTCTTGCTCTGTCTCAGGGCGTAATCTCACAGGAAACTGTGCCTTGAGGTGCAACGATTTTATCAGTAGGGGCCAAAATAAAATTACTTCATCTTGAAAAAAACCTAATGGCGTTTTGGCGCGAACCGGATATTTTCCTAGTGTGGTGGTAACAATTCTATCTCCTAACTCACGGCGACTCTCATTGTTGGCTGCAAACACCAAAACTCCTGGATCTACGGGGTTAAGAAACAGTCGTTTTGGTATGCGCTCGCCTTTTTTTACCCCTGGAATTTTAGTATAAAATGATTTATGCTTGACAGTTTCGCTTTGTACCCAACTACAAAACTGCTCCACCAAACGAGCAGTCTTACCGCTGCGACTAGCGCCAACAATCCAAAGGGAATCTGAAACCACCAAACTTCTCCTTGTGAATTTGTTAGTATACCTCGTACATTAATTAAAGGTTAAGAATCACTTACAAATGCCGGATGATTGAATACCATGAAAATTTCCCTTTTTCAGCAAAAAATTTATCCTTTTTTAGTGTCTCTTTACCAATTGTATTTAAGGACACCAGAGCGCTCTTTAGATGAGGCTTATCGCGCTGCATTACAGATTAAGGCGATAGAAGACAAACATTTTAATGGTAAAAAAATAGACTGGGACTCAACCATGTATAGCAACAGCGTCATGGAATATTTTGAGTCAGACTTGAAAAAGCAATTAAAACTGGCTCGGATGCGATTGACAGAGTTTAGAGTCAGCCGATTTTTGATTAACGAATCCACTCAAAAAACTGCTAAGAAATTCGGCGTTGAGTATGCCAACCCTGCCGTCATTTTAGAAAAACTCAGGTTGATTGATGGCATCATATCAAAATATACCACCTTTGATGAGGAAATAAATTCTCCAGCCTTAGTCAAAAGACCGGAAAATACACCAGTTGACTCGGCAATAAATAAACCAGTAATACAAAACTTTTCAAATCAAGATGTAGAAAATAATAATAAACCTCGCCGTAAAGCCGATTCAACTGGTATTCTACCACGGTCTATTTTAAGTACAATTACTCGCCTGCAAGTTGAATTAGACCCTAATTCCGAACAAGATGTTGTTAAAAATTTCCGCAAGACGCAAAGAAGAACGATCATATCGGTCAGATTTATCTTATTATTGATAATAGTACCTATTCTGACTCATCAATTATCAAAAGCTTTGGTGGTCAGTCCGCTGGTTAACCATTTTAGGCATAATGAAGAAGTCAAAGTCTTCCTCAATGTAGAAATGGAAGAAGAAGCGCTGGAAGAATTGCAAAGATTTGAAGAGAGAATCAAGTTTCAAAACCTCATTGGCGTTATCAATCCGCTGACTGCTGAGGAGATGGAAACCCAGGTGAAAGAAAAGGCGCGTGAGATTGCTGAAGAATATCGCGATGAAAGCGGTAATGCTATCAAAAACGTTTTTGCAGATATTTTTTCTGTAGTTGCTTTCATTTGGCTTTTGCTTGTGAGCAAATCTTCCATAGCCGTGCTGAAAGATTTCTTTGACCATATTGTATATGGTTTGAGCGATAGTGCCAAAGCATTTATTATCATTTTGTTTACCGATGTTTTTGTAGGATTCCACTCACCTCATGGTTGGGAAGTAATTCTAGAAGGTGTATCGCGCCATTGGGGATTGCCAGCAAATCATAGTTTTATTTTCTTATTTATTGCCACATTCCCAGTGATTTTAGACACAATCTTTAAATACTGGATTTTCCGATATTTGAACCGCATATCGCCTTCTGCAGTTGCTACCTATCGCAACATGAATGAGTAATATAGCAGTCCTTTGCATCATTTGTCAAAAACGAGAATCCCGGTTTCGTAAGAGTTACCGGGATTCTTGCCAATTCAATTTTCACAAATCTTCCTTTGGATTGCTATAGAACTAAAAACCGATATTGCCACGGTTGGGTAAAAACCAAAGAAAAATCTGCGCTTTCGACCATCGATGCCCCATGAAAGATTGTGATGCATGGTATACCAGTAGTCAGCGGGGCATCTGACGTCAACAACGTTGGCTGTAAACCCGTTAACTTGTAATGAGGCACCGCAGTTTTTCCGGATTTGATCAAGCGGCATCAGGGTGGCTTTTTGTTTATATTACAAAATGTAAATATTTTTACCGAGCCTGCATAAATCTGCGAATTCCGTCGTAATAAGACAGCAGGAGTTCTTTTTCTGGTAAAAGTTAATTAAACTTACCGGAATTCATCAAGTCCCGACTCTAGGTGCGGCTATACAAACGCGCGTCCCGTCCGCAAGCGGCTGCAGCTTCTGCGTGAATGTACGCGTAACGCCGCGATTTCAATCGTCGGTGCATTCCGGTAAGTTAAATGTATTCTAAATTTCTAGATTTTAATTCTTAATTCATGTTCCGGATGAAAAAGAGACTTGCTGCTACTACCATCATTTTACCTGTGGCTCCTTTGATATTTTTGGTGCTGATGCAGCCATTAGGAAACAGACCGCTGAGTCCGGTGGAATGTCAGTTGAAAAAGTGGAATTTACCTTTTGCGGCTCAAATCCAACTAAAGGAGGATGCATTTATTCAAAAACCAAATCAACAGCAAAAAGCACCACCGCAGCCTGTACTGATGCAGAGATTGCCAGTTTCTTGCTGTCAGGATGATGCATCTTGCATGGATGAGGTTCTCTATAAAGCTGAAAACGGTCAACCACCAGATAAAAAGGCACTGTTAGCAGCGATCGCTCAAAGTTTAAAATACCTGCAAACGCCTGCATCTGATGCTGCTTATAAAGATTATCCCGTAGCTGGAGTCACACGCTCTAGCGTCATCAACAGCCTCAAAAGATTCCGCCAGCTGCTGCTAACAACCAAATCCGCCGCAGAACTTCAAAAAGCGATCGCTAAAGAATTTATACTTTATCAGTCAATCGGTAAAGACAAAAAAGGTTCGGTATTGTTCACCGCTTACTACGAACCGATTTATGAAGCCAGTCGCACTCCCACACCAGAATTTCGCTATGGCGCTTATCGCTTACCTCCAGATTTCGACACCTGGCAAAAACCCCATCCCACACGCCTAGAATTAGAAGGTGCAGATGGTTTGCAAGCCGCAAAAGGTAAATTGCGCGGATTAGAGTTATTTTGGTTTCGCGATCGCCTCGAACCATATATGATTCAAATTCAAGGTTCGGCAAAACTCCATCTCACCGACGGTACTCAGACAACAATCGGCTATGCTGGCAACACAGCCTACAACTACAAAAGCATCGGAAGAGAATTGGCGAATGATGGCGTATTACCTTTAGAAGGAATGACCATGCCAATTATCCTCGACTATTTCCACAAACATCCAGAAGCATTAAATATCTACATACCGCGCGACCCCAGTTTTGTATTTTTCAAAGAAAACCACGGTGCGCCCGCAACAGGTTCTATCAATGTACCACTAACACCAGAACGTTCCATTGCTACAGATAAATCTCTCATGCCTCCCGGCGCTTTAGCATTAATTCGCTCATCTTTTCCCTTCGTTAATGCTACTGGAAACATCGAACACCGTGTAGTCAGCCGTTATGTTCTAGACCAAGATACAGGCGGTGCAATTAAAGGAGCAGGCAGAGTCGATTACTTTTTAGGTAGTGGAAAAGTAGCAGGCGATCGCGCTGGCGTCACAGTCAGCAACGGACAACTATATTATCTGCTACTTAAACCAAAAAAATAAACTCAGTTGCGCTTTCATAAAACCGTTGAAATAGTTGTAATTGTCTTAATAATGTGCGAGTTATGACTTGTAAAAACTTCATATATCAACAAAATATTTTGGGAAAATATTTAATTTTTTTCCAAAAAATAGTGATATACTGAACCACTTGTTTGAGCGGAAATCTCTAGTTAGTTCACTCTTTTTTACCTGGGATAACTAAAAATAATCAAAATCATAGAGTAGGATATTTTCTCAAATTTAGCTTGTAAATTTCACCACATTCAACGTGGAACTACAAAACTGATTTCTCGTCATTTCAAATTAATGTTATATCATGTCCGACAAATTATTTGTAATTTTCGCTCTTACCTTTCCCTAAACCCCTCCTCTAGTAGGAAAGAGCGACTTTGACATAAATCAAAGTTAAGGAAAGGTGTTTTTATGATTAACAATCTAGCGGACATAATGTCATCAGAAGGATGAAGGATCAAGGATGAAGTGTGAAGGATGAAGGATGAAGGGATAAACAAACTTCTAAATTTTTCAACTTAGAGCTTTCAGCTCGCGCTTCCCTCTACCCTCTACCCTCTACAGTATGCCTCGTGCCACGCCACATGCTTCAACCGGGGGAACCCCGGCAACGTAGTGGCTCCTCTGCAGTATGCCTCGTGCCCTATTTTCAAGATAGTGTAAACCTAGAGCCAGTGTTTATTTACCAGCTTTGAAATTTTGTCAAACTATCAAAGAAATCGGAAATACCGTTTCTTCAGTTTGTATATAACAGTATTTCTACATAGAAGACGAGATAAAGTCTCATCTTTTTATCGCTACATAGCTAGGTCAATCGGAGGATTGAAAGTGATCGGGATTTTAGTTGATGCTGATTTAATATTAGAAGCTTTGATGAATCGCAACGACTTTGTAGGAGATGTTCGTGGTTTATTAGATAAAGTAAATCCATCGATTCAAATGTATATCACAGATATTGGTTGGCAAAAAATTTATGCTTATACAAGTCGTTTGCAGAACACAAAAATTGCGGAAATAGTATTCAATTGGTTGCAAGATAAAATCAAGATTTGCACCATTGACCAAAACATCCTTCAGCAAGCACGTTCCTCACCTTTGAAAGATTTTGAATCTGCAGTGGAACTAATTTGTGCCGAGTATCAAAAAATGGATGCGATCGTCACCCATAAACACAATGATTTTGCCGAAATTCCGAATAAATTTCGGATTTGGTCAGTATCAGACTTGTGGTTGCGTGCAAATCTAGAAAGTCAGTTACAGTTGATATCTTGCAACAATAACAATAAGCCTTAAAATAAATATCCACGTTAGCTTAAACCCGTTTAAACTGACCGGAATGCAAGCCTTGAAATAAATTATCCGAAGAGTGCGTCTACAGATTATGTAGAGACGTTGATATTTTGTACCAGTTGCAATAACTCTCGTAGGGTGCGAAGAGTGCGGAAAGTACGGCACCATTACACAACATGATGTATTAACTTATATCTTGCACATGCAACGCATAAGCGCAAATACATAAATCCAAAGTTATGATTTTGACTCTGCAATAATTCATTTCTCAGTCCTCATGAGCGAGGACTTATGCTATTAGACTGGGACTTATAGTCCCAGGTGGATGTAGTCGAACGCGGAAAATCTGCATATACTTAGTAATTTTATTTACATAAAATTCCGATAGTGCAAGATGTTAGTTAAGCGATCGCCTAACACACCCACTTAAGATTTACCTTATAAATCACCTCTTATACTCATTCTATAAAAACGTCACCACATATAAAAATAGCTGTACCCCCCTTTTTAAGGGGGGTTGGGGGGATCTATATGTGTCAAACATTTAGAGAAATCGTGCAATATGCCAATTATAACTAACTTTTGACCAATGACCAATGACCAATGACCAATGGCTAACGACTAATGACTATTGAACATTAACAGTCATCACATAATTTAAAACACCATTACCACTAGTTTGCTGAACCACATTAGTGCCAAGACCATCAAGTTCCACACTAACCCCAGACGAAGGCGGAGAATAACTCGCAGCAATTTCCACCTTCTGTTCACCTACAGAAAGTAAAGGAGACAAATTAATTTCAACTTGATTGCTATGAATACGTTGAATAACCTTACCATTCAAAGTAATTTCACCATTTAATTGTGCCCCTGGAGAACTAATTTTCAAAATGTGGGGTTGGTTAAGATTAACAGCGCTCAAATTGAGAGTGCTTCGTTGATATCCACCAGCACCAGACGAATAACTAGACTGTTGACTACTAGAAAAACTGGAAAAGTCATCCATATCGTTACTACTACTGCTACTTGACTGAACAACAGAACTTTGGCTATTACCGTCACTGCTACTACTGCTATTTGATTGAACAACAGAACTTTGACTGCTGTGGATGAAATTTTGAGCTAAAACTGCGCTCACGGAGACTAATAAAACCGCGCAGCAGGCAAAAAACACTAATTTTTTCATAACTACTCATAATTATATTTAGGTAAAAGCAGGTATGAGAAAATATTAGTTATTTAATTTCACCTACCTGCTAATTGTTGGGGATAAAAAAAGAGCTAGGAGACTGTAAGCAAAATTTCAATTAATGCCATAACCCAAAGTAATAAAGGTTACTTCTCCCAACTCATCATTAAATGCTGAGTACTGAGTACTGAGTGCTGAATTATATATATTCCTAACTTCTAGAAATTAGAGAAAAGTTATAAGTTACAAGTCATGAATTTTCAACTCAAAACTCAAAATTGGGCGGCTCAAAATTCTTCACTCAAAACTCCTAACTCAAAACTCAAAACTGGGCGCCTCCTAACTTTTATCGATTATCTGCGAGGAAGATTTCTCAGGAAATCAGGATCGTCAGCGGGGTTGTATACATGCACTGGTATATGAATATTAACACCAACATCGCCAACACCAGGAGCGCCATAAGGACCGTCACCTAAAATTATATTACTCTTGCGGTTTTGATTGGCAGGTTGAGAACCACCAACATTTACTTGAGTTCCCGTGTTGGTGACACTATTACCAACGCAGTTCTTTCCAAACTGCTGATTTGTATTATTAGTTTGCTGTCCGGGAGCCTTTGAACCGCTAACATTAACTTGCACCCCAACATCAGTAGCAACACAGCCCAGCGCCAATGCAGAAGGCGTTAAAGAAGGCATAAACAAAGGCGATACTGCTACGACTGAAAACAAGCTGAAAGAAAGTAGTTTGAAATTCATCGTTATAACCTCATCAAGACTATTATTTAGGGAGAATTATTGACACGATCGCACTATTTTTATAGAAATATTGCGGAACAGCACCATTTGGATTTATCGCTTGTACTTTAGGGATAGCCCTTGCAAATCCAAAATCCTTTCATCCAAAATCCTGTTCGGGTACTATCTAGCTATTAGTGGCAGCCAACATTACCAGCAGCGTTTACTTGATTTGGCGCTTTCGCAGGTTGTCCGCTAAGTTGAGAAAGGGTACTAGCAATACCAGAAGTCACAGACAATGGATTGAGATCCTGAACAGAGATTTGTAACTGACCGCTAACACCACAGCCACCGCCAGTCGCGTTAACTGCCGTTGGTGGGATATTTGGTGAGCTTTGTTGAACAACAGTATTAGTAGTAGCCCCACCAGGAACAGCACCAGGAACACCACCAGGAACACCACCGGGAACAGCACCAGGAACACCACCAGGAACACCACCAGGAACACCACCAGGAACAACATTCTGGCGCTGTTGTTGATTGCTGAGAAGATTAATAGCAGTTCCAGCCAAATTAGCTAGACCATTTCCGCGACCTTGACCTTGTTGATTGCTAAGAGCATTAATAGCAGTCCCAGCCAAATTAGCCAGACCATTTCCACCGCCTTGTGGTTGGGGAGTTGGGGCGCTTTGAGCAAAAGCAGCAGAAGGAGCGATCGCTAAAACAGCAGCTACTAAACCAAAGACTTGAGTTTTCTTCAACATTTTTCTAGACCTGAAAATTTCAAAATACTTGCAGACAGTTGTGTGTTGTTGTGACTAAACTTCTGGGCATTCTATGGAAGCTGACTTTTGTGTATAGTTTGAGACTCCTAATTAATGGAATTCTCTTGAGTAAGCTTCGGACTTGAACCTCTATATATATAGATATCAGTAGCAAATTGTGCGTTTACGGAAAAATCAGGAACTTTTTTGTAAATGTAAAATTTTAAAAATATTGAATGCCTATGACGGTCTAAAAGTAAATAATCTCGCCTGAATATCTTTTAACATTGCAACATATTCAAAATCGTTGCGCCTGAGTCAGAGGGTTAGGCGATCGCATGTAGCAAACATCTGGATAAATACTGTTCATCATGCATGCCTATCAACCATTAACCATGAACCCAACGGGAGAGCCAGTCGCTCATGGTCCGGACACACTACACACTCACCAAACCCGAACTGTGCAGGTGTCCAGACCTACCTTTGAGCGCTGACTCACCTTTTCCCGAATAAGTGCAAGAAGTCTATTAAGTATGGGAAAAGACTAATTAAATTTTATATACCTGCTGATTGCTGGCAGAACATAAAGCGCTAGGTTTCATTCAAAAAATCAATTAAACAGAAAGTTCCCCGCAGGGAACTAATCGTTAATTGAGCTATATTATTTTCTAGGAACAAGCTTCTTCACATCTGGTATTTTCACATCCACAGCAACAGGAGTTGAAGTCCGAACATTACCAATACCATCATCGCCAGGAGCGCCGCTACCAACAAATTGAGAACTGTTGCGATTTTGGTTAGCAGAGTTCGCACCAACATTAACTTGGGTTCCAGTATTGGTAACACTGCTACCTTTGCAGTTCTGTCCAAACTGTTGATTAACATTATTGCTTTGCTGAGCTCGTGACGGAGAACTGCTAATATTCACTTGCACGCCAACATCAGTAGCAACACAGCCCAACGCATGTGCAGAAGGCGTTAAAGAAGGCATGAACAAAGGCAATACAGCAGCAGCAGAGAACAAGCCCAGAGAAAGAACTTTGACTTTCATAATTGTGTACCTCGTTAAGATTGTTGTTTGTTGTTTAGGTTGAATGAATTATCGACAAGTTTGTGTTGTTGTAGAACTGTAAGTACTCGATCCGCCTGAACTGTTTCTAATGGTGTTTTGGCGGGTGTTACATTGAAGATTACGGCTTGGAAGAATACGGGTTGTTCCAGGTTTCAAGACTCGATAACGGGAACCGCCATAAACCGGAATTTTGTTGTAAGTAGGCAAGTTAGGGCGAATAACACTAGTATTTCCCATAGGAATAGGGTTAACTATGACACCTCCGTCTTGGTTAATTATGACCCGAGAATTGCCATCTTGAATATCAATGTCACCCGCGTTAGCTACTCCAGAAGGTAATGCAATCAGTGCAGAAAGCGCTATTAATGAAATTAATTGTCTGGCAGGCATGGCTTTATACCTCATTTTCTATCTAGTAAATGACCGATTTTTTTGGCAACACATCCTTTGGAAATCGGAAAAACCTTTGTCAACTCCTCACCTTCGGCACACCACGGCACTGCTAACAGACATATTTCGCTTACTGTAAGCTGGTGAGTGACCTAGCTTTGCTCCTGTTAAAAACAGGTTTGGCTGATTTCCCAGATTCAGTAACACCTACTAACTTCAGGTTGACTGAAGACTTCGGCGAATGGGATTTAGTAGCAGTAGCCGTTAGCCCCGCTCAAAATATTTTGGGCGTTTCGCTGGCTGGCGTTATTCACAACGGTATTAAATCCGCCAAGCGCAACCCCAGCTTGGGTAATGTTCTGATTAGAAAGTTGTGCTTGGGGGTTGTTGCATGATGAGTAGTAACCGGTGTTACCCAGTCGAGCCGCATTCTGGAGATTTTGCTGGTTGGCATTATTCACAACCGTGTTACCAAAGCCTTGAGCAATACCAACTTGATTAATATTTTGTTGATTATTTTGAAAATCTGCAGCAAAAGCGGCACCAGGAGTTATAATCATAGCAGCAGCTAATAAAACAAAAGTGTAAGTTTTCTTCAACATTTTTGTAGACCTCATTAGTTGTGTGTTGTTGGTTTCGAGCTGGCGTTGCGAGTTCTAGGCAAGGTTTGGCAGACTCCTTTGATTTAGCAACGCCTATAAGCTCGATTTAATTTTGCACTTGAGATTTTGGAGATTGGATGAGTGCCATCCAATCTCTAATTTATTGCGGCTTAGAAGCAAGGTTTATAGCCGTTAGCCAAATCGGTGGCAGTTTGCAGAGTACCTTGGGTGGCTTGATTGACGATAGTGTTAACATCACCTAAAGCAACACCATTTTGACCGATATTTTGACCAGCAGATTGGATAGTTACGCCAGAGGCGCAGGAAGCACCATTATGAATCTTGGTTAGGTCTTGGATGGTTTGCTGAGCGGCGCTATTGACCACAGTACTACGATTGCCTATAGCATTAGAATTTTGAATAGTGGTTTGTTGGCTATTTTGAATGCCCGCGAAAGCAGCACCGGGAGCTATCATCAAACCAGCAGCTAACAAACTAAAGGCAAAAGATTTGTTCAACATTTTTGTAGACCTCGTGAGCGTTGTATGTTGGTTCTGTGTTGTTATTATTAATTTCAAGCTGGCGTCGTCACATTTCGGAAAGTTAAAGTTAATTTCTTTAATTCAACTTTAATGCAGTTTTAATTTAGCAGCGCTTATTGGCTTGAGAGCTTTCAAATGGAAATTGGGATGGCGGTCTTGACGCCATCCCCTTGCACTATTGAGATTTAGGGACACCAGCCGTAGCCGTAACCACCAGCGATATCAGTGGTATTTTGGAAGTTACCTTGTTGGGCTTGGTTGACAACGGTATTAACACCACCAACACCTGCACCACCTTGACCGATACTTTGACCGGAGTTTTGCACGTTCAAGCCACCAGAAGAACAAGCACCACCAGCCTTAAATTTGTCAATATTTTGCCGGCTGTTTTGGGTGGCGTTGTTTACAACAGTATTTGCAGTACCCAAAGCTGTACCAGTTTGACCGACGCTTTGTTGACTGTTTTGAACGTCTGCGAAAGCAGCACCAGGAGCAATCATCAAACCAGCAGCAAACAAAGAAAAAGCAAAAGATTTCTTCAACATAGTAGACCTCATTAATTGTGTAATTGTGTGTAGGGTGTTGTGTTTTGTTGTTTCAAGCTGGCGTTGTTATGCCAATTTTCTAAAATCCAACTACACCGGAATGATGTAGGGGAAAGGGAAAGGGGAAAAGGGAAAAGGATTTTATTTATAGCCACCAAACAGAGAATCGGTATTAGATTTAGGAAATCAGAAGGCAGATTCTTGTTATTGCTGCAACGCCAACTCGCTTATTGAGAGAGAGTTTTTAATGCTTAGTAGCAGCCGTAGCCGTAACCGCTAGCGATATCAGTTGCTTTCTGAGCGTTATCTTGAGCGGCTTGGTTGACAACGGTGTTAAAACCACCAGTAGCGATACCGGTTTGAGCAATATTTTGACCGGAGTTTTGCACGTTGAAGCCACCAGAAGAACAGGAACCAGTCTTAAATTTGTTGATATTTTGGTTGCTTTGTTGGTTGGCATTGTTGACAACGGTATTACCAACACCACTAGCAGCTCCAAATTGGTCGATATTTTGTTGGCTGTTTTGAACATCTGCAAAAGCAGCGCCAGGAGCAATCATCAAACCAGCAGCAAGCAAAGAAAAAGCAAAAGATTTCTTCAACATAATAGACCTCGTTAATTGTGTGTTGTGTTTGTTGTGTGTTGTGTTGGTTTCAAGCTGGCGTTGTTAGAAAAAGGAAATTTTTGGCAGATTCCTGTTATTGTTGCAACGCCAACTAGCACAGAAAGAGAGTTTTTAATGCTTAGTAGCAGCCGTAGCCGTAACCGCTAGCGATATTAGTTGCGTTCTGAGCGTTATCTTGAGCGGCTTGGTTGACAACGGTGTTAAAACCACCAGTAGCGATACCGGTTTGAGCGATATTTTGACCGGAGTTTTGCACGTTGAAGCCACCAGAAGAACAGGAACCAGTCTTAAATTTGTTGATATTTTGGTTGCTTTGTTGGTTGGCATTGTTGACAACGGTATTACCAACACCACTAGCAACACCAGTTTGACCGACGCTTTGGTTGCTGTTTTGAACATCTGCAAAAGCAGCACCAGGAGCAATCATCAAACCAGCAGCAAGCAAAGAAAAAGCAAAAGATTTCTTCAACATAGTAGACCTCGTTAATTGTGTGTTGTGTTTGTTGTGTGTTGTGTTTGTTTCAAGCTGGCGTTGTTAGAAAAAGGAAATTTTTGGCAGATTCCTGTTATTATTGCAACGCCAACTAGCACAGAAAGAGAGTTTTTAATGCTTAGTGGCAGCCGTAGCCGTAACCGCTAGCAATATTAGTTGCGTTCTGAGCGCTAGCTTGGTTGGCTTGGTTGACTACGGTGTTATATCCACCAGCAGCGATACCGGTTTGACCGATATTTTGACCGGAGTTTTGCACGTTGAAGCCACCAGAAGAACAGGAACCCTTCTTAAATTTGTTGATATTTTGGTTGCTTTGTTGGTTGGCATTGTTGACAACGGTATTACCAACACCAC
>JBIPDF010000014.1:98327-187867 GCA_044006015.1 Heteroscytonema crispum UTEX LB 1556
TTGACCGATATTTTGACCGGAGTTTTGCACGTTGAAGCCACCAGAAGAACAGGAACCCTTCTTAAATTTGTTGATATTTTGGTTGCTTTGTTGGTTGGCATTGTTGACAACGGTATTACCAACACCACTAGCAACACCAGTTTGGTTAATATTTTGTTGGCTGTTTTGAACACCTGCGAAAGCAGCACCAGGAGCAATCATCAAACCAGCAGCAAGCAAAGAGAAAGCGAAAGATTTCTTCAACATAGTAGACCTCGTTAATTGTGTGTTGTGTTACTTGTGTGTTGTGTTGGTTTCAAGCTGGCGTTGTTAGAAAAAGGAAATTTTTGGCAGATTCCTGTTATTATTGCAACGCCAACTAGCACAGAAAGAGAGCTTTTAATGCTAGCAGCCGTAGCCGTAACTGCTAGCGATATCAGTTGCGTTCTGAGCATTACCTTGAGCGGCTTGGTTGACAACGGTGTTATATGCACCAGCAGCGATACCGGTTTGACCGATATTTTGACCGGAGTTTTGCACGTTGAAGCCACCAGAAGAACAGGAACCAGTCTTAAATTTGTTAATATTTTGGTTGTTGTTTTGGTTGGCGTTGTTGACAACGGTATTAGCAACACCACTAGCAGCTCCAAATTGGTCGATATTTTGGTTGCTGTTTTGAACATCAGCGAGAGCAACACCAGGAGCAATCATCAAACCAGCAGCTAACAAACCAAAAGTAAAAGACTTTTTCAACATTTTTGTAAGCCTAATTAGTTGTGTGTTTTGGACTTAGTTGAAAGGTATTCAGAGAGTTTTTTTCCTTTTACTCGTTCATCAGGTTCATTTAGTAAACTTGATTTTTTGCCGAGCTTTCAGGGTTTTTTTTCTCTATCTCGTTTGATATTTGAAGCTACAGACTACAGTTAGTTCATTCCGGATTTTGTCGAAAGTTTTTTCAAAATTGTATGTTTTCGTTTTTTCTGTTGACTCAACCTGGCTCATATATAGCTCATATATATAAGAGGACTCGACAAAAATAAATATCCCTCCTGAAGTCGTCATTGGTCATTGGTCATTAGTCATTAGTATCTTAAGGACATTGGACTAAAGAATAACGACAGCCATAAGGATCTTGTTGACTATTTATTTTGGATTCCCTAAGTAGAGATCAGTTTCACCCTACACTTAATAGTTTTAACCCAAGAACTTGGGTGCGTCAAGGGCTTGGATCGAGAGTTTGGCTAAATTT
Source organism: Heteroscytonema crispum UTEX LB 1556 (assembly GCA_044006015.1). Taxonomy (GTDB): domain Bacteria; phylum Cyanobacteriota; class Cyanobacteriia; order Cyanobacteriales; family Nostocaceae; genus Heteroscytonema; species Heteroscytonema crispum. The sequence continues at coordinate 99,556 of JBIPDF010000014.1, forward strand.
TTGGGCGTAAGTTTTTTTTGGTGTTAGGATCTACGGCTATAGATAAGATTGAAGTGCTGTAGCTGTGAAACAGAAAGCAAAACCAAGGATCGCTTTGCTGCGTGAAAAGGCGGGGCTAACCCAGCTTGAGCTATCGCGCCTTGTTGGTGTGACTGAAAGCACTATCCAGAACTGGGAAAGCGGTAGGACTGGGACAGACCATATTGAAAGAATCATTAGGTTTTGCAAAGCTCTTAATTGCCAAGTTGAAGACCTAATTGAGTTAGTGGGCGAGTCGCCAGAAGAAGCCCACGCAAAACCTAGTTCGTTGAGTGAGATACACAATCTGTTGGGGACTGAGGAGTCTTCTGCGGATGGTGTGCTAGATTCAACGGTTGCTCAAAAGCGGCAAGCTGGTAGTAAGTCTAGTCATTAGTTATTAGTTATTAGTCATTAGTTATTGGTCATTAGTTATTGGTCAAGGGTGATTTTGTCTGTTGGTTGCTTGGCTAGGTGTCGCTTTGGCTTGTTTTGATAAAGTTTTGTGCCGAAATCTGGCGGTGCGTTACGGCGCGGAAAGTTTTTTGTTGGTAAAGAAAATTATCGATTATGTGCTATAGCGCACCCTACTGCCAATGGTTTGTTGCCACAGTGTATCGATGGTGACGAATTGATAGCCTTGTTGTAGTAGTTGGGGAATTAGTAGTTGTGTTGTGGCGGCTACATCTTTTCCGCCGTAATATCCGTCATGCAAGACTATGATGGAGCCGTTTTTTACTTGGTTGAGAATTCGCTGCACTGCGATCGCTATTCCCGGTAATACCCAATCTTCTGGTACTACGCTCCACATGACTGGTCTGTAATTCCACTGATGTAATAAGTTTAAGGTTTGGGGTGTAAAAAAGCCGTTGGGGGGTCGAACGTCGATGACTTGTTGGGGTTGCAGGTTGCAGGCGTTGTAAATGGCTGTTTGGGTTTGTTCTAAACTTTGCTTAAGTTCAGTTGGGGTGAGCATGGGAAAGTTGCGATGATCGTATCCATGCAATCCGATCCAGTGTCCTTTGTCGCTGATTGCTTTGGCGATTTCTGGGGAACGGTTGACGCAAACACCCAACCAGAAAAAACTGGCTTTGATGTTGTAATAATCTAAAACTTGCAATAACTGCGATGTGTATATAAGATGTGGACCATCATCAAAGGTGAGTGCGATCGCCTTACAATTGCGATCGCCATTCCAAAGGCAGTTGGGAAAGGTCGGTTGAAGAATGCGGTAAATAATCGGGTATAGGGGAGCAAACTGCATTTTAAGTTGATTTGAGAAGTGGGAATTTTTTGTCCTTTAACGCTAGCTTAACGAAAAAGCTTTCAATAAATATTTGGGGACAAGGGGGAAGGGGAAAAGGGGAATGCAATACAACGCATATGTTTATAAAAACACTAAATATGTATCTATTTCTCGACTGCGTTCACATTCGTCTGGGACTATAAGTCCCAGTCTAATAGCTTAAGTCCTCTTCCAGAGGACTGAGAAAGAAATTATTGCGTGGTCAAAATCATCACTTTGTATTTGTGTATTCGCGCTTGTACGTAAAGGTGCATTCCCATGCTCTGCATGGGAACGAGAGTGCAAAAACCACTAACAACTAACCGCATTCGTAACAAATTTTGTAACGGCAACAATATTAGAGCTTTCACCCGTCTAGATTAGGACAACAATATCAGGGATTACCCTGACGGGGCGAAAGGTAATGTTGCTTAAGGATATTCGCGATTATCAAATTCTATTTCTCTCGTTTTTCTTATTTTTGGGAATTGGGACAAGAGACTGGACGCTGCGATCGCAACTAATTGGTGTTCTATTTATTACCTGCCTGTCAACACAGTGGTTGTTGTCATTGGTTATTAGTCATTGGTCATTAGTTCCAAAGGACACAGGACTAATGATAAATGTTCGTAGTCCGCTGATTACGTCTTTGGGACTCAGCTTGTTGTTGCGGGCTGACGATTGGACGACAATGGCTTTAGCTGGATTTTGCGCGATCGCTAGTAAATTTTTCTTTAAAATCGGCGATAAGCATTTGTTTAATCCCGCCAATTTTGGCATTATTTCGGCATTGGCGCTCACTCCTGATGCTTGGGTTTCTCCGGGACAGTGGGGTGATGATTGGTGGTATGCGCTGTTATTCACCGGGACTGGCGGTATGGTTCTCAAGCGAGTCGGTCGCTGGGATACTACAGCCGCTTTTTTGGGTTCTTATGCGTTGCTGGAAGCGATTCGCAATGTCTGGCTGGGTTGGACTTGGGATGTTTATTGTCATCGTTTGATGAGCGGGTCTTTATTATTATTTGCCCTATTTATGGTGACTGACCCCCGGTCAATTCCCAACGCCCGAATTGGGCGCGTAATTTGGGCTATGTGTATCGCCATATTGACTTTTATTCTGCGGAATTATTTCTTTCTTTCCACCGCAGTTTTTTGGGCGTTATTCGCCCTCGCACCTTTGACCATTTTGTTTGATGTTATCTGGTCAGCACCGCGATTTTCTTGGTCAGAAGCAGGAGAGGGAGAGGGGAGAGACAAGGGAGAAGGGAGAGACAAGGGAGAGGGGGGAGACAAGGAGATTAATTACCTACTAACCACTAACCAACCATCAACCACTAACCACCAACAACCAACAACCAACAACTACCAACCAACAACCAACAACCAACAACCAACAACCACCAACCAACAACCAACAACCAACAACCAACAACCAACATTCTATGTATGTATAAAATGAAGCATTTTCGATTTTTGATTCCATTATTGCTGACAGTTGTAGCTGTGCTTTGTTTTGCACCGACAGCTTGGGCATTTTGCGGTTTTTATGTTGCCAAAGCTGATTCCAAGCTGTATAACAAAGCTTCTCAGGTGATAATTGCCAGAGATAGCGATCGCACTGTTCTGACAATGGCAAATGATTATCAAGGTGATGTTAAAGATTTTGCCATCGTTGTACCTGTTCCCTCGGTATTAAAAAAAGAACAAGTCCGGGTTGCTGAACCCAAGATTATCGAACGATTGGATGCTTTTAGCGCCCCGCGATTGGTAGAATATTTCGACCCTGACCCCTGTGCCCAGGTTGACTATCTGCAAAGACCGTTGGCTGCACCTGCACCCTCACGCGCAGCAAATGAGGCAGGAAGTGTAAGAGGCGATCGCAGTTTGGGTGTTACAGTTGAAGCACGTTTTAATGTTGGCGAATACGATATTGTTATCCTCAGTGCCAAACAATCAGGCGGGCTGGAAACTTGGCTTAACCGCAATGGTTACAAAATTCCTAGAGGCGCGAAACAGTTACTAAAACCTTATATTCGCTCTTCAATGAAGTTCTTTGTTGCTAAAGTCAACTTAGATAAATTTGAGGAATCTGGCTATCAATTCCTGCGTCCCTTACAAATTTCTTACAACTCACCCAAATTCATGCTACCAATTCGTTTGGGCATGATTAACTCTACAAGCGAGCAAGATTTAATTGCTTATATTCTATCGCCCCAAGGACAAGCTGAAGTCACTAACTACCGGACAGTGAAAGTCCCATCGGGCGACAATATTCCTGTATTTGTCAAAAGTGAATTTGGTGACTTTTACAAATCCATGTTCCAATCTTCTTACACCAAAGAAGATAAAAAGGTAGTATTTCTGGAATATGCTTGGGATATGGGCAGTTGTGACCCTTGTTCCGCTGACCCGCTTAATCAAGAGGAACTCAAACAAGCAGGCGTATTTTGGCTAGATAAGCCAGATAAGTTAGATAATAATTTTCCTCCTAACAGACCAATGCCCCCAGGATTTGGTTTTCCTTCCAGTAATGTTTTTATCACCCGTCTTCATGTCCGCTATACCCGTGACAAATTTCCAGAAGACTTGATGTTTCAAACAACTTCCAACCGCGAAAATTTTCAGGGGCGTTACGTTTTGCAACACGCGTACACAGGTGAAGCCAAATGTCAAGCTGGTAGAGAATACAAGCGGACTTTACCCAGGCGTTTTGAACAAGAAGCGCAAACCCTTGCCAAGCTAACTAACTGGAATATCCAGGACATTCGCAAAAAAATGAAATTGACCTACGGTCAGTTGACAAATTCCTGGTGGGGAAATCTCGTTTCCTGGCTGAAGTTATAGTTAGGAGACAGGGGGGCAGGGGGGCAGGGGGACAGGGGGACAGGGGGGCAGGGGGGGACAAAAAGGACAAGGAAGAATTTCTCTCCCCATCCCCCCCCCCCCCCCCCCCCCCTCTCCCCATCTCCCAACAAAAGGAGGCAATATCACGACAATGGGTAATTCTACAGGGCATTTTTCTGGACAATACTAAGAGAATCTTGCTTTTTTTGTTAAAACTGCTATCTTATGGATCATCTGGAGGAGCAGCTACGCCGCTTAGTTGCTGAAGCTTGTGCAAACCCACCCGGAAGTCAACTACGTCAGAAGCGTCTGACGCAAGTTATTCGTTTGACTGCTAAAAGACTCTGGCAGGAAAGTAGTCCTTACTATCAAGATGCTCTGCAACAAACGTGGTTGTATTTCTGCCACAATGTTTGTGAAGCGACGACTGCTGAAGAACCTTTTAACCCTGAAAGGGGAAGTGTCATAACTTGGCTAAATGTTTATCTCAAACGAAGATTACAAGATTTTTATCTCAACAAGCAGCGAGAATTAGCTAGAACTGTCTCTACAAGAATAAATTTATCGCGATCGCCTGATAGCGGTGATACTATTGACCCTGTAGATAATCTCGCTGCTACCCCCGATCCGCCTCCGATTTTGGAAAATGTTAGTTTGTGGGCGAAAACAGACTCTGAGGGTGAATTGCGCCGCACTCACATTCAAGGGCGTCCGGATGTAAATTGTCAGGTGTTAATTTTGAGACGCTTGCCTCCAGAAGCTAGCTGGCAAACATTATCGGCGGAATTTAAGCTTTCTGTTTCAACTTTAAGCAGTTTTTATCAGCGCCATTGCATTCCGCGCTTGCGTAATTTTGCAGAAGAAGAAGGTTATTTATAGTATAAAAAATATTAAGCAGGACGAGTTATACAGCCGTCTTCCATATAAATTATGCGATCGGCAATATCAAGAATGCGGTTATCATGAGTAACTAGCAAAATTGTGCAACTTTGTTCTTTTGCTAACTTTTGCATCAATTCCACAACATCGCGTCCAGATTTTTTATCCAAAGCAGCAGTGGGTTCATCAGCCAACACGATTTTAGGTTGACTCACTAACGCCCTTGCTATAGCTACCCGTTGTTTTTGTCCGCCTGATAAGTCATCAGGATAGTAATTGAGGCGATGCCCTAATCCTACATGTTCCAACATTTCGGTTGAGCGGGAAAGCATTTCTTTTCGGGAAATACTTTGATGCAGTTCCAAACCCATCATGACGTTTTGTAACGCTGTTAAACTGCCATGCAAATTGTGTGCTTGAAAAATATAACCGTTGCAACGCCGTATCAGTGTCAGTTCTGCCTGATTAGCTTTGCAGAACTCTCTTCCCAGTACTTTTAAACTACCCGATTGGGCAGAACGCAAACCTCCCACCAAAGTAAGCAATGTAGTTTTGCCCGAACCGGAAGGACCAGTCATAATGACAATTTCCCCGGCATTGATTTCTAGATTGATATCAAATAAAGCTTGTTTGCGAAGTTGACCTTTACCAAAGAAGTGGTCGAGATGGCGGATCGAGATAGCAGGTTTACTATTCATAATTATGTTTATATTGGGCATTGGGGAGCCAGTGCTGCGGGAGGGTAACACGAGCGCAGGCATCTGGCGTCCGAAGGGCATTAGGTATTGTCTGATTATTATTAATTATTAACTGTTAACAATTAACAATTAACAATTACCCTTAAATAAGGTAATTCCTTAGAACATATCAGCAGGGTCAGCAGCTTGGACTTTGCGGGTAGCTACAGCGCCAGAAATCATACACATGACGATGGTTAATATTTGCACTTGAATCGCTCGTGCCAAGGTCATATATAGTGGTAAATTAGTCGCATTTGTGGTTATAGCATACAGTCCAAAAGAAACGGCGAATCCAGGTATAAAACCCAAGATAGCCATAATGATTGCTTGTTCAAAGACCACGCCTAACAGGTAGATATTGCGATATCCCATTGCTTTGAAAGTAGCATATTCTTTCATGTGGGTATTTACGTCAGTGGAAAGGACTTGATAAACAATAATCACCCCCACCAGAAATCCCATCGTCACACCCAAACTAAAAATAAAGCCGATCGCGGTATTTTTTTGCCAGTAGTCTTTCTCTAATGCAATGAATTCTTCGCGGGTGAGAACTTTGATATCATCACCTAAATGAGATTTCAAGGTATTTGCTATTTGTTGTGTGTCATAACCTGGTTTTAGCTGTAGCACACCCAAGCTGATACTACCTGGTTGTCGCTGGCTAAACAGCCGCAAAAAGTTTTGGTCGCTAGTCATAAGACTACCATCAGCAATAAAGGAAGCCCCGACTTGAAATAAACCGCGAATAGTAATTGTTCGATGTTCGATTTCGGTAGTAACCGGTTTATTTTGGTCAATTTGCGCGATCGCTTCTTGATAATCCCCTCTAGACGCACGGTCAAACAAAACAGTATCTGGTAATTTAATTGCCTGTAATTGGCTGTTAACTTCTGGTAAGTTAAAAACTGCCTTGTCAGGATTAAACCCGATAACTAGTACATTTGTCTTCTTGCGTGTTTGAGGATTCTTCCAATCAAGAAAGTTGATATACATACCTTCCGCAGACTTCACCCCCGGTACATCAGAAGCTTGGTAAAGTCGCCGCCGCGAAAATGTAGACAGATTTGCGAGGTTACGTGCTTGGGGACTGATTAAAAATATGTCAGCCTGTATGCTGCTATGCAGCCTGGTGTTACTGTCATAAAGTGCTGTTTGAAACCCTAGCTGCATAAACATAAGTACATCAGCAAAGGCAATCCCTGATAATGCTACTAAAAAACGACTTTTTTCTCGGCTTAGTTGCAGCCATCCCAAGGGGGTTCGTCGCAGTCGCTGAATAAATCCAATCATAGTTCAATCACCGCCTGTACTTGCAAATTAGTAAAATTGGCAGCTTTTTGACTAGATGCTTCATCCAGCTGCACGTGGACTTCCACTACTCTGGCGTCAATATTGCTAGAGGGGTCGCTATTAATCACATTCTGCTTTTGCACCTGTAAGCCAATCCAATCTACCTTTCCCACCAATTCGTCAGCAAGGGAATTGCTGGCTACCTTCACTCGTTGCCCCGGACGTACTTTGCTAATATCACTTTGGTATACTTCTACAACTGCAGACATTTGGTCGGTTTGACCTAAATCCACAATTCCCTCATTCCCAACAGTTTCTCCAGCGCGTGTATTAATCTTGAAAACTTGCCCTGTTTTGGGAGCGCGGATATATGCTTGATCTAGTTGTGCTTTAATTCGCTTAACACTAGCTTGAGCGCTGTTAATCTCAGCTTGTGCTGCTGCTACATCTGTTGGGCGTACTTCAGCAATTTCGTTTAAAGTGGCTTTTGCTTCGTTTATCTGCTGTTGCAAGGTCGCTACAGTTTTCTGCCGGTTGGCTTTTGCTTCGTTTATCTGCTGTTGCAAAGTGGCTATAGTCCTTGCTTGAGTAGCTTGGCTTTCGGTTAACTCCAAATTAGAAGTTTCTGCACTGAGGCGTTTGCGATCAACTTCTTGACTGGAAATCGCCCCTTCTTTGTATAAAGCTTCATAGCGTTGAGCCGAGGCTTGGGCGTTGCGCTTTTGCGCGGCTACGCGAGCAACCGTTGCTTGTAAAGTCTGTTTTTGACCTTGCAGTTCGGCTTCCAGACGATTAATCGCGGCTTGTTGAGTTCCTAAATTTCCCTCTAGTTCCGCTTGCAGACGGCTCACCTCAGCCTGTTGCGCCCTAATTTCTCCTTGTTTTGCGCCCGCTTTTACCTGTTCTAAATGGGCTTGAGCGACTTCAACTTTTGTTTGCGCCTCTGTTAAACTGCCTTTTAGGCGATCGCTACTGTCGATAATTGCAATTATCTGCCCTGCTTTTACTTTCTGTCCTTCTTGTACCAAAAGTTCCTCAACCCGACTTCCTTCAGGAGTGGAAGTTGCTGACACTTTTATTACCTTTCCCTTTGGCTCCAGTCTTCCTAATGCTGTTACTGTTTTTATTTCTGGTAAGCTGACTGCTACAGTTTTTACTTTCTGGGTCTGGCTAATTTGTGAACTCACTAAACTGTAAGCATTGACTCCTAATAATGCCAAAGCTGTGATGAAAGCTATAAAAACAGATGTCCGCTGAATAGACCCAGAGGGAAATGAAATATTTAACTTAGATTTTTCTTGCATAACACCCTTTAGAAACTTTAGAAGCTTTAGAAACAATCAAAATCCAATGAATGAAGCCAATGAAAAATCACATATCACAACCATCTCAAATACCAAAATTTTCTCTGTAACGTTGCACCTTTTAAAAGGGGAAAGGGGAAAAATCTTGATTCTTATTTTTTCCTTTTTCCTTTTTCCTTTTACCTTGACAAAGGGAATCGCATATTTCAAGTATTTAGAGAAATGGTATTAAAGTGACAAATAAAGTTAATTTTGCCATCGTCTTAAGTCGCCCAACGGAACACTGCAGCCCCCCAGCTTAAACCTGCACCAAAACCTGAGGCAGCTATTAAATCACCAGGCTGAATGTGACCGAAACGCACCCATTCATCAAGGGCTAGCGGAATAGAAGCGGCAGAAGTATTGCCGTAGTTTTCCAGGTTAGAAATAACTTTTTTTGGCGGTATGGCTAAACGAAGAGCTACAGCATCAAGGATTCGCTTGTTAGCTTGGTGTAATAGCAGCCAATCAATTTCATCAGCAGTAACTCCAGAACGGTACAAAGCCTTGTCAATTACCTCTGGTACGGAGCGCACTGCAAACTTATATACCTCTTGACCATTCATAGCGATCGGCATAAAATCTTGCTGACCGATGCTTGCGTTGTTTGTGAGCGGACGAGCCTGGGTCCGAGAAGCGATATTCAGGTGGTGATGACCGCTACCATCACTCCGCAATTCAAAACCTAAAAGCCGGTCTTCCCGGTGGGCTTGGATAACAACAGCTCCCGCACCATCTCCAAACAGCACGCAGCTACGTCTATCTGACCAGTCTACCCAATGAGATAGAACATCTGCACCAATCAGCAAAATATTGCGGTAAGTGCCAGTGCGAATAAATTGGGCAGCAGTCACTAAGCCAAATATAAACCCCGAACAAGCAGCAGTTAAATCAAATGCTACTGCCCATTTTGCCCCTATTTCGTGCTGAATTTGGGTGGCGGAGCCAAATTTGTCATTAGCTGTAGAAGTGGCTAATAGAATCAAATTTAAGTCGGTAGCAGCCAACCCGGCAGATGCAAGTGCTTGTTTACCTGCTTGCACCGCCAGCGAGGTCAGGCTCTCTTGCGGACTTAACAATCGGCGAGCGCCAATGCCAGTACGGCTTTTAATCCACTCATCAGAGGTTTCTACCACCTCAGCAAGGTCATCGTTAGTTAGAACCGTGTCTGGAACTGCTGAACCAGTACCAGTCAGGGCAACACCTGCAAAAGTTTCTGCCATCATGACACATCCATTTTTATTTAATAATGGCTAGTTGACAATGGCAACACTTTGTGGTTGCCGAACAATCTTGGTTGCTTGTTGGAATTGGGGTAATTTTGATGTTTGGTGCAAATTTTCTTGAGGCGCGGTTTCTTTCGCGTTCTCTTTATGGAGGGCGATCGCTTTTACAGTGATAATGAATTGGGATTCACGTTTAACGACTGTAGGAATAGAAAAACCGATATTTTTCATTTCCCAAATATTGGTCAGTTGCGAGCGAGACGTTATTGATTTGGATTTTGATTTGTCCGGCTCGGCTGTTTTTAATGCCGGAGAATCGTGAATACTATTGTATAGATAATTAACCTCAACAGCAGTTTCTTTAAACTTGAGAATTTCACTTTCTAAACTATCCGCTATGGCATTGATTCTATTCGCTTGTGTTTCTAAATCTTCAATGCCCGTGCTTAACTGATACTGTAAGGCTTCTTGCTTTTTCTGCCGAAGTTCTAACAATGCTTGTTCAACCTTTGCTACTTCGTCTTCTAGCTCGCTTAAGGCAGACATAATATTTTGAGGAATCGATGAATTTGTGTTTGGAGACATGATTTTTGCCTTTTGGTTGAGTTTTTATTTGTGCAAACGGTTAGGCTGCAAATTTTTTGAAAGCCAAAGTGACATTGTGACCGCCAAAGCCTAAAGAATTAGAAAGGGCAACGTCCACTCGTTGATGCCGGCTTTTATGGGGAACATAGTCCAAGTCACAATCTGGATCTGGCTGTTCTAAATTGATCGTCGGTGGAATTTGGTCTGCAAACACTGCCATAATTGTTGCCACAGCTTCGATACCTCCTGCACCACCCAACAAATGTCCTGTCATCGATTTTGTGGAACTAACAGGTGTTTGGAAAGCATTATTACCGAGAGCTTTCTTAATAGCTAAAGTTTCATTCACATCGTTGGCAGCAGTGCTGGTACCATGAGCGTTGATATAGCTTACTTGATTGGGAAATAAACCAGCATCTTTGAGAGCCAATTCCATAGCTCTAGCTGCTCCCTCACCGCCCGGAGATGGAGCGGTCATGTGGTAGGCATCACAAGTTAATCCATAGCCAACGATTTCTGCATAGATATTAGCCCCACGGGTTAAAGCATGCTCTAATTCTTCTAGTAAAAGAATGCCGGCACCTTCACCCATCACAAACCCATCTCTTTTGCTGTCAAAGGGACGAGAAGCACGAGTTGGCTCTTGGTTGCGAGTTGATAAAGCTTTAGCAGCTGCAAACCCAGCTACACATAAAGGCGTAATTGCTGCTTCTGTACCACCGCAAAGCATTGCTTGGACATAACCGTGTTGAATTAAACGAAAAGCTTCTCCGATAGCGTTAGAACCGGCAGCGCAGGCGGTAACTGTACAAGAGTTTGGTCCTTTGGCACCTGTATGAATTGCTGTTAATGCAGCCGCCATATTTGCAATTATCATCGGAACATAAAAAGGACTACAGCGGTCTGGACCTCTTGTCAGCAATACTTCCTGTTGTTCTTCGATTACTTTGATACCACCAATACCACTGCCGATTATCACTCCGACTTGGGTAGCATTTTGGTCATTAATTGCAAACTTTGCATTATCAAGCACTTGTTTGCTAGCAGAAATTGCAAATTGAGCAAAGCGATCCATCCGCTTTGTGTCTTTACGCTCCATATAATCACAGGGGTCAAAACCTTTGACTTCTGCCGCTATTTTGCAAGTGTGATGAGAGGCGTCAAACAAGGTAATCGGTGCAATACCGCTGTGTCCGTTAAGGAGAGCGTTCCAGTATTCCGTCACTTTATTTCCTAAGGGTGTAATAGCTCCTAAACCTGTAACTACTACCCGCTTTCGTTTCAAATTCGTCATAAGTAAAACTCAAATAACAGCTTCTTGATTTTTGACACTCATTAGCCTTTTGATAAATTTGATTAAATTTATCTGGCTAATTGCTTTGCTATTTGTAACTAGAGATTGTCTTGATTTGAAGATTTACATACTTGCTTAGAGATTGAATGAAGGAAGTTTGAAAGTCTGCTCTTTTAAGCAAGTGAGAAAGTTTTGGTTATGCCATCTTTTTGGAAGTTGAAGCATGAACCTCTAATTATTATTCAGCTTGAAAAAGGTAAATTACGCAAGAAAGTAGAAAATTTCCAATTTAATTTTTGAAATTTGTGAAATATCTGAAGCGATATGGCTAGGGCTGACGCACACCATACGAAAAAGTAGGCATTCTACACCCTGGAGATCCCACGCCAGTCCGCTACTGTCGCGGTCGCTACGGCGGCTGGCTCCCCAACCCCCCGGACGGGGGGCACAGCGACTGTGGTGGGGGCTATGGGTATATGCGTAAGTCCTGTGAAAGCCTTAGAATCCCTGTTTCTTCAAGAAACCGGGATTCTTGCTTGTCACGAATGATGCGCGGATTGTTATAGATTACAGAAACTGGATTAACTCTTCAGCGATCGCGTTCAATAGTGGGTATCGGGCGTCTCGCAAAAAGAAGTGGTCGCCCTCCAACATTTGCAGGGTGAAGGTTTCAGAAGTTTGATGCCGCCAAACTATAATGTCATTTTGGCTCACATGACGATCCTGCAATCCGCCAAATGCAGAGATAGGCAAGTTAAGCGCTGCTTCATCTGTGTAGTCATAAGTTTCGCAAATTGCCATATCTGCTCGCATAGTCGGTAAAAAAAGTTGCAGCAGTTCGGTATTTTGCATCAAAATGTCTGGGACGCCATTGTATCTGCGCTGTAATTGAGCTAAAAACCAGGGTTCGGGCAATTGATGGATTGGCTCTAAATCCGGTATTTGGGGCGCGGGGCGACTAGAAACAAATAAGTGAATTGGTGTGGGATCTCCCTGTCTGCGAAGTTGACGGGCTAATTCAAAGCTAATCAAGGCACCCATACTATGACCAAAGAATGCAAAGGGGATGTTTAAATATGGGCGGATAACTGATGCTAATGTCTCAACAAGGGGTAACAGTCTGTTAAATGGCGCTTCTTGCAGTCTGTTCTCCCTACCAGGAAGCTGAATTGGACAAACTTCGATATCTGCTGGCAAATGATTTGACCATGTATAATACATTGAGGCTCCACCTCCTGCATAGGGAAAGCAAAACAAGCGCAGGCGAGGGTGAAGATTTTTTTTAGGGCAAGTTATCCAAGAGGACATAAATCTAGTTCTCATTTACGCTTACCGAGAAAAAGGCAGAGGACAGAAGGACTTCGGCGAGCGCTCAGTCGAGCCGCAGAAGGCAGAAGAAGAAAAAGAAACCGGGTTTCTTTGCGCTCATTCCCATATATTATTTTTACCTCTGCCATAGGGTTTAAAGCAAGTAAATTTATTTGTGAAAACAGATGTCCTTATTGAATCCCGTAAAATTTATTTATAGGAATTCCCTTCTGCACTCTGCCTTCTTCCTCCTGCCTTTCCAAGAAACTTTTTATGCTTTAATGCAATACGCAACAGTAATATTGTGTAAAGTGGAATGCACAAACTGAATAGGTTGCGATTTCCTAAAGTTTCCATCATTATAGAGGACAATATCGGACCGCTAGCACAACCAAAGCTGTAAATTGTGGTAAATAAGGCGGTTCCAGCAGGCAATTCTTGTTTGGGAAGTTGCTCTCCGACTAAAGCTAAACAAAGGGGATAAAGTGGACCAATGCTAGCTCCAGCCATGAAGGAAAATAATAGAATAAATTCATATTGATTTACTAAAACAAGTCCCAGACAAGATAATAAACCAATCAACAAATTGATTGAAATAATTTTGACTTTTCCCAAACGGTCTGCTAAATAAGTAACGGGAAGTGTGCCGATTATGCTGCCAACTACAAACAGGGAAAAGGTGTTTCCCATTTGTTCTAAACTGTAGTTTTGGCGTAGTAGAAATAATGGATACAGGGAAATTAAGGCAGCCTCGGCAAAACCGTAACAAAATACTCCATGAAGTGAAAATTTCAGCTTTTTAGCAGTTTTTGTGAAGAAATGAGCAGATGGTAGAGAAATAGCAAATTTCTTGGGTAACCAATACCAAACTACGGGTAAGGCGCTGAGAATGGCTGCTCCCCCAACAATAAATGCGAGTTGGGGAGAAGTTGCGTAAATACGAGGACCAATTATTGGGCCAATACCAAATCCAACGCCAAGGGCTAGTGAATATATTCCGCTAACACTTGTTCGGTTGCTTTCATGAGAAAAGTTATTTAGTGCTGTTTGTCCGGCAACTAAAAGACAACAAACACCCACACCCATGACTATGCGAATGATAAACCATAATGGTAGTTGTGTTGTCAGGGGAAACAAGCTAGCGCTAAAACCTGTTAGCAATAAGCCGAATATCATGATGCGGCGAATACCGTTTTGGCGTAAATTTTTCTCTACAAATGGAGTTGCCAGGGCGATGGTTAGAAAGTAGATTGTGGAATTTGCGCCTATCAATACGCCGTCAATTTGCTGTTGTTCCATGAAGGTGGAAATCAGCGGATTAAAAAATCCTAATGATACTCCTGTTAAGAAGGAGATGATGTATAAGGCTATCAACTTTGTGTCGAATAGAGAAGTTGATTTTTTAGATTTAATAATTTGTTCCATTGTTTTATGTGGTGATGAGTTGGCAATTAGGCTATTAGTGGAAGCAATCAAAGGAAAGGGGGATTAGATAATTAACCGCAGAGGCGCGGAGGAAGCAGAGGAAGAGGAAGAGAGAAAGTTTTTAAAATTTGGTTTACCTAGTAAAGGGAAAAAAGTTTAATATTTCCCCTTTCCCCTTTGCCCTTGCCCCTTATCCCCACTACCCTTCACCGAACGTCTTCGACGAACGTGGGGACCCCACCTTCCTCTATTCCCTGTTCCCTGTCCCCTGTTCCCTTTTATTTGCCAGATATTTTCAAGCATTCACCTGTGATGCCATCTGATAGGGGTGAAGTCAAAAATGAAACGACTTCTGCAACCTGTTCGGCTGGAATAAATCCTTGGAATGCTTTGAAGTTGGTGTTGGTTTTGACGAAGGTAGGACATACAGCATTAACTTGAATGTTTTGCTGTTTGAGTTCTTCTGCTAAAGATTTTGTCAAACCTACGATCGCGTGTTTTGCTGCAGCATAGGCGCTAAACCAAGGAGAGCCGATTAAGGAAGAATCTGACCCTAAGTTGACTATTTTCCCTTTTCCGCGTTGATTTAAGTAGGAAATGACGCTTTGGCAGCAATTATAAGTGCCAACTATGTTTGCATCGATTATCTGACGCCAGTGTAAGCTGTCTAAGTTCGCCAGTTCTGCAAAATCACCTACGCCTGCGTTGTTGACTAAGATATCAATACCGCCAAACTGACTGACTACTTTTTTCACTATCGCTTCAACTTGATTTAGGTCGCTGATGTCTGCTGCGATCGCTAATGTTTCTAAGCCTTGTTGGCGAATTTGTGCTATGGTCTCTGCAAGTTCGTCTAAGTTTCGCGCTACGACTGCAACGCTGGCTCCTTGCTGGGCTAAGTTTAAGGCGATCGCTTTACCTATTGCTCCATTACCTTCGGTAACAATGGCTACTTTACCATTTAAGGGCAGGTTTCTTGCTTGCAACTGATGCGGGGTAAGTTTGGCAGCTTGAGGTTTGGAAATTTCTGCCAGCATGTCTTGCATGAGTTCTAAGTAGCGATCGCCTAATTTGCGAATTGTTTCTGGTTGATGGAAATTTTGGGAGTATTCAATTTCTAAGTTAAATTTACCATCAACTATGGAAAAGAAGAACTCTAATAATGTTGTACGTTTTTGCTCGGGAGGAGACAGGCGGCGGTCTCTGTCTGATTCGATAAACTCAAATAAGTTGGAAACGGGTAGGCTGCGATTGCCGAGATAATTTGCTCTGACTGGGGTGAGTTTGCGATCGGGATAAATGCGATCGGGTAGTTGGTCGGATATCCAATCATAAGTGATGCCGTTCATTGGTAGCTCGTCAAATGCCTGAACGATTTGTTTGACTTTTTGCTTCCATTGTGCATTTTCACTTAATGCAATCCCAACCGGGAAATTGACAGCGAAATTACCGACACTTTCGAGAAATGTTTGGTTATTGCCGACATTTCTACCGTGGCTGCGATGGCTAAGTACTACTTTGGAATTTCCGCTCCATTCTGCCATTAATTTGTAGAGTGGGGCGAGCAAGATGGGATACAAATTGCATTCGTAGTACTGTTTGGCTTGGCGCAGTAAAGTATTGCTGTCGTTGGTAGATAGGGTAAAGCGATCGCTTGCGGCGGAAGCTTCTAGGTTTGCTCCTGTTTCACGATCTAAGGGTATCTTAAAGGCGGGTTCGCCAGTTGGAAATTGGGATTTCCAATAATCAATATGACTTGCTAAATTTCCCTGTTTATCTGCTTCTAAAAGCAAATGGATGTAGTCTGCATAGGATTTAGAAGGCGCGAGGCTGTGATTTTGTTTGCCTAAAACCTGGCTGTAAATTGACCAGAGTTCTTGGAAAATCAGATTATTACTGAGTAAATCGCCGATGATATGATGTCCGACGATGGTAATGTCATAGCAGGAGTCATGAATTTTGACAACAAATACCTTTAATAGAGGAAACTTGTCAATTCGCAGTTGTTGAGCCATTTGCTGTGTCAGCCTGTAAATTTCGCGATCGCGTTCTTCAGGTTCTAAATGGCTACCTTCATAAAATTCTGCACTCAACGGTTTTTCTTTTTGGATTAATTGTTGCCACCATTGCCCATCTTTTTGCACAAATACGGTACGCAGGGAATAATGACGTTCAACTAATAAGTTGATAGATTGGTTGAAGGCATCTTGATCTAATGGTTGTTGGTAACGAAAACGGGTGTAGCCAGTCCATTGATAGGTGGGGGCAAAATATTCAATTAACCACCGTTGGGCGGGCCCTAAGGGCAGATATTCATCAGAAACGGTGCTAGGCTGTTTTTCTGGTGTAGAAGAATTCTCATTGAAAATAGCCTGTATAGCCTTGCGATCGAGTTTGCCATTGTGGTTTTTTGGCAGGCTGGGCAACCATTCCAGACGGTGGGGAATCATGTAATGAGGTAATCGTTGTTGCAGATATTCTTTAATATCTTTATTAACTTGATTGGGGAATTCTTGCAGGTTTGGTGTAGAATTTGCAACACCTTTAGCACCAGCTAAAAAGGCAACTAACCTTTTCTCGCCGTTCCCATAATCTATAGCTAAAACCCCAGCCTCGTTAACTGCCGAGTGGCTCATGAGGACATTTTCTATTTCTCCCAACTCTACACGGAAACCGCGTATTTTCACTTGGTGGTCAATGCGACCGTGGTATTCAATACTGCCATCTGGTGATTGCGTTGCCAAGTCTCCAGTGCGGTATAAATATTCTCCGGGTATCTCTGCAAAGGGGTTGGGGCAAAATGCATTTGATGTTTTTTCTGTGTCTTTCAAATAACCTTTCGCTAATTGTACGCCTCCAATCCATAATTCTCCCATCTCTCCCGGTGCAACTGGATGCATTTGTTGATCCAAAATTGTCAGATAAACATTATCAATTGCCTTGCCAATTGGAATGGAATTTTCTTGCGGACGCTGGTGAATAATATGTGCGGTTACGTCTATAGATGCCTCTGTGGGACCGTAGAGATTGGCGAGTCCAACACTCATGTCATATTTATCTATCCAGCGTTGAATGAAAGGTACGGGTAAAGCTTCGCCGCTAAAAATTAACCAACGCAAGTCAGGAAAAGTCCAAGAATCTGCTTCTAAAGCTGTAATAAATTCCCCGAATAAAGAAGGTACGAAATGCAAAATATTAATTTGGGTGTCTTTCATCCACTGTGCCAAAAGCCAGGGATTTTTTACTGTTTCTGTTTCCACCGGACAAACAGTAGCACCCACCATCAAGGGCCAGAATAATTCCCATACTGATATATCAAAACAGCAGGAAGTTTTTTGTGCAACTCGCTCACCAGGTTGCAATTGAAAGGCTTTTTGCATCCATTGCAAACGGTTCATATAGCCCTGATGATTTAACATTACACCTTTGGGTTTACCTGTAGAGCCAGAGGTATACAATACTGTCATTAAATCATCTGAAGTATTGACGCAATTGGGTTCTAATTGTGACCAATTCGACCAAGTTTTTTTGTTTACTTGTTCCCAGGCTTTGCCGCCTTGCCAAAGTTCCGCTTCATCTAGAAACATCAAAGTTTGCAACGGCAATTTTTCTGTAAGACATTCTGTTAATTTCTCAGTTAACTTATCTTCCGTCACTAAAATCTTGATTTCTGCATGTTCCAGGATGTAACGAATTCTTTCTCTAGGATAGGAAGGATCTAAAGGAACGTAAGCACCTCCGGCTTTGAGGATACCCAAAATGCCTGCTAACATTAAGGGGCCGCGCCGCATCATAATACCAACTAGAGAATTTGCCCCTACGCCTTGAGAGCGTAAATAATTAGCAATTTGGTTGGAAATTTGGTGCAATTCTTTGTAGGTGAGTTGGGTTTCTCCATCCAATACAGCTATTGCATTTGGCGTACGTTTAGCTTGTTCGATAATTTGCAGGTAGGGAATTTCTGGCAGCTTTTTGTTTGGAATTTGAACTGGAATTACTGGTTGATTTTGATTGATTGAAGGCGATTGTTTTACCTCAAGTACAGAAGCAATTTCTCTCAAAGTTCGACAAGACAGTAAAGCTTGACGGTTCATCTTGCCAAATCGCTGTTCCAATCGAGTAACTATGCGGACAAGTTCTAAAGAATCCATTCCCAAATCTGCTTCTAAATCTTTATCCATATCAACCAAAGCGATTGGATAATGGCAGATTTCCTCTGCTATTTGTCGCAGTGTAATTTCGATTGAAGCATCTATTTGGGGTTTAGCGATCGCTTGTTTTGTCTCCTTGGCTGATATAGAGTAAGAAATTAATTCTTTGATTTGAGCAATGTATTCCTCAATTAAACTTGCAATCAGCGATTCACTAAAGCAGTTGCTATCATAACTTGCGAAAAAATACAAGCGATCATCGAAAATTTCTTGCAAAAGATCCAGCGTACCGATCGCGTTAATTCCACCTGCACGATAATCAGTTAATTCTACTGAAGCGTACCGAGTTTTGAGATGAGTTTGTCCGGTGTAGGGGAAAAACAGATTGGATTTTAAGCTAGACCGAAACATGGAGATACTATGTTCTGGAAGTTTACCATGTTCTAGCCTGATTGCATCTCGAAACACCCTTGCCATTTGCTGGCTTTGAACGCGATCGTAACCGTTGGCTAAACCATTTTGAATTTCTTGATGAACCCGATTAACAAGAATTTCCCAATCTTCATGGAGTTGTGGGCGAGCAAAAGTTAACCCTAAATTTTGAGCAAAACTGCTAACAACATTTGAAGCGTCGATACCGGGATAAACTCTACCGCTGGTAGGAACTTGAATAATTAAAGATTGAGAAGACTGTTCTAATTTTGTAACTGCTTTTAGAAAGGCGGCTAGCAGAAGGGAATTAACTGGTAATCGCCAATCGCGGGTTTTAGCAATCAGTTTTTTTGTAATATCGCGTTCCAAACAATAGCGAATATTGTGGAATTTGGGGCGGAGGTGGGCGCTAAAATTTTTCTTTTCTGGATTCCATAAATAAGAATCTTTTCCTTGACGGCTGATATAATCTCCTAGCGCCTTTTCTTCTTCGGCAGCCTTCCAAGAGTTCATTTTTTCAACCAACTCCTGATATTCTTTTACAGAAGTAGGTGGCGGCAGTTCTGGTTCTTCCCCGCAAATTCGTGCGCCATAAATTTCCATAAATTCGCGCAGAATAAACTGATTTCCCAAACCGTCAGAAACTACATGTTCATTAGCAAAAAAGAATTGGTAGACTGAATTTTCCAGGCGATATACAAAAAATTGATGTAGGGGAAACTCAACTAACTGCCACTCAAAATTCAGCCACTTTTGGAACTCTTCTTCCAAAAATCTTTCCTGTTTATCTTTACTTAAATGTCGAATATCGGCAACTGGAATTTCCGGGAGTTTGGGATTTTCTAAAACAGTAAGTTGGTAGTCTTTAAAGCTAGTAGCATCTGCTGGAATCGAAAAGCGTACTCTTAACATCGGATGCCGTGCTACGAGTTCCTTCCAGCTTTGCTGTGCAACATTAACATCAAATGCTCCCTGCCAGCGCAAGCTATAACACAAGCTGTTAGAATTAACTACCCAGTGACTCATCAGATGTAGATACTGACTGTGAAGAATTTCTACATTTTCAATCTTTTGTTCTGGCTGAAAAGTTATAATATTTGATTCTCTTTGAAAATCAACAGTTTTTACTGTTGCTACTTCCTCAAAATCTTGCCAATCTTTAACAATGTCGATAGCATCTCTTAAAATTTGGATCTGCATCAATTTTTGTACGGGAAACTGAAGACTAAAAGCTTCCCTTTTTGCTTCTGGAACCAGTTGGATCATTCCATTAAAAAACTCTAACATCTTGATGGAGTCCAAACCTAGTTCGCTTTCTAGGTACATATCTGGCTCCAATTGGTTTGGTTGATGACCGGTGATGCTTGCGACTAAAGAAAAAACTCTTTGTTCTAATGCTGTCCTTTCCATCATGTCCCCTATACAAAAATGAAGTCAATATTACAAATTCATGCAAGATGTAAATGATTCAGGATTGCAGAATTTTTCTACTCGTGGCTGCAATATCCAAAATTTCAAAATGCACGGTCAAATAGTTGCAGTAATTTAGAAGTTAAACTGACCAATGCCATCTTATATAGATATCAACTCCAGCTAAAGAATTTACGCAAGAATCAGTGATTTCTTTTGTAAATTTTAGATGAAGATGAAAGCGATCGCTTTATCAAACTCACATGGAAACAGAATTTGGGGATGGGGGGAATTGATGAAAATGAGCAATATTACATGCCAAATTGCCCATAATAAAAAAACCCACCCCGCATGCAGGGTGGGCGATATAGCGATTTTTGCTGAGATTTTTTGAAAACACCGTCGCGCTTCTTCAGATCCCCGACTTCTTAAAGAAGTCGGGGATCTATAACTCCTCAGAAGTTTAAATAATTAACCGCAGAGGGCGCAGAGTCAGCAGAGGAAGAGGAAGAGAGAGATTTTAAAATTTGGTTTCCCTATTGTTTCTCTTTTCCTCCTCCTCTGCGCCCTCTGCGCCTCTGCGGTTTCTATTCCTCGCGAGAAATCGCCTTAAGATGCAAACTTGGTAATCTCGTTTGACAAAGCTGTTTGAACTGACTGACGGTTTTCTTGTGAAAGTGGCGGTAATTTAACCACTCTTAAAAGTCCGGAACCACTTGTTGAAGGCTGATTTTCCTCTTTTTCCTGAACAAGAGGTGCTTTGTAGGTTCTATAGTCGAATGGATAAGTCGGTAGTGGAACTCGACGCAAACCTTTAGGAAGTAAAGGTACGCTGTTCAACCTGACTCCTGCTACGTACAATTTGGCAATAGCCTCTAACAAACCGGATACAGGTGCTTGCTGTTTGTTTGCAGATATCCAAATTTGGGGGTCGTCTGCAATTCCCAATTGTTCTCTCATTAACAGAGAACCGCCAAGATGTAAATACACTCCAGGTGCAGTAATCTCTTTGCAGGCAGATGCATTTAAATTGGTTGATGCTTGCACAAGTGCTGCCAATTGTAAAGTAGTTACTTGGGCGCAAGACCTTAAAATTCCTTGAGGAGTGACTAATGGGCATTTCCAAGTAGATGCAACAATCTCTGATGTGGTTGAAATATCGCCAGGAATGTTGCTGTGTTCTAGCAAACTTATCGCCGCCTCTAAAGTCAACAGTCCGCGCAAACAAGCCGCCACTAAAATACCCGTCCCTTCTGCTAGCAAATTACTGGGTTGAAGCTGTACGGACATTAATAAGCGTCCTAAAGCATACTGGGCTGCAAAAGCACGTGTCTTTTCTGTTAGCTTGGCTAGCCGATCGCATTCGTTGTAAGCTACTTGAAATTCTGGGAAATGTTCTCCTAAAATCTTTACCTCATCCAGGTTTAAGCCACTGCTACCATCCATTACTAGGTGAATTGGTGTTGCCCGTTGCGGGTTGGCTTTGCCTATGCAAACATCTTGACTTGTTACCCCTGATATGATACTTCCTAAGGCATCAAGCATATGTTGGCGATCGCTAACGAGTAAAGCTGCTTTGTAAGGTAGATCGCGCTGGGCATTGTTCATTGTAAAGCAAACTTGAGCGGCATCATGTTCGGGATGCTTAATTAAATGGTTGGAAAGAAGTTGTGCAACTTCTTTAAGTGCTGTTTGGGTGCGTCCAGTTAGGAATAACATGTTGGAAGTTGAGTTATGGTCTTTAAATTTAAAAGTTGACCCTACAGGAGATTGTTCTAAAATCACGTGACAATTGGTTCCACCAAATCCAAAGCCGTTAACGCCAGCCCGCAACAATTCGCCGTTTCCAGACCAGTTAACGCCTTGATTGCCAACTACATAGAAGGGTGTGGCGGCAAAGTTGATATGGGGATTCGGGTTTTCGTAGCCAAAAGTTCCGGGAATTTTACCATGTTGCATGGCAAGCACGACTTTGATCAAGCTGACAATTCCTGAGGCTGAAAGCATGTGACCGATAGAAGACTTAACAGAACTAATGGCACAAAATTCGCGGCGATCGGTAAAGCTGCGGAAAGCTTGTGTCATCCCCTCTATTTCTACAGGGTCGCCCAGTAAAGTACCAGTACCGTGTGTTTCAATATACGAAACATTTTCAGGGTTTATACCAGCTTTGGTGTAGGCTTTGCGGATTGCTTCGGCTTGTCCCCGTGGGTTAGGGGCGGTAATACCTTGAGAGTGACCGTCGTTATTAACTGCGGAACCTTTGATGACAGCATAGATAAAATCTCCATCTTCTATTGCTTGTTGTAAAGGTTTGAGAATAACTGCACCTGCACCTTCTCCTAAAACCATACCATTAGCACGACGGTCAAAGGGGTAACAGTCTCCTGTTGGCGAAAGCGCTTGCACGCGAGACAGTAAAGTAAAGGGCGTGGAACTCAAATTTAGATTCACTCCGCCAACTATTACCATACGGCTTTGACCGGAACGCAAACTCTCACAACCAAGATGCAATGCGACAAGAGAAGAGGAACAAGCTGTACCGACTGTTAAACTCGGTCCGGTGAGATTTAAACAATGACTGACTCTAGCGGCAATTCCATTTAATTCGTTGCCCGCCGCTGTTTCTGGTAAAATTTCGCTGGGCTGCAATACTTCTGTTAAAGTTTCCAGCAAGTCTTTGCGTGCTTCCCAAGATAAGTTATTAAACCAAGAACTTTCTTGCAAGCGTTGGCGCAAGACTTCGTGTTGCTGGTAATTAAGGAAGTGTTCTGCGTAGTTATTTTGTCCGCAACCAACGAAGACGCCGATATCTTCTGTTCGATATCTTCCTCCATAGCCGGCTTGTTGTAAAGCTTGCCATGCAATCTCTAAAAACAACCGCTGCTGTGGGTCCATCGCGCTTGCTTCGCGAGGGGAAACACCGAAGAACATGGTATCAAAATCGAAGGGACGCTCGATAAATCCGCCCCGGTTGCAGTATGTTGTATGGGCGTTTGTTCCATTTTCTTGATAGTAGTCATCAATCGACCAACGGTCTGTAGGTACTTCCCGAATTGCCGATTTTCCTTCAATAAGTAAGTTCCAGTATTCTTCTAAAGAATTTGCCCCTGGGACTTTGCACGCCATACCAATAATGGCGATATCTTGTTGTTTGTCTGATTTTTGAGTATCTTCAGCTTTTGCTTTGGGGACATCAACGCTGGTTGCGGGTTTTTGAGTATCTTCAGCAGTTGCTTTGGCGACATTAACGCTGGTTGCGGGTGTTTGTGACTCAATTTTTATGAAGTCTCCATACTTGGATTCTAAGTAATCTGCCAGGTCATCAGGTGTTTGATATTCAAACAATAAAGTCGGAAATAACTCTTCTTTGACAACTTCACTTAGTTGTTTGATGGCTTCGATTACACCAATAGAATCCATCCCCAGGTCTTGAAAGGTTTTGTGTCCTTCTAACTGTTCCTGGGAAACTGATAGATATTGACATAAGATTTCCCGGACTATAAACCGCAAACTTTGAGATTGAGACTGGTTGCTAAAAATATCCTCCACAAGATTTTTTTGTGAAACTGAGGAAGGTGCTTGCACTCGTGCTGTTTCAGCAATCAAATCAATAATGTGAACGACAGAAGGAGTATCATCAGATACCGCTGTCATAAAAGCATTAACAGCTTGCTCTGGTTCTAGAGGATTCAACCCTTTGGATTTAGCAATTAAACTTGCTGACTCACCGAGAATCGCCCCCATACCGCGATCGCGCCACAGGGAATAGTTTATTGTTAGTGATTTTCCTGAAGACCCGCGTTGTGTGCGATACACTGCATAACTATCAAGAAAAGTGTTAGCAACTGCATAATCTCCAATCCCCGCACCCCATTTTGCTTTAGAAGCGGCAACGGATGATAGCAAGATAAAGAATTTCAGCGGTTCGTTTTGCGTCACAGCATCCAGGATAATAGTTCCCTGAACTTTTGGCGCGAGAACTTTGGCAAATGTTTCGGGTTCCTCGGTTTTCAACATGAATGTAGTACCGCTAACCCCGGCTGCGTGGATAACTGCGTCTAGTTTGCCGAAACGTGCTTTAATATTGCTTACCAGGCGCTGCATGCCCTCGACATCGTTAACATCCACTGTTTGGTACATGACTGTAGCACCCAGTCGCTCTAATTTTTCAATTACCTGGATGCGTTGTTTAGTCCCAGAATCAGCCAAATTACCCCATTGTTCTTTTGGTGGAAGTGGATGACGCCCGGTTAGCACTAAGTTGATGGGTGCTTGATTAGCCAAAGACAAAGCTATTTCTGTACCGACAGCGCTAGTACCGCCAGTAATCAAACAAGTTTCTCCAGGTTTTAGCAGTGGAAGGTTATTTGGACGCGAGGAGAGACTGATTTTTTCTAAGGTACGGACAAGTCGTTGTCCGTTGCGGAAAGCGACAATACCTTCAACAGGAGGTTTTGCCTTTAATTGTTGGAAGATGATATTGGCTAATTTTTCTGGGGCTGAAATTTCTGGGGTGACATCCACCACTTGCGTTTCAATGGTAGGATTTTCTTCATCCAAAACTTGAGCCAATGTGGCAGCCATAGATTGATGTAAGCCACAAATAGCTTCACCTGGGCGGGTTGCATAAGCATTTTGGGTGACTAAAAACAGGCGAATGGGATGATGGGGGTAAACCTTTAACAGTGCTTGGGATAAAAATAATACGCTGTAAACGCCCTGATGCAGGTTTTGTTCCAATAAGTCAAACTCATTGCCCACAACCGAATTGTAATTCCAAAGATGGATAACAGCAGTTACTTTTAAATTATCTGCTTCAACTGCCTTCAGTACTTTTTCGTAGTCGCCTTTATTTGCAGTATCAATTGTGAAATTTCCCTCGCTGCATTTCTGGAACTTTTCACCAGGAATCACAAAATATACAGAATGTTTTTCCGCCGCAAACATTCCCATTAAAGTTGTACCAAGATAAGAGCGATCGCTCAAAATCAAAATTGCACCTGGGGGTATTTCTTGCGATGTAACAGGTAATTCCTGATGCCATTGCCATTGATAGAACCACTCAGGGGAAGAAACTGTAAGTGCTTCAACTTGCTGTTTTTCCTCAACTTTCACAACCTGTTCAAAAAGGTCATTTGCTACCGCCGTCTCAACCGGAGTCCAAAAACTCTCCTGCTGGAATGGATAAGTCGGTAGCGACATTCGCCGCCGTACATAATCCCGGTCAAACCCCGACCAGTTAACTTCTACCCCGCGAACGTATAATGTCCTTAAACATTCCAGCGATTGCTGCCAGTCAGGCTGTCCTTTTTTGAGAGAAGATAACCAAACTGCTGCACCTTCCGGTAAACACCGCCGCCCCATCCCTGTAAGTATCGGTGATGGTCCCATCTCCACAAAAATTTCGTAACCTTGTTGGTGAAGCGTTTCTATGCCTTGATAAAATCTGACTGCCCCTCGCAAATGACGCCGCCAGTAATTTGGTGAAGTGACATCCTCTGGTGCGATTAATTCCCCAGTCAAGTTAGAAATCAGCGGTATGCGAGGAGACGCATATTTAACCTTAGCAGCAGTCTGCTCGAATTCATCAAGAATCGGCTCCATTAAAGGCGAGTGAAAAGCGTGGGATACATTCAACTGTGTAGTTTTGACCCCCTGAGATGCCATATAACGCAGCACCGCCTGTACCGCCTCTCCAACACCAGAAATCACAATGTTTTCAGAACCGTTGATTGCCGCGATCGCTATTTTTTCTGTATAAGGCGATATTGCCGCAACTACGCGCTCTTCGGTAGTAAATACTACTGCCATCTCCCCGCCAGCAGGCAAACTTTGCATCAATCTGGCTCGCTGGGCGACAAGCTTCAGTGCATCTTCTAAGGAAAATACACCAGCTATACAAGCAGCTACGTATTCTCCCAAGCTGTGACCCATAACTACATGGGGTTCTACGCCCCAGGACTGCCACATTTGTGCCAAAGCATACTCTAAAGCGAATAAAGCGGGTTGAGTGTAAGCTGTTTGATTCAGCGGCGAAGTTGTTTCTGATTGGGGATAAATTACTTCAAGCAGTGGCTGTTCCAGGTAAGGACGCAGCAATTCATCGCAACGATCCAAAGCTTTACGAAAAGTCGGCTGGGTGTCGTAAAGTTGACGCGCCATACCTGCATACTGCGAACCTTGACCGGTGAATAAGAAAGCGACTTTCGGCTTTTTGCGGCTTTGCACTTGTCCCTGAGTCAGCGCGGTAGTCGGCTTTCTGCTAGAAAAACTATACAAAAGTTGGCGCAACACCTCAGTAGATTCCGCAGCTACCGCCAAACGATGGGCAAAATGCGATCGCCCGGTATTGGCAGTAAAGCAAATATCAGCAAGTGACAATTCGGGATTATTTGTTAAAAAAGCTTCATAACGGCATGCCAGGGCGACCAACGCGTTTTCAGTTTTAGCTGATAAAGTCAGAATATGCAGAGAGCGATCGATATAGTTAGCGACAGTAGAAACTGGAAGTGCCTCTTGCAATATAATATGTGCGTTAGTTCCCCCCAAACCAAAAGAACTCACCCCAGCTAAAGCCAAATCCGATTTCCCAGACCAAGAACCCAAAGTATGCTGAACGCGCAAGGGCAAATTCTCAAAAGGAATGTGAGGATTTGATTGGGTGAAATGCAAACTCGGTGGAATTTCCTGATGTTTGAGTGCTAGCGCCACCTTAATCAACGCCGCAATTCCCGCCGCCCCTTCCAGGTGTCCGATGTTAGTCTTAACCGAACCGATCGCACAAGGATTTGCAGCCGGACGACCGATACCCATCACCGCACCCAAAGCCTTAGCCTCTATTGGATCGCCTAACAACGTTCCTGTACCGTGAGTTTCCACATACTGAACTTGACTCGGACAAACCCCAGCCTTTTGGTAAACTTCCCGCAATAAAGCTTCCTGCGCCCGCTGGCTGGGAGCAGTAACTCCATTTGTCAACCCATCCTGGTTAACTGCATTGCCGCGAATAATCGCATAAACTGGATCGCCATCAGCCAGGGCTTGGGAAAGCAACTTGAGAACCACAACACCAACACCTTCGCCCCGCACTATCCCATCAGCTCCAGCATCAAAGCTTTTGCAACGACCATCAGCCGCTATCAGTCCCGCTTTTGTGTAAAAAATACTCGCTCCTGGCTCTAAAATGATATTGGCACCACCAGCTAATGCCATAGTAGACTCACCAGAGTATAAACTTTGACAAGCGAGGTGGACTGCAACAAGAGATGAAGAACAGCCAGTATCAACCGCCAGACTCGGACCTTGAAAATTAAATCTGTAGGATAGGCGATTGGCTGTCATAAAAAAGCCATTACCAGACCCCGTATAGGCGTCAATGCCAGATGGATTTCTCGTCTGCATCTGTGCATAATCATTCCACATAACGCCGATAAACACCCCAGTGCGAGAGCCTGATAAACGTTCCGGTGCGATTCCCGCATCCTCCAAAGCCTCCCAAGCAGTCTCTAACAGCAACCGTTGCTGGGGGTCCATCGCTGCAGCTTCCCGCTTGGGAGTACCGAAAAAGTGAGCATCAAACTGGTCAATATCTTCCAAAAAACCACCCCAACGGGCATTCATCTTACCCGGTTCCTTCGGATTTGGGTGGTAAAAAGAACGAAGATGCGATCGCGCAGCTGGTAGTTCGGAAATTGCATCTACCCCATTTCGCAACAGATTCCAGAAAGCATCTTTATCCTTAGCTTTAGGAAAACGGCAACTAACGCCGATAATCGCTACAGGCTCCACCATTTTTATATACTTCCTTCTTTAATGTTGACCGGAGATTTTTATACCAAGTCCGGGTAAATATGTGTACTATCTGTTGCGGCTGTTAATGGTTAATAGTTAATGGTTAATGGCCGCGCTGGCGAACCATGAACAATGAACCATCTAACTACAAGTAATTCATTAGACACGATATGGCCAAAAAAAGTATGAAGGATAAAGCTGTAGAAAAAATTGGTTGCAGAGCTACCAACTTCATTTGTAAAAATTAAACAGAACAATTGTATAGAGACGCTAGAGATAAATATACAAACCGTCCTGATTCCAAACCCCTAAATTTATCTATGGGGTTCTTACTTCATCCTTCATCCTTCATCCTTCATACTTTAGATGACTGCTATTACTTTGCTACAGCAGCAGCGAGTTGATTTTCCAAATTTTCTGCGAGTAATTCAATAGTTGGGTAGTCCCATGCTAAAGTCGCAGGTAGCTTAATATTCAGCCAACTTTCTAAATCACCCGAAAGGCTTACAGCTGTCATGGAATTTAGACCATAGCGAGCAAATGGTTCTTGGATGTCTATTTCATCAGGGTCTAATTCCAGTTCTTGAGAAAGCTTAGAAATTAACCAAGCTTGAATATCTTCTGCGCTCAAAGTGTTAAGTTTCATAGTTGTTTGCTCCTGAGAATAAGTATTGTTGTAAAGGAAAAGAGAAAGGGGGAAGGTGGGGCCCCCACGAAGTGGGGATAAGGGGCAGGGGAAAGGGGAAAATCAGAAAGTGAATATCCATTTGTACCCCTTTTCCCTATTTACAAGCCCGCCACATGCAGACATATAGAAACTGCATATATAGGAATCTGGTTTAATTTTTGAAAAAATCACAGTTCTGTAGTGGGCATTGCCCACCACATTCGGGTTTTGGTGGGCATTGCCCACCCTACTGCATATAGCATCAAGTATTTTGCTTATCTGGATGAAAATCTCGGAATTTTCTATCTCAATAAAAGAGATTTTTCAGCTTTGAAATGTGCAATTATCTCTTCTAAATATCTAGCTTTTTTTGAACGAGGTTTAGCGAGGTTTAGCTAGATATTTAATCTGGAGTTAAATTGCCTGTTAATTTACCATTATACTACCATCAAACAAACTTAAAATTGCATTATCCATCGCAATCTTTTTACAAAATTTCCACCAGTAATCACCAGTAATTTTCGGCGAACTTACCATTTAGATTAAAGTTGGAGTTAGCTTTAATTCATTTTGAGACACAAGAGTTTTGCTTGCTTTATGCTGTTTCGACCACTGTCCTACACTTTCTAAAGTGTCAGTCAAAAATCCTTTGCGGCAGGCATGACGTTGAATTTTGCCACTAGAAGTTTTCGGTATATTCCCAGTTTTCAGCAATACAACTGCATGAACTTGTAACTCATGCTGTTCCGATATTGCTTGACGAATGTTTCCGATGACCTCATCAACATTTAATTTGCGAATATATTGCCGCTCTACCTCTTGAGCTATTACCAATCTTTCCTGACCGTCAACTTCAATCGCAAACGCTGCACCACATCCCAATCTAAGTGCTGGATGGCTCTTTTCTACTGTCAATTCAATATCTTGGGGATAATGGTTGCGACCTCCAATAATAATCAAATCTTTCAGGCGACCGGTTACAAATAATTCTCCATTTTTCATAAAGCCCAAATCGCCAGTACGCAGAAACGGACCTTCATGGGTATCTGCTAAGTAAGCCTGGAACGTGTTCTCTGTTTCTATGGGACGCTGCCAATAACCTTGAGCGATATTAGCACCTGACACCCAAATTTCACCGACTTCATCAGCTTGGCAACGTTTCAAAGTTTCGGGATGAGCAATGATAATCTTTTGCTCTAGCAAAGTTTGACCGCAACCAACTAAAGTTTGAACTGCTTCATTTTCCTCAGAAGCTGGCTCTATCACCTGGTTTTGTTCTAATGCATCTGCTTTAACAGTTGTCAACACTGGCAAAGCGCTCTTAAGTCCACCGGAAACAATGAGAGTCGTTTCAGCCATGCCATAACAAGTATAAAAAGCGCTGGTACGGAAACCGCATGACTCAAAAGCAGCATAAAATCGCTCTATTGTCTCAGCACGTACAGGTTCAGCACCATTAAAGGCAACATCCCAGCTACTGAGGTCAAGTTGCGATCGCTGTTCCGGAGTGATTTTGCGAGCGCACAAATCGTATGCAAAATTTGGTCCGCCGCTGGTGGTAGCTTTATAGCGAGAAATTGCTTGCAGCCAGCGAACGGGGCGCTGTAAAAAAGCTACTGGAGACATGAGGATGCAAGGAATACCCAAATACAGTGGCTGCAACATATTCCCGATTAAACCCATGTCATGAAACAGCGGTAGCCAACCAACAAAGATAGTTTTTTGGGAATGCTGCATGGCGTGCTGAATCATTTGTTGGTTGTACAGCACATTCTCGTGGCTGACTATGACTCCTTTGGGTTTACCTGTAGAACCTGAGGTGTACTGGAGAAATGCTAACGTGTCGCCGTTCACCAGTGGTTTTTGCCATAGTTGCGTTAAGTTAATCGAAATTTCGTCAGTGGCTATCCAACGTAAAGCTGCTAATTCTGGAGACTGGGAAATCTGTTGAGATGCATTAGATAAAACAGATGCTGTGGTGAGTACAACACTTGCTTGTGCATCTTCTACAATTGCTTGCAAGCGTAACAAAGACTGGTTTTGCCGGGGAGGATAAGCTGGGACAGCAACAACTCCAGCATAAAGACACCCAAAAAATGCAGTAATAAATTCCAACCCTTGTGGATAAAGCAACAACGCTCGTTCCCCAGTTGCTGTGGAACTTTGAAGTCTGGTAGCAATGGCGATCGCTTGTTCTTCTAACTCTTTATAAGTTAAAGTAACTTCTTCGGTTTCTCCATCAACTAAAAAGGTATAAGCGATTTGGTTAGGTTGGTTTAGCGCTCTGTAACTGAGCAGGTCTATTAAGCTGGAAAAACTAGGAGGCTGATTGCAACACTCGATCATAATTATTGTTCCTTGTAGATAAAGCAGAGATAGTGCTTCTGTTGTGCGTGCAACAGGTTCGGTTTTTCTTGTGTAAGGACACAGTAGACTACAAATTCAGGTCGTTGCATTCCGGATTAAATTCTTTAAATACTGTAAATTGAAAATTTGACCTTAATTTATATACAGTCATATTCCCAGGAATTATGCAGGTCAGTCCTAATTCCTTTGGATGCTAGGAAAGAAGGCGACATCCAATTCGCGATCGCTCTTGTTGTGCTAAATTCATAGTTTAAAGAAAGGCGATCGCGAATTGGGTCTGTTTTCAAACTATTCGTTATGCACCCCAAACTCAAGAACGCCCGGAAAAACCGGGTTTTTTAAGCAGGACTTACGCGCGACGAACCCAGAAACCCGGTTTCTTCGTAAACGCCATTCGTTGAAATGATGGATTTTGCATAGAAACCGGGTTTTTTAAGCATAAATCTCAGTTTTGACCCTTCAGTTTGCTGCAAAAACATGCGTTGATGATAATCGTGCAATCAAAGTGAGTTTTAACAAAAATTAAAAATTTGCAAGCTAAATGCCCAGCAGCTTACCGCTTCATCATTACTTAAATAAAATTACTAAGTACTAATGTTATTATACTGAGATAGTTAATCAAGCTTAGTTAAAAGATTTACTATGCGTTATCAGAAATTTTCAATACTTATAGGGTTGACAACTGCTGCGTCTGTGTGGTTATCTCCATCTGCCCGCGCCGCAACCTTCGACTTTGACCAATTAAAAAACATATCATCTCGACCAATTGACTCTGACAACAGACTGCAATTGTTTGGCAATCCAGCCGACAAACAGGGATATACAGCTTTTTTCAATCTAGATCCCTCCGCTTTAGACTCCGGTCATGGAGATATCAGCTTAAATGCATCAGGTAACGGCGCTCCTTATTATGTGACCGGTCGGCAAGGAAGTCCAGAAGTTCCTGCAAGCGGCGCTACCAGAACATCGACTGTAGCTGATATCGTCGGCTTTCCCACCTTGAGCAGTTACCTGACAAATAACAGCATTCCTTTAAGTAGTATCGGCTTTAGTTTTAGTCAAAAAAGCGATCGCGACTTCACCAAAACGTGGAATTTGGGCAATGACCGTCTGGGGGAAGATTGGTTTGCTAGTCCCGATTCTCCGATTGAAGAAAGAATTTATAAAGCTAATCCAGATGATGTTGAAACATTCCTCTCTTTTGGGACAACTAAAATACTAAACTTTGGGTATTCTAATATTTACTCAGTTCTCAATTACGGTTCAACGACCGCACTAGCTGATGATATTGACAGTGCTTTTACCGATCCAGTTTCAGCAACAAAGGTGGCTGGACTAGATCCACTAACAGAAGGATTGGCTAACGCTTTATTACAAGATGTTAATGCTGCCGGTGGTAAAGTGCAGTTAGTTATCGAAGATAACGATGTTCAAGTGCCTACTTTTACTACCGGCAACGGGTTCGGTGTCCTAAATTTCCGATTAGTGGGTTCCCTTCGAGCGGTACGTCCTGCAACAGTACCCGAACCTAATTCGGTATCGGGGTTGTTACTTTTTGGTTCTTTGGGAGGAGTGTTTTCTCTGAAGAAACGCCAGCTCAAGATGAGGCAGGATTGAATTTACATTCAAACAAATCAATAATGTAGAGATGCGAATCAATTTCGTATCTCTACATCCCCACTTTCGTTACTTTGACGGACTTTGGTGGGCGATGCCCACCCTACAATTGAGATTTCATCCCGCACTTATGCAACGCCCTAAATTTTCATGAATGATGCGCGGGCTGCTATATAGCAATCCAAAAGAAGATTTGTGAAAAATAGAAAGCCTCAAAAGTCGAGTTCATGAAAGAAGTTACCCGACTTGTTGTTTAGAAGCGAATAATGCAAAGGACTGCTATATCAAGCGCTCTGCTAGTCTAACAAAGGTAGAACAACATCCATCAAATGACTTATATACAATAAATTTGTATTAGCTCTTGGGAATGAGGGAATTAAACACAACTGGTTTATAAGCTTATACTTGTACCCTTACATAATTTAATAACGTAATTTACAGTATGGCAAACAAACAAGAAACCAAGAGCAAGCAAGAGGAAACTAGCTCGAATCAAGTTGATATAAGTGATAAGCAAGAATTAGATTCACTTATTGAAGCACTGTCTGGAGATTTGACAGCAATTGACAGTGATGCTGCTCTTGAGTTAATTGATGAGTGGTATGGTTCTTTAAATAAAGCTAAAGAGCCTGGTATTAAAGAAATTGCCGCTAGCCTGAAGAATCTTAAACAACTTCTCAAGGGTAATAAAGCCACTGGTCATGAAATTGGCGAAGTACTAATTGAAATCGGCGAGCAAACAAGTGATATTGCTTCTGATGCTCCCCAAGATTTTAAAACTACACTCAATAAACTAGGTAAACAACTTAGCAAAGTCGGTGTTTCACTGGGTAAGGCAGAAGACCGGGAGCATATTGAACATATTGACTCGCTTATTGAGCAACTTGAGGATGACTTCACTTCAGTAAAACCTGATGTTGCAGTTAGTGCAATAGATGAGTGGTACAAATTGCTGCACAAGTCTGATTCCGAAAATTTCCAAGAAATTGCCAATGGACTAAAAGAACTCAAGCAACTTTTGGGGCGCAAAACCGCAAAAGGTAGTGATATTGCTGCTGTACTCACAAAACTTGGCCAACAAACTACAGAAGCAGCATCCGAAGCCAAAAGGGGATTTAAAGGACCAATTCAAAAGCTGGGTAAGCTATTGAGCAAAGCTGGTAAATCTTTTGAATGATAAAAAGGGCGAAGCATTATGACCTTTATAAAGGATGAAGGATGAAGGATGAAGGATGAAGGATGAAGGAATATATTTTTGATATGTAATGCAAATTGCTCGCCGCAATGCTTCCCCCCTATTTCGACGAAAGTGACAACCATAGAGATTAAGAAAGGCAGAGCCTCTCTTTAGGCATTTCCATGTTCTAAATAGGAACGAGAAATAAAGATATAACGAGTTGCAAGTCATAATGGTACACCTTTGAACGTGAAAGCAATTCATGAATTGCTTCTACACGCGTAGTCTGTACCTCATCCATTTGAAATCCGCTATAACTTTAATTTAGCCCGCTTAATCGCGGGCTTTGTTCGTTGAGCCTGCGTTCCCAGCTAAGGATAATTAAGCTGTTGTTTTCTGATACAATAACTTTAATTTTCGTTCTCGATAATGTTTAATCAGCCAGCTTTTTCTCAGTAGTTCCAAGTTTGACATTAAGGTACATTTCGCAATATCTGGCTAATTCGTCAAGTCTCTATAAAGCCTCTACACTGTTACTAGTACAATAAGGCAGAAGTAAAAAGGCAGAGGAGCCACTGCGGTGCCGGGGTTCCCCCGGTTGAAGCATGTGGCGTGGCAGAAGGGGAAAGCTTGATTTTTCAAAACTTTCATTGAATGTGAATGGTTAACTTATTTCCGCCTTTTTGTACTAGTGCAGCGGACGTGAAAATAACGCTCCCAGCTATAAAGAAATAATAAGGTTTAACTGATAAGCTTTTTGCATAGCTGTATAGCTGCATAACTGCCTTCTTATACTAGCTCCCAATTTAAAAGTTACCGATGAAGTTGCCCAGCCCTTTACTTTGGATTAGTAGTCTTGCAGTCTGGTGTTTTGTTGCAACCAGTCCTATTCAGGCACAAATCACTCCTGATGGAACTCTACCTACCAACTCTCAGGTTACTACTTCAGGTAATCTCAATGTTATTACTGGTGGAACCCAAGCCCAAGGTAATCTGTTCCACAGTTTTGAGTTGTTTTCTGTTCCGACTGGAACAACCGCATATTTTAACAACGCTAACAATATTCAAAACATTATCGGTCGGGTGACGGGCAAAAGTTTCTCTAATATTGATGGTTTAATTCGCGCTAACGGCACTGCTAACTTGTTTTTACTCAATCCTAACGGCATTTTGTTTGGTGCTAATGCTCGTTTGGATATTGGCGGTTCTTTTGTCGCCAGTACTGCTAATAGTCTTAAGTTTGCAGATTTAACTGAATTTACTACTATTCCCAGTCAAACTGCGCCGCTTTTAACTATTAGTACTCCTATTGGTTTGCAAGTTGGCGGGGGGACTGTGGTAAACGCTGGCAATTTAACTGTAAATTCCGGACAAAATTTAACTTTACTCGCTACTAACGTCTTTAATACCGGGCAATTAAAAGCACCTGGTGGTGAAGTCAATTTGGCTGCTGTCCCCGGTGTCGGTTTTGCAGGTTTGGCAGAAAATGGCTCTGTTTTGAGTTTACAAGTTCAAGGAGATAGGCAACCTTTGCAAGACTCTTCTTTTACAGAATTACTTGCAAGGGCAGATATTCCAGGATTTGCAGTTAATGGCGGTGAGGTGAAGTTGGCAGGAATTGCGGTGCCAAATCAAGCGGGAACTGCTGTGACGACAGGCAATGTTGATGTCTCCAATTCTGACCCCAACCAAAGCGGTGGCACCGTGAAAATACTGGGAGATAATGTAGGTTTGTATCCCGGTGCTTTAGTTAATGCTTCAGGCGATCGCACTGGTGGTAATGTTTTACTTGGTGGCGATTTCCAAGGCAAAGGAGAACTGTTAAAGGCTGCTGCAACTTATGTTAGTCCCACTGCAACTATCGCAGCAAATGCTTTAACTGGGGGCAATGGTGGCAAAATTGTAGTTTGGAGTGACAATTCAACCCGCGTTTACGGCACTTTGCAAGCTAGGGGTGGCGTGCAATTTGGTAACGGCGGCTTGATTGAAACATCGAGTTTAAATGGGATGGATGTAGCTGGGATTACAATCGATGCTAGTGCTAACACAGGCATCGGTGGAACTTGGTTGCTTGACCCGCGCAATGTCATTTTGAATTATAGCGAAACGGCAAATGGCGATTTTAACAATGGTAATCCCAACATTTTTACCCCGACTGGTGATGATGCTGCGGTAGATATTTCGGATATTCAAAATCAATTAAATGCTGGTACTAATGTCTTTATCAGCACTGGTAGCACTGGCACTCAAGAAGGCAATATTTCTGCCGATGGATTTAGCATTACCAAAACTACGGCAAGTCCGGTAACTTTAAAGCTACAGGCGGCAAATAATATCTCGCTGAAAAATTTTGGTATTAACTCCAACAGCGGTTTTCTTAACATGATATTGGAGTCTGCTAAAGGCAATATCGACATCAGCAGTGGCAATATTCAAACTGCTGGAGGTGAGTTTACAGCAACGGCTGCGGGTAGGATTTCCTTAAATGGTGCTGGTATTAATAGTGACAATAACAGCCCAAATAATGCTGCACCAATTAATCTAACAGCCTCGGCGATCGCTTTGGAAAGTGCAGGTATAAACACTAACGCATTTGCTAATGGTAATGCTGCCGCTATTAACATTAACGGTAAAACTTTGACTTTGACTGGCGCTGGCATTAACAGCAAAACCCAAGGTGTCGGAAATGCCGGAAATATTAACATGCAAGTTAATTCTTTGTTTCTCAAAGACGGTGGAATTAACAGCGATACTTCTGGTAATGGCAATGCAGGCAATATTACGATTAACGCCAATACAGTAGATTTAAAAAAAGTGGGCATTGGCAGCACAGCTTTTAACAGTGGTAATGCGGGATTGATTAGCATCAATACAGACATTTTCAGCCTTGGAAGCATCACTCCTACAGGTGATGGTAGCGGCATTAACAGCAATACTTTTGGTAGTGGAAATGCTGGAGGTGTGAGTATAAAAGCCTCGGCGATCGCTTTTGAAAAAGGTGGAATTGGCAGCAATACTTTTGGCAGTGGCGATGCTGGAAATGTCAACGTTACTGCTAACTCAATTTCACTTTTAAGAGACAGTGGAATTAATAGCAATACTACAGGTAAAGGTCAAGCGGGAGCAATTAATCTTAAAACAAGTACGCTGTTAGTCCAAAATCAAAGTGGTATTGGTAGTAATGCCAAAGCCACAGGAAATGCCGGTGCTGTTAATATTAATGCTGATGCGATTGAATTGAATAATAAAGGCGGCATTAGCAGCAATACTCAAGGAGAAGGAAATGCCGGAACTGTTACTATTAAAACAGGTTCCCTGGTAATAAAAAATAACAGCGGGCTGGATAGTACTGCTGAAAGTGTGACTAGCAAAGGTAATGCTGGAGAGATTAATATTACTGCCGATTCTATCATTATTAAAGATGGCGGTGGTTTAGCAACTAACACAGAAGGACAGGGTAACGCTGGCAATATCACCATCAAAACTGATTCGCTTTCAATATTAGGAGAAAATAGCGGACTTGCCAGCGATGCTAGAGAAAATAGTACAGGCAATGGCGGCAGCATCAACATTACTGCAGATTTATTGTTTGGCGAAAGTGTTAGTATCGCAGGTAATGGTATTCTTAGCGAAACTCGCAGCAGCGGAAATGCTGGAGAAATTAAAATTAAAGTTAACAATCTTGTATTGAGAAACGGTAGCAATATCTCCACCAGTACTTTTAGTAAAGATGCTACTGGTAATGCCGGAAGAATAGAAGTTACAGCCAATTCCGTGTTATTTGAAAATGATATTCCCGGCGTTAATAGCGGTGGTGGTGCCGTCACCAGAGGTAGGGGTAGAGGTGGAGAAATTATTTTGAAAGCTGATAGAGTTATCTTTCGCAACAGAGGGGGAATTGGAATTAGCAGTGAGGATATCGGAAATGCAGGTAAACTGACATTGATTGCTAATTCTCTGGTAATGGAAAATACAGGAATTAGCAGCAGCGGTAATAATTCTGGCAAAGGCGGAGAAATTGACATTGAAGTTAATTCTGCCTCGCTAAATAACAGCAGCATTAACACCAACGCCTTTGGCGCTTCCGAGGGAGGAATAATTAATATCAAAACCGATTCTCTGTTACTAGCGAAGAATAGCAACCTCAACAGCAATACCTTTGGCAGTGGCAGGGGCGGCAACATTAATCTTAATATTAACGGTGAATTGAACGTGCGCGATCGCTCAAATATTTCCGTCTCATCAAATGTTGCCAGCGGTAACACTCAACCCGGTAGAGCCGGAGATATTCAAATATCCGCCCGTTCGATTAAACTAGATAACGAAAGTAAATTAATTGCCGCCACAGCATCCGGAGATGGTGGCGAAATTCAACTGCGACTGCAAGACTTATTACTGTTGCGTCGTCACAGTCAAATTTCCACCACAGCCGGCAACAACCAAGCAGGCGGAAATGGTGGTAATATCACGATCAATACTCCATTTATTGTTGCCATCCCCTCAGAAAATAGCGATATTTCAGCTAATGCTTTCACTGGTGCTGGTGGTAAAGTTGATATTACAACTCAGGGCATTTTCGGAATTTTATTTCGTCCTCGCCCAACAAATAAAAGCGATATCACTGCTAGTTCCGAATTTGGTGTGAATGGAGTAGTGACGATTAATACACCAGATCTAGACCCCAGTCGCGGGTTAATTCCTCTCCCGGCAAATTTAGTGGATGCATCCCAATTAATTGCCCAAGGTTGCAACTCCCAAGGTAAGGAAACAGCTGGTTCCTTTATCGCCACCGGACGCGGGGGAATTCCCACCAGTCCCATTGAACCATTAATCGGTGATGATGCGATCGCTAATTGGATCGAACTCAATCCAGAGATGGAAAATCGCGCTAGTTCAAGCAATTTGTCCAATGCTTCCTTCAAAAGCCCGAATTCGCATAAAATTGTCGAAGCACAAGGATGGATTGTCGATGCTAACGGGGATGTAATCCTTGTTGCCCAAGCGCCCACAGTCAATCTTCTAGGCCCTTGGTTGTTGCCTACCTCTTGTCATGCCCCTTAAAAATCTTTATAAAGAAGGCATTTACAAATTTTGGCTTTGGTTGATCTGGATTGTCACCATCAGTGCAACCACAGTTAAACCGTTGCATGCTCAAGTAAATAATATCACAGAAATACCAAATAGCGCTCGAAAACCCAATAATCCCAGCCCCGATTTTCGCGATATCCAGCCGCCTTCTACCCAGCCACTTCCGGAACCAGCGCCACCCGTCCGCTTACCACCACCAGATCAATTACTTCCGCCACCAACCACCAACCCCCAACCGAGAGAAACTCCACCCAGTGAAACGCCACAGACCATCACTGTTGAAAGATTTAATGTAACAGGCAGCACAGTATTTAGTGCCGAAGATTTTGCAGAGATACTCAAACCCTTTACAAAACGAGCAATTACACTCGCAGAGCTATTCCAAGCACGTTCGGAAATTACTAAGCTCTATGTAGATAAAGGATACATCACTAGCGGGGCATTTATCCCGCCGCAGAAGCTGCAAAGTGGTGTGGTAGAAATCCGGGTAATTGAGGGGGAATTAGAAGATATCAAAGTCAACGGTACTCGCAGACTGAATTCTGGTTACATACGGAGTCGTTTGGCACTGGCTACAGGCAAACCTTTAAATCGCGATCGCCTATTAAAAGCTTTGCAACTTTTGCAACTCAATCCCCTAATTCAAAACTTATCAGCGGAACTGTCTGCGGGTTTCCGTCCGGGGGTGAGTTTGTTAGAAGTGCAGGTAACAGAGGCAAAAACCTTTAATACCCAGGTAACATTAGATAATGGGCGATCGCCTAGTGTCGGCACTGTTCGCCGTCAAATTCAAGTTAGCGAAGCCAATCTTTTGGGATTGGGCGATGGTATTAGCGCCGCTTATACCAACACCGATGGCAGCAATGCCTTTGATTTTAACTATACTTTGCCGATCAATTCCCGCAACGGCACCTTAGCATTTAGTTACGGTACTTCTTACAGCAATGTGATTGAGGAACCCTTTAGCGTCCTTCATATTGAGTCCTATTCTCGATATTACGAATTATCTTTACGCCAGCCAATAGTACAAACACCGAATCAGGAATTTAGTTTAGGTATAATAGCGACCCGTCGGGAAAACGAAGCCAGTTATTCCAATCCAGAAATACCCTTTCCGGCGTCGGGAGCAGATGACGAGGGAAGAACGCGAGTAACAGCATTGCGATTTTTTCAGGAATGGACGCAACGCAGCAGTCGAGAAGTATTCGCAGTGCGATCGCAGTTTAGTATAGGATTAGATGCTCTCAATTCCACCATCAACGATTCTTCTCCAGATAGTCGTTTTTACGCTTGGAGAGGACAAGCCCAATGGGTGCGACTGTTGGCTCCCGATACATTGTTATTGCTTCGGGGTGAGGTGCAACTAGCAGATAGACCGCTAGTTCCCGTAGAACAAATTGGTTTGGGTGGACAAGAAACGATTCGGGGTTATCGTCAAGATGCCCTATTGACAGATAACGCTCTT
Organism: Heteroscytonema crispum UTEX LB 1556; assembly: GCA_044006015.1. GTDB lineage: Bacteria > Cyanobacteriota > Cyanobacteriia > Cyanobacteriales > Nostocaceae > Heteroscytonema > Heteroscytonema crispum. The sequence goes on from JBIPDF010000014.1 coordinate 139,961, forward strand.
TTTGCATCCGCCGAACTGCGATTTCCCATAGCTCGGTTTGCTCAAAATAGCAGCCTTTTACAACTCACCCCCTTTATTGATTTTGGCACCGCTTGGAACCGTTCTGGCAGACCAAGTTCTGATGGCGACCCCGAAAAGAGTACCTTAGTTTCAGTTGGGTTGGGGTTGCGCTTTCAACTCCAAGATCGCCTTACTGCTCGTTTGGAATGGGGTATTCCGTTAGTCTCAATTTCTGGGGAGAAAGACACATGGCAAGAAAACGGTATCTATTTTTCCATTATTGCCAATCCGTTTTGAAGAGGGGAAAGGCAGAGGGCATTGGGCATTGGGCATTGGGCATTGGGCATTGGGCATTGGGCATTGGGCATTGGGCATTGGGCATTGGGCATTGGGCATTGGGCATTGGGCATTGGGCATCGGGCATCGGGCATCGGGCAGAAGGGGGAAGGCAGGTGTTTCCTTGTTCCCAGGCTGGAGGCTGGGAATGCATTAAAAGAGGCTCTGCCTCTGCTAGACGGGAGGTTGAGCCTCCAGAATGCGTTCAGCCGCCCAGGGTGGGAACGAGAAATATGAGACAATATTCGGTTTTGATACTGGCATTAGCAACTGCGCTGCTATGCATGAGCATTTCACCGACTTTTGCAAACCTGTCTCAAATCAACTTTTCAAATTCACCTCAATTAATCTCCCTATCCCCCCCTCCCCCCCTCTCCCCCTCCCCCACTTCTGGACTGCAACAAGGAAAAGCCTTATACGATGCGGGACGGTTTGCTGAGGCGGTGCAGGTTTTGCAGCAAGCTGTCAAGCAATATCAACAACAAGGGGATACCCTAAGCCTTGCGGTAGCTAACAGTAACCTTTCTCTAGCGTATCAACAACTGGGAGCATGGACTGAAGCAAAACAAGCGATCGCTAATAGTTTAAACTTGCAAGGTATTTCCCAGGAAGAGAGGGGGAGAGGGGGAGAGGGGGCAAGGGGGAGATTATTAATCCAAAATCCAAAATCTAAAATCCAAAATCTCGAGGTTTTGGGACAAACATTGGATATTCAAGGGCGTTTGCAATTGGCGATGGGGCAACCGGAAGATGCTTTGGCGACTTGGCAGGCGGCGACTGATATTTACACTAAAGCAAATGATAAAAGTGGTGTAGTGCGATCGCATATTAATCAAGCCCAGGCTTTGCGAACCCAAGGCTTTTACCGTCGGGCTGTCGATACATTGTTGGCAGTAAATCAAACTTTACAATCTCAACCAGATTCCTTAGAAAAAGCAGTCGGATTGCGATCGCTTGGTGATGCTCTCCAACTAATGGGGGATTTACAACAGTCCCGCGTTGCGTTACAACAAAGTTTGTCAGTTGCCCAACACTTGCAATCACCTAGTGATATTGCTGCAAGTTTGTTTAGCTTGGGGAATAATGCCCGAACCCAACAGCAAAAACAACAAGCGATCGCTTTTTATCAACAAACAGTTAAAGTATCTCCCTCGCCCTTAACAAAACTTCAAGCGCAACTCAATCTTCTCAGCTTGTTGATAGAAGATAAACAATTAATACAAGCACAAACTTTAATATCAAAAATTCCAACCGAACTACAGCAACTTCCCCCCAGTCGTTCCGCCATTTACGCCCGCATTAACTTTGCTCAAAGCCTGATGAAAGTTAGGAATGAGGAGTTAGGAGTGAAGAATTCAAAAAACGAAGCTAAGAAAACGAAGCTAAGAAAACGAAGCAAAGAACTCCTAACTCCTAACTCCTCACTCCTCACTCTCACATCCCAACTTCTCGCGACTGCGATTCAGCAATCTCGCGATTTGGGCGACAAGCGAACTGAGGCTTATGCTTTGGGAAGTTTGGGGAGTTTGTACGAACAAACCGGACAATTAACAGAAGCGCAAAAACTCACCCAACAGGCATTAATTTTGGCTCAAGCAACCAACGCCCCAGATATTATCTATCCTTGGCAGTGGCAATTGGGCAGGTTGCTGAAAAAGCAAAACGATATCAAAGGAGCGATCGCTTTATACGATGCAGCGGTTGATACATTGCAATCTCTTCGCAGCGACTTGGTGAAAGTCAATCAAGATATACAATTTAGCTTTCGCGACAGCGTTGAACCAGTTTACCGCGAGTCTGTAGAATTACTGTTGCAGTCACAACAAGGAACACCAAACGCCAAAACATTAGATAAAGCCCGCCAGCGAATTGAAGCATTGCAGCTAGCCGAACTAGATAACTTTTTCCGGGAAGCTTGTTTGCAAGGAGAAAGGGTAGCGATCGATAAAATTGTAGACCGAGACAATCCGAGCGCTGCCATCCTTTATCCGATAATTCTCCCCCAACAACTCCAGGTAATCGTCAAAATTCCCAAACAACCCCTGGGATATTACAGCACCAACATACCCCAAGCAGAGGTAGAAAAAATCGCAGCCCAACTGCGGCTAAATCTTGTGCAACCCGCAGCCAAAAATGCTGTAAAAGAGGACGCACAGCAGGTTTACAACTGGCTGATAAAACCGATTGAAGCGGAATTAGCCAAAAGTGGAGTTAATACCATCGTATTTGTACTGGATGGAGCGTTACGTAATTTACCAATGTCAGCCCTTTACGATGGCCAGCAATACTTAGTAGAAAAATACGCAGTTGCTCTCAGTGTCGGGTTGCAACTCACCGCACCCAAATCACTGGGACAAGAAAAACTGAGAGCGCTGACAGCAGGTTTAACTCAGCCTCCGCCAGAATACTCCAACTTTCCACCCTTGCCCGCCATCAAATCAGAATTTAACTTAATTACCGAAGCCGGAGTATCAACAACCAGTTTACTAGATAGGCAATTTACTAAAAAAGCACTAGAAAACAAAGTTAATGCCTCACCGTATAACGTTATACATTTAGCCACCCACGGTCAATTTAGTTCTCGCCGTGAAGACACTTTTATTTTGGCAGCCGATGGTCCAATCAACGTTGTGCAATTTGATACCTTGTTCAGCAATCGGGATGAAACCAGACCGGAAGCCGTGCAACTATTAGTTTTGAGTGCTTGTCAGACAGCAGCCGGAGACAACCGTGCAGCCCTCGGTTTGGCGGGTGCAGCGGTAAGAGCGGGCGCACGCAGTACCTTGGCGTCGTTATGGCAGATTGATGATGAATCAACAGCGCTATTTGTCGGAGCCTTTTATCGGGAACTTAAAGGCGGTAATGTTACCAAAGCTCAAGCGCTGCGTGGTGCCCAACTGCAACTGCTGCAACATCCCAACTATAATTCACCCAGCTTTTGGTCAGCCTATGTCTTGATTGGCAATTGGCTTTAAATGAGTGAGGAGTTAGGAGTGAGGAGTTAGGAGTTATAAATTGTAGGTTGGCGTAGGCAGTCGGAACCCAACACAAATATGATTAGGACTTACGCAACTTCGACTTGAAAACGTCAATTCAGCCTTTGATAATTCATGAATTATCGCTACAGTAGTTATGTTTTGCTTCTGTCGTGATGATATAAGTCCTGACAAAGCTTTTTGACATGCTCCCCGCCTGAGAGTGAAAAGTTATAAATTGTAGTTATAAATTGTAGGTTGGCGTAGGCAGTCCCAAACGGCAGTTGCTATAACTCTTGGAACCACCAAGTTAGCACAGCCTCCCCAACACAAATATGATATAAGTCCTGACAAAGCTTTTTGACATCCTCCCCGCCTGACAGCAAAGAGGGTGGGGCATTCGGCAGTTTTGGTAAATGTTGGGTTCCGAGAAACGCTCCACTCAACAAAGCAGTCTAATGACTAATGACCAATGACCATTGCGTAAATTTCGCGAACTCAACAGATATGTACATAGCAGCATTTATCACTGGGGACTTGAACCATGACACGCGTCACTGATGAGCTAGAGGATTTCTCCTTAACATTGCCGATCGCTCAAATCGCCCGCCAAATCGCCCAGCAATTCGCCCAAGGACAACCAACTCCCGAAAAAGCAGAACAAGTTCAACTAAATACACTTTCTGTATTAGTTGTCAATGATTATTTACAAATGATGGGTATTGCTACTAATGTTTTGAAGAGCGATAGTTGGAACCCAGTTGTTCGTCTCTGCGCTAATGTTGCTGACTTGGAAGTGCGAGGAATTGGTCGTTTGGAATGTCGTCCAGTGCGGATGCACGAGATGAGATGTTATGTTCCCCCAGAAACTTGGGAAGAAAGGGCGGGTTATGTATTTGTCCAAGTTGATGAATCGCTTCAAGAAGCAAAGTTGTTGGGATTTGTTCGTCACGTTACGACTGAAGAATTACCTTTAAATCAACTGCAACCTCCAGAAGCATTAATCGAACATCTGGCTCAACTGCAGCAGTTGGTAAAATTAAGCCAGTGGGTTACTGGTATATTTGAAACAGGGTGGCAAACGCTGGAATCCTTATGGAATCAATTAGAATTGACACAAGCTTATGCGTTTCGTGGTAGTGAGAGTGTTGAGGCAAGTGTTCCCAACGAAACAGAATTTATCAGACGGGCAAAATTGATTGATTTAGGAATCCAAATCGCTAACCAACCCGTCATGTTGATTGTGGAACTCAGTCCTCAAAGGAACGAACAAACTAGTATTCGCCTGCAGTTGCATCCAGCCAGTAATCAAATATACCTGCCACCAGAAGTTAAACTCACGGTTTTAGATGACACGGGAGCAGTATTTTTGTCAGCGCAAGCTAGAAGTGCAGACAATTACATTCAGTTGCAATTGAGAGGTGAACCGGGCGAAAAATTTAGCGTGAGGGTGGCATTGAATGATACCAGCATTACCGAACATTTCGTTATTTAAAGTTGTGAATTTTGAATGCGTGAGTTTTGAATTCAGAAATCTTCGCGCCTCATACCTCATAACTCATACCTCATACCTCATACCTCATACCTCATACCTCATACCTCATACCTCATACCTCATACCTCATACCTCATACCTCATACCTCATAACTCATAACTCATAATTTTCTCATGGGTAAGTTAGTGGTTCTGAAATTCACAAATGGCAGCTTTGAGGTGGGTTTTGCTGTCACGCTTCAAATTGGTGAAGAAGGCTCAAGCCCTTCTACGGAAATTCCGGGAAGGCTTCCCCCGCTTCCGGAAATGCCGCTGTATTATAGCCACTGGCAATCTAGCTACCGTCGGTTGGGCAATCGCTATCGCCTGTCTGCTGACAAGGCGCAGGTGACGAATGTGTCGATCGCGCAAGAATGCGATGATACTGCCCAAATTTTACGGGCGCGTTTTAATACATGGTTGCGTTCTGAAGATTTTCGCCCCCTGCGGGAAAAATGGCTGGAAAGGTTGTTGCCCACTGATGAGATGCGGGTAATTTTGCAAACAGAAAATAGTCAATTGCAACGGCTTCCCTGGCATTTATGGGATTTGCTGGAACGGTATCCCCAAGCAGAAATCGCCCTTTCGTCGCCGATCTACGATCGCGTTCAAAAGCCACGCGTTTCAAATCCCCAAATTAATATTCTGGCAATTTTCGGTAATAGCGAGGGTATTGATACCCAAGCTGACGAAGTTTTATTACAGCAGTTACCCGATGCTGATGTCAGTTTTGTGGTAGAACCGCAGCGCCAGGAATTAACTGACTCTCTTTGGGGCAAAAACTGGGATATTCTGTTCTTTGCCGGACACAGTTGCACTCAAGATAATGATGCGATCGGTCGAATTTATATCAATAAAACTGATAGCCTCACTATCAGCGAATTAAAATATGCCCTAAGAAAAGCTGCTGAACGCGGTTTGCAATTGGCGATTTTTAACTCTTGTGATGGCTTGGGACTGGCGCGAGAATTGGCTGATTTACAAATTCCCCAGATTATTGTGATGCGCGAACCGGTTCCAGACCAAGTTGCACAGGCGTTTTTGAAGTATTTTCTCCAAGGGTTTGCTAGTGGCGAACCACTTTATTTGGCGGTGCGACAAGCGCGGGAACATTTACAAGGACTTGAAGATAAATTTCCCTGTGCAACTTGGCTACCGATGATTTGTCAAAATCTAGCTCATATCCCACCCACTTGGGCAAAACTCAAAACAGGAATAGAACCAAAACCGCAAGTTATACCAATTCCTTCTCAAAATCCCGCAAAAATTCCCCCAGTTAACAAACCTCGATTTGGCGTTGTGCTGCTTTCCAGTTTAGTAATTACTGCTGTTGTGGGGGGAATGAGATTTCTGGGAATGCTGCAAACACCAGAATTACAAGCCTTTGATTTGATGATGCGATCGCGTCCCGTCCTCATCGATGAAAAACCCGATCCGCGTCTGTTGGTGGTGAAAATTGAAGATAACGATTTAGCAACTCAACGCCGCAATGGCGAGTTATTAAAAGGAACTTCCCTTTCCGATAAATCTCTGAATCTACTTTTAGAAAAACTGGAGAAATATCAACCGCGAGCGATCGGTTTAGATATCTATCGTGATTTTAAGGCAGAACCCCAAAATTTAATCGCTCGTCTCCAGCAGACGGAAAATTTAATTGGAGTCTGCAAAGGAAGTGATACAACTGCAAATAGTAACGGTATCGCACCACCACCAGAAATTCCCAATGAACGCCAAGGTTTTAGCGACTTTATCCATGATGCTGATGGCGTTGTGCGCCGACATTTAATGTTTATGAACCAAGAAGCGGTATCTCTGTGTCCTGCTTCTTATGCATTCAGCTTACAACTGGCATTTCGCTATCTTGCCGCTGACGGAATTCTCCCAAATTTCACCCCCGAAGGTAATTTACAAATTGGCAATACTGTGCTATATAATATTTCACCTCGCACTGGCGGTTACCAAGGTATAGATGCCAACAGCGGTCAAATTTTACTTAACTGGCGTTCCTCCAAGAAAATTGCCGAACAGGTGACGCTAACAGAAGTTTTATCCGGTCAAATCAACCCCAACGCCGTCAAAGACAAGATTGTTTTGATTGGCGTTGCAGCCAAAGCGGATTTTCCAGACTATTGGGCTACTCCCTACGGCACTAAATTAGACGAACAAATGCCGGGGGTATTAGTGCAAGCCCATATGGTTAGCCAAATTATCAGTGCAATCAAAGACAAACGCCCCTTGTTGTGGGTTTGGTCACCGTGGATTGAGTTAATCTGGATTTGTAGCTGGTCTGTGACAGGGGGAATACTAGCTTGGCGGTGGCGATCGCCTGGAAGCTTGGCACTTGCAATAGGTATTACCTCTGGTGTTATTTACTGTTTGTGTTTTGGTATTTTAATTCGGGGTGGTTGGGTGCCATTTGTGCCGTCAGTTTTGGTATTGGTAGCGACTAGCGGCAGTGTCGCACTTTACCAAGAAGGGAAAAGGGAAAGGGCAAGGGGGAAAGATGAAGAGTGCTGAGTTAAAAGACCGCCCACAAGGGGAGGCAAAAAATGGTATGGATTTTCCTTTTCTTGTGAGGGATCTAATTCATTCCCTTTTCCCTTTTCCCTTTTCCCCTTTCCCCTTTGCCTTTCATATAAACGCCCAGCAAACCCGGCACTTACACATTGCATCTAAATAGTATTACGGTTTTATGAAGTTACTTTCACAACCAACTAAATTAAGTTTGGCATTAATTCTTACCTGCTCCAGCTTGCTGGGTAATCTCAGCTGGGTACAAGCAAAGCCAACCCCGTCAAATTCAGATTCTCGCACTCCCACTGCAGCCCCTGGCAACAAAACAGTGCGCTTTGTTCTACCGACACTTCCCCCAGGACCACCTCCAGGAGGGCGCGTGCGGGGCGGTGCCAGACGGGGTTTGTGTCCATCTGTCAACCCGCAATTTACAGCTTTAGTGCCCTTTACCCAGCCAGCGCCCTCAGTGATGCATGTTTGGGGATTGACAACAACAGAACGTCCAAGCCTGTGGTTTTACGTACCCTTTGCGAAAAGTTCTGCCTATCCTGCAGAGTTTATCTTGCAAGACGAAGAAGCAAATCCGATTTACAAAAGTGCGATCGCTTTACCACAACAGCCAGGAGTTATGAGCATTTCCCTTCCTGCTAGCGTTCCCCCGCTGACAGCAGGTAAACGATATCGCTGGTTTTTTAACGTCTACTGCGAAACGCAACAGCAAGCACCTCCTTTATATGTTGAAGGCGTGGTACAACGAGTTAATTTAAGTCCGGCTGTTGCACAGCAGTTACAAACAGCACAACCAAGACAGAAAGTTGCCATTTATGCCGAAAATGGTATTTGGCATGAAGCAATTAATACCTTAGCAGAACTCCGTCAGCAAAATCCGCAAGATGTATCATTGCAGACACAGTGGAAAGACTTGCTAGAGGAAATTGGCTTGGGGGATATTTCAGGAGTTGCGATCGTTTCTAGCAAACCGTGAACAAGTTGTGAATTTTGAGTTCTTAGCTGAGTTTTTTGAGTTTTGATTTAAATAAGTCAACTCAAATATTACATCTGTTGTAATAAGCACCCTCGCCCGCCCACCAAATAAATTTCGCCCTCAGCTCTCCGGATGGAATCTTCCATCCGGAAGACTTCGCGTCTCTACAAAGCCTGAAATTTATTATATATGAAACTTCACGAACAGACCGGAATAACACTGCCTGAACCCTGGCTGCTTTGGATATCACAGCTTTTAAGCAATGAGCAAATTGAAGCTGTAAAAATTCGTTGGAATGTAATAAGAGTTATGACCCGTGAGGAAAATACCTTTTTTGACCTTGGGCAAGATATGGAGCAAAATCAATTAACAGAAGTAGCTGAGTGGTTAGGAGGTTGGTAAAAGTTTCTTAGAGGAAGAAGGCGATCGCGGTTTGGGGGTGCGATCGCCAGAAGTTTTACAAGATATTATGAAACTTGACAAACAAACCGAAATAACACTGCCTGAACCCTGCCTGCTTTGGGTATCGCAACTTCTGACCGACGAACAAATTGAAGTAGTAAAATCTCGTTGGAATGTAAGCAAAGTCATGGTTTACAGCGACAGCGAAGACACATTTTTTAAACTTGGACAGGAGATGGGACAAACTCAATTACCGGAAGTAGTCCAATGGTTAGGAGGTTGGTAAATTAAATTTCTTAGAGGATAAAGGCGATCGCGGTTTGGGGGTGCGATCGCCTTTGTTTTTGGCTCCTCAAAGCGATGCCTTACTTTAAAGGGCTAAAACCTGAGTAGGTTGACTTTGACCGCAGCGCTTTGACTCTAGATTCTGCCAGTACAGTGATAAATTTGTTGCTTGAACTCGGTTAGCCACTGAGAGATTTTATGAAGGCAATGGTTAAGTGGGCGTAGTTTACCGCCAACTCTTGGAGACGCACTCGTGTTCGGCATCGCATCTGTCAGTTCTCTTGTCTAACGAGATTGCACCTGCGATCTACTGTAGGCGGCAGGCTTCTCTACGAGATGCAGTAGGGGGCGATGCCTGCGGCGGCAAGCTACGCAAACGGTACACATTTCTTAATTTTGGCTACTATCGTAAATCTACCGTTATTGCTAATATTCATTTAAATGCTGTTCTGTACATTTATAGTTTTGGATATACATTACTTAGACTAGCTGCTATGCAAATTAGTATTCCAGATGAACTCAAAAAGCAGTTCCATGCTGCCTGTGCTTTGCGTGGGTTGAAGATGAGCCACGTTGTGGTGGAGCTAATCAAGCAATGGTTGGCTAGTGAAGCGCAATCGTCTCAAAGCCAATAAAACATATGAAGAAACTGTATTTTTATCTCCAGAAATACACTTAGTATAATTTTTACTTTGCTCCTGAAATTGAAACTGTAATGAAAGTCGTTGGAATTCACGGAATCCTGCATGATTATTTAACTGCACCACAGATAGAAAATGAATGGCTACTCGCTCTACAAGGAGGGCTAGATTTAGCTGGTAAACCAAGAATAGAACGCAAAGATTTTACAAGTGTTGCTTATGGTGATTTTTTTCGTCCTAGTGGAACAAGATCTGCATCTGTTCCACGATTAAATGCAGAGGATATAGAAGAAGAGTGGGAGCAAGAACTACTTCTAAAATGGTGGGGTGAAGCGGCCGTTCTGTCGGCAGCAAATCGAAGTGGAGAAGATAAATTTGGAGAAGATAGTAGAATTCAAGAGCCTGATTTTCAAGGACGGGGACGTACACCTGCGGTTGTACAAAGCGCTTTAAGACAGCTTTCAAAATCAAAATACTTTAGAGCTTGGGGAGCAGAAAAAGTCTTAATCTTTGCCTTGAAACAAGTACGGCAATATCTACATAACCAAGAGCTAAAAGAGAAAATTCTGCAACGTATTACTGATAAGGTATCTACAGATACTAAAGTTATAGTTGCTCATTCTCTTGGGTCTGTAGTTGCTTATGAAGCTTTATGTGCGAACCCTGAATGGAATGTAGATACACTAGTAACATTAGGATCTCCACTTGGGATACCAAACTTAATATTTGATGCCCTGACACCAAGTCCAGAGAATGGGAAAGGTGTATGGCCTAATGTAAAGCAGTGGTTTAATATCGCAGATAAAGGCGATATTGTTGCCCTTGAAAAAAAACTTGCTCCTTACTTCGGTTCTGTAGTTGATCAGCCTGTGTATAACGGATGGGAATCTCATGATGTAAGGAGATATTTAACAGCTAAAGAAACTGGACTTGCCGTTTCTACAGGTCTTTTTGAATAACAAATCTTTATGAATGTCTCTTCAACAAAGAAGCAGCACAACTATTTGATCGCTATTGGGTCGCCTAGTTGTGAACAAATGGGTCTACCTAAACTAGATCGGGTTAAAACTGATATTCAAAAAATTGAAAAACTATTAATTAATCAAGAATATGGTTACGAAAGAGCATTGGCAGATCAGATATATATAGGGGTAACATCTGACAGAATTAAAAATGCATTAACTTCTTGGTTTAACAGTCCAGACCGTAGTCCTTCTGACTATGTAATTATCTATTATGCAGGACATGGAGGTGAAGAACAAGAAAATAACTCTCATTGCCTATACACAGTTGAATCGCATCCACAAAATTTTCCTAATACAACTATCAAAACTAGCGATTTGGTTCGGTGTTTATTTTCAACACAAATAAATTCTCCTCAAAATATATTACTAATACTTGATGTATGTTATGCCGGTCAAGGAGCAAGAAATGTTCTAAGTTCGAGCTTAAATGAGTGCAAAAGTGCTGCCGAAGGCAAATGCTTTTATGTTATTGCCTCGGCTGATTCAAAAACAGAAGCTGGAGATGGTGATTTTGTAGACGCGTTTGAAAAAGTTATATCAGAATCTAGAGATGAAAATTTGACTGTTGAGAGCTTGGTAATAAAAATAAACAAGTTTTTAGAAGAAAAATGTCAAAAGGCTGAGTGTTTTAGTATTGGAATTTCCAGAGAGACAAAATTCTTCATTAAGGCTGACGTTGGAAATCAAAATAAATTAGAAGTTGATCAAGATAACTTGAAGAAAGCCCCCACGAAAAGGAAATCCGCAAACGTAGCAGATATTTTATATTTATTGGATTACAGCGCCCAGGAACAAGTCTTTAAAAATGTGATGGAACACTGCAAAGAAAGAGCCTTTTTAACTCAGGCAAAGGAAGAAAAGATTCAGCGTTGGTTAGTGCGACGTTTGGCAGGATATGTACCGGATTTTGAGCAGGCGAAAAAAATTCCAATTCGGATTAGTTATTCTATACGAAGTGATTTTAATAATTTTTGGCAAGCATTTAACCACGAAAGAGAAGATAATCTCAACCGAGAAACGTTAATTCAAGATTTGGCTAAGTTGTGTCAAACAAAATCTGTAATTATTGCGATTTACGGTCTTAGCTCTTTAGAGCAGGCGGAAGTGAAAGAGTTTTATGATTTCTGGTCAAATTTAGTAACCGAGGTTCGCTCAGCTAAACAGCGTTCTTTTCGATCGCGCCTTATTCTACTTTTAGCAGAAAAAAATAGTAGCACTGTCTTGAATAAATTAGATGTATTTAATTTTATACAACCACCTACAATTAATGAAACTCAATATTCTATTTCACTGACACCTTTAAATAAGATTTTACAGAATGATGTTAAAAATTGGTTAGCTCAAGATAATGTGTATTCCTTGCTTGAGCCAGAAGAACGTGAAATACAATCAATAGTTGATCAGGATATTCCCAATTGGGAAGAAGAACCTTTAGATGTACTTGAAGAAATTTGTCAAACAGTGTTTCAAATTCAAGAAGGTATTGCAGCAATTGAACCCTATTGGAAGTTAGCAGGATGAGCAAAGAGCAAACCCCAAACCAGAAGTTAAAACTGCAATATACAGGGAAGTCTCAACCTCCTCAAAAAGGGGTTAAAGACTTGAAGGAGCGAGAGTATTTTCCTTATCTACCTAGTGAAGATTTAATAGAAGCAGTTAACTTAGCGATTGCACTAGAGCGACCATTACTTTTAGAGGGAGAACCTGGTTGTGGTAAAACTCGTTTAGCAGCAGCAGTGGCCTATGAATTTACGCAAAAATATCTCCAAAAGCAAAACCAAGATGAACAGTTAAAGTGGTGGGATTATTATATCTGGAATATAAAATCTACAATCCGCGCCCGTGATGGACTTTACAACTATGATGCTGTTGCTAGATTACGGGATGCTCAATTAATGGGAACTGATCCGCAGCGATTGCAAGAATTTCTGGGTGAAGAGACTCAGAAATTAAAAGAGCGATTGCAGGACAAAAAAAATTATAGAGAATTTGGAGCATTAGGCAAGGCTTTACAAAAACATTCTCATCGTCCGATTTTATTGATTGATGAAATTGACAAAGCCGATGGTGATTTCGCCAATGATTTATTACTTGAGTTAGAAGAATTGCGTTTTGAAGTGCCAGAAACTGGAGAATCATATCCCACACCTGATCACAAGCCGATAATTTTTATTACCAGTAATCGTGAAAAGCCCTTACCAGAACCTTTTCTGCGTCGCTGTCTTTACTTCTTTGTAGATTTTCCTAGTGACCAGAGGTTACGGGACATAATCAATCAACGCTTTGGTCAACGGGTGAGAGATAAAAAAGAACTAGTTAACAAGGCTATAGAACGTTTTGATGATATTCGCAAACTGCTAGAAAATGTTCCTGGAAGTAGACCACCGGGAACGAGTGAGTTTCTAGAATTTCTTACTGCCTTGTTAAATAAAAATAATGTTAAGAAAGCATTAGAAGATTTAGAGAACTTGTCACAGAAATTACCTTTGTTAGGAACACTTCTGAAGACAAAACAAGATCAGGAGTTTTATCAGAAAAGGAAAAACGGTTGACGTGAACCTTATGAGCAATTCTCAATCTGTTTCACTCGATTCGTTATTACTAGATTTGTTCCAAGAGTTGCGAAAAGCTGGCATGGCTTTAACACTGGAACAGTATGAGTTATTACTAAAAGCAGTTGATCAAGGGTATGGATTAGGGGGATGGCAAGATATCAAGCGGATCTGTCGGTTATTGTGGGTCAAACCCTGCGCCAAATACGATGCCAAGATTTTTGACCGCACTTTTGACCGCTATATTCAGCAGCATCATAATAAGATGCCTGTGCAACCCCATGACCCAGTAGAAAATACTCCTCAGTTAAAGCCACCATCAAACCTACCCCAAATTCCTCCCAGAAGAAAGAGTTCCTCAACTCAAAAACCGAGTGAAGTGCAAGTTCCAGTTGCTATTCAAAGTAAACTAGATCCTTCAGAATTTAAGAATGCCAGAAATGATTTTCACGTTAATCCCACTAATTTCCCTATTCAGTTGGAAGATGTTCAGGTGAGTTGGCGCTTATTGCGACAAGTAAAGCAGGTGGGCTTGGACTATGAATTAGATATCGAAGCTACTATTAACCGAATTGAACGGGAAGGTATTTTTGCTGATGCAGTAATGCGTCGGCTATGGGTGCGACGGACTGAACTTCTACTACTAATAGATGATAGCCCAGCTATGATACCATTTTTCCCTGCTTTTAAACCTTTTATCCAAGCAATTGAAGAAGCTCGAATAACTCCCGCTCAGATCTATCGGTTTACAAGTTATCCTGACGAATATCTTTATCATTGGCATCATCCGTCCAATGCAGAACCACTAACTAACCTTTTGCCAAAACTGCATCGTAATCGCACAGTTGCCTTAATTTTCAGTGATGTCGGAGCTGCAACGGCCACCTATAGCCAAGAGCGAATTGAGGGAATATCAAAGTTTCTGACAGCATTATCACCCTGCATTCGCCAATTAATCTGGCTGAATCCTTTGCCGCCTCAAAGATGGGAGCAAACCTCAGCCTGGACAATCGATGCGGTACTCAATGGCAAGATGTTCACCTATGAACCTACTAGTCTACAAACAGCGACACGAGAAAATCTACAGGGGAGTATGATCAAGGTATGGCAGATGTATCCCCATTTGTAACCAAGCCAAACAACAGAGAGGATTTGACAACTCGCCGAATTCGGGTTTTTGCAAGAAGCTATGGAACGAATGCGCTGTATTTGGCTTATCATGCTGCTTTCCCCCTTACCCTCACTTCAGATTTACTCTACTGCTTGCGTGAAAATTTTGTACCTGATGTTCCCTGGTATGCGGTAGCTGATGTGTTGCTATCGGGATTATGCCAACCTGTAGGCTATGACCTATATGAAATGGAAGGTAAAACTAGAGATGGCTTACTTCGTAGTTTGTGTAATCAGTTTGGGGAACAGAGACTCAAGGAACTGGCAAATTTTATGTCCCGGTATATTGAAAGTCGTTTGCAGTTTGAGAATAACGACCGTGCTTTGGTTTTTGGACAACGCCCAAAGTGGACAGCCTTAGCATATCTGAGTTCAGATCAACAAGAAGTAATTAATATCATCAAGCAAGAATTGCAACGTTTGACAACTTCCACAGATAGTAAAGAACGTATCAGGTGGGCAGCATTAGTCGAGAGTTATGCTGATTTATTATCGTCTAAGGGTTTCGAGCCGTTGTTGTTGGAATGGTCACAGCAGACACTTGATGGTGAACCCATACAGGATGAAGAGGAGAAAGCAATTGCTACAGCAACGGGAGTTTTGTTGCAACCTTTTGAGTTTGATGTAGCAATTATTACCTCAGAGGATGAGCCAACAGAAGAGTTGCAAACTTTTGAGTTTGAAACGATAACAGTTGATGCTCGTGGGCAAGTAATTAATAAAGAACGAAACCAAGCATTTTATTTTGCAGAGTTTCTTGGTGAAACCGCAGGAAAACCATCAGCACTCTTGATAGAGATGGTAGCTATAAGAGGAGGGACTTTTGAAATGGGGTCGCCACCAGATGAGCCGAAACGCTATGACGATGAGAATCCCCAGCATACAGTCACCGTGCAGCCGTTTTTCTTGGCTAAGTATCCAGTTACTCAACAGCAGTGGCGATTTGTAGCACAGTTACCCCAAGTAAACCGGGAGTTAAATCAAGATCCATCTGATTTTAAAGGTGCAAATCGACCTGTCGAAAATATTTCTTGGTACGATGCAGTTGAGTTTTGCGATCGCCTCTCCCAATATACAGGCAGACCCTACAGTTTACCAAGTGAAGCCGAATGGGAATATGCTTGTCGTGCTGGAACTACTACACCATTCCATTTTGGCGAAACAATCACATCAGAGTTAGCCAACTACAATGCTAACTACACTTATGGCGCGGGTGTAAAAGGAAGATATCGAGAAGAAACTACAGTTGTGGGGAGCTTTGGCGTAGCTAACGCCTTTGGGCTATACGATATGCACGGAAACGTATGGGAATGGTGTCTTGATGATTGGCACGATAACTATGAAGGTGCGCCTATAGATGGCAGTGCTTGGGTTGATGACAATGATAACCTTTACCAAAAACAAGGACGTGCCGTGCTGCGGGGCGGTTCCTGGGTCGGCAATCCTAAAGACTGCCGTTCCGCGTCCCGCAACGACTACTTTAGGGCGGAGCGCGTCTTCATCAACTACTATTTTGGTTTTCGTGTTGTCTGCGCGGTTGGGAGGATTCTTCAGTAGCCCTTTATACTCTAGTCCTTTAGCCCTTTACTCTTTTTCTTTTGCTCTTTGTTAGCGTAGCGAAGCGGAGCGTTATAAATTTTTTTTCAGATTTGGGACTTCCAGAAAATAAATTATCCAATTTACTCAGATAATATTTTGTTGTCTTCCCCCTGCTCCCTGCTCCCCTGCCTACCCAACGATGGGATATTTTTTTAGTTGGAAGTCCCTTTAAGCCTGGGAAGTCCCCAAATTTACAATCAAGCAAGAAAGTAAAGCAAGTGGTAATAAATGCCAAAAATAGTTATAAACCGAACACAGAAGACAGCCCAATACTACGTAGAAGACTTGGGTAATGGAATTACGTTAGATATGGTGCTGATCAAGAGTGGTAGTTTTCTAATGGGTTCGCCAGAAGATGAACTAGAGCGTAGCGATTCAGAAAGCCCTCAGCATTTAGTAAACATTAACCAATTTTGCATAGGTAAGTATCCAGTAACCCAGGCACAGTGGAGAGCAGTAGCAGCACTACCGCAAGTCAACACAGAGCTAGACCCTGAACCATCCCATTTCAAAGGTGATAAACGACCTGTAGAGCAAGTGTCCTGGTACAATGCGGTTGAGTTTTGCGATCGCCTTGCTGCCCATACAAAAAGGCAGTACCGCCTTCCTAGTGAAGCAGAATGGGAATATGCCTGTAGAGCCGGAACAAAAACACCATTTCATTTTGGTGAAACAATTACAACTGATGTCGCCAATTATGACGGTACAGATGACGAAGAACATAAATGGTCGGGTTCTTATGGTCGAGGGCCAAAAGGAATTTATCGACAAGAAACTACAGTTGTGGGCAGTTTTAAAGTAGCTAACGCCTTTGGGCTATACGATATGCACGGAAACGTATGGGAATGGTGTCTTGATGATTGGCACAGCAACTATGAAGGTGCGCCGACAGATGGCAGTGCATGGGTTGATGATAATAATAACCTTTCTCAAAAACAAGGAGGTATCGTACTGCGGGGCGGTTCCTGGGTCAACAATCCTAAGGACTGCCGTTCCGCGTCCCGCGACGACAACCCTTGGGCGGAGCGCGACCTCATCGACATCGTTATTGGTTTTCGTGTTGTGTGCGCGGTTGGGAGGATTCTTCAGTAGCCCTTTATACTTTAGTCCTTTTACACTTTACACTTGTTCTTTTTTACTCTTTTGTCGCCTCATGGCGACTTGATTTTTTTTAATAAAAATATTAAGATTGATAAAATCAAATGAAAGAATTATCGGTCATTCAAAAGACCTATGATTGTATTAAATGGTATGTGCCAATTATTGAGCGATTGCCGAAAATTCATAAGTTTTCTTTAGGAGATAGGATAATTAATCAGCTGTACGATTTATTGGAGGGTTTAATTAAAGCCAAATATGCCAAAAATAAACTGACTCAACTAGAATCTCTCAATACTGAGTTAGATATTTTACGATATCAAACACGAATGCTGCTTGATTTCAATAAAATGTCAGTTGAGCGATACGAATATGCCATAAAATTATTAGATGAGATTGGTATTGAACTAGGTGGATGGATTAAAAAACAAAGAGACAGAGAAAAGTGAATTTATTTAAATAAAATATAATGAAGCGTTACGGCAATCTTTACCCTGAAATCATTAATTTTGAAAATATACTTCTAGCATCGCGTCAAGCACAAAAAGGCAAGAGATTTAGGGACAATGTTTTAGATTTTAATTATCATTTAGAGACTGAATTAATTAGATTACAGAAACAGTTAACAGATAAAACTTATCAGCCAGGAGCTTACCGAACTTTTCACCTAACAAACCCTAAAAGTCGCCTAATTTCAGCCGCACCCTATCGTGATAGAGTTGTTCATCATGCCCTATGCAATATTATCGTGCCAATTTTCGAGAGAACTTTTATAGCTGATTCTTACGCTAACCGACTTGGTTTTGGGACGCATCGAGCATTAAAAAAATTTACTAACTTTGCTCGTAACAGTCGTTATGTACTGCAATGTGATATCAGGAAGTATTTTCCTACTATTGACCATACAATTTTAAAAGAATTAATACGCCGAAAAATAAAATGTCCTGATACATTGTGGTTAATTGATACTCTAATAGAGAACAGTAACGAACAAGAACCCGTAATTGATTATTTTCCTGGCGATGATTTACTTACTCCTGTGACTCGGAGGAGAGGTTTACCAATAGGAAATTTAACAAGTCAGTTTTTTGCGAATATTTATTTAAATAGCTTTGACCATTTTGTAAAAGAACATCTAAAGATATCCAAATATGTCCGTTATGTCGATGACTTTGCTTTATTTAGTGATGACCGAGAATTGTTAGCAGATGCCAGATTAGCTATAGAAGAGTATTTAGCTCAATTAAGGCTCAAAAATCACCCAATTAAAAGCCAGTTATTTGAAACGAAAATCGGTGCAACTTTTCTAGGGTTTAGAGTATTTTCAGACAGAATTCGCGTGCGAAACAGCAATTTACATCAGGCTAGACGAAGACTCAAGCGATTGCAAACAAACTATGTTCAAGGTAGAATTGACCTGGAAAAGGTGAATCAATCTATACAAAGTTGGTTTGCTCATCAGAAATATGGGTAGAAACCCCGCCCTTACAGGGCGGCTTTATATTGAGAACTGTTTGTCTCACAAGATAAATGCTACAATGTGAGAATGACACAAAAATCTTTCAAGTACCGCTTTTATCCAACTTCTGAGCAAGAAACCTTGCTTCGCAGAACATTGGGCTGTACTCGATTGGTTTATAACCGTGCCCTCGCTGCAAGGACTGAGGCATGGTACGAAAGACAGGAGCGAGTGGGCTATGCCCAAACTTCTAGTCTGCTGACAGATTGGAAAAAACTTCAGGAACTTGATTTTCTCAACGATGTCAGTTGTGTGCCGTTGCAGCAAGGATTGAGACATCTGCAAGCTGCTTTCACCAACTTTTTTGCAGGAAGGACGCAATACCCAAACTTCAAGAAGAAGCGCAACGGAGGTAGTGCAGAATTTACCAAATCTGCTTTCAAATGGCGTGATGGTAAATTGTTCTTAGCTAAAAGTTCGGAGCATTTGGACATCCGATGGAGTCGAGCCATTCCAACGGGAGCAGAACCTTCCACTGTGACGGTGAAGCGATCGCCCTCTGGACGCTGGAGCGTTTCTTTGTTGGTGGACATTGCGATTGAACCAATGCGGTCATCTCCTAACTCTATTGGGATTGATCTGGGCATCACGAGTTTGATTGCTTTGAGTACGGGTGAGAAAGTCGCAAACCCCAAGGGTTTTAAAGCAAAACGCGCTTCTTTGCGTAAAGCGCAAAAATCTTTGAGTCGGAAGCAGAAAGGGTCTAATAATCGCTATAAGTCCCGACTCAAAGTTGCAAAGATCCATGCCCAAATTAGTGACGCTCGAAATGATTTTCTTCACAAGCTGACGACTCGATTGGTACGTGAAAACCAAACGATTGCGGTTGAGGACTTGGCTGTGAAGAATATGATTAAGAATCGGAAACTTGCCCTTGCTATCAGTGATGCTAGTTGGGGCGAATTGGTCAGACAACTTGAGTACAAGTGCGACTGGTATGGTCGTACTCTGGTCAAGATTGACCGATGGTTTCCAAGTTCTAAGCGATGTGGCAACTGTGGACATATCGTTGATAAACTGCCGTTGAGTGTACGAGAGTGGGATTGTCCTAAATGTGGGACACGACATGATCGAGATATCAACGCAAGTAAGAACATTTTGGCGGCAGGGCTTGCCGTGTCAGTCTGTGGAGCGAACATAAGACCCGATAGGGAATCCCCTAAAAGGCAGTTGCGAAAAACCAGCAATGGGAAGAAGCAGAAACCTAATTCGTGAGTGTTAGGAATCCCCGCACTTATAGGGCGGGGTGGATGTCAATTAGAGCATGGAGATACTTGGCAACTGCGCCAACAGATATTTACTTCACTCGAATGGTCGAGGGAGTAGAGAAGGGGTAGGCGAACCCGACTGCGGGGCGGTTCCTGGATCAACAATCCTAAAAACTGCCGTTCCGCGTCCCGCAACAACAACAATAGGGCGGAGCGCGACAACATCAACAACAATATTGGTTTTCGTGTTGTCTGCGCGGTTGGGATGTCTCTTCACCGCGAGAGTCGGCAGGTGGGAATCTGTCGAGAGTGCAACCGAAGAGTCCAGCCTACACCTGTGATGTCGGTGACGATATCCAAAAATCAAACTGGGTTGGGTAGCTTGGTAGGTGCAAACCGAACAGTTGCCCAACTCTACAAACTTTCTTGGCAGTGTTCTGGCATTGATAAAGATATTTCTAAGTAAGAGTGTGATGCTCCACAGGAACTGTTAGGCGATCGCACAATTAACTTCACTGATTTTCACAAAAGCAGCTTCTTTACCAATAACGTTATTGGCAAAGGGTCTATCTAATGGGATGCGATGCCTGCGGCGGGCGGAGCCATCGCAGTACTATCAAGTCATCTCATAAAAAAACTGATACTATTGCTGCTATAGCCGTAGCCAATTATATTAGGACATATACTACAAGTATTGCTACTGTTTATGCTCAAATTTAGATGCCTAAACCCTACAGTGATGACTTCCGGCAAAAAGTGATGGAAGCGATTGAGTTGGACGGTTTTAAGAAGAGTGAGGCGAGTCAACTGTTCAACATCAGTCGCAATACAATTAACTTATGGTGTCAACGCAAAGCCCAAACGGGTGATATCAAGCCAAAGTCGAGGCAAGGAAGCCAACGGGTTGGCAGAATCGCCGATTGGGAAAAGTTTCGGGAATTTGTCAAAGCAAATGGTGAAAAAACTCAAACCCAAATGGTAGAGCTATGGGATAAAGATATTAGTCAACGCACGATTTCACGGGCATTGCAGAAGATTGGACACACCCGTAAAAAAAACATATGGCTACTACCAACGAGATGAAGCCAAACGGGCGACCTTCATAGCCCAACTGGAGAACCTAAAAGCACCTCACCTGGTCTATGTCGATGAATCTGGAATGGATGAACGAGATAACTACGGTTACGGTTACTCACCCGCAGGAGAAGGTTTTTGCGACCTCAAGTCGGGTCGGCGGCAGGGTCGCATTAATATGATTGCTGGGTACCGAGATAGTCAATTGATTGCCCCATTTACAGTCGAGGGGGCGTGTAACCGCACGGTGTTTGAGACCTGGCTAGAAACATGCTTGATTCCTGTTTTGCGTCCCGGTGAGTGGGTGATTGTGGATAATGCAACCAAATATCATGGCGGTCGGATTGCCCAACTTATCCAAGACGCAGGGTGTCAACTTCTATATTTGCCGCCTTATTCACCAGACCTGAATCGCATTGAAAAATGTTGGGCTAGGTTGAAAAGTCGGATTCGCAAACAGTTACATAATTCGGATAACTTACGCGATGCCATCGAATTCGTTCTCAGGCAAGCAGCGTCCTAACCAAAGTGGCTATAGCTATAACAACCAAAAATAAAAGACACTCATTAAAAAATCTTCCCTCTTACTTTTACCCTTCGCACTTCGCAGTCGCCTGGGTCGGGAAAACGCCACTTGCTGCACTTGGCCAGACCCCAAGACCGCAGTGGCTCCCCTACCAAGGGCGCGAAGCTCACCGGGGGGAATCTTCCCGACTGCAGACGCAAGCGCTGACTCACCTTTTACCTTTTTACTTTTACCTTCTCCCTCTCACCTCTGGCGCGCATACCTCGGACGACAAGGATTTCCCCAGCAAACTTGTCCCGCAGCCATATCAGTAAATACAGTGCTACGCGCACCAATCACCGCATTCGCCCCAATTGTCACCCCTGGTGCAATAAAGCAATCTGCTGTTACCCACGCACCGTTACCAACGGTAATGCTTGCAGTTTTCAACCCAAAGGCTGGGTCTTTGATGTCATGGCTACCAGTACACAGATAACTTTTCTGGGAAATTACGCAATGTTCGCCGATATGAATTTCATCAAGGCTGTATAAAACGACATCATCGCCAATCCAGCTATAGTCGCCAATGGTGACTTTCCAAGGGTAGGTGAAGCGGGCGGTGGGTCGAATAAATACGCCTTTGCCGATTTTAGCGCCAAACAACCGCAGTATCGCACGACGCAGAATATTTAGCGGTTGAGGAGTGAGAGGAAAAGTTACGGCTTGTACAAACCACCATAATAAAATATACCAACCCGGACGCCCCCGGTCAAACCAGGATTGGTCATACTTGCGTAAATCTACAAAAGGTTTTGCATCGACTTCAGTTGATGCTTGTCCACTTATATTGAACTTTGAATTAGTCATTACTTAATAGTTAGGAGTTGGGAGTTAGGAGTTAGGAGGCGCCCAGTTAAGAGTTAGAAATTAGGAGTTAGGAATTAGGAATTAGGAATTAGGAGATAAGAGTTATAGAGACGCGTACTCATAAAGGAGAACCCGCAGGGTAATTTCGCGTCCCTAAAGAAGTGATGAATTTTGAATTAATAACTGGGCCCCTCGTTGTTACGTTGCGCTTTGTCCAACTTCTTGAGTTAAATTTGGTTTTACAGGTTTCGGCTTAGAAGTCGTATTTAACTGACCGCCACAACTGCGTAATTCGTAAAGTTTTACGCCAATTTGATATTCATATTGACTCAAAAGGCGACCGTAGATATATCCAGCTTTGCCATCCAAAAAGCCGCGCCAAATAATATAAAACAAAATAAAACGCAAAAATGGCTTGAATGGCAATCTTACCCAAATTTTCTTTAAGAAGCGCTTGCGTTGAACTGCATCACCAAACAAATTCGCGCCAATGGTGCCGTTGTCGTCTTTGCCTGTGAGAATATTCAAATAAACACGGGCTTCCCAGTTAGAATAACGGTTGTGGCGTTCTAACCAGTGGTAAAGGTCGCGAAAATCTTCATGAAGCATGTCGTTTTTCAAATACGCGACTTTACCGGGTATAACAACATGTTCGTGAACTTCGTTGTCGCCTGTGTTGCGAATTTCTTCGGTGTTTAGATTTTCGTAACGACCGATTTTATGCTTAAATAAACGCATATTCCAATCGGGATATTTACCACCGTGGCGAATCCATTTACCTAAGAAAAATACCCGGCGATTTAGATAATATCCGTCAAATTCATCATTTTTAATCGCTTCGGCAATTTCATCCCAAAGTTCGGGAGTGATGCGCTCGTCGCAATCAACAATTAATACCCACTCGTTACGAAAAGGTAAATTTTCTAAAGACCAATTTTTCTTTTTGGGCCAGTGTCCATTAAATTGAAATTGCACCACATTTGCGCCGTAACTTTGGGCAATTTCTTCACTTTTGTCACTACTTTGAGAATCAACTACAAAAACTTCATCGGCTCTGGCAACACTAGCTAAACAAGCAGGCAAATTTGCTTCTTCGTTTTTTGCTGGAATTAGTACGGAAACTGGTATTTTTGAGGACATATAAGTTGCTTTTTTATTTCTTATTGGATGTGGATAGAAGTCCCTGAATAGCGGCGTTTAAGTAACCAATTTGACCATAGGCATATACAAGGTTGTCAAATCGTTCCGCTGGGTCGGAAATATATTGCAATGCTTTATACAAGCCGCGCAAAAATCGTTCGCTGCCACGCTGTAATTGACCGATACCGGCTCTACCTGCCAGTTGTTCCCGGTAACATTCACTGATACCTTGCCACCAGCCCCGGCTTAAAAACCAAGAGCGATTAACACGCTCTGGTGATACATTATGAGCGGCGAGGGCGTCGGGAAGATAAGCAACTTGCCAACCTTTTTGGAGGGCAAGTTCGGTCATTTGCAGTTCTTCATTAGATAATAAGTTTTTGCCCACTCGACCGAGGTTGGGGTCAAACCCTCCAATTTCTTCGAGGAAGTTGCGGCGGATGGAGTAATTCAAGCCTCTGGGGGTTAAACCAGGTTTATCGATGTAGACAATGCTGTCGCCCAAGTCGTATGCCCCTAAATTTCCGGCTAATCCAGGAGACAACCATTTTGGTGGTTGCATGTCTTGGGGCCATAATAGGGTGACTTTGCCACCAGCGATCGCTAATTTTTGGTTATTCTGATATGCAGAAAACAAAATTTGTAGCCAGCGATCGCTCGCGACTGCATCGTCATCTAAATATGCGAGAATTTCACTACTAGCAACTTTTGCGCCAGTGTTGCGGGCGACAGATAGACCGAGAACCGGTTCAAAGACGTATTTTAGGCGGGGATTGGCAAGCCTTTGTTCTACGACTGACGACGTGCGATCGCTCGAACCATTATCCACTACCACCACTTCATATTCAGCGGCAAAATCCTGCGCCAAAAGGCTATCTATGGCTGCGCCTAAATAGTTATCTCGGTTGTGAGTACAGATAATGGCAGAGATTTGCGTGTCTGGCATAGGGAATTTTGGATTTGAGATTTTGGATGAAAAGATTTGGTTGGTTGTTGGTTGTTGGTTGTTGGTTGTTGATTGTTGATTGTTGATTGTTGGTTGTTGATTGTTGATTGTTGATTGTTGGTTGTTGGTTGTTGGTTGTTGGTTGTTGATTGCTGGTTGTTGGTGAACCAGTACTGCGCTTTTGGTAACACTCGCGCAGGTAACTGGTTCTCCCGTTGGGTTGTTCTAATAACCATTAACCATTAACCATTAACCATTAACCATTAACCAACAGCGCCGAACCCCGGAGGGGTTCACCAGTCGCCTGGGTCGGGAAAACGCCACTTGCGGAACTTGGGGAGACCCCAAGACCGCAGTGGCGGACCTACCAAGGGCGCGAAGCTCACCGGGGGGAATCTTCCCGACTGCAGACGCAAGCGCCCCTTCACCACCAACCCCTTCGGGGTGACGCTCGTTCCTCGCTACCGCGAAGCGCTCCACCAGTCGCCTGGGTCGGGAAACCCTACCAAGGGCGCCCCTTCACCACCAACTATTAACAAAATCCAATAGTCGCCTACTGCCTGCTAATCTATACCAAAAATTAAAGACCCACCAACCGAGTATTTTCGGAAATAATCTTTAAATCTTCACCAAATACTTTAAAGTTTTACTGACCTTGGATGTGACCGTGCAGAACCACAAGGGTTTCAGCCAATTGAGCGAGGCGGGTTTCTAAGTATTGCTTGCGTCCCAACAGTTGGCGTAACTTTTGGTAACGCGCGATCGCCACACTAACGCTGGGAACTTCTTCGGCTGGACACGGACGCGACCACATTTGACCGGAATCATCCAAACCACACAAACGATAACCCGCACGAGCCGATTGAGCCGATTGATCGGATACTTTTGCCCCTTGTTGGGCGCAAATTTCTTCTACATAGTCCATGAGGCGGTCAACTTCTGCATGGCGCAGTGTTGCTGTTGCTTTTGGTTCTGGTTCTCGTTCCGGGGAAGACTCCAACCAGCCATTGACAATCGGACCCTCTAAGTAAATATCTTGAATTTGTCGGACAATTTTTTGTAATTCTGCCTGCCAAGTCGTAACATTTGCTTGAATGTCTTGTAACAAATTGATTGCTAATGCTGGATTGCCTCCGTTGCGATGGCTGGTAAAGTTGGGAGTTTTTAATTTCGGTAAAGCGGGTGTTCTACCGCCAATCTCTTGTGCTCGAAAGGTTTGCACTCTTTCGTGGTGGGGAAAGAAATCCTGTTCCAGTTCGCGCTTGAGTTCGCCCTCCTCGGATGGCTGCGTATCAAATCCATCTGTGGATTCTGGTGGAGGGGCGCTAATCAGAAATGAGAAAGACTGCTTGCTTGCAGCACCTGATTCGGCGGCTGTGCCGCGAGTCCCTAAGTCGTGTAGAGTCGCCTCAATGCGTTTTAAGCCTGCTTTCATAAAAATAACCTGATGTGTGCTGTTAAGAGTGGTGTTTAATGATTCACAATGGGTTTGTTGGGATTTTTAGTCATTGAGCCTGCTGGCATCAATGATACTGGTGGTAATTTTATCTATTAAAAGTTATTTGGGGGCAAAAAATCCCACCCCTAATGTGAAATATTATGGTAAGAAGATGCAACCCTAATCTTTTAAAGATACTAAGGAAATAGCTTTGGGTAAAGTTATCTTGGTGACAGGACCATCTCGCTCTGGTAAAAGTGAATGGGCGGAAACTCTGGCAGCCCAGTCAGGGAAGGCGGTTGTTTACGTAGCAACGGCAACTATAAACCCATCCGATGCTGAGTGGGATAAACGCATTCAAAAACACCAAAACCGCCGTCCCCAAAATTGGGCGACGTTGGAGGTGCCGGTGGATCTTTCTGATACTCTTGCAAACGCCAAACCAAACAACTGTCTTTTGGTAGATTCTTTGGGAACTTGGGTCGCGAATCTCATCCACCAAGAGGATGAGATTTGGGAAAAAACCGTGCAAGAGTTGTTAGAAACGGTGGATCTCGTTGCTGCCGATATGATTTTTGTGGCTGAGGAAACAGGTTGGGGTGTGGTGCCAGCTTATCCTATAGGTCGCACATTCCGCGATCGCCTGGGTTCTTTAATACGCCAGCTGGGTGCAATTTGCCATGCTGTATATTTAGTCACTGGGGGTCATGTTCTTAATCTCAGCGTTCTTGGTTCGCCGTTACCAGGGTCAAAGTGATTGGCGATCGCTTATTCGGGATTGGGGATTGGGGATTGGGGAATATTTTCCAACCCTGCTCCCCCCTACCCCCCTTGCCAAGGGGGGTACTAGTTCTTTAAAAATCCCCCCTTAAAAAAGGGGATGCTAGTTCTTTAAAAATCCCTCTTTTTTAAGGGGAAGGATAATAGCATTAAAGTTCCCCTTTTTAACGAGGGAAGAATAATAGCATCAAAGTCTCCCGGTAGGGGGATAATGGTGGATCTTCCAAGACTAAGGCGCATAACGAGAAGTTTGCAAACTGTCTCCAATCCCCAGTACCCAATCCCCAATCCCCAATCCCCAATCCCCAGTACCCACTACCCAGTACAGATTCTTAATTTAAACTTAAGATTTAAAATTTCAAACTTCGGATTATCAAATTTACTATTGTCCTATGGCAACAAAACAAGATGTGAAACGATATCTTGCTTACTGGTTTCAGTTGGGCAAGAAAGTGGTGATTAGAAATGGTGCGGCAAGCTTGCTGCCCCAGGTTGTAATTGTGGGCGATCGCTACAGCGATGAGTTTGAAGAGTGCTGGCAAACAATCCTCTCATCGGGAGCAGACGGCTGTCACTTGGAAGGAACCCATGAAACCATTGCCGAACTGCTGACACCTGTTTGGGATATGTTACCTTGCGGTCGTTGCAGTATGCCTGTACCCGTGCGAAATATGGGTATGCCGCCTTTGGCATGTCCTTGCAATGATTTACCGACCTGGCCCAATACCGAATTGCCTGCGCCACGATGCCCAATTAACACTCAAGAACAACTGGTGGTAATTCGCGATCGGCTTTTGAATATGGCATCAACAAACAACTGAAATTAAGTCCACTTCACATAATACATAAGACCATAAATTCGGTAGGGGCACAGCATTGCTGTGCCCCTACTGTTTTATCTAGGCATTTTTATCTAGTAATTTCAGAAAAGCCTGATATTTTTCTCAACTTTTTGTAGTAAATCCTCCTCAAGAGGGAGTTATATTTTTATGCACTAGACATAAGAGTGGAAAAAACGTAGGGACAATTGATGAATTGTCCCGAAGCTCGTATTTCGGCAACGCAGAATTAATTCCACTTCTCGGTCTACTATAAATTGTGCGCTGTGCATATGTATTTTTTGGAAATGGCAATGACTGAATAGTGCAATTGGGTTTGAGCAACCTGGTAATTAAGTTTGCAGAAACTGTGAATGATTTACTTAGTTGCAATCCTATATCTTAGTAATCAAGCAAGCGGTTGAGGCGCTAAACAAAAGCAATCAACAAGTAGGTTGTCTCACATGTTGCACCTGTCAGGATAAACCCTGAATAGCCAAAAAAAGTGTAAGAAGGTGACAGAAGCCAAAAGAGCAGTATCCTAACTTTGAAGTAAGTAACCAAACACTTAAAGTCGTATTATTACTGAAAGCATTGGAAAAAGGGACAAGCTGCTCAAACGGCACTCGAATTTGTTTTGCCACAAATTCTTATGTATCTTTTTTTGCTTAAGTTAGAACGGATGATTCCTCTGGCACTCAGTTACGGTTTTGACATCCACTTTTCCAGGTGCAAGATGTGAGATGAGTAAGTAAAAGACTAGATGCTAGTCCTGCTATGAAAGAAAGACATAGTTTGTTCATGTTTGGCGAAACTGTTCGTAGGGCAGTTTGATTCATAGTTGCCTCTTTGTGAGATTGATTAGTACAGAAAGATATTGATAGATTTTCTACAAATGATGTAGAAGCTATGGTTAAACCTTGCCTAATGTCACTATTTGCTTTTTAGTCACGGATAACTTTTTGTGCATAGCAAAAGCCACACTTAAAGCCAGTACAGTACCATACGCACCTTGATGTTCTGGAATAGAGGTAGAAGGACTACTAAATCCATACTTCGCTAGAATTGCTTGTCCTTTTGGTGAGAGAATATATGCAGCTAATTTCTCACCGTCGGGATCAGCATTCTTGATTACAGTCAAACCATAATCAGCCTTCGTCGCTAAATAGTTAGGTAACTCTACTATTTGTAAATCCTTGCCTGCTTCTAGTAGTCTACCAGAGCAACTTTGCTGGGTGATACCGAGAATTGGTAAGCTACCTTAAGACAGCTTTGGGGGGGTATCATGGCAAAGAAATACATAGTGAACTTAAGTGAGGATGAAGTTTCTCAACTGCTAACACTGATTAAAACAGGTAAACATAAAGCGCGAATTATTAGCCGTGTTCATATTTTGTTGATGGCGAGTGAGGGTAAAACTGATAAAACTATTGCAAAAGCCTTACTAGTCCACGTCTCTACTGTCGAGCGTACTCGAGAAGAATTTGTACTTGGGGGTCTGGACTTCATCCTAAGCGATCGCCCTCATCCACCCAAACCTCGTAAACTTGACGGCAGACAAGAAGCCTTCTTAATTGCCACAGCTTGTTCAGAACCACCCGAAGGAAGGGTACGGTGGACAATGCAACTGTTGGCGGATCATTTGGTCAGTATCGATATAGTGGATTCGATTTCAGACGAAACAGTGCGCCAAACTTTAAAAAAAAACGAAGTTAAGCCGTGGCGAAAACAGCAGTGGTGTATCCCAGAAGTGAATGCAGAATATGTTCTAAGAATGGAAAATTTGTTGGATTTATACAATGAACCTTATGATCCCAAACGCCCGGTAGTTTGTTTTGATGAAACTCCATATCAACTGGTAGAAGAGGTTAGGCAACCGTTGCCTCCTGAACCCGACCAACCAGAGCGTTATGACTGCGAGTATAAGCGTCTAGGTAGTGTTAATTTGTTTGCGTATTTTCAACCATTAGCTGGATGGCGACATATTGAAGTTACAAACCAGCGCACGAAGGTAGATTTTGCAAAACAGATGAAAGATTTAGTAGATATTTACTGTCGGCAAGCTGACGTTATTCGTCTGGTGGTCGATAACCGCGCACATCCACAATCCAGCCGCATTGTATGAGGTTTTTGAGCCGCAAGAAGCGCGTAGGATTGTTCAAAAATTAGAGTTTCACTACACCCCAAAACATGCCAGTTGGCTGAACCAGGTGGAGATTGAATTGTCCGTTTTATCTCGTCAATGTTTAGAGAGACGAATTGGCGATCGCCAATTATTAGAATCACAAATTGCAGCCTGGGAGCAACAACGCAATCGTCAGCAAGCAAGTGTAAATTGGCGCTTTCAAACCACGGATGCACGCAAAAAGATGGAGCGCTTATACCCGACTATCTGACCCAGCAAAGTTTGCTTGGTGGACTACTAGTAGCAGTAGATAAATTCTTGCAAGCATTGGTGGATATCAGTGGTGTCAGCGTACCACAGAAATACCGCCATCAACGCCGTCAGTTGCAACATGTGATGTTGGAGAATCACTTTTACTTTGGGTGTAAGCGAGTTGCTTTAGCGCTGGAACCTGATTTACTTTGGTCAACGGTTTATTTCTTGCAATCGCTGCGAGTTCAGATTCACGCCGCAGTGACGACAACACGCTCTCCTGTACTTGAAAAACTGCCGATTCCTAGTACACTGAGGCGTAAGTTTAGATAGGCTTATACCGCCAAAAGCTTCCCCTTAAAAGTCCATTGCAAAGGATGAGCTAACTTTTGGTTAAAGTAGTCAACAAAATTCAATATCTGCTGTTTGAGATCTGCCTGAGAGGAAAAACTGCCTCTAGGCAAGAGTTTGCGTGTGAGGATGCTAAACCAGATTTCAACCTGATTGAGCCAGGAACAGTGCTTTGGGGTAAAATGGAAAACAACCTTATGGGCGGGATTGGCTAGAAACTGGGCGCGGGTACTCATCGATTGGAGTATCCCAGACTTACCCTTAACACCTAAGTTGTCAAAGGGGATGCCTTCAATGTCGGCAATCCATCGTACCAAGGATTCTGATTGATGGATATTCAAACAGTCCATAATCAAATGCCACTTGCTGGCAGTCGGATCAGAGGCAATTAAGCGCTGGCAATGCCCCAAGAAATCGGCTTCTGTCCGCTGAGTGTCAATTGTAGGAGCTACAAGTTGACCTGTAACAACATCAAACTTAGCAATCAAAGTCTGTGTTCCATGCCGAATATATTCAAACTCTCGACATTCGACTTTGCCTGGTCGCATTGGTAAACTGGGAAGGGCGCGTTCTAGGGCTTGAATGCCAGTCATTTCATCAATGCTGATCGTGTGTTCTCCCGCGATCGCTCTGATTGGGGCACTCAGATAGTGCTGGCTGATGTCTTCCACCTTGACTTCAAACTCTGGATCATACGGGGGGAAAAAGCCAGTAACGAGACTGGTGCGGTTTGAGTTCTGCTTGAGCTAACCATCGTCCGACCTGGCGGGGGGATATTTGCTCCACAATACCAAGCTTTATCAACTCATCCGCCAGTTCATGAGAACTCCAATGACTGATGGGACGACCGTATTGCATCGGGTCACGGCACGCCATCGCCATGCATTCAACTTGCTGTTCCAGGGTAAATTTTAACGGCGAACCAGGACGGTGGCGATCGCGCAATCGCTCCATCACTGTCTTGGATTGCTCGGTGGTCTCAACCCAATAGTGTCGCCAGTGCCGCGCCATTTTGATACTTATATCGAGCGTTCGAGCAATTTCGGCATTGTTTTGCCCCAACGCGGCTTTTAGCACAATCCGGGCACGTTGTGCGATTTGCTGCGGCGTACTGGGTCGATTCACTAACTTTTCCAGGGCTTGCTGCTCAGTATCACTCAGGGTGATTGTCAGCGGTTGGCAGGGCATGAGTCGTCAAATTAATCTCGTCATTCATACCCTAACTCAATTTACGCCGCAGTGTACTAGTGTCACCATTGGGGATTTAGAAGACTGTGAACAACTAGCGGTTGGATCTGATTTGCTAATTACTAATTCTCATGCAGTTGCGATCGCTCAACGCTTAAAAATTCCTCTCTATCGTCAAGGGATTCCCATTTTTGACCGTTTAGATGCCAATCAGTTTACCAAAGTTGGCTACCGAGGCACTATGCAGCTTTTATTTGATATTGGCAACCTGTTTTTAGAACAGGAGGCAATAGTTAAGCATTAATCATAGGACTTACGCATTGACAAGAAAAACCAAATATGGGGTATGGATTTCAGGCATTTAACCTTGATTTTTCGACACTTTTTAGGCGATCGCTATTTATCTAAGGATGATTGATCAAAGTTTGAAAGGACGTATTTTCGTTAATTCACAAGATAATCAATTTGTACAGTGCGTAAGTCCTAAATCAGAAACAATATTACCAATAATATTGGTAATATGTAGTACTACTCACATGTTGCACCTGTCAGGATAAACCCTGAATAGCCAAAAAAAAGTATAAGAAGGTGACAGAAGCCAAAAGAGCAGTATCCTAACTTTGAAGTAAGTAACCAAACACTTAAAGTCGTATTATTACTGAAAGCATTGGAAAAAGGGACAAGCTGCACTCAGGTAGGATTAATTTGCTAAATTTTTAGAAATATCAGAGAAAAGGGCGTGAAAAGCTTTATAGAAAAGCATGAACAATGTCATTCGCCCCACGCCCAAGGGTTAGTGTACACCCTACTGCTCAAACGGCACTCGAATTTGTTTTGCCACAAATTCTTATGTATCTTTTTTTGCTTAAGTTAGAACGGATGATTCCTCTGGCACTCAGTTACGGTTTTGACATCCACTTTTCCAGGTGCAAGATGTGAGTTGTTAAAAAAAACAACAAATTGCAAATAAGGACTAAAATTATGCAAGTTGAAAATAACGCATTGTTCACCGAAGTTGACGCTCACCAAAGATGCGATCGCATCTTCGGTGGCGCAACCCCGACTGTTGTTGCTTTTGATTGGAACACCCTGTTCTTCTATACTGGTGTTGCTGCGTTCTTTAATTACTGAAACTTTTTCAGGGTAGGCATTTCACAATCCCAAATCCTGTTAGGATATAACTCAGGAAGAGGCAGTCTTGTTGCCGTGAAGGAGACATCAAAGCGCGAAAGTATTTTGGTGTCTTCCGTGCCACTATAGAAAATAGAGGGATAAATTCAGTAAGAGGAAGGCAGGCATAACGCTGTGCAGATAACATTTTTAGGGACGAGTTCCGGTGTACCCACGCGATCGCGCAATGTTTCCAGCGTCGCCTTGAGATTACCCCAAAGGGCGGAACTGTGGTTGTTTGACTGTGGCGAAGGTACCCAGCATCAACTTTTGCGGAGTGAATTGAAAACTAGTCAACTCTCACGAATATTTATCACCCATATGCACGGCGATCACATCTTTGGCTTGATGGGTTTGTTAGCCAGTTGTGGTTTAGCAGGCAATGTGCAACGTGTTGATATATACGGTCCACCAGGATTAAATGAATACTTGCAAGCAGCCTCACGTTATTCCCACACCCATTTTTCCTACCCCGTCAAAGTTCACGCTGTTCGTCCCGGAGTAGTTTACGAAGACGATGAATTTATCGTCAGTTGCGGTCAATTGCACCACCGCATTACAGCTTTCGGCTACCGCATCGCCGAAAAAGACCGAGCCGGACGTTTTGATATCGAAAAAGCCAAAGAATTGGAAATTCCTCCCGGTCGCATTTACGGTCAGCTCAAACGAGGTGAAACAGTCACCCTTTCTGATGGACGAGTGATTCATGGTAAAGAATTGTGTGGACCGACAGAAATTGGACGCAAGATTGCCTATTGCACAGATACGCTTTACTGTGAAGGCGCAGTAGAATTGGCGAAGGATGCAGACGTATTAATTCACGAAGCGACCTTTGCCCATCAAGATGCAGAGATGGCTTTTCAAAGGTTGCATTCCACAACTACAATGGCAGCGCAGACAGCTTTAGCCGCAGGGGCGCATCGACTGATTATGACTCATTTTAGTCCCCGCTATGCTCCTGGAAATGCCGTGGAATTAAAAGATTTACTCCAGGAAGCCCGTGCGATTTTTCCCAAGACTGATATGGCATATGATTTCATGGCTTATGAAGTACCCAGGCGGCGAGAGAAGGAGTTAAGTCAAGCGATCGTTTAAATTTTGGATTGTTGGTTATTGGTTGTTAGAAAGCCAGCGGATGATGCCGTACTTTCCGCGCTTCGCACGCTACATTTAAAATTAAATTTTGCCAATCACCAAAGTTAATAATTCTGCAACAAAGAATTTTTTTTGGCACACCCAGCCAACTATACACTAGGTGTAACAATGAATCCTTGAGTGGTAATACCATTTCTCCATGAAGCTGCACTTAACCCTGTTTTGTCACTCTGAGAAAAGAAAAATCAAAGCCAAATTTTGAACTGTAGATAGAACAGGCATTTGAGCGTTTATTTTCTAACACAATGGCTGAAATAATGGTTTTTTGGTAAAAGTCTTATGCTGTAAGCATTATAGATTATTCTCTCCCGAAAGTGATAAAAGAGGGTTAATATTAAACTCACGCAAAGACGCATTCGCCTTTAGGCGTTCCCGTAGGGTAGACGCAAAGACCAAAAGTCAACCATCATTTTATTAAGTGCATTGTTACAGAGAATTGGTATTACGCGCCCGTCACAATAATTTACAACAAAAACTGGCATCTTCTGATAAAAGCGCCCTGATTTCCTCTCGTTTTAGTCAGTCAACTCGCTACCAAACGCTGTTAAATGAAATTCAAAAAACTGAATTGGCTTTAGCTCAACAACGACTGCGCTATACAGACAATTTTCCAATGGTACAAAAACTAATGCAGCAGCGTCAAAGCCAAATTGCGCTATTGCGACAAGAAGTAGGGCGAAGCTTGGGAAACAAAGCTGTTGAATCAATTCTCAATACCACAAAACCGCCAATGGCACAAGGACAATTGGGAGATGTGGAATTAAAGTTGGTGGAAGAATTAATTCAGGTACAGACAACTTTTTTGGGATTAATTGCCAACGAACAAAGTTTAGCGCGATCGGAACAAATATTGCGATCGCAACTAGGCAAATATCCCGGCTTGATTGCAGAATTAGCCGGAGAAGGAAAGACAACTTTGGCGCTGGGGTTGGCGGTGAGTGCAGCTAGGATGCATCAACGAGTATTAGTAATTGATGCTAACTTGCGAAAACCTAGCTTGCACAACATCTTAGAACTTTCCAATGAATGGGGGTTATCTCTATTATTAGTTGATAAAACAAATACCCCGATTCCAGATTACGTCCAGCCAATTCACCCCGCCATTGATGTTTTAACTGCTAGACCTATACCAGATGATACAGTGAAATTGCTCAGTTCCAAGCGGATGAAAGAATTGCTGGAAATATTTGAGCAAAGCTATGATTTAGTGCTGATAAATGCGCCGCCAATTCTCGACAGCGTTGATGCCAGAATTATCGCATCTTTTGCCAAAGCGATCGCTATGGTCGCACGCCTTGGTAAAGTGACTCGCACTGAATTTGTTCAAGCTACAGAAACTGCAAACAAGTTAAACGCGATCGGAATTATCGCCAATGAAGCCAGCAATACCAAGATGTAAAAGCCTATTGCAGAAATGGGTAATCAGTATACCCTTTCTCACCGCCACCGTAAAACGTAGCGCGATCGCTTTGGTTCAAACTTGCATTTAATTTGAAACGTTGCGGTAAATCGGGATTCGCTAAAAATAAGGTGCCAAAAGAAACCAATTGGGCACCGCCGCTGTTAAGAACCGCATTACCTTTTTCCCGGTCATAACCGCCATTAACAATTAGGGTGCCTTTATACAGCGGTCGGAAGTAAGATGTGGGAATAGCCGCGCCGCCATGTCGAATGTCAGCGTCAGTTGGTTCCATTAAGTGAACATACCCTAAATCAAACTCGTTAAGAGCAGAAACTGCATATCCAAAAGTCGCCTTCGGGTCCGAATCGCGCATATTGTTGTAAGTATTGCTGGGTGAAAGCTTGATTCCTACCCGATTTGCACCCCACACACCACACACCGCCTCAACCACTTCCAACATCAACCGCGCCCGATTTTCGATGGAACCGCCATATTTATCTGTGCGTTGGTTGGAACCATCTTGTAAAAATTGATCCAACAAATAGCCAAATGCACCGTGGATTTCCACCCCATCAAAACCGGCTGCGATCGCATTTTTTGCCCCTTCACGAAATTGTTCGACAATTCCCCCAATTTCCTCAGTTTCCAAAGCGCGGGGCGTGACAAACCGTTGCAAACCAGTATAAGTCATCGCCTCACCATCTAAAGCGATCGCACTTGGTGCAACCGGCAAAACTCCATCTGGTTGCAGCGAAGGATGGGAAACCCGCCCGACGTGCCAAAGTTGCAAAAATATCCGTCCGCCACGTTCATGTACAGCATTTGTTACAAGTTGCCATCCCGCTATTTGTTCCGGCGAGTGAATACCAGGAGTTGCGGGATAACCAACACCTTGGGGCGATACTTGCGTTGCTTCGGTAACAATTAACCCTGCGGATGCCCGTTGCGCGTAGTAGGTGGCATTTAAGGGGACTGGTACATTTCCCTCACCTGCACGATTCCGCGTCATCGGTGACATTACCATCCGGTTTGGTAGCGTGTAGGGGCCAAGTTGCACGGGTGAAAACAGATTTACTTCGGTATTTACGGTGTTACTCATAGTTTTTTTTGGTGATGGAATCGTCAGATGTTTGTCAACTTTAGCTACTGGTAGTCTGTCAGACAAAGTTTGGGGTGTTAAATAATGAACCGCCACAGAGAAGTTTGAGCGGAGGTTTCCTCCGATCAAATCTTCGGTGGGCACGGAGAACACAGAGAAAGAGGAAGAGAGAAAGATTCTAAAACTTGGTTTATTCAGCAAAGTTGGTGTGACAGAGTACTAGTGGAAGACCGCATTAATTATGAGGGGTTATCAGAAACCGGGTTTCGTCAAAGTTACCCGGTTTCTAGTCTTCACGACTTATCACGCACGCTTTGCGGTTGACCGCTAAAAACGAGAAAAAATTACTTCTGTGGCGCTTTGATTTCGACACCGTAACGATCGCGCGATCGCTCAAATTCAGTTCAAATATGAACCATGTTCCAAATCTTCCATTACAGATACACCTTTCGGTTTCCAGCCCAAAAGTTGCATGGCTTTAGCCCCAGAAACTCGCTGATTTAACGCTCTTCGCATCGGCATAAACTCCCATAAATTGCCGTGCTGTTTCCAATGGCACAATCTCTATTTTACCGCCTGCACCCGCGCCGCGACTGGCTGCTGCTGCCATTTCTCCTACCACTGCATTGTCACTAGCCGCAATTAACAACGGGAGTGCAGGTGCTTTCTCTAAAGCCAAAATATATAAATCAGCTAAGTCATCCACATGAATCACAGCCCAGTAATTCTCACCTGTACCCACAACTTCGGCTGCACCTTTCTGTTTCGCAGATTGCACCCAACTGGTAAAAACACCGCCACCCCGCCCGTAAACCATCCCATTGGGCAGTACAACTGTGCGAACTCCTCGGTATGACGCTGCCAAAACTATCTCTTCTACCGCCGGACGGAAAGCAATCAACGGTGTGGGGTTAATTGAACTAGTTTCATCTGCAATTTCACTGGTATCCCCTATCACCCAAATACCACTCGTATAGATAAAAGGCTTGTTTGTCCCCTCCAGCGCCCCTAGGATAGCTTCTACGGCATTGCGATCGGCTGACGCCATATTGGCATCGTTGGTTGAAGCTGTATGAATTACTGCATCTGCTTCCCGTGCCGCCTCAGCAACACGGGAAGCATTGTTTAAATCGCCGCGAAAAGCGCCAATCCCACGCGCTTCCAATCTTCCTTGCGCTTCGTCAGAACGAGCTAAACCTATTACTTGATGCCCAGCCGCTTTGAGCGCATCTGCCACTGCACTGCCAATATACCCGGTTGCACTAGTTAGAAATACTTTCATGCTTGTCCCCTCTAAATGCTGTGCTTGTCACTGGCAGTTGTTAACTAACTGGTTAGTAACTAACTTACTAGCTAGTAT
Organism: Heteroscytonema crispum UTEX LB 1556; assembly: GCA_044006015.1. Classification (GTDB taxonomy): domain Bacteria; phylum Cyanobacteriota; class Cyanobacteriia; order Cyanobacteriales; family Nostocaceae; genus Heteroscytonema; species Heteroscytonema crispum. The sequence continues at coordinate 177,474 of JBIPDF010000014.1, forward strand.
AATACCCTTTAAAAAATATTGTCAATACCTGAGTAGTCACTAAAAGTTTTTATAGATTAGACTTTGAGAAGTCAAGTTAACTTACTATTTAGTTAAATATATAGATATGACAACATCTAAACGGACGACTAGACAGGCAAAAACCAAACGGTCATCAACGACACGCGATCCAGAGGTGACAAAAGCGCAGATTTTGGATGCAGCGGAAGAGGAATTTGCAACAGCCGGATTAGCAGGGGCGAGAACAGAAGCGATCGCATCTCAAACCGGAGTCACCAAAGCGATGATTTACTACTACTTCCAAAGCAAAGAGGAATTATACAAAGCAGTTTTGGAACGGGCTTATGCAGAACACTTTCGCTCAATTCAGCAGATGGACGTGGAACATTTACCACCACAACAAGCATTAGAAAGCATAATTAGTCAATTTTTGCAACAAATGTCAAAAAATCTTAACTTAGCTTCGATCTTGTTTTTGGAAGCGATTCAAAACAAAGGCAAATATTACCCCAAGCAAACCGGCGAGTTGATTTACGGGACATTGAGCCGCATTCTCTCACGGGGAATCGCAGAAGGTGTTTTCCGTCCTTTAGAGCCGAGACACACCGCAGTTAATATAGTCGGGACTTGTGTTTTTTACTTCAGCGCCCACGAAAATATCAAATTTCTTTGGTCGGGGAAGCGGATGTTGAGTAAAGAGATGTTAGAGCAACACACCCAAGAAGCGATCGCTTTAATTTTGGCAGGCGTACATTTAAATTAGCAACTTACCACTGGCAAATTATTATAACTCTTGTGGGGTGAGCCGATTTGCCCGCCCTTCATAACGGACAAGACACCTGTATGATTGTCACTAAGAAAGGAAATTTTGCATTAGAATTAACAGATTTTGGTGAATAAATCATCGAAATTAAGTTTGGCGACTTTGATAAAATTAAAAATTTCCGTATCTAGATATTTGACAAATATAACTAATGCTAATCTCAGATATTATAGTGGTTCTCCCAAAGCGCTTCTGTACGCGGTTGGGTAGGCGCACAGCAATGCTGCGCCCCAGGTAATAGTATAGCTGTACTTTACCAACAAAGAACCGCTATATACACTTAAAGCTGCTGCCATAGTTAAACCAAAAACCAAGACAAAAACAGAATAAACTAGAACCCCAAAAGCGCGGATGTCCTAGGTTTTGTCCAACTTGGCATCTCAAAGACAAAGTTATATTTGCAACTAATTATTCTTTTTACATAGTAAAAACGGACATTTTGATATGCCATACAAATTGATTAAGTATTTTTTATACCTTTACAATAAGTAAAGCATTAATAGTATGTTTTTGTGTGTTACTCGTTGTTTTTGATGGATGGAAAAAATTTCATATAATCTTTGAAGAAAAATATGATTGCTGAGGCACACCAAAAAAGGATGAAGGATGAAGGATGAAGGATGAAAAAATAAGGTAAAAATTGGATATTTAGTGAGGTTGAAATGCTATTTACGGGAAACTACTGCAAAACAAAGCGTCAAACATATATAAGTGTAAGTGTAATTAGATTATCAGCATGAAATTCCAACTGTTCCTAGCTTCTTTATTTTCCCAGATTAAAGGACGCCATTGGTGGATGAGTATCCTCTTTTGGATTGTCTTAGTTGCGCCAGCTCAAGCATCTGTAATCCTGCGCGTGGCAATTGAGAGGGGCGTAAATCAGGTAAAAGTAGGCAGTTCCACCCCTGCGGTTGTCAAGGATGGTTCTGGTAAGACTTTGGGACAATTACCGGGGATGAGTGCATATATTGCCCAACCGATTTCTGGTGGAGTTGCTTTGGATAGGTGGCAATCTGGTTTATTTTGGATTGAGCCGACAGGAAAGGGGTTTGTTTATATAGGCGATCGCTGGTATCGCGGCAGAACTTTAGTAATTCCCACAGAAAAAGGCTTAACCGCCGTCAACTGGGTAGAGTTGGATGAATATCTTTACAGCGTCATCGGTGGTGAAATGGACTCCAGATGGCCCCAAGAAGCTTTAAAAGCTCAAGCGATCGCAGCCCGTACCTATGCCCTCTTCGAGCGAGAAAAACAACGCAGCAATCCGATATTTGACCTCGGCGACAGTCCCGACAAATGGCAAATATACAAAGGCGTAAGCAGTGAATCTCCCAGCACTTACGCCGCAGTCGATTCCACAGCAGGGCAAATACTAACTTACAAAAACAGTATTATTCTCTCAGTCTTCCACGCCTGTTCTGGCGGACACACCGAAAACGTCGAAGATGTTTGGGGAAATAGCTTGCCTTACCTGCGTGCCGTTCAAGACTACGATCAAAATATTAGCGAATGCAATTGGGTGAGAAACTTCTCAAGCGCAGAAATTAGCCAGAGAATTCCAGAAGTAGGCAATGTCAAAGAAATGCTTCCAGAGTCATTATCGCCTTATGGCAGCGTCAAAGTCCTGCGAATAGTCGGCGACAAAGGTATAAAAGTACTCAAAGGCGAAGATGTACGTACAGCCCTCAAACTAAAAAGCACCCGCTTCCGCGTCACCAAAGCCGCAGACGGGAGTTTTGTATTGCAAGGGCTTGGCTTCGGTCATGCTTTAGGCATGAGTCAGTGGGGCGCGTATAATTTAGCGATGCGAGGAGCCAACCACCTGCAAATTTTGGGGCATTATTATCCGGGGGTGGCTTTAACACCAATTCAGGTGAAATAGTCACAGAGGCGCCCAGTGAGGAGTTAGGAGTTAGGAGTGAGGAGTTAGGAGGCGCGAAGTTATACCAATTCAGTGAACTACCTACACCTGTCTGAGTACAGACAAGGTGTAGGCTTCCGGCGCGTTTTTCAACACTGCCAGAACTTCCTTGAGGGTACTATTGGTAGTAGAATCACCCACTACTAGATTCCCCTTACGGCGTTTTAACGTTGGGAAAAGTCCCAGCCCAACGCGCTTGATGTTGATTGCGGCGTTAATATCGCGGTCAACGTTAAGCGAGTGTTCAACATCCCAGTAAGAGCGCATATCGCAGTCGGTAAAGACTATCTCGTCACGATACGCTAGTAGTTGAGATGTGTATGCAGGATTAACTGCGATTACCCTAGCCCCAGCTTTCCCGGCTATGTGCTCCAGGCTGATAAAAAACTGTCCAAAAGCAGCGTCATTCCAGGATTTGTTTAAACCCGATTTAGCTGACTGCCCATTTGGTAAAAATTTACCGTCTTCATCTTGTTTTGCTTTATTGCGCTTTGATAACGCTTTTAGGTTTAAGTCCTCGTGGACAAAAACCTTCTTCCCCGTTCGTACCAACGCATGAGCAGTTTTGAACGCATGATCAATCCTAGCTCTAGCAATACGTTGATGTTCTCGTCCCTGGCGCTTGGCAAGTTTACGACGAGGGTTGCTGCCTTTGCGCTTTTTCTCCTTACGACGCTGAACCTCTGCCAAACGCTTCTCAGACTTCCTGAACGATTTTAGAGCAGGTAGCTTAACTCCATCACTCGTTGCCAAGTAATCTTGCTCATGCAGTACCGCATCCATTCCCAAAGTGTTTTCCCAAGTGGGGATGACTTCATCTGAGTTAAAGACTGGGACAGTTGGGTCTTCCAAGCAAATACTTGCATACCAACCATCAGACTTCTTGGTAAGCAATATATTCTTAAGGACAAAGCCTTCAGGCAAAGGACGATGTAAACGTACCTTCAACCAACCTTTCAGTTTTGAGACTGACAAGAATAACCAATTTTTTTCCGTTCTTTCAATAGTTATGGCTTGCCCTTCAATCCTCAAAGTGCGGTAACGTGCGCTTGTCTTAAAGCGTGGCTTGCCACTACGTTTTCCGTTACCGTCTCCCTGAAGAAAGCGCTTAAATGCTAAGTCGACGCGCTTTGATACATCTTGCAGTGTTTGAGACGGTACAGATGTAAAATCCAATAACTCACCAGAATGTTGAACAATAACTAAGTCTTCTTTCAAAACTGGTAATTGTTTCTTCTGCAAGTAAAAATCTGGATTATTTCGTAACTCTGGTAGCGAACAGGTCAGTGGACACGAATTAACGTCACAACGATTGTTTTGCCACCAATCAAATCTATCTCCAAGTTGTTTATTATACCAATATTGCACAGTACGCAGCCAGCTATTTAGCTGTTTTTTTTGATTAGTGTCGGGGTAAGCGCGATATTGATAGTTAAGCAACACCTGGGATTCACCTCCTTAATATGTTTTAGTGTTACCATCTATTTTAACGACTAATAGTACTTAGCGTCAAGCATGCCAGACACTTTTATATCTCGTGCTAGAGGAGTTTCAGACCTCAAAGCTCATTTAGTGTTAACGACAAAATACCGAAAACCTGTTTTTACAGGTCAAATGATTGATAGGTTAAAAGAAATCTTGAACGAATTGCTGTCAAAATGGGATTGCGAAGTGATTGATTTTAACGCAGAGGAAGACCACGTACATCTGCTGTTCCGTTATACTCCTCAAACTGAATTATCCAAGTTGATCAACAATCTTAAGACTGTAACCAGCCGCTATCTGCGCAAAGAATTTCCTGACAGAGTTAATCGGTTCTACCACAAAGACGTGCTCTGGAACGGGTCGTACTTTATTGCCTCTTGTGGTGGTGTAACTGTTGAAACGTTAAAGAAATATGTGGAGTCTCAAAACAAACCGGATTGAACTTCGGTTGTTGGTTTTCAACATAGAGATAAGTAAAAAGATTGCTATCCCCACTTCCTCGTTAACTGACAGTTGACATTGGTCGGGGGACGCAATCTTTTTACCCGCCTTATATCCCGGCACTAAACGGAGTACCGTTATAGTGCGGGGCTTACGGCGAAGAAGCTAAAATATTGAAACAAATCTAGAATGTAGAGACGCGTTCATGAACGCGTCTCTACAATGTTCATATGTATCATGCTTTTCGTGAAATGGTATTACGAGCGAGGAGGCGCGAAGTTATTAACTCAAAAAACTCAGCTAAGAAAACGAAGCTAAGAACTCATAACTCATAACTCATAACTCATAACTATTCTTCCAGCCGTCGTTGCCATTGGGCGTCGATTTGTGCGGAACGTTCTACTTCCTGTTCGAGTAAATCGGTTTCGCTGGAGTATACCAAATCATCATTGCCGATAACTTTTTCGGCAGCAAACTGACGGGCGTAGTCAATTTTTTGCAGCAAAGCAGTATCAGCACTTGCGAGTAACCTTGCGCCAGTTTGGCGATCGCGGTTGCGTGCAACAATTTTGCTATTGCGCCACTTAATCCAAAAATAACGAACTAACGGCACACCCAAAAAACCGATTCCATAAGCCAACAGCAGCCAGTAAATCCCTTGCACAAAAGCAACAAGTCCACCCAACTGGGCAGCTACTGTGCCATCTCTCAACAGACTTCCCAGCACCAAAGCACCAACCAAATTTGCGACACCCAACCCGCCACTCAGCAGATTTTGCCCCGAACTCGCCGCACTAAAACGCCAGAGAAACTCTTCCAAATACACCGAAGCGGACTTACGACCTTTTTTGCCTGTCGTTACCTGCAACTCGGTGAAATAATATACAATCTGCCCCTCAGGGCTGACTGTCGGTTGCCCGTTAAATCGCAGCAAAACAGGCAGCATATAGTCTTCATTCTCCTTTGCCCATCCCTCACCGACATTATCCAAATAAGGAGCAATTTGTTCAGCTACCACCGCACCGCGATTATTGCGAATCACAGTTGCAATTTCTTGCCAGCGGCGTTCTTCCAACTTCGCATTCGGATCGCCATCGCCAAACAAAAAGGAAAATATAGCCTCAAAGAAATTCAGATCGCTTTTTTCTCGCCCCTCTCGTCGCCGTTCTTGGTAGTCGGTGCCATAATTTGGGCTAAAATACCAGAATAAATCGGGAAAATAGAAAAATCCTCCACCGAAATTGTCCCCTCTATCATTGCTATCGCGATCGGAGTTAGCAGCAGTAATGATAATAATGATGGTGATAGTAATTAGGGCGATAGAAGCAATTAAGAAAATTCCAAAGGAAATCCTAATTAAGTAAAACAGAACGCCCCAGACCTTTTTCCACCATTCCTGCAACCGCAACTGAAAATATTTATTGCGTAAAATTGCCCGGAAATCTTTTGGAAATAGGTAAACAATATCACCCGTGTCAGCGACTTGCAGATGTCCGCCAGCCTCCGACGCCAAGGCTAATAACCCAAAATTTGCCACCTCGACCTTCAATCCCGCTTGAGTTGCCACATCACCAACGGTGACGCGATAACCCAGTTGTTCCACAGCCTGCATAATGGTGGGATCGGGAGCCATTGCTCTTCCCTCCTCTTGAAATTTACTCTTCCTTTCTCAAGTATAAAGTTTTATTTTTACTAGCTTGGCAACGTGACAGACAGAGCGAGCCTCAATACTACTCGTTTAAGCATTTTCAACTCGGAATTTGGCTTGGGGAAAGGGGAGCCAGTGCTAACTTAGGGGTTCCCCTGAGTGTGCTTTGCTGGCGTAAAAGGTAAGGGTTAAAGGTTTTTTCTTTCCCCTTTTCCCCTTTTCCCCTTTCCCCCTGCCCCTTTCCCCTTCCCCTATATTCCCACCAGAACGAATTCGTTGATATTAGAGCATTGTTTTGCGTTAAAATTAAGTCCCTCAGCTCGGTTAACCAGCAACTTTTCTGCCTAGATATGGTTCAGTACACTCTCGCTCAAAGTCCAGAAATCATCCTCACTGTTCCCGGCAAAGATTCAGCCAAAGCTCGTGAGAAAGCAATGGATCAGCTGATGGAACTCATGGAAGCAGGTAAATTACCCACGGAACTTGAAGAGGGATTTGGCGCTCAACAATTAATTGAAGTGAAAGAAGCACCAATGGATAATGCCAGTGGGGAGGACGCGATTACACAAGCTGTCCAAGTTTTAAGTAATCTTGCGACACTCAAGTTAAAAGTTCAGGAGTCACGCACCGAAGCATTAGAAATTCGCAAGGCGGTTGACATCCTCTTTTCAGATAATTCAGTGACTGAAGAGGAAATTTCCCGCCTTAAGGAAGGTTTTAAAGTTCTGAAAAATTTTGCTCAAGCGAACCTGCGCTACCAAGAAGCGCGAGCGAAAGCAGAACAAGCTCGCCAAGTGTTGGATCAGGCTTTAAAATCGCCTGAAAAATAATTGGGTTGTTGGTTGTTGGTTGTTGGTTGTTGGTTGTTGGTTGTTGGTTGTTGGTTGTTGGTGGTTGGTTCACCACCAACCACCAACACGCCAACTTTATTTAACTTTTCTGAGAGAAGAAGAGGTAGTCGCAGAATTGAAGGTTTCGCTGTCTTCATCGTCGCCAACCGGTTCGGCGCTCATGCTCTGTCTGTAATGTTACTGATAGTAGGTATAAGAGGCAGGTGTAGAATCTTTAGACTTATTAGCTACAACACCTAAAATGGGAGTACTGGCTACCTGGATCTCTTCTAATGCTTGCTGGAACACGGTGCGTTTGAGTTTACCTAAACCACCGACTAGTATGACTCCATTAGTATTAGCCGCCAGCAAGTTTGCATCCGCAAATCCAACTAGAGGTGGAGTGTTATAAATAACTAAATCAAAAGTGGCTTGCAAGTCATCCATTAAATCCTGCATTTTTTGAGACGCCAGCAATCTGATCGAGTCTGGGGGAATTAAACCTGCAGACATCACATACAGGTTATCTTCTATAGGCGATCGCTCAATCACATTACTCCAATCCAAGTCTTGTGAAATGACATCAGTCAATCCCTGAATATTCATTAGACCAACTCGATTGTGCAGGGTAGGACAACGTAAATTGGCATCCACTAATAATACTCTTTGCCCCATTGCAGCCGCAGCTTGCGCCAACTGTACGGCAACCATAGACTTGCCATCCCCCTACTGTGCCGAACTGATCACAATAGAACCAATTGGAGTATCCGAACCCAACAGCAGAATATTGGTGTAAAGAGAGCGAAACACTTCAAAAAAGAATGTACGACCTGGTTGTTGCGTTCCTGTAGCATTATTCTTGGTTGCTGCTGCAAGTTCTTTTCTGAAAGGAACTACTCCTAATAATGGCAGTCCAGTAGCCTCTTTGAGCTCCTTAGAACTATAGAAGATATTGCTGAGTTTATCCACAACTAAAGCAGCACCTACACCCAAAAGCAAACCTAACATCGTTCCCAATGCTAAGTTTTTCTTGGCACTTTCTGAAACAGGATTTGGCTGGCTCACTTTAGTGAGCTGGGGATCGAGTAACAGCCAAGGTTGCTTAGTTTGAGCTTTCTCAATCTGCAACGCTTGTTGTTTGGCTGTAAATTGATTCAGACCTTCAGTGGCAATTTGTAATTCCCGCTGAATGTTATCGTAATTGCGGCTAATAGTTGCCAACTGTTTGACGTAATTATTGAGATATTTAATTTTGTCATCCAAAGATTTATCACGCGCTTCTAACTCCCGGATACGGCTTTGAAAATCTCTCTGAACCCGCTCCTCTTCCTGGGAAAGTAGCGCGAGTAAGCTAGCTTTTTTTTCCGGTAAACGCCCCCTTTTACTTAAACCTTCATCGGTAAATATGACTGAGTCTTTTTTAATTTCAATGTCCAGTTCCTGGATCTGATCCAGTATCTTTTGGTAGCGAACATTGTCGGTCAGTACGGAATTACCAGCCCTTTCACCTGGTTCTTGCGCTAACTCCCTTTGCAAGTCCTGATACTTGGCTATCATTTGCTCGAACTGCACCCGATTCTCTAATTGCTGTTGTGTCAAACTAGTAATATAACTAGATACTTGTTGAGCTTTTTGTGCTGGTTCGATTAACTGATTATCCAGTCGCAGTTTTCGCAATTGGTTTTGCCATGATTTAACCCGCTCCTCTAGAGGCTCTCTTTGTTTCTTAACAAAATTAATTGCCTGATTTACGTCTGCCTGACGTTCCGCCAAACTATAGTTTAAATAAGCCTCTTTAACTTTAGTTAATACATCGGTAACTAGCTTCTTATCTGGATCGACATATTGAACTTCTAAGAGATTTTGCTTTGTAGATGTAATAACTAAGCTATTCACAACTAAATCGTAAGTCAGGTCTGGATATTGAGTTTGAAGCTGTGCAATTACCGGCTCGAGTACCCTAGGACTTTGTAAAACTTGAATCGTGGTTTCAATCTCTTTGGCAGACTCAGGAACTACCGTCTCTACGGAGGCAAGAGTTTGAGGGACGTTGGCTACAGCCTTATTTTCACCAGTGACAGGCTTCGTTAAAATCTCAAACTTGCCTTCATACACCGGAGGATCTTGTTTTGCCTTTAAAACCGCACCACTTGCAACTACGCCTGTTACACCAACAATTAATAATGCTCGACGGCGTAGAGCTGCTCCAACTTGACCCAGTTTTAATCCACCTTCTTCAACATCGTTGAACTGGACAGCATTGGCTTGTGGCAACGATTGAGGATACTTTTGTGACTTTAGCATAGCCTTGGTGATTTTTGTGACGAATAAATACGCACTCTTATCGCTTTGATTCAATACTTGGTATGCATAGTGGGATTTCTCTGATTTTGCCAAGCCTTGCGGTGCGCTCTGGTAAGTTACTGAATTTATTGACTAATCAAACAGTCCAAACAATCTCAAGTTCCCCTTGAGTATTGCTTAAAACCCACTTGATACACTTATCACCCTGGCTAAAGTATTGAAAATACTGTCTAATTTGGAGCGATGCACTATGATTACAGTAAGATTCCGCAGGAACAATGTCAGCTATTTTACATATTAATTAAAAAATATACAGATTTTTTCTACAGAAATAGTACTGCTGGGATGAATGCTAATCTCTTCCAAACAAAGCTGACAAACTCGGTGTTTAAATGCGATCGCTCGATCGCAGACTCAGTTGAAGCTTGTATCAAATGGTGTAATTTTTTCAATTACCTTGAGTTTTTAATAATACAACTTGACTCGGAATCATTCCGGTAAAAAAGCTAGAGACAGCATTTTTACTTTGATTATACACGCGATCGCACGGCGGTACTAGTAATAAATATAGCACTAGCCTGCAATTTCATAGTAATTTATGACATACTTTTTTACGGTAGTACATCAATCAAGTTTCCAAGATGATCGCAAGCACCTTAGTCTCGTCGTTGCTTTCATCCCCAGTTTACTGTTAGCGTCAGCAAGTCTTGCGATCGCCCTTGGGATCTCAGGACTTACGCAAAAAAATTCTGGAGTAGCGGTAATTCATGAATTACTGCACTGAGATCGGGCTTTTGAGACAATCAAAGCGTAAGTCCTAGGGCGTGTCATCAATTGAGCCAAATGACACAAGCAGCTAGATAAATTGCACCGAGAAAGTTGGCCGCCCGTTTATCATCGCGAGTTGCGATCGCTCGATACTGCTTGAGTTTGGCAAAAAAG
>JBIPDF010000015.1:0-185831 GCA_044006015.1 Heteroscytonema crispum UTEX LB 1556
CTTCGGGTAAAATTCCCCCCAGCAAAATTACTTCGCCTAAAGCAGCTGAACGAGACGCGATACTTAAAACTTTAAGCGATCGCGGCTTGATTGAAGCTGAAATGAAAATTAAAAAGGCTAAAGCTGAGGTTTGGCTAACTGAACGCGGAATTGAGTATTTGCGGGATGAATACAGTCCCAAGGGTGCTGCTCTTAGTGATGAAGAAATTTTACAAACTATCCGGATGCTGGATCGGGAACTAGGTACTGACAATTATTTGCCGATTTTCCACCTGCGGCAAAAGTTACAACCGCCACTGTCACGGGATGAATTAGATCGGCTGCTTTATCGCCTGCAAGGGAACGACCAAATTGAGTTGAGTTCCCTGCAAGAAGCTAACGCTTATACTCCAGAACAAGTTGATGCCGGGATTACCCAAAATATTGGTGGTTCGTTATTCTTTATCAGCGTGAATTAGACTTTTTCAGATAGTTTTTTATTCTACAAGTAGTTCACTCTTTCACAACAGTCCTAACATGGCAACTATTGACGATATTATTAGACGCGAGGTCAATCCTTTTGACCTGATAAATATTAAACCCATGAATTTTTGGGAAGAGAAGCAAGACTCGGAACTTACAGTTGATTCAATTCATCAAGAAGCGATCGCTGAAATTGAAGCTTTATTAGACTTAGTAGCTACGAATCATCGTAGCCGTTCTATATTACTGGTAGGAGATGCAGGCTCTGGTAAAAGTCATTTACTGGGTCGTCTTAAACGTACCTTAAATTCCAAAGCATTTTTTGCATATATTTTTTGTAGTTGGTCTGATAGCGGTCATATTTGGCGTCATATTCTCCGTTATACCGTTGACAGTTTAATTCAAGTGCCAGAAGGTCAGCAAGAATCACAATTGATGCTATGGCTCAAAAGTTTATCCGCATTTACCAAAAGTAACCTCAGAATTTGGAATTTGCTACAAAGCGATAGGCAAAAATTTATCAAGCATCTCAAGGATACCTATAAGCAAGCACGTATATATAATCCTGATATTTTTTTTGGGGTATTACATGACCTTACAAATCCAGACTTATATCCTTTGGCTTGCGAGTGGTTGCGAGGAGATGATTTAAGTGAAGAGTCAATGCAAGCATTAAAAATTAAAAGCTGCATTGATACAGAAGAAGCTGCCAAAAATATTTTGGCTAATTTTGGCAAAATTTCCACAGAAACTCAACCAATAGTATTGTGTTTTGACAATTTAGACACAATGCCAAAATTACCTGATGGGTTACTACTAGATATACAACCTTTTTTTGATGTTAATACAACTATTCATGGTGAAAATTTAAAAAATTTCCTAGTAATTATTAGTGTTATTACTCAAACATGGAGACTCAACTTTAATCGTATTCAACAAGCTGATAGAGCAGGGATTCATCGAGAAGTTAAGTTAAAAGATATTACGTTAGAACAGGCAGAAGCACTTTGGAGTTATCAGCTAAGAACACTGCATCAAAAAGCAAATCCAAAACCTGATTCCCCTATCTTTCCATTAACACGGAAAATATTAGAACAAACTTTTCCTGGTGGTAAAACCCAGCCGAGAAGGACAATAAATTTGGGCAATACTGAATATCAAAAATATAAAATTTCACTCATCAAGAGGCAAGTTGAGAATGATTCTTTAACTGTTATCATTAATCTATCAGCAGATACAAAAGAAAAACAAAAAACTGAAACAAAACCAACTGTTACAATTAAAATTCCAAAACCTGATTTTACCAAAATCCCTATCATAGATGATAGAGAAAGGATACTTGCTGAGTTTAAAATCCTTTGGGAACAAGAATATAAAAAAGTTCAAGCAAAGACAAGTAAAATATCACTTTCATCATCATCTGATTTAATCAGAATGTTGCAGGAAGCTTTAGAAGCCTTACAAGTACAGTCAGTGAAACCTAAGCTTATCAGTGGTAAAAATACTAGTTATTCATTGAGCTTCCAGGATTCCAGTAAACGAAAAAAAATAGGGGTAGTTTGGACTGAAAATGCGAACATGAACAGTTTTAATCATGTTATGAATGCTTGTCATAAAGCAATTCAGGAAAATCTTTGTGGAAATTTATATCTGATTAGAATTGGAAATGTAGGACACGCAAAACTTGCTGGTTATCAAAAATATCAGCAAATTTTTAGCGGTACTCAGCATCATCATATTAAGCCAAATCTCGCTGATGTTCATGATTTGGCAACATATTATAACCTAGTTAATTCTGCACTGGCTCAAGAATTAGTAATTGCTGGTAATACTATTAATTTGCAGGAACTCCAATCTTTAATTCGTGAGACAGAAATTTTACATAAATGTACTTTATTGCAAGATTTAGGCGTTGTCCCCAAACAAAAGCCAAATGGAGGTGATGAAAATGCTCAGAAAGATTTACGAAGAGTTAAAGATTTTCTATTAAATGTAGTCAAGACTCAAGGCTATATGGGAGTTTCTACTTTAATATCACAGACTGCTAGTCAGTTTTCTGATGTTAAAGAAACTGATATTCAACATTTAGTGGATTTATTATGTCAAGAACGTAAAGTCAAAATTATCAATCCCAAGGATAAATTACAAGACCAGTTAATTTGCTTAGTTACTTAAATTATACTATTTATTATTAAAGTCATGCAATATCTGAAAAATTCTGCCGATATCAAAACGCAAATTATGCAATTTGCTCTGGCTAAAATGCTGTGGTTGGATACAGAGATTGCTGACTGGAATACTTCTTTTCCAAGATTATCTTTGATTCAAGTATTAGCTGTTCCTCAAGATTATACAGGTGAAGATGTTTATCTTCTAGATGTGTTAGATAAACCTGATTTGGTGATTTTTTTTATTAATAAAATTATGATGAATCACCAAATTGAAAAGGTTTTTCATAACGCCAGCTTTGACTTGAGATATTTAGGTGATAAATCAGCGTTAAATGTTACTTGCACTCTGAAGATAGCCAGGAAGATTAAGCGAGAAATTTTACAAGTATCTAACTTAAAACTTAAAACCTTAGCTGTAGAACTTTGTAGTTTTTTGGATGTTGATACAGAAGAACAAGCAAGTGACTGGGGAAAGCGTCCTCTAACTGATAAACAGTTAAAATATGCAGCGATGGATACGGTTTATTTGGCTGCTGTACATCGCCGTTTATTAGAACACTCTAACTATAAGAATGTAAGTAATATTTTTGATATGCTACCGAATGATTCAAAACAGTCAACAGGTAAGTCGGGAAATAGGTCTTTAATAGCTACTAAAGTTAAACTGGCTTTTGAGTGTCCCCGACTGTTTTATTTACATCAGCACTTTGGTGGAAATAGCTTATTTAGACCAACAGACAATCAAATTGGTATTGGTAACATATTTCATCAATTAGCTGATGATTTTATCACTTTAGCCATCAATGAACCGAAATTTCAAGAATTATTTAAGCTCAATGCATCTGTGTTAAACTTAGAGGAAATTGCCTCTAGTATGCAGCAACTTTTTTATCAACTTAAATTTTCTACCTACTTGGAGAAAGCTGTTGCTAAAGATAGCAATCAGGCACAACCACTGTTTAATGTTTGGCAGGGTTTACAAGGACTCATCAAACAATTTGCTAAATTACTAGTATCAAATCGCCATTATTGTAGTGCAGAAACAGTTATTCATAATACTTTTATCTTTGAAGAACGCAAATTAGAACATTATTTTCAATTACCAGATGGAACTAAACAACGAGTTGTAGGAGAATTTGATTGTCTAGTTTTTAATTTTGAAGTCAAGCGGTTGTGTGTAATTGAATTTAAAACTTATCAACCTGTAGATCCATCAGCACAATTAGCTCAGGTTGCGCTTTATAGTTATATGCTGTGGGCGAAGAAAAAGGTAGCTGTTGATTCCGCAGTTTACTGTGTTTTGCCAGAGTTCAAAGAGTATCGATATACTTGGGAAGAACTAGAAAATACGGTACATCAGCTAATTCCCTACAAATTGCAACAGATGCAGCAATGGTTGAGTTGGGAAGCGCCTCATCCCAATCCGCCACCGCCTACAACTCAGCCTCACCTTTGCAAAATTTGCCCCCAACAGCAAAAGTGTCAAAACTATTTTGTTGATGCAAATGGCGATCGCCCCCAACCCCCCCCCTGGGAGGAGAAAGATGTATCTTCTGACCCCCCAAGAAACCCAGAGGAAGCACCTAATGCTGATGCGATGGGTGAAGCGTTGGTTACTACTTTGCAATCTTTCGGTATTGGTGTAGATTATCACGGGGCTGCTGTTGGTCCAGCTTTTATCAGGGTGAAATTAAAGCCCCATCTGGGTGTTAAAGTTAACGCCTTACTGAAATTGTCTGCGGATTTGCAAGTGCAGTTGGAGTTGGCAAATCCGCCTTTGATTGCCGCACAAGCTGGTTATGTCAGTGTCGATCTGCCTCGTGCCGATCGCCAAATTGCCAGCTTTGAAAAGTATATTCAATCACAAGCTTTATCCGCAACAGCACCTGTAAAAATTGCGATTGGGGTAAATATAGAAGGACATTTGATAGAGGCTGATTTATCCTTTTCCGAATACTTGTCACTTTTTGGTTGGCGGTACAACGGGGAGTGGTAAAAGTGAGTTTTTGCGATCGCTTCTTCTCAGTCTACTTGTTCGTCATTCCCCGCAACATCTGCAAATCGCCCTTGTAGATCCGAAGCGAGTCACATTCCCAGAATTTGAGAAAATGCGGTGGTTGTATTCACCAGTCGTTAAAGATGGTGATAAAGCTATTGAATTGATGGATGAACTTGTAACTGAAATGGAATCCCGTTACCAACGCTTTGAGAAAGCTGGGTGTGCTGATTTAAGTAGTTATAATCAACGTTCTTCTCAGCCTTTGCCGCGCATTGTCTGCATTTTTGATGAATATGCAGACTTTATGGCAGAAAAAGAGATTCGCAAAGCCCTAGAACTAAGTATAAAACGTTTGGGGGCGATGGCACGAGCCGCTGGAATTCATCTGATTATTACCACACAACGCCCGGAAGCAGGTATTGTTACCCCGATTATCCGTTCTAATTTACCAGGAAGAGTTGCGTTGCGGACTGCTAGCGAAGCAGACTCGGCTATTGTTTTGGGGGGAAAACAAACAGCTGCTGCTTATCTATTAGGTAAAGGCGATTTACTATACCAAATGGGCTGCACCGCGACTCGCTTACAAAGTTTATTAACTAAAACTATCAAATTGCCCCACACTTAGAGGTTTTGCTAGGAAATTTATGCCGCATTACACATCCTGACTTGCTCAAAAATGCGCCCTTCACTGCTATAATCTGACTGTTTTCTGGTCGAAAAAATCGCCGAAATCGCTTTTTGGAATGCCCAAAAATCTTAAATGAAGCGAAAATTTTCCCTTAATAACTAACGTATACCCTAGTGCAATAAGGCAGAAGGCAGCTTTGCTGGAGGCAGAAGGGAAGAAAGCTTGTATAGGAAGCTTTTTAACCTTTTTCAACTGGATAGTTATTTACGCCCTTCTGTACTGGGTAGATCGAGTTATTGAGGAAATGCGTTGTCAGAGGAATTAAGTAATGGGATATGTAATTGCAACTGCAAATATGAAAGGCGGTGTCGGCAAAACCACCCTCACCGTCAATTTGGCTACTTGTTTGGCGAAATATCATAGCAAGCGCGTGCTTGTGCTTGATTTAGATAGTCAAATCAGCGCGACGCTAAGTCTGATGTCGCCGATGGAATTTGCCAAACGTCGCAAACAAAGACGCACTTTTAGATATCTAATTGACCAATTTATCAACCCAGAGTCAAACGCAAAACAAACGATTCAGGATATAATTCAGTCCCCGGTTTGTAATCTGCAAGGGCTGAATTTCTTGCCAGGAGATATCGATTTATACGATGAATTTCTCGTTTCGGAAATGCTGCACCAACAAGCTGTGAAGTTGGGCGAACAGAATTTTGAAGCGATTTGGAATCGCTTTGAAAGGGTATTGCTAGGGCACATTTTAGAACCTATTCGTCAAGAATATGATTTCATTCTTTTAGATTGTGCCCCTGGTTATAATCTTTTGACTCGTAGTGCTTTAGCTTGCAGTGATTTCTACATTCTTCCTGCGAAACCAGAACCTTTATCTGTTGTGGGAATTCAGTTGTTAGAAAGGCGCATTGCCCAATTAAAAGAAAGTCACGAAAATGAAGTGAAGATAAATATCCAAATGTTGGGTATTGTTTTCATGATGTCTAATAGCAATCCTCTCAATGCAAGATACTACAAGCAAGTGATGCATCGCGTCGAACAAGATTTTGGTTCAGCTAAAATTTGCAAAAACCAAATTCCAGTTGATGTGAATGTTACTAAGGCTGTTGATAGTTTTATGCCTGTTGTTTTAAATAATCCCAATACAGCGGGTTCTAAAGCTTTGATGCAGTTAACTCAAGAGTTGTTACAAAAATTGTAAACGAGAGTTAGGAGTTAGGAGTTAGGAGTTAGGAGTTGGGAGTTGGGAGTTAGGAGTTAAGTAAGTCAAGCAAATAAAACATGAAATTTGATGGATTCGGCGCCGTACTTTCTGCCTAACGCACCCTACATCTACATTTTCCGTTTTGAAAGTTGACCTACTTAAAAGTTAGGAATTAATAATTAATTACTCTTAATTCCGCGCCTGGGCGCCTCCTAACTCCTAACTTTTTAAAACTCTCCCGCTAAGGCTGAAACGCAACGAGAGCAAAGTAAGGGATGCTGTGTTGATTCTCCCACATGAGTTGAGTAGTTCCAGCAGCGATCGCATTTTTCGCCTTCTGCATCTACTACTCCAATTCCCCATTTATCGGACTGTAAGCTGTATTTCAAGTCTTCCATTCCTTCCTGAGTATCCAAGATGTCCACTTGGGAGGTGATAAACAAGTAGCGAAGTTCGTCTACACCGCTACTATTGCTATTCAGTGTTTTTACTGAAGAACGCAATTCCTCATCGGCAATGTCAAGCAGAATTTTCGCTTCTAGGGAAGAACCAATCTTTTTCTCTACCCTAGCCTGTTCTAACACTTTGTTTACATCGGTGCGGAGTTCCCGGATTTGTTGCCAAAATTCCGCTAACTGGGGATTTTGCCATTTTTCTTCTACTTTCACCCAACCAGATTCAAATACTGATTTGTAAGGGGTTTTGTAGGGGAGAAATTGCCAAATATCTTCTGCCATGTGACACAACACGGGAGCGATCGCTCGTGCTAAATTCTCTAAAGCGATTTGCAAGACTGTTTGACAGCTGCGACGCCGGAAGCCATCACTAGCACTGATATACAGTCTATCTTTGGCTGCGTCTAGATAAAAGTTGGATAAATCGACAACGCAGAAATTCTGTACTGTTTGGAAAAACCGGAAAAATTGGAAACTGTCAAAGGCTTCCGTCACTTCCTTAAACACTTCCGTCATCCGATGCAGCATATAGCGATCGAGTTCTGGTAATTCCTCAAACGGTACTGCATCTGTTTCTGGATTAAAATCGTGCAAATTCCCTAACAAGAACCGCGCCGTGTTGCGAATTTTTTGCCGGACATCCGCCAGTTGCTTGAGGATATTTTTTCCAATCCGCTGGTCAGAGGTATAATCTACTGACGACACCCACAACCGCAGAATGTCAGCACCATAGGGCGGTTCTTCTTTTTGATTTTTCCCACCTTGAATGATAGCTGCTGGGTCAATCACGTTCCCCAGGGATTTACTCATTTTGAATCCTTGTTCATCCAAGGTAAAACCGTGAGTCAACACAGTTTTGTAAGGCGCAATGCCGTTAACCGCTACGCTGGTAAGCAAACTTGACTGGAACCAGCCGCGATGCTGATCTGAACCTTCCAAATATATATCGGCTGGGTAACGCAATTCGGGACGCTGTTTGAGAACCGCTGCCCAAGATGAACCTGAATCAAACCATACATCCATCGTATCCGTACCTTTACGGTAAGACTTGCCGTTATTTCGGTATTGCTCTGGTAACAATTCCTCTACAGAAAGTTCCCACCAAGCATCAGAACCTTTTTCGGCAATAATTGCTTGGACGTAGTTGATAGTTTCCTCATTCAACAGCGGTTCGTTAGTTGCTTCATTGTAGAAAACCGGAATTGGTACACCCCAACTGCGCTGGCGGGAAATACACCAATCAGAACGGTCTGCAACCATTGGTGTGATACGATTTTCACCTTGGGCTGGAATCCATTTTACCGAAGCGATCGCCTTTAGTGCTTCTTCTCTAAATCCTTCCACCGAAGCAAACCATTGTTCCGTAGCGCGGAAAATCGTCGGCTTTTTCGTCCGCCAATCATAGGGATATTTGTGAAGATAAGGTTCCTCTTTCAATAAAGAACCCGCCGCCGCGATCGCATCAATTACCGCCTGATTTCCATCACCCAACACATTCAACCCCGCAAACTGTCCCGCTTCCTGAGTAAAATCGCCATTATCATCCACTGGCGCAAGGATGGGCAAACCGTATCGCTGACCGACAATGTAGTCTTCTTGACCGTGACCGGGGGCGGTATGTACCAATCCAGTACCGGATTCAGTGGTTACATAATCGCCGCCGATGACAATCGGACTTTCGCGGTCAAATAAAGGATGCTTATAGGTCGAATGTTCTAAATCTTTCCCTTTGACTGTGGTTTTTACGGTCAACTGAGTTCCCAAAGTCGCAGATAGACGTTCTACCAACTCCGCCGCCACAATCAGGTATTTAAACTTGATCTCACCCCCCCTCCCCGCTTGCGGAGAGAAGTTTGAGCGGAGGTTTCCTCCGATCAAATCTTCGGAGGAGGGGGCTGGGGGGTGGGGTTCTACCTCAACAACTGCGTAGTCAAGTTCTGGATTTACCGCCACAGCCAAATTACCAGGAATTGTCCAAGGCGTCGTCGTCCAAATAGCTACACCCAACTGCGGTAAAAACTCCGAAAAAGCAGCTTTCACCCCATCCGATAAACTAGTCATCGCAAAAGCAGCGTACATACTCCGCGAAGTGTGACCTTCCGGATATTCCAACTCAGCTTCCGCCAAAGCAGTTTTAGAACTGGGACTCCAGTGAACCGGCTTCAAACCGCGATAGATGTAACCTTTTAACACCATCTGACCGAAAACACCGATTTGAGCCGCTTCATATTCCGGCTTCAAAGTCAAATACGGGTGTTCAAAATCGCCCCAAACGCCGTAGCTTTGGAAAGATTTGCTTTGGTCATCTACCGCAGCTAGGGCAAATTCTTTCGCTTTTTGCCGCAGTCCCAAAGGCGTCAAACTTTGCCGTTCGGCTGACTTCATGTTTTGCAACACTTTCAACTCAATCGGCAGTCCGTGACAATCCCAGCCTGGAACGTAGCGAACTTTACGCCCGCGCAACAGTTGGTAGCGGTTAATAATGTCTTTGAGAATTTTATTTAAAGCGTGACCGATATGCAGCGAACCATTGGCGTAGGGCGGTCCATCATGCAGTATAAATAAATCACCTGGGTTTTCTTGAGAAAGGCGATCGTAAATTTTGTTATCTTCCCAAAACTTTTGGATTTCCGGTTCGCGCTTGATAGCGTTAGCCCGCATATCAAAGTTAGTTTTGGGCAGATTTACAGTATTTTTGTAGGTTCCAGTTTCTGTCACAGTGCTGATTACAAGGGAGATAGAGGATTGTGGATTCTCACTATTATCCGTGAGAATTTACAAGGTATTCAACTTGGATGATTTGACATCCGACTGCAGGAGTCTTAAGTGCCTGCTAAATTTTTGAATCTTGAATTTATGTTAATGCATCCTACCTTCTAACTTTGTAGTATTATGCACTACTTGTAGTATATGATAACTTACCTTTTGAATTACGGGTGGTGTGTGACTCAAAAAGCAGGTAAGGCAATAAATAAAACATCCTCAGTCGGGTATGCTTTATTTTCGTTATTCTCTGATTTTCCTGTATTTCTCGTTTTCTTCTCGTTTCTCGTTCCTATGCTCTGCATGGGAATGTATTATAGGAGGCTCTGCCTCCTGTTAAAATCCGGTTCAAGGCAGTAATTATACTGTTTTTTCATGAGGCAGAGCCTCATTGAAGACATTCTTAGGCAGCAGCCCAGGAACGAGAAATGAACGAGAAATGAACGAGACATGAACAAGAAATGAGGGATTTAGAAAAACCTCCTTGTCTCCCACACCCGTCGTCCCACACCCGTCACCGCCTCCTTATCTCCCGATTCATCCCTCAGAAGTATTCGGTGGTGGGGTTTGTGGGGTGACTTGGACATTGGGAAGACTTCCTTGACTGGGAGATGGTGTTTTTTCCTCTGACGATACAGCATCTGTGACTTCAGATACTGGGGTATCAGCTGGAATTACTTCTACCACAGCGATTGTAGTTTCTGTTGCGGTAGTAGCAATTACCTCTGTCGGCTGTTCGGAAGTGGGGGTTGTTGCTTCGGTGTCGGTAGTAACAACTAACTGTGTGGGCTGTTCTGAAATGGGGGTTGTTTCGATAACGTTAGTCGCAACGGCTTCTGTAGGTTCTGTAGGTTCTGCGATCGCACTAACATTACTAACATTATTGATAATCTCAACAGCAGGTTTGCTTGTGGTTTTTGGGGGTTTTGTGGGTGTAGGTTGGGGAGGTGTCTTTTTACCCACACTTTGTTGCACCTTATTTTTCACACCACCGAAGGCGCTACCCAAACCCTGTTGCAGTTGTGCCAGACGCTGCGGCAAGGATAATTTAGTAACTTGCTCTTGAACGGTAGATTTAACAGCATCGGCACTGGGAACCGGGGTTTGTTGTGCTTGTGGCGTCAGTTGCCGGCGTAATGAAAGAGTTTGCCAGCCAAAGGAACCCAAAAGAGCAACACTAGCTATATGACCTAGCAAAAGACCCCCAGTAATGCGTCTTGCAAACACCCATAAGACCAAGGCGTAGAACAGCCCTACACCACTCCAAATAAAATCATTCTTGCGGTGGATTTCTGGGAAAAAGAAAGCTGCCATGTAAATGGCAAAGCTACCAAGACCGACCGCTAACGCCAGGAAATATGCCAGCATTTTGTGGTTACTCCTTAGTGTGTCATTTGACGCTTGGATTGGGAATGGGGAATTGGGCATTGGGCAATGGGAATTGGGCAATGGGAATTGGGCATTGGCAATTGGGCATTGGGAATTAAACATTGGAAATTAAACATTGGGAATTAAACATTGGGAATTATAAAAACTAATTTATTTACCTTGCCCATTGCCCATTGCCCATTGCCCATTGCCCATTGCCCATTGCCCATTGCCCATTGCCCATTGCCCATTGCCCATTGCCCATTGCCCATTGCCCATTGCCCATTGCCCATTGCCCATTGCTCATTGCCCATTGCCCATTGCCCATTCCCCTAATTAAATATTTCAATTTTGCAAATTTTGCAAGGGAATTGTTGAATTAGATACAAATTAGAATTAATTATGTGTGTAACTTGTCAGTTTTTACTCTGCTGTTAAACTCTTAATGTCTTCTTTAGGGGAGAAGGCAAAATCTCGGACTACCCTAAAAATGAAAGGATTTGCAAGAGTTAGCCAGAAACATTCTATGACACTACAAAGCTTTGGTGTGATTGGTTTAGCCGTTATGGGCGAGAATATCGCCCTCAATGTCGAGCGCAATGGCTTCCCAATTGCAGTTTACAACCGCTCGCGAGAAAAAACCGATGCCTTTATGGCACAGCGTGCGCCCGGAAGGAACGTCAAAGCCGCTTTTACTCTGGAAGAATTTGTCGCCTCCCTGGAACGCCCTCGCAAAATCCTTGTGATGGTGCAAGCTGGCAAACCAGTAGATGCAGTAATTAGTCAGCTAAAACCCTTATTGGATGAAGGCGACATTATTATTGATGGTGGCAACTCTTGGTTTGAAGATACTGAACGGCGTACGAAAGAATTGGAACCGGCTGGGTTCCGATTTATCGGTATGGGCGTCAGTGGCGGTGAAGAAGGGGCGCTAAATGGTCCATCGCTGATGCCTGGTGGTACAGAAAGTTCCTATGAGTATCTCTCACCAATTTTCAATAAAATTGCGGCTCAAGTTGATGATGGTCCTTGCGTAACCTACGTTGGTCCTGGTGGTGCTGGTCACTACGTCAAGATGGTACACAATGGTATTGAGTACGGCGATATGCAGTTAATTGCAGAAGCCTACGATTTGCTGAAAAATGCCGCCGGACTTGACCACAATCAGCTACATGAAGTATTTGCTGAATGGAACACCACCGACGAACTGAATTCATTTTTGATTGAGATTACTGCCAATATTTTCCCCTATATTGACCCAGACACAAATCTACCTTTGGTTGATTTGATTGTTGACGCAGCAGGGCAAAAGGGAACCGGACGTTGGACAGTACAAACTGCATTGGAATTGGGCGTTGCGATTCCAACAATCACAGCGGCTGTGAATGCCCGGATTATGTCTTCGATTAAACAAGAACGGGTAGCAGCGTCTAAGATTCTCACAGGTCCATCTGGCAAGTATGAAGGACAGACCAAAGACTTTATTAACATGGTGCGGGATGCCCTGTATTGCTCAAAAATCTGTTCTTACGCTCAAGGGATGGCACTTTTAAGTACAGCTTCAAAGACCTATAATTTTAACTTGAATCTGGGTGAAATGGCGCGGATTTGGAAAGGTGGCTGTATTATTCGCGCTGGTTTCTTGAATAAGATTAAGAAGGCTTTTGACGAAAATCCAGCGTTGCCTAACTTGTTATTAGCACCTGAATTTAAGCAAACAATTCTTGACAGACAAGCAGCTTGGCGCGAAGTGTTGGTAACAGCAGCAAAACTGGGTATTCCAGTACCGGCATTTAGCGCATCTTTAGATTATTTTGACAGCTATCGACGCGATCGCTTGCCTCAAAACCTCACGCAAGCCCAACGCGACTACTTTGGGGCGCACACTTACCTGCGTCTTGACAAAGAAGGAAGCTTCCACACTGAATGGGTGCCAATTACTGAAAGTAAGTAAACTTTCACAGCTCTACATACTTGTCCCATTTCTGCAAATGTTTGCGTTTGACGATCCCCCCACCCCCTTCCGGGGGCACAGCGCGATTGTAATATGTGGCAACGTTTTCACGCGAATTGGTATTAACACCGCAGGTGAAAGTTAAGAGTTTTTCAGGCTGGTAATTTTACGGTGACTCTGAATTTTCAGGGTCACTTTTTTTTAGGAGTTAGGAGTTAAGAGTTAGTAGTTGGTGGTTGGTGGTTGCTGGTTGGTGGTTAGTAGGCGCTTCGGCGCGTAGTTGGTGGTGAAGCGCGTACTGCGGGAGGGTTTCCCGACCCAGGCGACTGGTGGAGCGCTTCGCGGTAGCGAGGAACGAGCGTCACCCCTCTGGGGTTGGTGGTTAGGAATTAACAATTAACAATTAACAATTAACAATTAACAATTAACAATTAACAATTAACAATTAACAATTAACCTTACGAATTATTTCCAAGATATTTGTTTTTTAATTCTTCTAATTCTTCATCTATTTTACTTTTGCTATAAGGCTGATTTGTTGGCTGTTGCGGTTGTATATTAATATTCTTTTGCTGTTTGCTTCCACCACTCATAAATACAGTCTTCATTTCTTCTAATTCTCTTTCAATTTGAGAGTTAGATTTAGCAACAGGGGCGGGTGTAGAAGCTGGCGGTGGTTGAGTAACAGGTTTGACTGATATCGCAGGTGTGGCGGCTGCTGGTTTCAGTTGATTCAAATCTTTAAGCACTTCATCTGCTGTTTGATAACGCCGCATTGGAATACTTTCTAACATTCTGTTTAGTATGCGACTCAACTGACTGCTAACGGGAGTTTGTAAGTATTTTTGCCAAATCCAAGTATCATTATTAATATCGTACAAATCAAAAGGCGATCGCCCTGTTAATAAATGTACGCAGGTAACGCCCAAGCTGTAAATATCACTGGCAAAAATCGCTTGTCCTCTAATTTGTTCCGGTGCAACATATTCTGGACTACCAATACTCGTTCCGGTGCTGTTTATATTGGTGTTCGTCACATATTTAGAAGCGCCAAAATCTACTAAAAACAGATCCCCCCAGCCCCCCTTAATAAGGGGGGTACGTCGAAGAATTATATTTTCTGGCTTAATATCACGATGAATAACTTGTCTAGCATGGCAAAATTGCAGCACTGATAATAAATCTTGCAGCAGTTGCCGGATTTGATTTTCGTTAAAAGCGCCTTTTTCTGATAATTCCTGGGCTAAGTTTTGCCCGTCGATAAATTCTTGTACGAGATATTGCCTATCTTCTTGTGTAAAATATGCCAGTAGTTCGGGAATTTGGGGATGTTTGCCCAATTCATCCAATCGCACCGCTTCTTGGGTAAATAACTCCACGGCTTTTTGTACGGTGCTGGTGCCTTGTGCTTGGGGGTAGAATTGCTTAATGACGCAGCGTGGCTTGGAGGGTTTATCTTCATCCACAGCCAAGAAAGTTCTGCCAAAACCACCTTGTCCTATCGGTCTGATGGCGCGATAGCGTTCCTTGAGGAGTAGCTTTGCACCACAAGTCAGGCAAAACTTCCCATCGTTAGTATTTTCAGGCTTTGGACAGCGAGGATTAAGGCAGTAACTCATAAAGGCGATCGCTCTTATATGTCTCTATTGTGCCTTGTGCTAGGCGGAAGAGTGTTTATTAAGTGCGAGGAGAATTAACTTTTATATTCACCTATATTCGCCAATTATCTAGCTTCAGATTATAATTCAGTGTTTGAATCCGCTGGGAGTGCGATAAATTACCAGTAATTAAGGTCAAATCGTTTTGGATAGCAATAGAAGCAATTATCGCATCAGCGAGTCCAATCGGTTGCCCTGTTCGTTCTAAATCTGCGTAGATGCGCCCAGCCAATTCCGCATCACCCAGTTGCAAAGTTAACACCTCAGCCTCAACGATTTCGGCAAAAAATTGCTGAATCTTATCTTCCCGTTGGCGTTTATGCCAGCCTTTAACAATCTCCAAAACTGTAATAGTGGAAATTGTGTAGTGACCAAAAACGGATAGATAAGCAGTAGCCCTGGATACAACGCGCCGAACTATACGTTTGAGGCTCTCAGAAAGAATGCCTGTATCAAGTGGTGCTTTGTCCAATGGGGTTTTTGACAATTAGGATTAAGGCAATAGCTCCACCCCCTCAACCTGACTCTTCATCAACCTTTGTACGTTCACCAAAGCCCGATTCAACTCATAATTCCGCCTCTCTGAATTCTCTAAATACGCCTGCTGTTCCTCTTCAATCATCTGCACATCTTGACGCACCAAACCATCAAGTAATTTTTGCGCTGCACCAAATAAACTATCTTTAATAAACTTGCGAAACCATACAGGCAATTTGTGCAATCGCCAAAAGGCATTTAATGATGTGAAATGAATTAAATAAGCTTTTGTTTGTGTCTCATTCACCGGACACACCAAACAATAAATTTTAAAATCTTTCCCCAACGTTGAACACCAATGCGGGTAAATATAACTCACGTCCAAAGGTTCGGGATGCAACCGCCGCAAAGCTGGAAAAAATAATTGCGATATTGACCAAATTTTATCGATTTTGTAATAGCTTTGTGCTGTATAATGAGCATCTACACGATTAGCATCTTCATCAATATCTTGCAATGCCGCTTCTGCCCAAGCTTGCAAATCCTGATGCAAATGTCCGTGATACATATCCATCAAGTTTTCAATTAAATAAGAATAATGAGCGTTACAGTTAATAATTGAAACTGTAGCAATGTAATTTAAATGTTCCCATTCCGGTAAACCCATTGGTTGTAGAGACGTTGCATGCAACGTCTCCACATTTCCAGCATGCAACGTCTCTACATCTCCGGGAAATAACCAAATAAAACCGTCTTGTTCTTTAACTGGGTAACGGCGAATTTTACAACTTGGTAATTTTTGATTTTCTGCTAAATAAGGAACCGCCGCACATTCACCCCTAGAATTAAAACGCCAACCGTGATAACTGCATTCCAACTCATCGCCAATAACTAGCCCGTGACTGAGTTTAACTTGACGGTGGGGACATCTATCTTCTAGGGCATGGACAAGTCCGGTACTGTCGCGGTAGAGTGCGATCGCCTGAAACCACAGCATCACACCAACTGGCTTAGTTGTCACCTCAGTGCTACGAGCCACAACATACCAGTGATTCGGATTTATACCTAATTGACGAATATCACGACTTTGCACTTGGGATACAGATGACATAAACTCGCGCACATCACTACTGGTTAGAATGTACCGCAAAGAATCTTCCGAGTGCAGTAAACGATATCTGGCGATGGACGGGTGAGGAGAACCCCAACATTTGGGTAATATTCTGAATTATTGGCAAAGAAGGGTGACAAATTTCACTTTAAAAATCTAAAAAGTGCCTAAACTTGCCCGTCCTCTTTGCTCGCAAGCTATAAAGTAGGTGTAGATAAATCATAATATTGAGGTGCAAATCTGTATGGCAAGCTACCAAGAAACCTTACCTAACGGCGAAATCGTTAATGAACTAATGGCCCAGACGACTAGCATCAACCATGTCGAGATTATTGAAAATGTCATCGACAGTTTGGAACAAGATGACAGTGCGATGGTTAGTCAACCACCAGAAGGTGGATATGTTTGGAAGTTTAAATATGGCAGTGTAGAAGTGTTTGTAAAACTCACCGGCACAAGCGATGAGGATACCTTAACCGTTTGGTCTGTGGTGTTAAAGTTACCTGTCCAAGATGAAACCAAATTAATGCGCCAGCTTTTGGAGATGAACTGTTCTAGCACTTTAGAAGCGCGTTTCGGTATTATTGAAAATCAGGTCGTTGTCATCTCGACACGCACCTTACCAGAGTTGTCTGCTAGCGAAGTCTCCCGCTTGATTACCATTGTGGCAACCATCGCCGATAATAACGATGAAGCCTTAAAATCTGAATTTACAGCGGCTTGACAATCGCTTCGCTTTAATTATGAGTTGTAAACTAACAGTTAACAGTTAACTGTTGACTGTTAACTCCTCACTCTTAACTCCTCACTCCTCACTCTTAACTCCTAACTCTTGAACTCTAAAGTTTGGCGACTAATTCCTTTACTAGAAGCAGATGGTAACACACAGATGGCAATAGACCGCTGGTTGCTAGAACAGCATTCCTCTGGAAACCATCCGCCAACTCTGCGTTTTTATACTTGGTCGCCATCCGCGATTTCCCTCGGCTATCATCAACGCCAATACCCGGAACACTGGCAAAATCTAACTTGGCAAGGTCAAAAATTAGACTTGGTGCGGCGTCCTACTGGGGGACGGGCGGTATTGCATTGCTGTGATTTAACGTATGCTGTGGTGACATCGGGACTTTCTGGGAACCGGGTTGAAGTGTATCAAAAAATTTGTGAATTTTTGATTCAAGGATGGCGATCGCTTGGCGTAGAATTGCACTATGGTACGGCTGGACGCGGTTACATTCACAACCCCAATTGTTTTGGGACTGCGACTGGTGCAGATTTAATTACAACCGATGGTGCCAAACTTATTGGTAGCGCCCAACTGCGACGCGATGGGGTAATTTTACAACATGGTTCGATGCGTTTGCACCAGGATGCAGAATTATTTGCTGAAGTATTTGGTGGAGAATCTTTTACTCCTGTACAACTTCCCCAAAATTTGAGTATTGAAAAGATTATAGAAGCTTTAGTTAGCGCCGCTATTGATTGTTTTGATATTCAATTAGAAATGCAACCCCTTTCTGAAGAAGAATGGAAAGCAATTTTAGCAATGTAGGTGCCGTACATAAAATATTTTTCAGATTAATTGAGCTACTTAATTAACAATACAATAATTAGCCTGGGTCGGCAGGCTTCGTGAAAGTACTGCAGACTTCAGTCTGACGGAGGAGAGGAATTAATAAATGACCACAAATTCAATTACCAAACAAATTATTGCAATGGGCGGTGGAGGCTTTTCAATGGAACCCGAAAATCCTTCATTGGATAAATACATTCTTGGACTTTCTAACAAAGAAAAACCGAAAATTTGCTTTGTCCCTACAGCAAGTGGTGATTCTGATAGATATACTGTTAGATTCTATTCAGCATTCATGCAGCAACTTTGCACGCCCTGTCATTTGTCATTATTTAACCCACATACCGCTGATATTAAATCTTTCGTCCTTGAACAAGACATTATTTATGTAGGAGGTGGAAACACTAAAAACCTAATTGCGATCTGGAAAGAGTGGGGATTTGACAATATATTAAGAGAAGCTTGGGAAACTGGCGTTATTCTTGCAGGCTTAAGTGCGGGTTCTCTTTGTTGGTATGAAGAAGGATTAACAGACTCGATTCCCGGACAAATATCAGTATTAAAATGCATTGGCTTGCTCAAGGGTAGCCATTCTCCCCATTACAGTGACGAACCAGAAAGAAGACCTGCTTACCATCGATTTTTATCAGCAGGACTTATTAGCCCTGGATATGCAGCCGACGATGGCGTTGCTCTCCATTATATCGAAGACAAGCTTGAGAAAATCGTCAGTTCGCGTCCCCACGCCAAAGCCTATCGACTGGAAAAAGTAGGCGAGACAGTCAAAGAAACACCTTTACAGCCAACGTACTTGGGATAGATTTAAGTGGGTTTTTAATTTGCTTCGCCTGCGTAGACTCCAGATAAGGGCGGAATTCTTGCCAAAACACCTTTTTTCAGAGGTTCCGGTCTTTCTGCCCAAGGTAACAACCCTTCAGGATGAGTGTAATATTTACTGGCACATTCCAATACATTCGCAATTTCTGCAGGTGACGAATCTGGGGACAAATCACCGAACAAATAAGTATACTTACCACCACCAGCGAAAGAAATCGCACAAGAACGATTGCAAGCACTCATGCACTCTACAGCGTGAATCGGAAATTCTTGATGCAATTCCCAATTTTGATGGAGTTCTTGCAATACCTTAAATAACTTTTCTCCGCCACTTTCACCAACTCGCTTTCCATCTTTCCAAACACTTGAGCAAGTGGTACAAACAAACAAAGAATGTTGAATTTTCATCTATACCTCGCAGATGAATTTAAGCAGAACTTTTTTATTTTTCGGCGGGCATTCTGACTTACTCGATTTTGAATTGTTGGTTGTTGGTGAAGCGCAGCGCTGGTTCACCACTAACCACTTCACAATCTAAAATCGAATTACAGTTGCGGGACAGCGCCGGACTTGCACCGAACTTTCCCCGTTACCTCTAGTGGCTGTTCCCCACTAGAACCGTCTGAACTTTACTTATGTTACAGCAATTGTTCCACTCAGGACTTTTTCAATTCTACAGGAGTCTCTTGGAGATAACCGGCTGCAACACAGTCATCAATCAATTGCTGAATAAACGCCCAAAGTTCCGGCGCACCTGTTTCTACAGGCGCTACCCGTTTCATTACTTGATCGCGGGTAATGCCATGAATGCGCCAAGTACCGCCTTCAGTTTGCTGGTTGTGCAATATAGGCTGGATGCGGTCTAAAGCTGCTGCAAACTTGGCGGTGGGTGTATTTTGTTCCTCAAATTCTTCCCAAAGCAATTTTAATTCGCTTGCTTGTTGGGCTGGTAAAAGTCCAAATAACCGCTTTGCTGCTTCTGCTTCTTTCTCTGCCTTACTTTCATAACCTTGGACATCGTAACAGAAAGTGTCACCCGCATCAATTTCTACCAAATCATGAATCAACAACATTTTGATAGCACGCATTTGGTCAACACTTTCTGGGGCATATTCTGCTAAAACTATCGCCATAATTGCGATATGCCAAGAGTGTTCGGCACTATTTTCGCGGCGTGAAGCATCAGTTAACAGAGTTTGACGCAAAATATGCTTGAGTTTGTCAATTTCGATGATGAATTGAATTTGTTTATTTAGGCGGTTAATTTGCATTTTGAATATTCGTATAGACGTAGGGTGCGTTACACTTCGCTAACGCACCCTACAATATAATTCAATAGCAATCCAAAATTTATAATTTGATTAATTTGTCGTTGACTTCGCGATTACTGCTAACTGCAATCCTGGCGGAAAACTCCCTTCTTGTTTAACTCGTTTAATGTCAGCATCGCTGATTCGCAATTTTAATTTTTTCGCCAACGCCTGCACTATATCCCCCCGATCAATTATACCCGCAACTGCACCAGCAGGCGAAAGAACTGTGATGCGAGGTAATTGTTGATTTTCCAATTTGTTAATTACTTCAACGAAAGAACTTGATTCAACAACGCTGGGAATTTCTGTTAACGGATGGACGATACTTTGCAAAGTTCTGGTATCCCACTCACTTCTTTCTACTAAGCGCAAATCGTCAATGGAAACTAAACCCCGATAACGTCCATCAGATTCGGCAAAATAAACTTGCGTGTTGGTGGTTTCTAATAAATACAAGTCAGCAAAAGAACGCAAAGTTTGGTTAGCATCAACTACGCGAAAATCACGCGTCATGGCTTCGGCGGCGGTGGATTTCAATAAGGTTTCTTGCAAAATCGTCACGCGTTCATAACTGTTGGCGTTGCGAATGCCAAACCAACCCAACAAGACAATCCACAAACCTGTTACTAACTCGCCTGTCAAGTAATCTACGACAAATCCTAAAGCGATCGCACTATAACCCAAAATTTGCCCCATCTTCGCCGCCAACCGCACAGCTTTGAAGCGATCGCCTGTTGCTTTCCAAAGTGCTGATTTTAACACTTGTCCGCCATCTAGGGGCAAGCCGGGAATCAAGTTAAATAAGGCTAAAACTAAGTTAATCCTCGCCAAATCCCCCACCATTTCACTGATATGGCTGGTATCAGGTAAAACATCAGCACCCAGCCGCAATATCAAATATAAGGCGATACTAACCCCAGGACCGGCGATCGCTACTTGAAACGCTTTGCCGGGAGTTTTTGATTCTTCTTCTATAGCAGCAATGCCGCCAAATAAAAACAAGGTAATCGAGTTAACTTTAATGCCTTGGGACTTGGCTACCAAGCTGTGACCTAATTCGTGTAACAACACCGAACCAAATAACAACAGTGCCATCACTATTCCCGCACTCCAAGCTGTGACAGCCCCCCATTCCTGATAAGCTACCCCAAAGTTCAGGGTTGCCAACCCTAAAATCACAAACCATAACGGGTCTAAAAATAGCGGAATTCCAAATAAAGACCCGATTCTCCAATTTGTTTGCATTACATTTTCCTAAAACTAGCGATTTTCAGTAGTCTAGATCTACAGTTTTTATGTGATACTTTATACATTTAGCTGTTGATTGCATCAACAACGTCAGGTGCGATACAAAAATCAACATTTCCTGTGTGAGATGCCCTAATTTCTACAATAGACAATTACAGGCGATCGCCAGCGTTTCAAAACATAAAAACTGAGGCGGCGATCGCATTCACCTTCTAGAATTCGTCTGGAAGCTGAAAAGATTTGCCACCCCACCCGAGTGTCTCAGTTGTGAAGTACTAAAATTAAAATCTATAAAACGCCCAAATTGGTCAATCCCAAAACGGCAGGAATGCCAATCAGGTGACCGGCAGCCATTGCGGCGAGGAATGTACCAACGCTGGGATTATTGAACACCGCCGGGAAAGGTAAAGGCATTTTCGCACCAACGTGGGGATAGCGAATCGTCCGAGGAATAATGAAAAGACATAACAAACAAGCGCCAATGATAATTGGCGTCCCACTCCAGTTCCAGTCGGCAGCACTGTTGGGAACAGTGACTTGGACTGCCGAGAATAATTGAGCTGCTGACAATATTGACGAAATCACGGTTATTTCTCCTGTACAAACAAATAAATTGATGTAGCTGACCTGCCATTGTCTATACTCCGCTTAGACAGTCTCGCAGTCTTCCTTCCAGTGGAAGGTTAACGCCTCTATCTGAAGTTAGGGCGATCGCGCCAATAATCACCGTGTTTTTACTTAATTTTAGATTTTTATCTCAATAGCTGATACTTATTTTTCCAAATCGCTACTTATACCAATTTGAAAAAAGAATGCGACAGATGGATTGTTGAAACGACGTTGCATAAATGCGGGATGAAATCTCAATTGTAGGGTGGGCATTGCCCACCCTACAAATCATCCCTTAAATGTGCTACACCGTTGAAACATGGACGAAATCAAGATTTCACAATCCCAAATCTAAAATCCTGTTAAGGTATTAGAAAGGGCGTCTCGCCAGCCCTACGTCGGAATATAACGATTAATGCAATTACCGATTACAGGCGACCGGTGTTAGTCAGTCCTAAAACGATGCCAATGCCGATAATATGACCGAAACACATCGCACCGACAAAAGCCGGAATGCTGATGGGAAGCACGGGCATTTTTGGACCAACTAGGGGCTTGTTAATCTTGAAAGTTAACAAAACAGCTACTGCACAGCTAACGCTGATGATTATAGCTACAGTGGGATTCCACTCAGGTGTGGGGGGAACAGATGCAGCTGCTGCTAGTAAGATTGATGAAATCAAGCTTTTGTCTCCTGAACCGGATAAAGTTATGTAAACTACAAAATTATAAAATTACTCCGGGGAAAACGGTAATTGTTTCAATAATTTGAATTACTGTTATTTTTATGAAAAGAATTGTAAATTATTATGCGAATTAAGATTTGCGGCATCACTCAACCAGATCAAGGAAAAGCGATCGCTTATGCAGGTGCAACGGCATTAGGATTTATGTGTGTCCCCAACTCGCCGCGCTATGTCAATGTCACCCAAATTCAGGCGGTAGTAGAACAATTACCTGATTCCACAGATAAAATTGGTGTTTTTGCTAACAGCACTCATGAGGAAATTACTCAAATAACAGTTGATTCTGGGTTAACTGGCGTCCAATTGCATGGAGATGAATCTCCAGAATTTTGCCAGAATTTACGTCAATTTCTGCCTCAAATAGAAATTATTAAAGCCCTGCGAATACGCAATGCAGAGGATTTTGACAAAGCATCCACCTACAGCTTATGTGTAGATACATTACTGCTTGACGCCTATCATCCCCAGCAATTGGGCGGTACAGGTAAAACCTTAGATTGGATAATGTTACAGGAATTTAGCCCTAGCTGCCCTTGGTTTTTAGCTGGAGGGCTAACACCAGATAACATTGTAGAAGCCTTAGGTCAAGTTAAACCGAGCGGTATTGATTTATCCAGTGGTGTGGAACGCGCCCCTGGTGATAAAGATTTGGATAAAGTAGCGCAATTATTTGAGCGATTGCGAGGAACATCTCAAAAGTAGAATGGGTAATAATGCCTAGTTGACAAGATTTTTTTGCTGTTTCTGGAACAGCCTTTACTTTTTGGGAAGTCTAGAATAAGAGGTGGTTTAATCACCTGCTTGAAATTACAGCAAATGGCTGATTTGTCAATTTATCTTCCTGGAAAGTAAAAAAGTTCCTATGAAACCTAATTATAATCGCCAATATATCATGTTGAAGCTAGGTTTATTAAGCGCAGGTGCATTGTTGTGCTTGATACCCTTACTTTCCCTGCCATCAATAGCTGAGGCTGCAGCTAGACCCCAAACAACGCTTCAATTAGCAGCTCGCAATGATTGTGTCAATGGTATATCAGAAGGTTTTTCGGTAGAAACTACAAACCATTATGTAGGCATTTGCTACACAAATAAAGGCAGCTTCTACGTTGGCCATGTGAAGAAAGGGAATGCTCGCAGCATACTTCTTCCTGTCTCTTATAACAAGGCAAAGGATATATATGTCGCTCAAAATGGCAAATATACTTACACCCTTGACATGAAGAATAACCTGTTAGTTATCAAGTTGCCAAATGGCAGACTTTCTACAGAGAAAGTGATTCGGGTAATTGATTCATGATGGTTCGTGGTTGGTGGTTCGCCAACAACCACCAACCAACTAACTCAAGACTGGGCGCCTCAAGACTCAAGACTCAAGACTCAAGACCAAGACTCAAGACTCAAGACTCAAGACTCAAGACTCCTAACTCAAGACTCCTAACTCCTAACTTTAAAAGAACGACCCTTGGTGGCGAATCAAGTTAAAGAATTCTTCGCGGGTTTTTTGTTCTTCTTGGAACACGCCCACCATTGCACTGGTAACAGTCCAAGAACCGGGTTTTTGCACGCCCCGCATTACCATGCACATATGGGTAGCTTCCATAACAACGGCAACACCCTGCGGTTCCAAAATAGCCTGAATTGCTTCGGCAATTTGGCGGGTGAGGCGTTCTTGTACTTGCAAGCGGCGGGAATACATCTCAACAATGCGAGCAAGTTTACTCAATCCCACGACTTTTTGGTTGGGTATATATGCAACATGCGCCCTACCCATAAATGGCAACATGTGGTGTTCGCACAAACTAAAGAAGTTAATATCCCGTACTAACACCATCTCGTTATGACCTTCATCAAAGATGGCACCGTTAACGAGTTCTTCTAAAGATTGATTGTAGCCACTGGTAAGAAACCGCATTGCCTCTGCTACGCGCTTCGGTGTTTTTAGCAGTCCCTCGCGTTCCGGGTCTTCTCCGACACCCACCAGTATTGACCGCACAGCGTCCATCATCTGCGCCATGTCTTCCTCTGAGGGTTGGTGCAGTTCCGGTTGTCGCCCGTCATGGGTATTGCGGTCTGGTCTGGGATTTATCGCATCTGCTAAGTCAGGAATTAGAGAAGATTGAGAAGCATTGGAACCGTTAGAACGAGCAATAGTCATGATGTCAGTCTTTGTTAAGGTTTTAATTAGTTATGAGTTATGAGTTATGAGTTATGAGTTATCAATTAAGAGTTATGAGTTGGTAGTTGGTAGTTATGAGTTCAAGAATTTGCTTAATTTAAAACTGGGCGGCTCAAGACTGGGCGGCTCAAGACTCCTAACTGGGCGGCTCAAGACTCCTAACTCCTAACTCGACAATTAGAGGACGCCTGCGTTGGACATAAGGGTCAATTCTTCCACTACTGCGCCCTGTGGTAACAGTGCGGTATGAAGAATCGACTGAGCGACGATTTCGGGGGTTAACATTTTTGAACGGTCAAAGTTGGCATGGACGGTTTGTGTATCCCAAATTTCGGTATTGACAGAACCGGGACAAATAACTGTGACGCGAATGCCGTGGGCGCGTTCTTCTTGTGCCAGAGTTTGGCAAAGGGCAATCAAACCAGCTTTGCTGACGCAGTAGGCACCCCAACCGGGAAAGGTTTGCTTGCCTGCAATCGAGGCGACGTTAATAATTGTACCCGTGCCGCGATCGCGCATTTTTGGCAAGATTCCCATTATGCACTCAAACACGCTGGTGAGATTTAAATCTATCACCCTTTGCCAGTCTGACAAGGAAGTTTCGCTTAAATTGCCCGTGTACCCCATGCCGGCATTATTTACGAGAATATCTATGTCCCCAAAGTCAGCGGCTAAAGCTTGGATTTTTTCTTGTACTTGTTCAACACAAGCTAGGTCTAAAGCATAAGCTTTTACTGTCACCCCAGTCTGTCGAATAGCAGCTGCTACCGCCTCCAACTTCTCTAGGGAACGGCTAACTAAGGCGACATCTATTCCCGCCTTTGCAAACGCCAAAGCTGTTGCTTTGCCAATTCCACTGCTTGCCCCAGTAATCAGGGCACGTCGTTTCTGCTCAACACTCATGGGAACTCCAATTTTTTTGGCAGCCGAAAACGCATACCCCAATCGAATATCCACCAGCGACAGCAACCTCAGCCACTGGTGACTTACTCTCAATTATTTCAACTTTCGGTTTGCATAGATTAAACAAACCTAAAAATCCGATTAATTTCTGCTGACAACTGCTATACTCCATTTCCAAGATGGGTATATTAGTAGTCAAGTTTCATCCAAGGATGGCGGCATAATATTAACTTTGGAATTTGGTTCGTAAACTCCAAGTTAATTACTTAATAAATAGCCAAGAGTAAATAGTCAAGAGTTAAAACACTCATGACCTAAGACGTGAGAAATTTCGTCTCTACAGGACTCAAGACCATTTAATTGATTTGTTGTCAAAAGCACATGCCTATGACTTTTAAAGATTGTTAAAAATCTTTACGTTGTCACAGGCAATTATAACACTGCTGTTGAACTAATTAATCATCACCAAACCTTAGGAATGAGCAACTTCGGTGAAAACACCGATTTTGCGGAATTTATCATAGCGCATTTGGCGTCGTTCTTGGGGGGTAATGCGGTTGAGTTGTTCCAAATTTTCCAATAAGGCTTGTTTGAGAGTATTAACAGCTTGTAGGGGGTCGGAATGAGCGCCACCTGTTGGTTCGGGCAATATTTGGTCAATAATTCCCAAGCCTTTGAGGTCGTGGGAAGTCATTTTTAAGACAGCCGCAGCTTGGGGAGCCTTGCTAGAATCTTTCCATAAAATGGCGGCACAAGCTTCTGGGGTAATAACAGTATAGACAGAGTGTTCAAACATCATTAAGCGATCGCCTACACCAATACCCAATGCGCCACCAGAACCGCCTTCACCAATCACAGTGCAGATAATCGGCACATCCAGACAAAACATTTCTCGTAAATTGTAGGCGATCGCTTCTCCTGCACCTTGTTGTTCGGCAATCACAGTCGGCAAAGCACCGGGAGTGTCAATAAAAGTTAAAATCGGCATATCAAATTTATTGGCGTGTTCCATCAATCGCATTGCTTTGCGATAACCGCCAGGGGTAGCCATACCAAAATTACGAGCAATATTATCTTTAGTATCGCGTCCTTTTTGGTGACCCAACATCACCACAGGCTGTCCGCCCAAGCGACCCACACCACCAACTAAAGCCGGATCGTCAGAACCACAGCGATCGCCATGCAACTCCATCCATTCATCACTGATTGCCTGAATGTAATCGAGAGTACTAGGGCGGCGCGGATGACGGGCAACTTGCAATCGCTGGGAAGGCGATAAACTGCTGAAAATTTCTTCACGCAATTGCATGGCGCGTGCTTCTAGTTGACGAATTTGGCCGGAAACATCAACATTATTTTCTTCAGCAAGTTGCCTAATTTGCTCGATTCGGGTTGCGAGTTCAGCTAGCGGCTTTTCAAAATCCAACAATAGTGGTTTGCGCTCGGTAGTTGCCATTTTCAAAAGTTATGAGTGTTGAGTTTTTTAGAGTGAGGAGTTAGGAGTTAGGAGTGAGGAGTGAGGAGTGAGGAATTAGGAGTGAGAAGAGAGGATTTATAAATTATGAGTTGACAGTTAATTCATAACTCATAACTGGGCGCCTCATAACTGGGCGCCTCATAACTCTTAACTGGGCGGCTGGGCGGCTGGGCGCCTCTTACACGAGCAGAGGTCTAAATCCGTGTTTTACCGACACCTTACCGATTTGCTCCATTTTTTCTACGGTAATCTGATTGCGTCCCCAAGAAAAGTTCGTGTATAACTTCTCAAATTCCAGCAACATAGATTCCGCAAAACAAGCAAACAACTGCCGTGCTGGCACCTCCATATTGACGATTTGCATAATTTTCCATTCAATATCCAGGGAATGCTCGACAATGCCGCCATTCAACACGTATACACCAGGATGCTGAATTTTGCTACCCAGATTTTTCGGATAACCGCCGTCAATTAACAAACACGGTTGCTTTAATGTAGTAGGGTCAATTTCGACACCTTTGGGCATGCTGGCAACCCAAACTACAATATCAGCTTCCGGCAGCGCCTCTTCCAAACCCATGATTTTGCCCCGTCCCAGTTCGGCTTGCAAATATTTGAGGCGTTCTTGGTTGCGGGCGATTAACAAGAGTTCCTTAATATCGGTTCTCGCATCTAGCCAGCGACAGATAGCACTGCCAATATCCCCAGTCGCACCACAAACAGCAACAGTCGCGTTTGACAGTTCAATTCCTAGCTGTTTTGATGCTTGTTCTACCTGCCGACAAATAATATAGGCAGTGTGAGTATTTCCCGTAGTAAAGCGTTCAAACTCTAGTTTAATATTGCGGACTTGCCGAAACTGCTCCAAGTTAAAGTTTTCAAAAATAATCGAGGAAAACCCGCCTAAAGCCGTGATATTGATGCCATGCTTTTGAGCATGAGCCATAGCGTTGAGAATCTTGCGCGTTGCGGCTTTGATGCGGCGATTTGCCAGCATTTCCGGCAAAAAGCAAGATTCTACATATTGCCCTTCAATTTTCTGTCCGGTAACGCTGGTAACCGTAATACTATCGACAATTTGGGGCGGGGCGCTGCACCAAAAATCTAGCCCTTGATCTGCATATTCCGGATAGCCCAATTCTTTAGCTACCGATTGCGCGTGTTCTAAACTTGTAAGATGTCCAATTAAACCAAACATGAAGTAACTTATTAGGCGTGTGCTTCGTCGAAAGCGTTGATTAAATGATTCAATAATTGTGAGTTTTGAGTTATGAGTTATGAGTTATGAGTTATGCTCCCAACTCCCAACTCCTAACTCTTAACTCCTAACTCCTAACTCCTAACTTTTTTAAGCAGCTGTTAGTCCGTAGGCGGACATCCGCATGATGTCGCGGGTGGTAAAACCAATGTTGCTTAAAGCTTCTCCGTACTGAATCATGAAGTCTTCCACCAAAGCTTCTTTTTCCATTGCCAAGGTGTGGGCATCATCTTCTACTTGGTTGAGCATTTTCCAGACAAGGGGCAGGTTTTGGCGATTTGCTGCCTCCAATTCAGCTTTTGATTCGGCAAAGTGTTCTTTTAACCAAACTTCTCCAAAATTCAGATGGCTGTATTCATCTTTAACCACGCCCTCAGTTATTTTACGGGCAAAATCATCGGCGACGGGGATGTAAATGTTGTATGCAGCGATCGCAAAACATTCAATAATTAAAGACTGAATCAGCAAGCAAGTAACAACTTTACCTTCAGCGGCAGCAACTTGGAAATTTTGATGCAATCCGCTAAAAAACTGCTTGGCAAATTCTAAATCTGGCGTTACCTCCAGATTGCGCCCGCAAGCTTCAAATCCCTTCTTATGGCGGCTCTCCATTTTCGATAGGCGAATCAAATCATCTTGATGTCCTGGCAGCAGTTGGGCAAGTTTGATGTAATTTTCATGGGCTTCTTGTTCCCCTTCAATCACGATCGCATTAATCCGGCTATAAGCGTCTTTGTATGTTTCGCTTTTGAAATCAATTTCAGAATGGTCTGCAAGCTGCTGCATCGTCAATTTACTCCGATATATGTGATGTGAATCATTTGATAAAAGGGCTTGGAGACTATGAGTCTGGGGACGCTTGAAGATTTTGGTACAAACTCCGCCCGAACATTGGCAAAGGAATCTTTCTTCCCATGAAGGGGGTCGAAACCCGGCCCGAGGATTAGCGCGGATTTTCTACCCTGCCTTAATACCCACCTGCCCAATACCCGTACCCTTGATACCAAATTTCAGTAACGCCCATAAAATTGGGCAAAGGTCACTGTGGTTTAATTTAACTTAACAAGCACTATGTTATAGATTAGCGGTTCCTTGGCGCGATGCTCTAGTAGTAGAAAAGCAAATGATTTGAATAAATTAATGGCAAAACAAAGCTTTAGTCTTAAATATCCCAATTTTTTAAGTCTGGGAGTGCTGTTACTGGGGGCACTAATCGTTTTGCTGCCTCTGCTTGTGGTATTCCTTACATCTTTTGCGCCTCCTGGGGCAACTCCTGAACTTTTATGGAAAAATGGTTGGTCTTTTGTCAACTACCGCGATGCTTGGCAGCGAGGTAAATTCTTGCTGGCGTTTGCTAATTCTACCTTGGTGGCGCTGGCTGTGACCGCCTTTCAGCTTATCACTTCCGCATTGGCGGGTTACGCCCTCGCAAGACTGAAATTTCGCGGGAGA
The DNA here is from genome assembly GCA_044006015.1 of Heteroscytonema crispum UTEX LB 1556. Taxonomy (GTDB): domain Bacteria; phylum Cyanobacteriota; class Cyanobacteriia; order Cyanobacteriales; family Nostocaceae; genus Heteroscytonema; species Heteroscytonema crispum. The sequence continues at coordinate 29,855 of JBIPDF010000015.1, forward strand.
CAAGCATTGCTGCTAATTGTGCTGGCAACGTTAGTGATTCCCTTTCAATTGTTGGTAATACCTATTTTTTTGGTGTTGAAGTGGGGAAACTTAATTAATACCTACTGGGCATTGATTTTACCAACTGCGGTGAATGGCTTCGGAATTTTCTTACTGCGGCAGTATTTTCAAACTATTCCCGTTGAGTTAGAAGAAGCAGCTGCCATCGATGGGGCAAATCGACTGCAAATTTTGTGGCAAGTGATGTTACCTTTAGCCCGTCCGGCTTTAGTGACGCTGTTTTTGTTCACTTTTATTGGTGAATGGAATGATTTGTTTAAGCCTTTGGTGTTTACGACGCGACCGCAATTAAGAACAGTGCAGTTAGCTTTGGCAGAGTTTCAAGAACAATTTACGAATAATTGGCCTTTGATGATGGCAGCGGTGACTATAGCAACTGTACCTGTGATGATACTATTTCTTATCGGTCAGCGTCAGTTTATTCGCGGTATTGCGGCAACGGGAATTAAGAATTAGTCATTAGTTATTAGTTATTAGTTTAGAAACCCGGTTTCTTCAAGAAACCGGGTTTCTAGACACTGCGAATTTTCACAAATCATATAGTATTGCTATATTTTCAGCGTTGCAGATCCCACGCGGCTTCGGGCACAGTGAGAGACCATGCACGCCAGTCGCCTCGGTCGGGAAACCCTCCCGCAGCGCTGGCGAACCACAAAGGCTTGCTCCCCAACCCCCCCGATCAAGGAAAAAGGAAAAAGTAAGAAGAAAAAAGAAAGATTTTTTTACCTTTTCCCTTTACCTTTTACTGACCGGAATGCACCATTCCAAGTAAATGTAAATACTAATACTAAATATATGCAGATTTTCTGCGTTCGACTACATTTGCCTGGGACTATAAGTCCGAGTCGAAAGCGCGTAAGTCCTCGCTCATGAGGACTGAGAAAGAAATTATTGCAGAGTCAAAATCATCACTTTCAATTCGGTGATTTGTGGTTTATGCGTAAAGGTGCAAGATATAAGTTTTACCTTTTTAAGGCTTTTTAAGGGGGGCTTTAAATAATGCGTAAGTTTTGTTTCAAGTTTTATTGGATAATCCAAAATCCAAAATCCTTAATTGGTTTCTTGAATTTGCAGGCGAATAGTCCGATCGCTTGCGTTACTGAGTTTCAATTCCATGATTTCACCGCCGAGGGGTTCTAAGCAATCGAGTAGCGATCGCAAATTTGGTGTACTCGCACCTGTATCAACATACAACCGATCTGCTAAATTACCGATACGCTTCCAAGTTATGTACAATTTAGCGATCGTTTGTTCCATTTGAGATGCTTGATTCACTAAATCAGCGGCGATGTTCAAACAGCCGACTCTTTGAGCTTCTTCTAGGGCTGTTTCAATATCCACCTCTTGTTCGTTCATCGCTTGGACTTGGGCGGCGGCTTTGAGATATTTTGCCAGGTTTCGCGCCTCTGTGGTTGCCTGTTTTAAAGTATCTACATCGGGATTTTCGGCAATATCTCTTTGTAAAGATTTTTGATGCGATACTGGCAATTTCTGCATTTCCTTCACCAATGGCGCGATGTAGCGCGAGGGAAGGGTATTATCTGCGGCTTTTTCTTTAACTTCTTGCGGTAGCAATTCCGAAGACATTGCTGTCCATTCGTCGGTGAGTTGACGCACCTCTCGCCTGGTAATGCGATCGCCTTTTTGCGCTGCTTCACTCACCATCTGTTGAATTTCTGGGACGGCTTTTGAGGTTTCGACAAAGGCGCGTTTGCTAAAATTTTTAATAGCGCTAGGGTCAAGCTTGCCATCTTCTAAAAGCGTATCAGCACTGTTAGCGAGTTGAATCCAGCTATAAGCCTGAGTTTTGCTGATTTCCCGTTCCTTGAGCCAATTGAGAAAGCCCGTACCCCGCCCATCACCGCCTTTTTTCTCCCTGTCGCGGACAGCGCGTAAAATTCGTCCCCGCCAGATTTCGGTTTGTAAATCAAAGCGATCGCATACCTGCCAAGCTATCTCCAGTTGCTGTTGAAATTCCATCTCTGGAATTGCTTCATCATCCGGGTCGGGTAGTTGGAAAGTCAAATCTGCTGGCTGTTGGAGCGCTTCAGCCAGTTCGTTCATCGATTCGGTATATTCCACGGTTCGTAGCTGAATAGGGTATGCGATCGGCTTATTATGCCATAAACTGCGATCGTCTACCGTGCATGGTAGTGGGTGTCATTTGTCAATAACATTGAAAACCCTAGAAGTCCGGTTCATGAAAGGAGTTACCCGACTTCTCGGTCTTCACAAATGATTTCAGGTGAATGTGTTTACGCAGTTCATGAAGTCTATTGACGAAATCTTGCTAACAACTCCTCACGGGATAATTGCAGCAAAAATGGAGTAAACTCCTCAGGTGGTAATGCAAGCATTGGCTCAACAATAGCTACTAACTCCTCATCCAATGCCCCAAACCGGACGCGCAGCAAGTTTTCTATTGTAATACGGCGTTCTGTCTGGATACCTTCCTGTCTAGCTTCTGCTAGCCGTTGCTCATAAATGGGTGATAAGCGCATAATTAAATCCCTATCCTCTCGATCTATATTTTGACCGACTTCTAAGGTAGTCTTCAAACTAACCAACAAATCTATCGCCTTGGAACGTAAAGGATTATTTTCTGGAAGTGCCTCTAGTTCAGCTATTGCCTGTTGCTGAACTCTGCCTTTACCCAAAATTCTTAACCAGAGAGTTTCTTCAGTAGGCGGTAACTGATGAATTGCGACAATAGCTGTTTTGAGAGAGTCTCCTAAAAAATAGACTCCAGTACCCCAGTTATCTTCATCAAGTCTAGCTCTAAATCCATCTAAAACCGACACAGAAGCGGTAGGCGATAAAATCCACAAACGCGGTAATTCAATCTCAGAAACGCGAGTGTTATTACGTTTAATTTGACGTTCCAAATCTGCAAAAACATCAAATAATTTGTGTATGCAACCGCGAATTTCACTTGACGTTGCCGCATTCCTAAACGGCTCAAAAAGTGCTGGTGTAGCAGCAAATCGCCCTAATAATCCCAGCATTGTATTGCCTGGAGGTTGAGGTGATGGTGCAAAATAAACATCAATCTCCCGTACTTCTGCCGCTACCTTGCGGCTTGTTTCCACTTCTCCTAATGGCAATAACAGTTCTTTGAGATAATCTTTGGCAAACTGGTCGTAGAGAAATCTGGTCATTTATTCTCCCTTCATTCATATCTTGCACCTTGCCCGATAACCCGAGAGCAAATTAAAAAATTCGCTCATTCGCTCATTCATGCATTGAAGACTGTTTCAGACGGGGACTGTTACCCCGACTGAAACCAAAGCTACCTGTAGACCAAAGTGGTATTAAACCCCTAAATTCAAAATAAAAATATCAAGCCCAAAAGGATTACACAAGACGCGTAGCGGTGAGACAGCGCGAAGTCTGCAGTCGGGAAGATTCCCCCCGGCTCGCTTCGCGCTCTTGGTAGGTCCGCCACTGCGGTCTTGGGGTCTCCCCAAGTGCAGCAAGTGGCGTTTTCCCGACCCAGGCGACTGCGAACCCGTTGGGCTTGTCGTAAAACATCGCACTTTTTTCCGCAAATATACTTAATCCGCGTTATCTTAAAAGAATGTAATTAATATTTACAAAGCAAGCATTAATTATAGCTTGAAAAAATAATGCTCTTTCTATGAACTAGATAAAATAAACTATCAAACCATGAACCAGGTAGACTACCTTCGGATTAGTTTAATTGACCGCTGTAATTTCCGCTGTCAATACTGCATGCCAGAGGGCGCAGAACTTGACTATATTGTTAAGCAACAGTTGTTGACTGATGAGGAATTACTTACCCTCATTCAAGAGGTATTTATTCCCGTTGGTTTTACCAGGTTTCGGTTAACTGGGGGAGAACCCCTACTGCGTCCCCGTGTGGTGGAATTGGTAGGCGCTTTAGCTTCTTTACCCCAAACCCAAGACCTCTCAATGACAACCAACGCTTTTTTACTCGCACCGCTAGCACAAAGTCTTTATGATGCAGGTTTGCGGCGCATTAATATCAGTTTGGATTCTCTAGAACCAGAAATCTTTGACCAAATTATCGGCAATCGCGGTCGTTCTCGCTGGCAAAATGTATGGGATGGTATACAAACCGCCTATCGTGTCGGATTTGACCCCCTAAAGCTAAATGTGGTGGTAATTCCCGGCGTCAATGACCACGAAGTTCTAGACTTAGCCGCCCTCACGATTGATAAACGATGGCACATCCGATTTATTGAATTTATGCCCATTGGCAATCAAGAATTATTTGGCGATCGCGGTTGGGTCGCCTCAGCAGAAATCCGCCAACAAATCCGCGACAAATGGGGGTTGACAGAATCTCAAGTTCGTGGTAATGGTCCCGCTGATGTATTTCAAATACCTGGAGCGAAGGGGACGTTGGGATTTATCAGTCAGATGTCGGAGTGTTTTTGCGATCGCTGTAACCGGATGCGCCTGAGTGCCGATGGCTGGCTGCGTCCTTGTTTATTAAATGAAAATAGTCAAATAGACTTAAAAACTGCTCTGCGGGCTGGCGTCAGCACCGCCCAATTACGAGAGCAGGTCGAGCATTTGTTGGCAATCAAGCCAGAAATTAACTTTAAAGGACGCGACTCTGGAACTCAGGGGACATACAGCCGCACCATGTCGCAAATTGGCGGATGAACAAGAGTTATGAGTTATGAGTTAAGAGTTATGAGTTACAATATTTAACTCCTAACTCCTCACTCCTAACTCCTAACTCATTACGCTTGCCGTGAGTAGTATTCCACAACCAGCAGTTCGTTAACTTGTAACGCCACCCATTCGCGCTCAATAACGCCGTTGACTTTGCCAACCATCTTGTTTTTGTCAAACTCCAGATGGTTGGGTAAGTTTGCCAAACCTGGATATTGTAAGTTAGCTTCCACCAACTTCTTGGATTGTTCGCGGTTTCTGACGGCAATTTCTTCACCGGGACGGCACTGGTAGCTGGCAATATTCACCACACGACCGTTAATAGTTACGTGACCGTGATTTACCAACTGACGGGCTGCGGGAATGGTGGGAGCCATACCCATACGAAAAACAGTATTATCCAAGCGCATTTCTAGCAATTGCAGCAGCACTTGTCCGGTAGAACCTGTGACGCGTCTGGCTTTGCGGACATAACGCAGCAATTGCTTTTCCGTCAGACCGTAGTTCATGCGGAGCTTTTGCTTTTCCTCAAGACGGATAGCATACTCAGAACGCTTCTTGCGGTTCTGACCGTGCTGACCGGGTGGATAAGCGCGTCTGGCGCTTTTACGAGTTAATCCTGGTAAGTCGCCCAAGCGACGGACAATTCTGAGGCGGGGCCCTCTGTATCGGGACATGTGTTTCCTTAATCTAATCCTGTTTAAACTTTACTCAGACACATTATTGTAAACTACTCACGTGAAAGTTACCCTTTCTGCGTGGGTTTTTTGTTTTTGCACGCACTTACTCGCTTCGACAGTTGTCTGCACGAGGCGTTGTTAGATGCATATCTACCTAAGCTTTTGCCGTGTTAGGAGTTTGTGCTATCTCCCAAAACGGCACAAATGTCATTTTAGCAAACTTAGCAGTCGAACAAAAATGATTCGCCTTCAAAATATTTTGTACAAAACTTTTGAATAACGTAGGGTACAGCCTGCTGTAGATAATCGCGTTCTTTTGGTTGTGAGGCATGAAAAGCAAAATTGTTGATTGTTGCTGCGATCGAGAACGCCTCTAGGATATTTTGATAATTATTGGGTAGCGATTGTTTGCGTGCGTGCTGATAGCCGCTGAGAAATGACCTACGATTTTCCGGAACTAGATGTAGAAGTGAATTGGCGATATCACTAAGGTAATAACCGAAACCACAACAAGAAAAGTCTATAGGTCGCGTCTCACCTTGATGAAAAATGTAATTGTTTTCATTCAGGTCTGCGTGAATCAGACCCCAATTATGGCTTGTTTTTTCCAGTGCAATCATCACTGTAGCAAGTTGCTGGTCAACTTTTTCTAATACAGCTTTCATCTGCAACACATATTGTGCCATCAGATACTGCTAAATGCAGTTTCGTAAGTGAAGTGTGTTATTGTTGCCAGTCGTATTTTGGTCGCACAAAGCCCAAAGGTAACTGCCAAATGCCTGCGTGCTGGTGCAGTTGAGCCATCATCTCCCCGACTTGTCGCTACGTGGTGTGGGTTGGATACAAAGGAGCCGCATTGACATTGTATTGAACTAGCGCGGTTAAAGCGATGCCGTTCCAATCAATTTCGCTGTCCATCATGCTGTTATCAGCCCCTTCCATTATTCAAAATTTAAATGCATTGCCTTGGTGTGAAAACTGACCTTTACTAACAAAAAATCTGGCGAATGCTGTCGTGGGAAGAAATATAAATATGAGATAGCATAACCTTGGGTGTTTGGAGAATAAAAGCAAATGTTAGGGAATAGTTCAAGAGCAATTAAAGCGATCGCGCCAATATTCGCAATTGCTGGATGGTTGGGAATGACTTTGCCAAGTATCGCGCTCACCACCTCTTCTGGAAATGATTTCCGAGTTTGTGCCGGTCGTCTGCGAGGTCTGGAAATAGGAGTAGAAGCATTATCGCAAGCTTGTGCAACAGCACTGCGTCCGCGAGAATTGTCTTCTTGCGTGACTAGAATTCAGCGACAAACCCAATTTGCCGCAACAGATGCGCTTTTGTCCTGCAGACAAGCACGGCGTCCTGAAGAGTTAGCCGCTTGTGTAGTGGGTATTAGCCGCAATACGCCTCAGGAGACACTCACCCCAGCAGTTTTAAATTACTGCGGTCGCAGTTTGTTACCAGTGACTTTTGGTCAGTGTGTGGTGGGTTTGCGTGCTGAAATCGATATTACTCCCGCCCAAGCGATGGATACTTGTATTGATGCTCGAGATAGAATCAGCAGCATTCCATCTGGATCTACACTACCGATTACACCGCCAACTTCGCAACCGACAACAGAATTTCAACGAACTTTTGAGACTGTTCCAGCTCCTGCCAATCCAGGTAATAGGTAATATGGTGTTTGATTAATTACCTATAGTTTGAGATGGTTAATGGTTAATGGTTAATGGTGAAGGGGCGCGAAGTCTGCAGTCGGGAAGATTCCCTCCGGATCGCTTCGCGCCCTTGGTAGGGTAACACGAGCGCAGGCGACTGGTGAACCCCGGAGGGGTTAATGGTTAATGGTTAATGGTTGATGGTTAATGGTTAATGGTTCATAGTTCATGAATTTTTAGTTACCGCCATTTTGTCGGTTGGGTGTAGCCCAGCGCAACGAAGACGTAACAATCCTGGTTTTTGTTGGGTTCCACTTCGTTCCACCCAACCTACTATGAACTACTAACCACCAACCATTAACCATTAACACTTGTCGTCTATCCAAAGGCGTATGACTGAATGTGGTAAGAAGTCATGCTCTGGATAGATGATGCTGCCAAGCTCTACGCGCTATCAAATACTAGAAAAACCTGCTGGCACCAAATTCAATGGCTGATGGAAACTTCAGCAGCATCGTCAAGTTGGGCTAACCCCCACGATCCAATCCAAATTATCCCGAGTTTGACAAAACACAAAAAGACACAATAAGAAACAAAAAGACACAATAAGAAACAAAAAAAATTACTTATGGGGCGTTTGTCGGTTCCTAGCTTTTTCGCCTTTCCCCAAACTCCCACAACAAATTGGCAATTCCAAGGCACACCCCTAAGTCATCACGCTCTGCTTGGCATGATTCGCGCTTCGGCGATCGCTCATCACCTGGCCATGTATCCTGTCACCGCCCCGAAGGACAGTGACCGGGCTTCTGGCTCCTAAGCTTAAAGTGTTCTCCAGCAAAATTGCTGTTTTATCAGTCTTCTTTTTTACCAAATACCATCTGTAAAATCATTGGAACGCCACCGTCTTGGTGATATTTATCAGCCCAAGCGCGAATGACTTCATCCAATTCTTCCATAGCCCGCTCGAAGCGTTCTGGAGGGATATCCAGTTCTTCGAGAACTCGCATTGCATTGGGCCGTCGTTCTGCCCAATTTCTCATCAAGCGGAAATACCGGGCGGTATCCTCCACCATGATGTAGGTGCGCTCCTCGTCATCTGCCGAAGCATAATAAGGGCGGGTTAGGGCATAAAAAGGCATTCCCCAAGGAGAATCAATGCGGGTCACAGTGCCCGAGTATAGCAGGCGACGCTTGATATGCTCCGCCAAAGCTTCACTCAAAAGCATCTGGTGTTCGGCTGGCAAACCTTCTTGCGATCGCTTGTGGAGAAATTCAATCAACTCTAAAAATTCAAACGAGCTGATTAATTGAGCATCTGGCAGGTTATTTGGCAGTTTTTGCTCAATTTGTCTTTTTTCTTCAGATGTCAGGCTGGTGCCCGGAATGCGCGATCGCCCCGGTCGCCAAGGATACTTCTCCATCCAGACGTAAGGCAATTGAATCAGATAGCGCGGTTCTTGGGAACCGAGCATCTTTAACAATTTGCCCTCAGTCAGCGCCTGTCTGACTTCCTCCACAATGATTTTGACCCGTTTCGGCTCAAGGTGGTGCAAATGCCCGGTCATTCGCAGGTTTTGTCCCTGCTCGAGATAGGTCATGTAAATTGCACACTTTGCAGCCGTTGCCGCTGCGTCTAAAAACGCGCCATGCCTGTGCCCACTGGTCCGCATGGCACTAAAAGCCAGATAAAGCATGATCTGATCCATCGCACTGGGGCCGAGTCGTTTGATCAGATCTATGTCGTTACTCATATTACAGACAGTTGAATAGCACGTTTACACACTTATTAGTCAAAGGAAAGTAAGTAGTATACACCCGGCTGAAGGCGATGTCTTCACTTCAGATTATCTATTATGCGTTAACTATGAGTGTTCTTGGTAGTCATAAGGAATGAATTTCACCGTAATTTCTTGTACATAGGCGCTCACCAACATACTGCCAAAGTTATTTAGCCTCAGCAACCCTGATGCCGCTCTCACCCAGAGACAAGGGTTTTGCGGCTTGCGGTGAAGAACAACTACCAAGTTACTCTGTAAGTGAAGTTTTTGCAAAGAAAGCTCTGACTTATACAATCTTATCCAGAATGCGCGAGAAAGTAAGTATCGAATGTTGCCACCCTTTGAAGTACTGTCTGGCGTAAAAAATTTCAAGTATCGTTCTTTTCTGGAGTATCGGAGATCGTCCAGATCGCACCCCTACAGCGGGCGCAGAAATAACTAGACAGTTAAAATTAGACAAAAAAGTATATTTTCTGAGCATTACTGCTTTCTGCCTTCTTGCACTGGCTGTTGCTGTTAATGGGGAATCTCTATTTCAAAATAAAGATGATTTTATTAAACTCTTGGGAATGACAGCTAGCATTCAGGGGGTTTGAGATGACTGAAAGTCAGTTAAGAGCAACAAAACTTACCCAAATGCCTATTTTGGCAAACTGAGCAACGTGGCGCACGGTCAAAGCGCTTTGCGCGGTATTGGGGATTGGGGACTGGGGACTGTTCGTTGACTTGACGCACGGTCTATACCGGGGAGTTGTAGCAAGGACGCCGTATTTCTTCGCGCTACGCCCTTCGAGCGAAATACATATGAACCTCTGACTCCCTAAATAAATTTACCTTTCAAAGTACCAATGACGAAAATTGGATTTCTCAAGCGTACCTAATACCCACCTGCCCAGTACCCAATTTCTTTTTCGGTCAATTGTTTCTTTAAAACTGCCGATGACATCTTGACAGTACAGGCAGTTGGCTTGAGGGGAAATCATAGACCTCAAATCAAGCAGATAATTCAAAGTTGAAAATACCTTTTATTGTTTGCAAAGTGATAAATAATAATTTTAGCATTTTTTTATTATGTTTAGCAAATAAAATAAAAGTTTTACACTTCTCTAAGTACTATTTAAATAATTTATATGTCAGCTTTTATCAAAGTTTGTTGATATTTTCAGAAAAAATAATCGGCGAAAGTCTAGCCTGTCATTTTGTGCAGCCATTGTCAAAATGATAATTTGAGTAAAATTATTTGTAAATTATTTAAGTTATACCAATTTTCTGTAACGTTGCGCTTAAGAACCGGACTTTGAGTGAACTCGCGGTTACACGAACCAAGCACAAGCGCTCAAGTCAGCTAATTAGGCGCATCGCGCGTGGGAGAAATCGTATTAATTATCAATATTTCCTGATATGAAGGATGAAGGATGAAAAAAAAGGGCGTTGCTGATTTCATGTATGAAAATAATTTTGCGTTACGTCCAAACCCTTGTAGAGACGCGACATTTGAGCGTAAGCGCCCTTGGGGGTACAAAGCATCTTCTGCGTAGCCGCGTCGCGTCTTTACACCTGGATTCATACTTTGATTTAGCAACGCTAAAAAAAGAAATCGGTACAAGCCCCCAGATTTATCTCTGGGGTCAAAACTTGACCGTACAGCTTCACACTTCATCCTTTAGATGACATGAAGTAACAATCCTCGCTTCTATTTGTAACAATCGACAGCATCAGAAGTCGGGTTTCGCAAATTACCCGACTTCTCGTGAGCGAAGCGAATGATGCGCGGATTGCTATAGTTCGCGCGTTTATAGTTCACGCGTTTATAGATTTTCGGCTATGAACCCAACGGGAGAGCCAGTACTAGGAGTGTTACCCTCCCGCAGTACTGGCTCACCATTAACCATTAACCATTAACCCCTTCGGGGTGACGCTCGTTCCTCGCTACCGCGAAGCGCTCCGCCAGTCGCTCATGGGGAGCCACTGCGGTCTTGGGGTCTCCCCAAGTGGAGCAAGTGGCGTGGAAACCCCCTCTTGGCCGCGCTGGCGAACCATTAACCATTAACCATTAACCATTAACAATTAACTGTTAACAATTAATCGTTAACAATTAACATTCTGCGATTAATTCGCTGTTTTAGAAGGATTGGCGGGCGATCGCATTTTTTCCAAGCTGAAAGCTGCGGCTCCGAAAGTAACCAGCAAGACGCCCATAATTTGGGGAATCAGCAAGGTTTCTTGAATAATCAATCCAGCAAAAATTACGGTTAAAACAGGGACTGTTGCACCAATTATCGCCGATCGCGATGCACCGAATTTGCGAATGCCCAGGTTGTTAAACACGTAGCTAAACAAAGTCATTACACCCAAGACAAACGCACTTAAAACAAGTTCCAATAATTTAGTGGGATCGAGTTGCAAACTTAAATTACCTGGTAAAGGCATCATTAAACTAATGATGCAAAACAGCAGCATGGTGGCGAAATTGATTAAAGTGAATGTGACTGGATGCAGTTTGGCTGCACAAATCCGCGTCAAAATCACGTAAATAGCAAAAGCGATTCCTGAAGCAATACCTGTGGTACTACCAAGGGATATACCCGCATCGGTGCTAACACCTCCCGCCAATAAAAGTAATTCACCCACACAAATAGAAGCACTAGCACCAAAGCCCAATACAGTCGGGCGATCGCGAAATAAAAACCACGATAACAATCCGCTAATCAGTGGATAGATAAAGAAAAGCGCGATCGCCATTCCAGCCGCCACCTGACCGATAGAAAGGTAGATCAGCAACTGAGACAAAAATAAAAAGCCACCACTGGCGATCGACAACCAAAAAATTCGCTTTGACCCGGCATTACCAGAAGTGGCATTTGGGCGTACAGAGTCAAGCAAACTTTGCAAATCTTGCCAAACTCGTGAATGCATCATCGGAGCCAAAACTAACATCAGTGGTACAACCACCAGCATCCTTAACATTAAAATTAATAGCGAATTTCCCAAAGTTGGCAATATCAAGCGTTCCACATCAAAGACCCCAAAAATTTGGGAACTTTCTTGGAAAATCACTTTAATCGCTACGTTATAAAATGCTGACACTACTGTTGATGTCACAACCAACAATAAACCTATTAGCAGCGGGGATAAAGCTCCAGTTCTCCGTGGCTGCTGCGGTTGCGGCGTTGTCGCTCTTTGCTCTGGCGTTGGCGCAGGTGGTGGTGTTGGTGGTGCTGGTCTTTGCAGTTCTGACACAGGCGCAGGTGGTGTCGGTGGTGTTGGTGGTGGTGTCGGTGGTGTTGGTGGTGGTGTCGGTGGTGGTGGTGGTGGTGTCGGTGGTGGTGGTGGTGTCGGTGGTGGTGTCGGTGGTGATGAAGAATCTGCGTGAGGTACTAAAGGAGGAGTGAATGGAGTTTCACCCCCAGACAGATTCTTGGGGGTAGAAGAATTCACAACAGGAGGTTCTTCCTGTGGCAAGCTCATTGGTGGTATTGCACCGGATGAAATGCGCTCAGAAAGTTCTTCCAACTGTAGCAAGGCGTCAAGAACACTTTGCGGTTCTGGTTTAGTAGGTTTCACCACTAACGGTGTGACTTCTTGTTCTACAAGCTGTAGCTTTGTTGGAGTTCCACCTAGTGTTACTTCTGGTGTTACTTCTGGTGTTACTTCTGGTGTTACTTCTGGTGTTACTTCTGGTGTTACTTCTGGTGTTACTTCTTGTATTACTTTTGGTTGTGGAACCTGTAGCGTTGTAGGAGTTCCCCCGATTCTTGAAGGTCCACCTGTTGTTTTGTCCAGTTCCCGATACAAGCGATTCACCAACGCCGCCAAAATCGCTTCCCCTTGTTGCTGTTCGCTTTGCATCCGAGACAGCTGTTGGGAAAGATTGCTTTGATAATTATTTAAATCGTGTTGCAGCGCGGTAAAAGTCACAGTGAGGGTATCATCCAGAGTGCTAAGCAGTTTTTCGGCATTCTGATTGAACTCATTAACAGAGTTATTTGTACTTTCTGCTGGCGACAAAGGTGTTCCTGGGTAGGAACCGCGCTCCATTGTTTGGTTGGCTAAATTTGCCAGTGAGGCTTGCAGTTGCGACGATATGTGATTCGCCAAAACTTGCGCCAACTGACGCACCAACGCTTGCTGCTCTGTTATTTGTCGCGCCTGTTGTAAATGTTCTTTTTCAGCTTGCAGTCGTTGAACATCATCAGCCAAGCGGTTTTTTTCCGCCTGTAGCCGCTGTACATCTTCGTGCAAACCCGTAAGTACATTTTGCTTGAGATTTTGCAAATCTTCGACTACATCCCATAGAGCAATTTCTGCTGCTCGGGATAAATCGCCTCTCATTCGCGGGTTGTCCGGTCGCTTCTCGAATCGCCCCATTAGCCTTTAACCTCTGACCCTTTGACGATAAAGCAGCTTCCCCTGCAATCGATCGCAGCTTAATAGTATTGCCTGTATTTTGTCAGATATACCAAACAAAAGTTTAACAGGCAGTCGCGCATTTCAACGTAATTATGTCATGTCTCAAGCACAGACGCGCGATCGCGCAGTATCTCGGAGAGACTTTACTACACTTGCTTGTTATGTACTATGACAGATAAATATTACGTAAGCCATATTTCAATCAACAATTATCAAGTGATATCTTTTTCTTATCAAAGAAAATATCACTAAAAATAAATACCTATTGTGTTGGCGGCAATAGCAATTGTCTGGGATTTGCGGGTTTCGTGCGCTGCTATAACTAAGATTCTATCTTTTTATATCAGCTATATATCTTAATAGATAAGTTTCTGTAAAATGTAGCTGTCGTAACAGTTTACATTTGAAATCGGAATTAAGTTATTTTGGGCATTGAGCATTGGGCATTGAACATTGGGGAGCCAGTGCTAACTTACAGGTTCCCCTCAAGCCTTTGCAACTGGCGTCCCTTGGGCATTGGGCATGAATGACTAATAAAAATCCTTTCCCCTTGCCCCTTATCGCCACTCCCTGGGGGCCCCACCTTCCCCTTGCCCTTTTGCCTATTTACAAATCAGAAGGGTTAAAATTTTTCTGTAATTTTTTGTTTGATGAAATTACACCGGCGTTTGTTTTGTTTGTTTTTGAGCTTTTAGCTTTGAGATTTTTCCTTTCTTCGGAACTAGAATACAGCACTCAAGACTTGACTCAAGACTTGACTCAACACTTGAAAGATGGCAGCGCAGAGGGCTGCACTCACGGGGACTGTAATCAGCCATGCGGCGGCGATTCCTTGTAAAGTTTTGAATTGAATCGATTTGAAGTTTTGCACCAGTCCAATACCAACTACACCCCCGACAAGTGCATGGGAGGTGGAGACAGGTAAACCCATGCGAGAGGCAAGTAGGATGGTAGTAGCAGTGGCGAGTTCGGCACAGAATCCACTACTGGGTTGCAGGGGAATAATGCTTTCGCCAATAGTGGCGATGACTTTTTTACCCCAGATAGCTAAACCGGTGACAATGCCAGCACCGCCAAGTATTAAAATCCAAATGGGGATGTCAATGTCGTTAAGGGGTACAGTACCAGTGCGATTGATATAGACGATCGCCGCTAAAGGAGCGATCGCATTTCCCACATCATTAGAACCGTGGGCAAAAGCCACAAAGCAAGCACTTAGAACTTGATATCTTGCGAATAAGCCCTCAGTGGGATTTTGGATTTGAGATTTTGGATTTAAGGAGTTAGGAGTTAGGAGTGAGGAGTTAGGAGTTAGCAATGAGGAGTTAGGAATTTCCTTGTCTCCCACACCCGTCGCCCCCCTCTCCCCCTCTTCCCCTCTCCCCCTCTCCCCCTCTTCCAACTGTCGCCAACTCACAACACTCAGTCCAACTGCAGCGACTGTACCCGTCAAGAGTGAGATATCATGAGCGGGGATTTTGAAATTAAATTGCTCTATTAAAAAATTAGTTACCGGTTGACTGAGGGACGGTAACACAATCACGCCAAATGTTCCCAACAAAGCTGCACTTAACCAGGGAATCCATTCTTGTAACTGCGCTAATTGATTTGGTTGATCTAAAATCCAACGCTTGATTTGACTGTAAAACAAAGCCGCGATCGCACCACTAATTACTGGCGTCACAATCCAACCAAGGGTGATTTTCCCAATTGATGACCAATCAATAGCATTTATACCTAATGCTACCCAACTAAATCCAGCGATCGCGCCAACAACTGCATGAGAAGAGGATACAGGCAAACCCCGTGATGTGGCTATTTGCAACCACAACCCACAAGTTATTAACACCGCTATCATCCCAGTAACTAACATTTGCGGTGCATTAACAAATAACGCTGGATTGGCAATTTCCGTTGCTAGAGTTTGGGATACCTCATGTCCAAACAGTACCGCACCCGTAAACTCTAATATTCCAGCAATTATTAACGCCTGTTTCAAAGTTACAGCTTTAGAACCAACGGAAGTTCCTATCGCGTTAGCAACATCGTTAGCGCCAAGATTGAACGCGAGGTAGAAAGCTAGTAGGGCGACGAAAATTAAAGTTGTAGACATTTGCAATCTGAATTCGTCAACTTACATCTTGCACTATTCTCAAAAAGCAACCTCGTCCGCCCACCAAATAAATTTTGGAAATACCAATTGCTTTTAGATACGCTACACATCCTAAATCTAAAGATGCGATATACCCTTGTCTGTGCAAAATCTATCTCATCGCACTTACGATAGAATAACTGCTGCATCTTGGAAATAAAAATGGCTGAAATATTTGCCTTTGCAGAAGAAACCCTGTTAACTCGGCAAAAACTACCAGAAGCATTCGGAAACGAGGCGATACGACCCAGCTATGATGGATTGGGACTGGCAAATATAGCCGCATTACTGATACATTGGCTGTGTCCCGAAGCACCAAGCTTAAGCGATGAACCAGCATTACCCCCGTTTAATCCAGAATTATTGGCAGTATCGGCGATAACTGAAGCTTGGGAAAATTGGCTGAGTTTGGGACAAATCAAGCATGTTGTGATGCTAGTGATGGATGCCTTTGGCTACGACCAATTGCGATCGCTAATAACGCAAGGAGATACGCCCGGATTGGCTGCAGCCTGTGCTAGTCCCCAGGCTTTTTTTATGCCAGCTACTACAGTATTTCCCAGTACGACTGTTACGGCTCTAACCTCAGCAGCAACGGCTTACGCGCCAGCCCAACATGGGGTTGTATGTACCAATGCATACCTCAGAGAAATTGGTAGTTTGGTGAGTCTTCTCCGATGGCGACCGGCTTTAGCACCTACATCAGCAACTTATTTAGATAGTCAACTCAATCCCGATACGTTTGTACCAGTTCCTAATATCTATTTGCGGATGGAAAAGGCTGGGGTAAACGTAGAGATTGTTAATTATCATGCATTTAAACAAACTAGTATCAGTCGTTATACTACTGCTGGCAGTCAGGCGGGAAGTAGCGGATATACTGGCTATTTAACGCCTGCAGATGGTTTTGCTCAATTGCGCGATCGCTTACTCGCCAATTACGACAAAGGTAAAAGTTTTACCTATATGTACGTACCGAATATAGACAGCGCCGCCCATCGTTTTGGACCGCTTAATTCTTATTATCGGGCGGAGGTTGCTGCACTCGATTTCGCTTTGAAGCGAGAACTTTTAGCACCATTGGCTGGTCGTTCTGATATTGTTTTATTATTAGCTGCAGACCACGGTCAGCGCTGCATCAATCCAGATAAAATTCTTTGGTTAGACGAACATCCAGAACTAACTAAATTGCTGTTTGTTCCACCTTCCGGGGAAGCGCAAGCCAGGTTTTTGCATCTCAAACATGGTGCGGAAGCTGCGGCAAAAGATTATATTCAAAAACATCTCTTAGAGCATTTTTCAGTTATATCCAAAGCCGAAGCTGTAGAACTCGGTTTATTTGGAATACCAAATCAACCTTTGAGTATGAATTCAGGCGATCGCGTCGGAGATTTAATATTATTTCCCCGCACTGGCTGGACTTGTTACGCGCAAAAGCGAGTAGATGCAGAAGGACGCCCTTCTGTCAATGCAGGTAATCATGGCGGTTTTAGCCGCGCTGAAATGTTAATTCCGTTTCTGGCTTACAGGTTTTAACCCAAGTTGCTAGTTATGCTTTACAGGGTGCCTGCCGAGATACCTGCAAGAACGGACGCTTGTTAAGTTTTATTGCGATGCTTGCTTTTTTGATTTACGCGCCTTGTCCATAAATGATAAAAGTTGACACTCTCCGACCGTCGCGGACGGAGATTCTTAAAGAATCAAACTTTAAAGGCTACGTCAAATTAGCCCCTAGACATTCAAGCCAACTGCCTTACGACGCTGGAATCATGCTTACTTTTTGATTTATTTCTCTGTTTTCCGAGTCCATCAAATTAGTGTCAAACGCTCCTTGTCTTACCTTTGCTTGTGTACCCAGGCTACGGTCGTACCGAGACGAGATACATCAGGGGTTGCTCCTTATTAAGACAATTCTTTGCGTCGATGGTTATTCTTACTCACATGCCAATTTTAACACTTTTGACGGCAGTTAAAACTGCTTGGGGCGTGTTTCCTCCACGCTCAAGACAGCCAAGTGGCTTCCACACGACCCGTGTTATTTTTGTGAATCAATATTTTGCATGGTCAAATCAAGCTTTCACCGCTGGAAAATACCTTGAAATCTTTTTGGATTTCAAGGTATTACTGGTGGGCTTTGATGATTCCCGTACTATCTTGTAAACCCAATGTTGTCATCAATGACTGTTGTTGGTCCTACGGGAACCTTCTTTGGGTCTGTTAGATCGAGTTTCTCGAACTCGATTTTGTCGTTCCACACCTTTGTGAAGAAATCCTTGAACACCTCAATCGTGAACAGTTCGCCAGGACAGCGACGGTATCCGAAACCAAAAGGCGCGTAGCCTGCATAGTCACATACGGGAAACGCCTTGTCATCGGTAATGTTGTAAACAGTGCCAAATGCACTATTGGTCAGTTCGGCTTTTCTGCCATCCTTGACCTCGAATGTCTCTTTGTGGAAGGGACATCGAGCAAATCCGATTTCTTTAGATTTGGCTGAGTCAATTTGGTCGCTGGTCGGCGCATCTTTGTAGCGATCGGGATCGAAATTCCCTGGGTTCTCCCAGTGTCGTGGGTCTTGACTGGTCGCCTTATGTGGGCTGATAACGTAGCCATATCTGTCGTATAGTGGTTTTCTCGTTTCTTTGATCACAGAGATGCTTCCAGTGTTTGGCGAAATCGTGCGGAATAACTCCATCACGAAGCGATCGAGGGGGGTAAAGGGCGAACCGTTTGCCTGGTTATAATCACTTTCCATCGTCTTTTTAAACCATGTCCGGACATCAGGGTCTCCTGTGTCCTTGCTCAGTTTAGACATGATGTTGTAGATAGTATTGCCCCACTGACTCAAAGCAACAAAATTATGGAAGCACTCGAAAACAACATCTTTGCGCCTGAAATCGTCTCCCTCTTCACCATTCTCGATCCAGTAGTACACGAACGTCTTCTCGGGATCTGCTACATTTCTCCTAACCACGTCTTCAACTCTTTCATCAATCCACTTTTTCAACAACTTGCGGAGTTCGCGCACCCTCATGTAATTCTCGTAGACAATCTCCTTTGTTGGATCTAGATAAGCAAGGACAGTGTTGAATCTTTCCCCGATCTCTCTAACTTCCGGCGGAATCGCATCGCCCTTGACACCGAGGTGTAAATCCCAGTAAAGGTCGAAATAGCTATCTAGGTACTGACGCATCAGGGGTTTACCAGCATTCTTTTCGTCAAATAGCTGGTCAAAAAACTGAACCACCTTATCCCCATACATGGGGCGATATAAATCGGGGGTAAGGGCTGAATAGTAAATCCTTTTTCTACGATTATGGTCGCCACGTTTTTCGTAACCTTGGAGAAATACCGTGAGTCCATCCTCTTGGGGATTCGGTTCCCAGTTGTCATATAACAGTCCCCACAAGTAATACGGTAGGGCGCTCTCCTTGCTGAATCTTTCCTCATCGAGCATGGGAAGAGATAGCTTCTCTCCTTGATAAAAACTTGTAACAAAAGAAGGTACGATCGCATGTTCGATATAAGAAAGGTCAAAAATCCTAGGGAGTGATTCGCTCAGACGACTTAGGGCTAACGCCTTTCTCTCAGGAAGCTTTGACTTGACATCTTCCTTAACCTCTTCAGGAAGGGTAGAGAAAAAGTCAGAAACATCAGGAATAGAAAAAAAATACATGATTGGGACTCCTTGTGGTGTCTAGCTACAGCGAACAGCGAACTGCTGTGTATTCTCAGTTCGCTTTTCCATCAATCACAACTGGAAAACAGAATTTTCTCGGATGGAATCGTTCCGCTTACCAGTTTTTGCAACACAACCTTTTCATCAAGGGACATGAAATAAATAGATGCCAGCATTTTGAACTGATGCAGTTGGAGCTTGAACGCCTAAAGGTAGTTGGTAGTTGGTTGTTGGTTGTTGGTTGTTAGTAGGCGCGTAGTTAGCAGTTAGTAGGCGGGTAGTTGGTTGTTAGTGGTTGGTTGTTGACCGCTACCCCATATCCACTAACCACTACCCATTATGGATAAATCAAAATTTTGTATGTTTCTGGAGTGGGTTTAATCGCCTGTTCCACAGCTTGTGATAAATTTTGTAATGAAAAGCGATCGCTTATCAACTCCTTAAACAACATTATCACCGAATTCAAGATAGCGAATTTTACCAACAAATTTTGGTAAATTTGCTCCATCAATCTTACTCAACAAAGAAAGTAATTCGGTAAAAGTTAAGGGGCGTCTTCTATACTTTTGAGACTGTTTCCGCACTACTTGAACCATTTCTTCAGGGTAATCGTCGAATAGGTCACACAAAAAGTCATCTGGTAACTGTGCTTTGATATTCCAAGAAGTCAAAACCCTAGTGTCGAAGTCTCTAATATTATTGGTAACAATAAGATCGGTCTTAGCCACGACCGCAGCAGCAAGAACATGACGGTCTTTAGGATCGTTCGTCATGGTCTCCTCTACTTCCACAGGTACTTTAACCATTGCTTCAGGAAAAGCTGCTTTTATTACCTCTTCAAGATTTATAGCTTTAAGGGCAGAGATTTTCCCTCTACGAACAAGGTTGCCCATTGCTTCATCTAAGATTTTCTGCGACCAATAAGGTACGTACAGACCAGCCTCGGCGGTAGATAGCAAAGTGTCTCGCAAGTACATTGGGAACAAAACGCAGGCGTCTAATAAAACACTGGACATAGAAATATTACTGTTATAATTACTCGTCGTCCTCGTACAAGCCAGCTTCTTCGCTCATCTCGATTAGCTGTTGCAAAAGTTGGCTGCGATTAGCATCCCTTTGCTGTTTGTATTTCATCAAATCCTCAAAACGAACGCGTCGATGCGAACCGACCATAATGTAAGGAATTTCCCCCTGCTCTAATAATTTAATCAGATAAGGTCGTGATACGTTGAGAAAATCAGCCGCTTGCTGTGTTGTTATTTCCCGCTCTTGGGGGACTATAGATATAGCCTGTCCTGAGACAAAAGCATGGACGACTTGACGCAACACTTGATAAACCGATTCGGGAATAGGAATTTGCTCTCCGTTAGCTCCTATCAGTTTTGCTTGGGAACCTTCAAATTGTAGTATGCGTTCTAATTGTTTTATAGATTGCACTTCTTGCTGTTTAGCCATTACTGACTCTGTTGGCTGTTTTAACATGATGGTCTTCTCAGATATATGCTTTTATTCTCTCTACATTAGCATGTTACATATTACATAAACGCAATATCCGAAACGAATAAAATATTTTTCCTTGCTTTTGCTCGAAAAGCTAACTTGATATCATGTCCGTTTGATTGCCTATTAAACCCGGAGAACCCCAAAGAGCCAAAGCTGCGCTTTGTCTCCCCTCCCCGCAGGCGGGGAGGGGTTGGGGGTGGGGTAAGCTTTGCACGCTTTGCTGAATGCGTACTAAGAGGGAGCGGCTTGTCGCGCTTACATCGCCTTGGGTTAAGTCTGTTTTCTCAAGTTTTTTTGCCAAGTATTTTTAAAACTGCATAAGTTACTTTTGCTTGCACCTATATAAGTTATTTTGATTATATAAAACCACAAAATAAGTTATCTACCTAAAGAGATATTTTTGTTATTTTTGCTTTCTTGGTAAAGATTTTTCTTAAGTAGTTATGCAATAATTATTTTTGTTACCTCGCACTACTGATGATTGCATTAAGGTAGGCGATCGCATTTTGTCGAACTCACATTTTGATAGGTTTAAAACTCAATATTCAGCTAGTGACAAAGTTGAGCTTATTTTCTAGGTTTAGTATATTCACTTAGTTTTGAGTTGTATACCTGTGAGGAGTGCGATCAAAATACTTAGATGGGGATAAAGTGGCGATCGCAAGTGTTTAATTACGTTTTGTTTGCTAATAACCTAATTATAGTTAGATTAGTTAAGCCATGAATTATGACTCGAAAAACCAAGAATTTTTATGGAAGCAATATTATCTTTGGATAGAGCTTTACAAGTTTTATTTGGATACTGCTTTTAAAGCCAATGCATTCTTTTATGCTGTTACAGGTGGTATTCTTACATTTTATTTTTCAAATCCAAATAAACAATATGTAAAATATTCTTTATTACTACCTGCTATTATGAGTTGCGGTTTTTTATATATTGCTATATATGGAATACGTGCTTTTGAGGTTACAAAGAAAGAAGTTGATTTATTAGCACTTCAACTTACGTTGAAAGAGTATCCTGACCTTAATGTATTGACAATAGCGCTGTATGTTTTTGCGATAATTTTTTTGATAGTATTAATATCCATGTTTGTTCTAGTATTTGGATTAGTTAAGCCGTAAGTTTATGGGTACATAAAAGCGTCTAGTGTATCACGTTGATAAAAGTATAATTGCCAAAAATCAAATATCAATTATTAGAAACTTCTTGATTGGCTGATGTATTTCAAGAATACTTAGAAAATTTCCAAAAGAGGTGAATAATATGACTGTTCGTATTTATATATGGCGAGGTAAAATTCCCTTTGCTACTGTGTATAACGGTGTAATTTTTAAGAAAGATGCAGGACACGCCTCAATGGAAATTATTGATAATGTTATACTACTTCTAATAATTGCTTTCATAACAGAATTTATAAAATTCTAGTGAAAAGTGAATTTTAGATTAAGACGTAACCCTAAAAACTATTCAAAGAATTAAACAAGTTTCTCTTGCTAGTACACATATAAATTAGTATATTAGGAGTGTTTTATGACTGTTAAGGTATATATATGGTATGGTGATTTTATTGATCATCAGAGAATTTTTGAAGCTTTATATACAAATGCAGATGTAGGTCATGCTTCAATGATTATTATTGATAATAATAATCCTAAAGATACTATTTATATTAGTCATCGACCATGTAATGATTCATTGGATACTATAAAAAATTATCAAAGAGGAATATCTGTTGAAAAGCGAACAGATATTACTTTTGAAAAAGACTGTAAAATTGGTTCATATAAAAATTATATAACAATTGAAATTCCAGGTTTAAATGAATCTAGGATGAGACAATTGTATAACCTATATAAGGTAAAGAGTAATGAATTTAGTACGAGAGAATTGTATGAACAATATAAGATAATAAATAAGTTAAACATCGCTGAGTATCATATACAGTGGAGTAATTGCTGTACTGTTGTTGCATATTTTATCAAACAAGGATTGGGATGTCCTTATCAATCTTACTGTTCATTTTGTTCTCCAAGAGAAAATATTCCTTTAAAGCGTGAGTTAGTATATCATATACTACGTAGTATTACATTCGCTGGTACAGTATTGGTTGGTGCTAATTATGGTATTCTACCGTTCTTACTTGCTACTGTTGCACGTAGATTTATAATAGCGAAGACTGATGCAGAATTGGAATTCCGCACTGCTGATACGGTTGGTAGTCGTGACAGTGGAATCGAGAAGTTCAGAGATTTCTGGTCTATTGAAAACCTTGTACATTTTTTGAACAAAATAAATGATAACTGTATTTCTGATTGCCAAAATGGCGTTGCTGAATCGAGGGATGAATGAATATATGTAGGTACATATATTCATAACTCTCAAAGAGGCGATGTCTGGCGACAAGCCCTACTCTTCGAGAAGGGCTTCGCCCAACGGGTTCGGGGGTTCGCAATCGACGGGAACCGCCAAGACTGCGACCCCCTCACCGCTAGGAGTTACGCATCTGGTACTTTACTACGGGCGATCGCAGCCAAGAGCGTTGCTTATGCGCGACTGTTAAACCTGTGACATCCCTAATGTTCATGCCCTTCTTCACGCGATCGCTCCTCAACATTTTAATACACTTAACGAGGGAGGATATCATCTAGGCGAAGTTGGAGACCAGTCAAAAGCGGCGAATTAATTGATTGGTTTAGTCGGTATTGTTGTTGAGTATAGGTATCTTCAACCAGTTGACAAACAGTAAAGGTAGGTTGTTTGGGTTTACCAATAAATGCCACACCGCCCAATCCTCGATAATCCACAATCCAATATTCAGGAATGCCTAAAAGCGCGTATTCCTCAACCTTCCGAGCATAATCTGTTTCCCAGTTAGTGCTAACGACTTCAACCACCAGTTTAATGGAACGTCCCAGCGTAATTACAGGTTCTCGCTCCCAAAGAGGTTCACGATCGAGAACGGTTTCATCGAGAACCACAACATCAGGACGACGAGCTGTCGCAGCATCTGCGAAGGGGTAAATTAAGCAAGTGCGAGGAATAAACCAGGGGAGTTTTTCTGTAACAAGGTAGATACCAATTTGGGTTGCAAGTTTGCCACTCACTGTTTCGTGAGGACCAGTGGGTTCCATGTCAATTAGTTCTCCGTCTGCTAATTCATAGCGGGGATTGTCTCGGTATTGGGAAAGAAAATCTTCTTTGGTGAGCGTTTTGGGGGAGATATATGTCATTGTGCCAACCGATTTTGGATGAAAGGATTTTAGATTTTGGATTGATTTCACAGATGAATCTGGGCGCTTGTACCATCAAGAAAATATCGGTCAATAGAAATCAAGCAGATTTGTTTTAATTCTAAGTTTAGAAGTAAATCCCCACTGCCCCCAATGCCAACAGCGTTACTTTCTATGCTTGGTTTAAGGGACTTCCAATTAAAAAAATATCCCAAATTTATCACAAAGCAGAAAGTGATGTTGGGTTACGCTACACTCCGTTCCACTCCAACGCCACATTGCACACTCGCCGAACCAAGGGCGCAATGTGGCTCCCCAACCTACAATTGGGATAATTTATTTTTTGGTGTTCCCTAAGGCGATCGCACCCCTGATATTCATCTAACTTTTTATCTTATGTGGAAAAAGACATCGTGACCTAACCCCCCAGCCCCCTTCCCGAAGCGGGAAGGGGGAGAAATTCAAAGCCTCTCTCCGCGTCGGAGAGAGGAATGGAAGCGAGGTTTTCTTTTCTCCCGTGAAAAGTCAGTGATATTCATACCCTCATAAAGGCGATCGCTTTTCAATGTTAGGAATGCACTTACCTGTTCTGACATCCCAAAGCCTGATTATCTCATCTGTAAGTCAGGAAGCAAATCGTAGGGTGGGCAATGCTAGCCCGAGTCATGGTGGGTCCCGTGCGTGCCGTGCGTGCCGTGCCGTGCCGTGGTGCCGTGCGTGCGACTAACGTATTTAAACCGGGTTTCTTTAGGTAGAGTATCAGAGATTTCAACACTTAGTCCACGAGAAACCCGGTTTCTTGGATCGACGAGAGTTCTAGAACAACGTAAAACGCTTGTTTTCTGTTAGCACCATGACTCGGGCAACAGTGGGCAATGCCCACTACGTAAGAATGGTGCAAGAAATCCGAAATAAAAGAAATTATCTTGTCTGATGACAACCTAACTGGAGACAATATGTCGAAACTACCGTGAGGTTAAATGATGGTTAGTCAGACATATACAACTGATGTTTTAGTTGTTGGCGGTGGAACCGGAGGAACTGCAGCAGCTATCCAAGCGGCGCGACGGGGTGCGAAAACTATCCTCGTGAGTGAATTTCCTTGGTTGGGGGGAATGCTGACTTCTGCGGGTGTATCTGCACCTGATGGTAATGAATTAGAAGCTTTTCAAACGGGGTTGTGGGGTGCGTTTTTGCAGGAATTGCGAAAGCGACAACCAGGAGGATTAGATAATAGTTGGGTCAGTTTTTTTAGTTATGACCCCCGTGTTGGTGCAGAGATATTTGCTGATTGGGTGCGGGAGTTGCCAAATCTGCAATGGTTTTCCGGACAAGTGCCGTTAGAAGTTGAAAAACAAGGGAATTGTTTAACTGCTGTCCGCTTTGCTGATTTCACCGTTAAAGCCAAGGTTATTCTCGACGCTACAGAATTAGGCGATTTATTAGCTTTAGCTGAAATACCTTACAGATGGGGTTGGGAATTGCAATCTGAATGGGGAGAACCCAGCGCCCCAGCTAATTTTAATTCTCTGACAGCAAAATATCCAGTGCAAGCGCCCACCTGGGTGGTAATTATGCAAGATTATGGAGAAGCTGTTGCACCCGAAATTCCCGCCGCACCCAACGAAGATTTATCGCAGTTTGCCGGCGCTTGGGATGATTATGGTGGAGAAAAATTTCTGAATTATGGACGTTTGCCGGGAGGTCTGTTTATGATAAATTGGCCCATTTGTGGCAACGACTACGGCGAAGGAATTGGACGGATGATAGAGTCGGAAGCAACAAAGCTGGAGTTTTTGCAAGAATGTCGCTGGCACAGTCAAAATTTTGCCCGTTTTATTCAAAATCAGCTTGGTCGCCGCTATGGTTTGGCCGATCAAGTTTTCCCGCAATTTGCAACCCATAACAGCTTAATCCCAAATCCCAAATCCCAAATCCCAAATCAAACGACTGCTTTCGCCCTTCATCCCTACTACCGGGAAAGCCGCCGCTTGTTGGGACTAACTACCGTGCGAGAACAAGATATTTTACCAGTAGCTTCGGGTAGGGTTGCACCTTTAAATATAGATGCGATCGCCTTGGGAAATTACGCCAACGACCACCATTATCCCGGCGTTAAGTTCTCCCTCCAACCGAAATCCATCCGCTGGGGAGGACGTTGGACAGGAACTCCCTTCACCATTCCCTACCGCTGTCTGATTCCAATAGAAACAGATGGTTTGTTGGTGTGTGAAAAGAATATTTCCGTGTCTCATATTGCCAATGGCGCAACCCGATTGCAACCTGTAGTTATGGGTATCGGTCAAGCTGCAGGAATGGCTGCAGCTATATGCGTGGAGTTGGGCTGTCAGCCGAGAGACTTACCCGTGCGAGTTCTGCAATCTTGCTTATTGCAAGATTCTCATGCACCTGCGGCGATCGTTCCATTATTCAATCTTCCACCCAATCATCCAGAGTGGCGGCGATCGCAACTGTATTACTTAGACAACCCAGAAGCTTATCCAGCTAATGGCAATTGTCCAGACTTGTATAATCCGTGCAATTACATAGCTTCTTTCTACGTTAAAACACGTAGAAAGAAACGGTTTCAGGGCATTGTTCACCCCATAGCTCCGCAGAATTACAGATTCACCATTACCGTACCGATAGAAAACCAAGGAGAGACTTGGCAACTGGTAACTTTGCTTGAGCACATCGACGAGCAATTGCAAGCTTGTACTCAGGAACAAGAACTGATAGTTCAAGGTCACTTAAATCCCGCCGGTAATTGGTTACTAGCAGAACATATCGACAGTTGAGCGAGAAAATTTTTTTCAGTAAAAAACAATACTGTTTAAAAATTCATCCGGATGCAGTAATAACAACTCAGTATTAGTGAAGTGGAGAGTTTTAAAATAGACATCTGCTATGCGTGTTACCATTTCACTTTTTGTTACAAGTCAAGTATTCGGTTCCTTAGCCTTTAACAGCCGATCGATGGTAAATAGCTTGTCCAATCTGCTGCATCAGAGCAATGGTTCGGGACGGCTATTGTCTGCAAAACCTGCTGGGAACCAGCCCAAAAAGCCAGTTCCCCATCGGGGTAGCGGTCGCAAGATGATCGTGGAACAATTCCGCAATACGCGTATTGCAGTTTAATGACCGCACAGTCATGCTGGTTGCAGTACGTTATTTGGATTGTAGTGAGGGATTCATGGTACGCAAGAACGGAGTGTTATTGATAACATCAAATACACAACTTTTTTAGCATAAATATCACAGTTGAGACCCAAAAAACTCAGCATGTGTACAGAATTTTATCAGTAAGGTATGTATACATAATTGACCGTGAATTCTTGTGATCGCACATCAGCTGCTACCTGTATCGACAGCATCACAAGCTCCTCAGAGAAATGCGATCCTCACACTTGCATTCCGGGAAAATTTTCGATTCAAGAAAGCAAATTATCTAAGTCTTGGTGTCACTCAAGCTATCAATTCAGCTAAAGTGCATCCAATTGAGATATTTTCTTTATTGTTGGGAAATAGCCTGAATGCCTCTACACCGTATTTCCAAACAAGCTTTCTCATGTGTCGAGCAGCTATTTGTCTGCATCGAGAAATAATTTATCTTCGCTTCGGCGGTTTTTCAGCATTCTTTTTTGGATGCATTAAACAGCTGTCACGACATCTCGGCTTGGACAGGACTTGAAGAAAGCAGAAATAGTATAACTTTGTTGCCCAATCAGCCAAGATTACTATTGCTGACCGATTCCTGCGTCTTGGTAATCCTCAACTGCATCTGACCAGAAATTGACCATGAATATTACGGAGGATTATGAAGCAGGACTAAAGCTGCGTGTCACACAAAAAATCTCAATATAGGCTTATAGTAAGCGCAAAGAGCGCTTAATTTAGGCACGCTTCGTGCCTACTACGAGCCAAATTATCTGCCAGTTGCGTAAGTTCGATGAAGGTTCTAGCCTGTCTCAGGCTAGAGCATCTCATATCTGGCAATCTAAATTTTCACAAGACAATAGTCAATTAACCCAACACTATATTACAGCAGTTTTCATCTAATTGAACCACACATTGTAGTAGGGAACATTGCCGTGCCCGAATAAGCGTGGTCTATAGCGGTTCTCGGTTGAATCCAATACACTCAATATTTTCTTGTGGGATGGAGCAAAGCCGGAGAAGCGCAGCCTTTGGAGAAGTCCGAGGGTCGGTTTGGGACCTAGACGCTTTGCGGCTTCTGCAGCGCAGTGGCATGGACAACTGCACACTCAGAAAACCCGAACTGTGCAGGTGGAAAGGACCTGGAGCGACTGCACCAAGCCGTTGGGCGAAGCCCTTCTCGAAGAGTAGGGCTTGTTACAGGCATCGGAAGGAAGGAGCGTCTCGCCCGTCTTGGGCGGGCTAGAGAGCCACACCCCACAAGAGTGTATTTCATGCAAGTGAGAACTGCTATATTTATCTGAAAAACGCTGTAATATTCGTGTTGCAATCATCAGACGGTTATTTAAAAAAATAGGGTGGTCCGATCGTAGACCACCCCTTTAGCTAAAACAGCAGAAGCCTATTTTTACACTGTTGTTTTCTCGCGCTTTTCCATGCTCTTGATACCGTTGAGGAACATGGGCACAAATTTTTCCATAAATGCCTGCGGATCTCGCTGCCAAGCTTTTTGTGCTAGCTGAATTCTGGTAAACTGCAATTCAGGTGCCAGCAAAGTCTGTGGCAATCGTTCCATCAGGTATTGCGGACGTTCCCACACGGGCATCGTATTTGCCACTTCTAGCAGGTTGGTGACTTGGCGCAATTCTGCACCGAGAGTGATATCCATTCCTGATTCAAATGCTGCTTGTTCAATTGCAGCATACTTCAGCTTGGCTTGCTCGACTTTTTGCCGATGTTCTGGACTTTTGGCTGCTATTTGTCCCAGCCAACGGTTACCCCACCGGACGTGTCCTGCTTCTTCGGGGAGAATTTTTTCAATGGTTTCGCGGATTTTGATGTTTTCTTCGGTTTGCGGCGCTTTTTTCAGGGCGTGAATGTGGGCGGAGAAATACTCGCAACCCCGTTTTTCGGTGACGTTAATCGCGGCGAGGGAAGAAATTACAAAATCTTCTAGGTCTTTTTCTGGGTCTTTTTGGTCGCTGTCTAAAAGCCGTTCAAATTCATCGATATATGAAGATCCAGGCGGCTTGCCAATATCTGTACCTATTTCTACCAACAAATCGGTCAGCCACATCGCATGACGCGCTTCATCTGAAATGTGATGGGATAAATCCCGCACTAGTTCTCGTGGCTGTCCGTTGAGTTGTTCTATTAAATCTGTAAGGTCTTTGCAACTGCGTTGTTCGCTATAACGGTAGCGGTTGAGGGTAATCAGATGGATTTCGCGATCGCGTACCACTTGATTCAATACATCTCTCGCACTCAAAGCATTCTGAAATTTACGGGGGTAAGCAACAGCCATAGTATTTATGGAGTTTTGTAAACTATTTACTTGATGGTAACGTAACTTTACATTTTCTCATCTTGACCAAAGTGATTTACGCTTTGTCAGCATTTGCAATGGTCAGCTTGCTTCAAGTGTCAGACATGAGAATAAGTCTGGTTTTTATTACTTTTATTTATAAATTGTAAATATTCCTAAGCAAGAAATTATGAACCTTGAGATAGGTATGGGTCTTGATAAAAAACAAATCTTAAGAAAGATGTCAACTGAAGGATGAAGTATGAAGGATGAAGGATGAAGTAACGACTCCATAGATAAATAATGGTGCAAGTATTGAGTTTTGGGCTTATTTCATCCTTCATACTTTATCCTTCATACTTTTTTGGTCACTGAATGACTAGTTTGCTTTCGCAGGCTTGAGTGGGGGTTCTCAACGGCTGTAGACCTTTGAACAATACCCAAAACTCTGCTCGGGCTACGTAACTGACACGAGCGAAATATTAAGAAATGTAAAAATAAAGCATTCCGTAACATTGGATACAGAATTTATGTGATATGTTAATTGGAGAAGTAAAAAAGAAATACTAAATCAGAAAAGTAATAAGGAGGACTTTATTATGTCTACCCAAGAAAAAGCACGTGCCTTGATGATGCGTCACTATCAGTTGGTCAAGAATCGCCAACAATCAATGCTGGAACGTGTTGGGGAAGAAATTGGTCTTCCTGAAGAAGCATCGCACTACTGGAACCCGATTCAAGGAAAGATAGATCCGACAGTGCGGGCAACTTACGATCGCAGCAATGCGACGATGAGTTAATTAGTCATTAGTCATTAGTCATTAGTCATTAGTCATTAGTTGGTAGTTGGTTGTCAAAAAGAGCTATTAACGATTAACAACTAACTACTAACCACTAACTACTAATTACTAACCAAATTAAAAAAGCCACCCTTTTGGGTGGCTAAATTTATGCTTTCAAATACTTTTGCTGAAATTAGCAATCGTAGTAGAGGGCAAATTCGTAGGGATGAGGACGCAACCGCATTGGGTTGACTTCACTATCCAACTTGAAGGAAATCCAGTTTTGCAGGAAGTCTTCTGTAAATATGCCTGGTTCAGTTAAGAAAGCATGATCTTTCTCTAAAGCTTCCAATGCTAGTTCCAAAGAACCAGGGGTGGAAGGAACTTTCGCCAGCTCTTCTGGAGACAGTTCGTAGATATTCTTATCTAAAGGTTCACCAGGATGGATTTTGTTCTTGATGCCATCTAAACCAGCACAAAGCATGGCAGCAAATGCCAAATATGGGTTAGATGTTGCATCAGGACAGCGGAATTCCAAGCGTTTGGCTTTGGGGTTACTGCCAGATAGAGGAATCCGAATAGAAGCGGAACGGTTACCTTGGGAGTAAGCTAAGTTTACTGGTGCTTCGTAACCGGGTACTAAGCGCTTGTAAGAGTTGGTGGTGGGGTTGGTGATTGCCAACAGTGCTGGTGCGTGTCTGAGAAGACCACCAATGTAGTACAACGCCATTTCGCTCAAACCAGCGTATTTATCGCCTGCGAATAGGGGTTGACCATCTTTCCAAATGGACTGGTGACAGTGCATCCCGGAACCGTTATCGCCAAATATTGGCTTGGGCATGAAGGTAACTGTTTTGCCGTAGCTCTTGGCAACATTCTTGATGACGTATTTGTAAGTCATCAGCCAGTCTGCTGCTTCTACCAGCTTACCAAAACGGAAACCCAATTCGCACTGACCGCCGGTGGCAACTTCGTGGTGCTGTTTTTCAATTGGCACGCCGCATTTTGCCATTGTCAGCAGCATTTCTGTACGCATGTCTTGGGAAGTATCCGTTGGGGCAACTGGGAAGTAACCCTCTTTGAAGCGCGGTTTGTAACCAAGGTTGGGACCTTCGTCTTTACCGGAGTTCCAACGACCTTCTACTGAGTCTACATAGTAGTAGCCAGAGTTCGCGGTTTGGTCAAAGCGAACATCATCAAAGATGAAAAATTCTGCTTCTGGACCGAAGAATACAGTGTCACCAACACCTGAAGCAACCACGTAATCTACCGCTTTTTGGGCAATAACGCGGGGGCAACGGTTGTACCATTCGCCCGTACGCGGTTCTTTGATGCTACAAATAATACTTAGCGTTGGCTCTTTCATGAACGGGTCGATCCAGGCAGTGTTTGGATCGAGTACCATCGACATATCTGATTCGTTGATAGCTTTCCAACCCCGGATACTGGAACCGTCGAAAGGTACGCCATCAGTGAATGAACTTTCATCGATTTGATTGTGATACAGCGTTAAGTGCTGCCAGATTCCTGGCGTATCGATGAATTTCAGGTCAATCATCTGAATGTTATTGTCCCGAATCATTTTCAGGACTTCTTGTGGGGTTGTCATGGTTACTCCTTCTCTGCCAATTTAATAAATTAAAACCAGTACGTTCAAAGCATGCTGACCTGAGTTATTAGAACCTGCGTTGTGACACCTGAAATATCCTAAAGATATGACATCGGCGATTTTTGTATCGTTTGTTACAGATTATCTGGTTTACAGCTTATATTAACCTTTGGCTAACTATTCTGTACAAAAGTGCAAAGTTCATCACATCAGGGGCAACTTTGACATAAAATCCTTTATTAGCGGATGGATTGTTTTTGTGCCAATTTTTTTTGAGGTGGCACAAAAAAGCAGCTTTTTTTAAAAGCAGCCAAATAAATATGAAACCACAGATAGGAATGGTTGGGAGAAGAGGTTATGCGAGATGCGGTCACAAGTTTAATTAAGAATTATGACGTAGCTGGTCGGTATTTTGACCGGAATGCGATTGATAGCTTGAAGTCTTACTTTGAAAGCGGTACGTCACGAGTGCAGGCTGCGGCGGCTATTAATTCAAATGCGGCGTCAATTGTCAAGCAGGCTGGTTCTAAGTTATTTGAAGAATTGCCTGAGTTGATTCGTCCCGGTGGAAATGCTTATACGACTCGTCGGTATGCGGCTTGTCTGCGGGATATGGATTATTACTTGCGCTATGCTACTTATGCGTTGGTTGCTGGCAGTATGGATGTGCTGGATGAGCGGGTACTCCAAGGTCTGCGGGAAACTTACAATTCTCTCAGTGTACCTATTGGTCCTACGGTGCGCGGTATCCAAATTATGAAGGATATTGTGAAGGATCAAGTGGCTGGGGCTGGTATTAGTAGTACTGGTTTTGTTGATGAGCCGTTTGATTATATGACTCGTGAGTTAAGCGAGAAGGATATTTAGTTTCAGGGCGGGCTGAAAGCCCACTCCACAAGAGATAATATAGCGATCGCTTTTTTACTATTGTGAAATAGGCGATCGCTTTTTTTTGGAACCGCGAAGACGCGAAGGGCGCGAAGGAAAGATTGGTTAAGAAAAGGCTGGATATGTTATTGGTTGAGCTTGATTTATGTTTGTCTCGTCAGCAGGCGCAGCGGTTGATTCAAGCTGGGGAAGTGACTGTTAATGGACAGTTGGTTGATAAGTCGGGGATGGAGGTTGATGTTGGGGCTGATATTAAGGTTAAGGAGCGATCGCGTTTTGTGTCTAGAGGGGGTGAGAAGTTAGCGAAGGCTTTGGAGGTTTTTGGAATTTCTGTGGAAGGACGGGTTTGTTTGGATGGGGGGATTTCTACGGGGGGTTTTACTGATTGTTTGCTGCAGGCTGGGGCGAGGTTAGTTTATGGGGTTGATGTGGGTTATGGACAAGTTGAATGGCGTTTGCGAAATGATTCTCGGGTGATTTTGCGGGAACGTACTAATTTACGCTATCTGACGCCAAATGAGTTATATGGTGAGGGTGATGATATCCCCGATTTGGCGGTGGTGGATGTATCTTTTATTTCGCTAACAAAGGTTTTGTCTGCTTTGTGGGAGTTGACGCAATTTTCCCGTGAGGCGGTGTTGTTGGTGAAGCCGCAGTTTGAGGTGGGAAAATCCCGTGTGGGGAAAAAGGGGGTTGTGCGGGATGCTAATGATCAGGCGGATGCAATTTTTCAGGTTTTGCAAGCGGGTGTTGAGTTGGGATGGTGTTACAAAGGTTTAACTTGGTCGCCTGTTACTGGCCCGGCGGGAAATATTGAGTATCTTTTGTGGTTGGGGATGGTAAGTGATACGCCAGTGCCAGATTTGGAGGCGATTAAACAAGTTACTAAATCTGCCCAAGGAGAATTAGCAACGGCAAAAATATTTAGCGATAAATAATACATTTATTTATAAAAACATCGGTGTGTTCTAACAAGTAAATAGAGTATTTGTAGGGTGGGCATTGCCCAGCAAAATCCAGATATGGCGGGCATTAGCCACCCTAGGGCGCCTGTATATTGTCAAATGAGAACCGCTGTATTCAATGTGTCAATTAAAAAAGCAGAACCTCTATCGGGAATTACGTTGATGACTTGTGTATAAGATAAAGAAGGATTAGGCTGAGAAAGTAAATCCATTCTTGCTGACACCGTTCTCATCAAGGGCATCAATCCAGGTTTTGGGCTTCGATTCATAGAATTGGCCAGAATTTAGAACTTATAAAGAGGTTACTATGCGACAGTTTTTCAAGTCTTTGGTAGCAATTTCTGCTGTGTCCGCGATCGCTGAATGCATAAAAATTATGCCAAAAGGTGTAGCGATGGCATGTATTCCCCTGCTGCTAGTCGAGATAGTTGTTATACCCTCCACTTATGCCTTGGAAGAGATAGATTTATACCAGTTATGTTCTAGCTTTCCCCTCAATTCTAAATGTAAGGGTTACGAAGCCCCTATACCCTTAGATAAACGTGAGGGGAAAACGGGTGATTGTACTTTAAAAAACAATGAGGGGGAAAGCCGAGGCATTTGCAAGATTGCAGTAAATGAGGCAGGTATTACTATCTACCAAGAAATAGGCAAAGAACTGGAAATTCTCAACGATAGAAAGTCTACTCGTACGGTAAAGATTCCCGCGACTGGCGTGACCGGCCTCCAGTATCGTGAGGACACCAAAGATAACACGGGGTCAAAGATTGTCAACACGTTTCTGTTCGGAATTGCTGGGTTGCTGTTAACTAAGGACAAAAAGGTGTCGGAAATTCAGATTAGTTACACATCTCCTCAAGACACCAGTCAAGGGCAAAGTGCGAACTTCTTAAAAGCAGTTGTCGGGCGAGAAGCTGGTCAAGAAATGCGATTCCAGTTAGAAAAAGTCACTGGTCGTCAGGCAGAAATTCCAGAAGCCAAACCTAAATAGTAGGAATAAGCCAAAACCTGAATATACGAAGCTGCTGAATTTTCTTGTGGGACAGGCATATTGCCTGTCCAAAGGCGGGCTTTCTGACCCACCCCACAATGGAAGCTATTGCAGTCAAATAAAAACCGCTGGATCAGAATTTTCCACCTAATTCTTGACGCAATCTATACAAAATCGTATTCCGGTCAACTTGCGATAATATTTCTTGAATTACAGTGTTAGCGCCCAATTGTCCCCATGTACAGCCTTTTTCTAAATATACCTGTGCGGCTTTACCTACGGTATAAGCACCGTACCCGGCGATACCAGCTTGAGCGATCGCGCTGCCGGCAAAGGCTGTTATGTTGGTGGGATTTTCACCACTGGTTAAGGCGGCTGTACTTTTACCCAAGCCTAATAGCAAACTGCTGCCGATTTCTCCCAACAACAAGCCGCCGGAACTAAATATAATTGTTCTGAAAATATTTCCGGCTTCGTAACCGGTCATTGGCAAGCTATATAATTTTGCCAATGAGCGAATTAATGCTAAGTCTGCTAAGGTTCCACCAAGGATATCTAAAAAGGCGATCGGGTTTAAACCTACTGCTAAGGCTTTATATTTGGTATATTGCCAAATCAAGTCTTCGGCTTGGCGATCGCGTAAATCTATGGTTTTTTGTGCTATAATCTCTTCTGCATATTTTGCTTGAATGAGTGCGTTTAATGCCAGAAGCGATCGCCCTTCTCGATTCAAAATATTAAGAATTGTTTGCTTTAATTCGTCTACTTGCGGCGCTGGTGTCTCCCATTCATAATCTACACGACCATCAGGAAATTCAACCCGCACTTCCAGGGGGGAAGGTTCCGCCGCTATCATCACAATTTCGTCAGGTTTTAGGGGTTTGCGTTGTGGATGTCCTGCACCCAACTGTTGTAAATTTTTGTAAATTGCTGTTTGGTCTGTATCTGGGTAAAGGTCTATTTTGTTAAATACTAAAATCAAGGGTTTTTGTGCCTGTCGCAATTCCAACAGGGCTTGATACTCAGTGCGGGTGATGTCACCAGATACAACAAACAAAATTAAATCAGCTTGGCGTGTGACATCCCGCGCCATTTGCGCCCGTGATTCACCCTCAATTTCATCTAATCCAGGTGTATCAATTAACTCTACTTGCACCTTACCGCCAGGATTCCAGCGTACGGAACGGGGGTATTGAGTTACACCGTTGAGGGGACCAGTTTGGAGAATTTTTTCTCCCAGCAAAGCATTTAAAACCGCTGACTTACCGCGACTCACCAAGCCAAATGCGGCAATTTTAATGACGTTAGAGTCTAACTTGTTGAGTGTGGAGGTTAACATCTCCAATTCGGGTTTTACCAAACCTGCTAATTCGGGGTTTGATTGCTGTCCTGGCTTGCGAAGATAACCATACCAAGATAGCGCTTGTCTGAGACTAGCACGGGCGCGGTTTAAGTGGGTTTCTTGCGTATTACGTACGTTTTCGTTAGGTTGAGTCAAGGCGATACCGATTTGAGATTTGAGATGAAAGGATTTTGGATTGGTTGCAGACAAGGTATATATCTATTTTGATGTAATTGCCAAGCGATCGCCTTCTGATGAGTCGCGCTTCTTCAGATCCCCGACTTCGCGAAGTCGGGGATCTGTAACCCCTCATAACTAATGTGGCGGAACACTAGTCTCGTATTGGGTTATTTAGCAACTGGACAAACTCAAGATGAAATTATTCAGGAATTTCCAGGCTTATCAAAAGAGCAAATAGCCGCTTGTTTAGATTATGCTCGTGATTTATCAGAGTTTGAGACTGTTGCATCATGAGTTTAAAAAAATTGTGCAACAAGCTGCTGCACAAATTCAAACTTATGCAAATATTTGCTAAAGCTTACCCTAATCAGGAATCTGTGCAAGAGGTGCTTGCACTAATTTGGTGTAAGTTCAGCTGTAGTTGCTCTTACAATATTAAATTACTTCTTCAACTTGGTCACTTGCCACGCTATTTCACGTCCTTTACGACCTTCGCGACTAAAACGAAATCCCTCATATTCAAAACTCTCCTGATTCTTGGTAACAGACGATTTTGATATTCCCAATAAAGTAGCTACTTCAGTTGTTGTAAGTTGTGTTTTCTCAATAGCAGCTTTTGCTAGGATTTCAAATTTTTCTGGAAGTTCGTTTTCAATGTGTGGTATGTCCTTCTTATATTGAGATTTTTCTTTTTGTAGGGAATCAATCTGGGATAAACCAAGAAACCTGGAAAAAGAATTGGTAAATGATGCGCTTACTTTCAGGCTGGAAACGATTAAATAAAGTGCAAAATGCTGTGTTGCAAGCTTCACTAAACCGTAGTTGACAATAGGGATTTGCCTATTATTATTGAACCTACGGTCTGCTTCTCCATCACGCCTGACAAACTTCCAAGTATGACCAATAACAGTTGCATCTCGTGGCAAAGTTTCATGTTCTGTAAATTCTAGTTCTTGAAAAGCTACTTTTAGGGCATCATAAGTAATGGTAGTGTAAACACCATTTTGAAATAAAAATATTGAATCTGGAAGTAAATACAACTTAATATTACCGCTATCAATTCCCCAGGCATTTATATTTGTTTTAATTAGGTTAGGGTTAATTTGACCTATCCTAGAGCTTTGTCGCACTATAATAGACTGTGAACCAGCATTACGCTTCCAATCTTCTATTGCAATTTGTGATTTTAATCTCCAGACACTTTGTGTTGAAGATAAATTTTTTAATGCTTCAACTAGACCATCAAATTTTTGCCTGGAATATTCATCATCAAATTCGTAAGTTAGTGGAGTGGTTTTACGGATAATATCCTGCTCATATACACGGTATGTGACAACTGTTCCTACCATAAATAGCAAGAGCAAAAGGATTGCTACCGGAGGATTTCCTATCTGTACCATAGCTGATATACCAAATATTGATGTCGGTATACCAATAAATGTAGAATAATAAGACTTTTTTAATCGTCTATTAATTTTATCTAAAATTTCTGCTGCTGTTCTATCAATGACAACTTCATACTCTTCTTCTTGGTACTCCTCTATGTAGCCACTGGTTCTCTGTGATGCTGTAGTTTTTTGTTCATATCGTGTACCTTGACGCCCAACTTTAACTACAGTATTGACAGGAACATTCCTTTTTTTATCTGCCATTACAATATTTCCTATGGTGTAGTTTCAACTGGTGTTTGTCTATCTTCTTCTATCTCTGCATGATGCTGACTAACTAAAACGGATACTGTACCTAAGAAAACTAGTAGTAGTGGGATAGCAATTAATAACAAGCGATTTTTCTTAGATTTATTAGAGTCATTAGGACTAGTACTTGTAGATGTACTAGGAAAAATAATGCGATAAAGTAAATTAGTAAATATGTGTAAATCGTCTTCATTAGTAATCATATAAATTCTACTTGACTCAATAATTTTGGATTGTTTGATATGATTTATTAGCTTTGGATCGGGAGAGCTAGGACGATAACCTTCCCAGTCATAGGCAGTGCTTTTGTAGAAATGCTTAAAATCACTAGTTTTAAAGATAATTGCTTCATCTTTATCAGCAATAATAAAATGGCTGATATCCTTTTCATTTCCAGATTCAAATAGCCTGTGAATGTAGTAGAGGGTTTGTGCAATTACTTTTGCCGCAACATCTAAACTCTTAAAGTTGACTGAGTACTTAAATTCAAAAATAACATTGTTTACTGTCAAATCATGCCTTTTACCTGTCTTCACTGGCAATGAGAATTGCTTGACATAAGCACTTTTTACTTCTTCTTCATTCTCTGACTGCAACAATGTTTGAATAAAACTAAAATTTTGTGTATTTTTCCACTTTTGTTTACGTTCTGCTAAATCTTTTGACTGCTCTTCCCAAATACCCATTCCAACTATTCCTGCCAACGAAACTCTAATTTTTTATTACTGCTTATAGGACAATAACCCTCTACAGGTAGCATTTTAACATTTGACTCTGTAATCTGTGTAACAATCAATGCACGCGATTTTTGCCAGAACACCTGTCGATTAGAAATCGCGGCTACACAAACGAAGTCCGCCTACGCGGACTTATACATTTATAGCCTGCGTAGGAAGGCTTTGTTTGTATAGCCCCAGGCTTCCAGTCTAAGGGCGATTTGCTGAGTTGTAGATATAAAAACCCCCAGCAACCGCAAGCGATCGGTGGGGGTAGGAGGTCAATTAAGCTAAGTGACTAGTTGAAAGCTACACTATTTTTTGGGGTGTTTTGAAACTCTATTACCTCATTGAAATTTGGAAGTAAAGACGTATTTGACAAACTGTAAATTGCTGCACTTTAGCTGTCGTTACGTCAATAAAAGTTTGGATGAAATTAGGCGTTGTCCAATTTGTTTGTAAATTTAAGAATCTCACTCACTCTACACCATAGAAGTCCTAGAAAGGATTACTTAATGTGTCGATGCAGTCAAGATAACAGAGGTGTCTTTTGAATTGTTTTTAATGGGCTTTTGCCTAGCCAATACGAAAAAAAGGAACTTTTAGTGAATGTTTAACCTGGGTTTCAGGTTCTTTTCTATTCACACCTTGCGCTTGACTGATACATAATATGGGTATCTCTTGCCAGCAGGTTCGACAAAACCAATAGACTTCTTGATGACGCACATGACGCAATAAGGAACCACCGCAACAAGGACAACTGTTGGTTGTCATATTGAGATTCTTCTCCTTTGACAAAAAAGCTTTGGTTCGCCTGTTTTTCAGGTGATAACGCAACCATAAATACCTTCTGGAAAGTGAGAAAATATGCATCATTTTGATACATTCTTATTATCCCCAGAAGAACCAAAGCTGTTAATTGAGAATTGGGCATTGTTGCGCCAGTGCTGCGGGAGGGTTTCCCGACCCAGGCATCTGGCGTCATTGGGCATTGGGAAGAGAAACTAATTTACGTAAACTACCCACACTGATTCGGAGTACCGAATACAGTGTGGGCTTTCAGTAGCCCGCTCCGAGTCTGTACTGAGATTACAGTACAAACCGTTCGAGCCTCCAGGCTGGCTTACAGACAGCCCCAATAATGCAATCATTTTTGCTCCATTCAAATCTGCATCACAGGATAACCCGCAATTGCCACACTTGAATTTCTTGTCACGCAAACCAATATGTAGACAACGGTTGCAGGTTTGACTCGTATAAGCGGGAGGAACGGCAATAACTTCCACGCCGTCCTTCAATCCCTTGTACTCCAAAAACATCCGCAACTGATAGAACGCCCAGGAGTTACTTCTACGACGTTCTGTTTTGTTGCGTGGTTTTTGGTTTGTCCGTTCACGAATGCCCGTTAAGTCCTCAATAGCTACAAAAGCTTTTTCGCTTTTGGCTTGCTGAATGATTGCCTTGGAAATATTGTGGTTGACCCACGCTTGAAATCGTCTCTCCCGCCCCGATAGCCGTGCCAAAACCTGACGACATCTACGCCGACTAGACCTTGTGCGTGTGGAAGCTTTTTTCTGAAGAGACGCTCGGACTCTAGAATACTTATCTCTGGTTTTTGTTAACTTTTCACCACTCCATAAATCACCGTTACTGGTCACGGCTATGTCTCGCCTACCAAAATCAACACCGATTACTTTTTTGGTCGGTTGTGGATCTCGAACTTCGTCTTTAATCTGGATGTGGATGTAATACTGACCATCGCGGTGCTTGCACAATTGGGCGCTTGTTGGTTTGCGTCCTTTGAGCTTTCCGCGTTGATAATTGCCAGCATCTATTTTGATATGTTCCCGACCAGACAATGTGGTCAGGCTTACTGTCCAGTCTTTCTCTGTGAATGCAAAAATCCTGGCATCATAGTCAGCACTGGTCGGTTTAAACGCCTTGACAGGTTTACCTTGGCGTTTGGCTGCTAGTCGATTAGCACCCACTCTGGCGCAAGCTCTTACAGCTAAGTTTGCGGCTAACCCAAACTTTGAACGCAAATCTTCATAAACAACGTTTTGAATAGTTGTTTTACTGGTTATTTGCGGTTTGATAACTTCATTTGCGTAGTTGCAAGCCGCAGCAAAAGCATAAAGAACTACTTCCAGCTTTTCCGACTGTGTTGGTGTAGGGTTGAGTTTACAAACTAGCGTCAGTACTTGTTCCATGAGTTCGACCTGCTCACATATGACTACAATTATAGACTACAATACCTCGTTGCGTGTTTCCGAAATTGTTAAAAACTCAACTGTCCCCATTCCCTCAGCAACCTGCGGTTACTGTTGGTCGGGGGACGTTTCGTTTTTAACCCGCAATTCCTCTCGCCACTGAACGGAGTACCGTTACAGTGGCAGCCTCCTTGCGGAAATAGGTGAATTTGTTTGTTTCCCAGTCCCCAGTCCCCAGTAAAGAGTCCCTTTTTTAGGATGATTTCTTCAAAGACTGCCTCTCGCCCATCAACCATTTCGGTAATGATAAGATTTTGGCAGCGCGATCGCTATCATTCCTTTCAATGCGGTCTTGGATGATTTTTTCATAGACCGCTTCGTACCCATCAACCATCTGGTTAACGGTAAAGGTGTTTTTTACGTATTCTCGACAAGTTTGACGATTTAGTTGCAAAGCTGCGGGGATCATCTCCGCCATTTCTTCATAGCTTTGGCAGATAAAACCTGTCTTACCGTGGGCAATTACTTCTGGTACGGAACCCATATTGATGCCAATCACAGGCGTCCCGGTTGCCATTGATTCAATCATCACTAAACCAAAGGGTTCTTCCCAGGTAATCGGGAAAAGTGTAATAGCTGCGTTGCCCAAGAGTTCAGCTTTTTCGGTGTGGTTTACTTCACCCAGAAACTCGATTTGCTGACCGTCAATGTGTGGGGCTATCTCTTTGTCAAAAAATTCTTTGTCTACTACATCTACTTTCCCTGCCATTTTTAAGTGCCAACCTGACTGCTTGGCTATGGCGATCGCGTGTTGCGGTCCTTTCTCTGGCGATAAGCGTCCTAAAAACGCCAGATAGGGCGGGTCTTGGGCTTTTTCTACAAACGGGTATTCTTCGATATTAATCCCGTTGTAAACTGTGCTGGCGTAATTGAGATCTATTGTACGCTGTGCGTTACTAATGCTGACGTATGGTTGCGTTCCATAAAAGCTATACAGTGGGCTGCTGTCTCTGGTAAACCTGCCATGCAGGGTGTGTACCGTAGGTGTTGAGACCATACTTGCCAAAGGTAGTGCCCAAATC
The DNA here is from genome assembly GCA_044006015.1 of Heteroscytonema crispum UTEX LB 1556. Classification (GTDB taxonomy): domain Bacteria; phylum Cyanobacteriota; class Cyanobacteriia; order Cyanobacteriales; family Nostocaceae; genus Heteroscytonema; species Heteroscytonema crispum. Next base: position 71,598 of record JBIPDF010000015.1, read on the forward strand.
CCAACATGGGAATGGATGATGTCGAATTCCGCTGCTTGTTGGTAGACTCGGCTGGCATGGAGCGTTTCGTACATCATATGCTCTTTGATGTCTGGGTCCATGCGTAATGGACGGGGATAAACCCCTTCTAATTTCGCCAAAGTCTGGGAATCACCAGATGCGAACAAAGTGACATCATGACCCCGACGCACTAGTTCATCTGTCAAGAGACTCACTACCAGTTCAATTCCTCCGTAAGTTGGAGGCGGAACTCGTTCCCACAAGGGGGCTACTTGAGCGATTTTCATGTTTTTGTGTTGGTTCAGCAGGTAAATTAGTTGTTGGACAAGGGTTAAATTACTTTAGACCAGAGTGTTTTTTCCTCCTTTTCTCCAAGTTTTGCATTAACCAATTCTGCTGTCAATTCAGCACTTTTGGTTAATTTTACCCTTTTATCCCCTTCTCCAAATTTACATTAACAATAGCTATAGTGCAGCTATTGTGTAATATATCCTCTGGCTTTTAACTAACACATCTATCCTAAGGAATATCTTAATAATCTTGATTTATATATCTTCATAAGATAATGGGATCAAGAATAAAAGGGTTAAAAGTAATTCGGGATCGACTCAAAAAATAATAAAAAATATTTATCATGATAAATAAAAGCCATCTGGCAAAAAAACTTTTGCCAAATGGCTAGAAGTTAAATTTTTCAGTCAACACTTACTCGTCAATTACTATAAACTGAGTTTTTACCAATCAACCGGATTTTTTGGCTAAAAACTAAGTTTGGCTGCTGTTGACTAAGCGGTCTAACTCTTGCTGCATCTGATTTAGGACTATTTCATAACAAGCGTTGACGTAAGAGCGATCGCTTGCTGCTTCTATTCCATAATGTTCAAATACAATCTTCGGACAAACCCGCGTGTGAATAGTCACCGGCAAGGGAAAATTGGGAAGAGGACCAACCGCTAATCCCCAAGGTAAACCTAAATAAATCGGGAAAACTTGCGGGTCGAGTCCAAACAGCCAAGGCATTCCCCACTCGTGAAATTGCTGAACGATTTTGTAGCAATCAGCTAATACAATTAGGGTATCGTGAGCGCCATAAGAAATCAAAGGTACAATCGGCACCTTTTCCCGCAGTGCTAGCTTGATAAAAGCTTGATTGTCATACAGACAAATTTGATTACGCAAGTCATGCGATCGGAAAACATCTTTTGCTCCACCGGGATAAACTAGTACACTAGCTCCAGAGCGTAAAGCGGCGTAAGCCATTTTGGGATGAGCGATGATAGATCCGACTTTCGCAGCCAGTAGCGCTAATGGGGGAACTTGCCAAATGTGGGGATGGGTAAGACCATAAATTGGTCGTTCAACACCAAATCTTCGGAACCAGTCATACATCATCATTACCATATCAGGAGCAGCGAGTCCCCCGTTATGAGAACCGACAAACAGGACTTTTTCTTCGGGTGAAATATGTTCCCAGCCGCTAGTTTGCACTCGAAAATAGTGGTGATAAAGCCACTCCCACACAGGCATTAGAGATTTAATTAGTCTTGGGTCTCGTTGATTCAAAGACCATCCGGGTTTTGTTTTCAATTTCTGTTGCATTATATACTTCGAGGCATCTTAGCAAAAATCATTAGTTGGTGGTGAAGGGGCGCCCTTGGTAGGGTTTCCCGACCCAGGCGACTGGTTCTCCCGCTATCGTTGGTAGGAGGCGCCCAGCCGCCCAGCCGCCCAGTTGGGAGTTGGGAGTTGGGAGTTGGGAGGCGCCCAGCCGCCCAGCCGCCCAGGCGCGGAGTTATTCTCCAAGTCTTGCAAGTCTTGCTTGTCCCCCCACACCCGTCGCCCCTCTCTCCCCCTCCCCCTCTCCCCCTCTCCCCTCTGCCCTCTGCCTTCTGAAAATCGAATACAATACATACCGCCTGGATGGATGAGGAAAAAAGATGAGTATTTACCAATTTCCAGAGGACTTTTGCTGGGGTGCAGCCACCGCCGCTTATCAAATTGAAGGTGCCGTTTTTGAGGGAGGACGCAAACCCAGTGTTTGGGATACCTTCAGCGCTATCCGGGGAAAGGTTCTAAATGGCAGTACTGGTGCTGTTGCCTGCGACCATTACCACCGTTACGAAGCTGATGTCAAGTTAATGGTAGAGTTGGGTATCAAGCACTATCGCTTTAGCATTGCATGGTCGCGGATTATTCCAGGCGATCGCAACACAGTTAATGAAGAGGGTATTGATTTCTACAAGCGTTTGGTAGATTGCCTGCATAATCACGGTATTACTCCCCACGCTACCCTGTTTCATTGGGATAGCCCGCAAGCGTTGGAAGATTTATATGGTTCCTGGCAAAGTCGGGAAATGGCTTTTGATTTTGCTGATTATGTGACAGCAGTAGTAAGTCGGTTGGGTTCGCGCATTACTCACTGGATGACTCTTAACGAAATTCCCTGTTTTACCCACATGGGCTATGCTGTTGATGGAAAAGCGCCTCACGCCCCAGGAACCCGTGTCAAAAGTCAAAAGCAAGTTTGGCAGACTTCTCATCATGCTTTACTCGCCCACGGGTTGGGATGTCAGGCTATCCGCGCCGCTTCCCCGATTGCTTGTAAAGTGGCTTTGGTGGATAATTGTGCCGTCACGGTTCCAATTAACGAGTCTGTTGAAAATATTGCCGCAGCAAAGCAAGCATTTCATACCTGCGGGCAAAATGGCGGGATTATTTTTCCTGCTTTGACTGGTGCTTACAGTCCTGCGATGCTTGAAGTCTTGGGAAAAAATGCGCCTGATATTCAGTCGGGTGATTTAGAGATAATTCATCAACCTCTCGATGCTATTGGACTTAATATTTACACTGGCACTTATGTACGTGCTGCTGACAATGGGCGGGGTTATGAGTTTTTGGAATTGCCTAAAGGCTACCCGCGCATGTATATGCCTTGGCTGAATATTCTACCTGAAAGTATTTATTGGGGTGTTCGTCATATTAGCGAAACGTTGGGTTGTAATGATTTACCAGTGTTTATTACAGAAAATGGTTGTGCTGCACAAGATGAGTTAAATGTCAAGGGTGAAGTGATTGATACTGACCGGATTATGTATTTACGACAGTATTTCAAAGCGGCGCATCGAGGAATTAGTGAAGGTTATCCGTTGAAAGGTTATTTTGTCTGGAGTTTGATGGATAACTTTGAGTGGGCTTGGGGTTATGAGCGGCGTTTTGGGATTGTATATGTTGATTATGGTACGCAACGACGGATTCCAAAGGCGAGTTTTGATTGGTATGCAGAGTGTATTCGTCAAAATCGGGTTGTTTGAATGAAAATAGAGGGCACCTAGCTGAGGGCAGAGGGAAGAAGGGGAGAGGGGGGGCAAGGGACGACGGGGTGGGGCGACGGGTGTGGAGAAAGTTTTGAATGCGTGAGTTATTAGCTTCGTCAAAAATTCTTCAAATCATAACTCATAACTCATAACTCTCTCCCAATGACGCCAGATGCGCGGCTGCCTCTTAACCCTTTCACCAGTCACCTGCGGTCGTGTTACCCTCCCGCAGTGCCCCTTCACCAACGCACTGGCGCAACAATGCCCTATGCCCTATGCCCAATGCCCAATTCCCAAACTTAAATTACTTCTTCAGTTGAAACGGTGTATATTTTCCGCCCAACGCTTCTACAATGGTGCGTGTATTCGATTCCATCATTTTAATGTAAGAATCTCCTTCACTGCCCTTTGCACCAATGGAATCAGAATACAATTGCCGTGGTGCTAATTTTATCCCGGCTTCTTGTGCGACGGTGTTAATCAAAGCTGGGTTAATTGTGGTTTCGGCAAAAATTGCGGGGACGCCAATCTTCTTAATCGACTCTACCAAACGTTGCACTGTTTGAGCGCTGGGCTGTTCTTCGGTGCTGATGCCTATTAAAGTGCCTGCAATATTTATCCCGTAAGCACGCCCGTAATATTGAAATGCATCATGAGTAGTTACGAGTTTTCGCTTATCTGCTGGTATCGTTTGAATCTGCTGATTTATCCAGCTATCCAACTGCTTTAATTGATTATTCAGTTGCGTCGCCTTTTGGGTAAATTGTTCTTTGTCTTCGGGTGATAACTTAATTAAATCATCGCGAATTGCACTTACCATTGCGATCGCATTTTCTGCATCTCCCCAAACGTGCGGATCTGGCACAATTTGTCCTTTACCCTTATCCAACTGCAAAGGCTTGACAACTTCCCCAACCGCCACCTGACGCGCACTTCCACCCGCAGCTTTCATTAATTTAATCAATCCCGGTTCCAAATTGTAGCCGTTATACAAAATCAAGTCTGCTTTTTCCAAAACCTGACTGTCTCTCGGTACCGGTTCGTAAACGTGCGGATCTGTACCAGGTTTGAGAATTCCAGTTAACTGAATTTCGTCGCCTCCAACCCGTTGGGCTAAGTCTGCGATGATGGTGCTAGTAGCCACTACTTGCGGTTTACCACCTGCGGGAGTGTTACGGCTAGCATTCGGTTGAGTACAACTGAATAAGGCAAAAGGCAAAAGGTAAAAGGTAAAAACAAGAATTTTTCGCTTCATGCTTTTTACTTTTGCCTTGGTGTGGGCGCTGGTTTCTTCTGTCTGAAGTATTAGTTTCATTTATATAAAATATTACTTCTAATTATAGATGTTTTCATATTCTTCTCATTTTTATAGTAAGCTCAAGGAAAGCATTATTCAAACACCCTAATGAAAACAGTTTCGTTTTACCCAAAATTTCCTCTAGCCAAAAGCAAGGCAGACGAGATGCCCCTAGAAGTTGTAAAAGATACTCATAAAAATCCGACAGAAGTAATTAACATTGCCCATTTGGGGGTGCATTACCGGACACAAGAAGCCCTGAGGGATGTTAACTGTACTATCAAATCAGGTAGGCTGACAGGGATTTTTGGTCCCAATGGCGCGGGTAAAAGTACGCTGATGAAAGCGATGCTGGGGTTAGTTCCCACCAGTAGCGGGACAGTGCTTTACCGAAGTAAACCTTTGATGCAGCAGTTGGATAAAGTTGCGTATGTTCCGCAGCGATCGCAAATTGACTGGACTTATCCCGCCACTGTTTGGGATGTGGTAATGATGGGGAGAGTCAAGAAAACAGGCTGGTTGCGTAGCTTTTCGACAGTCAGCCGTCAAGTCGCAAAAAGTGCCTTAGAAAGAGTAGGCATGAGAGAATATAGCGATCGCCCGATCGGACAACTTTCTGGAGGACAGCAACAGCGAGTATTTTTAGCCCGTGCATTAACGCAAGAAGCTGATATTTTCTGTTTTGATGAGCCTTTTGTGGGTATAGATCAGAAAACCCAAGCTGTAATTTTTGAAGTGTTCCACGAACTGACCAAAGCTGGTAAAATCGTCTTGGTTGTTAATCATGATTTAGGCGAATCTATCACCCACTTTGACGAATTGATTTTATTAAATCGCGACTTAATCGCCACAGGTTCGCGACAAGAAGTGCTGACAGAAGAAAATTTATCCCGCGCTTATGGTGGGAAAGTCATTTATTTTTCCGATGCGGCATAAAAGTTAGGAGTTAGGAGTTAAGAGCCAAGAGTTAAGAGCTAAGAGTTAAAAATTATTAGTCCCATTATCTCCTCTTCTCTCTTCCTCTGCGTCCTCTGCGTCCTCTGCGGTTAATATCATAAATTTTTATGTTCCAATCATTAATTGAGCCATTGCAATATGGCTTCATGCAACGTTCCCTCGTGATTGCCATTTTAGTAGGTTTATTGTGTGCTGTTGTCGGCAGTTACTTAATGGTACAGCGGCTAGCTTTGCTGGGTGATGCTATCAGTCATTCAGTTTTGCCAGGATTAGCGATCGCATTCATGGTAGGAAGTAATATATTTGTTGGAGCGTTTATTGCGGGTGTTTTGAGTACAATGTGCATCGCCTGGATAAAAACGCGATCGCCTATCAAAGAAGACGCTGCAATGGGTATAGTTTTCTCGGCATTTTTTGCCCTTGGCGTCACCCTGATTACCACAATTCAAAAAGATAACAAAATTGACCTCAACCACTTTCTTTTTGGTAATATTCTCGGCGTCACTATTAGTGAAGTGAGAGACACCGCGATTATTGCCACTATAGTATTGATAATCGTTGTTTTGTTATACAAAGAACTACTATTTTACACCTTTGACCCCTTAGGCGCACAAGCCGCAGGCTTGCCAGTAAATCGATTGAATTTTGGACTCATGCTATTGATTGCATTAACAATAGTCGCCAGCATGAAAGCTGTAGGAGTCATCTTAGTTTTATCACTTTTGATAACACCAGGGGCAACCGCTTATTTATTAGTTAAACGCTTGCACGAAGTAATGATTTTAGGCGCTGTAATTGGCGTCTTTTCTAGTATTAGCGGCATGTATCTCAGCTATTTTTATAATTTACCCTCTGGTCCCGCCATTGTTTTAGTAGTTTCGGGATTGTTTTTATTGGCATTATTATTTAGCCCGATATACGGTATTTTTACCTCTACCAAACAACTCAAAAGCGAAAGTTAATTTTGAGGCAAAAACAATGTAAATATTCACTGCATGGCAGATGAAAATTACGCGCCGTAGTACCCACAACCGCCCGGAGGTTAGAAACCTCCCGGCTAAAGCGCGAAAGTCGTCTTCAGACGACTGATAAAGCATTTCAGTCTATTAAAGTAGAATGCGCGCATTCATCGCCCGTAGACCCCGAAGGGTAATTTATTTGGTGGGCGGACGTGGATGCTTCTTGATAATTATGCAAAATATTCAGTCTAAATACTTTATTAAGACGAGCTATGATTAAGATTAAAAATTCGCCTCGTCATATTAACATTACCAATCGCCACGACTTTTTAAAGTATATGATAGGCAGTGCGATCGCTTGATTAATCATGGGATATCTATTTCCCAAAGGATTTTATATACCACTAATTACAGTAATAGTCAAGCAAAATCAAATTCGTTTGGTTGATAAGAAACCAGCCATTGACCTCCGCCAGCCTGGAATCGGGGCAGCTATAAAATATTAACAAAACTTACTGCATAATTGAAATTTGTCAGGTAATCTGACAACAGCAGTTTTCAAATTCAAAAAATGACGGCAAAGATTCCCACAATACTAGCCCTAGACTTTGATGGTGTAATTTGCGACGGATTAATTGAATATTTTGAAGTAGCATGGCGCACCTATTGTCACCTTTGGTCGCCTGTTAACCAAACACCAGCGGATGATATCGCTTCTAAATTTTATCGACTGAGACCTGTAATTGAAACGGGTTGGGAAATGCCCGTTTTAATCAAAGCATTGGTAAAGGGAATTGCTGAAGAAAAAATTCTTCAGGAATGGGGAAATATTGTCCAAGAACTTTTGTTGGAAGACAAGCTACAAGCAAAAGAAATTGGTACAAAATTAGATAGCTTGCGAGATGAATGGATAGCCACAGATTTAGATGGTTGGCTGAATCTGCATCGATTTTATCAGGGTGTGATAAATAAAATCAAAGCGACTTTATCCAGTGAAGTCAAGTTATATATCATCACCACCAAAGAAGGGCGTTTTGTCCAGCAATTGTTGCAAAAAGAAGGCATTGAATTAGGGCGAGAAGCGATTTTTGGTAAAGAAGTGAAGCGTCCTAAATACGAAATTCTGCGAGAATTGATTCAGTTACATAATGTTGCGCCAGAGACAGTTTGGTTTGTAGAAGACCGACTAAAAACATTAGAATTAGTGGAAAAGCAAACAGACCTTAAAGATGTAAAACTCTTCTTGGCAGATTGGGGGTATAATACTCAACCAGAAAGAGAAGCTGCTCAAAATGATAAGCGAATTCAGCTAATATCACTTTCGCAGTTTGCTCAAGATTTCTCTGCGTGGTGTTAATTTTTAACATTTTGCAATAATTTCTCGATGCCTTGGCGTTGATGTTTAATATTTTGTAATAATTTCTCGATGCCCTCACCCTAGAAGGGTGGGGCTATACGAGCAAAGCCTGCCGACCCAGGCTTAAAATTAAGAAATAATGATTTCATAACTCCCAACTCCTAACTCAAGACTCAAGACTCAAGACTCAAGACTCAAGACTCAAGACTCCTAACTCCTAACTATTAACTATGCTAGACCTGACAAAATTAGCGCGACAAATGCAGGGTTTGAGTCAACATTTGACACAAGAAGCTGTTGCCAGTCGCCAACGTTTAGAATTAGCTCAACAACATCTTAAAAAATCTTATGAGTGTCAAACAGAATTAGTGCAACGTCAGGAAAAATGGCGCGATCGCATTCTTTTTGCTAATGCTACACCAGTCGAGCCATTAGAAACTTGTATTGATATTCCCACCCCGCCAAAAGTTCATACTGTCATCGCTACTGACGGTTCGCAAATCGCACCCAACCACCACGAAATCGCTTATTGCTATCTTCTCAACATTGGTAGGATAGTCTTACACTACGGACAAAATAAACACCCTTTACTTGATAGCTTGCCAGAAGTATTTTATCGCCCCGAAGATTTATACATGTCCCGGCAATGGGGAATTCGTACCGAAGAATGGATGAGTTTTCGCCGTACCGCTAGTGAAGCAACCGTGTTAGCGGAACTTGCTTGCGCGGTGATGGAGGAGGGGGAGAGGGGGAGAGAGGGAGAGGGGGGGATAATCAAAGAAAGAGTACCAACGCTAGCGATGGTGGATGGTTCGTTAATTTATTGGTTTTTAGAACAATTGCCCTTTGATGCACGCGATCGCATTTTACCCCCCATCCTCGAAGCTTGGAAGCAAATGCGCGATGCTCAAGTTCCCCTGATCGGCTATCTTAGCGCCTCTCGCAACATCGAAGGTATGAATTTTTTGCGTTTGCTGGCTTGTCCCCATCCAGTACCAGATTGTATAAGTTATTGCCCAAATCAATTAGAAAAAATACCTTGTAAAATATTTGAACCTTTACGAGATACCGCCCTTTGGGCAACCCAACTCAAACCCGGACAGCGCAGCCCCTTATGGCGCAGTAACGCCCGGATTCTCGACCTTTACGAAGACCAAATTATTTACTTTTGCTACGTCCACGTTGGCACCGAAATTGCTCGGATAGAAGTACCTGCATGGGTAGCAGAAAATACAACAATATTTGATGAATCCTTGGGGTTGATGCTAGCACAAGTGCAGAAAGGGTATGGTTATCCAGTAGCGATCGCCGAAGCGCACAATCAGGCTGTGGTAAAAGGTGGTGATAAAGCGCGTTTTTTTGCCTTACTCGAGCAGCAAATGATTAAAGCTGGCTTAAAAAATGTGGGAACTTCCTACAAAGAAGCCAGAAAACGCGGTAGTATCGCTTGATATTTTGGTAGTAGGTAGTAGGTAGTAATAAACATAACTATGTGGTCGGTTCATGGTTCATGGCTATTAACTGTGAACTATGAACTATTAACAGCCCTCACCAGTTAACTTTATTTCTGTCGGCTTACTTAAAATTATAACAAAGCGCGATCGCAACAGCTAGAAAATTAGCTAGAAAATTTGTTACAACAATATAAGGAACGCTTTGGTGATTTGCCTGACTCAGGCAAAAAACTAAAAATAAAAAACTCAAAAATTAAGAAATTGTTTTATCAAAAACAAGCCATGCAAAACCTAAATACAGTAAACACCACAGGGCTGAGTTTAGAGCTTTTTCATGTTCAAACCAACACCTCATTTGATTTACCAGAGAATTTATCTGTAATTCGCATCGGTAAACCAAATGACCAAAATCCGCCAGAAATTAATGTTTTAGCTTTGCCTGATACTAATATAGTTTCGAGAAATCATGCACAAATTTTGGTAGAAGGAAGTAATTACGTTCTGGAAGATTTAGGCAGTTCTAATGGAACATTTATTAACGATATCAAGTTAGAACCTAAAATTCGTTATCTGCTGAATCTAGGAGATAGAATCGACCTAGGTAAGGGTAGTAAAGTAACATTTATATTTCAATATAAACAACAAAATAAACAAAATACCCTTGAAAATGCAAATCGGACAATGCTGCAACATGAAATTGCCGAAAATAACAGACAAACTAAAGTGGATCGTACAAGCAAGCTTGTAGGTTTAGCTTTGATAGTTGCAGGAATCGTACTTTTTTCTGCAAATACTCAGCTTGGTCTTTTTGTGCGTCTTCCTAGTGTTTTGCTATGTATTGCTGGGGTTGTAATTCTAATTCAGCGACGGATAAACCGCAACTTAGGATGGGTTTTGATAGCCGCCGGAATTGCGTTTATGGTGTTTACAGGTAATATATTTGCATCAGTAAATCTGTTGGCAACTCTGACATCAGCGGCTTTATTGTTTGCCGGATATAAATTATTTACTACAGGCAAAGTATTGAATTACAGTTTACAAAATTTAAAAGGATTATTGAAGAAATAGTCATTAGTCATTAGTTATATAATTAAAGGGCGGGCAATCCTAAGCCCACCCCACAACAAATATGAGTTTTAAATTCCCAACTCCTAACTCCTAACTCCCAACTCCCAACTCCCAACTCCTAACTTTTGCCTAACACCTCTGCAGTTGTGCCAAAGTCACGACAATTTCATCCATCGCTTGGCGTACAACTGTCGCCGACTGTTCGGTCTGATTCACAATAATACTGAAAACCATCGGCTGATATTTAGGCGCATTCACATATCCAGATAAAGCGACAACACCAGTCATCGTGCCGGTTTTCGCTTGTACAATTCCCTCAGCAGGTGTATTGCGAAACCGATTTTTCAAAGTTCCGCTTTTCCCCGCAACTGGTAAAGATACGCGAAACACAGATGCGGCTGGTGATTTTGCCATTCCTTGCAATGTTTGCACCAAAGCTAGCGGACTAATTAAATTACGCCGCGATAAACCGGAACCATCTACCAAAACATAACCCATTGGATCGACTCCCAATTGAGTTAAAGTGGTTTTGAGAACTTCTAAGCCAGCATCAACAGTAAACTGATTTGGTTTTCTGGGTTGTTTAAAAGCGATCGCTCTCAATAATGACTCAGCGTATAAATTATTACTATTCTGATTTGTCTCCATCAACAATTCCGATAACTCTGGCGACTGTACAGCGGCTAATTCCTGTTGATTTTTTGCAGTTCCCACCGATGTTTGTCCCAAGATAATTCTCTGGGCAGCCAAAGCACTGCGAAAGCGCCGCAAGAAGTAATAATTCGGGTCAACTACAGGTATACTAACTAAAAATGGCTCGGCATTAGATGGTAGTTGTCCTTGAACTCGCAAAATTCTTCCCGATAAATCGCGGGTAATATTAAGAGTGTTGTCTTGATTTTCCCCAACTGTCACCGACTGATTTGCAAGTTGCCACAGTCTCGCCTCATTACCATCAGTCCAAGAAACTTGTATCGGTTTACCCACAGCTTGCGGTGCAATTCTAATACCAAAAACATTTTGATTCAAATTCAAGCTGCTGACTGGTGCGCCATAATCTGAATAAAGATCCTCCCATTGCCAACTGGGGTGAACAATGTCTCCTTGAAAATAACTATCATCGGCAATTAACTGGTTAATTTGATTAATACCCTTTGCTTTTAACTGCTTCGCCAATGCTTGCAACTGAGTATCGCTAAAACTTGGATCTCCCCTACCCACAACTCGCAAAACACCAGCGCTATCTTGATAAACAGAGGTGCGAATGCGAAAATTTGCCCCCAATTGCTGTAACGCCGCCGCAGTTGTTAGTAATTTAGTATTAGAAGCTGGAGTAAAATATTTTTGCCCATCTTTATTATAAAGAGTTTGGTTAGAACCCAGAGGTTGCACCAAAATACCCCAACGCGCCCGACTAAATAAGGTACGATTTACCACCGCATGTATATTTGCACCCAGTTGGGCGGGACAAATCGGTTTTGGGGTACTTGTCGGTGCAACTGGTATTGGTATTTGTGTTGGTGTTGGTATTGGTATTTGTGTTTGTGCTTTCGCTGCTTGCTGCGTGACACCAATGTGGCTACTGAGAAACAGCAACATCAAACTAATAGTAATTTTCTTGGACATCACTCGATACACACCTATTCCAAAAGTAGCAGAAGATATCCTCTCTAACTCGATGTTGCACATCAGAGGGATGGATGATAAACTCACTTTGCGTGAGATTTAACGAAAAATCATCACATAAATCATTACATTATGTGCAACCTCAGTGAGATACTGAGGATTGATGTAAGAAGTGTAATTTTTTCCAGACGCAAAACTCAGAGGATATGTTCTTCTGGGTATACTTTCAAATACATCTTGGATTCCACCAGAAAGGCAAGGTGTAGACTCACTGTAGAGGCAAAAGTACCCTATAAACGGAATGTCAAGAGATGTAACTTGTAAGTTTTTAAGTAAACATATGCAAAAACGTGCAATCGAGGTAAAGTCGTGAACACATTCCTGTCTAGTGTAGCTGTCTTGCTGTCAACTTTGGCTTTGTTGTGCGGTGGCTATGCTGCTTACGAAGTCTTCACACTGCGACAGACGCTGAATGCTGCAAAGACAGGCAATAATATTGCGATCGCTCCCAACCCAATTCTACCCAATCAAGCACCAAGTCCAGCATCCCCAACACCCGCTGAAAATTCTACACCCCCACCACCAACAGCATCACCATCGCCAAACGCAACACAAGCAAGCGCTACAACTTCCGGAATTCAGCCAGGTCAATTTGTCCAACCTGCTTTTGGTAATAAGGGCAAAGTGGAATTACTTTCAGCAAAGCGGATTAAAGATCCACAGTCAGGAAACCGTGATGTAATCAACCTCCAGATGCGTATCCGTCGTCAGGTAACTGATGGAGTTGGTGGTAGTGACATTATATCCGTTTCAAGCACAACAGCCCGCAATCCTGATACCAGCGAAACCTACAAAGGAGTTGGTTTAGATCGCTCAACAGGAAGTGTTTCTTTGTTCCAATTGCGTCCAAATTCTTCGGCTGATGCTTATGTCTGGTTAAGGGTTCCCGATGGTGTTAATACCCTGGATATCTTTGTACCGGATACTGCTGCGTTTCAAAATGTACCAATTGCTAATTAAAGGTTGGTTGTTGGTTGTTGGGGCGCGAAGTCTGCCGGAGGGAAGATTCCCTCCGGCGAGCTTCGCGCCCTTGGTAGGGTTTCCCGACCCAGGCGACTGGTGAAGCGCGATCGCGTTGTTAAATCGGACTTACGCGTTTGAGAATCCCGGTTTCGCAGGAGTTACCGGGATTCTCGTTTCTCACGAATTATTAGCCATTACCATTTTTGACCTCATAGTGATATTGTCGAATTGAGGCAAATTGCTTGTATCCAGCCCGTTGAAAGGCGCGAATCATCGCTGCATTATTGATATCGACATCACCCCAATGCGTACAGTAAAAATAAGGTTTTTCTTCGCGCTGTTAGCGTCTTCGTGGTTAAAAAAGATTTTTGAACCGCGAAGACACAAAGGACACGAAGGTCAGAACTTAGAATTCAGCACTGTTTACAACTTAGTTCCGCACTCCGGGCAGAAGTTGTTGGTAGCAGCGCTTTTTGCGCCGCAGTTGCTGCAATAAACTGGTTCTACAGCCTTTTTCGGCGACTTGGGCAAACCAATCATTTGAGCGTTGCTCTTGCCTGGGGCTACCATTGGATAGCAGTTTTCGTCTCTAGTGACTTGCACATCCATCACAACCGGACCGTCATGAGCTAACATTTGCGCGATCGCGTCTTTTAACTCTTCACGGTTGCGTACTACCATGCCCTTAATTCCGTAGGCTTTGCACAAATACTCAACGTCTGGCATCCCTACTTCCATATTTGAGCAGGAATAACGTTCGCCATAAAAGGCTTGTTGCCACTGACGCACCATCCCCTGCCAACCATTATTTATGATCACAGTCTTGACATTGATACCATACTGTGCTAGTGTCCCCAACTCTTGCAAACACATTTGGAAGCTGGCATCACCGCTGATACAGATAACTTGTTCATCGGGGAATGCGACTTTCGCGCCCATAGCTGCAGGCAAGCCAAAACCCATAGTTCCCAAACCGGCGCTAGAAATCCAGCGACGGGGACCATTTTTCAAGAATTGTGCCGCCCACATTTGATGTTGACCGACATCTGTGGTGTAGTAGGCATTGGGTGCTTGGTTGCCGACTTCTGAAATTACCTCTTGGGGCGAAATGCTGTCGGGATGTTGAGGCACTACCAAAGGATATTCTTCTTTCCAGCGGTTAATTAAATTCAACCACTCTTGGGTTTGGTTGGGTGTACCGATTTCACCTGTTTTCTTACATCGCCGCAGGATGTCAACCAACACGTTTCGCACATCGCCGACGATGGGCACTTCTGGTACGCGGTTTTTACCAACTTCCGCCGGGTCAATGTCGATGTGAATCACTTTGGCGCGGGAGGCAAATTCATCTAATTTACCTGTCACGCGGTCATCAAATCTCGCACCGACGCAAATTAATAAATCACAATCACTAACGGCAAAGTTAGCGTAGGCTGTGCCGTGCATTCCTAACATACCCAAAGCGAGGGGATGATGTTCGTCAAAGGCACCAATACCCATCAATGTAGTGGTGACGGGAATATTAAATAACTCAGCCAGTTGTTTAACTTCTTCATGGGCACCGGATGCGATCGCGCCTCCACCGACATACAATAACGGACGGCGACTTTCACGAATTAACTGAATTGCCCCCTGAATTTGCCGGGGATTTCCCTTGACTGTGGGACGATATCCGCGTAACTTCACTGAACCCGGTTCTACAGGCAAATAATCAAATTCTTCTAACGCCACATCCTTAGGAACATCAATTAAAACTGGTCCCGGACGCCCTGTGCTGGCGATGTGGAAAGCTTCAGCAACAATTCGCGCCATGTCGGCAGTATCGCGCACTATATAAGAATGCTTAACTATCGGTAGGGTAATTCCATAAATATCAGTTTCTTGGAATGCATCCGTACCAATTACCGGTCTTGATACCTGTCCCGTGACCACAATCATCGGGATTGAGTCCATATAGGCGGTGGCGATGCCCGTTACTAAATTAGTCGCCCCCGGGCCAGAAGTACCAAAGCACACACCTACCTTCCCAGTAGCGCGGGCGTAGCCATCAGCAGCATGGGCTGCACCTTGCTCGTGTCTTACCAGTATGTGTTTAATACCACCAGTACTGGCTTCTACCTTATACAAGTCGTCATAAATTGGTAGAATCGCACCACCGGGATAGCCAAAAATATATTCAACGCCGTGACGCTTGAGGCTGTCAAGCAGCGCGAAACCACCAGTTGCACGCTGGGGCGTCGCTGGTGGCGATGAGATAGGAACAGTAGATTGGGTGTGATTCTCGGTTTGTGGGGGACTGATTGGGGAACGCGATCGCACGGTCAAACCTCAGGCAATAAATAATAGCTAACTTGATACTGGAATTCTGTAGTTAAAATTTCATTTTAATTTAAAACTCTAATCATAGATATACATTATTTTTTACCTAAGATATAAGGATAAACAATAATCTACATCAGCTAGATTACATCTTGCAACACGCGACGGGTATTTTGCCAAGCCCAAAGACCAACAGTGGCGACAACAAGACTCATTCCTACCAGCACAATTCGCAAGCCTAAGGTTTCAGTTAGCCAGCCGGTAATTGCCAGAGGTGCGGAAAGGGCAATATTAACGGCATGATTTTGAAAGCCAAAAACTTTACCGTGCATTGCTGGAGGTGTTTGTTGTTGAATTAAAGTTTGCATCGGTACGCCCACTAAAGCCGCACCCACACCCAACAAAATACAAAGTCCAATAGCTAAAGGCAAGCTGTGGGTAAAAGTGAACATCCCTAAAACCAGCGCCATGCTCAAAAAACCAATTAAAGGTAAGGGCTTGTGATGGCATCTCTCACCCCATTGTCCCAAAATACCTGCACCGAAAACCATTCCGACACCAGCAGCTGCTAAGAATTGCCCAAATTTTTTCTCTTCTAAGCCAAATTCTGCCGTCAAGGGAATCGCCAGCACCATTAAAGCTGCAAATACGCAATACAAAGTCACAAGTTGCAACATGGCATTTAAGACTAAACGGTTTTTGGTGAGATAGCGCAAGCCTTCTTTAAAGTCAGCCCAAGGATGAATAACAGGTTGCTTTTCTTCTATGTGTTTCTTTTCTTTAAAATTAATCGGCTGCATAATTACAGCCGATAGCAAGTATAGTAAGCCGACAACCAACTCTTGACCGTAGTCTTCTCCTATCCAGTCTTTCGCAAGGCTTAACAGTGGTTCTCCTACCAAAAACCCGACAATTAAAGCACCCATCATCGTACTGCTAAATAGGGCATTAGCTGCAATTAAATTCTCTCGCCGTACTAAAAGGGGTATTGCAGCCTGTTCAGCCGGAGCAAAAAACTGTGTCACTGTAGAAATTGCAAAAGTGATGAACAGTAGCAGGAGAAATTCCCGTGGCAAAAAGGGAATCGCCATTGTAAAAAGTCCGCGTACCACATCAGAGCCAATCATAATTAGCTTTTTGGGAAAGCGGTCAACAAAAATACCACCAGCCGAACCAAAAAGAATTGCGGGTATTGTAAATACCACCATCAAAATGGTGTACATAAACTTTTCCGGTACACCTGCAGGCGGTACATAGTATTTCAGCAGGGCTACCAATAAAACAAAAAAAACCTTATCTGCTAGTTGGGATACTAATTGTCCAATCCATAGCAGCATAAAACCACGGTTTTTTAGCAGGGCGGCAAATCCGTTATTAACAGCAGCAGGTTCGGTTGGAAACATTAGAAAATTTGGGGTAGTAAGTTGGGTAGAGGGAAGAGGGGGAGAGGGGGGGGAGGGGGGGAGGGGGGACGACTTGGGGCGACGGGTGTGGGACGACGGGTGTGGGACGACGGGTGTGGGGGACATGGGTGAATTTTTCCAATGCCCAATGCCCAATGCCCCATGCCCAATTCCCCACTTTTATTTCTCACTCCTGTTTGCCAACTAGGTTTTCCGGACTAATTTTCTTCATAGCGCTTTAAAAGCATATACAAAAACTCGGCCGCAGTCAGGCGAACTTGGGGCGGGGAACCTCCACTAGATGAGTCTACACACCAACCTTGTACCATTTCGGGCGATCGCCACATTTGTAAATGGTCAATAGGTGGGTCGGCGTAAAAGTTATCGTTATTATGCCTGCTATCAAGCAAAGATGAACTCCAGTGGGTGAAATAATCATGACTCATTCTATGGATGGGGAAATTACCCCACAGCGGTACACCCCATCCATCAATAGCAATAAATGCTTTGACATGACCTCCCAACAACTGCCACCAATAAGCGGCTGTTATTGCCCCAACCACACCAGCACTAAAGCTAATAAATACCAGTGGCGATTCTAACTTATTGGATAAGCTATGTCTAACGACAAGCCGTTCCGCGTTTACGCTCAAAAACTCCACAATGTGAAATCCTGATAAAGCTAAAAACCCCTCAGCCGGGTATTTAAGTAAATTTACTGATGTCAACCGCCTTGAGTTATCAGAATTCAACTCAAGCAAAGCTGATACAAAGCTTTCAGTTAAGGCTGGTTCGTGGATTCCCGGGCAAATGATTACACTCATCTGTCTTTGATTTGGCAGCTTTCACAATTGTGTTGTCTGGACGAACAATCAGTCGTAAATATAACATTTATTTACAGCAACCCACAGGAAAATCGTTGTTTTAACTTAGCGCAAAGGTATTAATAGGCACTGTCAATCAATGGAAGGCAGGGGGCAGAGGAGCCACTGCGCCCTTCGGGGTTCCCCCGGTTGAAGCATGTGGCGTGGCAGGAGGCTGTCCTGCGGGGGGCAGAGGAGCCACTGAAGCGCCTTGGTTCCCCCGGTTGAAGCATGTGGCGTGGCACGAGGCTGCCCTGCATTGGGAAAATTCACCCATGTCCTCCAAGTCGTCTCCCTTGTCTCCCTTGTCTCCCTTGTCTCCCCTTGTCTGCCCTTGTCTCCCCCTCTCCCCCTCTCCTGCCAGAAGGATACGGTAAGCGCAACAGTACGCCTTTGGAAATATTGTTTTTATTTTTGTAGTTATCCTATCCCCCCGGATGGGATAATAATTTATGAGCAAAGCAAAAAATCAGGACTTACGCAAAAAAATTCTGTTCATAGCGGTAATTCATCAATTACCGCACTGAGATCAGGCTTTTCAGACAATGAAAGCGTAAGTCCTAAAAATAAGACTATGCTCTAAATTCTTCACTCTGGTTATATTGAGGACACCATTGTGGTAGCCACGCCGGAAAAACTGCAACACTCCCACGATTCATTATCAAGTCAAGACCGAGTAGCCGTGTTACTCATGGGCTATGGCGAAGTCGAAAGCTACGAAGATTTCGCTAACTATAACGAACAGGCTTTAAATCTCCTGACGGCAAAATTTGCACCCGTACCAACTTGGATTTATCCGCCTTTGGCAAAGCTTTTGGCGTTATTTGACCGCCACGAATGGGGACACACGCACCACGATTTCATTTCTCCACACAACGCTATCTTTGAACAACAACGGGCAGGTATTGAGAAAAATTTGCAAGAAAAATGGGGCGATCGCATCCAAGTTTTCAAAGCTTTTAATTTCTGCGCTCCCTTTCTGCCGAAGCAAGTTTTGGCGGAAATCAAAAACCAAGGCTTTGACAAAATACTAATTTACCCGTTGTTGGTTGTTGACTCTATTTTCACTAGTGGAATTGCGATCGAGCAAGTTAACAATGCCCTTGCTGATTTAGCTGATGGTAATGAACACTGGGTAAAAGGACAGCGTTACATTCCTTCTTTTTACAACGAACCAGCCTACATCGATTTGATGGCGCATCTGGTTGAGAAGAAAATTAACGCCGATTTAGCCGCCGCCTATTTACCTTCTGAAATCGGCATTGTGCTAATGAATCACGGTTGTCCCCACAAAGCTAAAGGCTTTACCTCGGGAATAATCGAAAGTCAAGCACTGTATGATTTGGTACGGGATAAGTTGATTAACCGCTACCCTTTAATTTCTGTGGGTTGGTTAAATCACGATACACCTTTAATTGAATGGACGCAGCCAAACGCCGAACAAGCTGCAAAAAACCTGATTCAATTAGGTGCAAAAGCGGTGATATTTATGCCGATTGGTTTTGCGACAGAAAACCATGAAACTTTATTGGATGTTCACCACATTATCCACGCGCTGGAGAAAAAGCATTCTGGTGTGAATTATATCCAAATGGCTTGTGTAAACGACGACCCGGAATTTTTAGCAATGGCGGCTGATTGGGCGAATCCTCATATTGCCGAATTGATATCACAACAATCAATGACGGTTAATCCAGAGTTAGCTGTAAATCACCATCACCACCACCATCATTAAAAGTTAGGAGTTATGAGTTATGAGTTATGAGTTATGAGGCGCGGAATTACGAATTAGGAGTTAGGAGTTGGATTTTAGGTTTTTAACTCAAAACTCAAAAAACGAAGCTAATAACTCAAAACTCAAAACTCTTCTAAACTTTAATTTCGTTAACCAAGTTTTGTGGTAACTGTCGATATTCGGCAAATTCCATTGAAAAAGTTGCCATACCTTGAGAAAGCGATCGCACTTCGGTAGAATAGCCAAACATCTCTGCTAGCGGTACTTCTGCACGAATCACTACATCGTTATCCCGCGTCTCGGAACCCAGCAATAAGGCACGCCGGGATAACAATTTACCTTGAATGCGTCCTAAAAATTGGCTTGGCGTTTCAACTTCCAACAGCATCATCGGTTCTAAAAGTGTTGGGTTAGCCTTTGCAAATCCTTCCTCGAAGCCTTGTCTAGCTGCAAAGCGAAACGCCATTTCAGAAGAATCAATTGGATGGTGCGAACCGCTTTCTAGAATTACCTTCACTCCCATAATTGGATAACCTTTCAGCCATCCGGTTTTTAATGCATCTTTAAATCCTTGTTCGCAAGCTGCAATAAATTGCTTGGGAATTACACCAGCAACTATTCGGTTTTCAAAGATAAAAGATTCTTCGCAAGGTTCCAAACGTCCTGTGACGTGGGCGTATTGTCCGGCACCACCAGTTTGTTTTTTCAACGTATAATCAAAGCTTGCAGACTGGCTAATTGTCTCGCGATAGGCAACTGCAGGCGCACTAACGTAAACTTCTGCATGGTATTCTCTTTTCATCCGTTCTAAGTATATTTCCAGATGCAACTCACCCATGCCCGACATCAAAGTTTTATGGGATTCGGGGTCAGTGCTAACGTGTAATGTGGGGTCTTCGCTGACAAAGCGGTGTAAAGCCTTAGAAATTCGGTCAATATCTTCTTGGCTTTTTGGGGTGATCGCGATCGTCATCACTGGTTCC
This sequence comes from Heteroscytonema crispum UTEX LB 1556, assembly GCA_044006015.1. Taxonomy (GTDB): domain Bacteria; phylum Cyanobacteriota; class Cyanobacteriia; order Cyanobacteriales; family Nostocaceae; genus Heteroscytonema; species Heteroscytonema crispum. Next base: position 91,956 of record JBIPDF010000015.1, read on the forward strand.
GGTACAAATATCCCTTCCAAGGAAAGATTTGTACCGAGAGAACAAAGGGTATCACCGGATGCACAATCAACACCTATCAACCCAACTATTTCCCCCGCTTCTGCAAATTGTAATTCTTGTCGCTTGTCAACCTCAATTCTTACCAAGCGGTTGACGCGGACTTGTTTTTTCGTGCGGCTATTGTAAAGGCGATCGCCTTGATGTAATGTTCCAGAATACAGGCGAGTGTAGGTTAACTGACCAAATTCATCATCAATCAGTTTAAATGCGATCGCTACCACTGCATCAGATGGTTTGGGGTAAATTTGTACCTTGGTTGCTGACGGGACATCGATAGCGGTAATAACTTCCCTTTCTAAAGGAGAAGGTAAATACAACGCAATTGCATCAAGTAAATTTTGCACACCTTTATTTTTGAACGCCGAACCCATCAACACCGGCGTAAATTCCAAATTTAAGGTTAACAAACGAATCGTATCCCAAATCATTTGTTTGGGTACTTCTTCACCACTCAGCAACTTTTCCATCATCAATTCTGAGTGGATAGATATTTGGTCGAGGAGTTTATCGCGTGCGATTTGTGCTTGTGCTTGTAAAGCTTCCGGAATCGGCTTTTTCACCCAATTTTCGCCATTTTCACCTTCAAAATAGTTTGCAGTCATCTCAATTAAATCGATAACTCCTACAAACTCATCTTCCGAACCGATGGGATATTGAAGCACCACAGGATTTAAATTTAACTTCTCTCGCAATGCATCAACAACGCGAAAAGGATTTGCACCTACTCTATCGAGTTTGTTAATAAAAGCAATGCGGGGTATCCGGTAGCGCTTCATTTGCCGGTCTACCGTAATTGACTGGGACTGTACGCCAGCAACACCGCACAATACCATAATTGCACCATCCAACACTCGAAGCGATCGCTCAACTTCTATCGTAAAATCCACATGTCCGGGTGTATCAATTAAATTGATTTGCGTATCATTCCAGAAGCAAGTGACAGATGCAGAGGTAATGGTGATACCCTTCTCGCGTTCGAGTTCCATGTAATCCATCGTTGCACCATCGCCATCGCCGCCAACTTCTTCAATCTTGTGGATTTTGCCTGTATAGTAGAGAATTCGCTCCGAAAGCGTAGTTTTCCCCGCGTCGATGTGTGCGGAAATCCCGATGTTGCGAATGTTGCTGCAAGGAATCATGATAATTACTCCTAGAGGCAAACAAAGCGATTCAATTCCTCTATCCCTTTATTGAAGTTAATTAAAAAATGTGAGGATTTTGTGAGTAGGGTTAGGGCGTGTTTTCCAACCCTGATACAACTCAGGACAATGTAGAGACGTAATATATTACGTCTCTACAAGGTTTATATGTATCGCGATTAACGTGGAATGGTATAAAAAACGCGGGCAATATGCCCGCATTACAAATTTACACGTTTGCGATGCTCTCGCTGCTCAATCCAAAATCCAAAATCCAACAGAGGTATTATTACGTACCTGGAGATTGAAACCGCGCTAATAACTCTTCACGAGAAATTTGAGACAATTGCAGCAGCAGGCGCGTATATTCCTCAGTTGGTAACTCCAGTAACGATGGAATGATACCAGCAAGTTGTTCATCAAGTTCACCAAAGCGGACTTTGAGAAGGTTCTCAACTACAAGGCGTTGTCCTTGCTGCATCCCGCGTCGTTCGGTTTTTTGTTCCCACTCTAAATAAGCCTGGGATAATGTCATAATTAAATCCCTCTCTTCTTGGTCAATCTCTGCCCTTGCTTCTATACTAATCTTCCAGTTTGCTAACAATCTTAAAGCTGTGGAACGCTTCTGATTGTCAACAGGTAGGGCAATTACTTCTGCAATTGCTTGTTGTTGGGTTACGCCTTTACCCAAAAGTCTCAGCCAAAGAGTTTCCGGTGTGCGGGGTAGTTGGTTGATGGCAATAATTGCTGTCTTTAGGTATGTTGCTAAAAAATATACCCCTTCTAACCAAGTTTCATCGGGACTGGCACGAAATCCGCCTATCAGGGTATCTGATGCAGAAGAGGCAAAAATCCACAACTGAGGGAGTTCGGTTTCAAGAATGCGTTCTTCTCCACGCCTGGCTTGACGCTGAAAGTCTGCTTGCACTAAAAATAGTTTGAGCAAGCAATTGCGGATTTCTGTTGGTGTGGGTTGATTGCGAAAGGGTTCTAGCAAGCATGGAGTGCTGGCTATTCTGCCCAACAAACCGAGTGTTTCAGGATTCGCAGTTGGTTGGGGTGATGGGGCGAACCAAATATCAGTAAATCTGGATTCTCCAGGTACTTCCATATTTGGCTTGACTTCGCCCAAGGGTGTTAAGAACTCTTCCAAAAATTGCTTGGAAAATTGGTCAAAGGGAGTTCTAGTCATTTGACAGTATTTGCGTACTATCTTTATTTACCACGCCAGAAATTCTAAATATAAACAAAGGTAATAATAATTTTTCTAAAGTAAAAATAGGCGATCGCATCTTTACATCTTCACTATCCCTCACAAGTTCCTCAAGTTTAGAATCTAACCTCAAGATAGAACAGCAATCATTGCCGCAATATCTACCGAGGGTTACCGCTATGACAACCCAATTAGTTCCACAATCGCCAAATGGGACAAAACCACCGGAAATATTAACACCACAAAAGCCTGTTGAACCACCTGAAAAACCGAAAGGCGGTTCTAAAGCGTTACTTTGGCTTTTAGGTGGGTTGGTAACGGTTGCAGCCATTGGTACACCAACTTGGTATTACTTGCATCGTCCCGTAGCTACTGGGTTGCAACTGGGCGGACGCATCGAAGGCTACGAAACAGATATTGGTGCCAAAATTCCGGGAAGAGTGAATTTTGTAGCGGTGCGTGAAGGCGATCGCGTGCAAAAAGGTGAGGTAATTGCTAAGTTAGATGATGCGGAAATTCAAGCACAACTAAGTGGCGCAAAGTCAAAAATTACCGCCGCACAACAACAAGCCCAACAAGCGACTTTACAAATTAGTGTCATTGAAACGCAAATCGAAGAAGCCCAACTCAATTTACAACAATCGCAAGGCGAGGCACGCGGTAAAATCGACCAAGCGCAATCTGCAATAGCCGCAGCCGAAGCTCAGTTAAGTGAAGCCAAAGCGCAATTAGATTCATCGATTGCAGCTGCGAAATTGGCGAAAATGACACGCGATCGCTATTTTGCACTCTACCGCGAAGGCGCATATAACAAACAACAATACGACCAAGCACAAACAGCTTTAGAAACAGCCGAATCTGCAGTCAAAGCGCGTCAATCGGGAGTTAATGCAGCCACCAAACAAGTAAATGTTGCCCAAGCGGCATTAGTCCAAGCCCAAACTGCAAGCTTGAATCCAGATATTCGCACTAATAAAATTCAACAACTCCGCAAACAATTAAACATTGCCAAAACCCAACTTGCAGCCGCCCAAGCTGATGTTAAAAGTGCCCAAGCTGCGGAAAAACAAATTTTGGCACAAATCGCCTATCTCAACGTTATTAGTCCAATAGATGGCGTAGTCACTGCCCGTAGCGTGGAACCGGGTGCAGTTGTAGGTAGCGGTCGAACATTACTAACAGTAATTGACCCCAATACTGTATATCTGCGCGGCTATATTCCCGAAGGTAAAATTGGTAAAATTAAAGTTGGACAACCAGCGAAAGTATGGCTTGATTCTGACCCAAATAAACCATTAAGCGCCCACATTATTGCAATTGATACCCAAGCTTCATTTACACCAGAAAATATTTACTTTAAACAAGACAGAGTTGAACAAGTATTTGGTGTAAAACTTAGTATTGATAATCCAGCTGGATTTGCCAAACCGGGAATGCCTGCAGATGCCGAAATCGATATTAAGTAAGAGTTCTTAGCTTCGTTTTTTGAGTTTTGAGTTTTGAGTTAGAGATTTTCACTGGTGGTTTTGACTATAGAAGTAAGGATACGAATAAGTTCGTTAACGCTATTTATTGCTTGCGTGACATCAACATCTACCATCTTTGATTCTTTCAGTAGTCGGAGCCAATATTTAGTTTCTCGGGCTTCCTTAGAAGCTATAGACATCTTTGACAAAAAATCCTTGCGACTTTGAGCTGCACTAGCTTCTTCAACATTAGCCCCAATACTCGTACCACTCCTTAATAATTGCTTAGACAAAACATACTCACGTTTATCTTGAAGGTCTAGGTATAACCGGATAATTTCTAAAGCAAACTCAAAACTCTCCTTTTGAATCAGACTTTCTGCCATACCTTCCAACCTCACAAATTATATTTCGAGATTATTATGCCCAACTTAACCCTCAAAATTAACAACCTATTACTCAAAACTCAAAATTTTCACATTTTCACTCCAACTCAAAATTAAAAGTTCTGACATTCTAACTCAAAACTCAAAACTCTTACATAACCATGACATATACACGTACGTAATTTGGAATTAGAAAACTCAAAACTTAAAAAACGAAGCTAAGAACTCAAAACTCTTACATAACCATGACATATACACCTAATTTTGAATTAGAAAATTCAACTCAAAAAACGAAGCTAAGAACTCAAAACTTTTACATTCCAATAATTGAAGTAGAGGGATTATTCAAACAATACGGAAAATTTACAGCGGTTCGCGGTATCGACTTTGAAGTTCAGCGCGGTGAAATATTTGGTTTAATTGGTCCCGATGGTGCGGGTAAAACTACAACTTTTCACATTCTGGGTGGTGTGATGGAAGCCACAGGCGGAAATGTAAAAATACTGGAGCGTTCACCTCGCGAAGCGAGATTGGGTATTGGTTATCTCACGCAACAATTTTCGCTGTATTTAGATTTAAGTATCAATGAGAACCTGCGTTATCACGCTGGGCTGCGTCAAGTTCCCGAAAACCGATTTCACGAACGCCGCATCAAATATCTGCGTTTAATGAACTTGGAAAAATTTAGCGATCGCTTGGCGGGACAATTATCAGGTGGGATGAAACAAAAGCTGGCGTTATGTTGTGCGTTGATTTCGCAACCCGAAGTTTTGCTGTTAGATGAACCGACAACAGGAGTAGATCCCGTATCCAGGCGCGAGTTTTGGGACGTACTTGCAGAGTTATCGTCATCTGGAGTGACAATAGTTGTTGCAACGCCTTACCTTGATGAAGCCGAACGCTGTCACCGCATCGCCTTGATGTACGACGGGCAAATTCAGCAAATTGGCACCTTGGCGGAATTGCGATCGCGTTTGGGGTTGCAGCGGTTGGAATTGCGTGCAAATGATTTGCAGGCGGCGGAAAATCTACTTTTGGAAGCAAGTAGTAATGGCAAAACAGGCGTTGTGGACGTGCAGACATTTGGCGATCGCTTGGATGTACTCGTCAAAAATGCCCAAACCGACACCCAACAAATTCAATCAATTCTTAGCAAACATAATATTCAAGCCAGCATCGAACCCGCCGACGCAACCCTAGAAAACGTCTTCGTCACCCGCCTTCGCCAACAGGGTTCCGATCCGAAATTTATTCAATTTCCCCGCACACGAATCGAGTGGGGGAGTGGAGGAGTGGGGGAGAGGGGGAAGTTTTTCAACGATTTCTCCCCCTCCCCCTCTCCCCCCCTCTCCCCCTCCTCTCCCGTTGCGATCGGTGCGAAAAATCTTTGGAAAACTTTTGGTAATTTTCACGCAACAAAGAACGTTAACTTAGATATTCACTACGGTGAAATTTACGGTCTTTTAGGTGCAAATGGTGCAGGCAAAACCACCACAATTAAAATGTTGTGCGGACTCCTCACTCCCACATCTGGCGAAGTTTCCCTAGCAGGAAAAGTTGGTAATTTGCGGAGTCCAGCAGTACGCCAGCGCATCGGTTATATGAGCCAAAAATTTACACTTTATGATGATTTAAGCGTCATTGAAAATCTCGAATTTTACTGCGGAGTATATGGCATTCCCCGCAAACAGCGCCGCAACAAAATAGAATGGGTTCTCGAAACTTGTGGTTTGGTTGGACAAGAAAATATGCTCACCGGCAGACTACCCGGAGGTTGGAAACAGCGGGTAGCATTTGGTGCTTCAGTGATGCACGAACCAGAGATTTTATTTTTAGATGAACCGACTTCAGGCGTTGACCCCCTAGCAAGGCGGCAATTTTGGCGCTTAATTGATGACTTTGCCCGTAATAGCACCGCAGTGTTAGTGACAACACACTACTTAGAAGAAGCCGAACATTGTCATCGCATGGGATTTATGGTTGCAGGTGCAATGGTTGCCCAAGGTTCGCCCACACAAATTAAAGCCGAACAACCGGGACAATTGATTGAAATTGCTATAGATAAAGTGCAAGTTGCATATGACTTATTGAAATTACATTTTAAACCGTGGCAGGTATCGTTATTTGGTTCAAAGTTGCACCTAGTTCTTGAAAATCCCGATAATGAAATAGCACAAGTGCGTTCCTTACTTCAAGATGAAAATTTAGAAATTCGCTTGATTCGCAGCATTCCATTTTCATTAGAAGATGCCTTTATTGGTATTGTCCAACGCGCTCAAAAATAGTTAGGAGTTAAAAGTTAAAAGTTATGAATTAGGAGTTAAAAGTTATGAATTAGGAGTGACAATAGTTAATAATTAAAAATTCCAAAATCCAAATTACTAACTTCCTCCCAACTTCAAATTAAAAACTTCTAACTCCTAACTCCTAACTCCTAACTCCTAACTCCTAACTTTTAGTTATGAAGCGCATTTTCCACCAGTGTGTCAAAGAGTTAATACAATTTCGGCGCGATCGCCTAACTGTAGCGCTGGCGTTTGCGTTACCTTTGATTACATTGCTGCTATTTGGTTTTGCCATCCGACTAGAGGCAAAAAACATTCCCCTTGCAGTTCAAGATTTTGACCGCAGTCCTACAAGTCGTGCTTATATTGAACGTCTATTTGCAACAAACCAGTTTCACCCTGTAGCTTGGGGAAGTAGGGAAAATGTACCCAAGCCAAACCAAATTATAGATAGTGGTTTAGCCAAAGCTGTAGTCATTATTCCACCGGATTTTAGCAGTCATATCAAAGCTAATAAAACAAGTTTGATTCAAGTCTTAATTGATGGAACTGATGGTAACAATGCAAGGGTAATTAAAAATAGTATCCGCGCCACTACCAGATTTTTCTTGCAAAGTAATAATTTGCAAGCTGTACCCAATCGCGTTATCGCCCATATTCGCCAGTGGTTTAATCCCGGACGCAAAGAAGCGCTGTATGTTGTACCGGGAGTATTCGCCGTTAATTTGTGGATTTTTCCATCATTGCTGAGTGCGATCGCAATGGTACGCGATAAGGAACAAGGAACGATACTGCAAATTTACTCAACCAGTCTCAGCGCCGCTGAACTTGTATTAGGTAAAGGCTTGGCATACCTGCTCATTAGCCTCATGCAAGCACTATGCATCATTGTACCTGGTGCCATTATTTTTCAGTTAGGATTTGCTTACGATCCAACACCGTTTTTTATTGCTACCCCCCTCTATCTCAGCGCCAGCGTCTTATTTGGATTGTTCATTGGTTCGCGTACCAGCACCCAAAGTGCAGCGGTTCAGGGTGTCACAACCACAGGGTTTTTAACAGCTTACTTACTTTCCGGCTTTATTTATCCCGTTGATAATATACCTTTTCCTTTATCAATTGTTTCCTATATTGTCCCCGCACGCTATTACATTCAAGTTACCCGCGACGCCTTTGTCAGGGGAACCGGATGGGCGGGAGTATGGCACGTTCCGCTAATTCTTTTCGCATTTTGCACGCTACTTTTTGTTGCTTCCATTCGCATTCTTGGGCGGATGCAACTTCCTGAAGGAAAAACACCCATAACAACACGTCAATCAAAAATAATTCCTTCCTTTTTAATTTTTCCTTCCTTATTAAGCAATTTTTTCGACAGTCGATTTTGGTCGCTGGTGATGAAAGAAATGCACCAAACCCTTGGAAACAAACAACTCATATTTTTGTTAATTTTTCCAGCGACAATACAATTACTTGTCTTCGGTTTTGCTTTGAGTCCCGATGTCAATCACCTAAAATTGGGAATCGTTGATTACTCCAAAACGACCGCCAGTCGGGAATTAATCTCAGCCTTTACCGAAAATGGTGTATTTACTGTCAAGCGCTACGCTAACAGCCAAAAAGAACTAGGAAAACAAGTCCGCGAAGGACATATCACCACCGGACTAGTTATTCCACCAGAATTTAACAGTTACATTCAACAACAACGACCTGCTGAAATTCAAATTTTGGTTGATGCAGTGGACGCAAATACTGCTGGTATTGCGAGTGGATACACCTCTCAAATTGTCAGCAATTACAGCCAAAACCTGAATAAGGAAGGTTTATCACCACTGATTGAACCACGGGTTAATATCCTTTACAACCCTGGTTTAATTAGTAGCTGGTTTTTAGTGCCTGGTGTATTAGGATTAATCTTAACTTTAATGAGTTCATTAGTATCAGCAGCGACCGTAGTCCGGGAAAAAGAATCGGGCACCCTCGAACAATTATTAATGACACCCGCCGCCGACTGGGAAATTTTGCTAGCAAAAGTCGTACCCTTATTTTTGCTTTTAATATTCGATGTCTTCTTAGCATTAGGGATATCGCGCCTAGTATTTAATCTTCCCTTTAGGGGTAACTTTATTCTATTTTTAATACTTTCCAGTCTCTCCATTTTTGTTGGTATTAGCATAGGCATTTTGTTAGCCACCGTTTCACCCAATCAAATTCGTACCCAACTTACAGCATTTTTCATCAATATGCCGCTTAACACCCTCTCTGGAACCATTACTCCAATTGAAAGTATGCCTGTATTTTTCCAATATTTATCATGGCTAAACCCATTACGTCATTATGTCGCAATTATCCGAGGAATTCTTCTGAAAGGAGTTGGTTTAGAGGTCTTATTTCCTCACGCCATAGCCCTAGCACTTTTCGCACTCATTCTTTTAGCAATTAGTAGCAATAAATTCCGAAATCAACTGAATTAGTTAGTTGTTAGTTGTTGGTTCACCAGCGCTGCGGGAGGGTAACACGAGCGCAGGCGACTGGTGAACCCGAAGGGTTGTTAGTGGTTAGTTGGTAGTTGGTAGTTTGTTGTTTAGGTTTTTAACGAATTTAAAGTTATGAAATTTATTCGTAGAGTTTTTGATAGTCGCTTTTGGTCATTGGCGTTTAAAGAAATATCTCAGATGCGCCGGAATAAACAGTTAATTTTTCTTCTGACTGTTTCACCAATTTTACAACTATTAATTTTTGGCTTAAATATTCTTTATCCTCATGTAATTGCTCTCATTGTATTTGCAATAATTCTTTTAAGTACAAGCGCTGTGAAGTTTCGCAGTCAACTAAGTTGAGAATTCGTGAAAATTTATAAACCGGGTTTCTGGACAGGAGTGAATTTTCACAAATCATATAGAATTGCTGTAGATAATTTTTATTTGTAAAGAGGTCAATAATATGGAACTTAAGTCAGTGGCAATCGAAATTCCAGAAGGTTGTAATGTCATCATCGGTCAAACACATTTTATTAAGACTGTTGAAGATTTATACGAAATAATGGTGGGCATATCGCCACAGGTCAAATTTGGTATTGCTTTTTGTGAAGCATCGGGACCATGTTTAATTCGAGTTGCAGGTAATGATCGTAATTTGGAATCAGTAGCAACTAATAATGCACAGTCTTTAGGTGCAGGACACAGCTTTATCATTTTGCTTAAAGATGCTTTTCCAATCAACTTTTTAAATGCGATTAAGCAATGTCCGGAAGTTTGTAATATTTATTGTGCTACAGCAAATCCGGTGCAAGTGATTATTGCTGAAACTGAACAGGGAAGAGGCATTTTGGGAGTTGTCGATGGGTTTGCACCTAAAGGTGTAGAAACTACAGATGACGTTAAGGCACGGCAGGCATTTCTGCGTAATATAGGCTACAAATTGTGACTATTTTAGAATAAAAGATATTACTTAAACACTTGTAATTACACTAGTAATTAAAGCTTGTTGGCGTAAGCAGTGGCAACCCAACATCAGCCCCCAACTTTGTTGGGTTCCACTACCCTTCACGGGCAGAAAAACCCAGCGTACTAGAAAGGTTACAAAAAAGTTTATTTAAGAAATTTGGCGTAGATATAGCGAAGCTGTCACCAGGGGCAAGATAGCCTGAAAGTATTGCGGATAAAGGGTTTGAGAAAAAAAGTTATCAAAGCGTTTTAGCGGTTTTGACGGGCGTTTTATAAGCACAGCCACAAATTGGACAAAATCTGTGTCTCAAAGAGAACACCAACTCACCGCAATTCGCGCAGTTAGCTCGAATCGAGGTTGAGCCGAGATAGCTGCGATTTCGGAAATAGAGGCTGAAAATGTTTATCCTACATAGGTTTGGTAATTTGCTACTTTATTGTACGCAACACTGTTGTAGGTAACGAAAAATCAAGGGTTTTCAGTTCTTATTTCCGTTCAATCCCTTACTTATCTCGGCTCAACCTCGTGTCCGCTCAACTGTGTCGTTATACCGCCAAGTTGTCGGTGGGGGCGCAGTTAAAAGCTGATTAGTATGTTAGAAAGTTATCTTCAAGCACCTTGAATTCTGACCTTAGAGTGAGGCGTTTTCTAGACGTACCTGGTAAAATTTGATTGATAGAATATTGAACGATTGCTGGGTCAGGAAAGTCGTATTTCAATCTATAAGAGGAGGTTCAGCGTGCAATCCCAAAGATGGCGATCATTACTTTGGGCTAGTTTCCTAATTACGCTAGTGCTGGCATTCACACTGCTATCCTCGTTTTTACCGCCCTCGAACCACCGCTCGATCGCTCCCTCATCACCTCAATGCAACTTCTAACATCGCGCAGAACCCAACACCACCACTGCAATCAAAACGATGTGTTGCTTTAACTCAGCGAGATTTTTCAAGCATTCCTAATGCGCCTACCGCACTTTTGTCTGCTCAAGTGGTGGCTTCTAGCAATCAGACTCCTGAATACTGCAATGTGAAAGGATACATCACGCCACAGATTCAGTTTGAAATGCGCTTACCTACCCAAAACTGGAACGATCGCTACCTTCAGGTGGGTTGCGGCGGCTATTGCGGCGGATTGAGAGCCTCGCCTGAATGTATCACCGCACTGAACCAAAACTTTGCTGTTGCCTTTGATAATACGGGGCATGTTGGCAGCGAGATGGGAGGAGGCAGCGCCCTTTGGGGGCTAGATCAACCTCAGCTTCGCCAGGATTTTGGGTATCGCTCCGAGCATGTCACGGCTTTGGCAGCAAAGGCAATCCTCACAGAATTCTATGGAAAAACTCCTAGCTACTCTTACTTTCAGGGCTGCTCTAATGGGGGGAGACAAGCTCTAATGGAAGCACAGCGATATCCAGATGATTTCAACGGCATTATTGCTGGAGCGCCTGCTGCAATCCAAGCTCCCTTAAATGGAGAATACGAACCGTGGAACGCGATCGCGAATCTTGATCCACAAGGCAACTCGATTCTGACTTCGGATAACCTGACGCTACTTTATAACGCTGCGATCGCAAACTGTGATGGGAAAGATGGTTTGGTTGACAGACAAATCACCGATCCGAGAGCCTGCACCTTTCAGCCTGAATCCTTACGGTGTTCTAGCGATCGCAATCCGTCAAACTGCTTGACAGCAGATCAAGTGACCGTTGCCCAAAAACTCTACAAGGGTGCAGTCGATCGCAATGGCAAACTACTCTATCCAGGCAGTAAGACAGTTGGATCAGAACTAGGTTGGAACGGGTGGAGCGTGGGTAGACCGGGAATGCCTCCGATCGCGGCGGATATTGCGAACAGCTATCTAAAATATCTCGCATTTCCAAAAAGTCCTCCCGCGTCATACTCCTACAAAGACTGGAAATTTACCCGTGAAGGGTTCGATCAACTGCGTCCTCTGGGCGAAATTTACAACGCAACCAATCCCAATCTCAAACTGTTCCGCGATCGCGGGGGCAAACTCATTCTTTATCATGGTTGGTCTGATCCTGCGATTCCACCGTTGGGAACGATCGCTTATTACCAAGCGATGCAAGACACGATGGGAGGGCTTGCATCTGTGCAGCGATTTGCTCGGCTGTTCATGTTACCCGGTGTATATCACTGTCAAGGCGGCACAAGTCCGAGTCGGGTAGACTGGCTCACTGCGATCGTGGCATGGGTAGAACAAGGCAAACCTCCGAATCGACTCACGGCGGCTCAAATGACTGATGATGCATCTGGAGGTGGGTTTAGCAACCCAACCCGTGGAACAACAAGCGACAGTGCCAAAATCGTCAGGACACGTCCCCTCTTCCCCTATCCGATGCAAGCCAGGTACAGTGGCAAGGGAAGCGTTGACGATGCCGCAAGCTTTGCTAGTGTGATGCCTTCGCGACCATCCGACGATCGCATCGATTGGATGGGAAATGATTTATTTCAGCCCAAATGAAGTAGACTGCCGAGCGAGGACGTTCAAGTTTATGGTTCAGCGATCGCAATCTATACCTGCCACTTACATTCACACTCGGCGACCCAAAGCCGGAAAAGTGGCTCAATTTGAGCAGCGCATGGCTGAATTGATTCTGTGTTCAGCTACATTCCCCGGCTATCTTGGCACGACCTCGATTGAACCTGACAACGCTGGCAACCGACGCTACGTATTTCGATTTGCCGATCAAGCATCCCTAGAGCAATGGTTTAACTCTCGTGAGCGGCGCAATTGTTTAACTCAACTTGATCCACTCACAGATGGGATACCTTCCTATGAGCAAGTCTATGGAGATCGGGCGCTGTGGACGCAGGTGCGTGTACCTAGGGCAAATCCACACAAACAAACGTTGATTAGTTGGTTAGCAACGGTTGTCTTTGCGTTTACGATCGGAGGCATTATTAGTGCATTGGGAGCGGGGACGCTAGTGGGGCTACTCGTAACAACGGCGCTGGTGGTTGTAATTAAGAGTTACTGGGTCATGCCATATTTGACTAGAAAGCTGGCGCGATGGCTCAATCGCTGAAGAGAAGACTTCATCGCATGGTTGCGGTCTAACAACCGTGTCGCAGCGGAACGTACCAGCCTTCTTCGCTGAGTTCGAGAGGTGATCTGTGTCCGCTGAACACGACCGTTGTGCCGCTTGAGCCATCTGTAGGGCTATCGGTGCAAGGTTGTTTGGTTGTGTCAAGCCGAGCTAACTGCGCGAATTGCGGTGAGTTGGTGTTCTCTTTGAGACACAGATTTTGTCCAATTTGTGGCTGTGCTTATAAAACGCCCGTCAAAACCGCTAAAACGCTTTGATAACTTTTTTTCTCAAACCCTTTATCCGCAATACTTTCAGGCTATCTTGCCCCTGGTGACAGCTTCGCTATATCTACGCCTACTTAGACTAAAGTGATACCAAGAGCGAAAAATTATTAAAGGCAGATGGAGCGGTGAAAAGGTTATGGAGTAACTCTTTCACAATCTAAAATCCTCTTAGGGTATGATTTGTAGTAAATCTTCTTATTAAGAAAAATCAACAATTCTATCTTTATGTATGCAAAAATTTAACTTAATTACTATTAAGAATTAAAACAAAAAACTGTATAAAGCATAACAATTAATGTTATCTTTAAATCCAAACTCTAAATCATACCAATTTGCGGTTTGACATCTACAAAATGTCAATTAGAGACATAATATATTGATATTATATTGTGCCTCTAAAAATAACGATATTTGTAGTCAGAATCCATGTAAATTAGTATAATATTAAGTCCGGATGAAGACAAGTCAATTGCGATTGCTTTGTTTCACTCGCAAATAACTGATGATAAATAATTAATAAATAACCGGACTTGATATAAGTTATTGTCTCTGTTTGCCTGGTGAAGAGGAGACACTTATGAAGGTTGGTATTCCTAAAGAAGTCTACAAGGGCGAATGTCGTGTAGCTGCTACGCCAGATACAGTCAAGCGTCTGATGAAGTTGGGTTTTGATGTACTGATAGAGTCCGGTGCAGGCGAAAGTGCAAATTTTGCAGACGACGCCTATATACAGTCCGGATGCAAGATAGTTCCAGATGCTGCAATCTGGACGGAAGCAGATATTGTACTTAAGGTTCGTCCGCCGCAAATGCACCCGGATTTGGGTAAACATGAAGCCGAATTACTTGCGAAAGGAGGTAAATTGATTAGCTTTATTTTTCCAGCCCAAAACCCAAATCTGTTGGAAACATTCGCAGCCCGCAAGGCTACGGTGTTAGCAATGGATGCGATTCCGCGCATTTCGCGGGCGCAAAAGATGGATGCCCTAAGTTCAATGGCAAATCTTGCGGGCTATCGGGCTGTAATTGAAGCTGCGAACCACTTTGGACGGTTTTTTAACGGGCAAATTACGGCAGCCGGAAAAGTGCCACCGGCGAAAGTGCTGGTGATTGGTGCTGGTGTTGCTGGATTGGCGGCGATCGGTACTGCTAAGAGTTTGGGTGCAATTGTCCGTGCTTTTGATACTCGCCTTGTAGTTAAAGAACAGATAGAGAGCTTAGGTGCGGAGTTTCTGGAACTCAGTTTTGCTGAGGATGGCACGGGTGAAGGCGGCTATGCCAAGGTGATGAGTGAGGAATTTATTAAAGCTGAGATGGAGTTGTTCGCCGCTCAAGCGAAAGAAGTTGACATAATTATTACAACGGCGCTAATTCCCGGTAAAACAGCACCTGTACTCATCACCCAGGAAATGGTTGAGAGTATGAAGGATGGATCGGTGGTTGTCGATTTGGCTGCGGAACAAGGTGGTAATTGCGCTTGCACTCATCCAAATGAAGTTTACCGTTATAACGGAGTGACAATTGTCGGTTTAACTGACTTGCCCAGTCGAATGGCGCAACAAGCAAGTCAGCTTTATGGTACTAATCTCTGCCATCTCTTGGAAGATATGGGGGGGGCTAACAACTTCAAGATTAATCTCGAAGACGAAGTTGTTCGGGGTGCCTTGGTAGTTCATGCTGGAGAAATTACCTTTCCCCCACCCAAGCGCGTGTCAGGAGAGGGGGACAAGGGGGGACAAGGACGACGGGTGTGGGGACAAGGGGAATCTTTATCAAAGGTTCCTTTGTCCCCCCCTCCCCCCCTCTCCCCTTCCTCATCACACCCAACTCCCTCGAAGGACAAGAGTAACCTCTTATGGATGCTTCTGGTTGGTTTCGCCCTTGTGGGTATTGGTATTAGTGCGCCGGCTTCGTTTTTGTCTCATTTCACCGTGTTTGTCTTAGCCTGTTTCGTTGGCTGGCAAGTGATTTGGAATGTGAAACCTGCTTTGCACACACCACTGATGAGTGTCACCAATGCGATTAGCGGCATCATTATTTTGGGCGGAATGCTGCAAATCTCTGGGGCTTCTTCTTCAGCTACTACCATTCTGGGCGCGATCGCTATCCTGATTGGAACTATTAATATTTCAGGTGGCTTTCTAGTTACCCAACGCATGCTCAAAATGTTCCAAAGGTAAAAGTCAAAGTATGTCAAATAATTTACTGACAGTCGCATATATTGTGGCGAGTGCCCTATTCATTCTCAGTTTAGGGGGACTGTCCGACCAGGAAACTGCTCGCAAAGGCAATGTTTACGGTATTATTGGCATGGCTCTAGCTTTCGTTGCTACGGCACTTTCCCTCGATACAAGTGCGTACGGCATCTTGGCGGCGGTTGCGATTCCTGGATCTATTATTGGTGCGATCGTCGCTTCTCGCGTGGCGATGACTTCAATGCCGGAATTAGTCGCCAGTTTACACAGCTTTGTTGGTGCTGCTGCAGTTTTGGTAGGTATTGCAAATTATTTGCAACAGTCTGAGTTACTAACTTCTGTTGAGTTGACAATCCATCAAATTGAAATTTTTGTAGGTGTGTTTATTGGTGCTGTTACCTTCACAGGTTCGATAATTGCCTTTGGCAAACTGCGGGGTATCATCAGCAGCAAACCTTTACTTCTGCCAATACGCCATTTACTCAACTTGGGCATGGTTGCGGCTTGCGTGTGGTTCGGCGTTCAATTTATGGGTGCAGAAAATCTCAACGGACTGCAACCACTATTGATAATGTCTGCAATAGCCTCAGTTTTGGGCATTCATTTAGTGATGGCAATTGGCGGTGCTGATATGCCAGTTGTAATTTCAATGCTCAACAGTTACTCTGGATGGGCTGCGGCGGCGGCTGGCTTTATGTTATCGAACGATTTACTAATTATTACTGGTGCGCTGGTGGGTAGTAGTGGTGCCATCCTCAGCTATATCATGTGCAAGGCGATGAATCGTTCATTTATCAGTGTCATTTTAGGAGGTTTTGGTGCAGAGACGGCTGCAACATCTCCAGATGAGGTACGACCAACAGGCGAGGTCAGGGCAGCGACGGTTGATGATACTGTTGAACTTTTACGAAGTGCTAAGAGTGTTGTAATTGTGCCCGGTTATGGTATGGCAGTTGCTCATGCTCAACACGCTGTATCGGACATTGTAAAGTTGTTACGTGATCGCCATGTTCAAGTTCGCTTTGGTATCCATCCGGTAGCTGGGCGAATGCCGGGACACATGAACGTACTTTTGGCTGAAGCGAATGTGCCTTACGATATCGTACTAGAAATGGATGAGATTAACGATGACTTCTCAAAAACTGATGTGGTGTTAGTGATTGGCGCTAACGATACTGTCAACCCCAGTGCTTTAGAAAACCCCAATAGTCCAATTGCCGGTATGCCAGTCATGGAAGTTTGGCAGGCTAACAGCGTTGTAGTTATGAAGCGCAGTATGGCTAGCGGTTATGCCGGAGTTGAGAATCCCTTATTCTATAAGGAAAACACTCGGATGTTATTTGGCGATGCGAAGAAAAATGTTGACGCGATCGCCCTGAAGCTGGCACAACTTAACGAGGAAAATACAAGTTTGCCTTTAGTGGAGAAAGTAGTATTTTCCACATAAGACAGCGTTTTATTTGAAACAACGGTCAAGGCGATCGCATATCTGGATTATCAGAATGCGATCGCATTGCGTTAGATTCAGTAGTGGTTTTGGGGAGACGAAGCTTCCCGTCGCAGACGGCGCTTGTCAGCATCAATTAATAATAGAAATGTTCTAGCCACATCCAATACAGTTGGTGATAAGCACCAATCCAGAAACCGGGTTTCTCTGCCTCACGCTACCGTTAACTGAACCGTATTGCAACCACATCTAGAAGACGGCGGAATCTGGAGACATCTTCACAACAAGCAGCATCTTCAAGTTCTGATGAATCAAGAAGTAGCAGGTTAAATCGTCGATTGCGTCGGCGCGTTGAAGTCAGTACATCTAGTTCACAGGAAGCAACTTCAATTCGACGAGGGAGGCGAAAAGCACATCAGCAACATCACCAAGTGCTTTCAAACCAGCCAAGATCAACTCAGGCGTGGGCTTCATCTTAGGGCATCACTTACTGTTCTTAGGAGTAGGGGCTTTGTTGCTGGCAGCGAAAGCCATGTTCTTTGGCGGACTGTATGACTCGACGATTCATGATGTCAGAGTTGTCACCAACCCGACTCTGAATCCACTAGTTATCTATGGCTATCAAACTCACTTTGCCACCGTTAACAACTTAGAAGATTTAGTTGGCGGTCATATTTTTGTCGGTTTGCTGCTTGTTGGTGGGGGTGTCTGGCATATTATCCAAGAGCCTTTACCTTGGGCGAAGAAGCTTTTGATTTTCTCTGGTGAAGCAATTCTTTCCTATTCTTTGGGTGGAATTGCTTTTGCAGGATTTGTTGCTAGTTACTTCTGTGCGGTGAATACCTTAGCTTACCCCGTGGAATTTTACGGACCTGTTTTGGAAGTCAAGTTTGGTGTTTGTCCCTATTTCGCAGACACCGTTAAGTTAGCAAACGGCGCTTATACAGCTAGAGCTTGGTTAGCAAATGCCCATTTCTTCTTAGCATTCTTCTTCTTACAAGGTCATCTGTGGCACGCGCTGCGAGCAATTGGCTTTGACTTTAGACGAGTTGAAAAAGCACTAAATACCCTAGAAACTGCCTCGTAAATCGATGTGATGTTTAAGATTTTAGATTTTCAGCAATTGAAAATCTAAAATCAAAAATTTTATCTTCATGAGGGTATTAAGCTATGACAATCACCACTGAAAAAACTTTTGCAGCAGGCACAAATTTATCTTGGTTAATTGGTAATGCCCGTTTAACTGATTTTTCCGGTCAATTATTGGGCGCTCATATCGCTCATGCAGGATTGATAATGTTTTGGGCAGGGACAACTACCGTATCTGAAGTCCTACGCTTTGTTCCTGAAGTACCAATGTACGAGCAGAAATTAACTCTACTTCCTCACTTAGCAACTCTAGGCTGGGGTGTAGGTTCTGGAGGTGAGATAATAGATACATATGCCTATTTTGTAATAGGAATGTTGCATTTAGTTGCATCTGCTGTATTGGGTGCGGGTGGACTTTTTCATGTTTTCCGCAGTCCGGCAATTTTGCATAATGCTGGGGGACAAACAGCGAAATTTCACTATGAATGGAATGACCCAAAACAGTTAGGTCTAATTTTAGGACATCACCTGATTTTTCTAGGTTTGGGTGCGTTTCTCCTGGTATTAAAGGCGATGTATTTTGGTGGAATTTATGACAGCGCTGTCGGAGATGTTCGCATCATTGGCAACCCAACTCTCGACCCTGCAACAATCTTCGGTTATTTGATAGGGATGAAAGATGGTAGCCGGACTCTTTTAGGAATGGCAAGCGTTGATAATTTAGAAGATGTCATCGGCGGTCACATTTGGATTGGTGCTATCTTAATTGTGGGCGGAATATGGCATATCCTGGTGCAACCTTTTGGGTTAGTAAGGCGAATTTTACCAATTCAAAATGGAGATAAAATTCTCTCTTACAGCTTGCTTGGTTTAGCTTTGATGGCTTTTATTTCTACGGTATTTGTGGCATATAACACCACAGTTTTTCCAAGAGAATTTTATGGAATAGAACGTCTTGGATTAGGGAATATCCAATTCTTCTTAGGTGTCTTGGCCTTCTTGGGTTTTATCTGGCATTCCTATCGTTCTCGTCAAGTCTGAGTAGTTTTGATTTTCCTCTAACCTTAGCAATCAACACAGCTAAATAGATGAACGTGCCTGTGGTTAAAAGCAGTTAGCTACAGGCATTTATTTGGACATTTGTCTAAGAATCAATTAGAAATAAATGAGGATAAATAATGCTAGCTATATTTTTTATCTGTCTCTGGGTTTTGATAATGATGGGATTTTTGTGCAGTGCTTTAGTAGCTTTAAAACAAGGCGCATCTCAAGTTCAAAGACTGCATCAAATTCCCTGCTATAAATGTGATTTTTTCACGAATGACCCCCATCTAAAGTGTACGGTAAATCCTATAACAGCCTGTACAGAAGAAGCTCTTGGCTGTCGTGACTTTGAACCCAAAACTCTTAAATGTAATGCTTCTCAAAAAATTCGTCGCAAGCTGCGTTAAATCTATGACAGGTTTCATAGGTTTCTGTTGGAATTTCTCTGATTTATCCTATCCTGTTATCTACCCAGCTACTTTCACTCCTCATCGCTTCGCTTTCAGGTAAAAGGAATAAGGAATAAGGAAAAAGAAAGAAATGGTGAAGCCCTTGAATTTATTTATGGAAAAGAAAAAAGATTTTTTTTAGAGACGCGCAACGCTTTTTAAAAAAACGTCCGCAACAAAAATCGTCCCGAAGTTTGTTACGGAGAGAAACCCTCCTGACAACTTCCCTCTAAATTTATTTATGGTGATTATCTTTTTACCTTTTACCTTTTACCTTTTTAAAGAGTGTAAGCTACATTCGATAGGGAAAAGCCGAATCCCTCGACTATCTTAGAGAAGATAGGACGGAGGATTCAGCTTACTAAGGTTTATCAAAATTGTAAAAGTAGGACGCTAATTGGAGTATAGCACGTTAATGATAAAGATTTTTAATATTCTCGGATAAATTGTGCTGACTGGTCTGTTTTTAGGGAAGTCTATATTATCAAAAAGCCTAATAAATAAAGCTTTTTAAGCTTATACGACCTTGATGCTGACAAAAATTTATGCATATATTAATAAATATAAATGAAAAATAATCTCAATTATTCTGGTACTATATCCTCAGAGCTTATTGAGATAAAAAATCATTAACTTCAATAGAATTCTCAGGAGATAAGTCATGACAAGCATGGCTATGGAAGCTTCGGAGTCAACTCCCTGGTGGTCGGGGAATGCCAGATTAACTCAACTGTCAGGTAAACTATTGGGCGCTCATGTTGCCCATGCAGGCTTAATTGTCCTCTGGGCTGGGGCAATGACGCTGTTTGAAATCACAAAATACGACCCCAGCCAACCGATGTACGAACAGGGGTTAATTCTGTTACCTCACTTGGCAACGCTGGGTTTGAGTGTTGGTAAGGGTGGACAAATTGTTGATACCTATCCTTACTTTGTCGTTGGCGTTCTACATCTGGTGAGTTCTGCTGTACTAGGTGCAGGTGGTATTTATCATGCTTTACGCGGTCCCGATGTCTTGTCTGTGGATAGAACTTTCACTGGTTTCTTTGGCTATGACTGGAAAGACAAGCGGAAAATGACCAGCATTTTAGGCATTCACTTAGTACTTCTCGGTATTGGGGCTTGGTTGTTGGTAGCAAAAGCAATGTTCTGGGGTGGACTTTTTGACCCTTGGTTTAACGATGGTGATGTACGAGTAATTACCAATCCCACACTTAATCCATTCAGAATCTTTAGTTATCTATTTCCCGTTCATGGGGCATCGGGAATGGCGGCTGTGAATAACTTGGAAGATCTGGTTGGCGGTCACATCTGGGTAGGTTTAATGTGCATTGGTGGCGGTATTTGGCATCTAATAAGCAGCCCCTTACCTTGGACAAAAAACATTTTTGTTTGGTCGGGAGAAGCGTACTTATCTTATAGTTTGGGTGCTTTAGCTTATATGGGCTTTTTCACTGCATATTTTGTGACTGTCAACAACACCGTTTATCCGGAAATTTTCTACGGTCCTGTGGGTGTAATTGAAACTGCGGCTGGTATAGTTTCTGCCCGTGGTTGGCTAGCTACTTTTCATGTCGTATTGGCTAGCTTATTTCTCTGCGGTCACATTTGGCACGCCATCCGTGCCCGTTTAAACGAAAGTGGGTTTGATTTTAACAATGGTGATATGGTTCAAGCCCCACTGGTTAATCCTCAATAGTATTTACTTAATCTTCAAGTCTTAAACGCGCGTAAATCAGGAGTGAAAATGTCGAAGAAAATTGGTCTTTTTTACGGAACTCAAACAGGCAATACTGAAACTATTGCCGAAAGTATTCGAGATGAATTTGGCGGAGATATTGTCACCTTAAATGACGTTTCTGGGGCAGACCCCAGTGATTTTGATGAATATGAATATCTAATTATTGGCTGTCCAACTTGGAATATTGGCGAACTTCAAAGTGACTGGGAAGGGCTTTACCAGGAATTAGATAATGCTGATTTTAGTGGAAAGACCGTTGCTTATTTTGGACCGGGAGACCAAATTGGTTATGCTGATAATTTCCAAGATGCGATGGGAATTTTGGAAGAAAAGATTTCTGAAAGAGGTGGTAAAACTGTTGGTTATACATCAACAGATGGCTATGATTTTAGTGAATCAAAGGCTGTGAGGAATGGTAAGTTCTGTGGTTTAGCGTTGGATGAAGATAATCAATCTGACCTCACCAATGAGCGAGTAAAAGCTTGGGTGGCTCAGTTGAAAAAAGAATTTGGTTTGTAAAATATAAGGCAGCTATGCCCAGAGTTGTTTGAGGGTCGGTTTCCTCCGTTAACAGAAAGGGTTGCCGAAGCTTTGATCAGAACTTCGGTGCCGATCGAAGCTTCTCCTTCATCAGACGCTGCGCGAACGGTGGAGCAGAAGGGAAAATATCAAAATTGTTCCCCTTGCCCCTTATCCCCACTCCCTGGGGGCCCCCCCTGCCCCTTATCCCCACTGAGTGGGGGCCCCACCTTCCCCTTTTACCCTTCGCACTTCGCAGTCGCCTGGGTCGGGAAACCCTCCCGCAGCGCTGACTCACCTTTCCCCTTTTACCTTTTACCTTGTCACTTCGCCCTTGACTTTATTGTCGTCAAGTGATATTAACTGAGCAGGTAAATCTTGCTGAATTTCAGTGCTGGGTAGCTCAACATCCTTAGTTGTTTTATCTTCCCAGGGATCTTCTTCTAGATTGACCTGCTCTCCTGTATAAATAACCACCTCTTGTACAACTTCCTTTGTAACCTCAGGAGATTTTTCTTTAACTACTGCTGGTTCCGGTGCTGCTTCCGGTGGAGGGGGAGGTGGGGGGGGAGGTTCAGGAGCCGCTTGTTCAATCGCTTGTTGAAGATGCGCCTGCATATTCTCGCATGAAATTGCCTTGAATTTGTAGGTGACAATCATGGACTCAGCCATCGGGTTAATCCGGACATCGGTGACAAACTTCAACGACTCAATCAGGCTTTGAAGTTTGCTTTGATACCCTGTATCTTCGGCTAATAGGGGAATCCGGATGCGAATTCGCCCTTCAATCGCATGAACAATTTGATAATCCATTACTGCAAGGAGTTTGTTTGTTACGCGAGTTCATAGTTTATAGTTCATTGTTGATTGTTGATTGTTGATTGTTGATTGTTCATGACTTTTCAGCTATTAACCATTAACCATTAACCATTAACCATTTGACGCTATTTAATGCCTCGCTTTAACTGTTGCTTTCTGACTTTTTGAAATCGCCAAAGGGCAAAACCCAACAAGCCGAGCATGATTACCCAACTTTCGACAGCAGAGGTGTCAAAAACATCCATTTTTCAACTTCACAAGCTAGTTTTATTTTAATGAGTTGAGATTGGGGCTTCATGGGTGAGCCGGAGGAAAGCTGGTTTTGATAAAAGCAACCAACTGCGCTACTAATTCGGTTACTGCTTCAGCAACCCACTCAGCAATCAAAGTAGTTACTAATTCAGCAAAGAATATGGCGATCGCCTCGACTATAACCTCAATAACCCACTTAGCAAGGAAGTCAGCAATAAATTCCGTCACCGCCGTAATTAACCAACCCATAAATCCACCTGTTATTTAAATGGTTAATTTGATTGATAAATTCAAGTTATTGTTCGGGGCTAACTTGATTTTAAGTTTTACCCTAATGCATGATTTGGTTTCCACCATATGCAGTTAATACTATCAAAAATGGTGAAGTTTGATTGTCACAGATTATAACAATTACAAATGATTGATAGGAGAAATTTGTTTACCATCTTACCGGGAAAGTACATAGTACTTCACCACAGCAACGCGAGAGGGGTATGGGTTTAAAGAATCCCGGTTTCGTAAGAGTTACCGGGATTGGGATCAGCCATCATGGATTAGATGGGGTCGTCCACTAGTGGTCTACCGTTGCTGTTGTCCTAAAAATGGTCTTTAGGCAGAAAAAAATGATTGATAAGCCGGTCAATAGTTCTTTGCAACAGGTTACTGACGATGTATTGACCCGTCTGATAGGTCTGTGGTTTCATCAGAATTTGAGCTAAAACTCGCGTCAGTTGTGTGGGGTCAAATCCCGGTGAATTTTGTAATAAAGCCCAGATACGTTTGAGATATTCTAATGTCTGGGGGTCAATAACTGTTGTTAAGTTTTGATGATGCGAGTCAATCGGCATTCCAAAGAGAACCGTTGTTTTGTATAGCAGTCACTCAAGGAATCTAACGTTTTGACTAGCTCATCAGCTACACGGATGCGAATAAACTCACCCCGGTCTGAAAATAAAAAGTTCGTCGCCTGTTGTAGAACTGTATTGAAGTCATAGTCACTGTTGCTACGAGCATTACTTAAAAGTCTTTCCAAACGATTCCAGCGGAAGCTACCGTCTTTAAAGAGTAAATTGCTTAGGGATGTTCGTAATTCGGGTGCTGGGTCGGTCAATAAACGTTTGGCTACGTAGGGATAGGCAGAAACGAGAACTTTAAAGTCCGGGTCTATACCCATTGCAATTCCTTCTAGTGATACCAGCGAGCGGATAATCAGGGCGTAATATGCCGGTACTTGAAAGGAATATTCATACATCAAATCTGAAAGTTTTTGAATAATTACCTGAAAGTTTAACTCGGCAACGCTAGATGTTAGCGCGTCGTTAAACAGGCTGGAAAGTGCAGAACTCACAGGGATTATATCCGCATCGGCAGGTAAAAATCCCAACTCAATATAATCTTGTACCAGCCCTGGAAAATCTCGATTGACGATGTGAACAAGGGCATTAATCAAGCCATATCGCTGATAGGGTTGGATATGACTGATCATGCCAAAGTCCAGATAAGCCAGTTTGCCGTTTTTCATCGCCAGCAAATTACCTGGGTGCGGGTCGGCATGAAAAAAGCCATACTCTAACAATTGTCGCAAAGTACACTGCACCCCAACTTCAACTAAATAACGGGCATCATTGCCCTGAGACTGAATTTCGTCTGGGCGAGTTAGCTTGGTTCCTGCAATCCACTCCATCGTCAATACGCGACGGTTGGTGTACTGCCAGTAAATTTTAGGTATATATATATCAGGCATATTACTGATATAGCTGGCGAACTGTTCCGCATTTTGCCCTTCCTGAATATAGTCCATCTCTTCAAACAGACGGGTAGCAAATTCATCCAAGATGGCAACGAAATTGCTGCGAATTCCCTTAAATCGCCTTTGTGCCCAAACAGCCAACCCCCGCAGAATGTACATATCCAGGGCAATTTTTTCTGCCAAATCGGGTCTTTGGATTTTAACAGCAACTATTTCCCCTGTTTTCAATTTGCCTTGATAAACTTGCCCTAAGGACGCAGCCGCAATCGGTTCGGCTGTTAATTCGGCGTAAATTTGGTCTGGGGTTCCCCCCAATTCTTCTTGGATAAATTGGTATGCCAATTCATTGGAAAAGGGGGGTAATTGGTCTTGAAGTTTGGCTAGTTCCTCTAGGTAAACCGAGGGAAGCAAATCAGGACGGGTGGACAACGCTTGACCCACCTTAATATAAGCCGGACCAAGACGAGATAAGATTTCTCGCAGTTGAATTGCTTGACGTTGCTGATTGTGTTCAGACCGTCCCGTTTTGCCATCCCACCACCATTTCAAGATAAAGGCGATCGCGGGAAGCAAAATTTCCAACCACCGCCGACCGACTTGCATTTTGCTTGAGCGGTAATTTTGAGCGATCGCTTCCGGGTCATAGCGCAAAGCTTTTTCTAATTGAACTGTGACTTTCCCCATTTTTTAAGCAGTTATCCCCAGACTTCTAGCCAAACAATCCGTTATCTCAACCAGTCTGCAAACCGATTTCAACCCCATCTACCACGACCGCTCGTTTTAAGGCATCGGTTCGTTCTATAAACAGGTTTTCACGGGGTATCAAATTCAGTATGCCAAGACAATGGCATTGGTGACACCACCAAAAATGTCTCCGCGTAAGTTTCTAAAATGAATTCTATTAGTCAACTGCATTGGTTTTGAATTCCTTTGAGAGGGAAATAATACTGAATTTCAGTCTTTTTTCATCAAGAAAATCTTCCAAAAGCCGTCTGAGTTTTTATCTAAATCTATTAGATTTAAAGAAAATCCAGAAGAAATTACCTCCAATTTAATTTCGAGGAAAACTTTATTATTCATGTTAGTTTTAGCCGAATAGATGAATCATTTTTTCAAATGATTACTATTAGCAACCTGTATGGAATTGTAATTTAGTTCCGAGAACATAAATACTTATTCTCATACTTGATATCATCAACAAATTTTCAATAAAATATTCTTAATATTTATTTAAATTAGTTTTTTTTAATAAATTAAAAATAGTAATTATGCCATCTAACTCATAGGTCATTTCCAATGTAAATATCGTTTGGATGCGACATGGATAATAATTTTTTCTAATGAATTATATTAGTAATATGGATGACATTTTAATTATGTTGAGATAAAAATAACACAGAAACAAGATAAATTCAGTTCGGCAACTACAGCGGAACTTATATCGCAAAGTTAAGCAACAAAAAGCGGCAAAATTCTACAGTCTGTACAACAAACTCTATCGTGAAAATCCCAATAATAGCGCTTCTCGATTGCATGCAATACTCGATGCTAGGAATGTTATATCATTTCCCTTTGTTGATGAAACATATATTTTTGTTGAGACTCCGCATTGTTACGTCTCTACAGGATTTATATATATCGCGGTTAACGTGAAATAATATTCATGTAACGTTTCTACATTCTTGGTGGCAGTGTATTTGATTTTGCAGGAGAACCGTTAGATAGCAATTTTCGCTTCTCAAAGTGAAAATTGAAGGTCTCAGAATCCCGGTTTCTCAAAGAAACCGGGATTCTCGTTTAGACAGCTTATTTACAAAGTCCTAAAAGCCTCTAATCATCGTCGTCGTCTTTATTCTTCAACTCATCTTTCTTTTTGTCCTCATCTTTCTTTGACTGACCAAACATACCTTCCGCCTGCTTCTGCAATTCGCGCCACGGTATTTCCCGCCTGGGACATTGCATCTTCAGCCATTTGCTTTATATTGTCGAACAATCCACCAGCAAGGTCAGTAATCGATTGTTGAGTTTCTTTTGTGTCTTTTGTGTCTTTTGTGTCCATTTTTAATAACCTCAAATCTCAATTACGATTAGACAGATAAGCTAAAACACATGTAATTTGCGTACTGAAATTTTATCAAATTATTGTGGGGTGGAAAGAAGTCCGAACGGAAGTTTCCTCCGCTCGGAACTTTCCTCAAAATCATAAAATCCCTTGCTCACCTACCTTACTGCTGATTTTTTCTAACCCAGCGAATAAACAACTTCTCTGCTTCAATCCACACAAAGGTAATGGCACTGAACCCAACGCAAATCATTAACTCCGTGAAGGTGAGGTAATGAGTGCTGAAGAAGTTCCGTAATGGCTCAATGTAAATCAAAAGCAATTGCAGTACTGAGGTAAACACCACCGAAGCCAAAATATAAGGATTCGAGAAGGGGTTTATCTCAATAAACAGCCTGGTGTTAGAACGAATTGCGAGTGCGTGTCCCATCTGCGCCAGACAGAGTGTAGTAAACACCATTGTCTTCCAACGGTCTGGGTCGAGGGTGCCGCCCGCAGTGTTTGCATTGGTGTAGCCGTAAGCCCATGACATCATCGCGATGGTCACCACCGCCAAAACAATCCCAATCCGAATCATGTATGCTCCCAATCCACGGGCAAATATGTTCTCTTTGGGATTTTTGGGAGGTTGCTGCATCACAATTGGTCTGCCTGGTTCCACTGCTAGCGCTAGGGCGGGAACTCCATCTGTTACCAAGTTCATCCAGAGGATTTGTAGGGGTGATAAAGGTACGCCACCCAAACCCATTAGGGGTGCAGCGGCAATCGTCAGCACCTCGCCAATATTACTTCCGAGAATATATCGAATAAAACGACGGATGTTGATATAAACGACACGTCCCTCTTCGGCTGCTGCCACAATAGTAGAAAAGTTGTCATCTAGCAGCACCATGTCGCTGGCTTCTTTACTAACATCAGTGCCCGTGATGCCCATTGCTACACCAATATCCGCTTGTTTGAGCGCCGGAGCATCATTTACACCATCGCCAGTCATCGCTACGACATGACCCCGGTGTTGGAGTGCTTGGACAATCTTCAGCTTGTGTTCTGGAGAAACACGGGCGTAGACACTGATACGGTCTACATGTTCTTCCAGTTGTGACATGCTGAGTTTTTCTAAGTCACGACCTGTCAGCACTTCATCTCCTGGACTTGCAATGCCCAAATCAAGAGCGATCGCTTTTGCTGTCAATTGGTGGTCGCCTGTAATCATTACCGGACGAATCCCAGCAGTTCGACACTTCGCCACCGCAGAGCGCACTTCCGGACGGGGTGCATCCAGCATTCCTACCAATCCCAGCCAGGTTAATCCATTTTCAGAACTATCTTCCGAACCTTCCGGAGGTAGTTCGCTTAACAATTTGTTCGCAAAGCCCAAAACTCGCAACCCGGACATTGCCATTTGGTTATTCTGCTCTAAAATGCGCGATCGCTGTTCTGGTCTGAGCGGTTCTATCTGATTGGCAACTTGAATGTGGGTGCATCGTTCCAAAGTCAATTCCGGTGAGCCTTTGGTGAACATCAGGTAAGGAGTCGCGTGCAGGTTAAAAGCCGTCACACCAGCACCAGAACCCTCTGCTTCCACCATCACGCTCATGCGTTTGCGTTCTGAGGAGAAGGGAAACTCTTGCACGCGGGGAAAGCGGTTATCTTGTTCGTCTTTGCGGAATCCAGATTTACCAGCCACTGACAGCAATGCACCTTCTGTTGGGTCGCCCAGAATTGACCATTCGCCATTTTCCTTTTGTAAGATGGCGTCGTTACACAACACGCAGGCAAGCAATAACGCCTGAAGTTCTGGATGAGCTTGAGAAAGATGATTCTTATCCTGCCATTGAAATTCTCCTACGGGAGTGTAACCATCTCCTGTGACACGGGCTGTATTGCTGGGAGTGTGAATCGCTTGCACCACCATTTTGTTTTGGGTTAAAGTTCCGGTTTTGTCGGAACAAATGGTAGTCACAGAACCGAGGGTTTCCACCGCAGGTAGCTTGCGAATGAGTGCATTCCGCTTCACCATGCGTTGTGTTCCCAGTGCTAGCGTCACCGTAATCACCGCAGGTAAACCCTCTGGTACTACCGCCACCGCCATACTTAGGGAAACTTTCACTAATTCTTCAAACAGACTGGGATTGAAGATAGTACCACCCACAACAACAATTGCGACAAGCAGCAGGGCACCTGTTACCAGGACATTTCCCAGTTGACTCATGCGTTTTTGCAACGGGGTGGGTTCGGACTCCACCGACTGCAAAGCACTGGCGATTTTCCCCAATTCCGTATGCATTCCGGTGGATGTCACCAGAACCGTTGCCCGTCCCTGTACTACTTCCGTACCCGAAAAAACCAGATTAATGCGATCGCCTAACGGTGCATCTGGCGGTAACTGTACCTCTGCTTGCTTGTTGACTGCATGGGCTTCTCCCGTTAAGGCAGATTCCCGCACTTGCAAGTTCACCGCCTCCAAAAGTCGTCCGTCAGCAGGAACCCGGACTCCGGCTTCCAGCAACATCACATCTCCGGGTACAAGTTCCTTCGACTCTATTTCTAAAGTTTTACCCTCCCGGATTACCCGCACCTTAGAAGATGCCAGGTTTTTCAGGGCTGCCAGAGCTTTTTCAGCACCGCTTTCCTGAATATAGCCCAGCACCCCATTCAAAATCACCACTACAAAAATGGCGACAGCATCCTTGGGAAACACAAATTTTCCTAGGGTTAATGCTTCCCGCACATCTAGCACGGCAGAGATGATTGCCACAGCAATCAACATCAACAACATAATATTTTTGAACTGGTCCCAGAGAATTTCTCCAGGAGTGCGTGTGCCACTTTCTACCAGTTCATTCGAGCCATAGCGCCCAAGATATTCTCTAACCTGTGAAATTGTTAAGCCTACGGAACGGTCGCTTCCCAGTTTTCTGAGAGCCTTACCAACTTCCAAAGTATGCCAGGTAGACGTTTCAATGGGCTGAGAAAACGCAGAGTCTGACGCAGTAGAAGTCATGATATTCTCTTGTAAAATTCTTCAACGTTTACGCACTAACATGAAGTGCTACAAACACGTTTATTGGCACTATTAAATAGTACAATTTTGTTGGCTAAATAATGTAATTTAATTGTAAAGATAAATAAATCAAATCTTTACCTCCTAAGCCACACCTAACCTAAAAAATGACTGGTTATAGCAATGCAAGGATTTTGGATGAAAGGATTTTGGATTGTGAACTTTTACAATCGCTATGTTTTAACGAATGTAAAAAGCTCCCATTCGCCGTAGAGGGTTTCAGTTCGGAAGCGAATTTGACTGGCAGCCAGATCCAGCCCTTTTGAGGTGGCACAGCTGCCAAACATTTGCATAAATGTCGGAATAGCTGCTATGCCCCCTGGAATTAATCCGGCGATCGCCGCGCCAGCACCAGCAAACATAATGCATTCTCCAAAGGCTTTCCAGGTTTCTTCATTGACGTTATCAGCCCGTTCAATACTCACAAAGCCTTTCAACGTCGTTTTCCTGATTTCAACTATTAGCGTTGGTAACAATCCACTATGATCCGTTACCACTCTAAATTCTGGCAAGCCATCCATGCTTCCCAGTTCAAATTCTCTAGTAGTCATTGTTGCAGCTTCAAGACTATTTTTTTCAAAAATCCTTGTTGTTTAAAACAACCCATAATATCAAGCCCAGTTAATTGCCGATAATTCAATCGTTAATGGTTCATGGTTCATGGTTCATGGCTCACCATTAACCATTAACCCCTCCGGGGTGACGCTCGTTCCTCGCTACCGCGTAGCGCGGAACCAGTCGCCTGGGTCGGGAAAACGCCACTTGCGGAACTTGGGGAGACCCCAAGACCGCAGTGGCGGACCTACCAAGGGCGCGAAGCTCACCGGGGGGAATCTTCCCGACTGCAGACTTCGCGCCCCTTCATCATTAACCATTAATCATTAACAACCTTCCCCCGATATTATAGTTGTTCACACTGACATGATGTAATTTCAATCTGTTCTCTCAATCGCAATTTTGAGATGAGCAACCATTGCTCCG
Source organism: Heteroscytonema crispum UTEX LB 1556 (assembly GCA_044006015.1). Taxonomy (GTDB): domain Bacteria; phylum Cyanobacteriota; class Cyanobacteriia; order Cyanobacteriales; family Nostocaceae; genus Heteroscytonema; species Heteroscytonema crispum. The sequence goes on from JBIPDF010000015.1 coordinate 122,698, forward strand.
ATAACACCCACAGCTGCTATCACTGGAAAGAGTGCAGCACTGATGACACCACCAACTAACCCGACTGTCAAAGGAATTTCGATTAATGTCCTTCCTTCTTCGTTTTTGATGGTGATGCGACGAATATTTCCTTGATGTATGAGTTCCTTGATGGTGGGAAGGAGGGAATCACCACTAATGCTAAATTCTTCCACACGCACTTTTTCGTCTCCCTTGGCTTCAGATGCGGTAGAAGTTATTTCTGTTGAAGTATTTTCTACTTTATTCTCAACTCCATCGACTGGTGAGTTCATGATTTAATCCTCCATTACAGGCTATATCTTGAGTTTAGAAAGCAATTCTCAGAAAGTTGTGAGGGGCTAGGGCGTGTTTTCAAACCTCAATTTGGTTTAAATTGTAGTTGAAATTGTAGGTTGGGTTGAAAAACGAAACCCAGCATTGTTCGTAGTTGTATTGGATTTCGCTTCGCTTTACCCAACTGGCGCGGGAGAGTTTGAAAACAGACGCTAACAGCTCAAGTCAATCGATTTTGGATGAAAGGATTTTGGATGAAAGGATTTGAAACTAGGTATTAGGGATTGGGTATTAGGTATTAGGTAAAGTATATGATTGTATCTCTTTCCCAGTAATCAGTACCCAGTACCCATTCCCCAATCTAAAATCTCAAATCTCAAATCTCAAATCTCAAATCTAAAATTTTTGGTTAAACTAAGTGGGGTCATAAAAGAATAAGACACCGATAACGCCAAAGAAGATTAGCATTTGAAGTCCATTCAACCAGTTACACCGCCCATCCTGGGAGACCTGAGTCATAATCAGCACACTACCGACTAAGGCAGCAATCTGAGGGGGGAGAAAAGGAAGTCAACTGGATTACCCACTACAGTTGAGGCGATGATTAGCGTCGGAATTACTAACAATGCAACCTGGGAGGCTGCATTCATCCCAATCTCAAAGCTGAGATCCAATTTATTTTTGAGCGCGACAATAATAGCACTCATAATCGCGCCGACATTGCCAATGATCCCAATTACAATCGCACCCACGAACATCTCAGTCCATCCCAGTCCAGCGGTCACAGAATCGACGCAATCGGCAACAAAATTAGACAAAAAAGCCATTAAGACACTAGAAAAAGCAAGTACACCAATAGAAAGAGAGACACTCCAGGAAACTTCAACGTCCTCCTCTGGAACAAAAGCTTCCGTTAGATTCTTTGCCTGTCGCGCTGGTTCCGAATGCCTGAATCTGGCACAGGTGTAGACTATACTGCCGCCATAAGCCATGAGCAAAAATAAAGATAACCAAACAGAGACGTTTTTGATAACATCGGCAGCACTTATGGTCTCACTAGAAAAATCAACCGCATGGGCATAAATTGATGGCATGAGAATTGCCACAGCAGCAATCATCAATCCTGCTGCTGCATCTTTGGCTCGGTCTAGGGGAAATGTAACTGTACCATAGCGATAACCACCGACCATAATCGCTGCACCAACAGCAACTAGCATGTTGCTGATAATAGCACCTGTCCAGGCAGCTTTTGCTAGTGGTCCTAAACCTTTAGATACGGCAATTAAACCAAAAATTAGTTCTGGTAAGTTACTAAAGGCAGCGTTCAGCATCCCGCCCCAGACTGAACCGACCCTGTTAGCTAATTGTTCTGTCGCATTGCCAAGCCAGTAGGCAACAACAACCATCCCCAGACAGGAAGTAAAGAACAGAAATATCTCATTCTGGAATCCAGGCAGGTATGCTATTGCCAAACTTATTGGCAGGAAGATTGCCAACCAGTGAATACTAGGTCTACTTAATGCTTGCTTAACTTCTGAAATTTGCATAATTGAAACGGAACTCACCAACAACATCGTCAACCAATGCAAGGATTTTGGATGAAAGGATTGTTAGGCTATCCCCCAACCTCAGGATGCAGGAAGAATGCTGTGGCTAGCATGAAGTAGGTCATTAGGAGCAATATTCCCTCCAGCCAATTGGAACGGCTGTTAGGTCTGACTGAGTTGGTCATTAGGACAGCGATGCCCATTCCCATGACTGTAAAGTTATCAAAATCCAGGTTCATCGGTTTGCCTATCATCAAACCAGCAAAAACCAGGATAGGAGTCACAAACATGGCAATCTGTAAACTGGAACCGATCGCTACTGAAGATGCAAGATTGACTTTGTTTTTTGCGCCACAAATACCGCAGGTGATAATTTCTACGGCTGCACCAAAAATAGGCAGAAGAATCACTCCGGTGAATAAACCTGTCATTCTTGTAGTAGCGATCGCTTCTCCCAAACTATCTACCAACACTTCGGAAACAAATACCAAAACAATAGTTGTCCCTAAAAGCAATCCAATGTGCAGTTTTAACCCGTATTTCTCTTCTCTAGCTTCACTACCATAGCTTTCCGGTTCAGCATCTTCATCCAATCCATAAAGATGGCTGTGGGTCTTCATGGAGAACAGCAGCATCAAGACGTAGGAGGTCAGCAACAATGCTGAGGCGATGTAGGAGAACTCATTGGTTGTTTTGATGTGTAGCGCAACAGAAGTTACTTCAATGGCAGTGGGTGCCAGCAGGAAAACGACCACCAAATTGAGTAGGGAGGCATTAACGCGACCAACTGCACTGAGATGTTCTGGATTAATCCGGGAGTATGAAGGGCGAATATGTATTCCCCCAAAAAACAGGGCTACACCCAGACCTAAAAGCAGATTGGCAATCATTGACCCCATTAAGCTGGCTTTCACCACATCTACTAATCCGGCTTGAAGCGCAACAACAGAAACAATCATCTCCGTAGCATTACCGAAAGTGGCATTGAGCAAACCGCCCAAAGCCGGACCGATTTGACTGGCGATCGCCTCGGTGAAGTTGGCTGTCCACGCCGCTAGGGGAATAATCGCCAAACCTGCTGTGATAAAGACAATCCCTGGATTGACATCCAGGTGGTGCAAAATCAAGCTTAGGGGAACAAAAACCAGCATCCGTAAGAGAAATGCATCTTTACGGGACATTGAGCCTGGTATATTCGCTTTGGCTGAGTGCGATGCTTTGTCAAACTTTGTAACTGACATTCGTGATGCCTCCAAGACCTTGTTTTTGCCCTTAAAAGGAAGTCCTGACTGAGAAATTTTAAATTTTGGATTTTAGATTTTAGATTGTATTTTTGAGTACACTAATTATTCAGTATCAACTAGATCGCAAATGCAAAATCCAAAATTCTTAAGCATCAGATAACGGTATGAGGTCAATCCTTTCATCCGAAATCCTTTCATCCAAAATCGATTGACGGTCGCAACAGAGCGATCGCATGATTGAGCAATTCACTGATTTGAATAGATTAGTTTGGGCTTTTGGGCTTCTAGCGGAAGAAAGCCTTTGAATTTATAGTCGCTTAGTCGATGTCTAAAGCCTGAAACTTGAAGATGCGTTCTTTAATCTCTTGATAGTTAGTTACCTGTAGCTTACAGCAATCACCATGAAACGGAGGTGGTTAAACCGCTTAAAGTGATACCAATTTGTAATCAAAGACATAATCTAATGCAGACATCTTGCTTGCACGAGCAAAACGCAGACACTATGACTGCAATTTTCACTTGAATTGAGCACAGGTCTTTCGTAGGGACACGGTAATGACGTGCCCCAAACAGCGGTCTATCCAAATGCAAGGGTTAATGTTTCATGGTTGGTGGTTCGCCAGCGCGGACAAGGAGGGGTTTCCACGCCACGAAAGCACACTCACCGGACCCCTCCTTGGCCGCAGTGGCGGACCTGGAGCGTAAGAGCGTTCATAGCGAAGGGGTTCATGGATTTTCGGCTAGCAATCATTAACCACCAACCAACAGCGCCGAACCACTAACCACTAACCATTAACCATTAACAGCCTTAAGACGACGGGAATGGGTGTTCCCATGCATACTTGATATTATTTCAATGAGCAGTTGCTATTTGCTTTTCTCGAATAGCTTTAGCGCCAAAGTGTTCTGGACTTTGTATCACCAGCACTGAACAGGGGGCATAATGGGTGACATAGTTGCTGACACTGCCCAAAATTAGTTCGCTCATTCCAGAAAGACCCCTTCGCCCGATTATAATCAGTCCAGCCTCCCAGATTCGGGCAGTCTCGCAGATGATGTGACCGGGTCTGCCTAAAGTTTGGGAATATTCAGTTTGTACTCCTTGGGCGATCGCTTCATCTGCCAGAGATTTTAGTAGATTCAGACCGGGTTTTTCAAACTCCTCCCAACGTTTCTTGTTCTCTGGGGTATTAATCAAGTTCAAAATATCGGGACTTTCTTTTTCATCAACAGATAGAACATGAATCAGCTTTAAAGATGCCCCGGTGACGAGTGCGAGGTTAAGGGCTTCTTTAAAGACATACTCGCTCATATCATCAGAACGATGAAGTGCGACTAGAATTTTACGAAACATAACACCTCACGGTAAGTGTGGAAATGATAATTATTATGCAAGGGTGGATATCGTGTCCGGTTAATTACCCTTAGTTAAGAAGGCAGAGGGCAGAATTTTTGTAACCCTTACACCATGAACTTTTCTGGAATTTTTCTTTCTTTTCCCTTCTGCCTTGTGCCTTAACAAGGGTGACATTCGGCTATGAACCATTAACCCCGGAGGGGTTCACCAGTCGCCTGCGCTCGTGTTACCCTCCCGCAGCGCTGGTTCACCATTAACCATTAACAGCCTTCTTCCTACATTCATCTAAACCAAGTTCGCGGTTACTGGCTTTGCCTCGCTCACAACATAATCATTAACTGTGTAGAAGCACTTTGCTGTTGGCTCATAAGCCCAGGCGATGCCTTCCGGATCTTGGGTCATGCTCCAATTAATGAAATTGGGTCTAGTGCGATAGCGTGTTAGTGTTTGGCTAGATAATCCCAGACGTTTTGCCAAAGCGCTTTGCTTTAGTTGTATGCCTATGTTGGAATGTCCATTGGTATGTCCATTGGTATGTCCATTGGTATGCCCATTGGTATGTCCATTGGTATGCCCATTGGTATGTCCATTGGTATGCCCATTGGTATGTCCATTGGTGTGTCCGTTGGCAACATGTCCATTGGTGTGTCCATTGGTAGTAGCGATATCTTTCAACTCAGACGAAACAACCACCGTTTCAGTCACCACTTCCACAGAAGTTGGTAGAACATGAATTGGTTCCGATTGATGGACATTTTCATGCAGTCGCCGTTCTTCTTCAGCAACTTCAGCAGGACTGAGCCGATGTCCTAGGGGCATAACTTCACCAGGACCCATGAGTGGACGCAAGCCGTTGAGTTCTGCCAGGATTGCAGTACCGTTGTTGATCACCACTGCCAAAAGCGGATCGAGGGCGAAGAAAATACCGGAGAGCAACGCGCCTAAGTTGGGAGCAGCAACAATCGCCGTGTTCTGCCAAATAATATCCATTGCTTGTCGCGCACATTTGACCGCCATGACCAAGCCGCGCAGGTCGTCTTCCATCAGTACCACATCGGCGGTTTCTCTGGCAATGTCGGTCGCACCTGCAAAGGATACAGATGCATCGGCGTAAGCCAAAGCCGCAGAGTCGTTGATACCATCTCCGCAGAATGCTACGGTTCTACCACTGTCGTGCAACCCTTTGACCACTTCCACTTTCTTCTCTGGGAAGGCTTCTGCTGTGACATGGTTGGGATGGATACCCAGATTGTTGGCGATGGAGTCAGCAACCCGCTTGACGTCACCTGTGAGCATGTGAACGGTAATGCCCATTTTCTTCAGTTCGCGGATAACTTCCTTACTTTCTTGACGTGGTGGGTCACTGTAACGGATTACACCAAGTAGTTGTCCGTCACCCGCGATGTAGACCAGTGATTGTCCGCCGGATTTGGCATCGGGATAGCGAATGTCGTATGCTTCTAAATCCACATTTTCCTGCTTCATGAAGCGGGGACTACCCACAAGTATTTGCATACCATCAATCTTCGCCACGGCACCCAAACCGACCTTGTATTCCCATTCTTCGCATTCCTTGAGGGCAACGCCTTCATCTTTGGCGTGGTGGACGATCGCCTCGGCAATTGGGTGGGTCAAACCTTTTTCAGCGCTGGCAGCGTAACACAGGATTTCGTTTTTGCTAAAGCGGGTTTCCATGACATCAATGTCATTGACCCCGGCATGACCAATGGTCAGCGTTCCCGTCTTATCGCAGACAACGGTGTCAATCTTCGCCAACATTTCAATGGCGCGACCGCTGCGGATCAGTACGCCATTGCGAGCGGCGTAAGTGAGAACCGAGAGAATGGTAGTAGGAACAGATACCCGAATACCTGTACCAAAGTCTAGGGTGAGGAGCGCGATCGCTCGATTTAGGTTGCCACTGGCGAGACCGACACCCGTACCAATCAGCAGGGTTGGAATTACCATTTGGTTTGCCACTGCTGCCGCGTAGTTTTCCACACGGGTATCATGCACAGGTGCAGCCTGCATCAAGTTGACAATTACACCAGCACGGGTGTTGTTTCCAACCCGTTCTGTCAGGATGGTTAAGGTTCCATCAACTAATAGGGTAGAAGCAAAAACTTCTTCCCCGATGGTGCGGGTTACGGGCACTGATTCACCCGTCAGCTTGCACTGGTCAAGAATACCCGTGCCTTCCAGCACAACGCCGTCAACGGGAATTTGGTCACCGGGATAGACAATAACATGGTCACCAACAATGACTTCTTGGGTGGGAATCTCCACAACCTGTCCGTCGCGAATCACAAACGCTGTCTTGCTCAAGCAATCCAGCAGGTCGAGAGATGCCCGTTCGCTACCCCGCGCCGTCATATCGCGAATCGCTTCTCCACCTTCCACCAAGCCCAACATAAAGGATGGCGCAAAGAAATGTCCCGTTGCTGTGTGCAAAGCGATCGCTAATCCATCCAGGAAGTCGATAGTTAACTGGCGTTCCTGCTGAATCGCATCCCATGCTCGTTTGAATACGGGGATCGCACCGACAAATATAACTGCACCAACTAAGACAGGAGGAATTGGCAGTCCAACCATTACGCCTAAGCTGAGTGCCAGACCTGCAACAGGGTAGCCTAAACGCTCTACAAAGTCTACTTCATTGTGTGCTTTCTCTTCTTCCTCACCCGTCCATCCCAAAGGAACTTCGACAGTAGCTGCTTCTTGGATAGCTTTAAACAATTTTTCTTGGATAGTGGCGATCGCTACGGCACTTGTTTCGTAATTGTAGTGAACAATTAACGAGCTAGCCTGAGGGTTAATCTGTGATTCAGTTAGAAAATTCTGCTTTGAAAGAACATACTTAAGCTGGCAGGCATATTCTTCATCCCAGGCTAATTGAGGAATCCGAATGCGAAATCGTCCTGGAATCCAGTGAATTACCTCATAATGTATAGTTTCTGGGTAACTGAAGGGATAAGCCTCAATAATGTTTGTTACGAGCTTTTCAGCAACGGGTTGAACTGACATAGCGCTCTCTCAGTATTGGGTGAGTTGTAAATTGAAAGAAAATTGCATCTTCAGTAGCTAGCTTGGAATCTTTGCACAGCCTATTTATAAATAGGGCACTTTTACCCTAAATTCAAGAGAATCAACCGATTTTTTATTTTTGATTTTGGATTGACCTCACGCACAAGGATATGAGGCTTGAGGATTTTGAATGTAAGTTATAGCCCTTGCGGGCAAAGTAAACGCGGCATCGACCACGTTTGTTCTAGTCATGAAACCAAAAAAATCTCAAATCGGCGATCGCAGATAGAAAACAACTATCTCCTGTTCGGCTGGCAAAACTATCAGAATTCCCACGCTTGCAAGTATTTCAGTACTTTAAAATCTCAAGCACTTAAATTACTTACATCGTAAAATTCTATCGCTTCCCTCTAAATGATGTATCTGCCAAATTTTGGCAGTCAGCTAAAGCAAAAACTATTTAGGTTGCTAACAAGAGGTAAGCTTCTGCATCGAGAGTAGGATAGGCAGCATCCCAAATGTTTGAATTTGTAGTGCAAGCATCTTGCTCGCTTTGTATAGAAGAAAGCTTTTCGGCTCCCACTTCTTAATGTATTTTTGAAAAATTGGGATGCTCCTGTAGGATATGACTCTATAGCTCTACTGCTATTAAGTTAATAGTCTACAGTAAATTCCAGATCAAAAAAAGGAATTTTTACGAAAGTCAATGCCAACAATCATTGAGGATTGGTACATAACTTTAAGTTACATGTATAAAGGTTACGGCGCAACCCCAACTGACACTTATTGAAAACATTTCTTTACAAAGACTGGCAAATATCATTGACCATCGAAAACTAAATTGCAATCGCCAGGAGTCTTGTCATTCCTGAACTACAAGGCTTGCTTGGAAAATCTTGTCTGACAATTAGTGCAAAAATTCTGATGTTACACATCAGCCAGAATGGCAGGAAGTTGAACTAAAGGGTATTCAATTTTTTTTCGATGATAACAATAGGTATACCATAAGTTAAAGGCGGGGGAACAGAAAATCTTAAAAAATTATTAAGATGCCTTGATGTGCAATTTTTTAATGTTAAGGGGTTAAACTCAGCTTTTGAGCGGGATGTAGGATATAAGGTGTGAGGTTTAGAGAATCAAAACTTTACATTCTTGAGATTATTCGCTCAAGAGGGGTTTATACCAATTCTCTATTTTGTGGCTACAGATAAAATACTTTTCCCTTTTCCCCCTTTCCCTTTCCCCCTGCCCCTTATCCCCACTACCCTTCACCGAACGTCTTCTCCTGCCCAGACGCTATCGCCTTCGACGAACGTGGGGACCCCACCTTCCCCTTTCCCCCTTTCCCCTACATCATTCCGGTGTAGTTGGATTTTAGAGAATTGGTATTATTTGCATAAGGTTCTTTCTGCATTCTGGTGAGAAAAGAATTGCCCTCTTTTATAACTTTGAGGAGAGATAAATAAACTTAGGAACGCGAATTTAAAAAAGATGCAATTTTTTTAGGGTGCGTTACGAACCATAACGCACCCTACGCCTTATGAGCCTGATAATTGGAGTGAATAAGAGGTTGAGCGATCGCCCGTGATGGATGAAAATCTAAAATAGGTTTGCTGAAAAAGCTTTAGGAAAACTGCATCATCAGCGTCAGCATATTATGGTTTATATAGTCTTCCACTTCTGTGGAAGTAAAGCTGTAACCGTACTCTGAACCTAACTGTATTGTTAACTCTACAAAGCTTTCTCGGTCAGATGCCCTTTTTAGCTTCTCTACCAAAGACGGATTTTGGATAACTAGTTGATGAAATTGCTTGACCTGTTTGGACACGTTTATCCTCACTTTTTCGTACTGAATAATGGTCTGAGTAAAGATATAGCGATTTTGAATGGTGAGGATAAACGGTGATACACCGCTTGCCCTCACTTGTTTTAAACTATCGCTCATAAGGTAAAAACTTCAGCCTACAGCAGAACACGCTACTCGAAAACTGATGCCGCTTCCTCCGTGGTCTGCTTCGTTCCAGTGGCGCTGTGCTGCGCGACAAAGACTTGGTAAGCAATACCAGGAACCGCCCCGCAAAATGCGATGATTGTGAATTCTTCCCACTTCCCAAACACTGCCATCACAAGGGGCTTTTTGGTAATTGTCGTGCCAAGGATCGGCACACCATTCCCACACATTGCCGTGCATATCGCACAGCCCAAAGGCGTTGGCAACAGCAAAACTCCCTACCGGCACCGTTTGTTGGCGATACTGACCCAAGGGTCCCAAGCCGTAGGTATAGTTGCCGTCATAATTAGCCAGATTGGGTGCAATTGTTTCGCCAAAGTGAAAAGGAGTCGTTGTTCCGGCGCGACAGGCATATTCCCATTCGGCTTCGCTTGGTAGTCGGTAATCCCTGCCGGTGATTTTGGCAAGCCTTGCACAAAATTCGATCGCATCGTGCCAAGATACTTGTTCCACAGGTTGATTGTCGCCCTTGAGGTTGGATGGATCTCGATTGAGAGAACGATGGACGCTTGTTAAATTAGCGATCGCCCGCCACTGTTCCTGAGTAATTGGAAACCGGCTGATGCAGAAAGGTTGGATTGTAACCTGATGCTGCGGTTCTTCGTGACTCTCTCGTCCTTCTTCTTTTTCTGGTGAACCCATCCAAAAGATACCCCCAGGCAAAGTAACCATCTCCAAAACTACACCGTCCAGGTTTTCTTGGAAGTAGCGGGCTTCACCTGTATAACAGTCTGCCTGCTGTCCTTGGGTATCAACAGACACTAACTCAAAAGTAAAATTTTGCAGCTTTATTCCTGAAACGCTTGCAATGTAAGGATAAAATTCTAGTTCTGGCAGCTTTTCTACATTACTAGCTGTGTCCGTTAACACAGTAATTGAGATAAGCGGCGAAAGCTCATGTTTCAAGTCTGAGGATTCAACAATATTATAAATTTCTTCGTGTTCAAGACTGAGGTCTGGGGTTTGCGACTTGTCGTTTTCCTCAACAGAAAAGTTGCTCTCCACGTCTTCAAGGTCAGGTTGGGGGACTGCTTGCTCCGAGACGGTTACAACTGGGTGTTGTGCCTGAGCTATCTGGTTTACTTGAGATTGAATTTGCGTAATCGTGATTTCTTGTTGATGCTCTTTTGCTGAAAGTTGCTCCCGTGCTTGATTTGCTTGTTTTAGTTCTTCCCGCAGTTGAATCAATTCCTGGTTTGCTTGTTCTGACTGCTTTTGCAGGTAGACTTGGTTTGATTCTCGTTGTTGCAGGCTTGTTAACAGTTGGTCACGGGTTTGGTTTGCTTGCTCTAGTAGTAAACGCAGGTGGATCAATTCCTGGTTTACCTGCAAAGACTGTTGTCGCAGGTGCGCTTCTTCTGATTCCCGTTGGTGCAAGGTTGCTGAAAGTCGGTCGCCTGCTTGGTTTGCTTGCTCTAACTCAGAACGAAGTCGGGCTGTGATTTGCTCTGCGTCCTTAAGTTGGAGTTGAAGTTGCTGGATTTGTTCTCGATGAGGTTTGATCGTTCCCCATAATCCTCGCGCCCATTCCAGTCTCGCCTGTTCTTTAAAAAAGACTTCTGGAATTAGCCCGATTACGAGGGAGTATGGTTGGAGGTTCCAACCACACAGCCAGCAGTTCTCGGCTTGAGAAGCAACATATTTAGTGTGGCAAACAGGACATCGAGGCATGATAATTTCCTCTGAACCTGAAGCAATATTATATGGATTGGTAAAAAGTCCAATATGGTAATTGTATGCTGAACGACGCATATTTCCCAGTACTCTACCAAAAAAATTTTGGCGGACGGGTAAAGAAAAAAGGGGAAAAGGGAAAAGGGGAAGGGGAAAAGGAGAAGGTGGGGTCCCCACTCAGTGGGGATAAGAGGCAGGGGGAAAGGGAAAGGGGAAAGGGGTTGGAGAAATGGTATAACCCGTTGAAACAGATTTCTTGCACCAATTGCAATAACGGATATTTTGTCGGGTGGGCGGTGTCCACCCGCAGCCGAAAAGTCCCATGCAGATCGTTGGTGGGCAATGCCCACCCTACCGTTCTTGAGAATGGTGCGTCTTGAGTCAGCCTCTTACGGGTGCGGTTTACGCTCTCGTGACAAATGGATATTCACTATATAATTTTCCCCTTCCCCTTTCCCCCTTTACCCCCTTCCCCCCTTCCCCCTTGCCCTTTTCCCAAATCTAAACCCGAACTATACGAGATTGGGGGTCAATACTTCCAAGTCGCTAGACTCCGTAGGGCGATCGGCAGCAGGTAAAGATTTTGCAGGTGCGGGTTGGGTAATCGGGGCTGAGTTAGGGTCAAAGAGGGGACGGAAGCTGTTTAACTCCGCAATTAGGGCTGAACCATTACTGATGATTACGCCCAAGACCGGATCTAAGGCAAACAAGACTCCTGCAAGTACTACACTGATATTCGGGATAGCGATGAGGGCGGTGTTTTGGTAAACAATATCCATTGCTTGTTTGGCGATCGCAATGGCGTGGGGTATGCCCCGCAGGTCGTCATCTAGCAATACCACATCGGCGGTTTCCCGCGCAATATCAATGCCTGAGGCAAAGGAAATTGAAACATCCGCATGTGCCAAAGCAGCCGCATCATTTATCCCTTCTCCAATGAAAGCCACGGTACGTTCCTGGCTTTGCAGTTCGCGAACAATCTCAACTTTCTGGTCGGGAAACGCTTCGGCATAAATGTGGCTGCTGTTAATACCCAACTGCTGGGCAACACGATTGGCAACTCGTTTGCTATCGCCCGTTAACATGTAGGTCTGCTGACCAAGGCTTTCCAAGGTAGCAATCACTTCGGCACTTTCTGGGCGGGCGGGGTCAGTATACAAAATTACACCCAATAATTTACCATCCCTAGCTATGTAGACTGTAGAGTGGCTGGCTATTTTCAAGTCTGGATGACGTTGATGAATGGGATTAACATCAATGCCCTCTTGCAGCATCAGGCGATTGCTGCCCGCAAAAATCTGTTTTCCAGCAATTTGGGCAACCACACCAAAGCCAATGCGGTAATCCCAGGCTTCGCAAGGTTGGGTTTGGATGTTTTGCGCCTCGGCATAACGGAGAATTGCACTGGCAACGGGATGGGTATTGCCTTGTTCGGCGGAGGCGGCAACTTCTAATACTTCAGCTGACGAAATTTCCGCGCTTGCGGTTTTGATGGCAACAACTTCGGCATTGCCTTGGGTTAGTGTCCCGGTTTTATCAAAAACGACTGTATCGGTTCGTGCCAGGATTTCCAAGGCACGACCGCTGCGGATGTAAATACCATGCCGCGCTGCAAAGGTTAATGCCGCTAGGATGGTAGAAGGTACGGCAATGCGGATGCTGTGGCTGAAATCAAGGTGGAGGGGAGCCAGCGCCCGCGAAAAATCTCGCGTCAGGGCAAAAATTGCACCGCTTAAGAGAAGAGTCGGCGCAATGGTCGCATCGGCGATTTTTGCTGCATAATCTTCAACACGAGTGTCATGCACCGGGGCGGACTGTAAAAGCTCAACCGTCACACCGACTCTAGTATTGCTGCCAATTCGTTTTGTCAAAATACAGATTTTGCCTTCCAACACTATAGTAGAGGCATGAACCACCTGTCCTTCCGAGCGGGAAACGAGTGCGGATTCTCCAGTCAGCTTGTGTTCGTCAATCAGCGCTGTCCCCCGCAATACCCGCCCACTTACAGGAATTGCCTCACCTGGATAAACAATAACGCGATCGCCTTTTTGCACTTCCTTGAGGGGAATTTGCTCTTCCCGTCCATCCCGTTCTACCCTGGCATATTTATCCATACCCATCAGTAAATCAAAAACCTGTCGCTCGGAAGCGCGGGCGGTGGCGTCTCGCAGTGCATCCCCCGTTTCCATCAAACTTAACATCAGTGACGGACCAACAAAATCTCCTTTTATAGTATAAAGTCCCAGCCAAAGGGCATCGAGAATATCCGCATCCAGCCGTCGTTCTTTGACTGTTGTTTCTACAATCCGACTGACAAAGGGAACCGCCGCCGCCGCAACTAAGCCACTAATTGCTAAAGTCGGAATCGGTAGCGTAGTAGACAGCACAGCCACACTCAAACTCAGAATCGGTAGCCCAAGTCGCTCCATCCAATCAATATCCGGTCTCAATTCAGTTTTAGTTGGCACTGTCCCTACAGGAACTTCAACCTTGCCAGCCTGCTGGATGGCTCTTAACAAACTTTCCTGTACCGTCGCAATCGATACGCTGGGTTCATAGTAAACGATCAGCGAACTGGATGGCAGGTTAATCCGGACACTAACGACAAAATCAAAAGATTCTACCAGCCACGTCAGCGAACTGGCATACTCTGGATCGTCCACAAGCCGGGGTATGCGAATGCGAAATCGCTCACTCGTTACGTGGACAATTTGGCAATCAATTTTTTTTCCTTTAAATAGCTCTTGTATGAGAATTTCATGTTCTGTTTTAACTGGCATAAGCTCCTGCTCTTTAAGATATCAGCTTGTTTTTATTTAAAAATCGATTGTATTCAGACAAAAGCAGTCTGAATAACACAACAAACAAGAGTGATGCTTACAGCACTTTGCAATCTTTGTGTGTTACAGAAATAGTGCAAGAGTTTTAAAGCCCACCGCTTCTAGCTGTGGGATGAAAAGTTAGAAATTACGCAGTTTTAAGCATTTTCGCTTGTTTCAAGCGTTGCAGATCCCCCCAAACCACGCGTCTTCGCCCTCGGCGAGCTGAACCCTGCGAAGATTTAATCGGAGGTTTCCTCTTTTTCAAACTTTTCTTTGCACCGCGCTGGCTTTCCAAACCAAGGGGGCATAACGATTGTGATATATTGCAACATTAAAGAGAATTGCTATGAGTTTATCTTGGCAATAAGCTAATCTAATGTAGTGGGCAATGCCCACCAATTGCCTTTGATACAATTTGGGGTTTTCAGCAATTCGCCAACAACATTTTTTGAGTCTCAGGCAGAAGAAAACCCAAATGAAACAGCCGTGTCAATGGGAGAATATGACTGTTTATTTTTTGATCGACAATTACTTCACACGGTATAATTGTACATATTAATCTGGAAAAAAGTAAGTTCAATATTTAACCGTCAATATCTTTCGTTAACAAAAATTAGCATTAGACATAGGAGTGGAAAACATGTAGAGACGCGAAGTCTTCCGGATGGAAGATTCCATCCGGAGAGCTTCGCGGGAAATTTGAGCCAGCGTGCCCTTGGAGGTTCAAAGCGTCTTCTGCGTAGCCGCGTCGCGTCTCTACAAAGAATTTCAGGTGACGCATAATTAATTTTCACTTTTATGTCTAGTACAGATGTCTATTACAAACCCTCAGGTCAATCTAGGATTCATTGCAATTCGCTTAAAAGCTCAAGGCTGAATGCTGAGGGAGCATCTTAAATGTGTAAATTTCAGGACTTATACCATTTCACGTTAATCGCGATACACATAAATCTTGTCGAGACTCCGCCGCAGCGGAGTCTCTACAAAAACGCGTGTTTCATCAATCTTTGGTAAATGGTATTACGCAAAGCCCACGGCAATAAAGCGAGGAGTGAAAATCCACGCCACTGTCTTGAATGCGGAGCAAGCTTTGGAAACCTTGCAACGCTTTTTGAGCTTTAAGCCTGGTCCTTAAAAAGGGGAGTTAACGCCCTTCTTCGACCGCGACAGTCGCGTGAAACCGCGTGGGTTCTGCAAGGTCTAGAATACCTAATTTTTCGCTTTAGCGTGCGTAAGTCCTAAATTTGTTGTCATGCTGAACGTAGCGTTCGCTCAAGGGCGTTCGGTGAAGGGTAGCGAAGTGAAGCATCTCAAGCCAGGTCACGACTTGAGATTTTAGCCTTCACCAAAGCCGCCTTTCAGGCGTCTAGTACAGAAGGGCCCAAATAAGTTAACCATTCACATTCAATGAAAGTCTTGAAAAATCAAGCTTTTCACGAATGCCCAACGGGAGAGGCAGTCGTGAATGGTCTGCCACTGCGGTCTTGGGTCTGGTGAGTGTGCTTGCGTGGCGTGGAAACCACGGCAGTTCCTTACTGTCGGCGAAGCATGCACGGCAGTCGTGAATGATCCGCCAGTGCGCTGCCTCACCAACGGACTGCCGGACCTTGCGTGCCCGCTGCCTCACCATCTGCATAGCTTACTTCTGACGAGTTGTACTAGGTTTGACTCAGAATGACAAACGTGTTTTTGCTTGCATTGGTCGCGCCAATTGCCGTGAGCGTTCAGCCTATTGAGTTATGAAATTAAATTTGGCTAATTTTCCGGCGTTGTTTCTCAAAATACTTCCATTGATAATTCATCTTCCTCCTCGTGACAGAGAGATAGGGAGAGGGATTTCTCTTATAATGTACCACTGACAGGTTTAATATGGAATGCAGGTAGGGAGGATCGGGAGATCCTTCATCTGCCTTGTACAAAACATCCACACAATGAAAACTTAAACTATGAAAGAAGAATAATTTTTTTGCTAGGTAACCTACTTCAGGTTTTACCAGCATTACGTGAAATATTTCTCTTTGTGGAGAAATTTATTACTTTTGTTTTAAAGTCTTTTATATTCTGGGTTTTGAACTTATAAAATCAATTAAAACCTTTCCAGACAAGGGTTTTAGGTTTGTTTCCTGGGAAATTTTACTTCTAGGGACTAGATACTCATGCAAAAACCACCGATTGTGGAGAATGATTCAACTCAAACAAGACAACTTTTGATAAGATAAAATAATGTGAAAAATATTACTCTGTTTCAAAAGATTATAGGTGTTGCAATCGAGTCTCAAGAATTTTTAAAGAATGGTAAGATTGTGCATTTGCTATAGTTTCTATAGCGCCAGTTGATTATTTGGTAATTTTTATGTCTCATATTGCCATTGATCGGGTTAGTATCCATTCCAACAGGCGTCCTCTGAATGACCAAAAAGTTGCAGAGTTGATGCAGTCTATTAAGGCGAATGGACTCTTAAATCCTATAACTATCGATCAAAATCTGAATCTAATTGCAGGGCTTCACCGTCTCACCGCCTGCAAGCTATTGGGGTTAGACGAAATTCAATGCCAGATTGTGACCTACGAGGACGAAGACCACGCTCGATTAGCTGAGATTGATGAGAATTTAATTCGCAACGAGTTGGAAGCCTTAGAAAGGGCTGAACTTTGGCTGGAGCGAGACAAAATCTTAGAGCGGATTGGTCTGCGAGCTCAATCTGGGGAAAATCAGTATACCAAAAAAGGGTACAAAAAAGGGAGTGAATTGATTTCACCCCCACCCAAAACGACACAGGAACTTGCCCAAGAGGCTGGTTACAACAAGCGGACATTTCAGTTAGGCAAGCAAATTGCCAAAAATATTGACCCAGAAGTCAAGGAGGTAATTAAGAAAACACCTGTGGCTAAAAATCACTCAGCTTTATTGAAAATAGCCAGAGCGGGTAGCAAAGAGCGGGAGATGGCAGAACAAGCAGAACAAGCACTACAAGAAGCGAAGCGCAAACAAAAGCAAGAAGAATTGGAAAAACAAGCCAAACTTGCAGCAGAAGCAAGAGCCAAACAAAAGGAGCAGCAATTGATGGCGCTTCAAAGCACCGCCGCCGAGATGGAGGCGAAACAATCTATTAAGTCGCGTAAGGTGAAGCCAGAAGTTGAAAAAACAACTGCTGCTTTAACTCAAAAAGAAGTACAACTGGGGGATGAATGGATACTCGATCGCCATTTGGTTTATTGTGGTGATACGGCAGAGGATAGATTTATTCGTCTTCTACCTTCAAACGCGGCTTTAGCGATCGCTACTTTAACATCGCCCTGGAATCATGATTATCTAATTGATGAAGCTCATGTTGTTGCTGTGATAGCTTCTGAAGGGCACATTCAGGACTTTTGCACTCGCCACCACATGCCTTTTAGATTTGAGTGGGTGTTGGACAATTTGTATATCGCGGTTTACTCCAAAAAGCCCATCCTCAAGCCAGATAAACCGATTGGCATTGAGGGGATTGAGGGAATTGTTGCCTACTTGATGAGCTTGTATACAAAACCTGATAATTTTGTACTTGTGCCTTTTTTGGGACATGCTGAAGTAGTAATCGCCTGCGAACGCATGGGGCGGATCTGCTTTGCCGGTGACCAAAGTCCCGATCGAGTTGAGCGAGCGATCGCCCGGTGGCAAAAGTGGACAGGGCAAGAGGCGAAAAAAGAAAAGCCCCAATATATATAAAAATTGGTAATTTTGTCAAGGCAATTAATCAGTTTTCATTAATTGGAAGTTACACATTACTGAACTTTCCATGCTTTAATATTGCAATTCCAGCAGCTTATAATAACGTAACTTGTGAAGAGGAACTATCACTAAAGTTACTAAGGCTGCTGGTTTTTTGTTTTTCCCAAAATTAACTCTAAACCCAGCAGGTAAAGCATTCTTTAGCAGTTTTTAATTTCTTTATAGCCTGAGTATACCAAGAAATTTTTGATTCATTAACTAGATAAGCATCTATCGTTCCTTTACCTGAGAGCATGGAAAATTATGGCATTTATTAAAGTTGATAATATGATCGTTAATACCGCTTATATCGCAGCTGTTAGGCTAGGGGGGCAAGACGCTTTTCGAGAAGAAACAGTTTCTCTGTTAATCGCAATTCCTACCTTTCCTCTGCATCAGCAAGAAACAACCTCTACGACCTCTACCAATTTTTATCAGTACGAATGGGTTGAATTTACTGGTTTTGCTGCCGTTGCCTTGAAAGACTACTTTAGTAGCTTTAACAACGTGATTGATTTAATGCCCCAAAATAACAATCGGCGATCGCTATCAAATTCAAGAGAAAGCTCCGGAAATTAACCCAAAAAAGGGGCAGGGGGGTTCCCTTACTTGTGGAGATAAGAGGCAGGGAGAGGGAAAATCCAAGGGATACAAGCCCCTTTTAGGCGCGTTATGGGGTGTTTTCTTTCCCCTGTTAATTTTAACATTTTGCCCGCCCGCAGGGCTATTGACCAGAGAAAAATCTTTGTAATGGTGTAGCGCATTAATGGGTGATTGGTTGTAGAGACTTTGCATGCAACGTCTCTACAGAATTTTGATGGCACTACTAGTAGTCTGATAAGACAACGAAAGCGGGGCATAGAGTAAAGGACATTTGTAAAAAAACTTTCATATTTTCCCCTTTCCCTTGGACTCTTTCCCAGCCCTCACCCGGCAATTTTGGGTTGTCAGACTACTAGGCTAAGGAACAACGAAATATTCGTACGCCCCGATGATAATAACCAGACTTCCGGAGATGATTCCAGCCCCAAATCCAGATACTCTAGTTGTAAAGCGATCGCCTAGTAAATAACCCCCAGACATCCCTAACAAGCTCAACGTAAAAACTAACAAGGTGGTAATTCCTGGATTTAAGTGTGAAATTCCCCCCCCAATTCCCGAACCCAAGTTATTGAGGGTCAACCCAAACGCCAAAGCAATAGATTCTCGCACATCAATGTAACCCGAACGGTCTATATCCGCTTTTTCGGGGTTTTCTAAAAAATTCTCATAAGAAAACTCTTGTAAAAATTCCTGGGAAAATTCTTTGGAGAAATCGTCATTAGAAGCGTTAGACATCGTGCGATTTGAAGGCGCTGCCACCAAAAGAGGCATTTCTTGCCGCATTTTGGCTTTCTTTTTGGCTCTTTGACCCTCGCGCTTGAAGGTCTCCCTGATACTCCATACTCCCACAGCCACCAAGACAAAGCTACCCAATACATTGGCGACATTTACCGACAAGTAATTGTTAATGTCATCCCCAACGGAAATTGAGAGAAAGGTGCCGATCGCCGAAACTAGGGCAATGAAAAGATTTGTTAAAATGCCGATTTGAAGTTTTTTCACCCCGTAGGCGATTCCAACCGCAAAATTATCGACGTTAGCTGCAATGGCAAGTAAAAAAGTAGATATGAGGTGCATATAGTTAGCCCTATCATTTTAAATGAGTCCGGAAATAATGCTGACCGTTAGAGCCAGAATGACGCTATAGAAAAAGAATGACACCACTGTATGTCCCAGAGCTAAACGCCGCATGGCAGATGTCACAAGCGCTGTATCCGAAGTCTGGGAAGTCATGCCCAAGGTAAAAGTGAAATACATAAAGTCCAGATAATCAGGCGGTTCTCCACTAGAGAAATTTAGCCCTCCTACATATTCCGCCTCCGGGTCGGAGGAATGCTTGCGGTAATAAAACGCGGCATAATGCAACGCAAAAATGCTGTGCATCAGCAGCCAAGAGCAGACAATTGCCACGATGGACAGCCCGACTTCCGGGGTAAAGGTATCTTTGTGTTTTGCCAGCACTGCTGCGATCGCAAATAAACTGGCAAAGGCTACAAAAACAACCAGACGAAAAACTGCCAGGTGGTTAACTTCTTGGCGTTGGGCGCGATCGCGCGTCTGATCCCAATTCGCACCAATCATCATCAGCCCAACCAGCATGAGGAAACACAAAATCCCCGCATCCCAAGCGGCGAGAAGGCGAAACTCCAAGTTGGCAGACGATATCAGCAGAAAGACTACTCCCGCCAGTATCAAGGATAGCAGCAAACGAGGTTTGGGATTTTCAATCAGATTGAGTAAAGCGTAAAGATTCATAGCTTTGTGAGGGTGCCTTCAAAGCAATCCCGATGCAATATTAACGCTCGAAGCTAAAATCACCATGTAGAAGAAAAAAGCAATTAACCCATGCCCTAAAGCCAGCCTTCGCATGAATAACGATGGAAGGGAAACATCTGACGTTTGAGCCGTCATGCCCAAGGTGAAGGAGAAATACATAAAGTCCCAGTAGTCGGGTAACTCATCCCCCGGAAAGTCCAAGCCGCCAGGATATCCCGTTTCCTCATTTAATAAATCTCGGCGGTAATAGCAGGTGGCATAGTGCAAAGCAAACATGGTGTGAGTCAAAAACCAAGAACAAATAACCGCTACCAAAGACAGCGCAACTTCTAGTGCCAGGGTAGATGCCGGAATATCTTTGCTGTTGCTGTTTGCTTGCATTAACCCAATGGCAAAGATACTAGTGCAGGCAGTAATCACCACCAAAAGAAAGACAGCTACATGCTGGGCTTCCTGGCGTTGAGCGCGATAGCGCGTCTTCTGAGGAGTCGCACTGCACATCATCAACACCACTAAGGCCAAAAAGCAGAGAACTCCTGAAATCCAGCCGATTAGGATGCGGTTATCTAAATGCATGGAATTAGGCAGTACTAAAAAGACCGCCATCGCCAGCATAATCGACAACCCCAGGCGGGTTTTTGAATCTAAATGCGAGAGCAGGCTATGTCCAAATGCCAGACCTGTCGCCAGCATTCCGCTCTTGAACCAAAGAGGTTTATGAGAGTTAGTATTCTGATTGGGTTGGGAATCAAGTTTCTTGTGTTGTGAAGCTTTCACAGTCTTTACTTCTCGCTGTTTTTCTGACTATAAAATGCAAATTTCATAGGTCACGATCAATATTTTGCTTTCGCTGTAGCTGACAACACCAGACCTAACCCCCCAGCCACTACTCGCGCTTTGTTGGGGGGAGAAGCAAAGCCTCTTTCCTAGCTTGGAGAGGAGTTTACCTCCAAAGGTCAAAACATGTCCCACGCAATTGTAAATCATTCAGCAAAATATCTATCAAGATTATCAAGGGAAGCTGCACGACGGGCATCAGCCATCGAAAAATCAATTAAATCCCTTAGATTTGTTTCTTGTACATTGTAATTAAGGATTAGTAAAGATACATCCAAATGTGGCTATTACTCATCTGTTGGAATAAGTGCATAAACTACTCAAGAGTAGCCTTAATATGTACCTCACGCTTAGGTATCCAGCCAAATGAAGATGCTTCTTCAGTATTAACAGTTACACAAACTCCAATTTACTTGTACGGTTTAAAAGGTGATTTTTTCAAATTCACACAGGTAACTATACATTTATATAGCTGCTAATCCTAACTATTGGAGAAGAGTACAAAATCTGGGTGTGCTTAAAGGAATTATAGGATAAATACTTCAAAACAATAAAGATATCTCAACTAATTCATACCTAACATTTTATTAACATTTTAAATCATCAATGATTATTGATGACATATCACAAAACTATTAATTTGACTTGGGTTGAGAGGGTGCATTAGCATTGAAACCGTGCCATAAATGCCTAAAACAAGCACTTGACGCAATTGTCTTGAGTGCAGACAGCAGCCGAATGTACGCCGCCAGACTGCCAATTTAATTAAGTAAAATTAAGCTAAACTAAGATATGTATAGATATATTTGCTAAAATTTGTCTGCTTAACATTTTTTAATTAATACAGCAGATTTATTGCTTGTGTCATTCTGGACATAGATGTAGAATCAAAAAAGTTCAGTTATTGTTTTTACCTGCTAATATCTTTCAAGTAACCGCCTCAAGGACGTGCAATAGGCTTTTGCGATTTTTCTATACATGGTTGAATGAGCTAAAACTTTCCCTACTATTTGATTGTGTTTGGAAATAAAGTTTGCCGTCAGCTATAGGGTATGGTGGCTACAGGAATAATGATTAGCGATATCCCAGTTTTGGAGATTAAGTCACATGTTTGAACTAGAAGCATTGTTGTTAGGATTAGAGCCAATGACTGCTGCAGTGATTGGCGTTGGTGCATTAGTTATTGCACCCGTTCTTGGTGCTGTAGATGCTGCGACGGGTCACAATATATCCGAATCAGCTAGATCCACAGCTAAGACTGGATTAGTTTGGGCTTTCCAAGCCTTTGACAAAGCGCAATCTGCGGCTGCTGAAGCTGGAGAATCCTTCCAGGATTTGATAGCTGAAGCTAAAGCCGATATGAGGTCTTCCAAGAATGGTGCAAGCGATCCATCTCCCCGTGAAGTAACAATCGGATAAACTCTATCCAAGACTCTATCCGACAAGAGATTGCTTGATTCTGAAAGTCACAAAGGCTGATAACTTGTTTGTTATTCGGTTGTCAGTCTTTATTTCTCTTTGATTGGTTAATGGTTAATGGTTAATCGGTAATCAGTAATCGGTAATCGGTAATAATTCATAGCCGAAAATCCATGAACGTGCGAACCATGAACCCCTTCGCTATGAACGCTCTTACGCTCATGGGGAGCCACGGAGGCCAAGGAGGGGTCTCTTCAAGGGTCGCAAGTGGCGTGGAAACCACGGCAGTTCCTTACTGTCGGCGAAGCATGCACGGCAGTCGCTCATAGTCCGCCACGGAGGCCAAGGAGGGGTCTCTTCAAGGGTCGCAAGTGGCGTGGAAACCACGGCAGTTCCTTACTGTCGGCGAAGCCGCCCAACGGACTGCCTCACCAACGGACTGCCGGACCTTGACCGCGCCAAATCACCATGAACCATCTAACTATGGGTAATTAACCGGACACGATATAACGTGTAATTGAGTCTGCATTCTTGATTTGCAGTTCTGACGGGGCGACAAGCGCTCTGATTTGAGCGATCGCATTATTTAGCACTATCACAACTATCTTTTAGTTCTTGTAATTGAAGAGTGGCAATTCGTTCTAACGCAGTCTGCGTATGCATGTCCTGTCATCGCAGCAATTACATTTAGACACGAATGCAAAAATCTCAAATTACAGCAGTTCTCATCTAATTGAACCACACATTGTCCTAAAGGCACGGTAATGCCGTGCCCCTACGATGTGGTCTATTTATCTGAAAAACGCTGTAAGATTGTGATTCTGGGCGTAACGTAGACGTTCCAAAGGTAGCTTCGGTAAACAAAAGTGAGGCGTTAAGAGAAGGGGTTACCGGAGACTAGAATCTCACAGGTGTTCTCACTCGCCAAACACGACATATTAAGCATCTTTGCAAAAAGTCTATTTAAGGACAGAGAATAACAGATGGTGCGATCGCGCTTTATTGATGGCAACAATTAGATTTTATCAAAGAGGCACCATGCTTGAATATCCAGAGTTTTTGAATGTGCGTAAATTAGCATTAGCCCTTGCTTTTGGTCCCTTGGCTTTGCTGCTGCTGTTTGGGGCTCTTGACGTTTCAATGCATCATGCCTTAGTATTGCAAGCTTCAGGACAGTCGTGCATGGGAACTGATGCGACTGGGAGTATGACAACGCTTTACGGAAGCGAGTGTCAGAAATAATATCATGTCCGGTTGAATACCTATACTATCTAGAGTGGCTGTTAATAGTTAATGGTTAATAGTTAATGGTTAATAGTTAATAGGTGAAAATCCATGAACCATCAACCATGAACCATCAACCATCAACCATCAACCATCAACCATTAACCATTAACGCGCGAACACATTGAGTAGTGTAGCTAATCTCTGCTAAAAGGAAAATATTTATGGTGAATATATTTCCAAAAATTACAGTTCCAAAAATTACAATTCCAAAAATCAAGATTGGCTTCGGAGGTTCCAAGCGAGAAGACAAGGAGTGGATGTCTACACAACCGATCGCAAAAACAACAGGGGCAGTCATGCAAATTTTAGCAAGCGTACCGAGAATGACGCACTGCCGCCCGAACCTGATTAAGCATTCTATACCCAAGTTTGCTCTCAGAGATGGGACTGTAGTTAGAACCTGGACAAGTCCATTTTTTAGAGACGATTATGTATTTTTAGCCGATTCTGATGGAAAGATGATCTTTGGAGGCTTTGTTTGGCTTTATAAGGATCAACTCAAAGATGCCATAGAATTAATTAGGAGAAGTTTTACTTAGGAGCAGCCCCACGGGCTTCGCAACCCGCTATAAATCAAAGAAACACGAAAAATCCAATTTCTATCCCTTTCCCCCTTTCCCCTTTCCCTTTCACGCCACTTTGCACACTCGCCGAACCCGCTTTCTTCGCAGTGGCTCCCCTTTAAGCGTGTTTCTTGAAAGTAATCGCACCCTTAGGCGCACCGTCCGCTACTCATTACAGAAACACTATATAATTTTCCCTTTCCCCCTTCGCACTTCGCAGTCGCCTGGGTCGGGAAACCCTCCCGCAGCACTGACTCACCTTTTCCCTTTTCCCCAAGTGTTTCTTCAGAGTAACCGCACCCTTAGGCGTGCCTTCACCCCTTTGCTTTTTGCCTGACGTTGCTTTCTCAAAGGGATGAAAATTGCATGTCAGAACAAAACCACCTGTGTAGAGACGTTGCACTGCAAAGTCTCTACAAGGTTCGTGTATTTGACAAAAAGAGGAATCATCCCGCAATTAGGCAACGCCTTTTCCCATGTTTTTTAAGAGGTTGTGACCAATGCGAAAGTTAATTGCAGGTCTGCACAAGTTTCAAACCAAATATTTCAGCGAACACCGAGACTTGTTTGAGCATCTTTCCCACGAACAGCACCCCAGGGCGTTATTCATTACCTGCTCTGATTCTCGAATTGACCCAAATTTGCTGACTCAAACTGAACCGGGCGAACTTTTTATTATTCGTAATGCCGGTAACATTATTCCGCCCTATGGTGCGACTAATGGCGGCGAAGGAGCTGCTGTTGAGTATGCAGTTGAGGCGTTAGGAATTAAGCAGATTATTGTTTGCGGTCATTCTCACTGTGGAGCGATGAAGGGTTTATTGCAATTGGGAAGCCTAGCTGAAGATATGCCATTGGTTTATGACTGGTTAAAACATGCAGAAGCAACCCGTCGGCTAATTAAGGAAAATTATCAGGGGTATGAAGGCGAGGAATTGTTGAATGCCACGATTGAAGAGAATGTCTTGACTCAGTTAGAGAATCTGCGGACTTACCCGGTGATTCATTCTAAACTCCACAAAGGTGAAATGAACATCTACGGTTGGGTCTACAAAATTGAGACTGGAGGGGTTTTTGTTTACAGTATGGATCGTTGCAACATTCAAGCTGAACATGAAGCAGCTACCGACTACAAAATGCAGCGTCTTCAAATGCATCAGATTTAGACCCAATATTTTTGGTTAAAGTTGGAAAGGGTAGATATTTGGAGTCATATTGGTAATAAATTACACATAAAATCTCATTGCTCGATAAGCACCTATCCTTCCAGGATAGGGCTGCAGATCCAAAGCCCACGCAGGTGGGCTTTGTACTTATAGCGACGCCCTTCTAGGGTGTTGGGGCTTGGTGCAATATGCGATCTGAGCTACTTTTGACCAGACTCTGGGTCACCAAATTTAGCGATCGCTGTCACATCTTCCCCAAGCATTTCTCCGACAGCCGATCCAATTTTTTCTCCAATTTCTTCCCCAATCGCCTTACCTTCTTCTCCCAACAGAACCTCGCCCACAATTTCTCCAACGGTTTCTCCAATCTTTCCCCCTGCTGTTTCACTTAAAGGAAGTTTAATCGGGTGGAAGGATTTGGAGACTGCTTCATAAGTCCAGGCAATACCGTCTGGGTCTTTGGCTTTGCTCCACTCCCTGAAGTCAGGCTTTAATCGGTATTGGGTGAGTGCTTGGGAAGTTAAACCTAAACGTTTTGCTAATTCGTTTTGCTTTAAGGTCGGGGGATAACAAGGCTCACTAGATTCTAACAGGTTTGGTTCTGAATTCAGTAATATTTCGGAGCTAATTTGAGTAATATGTACATCTTTCGACTGAACAGCATGATTGATAGATGTAGTATATATTACAGGGTAAACTTCAATTAATTGTTCTTTCTGCGGTTTTTTGCCGTTTAAGATGGGCAAAGGGAAGTCTGTAGGACTGGGGGGAATCGCTAAGACGCCTGGTATAGAATTATCACCAAGATTATCTTGCTCAGGTGGTAGCGTCACTGAATCAAAAATGAGGCGCGAAGTGTTCAAGAATTCCGCAATGAATGCAGAGCCGTTGTTAACAATCACATTCCACACTGGATGTACACCCAAGACCATACCGCCAACGATTTGCATCATCAAGTTGGGGACAACGATGGTTGCCGTGTTTTGATAAAGTACCTCCATTGCTCGTTTGGCGATCGCTTTTCCATAAGTCAAGAAGCGCAGTTGACGGTTGAGCAACACGACATCTGCTGTTTCTTTGGAAATATCCCCAACACAAGCAAGGGAGACAGGAATATCCCCACAAGCAAGTGCCACACTACAATAGTTACTATCCCCAACCACAGCTACAGTTTTTCCCTGACTCTGGAGTCCGCGAATTAAATGCGCTTGCTGTTGGGGGTGGGCTTCTGAAAGGATATGGTCGCGATGAATTCCAAATTTTTCAGCAAGGGCGATTGTCTGTTCTAAACTATCGGCGCTAATCAGGTAGATAGCAATGCCCTGTTTCTGGAAAGTAGCGATCGCCCTAACGCTGTCTAAAGGAATTGCGTTAAGGAGCACGGAGCAATCGATAACAATGGTATCCATCTGTGCCAGCACTTCTAAGGCGCGACCGCTCTTGATGTAAACTCCGTTGCGGGCGGCGTGAGTCAAGGCACAAAGGATAGTAGTTGAGATGGAAATGGGAATACCGCTGCCAAAGTCGAATTGGAACGGGGAAATTGCAGCCCCCAAGTTGCCCGTCGCCGCAAAAATGGTTCCCCCCAACACCAAAGTTGGTAGAATCGCATTTTTGACAAACTCTGCCTGATGTGCGCCAATTTGCGTGTCGTGGACAGGAGCAGATTGCATGAGATGGGCGATCGCTTTGATGCGAGTATTGTCTCCAGTCCGCTTCACCAGAATAGACAATTCACCTTCCACCAGCAGAGAAGAGGCATAGACTTCTTGTCCTTGCGAACAAGAAACAGGTGTAGCTACCCCTGTCAAATAACAGCAATTCACTAAGCCAGTGCCAGAAATAATCTCGCCATCCACGGGAATTAACTCACCGGCATGAACCATAATGCGATCGCCTACGTGCAAATCTCTGGCTGGGATGGCTTGCTCAAAACCATTGCGCTCAACCCACACATCCCGATTCAGGCAATTTAAAACCTCAAAGGCTTCTTGTTCTCTTCCTTGCACAACTGTACCGCGAAGAGTTCTGCGGATTTCCACCAAACTAGTTTTCAAAGCAGGGGCAACATATTGTCCTTGGAGGGTTTGCAGCGTCATCCACACCGAATCGAGCAGGTCAATATTGGGATGGTGGTGGTTGATAATGCTGTCAGCCGCTCGATTGAACCAGGGCATCGCCGCTGCCGCGATCGCTACTCCTACCAGCAGAGGCGGCAACTCCAAGGGAACCGCAGCTATTGCCACACTTAGACTAAGGAGAGGTAGACCTAAATCTTTCCATTGGTTAATCTCCAAGATCAGGTCAGACTCTTCCGACTCGGTTTCTGGTGAAGCTTCAATAAGATTTGCCTGTTGGATACAGCTTGCCCGTTCGATGCAAGTTAAAAGATGCTCTTGGACATTTCTACTCTTTACCGCACTAGCTTTGTAGCTGACAATGAGCGAGCTAGCTGCAGGATTAATGCGAACCTCAGTAACAAACTGCAATGACTCAAGCAAGCCACTAAGCGTTTGGGCAAACTCTAAATCATCCGCCAGCCTGGGTACGCGAATGCGACAGCGCCCCAAGGTGCTATGAACGACCTGATAAAGCATATTTTTCAATTACTGTCGGAAAAAGTCTCAACTTTCAATTAAGAAAATACTAAAGATTCGTGAATTTAATAACTTGCAACTTTTGTCGGCTGCGTTGCACGCAACGCACCTAATATCATATCCGGGAAAACAGCCATTCCGGTCGGGGCAAAGCTGTGAATGGTTAATGGTTAATAGTTAATTGTTAATGGTAAATAACGCGTGCATAGCGATTGATTGATGAACGCTTTTACCATTAACGATTGAATTATGGGTAATTAACCGGACTTGATATAACGCACAATTTTGGATGCTTGCAGTGCTGTACTTTCGGCGCTTCACACCTTACAACACTACAAAACAAAAGTTTTGCATTCTGTTTAATTCACGATACTAAGTTATAACAACAAGAGTCAACTTGACACTACCGCTTAATTGGTTCAAGTCGAGCTACAGCACGATCAACAAAAAAGGAACTACCGGAATTCCTATGGCAACATTCAGCCCGTAAGTAAAGGCAGTCAGCACAATAGAACCGACAACAGAAACAACCAAGGATAAAACTAAATTGGGAAGCAGAATCTTGAGATTATTTAACGCTCCAGATAAAAAGGAAGCGTTTGGGGCAGAGCTTGTGGAGTAAAACATAAGTGCCTCAAATGTTACAGTTAATGAAAAGTCATGCAGCAAGCTATAAATGCTGCTCATAATTGCATCATTACCTGAGACGCTAAATTAAACAAGCAATTTTAACAACTTGTAGGGTAACTCCTATGTTCAAACAGATTCTCAAGGCAGCGAGACATTAATTGAGAAAGTTATAGGACTTACGCAAAACACAACGCTCATGCTTCGGTAATTCATGAATTACCGCGACTGTTGAATGAGCTTCTCAACCACGTGTTTTGCGTAAGTCCTGAGTTCTTCAATTTGATTACTGGACTTTAGACTAAAAAAGGCGATCGTTAGGTGATGGGAGTGCAAAAAAAAACCAAGGGATGCCTGTAAGAACAGACACCCCCGTAGTGGAAGATGAAAGAAGCACAACCAACGTTCATCTACCGCTATGGATGTTTTTGCACAATTAAGGGAATTTCGTCAAGCGGCATACCAATGTTTATGTCGGGCAAAGGACGCAACATTTGAAATGACGGATGCCATATTGCTGACACGTAACGCCTACAGTCTGGCAGACTTATCAATGTGTCCAGTATTCCGTCGTCAGTGGTCAAGTATTTATGAAACAACACAGGATACCAGACCAAAACGCCACAAATTGATGGGACTGTACAGTCAAAAGCTCCCAAAACAAGGACGTATAGTTTTGGCAGGAGACCACACAGCGTGGTCAAGGCCAGATGCCCCAACCCTGAAAGAAAGAACCTACGAACATTATGCACAAGGAGGAAGAGGTGGTCGTCCCATTACCCCTGGATACGGATACAGTACAATAGCTTGGATACCTGAAACAGAAGGAAGTTGGGCATTACCACTCAGGCATGAAAGAATTACCAGTTGGGAAAATCCCATAGATAAGGCTATATGGCAGCTAAAACAGGTATGTAAAGACTTACCATCACGACCAATCACATTATGGGATATCGAATATGGGTGTGTGCCATTTGTGATCAAAAGTGCTGATATTAATGCAGATAAACTGATGCGATTGCGTTCTAACCTGTGTTTATGGGGAGAACCACCAGCGTATTCAGGCAGGGGAAAACCAAGAGTACACGGTGATAAATTCAAACTTAATGATGACAGTACCTGGTCTGACCCAGAACAAATCATTGAACAAGAAGATACTAAGCTGGGTAGAGTGAGGATTCGCCTGTGGACAAAAAAGCATTTTCGTCTTTCCCCACACCATCCGATGTCAATTATACTGGTGGAAAGGCTACTCCAAGACGGCTCACAACGAGTCCATAAACCAATGTGGTTGGCTTTTGTGGGTGAACAAATGCCACCTCTATCTGAGGTTTGGAAACTTTACCTGCGACGCTTTGCAGTTGACCATTGGTATCGGTTTATTAAACAACGCTTGCATTGGACGCTACCAAAGCTTTCTACTCCTCAACAATGTGACCGATGGAGTGACTTAATGCCTCTCATGACGTGGGAGTTGTGGTTGGCTCGTGATATCGTTAATGACAATCCCCTCCCGTGGCACAAACAAATGATTCAACTCACCCCTGGGAGGGTTGCACAAGCTATGCCTGGGATTTTGGTCAGGGTTTCTACTCCTGCCAAAGCACCAAAACCACGAGGTAAATCTCCAGGTTGGAAGACAGGACAGAACAGACAACGTAGAATTCGCTATCCTATCGTTAAAAAGCGTACTTCACCTTCACGTAAATCCCCCGCAAAAACTGCTTGATTTCTCATTTTTTTAATTTTTTACTTTGATTTTTTTTAACTCAGCTTCCCTGAGTCATTTTGTGCTTTTAGTCTAAAGTTCAGAATGATGGTAGATATCCCAACCCTACATCGCTTGCAGGGAGAAACGATGCTTATAGTTCAATTCGTCGGAATGCGTAATTTGTAACTGTTCACGAGGGGTAAAAAAACATTTACCTAATTTCAAAAACCCTTGCTTTGCAAGGGTTTTTGGTGATTTATTCGGCGCGATCGCCATATTCTCTATCACAGTATATTGGCTGAAACTCTTGTACAAAGAGGATTACAGTCCAAAGTATGAGCGTTTAAGCGGACAGTAGATTGAATTCTGTTTGCTACAAAAAAACAATTATTGCGTAGAAAGGAATTGAGCCGAAATCCGCCTTGCTTTATGATTGCGGCTCCTAATCGACAAGGGAACTACCAAAGATTAGGGGTCGTTTTAGGCTTGTCCTCCACATTCGAGTAGTTTCATGGAATACAAGCGGACAAGTATTAATCTCTCGTGGTGAGGAACGTCCTCACCAATCTTAGGCGTTTTCCAACAATCGGTCAAAAGTTGGCATTATACGAAATTGAAGCGTAACGCTATAATTCCATATTCTGTCAACCGTACATTCATAGATTCTTGTGTAGCATATTCTTTTCAAGAATTGCTAAAAGCTAGATGTAGCAGTAGTTTCCAGACTATCTTGCATGATTTTACAAACATCTCTGCTCAGTGTCATTAAAGCACGATCGCATACGCCTACGACTTGCTACAAGGAATATCATGCCCTAACAAAACGTGCCATCAGCTTTCTGAGGAAATCTCGTAATTTCTTAAGTTTATTGGTAATTTCAATTACTTTAATACATAGAAGCTTTCTGCTGATTCTAGTGTCACATTTTTATACTCTTTATTTGTTTTTTACGGGTTTATTCGGCAGGTGCAAGATCTGAGATAATGTGATTGGTCGTGATGGTAAGTCTTTACATACCTGTTTTAGCTGCTATATAGCCTTATCTATGGGATTTTCCCAACTGGTAATTCTTTCATGCCTGAGTGGTAATGCCCAACTTCCTTCTGTTTCAGGTATCCAAGCTATTGTACTGTATCCGTATCCAGGGGTAATGGGACGACCACCTCTTCCTCCTTGTGCATAATGTTCGTAGGTTCTTTCTTTCAGGGTTGGGGCATCTGGCCTTGACCACGCTGTGTGGTCTCCTGCCAAAACTATACGTCCTTGTTTTGGGAGCTTTTGACTGTACAGTCCCATCAATTTGTGGCGTTTTGGTCTGGTATCCTGTGTTGTTTCATAAATACTTGACCACTGACGACGGAATACTGGACACATTGATAAGTCTGCCAGACTGTAGGCGTTACGTGTCAGCAATATGGCATCCGTCATTTCAAATGTTGCGTCCTTTGCCCGACATAAACATTGGTATGCCGCTTGACGAAATTCCCTTAATTGTGCAAAAACATCCATAGCGGTAGATGAACGTTGGTTGTGCTTCTTTCATCTTCCACTACGGGGGTGTCTGTTCTTACAGGCATCCCTTGGTTTTTTTTGCACTCCCATCACCTAACGATCGCCTTTTTTAGTCTAAAGTCCAGTGATTAACCTTACACCCAAACGTCAGCCCCTACCCCTGTAGGACTTACGCTGCTAGCCCACGCGGCTACGCCTCAAGCCGCTGACTACAAACTGTGCATTATGTGCCAGTTGCGTAAGTCCTAATTTTGAGCAAAAGTTCAAGCATTCCCCGAAAGGTTTGCCGAAGGCTAAAATTTAAATTTTCCCTTGCTTATATCTTGCACCTTTACGCATAAACCACAAATCACCCAATCCAAAGTGATGATTTTGACTCTGCAATAATTCATTTCTCAGTCCGATTCCAGAGGACTTATGCTATTATACTGGGACTATAAGTCCCAGGCTGATGTGAACGCAGCCGACAAATCAGCACATACTAAGTATTTTTTTAACTTTTACTTGGAATAGTGCAAGATGTCAGCTTGGGTTTTAAGATGCTTCACTACACCCGAAAGCTCCGTAAGAAAGCGGGAACGCTGCGCGAACAGCATTACGTTTTTTTTAACTTCTGAGACATCTTCTTAGAAATTTCTCTCATCTCGTACCTATAATTATAAACCACCCAAAGAGCCATACCGAAGAGAACTACGTAGCCGATTAAAGCAATTACAACGATGGTATCCATTGTTATTATCCTTAACTTTATTTAAAATTATTTATCAATTTAAAGAGAAAGATTTTAGGTAACTTCCGCCTAAATAGCCAATTGTAGAGTGCGCGATCGCTTGCCGTAACATACTCTACAAATATCTAGTTTTTTCAAAAAATATCAAAAAATATTTCTTGAAATTTTGCAAGATAACAGGCTAGCACTAACGATATAGACACCGCTTGTATATTTCTTTAGTCTCACGGTTACAAGCTTCAACTGCCTGAATAGCCATAGCTGAGAGGACTACGTAGGCAACAACAGAAATCAGAACAATAAAATTCATTTTTTCTCCTTTCGTTTACTTAACTTATTACTTCTAATTTAGAAAAATTTATTTTGATTGCCTTCTACTAAAATATGCAGAAACCCTCTTCCTAAAGTTATAAAATCAAAGGAAATTTCAGTCAGAATACGTTTTACCCGAACGCCTGCATCAGATTTTTGCAGAATTATTAAATAATTATGTTGATTCTCGTCAGGCAAAAACTGAGATAATTACAACCAGCTACTTAGGGGGCGCGTGAATATTTATCGTTGAATAAGACAGAGGGCAGAGGAGCCACTGCCTTCTTACTTCTGCCTTCAGATAGTAGCGTAATAAATTGCATTCTTCGGCAAAACTTCTGGAAAGAGTCAGAAGTTTTACTCCGCACGTTTATGCGTCTATACTGCGCTTTCACATACTTTAAAAGCGCAGGTGCTATGCCTGCAGGGCTATACATAATGACATTTGCTTTTAATCATGTCTATCTAATTACATAGAAGCAAATCTATAAATATCACTGCATATAAAATTTGGTTCTGAGAGGAACTATCCAGATTTTTTTTAGGCAAAGTTTAATAATCAGAACTCCAAAACTATTAACTAAAAGTGGTTTTTCTACAGGAGCAAGTCAGATGAACGCGAAAGATAAAGTTCTACTTTATATGTTGGTGTTTGTGCCCATTTGTTTTGTGGCGGAATGGCTGCATTTACATCCTGTGATTGTTTTCGTTACTTCTGGTTTGGCAATTATTCCTCTGGCGGCGTGGATTGCCAATTCTACAGAAGAAATCGCTGCTGTTGTCGGACCTTCCTTGGGTGGGTTGCTTAATGCCACCTTTGGCAACGCAACTGAGATGATTATCGCCATTGTTGCCCTGCATGCGGGTTTGGTGGAGGTGGTGAAAGCCAGCATTACAGGCACGATTATTGCCAACCTACTCCTAGCTTTGGGTGCTGCAATTTTCTTGGGCGGGTTGCGCTTCAAAGAGCAAAATTTTCAGCCTACGGTTGCCCGAATTAATGCGTCTTCACTCAATTTGGCGCTGGTGGTGCTGCTTACTCCTACTGCTATTGATTTCACCTCTAATGGTTTGCAGCTTTCAACCATCAATCATTTTTCTGCGGTTGCTGCTCTTCTTCTCTTGGTGTTTTACCTGTTGATGCTTATGTTTTCTATGAAAACCCACAAGGATATGTATGAACTCAGAGCAACTGAGTTGGATGAAGAAGAACAAGCCCAAATCAAATCACGTGAGCATAAAGTAGCTTTGTGGAAACAAATTGCTATCTTGCTGATTTGTACTCTTGCGCTGGTGTTTGTTTCTGATGTTTTAGTCGCCAGTTTGGAAAAAGCCATTATTACTTTGGGCTTTACGAGTTTATTTACAGGGGTGATTCTGATTCCACTGTTTGGGGGTGCTGTAGAGTATATTACTGCTGCTACCTTTGCGATCAAGAACAAAATGGATTTAGCAGTGGCGGTGGCTATGGGTTCAAGCCTGTAAATTGCGATGTTTGTCGCCCCGATTTTGGTATTAGTCGGTCAGTTGATGGGACAACCCATGAATCTAGATTTTAATCCCTTTGAAGTATTGGCAGTAGCGATCGCTGTTTTCATTACAAACTCCATCAGCACGGATGGACGTTCCAATTGGCTGGAGGGAGCATTGCTGCTGATTACCTATGCAGTTTTGGGGGCAGCATTTTATTTCCATCCTTGATGCTGTCCAACAGAAATTACCTGCACGGAGTTGATATTTCAGAACGTGCAAGTTAAGGTTTTTTGACTCTCAGGGTGAATCATCCAAAAAACCTTAATTATAGAGCTTTGTTTCGACTCTGACAGCCGGTTCAACTTCGATCCACAACACAGCACCGCAATTCAAACGATGTAATGGTCGGTAAACTAATCGGCACGGTCCGGTTATTTCTGCCTCATGGCAGTATTTCGCTTTCCGCGAGCCTTGTCTGACAATAATCGCAGGAGAAGTCTGGTGATGGTCGCGATTGGAGTCGATTACACGCCTATTGACGTGGATAATTGTTGTTGCTTTCTGCTGTCTTTTTTTCCACGTACCTTTTGGTCCTCTGCGACCTTCTATTACTACAGGCATCCCATTGAATAAAGGAATTTTCCAAACCCGACCGACTTTTTTAGATTCTTTTATTCTTCCTTGTTGAAGTAACTGTCTGACTCTCGAACAGGAAATACCCAGCAAATAAGCAGCTTCAGTTGTACCAACGAACATAAAACCCTATCGATAGAGTATTTTCTGATTATTGCACAATACGGTTCAGTTAAGGCTCAAATAGTTGTAAATTGGGTATTGTTTCCAAAAATGAAAATCCAATCAGGTGCATCTCAAAGAATTATCGTTGGTGTCTCCTAAGATACGAAGTACGGAGATATTCAAGGCGATAGAGACAGCTATCCCAGCAACTTCAATCGAACAGGCGATCGCAAAAATCAAAGTTGAAGAGGAACGTAGACGCTCGTTACCAGCGCAACTGGTAGTTTGTCTGATAATAGCAATGAGTCTGTGGTCGAGAGATTCAATGCGGGATGTACTAAAAAATCTAATTGATGGTCTTTCGGAAGCATCGGTCAAAGTAGGCAAATATTGGCGTATCCCATGTAAATCAGCAATTACCCAAGCCAGACAGAGATTAGGAGCAGGGGTGATGAGGCAATTGTTTCATCAGTTGGTGCGACCAATGGCAAATAGCGCAACAATAGGAGCCTTTCTGCATGAGCTACGAATCGTCGTGATTGATGGAAGTTGCTTAGATATCCCAGATAGTGATGAAAACGCCAGGGTTTTTGGTCGTCCTGGTAGTCGTCCTGGTACACAAGCAGCATTTCCCAAAGCGAGATTAGTGATTTTGGTAGAAGCTGGAACACATTTAATTTTTGATGCACTAATTTGCCCATATCGGATAGGAGAGCGAGTAAGGGCATTAAAACTTTTACGCTCAGTAACAGAGGGAATGTTATTGATGGTGGTTGTTGGGTTTACATTCCTACGCTATGGTGCAAGCAACAGTCAATAAAGGTTGTGATTATTTAGGAAGAATTCCAGCTAACGTTAAATTCTTAAACGACAAACCTTTAGAAGATGGTTCATATTTGAGTTGGATTTATCCATCTGGCAAATTGAGAAAAAAGGGTTGTGAGCCAATTTTGGTAAGAGTTATAGAGTACAAGATTGAAAATCCAGACAACGCAGAAGAACAGATTAGATATCGCTTAATTACAAGCTTATTAGATATTGAAAAATTCCCAGCCCAATTACATGAAGAGCGAATATCACCAACGTTGGGAAGTCGAGAACACAATTGATGAACTCAAAGTACACCTTTTAGGACGAAAAACTCATATTCGTTCTCAAAAACCACGGGAGGTAGTGCAAGAAGTTTACGGTTTATTATTAGGTCATTGGACTGTAAGAACGTTAATTTTTCAAGCTGCAACCAGCGCAGACGTTGCGCCCTTGCGTCTAAGTTTCACAGGAACGTTGCGAGTTGTTCGCCGTGCCCTTCCTAAATTCCAGCGTTTGCAACCACAGGAACTTCCCTTTTTTTGAGTTGGTTAACTCTAGAGATTCACAGATCAAGTTTTACCTCAAAGGGTTCATAGAAGTAACCCCAGGGTTGTGAAAGAACCTGTATCAAAATTTCGCTCAAAAAAAGTAGAACACAGAGGTACTGGGACAATAACGCTGCCTCATGTCTTCCTTATTCTAAGCACTGCATAGCCTTAACTGAACCGTATTGGATTATTGCATAATACCCAAACTAAGGTTTTTGTTTTTCAAATAGCTTGTTTCGCGAGAGTCAGTAGGATGCGCTATGACTAACGCCGCAGGGCACCGCTATAGATGGAAAATGGTGCCGTACTCTCGGCGCTTCACACCCTACAATCTAAGGTTTATATTCTCCGCCATTTTTTCTAATTAATGCTGCTTTGCTAATTTTTTGTACACACCATAAATCTCTACCATCATAATATTTCCGCAACTGCCACAATCGGTTGCCGCCAAAATCTATAAACACAGGTTTTTCAGCCTGAAACCATACAGTTCTTGAGTTTTTCCACTTAAATAAATGATGTCCTTCATAATTATCTTCAATTCTTTGTTTTAATTCTTTGTGGTCTATACTTGTTCGAGAACTAAAAGAAAGACTAGGTGAAGAACCAACACCTCCAGAATTACACCAATTTTCATATCCAAAATTTTCAGATTTTCGATAATACATTAAACCTATATACGTAGCGTTTGGATGCTTTGGAAGAAAAACTATATCCTCAAAGAATTCACAAAATGGTTTTGGCAACCTGTCTAAAATAGTAAAGTTATTTCTAAACTTTTCACCATTTACTATCCATATCATGTTTCCATAAAAACTCTCTCTAGAATGAAGTTCTTCTTCACTCATCGGCGAATTCTGGATTTCAATAACCATTCCATTATCGGTTTTAATGTCGGCTATGTGCTTTTCGCCAGTTACCTCATCAAAATGGATGATTTCTTGATTCTTTACGGGAAAGTAACTTTTCCATAGTCTATGCCAACTAGTTTCATTTTCCCACCATGAATCACAATGCTTGAGCGATTCGTGCGCCCAATGCCAAACTTTCCTATTGCCACATTTTGAAATTGTTGGATTACCACAGAAGCAGCAAACACCTTTTTGTTGTGGTTTTGGCTCTTGTTTAATTCCATTTGCAAGCGCATATTTCAATTAAATAATACTCCAACTAATTTAATAATTTAATAGTTTTACTGCATACATTACTATGTTTTTCTTATCATGACTTAGCCGAAATAAGTAGCAAAATGCGTAAGATAGATTACATTACTTCAAACTAGCAGTAGTTATTTGTTGCAACTTTCCAAAAATCGAAGATATTCTGAACTATCGTTTAATGCTTCATTAGTCTAGTAGTCTACAGCATTAATTTTGAGTAGTTGGTAAATTTTTCAAACATTGTAGAGACGCCTTCACTCACTTTGTCTCTACAATCCAACAGACAGAATACGGTCTCCATAGCTACGATCAATGAAGCACGAACCTCCCACTCCCTTGGTGAGAAGCCCGCACCTGAATTTTTGATTTGACGCGAGAGGATGTCAAAAGGAAATTAGCAAATACGGTTCTTCAAATTTGCCGCCCGTGACCGGCAGACCTTTTAGTTCGGGAGGTAGGGTAATATTTCGCCGCTGGTCGCCTGCTTCTACGGTGAGTTCTGCCCCTAACTGGGTTAGCTTAACTTGTTGCTTGGTGAATCCCGGTAAAAATACTTTTACCTGACGTTGTGCCAAATCAATGGTTAAAGGCTGGGGAACCTCTGGAATAATGTTGAAATCGGGTAACGCTTTCAGCAAGGGTTCCCAGTCGTGTTTTTGCAACGCTGGAATTGAGTTGATTTCCAGGGGGTCAAAAGCCTGCTGTAGTTCAGTGTTAACTGCACCGTGGCTTTGATACAAAAGAACACCACTTACCCTCAAATCGACCTGCTGGGCACTACCCCAAAGCCAACGAGCCTCGGCGATCGCGTCCGGTTCATCTGTTGTCACCAAATAGGCTGTTAACCGCTTGGCATCTCCGACCACTGCAACACCCTTGGCAATCCAATCCTGAATTTGCTCAATTCCTTCCTTGACTTTCCGACTGTCCATATTTGCTGTCACAAAGGCACTGGCTATGGAACCGCCAAGGGAGTCTGCAATTTTGCTGATGTCTAGGGATTCAAACACTTCGCGAAATCGGCGGAAATACCAATCCACTATGTCCGGAATTCCCAGCATTCTCAAGCTTTCCAAATCTCCCCGACCATCATAGATGATGACATCGTAGTCTTGACTTTGATAGTACTTTCGCAGGGCGTTGAAAGCGAAGAGGCTATCAAAACCGGGTAGGATAATCATCTCTCCCGGATAAACATCCACCTTTACGGAGTTGGGGACGTAAAGAGCCAACCATTTTTTGACTTCATCCCAAACCTCTTCTAACAGCACTGTTGTTTGCAACTGCACTGCATATAGGTTAGGAGCAACGCCCTGGGGAGTCGCCTTAACAGAGGTTTCCAAAAGAAGTTCTGCACTGAGACTGGGATTGTGGGTCACCAGTAGCACCCGTTGAGAATTCTGGGCAAACCACTTGGCAATAGCGATCGCCATTGTGGTGTGTCCCGTACCAGCCTTGCCTAAAAATGTAATAATTCTGCTCATCGAGGCATAGTCCTTATGTCTTCTTGAAGGACTGAGGGTTACAGGGAGGGAGAGGGAGGGATAAATTAAGCAATCAGATGGTGGTGTAGCGCATTAATGCGTGATGGGTTGTAGAGACGTTGCATGCAACGTCTCTACACGGCTTTGATAATACACAAACCCGTTATATCATGTCCGTTTAATTGACATTAATAAGAAATTCCTAAATAACAGTCGAGACTCCGCACAGGAAAGTCTCTACATCATGTGTAATTTGCCGGACATGATATTAAAACTAAAGCGGTAGACCACTAGTGGTTTAGCAACCCAAAATTGCGCTTGTGAGGACTGGTAAAGGGAAAAGGGTAAAATTCCTTTTACATGCATCCCTTTAACATGCATCCCATCAAAGTTTGCTTGCCAGACTACTAATGGTCTGCCAAATTATTTCTGATGGATTGGTTGAGGTCACAATCCCGGTTTCGCAAAAGAAACCGGGATTCTTTAAAGCCATCACGCATTAAATTGCCAGACTACTAGTATTAGTCCACCAAAGAAACTTTGACGGATGGGTAAAGGGTAAGGGGTAAAGGTAAAAGACTTTTATCCTTTTCCTTTCCCGGTTTACACCCGTTAATGTTTGCAAAGGTCAACTATTAGGAAATCAAGCTTCCAAAGAACTGAAGCAGGCTGCAGCAACTAAAAGAAACGGAATGCCTGGAACAAGGGGGAGAAGCACCCCAATTACACCTAGCACTGTACATACAGACCCGGCAGCGATTCTCGCCGCGTTTCTAATCTGCTTGAACATAGGAGTTACCCAACAAGTTGTTAAAATTGCTTGTTTAATTCAGCTTATCAGGTAACGATCCAATTATCAGCAGTATTTGCGTTTGGGCTGCATGACTTTTAATTTACTGTAATATAAGCGATCGCTAACCAATCTTTGTACACCAACAAAGCTAAAAAAAACGCTCGTTAACCGTGGTTGAAACAACAATGGGTGCATTCCCCTCATTGGATACCGAGTAGGTTTTACGAATGGAAGACTTATTAGATTTATACAGCCAGCCCTACGATCCAAAACGTCCAGTAGTCTGTTTTGAGGTAGGGTTTAGAACTATCGCCGAAACAGGTACACTGAACGATGGCTGCCTTATCTCATCTCAAGCGCGAAGGACGAGGAGCGCTAATTCATATTTCTTCGGTGTCAGCCACGCGTTCATTCTGATTCTATACTGCTTACGGTCGCTATGGTCTTAGTCGTTCAAATGAACTACCCACCCCTACTTCGCCCTCGGGGTGGGTTTCTACAACCACCCCAGTAGGATTGGATTTTTGACGCTTCTTGTCCCCCAGTTGCCTCATACTTCCCGCAATGAGTGCGGGTGCGTGGGGTAGAGCTAGCCAAGAAGCGTCTACGAGGACAGTTCCTGCCCCCGGTAGAATTCCTTTCGCCCAATAAAGCATGACTGAGGCAGCAGCAATATCACGGTCTTGGACATAGCCACACTCAGAACACTCATGTACTCTGACAGCTAGTGTTTTTTTGTGTTGATTTCCGCATTTAGGACAAGTTTGAGAAGGTTTTACTTGTCGTGTTGGCACTTCTACAAATACACCACCAATCTGCTCAACTTTGTATTTGATGGTGCTGCGTAGCATTCCAAAACCCACGTCAAGAATCGACTTATTTAGTCCAGCCTTTTGCTTTTTGCGTTTGCCTTTTTTAGCCTTACTGGTCATGGTCTTAACTTCTAGTTTTTCGGTTGCAACGTTCGCGAAGCGTCTCGCAGAGAAGCTACTACCGCTCACTATTTCTGTTGCAACTTGGTGAACCCAATTCTGGCGTTGGTTGGACACTTTCCTGATTATCCGACTAACTACCGCCTGTGCTTTCTTCCACCGTCTAGAAGCTTTGATTTTTTTCTTTCTATTTGGCGCTTGTTTGCGTCTTTTTTGTTTGGATGCTTTCTTGATTTGGCGTTCAGCATTCCTCAAAAACTTAGGAGGCTCAATCTGTTAATGATTGTTTCCATCAGTAATAGATAATGCTGCTTTACATCCCAAGTCAATACCAACAGCCCCCGTGGGCATGGCTTCAAGTTTGAGAACTTGGTCTAACACCTCAACTGTGATAGATGCGTACCATTTGCCATGACGATAAACGATGGTGCAAGTTGTTGGAGTTCCCCAATACTTAGCTTTACCACGCATTTGAATACGCCCAATCTTCGAGAGATTCAAATAACCATTTTCACCATTAGACTCTACAGAATAGCCAGTTTTAGCTGGATAAGTCCATCCTGAATAATGGCGAATTGGTTTGAATCTCGGACGTTTACCAAGCCCTTTAAACCATCGTTCAAACGCCAAATCAACAGGTTTTAATGTTGCTTGCAAAGCTTGTGAATTAATTTATTTATACTCTTTCCAAACCTCTTTGAAGGCTAGTAGACTATTCTGTTGCTCCATGTAGCTAACAGAATGATTAAACTTTTGATATTGAGTAAAACGGTTATAGACTGCGGCGTTATACAAGTCCTGATGGAGCTTTCGGTGATACCGCAATACTTTATCTATTTGTTTGGTTGGATATAACCTGCATGTCATTCTTCTAATTGCCACAGCCTTGGATCACCTCCTGTGTTTTTGGTATTATGCTGTAGATATTACAATTCACACGGTATTCAGTCAAGTGCTTGCCACAAAAGCTTCTCACTCCGTTTTTTCCATTCACCTACATCTTGTGTTTGTCACCAAGTATTGGCGGCGAGTAATAACGTCTCAAATACTTTAACGATTGCATGAAATATTAGCCAATGTCTGCATAAAAACCAAATGTAGGCTAATAGAATTTTCGGGCGAATCAGACCACGTTCATTTGTTGCTTGACTTCCACCCTGACAAGAATTTATCTGTTCTGGTTGGTAGCCTTAAATCAGCGTCTAGCAGGATTATCCAAAAAGAATTTCCTGAACATTTAGCGACTTTTTACAAAAAGCCCGTTCTCTGGTCTAGCTCTTATTACGTAGCATCAACCGATGGTGCGCCAATTGAAAAAATCAAACAATACATCAAATCTCAAGAAGTGCCCAACGATTGATTAGGGATTCGTCATACATACCATTCCCTCATCAACCTTACGGTTGATATTGGTCAGGTATGCAATCCTCATCCCCTGCTCCCTATCCCCACCCTGCCGGAGGCTGAGGGTGGGGACTTCCGCGTCACGTTAATTAATTCCTCGCAGCTTGCGGGTATTGTCAACTAAACTCTGGGCAAATTGGTCAAATCGTTGAGAAAGTTTTTCATCCAAAAGTTTACCTTCTGGGCTAAAGGCTTTCCACGCTTGCCCAATAGCTACTTGCTCTGGAATTACCCAACCGTGTACCCATCTGAGAATTATTCTCAAATCATTTAAGGCATTGCTATTGGATTGTCCACCTAAGACGCTAATCAATCCTGTCACTTTACCAGACAACTGATCGAAGCTCATTAAATCTAGGGCATTTTTCAACACTCCACTGACGCTGCCGTGATACTCTGGTGTTGCCAAAATTAGCCCATCAGCACGACTAACAGCTGCTTGCAACCGCTTGACATCGGGGTAATCTGGATATTCGTCTCCCCCGTCGCAAAATGGCAACTGAAGAAGCCTTAAATCCAAAATTTCTACTTCTGCGCCGAGTGCTTCTACCCTTTGTGCTGCTAGTTTTAAAGCCATTTGGCTGTAAGAATCAGGTCTTAAACTACCACCAATACCAACAATTCTCACCATAATTTTCTCGCAAACTACTATTTAACTGTTTTTAACTGCTTTGCCGTCGCCCCTATTACTGGGCGTCTACGCGATCGCTTTCACTTTCAGCCAATCCGAAGTCATTACGACTATGTTTATTTTAGCTATTTGTTTCGGAATATGTCAAATTCCAGTTTGTCAGGACATGTTTTGCTAAAAGAATTAAGAACATCAAATAAAATGCGTAAAAACACTTAATTAATATGTTGCTTAGTCACGAGTGCGACGAGAAGCCAACGAGCAAGCGATCGTGTCATTACTCACATGTGGCAAATCCCCTAGGTTGTTGGCATCTACCATTCGGCTTAAAACTAAGCGTCGGTGAAGAAAAGGGGGCTATTTGAATGGAGAAAAGTGCGGGTAATACTACAAGCGTCTTGCCATAAGAGACTTAGAAATGGTTTTGTGTGGAAGTTACACTAGAAGAGAAAAACGTTATTTCAATTGGGTGCATCTTCTTTTGGGAAAAAATATTTGGCGAGAGCAAAATCAAGGGCAAAAAAAGTAAAGTTCGCTTACCCTATTTTTAGGTAATTCCTAGTTGGGGTGTTTATGCGAACTGATGAATATAGCCTGGGTCGGCTGGTGGCAAAGTATTGTGAGCCGGTGACTTGTAGAGGCTTACGCGTTTTTTAGGGGTTGCTCCCTTGAAATTCTTGCTCTGATGAACAAGCATAAAACCAGCGCTCAGCTTATGGCAGCAGACAAAAGGTAATTATTATGACAAGTTTCGACGAGAAAAAACCACTGATGAAACAACTTCGTGCAAAGCGAGTTGCTTTGACTGGAGCGCTTGCAGCTAGTTTAATTATGTTGCCAGGAATTTTCGGGGGGACTCCGGCGCTGGCGCAGCAAAAAGCAGAGCGCGATTCTCTTACTTATGGTGAGTTGATCAAGAAAACTGAGAAGGGTGAAGTCAAAAAAGTAGAGCTTGACGAATCCGAACAGACAGCCAGGGTTTATCTAGAAGGGCAAAAGCCAGATGCACCGCCAATACAGGTAAGGCTTTTAGAGCAAAATGGCGAGTTAATTAATAAACTCAAAGAAAATAAAGTTGATTTTGCGGAAGTTTCTTCTGCCAATAGTAGGGCGGCTGTGGGGTTGTTGATTAACCTGATGTGGATTTTGCCATTAGTGGCGTTAATGCTGTTGTTTCTCCGGCGTTCTACCAATGCTTCCAGCCAAGCGATGAACTTTGGCAAATCGAAAGCTCGCTTTCAAATGGAAGCGAAAACTGGCGTCAAATTTGACGATGTGGCAGGTGTAGAAGAAGCTAAAGAAGAACTGCAAGAAGTTGTCACTTTCCTCAAACAGCCTGAAAGATTTACTGCTGTAGGCGCACGTATCCCGAAAGGCGTGTTGTTAATTGGTCCTCCGGGTACAGGTAAAACTTTACTCGCAAAAGCGATCGCTGGTGAAGCTGGCGTACCTTTCTTCAGCATTTCCGGTTCGGAATTTGTGGAAATGTTTGTTGGTGTGGGTGCTTCCCGCGTCCGCGATTTGTTTAAAAAAGCCAAAGATAATGCCCCTTGTTTAATATTTATCGATGAAATCGACGCTGTAGGCAGACAGCGGGGTGCTGGTATCGGTGGCGGTAACGACGAGAGAGAGCAAACTCTCAACCAACTGCTTACGGAGATGGATGGTTTTGAAGGTAACACGGGCATCATTATTATTGCTGCCACCAACCGCCCGGATGTCCTTGATGCAGCGTTGTTGCGACCGGGACGCTTTGACAGGCAGGTGATGGTTGATGCACCGGATTTAAAAGGACGATTGGAAATTTTGCAAGTCCACTCGCGCAATAAGAAAATCGATCCGAGTGTATCCTTAGAAGCGATCGCTCGCCGTACTCCTGGATTTACTGGCGCAGATTTAGCCAATTTGCTCAACGAAGCCGCAATTCTCACCGCCAGACGCCGCAAAGAGGCTGTCACCCTGTTAGAAATTGATGATGCTGTAGAT
This sequence comes from Heteroscytonema crispum UTEX LB 1556, assembly GCA_044006015.1. Lineage (GTDB taxonomy): Bacteria > Cyanobacteriota > Cyanobacteriia > Cyanobacteriales > Nostocaceae > Heteroscytonema > Heteroscytonema crispum. The sequence continues at coordinate 167,522 of JBIPDF010000015.1, forward strand.
CGCGTAGTTGCAGGGATGGAGGGGACACCCCTCGTTGATAGCAAGAGCAAGCGTTTAATTGCTTACCACGAAGTCGGACACGCCTTGGTGGGAACTTTGCTAAAAGACCACGACCCAGTGCAAAAAGTTACCTTGGTTCCACGGGGACAAGCGCAAGGTTTAACATGGTTTACTCCCAACGAAGAACAGGGTTTGATTTCCCGTTCGCAGTTAAAAGCCAGAATTACCGCAACTTTGGCTGGACGCGCCGCCGAGGAAATTGTTTTTGGTAAGCCAGAAGTTACGACCGGTGCGGGTGATGACTTGCAAAAAGTGACAAGCATGGCGCGACAGATGGTAACGCGTTTCGGAATGTCTGATTTAGGTCTATTGTCCTTAGAAAACCAGAGTGGAGAGGTATTTTTGGGGCGTGACTGGATGAATAAATCAGATTATTCTGAGGAAATTGCCGGTAGAATTGATTCGCAAGTGCGCGACATTGTGATGCATTGCTACTTGAAGTCAAAAGAACTATTGCAAGAACACCGCACGGTGATGGAGCGTCTGGTAGATATGCTGGCAGATCAAGAGACAATTGACGGAGATTTATTCCGGAAGATTGTTGCCCAACAAACTCCGATATCTGATGAAAAGGTGGCTGTGTCTCATTAAACTTGTTGCAGAAGTTGGGAAAAGGTGAGTCAGCGCTTGCGTCTGCAGTCGGGAAGATTCCCCCCGGCCAGCTTCGCGCTCAAAGGTAGGGTTTCCCGACCCAGGCGACTGCTCTCGGGTTGGGGAAAAGCGTAGCCAGTGCTAGCCTTGGTGGTTCAAAGCGTCTTCTGCAACTGGCGTGAAGGGTTAAAAGATTAAATTTTCCCTTCACGCTTTAACCTTTAACCCTTTCCCGCAAAAGTATATGTAAGGTGGGTTAGGCTTCGCCTAACCCACCAATTGCAATCAAGTGCAATAAGATAGCTTTTATGGAATGAAACAGTCCTGCTTTTTAAGGTGGTTAGGCGGATCTACAACCTGTGAAACACAGACAATGCAATCAACACTGCGTCTTCTTCACCTATTTCCGGCAGGAGGCTCCCACCTAACCCGCAGCAGGTAGGTGGTGAGAGGAATGCCGGGTTAAAAACGAAACACCCCTTAACCAATGTAGTCCGTGCCGAACGAGGGAGAGGGGGTTGAGTCAGGGTCATATATTTTTGTAACAAATCCAATTACATTTACTTTACATAAGTAAATGTAATTGGTGTCATAAAATAAACTCATTAAAATAACTTAATTAAATTAAGTAAATGCATGTAAAGTTATTACAACAGGCGAAAACAAATTTCGCTTGATTAATACGCACATAAAGCACTCATAAAACAATGACCACAACCTTACAACGCCGCGAAAGCGCCAACGTATGGGAACGGTTCTGCAACTGGATCACCAGCACCGACAACCGGATTTATATCGGTTGGTTCGGCGTCCTAATGATTCCTACCTTGCTAGCCGCCACCACCTGCTTCATCATCGCCTTCATCGCTGCTCCTCCAGTAGACATCGATGGCATCCGCGAACCGGTTGCAGGTTCCTTGATTTACGGAAACAACATCATCTCCGGTGCAGTTGTTCCTTCTTCCAACGCGATCGGCTTGCACTTCTACCCAATCTGGGAAGCAGCTTCCTTAGATGAGTGGTTGTACAACGGCGGTCCTTACCAATTGGTAGTATTCCACTTCTTGATCGGTTGCTTCTGCTACCTCGGTCGTCAGTGGGAATTGTCTTACCGCTTGGGTATGCGTCCTTGGATCTGTGTAGCTTACTCTGCGCCTTTGGCATCTGCTACCGCAGTATTCTTGATCTACCCCATCGGTCAAGGTTCCTTCTCCGATGGTATGCCCTTGGGTATCTCCGGCACCTTCAACTTCATGATTGTGTTCCAAGCAGAACACAACATCTTGATGCACCCCTTCCACATGTTGGGTGTAGCAGGTGTATTCGGTGGTTCCTTGTTCTCTGCAATGCACGGTTCACTCGTTACCTCTTCATTGGTACGTGAAACAACCGAAACCGAATCACAAAACTACGGTTACAAATTCGGTCAAGAGGAAGAAACCTACAACATCGTTGCAGCCCACGGTTACTTCGGTCGTCTAATCTTCCAATACGCTTCTTTCAACAACAGCCGTTCACTGCACTTCTTCTTGGCTGCATGGCCAGTAGTTGGTATCTGGTTCACCGCCTTGGGTGTAAGCACAATGGCGTTCAACCTGAACGGTTTCAACTTCAACCAATCAATCATTGACTCACAAGGTCGTGTGGTTGGTACTTGGGCAGACATCATCAATCGCGCTAACTTGGGTATGGAAGTAATGCACGAGCGTAACGCTCACAACTTCCCCCTCGACTTGGCTGCTGGAGGTGAAGCACCTGTTGCTCTATCTGCTCCTGCAATCAACGGTTAATTCTTCTGGAGAAGCGATGTATCGCGTCTCTACAATCTAAAAAGCGCCCTCCGGAAACGGGGGGCGCTTTTTTTATGCAATGAATCGTTGGAACTGCTTTGCAAAGATATGTAAAGCAATACTGTAGCCGTAATCATGAAAATGTTACGGATTATTTTTTGTTTTGAAAGTTGTATTAGCAAAAATTAACAAAAATAGATTGATAAATATAAAGCATTAATGTAAAAACTGATTATATGAGCCGGGAAAAATTTCCTTTACACCATCTCCCTGAGGAGTTTGTTTAACAGTATTGTTTAACAATCTTTTTGGTGTGAGGCAATTTAGGAGTAATTAAATTCCTAAAAAGTTCTTTCCGGTGATAAGGGAGAAGGTATTTGGCAAAAATTTTGAAAACAGTAAAGTTCTGAAAATCTAAAAGATTGAAGAAGTTTGCTGTCAGCACTTTATAAAAAACATAGCCATGACCACAACTCTAAAAAGAGGCGAAAGCAGCAATCTGTGGGATCGCTTCTGTCAATGGATTACTAGCACCAACAATCGGATTTATGTCGGCTGGTTTGGTGTTTTGATGATTCCGACGCTGTTGAGCGCTACCATCTGTTACATTATTGCCTTCATTGCCGCACCTCCCGTCGATATCGACGGTATTCGCGAACCAGTTTCTGGTTCTTTAATCTACGGCAATAACATTATTTCCGGTGCCGTTATTCCGTCATCCAACGCGATCGGCTTGCACTTTTACCCCATTTGGGAAGCAGCTTCCCTTGATGAATGGCTTTACAACGGCGGTCCTTATCAGCTTGTTGTCTTCCATTTCCTGATTGGTATTTTTTGCTGGTTGGGACGGCAATGGGAGTTAAGCTATCGTTTGGGCATGCGTCCCTGGATTTGCGTAGCTTACTCTGCTCCTGTAGCTGCTGCGACTTCAGTTTTCTTAATTTACCCAATTGGTCAAGGTAGCTTTTCTGACGGAATGCCTTTGGGTATTAGCGGCACGTTCAATTTTATGATCGTGTTCCAAGCCGAACATAATATCCTTATGCACCCCTTCCACATGTTGGGTGTAGCCGGTGTGTTTGGCGGTTCTTTATTCTGTGCGATGCACGGTTCGTTGGTGACTTCTTCTCTAGTTAGAGAAACGACGGAAACTGAATCCCTTAACTACGGATACAAGTTCGGTCAAGAGCAAGAAACCTACAATATCGTAGCTGCTCACGGTTACTTTGGTCGTCTAATCTTCCAATACGCTTCCTTCAACAATAGCCGATCGCTGCATTTCTTCTTGGCTGCTTGGCCTGTAGTATGTATCTGGTTTACGGCTTTGGGCATCAGTACGATGGCATTTAACCTGAACGGGTTCAATTTTAACCAATCGATACTTGACTCTCAAGGACGTGTAATCAATACATGGGCTGATATAATCAACCGCGCCAATTTAGGTATGGAAGTGATGCACGAGCGCAATGCTCACAACTTCCCGCTAGATTTGGCTACTGGTGAGGCTGTACCTGTCGCAATGAGCGCACCAGTAATTAATGGTTAATAATTAGCTCGAAATAGCTTGCAGCTAGACTAAAAGCGCTTTCCTACGGGAGGGCGCTTTTTTAAAGGGGAAGGGGGAAAGGGAAAAGGGGAAAGGGAAAAGGGAAAGAGTGAGTGTGTTTTTATACATTAGAATCGGCTTGTGTTGGCGGAAAGTGATTTTTCGTTAGATATCGCCGTTCTAGCTGTTCTTGTTGAAATATGCTGATGCTATAGATATTTAATTATTCTTCAAAGTATCTGGTATATGCGGTTACATTTGCTCAATTATGACTTTTCTATACTGGTAAAATATTAAATTTGAGATTTTAAGCAGATTTTCAGCAATCAAATCAATTTGACTGTTTCCGACGCCGGCTAGAATAAAGTGTTTGATTTCGTATCAATCAACCTTCCGTTGTTTTTGCTCCCACGCATGTTTATACATTAATCTAGCATTTGATTGCGATCGCGCTTTTGTTGTCTAAATAATTAAATGCGGTAGTTAAACCAAATTCCGCCCTTTACCATTAAAAAAGTTTTTCATCCCGATTTTTCAGGCTGTGCGAAGGTCGCGAGTCTTATCTAAGATTAAGATTCAGTTAAAATCTCTAATCGCAAATCCAAAATCTAAAATCACGATGGCAGACCTGACCCCTAATTCTAGTTTTAGTTTGACACTCCGCTTGGAAATTCCCAATCGGGTGGGAATGTTGGCTTCTGTAACGCAGGCGATCGCCTCAACTGGTGGTAATCTCGGTCAAATTGATTTAATCGAGCAAAATCGCTCGTTTTCGACGCGGGATATTACTGTGGATGCGGCTAGCAGCGAACACGCTGAGACAATTACCGAAGCGATTAAAGCTTTGCCGCACATTAAGCTGATGAATGTCTACGATCGCACGTTTAATTTACATCGTGGCGGCAAAATCAGTATTACCAGCAGAATTCACCTCAAGAGTGTATCTGACCTCGCAATGGCTTACACGCCTGGTGTCGGACGCATCTGTCGGGCGATCGCTCAAAATCCGGAAGAGGTTTACAATTTAACTATCAAACACAACACTGTTGCCATTGTTACCGATGGCAGTGCTGTTTTAGGATTGGGGAATTTGGGACCGGAGGCTGCTTTGCCAGTCATGGAAGGCAAAGCAATGCTATTTAAAGAATTTGCTGGCATCGATGCATTCCCCATCTGCCTAGCAACTCAGGATACAGATGAGATTGTCCGTACAGTAAAAAATCTGGCTCCGGTTTTTGGTGGAGTGAATTTAGAGGATATCGCAGCCCCTCGCTGCTTTGAGATTGAAGAGAGACTGCGGCGAGAATTAGATATCCCCGTTTTTCACGATGACCAACACGGTACGGCGATTGTCACAATGGCGGCGTTGGTTAATGCACTGAAATTGGTACATAAGTCAATGGCAGAAATCCGCATCGTGATTAATGGTGCTGGGGCTGCTGGAGTAGCGATCGCGCGATTACTGTATAAAGCAGGGGCGGAAAAAATCTGGATGTGCGATTCAAAAGGGATTATTTCTACAAGTCGCACTGATTTGACACCAGAAAAGCGGGAATTTGCGGTGAAAGCCCAGGGTACATTAGCAGGTGCTTTGCAAGGTGCGGATGTATTTATCGGCGTTAGCGCACCGGGAGTTTTGACACCAGAAATGGTGCATTCGATGGCGAAAGATGCGATTGTGTTTGCAATGGCAAATCCGATTCCCGAAATTCAGCCAGAATTAATTCAAAATGATGTAGCAGTTATTGCTACAGGTCGCAGTGATTACCCCAATCAAATTAATAACGTTTTGGCGTTTCCTGGAGTATTTCGCGGTGCGTTAGATTGTCGCGCCGAAACAATTACTACCACAATGTACTTAGAAGCAGCAAATGCGATCGCTTCTTTAGTCAAACCGTCAGATTTGACTCGCGAACACATTGTTCCTTCTGTGTTTGATGAACGAGTTGCGACAGCTGTGGCTGCTGCAGTGCAACAGGCGGCGCGTACTGATGGCATTGCTAGGAGTTGATGTAAAAGCATAACTCTTGTAGGATGGGCATCTTGCCCGTCCTAATATTTTCAAGGGACATCCACCCCACAAAAAAAGATTATGGCTGTTGCGATCGGCGTGTAACAAAATCAGCGTGTTCTGGGGCGTTCAACCCTTGCTGCAACACAGCTAAAACTTTTGCCAAATTTCCTTCTAATAAAGCGTTTGGTGCTAACCACAAGCCGGGAAAGACTTCGCTTTTAATGACACCATTTGCATCTGGTTCTAGAGTGATATATTCTTGTCCTCTCAACCGAAACCAAGTAAGTTGGTTTTCGTAAGTTGTCCAAACCAAATATTCCTGTACGCCATTGCGGCGATAAACCGTGAGTTTGTTGTGTAAATCGTATGCAGCACTACTAGCTGCTATCTCTACAACTAATTCCGGCGCGCCTTCTACATAATCATCATCGCTGATTCTTGATTGACCGGAGGCAATTCGCAAAAGTGCATCTGGCTGAGGTTCATTGTCCAAATCTAGGCGAGTTGTGGCATTATCACCACCCTCAACCCCAGGTGTTGCAGCAGAGTAAACCCCTAACCAAGTAATCAACTGAAAGTGGGGTTTACCATGACCTTCAAAGCGTAACGGTGATGCCACGTAGACGACTCCCTCAATTAGTTCAGCTTTTTTAATATCTGGCATTGCCTGATAACGTCGTTCAAATTCATCACGTGTTAGCTTATCCCCATTTTCCAAGGGTGGTAATTTAACAAATTCCTGCTTTTGGACAACCATAATATATAAATCCTTTAAAAAATTAAGTTTTCTGATGTCTCACGCAAAGACGCTAAGTCTTCCTTTGCGCCTTTGCGTAAGGTTCATTCTGCGTTCAAAAATTCCAAATAGCTGTTGCTGAGTTCCTTCACCGCCGCATCATAAAACTGCTTTCCGTGTTCTGGTGTCGCCAATGCCGGATTTGAACCCATGCGTCCATCTGGGAAACGTTGGCGAAAGTCGGCTGCACCGTAAATTTTGTGTCCGGTTCCCACTTCTTTTGACAGCGGTGCTTGCTTTATCGCTTCTGGATAAACATATTGGGTTAAAGCTACTTCGCTTGGCGTTGCATGGGAACCTTCTTGGTCGCCGTATAATTCCTTAGCTAGTTTGTATACTGAACTGCACATAAACCAGTTAGCAATATGACATTGCACCCGCTGTGCATTGGCAATGTGCAAATCATCTAAATAAGCGTAAGTCTCAGAAAAAGCAGCTTTGAGCGTGGCGATGTTACCGCCGTGTCCGTTGATAAAGTAGAACTTGCTAAAACCGGCTTTTGCCAAACAAGTTACATAGTCACGCACCACCGCAATCATAGTGCTGGGACGCAGACTAATCGTGCCGGGAAAAGCGGTGTGATGCAATGCCATCCCCACATTAATTGTAGGACTAACAATAGCTTGAGTTGCTTCACCGACTCCACGAGCGATCGCTTCTGCACAAATCGCATCAGTGCCAATTAATCCTGTTGGTCCATGTTGCTCTGTAGAACCAATCGGGAGAATTATACCACCAGACTGCTGCAGATAAGCTTCGACTTCTTGCCAGGTACTCAAATGCAATAACATTTTTGATCGGCGTCCTCGTTAATATTGGTGTGGGAAGAAACTTTTTTTCTGCTTGATAGCATCTTGTGTGACAAACCCCCACAACACGATTATGAACTCTGTTTCTCCAAGGTGGAGGCGAGGGTAGGAATTTTGGATGAAAGGATTGGGAATCACAGTTGGTATGTAGGGTAAGCTGTTGCGAAGCCCTTCGCCCACTACTTTCCCTATTTAATATCCAGCATCGCGAATAAATTTGGACTCCTGAATTCTGACTTCAGCCTGACTGGAGTTCCAATTTGAAGAATTTGACTTTTTAGCAACTTGCTGAGAAGACATTGCGCGGATAACCATCGCCGGATCTACATAATCGTCACCGTATTTCAATCCCCAATGCAAGTGAGGACCAGTGGTGCGTCCAGTCATTCCGACACGTCCAATTCTCCAGCCTGCGGGAATTTGCTGCCCTTCCCAAATTTGAACGCCACCTGCACGGTCTATCATATAACGGCGACCGGATGCGCTTTCTACCTTTCCTTCCATGTGACAGTAGGTGTGTTCCCAATTTTGAGATCTAATTACTATATGAGTTCCGCAGGCGTCGCGATCGCTTACTTTAATTACTGTACCTGCCCACCAATTGCGAATGTAACTACCTTGTGGCGCGGCGATATCTAAACCTCTATGAAATTCCAAATTAGAAGCGCCAGTAGCCGAACGTCGATAGCCAAAGCCAGATGTGTAAGCTTGAAAATTTTCTACGGGAAATGAAGCAGCTTGCCAACCGCCGACGTTTGTCGCGACTCGGTTTGACTGATTATATTGTTGCGCTTCAACGGTTTCTAGCTTAGGGAATACAGTGAATAAACTTACAAGAAGAAATCCTAATAGAAATAAAGTAACTCCAGAACGTCTGATTTTTTTTCGCCGCTTGCTCATTTTTGTTTATTCCTCAAGCCAATAAAGTTAACCGTAAATTTCTGACTGATTGTCAACCGTGAAAGAACATCAAAACTTAGTACAATTCCTCATTCGTCAGCGCTTTGCGCTCAGGCAGAAGGAATATTGTTTGTACAGCAAGCTTTTTAATCTTCTTACAAACTTAAGCGGCATGGAAACCAACACCGCCAAAGAAAGCGCTGTTTGAACTGAATAGTTATTTCCGCCACGTTGCACTAGTAGAAATTACCCTGAGTCAAAATTTCATCTGGCCTTTTTTTTACTCTGCACTATCATAACAAATGTATTATTTTTCTCGTTATATCACTTACACGCAATTATTTTCCTGCACATAAATATCGCAATGTCAAGTAAATTCCGGTTATATATAATTTTTTGATAGGTTAACTTTTGGTCGGCGTCACTGAAAAATTAAAGTCAATAAGTCACAATCATGCAAATATTTTGATTGCATTTAAGTAGGTGGACATTGCGAATAATTTTGAATAGGTAATTAACGCACTTACTTGCTAGTAACTACTGATTAATTATTAATATGATTGAATAGTTATACTGATTTTCACGGTGGAAATTGGCAAGCAAAATACATGGACTATCACTGATAAAAAAACGAAGTCTAATTACTCCGAGAAAGTGCGCGTTTCACAGCAAGCAAAACTCAGCGCTTAAGTCAGCTTAAATAATCTTACTAGCGATAGAGTTGCCAATCAGCCCAAATGCTGATAACTTTAGCCTTACAATTGCTTAAAAGGTTGATTTAGCATCAATTTGGAGCTATAGTAAACCATTCGCAGGACTCCCGCAAGCCATGCTGACTGAAATATTGCCTTTCAGCTTTGAATTAGACACTCTAGCGATCGCTGGAGCGAGTTTGTGGTCTTTGGCACTTTATCTAGGTTTTTCCCCAACCAGTGAATGGGTAATCGAGCAACTAAACCGCTGGTTTAATTTTGCCGAGCGATCGCTTTACACAAGCAAGTCAGAATTTGAAAAGACTCGCAAAGCAAGAGAATCCCAAAACGCTTTCTACGCCTCGTTATTTAGCATTGTGCCTTTTCTGATTATTGGTGCTTTTTGTAACTGGGGCGTGGAAATCAGTTTAGGTCCTAGCTGGGGAATCAGCATGGGTATACTCGCCTGTATCGGTTGCGGAATTTACGAACTCGGTCGTCGAGATGGACAGTCTCCGGAATAGTTAGGAGTTAGGAGTTAGCAGTTAGGAGTTAGGAGTTAGGAGTTAGGAGTTAGGAGTTAGGAGTTAGGAGTTGAAGAATTTTCCTTAATTCAAATCTTGCACCACAGCCACTAAACGCGCATTTTGAGCTAAAACGCGCTCAAGGCGTTAAAAGCGATCGCAATGCACCATTCTCAAGAAGCCGTGAAATAAATTTCACCGCGAGAACCGGTTAAAACCTTTCTTATAGCTAGATGACCGCTAACTTGTAGAGACGGGAAATTTCGCGTCTCTACATCGCCCGAAATTTATTTGGTGGGCGGGCGCGGGTGCTTTTTGAGAATCGTGTAATATGTAATTTCAAACGGGTTGAAATCGAGATATTACAACGTTTTTAGTCAGTTTCAATTGAATGGGCTAATAATCGCGTAGGTGCATTCCGGTGAGTCAAATCAAAACTCATAATTGCTAATTTAGAACTTCTGAAACGATTTGAGCTAATTTCGTGGCTGCACCCGCTTGACCTCGGATGCTTCGCAGTTTGGCACGCATCTCGTCCAATTTTTCTGGATGATTCAAATAGTCTAAAACAATTTCCCCCACTTCTTGCGGCTGAAGTTTGCCCAAAAGTTCCGGTACTACTTCTTCTTGTGCCCAAATATTGGGCCATGCTAGCAAACCCTTTCGCCTCATAAAAAACCAATTAATTATCTTGGCAAAGCTAGAACCGACTCCCGGTAAATTTGCTAACAACCCTGGCAAACCATCCCAAGAACGCATGGCATCCATCTGTTGGGTAGGTAGCAAAACAATCATCGGTACCGCTAAAGAACCGAGTTCCGCAGTGTTTGCCCCAATTGTAGTTAAGCAAATATTGCATTGAGACAATACATCATAAGCCGGATTTATTGTATAAAGTTCTACACTCAAGCCCTTAAAAGTTCTGAGTACTGATTTCTCCACACCCGTCGCCCCTTCCTCATCCTCTGGAATAATGAGAGAGGCACCGCTGCATCCAAAGGTTTTAACGAAGGGATTTTTCTGTGGATCGGCGAAACTAGCTAAAGTTTGTAAATCCAAAGTCGGGGCGACGAAAATCACAAACTTAGTTTGGGGTCTTTTTGCGTTGACATATTCCGCGATCGCTAAAGTTAAAGGCACTCCCTGGGACAATTTCGCCGCCTTCGATCCAGGAAGTATGCCTATCAATTCAATTTTGGATTTTGGATTTTGGATTTTGGATTCGAGGTCATTTTCTTTCCCCCCCTCTCCCCCTCGCCCCTTATCCCCACTCCGTGGGGGCCCCCCCTTCCCCCTCTCCCCCTCCTCTCCCTGCGCTTCTGCCATTAAATCCCCGACAACAGTAAATTTATGGGCGTATTTCTGAGAAACTTTGGCAGCAACTTCGGGTTTCATCACGCCAAAGCGGTCAATTAAGTTATGCCACCGTGCTTCCCACTCTGCGTAAACAACGGTGCGATAACCCAATTTTTTGCCGATAACTACCGGGAAAAATTGGTCGCCCCCTAAGAAAACAACTACACCTTTACTTCTCCAATCCCAATTTTCAAAAGTCTTTCCCCAGAGTAAAAACTGCGAAAAATGCTCTGCACCTTGCACTCTATCAACTTCCGGATAAGAAAGAGCGATCGCTGCTTCTTTACCACTTGCATTTGGACAAGGTGACAAAACCACACTTATCCTCACTTCTTCTCGGCGATCGCCGAATTTTTGCCGTAATGCTTTTACTACCGGACGCACCCAGGTTGTTACCTCCCCAGGTCCATTCGAGAGAATGAGAATATCTACTTGAGTCATGAGTTAATAATCGAGAGTTAGAGGTCACAAGTCAAGAAGCAAAGATTAGCCAATTCGTTCCTGATTTATTGAGGTACGCTACTACTGATATAATTGCAGGCTATGTTTGATAATGTCTGTAAATTTCTCGCAGAATCATTTTCAACCGATTTTGCTAGTTGGTTACTCGGTGAACCAATTACGCTCACCGAACTTAGCCCCTCTGAATTATTCCTAGAACCCATCCGCGCCGATGCATTGATTATGCTAAGGTCGGAGAAAATCGTCCTTCATATCGAATTTCAAACTCGACCAAACGCTGATATTCCTTTCCGGATGGCTGATTACCGTTTGAGGGTATATCGCAGGTATCCTGAAAAGCGAATGCGTCAGGTTGTGATTTATTTACAACCAAGCGAATCTGAATTAGTTTATCAAACGGCGTTTGTTGTGGAAAATACCCGTCATGAATTTGAAGTAATTCGTCTTTGGGAACAACCAACCGAGGTATTTTTCAATTCTCCAGGTTTGCTACTGTTTGCGGCATTAAGCCAAACCGATAATAAAGGAGAAACCTTACAAAAAGTTGCCGAAGCGATCGCACAAATCAATGATAATCGGATGCGGAGTAACGTTGCTGCATCAACGTCAGTCTTAGCTGGGCTAGTATTAAACAAGGAACTGATTAAACAAATCTTGCGAGGTGAACTTATGCGCGAATCCGTAATTTATCAGGATATTTTGCAAGAAGGAGAGTTTTCGCTCGTTATGCGACAACTTCGGCGTCGAGTTGGTACGGTTCCACCTGCGCTACAAGTCAAAATCCAGGCTTTACCTTTACCTGTGTTGGAAAATTTAGGAGAAGCATTGCTCGATTTTTCCGGGTTGGCTGATTTGGAAGCATGGTTAAGGGAAAATAGTATTTAATCGATACGCATAAAGGTTATTTTTCGCCTGACATCCAAACACCTATAAACGCGAATTGACAAGTCAGCGCTTTGCGATCGCATTTCCAATCAAACACCAAAAAACGCGATCGCTGTTTCCCAAGGTATGCGGTTTGCTATCCGTGAGGGTGGTAGGACTATTGGTGCAGGTGTGGTTTCTAGGATTTTGGCTTGGGTTTCGATTCCTCCTAATTTAATCCCTGGGTTATATTATGGACTCAGCCTTTTTTTTGATACGTTTGATTTATTATTTGAAAATTCGATTAGACAAAATAACTTTATTGTAATTTCCTATGCTTTCCAAAAATACATCAGATTTATTTTATCAATGTCTAAGCATTAACTTTACACAAATCATTTTGAAGCAAAAATCTTCAAGTTCACCAAAAGTTTATCAAGGTTCAGGCTCAATTACTACTCTTGATATTCCGCAAAATAACCTAGATTCGCAAATTTTACTGTTACAAGAAAAAATAAATGAAATAGAACTTGATGAATCTTTGAAAAAGAGGCTAGAAGGTTTTCTAAAAAATGTCAAATCTATCAGTGCTACAGATAAATTGAGAAATTTAATAGATAAAGGATTACTAGATAAAAAGTTGGTACAAGCTTGGAAAGACATCCGTAATGGTGCTGCTCACGGGTATGTTTTGGAAAATCATAAGTTAGAGAAATATAAACTTTTGTTAAATGAAGTTACTGTTTTGTTTCATCATTTAATTTTTTTGATGATTGATTACACAGGAAAATATACAGATTATACTAAAGTAGGGTGGAAGAAGGAAGAATTTAATCAGCGAATTACTACAAGTGCCAGTAGCTTAGGTATAGCGAAGCGAAACCCAACACAAAGTTTTAAGATTGACGATAATATTTAATGTTGAGTAAGGTTGCAATCAATATTGTCTCTGATCGTCGGATATCCCTCATGTACCTAACCCAAGCTACTATCACTGCATTTACATCACAAATTCTCTCTTACCTCACTTTCATCCGAGCCAATCTTACTGCGGTAGGACAAGACGTAGGGATATTCTATCTCTTCAAAGTAACGCACTGAAAGCTCAATTTCTTCATTTGGTAAGTCCCATTTATACCGAGTCAACTATAGGTAAAAGCATTTTTGAGTCAATCATGTTGATTACTGAGTATTTAATTTTTAGCTAGTGAGACTATTTACTACCCAATCAACTTGTGTCAGATATTTCTCTCAACAAAATCTAATGTTTTCTGTTGGGTTATGACGCCATCTATATTTTCTCCGAACGCCAAATATACCTCATACACCCAGACAAAATATCTTTAAATAACTATTTAACGATTAAAAATAATGTTGATGTAACAAAAAATTTACATTAATGTGAGCAAATACTTTTGCCATAAGTCAATAATTGCAAACAAATATTACATTTTTTATATCGAATTGTGTCAGATACACTACAAAACGCCCAACTGGTAAGCGTTTTCTGATAAAAAACTGTTATTGCCAATTTAAAGAGCGGAAGTAAAAAGTGGCGAAAGCTGCTGCAATAACTTCCGGTAGAGAACACGCATCAAAGGAGCTTAGGCAGCATGTTCACACACGTCAAGTCCACCATTAGACATATTGCGCCTGATAACTTACGCGGACGTAATTTAATCAAGGTGGTCTATGTCGTGCTTGAGTCGCAGTACCAGAGTGCATTGTCACAAGCGGTGCGGACTATTAACGAAAAAAGTCCCAACCTGGCGATTGAAATCAGCGGGTATTTGATTGAGGAACTGAGAGATCCTGAAAATTACCAGGAGTTCAAACGGGAGATGGAGAGTGCTAATATCTTTATCGCCTCGCTGATTTTTATCGAAGACTTAGCGCAGAAAGTAGTAGCAGCAGTAGAACCATATCGCGATCGCCTGGATGTTTCTGTAGTATTTCCCTCAATGCCAGAGGTGATGCGCCTAAATAAAATGGGCACTTTTTCTCTAGCACAATTGGGTCAGTCTAAAAGTGCGATCGCGCAATTTATGCGGAAGCGTAAGGAAAAATCCGGCGCGGGTTTCCAAGATGGAATGTTAAAGCTATTGCGAACTTTACCGCAAGTGCTGAAGTTCCTCCCAATGGAAAAAGCCCAGGATGCACGTAATTTCATGCTCAGTTTTCAGTATTGGCTGGGTGGTTCTCCAGAAAACCTGGAAAACTTCTTGCTGATGCTAGCTGATAAATATGTATTAAAAGGTGTAGAGAAACAAAATTTTGCATCTCTACAATATGAACCACCCGTTGTTTATCCCGATATGGGGATTTGGCATCCTTTAGCACCCGCCATGTATGAGGATGTGAAAGAGTACCTCAACTGGCACAATAGCCGCAAGGATATCCCCAAAGATTTAAAAGACCCTTTAGCGCCCTGTGTGGGACTGGTATTGCAGCGCACGCACTTGGTTACGGGTGATGATGCCCATTATGTAGCGATGGTGCAGGAGTTGGAATCGCTGGGGGCACGGGTAATTGCCGTGTTTGCTGGTGGTTTGGACTTTTCTAAACCTGTGGATGCTTACTTTTACGAACCAACGACGAACACGCCGTTAATTGATGCGGTAGTATCTTTGACAGGTTTTGCTTTGGTGGGCGGACCCGCCAGACAAGACCATCCAAAAGCGATTGATTCGTTAAAGCGGTTAAATCGTCCTTACATGGTGGCGTTACCACTGGTGTTCCAAACCACTGAGGAGTGGATGGATAGCGATTTGGGTTTACATCCAATTCAAGTAGCTTTACAAATTGCGATTCCGGAATTGGATGGGGCAATTGAGCCGATAATTTTATCAGGTAGAGATGGTACAACCGGGAAAGCGATCGCACTTCAAGACAGAGTTGAAGCTGTTGCCCAAAGAGCTTTAAAATGGGCGAGTTTGCGCCGCAAGCCGAAGCTAAATAAAAGAGTTGCCATCACCGTTTTCAGCTTCCCCCCAGATAAGGGAAATGTGGGAACTGCAGCATATTTGGATGTGTTCGGTTCAATTTATGAGGTGATGAAAGCCCTCAGAAATAACGGCTATGATGTACCGGAATTGCCAGAATCAGCCGAAGCGTTGATGCAAGAGGTAATTCACGACGCCCAAGCGCAGTACAGCAGCCCGGAATTGAATGTTGCTTACAAAATGTCGGTTCCTGAATATGAAGCGCTGACGCCTTACTCCCACCGCTTAGAGGAAAACTGGGGACCACCACCCGGACATCTCAACAGTGACGGGCAAAATTTACTTGTATACGGCAAACAATTCGGTAATGTTTTCATCGGTGTACAGCCTACCTTTGGTTACGAAGGCGACCCGATGCGGTTATTGTTCTCCCGTTCGGCAAGTCCTCACCACGGTTTCGCAGCATACTACACCTACCTAGAAAGAATTTGGGGAGCTGACGCCGTACTGCACTTCGGCACGCATGGTTCCTTGGAATTCATGCCCGGTAAGCAAATGGGAATGTCTGGAGAGTGTTATCCAGATAACCTAATTGGGACAATTCCGAATCTGTATTATTACGCAGCCAACAACCCCAGCGAAGCGACAATTGCCAAACGTCGCAGCTACGCCGAGACAATTTCCTACTTAACTCCACCCGCCGAAAATGCTGGTTTGTACAAAGGTTTGAAAGAATTAAGCGAGTTAATTGCTTCTTACCAAACCTTGAAAGATACGGGACGTTGCGTCTCTATCGTCAACACCATCATGGATAAATGTCGGTTGGTGAACTTGGATAAAGATATCAACTTGCCAGAAACCGACGCCAAAGATATGACCGCTGAAGAGCGGGATAATATAGTTGGTAGCGTGTATCGCAAGTTGATGGAAATTGAATCCAGGTTATTGCCTTGTGGGTTGCACGTCATTGGTAAACCGCCGAGTGCAGAAGAAGCGATCGCCACCCTCGTTAATATTGCCAGTTTGGATCGTACAGAAGAGGAAATTGTCAGCCTTAAGAGAATTATCGCTAATAGTGTTGGACGGGATATCGATGACATTTACAAAAATAGCGATCGGGGCATTTTAGAAGATGTCCAGTTGTTGCAAGATATTACAATGGCAACACGCGGGGCAGTCAGCGCCCTTGTGAAAGAGCAAACCGACGCAGAAGGGCGAGTTTCCCTCGTTTCCAAGCTGAATTTCTTCAACATGGGCAAAAAAGAACCTTGGGTAGAAGCTTTGCATCAAGCTGGTTACCCCAAAGTTGATGTCGCCGCCTTGAAACCGTTGTTTGAATATTTAGAATTCTGCTTGCAACAAGTTTGTGCAGACAACGAACTCGGCGCATTACTCAAAGGTTTAGAAGGCGAATATATCTTACCCGGTCCCGGTGGTGACCCCATCCGCAACCCGGATGTATTGCCCACAGGTAAAAATATACACGCCCTTGACCCGCAATCCATCCCGACAACAGCGGCAGTCCAATCAGCCAAAATCGTTGTAGACAGGCTTTTGGCAAGGAACAGGTCAGAAAACAACGGCAAATATCCCGAAACCATCGCCTGTGTTCTTTGGGGAACCGATAACATCAAAACCTACGGGGAATCACTGGCACAAATCATGTGGATGGTCGGCGTGCGTCCGGTTGCCGATGCTTTGGGAAGGGTGAACAAGTTAGAATTGATACCTCTATCAGAGTTAGGAAGACCGAGAATTGATGTAGTCATCAACTGTTCGGGTGTATTCCGCGACTTGTTTATCAACCAGATGAACTTGCTAGACCAAGGCGTCAAAATGGCGGCTGAGGCTGACGAACCGTTGGAAATGAACTTTGTTCGCAAACATGCTTTGCAACAAGCAGAAGAAATGGGAATTAACCTGCGTCAAGCAGCGACCCGCGTCTTCTCCAACGCTTCCGGTTCCTACTCGTCAAACATCAACTTGGCGGTAGAAAACAGCACATGGGATAGCGAAGCCGAATTACAGGAAATGTACCTGAATCGGAAATCCTTCGCCTTCAATTCCGATAATCCGGGGATGATGGATGAATCGCGGCAGATATTTGAAAGTACGCTGAAAACAGCTGAAGCGACATTCCAAAATCTTGATTCTTCCGAGATTAGCTTGACAGACGTTTCCCATTACTTTGATTCCGACCCCACCAAACTGGTAGCAAGTCTGCGCGGTGATGGTAAAACACCAGCATCTTATATAGCAGACACAACCACAGCAAACGCTCAAGTTCGCACATTATCAGAAACTGTGCGTCTTGATGCGCGTACCAAATTGTTAAATCCCAAATGGTACGAAGGGATGTTGAGTCACGGTTACGAAGGTGTGCGCGAACTTTCCAAGCGATTGGTAAATACAATGGGTTGGAGTGCGACAGCTGGTGCAGTTGATAACTGGATTTATGAGGATACCAACGACACCTTTATTAAAGATGAAGAAATGCGTCAGCGGTTGATGAACTTAAATCCGCATTCATTCCGCAAAGTTGTATCTACTTTGTTGGAAGTTAACGGTCGCGGTTATTGGGAGACAAGCGAGAGTAATTTGGATTTGCTGCGCGAGTTGTATCAAGAAGTTGAAGACCGGATTGAAGGGGTAGAATAGTCCTTGTAGGGCAGGCATCTTGCCTGCCTTTAGTCTTTTCTAGATATTTACTGCCCAATATTGGAATTGTAAATATCATAAGTATAGAATATTACTCGTAGGGCGGGCATCTTACCTGCCCTTAGCCTTTCCTAGGTATTTACTGCCAAATATTGGAGTTTTAAATGTTATGAGCAACGTTTTATAGCAACCGCCAAGGCGGTTTGGGCATAAACTGGAAATAATTTCTTTCCTTTTGCTGGGAAGCGCGATCGCTGTACATATGCCGAAACCCTACAGTTACGACCTTCGCCAAAAGGTCATTCA
>JBIPDF010000016.1:0-185390 GCA_044006015.1 Heteroscytonema crispum UTEX LB 1556
CCCAGCCCCCTTCTCTACAAGGGAATGGGGGTTTCAAAGCCTCTCCCCCTGTGGGGGAGAGGTTTGGAGAGGGGTTCTTCGGTAAACTTTACGACTTTTCAAACATCCTCTAAGCCCATCCCACAAGGAAAAAATGTATTGCACTCAATTAACCTCTATATATACGATCCCCCCAACCCCCCGAACCAAGGGGGGCACAAGGACTTTAAAATGTTGCAATGTTTAAGAAAATCGGTATCGCGGATTCTAATTTTTTCTACAACTGCGAAACCCAGCGACGAAATAGTTCTACAATAATGCGGATGCGCCCTTCAATCTCTTCAACTACATCATGGCGGGTGAGAGTTTTCAACGCTTGGTGCAAAGTCGCCTCGTCCATATTTGTAGACTGGGCTAAGGCGTCTAAAGTTAGCCCCTCTGGGTGAGGTGCGATCGCCCTGAGTATAGCTTGTTGTCCAGCAGCACCGTGCGCTGCTTGTCCCCAAACGCCAGTGAAATAACCGCTTCCGTTTTTGAAAAAGTCACGGTCGTTGATCACAGCTTCTACATCATCCACAGTGAAAACTGCATTGCGAGAACGTTTCATTCTAAAAACTTGGTCGTTGTAGCCACTAACTAACTCACGACCTACGAGTTGGACTAAATAAGGTTGTGCGTAAGTAAGATTATAAATTTTATTTAGGGCTTCCGGGGCATAATCGAGGGGAAAATCTTCAATAGCAGGATTTGCTAAAATTTGGTGCGTTGCGTCAGCTTCCATAAAACCAACGCGAATGGTAATAACGCTGGCGTAAAAAGGTTGGAAATAATCGCTTGTCATTTCTTCCAAAGTGTGCAATCCAGCTAAAGCAAAGGCGATTTTAGAGCTTTTCTGCGCCAACCCCCGCAGATATCCCATAAAGTCTACAGGTATTTTCCCCGCCTCAATTAGTTTCTCGATTGTTTCAAATTCGTCTAAGGCGATAATTAAACCCTTTGTCCCTAGTTTTTTCTCAACCTGTTCTAAGTATCTTCTAAACTCAGGCTGGGGATATTTTTCCAAATCCTCATCGCTTGGAGGTGGAATTTGCACCGCCTTAGAAATCGCATCACAAATCGCCATTATCACATCTACCACACCTTGGGGTGCACCTCCTAGAAGTAGGAGATTGACATAAGCTACCTGTATATTTGCCCCGACAAAGCGATCGGCGTTTCGCAGAATTGAGGTTTTGCCCATGCGTCGGTGTCCGTAGATAACCACAGACTGGAGTTGATGATTTGTTACCCAGAGTTCCTTTAGCTGTCGCATCACGGCTTCGCGCCCGACGAAGAGGTTACCTTCCACTGGGTTTCCGACAATGTAAGGATTATTTACAGGTTCGGTAATGGAAATTTCGCCGACTTCGCCTGCAATATTTAACAGTGCTTCTTGCCAAGTTTGGGCGATGTTGACAATTAAATCTCGTTCCGCGTTAGGCAAAGATTGCTTATTATTTAGAATAGTTTTCAGTTTCCCTAATGCACGGTTGAGGGCTGAGGAACGTTGATAGCGAGACGGGTTGCGTTGCACAAGTTGGGCATTTTCAACTACTTTCTTTAGGGATGTGAGAGTTTCCCAGGTAGTTGGACGCAGTAGGGGTTCTTGTGGGAAGGAAGGAATTTGTATTGCAGCAATGGTGTCTGCTGTTTTTGCTTCGTCAAAGGCTGCGAGAGTTTGGGCGAGGGTGAACATTTCTTCGCCGTAAAGAAGCGATCGCACTACTGCAAAAGCCTTCATCGCTTTTGCTGGTTCTTTTTCATGGAGATACCAGAAACCAGCCGCAGCAGCACGGGCTGGGGTATTTAAGCGAGTTTCGGCGAACAAACGAGCCTGATTGTTAAAAGCTAAAGGCGAGGATTTCACGTTTTTTAACATCAATCCTTCCCTTAGAGAAGCTGATGCGAAACCCACTAGCCGCCAATCAAAAGGGTCTTCAGCTAGTTGGGCTAAACGAAAAATTACTTCCTCTGGAGGCGTTGCTGCTAATACCTGATTAACTGCTTTAACAACAGGAATGAATTGCAGAGAATATGCCAGTATTTGATTTACATTATGCAAACCTATTTCCCAATCTTGTTGTAGCCATTTCTGCAAGCGCCAATCAAGATGAGGTAAGGGAAGCAGAGTGATGCGAGGAAATAACCCGCTACCATTTGGGGCAAAACGCGAGTTAAAAGCTGCGCCAATCAGCCAATTTTCTAGACGTAGCATCGCCACGCCCCACGCCACGCCCCACGCCACGCCCCACGCCACGCCCGACGCCACGCCCGACGCCACGCCCCACGCCACGCCCGACGCCACGCCCCACGCCACGCCCCACGCCACGCCCCACGCCACGCCCGACGCCACGCCCCACGCCACGCCCGACGCCACGCCCCACGCCACGCCCCACGCCACGCCCAACGCCACGCCCGACGCCACGCCCGACGCCACGCCCCACGCCACGCCCCACGCCACGCCCGACGCCACGCCCGACGCCACGCCCGACGCCACGCCCCACGCCACGCCCAACGCCACGCCCCACGCCACGCCCCACCAATTAACACGAACACCTATTTCCTGAAGAATCAAACCTAAAACTGAGGGCGTAACAACAGTTAAAACTACCTCTTGGAAAAGCAACTGACGCTGAATGGGATTTTGAGAAAGCAACTGCAATCCCTTTCGCCAATTCATTTCACCTTGCGGAATATACCCACCGCCGAAGGTATCCATATACCACCGCAAAGCCTGGGGAAAATAAAATACCCAGTACAACAGGCGCAAGTAATCCAACGGGTTCCACAAAGAGAGGGGACGCTTGAGTTTGGGCGCTAAATCTAGGCGGGGAACTGGGCTTTGCTGGTTCATTGGATACCCTTCATTATCAGTAAGCCCAACAGGTCGCCCGGAAATTTATGATACTGTTGGTCAATTACGTTGGGGCGGAATTCCTCACACTCGAAACCTGGGTTTTGTGTTGTCCACCCGCCCGGAAATAAATTTCGGGCTAATAGCCCAAGTGCGTTGAAACCCACTGGAATTAAGAGAGATTTCGACTCGAAACCTCGGTTTTGTGTTGTCCACCCGCCCGGAAATAAATTTCGGGCTAATAGCCCAAGTGCGTTGAAACCCACTGGAATTAAGAGAGATTGGAATTGATAAGTATGAATCCTTATTAGTTCGGAAAAAGTATGATTTATTTCCAGATTAATAGCTAAAATCTTCAGAAGAGGACTGCAAAATACTATCAGAGTCCACTTGAGTGGACTTTCGCTATTAGCCTGGGATTTTAATCCCAGGCGGGCGCGGATGATATAGAACAATTGTGCAAGATGTGATTTCATCGCACTCTTTCCACACACCACATCTCTCATATCTCTCGTATCTCTCGTTCCCAGGTAGAATCTGGGAACCAGACCTATGAGACCTAACCCCCCAGCCCCCTTCCCTACGAGGGAAGGGGGAGTAATCTTGCTCTTGCTCTTGCTCGCCTCCCCTCCCAGGGGAGGGGCTGGGGGAGAGGTCACAGCGGTGTAGTTCATTACTCACCCTCCACATCTTTTTTCCGATAAGTTCGATAACACAGCTCCATAAGTTTCCGAGGATGTCCGCCGCTTTCCCGCACAAGTTGCATAATTTCCGCCTCCAAAAAACTCACACCAGTCCCATCCAAACGGGATGCAATAAAATCACGCATGGTGTCATCCTCCCAAGGGATGATATTCTCCTCTTGACAAAGACCTGCAAGCGGTGATGTCTTGCCATCATTGTGACTATCGTTAAACAAGTCATCCAGAGATTCATTAGCAGCTAAAATCAAACGCAGAGGAGCATCACTTCCCTCGGCTAAACCGCGCAGTTGATCGCGTACTTGGCGAGTAAAGCCTTTCCAGGTAAGTTTCCCGACATTATCTAAAGCTAGCAGTACTTTTTGACTGCGTTGCCGCAAATTGCGAGTTAATTTATAACCCTTACTTTCGGGGATACCAACTTTGTCACACAACGCAATGTAAAAATCCTTTTCATCGACAACATCATTCAAATCAAGGAAAACTGCCTGACGCGGCGGTTTGAGGCGACTTTCTGCGATTCGGCAAATCTCCCATAGCAAAGAAGACTTGCCAATACCATCTTTACCTATCAAAGCCACACTACTGCCACTATTTAACACCTCAAACACCCGCTGAATTTCTCGCTGTCGTCCAAAAAACAGTTGCGAATGTTCTACTCTGCCATTTTGGGGAACAAAGGGATTGGGAATAGGCTTTTTAATCGGCTTTGCAGTGGGATTCACATGAATAACTGGTTTGAGATGTTCTGGAAGATGATATAATAGTTGAATTGCTGCACAGCCAGAATCATAAGCCTCTTTTATTGAATACTTTTTAGCTAATTCTTTATAAAAATCAACAGAAAAAGTGATCGCTGCTTTATCTCCGATTTCACCATTCATCCCAATTACAAATCGAATATATTGCCCGATCGCCTCCGCTGGAATTGCCGAACTGCAAGCGTTCAATATTACACAATCGATTTTGATTTTGTTTGCTACCAATTTAAATAGCTCCCCTAGGCCGCCGGGTTTTACAGGCTGGGCTTTTCCTGATTCATTTTCAAAATAAAGCTCACCCGTGGTTGTTCCATGCCCCGAAAAATGCACAATCTGGGGTTTAACATCAAGTATAGCGTCCTTGATATCCCCGACCCGAACAGATTCACGGGATTCTAGTATAAATTTATCTCGCTCTTGGGATGATCGCAGGCGATCGCGAATATCTCGTAACTCTTGCCCCAAACGCAACCGAGGTTGATCACTCGGATCGGCTGTCAAAAACAGGATTTTTACAGGAATATCACTGTTCATCTAAAACCTCCACGAGACCCCCACTGAACCTGTACTCAGGTCAGTGGTGGGAGGAATGGAGGGGAAATTGTGAAACGTCCCATAGGTGCTTTTGTGCGTGAGCACAAACAAGCTAGGGGACAGTTGAGCAATTTCTAATTTTTTAGATTGCATACGAGTAACCGTCCTTTTTGTGGATATGTTTGCAATAC
The DNA here is from genome assembly GCA_044006015.1 of Heteroscytonema crispum UTEX LB 1556. Lineage (GTDB taxonomy): Bacteria > Cyanobacteriota > Cyanobacteriia > Cyanobacteriales > Nostocaceae > Heteroscytonema > Heteroscytonema crispum. The sequence goes on from JBIPDF010000016.1 coordinate 5,060, forward strand.
TTGTAACTAATTCCTTGAACTAACCCATCTTTGGTTGAAATATTGAAACTGCCAGTTGCGCGAGTTGCAATTCTTCCAACATAAGCACCAACTTTTTTACCACTAGTTACAACAGCTTTTACAATGTCGCCAGTTTGAAATCCAAAGTGGAATTTAGTTCTTGAACAATGACGAATTGGGAAGCCATATTTATCAGTACGACATGATTGACGTGTTCCATGACCATTAGCTGTGATTAACAATGGTTTAACATTTTTGATGTTAAGAACTGGAGTTGATTTTCCAACTACTGCTGCATCAACCCAATGAGTTTTTTCTAAACCTTGTTGAGTCCGATTGAATTTAGTTAATCCACCTGAACCCGTTTCTACGGGTAAACTGGTTGACTTCAAAACCTCTAACAATACAAATCTAGTTGTATTTACTGCTGCTGCATCAACTAATGGTCTTCGAGCTTGTTTGAGAATTTTTTCTAGTCGTGAAGAGTCTTTTTTCAAAAACTCTTTAATATCTTTCGTTCCTTTCTTGATATTGCATTTTTCACAACTTAAGGTCAAATTTGTAATTGAATCCGTTCCTCCCTTAGACTTTGGATGAATATGTTCAACTTGAAGAGGAACATCTTTAATTCCACAGGAAGCACATTCTCTATTCCACTTTTCAAGAAGATACTGACGGGTTTCATAGCCAGCTAACGTGCCTTGTTGATACTCTTTCCCTTGAATATTTGGATTACGTATCAACTGCATATCAAACTTGACTAACTCTTGACTAATAGCGTCAATTGGTGCAAATTTGCGTAATCTATTAACCCAAGTTTTTATATTATCAACACGGCTTTCCAAACTAGGTGCTAACCATCCCTCTGATCGTGTCCTGTTCAAAAATCTTGGTTGACGATATCTAGTTTTACGATTTCTTCTACTCCTACGAAGTTGTCTTCTTGAAGTCAAACAATCTCTAATTGCAAAACCTCTATGCTTTAATTCGGCTGCAAAAACGACCTCACCAGTAGAATCGTTAACTAATGCGATTCCTGTATATTTTGCACCTGGGTCAATTTTTAATCTTAGTGGTTTAACTGGTGCGTCAGGACGTGATTCTCTCAGGATAATTGTGAATGGGAAACGCCTGTACACTGCCGCTTTTCTATTTCTTAATAGCTGTCTCGCTTGTGCTGGATGAATTGGATATAACGGTCTTTTTTGACTGTCAATCACAAAAACTTTGGACATAAGTCCCTCCTTTCGGGTAATGTTAGCTTCGCTAATGTTTTGAGTCGGTACTTTCCAAACTACACTTCCTTAACCCTTGTACAGATGTTTAATAGTTTGGTTCTAGAGCAGGGAACTAGCTACGCATTCCCTGGTAGGTCTTTAACTCTTGCTCAAAACGTAGTCTGTTAAGACTTAAGCTGGTCAACTAGGCTCTTTCAAGCCCCCACTATATCGGTACTCCGATTAGTGGCGGATTGTTGACTCACAAGAGCATAAAAGTTAAAATATTAACGATTATACCCTGCAAATATTGAGGACAATCTCAAGTTTAGCTGATATATCGCCCAAACTACTAATATCAATACCAAAAATCCCCCAACTGCCAGCCGGGGGATTGTTAAAAATCAAACATCAAAAATAATTACTGCAAAGACTGACCTGCTTGAGACAGCAACTGTCCAAGTTGTTTTAGTTTAGCTGCAGCATCACCACTGGCAGTAGAAGCCGCTTCCGAGGTATCTTCACCAAGGTCAGTGAGAATATCAGCAAGTGACGCGCCATCACCACTTGTTAGCGCCGACTTGAGTTGATCCAAGTCTTCACCCAAGTCAGTTCCTTCAAGCTGTTTTTGCCAGCTATCGATAACAGCGATCGCTTGTTCGGCAGGAATGGAAGTCAGACCCTTTTGCAAAGCAGAAATAGTGGTATCTAAATCAACATTTTGGTTTTGAGTAGCCATCACAAACTCCTGTATTCAGCGTATGAATGCGCGTAACAAATTATTCAAAACCTAGTAATGCAAATTAGTCTCACACCCGACTTCATTTTTCTTAATGTGAACTCTAAATTCCTCAGTCCACAGATAGAGGTTGAAATAAAGCGATAACTCAGTAAGCCCAATGAAAGAAAATCAAGGCTAGGGACTAGAAAAGAGAGATTTTCATCACTAATTTTCTGAGTAACACATGTTTAAACTACCCATCAGCGTCTACAGTCTGAGGATAGATTTATAACGCGATCGCCTTTTATTTTTCCCTTATACAAATACTTTTTAACATTGCAACACATCACAATCGCGCTCACCCCCCGGGAGGGGGGTTGGGGGATCTAAATGTTTAAAACATTTAGAAAATTCGTATTACAACTTATAGGCGTAATTCTCAAGCCAGATGCAGTTTTTGATAGTAGAAGTAAATTTATTGATAAACACTAACTGTGACAGTCATGATAAATAAAGACCAACCATCTCCACCGTATTACGACCCAAAACATGCCGATATTGAGACCGTTCAAGACCACGGTCAAAATAATCCCAACAAAAGTTTGCCTTTACAATTCACAATCTCCCTTTCACTAGGAGTTTTAATAATTCTCCTATTTGCAACAGCTTATTACTACGGGCTTCTTCATTAATATCCAGCCGCTAATCTAAAGATAAACCGGAATGTGGGGCAGCCAGTGCGTTGCACGCCTTTAAGCGTCTTCTGCAACTGGCGTTGGGCCGATTTGCCCGCCCTATTTCATAAAAATACAATCTTCCTCCCCCCTCCCCCTCTCCCCCCAATTTACTCATTCCGGCAAACCCTTAATTTGCATCTAATCCAACCCCCGTTCAAATATTTCATCAATCGGCAACATTTGCCCATCAAAAGTCATAAATTTATGGTCTTTTGTTGCCCGAATAATTGAACCATCATCAAGACAATATTCAAAAACTTCTTGTTGACCGCGATTGTGCCACTGTGCAATTGGTTGCGTGTAAACATTCCCATTACTATCAACACTATACACGCTGCATTCAATATTTTTTTCCACAACTTCCCCAATCGGTAAAAAGCCATATTCTACAGTCAAAATTTCCGTATCATAACTTAAACAATATTCGGCAAACTTTAACATTTCGTTGAATAACTTTTCAGCAACTTGTTTATTTACTCCATTTTTCGCCGACCCATCAATGAATTTTTCCCGTTGCTTTTCCATCTCGGAAACTTTCTTTTTACCCATTGCACGGCGTAGCAAATCAGCTTGTCCTAGAGAATACCCAGCCAAATCTTGAGCCATTTTCATAATTTGCTCTTGATAGCAAAGCGTTCCATAGGTTTCTTCTAAAATAGGTTCTAATAGAGGATGTTGATACTCAACTTTCTCACGTCCGTGCTTGCGGTTAATAAACTGAGGAATCAACCCCGCATCTAATGGTCCCGGTCGATAAAGCGCCAAAATTGAAGAGATATCTTCTATATTAGAAGGTTTCAAATCTTGTACTATCTGACGCATTCCTGAAGATTCTAATTGAAATACGCCTTCTAATTTACCATCTTCTAAAAGTTTATAAGTCGCTGCTACCTCTCTTGGTAAAACGCTATGTTCGCCTTTGGCTAATATTTTTTGAGCTTTTCTTTCCTGACGCGTGATTTCATCTGGGTCGATAGTATATCCTCTAGTTTGTTGAATCAAATCGATAGTATTTTGAATCAACGTTAAGTTCCGCAAACCCAAAAAATCCATCTTTAACAAACCCAGTGATTCCAAATCTTCCATGAAGTATTGGGTAATCACCGAACCATCATTATTTCTTTGTAGCGGCACAATTTCATCTAGCGGATCGGCGGAAATCACCACACCCGCAGCGTGAACCCCAAAGGTTTTGTTAGTCCCTTCAATTCGCATTGCCATATCAATCCAATGACGAACTTTTGGGTCATTGTCATATTTTTCTTTAAACTCTGGTGCTGGCGTTTCATCAGAAATCATCACTTGAAGTTTGGTTGGCTTACCCCGCACTACAGGAATAAGTTTCGCCATTTTGTCTGATTCCCCGTAGGGAATATTTAAAACTCTGGCAACATCTTTTAAAACTGCTTTAGAAGTCAGACGGTTAAAGGTAATAATTTGCGCTACTCTTTCTGTACCGTATTTATCAGTAACGTAATCAATGACTTTATCGCGTTGTTCAATACAGAAATCTGTATCAATATCAGGCATGGATTTCCGTTCGGGATTGAGGAATCTTTCAAATAATAAGCCGTGATGCACTGGGTCAATATTCGTAATTCCCATTGTATAGGCAACCAAAGAACCCGCCGCCGAACCTCTCCCCGGCCCCACAGGAATATTATTATCTCTCGCAAATTTGATGTAGTCCCACACTACTAAAAAGTATGTAGAAAAACCCATTTGCTGAATCATTTTTAATTCATATTCCAGCCTTTCTTTATAAACTTGTTCAACTTCATTACGAGCTTTGCGATGCAATTTTTCTAACAGTCCTTTCCAAGCAACTTCTTCCACATAAGTGTCAGCAGTATAACCAGATGGAATCGGATAATTGGGAATGCGAGGCTCACCCATAATATGATAAGGCTCGACTTTATCAGCAATTTCTAAAGTGGTTGCAATGGCTTCTTCTATGACATCATCCGGCAAATGGTCGCGGAATAACTGCTTCATTTCGTCAGCAGATTTTAAATATTCAGTACCGCTATAACGCATGCGATTATCTTCAATAATCAGCTTGCCGGTTTGAATGCACAATAAAGCGTCGTGGGCTTCAACGTCGAAACAAGAAATAAAATGGGAATCATTGGTGGCGATAAATTTAATACCTAACTCCCGCGCAATTTTGACAATTTCCACATTGACAATGCGGTCTTCTTGAGAGCCGTGGTCTTGAATTTCTAAATAGAAATCATCGCCAAATACGTCTTTATACCACTGTGCTACTTTACGAGCTGCATCTGGTCTACCGCTAAGAATTGCTTGGGGAATTTCACCGCCCAAACAAGCGCTGGTGACAATCAAATCTTCATGGTATTCTTTGAGTAAATCTTTGTTAATACAAGGACGGGAAAAAATGCCTTTACCTTGCACACCTTTAAGGTGCGAAGTAGTTGTTAATTTTACTAAATTTTTGTAACCTTTTGTGTTTTTAGCTAAAACAACTTGATGATATTTAGGACGTTTTTCTTGTTTTGTGATATCGCCGTTAATTATATACATTTCATTGCCAATAATTGGCTTAATATTCTGACTGCGACAAGTTTTGATCAGTTCGATCGCGCCGTACATGACACCATGATCTGTGAGGGCGATCGCTTTCATGCCAAGTGCGATCGCGCGATCGACTAACTCAGGCAATTGACTCGCCCCGTCAAGCAAACTGTAGTCACTGTGAATGTGCAAAGGGACAAAGGACATATGCGTCTCCAACCACAAGCGAACAATATCTGTAAGGACATCCGATCTGGATAGCCCTCGCGCCCAAACAACCAATATTAGTCCAAAATACTGGGATAATAAAATCTTATAATTGTCTTACACTTACCGTTGATGAATCAAATCAACCTCTGGACTTCCGCAGACCATGCCTTAGGCTATCTCGCAAAAGCCGATCGAATACCCCATCGTACGGAAGGTGAAGCAATGCTGCTTTCTCAAGTGCCCAAAACTGTGAAGCGCATTCTCGATTTGGGAACCGGTGATGGTCGCTTGCTAGCACTTTTGAAAATTGAGCGTCCCTCTGTTGAATGTGTTGCTGTTGATTTTTCACCAACGATGCTGGAAGCTGTAAAAAACCGCTTTGCCCTTGATGCGACGGTAACAGTAATTGCTCACAATCTCGATGAACCTCTACCTGAGTTGGGTACTTTTGATGCAGTGGTTTCCAGCTTTGCCATTCATCATCTCACCGACGATCGCAAATTTGCACTTTATCAAGAAATTTATCAAATTCTGGACAAAGGTGGAATTTTCTGCAACTTAGAACATGTTGCCTCACCTACTCCCAGACTGCACGAAAACTTTCGACAGGCGGCTGGTATTGCTGACCAGCCAGAAGACCCATCAAATAAACTGCTGGATATGGAAACACAATTGGCTTGGTTGAGGTCAATTGGCTTTATTGATGTAGACTGCTACTGGAAATGGCTGGAACTTGCATTGCTGATTGGGTTAAAACCGAACTGACATCATTGCGGTACCCTGGATGAATTTAATTTGGCTTTTGTTGCAGGCTTGTTGGTTGCAGGTTGCGATCGCTATTTTGACAGGTTTAATCAGTGGCGGAACTAACGCACGGCTGATTAAGCTAATTAACAGCGTTATCAGTGGCACTGCGACTGAAAATAACTTGATGTGGTATTTTGCTGTATTAGTATTAATCATACTTGTCATTTGACTTTTTATCGGGGTGAATTGGTGTTTATCGTCGGCGGTAATGGTAGTGGAAAATCCACCCTCGCTAAATTGATTACCGGATTATATATCCCCGAATCAGGGCAAATTCAGTTAGATAACAAGTTGATAACAAATGAAAATCGCGAGTAGTATCGCCAGCATTTTTCTGTAGTTTTTTGATAATTTTATTTATTTGACCGGATTTTAGGCATTAACAATCAAAATTTAGATATTCATGTTAAAGAATATTTGCGACAGTTGAATTTAGATAACAAAGTTCAGGTTGAAAATGGCAAATTTTCGACTATAGTCCTATCACAAGGACAGGGGAAACGCCTTGCTTTATTAACAGCCTATTTAGAAAAGCGTCCGATTTATTTATTTGATGAATGGGCGTCAGACCAAGACCCCTTTTTCCGGGATGTCTTCTATGAAAAGATATTATTGAACCTCAAACAACAGGGTAAAACCGTGTTGGTTATCAGTCACGACGACCGTTATTTTCACCTTGCAGATAGGGTAATTAAGTTAGATTACGGTAAAATTGAATATGATAAGCGTAATTAGACCGTAAAAAGAGACAAACATATTAACGTAATAGCAAGTGTAGGAACCTTTATGCTGTTGGCTTTGTTCTTTGGAGTCAGAGGTTGAGCTTTTCGTATTACCTTCAGAGACCATTTATAAAGTAAATTTTAAGGCGTATGAGAGAAACCGGGTTTCTGTCGATGGGGTGTCGAATACCCTCGTACTTAGTCTCCCAGAAACCCGGTTTCTGAGGTCTTAACGTTCACTTTATAAATAACCTCTCAAACATCAGTATTGTTAATTCCAGGGACTTTGCGATAGATAGAGGCAATATTGCAGCGAAAATCTATACTAGCAAAATAGACTTCGGAACCTTGTTTATAGATTTGAGAAACCCAATTTCCCGACTCAGAAAGGCGAAAACACTCAACGCTTATCTCAGATTGATTAATTAATACATATTCCTTTAGTAATGGCGATGTTTGATAGTCAGCAAATTTTTCTCCTCTGTCAAAAGCTGCTGTTGACGGAGATAGCACCTCTATCACCAAGGAAGGATAGAGAATAAAGTCATCTATAGAGTTTGTATCTCGTTGATCGCAGGTGACAGCAACATCAGGGTAGTAATAGCAATTCGCTTCCTCAAGCCTGACTTTAATATCTGAGTTGAGAACAATACATCGGCTATCATCCAAATGATTGGTGAACAACGTGACTAAATTATTAGCAATAATAATATGAGGTTTTTTTGCCCCAACCATTGCATAGACGTGTCCTTGTCTATACTCATGTTTGATAGGGCTGACTACCTCGCCTTCTAAATAATCTTCTGGTGAAATATAAAATTGATTTTTGCTAATAGTCATGGTTCGCAAGTTACGTAGGTTAGGGAGTATTTAAAAAAATCCGAACCGACAATTAGTTTAGTTCCGACTAAAGACTAGAATAATAAAGTTTCCTACATTTAGACAACATTTAAAAATAAAAAATTACTGATACAATCTTTTGTGACAATTAAAAAAGCATCTCTTTATCTGTCTATTTCTTAGCTACTCTTGTGCAGACGCGATTTTGAAGCGTCTTTACTGAAGATTGGTAGACAAGCTTATGAAAATTTCCCAGCTTCGAGCCGTAGTTGCAGTGGCAGAACGTGGTAATTTTAGTGAGGCAGCCTTAGAATTACAGCTTTCCCAGCCAGCGATCAGTCATGCGATCGCTACTTTGGAAGAAGAATTGGGTGTACCTTTATTTGCCAGAGGTCGTCGCGGTGCAGTGCTGACACCCGCAGGAGAATGTATATTATACCATGCGCGTCAAGCACTAGAACATATAGAAATGATGCAACGGGAAGCCAACCTGCATAAAGGATTGCATGGCAGTCACGTGCGGATTGCAGCTTTTCGGAGTGTGGCGACTCATTTATTACCGAAAGCGATCGCTCAATTTCACTCCTCATTTCCAGAAGTTGCTGTAACAATTATCGAGTGTAATGCCTTCCTTGATGTAGAAGATTGTTTGCGCGAAGGACGTGCGGACATTGGTATTACTTGTTTGCCAACAGGGGATGAATTTGAAATATGGGAAATTTTGCGGGATGAATATGTTGTTTTACTACCACCAAATGCACAAATTAGCACACCACAAATTACTTGGGAAGACTTAGATATCTATTCGCCAATCATGCTTCCCTCCACACCCTGCGGACGCATTCTCCACAATCACTTGAAGACTGTAGCACCTCCCATGAATACTACAACCGATATTCAGGAAGACTCTACTATTGTTAGTATGGTAAATCAAGGATTGAGAGCAGCAATTCTCCCTCGTTTAGCAGCCGTACCAATTCCTTCAACAGTACAAGTATACAGTTTACCAATACCTTTAGATAGAGTAATTGGAGTAGCAATTTTATCTAATTCCCTCCATGTTCCTGCAGTATTCACATTTATGGAAATGCTGAGAAAGTTTGACTTTCAAACTTTGACAAAATCTACTCTTTAACCTCGTAACATATCACAATCACGCTCGCCCCCCGGGAGGGAGGGTTGGGCGGATCTGCAATAGCTGGAACACCATAAAATCAGTTAAAACTGCATAATTTATGAACATTTTTCCCGACTTTATAACTAACTTAACCTAAAAAAATCAATATAGGGTGCGCTAAGAGCGAGAGTAGGGCACCATCCATCAATAATAAGTTCGACGCCTTACTTCAAAAAATAATGTCACATTTTAACCGATAAAAATAAAATTCAATTATGACCTATCAAATTGTTTCAAAACTAACTGAAAATCAGATTTACGATTTGCTGGAATTGTACAAAAATGAATTTTGGAGCAACAAACGCAAACATCAAGATGTTGTCAAGATGCTAGCAGAATCAGATATTATTATCGGATTAATTGATGAAAATGAAAAACTAATTGGTTTTACTCGCATTCTCACTGACTTTGTTTATCGGGCAATTATTTTCGATGTAATTGTCAAGCCAACCCACAGAAACATCGGACTTGGCTCTAAATTGTTAGATGCAATTGTCAACCATCCCCAGTTAAACTCAATAGAGTGGTTTGCTCTTTGTTGTTTGCCAGAAATGATTCCCTATTATGAACGCTGGGGATTCACAACTGAACTCGGTGATATGCGGTTGATGTTCCGAACAAAGAAATTAGATAAGGAAAATCAAAATGATAATTAATCCTGAAAATGTCCCCAGTCGCACAACTTCAATTTATCCCGAACAATTTCAACATTATATGGTAGGAAGAGTTAAAAAAGCTTTAGGAAATGCCGCTGGATTAAATAATTTTGGTGTAAACTTGGTTACACTTGCGCCTGGAAGTTGTTCTGCTCTCAGGCATTGGCATACCCGACAAGATGAATTTATCTATGTGATAAAGGGTGAAGTAACGTTAATTACCAATACAGGAGAGCAAATATTAAAACCTGAAATGATGGCGGCTTTTCCTGCTGGCGAGGAAGAGGGACATCAATTGATAAATCGTTCTGATGCAGAAGTGGTTTATTTAGAAATTGGGGATAGAACTTCTGATGATGTAGTAACCTATCCGGATGATGATTTAATTGCAAAATCCACTTCTAATGGTTGGATATTCGCGCACAAAGACGGTACTTTGTACGAGAGTTAATTATGCGGATGCAAATAAACATCACTATCTTAAACTGTTAATAATTATTCATGACCAACAACTACCAACCCAACGGGAGAACCAGTACTAGGAGTGTTACCAAAAGCGCAGTACGCGCTTCACCACCAACCACCAACTACCAACTACCCTTCGGGTTCACCAGTCGCCTGGGTCGGGAGACCCTACCAAGGGCGCCCCTTCACCAACTACCAACTACCAACTAACTAACCTCTTCTGAGTCAAATCTAACTTGTCGGTAGAGGGCTTCTATTGGCAGAGATAATCCTACACTTTCCAAAGTTAAAATTTCTCCGGCTTCATAGGGATAAAGTACCCAAAAACCTTGCTCGTTGCGCCGAAAACACTCTACTCCAATTTGTTCTGACTGGATGAGAACATACTCTTGTAAAGTTGTCAGCCTGCGATATTTCGTAAACTTACCGCCTCTGTCATAAGCTTCTGTTGAAGGTGAGAGGACTTCTACAATCAAACAGGGGTACTGCACAAACTGGTTTGAGTTCCTATCTCTAGAGTCGCAAGTTACAACTAAATCCGGGTAGTGGTATAGTCCTGCGGTAGAAGCTTGCACTTTGACATCTGCAATGTAAACCTCACAGCCTTTTTCTGCGAGATGACTGTCTAAAGCAGTGTAAAGATTACCAGCAATTCGGTTATGTGGCTTTGTCCCTCCCGTCATGGCAAAAACTTCGCCATCAATATACTCGTAGCGGATTTCCTGAGTTGGTTCCCATTCCAGGTACTCCTGGGGAGTCATGGGTTTAAACTGTGGATTAGCAACCATAGTACTTTCCCCCAATGTTTTGTCGATGTTAGATGCCTTAGCTTTATTTTAAAACCATGATTGGTTTTAGTGTGCAATTTTTGGGAGCGTAATATGTCTAAAAGCAAAATTGAAGATATCTATAATTTTCTGAAAATATCCGATAGAATTGCTACTTCCGGACAACCGACTCAAGAACAGTTTACGGCAATTAAAGAGTCAGGATATCAAGTAGTAGTAAATCTGGCATTAGCAGAATCGCCCAATGCTTTGCCAGATGAAAAACAAATTGTGGAAACCCAAGGAATGCAGTACGTACACATTCCAGTGATGTGGGAAAATCCCACTCTTGAGAATGTGACAGATTTTTTTAAAGTCATGGAAGCTAACACCACTCAAAAAGTCTTTATTCATTGTGCTGCTAACATGAGAGTTTCTGCATTCATGTATCTTTATCGCCGTATTCATCAAGGAATAAATCATGAAGATGCGAAGAAAGACTTAAATAAAATGTGGGTTCCTAATGAAATATGGCAGAAGTTTATTGAACAAGTAATTGCTAATAGTTAATGGTTCATCGTTAATGGTTCGCCAGCGCGGCCAAGAGGGGGTTTCCACGCCAGTTGCGGAACTTGGGGAGACCCCAAGACCGCAGTGGCGGACCATTCACGACTGGCGTTAGCGTAGCGGTAGCGAGGAACGAGCGTCACCCCGAAGGGGTTCATGGTAATGGTTCATGGTATTTATAGCAATTCACGCATCAGTTGTGAAAATCTCTCTTCTTCTCGGCGTTCTCTGTTGTCAATCTGTAGGGGCACAATGTTTATAGCCGAAATTAGGGCGAATTGTTATTAGTTGTAAACAAATTTCAGAATTTTTTGATTGCTAAATTTTGGAACTCGCAATCATGCTAACCTTAATAACCGTCCTTTGTTTTTTGCCGCTAAATCGCTTTTTTTGTTTTCTTTGCGTCCTTTGCGGTTCAATAATTTTACTATGTCTTCATCACGCACAATCCAAAGTATATACACTGATGGCGCTTGCACGGGTAACCCCGGTCCCGGCGGTTGGGGTATCGTTGTCTACTTCAGTGATGGTTCAATTCACGAAATGGGCGATGCTTGCCCCCAAACCACTAATAATAGAATGGAAATGCAAGCAGCGATCGCTGCCCTCAATTTCCTACAAAAATCCAAGCAAACTGAACCTATCACCCTTTACACCGACAGCGAATATTTAATTAACTGCGTTACCAAATGGGTTAAAGGCTGGAAAAAAAAAGGCTGGAAAAAAGCCGACGGTCAACCAGTCCTCAACCAAGACCTTTTGGAACAACTTGACGAACTCAACAGCCGAAAAGTAACCTGGCAACATGTTAGGGGTCATGCTGGTAACGTTGGTAACGAACGCTGTGATGCGATCGCCCGTGCCTTTGCTAATGGCAGAGCCCCATCTCTACAAAAGTTCCAAGAATCACCTAACTCGAATTCTCATTCAGCTTTCGAGCGAAATGGTGAGCTAAATGTAGCAAAAGTATCTGATTCTGACGTAAAGTCTACAATAATTAACACAGAACCACAAAAAATCAGTACTCTTGCATCGCATATAACCATTATGGAGCAAACTGCAGCCACTGCTGTCACTACAATCGAAGAAATCCCACGGGAGATGAGGGTGGCGCAACTCCGCCACTTAGTTGAAACTCTACATATAGCTGACGAAATTGCCGAAAAAGGATATTTAATCACCAGTTCCGAATTAGCAGACTTGATGGATGTTCACGCCAGCGCTGTCACCAGTCGGGGCGATGAATGGCGCTGGCGTAACTGGATTGTTTCACGGGTACGACGCGAAGGCAATCAAATTCTCTGGGAATTAGAACGCGGCGATAAAGTAGGAGGTGAAAATGAGGAATAAAGTTAGGAGTTAGGAGTGAGGAGTTAGGAATAAAGTTAGGAGTAAGGAGTTAGGAATAAAGTTAGGAGTAAGGAGTTAGGAATAAAGTTAGGAGTGAGGAGTTAGGAGTTCAAAATTCAAAACTCATAACTCAAAAAACGAAGCTCATAACTCATAACTCATAACTCATAACTCATAACTCATAACTCATAACTCATAACTCATAACTCATAACTCATAACTCATAACTCATAACTCATAACTCATAACTCTTCACTGTATTTCCTTCCTCGCCATTCTCGGGGAGTGCGGAAGGCTGATAAGAATATTCGCAGCACGGCTAAGGGATCTGCAAGTGGAGAAAGCCAAAATAGCCAACCGCCTTTAGCTTGAGTGCGATCGTAAGAAGGCGCGATCGCCAAAAGCATGGCAAAGCGAATCACCAGCAGAAATACATTCAATCCGAGTAAGAGGAGGGGGGGAGAGGGAGAGGGGGGGAGAGGGGGAGAAAGAAGTAGGTAGGTGAGGACGATTGGGAGGGGTAGACCTTGGACTGATAAAAGTAGCCATAAATCAGCCCAAATTTGAGCGCGAGGAGATGCATCTTTAAGGTCGAGACTCCGCCCCCATTCCTTCCAAGTTTCCATCGCCCCCTCATACATCCGCACCTTCAGCACCTTCGCCCCATCCAAAAAGCCCACTTTAAAACCTTGAGCAGCAATATGTCGTGCTAAGGTAACATCATCGCAAAAAGAACTACTCGCACTGCTATAACCACCAACAGCAGCTAAAACAGAACGACGGCACAAAAAGCACTGTCCATTTGCCATCACTCTTTCTGGCTGTTCGGTGTTAATACCAGCTGGGTCAAATCGGTAAAGCAAAGTCATCAATAACGCCGGTTGCAGCCAGCATTCCCCTGGATATTTGAGGACGAATTGGGGCGAAAGAGAAACTAAGTCATATCCACCAGTTTCTGCTGTCTTCACCAAACTCGCAACCAAACCAGGATCGGGCTGGGTATCAGCATCCATCCCCAGAAACCACTCACTCGCCTCACAGCTATGCAAAAAGCCGTTATGCAACGCCCAAGGACGCCCCACCCAACCAGCAGGTAAGGGATCGTCAGTCATCACGCGAAAACGGGGATCTCGCTGCTGTGCGGTTTTTACCAAGTCTGGAGTCCCATCGCTAGACTTGCTGTCTACAACGATTATTTCTCGAACTTCGTAGCTTTGCCGACTTAAGCCAGCCAAAAGAGGAAGAATGCGAAGCGCCTCGTTTAAAGTGGGAACGACAACGCTAACATTACCCAAAAGCTCTGGCGTTGGCTGTTGCGGTTTAATGGGAGGATGGCGTCTTGGTCCTTTCACCAAACGCGAGAGCAGAATCGCTGTTGCTGGGATTTGGATAAGTAGCAATAAAAGCGATATAGCGCTTTCTACTATCAAAGCGTTGTTCACCGTAATAATACTGTGCCATTCCAATTCAAAATGTATAAACGCGCACATTTGGTGCGACAAACAAACATCAAGTGTGGTTGAAGTTATTACACCAAGGCAGGGCAAGCATTCAGAACGAAGAAAGCGGAACAACGAAAAGGAACAAAGAACAAAGAAAAATATTTTTCCCCTTTCCCCCTTTCCCTTTCCCCTTTCCCCCTTTCCCTGTTTACTTCAATGCCACTTTGACGCTTGCTACTGAAACTTCTGTAGTTGCCCCTTCAACGGCTATTTGTGTGGATGCGGTTGAACTTCTCCACCACAGTAGCAAAGCTGGAACAACACCAAATACCAAACCCAAAGAAACCGGGATAATATACCCAGCACCCAAGCTGAGTCCGGCGGCGAAGGAAAAGTTACTTAAATAAACAACCAAAGGGAAATTAAGTTGCGATCGCTCTAATTTAATAGAGGTGTTTCTCCACAACAATCCTGCCACACTCATAAACAAGGCGCTAGTGCCAAACCAACCCGCATAATTTTGGTAGGGTGTGCCAAAGAAAGCACCCGGTTGTTCCCAATACCAGAAGGGCAGAGAAGTTTGACTCATCGCTGGTTCCAAGGCAAAATCCCAGCAGGTAAACAGCATCGCACCAAGGACAATAGCACCTACTTGCCGCAGTAAACTAGGTTTTTGAGCTACCCCCAAACCTGCACGAGCAATTAGGTAAGCAGACAAGCCCACATAAAACCAAGATAAGGGAATTGTAAACGGTACTAGCCCCGCAATTTTATAGCCCAAACCATTTAAGTAACTGTAGTATCCAAAAGGAAACCCAGTGCTGGTTCCCAATAATTCACTACCTACCGATATCGATACAGCCGGCAGCATAAACGCCAGCCAAGTGCGCCATCCCAGCATCCGGTAGGCGAAAATTGAGACGGCTATTGTCCCCAAAATAATATCTACCACGCCGCCATCAGCCAGACTCAACTGCATGGCTTTCTCTCCAACGCCCCCTAAATTCAAAATCATTTCGGCATGAGGTATGACCAGTAGAATCCCTACCAGTCCAAAAGCCTTTGCCAAGATATGACCAATGAGGCATACGCGCTCGGCGATAACAAGTTGTCTCATGATAATTCCTTAACAAGATGTGACACGCGGCTACTTAGCTGCTAACAGTTTACAAATGTTTAAGATAAAATTTCACAATTTGTCTGGGAATTCTCTACAAACTTGTTTGGTTGTGTTTGGGAGAGCATGTGGAGCCTGCGATTAGAAGCTAAAAGAAGCATTTTTGGATAAACTTCTAGTTTAAGGCATAAAAGGTAAAATCTATCAAAGTGTATAACCCCTTCTTCGGCTTTGCTATAGTGTAGGAAAGTTCCTGCACCAAGCGTATTTGTTTGGATGGGCAACGCTGACGCGCACTTGCTCAAAGACTTTCGTCATCTCGGCATTGGAATTGAAAAGTTAGCAACAGCAGATAACCGCCATGCAATTAGCAATCGATTACGTAACATGAAAAGCTTTAGTTACACCGGACACTTGTGAAATAATAGCTTGAGCCGGTACTGGGAATACCAACCAATGTCAATATTGAAGAGACTTCCTTGGCTTTCCTTGGTGTTATTAATACTTACTTACGGTCACCTGGGTTGGATAATATCTACAACAAAGGCACCGTGGTTTGTATGGTTGGTGATTGCGATCGCTAACTTTTTTTTAATGACAGGCTTGACAGCTTCTTGGTCGAGAATCACAAATTCTTTTGGCATTATATTTAAATCAGATAGCAAAACTTTCGTTTTTGCGATTTTAGCTGCCTTATTATTCTTTGTGATGATTGCCAAGTTCCGTTTATTTCTGGACAGCTTGGTAATTATTGCTGCCATTATCTTAGCGAAATTAGACTTTCAAACAGCAGGGTTTAAGGAAGCACAAGCCTTTTGGATTTCGTTTTTCTTCTCCTTGGCAAGTTTAGCTGTGGGTGCGTTAATCGAAAAGTTTATTTAATAGTTAATAGGCGTAGGTTGGGTGGAGCGGAGCGTAACCCAACTCAAAAGTCTTGATGATGTTGGGTAACACGAGCGTTACAACGGGCAGTCGCGCGACTGTCGCGGTCGCTACGAGCGCTGTCCTCCCCAACCTACAAATATTTTTTCTCGTCAGAGTAATAAAAGAACCTTAGTCAATAGTCCCCTTTTTCTGTTTGCAAAGAGAGGGGCAAAAATGGGGTGAGGTGCTTTTATTCAAAAATCGGCTGTAAATCTAAAACAAATCCTAGTAAAACATCTTCACCTGATAAAGCCAGAGGAGATTGTAAAACTTCAACTTTTTGATTAAGGCGATAAATTTCTACTTGTTGAGATTTAGGATTAATCAACCAACCCAAACGCAATCCATTGACAATGTACTCTTGCATTTTTTCCTGAGTATCTTCTAAATCATCGCTTGATGAAACGATTTCTACCGTGAAATCAAAACACAAAGGTAGGTATTTTTTGCGTTGTTCGGAAGTTAAAGCATCCCATCGCGATTGAAGAATCCAACTTGCATCAGGGGAACGAGTTGCACCGTTAGGCAACCGAAAACCAGTAGAGGAATCAAAAGCTTTTCCCAAAAGATTTTGACGGTTCCAGAACCAAAGTTGACTTGATAAATCAAAGTTCCGATTTCCCGTTTCTCCTCCTGTAGGTGGCATGATAATTATAGCGATTCCCAGTTGAGTGGGGTACAGGTTATTTGTAGGGGCAATTCATGAATTGCCCCTACGTGTACCGAATGCAAACGGGAACCGCTATAATTCTCCCTTGGCTGTCAGTTCTAATCTCACATTTCGATTAGCAGCGGCTAGTTGTTCAAACTGCTCATCGGTGAGTTTAAGAATTGAGGGTAATTGTAGGGTTAAAGCATTCATAAGTAATTAATTTGTTAATATTCTTTGGCACTCAACACTCATTAAGGCATCCATTCCAAAACTAAACCGACTCGACTATCTTTATGCTGTCTTGCATTCTGTTTTTGAATATCTGTAGATAATCGCAAATTGCGAGTCACTGCATATCCTACAGAAAGCGTTGTTAAACCCACTTCTTCATCACTACCGGGACTCACCCAAGTTTGAGTTAAAGAAATATCTGCCGCACCTTTGCGAGATAAAACTAACAGCAACTTTGCACCTACATTCACCCCCGAAGTTGAATAGCGGTTTGTTTCCAAATGGCGATAGCCTAAAACTGTTGCGACATTGATATAGTTACCCAAAGGACGCAGATAATAATGCAAGTCCGCACCATACGCCTCACGCTTACCATTGAACGCCGCTTGATATTCTCCGCTAACTGTCAAACCACTCTTACCAATAAAAACATCCGCTACACCAACATTCACCCCCGATGCTTGTCCTGTTGAAGGAAACTGAGAATAACCAATTCGCCAGCGAGTGCGAAAACTAGGGTCATTTTTAATATCTTCCAGAACATTTGGTATTTGACGCCGCCACCGTTGCAATACTGGACTATTTTTAATGATTTCTGGAGATAAATCTAAATCTTGGGCGTTTGGTTGGGTTTGACTCCAACTGGGGGTGGCTGTTAACAGCAAAATAGTACTCAAGCCAAAACATAAACTGCCAACTTTTCTAAACAAGGGCAATATATTTTTGGGACTTACCCAAGGTTGAGGGAATTTGCTGTGTTTCCCATGTTGGAGATTCCCACAACCCCTCTTCAACCCCTCGACCGCCCGGAAATCAATTTCCGGGCTAATAGCTAAAGTCGGTTTCAACGGACTCAACGCGTTGACAAACAAGGTTTTTAGTTTTCTTGAGAGGACTTGAGCTTTGAACCTGGGGTTTACAACCCCTGGCGGTCGAACATGGGGATGAAACATCTCTGCCTCCCGGGGGGCTATGAGTAAATTCTGATGTTGTTTGTGTAATTTGTCTCTCATTCCTGGGCGTTGTCGGTGGTAGCCTGCGGCAAGCCGCTGCGCGTCTATGTTGAAAATCATCCAACAAAAAAGTGGTTCTGCATAACGCAGAACCACTTTATACAGACGCAATTATCGCGTCTTTTGTTTGGCAAATATAGTTATAACCTAAAGGACACTGCCTTGAGCAGCAGCAGCATCAATCGGTTTCATTAAATACAACCGCAAGAAGTGCCAACCATTGGAGATGTACAACGGTAGCTTTTGGAAGATTTGCAGGAATTTGGGTGTGTTGGAGTTAGCGATCGCTGTCAATTTCTCGTTATTCTTGATACAACGATCCAAGCGATCGTAAAACTCCGGATTTTCCACATCCAACATCACCGGGAATACTCTTCCTGCGGTTTCGTTGGTCTTCTTAATTACATGGATGTCGTAGTCCCGCGCATCCAAACCAAGGGATGCATAAAAGTCTTTGCGCTGGATGTCATTGAGATACATCGTTACAAACACCGAAAGCAGGAAGAAGCGACACCACAGGCTGGCTTTCCAATCATTCAACATTTGCGGCTGAGACTTCATCACAGCATCAAAGAAATCGCCGTGACGGTTTTCATCCTGACACCAGTTTTCAAAGAACCGGAAAATCGGATAAATCCGGTCTTCTGGATGAGCTTCTAAATGACGATAAATCGTGATATAGCGCCAGTAACCAATTTTCTCAGAAAGATAAGTAGCGTAGAAGATAAATTTTGGCTTAAAGAAGGTATAATTGCGGCTTTTTGTCAAAAATCCCAAATCTAGCGACAGATTAAAATCTGACAGCGCTTTGTTTAGGAAACCAGCATGACGTGCTTCATCCCGTGACATCAAGTTGAAACACTCTGCCAATACTGGGCTTTTATCTTTCAAGCGGCGACCGAGTTCTTTATACAGCAAAAAGCCAGAAAACTCTGCCGTACAAGAACGTTCGAGGAATTCAACGAACAGCTGGCGAGTTTCCCCATCAATATGATCCCAGGATTGTTCAAACTCGGCATCCCGGACGAAGTGATGGCGGTTGTAGTCAGCGCGAAACTCATCGAGAATGGCTTGCAACTCGTCTTCGTTGACGGAGATGTCCATCCGCGCCATTTCATCAAAATCGGTGGTGTAAAACCGGGGTGTCAGCAGGGTTTCCTTGGCAGGGACTTTAATCCCTGGGCGCAATTCTTCAAACCCTGGTTTTTTAAGGGAATCTACCATGTCTTGATTGCCGTGAATGTCTTTTTTATTTGTGACTGCCTGGGAAAGCAAAGCATAATACTTTCACCAAACGCAACAGACGATATTGACACTCTCCTTCCTAGAAGTCAGGAGATTCACAACCTATCCCTGGGGGATGTTGTGATCTTGGTTTACCAAGTTCCCAGGCTCACCCAGTTTGCCCAATTGGGCTGAGTGATATTTCCTTTAATCTCGTCGAGTCGAGTATTGGGCGTATACTTTCCGAGAGTCCCCCGGTAGGTTTTTATGTCTTGTACTGACACGATTATCCCGTTTTTACGGCTATTTAATAGCCGTCTGGGGCTACCTCCCTGCTTGTAAAAGACAGGGTTTTGCGTTTCCCTTCTTACTAGATAATCCATTTGTATGTATTTCAGTCTACCAAGGCAAGCGGTAGTAACAAGCAACATGAACGTTAAGAGTTGCAAAGTGGGGGGAGGGGGAGAGGGGGAGAGGGGGAGAGGGGGAGACTTGGGGCGATCGCTCTCTAAAATATATTGTGAATAATTTACTATTTGACATGAATGCAATTTAGGCGATCGCTTTTCCTCTATTTTCCCAAAGTCAAGACTTGTAAATAAATATGAATTTTTCGGGAATTGGCGATCGCAAATCTGTAGTCGTGATTTGAATGGTGTACTCCAGGCAAAATCACCCAATCGGTTCAATCTACACTCCTGAAGTACATTATTCAGCGCGGATTGTACGCTAAATACACGATGACATAAGTATATATGTAATTTTTCAGACTGTAATAGCAGTAAAATTCTCAGAAGTTTGTTATCTTGCGATTAAGAACTATTCCAAGATTGGCGCAGTGGTTTACAACTTTTGATAACTCTATTTACCCATGTCGGTCGGAAACGCTCGCAGAATCGGACAACTATCTAAGAAGAGAAGAGCAGAGGGAATTCTAGGGGTTATAACCAGATGAATAATGTTGAAAATAGCACAACTAAAGACCGTATTCTTGTCTCCTATATATTGAGTGCAGCTTGGTTTTTCGGTTTGGGAGGGTTACACCGTTTATACAATGGCAAAATCGGTACGGGTTTGTTGTGGCTGTGTACCGTGGGCTTGTTTGGTGTAGGGCAGTTTGTGGATTTGTTGCTCATCCCAAATATGGTTGATGAACACGATATGAAACTGAGGGTATGAAACTGTAACTTAATTCCTATCCATCTCTACCCATATCTATTCATTTTTGGGTAGGTCTGATACAAGTTGGTCAACAAACTCTCTAAGCCGTTCTTGCCAATTGGGAACGGTTTTAATTTTTTCTTTCTGCCCTTCCCATCCCTTGAAACAGATAGGTGATTTATCTAAAGTCTTATCTTTATTAGACTGCCAACGAAATTCATGATTTTTCTGGAATGGCATACAAAAACAGAATATATAGTGGTATACTACTATATATAATACATAAAAATTCGAGTGATGGCTACTCTCACGTACGTTAAAGGATTACCAACGCAGGCGCAAGAATTAAATAGTTTAGGACTCACTTCCTTTGAGATGTTCTTGGCTACCTACAGTCCGGTATTCCACAAAGCAGCGCGTGAAACAGCCAACTTCATTCTTAAGAGTCAAACGTTCAACAAATCTAACTGGAACACTCATCTACAAACAACTTACGGCATTTCAAAGCGTCATGCTAATGGTGTTATCAGCCATGCTCAAGGTGCAGTGGACGCATCCAAAGAGGATAGGAAACATCATGTTAAGACGTTGGAAGGTAAGCTTAAATCAATCAATTCTTGGATTAGCAAATCAGAAAAGAAATTAGCGGGCTCTGTTAAGTTTTACGCCAAAAAAAATTGGCAGAAATCAAAGACTGGATGCAGGTTCCCATTGTCCTGTTCGCTCCAATTTCGTGATACTAACTGGAAGAATTTGCGCTTTCAGATTCATAACAAGAAACGCCGTGCTTACCAGTTATCTAAGCAGATTGAGCATTTGAAGACAGCGCCAATTCAAACTGTCATCTCAAAAGACCAAGCGTTTGTTGTTGGTTCAAAAGATGAATCTTTTGGTAATCAGGTTTGTCAATGGGACGGCAATATCCTTAAGTTCCGTGTACCTGCTTGCTTGGAATCAAGATTTGGCAAGTACGTACAAACAAGATTAGGTAACTTTGACCGCAAAATCAACAGACTGCCCAAAGATGGTTCTAAAACCTGGCACTTCTACCGCAAAGACGGTAAATGGAATGCAGCCGTACAGTTTACTCCAGCGCCAGTAAAGCGTGTCTCGCGTCACTCTACTTATGGCTGCATCGGGATTGACACGAATCCCGGCTCTATTGGTTGGGCATACGTTGACCGTGATGGCAACCTCAAAGCGCATGGACAAATCCCGCTACAAATGGGATTGCCAACAGGCAAACAGGATGCTCAAATCATTGATGCTTGCTTGCAATTGGCGGTACTGGCAGACACCTTTGCTTGTCCTGTTGCTTGCGAAGAATTAGACTTTACTACCAAGAAAGAACAACTAAAAGAGCGTGGTAGAAAATATGCTCGGATGCTTTCGCTTTGGGCGTATAGCCGTTTTTATGAATTACAGATGCACATCTTAAGCAACCGGGGGATTTATCTGATGAAGGTGAATCCTGCTTATACCAGCGTTATCGGCTTGGTGAAATATGCACGCCAATATGGATTAGCTAGCGATGAAGCTGCTGCTATGGCTATAGCGCGACGTGCTATGAGATTGACTGAAAATATTCCAGGCTGCATAACCGCCTATCTATCCGTGAAGGATAGAAAGCACGTATGGAGCCTGTGGAATCAATTGAATAATTTGATTAAGAAATCTAGCATTAAGCGTCACAGCTTCTATGCTATCTCTAACTGGGAGTCTTTGGTCAAGCAATGGTCGGAGCAATCTGTCCAGAGCAAACGAAAGTGTTAAAGATGATTTCTTGGAACATAAACCGCGATTCGTTCCCCCTGTACAGCTTTGTCTACTTGTGAGCAGGTTTGTATAGGTTTTTAGAAGCGGTAAAAGCTGG
Organism: Heteroscytonema crispum UTEX LB 1556; assembly: GCA_044006015.1. GTDB lineage: Bacteria > Cyanobacteriota > Cyanobacteriia > Cyanobacteriales > Nostocaceae > Heteroscytonema > Heteroscytonema crispum. The sequence goes on from JBIPDF010000016.1 coordinate 27,468, forward strand.
TTTGTCTCCCTTGGGTGTGCCGCTAAATCAACAAGCGATCGTCTCGGAAGTTTATCATCCCACTGGCAACCAACTGATGGTAAAGCTGTTGGAAGCTGCTGAAAATAGGGGTGGTACCCTTACCGTCACCCAAGGTGTAAAAGCAACAGGAGCCGATTTTGCCGAAGTGGAAGCTATTCTCAAAGAAATGCTTAAATCAGGCTACGTGAAAATAGATAACGACCCTATTTCTGGAGCCGTCACCTATCACTTTCACGAACTTAATTGAGTTAGTTGGTTGTTGGTTGTTGGTTGTTGGTTGTTGGTTGTTGGTAGTAATGAACCATTAACTATGAACCACCAACCAATTACTAATTCCTACCTAACCACTTTTGACCATTTAAGCGCTGCACTAAACCAAATACCATCAGGTCAAGTGTGATTTTGCGCTCGTCGATTAAGAATGATTCAAGAGTGCTAGGTTTTTTCCCTTCATTACAGGAAAATACCTTTTGACCTTGAATATTTTCTTCGGGAAAATATAAGTTAAACTGACGCAAACCGTTTTGCCAACTACCCGTAACTTGCCAATATTCTTCTTTGTCGTAACCAGTGACGGGAACTTTCTGCTTGGCAAAAGACAATTGTAAATTTTGCACCCCTTCTTGTGCGATCGCTTTTTGCAAAGCTGGTAAGTAATCTTGCTGGATAAACTCTACAAAGGGCTTATCTTCAACAGATGGGGCTTTCTCTTTTTTTGCAGCCTTCGCAGCCGCTGGTTTATCTCCCTCAGCTTTTTCCGCCTTAGCAGCAGCCGGCTTTTCTTTCTTAGCAGCCCCAGTCGCTGGTTTGGCAGCATTGGGGTTATTTTCCGGGTTTACAGCCGTTGGATCTGGCGCATTTGCAGTCGGAATCGCTGTTGTTTCGGGTGAATCGGTGCTAGGAGCGTTTTCTTCAGCAACACTGGGAGCCTGTTTGTCAACAGTGCTGGGAGCTACCTCTCCCGCTTGATTGTGATTGGTTTCTTCTGCCATTGCGATTCTTTTCAATCCTTTATCTAGCTTTAAGAGCGATTTTCCGCAGGAGACGCTACGCGATCGCTCACCTTGTGGTATCGGCTATTTTCATTTTGACATAGCAGAGCTTGCGTGAAAAATAACAAATAAAAACTACTGATTGAGAGGTTAATTATGAACCTGAGTATAATTGACCAAAAGTTGCGGATAGAGTTGAAATTAACAGAGCAACTTTGGGCTGCTCGCTTCCACAAACTTTGGGAAATCCCACTCCAACATATTGCAGGAGTCACAACAGCCGAACCTGAAAGTAATTGGAAAGAATTGCCTGCCCCTGGTAGCTTTATTCCTGGAATGATTAAAGCTGGAACTTATTACAGTTAGTAACTTTATGGACAAATATCCTTAAGCCACTTTTCCCGGAGTGACCCGGAATGGATAAACTGCAATACCCGGAAGAGTTTAGAGGAATATGCCAAAAAGTAGCGAGGATTTTGCCAGAAGTACAAACAGAGAGAGAAAACCCCAAAACGATGCTATTGGGGAAGCAAGCTGTTCGGGGATTTTCTATCGAAGGGTGGCTCTCTCTCACTTCGCACATCGGGCAGGAATAAGCAATGCCGTGTTACCTACCCGTGCCAGATATCGGAAAACAAGTTATTAGTACGGGTTATCCGTCAGTTGAACGAGGCAAATAGAGCGCCAATAGAAGCGAGAAAAGACTTTTGACCTTTTTTAAAGGTAAGTCAGATGATTGGCTAATTTGTCGATGGCAATCACCTACAACCACCAATACAATCAAAACTAAACTACCACTAACTAGACCAAACTTGCTAACAAGGCAGGAGAAATAGATGCGGTTACTCCACCATCAGTGCCTCCATACGTAGAAGCGAACACGCCGCCATTCACGACTTCAGCCGTCAACTCTTCTTCGGACAAATCGACAGGCATACCTGCGTGGACACGCATAGCAGGCTCAGAAAGTTTGGGCTGGAGGCAACGGTTTTCTTTTTGATTTTCTGGTCTCATAATAATAGATTTCTCCACAAGTAAATCGACTAAAAAATTTCCCTTTATAAAGAAAGTTTGAGCTAACAAAATTCTTCAAGAGAAACTTTCTGACATTTTTATACCACGATTAATTAGAGTTAGCAATAGTCAGTAAATCGCAAAGTTTTCCTAAAGGGCGAGCATCTCAAAGAATATAAGTACAATCAAAGTACAAAATATACTTGATTAATAAAAAAATCTTATCAATTCTATTGTTTCAATTTCAGTGAGTATTGAAGATACATGGAATAGCCTGGGGGAAAGCATTTTGTCATTGTTTTGAATTGTTTTACGGAAAAGATTTCGATGGAAACACGGCTGAGCTTGCAATAAATAAAAATGATGTTATTTTTTGTTAAATTGAAAGTATTGTATGTCAAATTACAAAAAGTTGGCTTTGGTCTGTTGGATAAAAATTTTTAGATTTTTGGTGACAAGAGTCATATATAATTTCAATTGAAAATATCTTGAGTGTCATTGTTGCTTGTAGTCAATCAATTATGGAGTATTCTATTGAAATTTACTTAAGCAATAAGAAAATGCTCAAACTAGATTTTTTAAAAGTCTCCAGACGCTAAAATTTTTTTGCAACTACTTCATGTCTAAAATCAAGATAATCCCTGGACTAACAGATCTGTGGGAGCAAACACTGGGCAACTCGGAAATTTATGTAGCGGTGCTGGATGGGTTATTTGATCGCTCTCATGATTGCTTTCTTGGAGCCGATTTGACCCAACTTCCCACCTTAGTAGACCCGACGCCGATTCCTGATGGACCGATGTACCAACACGGTACTCATATCACCAGTGTGATTTTTGGACAGCATGGTTCGTCCGTTGAGGGAATTGCCCCCCAATGTAAGGGGTTGATTATTCCCATGTTTTCCGACAAGAATCGTCTGTCCCAACTTGATGTGGCACGGGCGATCGAACAGGCAGTCCAGGCAGGAGCGCACATTATTAATATTAGTGGCGGGGAGTTCTCAGACTATGGCGAGGCAAATGACTTTTTACGACAAGCTGTTAGTTTGTGTCAACAAAAGAATGTTTTAATCGTGGCAGCAGCCGGAAATAACGCTTGTGACTGCTTGCACGTCCCTGCCGCCCTGCCTGCGGTGCTGGCAGTGGGAGCGATGGACGATCGCGGTCAACCCATTCACTATAGCAACTGGGGCGATGCCTACCAAACTCAAGGTATTCTTGCCCCTGGCGAGAAAATTTTAGGAGCGAAACCGGGCGGGGGAACCATCGAATTAAGCGGGACGAGCTTTGCTACCCCGATTGTGACGGGAGTCGCCGCGCTGCTGTTGAGCTGGCAACAGCAGCGCGGGGAAAAACCCGACCCCCAAAAAGTTCGAGCCGCCATTTTGGAAAGCGCCATTCCTTGCGAACATATTGAAGTTGGCGATCGCCGTCGCTGTTTAGTCGGCAAACTGAATATTCTTGGTGCAATAGAAAAACTCAAAGGAGGAATAATGTCAGAAGAACAAGAAGCCATGAGCGTACCCGGTTGTGGTTGTGGGGGTACTGATACGAGCTATCCCTCATTCATCAACCAGTTAGGGAGTAGCGATGTTGCAGCCGCGAACGCAGAAGTAGACAGTTCCCAAAATGCCAGTGTTACAGAAGCGGCGGCTGGAGTAGTAGAGATGCCTACCCTAGCTTCAGTTTCCAGTGTTTCCCCAAACACCATCCCCACTCAAGGATTCATGCCCAATTCTGCTAACGCCCCTTTACCCAATCCTGCTGCCTACCAAAACCTTTTTCAATCCTCTATGACACAGAATCCACCCATGTCTTATCCTGTTGCTTCCTCAGTCACTGCCAGCCAAGCTCCTAGTGATATCAATCCCAATACTTTAGTCTATGCCCTGGGTACGTTGGGTTATGACTTTGGCACAGATGCCAGACGCGACTCGTTTAAACAATTAATGCCCGGAGTTGCAGTTGATAATACATTGGTTCCTGCCAATCCCTACGATGCTCGGCAAATGGTAGATTATCTGGCAGACAACCTTTCTGAAGCCAAATCCTTAATTTGGACACTGAACCTGGAATTAACCCCAATTTATGCGATTGAACCCAAGGGAGCTTTTGCTAGAGATGTCTATGCAGTATTACAAGAACTCCTATCTGGGCAGATTCAAGCTGAAGATAACGCAGACTATGTAGAACGGGTCAGCATCCCCGGAATTATCACCGGACGCACTGTTAAACTCTTTTCCGGGCAAATTGTTCCGGTGATCGAGCCGCAGAATACGCGGGGGCTATATGGTTGGAAAATCAACACCCTCATCGGTGCGGCATTAGAAACAATCGGTACCCAAGTGGCAGAAACAGACGAAGACAATGTTCGCAAAACTTTAGGTGGCTTCCTCAACCGCATCTATTATGATTTCCGCAATTTGGGAATCACTTCTGGGGACCGCGCCCTCAATTTTGCTACCACTAATGCCTTCCAAGCGGCGACCACTTTTGCTCAAGCTGTAGCAGAAGGAATGGAACTCGATACGATTACCGTTGAGAAAAGTCCTTTCTGTCGGGTGGATAGTGATTGTTGGGACGTGAAGCTAAAATTCTTCGACCCGGAAAACAACCGCCGTGCTAAAAAAGTCTTCCGCTTTACCATTGATGTCAGCGATATAGTTCCCGTCACCTTGGGCGAAGTTCGCACTTGGTCTACTGCATACTAAAGCTTGGCTATGCAATTTTCGACGAACAATACCCAGAGTCATGCGCCGCTTGACCCCCATTTGCAAAGCGTGGCTGAGTTTTATAACCGGATGCCGATTAACCACAGTAAACTGGTTTCTGCAAGCTACCCCCTCACCCAAGAGCCTGATCCACATTTACAGAAAGTAAAAATTTTATACGATGCTAGTTCTGTTCCCTGCGATCAGGCTACTATTCAAAGTACAACCTGGCCAGATTACGGCAATAAAGACATCGCTAAATCTCACAATCTCTACTACGCTCAGCAAGCCGGAATTAAGTCAGGGGATTATGTCCTTGATGCTGGCTGTGGCATCGGGGGGCCAGCAATTGATATTGCTAGCACCATTCCCCATGTCAAAATTGAAGCCATTAATCTATCCTCAGAGCAGGTTAAGCAAGCTAGAGTACAAGTCGCCAAAGCAGGACTGAGCGATCGCATTCGGGTTACAGAAGCCGACTTACACAATATACCCTTCCCCGATGGTGTTTTTGATGTGGTGTTGCTGCTTGAGAGCCTTGCTTACTCTCAAACAAGACAACAGGCTCTCTGGGAAGCTTATCGGGTCTTGCGTCCTGGTGGATGTCTTTACATCAAAGATCTTTTCTGTAAAGAGGGGCTTTTGTCTCACCAAGAACAGCAGGAACTGCCACAGTTTCAAACCCTTCATCTATACAACACCCCTCAGTTGAGTCAGGCGGCTCTAGAGGTACATTTAGCTGGTTTTGAGGCAATTCAGGTTCAGGATATCAGTGAAATTCTGAATTTTGAGAAGTTTCTAGCATTCATGGCTCGAACACAGGGCTTCCAAAACCTGCCACTGATTGCCGGAGAAATTAAGGCTCGTAAACCTGTTTCGGTTTCTTATGTCAGTCCCAGTCAAAGCCTTGAAGTTCCCATCCAAAGCCGAACCAGCCGTTTAGTTTATGCCCTCGGTACATTAGGCTACGATTTTGGCACAGAAGCGCGGCGAGATTCCTTCAAACAACTGATGCCTGGGATTGCGATTGATAACACATTGGTTCCTGCCAATCCCTATGATGCCCGTCAGATGGTTGATTATCTGGTCACTAATCCAACGGATGCCAAATCCCTAATTTGGACGCTAAATCTGGAATTAACTCCAATTTATGCGATTGAACCGATAGAGGCTTTTGCCAGTGATGTTTATGAAACCTTACAACTTCTGTTAGCTGGACAAATAGAAGCGGAAGACAGCGCAAACTACATTGAACGAGTGAGCATTCCAGCAAGACTCACCGATAAAACCGTTCAGCTTTTTTCTGGACAAATCGTTCCGGTGATCGAGCCAGAAAATATTCGGGGGATGTACGGTTGGAACGTCAATAGCCTTGCTAGCGCCGCCCTAGGAGTGGTACAAGCCGAAACAGGGGCAGTCAATGCACAAAGATTGCAGCGCAGCTTGAGCAGTTTACTCAACCGCATTTACTACGACCTGCGAAACTGGGGGCAAACTGATCGAGACCGGGCGCTTAATTTTGCAGCAACCAATGCTTTTCAAGCGGCTTCTACCTTTGCCGAGGCACTCGCGGCGGGCATGGAACTTGACAGCATCGAAGTTTTTAAAAGTGCCTACTGTCGCTATGATAGCAACTGTTGGGACGTGAAATTGAAGTTTTTTGACCCAGAAAATAACCGTCGGGCGAGAAAAATCTTCCGTTTCACTATTGATGTGCGCGATATCATGCCCGTTACCTTGGGCGAGGTACGTTCTTGGACTGTACCTTCATAATCTAACCCCCAATGCTTGCAGGGAAGGGAGAAAAGCCCCTCTCCTGTCACCAGAGGTGTTGGGGCAGAGGTCAAAATAAAATTAACCTGGGAGAAAACCATGAGACTACCAAAACTTGCTCCTCCTGTAAAAAGACCGGATATCATTTATCCCCATCGCTCTGTAGATGTGATTCATGGCAGAGTCGAAGATTTAGTTGGCATTCGCATGGATTTATTACACGGAGCTAACTATAACGATCCTGCGGCTTTTAATTACAGTGCTTGTTCTGAATCTGCTTATGGATGTTTATGGATGTGACGGCTAGAGAATCTGGCGTTGCATAATTGAAGTATGAATTCAGGCGATCGCTATGAAATGTCCAAGGTGTGCATCCACTCATATCCGCAAGAATGGCAAAAAGCTTAGTAAACAAAATCACATATGTGTTCATTGTGGTCGTCAGTTTATAGATTCTTATGAAAAGCAGGGTTACCCTGAAGAAATAAAAAAAGAGTGTTTAGAGATGTATGTGAATGGTTCAGGATTTCGTGCAATTCAGAGAGTAAAGAAAGTGCATCATACGACTGTAATAAATTGGGTTAGAGAGATGGGAAATACCTTACCTGATTCACCTTCAGATAATGAGATACCAGAAATTACTCAAGTTGATGAGCTGGAAACGTTTGTAGGTAAAAAAAAACAAAATTTGGTTGTGGACAGCAGTAAACAAGCATGTCCCAGGAGTTATAGCCTGGGTTCTAGGAGACCGCAGTTCTGAAACTTTTAAGCTTTTGTGGCAGATAATAAACTGTTGGCATTCTTATTTTTACGTCACAGATGGCTACCCAGTTTACCCTTGTTTTATTAGTAATGAGGATCAGATTGTTAGCAAAACTTATATGACACGAGTAGAAGGGGAAAATAGCCGTTTTAGACATTATTTAGCTAGGCTTCATCGTAAAACTTTTTGTTACTCCAAGTCAGAGGAAATGCTTAAACTATCTATTCGATTGGTAATACATTATCTCAAGTATGGTTCCGTGGTGCTGCGGGCGCTATGCGCCCGCAAGCTTGAGGCGATCGCATGATTCATACTTGGATTCAGCAACGCCGAGAATCTAATCACGCCAGATGCTAAGGCTAAGGGAAGCCCTAGTCGAGCACTGGCTCCCCCACAGGAGAGCGATTTTTTTTGGGGGAGCTGGGGACATATGGTGCGGTAAAATAACTCAATGTCTGATTTCTCTGAACCCGTCATTTATCAACTGAAGGTAGTACTGATAGGTAGTACTGCTGGGCATCAGCCGATTGAGCAAGTGAAGCTGTACTATTTTATGAAGTAATGCCTATGATTATAACTAAGAGCGAGTTTTTTGAAATAAGTTAAAAACTAAAATAAGGATACTTTCCCATCATGGCAAAGAAGCAACCAGAACAGCCAGACAAAATTTCCAAAAAGGTTGAATCTCATCTGTTAGCGACTGGACTAGAAGACTACGGTTTTTGGTGGCAGGAAATGCTCAAAGCACAAAAATCTTCTGAAAAAGAACAGAAACCCTTCCGCCGAGGTCGCATTTGGACTTAACAAGTAAGCAATGTCAGTAGACCGAAAAGTTTTCAGAAGTCTTGCAGCATGAGCAATTCAGTCAATGCAAACCACCTGACAAATGGTATAAGCTAATCGTACCTAAAATGTCTCAAAGACAATTGGCAGCCCGGTATAGCACTTTTGACTAATCAAAAATATCCGGAAAAAATCAAATCTAGACTTGTTTTCGTACTGATTCCGTGTGATTTCATATCGGACACTTTTTTCTTTTTTGATCACCCCGTGAACGGTTACTTGAAAACATCCTCTAAACTCCAGTTAGAACTTGTGAACTAAAGTTAACAACCAGAGGAAACAAAAGGGTAGGTAAGTAATGTGTGGATTTGCAGGTTTCGTAACTAGTGGAGTTGAGTTGTACCAGAATGCCCAGCGCCTTAATATTTTGACCCAAATGAGCGAGCAATTGTCTCAAAGGGGTCCAGATGACGAGCAGTTGTTTGACTCCGATCGCTTATCTATAGTATTTAGACGCTTATCAATCATAGACGTTGCAGGAGGAAAGCAGCCAATTTGGAATCAACAGCAAACGATGTTCGTAGTCTGTAATGGGGAAATTTATAATTACAAAGAGCTACGTTCACAGTTGGACTCTAAGTATGATTTTCGTAGTCATTCCGATGCAGAAGTGGTTTTGCACTTGTATACTGAAGGCGGTATAGAAGCACTTCAGCAGTTGAATGGTATGTTTGCGCTCGCCATTTGGGATACCCAAAGGCAAGAATTAGTTTTGGCACGCGATCGCCTGGGCATCAAACCGTTGTACTATTGTCAAGTCGGCTCGCAATTTATATTTGGCTCCACATTAACATCGTTGTTAGTACATCCAGATGCTCCTAACATACCCCAATGGCAGGATAAAACAAATTTAAGTGCATCTACATCCTATGTTAAAGGAATCAAAAGATTACCAGGGGGACATTATTTAACCTACAACGCTCAACATGCGACTCTTGATGTGAGCTGCTATTGGGAATTGAGTAACTATTTCGTAACTGAACCAGAACAAGACCATCGTCCACCCCAAGATTACATTACAGAGTACCGCGAGCTGTTTGCTGACAGTGTGAAGAAGCAACTGATGAGTGATGTACCTGTGGGAGCTTTTTTGAGCGGTGGTCTTGATTCGAGTGCGATTGTAGCAGCAGCAAGTCAATACAAAAAAGATTTACATTGTTTTACAATTGTATCAGATTTTTCCTTAGAGGTTGGAGATGCCCAAACAGCGCGTGATCTGTGTGATTATCTAAACTTACCCTTTCATCCTGTTTGGTTTGACCCAGAGAAAATTCTAGAGGACATCAATTTTTCTTTAGAAAAATTTGAATATTTTATTTGGTTAATAGATGCCCCGGTATTTTATATAGAATTGATGTTAAAGTCTGAGCTTCACCGCTATGTCAAAACTCTGATACCTGAGTTGAAGGTGATTTTGTTAGGACAGGGTTCTGATGAATTTGCAGGAGGTTATTCAATTGCAGAAGATATTCCCCAATCAGACTGGAATAGTTTCAGCAGTAATTTGACTCAAGCAAAGCAAAACTTAAGTAAACTCAAAAAGCCGACGAGCTTAAAAGATGGGTCATATCTGTTTGACTTATTGGGAGAGGAGTCAATATCTTTACCATCAGAGTGTAGTGCTTTTCAAAGAGAAATGTTACGGCGCATCCTAACGCTACAACAATACAATCTTTGGCACGAAGACAGAAGCTCTTCTGGTCAAGGTATCGAAGCTCGCGTTCCTTTTTTGGATCATCGTCTGGTAGAATACTTGGTGGCAATTCCACCCAGTATGCAACAAACCCTGTTTTGGGATAAGAAAATTATCCGAGAAATGGCAAGACAATGGTTACCAGACAACTTGGCATACCGAAAAAAATCTTACGGAATGGAACCGCTTAGCTGGCACAGAATCAAGTATAAAATGTTGGTAGCGATTTTTGATAAGTTTCAGGAAAAATATCAAGCGCTAAGTGGCTTTGAGGATTTTCGGCTAGTAAAGCCTAACTTGCAACTCTGGTTTGCGGAAGCTAATCCCAATGATGATAAGGGAATTTTTACAACAAATAAGTTGTTAGATGCTATGGCAATGATGGTATTTAAAAACATTTGTTTGAATCGGTGCTCTTCAGTTTCACCTAGTGATTTCAAAGGGCGATCGCCTCTACAGGAACTTCATAGCTTTGAACCAAATACACTGCCACGAATAATGTAGAGCGTTACACGTAACGTCTCTACATTTGTGTATTGCATGCAACCGAGAAGCGCTATATAAGGGACTTCCAAAGAATAAATTATTCCAGAAAAAACAAGAGACAGTAGCCAATTAAGAATGATAATCATTATGAGGGGGAGAAAAGGGGTTGCCGACGGCAACCCCTTTTCTCCCCCTTAACTATGCATGAAGAGTCTATACACCTGTTGTCTGCCTTGAAGTGAAACAGTGTAAATTTGGTATCCTTTGTAGCTTAATAAACCTGAGTTCGACGTAAAAAAAGTCTGAAAGACAGGCAGAAATAGAGTTTTATGGATGAGGATTAGATAATAGTGAGCGCCAAAGGTTCACGAGGGAAGAAATTTACTTCTGATAGTGAATTTAAATCTTCTGTCGTTAAATTTAATGAAGGTTTTTTATCTTGATATGTATAAGCAATTAAACCAGCGATAACATTAACCATGAAATTACCAACACTGCGGTGGCGAGTGTGTTGAATTTGGGAGATATTTTTTAATTGGTCATTGACCGTTTCTATAAGAGAACGCTTTCTCAATAAAATTTTATCGAGTAAAGGTATTAAACGATTTTTCATGTTTTTTTTAATAGTTGTAATAAGTTGAAGATTTTGCTGAGAAAGAAGTTCAAATAATTGATGAGAAATATACCCCCGGTCACCAAATAGTTTCCCAAACAAATTTTTGGTCATTTCTGGTACAGGTTTGCGTTCCCAGTCGGAGACTGGGAATGCATTCAGGAGGCGGAGCCTCCAGTAAAATAATAAGAGGCAGCAGCCCACTTATAAAGCATTCCCAGGTGGAACCTGGGAACGAGAAAAACGAGAAAACCAGAAAACCAGAAAATCCAAAATGCAAAATCCAAAATCCTGTTAGAGTATCAGCCACCAGCCACAGCGGGGACAATACTCACTTCATCGCCATCTTTGAGGGGTGTATCTGTCCCTTCCAAAAAGCGGATGTCTTCGCTATTGACGTACAAATTTAAAAAGCGTCGTGGTTTTCCCTGTTCATCGCACAACCGCGACTTAATACCAGGACAATTTTGTTCTAAAGAATCAAACAATTCAGTAATATTACTACCACTGCATTCTAGAGTAGCTTGATTATTGGTGAATTTTTGAAGAGCGGTGGGAACTAAAACTTTTACAGCCATACCAGTATCAAAGTTAAGAGTTAAGAGTGAGGAGTTAGGAATAAAGTTAGGAGGCGCCCAGTGAGGAGTTAGGAGTTAAACTCATAACTCATAACTCATAACTCCTAACTAAACTAAGACTTGTTGCCATTCCAAACGGTCGAGTGTACGAGAACGTTCTAGGGCACGTTCAAAACTATCGAGTTTGGCGTCAATTGTCAAAGGTTCGCCAACGTAGCCTTGAACTGCTTCTTGGGTTTTTAAACCATTGCCAGTGATATAAACTACAGTGGTTTCATCTGGGTCAATTTTGCCAGCTTCTACCAATTTTTTCAATACCGCAACGGTTGTACCACCTGCAGTTTCGGTAAAGATACCTTCAGTTTCTGCCAGCAACTTGATGCCTTCAATAATTTCTGTATCATTGACTGCTTCAATGTTGCCGTTAGTTTTCTTCGCTATCTCCACCGCATAAACGCCATCTGCTGGATTGCCGATCGCAATGGATTTTGCAATTGTATTCGGTTTCACGGGCTTAATAAAGTCGCGTCCTTCACGGAATGCTTCGGCGATGGGCGAACAACCTTCCGCTTGTGCGCCGCTAAACCGTACATTCTTACCTTCTACCAAACCAACTTCCACAAATTCTTGGAAGCCTTTATAAATTTTTGTAAATAGCGAACCAGAAGCCAAAGGCGCGACGATATGGTCTGGTAGTTCCCAACCTAATTGTTCGGCAACTTCAAAGGCTAAAGTTTTGGAACCTTCAGAATAATAAGGACGCAAATTAATATTGACAAAACCCCAGCCTTGTGTATTGGCGACTTCACAACAGAGGCGGTTAACTTGGTCGTAGTTGCCTTTGACAGCCATCAGGGTAGGACTGTAGATCAGGCTTCCCAGGACTTTACCGGCTTCCAAGTCGGCGGGGATGAAAACGCAGCAATCTAAACCGGCGTGGGCAGCGATCGCGGCTGTAGAATTTGCTAAGTTGCCGGTGCTGGCGCAGGAAACAGTTGTGAAACCCAACTCACGCGCCCGACTGAGGGCAACAGACACCACCCGATCCTTGAAGCTGAGGGTGGGCATGTTAACGGCATCATTTTTAATATAAAGCTTGTTTAAGCCGAGACGACGTGCCAAACGGTGCGATCGCACCAACGGAGTCATCCCAGTTCCCACATCTATAACATTGTCAGTGGCGACGGGCAAAAAGGCACGGTAACGCCAAATTGAATTTGGACCAGCTTGAATTTTTTCACGGGTGACAGTCTGACGCAGGCTGCTGTAGTCATACTTGACTTCCAAAGGACCAAAGCATAACTCACAAACATGGCTGGCTTTGAGTGAATATTCCTCACCACATTCCTTACACTTCAAGGCTTTTAACGTGGCGTTGGTGGATTGGGTTTGGTTTGCGATCGCTCTGGTCATAAACTAGCTTTCCCTGTGTGTCCGTCAATCGCTTGATGCTATCACGAGCCAAAATACCAGTCAAACATACCCGACAAAATTTGTCGGGATTAAATTATCAAAAGTAAAAATCAGTAAAAACATCAGTTGAAGATGAAGATTTACATTTTGTTCACACAGGTGGGTGCAGCCCAAGCACTAAAAACAATATCTAGTACCGCTAGCCTTCTCTTCTCCTTCTCAGACGCTGCGCCAACGAGAAGGAGTACGCAGAATTAAAAATTCACGCATTCGCTTATTCGCTCATGAATACAGCGTCAGCTTTTCGCTGATTTTAAATGGTTGCTTTATTTGGGCGCCCGTTGTACTAGTGCAATGAGGCAGAAGTATGAAGGCAGAGGAGCCACTGCGGTGCCGGGGTTCCCCCGGTTGAAGCATGTGGCGTGGCAGAAGGAAATAAAGCTTATATAGTAAGCTTTTTAGATGTTTTAAACTGGATAGTTATTTCTGCCACGCTGCACTAGTAAAGAAAAAATCCTTCTTTATATACTTAATTTTTCTAAGTATTATTGCCTAGCAAGACTAACAGGACTTACGCAAAACATAACTACTGTAGCGATAATTCATGAATTATCGCTAGTGAATTCAGGCAGTAGACAACAGTTGCGTAAGTCCTAAGTAATACTTCTTGCCAAAGTCTCATCCGGAAGGTTTTACAAATTCATGATTTACAAGGAACTGGTCCAGTAGTTGGCACGGGTCAGGGTGACTTTGAGTCCACACCAGCTGCTAACGGTATCGATCCGAATCCCGGCGTTGCTGATGTACCGAGAAATCCTGCACCCGGTAACATTATTGAGTACCAGATTGGCTACAAAAATATTTCCGAGGCTCAATCTCGAACCGGTAATGTGATTTTGAAAGCTGACAAAGTTGTGATTGTTGAAGATGGTACGAAAACCCCCACCAACTGGGCGTTAGATAACGATAACGATGGCAAAATTGATACCAGCAATATCGTTGGGACAGCTAAGGATTCTGGGGCGTCAACTATCCAATTCTTCAGCGGTAATCCAGCCACTACCTCTGTAGGGGGACAAGGAGACGGGTGTGGGGAGAAGGAGACGGGTGTGGGGAGAAGGAGGAAAATCTTTCAGTTTCCCAAGCTTCGCTAACTGAAATTAAACCATTTCAACCAGCCGTTGATACCAACTTGTCCGCGCGTTTACGCAAACTAGTAGCAGGAGAAGAAGACAAGGAGGACGGGTGTGGAGACAAGGAGAAAAATTTTTCAGTCTCTCAAGCTTCGCTAACTGAAATTAAACCATTTCAACCAGCCGTTGATACCAAGTTGCCTGCAGGTTTACGCAAAATAGCAGGAGGAGAAGGAGGACGGGTGTGGAGACAACGAGGACAAGGAGGAATTTCTCCCTTGTCTCCCCCCTCTCCCTTGTCCCCCCTCTCCCCCCATCTCCCAAACCACCTCTGCTGTCAAAATCCTGACACCGACGCCTGACGCTGTTGCAGATGTGGCAGCTAGTACGGTGGTTTTGCAATTTCCTACCAACGCCCAAGTGGAATTGCGGGTGAATGGCGAGTTGGTAGACCGCTCTTTGATTGGACGCACGGAAACCGATGCCAGCACTAACTTAGTGACGCAGACATAGTATGGTGTCTCGTTAAAAGAAGGAGAAAATACTATCTAATTTAAGTAAAATTTTTACTTAAATTAAAAGAAATTTCAGTTTAAGTACGGAGGATGTCGCAGGAACTTAAGCTGGAAACTGTTGAGTCTCGCATTCCTGCTGATGGACGTTCTACGGCGACAGTGCGGGGTCAACTCATCGATGCAAATAACAATCGCTCGAATCGGGATGCTGTTGTGACTTTTATACCTACTGCTGGGGAGTTTGTCGGCACAGATTTCAAACTTGATCAACCCGGATTTCAGGTTGAGGCTAAGGCTGGTCAATTTACTGCTAATTTGCGTTCTGATTTGAAGGCGCAAACGGTGACTATTCGAGCAGTAGCTAATGATTTGGAAGCTTTTACTCAATTGCAATTTGAAACGGCTTTGCGTTCCAGTCTGGTAACTGGGGTAATAGATTTGCGTTTGGGTGCTAGAGGTACAGATTATTACGGTAGATTGCGTGATTTCATCCGTCCTGACAAAGACAAAAAAACGCAGTTGGATTTCCATTCAGCGGTATTTGCGACTGGGACGGTGGGAGAGTGGTTGTTTACAGGTGCTTTTAATAGCGATCGCACTCTCAATGAAGATTGCAATTGCGATAATCGCCTATTTAGAACTTACCAATTTAGCGAGCAAAATTATCCCGTTGGGGGCGATAGCTCGAAAACTGATGTTGTTGCACCTTCGATTGATAGCTTATATCTCCGGTTTGAGCGTTCATTTGGCATTCCCGGCTCTACTCCCGATTATGCCATGTGGGGTGACTACAACACTGAGGAATTTGCCCGAACTTCCCAACAATTTACCTCTGTTACCCGTCAACTCCACGGTTTCAAAGCTAACTACAATTTAGGAAATCTGCAATTTACAGGTTTCTACGGTAATAACCTAGAAGGTTTTCAACGGGATACTATTGCACCCGATGGTACTAGCGGCTATTACTTCCTTTCTCGCCGGATACTAATTCCAGGTAGCGAAAATGTCTTTATTGAGTTAGAAGAACTTAATCGTCCCGGTACTGTATTGGAACGCAAACAACTTAACCGAGGTCCAGATTACGAAATCGATTACGATCGCGGTACTTTATTATTCCGCGAACCTCTGTTACGTACAGATATTGCTAAAAATGGCGAAGTTTTAGTCCGACGGCTTGTTGTTAGCTATCAATACGACAGCAAAGACTCTAACAGCAATATCTATGCAGGTCGCTTGCAATACAATTTGTCTCGCACCCTCAACTCTGAAAGTTGGTTAGCTGCAACTTACATACAAGAAAACCAAGGAGTACGTGATTTTCAACTTTATGGCGCAGATACGTTGATTTCTCTGGGTTCCAAAGGCAGGTTAATTGCTGAATATGCCCATTCAACCAACGATTCGGAACTCATGGGAGAGGTCAGCGGTGACGCCTACCGTCTGGAAGCTGACGCACAAATTACCAACGCTATCCAAGGACGTGCTTATTATCGCTTTGCTGACACGGGCTTTGCCAATAACGCCACCATCAGCTTTGTACCGGGACAAACCCGTTATGGAGCGTCTGTTACAGGTAAACTTACCT
Organism: Heteroscytonema crispum UTEX LB 1556; assembly: GCA_044006015.1. Taxonomy (GTDB): domain Bacteria; phylum Cyanobacteriota; class Cyanobacteriia; order Cyanobacteriales; family Nostocaceae; genus Heteroscytonema; species Heteroscytonema crispum. Next base: position 43,603 of record JBIPDF010000016.1, read on the forward strand.
CAAGCACTAACGTCAGGGCGCAATATGACCATGAAGATAATTTTGGCATTGCACCTCAACCGTTAGATACCTTTGAAGAATTGTTTGCACCGCGTTTTGAAGCAGTTCCCGGTAGTAAAGTTGACAACTCCCTGACGACGATTTCCGCAGGAATTCAACAACGCTTTGGTAAAGTGAATCTTGATGTCGATTGGATTCATCGCGATCGCAAAGACCGCATCCCCAATAGTGCATTAAGCAGTAATTCTGACCAATTGCGATCGCGTTTGACAATTCCCATCACGAATAACCTGACTTTCCAAGCGCAAAACGAACTAACTTTATCCAATCAAACTGATACTGTTTATCCAGACCGTACCATTCTCGGTTTGAATTGGGCTGTAGTCCCCGGCGTTAGTGTTTCTCTAGCGCAACAGTTTTACACTCTCCGTCAGTTTGACGGTAACTCCATCACCAGCTTGAGTGTCAATGGCGAACACAAACTGGGTACAGATACCACCTTGACCGGTCGTTACTCAATTTTGGGTGGCGCTAACGCGCATTACAACCCAAGGTGCGATCGGATTAAATAATCGTTGGGCGATCGCTCCTGGTTTGCGCCTACACTTGGCTTACGAACACATATTTGGCAACTTCTTTGGAAAGACTGCAGCCGGACAACAATTTGCCCAACCCTTTGCGATCAGTCAAAGTGCCTCTTCTATTGGAGTTAACGGTGGCGATAGCTACAGCATCGGTTTGGAATATTCAGACAATCCTCAGTTCCAAGCCAGCGCCCGCTATGAGTATCGCAGTTCTCCCAGTGGCTAAAACACCGTAATTGCCGCAAAATGAAAGGTAAAAATTGTCGCATACTCACCGCCTTAGTGCGCTATCAACAAGCAGGTTCTTCCAATCAAAAACTTACAGGACTGGGAGATACAGCCAGCCTGAAAGTGGGTTTAGCCTACCGCGACCCCAACAACGATAAATTTAACGCTTTATTGCGTTATGAATATCGCAAAAATCCAGCCACAATTCCTGACACCATCCTTTTAGGTAGCGGTACAGGTTCCCAAGACCATACCTTTGCCTTAGAAGCCATTTACGCTCCCACCTGGCAATGGGAATTTTACGCTAAATATGCCCTGGGTAACAGCACATCTTACCTAGCTGACGATTTGGTAGGAACTAGTACGATAAATTTGGCGCAAGTTCGAGCCACCTATCGTTTGGGATATAGCTGGGATGTTGTCGGTGAGGCTCGTTGGATTGGTCAATCTAACTACACAGAAACAGGCTTTGTCGTCGAAGCAGGTTATTACCTCAGTCCTAACTTGCGGCTTTCTGCTGGATACGTCTTTGGTAAAGTCGATGACCGAGATTTTTCTGCCACCCGTTCTGCAGGTGGAGCATATTTAGGCTTTACTGTCAAGATTAACGAATTATTTGACGGCTTTGGACAGCAAAAACCTGTTGCGCGTCAGCAGAAAGAATCTGCGCTGAAAACGCTGTTATACAAAGCACGGGAGTACAGAAGCAAGGAAATGTAGAGACGTTGCAATTGCTAGTCTCATAGAATAAATCATGTCATTCAATGCCGTAAATTTACGTATAAAGGAACCATTTTAAACTACATAATTCCAGAATTTAGCAATGAAATCCTTATTTAAGAATTTAAGATTTAAGAATTTATGGGAGATTGGCTGTCCTAGCAACCCCATTTCTACATCTACCAAAAACAGCAGCAAAAGGGAAAAATTAATCAGATGGCTAGCTTCTCCTGTTTCACTGACTTTGCTATTAAGTCAGTTTTCGATCGTAGTTCCTGTGAAGCCAGCGATCGCCGACACAACAGGTAGTATTTGTGCCGTACCGGGAAAGGATGGAACAACAAACCAGCAACAAATTGTTAACACCTATTTCCCCGGAAGGCCGAATACCACAGTAGCAACAGGTGCAACCTCTATAACTCTCGGCAGCTATCACACAGGCGGTGCAAACGTACCCATTTCTCCTGGTGATATGTTGATGGTCGTTCAGATGCAAGACGCGATTATTGACAGCAGTAATACCAATAAATATGGTTCTGGTAATTCTGCTAATGATGGAACCCTTCTCCTGGTGGTCTGGGGGGAGCTGTGCCTTTAAATCCACCAGTTATAGATAGATTAATTATGGGTGGTGGTGGTGGTGGCGACGCCAATAACCAACCCAACGGTGTGCGTGGTGGACAAGGCGGTGCGATTGTGATGATTCGCGCTAGCAAATTTGCCGGTTCTGGCACCATTCGTGTTAATGGTAGTGATGGTGAAAAAGGTCAATTTGCCGGCGCTCCCGATGGAGCAGGTGGTGGCGGTGCTGGTGGTACTGTTGCCCTGGTTGCAAAAGAGGGCGATCTGTCCGCAATTACTGTTGAAGCCAAGGGCGGAAAAGGCGGTGATACAACCCAAGATAATAATAACGAACATGGTCCCGGTGGCGGTGGCGGTGGTGGTGTTGTCGTTTCCTACAGCCCTAATGGGCAAGTAACGGGAGCGATCGTTTCCGGTGGTGCAAACGGAAAAGCCAATGACGGTAACGGTATTCCCCACGGTGCAACAGCAGGTCAGCAGGGAATCACTGGTTCCTTTGACCCATCTATCATCCCGCCGATCAAAGCAGGTGTCTACTTCGACCCCGCCCAACCTACCAAAAAGCTAGTTGACTGCGGTGGTTCCAACACTAATGGGGCAGTTGTGGTGAACTTGGGTGATTTACCCAACGCCACTGCACCAGGTACTCCTCCTGATTCCTACGGTTTCATCCGCTTCCGAGGACGGGTGAAGTAACAGAAAGTGAGGAGTTAGGAGTGAGGAGTTAGGAGTGAGGAGTTAGGAGTTTTGAATCTTTAACTCATAACTCATAACTCATAACTCCTAACTTTTTTGCTAGCCGCCGCTAACTGGCGGAATTAACACGACTTCATCGCCATCAGAGAGGATGGTATCTGGTTCGACGAATTGTAAATTCACGCCAAAGCGGGTGATGTCGCGCCATTTGGTGAGTTCGGGGTGTTCGGCAATTAGGCGATCGCATACCGCCGCAACAGGTGTATCATCAGGAAATTCCAGCACCAACTCTGGTACACCATAAGCTTCTTGGTAAGCAGCAAATAATTTGACGGTGACGGTGATTGCAGATTTAGACATAAAAACGGTTGTGATAATCAAATGGGTGAGTCATAAATAAGCCCTGTGATAGAGAGATTAACAAGCCATAACTGCATTTTAGACAGAGGAATTTACACTCCCTAACTTATTAGAATGTAGCCAAACCTGAATAACTAGGAGTGGAATTATGTCTGACCAACCTTCTCAAACACCGAACCAAATATCAGAAGAAGGAAGCACAGTTACAAGTGACGGTGGCTACCAAACCCCCCTTGATGAAAATATCCGTAAAACTGGGGTTGCTGCCCAAACCGATGCCAAGCCTACTGCTGCACCAGAATCTACAAGTAGCGACACCAGCGTAGCAGGTGCGCCAAATCAAGGAACTGAAAAGCGTTAAGTTTTAACTTAATCAAGTGAGTTGTGGCTGCAAAATTACGGGTGGAAATGTGTTGTAACGCATCATTATCCACCCGATTTTTATAAGTGAGATTTTGCCGGACAAGGGTTTGAACAGCACATACTAAGTAGTATTTTTTCAATGCCCTTCGGACGCCAGTCGCCTACTGTCGCGGTCGCTACGGGCGCTGGCTCCCCAATGCCCAATGCCCAGTCATTAGTCATTAGTTTTTTAGCCATGACCAATGCCCCATGACGCCAGATGCCTGGGTCGGGAAACCCTCCCGCAGCACTGGCTCCCCAATGCGCTATGCCCCGATTTAACTCTGTGTAAATTTTTCTATCATCTGTAGTACATTTTTCTCGATTTGCCCTAGAGCCTCTTCGGCAGAGGTTTTATCTATATCGTGAACGAGCCAATATTCAATAGTATCTAACCATTGGGGAAAACGTTCCTGCATCAAAGGTCGATGTTCCAATTCGTCTAGTGCAATAATCCTGGAAGCTGTTTGAAAATTTTCCTCACTCGCCTGTTGCGGAAAACGTTCGTTTGATACTATATTCACCCCTTTTTGTGCTAAAGCTGCAACTGCATATTTGGAAATTGCTCCAACATTATTTACACCCCTTTCAAGTGCCAAAGCGCGTGAATCAGCCTGCCAATTTAACCCTTGTTTAACAACCAACCAATTAAAAAGATGTTCTGCAAAACGGCTGCGGTAGTAATTGCCCGTACAAAGGAATAAAATTTTGTTCATTGTTAATAGTTAATAGTTGATGGTTGGTGGTGAAGCGCGTACTGCGGGAGGGTTTCCCTCCTAGTACTGGTTCTCCCGAAGGGTCGTTGGTGGTTCGCCAGCGCGGTCAAGGTCCGGCAGTCCGTTGGTTCAGCAGCGGGCACAGAAAGGGGAGGCAGTCCGTTGGTTCAGCAGCGCGGTCTTGGGGAGGCAGTCCGTTGGGCGGCTTCGCCGACAGTAAGGAACTGCCGTGGTTTCCCCCATTCACGACTGCCGTGCATGCTTCGCCGACAGTAAGGAACTGCCGTGGTTTCCACGCCACTTGCGACCCTTGGCCAGACCCCAAGACCGCAGTGGCGGACCATTCACGACTGCCGTGCATGCTTCGCCGACAGTAAGGAACTGCCGTGGTTTCCACGCCACGCAAGCACGCTCACCAGACCCCAAGACCGCAGTGGCGGACCATGAGCGTAAGAGCGTTCATAGCGAAGGGGTTGGTGGTTGGAGGTTGGAGGTCAAGATTAACACCCTTATCTCCCTTGTCTCCCCCCTCTCCCTTGTCTCCCCCCTCTCCCTTGTCTCCCCCCACACCCGTCGCCCTTGTCCCCTTGTCTCCTCGTCCCTTGTCTATTTTTCAGTCAGAGACACTTGCTTTGCGACGCGAGTTTGCAGATCCGCTATCAAATTTTCCCCACTGCGTCTCGCTTCCCAAGTACCAGAGTACCTAAGACCTATATTCCACTTTCCCTGCATATAATTTTCATCTTCTGAAACTGTGCCAATATATTTCACTGGATCGGGTGAAGTGGTAAAGTAACGCTTTGTAAAGCTAATACCACGTCCAATTACCTCACCAGTTAGTTGAGCTTCTCCTAAATAGCCTTCATCCAAAATCCTACCAGTTACAGCGCTGCCACTTTGAATTAGTGTCGCTTCAAAGCGTGTAGGAAATCCATCTTGCCAATATGTCCCAAGCCAAGTACCACTTACGTCTGCCATAAGATTTCTTCTGGACTTGTTTCTCTGCCTGCTACGGTTATTCTTGAACTTTTAAGGGGCGATCGCCTGGTTGTATTGTATTTGTTAAGTAGTCATTAGTCATTAGTCAGTAGTCAATTAACGTGCAGACAAAGCACAAATGCTGAGTTAAAAGTAAAGTTTAGTAACAGAAATAATAAGCAAAAAGTTAAAAGGTAAAGTTTAGTTTCAAGCCCTATACACCCTAATGAAATGGTGATAACTTAATAATTGAAGCTAAAGAGCTTCCCTGGCAGATCCAACAGCCAAAGTAAAACAAGTTAAGAGGTAAAAACGCTGTTTCATTGTTATCTGTCTCGTCAACTAACAACAACACCCAACTCAAAAGCTGATATTTCCTCCCACTAGAAAAAGGGGGCAAGGCAACTGATTGTTCGGTAAATTGCAAGCGAGAAGCAATCAATCAGTGCAACCCTATAGGACGTGAGAAAGAAGAGGAAATCACTAGGCTAAGTGAGCTTGGGTGTTGTTGTTTTTAGGAAATCTTTTGGATTTTGCGAAAAGTTTGAGGGTCGGTTTCCTCCGTTCCCCGAAGGGGTTGCCGTTGGCATCAAAGCTTTTCAAGACGGATTGTTAGTTGTTAATTGTTGGTTGTTGGTTGTTCTAATACTACTAACCACTAACCCCTTCGGGGTGACGCTCGTTCCTCGCTACCGCGAAGCGCTCCACCAGTCGCCTGGGTCGGGAAAACGCCACTGCGACCCTTGGGGAGACCCCAAGACCGCAGTGGCTCCCCTACCAAGAGCGCGAAGCGATCCGGGGGGAATCTTCCCGACTGCAGACTTCGCGCCCCTTCACCACTAACCACTAACCAGCAACCCTTCGGGTTCACCAGAGCCGGCACGAGGGAAACCCTCCTTTTCTCGCTGGTTCACCACCAACCATTCCCCAATCTAAAATCTAAAATTCCAATCACTTTTTCTCAGGTTGGTTGCGTGGAGGTACTTCTCGACCTTTGTAAAACTGCTTTTCTAGTTTGGCGAGTTGCGCCAGTGCAAGCCATAAGGCGAGAAATGCAGTTGTTATAAGGGCTGCTGTTAAAAGATTGGTTTCGCCAACAAACAAGGAGAGAACCGGGATGGTAGCCCAAGCGATCGCACTAATAACTCCAACTCCCAATCTCAAACGTTGAATATTGGCAAGTGCTTTTCTACAACTTGCACAATTTTCGGTGTGGGAATGATATCGATCCAGCAGTTGTTGTTTGGATAAAGCTGGCGGTAAAACTTCCCCTGGAAACGGTTCGGCGCCCAATTGGTTTACCCATTGGCGCAATTCAAACACAAAGCGATCGGCTTTTGTGGGTAAATAAAACGCCTTCGCAAAATTGGAACTACCACCAGCTTTTTCAAGATAACGCTCTTGGTGATGCAAGAAAATTTGGTCATCTTCTAAAACGCCGTTTTGTCCGATGTGGGAGTACCAGCGCGGGGTTAATTTGATCAACAAACCAGGAAGCTTTGTAGAAAACTTGAAAGGAAAACGGGCAAAAATCCGACATTCACCTTTGCGAATGGGAGTAGCGTAAACAGCAGTTACCGTTCTACCAAACTGTTTAGAAGTTAAATCATGCCACATTAAAGCCGGTGCGATAAAAGTTGTATCCTGCGCTCCTAACGTTCCCCGGCGCGGTCCTTCTTGCCATTTTCCTTTAAAACCCTGTTTTCCTGACTCAACCACCTCCAGTTCAACAGGAGCAGCATTAGAGCGATTTCCTACCGAACGGTGATGGGTAAAAGGAAGATGACTTGAGTCCAACACATTTTCTAAAAGTGTCAGCGCATCGTAAGGTAAATCTCGAAAAGTGTTGAGACAAATCCACTCATCAGGAGATTCTTCCAACGGTTCGATGATCGGAACTCGTGTTTTTGGTGCGTTTTCTGCTTTACCGGGGTAGACAAACAACAAACCCTGACGGATAGTTGCAGGTAATGAAGCTACACAAGCTCTTTGAGAAAGTTCAGCCGTTCCGCCTTTCAATTGTTGGGGAATGCGATCGCATTTTCCAGAACCTGAAAAAGCCCAACCGTGATAAGGACATTCCAACAAACCATCTTCAGCAATTCTACCCTGAGAAAGTGGCGCAAGGCGATGTGGGCATTTGTCCTCAAATACCCGCCAAGACTCTGCATTTTTATCCCACCAGATAACAATATCTCTGCCAAGTAAAGTAAAAGACGTTGGTTTCGACTTGTCCAAATCTTCCACATAATAAACAGGATACCATGCTTCTTTCCATTCAAAACGTTCTGGGTCGCTTCCACCAGCAAGCATTTCGCCGACATCAATATTGTCAGTCGAAGCATTTTTTGAAAGAGTTTTTTCTGCTGTTAAATCTTCTGTTACAGGTGAGTGCATTTGATTTGATAGAGTATGAGCGAATATTTGGCGAAATAGTTAATAGACCGAGAAGTGGAAAAGACGTAGGGACAATTCATGAATTGTCCCTACGCTCGTATTTCGCTTAACGCAGAATTAATTTCCACTTCTCGGTCTAATAGTTAATAGTTAATAGTTCGCGCGTTAATAGCCATGAACCCCTTCGGGGTGACGCTCGTTCCTCGCTACCGCTACGAAGATCGCTCTTACGCTCATGGGGAGCCAGTGCGCTGGCGAATCATGAACTATGAACATTTCCTTGAAAGCAGACTTGAGCCTGACAAAGTTATTTATCAAAACTTTCGCATATTTCTGCCGATCGGGTCAAAACCAGGAGAAAAACGAGTACTTTCATCGTAATAAGCGCCGTTGAGATTAGCTCCAAACAGCTTGGTATATTGTAACTTGGCTCCGCGTAAATTAGATTCGTGCAGATTTACACCACTCAAATTCGCTCGCGTCAAATTTGCTTTAGCTAAATTCGCTCCACCTAAATTAGCTCCCCATAATTTGGCTTTGGCTAAATTAGCTTCAGTCAAATCAGCAGCAAATAAATTGATTCCAACCAGGTAAACTCCAATTAGATTAGCTCTAGTTAAATTAACTGTTGAAAAATCTCTTTCCCCTGCGGCGTAACGTCGCTTTAGTTCTTCAGCATCCATTCTTGGTTTACCTTTATCAATAACTCACGAGCAATTTGCTCCCATTCCTGCTCTAAACTTCCTTGAAATTGCGGCTTGCTAGTGCGTTTGTACCAATAACGGGCATTGCTCAAATCGCCTTCTTTGCGGTGCAGATAAGCATGAACCCAAGCGCTGTCAGCATCACTGGCATTTTGAACGATTTCGTGCGCCTTGTGCCAATCGCCTTGATTGTCATACCATAAAGCTTGCAGCGCTTTTGGCAGTGACGGGTGAAGCGATCGCCCTTTTTCGATAAATTGCTTGAATTCCTCCAGAGTCATCACCCGCACCTAAAAAATCTCAAGCCTCATATTTCAGGATACTAAGAAAATGTCCTGAGTTTCCTCTATCTGCTGGTGGTTTGTTGTGGGTGAGCCTCACGCTTGCGACTGCCGTTTGATGAAATGCGATCGCTTCTGATTTTAATATTAATGATACGTGGTTCAACAAATATTAAGGCACAACAGTAAATTTAACAGTATAGCTATAGTTTCCAGCTCTTAGAGAACGACCTTTATCTATAGAAAAATTAATAGAAAGAGCAGTCGTTCCTGCAGGTAAAGCAAGAGGAGCATCACCAAATTTAGTAGAATTACCAGATAGTGTTGTTACAGTTGCCACAGCAGAGACGGGAGTGAATTGCGGTCCTGCAATTTGAATAGGAGCGGAGACAGTTAAATTTACAGGTTGGTTACAGATAACATCAATTTTAGTAGGAGAACCGCCAGCTTCACTAGAAGAAACTAGCTTTGTGGGCAGAGGATTGCCTTCAGTTGCTAACATACCAGGAGTTGGTTGAGAGAAGCTACATAATTCTGAATTTTCTGAAGCTGCTGTACTTTTGAATAAAGTTAAATTAGCAGTCAGGATTATAACTGAAAATAAGACTAATCTACGAATCATTTTGTGTTCCTCAATAACTCTATTTACCTTTTAAATATTTCAACTATTAGCGGTGAGTTGCACTCAATATCAAGCTAACTGAGCAGGTTCAGAGAAAGCCGATTTCTTAAAGAAACCCGGTTTCTGAGTCAATATAAATATTCAAATTCAATATAGCGAACCCTTACTAAGGAGTAGAGGTAAGAGTTACTGTAAACTCATATTCTCCTGGGGTAATTTTACTGCCTTTATTTGCTACCATGTTGACTTCGATTGTCCCTATCGCGTCTCCCTCACTATTTGCAAAGATATTCCCAGGTGTGCCGCCCGAACTCACGTTTAAACCCAATTTAGTGCTGGTGGCTGTTGCAGTTAGGTTTGTAAATTCTAGTGGATTACTAGGACCTTTAACTTGTTTAGGCGCAGAAATAGTGAGAGTAGCATCACCATTGCAGTCTATATCGACTTTTGCTGGCGTTCCGCCTACGCTGGTGAGGGCAGTACCACCAGAATTAAGAATCAAATCTCCACGCTGAGGGTTCTTAAAATCACAGCTAGTTGCTACCATACCGCTAGCAGTAGCTTCTTGAGCATTTGCACTAGTGGCGAAGGTAACAGTACTTGCGAGCATGAAAGCAGAACCGAGTAGCAGGTAACGAATCATCTTTTAATATCCATGTATATGCGGACAACAGAGGGAAGGTTACAGGTTAACCTGTGTTCACAAGCTTTGCCTTGAGTGAATTAACGGAATTTTATTCACAAGCTATTTACGTAAACAATCTAGATATTCTATTTTTTTGTGAGATTTCTCCAACTTTAAATATAAATACGTAAAGAAAATTTATTGTGTTGTAATTTGACAATCCATGTTCAAGGTTATATATATTCTTTGACTTGTTAAATAAAATCCTTGTTGAATTCCTCAAATTATTCTAAGAGGATGTTTGTCAAGTATTATATGAAACTTCAAAAGCCTCGGAACCTAACCCCGCCCCCCAACCCCACAAGTAAGGGGACTCCTTGCCCCCCAACACAAAGGAGGGAATGGGGGTTTAAAAGCCTCTCTCCTCGTAGGAGAGAGGTTTGGAGAGAGGTTCCAAGTATACTTATTGACTTGACAAACATCCTCTAAATATCTCCATAAAACTCTTCAGAAAAAAGATAGTGCAACCACTGATGCACTGAATTATCTAAAAGTTAATAATTATTGGAAATTGTGTGTCTAACTTTTACTTTTTAACCGACTAATCGGAAGAAATTTCAATAATTATGAAACAGCAATCAAACAAATCTTTAGTAAAATCTTTCATTCTAGAAGATGAAGGGAGAGATATTGTCTTTATTGATAAGACAGTCTTAGATTACCAAAGCCTGACAGATGGTATAAATCCAGGGGTTAAGGTCGTGATACTTAACCCGGAAGAAGATGGCGTAGAGCAAATCACCAAGTATTTGGAGGGCGGTACATACAAGTCGGTTCATATAGTTTCCCACGGTAGTGCTGGCAGTTTGCAACTGGGGTCAAGTCAGCTAAATTCGGGTAATTTGGATAGCTACAAAAGTCAGTTGCAGCAGTGGTCAAATTACCTGACAGAAGATGCTGATATCTTGCTTTATGGTTGCAATGTAGCGGCGGGGGAGACGGGTGTAGGCTTTGTGCAGCAGTTGAGTCAAATAACGGGTGCGGATGTGGCGGCGTCTGATGACTTGACGGGGAGTGCTGCGCTTGGTGGAGATTGGGATTTGGAGGTGAAAACGAGGGAAATTGAGACATCACTAGCTTTTCAGGCATCGGTATTAGAGGATTAAAACGGCATCTTCCCCAGTAGCAATATTGTGATTAGCCAAATTTACGGGGGTGGTGGTAACAATGGAGCGCTTTACAAAAATGACTTTATCGAACTGTTCAATCGCGGGACGACCGCTGTAAATGTATCAGGGTGGTCAGTGCAATACGCCTCCGCAACTGGCTCGTCCTGGCAAGTAACTCGTCTTTCCGGTATCATCGCTCCGGGAAGTTACTATCTCATTCAACAAGCATTTGGGACGGGTGGAGTAGTCAATTTGCCGACACCAGATGCAACAGGCACGATTAGTATGAGTACTGCAGCAGGTAAGGTTGCCCTCGTCAGTAACCAGACTACTGCTCTCACAGATTCTAGTCCAACGAGTGCCAACATTATTGATTTTGTCGGCTATGGTAGTTCTGCCAATTTCTTTGAAAAAAGTCCAACAGCAGCTCCGAGTAACACAAATTCTGTGGTGCGGACAAAGGGAAACCCAGACACGGATAATAACTCAGCTGACTTTGTTGTGCTAGCGCCGAACCCACGCAACAGCACTGTAAATGTCATCCCCGTTAACACCGCGCCAACACTGGACAATATTGGCACTCCCACCCTCACCGCCATTGATGAAGATATCCTCATCACCAGTAATACTGGCACTCTCGTTTCTGCCATCATTGCCAGTGGCGCAGGCGGCAACCCCATCACCGACCCTGACACAGGTGCAGTGGAAGGAATTGCTGTCACAGCCGTAGATAATACCAACGGCAGCTGGCAATACTCTATTGATAGTGGTAGTAACTGGAGTAACTTTAGTGTCTCATCAACTAGCGCAGTATTACTGAGAGATACAGCAAGCGATCGCATTCGTTTTGTTCCCAATGCCAACTACAATGGCACGGCTAATATTACCTTCCGCGCTTGGGATGCCTTTGATGGCAAAGCCTCTGGTACTACTGGTGTGAATCCCGGTGCAGGTGGTGGCACAACTGCCTTTAGTACTGCTGCGGAAACAGCCAATATCACTGTCAATCCCGTTAACGATCGCCCCACTTTCTCCATCGGCGGTAACCAAAGTGTCAAAGCAGGTACAGGACAGCAAACCATTACAGGTTGGGCATACGGCTTCAATCCTGGTGCTGATAATGAATCAGGGCAAAAAGTTGCACAGTACATAGTTGAGGTCATCAATAATTCAGGCGTTGTTCAAGGTACACCGACAATTAATCAGGCTGGTGACTTAATATACACACCAGGCGGTACAATTGGTACGGCGGAATTTCGAGTCAAAGTCCGCGATGATGGTGGCACTGCAAATGGTGGTTTTGATACTTCCATTTCCACAACTCAAACTTTCAAAATCATCGTTAATCCGACAGCTACTAACTCGATCAACGGTACGCCAAATGCTGATACTAATTTAATGGGAACAGATCAAAGCGATCGCATTTCTGCATTAGATGGTGATGACACTGTGTTTGGTGGATTGGGTAGCGATCGCATTTTCGGTGGAATTGGAAACGATATTCTTTACGGCGATTTGGGCATCAAACCCGACAATTCGGACATTATACCAGCTTATGGTCTAACTTTTAGCATGGATGACACGATCGCCGGTGGTGCGGGTGGCGATAAAATCTATGGCAATCTTGGCAATGACAAGCTTTACGGTGATGAGGGAAATGACTCTATCTGGGGTGGCGCTGGCGATGATACTATCTGGGGTGGTGATGGCAATGATACACTCTGGGGTGATGCTGGAAAAGACACCTTTGTTCTTGTCAGAGGTCAAGGATTAGACATTATTCAGGATTTTGAAAGTCAAGATTTATTTGGTTGTGCTGGTAGTTTGAGATATAGTTTCTTAGACTTTCAAAAGCAAGGCAGCGACACCTTGATTTTTGATCAAGTCACAAAGCAGCATTTGGCAACCCTTATAGGCTTTACTGGCAGCTTAAATGCTAATAATAATGGAGGTATGTTTTAAACCTGCGTTGGGCGTTTCCAGTTTTTATGGTAACGCCTAATATGTATGTAAAATTCTCATGATGACAGCGTTTTTCTGCTTAATGAAACACAATGCAGGAGACCTAACAAGTTCCCGAGTTGAATTGAACTGCCGAACAAGTTTTTCCAGCTGGATAAATTTCGCAATTATCATAAAACTTACACTTTCTATTAATTATATCAAATCCGGTAACATCTGAATGATAAAAAAAACCGCAGAGACGCTGAAAGCGCAGAGAGAGAAGAAGGAGAAATAATTCCGGTGCAAGCGGATTTGATATTACCACCAACCGATAAATTAATGCTTATATTATGTCCGGTAAATTAGTCGTAATATCCACGCTGGCGGAACCTCTCCCCCTACCCCCTCTCCTAGTAGGGGAGGGGAGACTTTGTAGCCAGACAAAGGCGGGGAGAGGTTTGGTTGTTATGGACAATTTACCCGACTTGATATTATTTCTCCTTAACAGAATTGGGTAATGCACCCTGATTTACATTAGGATTAATGACTTGAAATTCTTGATTTTCCGACTGCTGCAAATTGAGTTCTTGAAAAGCTACTGAAGAACTATCTAGTTTTATCGCCACACCACCAACAAGTTTATCGTTAATTAATAAATCGTAAGTGCCTTGTTGCAGCCTTTCTAAATAATAAACTCCGGCGGTGTTGGTGACAGAAAATAACCGCAGTTGAGGATTATTTTTTGAAATTGCTTCTACTTTTGCGCCATTAATTGGTTGACCTTTGGCATCTGTGAGAACTCCCGAAAAGGTGTAGGCTGGAGTTAATGGCAATAAAATCGGTGTATAAGAACCTGCGACAACATCAACTGCATAGGCGTCAGATGTAACTTGCCAATCTTCAGGGAAACCTGCTGGATCTAAATCCAAACGATAAGTTCCCGGATTTAAGCGTACCAAAATGCGATCGCTCTTAATTTCCGGTTGCAATGATTTAACTACTCTATTGTTAACCACTAGCAGTGTATCTGCATTTTCTGTATAAAATGCTTCTCCAGCATCTTGTCTGCCGTTATTATTTTTATCGTAGAACGGTTGTATTAATAAACCGCCTTGGGTACGTAAGTAGTCCGAACGTCTGTTTCCTGGAGTTATACCGCGTTGCAAACCCAAGCTAGAAACCAAATCTATATTAAAACTTGCTTGGTCGGAAGTTACCGATACGCCTTGATAACGCGCCCGCAACATAATACCTGGTATAACTGTAGTTGATAATGTGGCGATCGCTCCACTACCCTGAGAACCAATACCATAACCTAACTGTGCTTCCCAAAGATAGTTATCATCGCTTGCCCGTTGTGGCAAACGATACCGCCAACCCAAGGAAAGTAAGTTATTGCTATTGTTTGAGGTGCGTGTTTCATAACTTAACAGTAACGAATTTCCCAAATTCAAAAAGCTGCTGTTTCTAGATAAGTTAAAGCTAAGTTCCGACAAAGTACCAATTTCGTTACCGCGTTGGTTTAATTCCAGTGCGCCGAGACGTTGCAGCAAAGTCCAGCGCAGGCGATTTTCAGTATCTAAACTCACACGGGCAAAAGTAAAAGCATTTCTACCGCTAAAGTTAAGTTGCACCCCCCCTGCTGTGGCGTTGCGGCTATCGGTGGTTGCAAATAAACTCAAGCCGGGAAACACTCGCCAATCTAAATTAAATCTACTAGAAAAGCGATCGCGTGTATATCCAGCACTCAAACTGCGGGTCGGATTAAAACGAATGTCTGCGTTGATATCCCATTTATTACCCGTGAGTGCAGAAACTGCTACTTGCAAAGGCAAATTTGCCGGACGATAAAATAATTCTGCCAAACCTCTAGCAGATTCGTCATACACTCCGCCTACACCAACTGTGAGATTTTCCGATAAACCCCATCTTTGCGAAATTCCACCCCGAAAATCTGAAAAGTCTCCCAACAGACTTTCATTGGCAAATTCTCGCCGCAACCCACCAGAAACAACAAACGCCGAAGCGCCTGCTGGTAATTGTCCCGGTACAACAGAATAAGTAGCCTCGCGAATTATTGGTTGGGCTGTGAGTCGTCCATCTGGGTACAGCAAGACGCGATAACTACTGCCAAAATACTGATTATTACTCTTGACATTTTCAAAGCGATAGATGCCAGAGGAATCAACCAAAACTTCGCCAAGAATGCGATCGCCAAAAGCTTCTACTAATCTTACTAATGTACCCGGTTCGGCTCTACCAGTAATCGTGCGTCCAATTTGCGCTGATTGCAACCGTTGGCGAGGATCGAAGTAACCGCTGAATTGTTGAGGCGGGACAAATTTCTGTCTTTGAATATATGTAAAACCCCAATAATCCCTTGTTGCTTGACTTCGCCAAAAAGTTGGCTGGGAACCGAGAATATAATCAGCTTGATTAGATTGTCGCAAAAACTGAGCTTCCGCAATTCTCCAACTATTAGCATCTTGGAAATTTGGTTGGTCGGTACGTAAAAACCAACTACCACCAAACGCACTACCAATAGCTAATAAATCACCTCTGTAACTGTTTGAACTGCCTTGAGTACCGCTTGCATTGACTTTTTGTTCAATCGCCCCAAAACTAAAATCACCAGGTGAAATGCGTGGCAAACCTTCTAATATAATCGGAATTTCTGCTGACCCAATCCTACTTCCCGATTGATTCAGCCAAGGTAAATCTAACTCAATTGCGTATTCAATGAGATTAAATTTTGCCTTAATACCAAACAAAGTATCTAAATCTTGAATCGAAAATACTAACCCTAATTGTGAATCGTTGCGAAGTTTTTTTGGGTCAATGCGAGTCACAAAACCAGGCGATCGCACTTCTATTTGACCATCTGGCAGAGTTTTCAGGTCTAAATTCAACGCTTGAACTACATCATCGAAGGACAACAGCCAATTTTCAAAATTAATTGCCTGCGTCCCGTCTTCTTGACCCCGTACCATCATACTGGGATTAACATTGCGTTTGCCCAGATTTAAACCTACCGGAAATACACTGAAATCCTTTGTAATTTTTTCTAATTCATCAGCAACTGACAACGTAGGCGTAGACGGCTGCTGAGTCTTTGACGGCTGCTGAGTCTTTTCATTAGCCCCCTCCTGAGGGACTTTTTGGGAACTAGTACCCCCCGGGAGGGGGGAGAGGGGGGATCTAAAATCAATGTCATCTTTAGACGGCGCAGGCTTTAACCGTTGACGCCAAATAGAATCCTGTTTTTCTAGAGATTTAGCCGCTTGCCTGTGTCGAAGCAGCCTTTCTCGTAAATCCGCACGAGTGCGATCGCTAATCCTCAAACTTTTTAACCTTTCAGCCAAGGAAAGTTCACCTTGTTTCGTCTGAGTGTCTTCTGACAAATTAGCCAAAACATCTAGCGCAGGCTTGGAAACATCTAAAACCTCACTGCTAACTTCTCCCCTCCTTCCCGTGGTAGAGGGGCTGGGGGTGGGGTTTTCAGCCTTCACCAAAGTCGCACAAAGAAAGCTAGCCACAAAAGCTAAAAGGTAAAACAGAGGATTTTTCATGCTTACTTTTACCTTTTCCTTCTAACTTCAGGTGACGCGGCGGCGGCTGCTGCTAGTACAGTTAAATCCAGCTTGAACGGAAGTGTATTTTTGTTATTTTCACCCCATATCAACTCGCCACTTAGTTGATATGTTCCCGGAGAAAGAGTTAGTTCATCCTTCTCCTCGCGATTTAAAATCAAATTGCGATCGCTTTCTGGCACAATACCCGCAGATGGTGCTTCCCCAGTTTTGATAACCGTTTCGCCTTGCTTGAGAATCCATTTAATAGACGCGAAAGCAGACGCCTTACCAGTGTTGCGTACTAACATTTGAATCTTCTTAGCGTCGCCATTCCATCTAGCACTATCCACAGTTAAATTAGGGCGCACATCTCCTTTACGGACAAAGAAAGCAGAGCCAACACGAGTGATAATCCTAGTAGTAATTCCATTCCCATTGTTGACATTATTCGCCTTCAGGGGTTCGGTGAAAATCATTGTCCGATATTCCCCATGTGGCAAATTGGCTGCCAAACGAGCATTAAGGCGTACTCTTCTAGTTGTTCCCGGTGGGACAACAAGTTCACGGGGTGAGAATTGCAGATATGGTCTTAAATCAGTAGGGCTAGAAGGTAAAGTTTCAAAACCCTTATCTTGATGGTATGTAAAAGATTCAGCGTAGACGCGGGCACGGAAGGTTTCGTTACTAGTATTTGTAATATTAATAACGCCTTGGGCTTGACCGCGATTCGTTTGTACTTCTATTTTCAGCGGTGATAGACTGACCTGTGCTTGACTTGCTCCTGCCCAAAGTAAAGCAGCATTTGAAGCCCAAGTACTAATACGCAAAGCAGTACAAAGCGGTGCCCAAAAGACTCCCACGTTTTTAGTTGAAAAAAACATTGTAATTTCTACTCTCCAAACACATAAAGACTATGAAAAGCTTGCCTTTTCCACTTTTTATCAAGTTGATTATGGCTTGTGGTAGGCTTATTTAATGCCACACAAATTTATATATTTTTGGTAAATACCTGCCAATAATAAATTGGCAATTAGTAATCGAATAATTAGGAGTTAAGAGTGAGGAGTTAAGAGTTGGAAATATTAACTCATAACTCATAACTCATAATTCATAACTCTTCAATTGCCAATTCCCAGCAACTAGTGATTCTGTTTTAGCAGCATTATTAGCAAATGATATCCGTATAATTCACAGTATTTGCCTGAGTTGATATTAAATCCGCTTAATTGCCCGTAATCTCAACATCCAAAAAATCGGTTTCTCAAGCCGCTGGAGATTACGCAAAAAATTCCCCTTCTCGCTTGCGGGAAGGGGTTAGGTGTGACATCACTCCACCTTTTTTGTCAGCGTAGCCTCACCCAAGAGAGGGTGACGGCTGTCAACTGAGAAATTATTGTCTAGGGAGTAGCGGTAACAGTGACCGTGTATTCGTAGTCACCAGCAGGGAACTCTGTATCACCATTTGATGACGTCATCTTTACAACAGCATCTCCTTTGTCACCAGGGACTAAAGTAAGATCGGTAGTGCCAGTGGTTTGACCGCTTAAAGTGGTGATTGTTGCGGTGTTAGTGGGAGTATCAGTATAACCAGCAGGATAGCTGGTTAGAACAGGGTCAGAAACCTTGATTTTTCCAGTACCACAATCTACACCAATGCGTGCAGGTGTACCGCCAGTGGTACTCAGAACAGTCTTGGTAGCATTGGGAATCAGCGATCCTGCCAAAGAACCTGTCGCAGGGGTAGTCAAATTACAAGTAGCATCAATAGTCGCACCGAAAGTTACAGGTTGATCTACAGCTTTAGCGCTAGAAGCAAAACCAAAAGCACCAGCAAGCAACAAAGCAGAAACGAACAAAGAACGACGTAACATAGTCAAGTCCTCACGAATGTAAATTACTTTTGAAATCGAGCCAAAAACGGGAAACAAATTAGGTCGCAATCACGACATTCAAATTAACGGCATAGTTGGAAAAATCTGTGCTAATGCAACAGCAGTTTCTACGCGCAAGCCAAGTTTTAGATTTGTATTTCTTGGTGTTTAAGTGGCAGTTGCATTCCCCTGATTACTTTTGAGGCTGGTTGATTCTAAGTTGAAACATCCCACCCCCGTTGTGCTAATTGAGTAGCCTGAAAAAGCACATAAAAAGCTGGCAGGTAAAGCTACAGTGTGGGGCAACCTCAGACATGAAAAGAGGAAGTCGCCTGATAGAATGAGCTTGATTATGCATCAGTAGCTTGAATCTGTTTTAACTGGTAAATGAGACAAAACCTATAGTATTAACACGCAAAAAAAATAAATTATCTCATTTGCGTAAAAATATTTATGCTTAAAGTTGGTATCTAAAGACTTTAGAAAATCTGCTCTATAGCAATCCTATTTGACTTGTGCAGGACTTACGCAAAACACGTGGTTGAGAAGCTCATTCAACAGTAGCGGTAATTCATGAATTACCGAAGCATGAGCGTTGTGTTTTGCGTAAGTCCTATTGTGAAAATTGAAAGTTTCAGAATCCCGGTTTCGCACTTATTTACCGGGATTCTCGTTTTTAATTAAAATTGCGCTGCACTTCATGCAACTTGATAATATAATGCATTTAAACTGTCATTTGTCAAGAGATATTTATAATTAATTTCAGACTTTTGACAAATAACAACACAACGAAAAAAATGCACCCACAATTACGTGCCTTAATCAAAAAACCTGCTCTAACTTCTGAAAGTCTCGCTGTACTTCATACCAAAGAGACTTGTTGTTGGGGTCGGTCTTTAGGGCTTTTTTCAGGTAAATTCTAGCTTTGAGCAGTTGGTTGTCAGCAATTAGCGCCCGTCCCCAAATTTGGTAGGCGATCGCTTGCCATTGTCGCACTTCGGCATCATCTGGTAAACGTTCAGCTAAAGCTTCCGCTAATGCGATCGCTTGTGGAAAACGTCTTTCTTTCAAAAACCGCTGCAATTGTTCGTAAGTCTTCCACTTTAGGCGCTGTTCTATTTCGGAAATATTCGGCGGCTTTGGCGGTGGCTTATCCTTAGGTTTTACCTGAGTTGCAGCTGGTTCTTGTCGCGTTGTTCTTCTTTCTTGACGTGCAGTTTCCTGACGCGCAGACGGTGGCGACGGACTTGACTGTGGGACAGTTTCCTGTGGCGGTATTACCTGCAACAGAAGCTTGTAAGCCTCGGTTAAGGCAATAAACTTTTCTTTTGCTTTATTGTCATCTGGGTTGATGTCGGGATGATATTGCTGCGCCAATCGTCGATAAGACGCTTTGATGTCGGCAAAAGAAGCCCCCGACCTTAAACCCAATAAACGGTAGCAATCTCCAAGATCCATCTTGAGCTATCAACAAGCGCGAATATCAGCTATCAGCTATCAGCTTAAAGCCTGAAGTATTAATAATAAAGACTTATTTTTTAATTTTTAGTTCACACCTGACAATTTTTGCCGACTGTGTGGGGGAGAGGGGGAGAGGGGGGGCTACCGGTCCCCTTACTTGTGGGGTTGGGGGGAGATGGGGGGCTAGGGGCCTCCACTTTCGCTCTTGTTGGGGGGAAATGGGGAGAGAAAGAGGCAAAGAATATTTCTGTATCTCCTTGTCCCCCACACCCGTCTCCCCCTCTCCCCCTCTCCCCCCCTCTCCCCCTCCTCTTCTACGGGCGTTCTTCAATCACGCGATCGATTAAACCGTATTCCTTCGCTTCAGCAGCAGACATGAAAAAGTCACGATCCATGTCTTTTTCAATCTTCGCCAAAGTTTGACCGGTGTTATCAGCGTAAATCTGGTTGAGCTGGTGGCGAATTCGCAGAATCTCTCTGGCTTCAATTTCAATATCGCTTGCTTGCCCGCGTGTACCACCAGAAGGTTGGTGTATCATAATCCGCGAGTGAGGCAATGCTAAACGTTTGCCTTTGGTGCCAGCAGCCAGCAAGAAGGAACCCATTGAGGCGGCTAAACCGACGCAAATTGTGACCACATCTGATTTGATGTGTTGCATGGTGTCATAAATCGCCAAACCAGAGGTAACCATCCCACCGGGAGAGTTGATGTATAAATAAATATCTTTACCTGGATCTTCCGAATCCAAATAGAGCATGACGGCGATAATTTGGTTGGCGATTTCATCGTCAATGTCTCTTCCCAGGAAAATAATGCGTTCCCGGTAAAGACGATTGTAGATATCAACCCACTGTGTATATTGTTCCCCTGGCATGCGGTAGGGAACTTTCGGAACGCCTATAGGCATAATTTACTCCGTTTGTCAATAACTGGGTGTGAGGAAGTTAGGAGTTAGGAGTTAGGAGTTAGGAGTTAGGAGTTAGGAGTTAGGGGTTAGGAGTTAGGGGTTAGGAGTTAGGAGTTAGGAGTTAGGAGGCGCCCAGTTAAAACATTGCTTTAACCCAAGACTCATTTTTTAACTTTCATAACTCAGAACTCAATACTCAGGACTCATAACTCATAACTCATAACTCATAACTCATAACTCATAACTCATAACTCATAACTCATAACTCATAACTCTTTTTAAAGGACTCCTGCGGGGAGGGGGGGATTGGCGAGTTCTTCTTTCTCGAAAACTCGGTCAATTAAACCGTATTCCTTCGCTTGGTAGGGTGTCATATACAACAACCTATCCATATCCTTGGTAATTTTTTCTGGTTGCTGTCCGGTGGTGCGAGACAGGATATCGACCAATGACGCTTTATTTGCCAGAACTTCTTTCGCCCGGATTTGAATATCGCTTGCTTGACCTTGGGCGTAGCTCTTGGGCTGGTGCAGGATAATGGAAGAGTTGGGCAAGCTGGCGCGGCAACCTTTTGTTCCAGCACTGAGAAGCATTGCTGCCATACCCATCGCCGAACCGATGCAAATGGTGTGGATGGGTGGCTTGATGTATTTCATTGTGTCATAGATGGCGAAGGCTTCGGTTTCAAAGCCAATGGGTTCGCCACTGTAACCGGAGGTGCCGGTGGAGTTTATGTAGATTTTTATAGGTTTTTCTGGGTCATCGGACTGCAAATACAGCAGTTCGGCTACGATGAGTTCCGTGACAGCAGGCACCAGTGGCATACCCAGATAAACAATTCGTTCCTTTAATAATAAGGAAGGTAAATCTGGTGGAGGTGTGCGGTAGAAGTTATCGCCGTAGTAGGGGGCTTGCACAGCCTTGATGGGGGATATGTCCATAGCAACTGTTGCCTGAAATTAATGCCGTTAACTGTAATACATACTAGCGCTTTGGCAGCTCATGTTGAGGTGCGGATTTCTCGCTATGCTAGCGTACGAATGGGTTTGTCTGTTTTGGTTATGTTTAAAATGGGGCATGGGGCATGGGGCATGGGGCATGGGGCATTGGTAAAGATAAATTTGGGGGAGGAAGGTTTTTGATTTCTTCGTTCCAAAATGTATGGGGGTCTACTAAAATATTGTGAATATTATTAACTTATTTGGATTAGATGAACTTTCCGTAGCGCTGATGTTGCTCTTTGAAGTTATTTATTAATATGTATATCCTGGATAAGGACTTTGGGTTATGAAGGTTAGCTTGCAGCCTGCGTTGAATGATGGGACTTTGGACGCGAATCAACTGAATAGTCAACGTCAGTTGGCGATTTCTATTTCTGCGATCGCTGAATTAATGGATCGCAATGTCCCGCTGAATTTATGCCTAATTCTTGACCATAGTGGTTCGATGAATGGACGACCGCTGGAAACTGTCAAAAAGGCGGCTTGTCGTCTTGTTGACAGACTTAATCCTGGCGATCGCCTTAGTATTGTTGTTTTTGACCACCGTGCTAAGGTTTTAGTCCCCAATCAAATTATCGAAGACCCGGAACACGTCAAACAGCAAATTAACCGCCTTGCTGCTGATGGGGGAACTGCGATTGATGAAGGTTTGCGTTTGGGAATTGAGGAACTTGCTAAGGGCAAAAGAGAAACTATTTCTCAAGCGTTTTTATTAACTGATGGTGAAAATGAACACGGGGACAATAACCGCTGTTTGAAGTTCGCCCATTTGGCTGCTAGTTACAATTTAACTTTAAACACTTTGGGTTTTGGCGACAATTGGAACCAGGATATTCTGGAAAAAATCGCTGATGCCGGTTTGGGTACTTTGTCTTATATTCAACAACCAGAAAAGGCGGTTGAAGAATTTGGTCGTTTGTTTACCCGGATGCAAACGGTAGGATTGACTAATGCTTATTTGTTATTTTCTCTAATGCCGAATGTGCGATTGGCTGAACTTAAACCGATCGCTCAAGTTGCTCCTGATACGATTGAGTTACCGGTGCAATACGAAGCTGATAATCGTTTGGCTGTGCGTTTGGGCGATTTGATGAAGGATGGGGAACGCAAAATTTTAGCAAATCTTTATATCGGACAGCTGGCTGAAGGCAGACAAACTATTGCTAAGTTACAAGTCCGTTATGACGACCCAGCCCAAAATCAAACAGGGTTGCTTTCCGAAACTATCCCTGTGGAGGCGACTGTCACGCGGGTTTATCAAGCGTCTCCCAATCCAGAGGTGCAACAATCTATTTTAGCATTGGCGAAGTATCGCCAAACTCAATTGGCAGAGGCGAAATTGCAACAAGGCGATCGCGTTGGTGCGGCGACGATGTTGCAAACTGCAGCGAAAACGGCTTTGCAAATGGGCGATAAAAGTGCGGCGACGGTGTTGCAAGTTTCTGCAACTCGCTTGCAAGCTGGTGAAGAGTTATCCGAAAGCGATCGCAAGAAAACTAGAATTGTGTCTAAAACTGTTTTGCAGGATACCCCTCCCCAATGAAAGTAAAGTTGCTTTCGGCACTCAATGATGCCAATGTTGACGCGGTTGCTGCTAGCAGTCAGCGTCAATTGGGGATTTCAATTTCGGCGATCGCTGGTGAGCTTGACTCCAATGTGCCGCTCAATTTATGTTTGATTTTGGATAAAAGTGGTTCCATGAGTGGGACAGCAATTAACACGGTCAAACAGGCTGTTGAACGGTTATTGGATCAATTAAAACCGGGCGATCGCATTTCCGTTGTAACTTTTGATGATTCGGCGCAAGTATTAATACCTAACCAAGTCATCGAAAACCGCGATCGCCTAAAAGCCCAAATTGCAAGTCAATTGGAAGCTGATGGCGGTACGGCGATTGCTGAAGGTTTGCGATTGGGAATTAAAGAACTTACTAAGGAAATTGTCGGAACTGTTTCCCACGCATTTCTGCTTACAGACGGTCACGGTCAAAGTGCTTTGCGAATTTGGAAGTGGGAGTTTGGGACGGATGATAATAAACGCTGTCTGGAACTTGCGCTTTTGGCTGCAAACGCTAATTTGACTATTAATACTTTGGGATTTGGTAATAGCTGGAATCAGGATTTGTTGGAACAAATTGCTGATGTTGGTGGTGGTACTTTAGCTTATATTGAGCGTCCCGAACAAGCGGTGGATGAGTTTAGCCGATTGTTTAGGCGTATTCAGTCTGTGGGACTGACTAATGCTTACTTGCTATTTTCTCTGATGCCGAATGTGCGGTTAGCTGAACTTAAACCGATCGCCCAAGTTTCTCCTGATGTCATTGAATTACCTGTGCAGCAAGAAGCGGATGGACGCTTTGCGGTGCGCGTGGGAGATTTGATGAAGGATGTCCAACGCATGATTTTGACGAATCTTTACATCGGACAATTACCAGAAGGCAAACAGGCGATCGCTAATTTACAAATCCGTTATGATGACCCGGCTATAAATAAGCAGGGTTTGCTTTCTCCTATTGTGCCTGTGGAGGTAAATGTTGTTAAGGCTTATCAACCAGTGGTTGACAGCCAAGTACAGCAGTCGATTTTGGCTTTAGCGAAATATCGCCAAACCCAAATGGCGGAAGCGAAGTTGCAACAAGGCGATCGCCTTGGTGCGGCGACTATGATGCAAACTGCGGCGAAAACTGCTTTGCAAATGGGAGATACTAATGCGGCGACGGTGTTGCAAACTTCTGCCACGCGTTTGCAAGCTGGGGAGGATTTATCGGAGTCAGACCGCAAGAAAACTAGGATTGCATCAAAGACTATTTTACAGGATTCTTAATTTGTGGGGCGGGCCGGACAGCCTGCCCTATTAATATTTTTAAGAGGAATTAACCGCAGAGGACGCGGAGGACGCGGAGGAAGAGAGGAAGAGAGAATGAAGATTAATAAAGTTCATCATGTGGCGGTTATTTGTTCTGATTATGAGTGTTCAAAAAGGTTTTATGTGGAAGTTTTAGGTTTTGCGATTATTGAAGAAAGTTTTCGCGCTGAAAGAAGTTCTTATAAGTTAGATTTACGAGTAGCAGATAATGTGCAGATTGAGTTGTTTTCTTTTCCAAATCCTCCTAAAAGAGTTAGTAATCCGGAGGCTTGTGGGTTAAGACATTTGGCTTTTGAGGTGGATGATATAGAGGAAAATGTGATTTATTTACAATCTCAGGGTGTAGAAGTTGAAAATATTCGAGTTGATGAACTTACAGGTAAAAAGTTTACTTTTTTTAAAGACCCAGATGATTTGCCGTTAGAAATTTATGAACGTTAGGCAAATTCAATATGATATTAATTCAAAACTCACCAAAGAAAGGGAACAGGCAACGGGCAACGGGCAAAGGGCAACGGAAGAATGGAGTTTCCCGTTGCCGCTTCTCTACTGTGCCCGGCACGCTTGTCTTATGCCCCCACTTCTATAAGTGGTCTGGCACTTGGTGGGGTTAAAATCCCCACTAAGCGCTGTCTTCTGTTCCCTATTCCCTATCAAGAGTTCCCTGTTAATTAATTTTCTTGCTTTTTTCTTACTTTTCCTAGTACTTTGTTATTTGATCGGAAATAAAATACACAAATATTACTAAACCTAGATAAGTTATAAGTTATGAGATTTGGGGCGGGGTTTACGTACTCGTGGTTCGGTTCGACAGGACGTTGTGGCACAGAATACTTTACCCTAAATAAAATCGGTGCAGGTTGACTGCACCGATGGCATAATTTAACTCTCGTCAAACGTCCCATTTTTTCAAGCAAATGCTGAAGCTTGGGGTTTGGCAAAAATCATCCTTCCGGCGGAAGTCTGCAAAGCACTGGTAACTACTACCCGCAATTCGCCTCCCACATAACTGCTACCTTCTTCAACGACAACCATTGTGCCATCGTCGAGATAACCTATTCCCTGACTCGGTTCTTTGCCTTCTTTGAGAATCTTTATATCAATGTTATCGCCTGGTAAATAACTGGGACGCACTGCATTTACCAAATCGTTAACATTTAAAACAGGCACTTTCTGCACGCTGGCAACTTTCGATAAATTGTAATCATTAGTTAACAATGTGCCGTTGATTTCTTGGGCAAATCGTACTAACTTCGCATCCACCGTGGGAATATCTTCGTAATCGGCGGCGTTGATTAAAATGCGATCGGGATACGCTTCCTTTATTCGGTTGAGAATCTCCAAACCGCGCCTTCCTCGCACCCGCTTTTGGTCTTTGCTGGCGTCCGCTACTTGTTGCAATTCTTGCAATACAAATTGCGGTACAATGATTTGCCCTTCCAAAAACCCTGTTTCTAACAGCGTTTCAATGCGACCGTCGATAATGCAACTAGTGTCTAACACTTTAGTATTGGCAGGTTTTAATGTACCTTCCACTACCATTGATTCCACTGTATTGGGATTGATAAAGCGCAATAAGCCCCGCCCGTGAGTATCTGCTAAATTCATGCCTGTATAAGCAAGCACGATACTGCCCACAACAGCTACTAATGGTTTAATAAAACCAAAATCTACCGGAATTGGCAGCAAGAATAAAGGCGCTAGCATTAAGTTAGCCATCAATAGCCCGATGACTAAACCAATGGCACGGGTCAAAATAACTTCGAGGGGTAATTCCCGGACTTGCGCTTCCAAACGGCGATAACCAGTCTGGAATCTCAGCCCGACTGCGCCCCCAATAATGGCGGCAAAGACAGCAACTACTAAGCGTAAAGCATCAAGATTTGTAACACGATCTAATGCTCCATTTGGTAGGAGATCGGTGCTGTAGAACCCTACCCCCGCCGCTGCCAGGATGAATGAGAAAATAATAATGGCATCAAGCATGATTGTCTTGTTTTCCTGCAATTGTAGGTACTCGATAGAATGAAGTATTTTTTATATCATTGGCAAGATAGGTTTAGGAATATTTACGGTCATACTAAGGGTTTTGTGAGATTTTCGGGGATTTTGGCTAACATAATCTGCAATCATTATAACTAAAGAGTTATATACTTTATTAATTTTATGTTTTCGTTGTAAAAGAATAATAAATTGTAAAAAACTAGTTAATTTTTCATTATTTGTAATTTTCAGCAATCATTATTTAATTGTTTCTCAAAATGAGTCAAAAAGTAAGTTTTTCTGGCATTCCGAGTTCTGCTTACGTACATATTCCCTTTTGTCGGCGGCGGTGTTTTTATTGTGATTTTCCGGTGTCTGTTGTCGGCGATCGCCTGCGGGGTGAAACATCTGGTACTATCTCCCAATATGTTGAGGTGCTGTGTCAAGAAATTGCCATTACACCAGCCCTCGGTGAACCTTTAAAGACAATTTTCTTTGGTGGCGGAACTCCTTCGCTGCTATCAACTTTGCAGTTACAACGTATACTAGCAGCCTTAGAGCAGAAGTTTGGTATCTCTCCTGGGGCGGAAATTTCGATGGAAATGGACCCCGGTACGTTTGATTTCGCACATATTTCAGGCTATCGCAGTTTGGGCGTGAACCGGGTGAGTTTGGGCGTACAAGCGTTTCAGGATGAATTGTTGAAACTTTGCGGGCGATCGCACTCGGTTGCAGATATCTTTGCAGCT
Organism: Heteroscytonema crispum UTEX LB 1556; assembly: GCA_044006015.1. GTDB lineage: Bacteria > Cyanobacteriota > Cyanobacteriia > Cyanobacteriales > Nostocaceae > Heteroscytonema > Heteroscytonema crispum. Next base: position 71,021 of record JBIPDF010000016.1, read on the forward strand.
GTTGAACTAATCCGCCAAGTCGAGGTTCCCGAATTTAGTTTAGACTTGATTTCCGGTTTGCCGCATCAGTCTTTGGATTTATGGCACGATTCTTTAGAAAAAGCGGTGGCATTAATACCCACTCATATATCTATCTATGACCTTACCATCGAACCGGGGACGGCTTTTGGTCGTTACTTTAAACCTGGGGATCGACCTTTACCGACGGATGAAGCCACTGTCAAAATGTATCAAACGGCACAACAAGTTTTAACGAGTGCGGGATACGAACATTATGAAATTTCCAATTATGCCAAACCGGGACATCAATGTCGCCACAATCGGGTTTATTGGGAAAACCGCCCTTATTATGGCTTTGGTATGGGCGCGGCGAGTTATGTTGAGGGGAAAAGATTTAACCGTCCGCGTAAAACGAAAGAGTATTACTCTTGGGTGGAAGCTGGGTGTGTAGTTGATTGCGAAATGACACCAAGGGATGAAGTTTTGTTAGACACTTTAATGCTGGGGTTGCGTTTGGCTGAGGGTTTGGATTTGGGGGTGTTGGCGGTGGAGTTTGGGGAAGAGAAGGTGGAGGAGATTTGCAAGTGTATGCGATCGCATTTTGAGAAGGGTTGGGTGGAGGTTGTGGAAGGGAGGTTGAGGTTGTGCGATCCTGAGGGGTTTTTGTTTTCTAATGTGGTGTTGGCTGGGTTGTTTGGGGAGTTGGGGGAATAAACCGCGTACCCCTTCGGGGATGCCGAAGGCTAGGACGCGAAGGAGGAAGAGGAGGGAAGAGAAGGGAAGATGGGGGCGATCGCTGTTTATTATTGTTATTAAAATGCTCGACAAATTGCTGTTTTCAAGTAATTGATACCAAGAGCGAAAAAAGAATGCAACAGATAAATTCATCTAACCCAAGGTAATATTAACTATGACGCTTCAAGAATTAGAGAAACAACTACTAGCATTAACTCCGACAGAAAAAGCTCAGGCAATACAGATATTAATTCAAAGTTTAACTAACACTTGGCAAGGCATTGAAAAAACTCTTGGCGTGTGTGGTGGTGATGCTTGTATCGTAAATACTCGCATTCCAGTTTGGGTATTGGTGAATGCTCGTCGTTTAGGTATTAGTGAAGCACAACTTTTAAATGACTATCCAACTCTAACTGCTGCTGACTTAGCAAATGCTTGGGCTTATGCAAAGGCATATCCTGATGAAGTTGAAATAGCAATTAGAGAAAATGAAGAAGATTAACTCATTAAGAATTTTCCAAGTTGAAAAAGGTGCCGTACTTTCGGTTTTTCTTGTATGCCGGAACCGCTTGACGCACCCGACAAATTAACTCTTAACTTTAATAATGCTGCATAAGCAAGAATTTTCCAAGTTGAAAAAGGTGCGTTACACTTAGTTAACGCACCCTACAAATTTACAATTAACTCCTAACTCTTAACTCCGCGCCTGGGCGCCTCCTAACTTGATTACGGTACTATCAACACGGGACATGGTGACAGGTTAATCACGCGGGTGGTAACGCTATCTGTTGCCCCTTCTTCTGTCAAACCCAGCCCCCGACAGCCCATGATGATTAAATCTGCATTAATTTCATCGGCAACGTCGCAAATGGTAAAAGCTGGTTTGCCTTCTCTTTCAATGGTTTGAGCTTCAATTCCTTGCTGGGAGAATAAAGCTTGAGCATTTTGCAGCAGTTTGGCTACTGTCTCTGGTGATGCCATGATATCTGCACCAGGCGCGTCTGTAGGGGGTTCTTCCACTACTGACAGCAGCACTAGGCGACTGCCGTACTTTTGGACGATGTTGGCAACAACATCGGCGGCTTCCCGCGCTTCCCGACTTTGATCGATTGGAAATAAAACTGTCTTAAACATAATCTCTCACTTCCGCACCCCCGACTCCGGTAAAATCTGGATGGTTCTACTTTCAAAACAATAACAAAAAGGCAATCAGGAGGATTTGGCTGTGTCCAAAAAAACTTTAGCAAATTTATCTGCGTCTGAATTATCTGGTAAACGCGCCCTTGTGCGGGTTGACTTTAATGTGCCTTTGGATGACCAAGGCAACATTACTGACGATACTCGCATTCGCGCCGCTTTGCCAACCATCCAGGATTTGAAGCAGAAAGGAGCTAAGGTCATTCTAGCAAGCCATTTTGGTCGTCCCAAGGGTGTGGATGACAAGTTGCGCTTAACTCCGGTTGCCAAGCGTCTCTCTGAGTTGCTGGGAGAAGAGGTCATTAAGACTGATGACTGTATCGGAGATGATGTTGCAGCCAAAGTGGCGGCGATGCAAAATGGTCAAGTGCTGTTGCTAGAAAATGTCCGCTTCTACAAGGAAGAGGAAAAAAATGACCCGGAATTTGCCCAAAAATTGGCTGCTAATGCTGATTTATATGTAAATGACGCTTTTGGTACGGCACACCGCGCTCATGCTTCCACTGAGGGCGTAACTCACTATCTGAGTCCTTCCGTTGGTGGATATTTGATTGAGAAGGAATTGCAGTATCTGCAAAATGCGATCGCTAATCCTCAGCGTCCTCTGGCAGCTATTATCGGCGGTTCCAAAGTTTCCAGCAAAATAGGCGTGATTGAAACGCTGTTGGAAAAGTGCGACAAGTTAATTATCGGCGGTGGAATGATTTTCACTTTCTACAAAGCCCGTGGTTTAAAAGTCGGTAAGTCTCTGGTGGAAGAAGACAAGCTGGAGTTGGCGAAGGCTTTGGAAGCTAAGGCTAAGGAACGGGGCGTTACTTTACTTTTACCCACAGATGTGGTAGTAGCTGATAAATTTGCGCCGGATGCAAATGCGACAACTGTCAGCATTGACAATATCCCCGATGATGGCATGGGTTTGGATATTGGTCCCGATTCAGTGAAGGTGTTCCAAGAAGCCCTTGCTGACTGCAAGTCGGTGATTTGGAATGGTCCGATGGGCGTGTTTGAGTTTGATAAATTTGCCGTTGGTACGGAAGCGATCGCTCATACTCTGGCTGAAATCGGCAAATCTGGCGCTACTACCATTATCGGTGGTGGTGACTCTGTAGCGGCTGTGGAAAAGGTTGGTTTAGCTGACCAAATGAGCCACATTTCCACTGGCGGCGGCGCTAGCTTGGAGTTACTCGAAGGCAAGGAATTGCCGGGGATTGTTGCTTTAGATGAAGCGTAAAAAATTTGCTCTTTAGCTACTGTCAAAGTCGGCTAATTTGTGACAAGTTTATTAAGGGTACGGTATACCGTACCCTTCCTATTTTTGTTAACATTTTCGGCAACCATGCCAGTAAAGTTGTATAAGTGATGTAATGGCAAGAATTGAACAAATTTCGGTCAAAAACTATCGGGTTCTGCAAAATATTACCCTGAAAGATATCAAACCTTTTTCCATTTTTCTAGGTCCCAACGGCAGCGGCAAGACTACCTTTTTTGATGTGATAGGTTTTTTGTCAGATTGCCTCACAACTAATGTTAGGAAGGCTTTAGAAAAACGAGGACGCTTTCAAGAAGTAATTTCCCGTGATTGTAAAAGTCAAGAGATTGAAATTGCTATTAAGTATCGTGAGGATAAAAAATTTCCAGTTATCACTTATACTGTTGCCATTGGTCTAAAAAATGGAACCCCAATTGTTTCGAGGGAAACTCTTAACTGGAGAAGAGGCTCTCATGGTAAACCATTTGACTTTCTTAAGTTTGAAAATGGTGGAGGTGAGGTAATTAGCGGTGAAAATCCGGAAATAAATGACCGCAGAATCTACTATCAAATGGACGATCCAAGTTCACTTGCTATTAAAACAATTGGTCAATTGTCAGAGAACCCGCGCATTACTAGCTTGCGACGGTTTATTGAGGGATGGTTCCTCTCCTATTTCATACCAGATCAAGCTCGTCAGTTAGCGATTGTCGGTGCAATGGAACATCTTTCTCGTGAAGGTGACAATATTGCTAATGTGGTTCAATACATTGCGGATGAACATCCCGATATTTTATCCAAAATCCTGAAGATACTAGCTCGTTATGTTCCCCAGTTAGAAAAAGTAGAGTCGGAGCCAACTATTGATGGTAGGCTGGCTCTATTATTTAAAGATGCACCTTTTAGTAGACCATTTTTAGCTCGGTTTGCTTCAGATGGAACACTTAAATTATTGGCATACTTGATTTTAATAAATGACCCTAATCCACCCCAATTAATTTGCATCGAAGAACCGGAGAATGGGCTTCACCATCGACTGCTTGAACCTCTCAGCGAAGAGCTACTGGCTTATTCTCAAGGCGCACAAGTGTTTGTATCAACCCACTCACCATTTTTTGTAAATACCATTAAAGACCCTAAATATCTTTGGATTTTCCAACGTGAAAATAATGGTTATACAACTGTTACTAGGGCTGACCAAATCCCTGATGCTAAACATTTTATAGAATCCCAAGCTGGCTTAGGAGACCTCTGGGCTGAAGGATATCTTCGAGGATTACCCTATTAATCGGAGTAATCATGCATATAGAGTTTTTGCTAGAAGAATATTCAGCCGAAATAACTTTGAATATTATTGTGCCCAAAATAGTAGGTAGTAATCATACATTTACAATCCATAATTTTCAAAATAAAGATAGACTTTTAAAGAGACTTCCTGAACGTATGCAATCTTATGCCAAATTCGTACCGGACGACTGGCGTATTGTGATTTTAGTCGATCAAGATAGAAATGAATGTGATGTATTAAAAAAACAGCTTTGTGATGCTAGTAGTGTCGTCACTAAACAAAAAGGAAATATTGTTCTCCATAGAATTGCTATAGAAGAACTGGAGTCATGGTTTATGGGTGATGTACCAGCTATCCGCGTTGAGTATGAAAGGATTCCTGCGTCTTTATCGCAGAAGGCTAGATTCCGTAATCCAGATGGTATCAAAGGAGGTACATGGGAGCAACTAGACCAGATTCTGAAAAAATATGGCTACGAGACAGGTTTACAAAAAATCGATTTTGCCCAGAAAGTTGCTCCCCACATGAATATAGAGAACAACCAATCTAAAAGTTTTCAAGTTTTTCGAGATGGACTGAGAGCCATCATCAACTGAAATTTATCACTAAGTACTTGCTTGTTAGATGCGATCGCCTAAAAGCTATTTATCAATTGGGCTAAACGCGCTAACGGTAATTTTTTGGTCAATAAAGCCAATTAATGTGCAAATTCCTGTAAATGTGTTTTTCCAATAATCAGGATATAGCCAGCGTTTTTCTGGTTTTAAGCTAGTTTGCAATTGACGCGGATATCCAAATTGAGCGTCGTAAATAGCATTTACAGCAATCGGACCATCGCATGCACATCCGTTTGGTCCGCATTTCTTACCATCTGCGAAAGATTCAATTTGCTTGAACAAGTCTGTAACAGTCTGTGGGGGTATTATTGAGCAAGTATTTTGACGGACGGAAATAACTTTTTCATCCTTCTTTATTTCTACTTATTGCTGACAATTGAAGTGAGAATAGTTAATACTTAAACGATAATGATAAACAGCTTGTTTTTGCCAATTTCTTTTTGCGGCTTCTAGTTGGTGAGAGGAAGAAGACTTTAAGGAAAATACGCGATCGCCTAAAAATGCCATACCACTAATTGCTAATAATGTAACTGCAAATACAGTTAATTTCTACGATTTATTGATAGCAGCCATATGTAATTACCTGAAGGCGTAAGTCTTAGAAGTTAGTTATAAATACATACTTTATTCTGAACTACTACCTAAGTGCTACCGATTCCGAAAAACTGTCACGCAGTACTGAAAATTTTATTTCACAAGAAGCGATCGCGCTTTTTTTCAAATAATCATCACTCTTTTACATACCCTGTCCAATCCACTCACGCCCCGCTTTTTGAGCTGCTAGGGAAGTGTAGAAAGTTTTGCTTTCACCGAACACTCCACCACCAGGACTAATCACTCTAAATTGCCAGCAGTGGTCTTCTGTGTAAAACACAACCAAAGTAAAGTTTTGAACGCAAAGAACTAAATGAATTTTGGTGGTATTCATGGTGCAGTAAAAGATTATTGTGTTATTGAAAGTCAAGTTGCAGATAACGTACTCTAAAATAGTTTTTCACGGAAAAACCTTTAAACCCGGATATATTAAAGCAAGCATAGTACAATAAGGCAGATGGCAGATGGCAGATGGCAGATGGCAGATGGGAAAAGCTTGATTTTTCACGATTTTCATCGAATGTGAATGATTAGCTGATTTACGCTAGTTAGAAAAAGGTTTCCAGTACTAATTGTCTTTTTACACATATTTTGATTCGATGCCATCTTCCCACCGACTTATACCAAATTGGGATGGTTGATGGTTGATGGTGAACCAGCGCTGCGGGAGGGTTTCCCTCCGCAGGCGACTGGTGAACCCGAAGGGTTGATGGTTGATGGTTGATGATTCATGGATTTTCGGCAATTAACAATTAACTATTAACTATTAACTATTAACTATTAACTTTTCCACTAAAAAACCCAATCGCAATTGACCGGGCTTTTAGTGAGGATATATTCCCCATAGGTTAGTTATAGAAGTTAAGTATAAATCGGTGTTCTGGTAATAGCTACCACGCTTGGGTTGTCAATTCCGGAAAACTAATTAATTATTTTTGGGTTTTGTTTGAGTTTGAGTAGTTTCGGGTGTAGTTGTGGGTATAGTTGTGGGTGTGGGTGTGGGTGTGGGTGTTGGCGTGGGTGTGGGTGTTGGCGTGGGTGTGGGTGTGGATGTCGCTGTGGGTGTTGGTGTGGATGTCGCTGTGGGTGTAGGTGTTGGTGTTTCTGTGGGAGTTGGTTCGGATGTAGGCGTTGGCGCTGGGGCGGGACTTTCTGCTGTAATGCTAAGTTGATAATCTACAGGTTCTGAGGCTGTGGAAACAACGACAAATTCATAAAATCCGTTTTCTGATAGCTTGGCTGATACGGTGCGTTTTGTTGAATCTTCCAAAAATTTGATTTTGCCAGAGGGAGAATAAACTGATAACAAAACTTTAGAACTTGCTTCTAATTTCACTTCCATAGATTGCTCTTTGGCAAGTTCGGCGATGAAAACTTTACCATCTGCTTTTTTAAGAGTCCCGCTAACGGTTTGACTTGTGCTTCCTTGGTCAAATACAATTTTTTTGAACGCGCTACCAGCTAGGATGGCGTTGAGTTTGTCGCTGACAAAACCGTGCCAAACTTGTCCGATGGGCTGTTCGATAAAATTCTTTGCGCGCTGTTCGGGAAATTGCTGGTAAAAGGCGTTATCCCCTAAATCATATAAGGAACGACTACCAACGTTGATATTATTAACTTCTACTTTCCAGCGATCGCGTTCTGCTGAAGTATAAGTACCTAGTTGTCGCCGTGCGTTGGAACTCAATGACGCTAGTTTTTCTAACAATTCTCCAGCAATTTTGTCCCAAGAAGCCCGCAAACTCTCATCTTCGGGACCATTACCTAAATTACGTCCTCGCAAACTCGGATTTCTATCCCAAAAGATTTGATTGACTAAATTTGTATAAAAATTGCCGTCAATACCTAATTGTTGTCGGCGATCGCTTAATCTTTGTTTACGCGCCTGTTCCTCTGCAGAAAACTGCGGGGGTGGGGTTTCCTTGGTGGGCGATACTGTCGGACGTGGCGATACATCCGGCGGTGGAGATTGCAATAACTTATTTGCTCCCCACCAACCAACACCTGTAGCACTAATTAATATCAGTGTCACGAGGAAGGTTTTTCCCGGTGTCCACCAGGTTTGGGGAAGAGGGGGAGAGGGGGAGAGGGGGGGAGGGGGGGCTACTGCTAGGGTGGCGGATGTGGGGGCTGGGGTGGGAGTGGGGGTAGGATAAGAAATTGGGGGATGGTTGATGGCGGGGGGTGGATTGAGGGCTTGGATAATTTGACGGGCTGATTGAAAGCGATCGCTTGGTACGGTAGATAGCATTTTATCCAATACCACTGCCAAAGTTGGACTTAAACTTACTTCCCGCCGCCATTGCCAAGTGAGACTGGAAGTATCAATTAATTCTTGCGGTTGTTTGCCTGTCAGTAAAACTAACAGTGTTGCCGCTAAAGCATAAAAGTCACTGTGAGGAGACACCAAACCTGTCTGCATCTGTTCTGGAGGTGCGTATCCCACTTTACCCAGTAAGGTGGGTGCTGGAGGAGATGCAACTATACCAGGTTGGTAATATTCGGAAGCGACGGTTGCGACTACTTGTTTGACTCCGCCAAAGTCAATTAATACTGGTAATTGGTCGATATTGCGAAGTATTAAGTTATCTGGAGAGATATCGCGGTGAATTACTCCTAGGGAGTGAATATATTCCAACACCGGCAGAATTTGCTGCAACAATTGGCTAACTTCCGCCTCTGTGAAGCGCAAACCTTGCTGCAAACGGGTATTTAATAAAGAATTATAATTTTGTCCTTCTACATAGTCTTGCACCAAAAACAGATATTCCTTACCGCCCAAATTGCTGCGAAACAATTCGCGGAAACGGGGAATTTGGGGATGTTGCAGTTTGTAAAGAACACTTGCTTCTCGTTGAAAAAGTTCTTCAGCTTTTTGTAAAACGTAAGCAGTTTGAACTTGGGGGGAGAATTCCTTTAAAACACAAAGTTCGCGGAAGCGGTTGACATCTTCAGCTAAATATGTACGTCCAAATCCCCCTTGTCCGAGTTGACGTATAACCGCATAGCGATCGCCCAAAATTTGTCCCGGTGAAATACCGTGACTGGTAGGGGTATCTATTTTTTCACCACAGTGCAGACAAAAACGAGAACCAACGGGGTTTTCGTGTCCTTTGGAACAATACAGGGGGTTCATAAGGGAGTTAGGAGTTGAGAGTTAGGAGTCAGGAATAAAGTTAACAGTTAACAGTTAACAGTTAACAGTTAGCAGTCAATTCATAACTCATAACTCCTAACTCCTAACTCAAGACTCCTAACTGGGCGCCTCAAGACTCCTAACTCTTTGTTTGACTAATTTCCAGATTCTAGTTTACTCACTCGATCGGCAGCGATCGCATACCAAATTTGACTGAAAGTCTGTGGATTCAGTTTCCCACGCGGTTGGTCTGGAAATAATCGATAAAATATTTTATTGGTGTCTTTGTTCAGTTGACTGATTGTATAATCACCAAACTGTCCTGCTTGGGCTTGTCGCCTCCATCCATCGTAATCTTTGGCACTATAGCTTCCCAGTTTACGACGTGCTGCCGTACTGAGATTAACTTGTTCTAATTTATTTAGCAAGTCTTCAGCGATACCGAACCATTCCTGACGTAAAGCTGTATCTTCCGGGCTAGATGTCAGGCTGCGTCCTCGTGCTTCGGGATGTTTAGTATAAAAAATATCGTTAACTGTCGAATTAAAAAATCCTTCTGGAAGTTCTAGCTGTTGGCGGCGAGTTAAAATTTGCGTGCCGCGATTGTTTGGTTTGTTACCCGATGGCTGATTGGGAGAAGCGGGATTATCGGGGAGTTTTGGTAGGGAAATTGCGGGTATAGAGATTGATGATACACCGCGAACGAGGGCTGTAACCACCGCCCAAGTACCAGCAAAGGTTAAAACAACTACACTTGTGCCTACCAAACTAACAGCAAAAGGACGCAGCCAAACAGGGAAAGGTAATTTTTGAGCGATCGCTTGCGTTCTGTGATGAAATCTACTAGCAATAGCATTAGCGCGTTTTATTCCAGGAGCCGCTACCATAGTTTTAAGCTTGGTAACATAAGAATTTTGCGGTTGTATGCCAGAAGCAGCCCACTGTAAATCTTTCAGAACTTGCTCTGCTGATTGATAGCGATCGCTTGGTTTATATGCCAGCATTTTCCTTAACACAGCTTCGAGTTTGGGGTTAACTTTGATTTCCTTTCCCCAATACCAATTACCCTGATAACTATCGTAGAGTTTTTGCGGTTCCTTACCCGTCAGCAACACCAACGCCGTCACCGCCAAAGAATACAAATCGCTACTGTGAAACGCCTTACCCTGGCGTAGTTGTTCTGATGGCGCGTAGCCTTTTTTACCCAGCAAGGTGCGATTTACACCCAACTTGGTAAACCAAAAACCTTGAGAAGCCGGTAATTGTTTTACAGCGCCAAAGTCAATTAATATCGGCAAATTATCCGAATGCCGCAAAATCAAATTATCCGGAGAGATATCGCGGTGAACGACATCTTGAGAGTGAATGTAAGACAATACAGGTAAAATTTGTTTCAGGAGATTAATTACTTCCTCCTGACTAAAATTCTCTCCTTTATTTTGACGTAGTTCTAGCAATTGGCAATAATCATCACCATCTACAAAATCTTGCACCAAAAAGAAAAAATCCTTATTGGCTAACTTTACCTGTAGCGACGAATGCAAGCGGGGAATTTGCGAATGCTCGAGTTTTTTTAGTACACTCGCTTCTCGTTCAAACAATTCCTTAGCTTTTTGTAAATCCTGTTGATCCTCAACTTGGGGTGCAAATTCCTTCAGCACGCACTTTTGATTAGATTGTTTCATATCTTCCGCCAAATAAGTGCGTCCAAAACCACCTTGCCCCAATTGACGTAAAATTTTATAACGGTTTTCTACAACCTGCCCGACAGCAAGAGGTAACGGTTCACCGCAATGGGTGCAAAAGCGGTTTCCGTCATTATTTGCGTGTTGTTTAGTGCAATAGACCTGCATGGTGCTGAAGGAATTCATCAATAATAAGTTAGTGAGTTATGAATAACTACAATCAGCGAAGTTACTCTTACGTATATTTTCCACTCTTTGCCAAAGATAATAGTTTTGTGACAAAAACTGAAATCATCAAAATGGCTGGACGAGTTGTAATTAAAGGATAATGCGTAGAACTCGATAGTAGGGTGTGTTAGGCGCATTTTTAGACATGATTTTTGACTAATTAAGGTTTTTTTGCGCTATCACGCACCGTGAACTATGACTGCGGATTTTCAGCTAGTAGGGTGTGTTAGGCGGATTTTTAGAGATGATTTTCGACCAATTAACGTTTTTTTCGGAAAGTACAGCACCGCCGTTCACAGTGTTGTACTCTCGGATAACGCACCCTACGATTCTCAGCGCGATCGCATTATGAACTCTGAATCACAAAAGCAAAGGGCAATTAAGGCATTTCAAGATTTTTTGAACACTCCCCTAGACACGCAACTACAACGCCATCTCAACAATAATAGTTCTGCAGCAGCTTTGGCATTATTTCAAGACGTGGCTGCTACCGTACCAGCTTACAAAGCTTTCTTGGCCCAACGGGCAATAAATCCCACTGAATACCAAAACTTTGAGGATTTCCAGAAATTACCGCTTGTTACTAAAGAAAATTACCTACAGCGTCATCCTTTGGCGAATTTATGCCGCTACGGACAACTAGAGGCGTGCGATATGATAGCTGTTTCCTCAGGTTCTACGGGTAAACCCACATTTTGGTCGCGTTTCTTCAGCGATGAACTGCAAATTGCTACACGCTTTGAGCAGATATTTCACGATAGTTTTCACGCCGATACCAAACATACCCTAGCCGTAATTTGTTTCGCCTTGGGAACCTGGGTAGGCGGAATGTACACAACCAATTGCTGTCGCTATCTTGCCAGCAAAGGTTATCCTATCACCGTAATTACACCTGGTAACAACAAAGAAGAAATTTTTCGCGTCGTGCAAGAACTTGGTTGCGCTTTTGACCAAGTTGTGTTATTAGGATACCCGCCATTTTTGAAAGATGTAATTGATACAGGCATTGCTCGCGGTATCGAATGGCAGCGGTATCAAATTAAATTGGTCATGGCGGGAGAAGTATTTAGCGAAGAGTGGCGCAGTTTGGTTGGGGAAAGAGTCGGTTCGCAAAATCCCTGTTGTGACAGTGCATCACTTTATGGTACAGCGGATGCAGGTGTATTGGGCAATGAAACACCTTTAAGTATCTGCATTCGGCGATTTTTGGCACAAAATCCCGAAGCTGCTCGTAAATTATTTGGGGAATCTCGTTTACCCACACTGGTACAATATGACCCCATGCACCGCTTTTTTGAAGTTCAGGATAACACGTTGCTATTTTCTGGAGACAATGGTATTCCCTTGGTGCGTTATAACATCTTGGATACTGGCGGAATCATTAGTTATGATGACATGCTGCAGTTTTTAGCAGAATGGGGATTTAATCCTTTGGCGTCGTTGCAAAATCATTCACCCCATCACAGTGTCAGAGGTATTCATCCCTTACCGTTCGTCTATATCTTCGGACGTTCTAACTTTACAGTTTCCTACTTTGGGGCGAATATCTATCCAGAAAATGTGACGGTAGGATTGGAACAACCAATAATTAAAGAATGGGTGACAGGTAAATTTGTCTTGCAAGTGCAGGAAGACGCAGACAAAAACCGATTTTTATCAGTGGTTGTAGAGTTAGCACCGGGTGTAGAAGATAGTGAAGAGAAAAAACAAGCGATCGCATCTTCAATTCTCTCCCAACTTAAACGCCTCAACAGCGAATTTGCAAACTACGTTCCCCCAGAATATCAACTACCACAAGTTGCATTAGCCCCAACTGGCGATGCAGAATATTTCCCCATCGGAGTCAAGCATCGTTATACACGCAAGTAGGGGAGATGGGGAGATGGGGAGATGGGGGAGACAAGGAGACAAGCAAGACTTGGGAGACAAGGGGGACGACTTGGGGCGACGGGTGTGGGAGACAAGGGGAATAACTCTTGACTTTTGACAACCCAACTACGCGCCTACGCGCCTACGCGCCTACGCGCCTACCAACAACCCAACGGGAGAACCAGTTACCTGCGCGAGGGTTACCCTCCCGCAGTACGCGCTTCACCAACAACCAACCACCAACCACCAACCCCTTCGGGGTTCACCATCCCCGGCACGAGGGAAACCCTACCAAGGGCGCCCCTTCACCACCAACAACCAACAACCAACCACCAACCCAACGGGAGAACCAGTACTAGGAGGAAAACCCTCCCGCAGTACGCGCTTCACCACCAACCACCAACAACCCCTCCGGGGTTCACCATCCCCGGCACGAGGGAAACCCTACCAAGGGCGCCCCTTCACCACCAACAACCAACAACCAACCATTAAAAAAACCCCCGTCCAAATCTACATTTGAACGGGTTATGTTTTTAAGACTTTATTCCCAATTAATTGTGTCACAGAGTTTATCTAATTAATACCTCTGAGAAGCACATTACAAATCAGGAGGCAAAATCACTTGGTCGATAGCATGAATAACACCATTGGTACCTTTAATATCTGCCTCAACTACCTTAGCATCATTAACCATCACGCCTGTAGCAGGATCGACTTTAACGTTAATTGCGCCACCTTCAAGACTTTTCACTTCACCAGATTTCAAATCAGTAGATAGTACCTGACCTTTCACCACATGGTAAGTCATTAGCTTGACCAACACTTCTTTATTCTCTGGTTTCAACAAATCTCGCACAGCATCTGCTGGTAATTTCGCAAACGCTGCATCAGTCGGCGCGAAAATAGTGAGATTATCTTTTCCTTGCAAAGTTTCTGTTAGTCCGGCTGCTTTCAACGCCTTGGTTAGCATTGTAAATTGACTGTTTCCTTCCGCCAGCGCTAGCAAATTCTTCCCTGGGGTAGCTGCACCGGGTTCAGTTGGAGGCTTCCCTGTTCCCGGTGAAGTTGGAGGTGTCCCCGTTCCTTCTGGTGGAGTTGGAGGTGTCCCCGTTCCTTCTGGTGGAGTTGGAGGTGTCCCCGTTGGAACTTCTGTTGGTGGTGGAGTGGGTGTGGCTTCAGGGGGGGTAGTAGCAGGTGGTAAAGGTGCAGAATTGCTAGGTCTATTGTCGCATGCACTGCGATTATAGGGACATTCCTGCAAAATACTCGGGCTGGGGTTTGTCCCGCCGCCAGCCTTTTGCGATACATTTCTTTGGGGTTTCTTGTTTTTTGCTGTTTCTTGTACAGGTTCAGCAGGTGTGTATTGCGTGTTAATCTCAATGCGTTGAGTGCGGCTATAAGGAGCCTCTGCAAAAATACCTGGATTGGGATTTAATGCCTCTTTCGCTCCTGCAGGCAAAGTCATGAGGATACCAATGCCGGTTACTCCTACCATGCCTGCAAATTTGGTCAGATATTTGCTGTAATCATGCTTCATAAATTTTGTTTGGCTTATTTTCCACACATCACATAAAAGACTTATAACATTTTGCTATGCACAAAATCTAACCAAAGCAGTAAGATTTTTTGTCCCAATTGTGTTGCATTGGTAAGATTGATTCCGCCAAAATTTGCGGGACTGATGATTATAAGGTATCGCCAGCACTAATATAATTGGAATTGACCTAATTCTATTTGTCTCGTTATTCCCCGATCTGCTGCTAAATTGTGTTATTTGGGCTTCTAACCCCAAACAAGTTAATGCAATTCACCAAAAGAACACAATTATCGCATTAACAAGATTTTTCAAACAACAATCTAATAACTACTATTGAGAAAAATCTCATTAAAATTTTGGCGTTTAAGTAAAATTATATACAGGTAAATAGTTATATTTTTACTCGAATAAAAAGACGCTAATCCCTTGCAGCTTGAGTTCTGGTGCTTCAATCATTCTAGGCATCTCAGCCAAAAGAGCTAAATTAAATGCCTATATGCTTAATCATGTTAGCAGCGGCGGAAATTCAAGTATAAATTTTGCATGCAATGTCTTGATTGCTAAAGGATAAGGTTTGAGGCGTTTGATTTGTTTATGCTCTCATTATCAAATAATTAAATTATTTGATAATGCTAACAAACAGTAAAAAATATTTTGCCAAACGTGTCATTGTCGCAAAAATAAGTCACAAAATCAACTGCCGCGCCAACTACTTTGCTGCCAAATAAATTTCTGGCAAAATAATTTTTTCGACCAAAGATACAATATGTACAATTAATAAATAAACGAACTACAGGGTAAGCTACATGCTGGAATTATACCAATTTGAACTGTCCCAATACTCAGAAAAAGTGCGTCTAATCCTTGATTACAAAGGGCTGGATTACCGCAAAATAGAGGTTACGCCTGGGATTGGACAGGTAGATTTGTTTCGGATAACCGGTCAGCGGCAAGTACCAGTATTAAAGGATGGTAATAAATATGTTGTTGATTCCACGGAAATAGCTAAATATTTAGACTTAGAATACCCTGAACGTCCTTTGATACCACAAAATCCAAAGCAACGGGGTTTATGCTTAATGATGGAAGAGTGGGCGGATGAGTCAATTGGTATCAAAGGTCGAAAAGCCTTGTTTGCAGCTATCAGTCAAGACCAAAATTTCCGCAAGTCTTTGTTACCCACTACTACACCAGATGTACTGAAGACTCTGGTGGAAGGAGTACCCAGTGATGTGTTAAAAGTTTTAGGTTTTGGGGTGGGTTACAGTCCAGATGTTGTGCAGTCAGCCATCAAAGACTTGAGACAAGATTTGGAAGCGCTAACGTTGTTGTTGGCGGATAGTCCTTATTTGGTGGGCGATGAACCTTGTTTAGCTGACTTTGCAGTGGCGGGTTTGTCGATATTGTTGAAATTTCCCGAAGGTGCTTATTTAAATCTTCCAGAAACCCTTAGAGGCAAAGGAGTGCCGGGATTAGCCGATAATCCGGTTTATGAGCCGTTTTTTGCGTGGCGCGAT
Source organism: Heteroscytonema crispum UTEX LB 1556 (assembly GCA_044006015.1). Lineage (GTDB taxonomy): Bacteria > Cyanobacteriota > Cyanobacteriia > Cyanobacteriales > Nostocaceae > Heteroscytonema > Heteroscytonema crispum. The sequence continues at coordinate 86,673 of JBIPDF010000016.1, forward strand.
CGCCTTTACGCTCAATTTCGCAAACCATTAACTACTTCTACCACAGTTGGGAGTGCCCCAACTTCGATTCAAATTGAATAGGTAACTCAGGAGAGGGGCGACGGGTGTGGGACGACGGGTGTGGGTGTGGGACGACGGGTGTGGGTGTGGGACGACGGGTGTGGGTCTGGCAGACAAGGGGACAAGGATAATAATTCTTGACTCTTGACTTTTGAGAACTAATAACTACGCGCCTACGCGCCTACGCGCCTACTAACCACTAACCACTAACAACTATCAACTAGCAACTACCAACTACCAACTAACAACTACCAACTAACAAATTTTCTATTATCCAATTAAAATTCAACGTCAGACGAAGCACCAATCATGATTTAATAAAGACATGAATTTGGGACACCCTTTAGGTTCGGTCATACAAGGTTCTCTCACCGGCGGCTTAGAAGTTCGTTTGCACCCGGATATTTTAGTTGAAGATATGCGGGTGGGTAAGTTTCTAGTTGTGCAAGGGGTGCGATCGCGTTTTTTCTGTATGCTTACAGATGTTGCACTGGGAACTACTAACGCCCGAATTATCGCTAACCCCCCCAGTTGGGAAGATACTTTTTTACGCGAAGTTTTGGCTGGAAGCGGTACTTATGGTACTGTCAACCTCACGCCAATGTTGATGTTTACTCCGGAAGTTGAAGAATCTTTCTCGTCTACAAATGGTAAATCTTTAAATCCTTTTGTTCCATCTACCACTGGTTTGGCTTCTTTTCAAGCCCAAACTAGTACAACGATGGAATTATTACCGGTCAAAACGATTCCCAGTCACTTTAGCCAAGTTTACGAAGCTTCCCAAGAAGATTTTCGCCGGGTATTCGGTTGGGAAGATGATATTCACAGAAAGAATTTTTCTATCGGGAAACCGTTAGATATGGATGTACCGGTTTGCATCGATTTAGACCGTTTTGTGGAACGCAGTAACGGTGTTTTTGGTAAATCTGGAACTGGTAAATCTTTCCTGACGCGGTTACTTTTGGCGGGGATAGTCCGCAAAAACGCCGGGGTAAACTTGATTTTTGATATGCACTCGGAGTATGGTTGGCAAGCCGTGTGCGAAGGTAAGCAATATAGTACTGTTAAAGGTTTAAAACAGTTATTTCCCTCTCAAGTTGAAGTTTACAGCCTTGACCCCGAATCAACAAAGCGTCGGGGTGTGCGCGATGCACACGAACTTTATCTCAGTTACGACCAAATTGAAGTAGAAGATATTAAGTTATGCAGTCGCGATTTAGGACTGTCGGAAGCGGCGATCGATAATGCAAATATTCTCTGCGCTGAGTTTGGCAAATCTTGGATTCTTCAGTTGTTGAATATGACAAACGAAGAAATCAAGCTGTTTTGCGAAGAAAAGCGGGGACATCAAGGTTCAATTACCGCTTTGCAGCGCAAACTGTTGCGACTGGATAACTTAAAGTATATGCGAGCCGCTTGCCCGCACAACTACATCAATCAAATATTGCGATCGCTTGAAGCCGGTAAAAATGTTGTAGTAGAATTCGGCTCTCAGTCCGATATGCTCTCTTATATGCTGGTGACCAACATGATCACCAGACGCATCCACAGCCATTATGTCAACAAAGCCGAACGATTTTTGCATAGCGGTAATCCAAGCGATCGCCCGACTCAACTCGTAATCACCATCGAAGAAGCCCACCGCTTCCTTGACCCGGCAATAGTTCAAAGTACCATCTTTGGTACTATCGCCCGCGAGATGCGGAAATATTTCGTAACACTTTTAGTAGTCGATCAAAGACCTTCTGGCATAGATAATGAAGTTATGTCCCAGATTGGGACTCGCATCACTGCCTTGCTCAACGACGAAAAGGATATTGAAGCGATTTTTACGGGCGTCTCTGGTGGTAGCAGCTTGCGATCGGTTTTAGCGAAATTAGACTCAAAGCAACAAGCCTTAATTTTAGGTCACGCCGTCCCTATGCCAGTAGTAGTGCGGACTCGTCCCTATGACGCAAAATTCTATGAAGAAATTGGCGAGACTGCTTGGGAAGAAAAGCCAGATGCAGAAGTATTCGCCGCCGCCGAACTCGCCAAAGCTGACTTAGGGTTTTAGGAAGAGGCGCCCAGGCGCGGAGTTAGGAGTCTTGAGTTAGGAGTCTTGAGTTAGGAGTACCCCGCGACAGGAGTGAAGTGTTTGGGTAAGTTGCACCGGTAAAGTAGGGGCGAAGCTTTGCACCTAGATTTATCCTTCTAAACACGAGATTGTGATGCAAATGCTTCGCCCTTACAACCGAAACAGCAATAGTTCGCGCGTTCAGAGTTCAGAGTTCATGGTTCATGGTTCGCGCGTTCATGGTTCATGGGATTTTCAGCTATGAACCACAAACCACCAACCACCAACCACGCGCCTACCAACCACACCACATAGTATGAGTTCTTACCCGCACATTATATAACTCTAGACTGGTGATTAATAACCTATGACTAAGGACAATTGACTTATTAGTGACATCCCTCCATGACGACAGCCCGATTAGTTCGGTTATCCGGCTACTTACGGGCACTTACAGGGCGGGGTTTGGCGTCACTATATATAAAGTAAGCACTTGAAAGGAAGACCAGCATTTTTTTTGGCAAATAAACCATTTTGAATTATAATTGAAAGATTTATCTGGAATACTTTACTATCTGCAAAATTTGTCGTAATATTAAATAAGTAGAACTCATACTGACTACGCATTGAAAAGTCGCCGCCAGCGACAGAGAACAGAAAGAATTCTCGAAAACAACCCAGCGTGCTACTGGCAGTTTGATGACAACTTGATGACAAGAACGAGAAATTGCTTGAAAAATTTAGGAAGGGTAGGGGAACCTATCTGAGGAACTTACCGTCTTCACAGACTTCGTATAAATTGATTGTCTTTGGTAGTTCCCTATGTTTCGTGATATATGTACTACCTTTCCCCAGCCACCGTAGTGATTAAATATTCATTGTGTTTACGGAGTAGAGGACTACGCACCAATGCCTACTGTTAACACCCAAAACGAAAACGCCAACACCAAATTCACGGCGGATATGGTGCGAACCTATCTGCGGGAGATTGGTCGTGTGCCCCTGCTAACCCGTGAGCAAGAGATTGTCTTTGGGAAGCAGGTGCAACAGATGATGACGCTTATAGAAGCCAAGGAGGCTTTGGAGAAGAAACTGCGCCGCGAACCAAGTTTATCAGAATGGGCAGACCATGTTAGCCAATCTGAAACAGAGGTTAAACAGACTGTACATCTGGGCAAGCGGGCAAAGCAAAAGATGATTGAGGCGAATTTGCGCCTGGTAGTTGCGATCGCTAAGAAGTACCAGAAGCGGAATATGGAGTTTCTGGATTTGATTCAGGAAGGAACTCTAGGATTGGAGAGGGGTGTAGAGAAGTTTGACCCGACACGCGGTTATAAATTCTCTACTTATGCTTACTGGTGGATTCGCCAAGCCATCACTCGGGCGATCGCGCAACAAGGACGTACTATTCGTTTGCCGATCCATATTACCGAGAAGCTGAACAAAATCAAAAAAGTGCAGCGCGAACTTGCTCAAAAATTTGGGCGATCGCCTTCGCCTGCTGAAATCGCCAAAGAGTTAGAATTAGAACCCGCTCAAATTCGCGAATATCTGAACATGGCGCGTCAGCCAGTCTCCTTAGATGTTCGAGTCGGTGACAATCAGGACACCGAACTGCAAGAAATGCTCGAAGATGATGGACCATCTCCAGAGTATTACACCACGCAAGAGTTTTTGCGCCAAGACCTGAACACCTTATTGGCTGAACTTACCCCCCAACAGCGAGAAGTTTTAGCACTGCGCTTTGGTTTAGAAGACGGTAACGAATTGTCTTTAGCAAAAGTTGGCGAGCGGTTAAATCTCAGCCGCGAGCGAGTTCGCCAATTAGAGCATCAAGCTCTTGCTCACCTGCGTCGCCGTCGAGCCAATGTCAAAGAGTACGTTGCTAGTTAATCAATTATCGCTCATGGTGACGCGCCTCCTCAATAGGGGGCGATTTTTTTTGTTTAGTTATTTAGTTATTAACTCATTCCCGACGACTGAAGTCGCAGCACTTTCACTAGTCCCGTCCGCCTACCCTTCGGGTAGACAGGCTTCGGTAAGGTGTCCCAGACGCAAGCGTTAGATTGGGTGTTTAATGATTTTTGCTTACGCAAAGCCCCCCGTCCGGGGGGTTGGGTCGCGGTCGCCCCGCGTGGGATCTGCAAGGTCGAGTTCGCTTAACATTTCGTTCTAGTTGCGTAAATCCTGATTTTGGGCGCGATCGCGCCCAACGCCACAATAACCTGTAACTACCGTAGGGTGGGCATTGCCCACTTATAAGTAGATACGTATTTTAGTGAATTTAAATTTTTTAATTGTTAAGTTTTCATGAAATTCACTTGTTCATCTCAATCTATTGGGTGAGGCTAGAAGTGTTTGCCAATGATAATTTTATATATAATTGCAAAATTAAATGAAAATTTTATTTGATAAATAGGTATTTTTTCGGACAATATGAATTGAACCTTTGACAGAACCGTTATCCCTCAATACCTGGATAACGTTTAAGTAAGTAAGTTTCACCAACACCTAGATAAATTTTTTATCAAGAGAAATAGAGTACCTCAGCATATGAAAAAATTATTTTCCTCTCGCTATTGGACAATTTCCCTGGCTGGTTTGTTGTTAACACTTGGCTTTGCCGGTCATCGCGCTCAACCAGTGCTGAGTACCCAAATAGAAAAATTACGTGCATCTACAATATTATTTACTGACTTAGAAGTTTCAAAAGATAATTCACTGCGACGAGATGAGACTCGTTTAGCAGCAGCGTTACGCGAAACGTCGAAGTTGAAGGCTGAAAACACTCAACAGGAAGTTGCTCGGTATGAGCCGACACCTGAAAATTATGGAAATTTACTTAAAAATAATTCACCGCAACGCGATTATAGTCGCTTTCAAGCGGCGCTGGGCGAGTCTAAGCCTCGTTTTGCCGAACCAAACCAGCAGGAAATTGCTCGGTATGAGCCGACACCAGAGTTAAATTCAGTACCTGAAACGAAAGCGCTGCTTGATGAACCTGAAATACCTAAGACAAAAGCAGGAGTTACGCCCAAAGCGAGATTTCCAAGAGAAGATGGAATTTATCTCTACGGTCAGTCGCAAAAACCAGGTGAGATGGGGCAAGGTTATATCATATTTGAGAAGCGCCAGGGCAATGTAACGGGTGCGTTGTATATGCCCAACTCCGAGTTTAGTTGTTTTAACGGCACCCTCGAGCAGACAGGAGAGTTGGCAATGACGGTGACTGGTTCACCTGGTGATTCTAGTCCGACTCAAGTAGCGTCAACTGATGCACCGCCTAGATTATATGATGATGAACCAATTACCTATGCTCATTCAGTGGCGCTGCAAGATTATTATCCGTTAAATTCTGTGAGTGTAAGCGATCGCCAAATTTTGCAGATGTGCAATCAAAGCGAATCCGGTTCATACACAAGGCTTGTGAAATAGGCTATGGTTGATGGTTCACCATCAACCATTAACCATTAACCATTTAATATTCAATCCCTGGTTGCGCCCTGACACCTTGGTCGCGCAAAGGATGCTTAACCAGGTTCATTTCGGTGACTAAATCGGCGCGTTCGATTAAAGCAGCTGGTGCGCCTCTGCCTGTAAGAATAACGTGACTGTCAGGTGGTTTTTGCGCCAAACCTGCTAAAATTTCATCAACGCGTAAATAACCGAGTTTAATCGCGATATTGATTTCATCCAATAAGACCAACCTAAATTCTGGGTTGCGGATGTATTCTAATGATTTTTGCCAAGCAGCGTTTGCTTTGTCTATATCGCGATCGCGATCTTGGGTTTCCCAAGTGAAGCCTTCTCCCATAGCATGAAATTCTAACTGGTCTTCCCACAGACTAAAAACCTTTTTTTCTGCTGGTTCCCAGGCTCCTTTGATAAATTGAACGATCGCTACTTTATACCCATGACCGAGCGATCGCAATACCATCCCCAAGGCCGCAGTAGTTTTTCCTTTGCCATTGCCTGTATTAACAATTATTAATCCTTTTTCTGGCATCGTTTGTGCTATACGCTGTTCTTGCACCTCCTTACGTCGTTGCATTTTTTTGCGATGCTGTTCATTACTTGTAGATGAGGAGATTATTTCATCAATCAAGCGGTCAATCTCGGGATCTGGATTTAATTCTTGTGGGGTATTGCTTTCCATCAACGTTGCCTGAAAACTACTGCATAACTTATAGGATGTACTAAAATTTGGTTTTTATGCCATTGGATATTAATAAGGTCATTGTTGGGAAAAGGGTAAAGGGTAAAGGGAAAGGGCAAGAAATAATTCCTGGGATTGACTTATGCAAAAAGTCTAATATTTGTCAAGCACCGTCAGGCTGGTGCGCGCAATTAGAATACATAAAAAGTTCTGCGATCGCTGCAACTAGTTCAGTTGGTTCTGCGGGTTTGGCGATATACTTTTGAAAGCCTGCTGTCAAGACTTCGTGTTGAGTGGCTTCTGCTGCATAAGCTGTAAGAGCGATCGCTGGAATTTGTCCGCCTTGTTCGGGTGAGTGAGTTCGCAATTGACGAATAAAATCATAGCCATCAATGTCTGGCATACCTAAATCGCTCACTAGCACATCTGGCTGGAAGTTTGCTATTGTAGCGATCGCCTCTTTTGCCGATCCTGCTAAAGTTACGTTTGCGCCTTGCTCTTCTAATATCAAGGCAATAACCTCTAGCGTATCAAGGTCGTCATCGACAACCAAAATTTTCACACCTTTTAAACAAGAGTTTTGATTTATCTCTCCTCTTTTATATCTGTGCAGAATTGCTTTTCTGGATTTTTCAACAAGCGGTAAGCGGACTGTAAAAGTTGCTCCCTGTCCTTCTCCCGGACTTTCTGCGGTAATCGTACCGCCATGCAATTGAGTGAGGTTGCGAACAATTGCCAACCCCAGCCCCAATCCTCCAGCGCTTCTGGTGCTACTGCTGTCTGCTTGACGAAAATACTCAAAGACATAGGGCAGAAATTCCGGACTAATACCTTGACCTGTGTCGCTAACTGCAATTTGGGCATAAGATTTGTTATCTGTCTGTTTTTCTTGACCGCAGACAGTTGACAAACTGACTTCTACCCGTCCTTCAGCAGGTGTGAATTTGATGGCGTTAGAAAGTAAATTGCAAAAAATTTGCTGCAGCCGATTGGAATCGCCTTTAACTTCCCCGACTTCCGCATCTAGCTTAAGTATGATTTCAATTGATTTGGCTTCTGCTGCCAATCGTACTGTTTCGCAAGCACCGTTAATAATCAATGCTAAATCGACCGTCTCAAAATTGAGTTTAAGTTTGCCCCGGAGAATGCCAGAAACATCCAGCAAATCGTCAATTAGTTGAACCTGTTGCTTGGCGTTGCGTTCAATTATGTTGATGGCGCGAACAGTAGTGACTTCATCTAACTTGCCAGCTTTCAGCAACTTTGACCAACCCAAAATCGGATTTAAGGGGGTGCGAAGTTCGTGAGAAACTATCGCCAGAAACTCATCTTTGACACGATTCGCCGCTTCTGCTGCTTCTTGGGCGCGTCGGCGTTCTTCGGCTTCAGCCAAAGCGCGATCGCGCATATTTCTGTATTCTTGAACCCTATACGTTAAATCTGTAACATCTTGAATAGATAAAACTGCGTAAAAACCTACACCATCCAGCGCAGGTACAGAAGTAACGGTTGTATGCTGGATGCGGTATTTACCTTGGGGTAGAGGCGAAGGAATTATATATTTATGTAGTTGAGAAGAAAAGATAGTTGGAGGACCACCTTGATATATTTGTTGCAGGCGGTTGGCGTACTGTGGCTGATTAAAATGTGGAAAATGCTCGCCAATACAAGTCCCTATAACCTGCCTTCTAGGGATTTTTGTCCATTCTTCCAGACAAGAGTTCCAAAATAAGACGACTTGATCTGATTGGAGAACGCATACACCCAAAGGAACGCTATCTAGAAGACTAAATTTTTCCTGAGCCTGACTAATTTTGTCCATTATCAAATCAGGTTGTTTGCCTTATCACATCTGAATCTTTCACATTATTTCCTAAGTTTCAGCATCATAAATTATATTTTAACTCATATTTTACATTTACCCGATAACCCGTCATGAAATAAATTTCCGGTTGTGTTGAGACGCAAAATAAGTGCATTCTCTACATTGATTTCAACTGATTAAAAGTCCGGTCTGATTTGGTTTATAACTCACTTTTATTGCAGTATTCTCAATCAACGTAGGATGGGCATCGCCCACCAACACCTACATGAGTTTTTCCGGCTGTAGGGTCGGCAATAATGCCCACCTAGGAAAAATGCGCGATCGCCACTGGTGCATTCCGGTAAATTAATCAATTAGAAAAACTTCTAAATGTTAAATTTTTAACCCCTAACTCCTAACCTCAAAAAACTCAGCTAAAAACTCCGCGCGGAGGCGCCTCCTAACTTTTTTGACTATAATGTTACTTCCAACTCTTGATTAATCGCTCCAATTAACGCATCAAAAGAACTCATTTCAAAGATTAAAATAATATCTCCCATCATTTCTAATTGTTCAATTGTGAAACGTGCTTGGGCTAACAAAAAAATTGTTTGGTCGCTAATGCTAATATTATTGGATAATAACAATATATTTTCAATTTTATCTTCTAAGTATACTGGTATAGTATAATTTAAACGCTGCTTTAGCACATTGCTAATTGAACCCATAATACCGTTAATCACGATATTACCAATTTCGCTTAGAGTTCCAATCTTCACAGCATCTAAATCCGGCGTTCCCGGTTCCTCACCCGTGAGAACAGCAACTAGGGTTGATGCACTCTCAGTCGGAAAAACCAAATCTGCTGTACCAGAAAATGAACCTGTGAAGCTTAAACGTACAGCAGCAAAACAATCATCTTTAAATAGTTTAGCTAATTCTTGCCGCAACTCTGCGGCATTGAATACATTGACAAAGGGAATTTCCAAAAGAATGCGGGAATCAACCATTTCATTAAGCATACTGGCTGCCCGACCAACACCAATGTTAATCAATTCTTGTAAAGCATCTCTTTGCTCTTCTGTTATCTTTTGCATCAAATGCTTTCCTTCTTCATACTAAAAACTTCTCGAACTTTCTGACGTACTTCGTCTTCTTTTGGAGGTTTATTAATAAATCCAACTGCACCCAATTCTAAGCCACGATTCCGCGAGGCTTCCTGAATATCTGCCGTGATGAAAATTGTGGGAACATTCAATCCTTGTTCCTGTAAAGCCTGAAGAAATTGAAAACCGTCAATGTCGGGCATTAAAATATCTGTTAATACGCAGTCTGGAGCTTGAGTGCGAACTACCTCTAAACCCTCGCGTCCATTAGCCGCTTCCAATATTTCATAGCCATCACTTTGTAATATCTTGCGAATCATTCTGCGTGCAAATGCGGCGTCATCCACTATCAAAACTGATGCCATCCCTATTCCCTTACCCCTGTTCTTGTTTCATGTTAATTATTAATCTATTGGCATACTCTTTCATATTAAAATTTATCAAGAATTATCGAAAAATTATATAAATTTATAAACATCCTTTTATTGTTTGCTGCTTTCATCTTCATCATGTTAGCTTTTTTGTTTTCTAGAGATGCATTTCAGGCAAGGATGCTCTAAAATGTTTTTCAGAAAAATGTTTTTAACTACTTTTTAACTAAATATCTACAACTGATATTTACAATAACTTCAAAAAAATCACATATTGCGCTTGTGATAATGTCTACCCTTGCAATGACTCTTCTTTTTTGACTGTCAACCTACTGTCAACCTACAATTATGGTATTTTAACGCTTGTACATATAAAAAAGCATTATTATTTTTTCAGGAAATTCGCAGAAAAACTTCTATCCAAAGATATATTTAGGCTGACAGCGCTTTTCAAATGGATAGACCTCTCTCCTCAGAGGAGAGAGGCTTTGATTCCCACTTCCCTGATAGGGAAGGGGGTTAGGGGGTTAGGTCTGCGTGTGGTCTACTGAGATGAAAACTGCTGTAAGTCTAGAGACAGACTTGAGTTAAGTCTAAAGTTAGCGTAGTATGAGTTTGAAATAAAAGGGGATTTAGGGATTAATATTATTAGCATGGAGTCATTAGAAATAGATGATGACATAAAGGCATTTTTAGTTGAGAGTTATGAAAATCTCAACGAAATTGAACGTGATATTATTGATTTAGAAAAAGCGCCTGCTGGTAGTGAGATTTTAGTTCGCATTTACAGAACGCTGCACACAATAAAAGGCAATTGCGGTTTTTTACCATTTTCCAAACTAGAATCGGTAGCTCATGCTGGTGAAAACTTGCTTGGGTGTTTGCGCGATCGCAAATTGGTTGTAAATCCGGAAATCGCCAATGCATTACTGCAGACAGTAGATAGCATTCGACAAATGTTGAACAATATAGAAGCTGGAGGCAACGAAGGCGATCGCGATTATTCAACGCTGATTAATACTTTACAACAATTGCAACAGAAGCAAGAAGGGGACAAGGAGACGGGTGTGGGGCGACAGGTGTGGGCGACGGGCGTGGAGATACAGGGAAATCTCCCCCCCTCTCCCCATCCCCCCCTCTCCCCCTCCTCCCCTCTTCCCGATATTCGAGTTAATATTGAACTGCTCGACCGGCTAATGAATTTAGTGGGTGAGTTAGTATTAGCTCGCAATCAAATTTTGCTATTTTCCAATACTTTGGAAGACACCGCATTTACTGCAACTTGCCAACACCTCAACCTAATAACGAGCGAGTTGCAAGAAGGGGTGATGAAAACCCGGATGCAGCCCATTAGTATAATTTGGCAAAAATTTCCTCGCGTGATTCGCGATTTAGCTCTTGCTTGGGGTAAACAAATTCGAGTTGAAATGGAAGGAACAGAAACTGAACTTGATAAAAGCATTATTGAGGCAATTAAAGACCCACTCACACATTTAATACGCAATTGTATAGACCACGGTATTGAAACACCAACCACGCGAATTGCTTGCGGTAAACAAGCCGAAGGAAAACTTTTTCTGCGAGCTTTTCATGAAAGCGGCAAAGTGAATATTCAAATTAGCGATGATGGCTGCGGTATCGATACCGAAAAGCTCAAACAAAAAGCTCACAAACTTGGATTAATTAACTCTACACAAGTTGTTGAGATGAGCGAGTCGGAAGTCATGAATTTGATTTTTTTACCAGGTTTATCCACCGCAGAACAAGTCACCAACCTTTCCGGACGTGGCGTGGGGATGGATGTAGTGCGAACCAACATTGAGAAAATCAATGGTACAGTTGATATTTTCAGCCAATTGGGGCAAGGTACAACATTTCAAATCAAAATACCCCTGACGCTGGCAATTATTTCGGCATTAATTATCGCGAGTGGAGGTAATAGCTATGCAATTCCTCAAGCGAGTATACAAGAACTAGTCCGACTTGAAGGAGAGCAAGTTATTGGCAGCATTGAAACACTTTATAATGTGCCTGTGTTGCGGTTGCGGGGTAATATCTTGCCCTTGATTTATTTAAACCGCGAACTGCAAATTGAGGAGAAAGCGACAGAGGAAAAAACTGTAGATGAAACTATATATATAGTTGTCATCCAAACCGAAGATTACCGTTTTGGTTTAATAGTAGACGTCATTGATGACACGCAAGATATTGTTGTCAAACCACTGGGTAAACAGTTAAAAAATTTAACTATATTTGCCGGGGCAACCATTTTAGGTGATGGCAAAGTTGCATTAATTATAGATGCGATCGCTTTGGCAAATTATGTCGGTATTACACCTCTTCTTCAGAAGCGGTTGTCAGCGAACACAACAATAAAAGCCCAAGACGAAGACAACCGCCAGATGATGTTGCTGTTTCAAGGACCATTTAGCGCACGCATGGGTATTCCAATGGCGATAGTTTCCCGCCTCGAAGAAATTAAGAGTTCGGCTGTGGAAAAGGCAGGAAATCAATACGTAGTGCAGTATCGAGGCAAAATTCTTTCTCTAATAGACTTACATGCAGTATTTGGTGACACACAAGCGCAATTTGCAAACCTCATTCCCCAATTTTATTCCCAATTAGAGAAAGAAGAAGAGGAAACAATTCAAGTAGTAGTAGTTACTTTGAACCAGGAAAACAGCATTGGGCTAGTAGTCGATCGCATTATCGATATTGTAGAAGAGTCTATCACCATCACAGGTGCAGCCGGTAGACCAGGGGTGCTTTATCTTGCAGTTATCCAAGGTGAAGTAACCGAAATCCTCGACATTGAAAATGTGATTCGCCTCGCCAACCCTCATTTAAAAGTTAGGAGTTAGGAGTTAGGAGTTAGGAGTTGGGAGTTAGGAGTTAGGAGTTAGGAGTTGGGAGTTGGGAGTTGGGAGTTGGGAGGCGCCCAGCCGCCCAGCCGCCCAGTTAATGATTGATTAACAACCAACAACCAACAACGCGATCGCGCTTCACCAGTCGCCTGGGTCGGGAAACCCTACCAAGGGCGCTGGTGAACCAACAACCAACAACCAACCACCAACCACCAACCACCAACCACCAACAACCAACAACCAACCACCAACCACCAACCACCAACCACCAACCACCAACCACCAACAACCACCCACCAACCACCAATCACCAACCACTAACATTAATGGCTGAAAAACAATTTTGCACCTTTTTTGTCAATGGAATTTACTTTGGTATTGATGTTCAAGATGTTCAAGAAGTCATTCGCTTTAGCGAAATCACCCGTGTCCCCCTAGCACCATCAGATATTTGCGGACTAATTAACCTGCGCGGACAAATTGCGATCGTTATTAACCTGCAACGCAGATTGGAAATGTCACAATTGCCTGTAGCAGAAGATACAAATACGGAGGGAGAAGCAGATGAGCAATTTGGTTACAACATAGTTGTGCGTACTGGCTCTGAGGTAGTAAGTTTACAAGTGGATAATATTGGAGATATTGTCAAAGTCACAGAGGAAGATTTTGAACCTCCACCCGCGACTATTAAAGGCAAAATCCGCCAATTGCTACGAGGAACTTATAAACTTCCGGAGGGATTTTTACTCATCTTAGATACTGAAAAAATTCTCAATCGTCAAATCTTATAAGTAAGTTATGAGTTATGAGTTATGAGTTATGAGTTATGAGTTATTAGTTATTAGTTATTAGTCATCGATAATAGCAATGTTTATTCACACCCACTTACTTAGACATAAATAAACGCAACTATATTTTTTACCATGCCCCATTTTCAATGCCCCATGCCCTATTCCCAACAATTTATATAGGAGAATTTAGCAATGATTAACAATGAGATAAATGAAGCAGAAAATTTAGTATCTTCTCAATCTTTTAAAACTGAAGCTCAATTACAACCGCTATTGTCGGCACTAAAAGCAGCTAAAAATGGTGATTTTACAGTTCGCTTACCTATTGAAAATAATGGTTTGGGCGAAATTGCGGAAGTATTTAATGATTTTATGAGTTCAAACCAAAAATTTGCCTCGGAAGTTACCCGCATGGCTCGTGAAGTCGGTACAGAAGGCAAACTTGGTTCTCAAGCCAGCGTTGAGGGAGTTTCCGGCACTTGGAAGGAACTGCTCGAAAATGTGAATGGCATAGGTGCTACTTTAGGCAGCCAAATCCGTAATATTGCGGAAATTGCCGTCGCGATCGCTCAAGGCGATTTAACTCAAAAAATCACTGTCGAAACCCAAGGCGAACTTGAGGACTTTAAAAATACCGTTAATAATATGGTGGATCGGCTGAATATTTTTGCCAGTGAAGTCACGCGGGTAGCCCGCGAGGTAGGCGCTGAAGGCAAATTTAGCTCTCATGCTGTAGTCGAGGGAGCTGCGGGAAGCTGGAAGCAACTTATAGATAATATCAATCGCATGTCTGCCAATCTTGCAGAGCAAATTAAAAGTATTTCTGCGGTAACACTGTCAGTCGCCCAAGGAGATTTATCAACGCAGATAGAAGCACAAAATGCCGGACAGTTCAAGCAGTTAGCTGATAATGTTAATCAAATGATTGCCAACTTGCGGGCTTCGATTAGACAAATGGCTGAAGTTGCGACAACAGTAGCCTCTTCCTCTGAGGAATTTACGGCAGTCAGCAAAGAAATGAGTCAAAATGCTGCACAAACTGCCGAACAAGCCACCGCTGCATCAGCCTCTGCAGAACAGGTTAGTCAAAATGCTACAATCGTAGCCACCGCCGTGGAAGAGATGAACGCCAGCATTAAAGAGATTGCCAAGAACGCAGCGGTTGGGGCTGGAGTAGCGACAGAAGCAGTTAAGACAGCTGATAGCACTAACGAGACAATTACTAAACTTGGTCAAAGTAGTATCGAAATTGGCAAAGTGATTAAAGTAATTACCTCAATTGCACAGCAAACTAATTTATTAGCCCTCAACGCAACCATAGAAGCTGCCCGTGCAGGAGATGCCGGCAGAGGCTTTGCCGTGGTTGCTAACGAGGTTAAAGAATTAGCCAAACAAACTGCTAAAGCTACTGAGGATATTAGCCAGAAAATTGAAGCGATTCAAACTGATACCAAGAGTGCAGTTACTGCCATCAGTGATATTACTGTGATTATCAACCAAATTAACGATATCCAAAATACCATTGCCAGCGCCGTTGAGGAACAAACTGCTACCACTAATGAAATTTCTCGCAACGTTGCCCAAGCCGCCAAGGGGGCTTCTGATATTGCTAAGAACATTGGGATAGTAGCTTTAAATGCTCAAAGCACTACAATTGGTGCCAGCAACACTTCCCAAGCAGCGAGTGAACTTTCTCGCATGGCTGTAGATTTGCATAAAGTCGTGAATCGGTTCAAATATTAATTCGCAATGAGGAAAGGGGGAAGGGGAAAGGGGGAAGGGATTTTATCTGTAGTCATTAAATGGAGAATTAGTATTAGTTACTCCCCCTTGTCTTTCTTGTCCCCTTCCCCATCTCTCTCCAGGTTTCTGGACAAGGTAAATTTTCACGCTCTGATATAGAATAGACCGAGAAGTGGAAATGATGTAGGGACAATTCATGAATTGTTCCTACACTCGTGTTTCGGGTGACGCATAATTAATTTCCACTTCTCGGTCTAATTGCTATAGACACGGCAATATATAGCAGTGCCCGCATCCCAGGTGAAAATGAGCGAAACCCGGTAACTCTTGCGAAACCGGGTTTCTGGACACCTTGAATTTTCACTTGGGATATTAAGATTGCTATAGGGGTTCTCGCTTGTGTGCAATACAGATTGTAGAGACGTTGCAATTGCTAGTCTCTACATGGTTCGCAGCACTGTATGTGATTCTACAGGAGAACCGCTATAACCGTATTTATCAGGATTTGGCAGCGCAACTCTTTGGATAAAATCTTGCACCTGCTTTGCTTTTATGTCCGCTGGCAAGGAAAATTTATTGATTATTTTATATTACTAAATTTTAACGTTTTTTCCCAAGCAGATTTCCATAAGTTATAAATTGTAGTTATAAATTGTAGGTTGGGTGAAACGTAGTGGAACCCAACAGATGCGTAGCGCGTTAATGTTGGGTTTCGCGATCGCTACAACGCCACATTGCACAGTCAGCGACCCGCAAGAGCCCAGTGGCTCTTCAACGAGCGTTTATTATAAGTATTTATCCGAACTTGATATTACTAAATTTTCACTTTTTTCCTCTGAAAATTTCTATCAGAAAAATTGCTGGCAAAGCTTTCGCAGCCCCAGATTTAAAAAACCGCATTCTTCTATAATTAAAGTTTTTCTCAGATGCAAAAAAACGTTTATTACGTAGCATAATTAAACTAGATTTTTATATTGTAAAATAAGTAATAACCACCTATTACTGTCAAAATCGCTAAAAAACAATTACCTAAATTGCTAGGCGGTAATTTTTTTCACACAATAAGTTATATAAAACACACGAATGACTAATAACTAATAACTAATAACTAATGACTCTCAACTAATGACTCACACAAATTCTCCCCTAATTCTAGTTGTAGAAGATGACGATTTCACGCGGTTACAATTGTGCGATTTGATGCAACAAGCAGGATATCAGGTCGCAGAAGCGAGTAACGGTGAAGAAGCGATCGCCGTCTATAATAGACTGCACCCAAATATAGTCCTGCTAGATGCCCTAATGCCAGTCATGGATGGGTTTACCTGCTGCAAGCAATTGCAAGCGCTATCCGGTGGTGCAGACACACCTGTATTAATGATTACCGCTCTTTCCGATTCAGCATCCGTAGAGCAAGCTTTTGCTGCAGGTGCCAGTGATTACATTACCAAGCCGATTCAATGGTCGGTTTTACGTCAGCGAGTACACCGTCTTTTGCAAGCTAGCCGCACAATGGAAGAACTACGACAGCAAACAGAACAGGCACAGTTTAAAGAGGCGCAATTAGTGATGGCATTAGACGCAGCCCGCATGGGCACTTGGAATTGGGACATCGAGACCAACAAAATTACTTGGTCAAAAAACTTGGAAGACCTGTTTGGTGTGGAGAAAAACAGTTTTAAGGGCACCTATGCAGCTTTTCTCAACTGCATTCATCCTGAAGATCGCAATTTTGTCACTTGTTCGGTAATGCAGGCAATTCGCGAAGACAAAGAATACGATATCGAATTTCGCGTGGTTTTGCCTGATGGTAGCATTCGCTGGATAGCAAGCAAAGGTATTGTTTTTCGCGATGCTGCTGGGACGGCGTTACGGATGTCTGGGGTGGATATGGACATCACCAAGCGCAAGCAAGCTGAAGCAGCACTGGAAATTCATGCCAACCAGCAAGCGTTTGTGGCCCAACTCAGTCAAAGTGCTTTGGCTGGTTGTGACTTGACGACGCTGATGAATTCATCTGTAACGTTCATTGCCCAATGTTTGAAGGTGGAATATTGCAAACTCTGGGAACTACAAAGCGATAATGATACTTTATTACTGCGGGCAGTGGTAGGCTGGGATGCAAAGCTTGTAGGACAAGCAACCATCAGCGCCGGGATGAATTCTCAAGCGGGTTACACTCTGTTTGCTAATGAGCCGGTAATTGTCTCAGATATTCGCACAGAAATGCGGTTCCATCCTTCACAATTTTTACCAGACCAAAAAATAATCAGCAGTCTCAGCGTTGTTATTCATGGAAAAGAGCGTCCTTTTGGCGTTTTAGGAGTACATACAACCACTCAGCGCACTTTCAAAACGGATGAAATTTATTTTTTGCAAGCTGTAGCTAATGTGCTGGCGACAGCTATTGACCGCCAACGGGTGGAAGATGCACTCAAAGAAAGCGAACAACGCTGGCAATTGTCTGTGCGCGGTACAAATGATGGCATTTGGGACTGGAATGTGAAAACTAATGAAGTGTTCTTTTCAACTCGCTGGAAGAAAATGCTTGGTTATGAAGAACACGAAATTTCCAATCATTTAAATGAATGGCTAAAACGAGTGCATCCCGATGATATCAACCGGGTGATGCAAGCAGTTCAAGACCACTTTGATCGGAAAACCCCATTTTACATTTCCGAGCATCGAGTTTGTTGTAAGGATGGCAGCTACAAATGGATTTTGGATCGCGGTCAGGCTTTGTGGGATAAAAATGATAATGTAGTGCGAATGGCAGGCTCGCATACGGATATTACTGAGCGCAAGTTGGCAGAAGAACAACTGCGTCAAAGTGAAGAACGTTTTCACATTCTCGCCCGGGCTACAAATGATGCTGTCTGGGATTGGAATTTACTGAGCAATCAAACATGGTGGAATCAATCCGTGCAGACTCTTTTTGGTTATTCACCAGAGGAAGCAAATTCTGATTCTAGTTGGTGGTCGGAACACATACACCCAGAAGACAGGCGGAGAATTGTTTCTGATATTCGCTTTATCATCGATAGCGGTCAACAATTTTGGTCAAATGAATATCGCTTTCGCCGCAGTGATGGTTCTTATGCCTATATTTTAGATCGGGGTTATGTTGTCCATGACGCTGACGGCAAGCCTTTGCGGATGATTGGTGCAATGATGGATATGACCGATCGCAAGCGAGTACAACAAGAATTACAAAAGCAAAATATGCGATCGCAATTATTCGCCGATGTCACGCTGAAAATTCGTAAATCTTTACAACTTGATGAAATTCTTCACACCAGCGTTACTGAGGTGCAAAAGCTACTAAACGCCGACCGCGTACTCATCTTGCGGCTGCGGTCAGATGGTTCGGTTTTGGCAGTGAAAGAAGCAGTAGTACCCGGTTTGCCAACGGTTCTGGGGCAAAATATTCTCGATAACTGCTTTGCCGAAAATTATATTGATAAATACCGCCAAGGACGAATTAGCGTCATTACCGATGTCGAAAAAGCTAACATTCAACCTTGTCATGTGAAATTATTGCAACAATTTGCCATTAAAGCCAACCTTGTTGTTCCGATTCTGTTACAAAATCAACTTTGGGGACTGCTAGTTGCCCACCAGTGCGCCAACCCCCGTCAATGGAATAACTGGGAAACTGAACTTTTACGACAACTGGCAGATCAAATCGGTATTGCCCTCACCCAAAGCAAGATTTTAGAACAAGAAACCCGCCACTCGCAAGAGCTAACCCGTTCCAACGACGAACTGCAACAATTTGCCTTTGTCGCCTCCCACGACTTGCAAGAGCCTCTACGTAAAATTAAAGCATTTGGCGATCGCCTGAAAAGCACCTGCGGCGATGCATTAAATCCCCAAGGACGAGACTACCTCGAACGCATGCAGAATGCAGCCCAAAGAATGCAAACTTTAATTGAAGATTTGTTGAGTCTTTCGCGAGTCACCACCAGGGCACAGCCTTTTGTACCCGTGAATTTAACACAAATAACACAAGAGGTATTATCCGATTTAGAAGTACGCATCCAACAAACCAACGGACACGTAGAGGTGGGAGAGTTACCAATTATTCACGGCGACCCCCTACAAATGAGACAATTGCTACAAAACTTAATAGGTAATGCTTTAAAATTTCACCGTCAAGAAGAACCACCCATAGTCAAAATCTATAGTCAAAATTTAGTTAATCCATCAGAAAATATTTCTGTCGCTTCAGAATTTTGTCAAATCATAGTAGAAGATAATGGTATTGGCTTTGATGAAAAATACCTCGATCGCATATTCAATGTGTTTCAACGCTTGCACGGTCGCAGCGAATACGAAGGCACGGGTATTGGTTTAGCCATCTGCCGGAAAATTGTCGAGCGTCATCACGGCAGTATTGCAGCACAAAGCCAACCGGGACAAGGGGCAAAATTTATTGTTACATTGCCGATTAATAGTCATCCCTGATTTTATGTTTATCAAAAGGCTATATTATAGCCCCATCAGAGTTATTTGTTGCAATTTAATACTTTCTTGAGAATATAACCAGCGCAAAGGAGAAAATGCAGAGTGAAAGGTCGGCAAACAACCGTCACAATTTTAATGGCTGACGATGATGATGATGACTGCATGTTAACTCAAGAAGCGTTGGCAGAAAGCCGCTTGGCAAATGAGTTACATATTGTTAAAGATGGTGAAGAATTGATGGATTATCTGTATCGTCGCGGTCAATATATAGATCCCAAGAGTTCGCCCCGTCCGGGTTTGATTCTGTTAGATTTGAATATGCCAAAAAAAGACGGTCGTGAAGCACTGCGAGAAATTAAAGCCGATCCCGATCTGAAAAAGATTCCCGTTATCGTCTTAACAACTTCAAGAGCAGACGAAGATATCTACCGTACTTACGATTTGGGTGCAAATTCCTTCATCATCAAGCCGGTGACATTTGCTTCTTTGGTTGAGGTGATGAAAACCATCGGAAAATACTGGTTTGAAATTGTGGAATTGCCGCTAGATGCAGTAGGAAAGAGAAATGGACAACAGCCAAATCAGAGTTCTTCTAGTTGATGATGATGAAGATGACTACATTTTAACTCGCGATTGGTTTACTGAATTTCAGGTAGCTGGTTGCGAATTAGAATGGGTTAATAATTATGAAGCAGCAAGGAAGGCGATCGCAAATTCTCTGTACGATGTCTATCTTGTAGATTATCGTTTGGGCGAACGCAACGGCTTGGAACTGCTGCGCCAAGCCATTGAGAACGGCTGTTCAGCTCCCATAATTTTACTCACAGGTAAAGGCGATCGGGAAATTGACATCGAAGCGATGAAAGCAGGCGCAGCCGATTATTTAGAAAAAAGTCAATTGACTGCACCTTTGCTAGAGCGTTCTATTCGTTACGCGATCGAACACAAACACACGCAACAAAAAATTAGCGAACAAGCCGCATTACTAGATGTCGCAACTGATGCGATTTTTGTCCGCGATTTAGACAACCGAATTTTATTTTGGAACAAAGCAGCCCAACGTCTTTACGGTTGGAAAAAAGAGGAAGCAATAGGTAAACAAGCATCAGAACTTTGGCAGAACAAAAATATAACTCATATCCAAGAAGCCCTCAACACCCTCATGAAAAATGGTTCTTGGGAAGGTGAGTTACAACAAAAAACAACATTTGGCAAAGATATCATCGTCGAAAGTCGCTGGACATTAGTACCCGAATTCGATAAAAAACAACAATCTATCCTAGTTGTTAACACTGATATTACACAAAAGAAACAATTAGAGGCGCAATTTTTTCGTGCCCAGAGATTGGAGAGTATTGGCACCTTAGCTAGCGGTATTGCCCACGACCTAAATAATGTCCTTGCCCCCATTTTGATGACAGCCCAACTTTTAGAATCACAGCTTCATGATGAGCGTTCCAAACGTCTATTACCGATATTAGTAGGTAACGCCAAACGCGGGGCAAATTTAGTCAAGCAAGTGCTGTCTTTTACTCGCGGCGTAGAAGGCGAACGTACACTTTTACAATTAAAACATTTAATAATAGAAATTCAGCAAATTATTAAAGAAACATTTCCAAAAAACATCGAACTTTCCATCCAAATACCAAAAAATCTTGCCACTATTTCTGGTGATTCCACCCAATTGCATCAGGTATTGATGAATTTGTGCGTAAATGCGCGGGATGCCCTGCCCAATGGTGGAAAATTGAAAATCGCTGCCGAGAATCTTGTAGTAGATGAAAACTACACCAAAATGAACTTTGATGCAAAAGTTGGTTCTTATGTAGTAATTACCGTTGCTGATACTGGAATTGGCATTACTCCAGAAACATTAGATAGAATATTTGAGCCATTTTTTACCACAAAAGAACTTGGTAAAGGTACAGGGCTTGGTCTTTCTACAGTACTTGGCATTGTTAAAAGCCACGATGGTTTTATTAACGTCTACAGCGAAGTAGGAAAAGGTACTACATTTCAGGTATATTTACCAGCGATAGAGGCAACAGAAACCGCTGAAGAACAAGACCAGGAATTGCCGCAAGGTAGCGGAGAATTAATATTGGTTGTCGATGACGAACCTGCAATTCGCGAGATTACAAAAGCATCTTTAGAAAATCATAATTATCAAGCAATTACCGCCAGCGATGGCATTGAGGCAATAGCCCTTTACGCAGAAAATCGCGATAAAATATCTGTAGTTTTGACCGATATGGTAATGCCATCTATGGATGGAGTCACAACCATCCGCACCTTGCGAAAAATCAACCCTGCAGTCAAAATTATTGCCGTAAGTGGATTGGCTTCTAACGATAAAGTGAATGCAGCTTATAAAATGGGCGTCAAAGCTTTTTTATCCAAACCATACACAGCGAAGAAATTATTAGAAACTATTAGTACAGTTAAGGATGATAATTAAAATCAAGTAAATGGTTAATGGTCAACTCATTCAGGGAATTCCAAATTCCAAATTCCAAATTCCAAATTGCAAATGAAGAATTCATAAATAATTTTAAGTAATTATAACATGTTTCTTTGTTTTTAATTTAAAATTTTGAATCTCGCTCGGAGTGAAAGCGACAGTCAAACAATTAGCTATTAACCATTAACATGAACCATTAACAATGAACCATTAACAATGAACCATTAACAATGAACAATGAACCATCAACCATCAACCATTAGCAACCATCTAAAATAATTATGCCCAACGAGCGTTCTGAAGTTTTAGCAGTTAACGAAGCTTTTTATCGAGCTTTTGAAAAGAAAGATATTGAGGCATTAAGTACAGTATGGTCTCAGGGGACTGGTAGTATTTGCATTCACCCAGGATGGAATGTGTTGCGGGGTTGGAAAGAGATTCGCAATTCTTGGGAACGGATATTTAAAAATACAGCTTATATTGAAATTAATACCGACATAATTACCGCAGAAGTTCGCGATACAATTGCTTGCATTGTGCTTGTAGAAAATCTTTTGCAAGTCATTGATGGTAGACGCATTGAAGCCAAATCAATGGCGACGAATGTATTTGAGTTTCTCGGTGGAAAGTGGTATTTAATTCACCATCACGGTAGTCCGATTATGCGATAGAAATAATGGAAGCTATAAAATCTCGGATGATAGTGAGAATGTCATAACTTTGAAAGTTTGCGAGAAGTTTTAGAGAGAAACTGCAACGGGGATATTCAGGCTTCGTATACTTCAATTTTTCACATTGCACGAAAAATCTATAACAGTCCTAAATAATTTGTGAGAAACGAGAATCCCGGTTTCTCCAACAATACCTTGTCCAAGAAACCGGGATTCTAAGGCTTTAATTTTCACAATTCTTCCGGGGATTCCTATAGCAATCCTATATGATTTGTGAAAACTCACGGTGTCCAGAAACCCGGTTTCGCAGGAGTTACCGGGTTTCTAAATTTTCACCTGGGATGCGCGGACTGCTATATATATTTCTAAATATTTATAATAAAAGCTAATGTCAGTCCTCGATTATTCCCAACTTAGCGTTAATCAATTTAACGTGAGTTCGATGAACCTCTCCCCAACCCCTCTCCGACACGGAGAGGAACACAAAAATCTTCATTTCAACCGATAACAAGAATAAAAAACAACACAAGATTCAGCTTTTTAAGCCTCTCAAAAAGCAGGAGAGAGGTTTGGAGAGAGGTCAAATAAAAGTATCGAACTCACGTCAATTTAATTGACATTAGCCATTAGCTTAATCTCCAATCAACTCCACCGCATCACGTCCATCTAAATCTTGTAAATAAACTTTAACAATTTCTTCTTGAGCAGTGGGTAACTGCTTGCCGGTAAAATCTGGGTGAATTGGTACTTCGCGATGTCCCCGATCTACCAACACGGCTAAACGAATCACCTCTGGTCTACCGTACTCGTTTACCGCATTCAAAGCAGCGCGAATCGTCCTTCCTTTAAAAATCACATCATCCACCAGCACAACCGTTTTCCCAGTCAGGTCAAAAGGAATATCGGTTTTTGCTGGAGTCCGCAAGCCAATTTGATCCAAATCATCCCGATAGAATGTGATATCCAATGCTCCCACATCCACAGTTACGCCTTCTAACGCCTCAATCTGACGCGCTAATAATTGAGCTAAAGGCACGCCTCTAGTATAAATGCCAAGCAGCACCAGTTGGGACAAATCGCGCGTTCTTTCCACGATTTGAGAGGCGATGCGAGTCACAGTGCGACGGAGTTCTTCTGGTGAGAGAATTTCAACGATTTTGGCAGACATAACCATAGACCGATACCCTGAGTCATGAGTTAGGAGTTAGGAGTTAGGAGTCTTGAGGCGCCCAGTTAGGAGTTTGGAGTTTGGAGTTAGGAGTTTGGAGTTTGGAGTTATGAGTTAAGAATAAAGATTCCGTGCTTGGTAACTGTTTCCCTATATCCATGATTACCTGTTTGGCAGTATTAGGAGTAGAGCGATCGCTATCCCCAACCATAGCAAAAAGCAATATCGTGTCAATTGCAAAGCTTGCTGAATCTGAGTTGCAGTGATGGGATAAATCGCATCTCCCAGCAGTGGTTTTTGTTTAGCTACCCCGCGATACCAATTTATACCTCCCACCTGTACGCCCAAAATCGCCGCATAGGTGCACTCACTCCAGCCAGAATTAGGACTGGGATCGCTAACAGCATCCCGGCGACAAATCCGCCAAACATCCAAGGGTTTACCGGAAAATAACGCTAAAGTTATCACCGTTAACCGACAAGGCAACCAAGTTAATTTATCTTCTAACCGGGCACTAAACCACCCCAAATAAGTATAAGGTGCTTCTCGATAGCCCACCATCGAATCAAGGGTGCTGCTAGCTTTATATGCTAAAGCCAGAGGAATTGCACCTATAAATGGTATAAAAGCTCCCACAATTGCATAAAAAAGAGGAGCCATGACTCCATCAACAGCATTTTCCGTTACTGTTTCCAGAACGGCTCGCAAAATTTCTGATTCTGTCAGATTTTCTGTATCTCGACCAACATAATTACTTAAAATAGCACGAGCATCTAAAATTTGTTCTAATGTTAAAGGTTGTAAAACAGCTTCGGCAGCTGTTCTTAAACTTCTAGCGGCAAAACAGCTTGCAAGCAGGATACTTTCTAATGTTATTGCCAAAAGTGGATGCAGCCATCTAGCGCATTGAATTATTAACCAGCCAAAAACGCCGCTACCAATTATTAGGATAACGCCTAACATGATACCAGCTATTCGCTGTGTTAGGGGATTTTGACTGTATTTGAGGGTGAAATTGCTAAAACGAGAAATCACCCATCCCATAACTTGCACAGGATGAAGCCAACCCCAAGGGTCGCCGATTAAGAAATCTAAAGTTGCGGCAATGATTAAAACATAAATGTTAATAGTCATTAGTCAAGAGTCAAGAGTCATTAGCCAAGAGTTAGTGGTTAGTGGTTAATTGTTGGTGGTTGATTGTTGGTGGTTGTTTGGAAAGAGCAACCAACAACCACCAGCCACCAACCAACAACCAACCACCAACCACCACCAACCATCAACCAACAACTAAACCACAAAACTAGCTTCTTCGCCTAAAGAAGCTTGCCAGCTGCGAGCATCATAATAAAGGTCTGCTAAAGTAATACTGTACAAAGCTTCTTTCAGCTTTTGATGCAACCTCTGCCACAAGGTAAATGTTACCCAATCTTCTGCTTGTGTCGGGGAAGCTTCGGAATTGGGTAGGGGAGTAATGGTTTCGCCGACTGCTTGGAGAATTTGTCCTATAGATATTTTTGCAGGCTCACGCGCCAGTTGGTATCCACCTTGAGTACCGCGAATTGATTTGACTAACCCAGCACGACGCATTTCTATTAGCAATTTTTCTAAATAAGGAGCAGGAATATCTTGGCGATTGGCGATCGCTCTTACAGATGCAGGAGCATATCCAGGCTGTAAGCTCAAATCTAGCAACGCCTTTACACTATAGTGTCCTCTAGTCGTTAATTTCATGCTTCTTCAGCTTTATTATTTAGCCTTTAGTCCTTTGTCAGTCCTCAATTCTCAGTAGTTGTTGGTTGTTGATTGTTGATTGTTGGTTGTTGGTGCTTGGGTAATATTCCTTGACAACTAACCACTAACCACTAACCATTATCCACTAACCATTAACCATTGACTAATGACTATTGACTAGGGATCAGTTTTTCTTATCATTCTGTGTCCCAATTATCGCGCCTCAGCAATTAGATAAATTTTTTAGCGATCAAGCGCGGAAACTTAAACAAATTACAGTGTAACAGGGTAAAGTCCAAGCAGAAGTTTACTAGGGGTGGAACTCGTGTTTTGAAACTAATTCAGTTTCCTCTAGATAGTTATCACCATTGGAGCGCATTATCTAAAATATATTATTTTGGTAAGATTGGGAATCGCGTAACAATTCGGCTATGAGTGTAATATACTTGGCTAGGCTGATATAAAAACTAAAAAAAATCTGTTCCTTTGAGCAACTTCTCAGCTAAAATAAAATCGATTCAAACACTTCAACCATTCATTTTCGTCTTAAGTTGATGGCTAAACAGAAAAAAATTGAACCCCTAGTCGGCGAAGATCTGCTCAAGAAAGTCAAAGAGCTAGAGAACGAGAGCAAGGAAGACAAAGCCAAGAAGTGCGGATACTATACCGTTACCAAAAACGGTATAGAGCGCGTCAATATGATGAAATTCTTAAATGCCCTAATTGATGCTGAGGGCATTCAGTTAGACAGCGCTCCCAGTGCAAATGGGCGTGGCGGACGCAGTGCTAGCTATAGAATTAGCGTGCAATCAAATGGTAACTTACTGATAGGTTCAGCTTATACAAAACAGATGAATCTCCACCCAGGAGATGAGTTTATCATCACTTTAGGGAAAAAGCACATTCGCCTAAGGCAAGTAGACTCAGATGAAAAAGAAGATGCCGAACCCGTAGAAGCAACAGCTTAAATATTTAGTCATTAGTCTACATTAGTCTCTATTCCAGCCGTTTGGCGGAATCAACCTGAAGGCGCTCAGTATGAAGTATGAAATTACCCCACCCATAAAGCGAAAAGTTTGCGCGTCCGGGTTTCCCGGCGCAAAACTTTTCAAGACAGGGATGTGGCATGAATATCGCGCATGAAAGAAGATTTTTTCGCCTACTAGGGGAGGCAAAAAATGGTGTGGATTTTCTCCCATTTTATTGCCGTGCGAGGTATGTACGCCCGCTTGTCCCCACTTGATCAAGCGCCTTTGGCAAGCCGCCTTTGGGGCGTCTACATCCTTTACACGGAGAGACTTCTTTAGGTAATAGTTCATAGTCTACAGTCAAAAGTTCAAAGTAATTAACCTTGAACGGACACTTTTGTGCGAAGGTTTTCCACCTTCAGCTTTCCTGTCCTCCTCTTGACTGTTGACTAATGACTAATGACTGTTGGTTGTTGGTTGTTGGTTCGCAGTGCGGTGGACGGGTTCCCCCGCTTGTTGCAACTGCTCTCCCGTTGGGTTGTTGGTTGTTGGTTGTTGACTAATGACTAATGACTAATGACTAATGACTAATGACTAATGACTACATCTGTTTTTAGCAGCACTGGTAAATAGTGATGAAGTGCTTTGCGTGTTACTGCCACATTACAAGTTAATGCAATTTGCTCCCGTTCTAATAAACCTAAAATGAGGTCGTGGTTATCTCGTGCTACTACTGGTAGTTGATGTAATCCTCGCAGCGACATGCGGTCTAAAGCCTCGGATAAGCCTTCATCTCTATATGCATAGAGAATTTCTGTAGTACAAATATCTACGAGTGTTTGATTGGCTAAATTAGTCTGAATTTCCGGTTGTGAATTTGAGACTTTTTCCCAAAGGGAAAGGGCACGATTAATATCTTCTAAAGAAATAATACCAACTAATTGCCCAGCTTCATTAATTACTAAAGCAGAACGGCAGCGATCGCGTGTCATATCCAAAGCTGCTTCTACAACCTGCATGGATGCTGGCAGCTTTTTTGGGCACGAGAGCATAGCATCTTCTACGAAAAGTTGCTGTAAAATTTCTGTTTGTTCGTCTTTCAATTCGGAAAGACCGATTTGTTGTAGATTGGAATTAGAGTTAGAAGTTGGTTTGATCCGCTCTACCAACCAAACACTTAAACCTACTGCCGCCATTAACGGTAAAACAATGCGGTAGTCGCGAGTTAATTCAAATAGCAATAAAATAGACGTTAATGGCGCTTTTGCACTTGAGGCGAGAACTGCTGCCATGCCCACCATCGCGTAAGCTGGGGGAGCAGCCATCTGTTCGGCAATTGTCGGTGCTACCAAAGCCAAAATTTTGGCATAAGCCGATCCTAAAGAAGCACCCAAAAACATCGCAGGCGCAAATACACCACCGACAAAACCACTACCAGCGCTAATTGCTGTCATCGCCAGCTTTAGCACTAGCAGCACCACTAACAGTTGTAGCGAAAACTCCACATCTTGAAGCATCGCTTGTATTGTTCCATAACCGATCCCCAAAATTTGCGGGAAGTACAAAGCGACTGCGCCGACGATGAGACCGCCAATAATTGGATGAATTGGTCTGGGGATGCTTCCTAAAAAGCCAAAACCCTTAACCTGTCCAGCAAAGCAGTTTTTTACCAAACTATTGAAGTAGGTATAAGTTAAAGAAACCAGACTTGCGCCAAAACCCAAGCCAATATACAGCGGTAATTCTAGAGGACTGCGGACTTGGTAAACAGGTAAGGTAAAAGCAGGTTGCGCCCCCAAACCAATTTGAGCAATTAACGCCGCTACTACCGCCGCTAACAACACTACACTAACGGCAGAAGTTGCAAAAGATGTGGCTCCCACCAATACTACTTCTAAGGCAAAAAACACACCGGCGATCGGGGCGTTAAATCCAGCCGCCAAGCCAGCAGCAGCACCTGCACCCAAAAGCAAACGCTGTTGTTCTTGGGATACTTGTAGCACCTGAGACAGCAACATCCCAAAATTTGCGCCAATTTCTACACTCGGTCCTTCGGGTCCTAAAGAAGCACCACTCCCCAAGGAAACCGCCGCCGCCAGCATTTTTGTTACCGGTCGCACTTGTTGGTTGAGTTCTCTTCCTTGGGAAGCAGCAATCATTGATGAAAGTCCCGGACCAAAATCTTGGGTGCGCCAGCGCATCAATCCGACGATGACACCGCCAAGAATGGGAACGCAGGCTAATGTCCAAGCGCCCCAAATACCGATCGCACCCATCAAATTTTCCAGCATCAGGTGGTGAATCAGCTCGATCAAATAGTGAAACGTGACTACACCCATACCAGCACCACCGCCGATTAGCACTGCTAAAAACAGCACAATGGTTTCTGGTGATGGTTGAAAACGATTGATCAAATGAGTTAAATGAGCAAAAGGAGAAGGAAAAGCAGGTTGTTCCATCACCTTCCTTAGTTCAGGGGGAGGCAGGAGAGTCATTTAGTAACAGGTAAATCTAAGAAAAAAATTAAATTTTATGTCTTACTTCTTATTTTGAGGCATCGCTTGCCAACCAGACAAGTACACAAAGATCGCTTTGGATTACAAAGCTTTAGTAAAAAATTGCCAGCAAGTAAAATTTTTCTGGTGAGAATGGTTAAATAATAGAGAATTAATTGTTTATGGTTAGTGGTAAGGTGCGATTGAGCGCAGACTCTATTGTCTGTAAAGAAAATACAGGAACTTTGAGTTTGAGTCTCGCATCCTATTCGAGTAGCTGTCGGTTGGGGGAGCCATACTCACTGAAATCTAGCTATACTCGTGTTGCAGCCCCAAACGCCATTCTTGGAGGATAGGCACCCTGTCTGTCCTGGGAATAGAACTTTATGCATGACTGTATGCGTGACTCATGGCTGATATCAGACCACACTGGGTAATCTACGCACGTGTCTTTTCGGGAATTCAATATAGCTATTGTTATAGAGCGAGTAAATGGACTAGGCGGACGAGGTAGATGAATACACACACCTTTGATAATCATTATTTGACTTGCCCAATTTGCCAGAGAAATGCGACGCCAAAGCCAGTTAAGACCTGCATTGGCTTATTTACCTGTCCGTATTGTCAAGAACGGCTTGTAGTCTGTCAGAGCGGTCATTACGTACGCGATCCGTCTACCTTGAAACAGATGATGGTCTCCGAAACACTACGCCGTCAAAGCCGACCTTTAGCTAGGATTGTCCGGGATTTTATCCTTCTTAAGCGTCCTGTCGTAGCCCTGAGTGTGGCTGGTGCCATTCTGTTGAGCATGATTGCCATAACTCAGCAAAGCACAAGCTACGAACACCAACCACAGCAAAATACACAAAAACTTGGAGATTCGGGAAATAAATCCCAGTAATTGTCGCTGCGCTTCAATTCAAAATTTGAAATAAAAAATGCAAAAAGTTAAATTTTGAATTTTGAATTTTGAATTTTGAATTTTGAATTCCCCTCAGGGGCTAACTGTTTCCCCAGGAGCGATCGCCTTTTCGGAGGTTCCAGTATTAGTATATCAAAAAATACTTGTTTGCCGCAGTCGGGGCTGGTAGATAATCTGCCTCTCAAGGTTAAAGAGTGCAGCCGGCAATTTCTGAGTAGGGGAACTGAAAAGGCTGTCAAACATTCACTTTCAAGTCCCCATCCCCAAGCACTAATTCTGGATTCGCGAGCTAAAGAACACTCTTCAACCTCCAATGTCACCTAAGTAAATATACTAAAGAGCATTGGCATTTTTTGTAACTAGCGTCCAGCCATGAGCTTGGCCAAGTATCTTTGCTGACTCTAGTGGGAGATTTTTGCGGGTAGCTGCATCTAAGAGGAAGTAGGGTTGTCCGTTGTATTGCCAGTAATATTGCAATTCGCCACCAGTTGCGGGAATAATAGTGCGATCGCTATAAAAATCCAACGAGGGGCGATGATAGGAAAAAGATGTGTAAATCTTCTTTGTGGGTGGATTTGCCCGTTGAATCATGGCGGCGACTGGTTTAACTCGATAAGCTTCTCCTAATTCCCAAACCCAATAGTTAGATTTCATCAACAGCAGCAGCGAAACATAACTTCCCCAAAACAAAACTTTGAGGAATTGTCCGTCACCGCGTTCTGCTAAAATAGCAGCTAGAGCCATTGTGCCAGCCACTGCCGCCATAATCAGCTGCAAGTCAGATTTAGATTCTGGACCCCAACTAAAATAAATGCTACCAGCACCTGCCACCACAGCCAATAAACCCAAACCTGCCACCCAAGGACGGGGGTAAGGTGAAAGTAAAGGCATGTGTTCTGTTTCTGCCAGATGGGCACCAAAAGCTAAGGCTAAACTGGGGTAAATCGGATACGAGTACCAAGGCAGTTTAGTTCCCATCAGAGAAATTGCCACCAGATAAACAGCACCCCACACGAGTACGAGTTTTGCCCAGCTAAGATTGCGGTTTTCCCAGGTGAAGCGTAATCCTTGCGGTAAAAACAGCAACCAGGGCCACGTGTATTTCAAAATTTCCAGTAAATAGTACCAGGGCGGACCGGAATGACCCTCTACACTTTTCCAAACGCGGCTGAGAGATTGGTTTACCACGCCAACATTGGTAAAAATGTGACCGTAATGCAGCCACTGGGCACTATGCCAACAAACTACAGGGACAGCGCCAAGCAATATGGCAGTCCACATATACCAACTGGTGAGTAGTCGTGGCGTATCCCATAACAAAAATACAAAAGCTACGGCACCAAGTAAAATGCCTAACATGCCTTTAGTCAGGCAAATCAATCCAAAACCAATACCGACACCAAGGCAATAACGTAAATCTCGGCGCGATCGCAACACGCACAACATCATTACCATAAAAAAACATACCGCCGCACCATCTAACATCGCCAGCCGCCCGTGACGCACCACAGGCAGCATTGTTAGGTATACTGCGGCACTATAAATCGCTGCCCATCGATGGCGAAATACCTCGCGACCAATGCAATACAGCAAAGGTACAGAAATTGCTGTTAGCATTGCCCCAGGCAAACGCGTTGACCACTCACTCACACCCCATAAAGAGTAAGACCAAGCAATCAACAAGTGCATCAGCGGCGGCTTATTATGATATGGTTCTCCTGCCAGCGTTGGGTAAAGCCAACGCATTGAAGGGGCTGGGGCACGCCAAATATCGCGGGCAACTTGTGCGACAGTGCCTTCATCCCAATCTCGCAGCGGTAATCCTCCAAGATTTATGCTAAAAAGTAACATTGCTGCTACAAACAGCACTATTACCCATACCCAATCAATCTTTTTCTCAACCGCGCGATACTGTTTTTCCAGACGACCCCAGGTAAAGCTTCCTTCTTGCATACTCTAGAATAATCTTTTTGTTTGCTGGTTCACTTATATAGAGACGCTTGCGAATCTCCTGTTTGTTGCCACTCGGTCAAGACCAGTGTTTTACATAATTACTAGATTTTAAATTAACTCAATTTTGCGCCTATTAGTGATAATCTTTTTTTTAATCGACCTCCCTAACTTTTTTCCGTTTTATTTAACAACCATTTTTTGCCAAACTGACACACACAATACAAACTCAAACTTGTTCTCAGGCTAGTTATTGGAGAATATATCAATGAATTTACCTTTTATCTTTGATGTCGCCCTTGGTTTAATCTTTAGTTTCTTAATTTTAAGTTTGCTAGCTTCCGAAATTCAAGAATTGATTGCTACAGTGTTGCAATGGCGTGCCGAACACTTAAGAAAATCAATTGAAATTATGTTGGCTGGTGATGTTGAAAACTCAGAAAATTCTCGGGTTATCGAACTGGTAAATCAAATTTATGACAATCCTTTAATTAAAAGTATCAACCAAGAAGCTAAAGGATTGGTATCAACTTTACCGCGTAAGGCTACTTGGGCGATCGCTTCATTGTATCGTTCATTGAAACAAGCCTTACCTATACGGAATGCCACGCAAACTGCTTTTGGCGACAGCAAACGCAGTGCGCCATCTTATATTCCATCTGATATTTTTGCAACTAGTCTCATGGACACCTTGGAAATTCCCTTGTGGATGCAGAAATTAACCGAAATCCGACTGGAAAAATTTAAGAATGCCCGTATAAGTGAAATCGAAAATATTTTATTTCAGTTGCAAGAACAGGCAAATAATGATGAAAAATTTGCTCATTTTTATAATAATGTTTACAGTGAATTTGCCGAACTTAGAGCAGATTTTGAACAAATTACTTGGAATTTTCAAGAAAAAAAAGCAGATTTAAATACTACCATTAATCGCATGTCTGAAAGCATGGATAAATACATCGATGGTTTTCAGGTAGATATGCCAGCCCATGAATTAACGACTAAATCTTTACGGCGGCTCAAATTTTTAAGAAAAGATATTTTTGACGATATGGAAAGGGCAATATCCTTAGGAGGGTTGCGCCCTAATATTAATGAGGTTGTTGAATCAATTCATAGAGGTAGCGCTGTTTACACAGAAATTGAAGAAGCAATTAAAGATACAGACAGCGAAACTCATCGAAAATTTCAAAGTTTAGGTGAGAGGCTACCGCAATCGGTTAAAGACAATATTGCTGTTGTGGCAAAGCGTGCCCAAACAAGAATTTACGCAACAAAGGAAGGAATTAATGTATTAAAGCAAGAACTGGCACATACGTTTGATAATTCGATGGAGCGAGCTTCTGGTGTTTACAAGCGCAATGCCAAGGGAGTGGGGATTTTAATCGGCTTTGTTCTTGCTGTGGGTGCCAATGCGGATACGTTTAATATGGTGAGTCGGCTGTCAAAAGATTCGGCTTTGAGAAATACGATTACTGCTAATGCCGGAAATATTTTGCTACAAAATCCTCCTCCAGGTGTAGCTTTGGATTTAAATACTTTAAAAGAGCAAACTAATAGTGCTTTAAATGATATTTCTCTACCAATTGGTTGGGATGAAGGTAATTTAAAGCAGCAAATTAACTGGAGTCCTAGGGAGGAGAAAAGTTTCCCTTTTCTCAGACTTTTGGGTAGAATTCCTGGTTGGATTGTGAGTGCTTTTGCTATTGGGATGGGTGCGCCTTTTTGGTTCGATTTACTTGGTAAATTTATCAATGTGCGTAATGCTGGTAGGCGACCTTCGTCTTCTTACAAAAGTTCGAGTAATAATGGAGAAAATGCAGGGAATTGATAGGTTTGGGAATGGGGTATGGGGCATTGGGAATTGGGCATGAGGTATATAGCAGTCCTTTGCAGCTCTTGCGTGAAAATGAGCGAAACCCGGTTTCCCAGGAGTTACCGGGTTTCTGGACAACGTGAATTTTCACGCTCTGATATAGGATTGCTATAGTTAAATAGTAGTTAAATAGTAGGGTGCGTCAAGAGCGAGAGTACGACACCACTACCAACAGGTGTGTTACGGCGCAAAGAGCATTTATGCAAATGTTTGAAATATACAGATCCCCCCAACCCCCCTCCCGGAAGGCACAGCGACTTTGAAAAGGGGGGCACAGCGACTCGGAAAAAGGGGGGCATAGCGACTTTGAAAAAGGGGGGCACAGCGACTTTGAAAAAGTTAAATAGTAGGGTGCGCCAAGAGCGAGAGTACGGCACCACCACCACCCACAAGAATTATATTGAAATTATAAAGAAAGCACATTTGGGATGCTCTCTTTTCAAAAAGTCAAGAAATGTTAAAAGATAAAAATAATTTGTAATTTCCACTGTTTATCTTGACGAATAATTTCGATTTGGCGAATGAATTCGCGAAAGTAAAATCTTCGCTCTGATTCCGATAAGTCTAACCAAAATTGGGGTATCGAAACAGCTTGAGCCACAGAACGCAAATTCACTGGGGGAAGAGTCGCTAGCTTGGCTTGGAGTGCGGAAATTTCTGTGCGGAGTTTGTATGCTCTTAACTTGGCTGTTTCTGCATCTAAAATTCCTGTTTCTGTTAAAGCGGGTAACTGTTCGAGGATTTCTTGCTGACGGGCGATCGCTTCCCCTAAACTATTCTTGATTGCATCCAATTGCGGAAAATCCATTCCCGCCACCGCCTGGGGTAAATCGTGACAAACTGTTTCAATGGTATGTTGCAATACGTCTTGATAGGGAATGGCTTGACATTTAGGGCTTTTTGTGCAGTTAATTGGGCGTAAATAAAGATACTCTTTATCTTGGTTTCGCATAGTAACGCGAGTGACTTTCATAGGTGATTGACACTCGTTACAGACAACCAACCCCGCCAACGAACGCGGCGCACTGGCGGTGCGAGATGGTAAACGACTGTTTCGGCGTAAAAGTCGGTCAACCTGTGCCGCTTCTTCCTGGGAAATTATGGGAGCATGGGTATTGGAGATAATTTCACCATTTTGATAAGCAGTGTTGCCGCGATATACTGGATTAGTCAGCCAACGGCGTCCGGTAGTTACAGAGATTTTCTTGCCGTATTTTTTCGCCAGATAACGAACTGCTCCCCGCAACGAACCATAAAGCAGAAAGCGTTCAAAAAAATCTTTGACTACAGGAGAAGTACTGCGATCCACGGTATATTTTCCTTTACCGCGTCGGTAGCCGTAGGGTGCTTTACCCGGTGGGGGAGCGGCATCCAAACGATTGCGGGCGTGTCCTTGACGAATACGGCGGCTGCGTTGTTCACCCTGGATTTCGTGTAGCAATTTCAGCAAATCAACGCGGAGATTGGCAGTTTCTTGGGAAGAATTGTAATCTTGTTCAACAGCAATGAGGGTAACACCCATTGCTTGGAGTTCGCTGAGGCGATCGCTTACTTCTTCAACAGAGTCCCCCAATTCTTCCAAACGGCGAATCAGGAGATAAGCAGCACCTTCAGTTTTGCAGTCAGCGAGTAGTTGTTGAAGTTGCGATCGCTTTCCCAAATCTTGATAAACTCGATCCACCTCCCATCCCCAACTAACCGGATCGAAAGAAGATTCTAAAAGAGGATCGCTGTAGCTGTAGGCGATGATTTTCATTAGTCATTGGTTGGTGGTTAGGAGTTAGGAGGCGCCCAGCCGCCCAGGAACGGAGACGCCCAGTTTTGAGTTAGGAGTTGGGAGTTGGGAGTTGTAGAGACGCGACGCTCCTCGCCTACTGTCGCGGTCGAAGAAGGGCGCTGGCTCAAATTTCGCGCGAAGCGAGTCTCTTGAAGCTTCCCCCGACAGACTTCGCGTCTTTACAGGAGTTGGGAGTTGGGAGTTCTTAGCTTCGTTTTTTGAGTTAGGAGTTCTTAGCTTCGTTTTTTGAGTTAGTAGGTAGTAGTTAGTAGTCTCCGTTGTCCCCCACACCCCACACCCGTCGCCCCTTCTCCCCCTCTCCCCCTCTCCCCCTCTCCCCCTCTCCCCATCACAGCCGGCTAAGTTCTACAATGTTCCCATCCGGATCTTGCGTGAAGAGGGCGGCACGACCGGAGGCGCTACTTTGTATGAGACAATTATGATTGAGTAGCTGCTGTTTGGCGGCGTCTAAGTCAATAACCGAAAAAGCGATATGAGGGTTGCGCCCCCATTTTTCGTTTTGATTTTCTGTGGGGACTGTTGGCGCGACTATCAGGTGAATTTGATATTCGCCGACTTGATACCACGCACCGGGGAATTTTAACGTGCGCTCAACTTTGGCTAATCCCAATACTTTGCCATAAAAATGCTCTGAACGTTCTAAGTCAGTAACGAGAATGGCTGTGTGAAGACACTGGGTTATTTGCATTGTCGTTAAGGTGTGATGTCACTGAATTTATTAAAAGCGAAAAGGGGGAAGGGGGAAAGGTTTATTTACTCTACGAAGGTGGACTTCGTGTGTGTAGCCGCAGCCTTTAGCCTGTCGGCTACGGTGCGGTGGGCGGTGGGGAAAATGTGTATAAATAAGGATAAACGAGCAATAAATATGGATGCACAGTTAACTAGTAATGAAATCAACACTTGGCGGGAAATCTTATATGATTACAGTCCCGCGCAAGAGGCTTTGACTGAATTAGAAAGACACAATGGTAAGGTGGAAACTGCTTTTGAAGATTTATGGGTTCATAAGCATGGACGAGGGTTTATGCAACAAAAGAAGTCTTTTTGGCAGGTAACGCTGAAGGTACTGCGTGAGGAAGTATGCGGGGATGATGGTTTTCGCGGTCAAGTTAGCGAATATACTAAAAATCCCGGAAGTACGCCTTTGTTAACTGGGGCAATTGTATCCCTTGTTGGTATAGCGGGGGCGAATGGCTTACCTCTCGATCCAGCGATCGCTACTATTGTTGTCTTATATATTCTCAAAATCGGAGTCAATATTTTTTGCGAATATACTCAACCTGCTGCTGAAGCTTCCGCAAACCCAACCTCAGGAAGCTAATTAGACTAACTACATAGGTTTTGCAATCCAAAATCAAAAATCATATCATGTCCGGTAAATTACATGATATGTAGAGATGTGGCAGTAAAGCGTCTCTACAAGGATTTAGAAATTTCTTATTAATGTCAATTAAGGGGACATGATATCAAAACAAGTCCCAAGGTAGTGGCTATGAACTTCGTACACCACCAAAGTATGTAAATCACCTCTTCCCCTTTCCCCCTATTCATTTATAGAATCATATTCTGGTTGACAGTAGCTGGCACTTTTGGTTGTAGTTGTAGCAAAGAAGCTCTTCTTAAAGCGTTCAATTCTCTTGCCATGTAGTTACCAACAAGCGCTTCCGAACATTTGGTATGCCACCAATTCAAAGATTCCTGATGTATTTCTTCCATCAGTTCCTTGTTTTCCAGCAGCTTTTGTAGTATTACTTCCCAATCCTGCCAATGTTTGATTTGAATAACAGGCGCACCATCCAAATACCACCGCGAAGGTAAAGCTTCTGCGACAACAATACAACCATATTTTATTGCCTCAAACAAGCGCGTTGTCTCAAATGATGTACCCCTAGGAACAAGACATATTTTTGTGTTCATCATTGTTTCGGGATAGCTACTTGCATCTTCGCTAGTTCTACCGTGATAACCCGCAGTAATATCTAATTCAATTTTATAATTGGGATGCTTTTGTTTGAACTTATTTACACTTCTTACCATTAGCTGTCGAGCAAGCATTTTGGGAGTTCCCAACCAACGCTTAATAGACCATATAGGATAAGGCACATGTACAACACTGCCCGAAAAATAAGCGTCATAGAGGCGCTCTTCCATATCCTTGATTGGCAGTTCTATTGAATTGTTGTACCCTAAAGGAATATCGTAAATTGGCGAAATTTTGCCTTTGCCTGATAAAAATTTTTTTAATTTGTGAAACTGATAATTTACCAATCCAGGTAGGCGGACAAATAAGATTCTCAGAAATTGAATTAAGGTTAGCAAGTTCAAATAATCAGGCTGGAAAAGTGGATTGTATCCTAGTATTGGACGCGTACCAATACACTTAAATATAGCCCCTACTTTGTGAGCATATTTTGGTATGCGATACCACTCATCTCCTAACACGATAACAACAACATTTTCTCCATATAATGGCAGTTCATTAAGTTCGTGCCAGGTGATGTAAAATATCAAACCTTTTAGCTTCAAGCTTTTTTCCATCGCCTGTAAGACTTGGCTGACATAAGCAGCCAAACCAAAATCTAACGGTGGATTACTATTGTAAATATCCCAAGGAATAGGCTGTTGATTTCGTTCCAGATGGATATAGTACTGATTGGAAAGCGATTTTAAGTTAGGCATGGGAGTGTTATTTAACTAGCTACTTCGGCGTGCTTACAGCATGAGACACGAGTGCCTAATAGTAAACTAACCTATTTAAGTAACAGTATTTATACTCAGAAAATGCCAGATTTAGCCATATAAACCGTATTGGCTTTGCAAAAAATTTATTTATTTACCCCAATATGTAAAGCCAGAATAAAGAATGTTATTAATACTGTTATTGTCCAGAATTTATCTCTGGAAAGCAGCTCATAACCAAAAACACGCTTTCTTGCTGAATTTTACACTGAAAAAATAATGTCAATTATTTATCTGTGATATCAGACATCAATCGGGATTAATGTAACAAAATATACTCATTAACTAATTTGCACTCTTCGATAACGTTTGTTTTGTAGAGACGTTGCATTGCAACCTCTCTATACATAGGAAAATTCCAGCAATAACCTTAACTAAAGCACATTGACTTATATAGCAATCCCCGGCAGTTTTATGAAAATTGGAAGCTTTCAGAAACCCGGTTTCGCAGTTATTACCGGGTTTCTCCACTTTCACGAATCCTGTACGGACTGCCATAGCAAGCGATATATAGTAATTCTCACTTGCGTCAAACACATTCTGATCGTAGGGGCACAGCAATGCTGTGCCCATATAACGTCCGCTATCGTGTGTGAGTTGCTGGAAAATGCCTTGTATGACGAAGCCTACAAAGTTCTATAAAAGGTAAATCCTTCTTTAGATATAGATTATCGAGCAATTTTATGGTTAAGTATATATATATACTTTTAGGCATTTACACCTGCAACGAAATTCTCAGAATCATGTCTAATATTGCGAAAAAAATCTGCATTGTCGGTGACTTTGGAGTAGGAAAAACAAGTCTAATTCGCCGTTTTGTAGAACGCCAGTTCAGCGATCGCTATCTTTCAAGCGTGGGTGTAAAAATTTACCGTAAGGTTGTAGAGGTGAACGGTAAAAATCACCAAGAAGAGCTAACTGTTCAACTGGTTATTTGGGATTTAGAAGGTAGCAATAAGTTTAAAAAAATTACACCAACGTATTTACAAGGAGCCAGCGCGGTAATTATTGTAGGTGATGTCAACCGCCAAGAAACTCTTGTTCATATTGCCGAACATATAAATATATTTTTATCTATAAACCCAACAGGGTTAATTGTAGTGGCGTTTAATAAAATGGACTTAACCGATGAAGAAAAAGTGTCAATCATAATTAATAATTATCAATATCAGGAGCAGGAACGAGTCATAGCACATTATCCAACTTCTGCTAAAACCGGCTTGTATATTGACGAAATGTTTGAAAAACTAGCGAATAGAATCATCAGTGGTGTTGAGGGTTGAGTGTTGGGTGCAGACGCGGTGTGTCGTACCTGTAAAAGATTCCTGAGTGGAGTAATAAGGTTCAGTTACTCATCCAAAGTAAAAAGAATTTGTGAAAGTTTTTTTCCCTTTTCCCTTTTCCCTTTCCCCTTGCCCCTTATCCCCACAAGTAAGGGGCCCCCCTTCCCCTTTCCCCTTTCCCCTTCGCACTTCGCAGTCGCCAATCTTCGGGAAACCCTACCAAGGGCGCGAAGTGAGCCGGGGGGAATCTTCCCGACTGCAGACGCAAGCGCTGACTCACCTTTCCCCTTTCCCCTTTCCTTTCATTCTCAAGGCAAGTTTAATCGTTATCAGAGTGCCACAATGAAACATCAGGTGCTAGATCAAATTTTTAACAAAACTTCGGCTCCACGGAAATTTGAACGTCTGGAACTGGATTGGAATTTCCACATTATAAAGGTATCCGAACAAGTGCAAAGATTTGCTGATCGCCCTGAGGAAGTAAAGCCGGGAAAAGATATCCGTCTGTGCTTTCCTGAATTTATCGGGCTTGAAGATATCTTGGTATCTATCTTGCTTGGAGAGCAAGAACTGTTTCAATTAGAAGGAATTGGACGAGTTACTGAAAATCAATGCGATATTTACTTTGATATATATATCATCAGCGAACAACAAGAAAATACAACTGAAAGTCGCTTGATTATTTTGATGGAAGAAGTTACAGAAAAGATGGTTTTAAAACAAAACGTGGCCCAGAAAGTCAATGAAGCCAGTCTGCTCTCAAGTGCCTTAACTGCTTATAAAAATTACATGGATAAAGTTATCACTTCAATGGCTGATGCCTTGATAGTGACAACTAGTTCGGGAAAAATAAAAACTGTAAATCGTGCAGCAGAAGAATTATTTGGTTATAGCACTCAAGAATTAATTAATCAGCAAATTACTTTGGTAATTGATGAAAATCAATTGTGGCAAATAAATATTCAGCAGCATTTTTTAGCTCGGCAATGTTTCCAGAATCTCGAGGTAGTTTGCAGAACCAAAACTCAAGAAAAAGTGTTGATAGCTTTTTCTTGTACGGTGATTCAAAATAAGATAGAAGGTTTAGAAGATATTGTTTACGTTGGTCGGGATATTACTGCTCGTCAGCGCCGACAACAGCGTAATTGTGCCCAGTATGCCATAACTCGGATTTTATCAGAATCCCAGAACATCAAACAGGCAATGCCGCAAATTTTGCAGGCGATTTGCGAAAGTCTGGAATGGGATTTAGGGGAACTTTGGACATCAAGTCAATACATCGCGACATCGACACAAAGACACAGTAACAATCCGGTGTTAAGGTGTGTGGAAATTTGGTCGAGTCGAGCCGTTAATGCGCGAGAATTTAAAGGAATCACCTGGCAAACTACTTATACTCCCGGTGTTGGGTTACCCGGTTTAATTTGGGAAACGCGTTCCCCTCACTGGCTGAGGGACATTTTGCAAGATGGTGATTTAAAGCGATCGCAACCCGCCGCTGCAGCCGGATTGCATGCAGCATTTGGCTTTCCGATTCTTGATGACAATGAAATCTTCGGGGTGATGATTTTCTTTAGCCGGGATGTGCAATTACAAGATGAAGAT
This sequence comes from Heteroscytonema crispum UTEX LB 1556, assembly GCA_044006015.1. Lineage (GTDB taxonomy): Bacteria > Cyanobacteriota > Cyanobacteriia > Cyanobacteriales > Nostocaceae > Heteroscytonema > Heteroscytonema crispum. The sequence goes on from JBIPDF010000016.1 coordinate 127,758, forward strand.
TTATTGCAAATGATGGTTTCTATTGGCAGCCAAATTGCTCATTTTCTTCAACACAAACGAGCAAGTGAGTTACTTTTAGAAAGCGAAGAAAGATATCGAGATTTATTTGAAAATGCTAATGATTTGATTCAATCTGTTACTCCCTATGGGCGTTTTGAGTATGTCAATCGTGCGTGGCAAGAAACTCTGGGCTATAACGAACTTGATATTGCCCAAATGAATTTATTTGATATTATCCATCCCGATTATCAAGCCAAGTGTCGTCAGCTTTTTTATCGTGCAATGACGGGAGAAAAATTAGAGCAAGTTACAATCGCATTTGTTACTAAGGATAATAAAAAAATCTTTGTTGAAGGAAATATTAATTGTAAATTTGTCGGAGGTAAACCAGTTGCGACTCGCGGCATTTTTCACAATATCACCCAGCGACTTGTTGCAGAAGAAGCACTGCGCCAGCAACAAGAACAAACCGAACGTCTGTTATTGAATATTTTGCCAGAAGCGATCGCCAACCGTTTGAAGTTAAAACCAGGTACGATTGCAGAAGATTTTGCGGATGTGACGGTGTTATTTGCCGATATCGTTGGTTTTACCAAACTCGCTTCCGAACTGAGTGCTATTAAAGTGGTAAATTTACTCAATCAAATTTTCTCAACTTTCGATCGCCTCAGCGAAAAATATCATTTGGAGAAAATTAAAATTATTGGCGATGCTTATATGGTAGTCGGCGGTTTACCCACACGCCGCTCAGATCACGCCCACGCAATCGCCCACATGGCGCTGGATATGCAAACAGCGATCGCTCAATTTAACGAAGAAACTCAACACAACCTCAATATCCGCATCGGTATTAATACTGGTGCTGTAGTAGCCGGAGTCATAGGCATCAAAAAGTTTACTTACGACCTCTGGGGAGATACGGTGAACATCGCCAGCCGTATGGAATCTCACGGCTTGACTGGCAAAATACAAGTAACAGAAGCTACCTACAACCGCCTGCGTGATGAATTTGTATTGGAAAGGCGGGGCGAAATCGAAGTCAAAGGCAAAGGTAAGATGACTACTTACCTGTTGCTGGGACGCCGGCGATCGCAGAACGAAAAGATGAGTAAATGAATAACGGCATGTTAAGCTGTTTGTCAATATATCTAAAGACTGAGAAGACAGGATTCTGTTGAGTAGTAACCTCAAAAACAGATTTCTATCACCTTTTTATGCTCATCTGTTTTTTGCGTTTTCGGAATAAGTATCGATATGAAATATCAAGTTCTCGACCGGATTTTTTGTCAACCTTCCGTTGTTCGCAAGTTTGAATATTTGGAAATTAATCGAAATTTCTGCATTATAGATACATCTGAAGAAGTGCAAAGATTTGCCGCAGATCCAGCAGAAGTAATGCTAGAAAAAGATATCCGGTTGAGTTTTCCTGAATTGATCGGACTGGAAGAAATTTTGATAAACATATTGGAAGGAGAGCAGGATTTATTTGAAATACAAGGAATTGCACGTTCAGTAAAACATAGCTGTCAGCTATATATTAATGTATATATTATCGGTAAATCCAAAAGTAATCCGAATGAAAATACATTAATCATTTTGATTGAAGAAGTGACCGAAAAGATGCTTTTAGAGCAAAGTTTAACGCAGAGAATCAATGAAGCGCACCTCTTATTAGTTTCTTTAGAATTTGAAAAAAAATACATAAATCAAATTATTAATTCTATCCCGGATGTTTTATTAGTAAGCACGAGTACCGGATATATAAAAAGGCTAAATAAAGCAGCAGAAGAGTTATTTGGTTATACTGAAGCCGAGTTAATTAATAAATCAATTTCACTGATTTTTGATGATACTCAAGTCTTAGCGCGAGTGATTCAACAGTGTTTGTTATTCAATAAAGAACGAGATAAAATCGAGATAGTTTGTCAAACTAAAACTAGAGAAAAGTTTTTAATGGTCTTTTCTTGCGTTTTAATGCCAAAGAAAATTTCCGCTGTGGAAGATATTGTTTTTGTTGGGAAATATATAAAAATTGCAGAAGAAGTAAGTCAGTAGAAATAAAGTTCACTGGTGAGGGCTGTTAATAGTTCATTTCGTGAAAGTGGAGAAACCGGGTAAATAAGTGCGAAACCGGGTTTCTGAAACTGGTGAGGGCTGTTAATAGTTGATTGTTAATAGTTAATATAGCAGTTCTCACTTGCGTAAAACACAGATAATTGTAGGGGCACAGCAATGTTCCCTACAACGGACGCTATCGTGTGTTGCATTCTACAGGAGAACCGCTATAGTCATCAACCATGAATTATCAACCATGAACCACGAACAGATAACATACAGCAGTTTTCATTTAATTGAACCACACATTATAATAGGGGCACGGCATTGCCGTGCCCCTACTGCAATTCCTGCTTAATTAAAACTACCGCCGGATGGGTGTACCGCAAGGATAAGTGGCTGCAACTTCCCCACTCACTGGCGCAGATGTGTTTGACTGTGCGCGGGCTGCTAAATAATCTGTCCGCAGTTTCTCCATAATTTCGTCGCGCCTGTCATACAATCGCTTTAGGGAACGAGGCGAACACTGGTTCATCACGTAGGCTGTCACCAACGGTAAAGCGATCGTGCTATCGGTGTAACAAACTATCGTGCTGGGCAATTCTTCCGGGTCAATTTTACCCCAACTGACGGCTTCCGAGGGCGTTGCCCCAGATAAACCGCCTGTATCGGGACGCGCATCGGTAAACTGCACAAAGTAATCGTGTCCTCTTTCTTCCAGCCCCAATACCTCGTGAAGTTGCGGTTGTGTTTGTAGCAAAAAGTTCTTGGGACTGCCACCACCAAGAATCACCGCCGCACTTTTGCCTTCAGATTCACGGGCAGCGTAGGCGATCGCTGCTGTCTCGTTTACGTCAATTGAAGGGTCTATGACTAATTTGGAACCTGACAAAGCCAAAGCCGCAACGTTCATCCCAATGGAACTATCTCCAGGTGAAGACGTATAAATCGGTACACCGCATTCATAAGCTGTCGCCAGCAAACAGGAATGCTGCACTCCCAATTGCTTTTCGACTTCCCGGACATATTTGCCCAGTAGATGGTGAAATTCTGCGGTTCCCATCCGTTTTTGGAAAGGTTCGGCTTGCAAAATCTTGCGAATGAAAGCATCGGTTTCCAACAGCACATCATAGCCAAAGATAATGTCATAAATCCGGATGGTGCCTTCCTGACGCAGCTTGACATCATCCAAAAACGGATTACCTGCAAACAGTTCAAAACCCAACCCGTAATGCATATCATGGTAAAGATTAGCGCCAGTACTAATCATCCAGTCAATAAAGCCGTTACGAATTAAGGGTGCAAGTGCAGAAACTCCGAATCCGGCTGGTGTCATAGCACCGGAAAGGCTGACTCCCACCGTCACGCCTTCTTGCAATACTTCCCGACTCAGCAACTGGCAGATTTCCCGCAATCGCGCCGAATTGTAGGCGGTGAAGTAATTATCAATCAAATCAACCACGCTAATTTCTTTAGACATGGGTGTAGGTGCGATTTTTTGACCCAGCTGTTTTGACATTTATTTGCACTCCTGGAGAGTTAACGCCGAATCTAATCCTAGCTAGGTTTCAGTAAATTCTTGCATTATCTGCAGGTACAAATCATGGGTACTTTGCCCAAAACATACGAAAATCACTTGTTCTAAAAAGCGATCGCCTTGTAAAAACTTGTTAACTTCAGTTACAGCTATCTTGCAAGCGCGTTAAAGCCCGCATAAACGCCTGTGCTAATGACTGGAAATCCAATAGTTTTGATATTATCAGGACTTACGCAAAAAAAATCTCAGTGCAGTAATTCATGAATTACTGCACTGAGATCGGGCTTTTGAGACAATGAAAGCGTAAGTCCTAATTATATTCCTCTGTCAAGGCTAAACATTGGCGATAACAACTAGCTAACAACTCATCTTCGCCCCCAATTACCTCTCCACACCGGGCCAACTGTGTGAATTACCCATTTAGCCGGGAGTTTGTAACCTTTGGTAATCTTCGCTTCACCAGTTTTACAGCCATTCAACTTTCGACATTCGGCTAAAAGTTCCGCACCAGCTGCACCGCCACCCCCCAATAAAGAACTATTGGCAGCGTTGGCGATCGCATCCACCTGCAACGCCCGTGATATCACCTTGAACAGCGACAATACGCTTATCTAAAACCATACTTGCACAAAATATAGCGGTTCTCACTTGCGTCAAATACATTGGGATCTCCGGGACAATTCATGAATTGTCCCTACTGAGAAGCGATTGTGTATTGCATCCAACCCAGAAGTGCTATACTCGTAGTATATCGTAGTACATCGTCGGTTGGCTGTAGCAAAGCGTAACCCAACACAAAGATAGGATGGTAAATGTTGGGTTCCACTTCGTTTCAACGCCACTTACAACAAGCGGGGAAACCCGTCCACCGCAGTGGCTCCCCAACCTACTAATACTACTAATACTTTCCCCCTTTCCCCTTCGCACTTCGCAGTCGCCTGCGCGAGTGTTACCCGGACGCAGCGCTGACTCACCTTTCCCCCTTTCCCCTTCGCACTTCGCAGTCGCCTGCGCGAGTGTTACCCGGACGCAGCGCTGACTCACCTTTCCCATCATTGCAACCGATGGCATATACTCTTACCCAATTGCACTCGCCGAAACGATTCATCAATATTAATAGTCGTTTCGCCGCCTCCTAGAAACAAGTACCCATCTGGTTTTAATAATTGCCGCACCTTAGCAAGTACAGTTTTTTTCGTTTCTATATCAAAATAAATTAAAACATTTCGCAAAAAAATAATATCCATATCCGGCAATGACTGCCAAGATTCAATCAGATTTAATTGCTGAAACTCAACCATCTGGCGAATTTCTTCCTTAACTTGCCACTCGCTATCTTGCTGTTGAAAATACTTGTCTCTCAGTGTTTTGGAAAGTCCTCGGTTGATTTCGTATTGATTGTAACGACCTTTGCGGGCACGCGTTAAAATTTTGCTAGAGAAATCGCTAGCAATTAAACGCAATTTCCAATTTACAAGCATTGGGAAATGTTCGCGAATTAACATGGCGATGCTATAAGGTTCCTGTCCGCTAGAACAAGCAGCACACCAAATATTTAAGGTTCGCTCAACCCCCCGACGCTCTAAAATCTCTGGTAAGACGAAATTTTTCAGCGACTCGAAAGGATGAACATCCCGGTAAAATGACGTTTCATAGGTTATGAGTGCTTCAATCGCCTGCATGTGAAGTCCGCTGAATGGCTTAGTCCGCAGATTCTCTACCAAAGAAGAGATAGAATCAAAACCTTGTAACTGTGCTAGCGATCCTAAATGTAACTCAGCTAAATATTCTTTATCTGCATCCAGCGCCACGGCTGAATGTTCCCAAACTAATTGGCGAAGATAGGCAAAGTCGATGCTACTTATGCCCATAGTTGATTTGTCACGACTAATTAACATTTATTAAAAAAAGTAAATAAATATTAAACTAATTTTGTCTTATTCTCCATATAATTTCTTCTGCCATTTGGTCTAAAGGAATTACGCGATCGGCAAGTCCGGCTTGGGCGACAAATCCAGGCATTCCCCAGACTACACTGCTGGCTTTGTCTTGAACTATAATTTGTCCTTTGACCTCGCGAATGCACTCGCAGCCGCGCAATCCGTCTTTACCCATACCTGTTAATACAACCGCGATCGCTTTGGCTCCATAAACTTCTGCAACTGAACGAAAAAGCACATCAACTGAAGGGCGACAGGAATTTTCTGGTGGGGCTTGGTTTGTTGCAATTCGCACAGCGGTTCCATCTCGTTGCACAATCATGTGAAAATCTCCCGGTGCAATCCAGGCTTTTCCCGGTTCTAGCACCGCACCGGGGACTGCTTCATCAACTCGGATTTTACACTTAGAAGCTAGCCGCTCTGCAAGTAACTTTGTAAACATCGGTGGCATGTGCTGCACAATCAGGATTGGAATCGGGAAATCTGCTCTTAACTGAGATAGCAGAACATCTAGGGCGTTTGGTCCCCCAGTAGAAACGCCAATTGCTAATACATCTATTTTCTTCGTACTGAAGTTATTGCTCAAAGCTGATGGGATAAAATCTTTCTCCCCATCATTTAACTTGGGAGGAACATTTGATATTTGCAATTGGGCAACCCCAGACCCAAATAATTTGATTTTAGGAATCAATTCTTGACAAATGTGTTGATTTGCAGCCTCCAGACTACCCAAGTTACTGGGCTTAGTTGCATAATCTGTAGCACCTAAAGATAAAGCTTCGAGAGTTGCTGTAGCACCGGTGCGGGTCGAGGTGCTAAACATAATCACAGGTAGAAGTGGGTAAATTTTGCGGATAGCTGCCAAAGTTTCCAAGCCATTCATTTCCGGCATTTCGACATCCAAGATTACAACATCAGGATTAACTTGGGGAATCTTGGCTAGGGCAATGCGACCATTGGCAGCAACACCAACTACCTCCAGTTCGCGATCGCCTGATAGCACCTTAGAAACTCGACTGCGGACTACCACCGCATCATCAACAATCAATACGCGAATCTTGGGCATGGAGAGATGCAGACAACGCCAATATTACACATCTCTACAATACATATATTTTACGGTAAAGGGTAAATATTGGGTAAGGCGATCGCGCTTTTTCAACCCAAATAATACTTTCTCTCGATTTACATCTTGTTTCAGTTCGTTGATAATTTTTTATTAGGTATTAACTTTCCAATTTTTAATTAAATTATGAATAAATTAAAAGTTTATACTCTTACAGTTGTACTTTCAACATTAACATTTGCCCCAGAAAGTCGTGCTGCTACCATTGCACCGCCACTAGAGGAACAGGTGAAGCAAGCAGCTGAGTGGTTCACTGGTTCCTTTGATAATGCCCAACAGATAGCTAGCAACCCTTCAGTTCCATTTATCAATCTCTCTAGCTGTAAAGTGCAATTGAACGCTAGTAACCCAGTCGAAGAAACACAAAACATTTATCTTGAGCAAAAAAGTTCTGCTTTCAATCGCGTGCGTTTTTATTCCTTTAGCAAAGGGAATTCCGCAGTTACCCTTAGTGTTCGTAGCTTCGTCAACCAAAATCTTTTAAGTGGGATATGCAATAATCCTGAGCCTGAGCGAATCGTTAACATTAGCAATATAGTTCCGATAAGTTGTAACCTGGAAATTATGTGGCAAAGCGATCGGGACTAACGCTCCCAATGGTTGCCCAACTAGTTCTGGTGGTAAAGTGGTTTCCGACTTAGCCTTTTGGGACAGTGGTATTGACTCATTAGATCGGATATTCGATGCTGCAGGTAATTTGATTGTCAACACACCAATCGAATTTCGCCGAATTAAATCTATCCCCGAATCCTCCTTTAGCTTAGGACTTCTAGCTATTGGTATCGGTCTTATCGGTTCAACATTGAAGCGAAAGCCGAAACAGAAATCAATTTCAGAAGAACAAAGCCTCAAGGTGTAAAAGGAGACACTTGCCAAATCTTGATAATATTATCAGCACTGCCACCACTAGCAATAGTCTTTCCATCTGGGCTGATAGCGATCGCATAAATATAGCCAGAATCCCCCTTCAAGGTGCGAATTTCTTGTCCGGTTGATATATTCCAAAATTTGATTGTGTTGTCATTGCTACCACTGACAAGAGTCATAAACTAAACCACATATAAGAATGCACATTTAAATTTTTTCAAACTCTTGTGGCCCCCTTGGCAAGGGAAGCCAGCACGCCCTTGGTGGTTCAAAGCATTGTAGCGTCTGGCGTGGGTTGGGGGGATCGTAACGCGAAAAAAATACCAACAAACTCAAAAAAAGCCCCCCAAATTACGGGAGGCTGAGGGACACATAACACAGGTTAATGAGAAAGGAAAAATTTATTACCGATAATCTGGACTTTGAATTTGTCGCAGACGGGCGGCATCACGCATGCCGTATTCGGGACGAGTAAAGCGGCTTAACTGCATTTCAAAGAATTCCCGATTCGCTTGCAAATGTTTGGGATTTGGGTCATCTAATGGATATAAAAGTGCAGTCCGCAAGGCTTGAATTACTGCTGAAGTTACGTTGTACATTGACCGTTGGAAAGTAATTCCCAACTGAATCAATATATCTTCTTCACCACGGCAATGTTTTTTGTAATATTCAAGAAGATATGGTGGCAAAAAGTGCAGCATATCTTGCATTAATAATGTTGGTGGAATGCCTGCAGTTCCTACGGGGAAGACATCAGCATAAAGAATGCCATAGTGGAAGTCTTTTTGGTCGTTGGGTACTTGACCTGCTTGTGCATTATAAGATTTTGTGCCCCGGAAGGGTGCGGTGCGATAAAAAACTGCTTCTACGTAAGGTAATGCAGCTTCATACAGCCATGTGAAGCCTTTGGATTTGGGAATGATTTCGTAGCATTCGCCGTCTATATAAACATGATGGTAAATGGGACGACCGGCGATCGCAAAAATTCCATTGACTAAGAAATTCATCGCGTCGGGGACGCCTTTAAACCCGCCTTCGTCATAAATATCTGACATTTCAAAGAAAACGGGAGCCATAACTTCCCAAAATAAGCCCAGGTTGGAGTAGTATGACATCTCGCGACATTGTTCTATGAACATGTCTGGGAACATTTTATGCAGTCCCAACATGACTGGGTTGTTTTTGAAGTAAGCTTTAATTGCGCGATCGGCGTTGGCTTTATATTCGTCAGAGTCGAGATAAGCGTCAAATTGGTTAACTGGCGCGTACATATGACGGTGCCAAAGCATTGCTTGCATGCAAGCTTCGGCAAATTCCATATTTATGCGATCGTGTAACAAATGATGTAATAACTTTGACATTTTGGTGGTTTCACCCTTTTCCATAAATGCCAAAAGTTCGGGATGGGCTGTAGCTACGCCGCGCCAAATTCGCAAGTCGGCATCATCGCCGGCGTAATGATTGTGCAGTTCTAAATATTCTTTGGGTAAGAAGTATTTAAAGAAGGGTAATGGGTTTAAAAATACCCTTTCGGCAATATAAAGTAGGTCGCGCCAATAGAAGTCCATTGGCACTGCGTATGCTTTATATATGCCGATGATTTGCATCAGATTTTCTGGGGTATCTGGCAACATCGATCCACCAGCTTCTAAGCGGTGAATTATGTCGGCAAATTCATGTGTAGAAGGAGGTAATTTAGTTGTTGTAGGCTGAATAATTGCTGTCATATTAATTGTTCATTGTTCATTGTTCATTGTTCATTGTTGATTGTTCATTGTTGATTGTTCATTGCTAATTTTCAGGTTGTCCTTATTAACCATAAACCATTAACTATTAACCATGAACTATTGGCAATGAAAAGAGTGATTCCCCAAAATTTTGCAGAATAAGTGTGATAGCTGGCAGGTTTGCCAAATTTAATTAAATTAACTATCCACCAGATTAATTGGGCAAAAACAACCATTAACAAGGGCACGCGAAATGCAATAATCTGTTCAGTATGCACTATCCACGCACTAATAAAGATGCAACTAAAAAGGCAAACATCTGCCCAACTGTCTGCTTGACGTAATTTGGCGGTGCTAACACCCAATCTTCGGGCAATGATGCCATCAAAAATATCGGAGAGGAAAGCAACGACAAAACCGACGAGAAACCAAATGCTGGTTTTGCCATCAAGGGCGTCCCAAAGGAGGAAGGGGGAAATTAAAAAGCGAATAAATACAAGACCACTCGGAATTAATTTTAGATCCATCCTTCCTCCCTCAATTATTTATGCTTTTATTTTTTTCCTCGACCATTACCCGCCCAGGGTGGTGGTCCAGAAGTGGGACGGATATTAATGACACTACCGTCCGATTTGGTTACAGAAAAAGCATCGAATTCGCCTTCATCCATCTCGCCAACAACTGTTAAGCGATCGCCAATAGCTACATTGATTTGCTGCCAACGACGCGGACCAGCATCAACAGTGATTTTTCCAGTACCATCGTCTATTATCCATTCATTTTCGTCAGCTTCACCAAAACCAACGACTTTACCAGCAATAGTTACGCCTTTTGCTTGCTGTAACTCGCTAATGCTGGTCTTAGCTTGGGCTAAAATCGGGGTTGCTATGACAAAAATTGCGCTGGCGATCGCTAAACCTAAATAAACTTCACGTTTCATAAACATCCATCTCCTGATTGCAACGAAGTTTATGCAAGTGGGCAATGTTCAACGGACAATTCGCCCAAGCGAATGTCCTTTCCTAGTTTCTATTCAGAAAATAGCTGGCTGAGGGCGACTTTAGGGGTTACGGCTTTTTCCAAAGGCGGAATAGCTACAACCATTGCGGTTGTTGTTGGTTCAGTCCAACGCACTAAGTAGGTGGGTTGTACTCCTAAGAAGATAATTAATGCTGCCAAAATCAAGGCTGGGGTTTTCTCTGCCCACTCAACTTTGGGATAATATGCCAAGTTGTTATCTAGTTTGCCAAAGCAGGTGCGGTTAAGCAAGATGACGAAGTAAACCGCGCTTAAACCTGTAGCTATGACACACAACAAAGTTGGGATGGGAAAAACTGAGAAGCTACCCTGAAAGACGATAAATTCAGCGATGAATCCTGTTAAACCTGGAATACCGGCACTAGCCATACCGCCTAATACCAGTAAGGCACTAATTAGGGGTAAACCACGGATGGGACTTAATAAGCCATTGAGTTTGTCTAACTCGCGGGTTCCCACTTTCGCCTCAACAACTCCCACTAAATGGAAGAGGATAGCGAGAATCAAACCGTGGCTGAACATTTGGGCAACTGCACCGACGAGTGCGAGGGGAGTGCTGGCGGCTGCAGCTAACAAGATATAGCCCATGTGACCGATGGAACTATATGCTACCATCCGCTTGATATCTTTTTGAGCGATCGCTGTTACTGAACCATACATGGCACTAACTGCTCCCCAAGTCGCCAGCGTGGGTGCCAAAATACTCCAAGCTTGGGGGAACATCCCCAAACCAAACCGCAAAAGTCCATAGGTTCCCAACTTTGCCAACACGCCACCCAAAAGAATCGCAATGGGGGCTGAAGCTTCAACGTAAGCATCTGGCAACCAAGTATGAAAGGGAATTAGGGGTATTTTTATACCAAAACCTAGGATTATCCCTGCTAGTAAAACTATTTGCAGTGTTGTCGATAAAGTTTGGGTAGAGAGGGCATCATAAGCAAAGCTGGAAGACCCTGTGAGCCAAACTATACCCAAGAAGGTTGCCAGAATCAATGCTCCTGAAACTGCAGTATAAATCAGGAATTTCATCCCGGCATAAGCTCGTTTTTCGCCGCCCCAAATCGAAATCAGCAGATAAAAGGGTATTAATTCTAGTTCGTAAAACAGGAAGAATAGCAGTAAATTCTGTGCTAAAAACGCGCCTGCAACTCCACCGCTAACAAACAAAACTAAAGAGTAAAAAAGCCGGGGTCTTTCAGTTTGCTGGCTGGTGCTATAAATAGCAATCCAGGTAAGCAGACTATTTAAAATCAACATCAATATTGAAAGTCCATCAACCCCTACTTGATAGTTCAAGCCGATGGTTTCATTCCAAGGAAGATACTCTTGTAATTGCATCCCTGGATTGCTGATATCAAATTTAAACAGGATAAAAATGTTCCAAAAGAGAACTAGTGCAGCAACAGTTAAGGCTGACAAACGAGCGTAATTTGGTTGTATGGCTTTACCAGGCCAAAACCCGATAATAGCTGCACCTAACATCGGTGCCCAGATTAAAACACTCAGCATAATTTTGTTGGTTGTTGGTTGTTGGTTGTTGGGTGTTGGGTGTTGGTTGTTGGGTGTTGGGTGTTGAGTGTTAGTAGTTGGTAGTGTTAGTTTTTGGGTGTTGGGTGTTAGTTGTTAACCACTATCTACTAACCACTAATCACTAACCACTACCCACCAACCACCAACCACCAACCACCAACGAACTTATTACTTAAAACACTAAATTCATGAACTGGTCGCCCCAGTATTGCCAAGTTACAAACATTCCTAAGACGCCTACGCCCAACAGTACGGTGAATGCATAAAACTGGGTTTGTCCGTTGGTGCTGTATTTTAAACCTTCTCCACCTAAAATCGAGAATAAGCCCACAAAATTAACGATGCCATCGACTACGAAACGGTCAACAATATCGGTCAATTTGGAAAGCATATCAACTCCCAAAACAATGCTCACGCGATAAATTTTGGGGGTGTAAAAGTCGTATGCTAGCAAGTTTTGCAAGCCTTTGAAAGGAAGACGAATTGGTTTGGGAATGTTGCCCAAATAAATCACGCCAGCAATGCTGCAACCGAAAATACTCGACCAAATTAAAAGCAGTGCGACATCTTTATTTAAGCTTGCCCAATCGGTAAGTAATGACAAGCTTTGTAACACTAATGGTAGATGAAGTACAAAGCCAAACAAAACAGTCATCGGCAAAGTCATGGGCCAGAAAACTTCAGGCGATCGCTCGCTCATTTGTTTGGGTTTGCCACCAAATATTAAACCAAATTCTCTGGTTAAACTAAAGGCTGTCAAAGCGTTGACTAACAACACTACTCCCACCAGCCAAGGTTTATTTACCCACAAATCGTCTAATAATTCCATCAACGCCCAAAAGCTACCCAAGGGCGGAAAACCAATTAAACCCAATATACCGACGATAAATGCCAATCCTGATATCGGACGGCGCGACCAAAGTCCGCCCAGTTGGGTTACGTCTTGGGTAACGCTGTTCCAAATAATGCCACCAGTACTCATCACCAAAAGTGCTGCTGCTAGCGCATGGGTGAGTACTAATAACAATGCTGCATCGTCTTGCCGCGTACCTACAGCAATAAACACCAAACCCATGTAAGCACTGACGGAATAAGATAAGCAACGTTTAATGTCAATTTGGGCGATCGCAATCAATGAAGCACCCACTGCTGTCACCACACCAATCCCAATAGTGGCTGATGTAACTATCGGCGACAAAGTTAAAACAGGTTGTAATTTAATTAACACCCATGCACCGCTGGCAACTACCACCGAGTTCCGTAAAATTGTGCTGGGAATTGGTCCTTCCATCGCCTCATCCAACCACAGATGCAGGGGAAACTGGGCGCATTTACCCATCGGACCGGCAACTAATGCCAACCCTACCAATGCGATCACCGTAGGATTGACGTTGGCAGTAGCCGCCCATTGTGCCAATTCTGTATAATTCCAAGTGCCTGCTAGCTGCCATAACCCCAGCACACCCATCAGCAAAATTAAGTCTCCCACCCGCTTTGTTAAGAAAGCGTCTCTAGCACCCGTGACTACTAAAGGCTGGCTAAACCATAAGCCAACTAGTAGATAGGTTCCTAAAGTCAAGACTTCCAAAATCATATAGCTGAAAAACAAATCATTGCACAGGACAAGGGCGCAAAGTCCGGCTTCAAATAATCCTAATAAGGAATAAAAGCGTCCCCAACCCCAATCCATTTCCATATAACCGATCGCAAAAATCTGGGCTAACAAGTTCAAGCCCGAAATTACGACCATCGCGCCCACACTCACCGATGATATTTCTACTGCAATGGTGAGGTTTAAACCCGCTGTCGAAAGCCAAGGTAAAAATAGTTCTTTTGGCGCTTGATTCCAAGTCGCTTGCAATGCGATCGCGCTATGCAAGAACGCCAAAAGTGTCATAATCAAATTCACATAACCGGCTGGTCTTGGTCCTGTACGCCGAATGATTCCAGGTGACCAAGGCAGGGCTAAAAACCCACCTATCAAGGCATAACAAGGAACCAACCAAACGGTCTCAAGCAGGTATTGAGCCATTTATTTTCCTCTAGATTTGCAGCAAAAATCAAGGGTTTTGAATCAACCTGCGTTGATCCCAAGAACCCAGCTATTTTGTGAATGCAAATTAATATTTGCTTAATCTTGTTAAATATAGCTTACACTTATACGTCTAAAAATGGAATTTCTTAACATAAATAAATAAGCAATGTTTAATCTAATAAATTCTTATATGAGGAAAGCATTCTATTATCAAATGCTAACCATTTGTTATATCTATGAACTCAATATTGGCTTAATTAATAACATCTATTGAATTTTCTCTATGGTTATGAATACCCATCATAAATAAATATAGAGACGCGATATCGCGTCTCTACAATCGAAGGAATATTCACGTTTTGGCGTTTTTGTCAACGGAATTGTGCAGCTTGGTGTAGGCGATCGCTTATCGTGGAAGCAACGATTGCAGGTTGGTTAAGTTGGCTGACGGGGGCTGGTTTCATTTCGCCCCGGAAGTCTAGGAGTTGGACGAGGATTAAATAGGCGATCGCCAAGAGTATGGAGAAAGCGCCTGTGATAATTGCAACTATTTTTGAACGGTCCATAAGTATTTTATTCAGCGCGATTCACGCGATTCAAGAGTTTAGTTGAATAAGGCAGCTATCTGGAAGCAAAAGGCTTCATTATATTATGATTTTATACTTTTTATACTTTTCATACCTTCTGCCCTCCGCCCTCAGCCCTCTGCCTTCCGTCGAAGGCGGCAAACTTTCCCAAATAATTTTATCTCCGTAACTTTTAATAATTTCTAAAGAATTATCAATAGAACCATCATCAATTACAACAATTTCCAGATTGGGATAAGTTTGTTGCAAGCAGCTATCAATTGCCTCTGCCAACCATGTTTCTGCATTCAAACAAGGGATGATTACCGAAACTAGATTGGGCATATATAGCAGTTCTCACTTGGATGCGATACATAATCGGAAGCAGTAGGGACAATTCATGAATTGTCCCTACGATAAGAATGTATTTGACGCAAGTGAGAACCGCTATATTTACCTGAGATTAAGCTTCATTAGATTAAGAAAAAAAAGGCTATCAAGTAATTCATGTTTGGATTAATTTTTAACGACTTTCTATATCTGGGTTGATTGCAGAAAATAATTATAGAATTCACGAACCTTTCGACAAGTAAAGCACGACAGGCAATTGTTTCTGCTAGACGAAACCCCAAAATATCTTGAGCTAAATTAAAAATTTTTCTCCTACTATTGACCTTAAATTGTGGGAACACACTCACAGTCTTTTGTAGTAATCGCAAGTATTGCGAATAGTCGATAAATAAACATTCTCTAGCAATTGCAAAATAACCTTGAGCTAAAGCATGGCGATACTTTATCGAAAGTTGGTTTAACTGTAATAGTTTCCTTTCTGACTTAAATAATACTTGATAGTGACTGTTAGCCCAGCGGCTTCGACAAGAAGTTGAAACTGTGACATTACCGTATCGTCTATAGATGGAATAACAGCCTGGTTGGTATACAACTTTTGCACCATTCATTACCACTGATATAAAAAAATCTCTATCTTGTGCGGCTGCTAAAGACTCATCCCATCCGCCACTATTTTCTACCGCACTTCTTTTATATAGTATGGAAGCAACAGCAGTCCACCAAGTTGATAGTAGAGACTCAAGCATATCTGCTTGTTCTCCAGAAATTTTTATATTATCCAAGTAACTTTTTCTATTAGGTAAGTGTTGTCGATATCTCCAGTCACCATAAACAACATCTGCTCCTGTTTTTTCTAAAAAGCGAACTTGCCTTGCTATTTTTTCGGGTAAAATATAGTCATCGGCATCCAGGTATTGTATATATTCTCCGTTAGATAAGGCGAAACCTCTATTTCTGGCATGATTTCCTCCTTGATGGGCTAAACTTTCCCAAATTATTTTTTTTCCATTACTATTTTTAGAATTTTTTGCATAACTTTTGATAATTTCTAAAGAATTATCAGTAGAACCATCATCAATTAGAACAATTTCCAGATTGGGATAAGTTTGTTGCAAGCAGCTATCAATTGCCTCTGACAGCCACCTTTCTGCATTAAAACAAGGGATGATTACTGAAACAAGTTTTGGTATGTCCATGTGATTTATATTTGAAAAATAAGGGTTTGCTTAGTCCAATAAGGCAGAAGTAAGAAGGCAGATGGCAGAAGGATGGAATGATTATAAATAAATCAATTTTTTTGTCTTTTTTTTTACTGGTGAATTATTTCCGCGATGCTGCACTAGATTGATTTATGTCATCTTTACTTATTAATTAATTTCCACGTCCGGGGTTGATAAAACAAAGATTGACTAATAACCTTACTAGCTTTGACTGCAAATCGAAAAGATTCCACAATATCAAAAGAACATATACCCTCTTTTATATATATTTTGGCGCTATATAAACCAGGCAATAAACAGCAATAAGGCATCTGCATCTGTATCTCACCTTTTCCGGTAAATATTTTGATTGCTTGATTATCGCTGGCGGATGTTATATACAAAATTCGTTCATTTTGTCCGGATAAAGCTGTAATTAATACGCCAACATTGGCATTATCAACTTGTTTATTAGCTTTGTATTCTACACATAAATAAGCTGGTTCACCACACAAGGGAGCCGCAATTAAATTTCCTTGTTCATCCTTAAAAAATAGAGAGACAATATCGACGCCCAAACTTTCACTTTTCTGTTTTTCTGGCAAAAACAAGCCCCCTACAGGTATTTCGGCACCCGCCAAACAGAAATCTTCTTCATATTGGCGAATCACTGCTTCTGTTTCGCCAGATGCAATTAAGTTACCTTTAGCCAGATAAATAGAAGATTCACATACATTTAAAACCACATGGGGATTATGAGAAACTAAAATAAAGGCTGTACCTTTTTCCCGAAGTTTAGCTAGCCTTTGATAACATTTCATTCTAAAATTTATGTCACCTACAGCTAGCACTTCATCAATTAATAAAACATCTGGTTCTATGTGGACTGCACAAGCAAATCCCAACCGTGCTGCCATTCCAGAACTATAAGTTTGCACGGGTGCATCAATTGCATCACCAATTCCAGCAAACTCGATTACATCTTGGAATCTCTCTTCGATTTCTTGAGTTGATAAACCCAAAATTGACATATTTGCATAGATATTTTCTCGCCCTGTTAAAATAGGATTAAACCCCGCACCTAAGGCAATTAAAGGTGCTACTCTACCTCTAACTTTTACAGAGCCAGTATCGGGTTTAATCAAACCACTAATGATGCGTAACAGTGTACTTTTTCCGGCTCCATTTGAACCGACTAACCCTAGCGCTTCTCCCTGCCGCAGTTGAAAGCTGATATCTTTAAGCGCCCAAAATTCTTTTGGACGTAAAGTATCACTTTTGCGATTTCCGCCGATTAATTCTTTGGCAATGTCTTGGACACCATATATTAAAGACCGCTTTAAGTTTCTACAAAACTTTTTAGAAACGTTTTGAACTGAGACAAGTACTTGAGTATCTTCAGTTTGAACAGCAATATTTTTATCTATTAAATTGGTCATAATTAAGAACTTACCCGCTCAACTACGAAAGGCATAGCAAGACGAAATATCACCCAAGTTATTAATAAACCTATTAAGCTAATTACACTTACCAACCAAAATCTATAAGGGTCTGATATGACTCCTGTGGTAGCTAATTCTCGTGCTGTTACGAGTAGAGGAGTGACGGGATTAAGCTTTACTAAAAATCCAAAGGTTCCCTCGGTAGGAACTGGATAAATTACTGGAGTGAGAAATAACCAAAAGCCTGTAACTAAAGTTATCCCCTTTGATACATCTTGATATAACACCCCCAATGGAGCTAATAAAATACCAATAAATGTTCCCAAAGAAACTAAATGAATTAATGCCACTGGACTTAAAATCACCGTCCAACTTACGGAGACGCGAAACCAAATAAACAACGCTACTATCAAAATCAGCTTGATAGCAAAGTTAAAAAACACTTCGCCCAATTTCGCCAAAATCAATGCTTCTCGAGGAAAATTAACTCTAGCTAACATTGGTTTTGCTACTGTCACCGCTTGCATGGGAGCATTTAATGCTTCAACAAATGTTTGCCACAATGCGGTGCTAAACATGACATAAGCTGGATAGGGTAAATCGGTTTCCCCAACATTAATAACATTGGCATTATTAGCTAGAGTAAATCCAGTCGCCATGACAATTGGTGGTAAAAAAGCCCAAGCTATTCCTAAACAAGATTGACGGTATTGGGCGCTGATATCTCGCACCATCAGCCGCCAAGCTAGTTCGCGAGACGCTAGCAAGTCTCGCCACATTTCTTTGAACAATTGGATGGGCTGCTTTAGCCTGCTTTCTGGCGTATAAATTACCTCAGTTAGCTGAGATTTTCGACTTTGATTCTGTTTCAAAATTCCTCACTCTGTAAAATATTGCAGATATACAACATTTCTCGCTCCTCGTTGTCTGAGGAGAGGCTCTAGCTTGAAAATAGGGAAAAGAGAAAAGGGAAAAGGGAAAGGGAGAGGGCTATTTTCACCCTTGGTGGGTGAATTTGATTTATCGTGACTGCCTCTGTTTACCGCTGGAGGCAGAGCCTTCTAAATGCATTCAAGAAGGAGCGTGGGAACGAGAAAAAACGAGAGAAAGAGCGGGGAAGAGTAGGAGAGGAAAATCCAGTCAGGTATTAACTGCGAGATGATGCTGTCATTGCAAATTTCGCTAATTCTTTTGGGGCTTGGTTTGGCAGATTTTGCAAGTATCTTTGTCTGTAGCGGTTTGTCAGATAACGGTTCACCACTTTGTCCGCCAAACGCAAAATTTTCGCCACTGCGCGAGAACCAAAGTTACCGATGGGCAGGTTGCGGGCAAAAGGATTGATAATTGTCATATGTCGCCGCCATCCCAACCGGTTGTATTTATTTTTGAAATACTCATCTTCGGTGAGGTTCCACTTGTCGCGCAAACGTTGGAGGCTTGCTAGTTCCCAGCTATCGCTCCAACGCAACATGTAGTAATGTAAATCTGTCCATTCTAGGGGTGGTCCTGGCACATAAGTTACAACAGATTCGGGTTCAAGGTAAACTGTACCGCCAGCCTCTGTTACTAAGATGCACAAATCAAGGTGTTCTTTTGTGTTTAGCAGTCCTTCGTCTAATAAACCGATTTGCTGAAATATCTCTGTGCGTACCATCATGCAGTGGAATTCAGCTAGCCCGGTTTTGAACCGTTGCAGTTGGGGGCGGACATCTGCAACTTTCCGTCCTTGTTTGTAAATTTTCTCAATTATCCGCCGTCTGGTTGTCTCGCCTTTGGTTTCTACCAAAACTCCCGATTCTCCACCCGCACAATGCACTTCTTCATGTACGGGTGTACCTTGACAGATGAGAGGACTAACTACTGTGGCTTTGGTTTCTTCTGCACACTGCACTAAGGCTTTTAGCCAGCCTGGGGTAACTATTACGTCGTTATCAATAAACACGACATATTTGCTGGTGACTTGACGCAAACCCAAGTTTCTAGCGTGGTTTGGTGAAAGGTAGTATTCTGTACGAATCAGTTGAAATTGCTTTTCGGCTGCTTGAGCTTGGAGATATTTTTTGATGTGAGATGGCGAACCTCCGTCTACGTAGATTAACTTAAAGGGATGTTCGGTATGTTCGTAGATGCTTTCTAGGGATTGCTTAGTGTAGCTAAAACGCTCTCTGGGAGCAACAATAATTGTAACTTCTGGGTCTGTAATGGGTGTTGAATTCATGTCTCAATCCTTGTTTTTACCTTACTTAATTGATATTGATGTGGTTGCGAATGACAGTCATTTTAAGTGTATTCAGGACTTCCTGTTGAAGGTACTAACTACTGGCGACACCCGGATATTTTATTCATTGATACTTGCCGATAAATTTCCACTAACTCATCGTTGAGTTTGTTCATGTCGTAGTTTGCTTCTATATAAGCACGACCAGCTTTCCCCATTTGTTCCCATATTTCTGGATGTTCAATTAAATATTTAAATTTATCGGCGATCGCTAAATCATCTCTCTCTGGTACTAAAAATCCCGAAATACCGTCTTCGATTAGTTCGGGAATCCCACCGTGGAGTGTGCCGATAACTGGCAAACCCATTGCCATTGCTTCTTTTAAGGTATTTACGGGTGCGTCTTGATTGCCGTCGCGTGCTGTTACGCTTGGTGCAATAAAAATATGGGATTCTTCAAGTATTTTAATAATTTCTGGCTGGTTTTTCCAACCAAGAAGTTTGACTTGTTCGGCAATATTTAGTTCCTGAGTTAGTTGCTGTAGGTGTTCTTTTAACTTGCCATCACCAATTATGTTATATTCAATATTTGGGTATTCTTTAATTACTTTGGCTACGCCTCGAATGGCATATTCTATACCTTTTTTCTCCACAAGGCGACCAGTTGTCACAATGCGAATTTTATCGTCTGGTTGATGTCTGACTTGAAATTGAAAGCCGCTGCAATCTATACCCGAACCATGTACAATAATTTTTTGTTCATCACAACCTAATTTGATGGCTCTTTTTTTGAAAAAATTGCAGTTTGTTAGGAAAAAATCTCCTCGGTCAAATAGTGGTTTATATACGTTTTCACCGTATTTTTGTATATACCAACTGATATCGTAGCCCCGAAATGATGTAATCAATTTTCCTTGAATAGCGCCGATATCACGCAAAACCATGCCTTCAAATGCATAGTGTCCAAACGGGCAATAGGCGTATAATCCAAACTGACAGTGAATAATGTCGTAGGGTTGTGCGTCCAAGAAGGGTATAACTGAATATAGCATCCTGAGATTTACACAACGCTTGCCATACTTGAAAAAATTAAGCGATCGCAGCAATACTAAAGGTGACTTGTGAAAATTAGCAAATATTAATCCCAAACCTTTCAGCAAGCGCCAGAAGTAATTTTTGGGAACTTGCGGAACATAGTGAGTGCGCTTTAGTAGCTGGTACTTCTCGACATTTGGATGCTGTTTAGAAGTATTACTCGGTTGATAGCCGTAAATGTCAACTTCATGTCCACGGTCAATCAAACCTGTAATTTGATTTAGAATAAAGGTTTCAGATATGACGGGAAAATCCCCGACTAGAAAGGCGATTTTCATAGCAATAATTTACAGCTTGCTAGCTGTTTCAATTCTTTTATTAGAGTTAGTTATGTGCTGGCAATCAATTATTTTAACCGGGAGCATCCCAATTTTGAAAAAAGACGAGAGAGAGAAAAAATAATTCGCGATGAATTATTGCGAATAACATGAGACTATACTCTGACCTCACAACTGCGAAAATGATCTCAGTCAAGGAGTTACCGTGATCGCGATAACACCAGAAGATAAAAAACAGCTAGAAGTCCATATCAAAGAGATAGCCAAAATTCTTTATAAAAATACTTCACCAGAGAAAATCGAGACTTTTGAGGGAATCGAACACTCTGTACGCCAGCAAGTTCTCGAACACGTCAGCCCAAAAATCGCATTTTTTTTGTCAGAGAAAAGACGGGAACGGATAAAGGGTACACTAGAACTATAAGAAGCTGTGTTCGTCAGATAAAAATCACGAAAAAACAAGCATCACGACTGGGAATAGAACCGTATAGGCGGTTAAGCCCAATGCTATCCAAGTGTTGTTTGTTACTGGCAGCCAACGAGTCATTTTAAGATGCGGAAAAAGACTTAAAGGTTCTTACTGGTATAGAAGTTGGTCACAGTACCCATCATCGCCAAGTCCAAAAAGTAGATTCATCCCCTCCGAATGTAAGACAGAAATTAACAGAGGTCTGCTTAGATGGGGGAAAAGTGCGGTTACGCTCAGAAGAGAGAAGACTTGCACCCTTGATGAGCCAAAAATGTGCTACCTGGTTTACTGAGATTTATCCTAACATACAAAATTCCGTATGATTGCGGGATTTGAGGATTCTACATAGATTCTATAGAAAATTGGGGGTGTTGCACGTTTAAGGGATGATTTGTAGGATGGGGCGCGATCGCACAGCGCTGGCAGCACTGCCCACAATGCCTAATTTTGGTGGGCGATGCCCACCCTACAATTGAGATTTCATCCCGCACTTATGCAACGCCAAATTGGGCATGGGGAAAGGGGGAAGGGGAATTGTATGCTTTTGGCTTTTTCGTTTTTGCCAAATGAGTGCAAGAAGTTTCATAACAATGGAAAATTCAGCAAAGATAAAATCGAGACTGGGAACTCTGCTGGAATTAATTTTTATTTATGTCTATGTCGCTAACTGAAGAAATTCTTTCGCAATTACCGGGTGATGTTTTGGCAGGGCTGCGTCAAGCCGATCGCATATTAGCATCACTGAGAGCAGATAACACATCGGTGCCGATGGTAGTGAAAGAAAACGAGCAACTTTTAGGTTCTGTAGATTGGGATGTTGTGATTTGCGGTGGCACTTTGGGCATTTTAATTGGTTGCGCCTTAGCTGTGAAGGGGTTGCGGGTGGCGTTGATTGAGCGAGGAATTTTGCGTGGTAGGGACCAAGAGTGGAATATTTCGCGCAAAGAGTTAGAAGTGTTTTTGGAGTTGGACTTGCTGAGTGAAGCTCAATTAGAAAAAGCGATCGCTACTGAATATAATCCAGCGCGGGTCAGCTTTCAAGGTGGTGCAGAAGTTTGGGTAGAGAATGTGTTGAATATTGGGGTAGATCCAGTTTATTTACTGGCTGCTTTGAAAGATAGATTTCTTGCCGTTGGCGGTAAGTTGTTTGAACACACGCCTTTTAAGGAAGCTGTGGTTCATCCAGATGGGGTGATGGTAGATGCTGGTTACGGTTTCAAAACCAGGTTGTTAATTGACGCAATGGGACATTTTTCTCCCTTAGCAAAGCAAGCACGTTTTGGACAAAAACCAGATGCGCTTTGTTTGGTGGTTGGAAGTTGTGCCCAAGGTTTTCCGGAAAATCACTCAGGCGACTTGTTGTTATCATTTACATCCTTGCAGAATCAATGTCAGTACTTCTGGGAAGCTTTTCCAGCAAGGGATGGTAGAACCACTTACTTATTTACCTACATGGATGCACATCCACAACGTTTGAGTTTAGAAGCGTTTTTTGAAGATTATCTGCGTCTTTTGCCACAATATCAGGGTGTGGAATTAAATCAGTTGAATTTTAAACGAGCGCTGTTTGGTTTCTTTCCTTCCTATCGTCAAAGTCCGTTAAAAACACCTTGGAATCGCATTCTACCAATGGGGGATAGTAGTGGCAATCAATCACCTTTGAGTTTT
Organism: Heteroscytonema crispum UTEX LB 1556; assembly: GCA_044006015.1. Taxonomy (GTDB): domain Bacteria; phylum Cyanobacteriota; class Cyanobacteriia; order Cyanobacteriales; family Nostocaceae; genus Heteroscytonema; species Heteroscytonema crispum. The sequence goes on from JBIPDF010000016.1 coordinate 150,899, forward strand.
GGTGGTTTTGGTGCGATGGTACGTCATTTGCAGCGTTTAACATTTGGCATTTGCGAAGCACTAGAAACTGAACAATTATCAGCAAAGGCGTTGACGCTGCTGCAACCATATCAGCCAAGTTTAACTGTTACTTGGTTATTTCAAAAGGCGATGAGTGCTGGTATAAATCAAAAAATTGACCCCAATCAAATTAATCAATTGCTATCTGCGGTGTTTCAAGAAATGCAACAGTTAGGCGAACCTGTCCTCAAGCCATTTTTGCAAGATATCGTACAATTTTCAGCGCTGACGCAAACACTATTAAAAACTGGTTTGACACATCCAGGATTAGTTGCAAAAGTAATTCCTCAAGTTGGTTTGGCAAGTTTGTTAGATTGGATGGTGCATTATGGAAATTTAGGTATTTATTCGGCTTTGTTTAAATTAAGTCCAATGTTAGAAACATCGGTTAAGAATCTGCCAAGCAAACAACAATATTATTGGCATCGCTGGATTGATGCTTGGAAGTATGGAACTGGTGGTGATTACTCTTAATATTGCTAATGGCTAATGGCTAATCGCTAATGATATTCACTCAATTAGCAATTAGCATTTAGCAATTAGTAATTACATCGCTATTTTTGACAAACAAAGGTAATATGATTGAACGGCAATCCAAGGGAATAAAATACTTTGCAGTGCTGATTGGTTTTTTAAGCGATCGCCAAAATTTTCTCGAAGAAATTCGCCAAGGAGTAAAGTTACCAAGTAAAATCATTTCTCTGTTGGTTTGCAGTTCACTATTTCTTGCCATCTATGGCGGAATAATCGGTGCATATCATAGTTGGATGCAAGCATTGTCTTCTGCTGTGAAACTGCCGGCATTATATTTAATCACACTACTAATTTGTTTGCCGGCATTATTTTTTGCGAATATAATTTTTGGTTCAAAACGCAATTTTCCTCAACATTTAGCTTTGGTGCTGACTGCGGTATCAGTTACTAGCGTATTGTTATTTAGCTTTGCCCCAATCACGCTGTTTTTCTTGATAACTACCAATAATTATCAATTTTTAATTTTGCTAAATGTCGTGATATTGTCTTTGACTGGATTTATTGGAATTTATTCTTTATATCAAGCTACAAGTTCAGTTTTAGAACAAGATAACGAAGGCAGCAAAACCCGTCAGCAAGTTTTAAAATCGTGGCTATTACTTTATGCTTTTGTTGGCAGTCAGTTAGGATGGACACTCAGACCTTTTTTTGGTACACCTGATTCTGTCTTTCAATTGTTTAGAGAAAGAGAAGGTAATTTTTATTTAAGTGTAATTCAAGCTATTAGTTACCTTTTGGGATTTCGTTAATTAGTCAAGGGTCATTAGTTATTAGTCATTAGTCATTAGTCAATAGACCTCTTGCAAAAATCGTTAAACGCCGTCACCCTAGAAGGGTGCGGCTACACAAACAAAGCCCGCCTGCGCGGGCTTAAAATCCGAAAAATATACTTTTGCAAGAAGTCCAATAAAGAGTAACTGACGAATTAAAAATGATAAATAACAAATTCAAAATCCAAAATATCGAGTTTGTATGCTTCACAAACAGCAATTTAACCCAATTCAACAGTTTAGTGTACTGATAAGTTTACTGCGCGATCGCCAAAACTTTCTGGAAGAAATTCGTCAAGGAATAAAATTACAAACTAAAGCAAGTTCTTTGCTAGTTTCTAGTTCTATATTCTTTGCTATTTATGGTGCAATTATTGGTGCAACTCATAGCTGGATGCAAGCATTATCTGCTGCAATAAAACTACCAGCGTTCTATTTATTAACGCTAATCATTTGTTTCCCGACATTGTATTTTTTCAACGTTTTATTTGGTTCTCGCAGCAGTTTTCAACAGCATTTTGTCGTATTATTGACTGCTATATCAGTAATTAGCGTGCTTTTATTTAGCTTAGCACCAGTTACACTGTTTTTTCTGATAACTACACCAGACTCTTATCAATTTTTTAAACTGTTGAATGTGTTAATTTTTGGTATCACAGGTTCTTTTGGAGTGAAATTCTTGTATGAGGGAATGCAGTTACTTTCCCAACAAGATGAAGTGGGCAAAAAAACCCGCACCACAATTTTAAGATCCTGGTTATTGCTTTATGCCTTTGTTGGTATGCAGTTAGGATGGTTTCTCAGACCATTTTTTGGTGCTACTGGCTCAAAATTTGAATTATTTCGCGCAGTACAAGGCAACTTTTATCTTGATATCGTAACGGCAATTCACGAGATTTTGGGAATTAGTTAATAATCCTTCTTTACTGTTCCCTGTTAAGAGTTACCTACCTCAACGAGTAATTTCACAACTCATTTAGGATTGCTATATATTTAATCAATTTAACAATTCATCAACTGCGACATTGAAACCTTTTAACACAATTTTGGTGCTAACAACTTCGCCAGAAATAAACACAAGCCGCTGATTTTGAGTAATCACAATAATCCAACTATTTTCTGGAAAAACTAACCAAACTTCCTCGCTTCCAGACTGCAAATATTCTTGAGATTTAGCAATTATCTCTTCAGCCAAATCTGTAGGAGAAACAATCTCAGCAATTAGTGGAAAACTTTGGGGTAACACAGCAGGTTCACCAAACTGATTGATTAATTCTGGTGTGAGATAAGCAACATCAGGAACACGTCCTTGTTTGTTGGTGCGACAGGGGACTTCTGTATAAACTTGTCCCCCTTGTTCACTAGAATTTTTATAATTTCTCCAATAAAACGCTAGATTGGCTTGAATTCGGCTATGTTTGAGTGTCACTCCGTTTTTCTCCAATAATTCCCCATCTACCCATTCTGTATTATCGGGGGGATTTTGTATCCAATCTTCTAGTGACAATTTTGAGACATTTGAAATAGCTGTAGAAGTTACCATTACTATCTATTCTCCTTGACGGCACTTATTAATATTATTGCTCGTTTTTCTACTCTTAATATGTACATTTTATAACCTTGATACAGCAAGGGTTTTAGAACCCCAAAAAAATAGGACTTTTTGCAAAAGTATATTTTTTAGGTTCTTAAGCCTGTGTAGACAGGTTTTTTTCGTGTAGCTTCTGCCAAAAGTATATTTTTTAGGTTCTTAAGCCTGTGTAGACAGGCTTTGTTCGTGTAGCTGGGACTTTAGTCGTTGTGGCTTTTCCTTAAAAATCAGCAAATAACACATCAAAGAAACACGAAAAATCTCTTATCCCTTTCCCCCCTGTTTATTAAAGTCTACAAACCATCCATTGCTGTTTGTACCTTCTCAACTTGTCTGGGTGCTTGTATTTCCGAAAAAAGAGCGATCGCTTGAGTAAAATTATCTCTACTTCTACTAATTTCATCCATTTTGTGATAAGTCAAACCCAATTGATAATATGCTTCAGCCAGATTGCATTTATCGCCAATTTTAAACATACTAATAATAGCTTCTAAATGCTTGTCTATCGCCGAAGCAAAATCTCCCTGTTCTCGATGTAGACTTGCTAAACAACTTATAGCTCTAGCTTTTAAAGAAGCAAATTGATTGCGATCGCAATATACAATTGCTTGACGGCAAATATTAAATGCAGTTTCGACATAATTTAAATTTTTATAAGTTAAGCTACTAAATAATAAACTAGTTACTTTTCCCCAAGAAGTTAATTTGTCACACTTCATTCCCGCTTCAGCTTGTTGCAGAGTTGCAAAAGCTTCATCTGTTAATCCTATACAGGAGTTTAAAAAAGCCAAGCAATACTGACAATAAACCACATATTGAAAATAATCTTTCCCTGTCCCAGCAAGGTTTTTAACATAATTAAAAATATTTTTTGCTTGCTGAATATCCCATAAATCTATGTAACAAAGACCTAAATTAAAATTGCTAGAAATTCTTTCTTGAAGAATCTCATATTTTTCACAAATTTCGTTTGCTTGTAAGTGACAATCCAAAGCTAATTCAACATTACCTGTTTGACGATAGGCACGCCCCAACATATTATAAAGTATGCTCAAATGATAATCCGAATTTAAATTATTAATTAGTGGCACAATCGCGGAAATAAGTGTTTCTAACAGCCCCAATCTGTTAAACAATACACCCAAAGCTAAATTGCTATCCCATTTGTTATCTCTACCACGAATAATCACGTTGGCTGCTTGTTCAAAATCCCCAATTTCCATATAGTGATGATACGCCTCTAACGCCATTAAAGCATGTTGAGGTTCTTCAACTTTAGTTACATTAGCAGTCCAAAATTCCGCCGCTTTTCGGTTAGCTATTTGCCATTCACCACTGCGCCGCAAACGAGCGATCGCTTCCGTACAAATCACGGGATGTAGCCAATACTTGCCTTTTCGACATTCTACCAACGAGCGATCGGACAAAAATTTAATTACTCGTTTGTATTGTTGTTCTGGAACATCCCAAAGCAAACATTGCAATCCTTTAATATTGACATGGGTCACATCTTGATAGCGATAACATCCCAAACGACAAAGCAATTTATATGCTTCAAAATCGTGCTGTTCTAACCTATCAAATTGACTAGTAACTAAATTTTCTAACTCTCTTTCTATTAACAAATCATCTCTATTTTGTCGCCAATAAATATCAGCATCTTTTTCAAAATCTGTCAAAATTGCACCGCTAATAATTTGCATAGCCTTAGCATTCCCGCCAAAAGCTCTGCACATTTCACTCAGCGCACTACAATCACAATTAATCTGACGGCTGCTAAAAAATTGTCTCCAAGCAGACTCATTCAAACCTTCCAAAACATAAAAATTCACATCAATCCCAGACTCATAAAGGCGTTCCCGACTGGTGATCAGTGTGACTGAATGTAGCATTGAATCAGATAAAACTCGCAACAATTCTACATAATTACGGCGAGACGCAATTATTCTGCCATTCCGATCTAAAGCAGGTTCCAAGTTATCAATTAATACCCCAATTTTCTTAGTTTTATCTCGCAGCTTTCGCCGCAATCGTTCCAAATTGATCCCAAACTCCTTTCCGGGTTCTTCCTGAAAATCTCCCCGCAACCATTCCTCAACAACACTTTCAACAGAGATAATATTTTGACTTTCCTGTGCCATCCACAACTCGAGAAAGTAGAAACCCTTAGTTTTAAAATACTTACGAGCTAAGGTAGTTTTACCAACACCACCTTCACCTTGAATAAGTATAATTTTGGCTCCCCTACTAACTAAATTATCGAGTTCAGCGATTTCGCGATCGCGTCCTACGAAGTTATAATTTAAATCTTCTGGTTGCTCCTGATTGACAACTGGGTTTTGCTCGTGAGAGATTTTTTGAGACCCTTGGCTTTTGCAAAAACCTTGAACCACTGCTTGGAAGTTTGATTTTGAGACTTTTTCTCCCAGCACCTTCGACAGTAACTGCCAAAGTCCAGCACCAACAGCTTTTAAATGTGCTTCCGTATAGCCGCGACTGTCGGCGATATCCTGATAAGTCCGTTTTGCATCCTCCCACAAATGACGTAAGACGATTCTTTGAGCTTTATCTAAGTGTTCTCCCGTCTGGGTAAAAACCAAAGTATCTACAAACTCTAAGACTTCTTCCGCACCCATTGGCTAATGTAATGTATCATTTTTGCTTAATTATAACCAGATTTTTATTCTTGCATCCTACTGACTATACTACAAACTACTTTTTCCTACTGAGTAGGAATCTTACTTTATCCCACTGTCAAATTATTACGGCTGTATTATTCTTGTAATTAATACAGGCAAAGTTAAGTTCGGCGCGATAGACTCTGGTTGAGGAGAGGATTAAAAAGCGCTACTACTGCAAGCATCGTCCGTCGATTACCGAGGGAGTTTAAGAGCGTTAGAACCTCGCAGAACTTATTTTTTTACCCATATTAATGACTCATTGCAGTAGATATTAACTCATATCAAGTTCCGGTTAATTACCGATAATTCAATCGTTAATAGTTAATTGTTGATTGTTGATTGTTGATTGTTGATTGTTGATTGTTGATTGTTAAGAGCGTTATTAACCATGAACTATTAACCATGAACTATTAACCATGAACTATTAACCATGAACTATTAACCATGAATTATTAACAATTAACTATCACTTGATTCTGTAGAGCGTGTTCACAAAAAGAATGTACGTTTTCACCCTACAGGAGGTTAAATTATGTTGGACAAAGAGTGCCATCATGATTGCAATCAAAGCTACTGCCCTTTTGCTCAAGATGCCCATGATGCTAACAGATATGTCTGTCTCAAATGTGGTGTTGAGCGAGAGATAGATAGGTATAAGTCTAGTTTTAGCTCGTTTTTACTGTTGATATTGGGTTTGCTCATTTCATTTATGCTGATAACCAATTATGAAAAGCAAAACAAATCACAGAAACAAAATCAGTCGCTTTATAATTCACCCAAAAAAGTCTACGCCGAACTGCATTCTTCGCAGTCAATGCTAAGAAATCATCTACATATTGCGAGTGAATCTTATGACCACTAATCAGTATAGTCCTCTATTTCGTTTGGCTTTCAAATCGCTGAAATACTTCTTGCTAGTACTTTTTGGCTTTGCGATCGCCTACGTTTTGTCAATCAGTTTGGGAATGTTACATATCATTCCAATGTTGGTTTATTTACTACAACATTTGTGCATTCCCTTGGGAGCAATTTTGTTGTGCGTGCTAACAATCGCAATAATTATTGAATCATTTCGGTAAGGAGTTAGGAGGCGCCCAGTGAGGAGTTATGAGTGAAGAGTTTTGAATTCTTCAGAACTTGCACCTAGCTTGTTATTAGCCCTGAAATAAATTTTGGAAATAGCTTAAGTAAGCTAAAAGCTTACTAAATAAGAATTTCAACTTGTTTCAACCCATGTAGAGACGCAAAAGCGTGCGTCTGTGCAAAACCGGAAATTTATTTCCAGGCTTACTTTGTTCAACTCCTAACTCCTAACTCCTAACTCCGCGCCTGGGCGCCTCCCTCTTGATTTCGCATTCTGTCATCAAAAAACTTTAATTGCTGGTAAATGCAGTTAATCTGCGGTAAATTCCCACCCAAAGAAACCGCTATTCGTAATGGGTTCCCGAACATCGTTTCTACCTCCAAAGGACGGCGTTCGTCGTAATCTATCTTCATGCTGGTGCGATAAGGCGTCATTTTGTCAGTATAATCGAGCATTGTTTCAACAAAGCGATCGCGGATAATTCTTCCCGTACTCTTCGCCGCCGCCAAAACTTCATACATCAATTGTTCCACTAACTTGCGAGTGTGGGCATTCCCCATCAATTCATCGGTTGTGGCATTGAGAATCACCGAAAGCCCATTGTATGGTATATTCCACACCAATTTTTTCCAACGTGCCAGCATTAAATCTTCAGCTAATTCTATCGGGATACCAGCACTTTCAAAATCATCAGCAATTTGCCCTATCCTGTCGGTAATGCCAACAGCATGATAGTCAGCAGCATATTCGCCCAAGATAATGTGTCTGTAATCGCGGTGGCGGATATGCCCTGGGGCTACTTTATTGGAAGTCAGAAAGCACAACCCACCCATCACGCGGGTGTTACCCACAATTTGCGCGACTTCCTCTTCCACGCCGAGTCCATTCTGCAATACCAACACCACCCCGTCATCTTTGACAATAGGTGGCAGCATTTTCGCCAGCAAATGGTTTTGCGTTGTTTTCAGTGCAATCAGCACCACATCACAGCGTGGCATCTTTTCCACGTCGTTGTAAGCGTTGATTTGCGGGAGGGTAAAGTCGCCATCTGTAGACTCGACGATTAAACCATGTTGAAGAACGTGTTCGTAATCACTTTTGAGTAAAAAGTGGACATCCAACCCGGCTTTTTGCAATCTGGCACCATAAAACCCGCCTAATGCACCAGTCCCCAAAATAGCGTACGTGCGTTTTGACATGGAGTAAACATAAGAATTTGTCAGGGTTCATCATAAGGCGATCGCATAGTCGATTCACCTACTAATTACTAAGTTTATTTGGTTTAATAAAAATTAACATACAAATATGATAGGTAAAATAAATGGCTGATATCGTTGATATTGCCCTTGGCGCGGATTCTTTCAAAACCCTGGTAACGGCGGTACAAGCCGCAGGATTAGTCGAGACATTAAAAAGTCCCGGTCCATTTACAGTCTTTGCACCCACTGATGATGCCTTTGCCAAATTGCCACCAGGAACGATACAAACCCTAGTGCAGAATATTCCCCAACTAACGAGAATTTTAAAGTATCATGTCGTTCCAGGAAAGCTGATGAAGGATGATTTAGCAAAACTTGGTACAGTGACTTCTGTTGAAGGTTCAACCATTAAAATTGATTGTTCTGATGGATTTGAAGTCAAAAATGCCACCGTTTTAGCTGCAGATATCGAAGCTGATAACGGTGTAATTCACGTTATCGATACAGTGATTTTGATGGGTTAATTACCTAATGGTGGGCATTGCCCAACGGCAGTTGCTTCAACGCACTGCCTTCCCAACTTTTTAAAATTAGTTAAAATTCTGATTGATTTATATGAAGTTTTATAAATAAATAATTATTTTCTACTGTTATGTATTTATAGTTTTGTAAAAACTGCATCCAATCATCTTATAATGTGTTTAGATTATTGGCAAAAGATTGATGCTCGATCTCAATACATTAGCTGAGTTTTCCCGTGCCAACTGCGTAAGTATTTGTGCATTTCTCGTGCCAGCAAACTTGATTGCCACAGTGTTGACTATGGTTTTTGCTGCGCTACGTCGTCCATTACATCAAGTATGGCAAGCTGCTGGAATTGCCAGTATTTTTGCGTTAGTGATGGTACTGCACGTATATACTTGGTTCGCTATTGGCGTGGTGATGGTTCCTACTTATATCTTGCTGTGGCTAGCAATCACCTGTTTGCTGACTAATTTGGGAGCAATTCTCTTTCGTAAATCTTCAATTCAATTATTTTTCCCAATGGTATTAAGTAAGGGTAATAGATAATTGGTCAAGGTATTTTACCTAACAGGATTTTACCCAACAGGATTTTGGATTTTGGATTTTGGATTAGGAGTCAAGAATCTAGAATTTAGAATTTGAAATCACAAGTAATTAGCAATTAGCGATTAGCTGTTAGTTAAAAGCTATATTGAAAGCCTCAGAATCCCGGTTTCGCAAGAGTTACCGGGATTCTCATTTCCCACGAATGATGCAAAGGACTGCTATAATCGCTAATTGCTTTTTAACTGATGAATAGCGATGAATTTTCAAATTCAATACTGCGAATTTGCATTTGCATCAATTCCCTCACCAGGATGGCATATAACAACGAATCGCGCCATTCTCCCTTAATCCATTCAGATTCTCGCAAATATCCTTCTTGTCGCATCCCAATTTTCACCAACACTCGCGCTGAAGCTGTGTTTTCTGGGTGACAAGTAGCAAAAATTCGATGTAAATTTAATTGCTTGAAACCAAACTCTAAGAGAGTACGTGCGGCTTCAGTTGCATATCCTTTTCCCCAAAATTTCCTAGCTAAACAGTATCCAATTGAACCTTCTTGCTTGTCTGGATTTGTTACAGAAATGCGACAGCTACCAATTAATCTACTCAGCATCGCTTTGAGCCATCATCCAGGCAAACAGACGTTTACCGCAATTGGCGCAAATATGATTCTTTGATTCTCCACAAGCTTGGTTTAAGTCCATATTACACGTCCTAGTTACCAATTAGCTACCCACCAAATTCTATTGTCAAGGTAAGATAGTTTATATTTGTTGCACTTCACCCTGTTGAGTCACCTGAGTGGGTGATTTTGATTCAGGAACCGCAGAGGCGCTGAGGACACAGAGGAAGAAATATCTGCAGAGACATTATATATAGCAATTTTACAGAAACCCGGTTTCTACTTGGCGCGAACATTTTGTTTTTAACGTCTATTTTTAAGATTTATTTCAGGTTTTTTGTTTCTGCCAGCCAGGTAAATAATACAATACCGCAAAAGTCAGAGGCTAGTACAGAAGGGCGAAAATAAGTTAACCATTCACATTCAATGAAAGTCTTGAAAAATCAAGCTTTCCCCTTCTGCCATCTGCCTTGTTACTTCTGCCTTGTTGTACTAGGTCAACTAAATCAAATGTGCGATTGGGTGAAAGTTTTTGCAGTAATTCTTCGCTTACAGTAAAAAAGCCAACTAGTAGTGGTGCAAGAGGTATAGCAATACTTAAAAAAATAATTCTACGTTTGTTTAGTGCTAAATGACTGATAAAAGCCGCAATTCCTATTAAGATAAAATGCCCGATGGTGTCGTAAAAGGGAATTGTTGAGCTTTTAACTGGTAAAATTTTTAGATAGGCAGAAATAAGAATTGTCATTAAAATGCTCAAGTAAAACCAAAAAGCTAAAACCCAAGGGCGATTAGATTTCATTTGGATAATTTGAAAAGATATTTGTTAGTACTTCAACAATAATCAAGAGCATTCCGTAATTGAAACGCTCTTTATTGGTAAATTTGATGAAAATTATGTGAATTTAATTTGAATATCAGATAAGCATCAATTCAGAAACCCGGTAACTTTTAATAAACCGGGTTTCTCTGCGAAAAGATGCTTGTATGTTTGTGGTTTTATGCTTTATGAATTGGTGCGAAGCGCGAAGCGCCTAACGCACCCTACCCTCAATCTCAAATCCAAAATCTCAAATCCAAAATCGAATCAGGCGTGTAAGTTTGCTTGTTCTTGCAACCACGGATCTACAGGTTGTCCATCTTTACGGCGTAATTCAATTTCTACTACCATCACTTGTTTTGAGCCTGGAGGTGCAGGTTTTTTATGGAAAATAATGTCATAATCCATTGGATTGTGATTGCGTTCTTTTAACCAATCATGCACTTTGGTTGTGGCAAAAAATGATTGCCCTTGCTCAAACATTTGGGTAATCTGCATTTGTAGCGAGTATGGATTTAAACGACCCATTTTCTACCGCCTTTGTTAAGTAATTTTAAGGACAGGCAAAATACCTGTTTTACATAAATTGATCGTAGTTTAAGGGCAGGCTTTCCGGCCTACCCCACAATAAACAGTATTTATACTCACATATTGCATATAGCCCCGACTCTAGGTGCGGCTATACAAACGCGCGTCCCGTCCGCCTACGCGGACTATTACAAAATCAAGGGTTCGGTAAACCTCATACGCTATAGTCGATGAGTAGCACTCAAAGTTAATCTATCTCAAGGAAAAGTCTGAAAAGTTGCTGAGTACGGTAAACAGCAATATTAAGCCTTAACCTGTACCCGTTACAATCGAAGCTATAAAGCAAGTTGAGGAGCCACCAGGATGCAAGTTTCATTTGATTCTGATAAGCGTAAATTGCTATCTTCTCTGTGTCACGGGGCGATTTTCTTTAGTACAACATTGTTTTCGGTTGGGGTTCCAATTGTAATTAATTTACTTTCCGATGACCCCGTTGTCAAAAGCAACGCCAAAGAATCGATTAATTTTCACTTCAATGTTTGGTTTTGGGCAACCTTAATTGGAGTTCCACTTGGGATTATATCTTTTATTACCTTTGGCATTGGCGGAATTTTGTTCTTCCCAGTTGTTGCTTTTGGCTTTGCACTGCATTGGGGACTGACAATTTGGGCGCTGTTGCACTGTCTGGGTAAGCCTGATGAACCATTCCGTTATCCGTTTATTTTTCGACTTTTCTAATAGCGCCGACTCCAGATATAGTTTGTTTTTAGAAAAGGGATGTTTGCGTGCATCTCTTTTTTAATCTTCACAATTTGCTAAGATAGTAAAAATATTGCTCTGCTAAGAGACATAAATATGAGAAATTTCTCTCTACTTACAAAAGATGCACGTTATTTCTCGTTCCAGACTTGTCGAATTCTGGGAAAAACATCCTAACGCAGAAACAAGCTTGCGTTCGTGGTATAAAATAACATCTTTAGCTGAATGGCAAAGCTTTGTTGATTTACGCCAAGTTTTTCCCTCAGCCGATCAAGTTAGTAATCTTATAGTTTTTAACATTGGCGGTAACAACTATCGACTCATTGCCTTGGTAGATTACAAATATCAAAAAGTTTTTATCCGCCATGTTCTCACCCACGCAGAATATGATAAGGAGGACTGGAAAAATGACCCTTGGCACGCCTAATACTAACACCTATATCGAGTTACTTGTAACTTTTCCCCCTCGTCCCATCATGGCAGAGGAAGACTTACTCGCTACGCAAAAAGTAATTGATTCACTAATTGATAAAGGTGGCTTAACACCAGATGAACAAGACTATCTTAATGTTTTAGGTACTTTAGTATACGAGTACGAAGATAAACATAAACTTATAGCTGATATTCATGGTGTAGAACTACTCAAATCACTGATAGATGAATTTGGGTTATGCCAAAAAGACTTAGTTCCCATCTTTAAAGCTGAGTCTATAATGTCTGAAGTTTTGAGTGGTCAACGCAATTTTACAGTCAATCATATTCAGCAGCTTGCAAAGTTTTTCAACATTTCACCTGCTGCTTTTTTTGAGTCTAAATGAAAAATTTTATAAGTGCGATCGCTCTTTGCGGTAAGTTAAGAAAATATAGCAAAACTCTACAGTTCTAGGCTTGAATTTTAAACGAAATTATATATACGACTTTGTATATTCCACTTTTGACATATAAATTAAACTCGATAGCTATGTCTCAACCAACTCAAAAAAAATTAATTCAAAAAACTCCTGGAGTTTGCGGAGGTAACGCACGCATCCGCGATACTCGTATTGCCGTTTGGACTTTAGTTTCTTTTCGTTAGCAAGGTGCTTCTGAAGAAGAATTATTGAGAAATTATCCAGGGTTAAGGCCACAAGATTTAGAAGCCGCTTGGTCGTATTATCAAGAACATCTACAGGAAATAGACCAAGCTTTTCATTGTAGTTGTAGGTTGGGTGAAGTGACAGCGGAACCCAACAATTGATGAGTTAAAGTTGGGTAACACGAGCGTTACACCCAACCTACCAAACTGGCAAAGGTGCATCAAAATCATCTGGCACAGTAAATTCTCCGGCACACAAACCAAATGGTCTTAGCTGTTTTTTGGTACTTGCAATCGGTTTTAGTTCAGCAATAGGTTTGTTCGCTTGGACTATGACAAAGCTTTCACCTGCTTCAACTTGATTGAGGTACTTTAAGGGATCTCGTTGAATCTCATCAACTGTAACTCTTTGCATGTTTAGTGTTTCGGCTTTATTAGGGATAATATTTTATCTGATTTAATTGTAGTGCGATCGCATATATAACGCTTATATAACACTTAGAATGATCGGATTTCTCAATCGAGAAGCAAGTCGAGCCAGTCAAGCACTTCTCCTTTACCAACACGATTTGAAAGCAAGATGACTTAGCTTTCAATTACTTCAGTTTGAACCCCTGCTTTGTGTAGAACTTCGTAAAGAGAAGATACTTTATGACTCCTTTGACCTCGTTGTTCACAGTAAGTAAAAATAACACGTTGTTTTGCACGTGAAAAGGCAACAAAGAAGCTAGCACGAGATTCTTCTGGTTGATTTGGAAAACTCCACCATGCAGAGTCATGGTATTTTTTCCTCATCTGTTGGTGTTTCATTGGTAGTTCTGACCCACCAAAGCTTTTGTTCAATATTTCCATCAATTGTTCCATCATCTTCCCACTTCGCTTCTAGACGAATACGAACAAAGGGTGTCCCATTCTGCCGATCTACTTGCATATGATGGAAACAAGCTGGAATCGTAGGATTAGCCTCTATAGAATCTGAAGTTTCTTCCAACTCAGGGAAACTAAGCCGAATGTCTATGTATAACTCTCGTTTACTACTATTTTCATCTAATGTATTGTAAAGCGCATAAAAATCTGTATGCAGAATAGTTCGCTGTTTATTTGTTATGCCAAATACACGTAAAAGTGCTTCAAGTAAAGCTGTTTTTCCAGAACCATTTGCTCCAACGAATGCTGTGATGCCTTGCGATAATTTTACGGTTGTAGGTGTATTACCAAAACAGCGAAATCCTTTAAGAGTTATAGATTCTATTTTCATATCCACTCATGTCTTTTTTTTAACTACTATTAACTTATACCGTTTTTATATGAAGATGCATCTAATTTAGCCTGGGTCGGCAGGCTTTGTTCCTCTAGCCCCAGGCTTTTAGCCTGAGGGGATTATGTGCAGCCTCATATAGAATTGGTATTAGTGTACTGAGTTTTACTTGAGCAAGATAGTGTAGAAATTTGCTTATGAATTTGAGGAAATTACGCCTTGACACCCCTAAATAAACTGGTTTGAAATATTTTTATTTCCTAACAAATTGAACTAATAAATCAAAGGTGGGTTACGGCTTCGCCTAACCTATCCTATAAATTTGTTAATAATTCAAAGGCAGACAAAATGCCTGCCCCGCAAGAAAATACAATTAACCCAAACCAGCCTTTAATTCATCCCGCGCCTTATCCAACGCCTCTGGCAATTTACTCGCATCTTTACCGCCAGCCTGCGCCAAATTCGGTCTTCCACCACCGCCACCGCCGCAAATTTTGGCAATACCACCAATAAATTTACCTGCTTGCAAACCTTTTTTATTGACATCTGCGCCAAAAGCTGCAACTAAGGTAACTTTACCAGCTTCGGGAACTGAACCCAGCACTACTGCTGCATTCCCACCAAGTTTTTGCTGCAATCTTTCTCCGGCGGTTTGCAAAGAGGCGGCGTCAACGTCATCGATTTGGGCGATGAGGATTTTAAATTCGCCCGCAGTTTCAACGTTAGCAACTAAACTATCAGATTTAGCGATCGCTAATTGTCCTTTTAATATTTCCAGCTGCTTCTGATTATTTTTCAGTTCGTTTTGCAGTCCTGTGATTCTATCTGGCACTTCTTCGGGTTTAACCTTAAAGCGATCGCTTAAATCTTTAACTACTTTATCCCGTACGTTCAGGTAGTCTAAAATTGCAGGACCGGAAACCGCTTCAATTCGCCGCACCCCAGATGCAACGCCAGCTTCAGAGATAATTTTAAAAACTCCAATCTCCGCAGTATTACTTACGTGCGTACCTCCGCACAATTCCATTGACACACCTTGAAAGTCAATGACGCGCACTTCTTCGCCATATTTTTCACCAAACATGGCAACTGCACCTCTAGCTTTTGCTTCTGCTAAAGGCAATACTTCCACTTTCGCAGCATGTGCCTCGGCAATCCAATTATTTACCTGTTCCTCTACTTGTTGTATTTCTGCTGATGTCAGGGAACGCGGACAATTAAAGTCAAAGCGCAACCTGTCAAAGGAAACTAAGGAACCGGCTTGGGATATGCCTTCATCGACGATTTTCTTTAACGCTGCTTGCAATAAGTGTGTGGCGGTGTGATTTGCTTGCAGGCGACGGCGACAAGCGCGGTCTATTTGTGCCGTTACAGTATCTCCGACTCGGATTGTACCGCGTTCGACGCGTCCGAAATGCACAAAGAAATCGGATTCTTTTTTCACGTCTTCGATTCTGACGACAATACCATCGCCAGAAATATAACCGCGATCGCCTATTTGTCCACCTGACTCAGCATAAAATGGCGTTTTGTCAAGGACTATTTGCAAATCTGTTCCCGCTTCTGCTTCTTCTTGGGAAACACCACCCACAAGTATGACTTCGACTTTTGCTGTCGCCGCTGCTTGGGTGTAACCTAAGAATTCGGTAACATTAATATGTTCTGCCAACTTGTCGAGAGAACCTTGGACAGTTAAATCGATGCTTTCATGTGCTTCTCTACCACGTCCTTTTTGGATTTCCATTTCCGCCTCGAATTCCTCAACATCAACAGTGAGGTTGTTTTCTTCAGCGATTTCCTGAGTTAATTCTAGGGGGAACCCGTAGGTATCGTAGAGGTTAAAAGCACTTTTCCCGCTAATCTGGGTTTTGCCTTCTTGTTTCAGCTTGGTGATGATTTCCTCAAGGAGTTTTTCGCCTCTATCGAGAGTTTTGAGGAAGTTGGATTCTTCGCGTTGCAATTCGGCTTTGATTGCAGCTTCTCGCTGTCGCACGTTGGGATAAGCTGATTCGGAAAGGGAAATGGCAGTTTCTGCAACTTGGGTAGTAAATTCTCCAGAAATGCCAATTAAGCGTCCGTGACGCACCACGCGCCGAATTAACCGCCGCAGGATATAACCTCGTCCCACGTTAGAAGCGCGGATTTCATCGGCTATCATGTGGACGACAGCACGAATGTGATCGCCGATAACTTTAACAGAAACTTTAGTTTTCTCATCGCTGGTGGCGTAATCAATACCAGCAATATCCGCCGCAGTTTTAATAATCGGGAAAATCAGGTCAGTTTCATAATTATTCGGAACTTGTTGGAGGATTTGCGCCATTCTCTCCAAACCCATCCCGGTATCAATGTTCTTGTTTTGCAGTGGTGTTAAATTACCTTCTACATCTCGGTTAAATTGCATAAACACGAGATTGTAGAACTCGATAAACCGGGTATCATCTTCTAAATCTATATTGTCGTCACCGCGTTCTGGGTGGAAATCGTAGTATATTTCCGAACATGGACCGCAAGGACCCGTGGGACCGGATACCCAAAAGTTATCATCTGCGCCCATGCGCTTGATTCTAGCTTCGGGAACACCGATTTGGTCGCGCCAAATCGCAAAAGCTTGATCATCTTCTTCAAAAACGCTGACAACGAGACGAGAGGGAGGTAGACTAAAGACTTTCGTGGAAATTTCCCAACCCCAGGCGATCGCTTGTTCTTTGAAATAATCGCCAAAGCTAAAATTCCCCAGCATTTCAAAGAAGGTGTGATGGCGTTTCGTACGTCCGACATTTTCGATATCGTTAGTGCGGATACACTTTTGGGAAGTAGTAGCGCGTTTAAATTCAGGCGTGCGTTGTCCCAAAAAGATTGGTTTAAATGGTAGCATCCCCGCGATCGTCAGCAGTACGGTCGGGTCTTCTGGCACGAGAGAAGCACTAGGAAGAATCTGGTGTCCGCGCCCAGCATAGAAGTCGAGGAATTGGCTGCGAATTTCGCTACCGCTGAGGTACTGGGGTTTTGGAGACATAAGTGTTTACAATAATTTGATAATTTGTTTCAAAGGATTGGGAATTGGGAATTGGGCATTGGGAATTGGGCATTGGGAATTGGGAATTGGGAATTGGGCATTGGGAATTAGGAATTGGGAATTGAGAATTGGGCATTGGGAATTAGGAATTGGGCATTGTTACTCTTTTCCCATGCCCCATGCCCCATGCCCCATGCCCCATGCCCCATGCCCCATGCCCCATGCCCCATGCCCCATGCCCCATTCCCCATGCCCCATGCCCTTTCCTAGACAAAGTATGCCGCACCGGAGAACATCTTGCCACAGCCTGCGTCAGTAGCTAACCAGTCACGAGTCCACCAGTCGGAAGTTTACAATTCTACGCATATTTAGTCTAGATCCGAAATGCTTAGGACGAGGCACTCTTGTTCAGACACGATTAATCAAGTTTAGGACTTACGCAACTGTTGTCTACTGCCTCAATTCAGCCTTTGATAATTCATGAATTATCGCTACAGTAGTTATGTTTTGCGTAAGTCCTGAAGTTTTTTCTTAGCATTTTTTAACGAATGCTTCAGCTACTAAGTGTATTTGCATAAGTATGTTTGTATATTTTGCAATGTATTTTAACTTTTTGGCACAAACTGTTGATGGTGGGGGTTATGTGCAACTATTCTTTAGTGGCACAATTACCAAGCTTTCAGAACACCTTACCCTAGTAGGATGAGCGAAGAAGCTGATCTCAATAAGATTAAATCTTAAGAAGAAATAAAATTTTCCCCGCAGAGGTGACTGATGGCACTTAAATTGACAGTACCGAATATTGCCTGTGATGGCTGTGCAGAAACAATTACCGAATCAATCCATATAGTGGAACCGGATGCCAAGGTAGATGTAGATGTTGCAGCAAAAACCGTGATGGTGGAATCCACAGCTTCTGAAGAATCAATCAAACAAGCAATTGTTGCTGCTGGTTACACTATTGAAGGTTATCAATAAGCAGTCAAACTTCAAAACTTCAACCTTAATAGTCAGTATAGACGCGATGTTCCTCGCGTCTGTACTATCAACAGTCAAGATGCAAGAAAATTCTTTTAATTTTTGACTTTAGACCCTCAACTGTTGCCATGCATTTTTACTTATGTAGATTTACGGATGTAGGGACAAAATATTTAAGTAAATGTTACGAAATCGATAAATAACATTGAAAGCCGAAAACGTAAAATATAGCTTTCCCTTGCTATTAAAGCGAATGGTGTCCCAACCAAGGTTAAAAGCAGCTTTTCCTTAGCAAGCTGTTTCAACATAGCTGCTTCGACAAATCTGTTTTTGCTGGAAGTTATACCGATTCTGTGTGAAGCTGCACTTTATCGCCCTCAGGCGCTTAAGCCCGGAGGCGCTGCACTTTATCGCCCGCAGGCTGCATTAAGCGCATCTTCATATAGAAATCGTATTAGAGGAAATAGGGTTTTTTAGCTTGTTAATATACGGCGGTTTTTACGGATAGATGAGCAAAATTACTATTTTGCTGGAGGTTAGGAGAAATGCGGTTTTCCAGCTTTTCAATATAGGACGGTTTTTACGGATAGATTAATATAATCACCTTCGTTATATATAGGGCAAAATTTTGCAGCAGTCATGCGATCACGCTTCGGTTGACTCTTGATTGTGGTAACAATCTTAGATAGCTAACACCTGGAAATTACAGTAAGACTTTCTTACTGAGGAAGATTATTCAGTATTTCTACTGTTTTAAAAAAAATACGATAAAGAAGACAGTAGGTATCAGAAGTTTAAGTCTCAGTGAGTATAGTAAAGGGTAAGTATTAAGAGGTGATTAAAATTGGCAATATTTTATAGAACTAGAGTTAAGACAGTTAAGTATCTAGTAATAGCCCATAGACAAAAATACTGGCATATTCAGTATTTCTAGGGAAGTGTCAGCAGGATTTACTAGAGTTACACCCTTGACGTTGAAATAGGGCAAAAAGCAAAGCAATGAATATTTCTATTCTGATCTATGGAAGTGACAAGTTTTTAGCAAAACTTCCCGATCAGATCGGTGATGCAACCGCTTTTAGCGTAGAAGTTATCGCGAATCTGAATCAGGCGGTGTCGCGCGTTCAAATTACGCCGCCAGACATAATACTTGTGCAAGCTAGCCTAGATGGTAGTTTGGAATTTTGTCGCTGGCTAAAAGAACAGACAAAACTGTCTTGGATACACTGTATTCTTTTAGAGGATCGTCAAGAGCAGCTCGCCGATCGCAGCAAGCATGGTAGAGAGTGGGAGTTGAATATGACTTCGGCAGCACTGCAGCAAGGAGCCGATGCTTACATTTGGCAGCTTGCAGAAGAAAATACAGATCGGGTAAAATCAAAAGGGCTTCTTGCCACCAATCGCTTACTACTAGCTCAATTAACGGTTGGTTTGCGTAAAGCGCAGAAATACCGCGATTTGATCCGAACAAATGATTTGTTGTCAGCGATCGCTTTGGCTGATTCGTTGACAGAAATGAATAATCGCCGTGCTTTGGAATGGGATTTACCCAGACAAATTCAAAAAACCCAGACTCAGGGAAATCCCCTAAGTTTGATTATTTTGGATGTAGACTTTTTTAAGAAAGTTAACGATACCTACGGGCATTTAGTAGGCGATCGCCTTTTACAATTACTGTGTAACCGTCTGCGCCACAATTTACGATTTCAAGACACTCCTTTCCGCTATGGTGGTGAGGAATTTGTGATTATTCTGAGTAACACCACTTGTGAAGAAGCGCTGCTTGTAGCGCGTCGTTTAAATCGAGTAGTTAGCGAGCAACCATTTGCAATCAACAACAAACTTTCTATTAACATTACAATTAGCCTCGGCGCTGCCTGTCTGAGACAGGAAGATGATGCAAAGGGGGTAAGCCTGTTGGATCGTGCCGATCAATATTTGTTGCGGGCTAAAGCCGCCGGGCGTAACCGCGTAGTTGGATGCGATTATTTATCCCATCTTTCCCATCTCAAAGCTGTCTCATCGTGACCGGTAAGAGGAGAAGGGGAGAAGGGGGGACGGGTGTGGGGGACGGGCGTGGGGGACGGGTGTGGGGCGACGGGTGTGGAGAAAAATTACTGATTACCGATTACAACTAACTACTAAGTCCTAACCACTAATTACTAACTCTAATTCAAAACTCAAAACTCACGCATTCAAAACTGGGCGCCTCCCAACTCCCAACTGGGCGCCTCCCAACTCCCAACTCCCCAACGGGAGAACCAGTTACCTGCGCGAGGGTTACCCTCCCGCAGTACGCGCTTCACCAACTCCCAACTCCCAACTCAAGACTCCTAACTCCTAACTGGGCGCCTCCCAACTCCTAACTGGGCGCCTCCCAACTCCGGACTCAGCACTTCCAAACAATTTGCCACTGAGGCGCGTTGTCGCATGGCATTAACCAAAGCTTCATATGCCGACCAATTTTCTTGCAGTAGGGTTTTTGCCTGGAGGCTGCAAAGGCGTTGTTTTTGCTGGCACGCTGGTTCAGAAAAACCCAAACTTGTCAAGACACCTGACAACTTGCTTTTATCATCAGCGCCACCTTCAGCATTCTTAAAAACGAGAGTTTCGGCAGCAATACCAGCCATCCAAATCGTGCAATAGCGATCCAACATTTGGGCGCTAATTTTACCTTGAAGAAGTTGGGATGCTAATTCACCATCATCAAAACTAACTCCACCTTGTCCTGGTTGCCCCCGCTTCAAAGCTTCCCAGGCGGTGAGAGTGTAATCGGTGATGGGAATGCCCAACAAATAAGCAACGAGGAAATGTCCGGCTTCGTGGTGAACAATGCGATCGCGATGTTGAGGTGAAAAACCCGCAATCCAATCTAAAAGTACAGTACCTCCCTTACCTTGCAAGCTAAAAGAATCCAAGGTAGCAATGCCCAAGATGGCGAAGGTAGCAATTGCGGGTACTGTGGGCGACAAGTTCAACAATGGTCCCAACAGTACCGATAAGGTCATGAGAAAGATAGATATTGCAACTAAATTTAAGGCAGTTTGGCTCATTTTGAGTTTTCTGAGTGCAGCTTAATCTTTCTTAATTATGCGACGAGATTAGCTGTAGAGAGCTAATAACAGAATGAAATTAGACAGCAGCGCAGCATATGATATTCTCAATCATTGTGTCGCTTTGTTCTTGATTTATGTCTTCTGGACAAAAACTGCGACAGTTGCTTGAACGTCCGGGAATTTTGGTGATTCCTGGCGTTTACGACTGTTTGGGTGCCAAACTGGTTGAACAGGTAGGTTTTGAAGTAGCCGCTACCAGTGGATTTGGTATTGCTGCTTCCACACTGGGTTTGCCTGACTACGGTTTTCTGACGGCGACGGAAATGCTTTATAGTGTAGGGCGAATCGCTCAATCTGCGAGTATTCCCCTAATTGCCGATTTGGACACCGGTTATGGTAACGCCTTAAACGTCATTCGGACTGTCAAAGATGCAGTACAGTTGGGGCTGGCTGGAGTGCTTTTAGAAGACCAAGAGTCTCCGAAAAAATGCGGACACTTTCAAGGAAAGCGAGTTATGCCAATGGCAGAACATGCCGGGAAAATTCGGGCAGCAGTCCAGGCGCGTGGTGATAGTGGTTTGGTAATAATTGCTCGCACCGATGCCCGTGCGCCATTGGGTTTAGAAGAAGCGATCGCCCGTGGGAAAGCTTATATTGAAGCTGGGGCAGATGTGTTATTTGTAGAAGCACCGCAGTCTGTTGAAGAACTTAAAGCGATCGCTTCTGCTTTCCCCGATATACCATTGGTAGCTAATATCGTTGAAGGTGGCAAAACTCCACAACTTTCTGCCTCCCAATTACAACAAATGGGCTTCAAAATTGTATTTTTCCCACTTTCTACCCTGCTAGCAGCGACACAAATAATGACTGCTTGCTTGCGTCAGTTAAAAGAACAGGGAAGCACAGTTAATTTTTCTGATTTAGTTAGCTTCAAAGAATTTCAAGAACTCATCGGCGTTCCTCAATATCTCCAATTAGAGCAGCAATTTGTCATATCTGATGATACGCAGACTTAAAAAGTTATGGGTCATGAATTATGAGTTATGAGTTATGAGTTATGAGTTATGAGTTATGAGTTATGAGTTATGAGTTATGAGTTATAAATTTTAGGTTAGGTGAAGCGGAGCGGAACCCAACACAAACTGAGCGTGAAAAATCACGGTGTCCAGATCCCCCCGATCAAAATTTATTTCAGGGCTAATTTTTGCAAGAGATACTCATAAACAGAGTTGACAACCCTTTGTGGGAAAATCTCTCCCAATGCCGAATTTTCAAGACAGGTCTACTTTTTCACCAAAATGTATGCTGTAACATAGTCAGGTATTTGCCTCATTTTCTCACCAAAATCTTTTTTATTCTGAAAAATACCTGCTAGAAAATCGAGCTGATAAAGATTGGGTAAAAATGCTCCGCCTGTATCTGCAATTACTCCCAGGTGCAATTGTTTGCGTCCATCATTAGCATACTCAAGAAGAATCACTCTACCTAAACCAATATTCAACACATCTCCAGCAAAAGTCACTCCTGGTTTAATCGAAATTTTTGCATCTATTTTATATCCATAGCCTTTGATAGCATCAACCTGTCTAAAATACCAATACCGCTTTTGTGCTTTTGCTGCTAATCCCTTAACATAAGGCATTTCATTACTTCTATCCACATTAAAATATGCCTGGGAACCATCTGTAAAATTAATCAGTATCGTTCCTTCCATTAAAGCCTCTTCTAAAGCATTTCTAGTTAGATAAGCGACAGGCTCAACTTTACCAAATTCTTTACCGCCCGGTTCGTAAATACCTGACAAAACATTTTGCTTTGTGTATTTAGTATAGAATTTATCGCTAGCGAAGTTATCTTTTAAACTATAAATTGGTATCTGAAAAGTAGATGTTTTAGTATGAGAGCCTGGATGAGTAAAGACAGCATATTTTGTAATTCGTAACTGTTTTTGCTTGGGTTTATTGAGATTCTTGGCAGACCATTTAATAACTCTAAAATTAGCGTTAATAAAATTAGGGTCTTGTAAGCGAGTGGTTCGATTATTGGCAATATCTTCCTCCAAGACAACAATCATGAAATCTAAAGTCTTGAGAATATCTTCTAGAGTAACTCCCTGAGTGCCAAGCAATCCGGGGCGTAAAATATCTGGATCTTCGGAAGCGTAATCTTGGAAATATTTTCTGGTATTGACGAGAACGGTTAATAAATCTGTTTGATTAAAATTAACTTTTGTTGATGGCAGTTTTCCTGGAGTGAGAAATTGACTACTCTGAACGCTAAATTTCTAGTTTTTTAACTCATCAATAACTCGATAAGCTGTTGATGATGCTACCAATTATGCTCTAGATGGAGGAGTCTTTTGATTCTTTTTACTTTCAATAGTTTCATTAGAGATTTGGCGAGCAAAAAAAATATATTGAGAATTCGGAAAACTTGTAGCTAGAACATTAACCGCTTGATTTGAGGCAAGAGCAAAATTTACTTTCTCCGGATATTGTTGAGCTAGCTGTTTAGTTTTTGACTGAGTATATAAATTGCTGTAGCCGAAACTGCCAAGTAATAACGCGGCAAAACCTACTACGATGCGGAATTTTTGACTGAATAAGTTATTCATTAGTTTTACAATCAATTTCTACAGTAAAGAATCATAATAGAGAACGGATAAACTGTAGGCGGGTTCCTTTCCAATCATCTAAAATTACTAGAAGGTCTTCAGGGCGTAACAATTTCAGTGTTAAGCCCCGTGAAGCGTCTTGAATTATAGACAGAATGTAGTTTAAATCCATCTACCGTTTTGATGCAAATGACTGAGCAAAGTGATGTTGACTTGCCGTCAAATGATTCTCAGCAGTTGGGTGAACCAACTGATAGTATGACTAGTAAGTCGGTTAATAATTCCCCGACAAACCGCATCGCTGATGTCTGGAACAATACCACAGCACGCTTGACGCGACTTTTACCCGTAGAGCCAATAGCACAGACGGTTGTACAGTGGTTTAGTGTCAGCGAATCTCAGATTGCAGAAATTTTGGAGACAGTTCGAGCCGAACTGCCAACTACTGAAGCCCTCCTGATTGGTAAACCCCAAGCCGGAAAAAGCTCAATTGTGCGGGGACTGACGGGCGTTTCTGCCGATATTGTCGGTCAGGGATTTCGTCCCCACACCCAACACACCCAGCGCTACGCCTATCCTTCTAATGACCTACCGTTGCTAATTTTTACAGATACCGTCGGGCTGGGCGATGTCAACCAAGATACACAAGCAATTATTCAAGAACTGATTGGAGATTTGCAACAGGACAGTCGCGGTGCTAGAGTCCTGATTCTCACTGTTAAAATTAATGATTTTGCTACTGACACGTTGCGACAAATTGCCCAACAACTGCGTCAGAAATATCCAGATATTCCTTGTTTGCTGGCGGTTACCTGCTTGCATGAGGTTTATCCTCCCGGTACAGCCGATCATCCTGTTTATCCGCCAAACTATGAGGAAGTCAATCGAGCATTTGCCGCAATGCAACAAGCTTTTGCCGGATTGTGCGATCGCTCTATTCTGATCGACTTTACCCTAGAAGAGGATGGCTACAATCCTGTATTTTATGGCTTAGAGGCACTGCGCGACACCCTGGCAGATTTGCTACCAGAAGCCGAAGCCCGTGCGATTTATCAGTTATTGGATAAACAAAAAGGTGCAAAAATTGGCAACCTTTACCGTGATGTCGGACGCCGTTATATACTGGCATTTTCAATTATGGCAGCCACCCTCGCGGCTGTACCGTTACCTTTTGCGACAATGCCCGTGCTGACTGCTTTGCAAGTATCGATGGTGGGCGTGTTGGGGAAATTGTACGGACAAACGCTGACACCTTCGCAAGCTGGGGGTATTGTAAGTGCGATCGCGGGTGGTTTTCTCG
The DNA here is from genome assembly GCA_044006015.1 of Heteroscytonema crispum UTEX LB 1556. Lineage (GTDB taxonomy): Bacteria > Cyanobacteriota > Cyanobacteriia > Cyanobacteriales > Nostocaceae > Heteroscytonema > Heteroscytonema crispum. The sequence continues at coordinate 175,918 of JBIPDF010000016.1, forward strand.
CTAAGGCGATCGCGCGAGAGTTAATCAAATTTATACCTGGTTTCGGCAGCGTCATTGCTGCTTATTGGGCAGCTGCTTATACTTGGTCGTTGGGGGAAACAGCTTGCGTTTACTTCGGCGATTTAATGGGCGGTAAGAAACCCGATCCGAAGAAGATTCAATCGGTGATGCAAGCGGCTTTTCAGGAGGCGAAAGAACGGTTTAAGGGAATTAAAAGTTAAATTGAGAAAAATACCGGAAAGTCGCCACCTCTTTTTGTAGTCCACTATTAGTCTATCCCTTATGAATTGGGAAGTTTACACGCTCACCGCAAGGGAGCGTGTAGTAGTTTACTGCTAAAACTATGGCTAATTCCGCATCTTTAAAAAAGAGACATTAGCGCTCCCCACGATGAGGCTAGTTCCTTAATTGGTTTGGGTAATGCTTTTTACTATTTAGGACAATACCAGAAAACAATTGAGTGCTATCAGCAGTCTTTAAGTATTTTCCAACAGATAGGCGATCGCCCCAACGAATCTACTTGGGGAGCAATGCGATTTTGTTAGACGACCCAAAAAAGAGTGCGATCGCTAATTAGTTTTTTCAGTACACAAATTAATTAACTACATTCTTAATAGTATTAATACTTAAGAGTTCTCCAGATGGAGGGTATCCATAATATCAGTTTGGAGTACTTTTTTTGTGGACAGTAAAAAAAGGTAGAATTCCCTCTTAGCAATAGTTTTGAGACGGGAAACGCCTACCTTTATGGAAAAAAATATATATGCAACTTTAGATTTAACTCTTTCCTTGTCACATTTTCAAGCTGAGGTTACAAAACTTTTAGAATTGACCAATGTTAGAGAATGGGATGGAAAAGTGATTAAAGAGAGAGAACAAAAAATTAGAGATGCAGCACTTGTCTTGGCAGGACAATGTATTGCCTTATTGTTATACAACCTTTCTCAATCTCAAGACGCTCTCGACACAGCAATGACCCAGACCCAACTGTGGAGGCAACCCACAACTCAAAAACATGGTTATCGGACTAGACAAATATTAACAATTGGCAATGTTCTAGTTACTTTAAAATTACCATACGTAGTAACTATCAAGAAGAAAAATGATAAAAATAAATTTTCAGGCTCAGGGTTCTGCCCATTTTTAATCTGGTTAGGAATATCGGAAGGATTAACCCCTTTGGTATGGTCAACTGTTGCTCAATATGGCGCAATCGCTAGTTCATTTGAAGCTGCCTGTACAATTTTAATCGGTTGGGGAATTAAACTTAGTTTCAAAAGAATTGAACGCTTAACGTATAATTTTGGTAAGATTGGTATCAACTTACGTCAATCTAAAATTTTAAATCGACAATTAGGAAATTTAGCTGAAGGTAATGTTCTAAAAGACCAAAGAGTTGTCATTACTGTAGATGGCGGTCGGAGTAGAGTCCGAATTAATAAAAAAGGAAGAAAAAATTCCTTAACAAAGCGGCACGGGTTTATTGGTAAATGGGTTGAGCCAAAATTATTAACAATTTATGTTGTTGATGAACAAGGTAGAAAAGTAAGAAACTCTCATATCCCTATTACTAACGATGGTACTTATGATGGATACAAAACACTTTTATAAATTTTAGAAGTGCATTTAGTTGACTTGGGAATTAGTCAAGCAAAGCAAGTCTTATTAATTGGGGATGGCGCTGAATGGATCTGGTTACATATCCCTCCACTTTTAAAGCGCTTAGGATGCCCTAGTAAAACTTATCAATTGTACGACTTTTATCACGTTACAGAAAACTTAAAAGTATTTGCTGACACAGCTTTTCATGAACAAGCACAGTCTTTTCAATGGTTTATAAAAGCCAGAAAGAGTTTAAAAAAAGGTAATGCTAAATCCTTAATCAACCAGATGGATGAGTTGATTGCTGTAACTACTGGGGAGCAATGTCAGATTATGGTAGTCAAGCGAAATTATCTTTTAGATGCCTATCGTGAAGGGCGTTTAAATTACGATAAAGCAATAGCTCAAAAACTGCCTATTGGCAGTGGTGCAATTGAAAGTTTAATCCGTCAAGTTATTAATTTAAGAATCAAGGGTAACAGTAAATTTTGGTTGAAAGAAAATGCAGAGATTATGTTACACCTACGCTGTCAATGGATAGCTGGAAGTTGGGATAATTTTTGTGGTTCTATCTTTAATTCCTTTATTAAACCTCAAACTGCTTGATAAATTTTATACTTGAGTTCTCAATTTTAGCTATTATTTGCTGTAATTGATACTAAGTACAAAAGACTTATTGCAGATATTTTTGGGCATAATTCTCAAATGACTTACTAGCAAGCTTTTTGGGATATCTCATCAAGTTAAATTCTCCTGCAAATTAATCTTTTATTTGTCAATAAATTTACTTTGTACTTAGATATGATTTTTAGCGATCGCACTCTTTTTTGGGTCGTCTAACAAAATCGCATTGCTCCCATCTACTTGTTTGAACAATCTGGCTAATGTTTATAAGTCCCAAGGACAATCCCAGAAAGCAATTGAGAACTATCAGCAAGCTTTAGCCATTGCACAAGAAATCGGCGATCGCCAGACAGAAGCTATGTGTTTGGGGAACCTTGGTAATTTTTATGACTTTCAAGGAAAATACCAGAAAGCGATTGATTTCCATCAGCAGTCTTTAACTATTTATCAGAAAATCGGAGATACTCACGCAGAGGCTGCTTGTTTAACTAGTCTGGGCGGTAATTACCGCTCTCAAGGAAAATATCATCAAGCAATTGAATACTATCAGCAATCGCTGTCCATCTTTCAAAAGATAGGCGATCCTTTAGGTGAAGCGGCTTCCCTCATCGGTTTGGGCAATGCTTATAACTGTTTGGCAGAATTCCCAAAAGCTGTTAAATATTATCAAGATTCTCTAGCCATTAAACAGAAAATAGGCGATCGCGATGGGGAAGCCACTGTTCTAAATAATTTGGGTCTGATTTACAAATCCCAGGGACAATATCAACAAGCTATTAAGTTTTATCAACAATCGTTGACTATTTTCCAAGAGTTAGGAAATCCTGACGGAGAAGCTTCTTGTGTTGGCAATCTGGGAAGTGCTTACGATAGTCTCGGACAATACCAACAAGCGGTTGAGTACTATCAGCAGCAACTAAATCTTACGCGCAATTTGGGCGATCGCCAAGGGGAAGCCAGTTCTCTGGGGAACTTGGGCATTGTTTATGGAAGCTTAGGAGAAAACCAAGAAGCGATTAATTATTATCAGCAGTCTCTCGACATTGCCCGCGAAATAGGCGATCGCGAGGGGGAAGGCTTGATGCTCAACAGTTTGGGTTATGTTTGCAGTTCTCGGTCAGTTAATCGTGCCGACTCATGCCGTAAATGAAGCTGGTGCTATAGCTATAGTGCGAGATAACTTAGAGAAAATTGTACGTTATCGCTCAATATTAGCTCTGGAGAATCCCAACCCCCAAAGCTTGCTGAATGGCAAAGTGAAGTTCACCCTAAAGCGACGATTAGATGATGGCAACTGGGTAGAGGCAAAACCAGAGAATGATAGTGGGCAAATTGTTTTTGAGGAAAGCGATCGCCTGATTTTAGAAATAGTTAACCATTATGACAAACCCATCTATATTTATATCCTCGACTTAGGATTAGCTTATGGCGTGACTCAGTTGTACCCCATCAAGGGTGCCAACCAAGAGTTCCAACCTGGTAAACACAACATTGGTATGCGTCAAGGCGAACAGATAGAGTTATACCTGCCAGACAATTTCCCCTACGTACCTTCTCCTAGCGACAGTTCCTTAGTGGGAGGAATTGAAACTTTCAAGCTCTTCGCCACAACCTATCCAACTGACTTCAACTGGCTGCTACATGACGGTTTGCGCAAAGGGCTTAAGGAGGAACTACGGAATCTAAACAGACCTTTAGAGCAATTACTGGATATGGTGTTGACTGGAAATGGCGATCGCGAGGCACGGCTTACCAGCCTACCGCCGGATGAGGAGTGGACGACAGTACAAAGTTCCTTCTTCCTGCGACCCAGAATGCTGATATAAATTTTTGTAACAGTTTTTTAAGCTCTTGCCCAGATAGTTGGTTGCTATGTCATCATGGGAGATGAGACTTAATTCGGCGACAGTGTTTGTTTTTAGTATTGACAGGCTTTCTCCTTTTGGTATTTACAGACTTCTCTCCGGAATCTAAATCTCTACACGCTTATGATTTTGGAGACAATCTATGTCAATTTATGTAGGTAACCTATCCTACGAGGTTACACAAGAAGACCTCAATGCCGTTTTTGCAGAGCATGGTACTGTAAAGCGCGTTCAGCTACCTACTGACCGTGAAACAGGTCGTCTTCGCGGCTTTGCTTTTGTGGAAATGGGTACAGAAGCTGAAGAATCATCTGCCATTGAAGCTCTTGATGGAGCTGAGTGGATGGGACGCGACCTCAAAGTTAATAAGGCTAAACCCAAAGAAGATAGAGGTTCCTTTGGTGGGAACCGTGGGGGAAATGGTGGCGGCTTCCGCAACCGCTACTAAGCTTTTAGAAACACCCACGCAACGCAAATAGCGATCAAGGCATTTATTTTGCTGCTTTATAGTAGCGTTGACGCCTAGAAGACGGGTGTCGTTTTTAAACCATCAATAAGACCGTAACCTAATCTTAATTGAATCGGTAGAGGCTCAAGCAGTAATGCTTGAGCCTTTTCAGTAGAAAACTTGACCTATAGATAAGAGGATGAAATGACTGGACTTTAGACTAAGTAGGCGATCGTTAAAAAGGCTGACCGATTAGAATTGATACTAAGCAACAACAAAATGACCCAGCAGTGCTGAGTTAATGAACTGAAAACCTTAAAGATGATTTGTCAAAGGATCAAGGCGACTTTGAGTGTTGTTTTGTTGATTTAGCTGTACCTTTTTTGACAGTCAGATAACGAATTCTACGGGAGCGGGGTTGCCCCTCTGGCCAACCAGGAGACTTTCCACGGCGTTGAGGAGGTTGGGCTGGTGTACCAATCGCCACGAAAACTCCAAACATTGACTGCGCAACTCAACAGGAGTGTTAAATTGGTGATTGACTTCTGCCAAGGAAGCGGATTATCAATGATGATTTCACGAGCCAACCACAGTTGCCAAGTGAGCAGTGACATTAAATCACTGCATCGGTCACACTGTTCTCGGGTACTCAGTTTGGGCAGTGTCCAGTGAAGGCGCCCTTTAGCGAATCGATACCAGTGATCGACAGTAAAACGACGTAAATATTGATGCCAAATTTGGTGAAGTCGGAGCATACCCTCCCCCACCCAAACAAGCCATAAAGGTCTTTTTGTTTTTCCGTTCGCTTCGCCTTCTCGCTCAACAAGTATTAGATGCATGGGATGCGTGGCAGATTGTTGAAAGTGGAGATGATGCCACAAACGTATACGTAGTTGCCCCAACTTTGGGTCTAGTACATTTAATACTTGATTGGGTGTCCACCATGTTGCTGGGTGATTGAGCTTAAACTTATTCCCATGAATCCGAGGACGACCGATGCCTGTGTACTGGAGTTTAGACTAAATGGGCGAGATGAAAGAGAAAAAGGGGATGTCTGATTGAATACAGTCCCCCTTTTGGCAGAAGCTAAGAGAGAATCACCTACTCTTACCTGCCAATATGAAACGTGCCAGACTCGAAGAATTTCGTCAAGCCGCCTATACGCATTTAGGGAAAGCCCATGATGCAACATTTGAACTGACAGATGCGATACTGTTGACCCGTAATGTCTACAGTCTGGCAGATTTATCCTTATCGCCAGTATTCAGACGTAGATGGGCAAGTATCTATGAAGCGATACAAGATACTAGACCAGACCGCGAGAAATTGATGAAGTTATATATCAAGCAAATACCAACACAAAAGCGTGTATTGTTGGCAGGAGATCATACAGCTTGGTCACGCCCAGATGCGGTGTCACTGAAAGAACGGACAATAGAACACAGTAGCACAGCGATCGCTGGAAATAAACCGATTACGATTGGGCAGGGATATACTACAATTGCTTGGATACCAGAGGATTCAGGAAGTTGGGCACTACCGTTGAGGCATGAGCGGATCACCAGTTGGGACAATCCAATTGAGAAAGCAGTTGGACAACTAAAAAAGGTATGTGAATTCATGACTTCTAGACCGATTTCCGTTTGGGACAGTGAATATGGTTGTGCCCCGTTTGTCCTGAAAACAGCTGATATTGCCACAGATATACTAGTACGGTTGCGTTCAAATCTGTGTTTATGGGGTGCACCACCAGCTTACTCTGGGAAGGGTCGTCCCCGAAAGCATGGTGTTCAATTCAAACTTAATCAACCGACAACATCGAGTGAAGTAGCATCCGTCTTGGAAGTGAAGGACCCGAAATTGGGACGAGTTAGAGTTAGTCTGTGGCTTGATTTGCACTTTCGGAAAGCACCAACACGCCCAATGTCGCTACTGAGAGTGGAACGTCTCAATGAGCATGGCAATTTGAGAGTATTAAAACCTTTGTGGTTAGCATGGGTTGGAGAAGAAATGCCACCTTTATCGGAAGTTTGGCGACTGTACTTGCGTCGGTTCACGATTGACCATTGGTATCGTTTTCTCAAGCAACGTTTACATTGGACAGTACCAAAATTCAGTACTCCAGAGCAATGCGAGCACTGGAGTGACCTAATGCTATTCATGACTTGGGAGTTATGGTTAGCTCGTGATATCGTTGCTGATAATCCTCTCCCCTGGCAGAAGTCAATGGATAAATTAACACTCCTGTTGAGTTGCTCAGGCTATGGGTGGAGTTTTCGCGGTGATTGGTACTCCTACCTCTCCACCCAAACCTCGCGGAAAATCCCCTGGTTGGACACCAGGTAAACACCGTACACGTAAAAACCGCTATCCAACTGTTAAAAAGACTGCTCATCAACCACGGAAAGCGCCACAAAAATCTGCTTAATCTCAAAGATATTCATCATTGAAGATTGTGTTTTATAAACTCAGCACTACTGGGTCATTTCTCACTGCCTAGTCTAAACTCCAGTGTGTAAGGTGGGGGCGCACCATAGAGAACGCGATTAGAAAAGTGAGCGCATGAGTTTATCTGCGGCAATGTCTGCCGTCTGCTTCACAAATGAGGCACAGCCATATTCAGCATCCCACAAGGATAACGGGCGTTTTGGCAGATTTTGACAGATCAGTCTCAGTTGTGCCGCAGCTTTTTCAATTGGATTAGAAAAACTGGTGATCCGCTCATGTAATAAGGGTAATGCCCAACTACCAGAGGTTTCTGGAACCCAAGCTATCGTGCTATAACCTTGTCCCACTGTCAAAGGCTTTGCCCCTGACATTGGTTGGGCTTGGTGTTCATAGGTACGCTCTTTGAGTGTGACCGCCTCCAACCTTGGCCAAGCTGTGTGATCTCCTGCTAAGACAAGTTGCTCTGTTTGGGGAAGTTGTTTGATATACAAATGCATCAATTCTTCTCTTGGTGGATTACTGTCTTCTAGAGCTGAGTAGATACTAGACCATCGGCGTCGAAATACTGGAGATAGCGACAGTTCCACAAACGAATAAACACTACGTGTGACTAACACTGCGTCCATCAAGTCAAACAGCGCATCTTTGGCATTACCAAGGATGGTATACACACCTTGTCGGAATTGTTTAAGCTTATCAAATGTCATGGTCAATCTGAAAAATCTTGCTTTTCTCAGCATTGACCAATTTGTGGTCAGTTCAACACAACTGACCGCTTTTTCTTCACAGCAGAAGCTCTAACTCCACATAGTGTCTGTGCAATTCGCTCTTAACTAACGTATGTTAATTTTTATATCAGTAAGCCTCGTGAGGACGCGCTAATGATCGCCCCCCGTTAGTCTAAACTCCAGAAATGAGCAATCGTGCAGAAACTTACGCTAAAGCTGAAAAACTTACTCAGTAAGCATTTCAACTTTCGTGGTTGAAATTAGATTTATCGCCTGACTGTCTGTGACGTTTGACAATAACGCCGTCGTCTTTCACTCCGGTCGTAGTACAGCGCACATAAATTATCTTGTTTTAACAAAGAATAAAATTGTGCGCCGTAACCCAACATAAAATTATGTTACCCAACCAAAAGTATTTATTTCATTGGATTAAGCAAAACATAAGCGTCAACTTAGATAAAACACTGATTAAACGTTCTATAGCCAGAACCTAAAAAATTGCTAATTTCTTTGCACCACCCGCCAAAAAAGAACCGCTTGTGGCGATCAATTTGAGTGGGGTTGCATCCCCAACAGCTAGTTATAGCGGATTTCAACGAGCGTGGAATACAGTAACAGCAATGAGTAAAGTAGTTATGAATATCATTTGATACAACCGTATCCATTGCTGAGCGCGATCGCTTGTTCTAAAACCGAAGCGCGATCGCGCAGCGACAGAACGCAGGAATTCTTAACCGAGCAACAATTTTCAATTGGATTAAAATCAGGAGAGTAAGGGGATAAATAAATCAGTCTTGCACCATGCATGTTCAATCAATTCACGGATTCCTTTTACTTTGTGTGCAGGTAAATTATCCATTACAACACATGCTCCTTCCCATAGATTTGGAACCAAAATATTCTCAGTAAAAAATCGAAAAATATCTCCATTTGTACCACCATCAATAGTCATTGCACCGACCCAACCTGAAAGTCCAATCGCTCCAATTAAAGTAATATTGTCACAATGATGATAAGGACGCTTGCCATATGCACGCTGTCCTTCAAATGAACGCGCATAGGTTCGCTCCCATTGTCAAGTTTACCCCTGTTTCATCAATAAAAATTAAGTCTTCAGGATGTATATCACGAATTTGTTCCCAATATTTAACACGTAATGTTTGTACTCTTAAACTTTCAGCTTGCGTTGCGTGAAGCGATTTTTTTTTCGGGTCAAATTTAACTTTCGCAGCAAACGACACATGGTACTCGAACTAACTTGCACCCTATATTTTTCGTTGAGCTTTTGACATAATTCATCAAGCGTCGCATCGTTATCCGAATCAACTATAAGCGCGATCGCGCTTTTGTATTCGGCAAGTTTTGTCTCGAACCCTCCTGCGTGGGGTAATAGTTCCAATGTTTGTTGTTCTCGATATCTTTTAAGGATTCTCTCTATGAAACTGAGGCTAACTCTAAACCGAGAAGCTAGTTGACGTTGAGAACCTTCATGATTCTCATACGCTTGAACTATTTTCTCTCTAAGCTCAACAGAATACGCCTTCATTTTTACACACCCTGTATCTACTTACTGTATTCTACCCGGTTGCAATCCGCTATATAAACAGGACTAAACGCACGAATAGTCATTTTTTGGTCAATAAAGCCATTATTTCATCTGCTGCTACACCTATGTAACAAGAGCCTCCTTTCATTCTTGAAAGAAGGCTCTTTGTTGTGAAATATAAATCCTGGCATCGAGCTATTTTAGCGTAGGGC
>JBIPDF010000017.1:0-173089 GCA_044006015.1 Heteroscytonema crispum UTEX LB 1556
GGAGTGGGGATAAGGGGCGAGGGGGGGCCCCCACGGAGTGGGGATAAGGGGCGAGGGGGGGCCCCCACGGAGTGGGGATAAGGGGCGAGGGGGGGCCCCCACGGAGTGGGGATAAGGGGCGAGGGGGGGCCCCCACGGAGTGGGGATAAGGGGCGAGGGGGAGAGGGGGGGCTACCGGTCCCCACTCCGTGGGGTTGGGGGGAAATGGGGAGACGGGTGTGGGGGACAAGGGGGAACAACCAACTATTAACAAATAACCAACAGCGCCGAACCCAACGGGAGAACCAGTTACCTGCGCGAGTGTTACCAAAAGCGCAGTACTGCTTCACCACCAACCAACAGCGCCGAACCCCTTCGCTATGAACGCCAGTCGTGAATGGGGGAAACCCCCTCTTGGCCGCGCTGGCTCACCACCAACCACTAACCACTAACTACTAACTAATGGTAGTAAAATCTCAAATTGGGTGCCAATACCTGGTTGAGATGTTACTCGCAATTGTCCACCGTGATTTTGCGTAACAATTTCATGGCTAATTGCCAACCCCAATCCTGTACCTTTATCAACTGACTTGGTAGTGAAGAAAGTCTCAAAAATCTGCTTTTGAATTTCTGGCGACATCCCCACACCATTATCAGCAATTGTAATAACTACACTTTCCAGATTTTCCGCTTCTACAACTTTTGTAGTAATCTCAATACGAGGTTGCCAATTTTTGAATGTAGCTGATTTCTCAAACAACGCATCGATCGCATTACTCAGCAGATTCATAAATACCTGACTCATTTGCCCGGAATAACAATCTACAAGCGGCAAATCACCATAATTTTTAACTACTTCTATACCCTGCTTGATTTTGCTGTTAAGAATCAACAATGTACTATCAATACATTCATGTATGTCAGCGGGTTTGCATTTATTTTCTAATCTAGGTGAGAAGTTATGCAAACTAACTATTATCTGCTTCAATTTTTCTGCACTTACATTTATACTTGCCAAAACTTGGTTTAAATCTTTGACTATAAAATCAAAATCAATTCGATTTTTAATTTGCTGAATTTTTGATGTATCTGGATATTCTGCTTCGTAAGCTAGTACCAAATCCATCAATTCTTTTAAGTAATTTGATAAAAATGGCAAATTTCCACTAATGCAGTTAAACGGATTTTTAATCTCATGGACAACTCCAGCTACCATCCGCCCTAGACTTGCTAGTTTTTCTATTTGGAATAGTTTGTCTTGGCTTTGTTCCTGCAATAATTTAGCTCTCAGTTCATGAATTAAAGACTGAGCAACTAGTAATTGATACACATCAACTATGCTGTATTTGTGACATCCAATTTTAACGACTATTGGTTCATGCAATAATTCACGATCGCGCTCTAAAGATTGCCGCGCTGCTGTTACAATTAAAGTCTCTCCTGGTAAAATTAAAATATCTGACGGAAATACTTGGCAGAAGTGTTTCAACGAGCGATGGCTAAATTCTTCGATTCCGTGAGGAAGGCTGATATATTCTAAAAAACGCCGCCGCGAAATCATCCCCACAAATTTGCCCCGTTCTACCAATAGCACTCCGGGTATAAGGCTATCTGACTGAAATTTCTCGGCTAATTGATAACCCAAACAAGATATTTCCACTTGCATATCCCAAAGCGGTAATTCTTGCACAGTTGATTTGAAATTAAAATTTTCACTATCAGCTAAGAATTCAAACCCAGCCGATACGTTGCAACATGGCATCCTTACCATAACTCTCCAAGGTAAGTGTTTATTATCTATGACTAACGTGCTTGATGAAGACAATTATCATAAATATATTACACAATTAATTTATGTCATAATTTTTACAAAAAATAATATTTATAAATAGTAAGATGTTTTGTTTAGACGTTAGACCAATTTTCTGAAAATGTTGCAACATATTACAATAGCTGTGCCCCCTTAAAAAGAGGGTTGGCGGTATCGCATGTATCAAACATTTGGAGAAATGGTATTAGTGATATTAATATGATATATTGAGCTAATATTAATTTATGTTAATTAGACTATAACTGTGCCCGCATCAGAAACCCGGTAACTCCTGCGAAACCGGGTTTCTAGATTCTGTGAATTTTCACGCTCTGATGCGCGGATTGCTATATAAGTAATAGATAACATCAAAAAGCTAAAAACTGTAAGAAACACTTGGGGGAAAGGGAAAAGGGGAAAATTATATAGTGAATATCCATTTGTAATGAGAGCGTAAACCGCGTTCGTAAGAGACTTACTCCTATTGCACCAATCTAAGAAACCAGGTTTTTTGCAAATAGAGGAAAGCTGAAAATTTTAATTTTCGTAAACTTAGTTTATTTGGTTTTGTTGAGAATGCTCTTTAGCTGAAAAATTTTAATTTGACGTTCCCCGCACGCTTCGTGACGGGGATTCCTACGGATAGCCAACAGAAAGTTATTTTTTCAGCAATTGCCAACATTGTTGAGCGATCGCCCAATCTTCTTGAGTATGTATCACTAATACTCTCACCGCTGATTCGGCGGTGGCGATATCTTCATCAACGGGTTGGTGCTGATTTTTTTCGGGATCGATTTTCAATCCCAAAAATCCAAAGGCGTCACAAGCAGCTTGGCGAATGTTATGAGATTTTTCGCCTACACCTGCGGTGAATATCAAGACATCTAACCCTCCCAAACTGGCTAGCATTGAACCAATACTAGAACGCAAGCGATGCACGTACATATCCCAAGCAAGTTGAGCGCGATAGTTACCTTGGGCGATCGCTTGCATCACTTCTCGCAAATCGCTGGATACTCCAGAGATTCCACGCAAACCAGAAGCTTTATTTAATACATAATCCAATCGCTCGGCGGAGTATTCGGATTGTCGCAACAGGTGAATTAAAATCCCTGGATCCACTGAGCCAGAACGACTGCCCATCATCAATCCATCTAAGGGTGTGAATCCCATAGTGGTGTCAATGCTGCGACCGTTTTTAATCGCTGCTAAAGAGCAACCGTTGCCCAAATGGCAGCTAATTATCCGCAGGGATTTTAAATCTCTATCGAGGAGATGAGCCGCACGTTGAGAACAGTATTGGTGACTGATGCCGTGAAAGCCGTAACGACGGATACCTTGCTCTACCCATTCGTAGGGACCGGGATAAATTGCCGCTGCATCGGGTAAACTTGCATGAAATCCGGTATCAAAAATTGCAATTTGTTTGACATCTCTCAAACCTTGCTCTTGCTCTATCGCTTCTATACCTTCCAATGCGGCTGGGTTGTGGGCTGGAGCTAGGCTGGAAAGACGAGCGATCGCCTGTTTGACTTCCTCAGTAATTACCGCACTTTCGCGGTAATCTTGTCCGCCATGTACGACGCGATGCCCTACTACATCTATGTCTGAAAGTTGACCAACTACCTTAGTGTAACCCCGGATGAGGGTATGAAGCATGTAGGCAACGTGTGCAGGTCGGGAATTAGCATAGATTTCTTCGTGGAGTTCTGCACCCGTAGCGGTTTTGACCTCAATTTTTGCCACACCGCGATCGTTACTCCAATGGACTTTTCCCTCCCAAAGCGGTTGGGGCGGTTCTTTAGGAAGACCCCCATCGGTTATCTCATACAAACAACTTTTTTGACTGCTGGATCCGGCATTTAGTACGAGTATTTTCATCGTTTTTTGTTCTCAGCAAGGTTTCTGAGTTGCTTTATAAAGTCTCTTCTAAAAGTTTAGTTAAAGTAAAGTTAAAAGCTATAAAGAAGGAATTATTAAACGAAAGGTGAGTTAATTATCACTGGCGCAACAACAGCAACAAAAGTGAGATATAGCGGTTTTCAATTGACTGCAATATAGCACGTTTGTAGGGGCACAGCACTGCTGTGTCCCTACCATATTGTGGATGCAACCCAGAATCGATATAGATTTAGTAGGCAATTGAGCCGCTTTGTCCATTGGAAAAAACTGCATTTTCCTTCGTCAAAAGTCAAAAGTCAAAAGTCAAGATAAATTACTTTTAACTTTTAACTTTTAACTTTTAACTTTTAACTTTCTAGTTAGCTTTACATTTACAGATGCCCATAGCGATCGCTATGGGCATCATGGATATAAAAAATATCCTATGCTACGGGGGTGGCGGTAGCTTTGCTTTCAAGGGCTGTCAATCTTTCTGCTAGTAATTTTTCTAGTTCTTCTAAGGCTTTGGTGAAACCTTTGATACCTTCGTCGAGTTTGTCATTTGCCATGCGATCGCTAACGTGCATCTTCTCAAAGGTGGCTTTGTCCATCGAGATTTTGTCAATAGACATCCCTGGTGCTTTAGTAGCGTCGAGTTTGCGGGGTAGTTCGGCAATTGTTGATTGCAACTCAGCCAAGAGATTTGGAGAAATGGTCAACAAATCGCAACCTGCCAATTCAGTAATTTCACCTATATTGCGGAAGCTGGCTCCCATAACTTCGGTTTTGTAGCCGAATTTTTTGTAGTAGTTGTAAATTGTTGTAACAGACAATACTCCTGGATCTTCAGCAGAGGGGTAGCTATCGCGTCCGGTTTCTTTTTTGTACCAGTCGAGAATGCGTCCAACGAAGGGAGAAATTAGAGTTACGCCAGCTTCAGCACAAGCGATCGCTTGATGCAAACCAAACAACAATGTCAGGTTGCAATGAATACCTTCTTTTTCCAGAATTTCGGCGGCGCGAATGCCTTCCCAAGTCGAAGCGATTTTGATCAACACGCGTTTGGGGGTAATACCAGCCGCTTTATATTGAGCAATCAAATCCCGTGCTTTAGCAACAGTAGCTTCCGTGTCGTAGGAAAGGCGTGCGTCTACTTCTGTGGAAACTCGACCGGGAATGATTTGTAAAATCTTCAACCCAAAGGAAACAGCCAAACGGTCAAACGCTAAAGAAACAACTTGCGCTTGACTTGCACCGCTTCCAGCATCTTTCTTTGCCTGAAGTAAAGTGCGATCGACAATTTCTTGATATTCCGGCATTTTTGCCGCTGCAGTAATCAAGGAAGGATTGGTAGTAGCATCTTGTGGCTTGAACTTTTCAATTGCCTGGATATCACCAGTGTCAGCCACTACAACGGTCATTGAGCGCAACTGTTCCAGTAAATTCTTAGACATAAAATACTCCTTTGAATGTTATTCGTTTAGGATTGACGCATTCCCTTCTTTTTTCTTTACACTCTTTGCTGTTCCTTCAATTCCAATTGTGGCAACTTTTCTTCACATATGCCCAAACCACAGGGCACGAGGCTGCCCTGCGGAGGGCAGAGGGCAGAAGATTAATTTTTTTAGGCTTTAGTCTTTTGCCTTGCGCGATTTGGGTTTAAGATGCCCACCAAATCGAAGATATAGCAGTCTTCAATTCAGAGAAACCCAAAATTCCCAACAAAATTGCTCCCTTCTGCCCTCTGCCTCCAGCTGCCGCTGCCCTCAGCAAAGCTGCCTCCTGCCTTATTCTATTTGGCTCATGCTGAAATTGGCTGTCCGATGGTATGCACTTTAATTAAACTTGTGGTTCCAGACTGACCGACGGGGACGCCGGAGGTAATCACAACCTGATCCCCATCTTTTGCGACGCCCATATTTACAACTGTACTAACAACATTCGTAAACATTTCTTCAGCATTGCTGACTGGTGGGATAAGATAAGGTTCTACACCCCAAGACAATGCTAGCTGGCGATAAGTAGCTTCTTCTGAGGTGAGGGCAATGACTGGCGCAGTGGGGCGATATTTAGAAACGAGTTTGGCAGTACCTCCAGAAGAAGTATTGCAGAGAATTGCTCGTGCGCCGATTTCATAGGCGATACGACAGACGCTTTCCGCCACAGATTCGGTGACGCTAAGACTGCCGGGATCGTGACACCAAGATTGGCGATTTCCCTCGTGCAAAGCTTGTTCTGTCCGCATGGCGATGTTGTGCATCACTTGGACTGCGGCGATGGGATATTGTCCCACAGCAGTTTCGCCAGAAAGCATGACTGCATCAGTACCATCAAGGATAGAGTTGGCAACATCTGTTGCTTCGGCGCGGGTGGGGTCGGGGGCGCTAATCATCGATTCTAACATTTGCGTGGCAGTGATTACAGGTTTGCCAGCGCGATTGCAACGGCGAGTAATATCTTTTTGAATCAGGGGAACTTCGTGAATTGGCACTTCTACCCCCAAATCGCCACGGGCGATCATAATCCCGTCGGCAATTTTGAGAATGCCATCTAAATTTTCTACAGCTTCTCGCCTTTCGATTTTGGCGATGATGCGAATTTTTGCGCCTGCGGCTTCAACCATGCGTTGGGCGGGTTCTAAATCTTGTGGCGATCGCACAAAGGAAACCGCTACCCAGTCTACACCTGATTGAATGCCAAAACGCAAATCCATCAAGTCTTTTTCGGTGATGGAACTTATAGGTAAACGCGTTTCTGGGAGGTTTACGCCTTTGCGAGTAGAGAGAATTCCGCCAATTTTCACCAACGCCCGAATTTTATCGGCATCGCGATCGGTGACAATCATTTTGACGCGACCATCATTAATCATAATTGGTTCGCCCGGTCGCACCATTGCAAATAAAGTCGGCAAAGGTAAGGGTAATTCGTCGATATTTTCGCCCTTTTCTTGCAACACAAAAGTGACTTCATCACCAGCTTCCACCATTAGTCCCTCTGGTGGTAAAGTTCCCAAGCGAATTTTGGGGCCGCACAAATCTTGCATCAAAGCGATCGGTTTATGCAATTCGGCGCTAATCTTGCGGAGATGTTTAACTGTATCTCCGTGGAATTCATAAGCACCGTGAGAAAAATTCAGTCGTGCAACATTCATCCCAGCTTCCACCAACGCTTGCAACCTTTCCGGGGCGGATGTAGCGGGTCCAACAGTACAAATAATTTTGGTTCTACGCATAGGGTGTAGGGAATTGAGTCTTGAGTTAGGAGTTAGGAGTTAGGAGTTAGGAGTTGAAGAAATTGTTAATTGAAAATTCAAAACTCACGCATTCAAAACTTTTAATTCCTAATTTTTAACTCCTCACTGAAATTTAGGCGATCGCTTCTTATTTTTGCGTAGAAAGTCCAATATTTCTGTCTAGAACGAACGATACAATAACATCATTTTGTTCGATTATTGTTACACTTCAATTTCTCAAATCAATAGTCAATAGAGTTTCGGTGCGTTAGCGCGGAAAGTACGGCACCGAAACTCTAATCAATAGTCCTGAATAAATCACCAATGACTAATGACTAATAACTAATTAAGCCACACCAGCTGCTACACGCTCCAACAACCCTTCTTTTTGTGCCATTGACAACATCAGGTCAATTACACGCTTTGAGTAACCCCACTCGTTGTCATACCAAGCCACAACTTTAAAAAAGTTGGAATTAAGTTCAATTCCAGCACCTGAGTCAAAAATACTCGAGTGCGAATCCCCCTGAAAATCTGTGGAAACTACTTCATCTTCGGTGTAGCCCAAAATACCTTTCAGTTCACCTTCTGAAGCCGCCTTCATCGCCGCGCAAATTTCTTTGTAACTGGTGGCTTTAGCAGTTTTAAAAGTTAAGTCAACCACAGACACATCCGGTGTAGGGACTCGGAATGCCATACCAGTTAACTTGCCCTTCAACTCCGGTAAAACCAGCGCCACGGCTTTAGCAGCCCCTGTAGAAGAAGGAATAATATTCTGTGCTGCACCGCGACCACCGCGCCAATCTTTCTTACTCGGACCATCTACCGTTGGCTGAGTTGCAGTCATGGCGTGAACAGTAGTCATTAACCCTTCAGTCAAACCAAAGTTATCGTTAATAACCTTTGCCACGGGAGCCAAACAATTTGTGGTACAGCTGGCATTAGAGACAATCAAATCCTTTGCCGGGTCAAATAGGTGATGATTAACACCCATTAACAAAGTTCGTACCCGTTCTGGATCTTTAGTAGGAGCAGAAATTATTACCCGTTTTGCGCCTGCTTTGAGGTGATTTTCCGCTCCCTCATAGTTCGTGAAAAGTCCCGTAGATTCAACTACATAATCTGCACCCAATTTCCCCCAAGGCAACTCCGCTGGATTCCGTACCGACACGCAAGGAATGAACTGTCCATTGACAACAATGCCGTCTTCCTTAGCTTCCACCGTGCCTTTATAGCTGCCGTGGGTAGAGTCGTATTTTAAGAGGTAAGCCAGGTTATCAGGTGGTACTAGGTCATTAATTCCCACAAACTCGATGTTGGGATTATCTATGCCAGCGCGAAACACAAGTCGCCCAATACGACCAAATCCATTAATGCCAACTTTCAACTTAGTCAAGATGAGACCTCCTGTCGCTGCAAACTAACAATGGGCTATTTCCCCGCCGAAGCGATCGCATAACATTCAGCGGGGATAGTGTTTTGGTCTGACTGAGATGATCGTGACAGTCGAAGTCACCAAAAGCCCCTAAAACTTGGCAAATTTTAAGGTTTTGGAATTGGGGAGTGGGGGAGTGGGGGAGTGGGGGAGTGGAGGAATTAATTTGTCTCCCTTGTCTCCCTTGTCCCCCTGTCCCCCTATCCCCCTATCCCCCACTCCCCCTGTCCTTTTAACGGCTAGCTTCCCTCATGGCCGACATTCGTATTCTCGCCAGAGTCCTGCCATGTCCAATCGCGAACTTCTGGCATATCTTCGCCGTGCTTGGTAATGTAAAGCTTGTGTTCGATTAGCTTGTCGTGCATCATTTGCTTGACATAAGCTGCTTTGTACCCCAGCTTCGGCACGCGGTCAATTACGTCATCCACTAAACTAAAGCGGTCTAACTCGTTTAAAACCACCATGTCAAATGGTGTGGTAGTGGTTCCTTCTTCTTTATAGCCGCGTACATGCAGGTTCTGATGATTTGTGCGGCGATAGGTAAGGCGGTGAATCAGCCAAGGATAGCCATGATAGGCGAAAATAATCGGCTTGTCGGTGGTGAAAAGACTATCAAAATCCTTATCACTCAACCCGTGGGGATGTTCGCTTTGTGGTTGCAGTGTCATTAAGTCTACTACGTTAACCACGCGCACCTTTAACTCAGGGAAGTGTTGACGCAGAATGTCCACAGCTGCCAAGGTTTCTAAAGTGGGAATATCCCCCGCACAAGCCATGACTACATCGGGTTCATAGCCCTTGTCATTGCTTGCCCATTCCCAAATACCAATGCCTTTGGTGCAATGCTTGATTGCAGCTTCCATGTCAAGATATTGCAGTGCGGGTTGCTTTCCAGCAACGATGACGTTGACATAATGACGGCTTCTCAAACAATGGTCTGTTACTGATAGCAAGGTGTTGGCATCGGGGGGCAAATATACCCGAATTACCTCTGCTTTTTTATTGACTACATGGTCGATAAAACCGGGGTCTTGGTGAGAGAAACCGTTGTGGTCTTGCCGCCAAACGTGGGAAGTTAAGAGATAGTTAAGAGAAGCAACTGGTCTGCGCCAAGGAATGTGACGGGTAGTTTTCAACCATTTGGCGTGCTGGTTGAACATGGAATCGATGATGTGAATAAACGCTTCGTAGCAAGAGAATAATCCATGACGACCCGTGAGGAGGTATCCTTCTAACCAGCCTTGGCAAGTATGTTCGCTGAGAATTTCCATTACCCGACCGTTAGAAGACAAGTGTTGATCTTCGGGTAGGGTTTGTGCGTCCCAAGTTCGGTCTGTAACTTCAAATACAGCGTCGAGACGATTCGATTGGGTTTCGTCGGGACCAACGATGCGAAAGTTGCGGCTTTCTTGGTTGAGTTTCATTACATCCCGCAGGAATTTACCCATTACCTTGGTAGCCTCGGCGACAGTTGCACCCGGTTTGGAGACATCAACAGCATAGTCTTGAAAGTTAGGCATTTTCAGGTCGCGCAACAGAATGCCGCCGTTAGCGTGGGGGTTATCGCCCATGCGTCGTTGACCTTTGGGAGCTAGTTCTGCTAGTTCTGGTATTAATGTACCGTTGGTATCAAAGAGTTCTTCTACTTTGTAACTCTTCATCCATTCTTCCAGCAATTTGAGGTGTTCTGGCTTGCTGGCTATTTCGCCAAAAGGAACTTGATGCGATCGCCAATAATCTTCTGTCTTTTTCCCATCAACTTCTTTTGGTCCGGTCCAACCTTTGGGACTTCTCAGGATAATCATCGGCCATTGCGGACGCCGAGTGAAGCCGTTTTTACGGGCATCTTCCTGAATTTCCTTGATTTCGCGCACTACGGTATCTAAAGTTGCCGCCATCAATTGATGCATGGTTGCGGGATCGGAACCTTCGACAAAGTAAGGTTTGTAGCCGTAACCAACAAACAGGCTTTCTAATTCTTCATGGGGCAACCGTGCTAGCACCGTTGGGTTAGCAATTTTATACCCGTTGAGGTGCAAGATGGGCAATACTGCGCCATCGTGGACGGGGTTAAGAAACTTGTTGGAATGCCAACTAGTAGCTAAAGGTCCAGTTTCGGCTTCGCCATCGCCGACAACGCAAGCAACGATCAGGTCAGGGTTGTCAAAAGCAGCACCATAGGCGTGGGATACAGCATAGCCAAGTTCGCCGCCTTCGTGGATGGAACCGGGGGTTTCCGGTGCAACGTGGCTGGGAATTCCGCCTGGGAAAGAAAACTGTTTGAAGAGTTTCTTCATCCCATCGGCGTCTTGGGAAATGTTGGGATAATAATCGCTGTAGGTGCCTTCGAGATAAGTGTTGGCGACCAATCCGGGACCGCCGTGACCGGGACCTGCAATGTAAATCATGCTGAGGTCATTCTTTTTGATCACCCGGTTGAGGTGAACGTAAATGAAGTTAAGACCTGGAGTTGTTCCCCAGTGACCGAGGAGTCTGGGTTTGACCTGTTCTAGTTTTAGTGGTTCTTTGAGTAGTGGATTATCAAGTAGATATATTTGCCCGACTGAAAGGTAGTTAGCTGCACGCCAGTAGGCGTTCATCTTTCGCAATTCTTCATCTGTTAAAGGCTTTGTTTGTGGAGGGGTTGCTAAAGTCATATCCATCTCCATGACAAAAAGATTTGCAGAATTTCAACTGTATGCAAGTTTAGTTGTCTTTGCCATAACGGTCATCCTACCTACGATAAAATTTTTCAGTAGCAAGCCGGAAAAATTGATATTAGTATAAGTATTGCTAATCAATCTTTGCTAGTTGCTTGCTCCCTTCCTGCCAGAAGATTATCGAGCTAATTAACCGCACGCCCGCACAGAGAACATAGAGAGAAGAGTTAAAAAGATTTAGGTAATTTAAGACGACTAGGAAAGTAATATATAGCAATTCGCCCATCATTCGTGATCAACCCGACTTCTGATGCTGTCGATTTTCACTTTGAGAAGCGAGGATTGCTATAGTTGGATTGTAAAAAGTATCAGAGGTTACAAAAAAATTAGCGATCGCTCTTTGTAAAAAACTTTTCGTTTGATTTATGTTTTATTTATATTTCTAATATATTTCTCAGATGTTTCTCATATATTTCTGATATTTCATGTCTTGACAAAAATCTCGATTTCATATCACAAAAATACTTAAATAGCTCTAAAATTTCGGGATATTTCAACAGCAGCAACACCTTTGATTTGAGAAAGGGCATCTACTTTTGTAGAATCAATCGAGCCAGTAATCGCCCCAAGTATTGGCATAATTTTTTCTACATTCATGCCAGCGGCTTGTAAATCTGCAACTACTTCCAAAATATTATCTAGACATTCATCAGTTACGGAAATGTTAATTTTCACATCAGACATGAGCATTTACCCTGCTAAATTTCATGATGAATTTTTAATTAATTTTCAGATTATTTTTGACAGAAAGTGACTTTTCAAAGAGCCCAAATAACCCAAAAAATTAAATTTATAGGATGGACAATGCCCACCCTATAACTGGCTAACAATAGACTTCTTGCTCAGGTGGGGAAAAGGGAAAAGGTGAGTCAGCGAGAAAAGGAGGGTTTCCCGACCCAGGCGACTGCGAAGTGCGAAGGGTAAAGGGGAAAAAGGATTATTTCTTACCCTTTCCCTTTACGAAAATCCTTATTCCTTCTGCCTTCTGCCTTGTCTCACCGATAAATATTCACGCCCACCTGACTTGAAAATAGGGGAAAGGGAAAAGGGAAAAATTGATTTTCATTCGTTCTGGTGACGAATTCGTCATGACGGCTACTTACTTATTCCTAATCATTAATTCCCAATAAACCCGCTGGCGGTGTAATTTCAATCCGACGAGATTCCAAATCTACCACTGGCGCGATCGCTTTCACAAACGGTATCAAAACAGTCTTTGAGGATTTTGGATTTTGGATTTGAGATTTTGGATTTTGGATTGATTCTCCCTTTGTCTCCCACACCCGTCGCCCCTTGTCCCCCTTATCCCCACACCCGTCTCCTTCTCCCCCTATCTCCTCTCCCCGCTGCAGCTTCACTTCTAGCAAGTCATTTCCGGCGGTAAGCACATCAACTACCACACCAACGAATTCGCCAGATTCTTGCATGAAGACTTGCAAGCCAACCAAATCGGCTACATGATATTCATCTTCGCCTAATTGCGGGCGCGAGCTTAGAGGAACTAACAATTTACAACCGCGCAATTCTTCCACTTGGTTGCAATTTTCTATACCAGCTAATTTAATAACATACAAGTTTTTACCATCAACATAACGCCCTGACAGTAGTTCTATCGGTTGCGGTTCCGCCTCATTAGGACGCAATAACCACCGCGTTCCAGGTACTTCAAAGCGTTCGGGAAAGTCGGTGTCTGGATAAACCCGCATTTCTCCGCGCAATCCTTGAGGTGCAACAATCTGACCAATTTCTAACCAACCTTCAGGGAGTTTTGAGTTTTGAGTTTTGAGTTTTGAGTTATCGGATTTTGGATTAGTCATAAGTCATTAGTTAGGAGCCGCCCAGCCGCCCAGTTAAAAGTTAAAATGTTCTAACTCATAATTCATAACTCATAACTCATAACTCCTAACTTTTTTTACGCAACTCGATATGATTTTTGATAGACTTTCTCTGCCATCTTTGCCAAACGCTGCATGCCGATCGCTATTTCTTCATCGCTACCTGTTAAGCTAATACGCAGGCATTCCTGTTTGTGTTGCCATTCTTCGCGCAAGCCGGGGAAGAATGTACTACCAGGCACTACAATTACACCTACTTGCTTTAGTTCTTGGTAGAATTCCCAATCGGTAATTGGCAGATCCTTTAACCACAACCAAGCAAAAATCGCACCTTCACCGCGATGCAAAAACCAAGGCAAATCCTTGGGCATTGCTGAGTTTAATGTGCTTTCTACTACAGTGAATTTCTTTTGGTAAAAGGGCCGAATTATGGTTTCGGCAATTTCGGCAAGGGCACCGGAGTTAATTGCACGGGCTGCGATCGCTTGTCCGTAGCGCGATGCGTGAATGCACATATTCGTCTGGAAGCACTCCAGCACTTGAATTGCCTTTTCATCACCAATGGCAATTCCCAGCCGTTCTCCTGGCAATCCTGCTTTTGATAAACTCATGCAGTGCAGAATATTGTCGCCAAATATTGGCGTCATTTCGGTAAAATTCAATGCCGGGAAGGGGGGACCGTAAGCTGAGTCAATTAACACGGGGACTTCGTAAGGCGCAGCCAGGGCGGCAATTTTTTTCACTTCGTCGTCGGTGAGGACGTTCCCAGTAGGATTGCAGGGACGAGAGAATAAAACACAACCCGTGTTTTCTGTAATTTCCAGTTGGCTGAAGTCGGGGCGATATTTGAATTTGTGGTTGGCTGCGTCAATATCTAGAGTTGGTTTGTAGGCAATTAAGGCTTCTGGAGTTAAGGTGACGCCGCCATAACCGGTGTAATCTGGGCTGAGGGGCAAAACAATTTGTTTTAATTCGTCGGTGGGGGTGTAACCGCCAAAGGAATTAGCAGCGTAGAAATAAAGGCTTTGACTACCGGGGGTGATGAGAATATTGCGATCGCTTAAATTTAAACCATAGCGTTTGTTAAAGTCGTTAGCGATCGCTTCAATTAATGGCGCGTAGCCCTGACTTGAACCATAACGGCAAACTACCTCACCATATTCTGGGCTAGCTAGCAATTGTGCGGTACAGTCCCGCCACAGTTGTTCTACCTCTGGCAAAATCAACGGGTTACCCGCACTCAAGTTAATAAATTGCTGCCCCGCACCAGCTCGTAAAGTTTCGTTAATGTCCTTCATAATGGCTCGAACGCCGGTCAGGTGGGACATTTGAGCGCCAATTTTAGTCAGGGCAGGGTTCATAGGCTGTGAAATACTGGAGTAATTGAGGGGTTGACTAACTATTTTATGATTAGTGCTGGCAGAAAGGTTAAGTTTCATGCTTTGATGCACCTGGTAATTGTGAGAATATCGGGAGCTACGAAATCAAATCGCACCATTCCCGATGATTCCCAATTTTTTTGACTTCTGAAGATGCTTGCTCCAAACAAGTGCTACCAAGGCGAGCTTCTGCCATCTTTAATTAATGTAACTAGAGAATGCCATGTTCGCAAAGCAAATCTATATTTTGTTTGCTGGAAAGTTACAAATAATTTCAACACGCGCTGCCGGATATAAACTCAAATCAGCTTATTGACGAGGCTAAAACTTATAACTTGACATAAGTCTGATTGTATGCTAAGTCAAGATTTTTTTGAGCTAACCAAATATCAAGAATTTGGAAATATCTATCACCCGATTGGAGAAAATTAAAGCCAAATGGTACTAGGCTTTAGGCTTACAACATTTCAATTGCTGTAACTCATTTAGGACAAGGATTCCAAAATCCTTTGATCCAAAATCTCAAATCGTATAAACAGGAGGGCTGATTGTGGAAGTTAAAGCAGCTGTAGCTTACGGTGCGGGTAAGCCGTTGACTATTGAAACCGTTCAACTTGAGGGACCGAAAGCTGGGGAAGTGCTAATAGAGATTAAAGCCAGTGGGGTTTGTCATACCGACGCCTACACCCTTTCTGGTAACGATCCCGAAGGTTTATTTCCGGCGATTTTGGGACATGAAGGCGCTGGTGTGGTTGTGGAAGTGGGGGAAGATGTTAAAAGTTTGAAAGTAGGCGATCGCGTTATTCCCCTATACACTCCAGAATGCCGCCAGTGTGAATATTGTTTAAGTTTTAAAACAAATCTTTGCCAAGCGATTCGCTCAACTCAAGGGCGCGGTGTCATGCCCGATGGCACCAGTCGCTTTTCTATCGATGGGCAGATGATTCATCATTACATGGGCACATCGACATTTTCTAACTATACAGTGTTGCCGGAAATCGCCGTTGCAAAAATTCGCGAAGATGCTCCTTTTGATAAGGTTTGTTATATTGGCTGCGGTGTCACAACGGGTATTGGCGCAGTTATTAATACAGCCAAAGTGGAACCGGGAGCAAATGTAGTAGTTTTTGGTTTGGGCGGTATTGGTTTAAATGTGATTCAAGGGGCGCGGATGGTGGGTGCGAATATGATTGTTGGGGTAGATATAAATCCCCGCAAACGCGCTTTGGCAGAAAAATTTGGCATGACGCATTTTGTTAATCCTAAAGAAGTTGAAGGTGATTTAGTTCCTTATTTGGTTGACTTAACAAAAGGCGGTGCTGATTATAGTTTTGAATGCATTGGCAATGTCAATGTCATGCGTCAAGCTTTAGAATGCTGTCATAAAGGTTGGGGTGTGAGTGTAATTATTGGTGTAGCTGGTGCGGGTGAAGAAATTCGCACTCGTCCTTTTCAACTTGTGACTGGAAGAGTTTGGAAAGGTTCGGCATTTGGAGGCGCAAGGGGGCGCACAGATGTGCCAAAAATTGTTGATTGGTATATGGAAGGTAAGATTAATATTGATGATTTGATTACTCATGTAATGCCGATAGAAAAGATTAATTATGCTTTTGATTTAATGCATAAAGGTGAGTCTATTCGGAGTGTGGTGACGTTTAATTAATTAACCGCAGAGAGAAGTTTGAGCGGAGGTTTCCTCCGTTCCCCGAAGGGGTTGCCGAAGGCATCAAATCTTCGGTGGGCGCTGAGGGCGCAGAGAGTAAGAGATAAGGTGAGAAAATCCCTCGTTCCCAGCCAGAGGCTGGGAATGTTTAATAGAGGCTCTGCCTCATATATTTGAAAATTTAAAACTAAAATTTAATATATATGATTTCTGACGAATTCCCGCAATTAGAAACTGAAAATTTGCGATTAAGACAGACGACATTTTCTGATACAGAAGCTATTTTTGAGTTTTTTTCAGATGCGGAAGTATTGAAGTATCATGACGTTGAAGCTTTCACAAGTTTTGAACAAGCAGAAAGGTTAATCAATCGTTGGAATCAACGTTTCTATAATAAACAAGGAATTCGCTGGGGAATCGCGAGAAAAGATGATGATATTATTATTGGTTCCTGTGGATATAGTCAATGGAATAAAGAACCATCGCAAGCAGAAGTTGGATATGAATTGGCAAAGGAACATTGGCGAAAGGGCATTATGACAGAGGCGTTAAGGGCTGTTATCAAGTTTGGATTTGAAAATTTGAAATTCAATCGCATTGAAGCAACAGTCATGTTAGAAAATGCAGCATCTATGAAGTTGTTGCAGAAATTCGGTTTTGTGGAAGAAGGCGTTTTGAAAGACTACGGTTTTTGGAAAGGACAATTTCACGATTTAAAGTTGTTTTCTCTTGTGAAAAAAGATTATAAAGCTACAAATATAATGCAGTGAAATGGTGTTATACTTTCCGCACTTCCCATTCTATATTTAGCCCTCTTCCTTTCCCCTTGCCCCTTTCCCCTTTTCCCTTTTCCCTATTTTCAAGCTAAGACCAAAGAAACCGGGTTTCTGTCGGTGGAGTATCGATAACAAGAGTGCTTAGTTGATAAGAAACCCGGTTTCTCCCATCACTCGACTTAAGATTTACTTTATAAATGGTCTCTAAATCCTAATTGTGAATATTTTATGTCCATGTCTGGCAACCTCATCTCAGAATATAAATCCTTCGGTGGCAAACTCGGCTTTTACTCCCATCCTTCCTCTACATGCAACGGGGAAATGCGCTTTGCTGTTTACCAACCACCACAAGCAACTCAAAAATTAGTTCCAGTTGTTTATTTTCTCTCGGGTTTGACTTGCACTGAAGAGAATTTTATGGTAAAAGCGGGGGCGCAACGTTTTGCCGCTGAGTATGGTTTGATGCTGGTTGTACCGGATACCAGTCCGCGCAACACCGGAATTCCCGGTGAAGATGATAGCTATGACTTTGGTACGGGTGCCGGATTTTATGTAGATGCTACCGTCGAACCGTGGGCGTCTCACTATCAAATGTATAGTTATGTTGTGCGGGAATTACCTAGTGTAATTGCCGAAAATTTCCCCGCACAAGTCGATAAACAAGGCATTTTCGGACATTCGATGGGGGGACATGGGGCGCTTGTTTGTGCGTTGCGAAATCCCAATTTATACAAAACAGTATCCGCATTTGCACCTATCGCCGCACCAATGCGCTGTGCTTGGGGTCAAAAAGTATTCAACGGCTACCTTGGGGAAAATAAAGAAAGTTGGCGCGAATATGATGCGAGTGAATTGGTAAAGAAAGTTAAATATCCCAGTTTGATTTTAATTGACCAAGGTACTGCAGATAACTTTTTAACCGAGCAATTAATGCCAGAAGAGTTTGAAAAAGCTTGTGCAGAAGTAAATCAGCCTTTAAACTTGCGATATCAAGAAGGCTACGACCACAGTTATCACTTTATCGCCACATTTATTGAAGACCACATTCGCCACCATGCTAAGGAGTTAGGAGTCTTGAGTTAGGAGTCTTGAGTTAGGAGTCTTGAGTTAGGAGTCTTGAGTTAGTTGTTAGCGGTTAGTTGTTAGTTGTCCCCAAGTCTTGCTTGTCCCCCAGACCCCACACCCGTCTTTTTTGTCTTCCTTGTCTCCCTTGTCTTCCTTGTCTCCCCACACCCGTCTTTTTTGTCTCCCTTGTCTCCCTTGTCTTCCTTGTCTCCCTGTCTCCCGTGCAAATTTACGCAAACAGCAGCGATCGCGCAAATTTTGAAGAATTGTTCAGAGCAAAGAGATATTACAGCAGTTAACGGTTTTTTGGGGAATCTGAAAAATCAAGGGATGCATGATACTTTTTTAGATCTGTTCTCTCCACCTCAGGTCATGCATTCAGCAAGTCTAAATTCCCAACACTGTGAAGAACTCGTAAAGCTCAGTGGCATTGACCTTCACCTCGCAAGCCTGAATTTCCGATCGCTTGGCGGTAAAGATGCCTATGAATATTTGTTAATTTCTGAATGCTTGCTGCGAACGAATACTGGTATAATCAGCCGGGGATGGCTACAGCGCTATGCTCATGTCAAGCATGGCGGTTGGTGGTGTTCGGGACTAGATCCTTTGGCGAATTGGGAGTTGATGGAGTGGGGGTGCTTTAAGCCCAACCATCCCAAGCAGGATGAAAATGATAAGCTGATTAAGTACGAACATCCCCCCAGTACGCCAACGCGGGTTTTTTGTTTGCGGGTGACGCTGCAAATCTGGCAAAAAGTTTCGGTTCGTTACAATATCCCGATGTCGGAAAATATCTCCATAACAGAAGATGGGGAAGCTGTAGGATTTTGGCAGTGGGTAGTAGATTGCAAAGTCCCGGTGATTGTTTGCGAGGGTGCAAAGAAAGCTGCGGCGCTGTTAAGTTGCGGATATGCAGCATTAGCGATTTCGGGTATTACTAGCGGCTATCGCACCATCAAAGATGAATTTGGTAACGTTACCAATCGCCAGTTGATTCCTGAGTTGGCGGCGTTTGTAGGGAAACGCACGTTTTATATTTGTTTTGATTATGAAACCAAACCCAAGACGATTAAAGCAGTAAATAATGCGATCGCTCAACTTGGTGGTTTGTTGCAAGAAAAAAACTGTGCGGTAAAAGTTATTGCACTTCCGGGGTTAGAAAAAGGCGTTGATGATTTTATTGTCGCAAAAGGAGCGATCGCTTTTGAGCAAGTGCATTGTAATAGCATAGATTTAGAAATTTATCTCGCACAAACCAAACTTTACAGCGAATTAACCATTCCCGCCTCACTTACCCTCAACCGCCGCTATCTAGAAGAAGTACCTTTTCCTGCATCTGGGTTGGTTGGAGTCAAGTCTGCAAAAGGGACGGGAAAAACCACAGCATTGTTAACGCTGGTTAATCAAGCCAAAATCAGAAATCAACCGGTCTTGCTAATTACCCACAGAATCCAGTTAGGGAGATTTCTGTGCGACAAAATCGGCGTAGGTTGGGGAATTGGGAAGGGGACACGGGCGACGGGTGTGGGGGGACGAGGGGGACGAGGGGCACAGGGGGGACAAGGGGGACGAGGGGGACAAGGGGGAAATTCTTCTTCCTCGTCTCCCCCCTCTCCCTTGTCTCCCTTGTCTCCCCCCTCTCCCTTGTCTCCCTTGTCTCCCCCCTCTCCCTCGTCTCCCCCCTCCTTCGGGCTGTGCGTTGATTCAATTTGGAAGCTAAACCCGAAAGATTGGCAAGGGGCGATTATAATTTTGGATGAAGTTGAGCAATGTTTGTGGCATTTGCTTAATAGCGGTACTTGTAAAGAAAAGCGTGTCAAAATTTTAAGAGTTTTTCAAGAACTGATTTCCACTGTATTGCAAACTGGCGGTTTAGTTATTGCTCAAGATGCTGATTTATCAGACCTTTCTCTGGAATATTTGCAGGGATTGTCAGGAGTTGAAATTAAGCCTTGGGTGGTGATAAATGAATGGAAACCAAAACAAGGTTGGGATGTTACTTTTTACGATTCTCCAAATCCAACACCGCTAATTCATCAACTCGAACTCGATTTAATTGCCGGACGTAAATGCTACGTTACTACCGATAGCTGTTCCGGACGTTACAGTTCTGAAACTATAGAACTTTACATCAAACAGCGTTTAGAATCTTTTAAAAAACAATATCCCAAAACGTTAGTAATTAGCAGTCAAACTACTAGCACTATCGGTCACGAAGCGGTTGATTTTGTAGAAAATATTAACCAGAAAATATCAGATTATGACGCGGTTTTTGTTACCCCTAGTCTTGGTACTGGTGTTAGCATTGATGTTGAACACTTTGACCGCGTTTATGGTATTTTTCAAGGAGTAATTACCGATTCCGAAGCACGCCAAGCATTAGCCAGAGTCCGTTCTAATGTTCCTCGAATTGTGTGGTGTGCCAAGCGAGGAATTGGGTTAATTGGTAGTGGTAGTAAAAATTACCGAGTTTTGTCTTATTGGTATCAGCAAAATCATAAAGAAAATTTAGCTTTGATGAATCCCATTTATAAAATTGATGTGGATATGCCGTTAGTTTATGACCCAATTCATTTAAGAGTTTGGGCGAAATTTGCAGCCAGGGTCAATGCTTCTATGACTTTATATCGTCAATCAATGAAAGATGGGTTGATTGGTGAAGGTCATCAAGTTAATGTACTTAACGATGCTACCCATGATGACTTAATTAAAAAGTTACGTCATACTTTTTTAGCAACAGATGCAAGTGATACCAAAACCAGAATTCAATTAATACTAGAAATTGTCAAACTGCAAAATGAAATTGCAGACCGCAGCGCCAAAGCGAAAAGCATTAAAAAGCAAATTAGAAAGATTAAACAACAAGAGGAATTTAATTTAGCATTAGAGGTTGCCAATGCGAAGAATATTAACCGTATAGAATACGAACGGCTGTTAACACATTCTCTCACAGATAGCGATCGCAACCAAATTAAGAAATATATTTTGCAGCAGCGTTATGGTGTAGAAGTCACTCCGTTGCTGAAGTTGCGCGATGATAAAGGATATTATTGGCAGTTGTTAACTCATTATTATCTGACTCATGAAAGCGAGTATTTCCGCTTTCGAGATAAACAAGAATGGTATCAGCAGTTATCTTGGGGTGATGGTCAAGTTTTTTTGCCAGATTTAAAAACTTATACGCTGAAAGTAGAGGCTTTAAGGGCTTTGGGAGTGTTACAAATTCTGGAACCAGAAAAAGAATTCCAAGAAAATAATGATGAGTTAATTTTACTCAAACAAAAGGCGTTGTATTATAGCAAGCATATCAAAAGAGCTATTGGTGTTAATTTGGTGATGGAGTCAGAAAAAGATAGGGTGAGTTCTATCAAAATACTCAGTCGCGTTTTAAATTTATTGGGATTGAAGTTGAAGCGGATAAATTACAGAAGTGGCGCTGAAGAAAATACAATTAATATTTATCAAATTGACCCAGCGACGCTTAATGATGGTAGACAGGCAATATTTGAAATTTGGCATGAAAGAGATGCATTGATATTGGAAACTGCGAAAATTTCTGAAGGAAATGTATCTGAAATTGGTAGCGATAAATGTGTAATATAGCAGTTCTAAATCATTCGCGATCAACGAGAAGTCGGGTAAATAAGTGCGAAACCTGACTTCTGAGGCTTGCGGTTAAGTTACGCTTTCCTTGAAGGAGCTTCTTTCATGAGTAATTCAGTTAAGATAGTTAAGATATGGGTTGAGCTTGATGAATATGATACGACCAAGGAACAGCATTTTGATGATGAGTTTTGCAATGCAATAATATGCTTTTCGGATGGTTGACAAATTAATCTTAATATTTCCAGCGAAAAGTTATTTTATAATCATGTCAACAATCTAAATTGGATAGATGAACAAGTTGCTATTTTGCCAGATATCGTAGTACGAGATTTGAACGCTTCATTGATTCGAGAAGCCATTATAAACTTGGTGAATAAATATAGCGCTTCTGGGTTGGATGCAATACACAATCCCAAGCAGTAGGGACAATTCATGAATTGTCCCGGAGATCGCAATGTATTTGACGCAAGTGAGAACCGCCATATAATTGGTTAGAAGGACGTGGCTTTCCTGTAATATTCTGTGAGTAGATACAATTATCTGACGTAAAGCAAAATAGTATAGTCGTTATAGATTCGGTGCTGTACTTTCCGCCTAACACACCCTACAACTACATCTAAAAAATATACAATTTTATTAAACTCGATGTTCTGTTACTAACGTCAGACTCACCCATTCGCCTTTATCGTTGTAGCTGCGAATTATTCTTTGACGCAAATTTGATTCAATTAACCAACCAACTTCTAAAATAAAACTTTGACGTAATTGCACCTTGAGGGGACAATTAGCCGAAGCACCATCGGGTAACAATAATACTTGCACCTGCTTTTGCGGATCTTGGTCAAAGTTAATAATAGAACCTTTAATAGTAGCAGTTGAAGTAATTGTTCTATCGCCAAAAGTTAGACTTTGAACTAATCGCCCAACATTATCAAGTTTTATTTGTAAAGTTGAAGAAAAATTCGTAGGCGATCGCCAATCTGGATATACTGTTATTGCTTCTCCCCGCCACTCTCCCAACAAGTCTTCTACTGTTAACGTTGGACGCTGTGTTGCTTGGGTTCCAGCTAAATTTTCTCGAATTAATGTAAGTTGCTCTAACTGACCATTTTTATCAAATAATTGCACTAGACGCAAACGGCGATTTTCATAAATCAAACCAAGTTCCGCCCCAAATTCCGAAAATGGTCCTAGCTGAATCGAACCTTGAGAAAATGCACCATTCTCAAAAAATAAAGTATTTCTTCCCAAAGAACTATATTCTAAAACTTTTTCATCTTCCCCAAGACGGATTATTTGGCGAATTGTCTGGTTGTTATTCAAACCTTCCAAAGAAACAACACTCTTGGTATCTCCCAAAAGTGTACCTTGGGGCGAGAAACGAGTAAACGAACCTTGCCATTCACCAACATTTTGTAGCAAACATTCCCATTGCGATCGCATAAATCTAAGTTAGGAGTTAGGGGTTAGGAGTTAGGGGTTAGGAGTTAGGGGTTAGGAGTTAGGGGTTAGGAGTATTCAAATCTAAAGCATTTCAGTCTACTTCACTAGACTTTAGCTATTGGTTCCCAAGAAAGATTTGGGGGCTGTCGAGAGTGCAAAATGTCAAGGGTCGAAAATTATATTCAAAATTCCTAACTCCTCACCCCGCGCCTCCTAACTCTTCTTCCTAACTCCTAGCAAACCGCCGTACAGCAAATAAGCTTCCCAATAATCCTACCGTGGAACCAAAACTTAAGAGAATCAGGGGCAATAATAAAGTTTGTGCTGGCGTGAGTTGCAAACCGTTGGTGAGAAATTGAATAAATTCCGGTTGATTGACCAGCGATTTGCCCAGAAACTGTTGAATAAGTGCGATAAAACTCCAAGCGATCGCACCGCCAACTAAGCCAAATGTTATACCCTGTAAAATAAAAGCCGAGTAAATCCACGCAGATGTCGCTCCCACCAGTTGCATAATTTCAATTTCCCGGCGTCGCGCCAAAACAATCAGGCGAATCGTGGTTGTTGTGACTGCGATCGCTGTTAATGTCAAAATTATAGTAATCGTCAGCGTCACCCAAGTTAAACCTCTGTGCAATTGAGCGATGCGTTTGACTGCTTCATCGACATATTGCACCACATCAACTCCGGGTAACTTAGCTAACTGCGTCGCTAAAGTCGGTACAACAGCAGAGTTACGCGCCTTCACCTTCATCTCATCAACTAAAGGATTATCCCCCAACTGCACAGTCGCACCTTCAATATTAGAAATTCCCAACTCCTGAACTAACTTTGTCCAAGCTTGTTCTTTGGTAATAGTTTTAACATCACTTACATGTGGCATTTTCGTTACCAATGGCGCGATCGCTTCCGCCCGTTGCCCCGCATCTAGATAAACTGATACTTCTAGCTGGCTACCAAACTGATTGAGTAGTTTTTCCAATTGCCAGGAACTTTGCAAACTCAAACCAAATAAAAATAATAATACCGTCACCGTACTGACAGCCGCCCAGTTCATCCACCCTCCCCGAAGCAATCCAAGAAAGGTTTCTTTGAGCAAATAGTCCAGTTTAGTTAGAAATTTAAACACACTACACCCCAATATCTTTGGGCGAGACGACATCACCTTTTATACTCGCGATTGAGATAAATCACCAGAAAAATTTGCATTTTCCGGAACCAACTAAACTTTAGCTGTAGCAAAATTTGTTCATAATAAAATATCCTACAACTGAAGTCGCGGTTCATCTTGCACACGAACACGCGTCCGTAGTCAGGCGGAGTTCAGATAAATTAATGGTTTTATAGCCCGCGTAGGCGGGCTTTGTTTGGTTAGCCGCGATTTTAATCGTTTGGCTTGTCAATATTGGCTTATCAACATTAAATATTCAGGAGATATTATGCCGGAAGAAAGCCCAGTCAATGTCAACTCTCAAGGTAATGTCATAGTTGTTGCTGGTAACGATCTCAACAATCCAGGTGTTTTGGGACAATTCAGTGGCGATGTGGCAAATGTTGTAAATGATACGGTGGCTGCCAAGCAAGCGAGTGCTGCTGGTGTCAGAGGACTGATGTCTGAATTGCACGGGAAGAGTGAAGATAATGCAGAAGCTGATACACCCGAGCAAATGAGAGATGTAGAATACATTGAAAAAGACCATGTTAGGCAGCTAATGAGCGCCACAACTGAGGAAGTATTGCCACAAACATCATTTCAACAAGAACCAGCATTACAAGATTCAGACGATAACCCTTTTTAATTCTTGCCTCTATTCTCATTTCATTGTTGTTTTGGAGTTACACATTATACCGTGTTTGGTTAATTACTCATAGTTCATTGTTGATTGTTCATTGTTGATTGTTCATTGTTCATGGATTTTTAGCTATGAACCATGAACCATTAACCATGAATTATTAACCATTAACCATCAACCATCAACCATCAACCATCAACCATTAACCAGTTACTTATCACATTACTGGCAAAAACAATTGTAAATTTTGTGACTACCATTTCTCCACAAAAATTTGATAATTTATATATGTACGAAGCATTCTGTTAGCTGTTATTCTACTTTTGTATCAACAGTTCCCACTCTGGTGTAATTGAACATGGCTCAAAATTTTTGCCGTGCCAACCTCAGAGGTAAATCCTTTAAAGGGCAAGATTTAACAGGCGCAGATTTTTCTGATTCAGATATTCGAGGTGCAGATTTTACTCAAGCTAAACTTAGAGGTGCTAATTTCAGTCATGTCAAAGCGGGAATGCAGCGACGTTGGTCAATTGGTTTATTAATTTATTCACTGTTGCTTTCAGCAACTTCAGGATTGATGTCAGCAATTGGTGGTGCGTTGCTGGCATTTATTCTTGTAAGTAAAATTCCGGTACATTTTTGGATTGGTGTAGTTAATTTAACAATAGTGGCGCTGTTTTTGCTGGTTACTATTCGCCAAGGGATGTTAGTTGCTTTTGGATTTTTGGCAGTGGCAGTAGTTGCGGCTGGAACGGTAGCAGTAGCTACAGCCGGAGCGGGGGCTGTGGCATGGATCTCAACAGTTGCCACGGCTGGAACAGTTGTAGCAGCAGGAGTAGTAGCGGTTGTAGTGGCGGCAGTCGGGGCAGTTGCAACGGCTGGGGCTGTGACAGTAGCCTGGGCGATCGCCGGATTTATCGCTGTCATATTTTCGATAATATTGGCGATCGCTGGAACGGCTGCAGTCGCATTAGTTGCCATCAACACAGCGGTAGTCGGAACAGTAGCGCCAGTGGCAGTGGTAGCAATAGTCACATTGGTGTCGATTTATCTTGGTTGGCGGGCGATCGCTGGCGATCAAAAGCAAGTCTTGATTCGAGATATGGCTTTTGCTTTTGTTGCCAAATATGGAACTAGTTTTCGGGGTGCTGATTTAACAGATGCTGATTTTACCCAAGCAAAGGTGAAAAATACCGATTTTGCGAAAGCTAATCTCACGCGTACTTGTTGGTATCAAGTGCAAAACTTACAATTTGCGGCTGTGGGCAAAAGTTATCTTAAAGATGTGAAAGTGCGGCAATTGGTAGTCACAAAAAATTTACAAAATAAAAATTGTAATGGCTGGAATTTGCAAGGTATTAACTTGCAAGGAGCCAATTTGATGGATGCCAATTTGATTGCGGCTAATCTTGGGGAATCTAACTTGCAAAATGCCGATTTATCTAGAGCCAGACTGTTGCAAACGCAACTTGATAAAACCGATTTTAGAGGAGCGACTCTCACAGGAGCATATATTGAAGATTGGGGAATTACACCTGATACCAAGTTAGATGGAGTTAAGTGCGAGTACATTTTTATGCATTTACCCACACCAGATAATCCTAATCCTCGCCGTCAACCTTGTAATTGGATAGAAACATTTAAAGAAGGTGAATTTACCGATTTTATCGGACTTGAGCAGAAACACAAAATTTCTCCTTGAAAATTTTGTCAATTTTCCCAATAATCAAAAAGTACTGGCATGGGTCAAATCATAGCGCTTTTTAATTGGCTGTAATATAGCACATTCGTAGGGGCACAGCAATGTTCCCTACAATCTTGTGTGCTACATCTAATATCAATTCAGGATAATTACTTCTAAGTAGGTCAACCAAATTAAACAAAAAATGTAGGTTGTGAGAAACCGGGTTTCTGTGTTTTACGTTTATTTATGTTGACCTACTTAACAAAATCTAGGAGATTGCTCTTTTTGTCGGTTGGGTGAAGAATCGCTAACCCAACATCAACCCTATAGCAATCCGCCCATCACTCGCTTCTAAACGTGAGTGTCGGGTAACTCCTGCAAAACCCGACTTCTGAGACCTTCAATTTTCACAACTAAAAAAATAGAGCAGTTACACTCATGTGCAACTACTCTATATTCAAAATACGGCAGATATTTTCTACCTATCCACCGAACCCATGATGATGTCAATACTGCCCAGAATTACCACAATATCTGCAACTTTCATACCGCGCAGTAAATGAGGCAAAATCTGAACGTTGTTGAAATCTGCGGCGCGAATTTTCCACCGCCAAGGGAAGGGATTATCATCGCCAATTAGATAAATTCCCAACTCTCCTTTACCGCTTTCAACGCGAGAGTAAATTTCACCTTTGGGAATCTTGAAAGTAGGAGCAATTTTCTTACCAATATATTGATAATCAAAAGCATCCCATTCAGATTTTTTACCTGCAGCCATGCGCTTGGCTTCCAAATTCTCAAAAGGTCCGCCGGGAAGTCCTTTGATTGCTTGGCGAATAATTTTCACAGATTCGCGCATTTCCCGCATCCGCACTACATAACGGGCGAAACAATCACCGCCTGTTTCCCAATGTACGTCCCAATCAAAATCGTCGTAACATTCATAATGGTCAACTTTCCGCAAATCCCACTTGACGCCAGAAGCACGTAACATTGGGCCAGAAAGTCCCCAGTTAATCGCTTCTTCGCGGGTGATGGTGCCAATACCTTCAACCCGACGCCGGAAAATGGGGTTATCGGTAACTAAGCGCTCGTATTCGTCGATTTTGGGTGGTAAGTAGTCGCAAAAGTCCAAGCACTTATCTACCCAACCGTAGGGCAAATCAGCCGCCACTCCCCCAATGCGGAAGTAGTTGTTGTTAACCATGCGGTAACCTGTAGCGGCTTCCCACAAATCGTAAATCATTTCCCGTTCGCGGAACTGATAGAAAAAGGGAGTTTGAGCGCCTACGTCAGCGAGGAATGGACCAAACCACAATAAGTGGTTGGCGATGCGGTTTAGTTCCAGCATGATGACGCGGATGTAGCTGGCGCGTTTGGGTACCGCAATGTCTGCCAATTTTTCCGGGGCGTTCACCGTGACAGCTTCGTTAAACATCCCCGCTGCGTAGTCCCATCGGCTGACGTAGGGGACATACATAATATTTGTGCGGTTTTCGGCAATTTTTTCCATTCCCCGGTGCAGATAGCCGATTACCGGTTCACAATCAACGACATCTTCGCCATCCAGGGTGACAATTAACCGCATAACCCCGTGCATTGAGGGATGGTGAGGTCCCATGTTCAGCACCATAGGTTCAGTGCGGGTTTCTATTCTTGCCATATATTCAGTGTTCTCCCGTTTCTGAAAATTTAAAATTGAACCGCGCAGATGCCAAGCAAGCCAAGGTCATTTACCTCAAGAGCAATTAATCTAAATGCCCCTACAGGAGTATGTTGCAGAAGGATGTTAGTTGATGAGGCGATCGCCTGCTTTGATTGCCAAAGTTAAGCGAATTGCCCTGTTTATTTTTGTTGTACTTCTTCAATTATTATATGGAGCTTGAGATTACGGGGATTGAGGTACAATATTTTTTTTAATCTGCCTAAGTCTATTGTAGGGGCACAGCAGTGCTGTGCCCCTACCCACGTACACAAGCGCAAAATATATATATAGATAATTCCGATTCTCGTCCCTGGGCTGCTGCCTGGAAATGCAGCCTGTATTTTATAAATATTACTTTCAAAAGACGCCCTAGGAGTGGGGTGTTATTTTCAAGTCAGGTCAACCAAATTAAACAAAAAACCCGTTGTTAGAAACCGGGTTTTTCCAAAAAACCCGGTTTCTGATGGACTTACTTAGAACCAAAGATGCACGCAGATAAAGACAAATAAGTAGCTAAACTTAAGAAACCAGGTTTGTTAAACAAAGCCGGCTTCTGCATATTTTTGCCCAAAGTAAACATGAATTCTGATTCTGCAAAACCGCTAGATATCTCTGAACCGATATTTTCTCATGTTCCCGTCTTACCTCAGCAAGTTATCGAAGGTTTGGCTGTACATCCTGGCGGACATTATTTAGATGTGACTGTAGGCGGTGGCGGTCACAGTCGCTTGATTTTAGAAGCTGCACCCGATATTAGATTAACGGCTATTGACCAAGATGAAGATGCTTTAACTGCGGCGAAGCAAGAATTAGCTCAGTTTGGCGAACGCGTTCAATTTATACAAACTAATTTTGCAACTTACGAATTTCCATTAAATACTTTTGATGGTATACTTGCAGACCTTGGCGTTAGTTCTCACCATTTAGATAAACCAGAACGAGGTTTTAGTTTTCGCCACGAAGCCAGTTTGGATATGCGGATGGACAGGCGACAGTCGTTAAGTGCGGCTGATGTAATTAATGAGTGGGATGAAGCCCAATTAGCGGATATTTTCTTTACCTACGGCGAAGAAAGACTTTCGCGACGCATTGCCAGACGAATTGTCGAAAGGCGTCCATTTCACAGCACAACACAATTAGCTGAAGCGATCGCTTATTGTGTTCCCCCAAAATACCGTTATGGTAGAATTCACCCCGCAACTCGTGTTTTTCAAGCTTTGCGAATTGCAGTCAACGACGAATTAAAATCCCTAGAAACGTTTTTGCAAAAAGCACCAAATGCTTTAGTTATAGGTGGCAAAATTGCAATTATCAGCTTTCACAGTCTAGAAGACCGTTTGGTAAAACACAGTTTAAGAAATTCCTCGTTATTGCGAGTATTAACAAAAAGACCTACTATAGCACAAGAAGACGAAATTGTCAACAACCCCCGTTCACGTTCCGCCAAGCTGAGGGTAGCAGAGAGATGGGGAGTGGAGGAGTGGGGGAGTGGGGGAGTGGGGGAGGGGGAGACAAGGGAAATTTATTAACAACCAACAACCAACTACTAACCACTAATGACTAATGACTAATGACTAATGACTAATGACTAATGACTAATGACTAAAAAATAACCCGATTTGATGATGGGGTTGGCTGTTCGATTTCCCAAGTACACGCCTCGCATTTGACAATTCTTGGCAATTCTACATGGAAGGTAGAACCTTGTCCGATTTCGCTGTTGACGCTGATGCTACCTTGCATAACTTCTACTAATGATTTGGTAATCGCCAGTCCCAAACCTGTACCGCCATATTTACGCGCAATACTCTGATCTACTTGCCGAAATTGCTCAAAAATCTGCTCTAAATCAGTTTCGGCAATGCCTATACCTGTATCTTTAACTGCGATCGCTATTCTGTCATCAGCGATTTCCCATGCTTTAATCTCTACGCTACCAGTTTTTGTAAATTTAATGGCGTTTAATAGCAGTTTGAGCAAAACCTGTTTGAGACGAATGCTATCATTCACCACTAAAGGACAATCTAAATTTACTTGCACTTGTAAATTTAAACCTTTTTCTTCGGCACGGCAGCAGTTTTCTGCTACAGTTTTTAATACTAAGGCAGACAAATCAAATTCTTCTAATCGAAATGGCAGACGACCGGCTTCAACTTTGGCAAAGTAAAGCATATCTTCAACAATTGTTAGCAATTGATTGCCATTATTGAGAATTCTTTGCATCATGTCTGCTTGCTGTTCGGACAAGCTTGAGGAACGTTGGCGCAGCAACACTTGCGATAAACCCAGAATAACGTTGAGGGGTGTGCGAAGTTCGTGGGAAGTGGTAGCTAAAAATTGGGATTTTAACTGCGCTGCTTCTAAAAGTTGCAGGTTTTGCAGGTGATTTTGCTGTTTAATTTTTTCAAGTTCGCGATTTTGCGAAACCAAAATTTCGTTTTGAATGCTTAAGCGCTCTTCTCGCTCTTCTAAAGCTTTCATTATTTTGGCATTATTTAGGGCGATCGCTGCCACTTCACCCACTCCATCCAAAAGATTCTGCGAAGCAACATTAAATGTGTCGGAATTTTTCCAGTTACCAATCGCCAATACTCCCAACTTCTCCCCCTGTGCTGATATCGCAACTGCGTATATTGATGCTGGTAAAGGGGTAAGTGTAAAATCGTGAGGATTTTCCTGTTCTGTGTTTTTCTGAAACAATTGGGAAGCACCTTTGACAAACACCTGATTGAGTAAGCCTAACTTAGTATCGGTCAGTTTAAGCAAAGGCAATTTTTCCGTACCGATTCCAGCTACGGTGGTTAATTCTAACTGTTTGTGTTGAAAATTATATAACGCCATCAGACAAAAATCAGCGCTGTCAATGGTATCATAAACTTCCTGAACCATCACTTCTAATAAATTGGGTAAATCCATTACCTGCTGGTTGATGAGGTTAGTTAGCCGCTGCAGTATCCCCATGTGTTGAGATTCATTGTTCTCTCCAACTTGAGGATCGACGACAGAGAAACTCCCCCGATGGTAGCCCTCCTCGGAACTTTCCTCACCTTCGCGCCTTTGGGTGGAGATGGCTTCTTGTCCCTGACTGTTGTACTTTTGTTTGCTTAAAATCATGATTGCCTGACGGCGATTTTCTACAAGTTCACTGGCTTTACAATCGCTAACTTCCCTGCACTGTCGGGCTTGATCAACTTTTATCTCAGCACGACAAGCAAAATTTTCTACCAAATTTAAATTCTCTTTTGTAGTAGAATATCGCATAT
This sequence comes from Heteroscytonema crispum UTEX LB 1556, assembly GCA_044006015.1. GTDB lineage: Bacteria > Cyanobacteriota > Cyanobacteriia > Cyanobacteriales > Nostocaceae > Heteroscytonema > Heteroscytonema crispum. The sequence goes on from JBIPDF010000017.1 coordinate 31,270, forward strand.
ATGCATCAAATCTCAAGTTGATTGCCCTTGGAGGAGCGATCGCACTTTTGAAAACAAAAGGAGTGAGATTAAATGATGTAGAGTCGGCAGCAAAATGAAAACCACTGGGTTTTGGGGATTTTTCTGGTTTAAGCGATCGCTGCTTTGAGCAACTTATTGCCAGATATCCCAATATTCTATTAAGTTCTAGCAGTTTGTAAAGATTATTTACTTCGGCTGGCGTCAGCTTGCAATTGCAGATGAGGCTGCTACATTCCTCGCTTTCCCCGAATTTGTTGACAACTGCTACAAACTTGAGTGCTTTATGAATGTAAATCGCCTGCTGCAGGGTTTGAGCTAAATTTTCTGCTTTAACTAAAGTTAGTTCATTTTGTGCATGCAATTCTTTTGTGAAAACGACTGTCGGGACATAAATATCTTGTTTGTATATATTCTCAGTTATTAGCTCAGTTATTAGCAATTTTTCATTATCTGATAAATCCTCGTCAATGGAAACACAATCAAATTCTAAATGCTGCAAAGCCGCTATTGCTTCTTTACTGTCCCTGGCTTTTAACAATTGCATTTGTACAACCATATTACATCTTTGATAAAGCTTCACTTTGTCCAGTTCATCAGGGTCTATCAAAATAATTTTTCAAACTTTTGCCATAATTATTTATTTTATCAGGTTCGGTTTTTCACATTTCAATTAAAATGCAAAACGCCAACTTATTCTATAAGTAATTCCACGGATTTTTCGGGTAATTTATTTATAATTTAACTGCGCTCACCTTATATAAATTTTGATTAATATTTAACTCAAATAAATTTGAGGTATACGATTTTGTTTTATTCTTGCCGCGCTGAAATGGCTGGAACCATTTTAGAGTAAGGCTTTTATAATTTAAAATCCATCATCAACTATTGAATTCTAATTTTTCTTATTAAATTTTATTGAGCAACTTTATGACATTGTGTTCATTCTCGTATATCTCTGACCCTGACTTTCAAACATCTTCTGTTCCAGCAGGCATAATTTATGTTTCACATTATTGTCTGGTGCTTGACGTAGGACAATGACAATGCCACATTAGCTTTAAAATCAGCAAATAAAGCAGGTAAATAAAAGGCTTCTTGCAAAAGCCTGGGGAAGATAAATAAAAAAGACGCTAACAAACGTAATTTGACTTTTAGGTTTGACTTTTAATGATTTATTGAACTTTCGTACAAAGCACTTTGGCAAGACATCTACTGTGTTGATTTTGTGAACTTTTTTTGAAATTTCATTGAATTTATTCCAACAACAGGAAAACAATGATTTTTCATCTGTCTCTAGAGGGATATGAGGCAAAAATTTGATTTTTGGCAATCTGCAAGTCTAAAACTGAAATCACAAATTTTTGCCTTTTTCTTTGTCTGCTTTTGTTTAGCCATTAGCAGTAACCGATTACAAGCTAGTACAGAAGGGCCCAAATAAGTCAGGACAGAAGCAAAACATCACTACTGTAGCGATAATTCATGAATTATCGCTAGTGAATTGAGGCAATTAGCGTCGAAGTTGCGTAAGTCCTATAAGTTAACCATTCACATTCATTGAAAGTCTTGAAAAATCAAGCTTTTCACGAATGCCCTTCGCGCCTCGCCAGTTGCAACAAGCGAGCAGTTGGCGGTGTCGGTTTGGGTCCCGCCAAACTGCGGTGGGGGAACCCGTCCACCCACTGGCTGACCATCTGCCTTTTTACTTCTGCCTTTTTGTACTAGGAATATTTGTGATGATGACAATAAGTCTACTTAGACATAAAAATATGCCTTCATACGTTTACATGGTATGAAAAAGACGTACCATTACCATCTTCAGTACGTTTGAATTCGTAGAATGTAGCGATCGGCAACTCACCCTGATTTAAATTTCGCAAGCTTGGGCTAGCAGTCTTGTTTTCACAAGGTGCAACCAATTCCCGAGCTGTTTTCTTGTTCTTCAACTACAGCCAAGGAAAAACTTTTTACTTTCACCCAACGCTGATGTCAAATTTAGCCATATATATCACCCATTTTATATCTATATGCGTAATTTGACATCTAACCTAGGGTAGTATTTTCTCTCTCAGTATTGATTTTTTCTGTTTGGTTGGGGTATGGGGAGAGGGGGGGGAGAGGGGGGGATGGGGACAGGGGAGGGTGGAGGTATAAGCAAAGTGATCGCTCAAACCTCAAACAGCGATAATGTAAGTGTTTGCAAGTAACGTCACTAGAAATTGACAAACAAAAATATCTATGGAATCAGTGATTTCTGAACATATTGAAATCACTCCAGGTGTATGTGGTGGTAAGCCGCGCATCTAAGGACATCGAATTCAAGTACAGGATATCGTTATTTGGCAGGCTTGTTCCTTTCCCCGGATGAGATTGTATCGCAATATCCAAGTCTCACCTTAGCCGATGTCTACGCTACTTTAGCTGATTACCACGATTATTCGGAACAGATAAGGCAACAAATTAGAGAAGATGAAGACTTTGCCAAACAGTTGCACCTCACAACTCCTTCTATCCTTCAGCAGAAACTACAGATGGTGCGTTATGGCTTGCTATAGCGCACCCTGAAAGCCCAGAAACCGGGTTTCTGCTTTGAGAAGCGAGGACTGCTATATAATTTAATGTTTACTTTATAAATGATTTTTTAGTTATTTTTGAATCTCTTTAAATTCTTTATTGTGTTTTCAAATTAACCTATTAAAAATTTAGAAGTTAAATGAGATACAGAATTTTTCGTTAAGCTCAAACAGCAATGGAATGACAAGAGATTTTTCTATGCTTTGTTGAATTTATTCTATATAATTCCTCGCAGATTGTGTTTGCAAAAGATAAGCACAAAATATATCAGTCATCAGTTAATTTTGGCAGCGGTAAAGCCTTGTGATTCCGCGTTATTCTAGTAGATGAAGTTGACTTATTGTAATAACTGTGTACTGAAATAGAGAGGAAAAGAAGAAACATGGGAGGCAATCATGAAAATTACCTATGACCCCGGAGTTGATGTTTTGAGAATTACTCTGAGTTCTACGCCTATTGAAGAAAGTGATGAAGAACAACCAGGGGTAATTTTTGATTATGACGAAGAGGGAAATATTGTGGGATTGGAAATATTAGAAGCTTCCAAGCGGATGGATAACCCCCGTTGTGTTGAATACTATATCAATGAAAAGTAGGTCGTCATGAAGGCGTGAATATGCTTTATCCACGCCTGGAAAAATTTAATCCCTAATTACGAAGCCCGTACTTGGCGGTGTTTCATCCTTTCGGGACTTCCTGTAGGAATGGAAGCAATTAATTTCTGCGTATATTCTTCCTTCGGTTGGCGATAAATGCTTTCGGCGGTTCCTTGTTCGACAATTTGACCGCGATTCATTACCAAAATGCGATCGCTCATAAATTTCACCACGCTTAAATCATGGGAAATGAATATATAAGTTAGCTGAAAATCATCCTGCAATTCTTTCAATAAATTCAATACTTGCGCCTGTACCGACACATCCAACGCTGATACAGATTCATCGCAAATAATAAATTTGGGATTTAACGCCAAAGAACGAGCAATACAAACCCGCTGGCGTTGTCCGCCGGAAAATTGGTGCGGATAACGGTTCATTGCATCTGCATTTAATCCCACTCTTTCTAAAAGTTCGGCTACTCTTTCTCGCCGTTGTTTTAACGTTTTACCAACAGAGTGAATCAACAACGGTTCCATCACTGCGTCGCCAATTTTCATGCGCGGATCGAGGGAACTAAAAGGATTTTGAAACACTATTTGCATTTCCCGTCGCAGTTTTTGTAACGGTTCTCCTTTCAAAGTAGTAATATTTTGTCCTTCAAAAATAATCTCACCGCTCATCGGTTCGATTAATCGCAGCAAAGTTCTACCAAGAGTTGTTTTACCACAACCAGATTCTCCTACCAATCCCACTGTTTCTCCTGGTTTGACATCAAAAGAAACGCCATTAACTGCCATCGTGTAGCGTTTTGTACCGCCAAATATCCCACGCACGGGAAAACCAACCTTCAAATTGCGGACTTGCAATAACGGCTGTTTCGCGTTGAGATTTGTTAACCTTTGAGCGATCGCCTCACTGGTAACTTCCAATGGTTCTTTGGGTTCTTTTGGCATAATTACTACCTCACCCCTCAGTGTTTCCTCGACATTCATATAGTCGGAAACGGTGAGCAGTTTTTGGGGATGGCGGTTGAGGTTGGGGCGACAAGCTATCAAACCTCTAGTATATGGATGCAAAGGATTAGTAAAAATTTGCTCGGCTGTGCCATATTCTACAACTCTACCTCTGTACATCACCGCTACTTGGTCGGCGATTTCCGAAATTAGCCCCAAGTCGTGGGTAATGAAAATCATTGCCATATCGCGGCGCTGCTGCAATTCTCGCAGCAATTCCAGAATAGTCGCTTGCACCGTCACATCTAAAGCTGTGGTGGGTTCATCTGCAATCAACAGCAAAGGGTTGCAAGAAATAGCCATTGCAATCATTACCCGCTGCAACTGACCGCCAGAAAGTTGGTGCGGGTAGCGTTCTAGCATTGCTTCTTTATGTTGATGCACCAACTGTATCAACTTGCCTTCATCTAACAGTGAATCTGCTGAAGTGTGTTTCCAACTTTCAACATACTGTTCCCTGATTTGCTCATCGCTGGGGAGGAGTTTGACTTCTTGCAAACCAGCTAAAGCAATTCGTCGCGCTTCAGTCACAGAAACCTTTTGATGTCGCATAATCGCTTCCGTCAGCTGAAACCCGATGGTAAAAACCGGATTCAGCGAACTCATCGGTTCTTGAAAAATCATGGCGATATCGCCGCCTCGGTATAGCTGCACTTCCTCAGGCGGTAAACTCAGTAAATTAATTGGTGCGCTATTTTCCTGGGGGCGAAACCAAATTTCACCACCGCTAACTACACCCGGAGTCTGCACCAAACCCATTACCGCTAGCGATGTTACCGATTTTCCGCTTCCTGACTCTCCTACAATTCCTAGAGTCTCACCTCTATGCAACTGAAAAGAAAGACTATCTACGGCTTTGACGGCTTTGCCATCACTAGGAAATTCAACTTGTAGATTGCGAACTTCTAGGACAGTTTCTTTCATAAAAGTCAGGTAATAATAAATAACTTAAAATTATTTGGATTCTAGCAGTGGTTCTGAAATTATTTATGCAATGTGAGTTTTTGTAACTGATCGAACTGATTTTTTTTGATTTTTACACCTTTAAGGGGAAATTTTGCATCAGAAATCACAATTTATAACTTAAAAGACAGGGCGGGCCGAAAAGCCCGCCCCACAAGATATTGATTTTTATTATGGGATGGGACGCTTTGCCCGTCCCAGCCACCTTAGAACGGAATATCATCGATGTCAGACTCTTCTTGAGTCACCACAGGATAAGCTTTGCGCTCATAATTTGTGGATTGGGGTGCGCCTTGGGGTGCGCCTTGGGGTGTGGATTGAGGTACGCGATCGCGCTCATTATTAAAATCATTTTGGGGTAAAACGCCAACGTTATTTGTCGCACTCGTTGCTGCGGGACGGGGCGAGTTGTAATTCGGGGCGGTTTGGGGAGACGCCACAGGTGGGGCGGTTCTCACATTTGTCGCCATCGGGGTTGTTTCAACCATCGGCTCGGAACTAGTATTGAAACCTGCTCCTAGAGAGTGAATGCGTTGTAATGTTAACTCCGCGCGTTTTTCTTTGAAACCTTCCGGGCGATCGAAAGTATTCATGTTTAAACGCCCTTCAATTAATACGCGATCGCCTTGATGATAATTTTGATAAACTAATGATGCGAGATTACCCCAAGCGATCGCTCTCAACATAGCAGGAGGGTCATCCGGTCGCAACCCTGGAAACTGCACCATCATCTCTGTGAGTTCCATTCCATCTGGTGTGTGGCGCAGTTGGGGTTCTTGGTAGATTTCCACCATTAAAATGCAGCTATTCATTGGATTCTCCTGACTAAAAAAGTGCTTGATGCTTCGGCGTAAGTGCTGAGTAAAAGAGGGAAACAGAGAAAGAAGGTATTTTCATGGTTAGTGGTAGATTAGCTAATTATCAATACCTGTATATCTTTATTGTTCAGCACTTATTAAGTCTTTCTTAACTAATTCCATATTAATACTCTAAGTTTTGATAGGCAGTTATATTTATACAAGAAAAAGTAGTTTTTTGTGAAATTTTTTACAGTTAGCACTCAACTATTAACAACTCCAGGTTTATATTACAAGCGTCGCAGATTCAAATAAAGATTTTGTCGGCTGGGCAGACATTTTTACAACATTTTTAAATTTTTACGCAATTATGTACTCAGAAATTACGTATTAACCAGTTTTAGTACAAAAGCCAAGCGACGGTAGTTAACAGCTGCATGTTAGCTGTTCCCCCCTTCGCCTGACTGTGACAAGCATTGAATTCTGCAATTAATTAGTATAATTGTACCACAAAAAGAGTTGGTGGTGAACCAGTACTGCGGGAGGGTAACACTCGCGCAGGTAACTGGTTCTCCCGTTGGGTTGCTGGTGAACCAACAACTAACAACCAACAATAAATCTCACGCCTGGACGTGAACTGGAAAAACACCCAAGCCGATTAACCGCGCCGGAAAATCGCGTAAGATGGGCAAGCGTAACAAAGCAGGCGGTTGAAATGGCTGATTCTCCGAGGAGTTGAGCGCCCGAACTAATATCCGTTGCTGCACTAAGGATTGAAATGCTTGAATAATCCGTGTAGGTAATTCGCGCTGACGTTGCACTTTCGCCAAATCGCTTAATTCTACATGTCCCGCTTTCAATGATTTACTGAGAATATTCGCCGCTACTACAGCATCTTGAATCGCGTAGTTAATCCCAACTCCACCAACGGGAGACATAACATGAGCTGCATCACCAATTAACAGCAGTCCGGGACGATACCAGCGTTTGAGGCGACTCGATTCCACTGAGAGAAAAGCTACCTGCGACCATTCGTGTAAATGTTCAATACGGTCTTGTAACTCCGGCACTACATTAACGATAGACTTTCTTAATTCCTCCAAACCAGCAGTTCGCAGTTCTTGATAGCCACCTTTGGGAATAACATAGCCCATCTGCCAAGAATCACCACGGTCAAGCATTACGACAATGCGACCTTTCCCAAGGCGTCCCATTCCACCCTCATAATCTCCTGGCTTTTTGGGTAGGCGGAACCAAAGAACATCCATTGGCGGTGAGGTTTCAATCGCCTCAAACTTCGCTAATTGTCGCAGCTTTGAGTGGCGTCCATCTGCACCAACTGTGAGAATCGCCCGAATTTCGTGCCAACCACCATGTCCCCGATAGCGCACACCCTCAATTACACCGTTTTCCTCAATTAATTCCTGCACGTTTGCACCTAAAACTAACTGAAAATTCCCATATTTTTGGGCTTCAGCGGTGATAAAATCCAGGAATTTCACCTGGGGAAGCATTGTAATATAAGGGTAGCGGGTTTTTAGATGGCTAAAATCTGCCAAGGTGAAAGTATCATCAAGAGTTTGAATGCTAATTTGACGCATCTTAGCATGGGGAATTTGCAGCAAGCGTTCTGCTAAACCCAATTCCTCCATAATTTCCATGACAGAAGGGTGAATTGTGTCGCCTCGAAAATCGCGATCGAAGTCTTTGTGTGCTTCTAACAGCATCACAGAAATTCCTTGACGGGCTAACATCAGTGCCAGCACAGCCCCCGCAGGACCGCCACCCACAATGCAACAATTTGTGGTTTTTACGTCTAAAATTTCATGGGCAGGGTTTGGCGTCTCGATTGGCGATAAATTTGAGGTTGGGGAGATAGTCATAAAACAACTCCTGAATGTCCTTGAATCCAAGGTAGTTGGCTTTTTCTGCTGAAAGCTGTTTTTTTAACTTTTCGTATTTAGAGTGAACGTGTATTATGAGCGCTAAACCCTCCATGTGATTTGTTGGTTGGTGGGTGTTGGGGCGCGAAGTCTGCCGGAGGGAAGATTCCCTCCGGCGAGCTTCGCGCCCTTGGTAGGGTTTCCCGAAGATTGGCGACTGGTGAAGCGCGATCGCGTTGGTGGTGAAGCGCGTATACTGTGGGAGGGTAACACTCCTAGTACTGGTTCTCCCGTTGGGTTGTTAGTTGTTGATTGTTGGCTGCTACCCACTACCCACTAACCACTACCCGCTAACTACTGACTAATGACTATTGACTAATAAAAATTACCTCAAACACTCGTGGCGCAGGTTGTTTTAGAAAACGTTTACAAAAGTTTCCCCCACCGCAAAGGGGAAAATGTTGTCTCACAAACTCAAACCCCAGACAAATCTGGCAAGAAAAGTGATGCATCTGTTCAGCGTGCAGACGGCGTGAATGTCTTGCGGCGAATTAATCTGACTATTTCTGATGGTGAATTTATGGTGCTGGTGGGACCATCTGGTTGTGGTAAAAGCACCCTCTTACGGTTAATCGCTGGGTTGGAGCAGATGACTGGCGGTAATATTTGGGTAGGCTCTAGCTTGGTAAATGATTTGCCCCCGAAGGAACGCGATATCGCTATGGTGTTTCAAAATTACGCCCTCTACCCCCACATGACGGTGTATGACAATATCGCTTTCGGGTTGCGGCGAAGAGGAGGGGGAGAGGGGGAGATAGGGGCGACGGGTGTGGGGGGACGACTTGGGGGACAAGGAGAGAAGTTCTCTCCATCTGTGTATTTTCAGATGTGGGCTAAGAATACGTTGGTGGGAGTGACAAGAAAGTTACCTAAAGGTCTGCGTTATATTTCGGATAATGAACGGGCTGTGTACGAGCGCGTGCGAGATGTGGCGCAGTTGCTGCAAATTGAAGCGCTGTTAAATAGATTACCTAAACAATTATCTGGGGGACAACGCCAACGAGTCGCATTAGGAAGGGCGATCGCGCGAAATCCGCAAGTATTTTTAATGGATGAACCGCTTTCTAATTTAGATGCGAAATTGCGTGCCCAAACCCGCGCCCAAATCGTCAAATTGCAGCGTCAGTTGGGTACAACAACGATTTACGTCACCCACGACCAAACAGAAGCAATGACAATGGGCGATCGCATTGCGATTATGAATCAAGGTCAAATTCAACAAGTCGCTTCTCCATTAGAACTTTACAACCGTCCAGCTAACCGCTTTGTTGCCGAATTCATTGGTTCGCCGCCAATGAATTTTATTTCCGTGGAGTTTCATGCACCCCAATTAATTACCAATGGTGATTTTCGTCTCACCTTGCCACAATTCTGGGCGACTGCTTTGCAAAAATACGATGGGAAAACTCTAATTTTAGGCATTCGCCCGGAACATTTGAGTGTGAGTGTACCGGCAACGAAAAATTTACCAGTGCAAGTGGACTTGGTGGAAAACCTTGGCAATGATAGTTATTTGTCTGTCAGATTTGTGAAAGACTCTAGTTTTAAATCCACCTTTACAGACCAATCTTTGCAAGTGAGAGTCCCACCAGACCGTCTTGTGCATGTTGGCGAACAACTTTGGTTATCGCTGAGTGCAGAAAAAATTCACTTTTTTGATCCAGAAACCGAGTTGGCGATATTTCCTAAGAATACATCTCCAACTTTACCGTTTGAAAAATAGGTAGTGGGTAGTGAGTAGTGGGTAGTGACTAGTGGATAGTGGGTAGTGGGTAGTGGATAGTGGATAGTAGAACTACGCGCCTACTAACTACGCGCCTACTAACTACGCGCCTACCAACCACCCTTCGGGTTCACCATCCCCGGCACGAGGGAAAACGCCACTGCGACCCTTGGCCAGACCCCAAGACCGCAGTGGCTCCCCTACCAAGGGCGCGAAGTCTGCCGGAGGGAATCTTCCCGACTGCAGACGCAAGCGCCCCTTCACCAACCACCAACAAATTTAAACTTCTGCAGGAACTTCCTCCTGTTCTCTTTCGACAAATGCTTGGACGCGGGCGCGGTAATCTCTCAATGAATCATCGACCCAATCGCGATCGTTGCTGTTAATATACAAATGTACTAGTGGCTCGCTGGCATCAGGCAAAACTAGTACCCAACTATCATCGTAGGGCTGACAAATTTTCACACCGTCGATTAATTCCAAGCTTTGGGCGGGGTGAGTTTCCACCAAATAGCGCATCAGCGCACCTTTGGCTGTCCAGGGACAGCGAATTGTATGAGTTTTGTGAATTACGCGGGGTAATTCGGCGCGGGCTGAAGCAAGCGATCGCTCTTGGATTGTTAGCATTTCAATTAGCTTGGCAATGCAGAACATGGCGTCAAATCCCGGATGCAGTTGCGGGAAAATAAAACCAGTGTCTCCACTACCTGCTAAAACCACATTGTAATTCTTCTGAGAAGCTTCCATCAAAGCGGCGGGATTTGCCTTTGTGCGAATCACCTTGCTATCGTGGCGGCGGGCAATTTGTTCTACTGCGCTGGAAGCATGAACCGGTACTACTACCGAACTTCTGGGGTTAGATGTTAATATCATATCCACCATCAGCGCTGTCAGCATTTCCCCACGAACGGGAATACCCGCTTCATCTACCAAAATCAACTGTTCGCCGTTAGCCGAAACTTGAACGCCAAAGTTAGCTTTTAACGCTTCTACCACATGACCCAACTGAGTTATTAGTGTTTCCCTGTCAGCCGTAGACATGGCAGTTTTATTCAAACTGGCATTTAGCACCACCGCATCAGCGCCAAATTTATCTAACATTTGGGGCAATACAGCACCAGACACGGCATAAACGTAGTCAATCACGACTTTGGCGCGACTGTTACGAATTGTATCAATGTGTAGCAGTTTTTCAAAAGCTTTGCAGTAGCCATCAATAACTTGGCTGGGGTAAGAAACATCGCCAATTTCGTGGATTTGCGCCCGTCGCATATCTTCTTTGAAATAAGCCCCTTCAATTTTCTTTTCCAGGGATTTGGAGATATTAATGCCCTTGGTATCCATAAACTCAATTAGGATATAATCTGGGCGATCGGGATGTACGCGCACGTGAATACCACCGGCTACGGACATTGTAGGTATAACCGTGCGAGCCATTGGAATAGCTGTGGCATCAAGGTTTTGAATATCCACACCAACAGACATCAAACCCGCAATTAACGACCGAGTCACCATGCGAGAGATATTGCGTTGGTCGCGGGAAACCGTGACTTGAGAACCAGGTTTCAAAATAGAACCATAGGCCGCACCCAACTTCACAGCAAATTCTGGGGTGATGTCGATATTGGCTAAACCTTGAACGCCACGTTGCCCAAATAAATTTCTTTGAGCAGTGTTACCCCAAATCAAGTTAATATTTAAGATTGCGCCTGACTCAATCTTTTTGCTAGGCCAAACGCGGACGCCCGGGCTAATTTGGGCTTCTTCTCCCACAGTCGAAAGTGAACCGACAACCGCTGCTTCTAAAACATGGGCGCGACGGTCAACGCGAGTACCGCGAGAAATCACACAAGCTGAAAGATGGGCTTCCTCACCAATTACCGCCCCATTCCAAACAATTGGACGCTTGAGATTGGCATCAGAAGCAATGGTAACATTATCCCCAATTACCGTTCCGGCTTCAATTTGGACTCTTGCCCCAATGCGGCAATTATCGCCAATCACCGCAGGAGTTTCAATAATTGCAGAGGGTTCAATATAAGTATTTTGACCCACCCACAAACCCGGAGAAACTTCTTTATAGGCAAAATCGAGTTTGACTTTACGGTCTAACCCATCATATTGAGCTTCGCGATAAGCGTCTAAGTGCCCGACATCGCACCAATAACCTTTGGCGACGTAACCGTACATTGGCTCATCTTTTGCCAGCAGCAAAGGGAATAAATCCTTAGAAAAGTCACATTCAATGTTAGCTGGTAGATATTCTAAAACTTCTGGTTCCAGAATGTACGTGCCAGTATTCACAGTATCGGAGAAGATTTCACTAGTTGAGGGTTTTTCTAAAAACCGACGAATTCGACCTTCTGCATCGCTAATTACCACCCCAAACTCAATTGGGTTGGGGACACGAGTCAAAATCAAAGTCGCTTTTGATTTTTTTTGTTTGTGAAATTCAATTGCTGCTGTTAAGTCAAAATCTGTTATACTGTCGCCGCTTATTACTAAAAACGTTTCATCAAGGAGTTCGGCAATATTTTTCACACAGCCTGCGGTACCCAGAGGCTGGTCTTCTTCCACGGCGTAAGTCATTTGTACGCCAAAATCGCTGCCATCTTGAAAATAGTCTCGCAGAACATCAGGTAAATAATGGAGTGTGGCAACAACTTCTGTGATGTTATGCCGTTTGAGCAAATTGATGATGTGTTCGGCAATTGGTCGATTGAGAATCGGTACCATTGGTTTGGGCAAGTCACAGGTTAGCGGTCGTAATCGCGTTCCCGAACCACCAGCCATCAGTACTGCACGCATAAATCCTCCTTAGTTTTTGCACCAGTTGCTGCGTCAAGACCCAACAGATACGTTTTATTCTGTTTTATTCTTCTTTCTTTAGTCTCCTACGGATGTTGAAATTTGGGTTACTTCACAAGAACCATCTCGTTATAAATAGGCAGATATACTCATCAAGCTATCCTGTTTGCCCATAGAAGATCAAGATGGAAAGATGGGGAAAGGGGAAAGGGGAAAGGGAGACAAGGGACGACGGGTGTGGGGAGAAGAGGAGGGGACATCACAATTTTGTCGCCGACACCCTATTTGTGTGCGGCTACACGTACAAAGCCAGACTCGCGCAGGCTTCAAGCTTTTAGCCCAGGTCGGTGTGTGGCTTTGTTTGTATAGCCCCAGACGTTGGTTGCTGTGGGGTCTTTTTGCAAAAATCGGATATTTCTAAAGGGAGGAGACAACAGAGAAATTCCCCCAAGTCGTCCTCCTTGTCCTCCTTGTCCCCCTTCTCCTCGTTGTTGTTCGTTAAATTGTGACTAGCTGCGATCGCAAAGGCTACTTTAAACTGGTATATAAGAATGTATCGTCAAGTGACTTGCTTACCCGTTAAGTGAACAAGGGTGGTCGTAACTTCTCAATGCCGATTGTGAAGTGCCAAGATGGTGTAAGAATATTTAACTCAAATTCTGTTAGTTGCTTACGGAGTTGATGGGAATGCCTAAATTAATTATTTTTGGTTTGATAGTTGTTTATCTAGGTGGTGTTTGGAAGTTTTGGAAGGGTTTTGAACGGACAAATTTCAACCGCAGTTTGACCAATCGTCTTGGTTTATCGTTATTGTGGCCTGCTTTGTTTATTACGAATAAATCCTATCGCCAAAACTTTAGAAAGGCACTTAAGGGTTAAAGGTCACTGTTAGTAAATACATTCGTCAGGTGGGGTTGTGGGACGTATCTGGTTAGTTGGCGGAACTCAGGAGAGTGCCCAGTTAGCGATCGCGATCGCCCACTCCCAAATTCTTTGCACAATCACTGTCACGACAGAATCTGCGCGATCGCTTTACCCAAATGCCCCTAATTTACTTGTTTGGGTGGGGCGTTTAACTTTTGAACAGCTACGTGAGTTTTTTCACCAACAGCAAATTGTCGCCACTCTCGATGCGTCTCATCCCTACGCTGTAGAGATTTCTAAAAGTGCGATCGCCCTTTGTCATGAGTTTAATATCCCCTATTTGCGCTATGAACGCCCTGTTTTGGAAGAGACAAGGGGAGGGGGAGAGGGGGGGACGACTTGGGCGACGGGTGTGGGGGCAAGGAAAGGAGTTATTTATTTGGATGGTTTTAAGACTTTAGTAGAGGGGAATTATTTAGAGGGTGAAAGGGTGCTTTTGACTGTTGGGTATAGACATTTGCACCTTTTTATGCATTGGCAAGAGCGAGCAACTTTGTATGCTAGGCTACTTCCCTCACAAACGACTTTGGAGGCTGCTTTTAGTGCTGGATTTACTCCAGATAGAATAATTTGCTTGCGTCCTCCGATCTCCGTAGATTTGGAGGCGGCGCTGTGGCGTCAATGGCAAATTTCTCTGGTTGTTACTAAGGCGTCAGGTAGCGCTGGGGGAGAGGACGTAAAGCGAAAAGTTGCAGCAAAGTTAGGCGTGTCGCTGGTGGTGATTACTCGCCCAGATGTCGCCTATGGGCTGCAAACAAGTGATTTGTTAGAGGCTTTGGAATTTTGTCGCAAATATAGCGATTCCCAGTTGAGTGGGGTACAGGTTATTTGTAGGGGCAATTCATGAATTGCCCCTACGTGTACCGCTATATTCCCTAACTTAGCTGGGGAACTTGCAAAGCTAATTTGTAATTAACAATTATCGGCGTTGCTGAATCAAAGTATGAATCCAAATGTAGAGACGCGACTAGTCGCGTCTCTACAAGGGTTAGCTAGGGAAATTACGAACTATTTCCCATTGGTCAAGATATGGATGACTGCACCTGCAGCTGCGCCATCGACTGCATCGCCAAGGGTATCTTTACCGGGGCGAGTAATTGCGCCTGTAGCGGTTCCACCTGCTGCACCTACTCCAATATCTTGAATCAAGTTACGGTTGCTGCGATCGCGTCTAGTACCGTTGACGGCGTTGACAGCAGCGCCAGCACCAGCACCCTTAACAGCATTGTTTAACAAAGAACCGCGTCCTCTAATAGCTCCGGATACTACACCCGTAGCGGCTCCAATGCCTACATCTCTTAATATTTGGTCATCAGCAGCAGCGGGTTTCGCAGGAAGTAAGGTAGTGCCTGCTAAAGTTGCAGCCATGAGGCTGGGTAGAAATGTGCGCTTTAAGATTCGATTCATTCTGTGTACCTTCTCAAAAAATCAAAGTTGATAAAGCTTAATACAGCTGCAGGTGATTTGATTCCTAGCCTAAGCAACAGCAAATTTATTTCATTAATACATCTTCATGATGACAATCCCAGCTTTGCGATCGCATCACCTGAAAGCATGAATACAGAATTTAAATCAAGTTGGATTTCTATAGCAAATAATGTCAAAAATTCAACTACCATCTGGCATATTTTTTTGGTGGAAAAAATCAGCCAAACGATGTTTCATTTTTGACTTAATTTTCATCCCCTGCCTGCTAAGAGTTGAGGCAGTCGCTATGAACTTCGTACACCACCAAAGTATCTAAATAACCTCTTCCCCTTGCTTCTTATCCCCACAAGTAAGGGGGCCCCCTTCCCCCTTTCCCTTTCCCCTATTTACAAGGCAGGAGCATTCGGTGATTAATGGTAGGATGCGTTAGCTGAAACTACGGCAGCATCAAGAATAAGTCGTTGAAATAAAAACTTAACTTTTGATAGGTACATTTGCTTGAATTGATTTTGCACGATGACTCTAGTAGTTTGTTATGCAAATTTTTGAAGGGCAGGTTCAAGGCGGCAAAGCCTTAAAAGATAAAGGATTTTATATATTTCCCCTTCCCTTTCCACCTTTCCCTTTCCCCATAAGAATGCATGACAAACTGCTAAGTTATTTTGCGCTCAGGAGGTGTTAGAGATGCGCTCTCAATTTTTAGCTTACGCTGGCTCGATTGCAATATCTGTTTTAACTGTGCCAAACGCTACAGCCCAAATACCTTTTTTACCTAACTTCCAATCTCCTACTGGTTTGAGTAATGACTCAGAAAGCAGAGTTGTAACTGAATGGGTTTATTTGGATGGTCGTCGTTTGTTTCAAGTAGCAGCGCAAAGAGCAAACCTTTCAGAACGTGTAGAAAATATCCAACATAAATTAGATGAAATTAGTCAAAACTACTTTGAATCGACTGCCAAAGATGTCAATGTTCAAATTAAAACTTTAAATGGATTACCAGTAATTTATGTCAATAATCAATACCTGATGACCATTACTTCCCAAGATGCGAGGCTGCGCCAGGTAGATGCGTTTACATCGGCGAATCAAATCAGCCAAGTGTTACAGGAAAGCTTACAACGGGGAAAGCAAGAGCGACAAACGAAGTTTTTAGTTCGTCAAGGTCAAATTGCTGGGGCAACTGGACTTACCATAATGATAATTAGTTGGGGAATTTATTACACTTCAAGGTACTCAAGACGGCATTCTTCAGTACAGCTTGTAAACTCGCCTTTACCAGCAGTTGCAACAGCACCAATAACCACACAGCTAAAACAGCAGCAACAGCGAAATCTTAAAGAAGTCAAGCGACGACTGTTTCAGCTAGCACAAGTCGCAATTTGGGGAGGTGGAACTTTCTTCATTCTAGGTTTATTTCCCTACACGCGATCGCTCCAGTTAGGAATTCTCAGGGCTTTGCAAATTCCTTTAAGACTGGGCGTTGTCGGACTTTTAACTTATGTGGCAATTCGTTTCAGCTATGCCCTCATTGACCGCTTTACCTCCGCTTTTGTCAGCAGTAGCGCTTTGCTAGCTCCAGAAAATGAAATTTACGAAAGGTTGCGGCTACGTGTTTCTACTATTTCTGGTGTATGTAAAAGTATCGTTACTCTTGTTTGGGTGGGAGTTGGCATTCTGTTAGCCTTGATGTCTTTGGGTGTGGATATCGTTCCTTTGTTAGCTGGTGCGGGATTAGTAGGTGTAGCGGTGTCCCTGGCCTCGCAAAATTTAATTAAAGATGCGATTAACGGCTTCCTCATCATCTTAGAAGACCAATATGCTTTGGGTGATGTCATCGCAGTGGGTAACTCTCAGGGCTTTGTGGAAAATCTCAATTTGCGTATTACTCAACTGCGCGATGCCGAAGGGCGTTTGATTACTATTCCCAACAGCGAAATTAAAACAGTTGCCAATCTTTCCAGTCGTTGGTCACGCGCTGATTTGAATATCCCGGTAGGCTATCAAGCCGATGTTGACCAAGCTTTAAAGTTGATTGAAAACGTCGCATTGGAGATGGATCGAGATTCCCAATGGCAAGAGCAAATTGTGGAAACGCCAAGAGTTTTGGGAGTAGATAAATTTGGCGATCGCGGTTTGATAATACGTGTATGGATTAAGACACAGCCCCTCAAACAATGGGATGTAGCACGAGAATTTCGCCGTCGCCTTAAAATCGCCTTCGACCAAGCCGGAGTTTCGATTCCGATACCTCAACAAGCAATTTCCCTCAATGATGCTCAACTGTTCAAATCGCTGTTGGATGACAAGGTGAATTAGGCATTGGGCATTGGGCATGGGGCATTGGGCATGGGGCATTGGGCATTGGGCATTGGGAATTGGGCATTGGGCATTGGGCATTGGGCATTGGGCATTGGGCATTGGGCATTGGGCATTGGGCATTGGGCATTGGGCATTGGGCATTGGGCATTGGGCATTGGGCATTGGGGATTGGGCATGGGGCATTTCCCTCTGTCTCCCACACCCCACACCCGTCGCCCCACACCCGTCGCCCCACACCCGTCTCCCCACACCCGTCTCCCTTCCCCCTTTCCCCTTCACACAATTCAGTACGCATGTACTATAATAGAAGAGTAGCGTCCACAAAGCCTGGTTAAGTGCAAAACGGCTCTGTGACAGCCTTCACAGAATAGCGATTTAAGGATTAGTCTTATGATTAAACACTACATTCTCAGCCTAAATCCAACTGCCAAGCACGAATGGGACCGATGTATTTTACGTGACCCACTGACTGCGAAACGTCCAGACCTTGCTAAGTTAATTGCGGAAGCAGTTGGTGCCGATACGGGTAGCTATTTAGTCAGCGTGAATATCCAAGTTCAAGTGTTGGAACAAGCTACAGTACCTTACGCCGAACAGCTATCGCTCAATGTTTCAGAGGTGACTGTCCCGTCGCAATTGCGGGAAGTGGCGTAGAAGAGGATGGGGGGATAAGGAGACAAGGAGACAAGGACGACGGGCGACCAGACAAGGAGGACGGGTGTGGGGTGTGGGGCGACGGGTGTGGGAGACAAGAAGAATTTCTCCCCATCTCCCCCCCTCCCCCCATCTTTTCTGCTTTTTTTGTCAAGTTTTATTTAGAGGATAAGTTATTTAAACATGATGCAACTGAGTCATTATCCAACTGCGTTGGGCTTTGCCCTTGCCGAAGGCATCGCACAAGCTGCCCAACGGTTTAATGAAATAGATTCTCAATTGATGGCGGTTCAATACCAAATTAACCGATTTGAAGGTAATGCCGATCGCGTGTCTGCTTTTGAAAGTGATTTGAAAAATGATGCTCAACGCAAGGCGCGTCGTTTTGAGGTGTTGCTTGTAAATCAAGAATACCAAAAAGCAATGGATACGCTAATCCGCTTATCTGCCGAGAAGGCTAATGCGATCGCTCATTTGGAATATCTGCGTAATCAGTTTAGTGTCGCTAAGTTAGAAGCAAGATTAGCGATCGCTCAACAACTCACTGATTTTGAATCTCGTGAATTAGTAGGTTTGTAATCACACCCATACCAATGCGTGGATTTTAGATTTTGGATTGTCAACTTTGACAGTGACGGTGACGCTGTTTGACAAGTTTGAAACAATACTATCCTAAAATCTATCGAATGTACCCAACCTACTTTAATTACAAGTGTTTAACCGGACTTGATATTATCGGTTCCAGACGCGAGAAATCGCGTCTTTTTTATTTATTTATTCTTCTGCCCTCTGCCCTCCGCCCTGGGGCAGTATGCCTCGTGCCCTCTACCTTTTTCAACAATTGAGCAATTTGCTGATTAATAATTGTCACATCAAAACGTTGACTAGCTATAATCCGTGCATTGTTAGCTATAGTTGCAGTCTTTTCTGGCTCTTGAATACAAGTTGTAATTACTTTTGCCACTTCTTCGGGTTTTCCGGGTTTAACTAAAAAGCCATTTACACCTTCTTCTACTAATTCAATTGCACCGCCAGCTTTGGCTGCAACTACAGGTCTTCCGCATAGCATTGCCTCTACAATCACTCTTCCAAAGGGTTCTGGGGCGATGGAGGTATGTGCAATTAAGTTACAAGCTGACATTAATTGCGGAATATCTGAACGAAACCCTAAAAATTTAACTCGGTTTTCTAACCCTAATTCAGCAACTTGTTTGTGTAAATTTTCTACATAATCTTGTTCGCCAAATAGCGCATCACCAACTAAAATTACTGCCGCTTTTTGAGGCGATTTAACAAGTGCTTCAATTAAAATATGTTGCCCTTTCCAAGGTGAAAGGCGGCTGAAGTGCCCAATTACAAATTTTCCTTCCAGCCCTAATTCTTGCCTTAATTGTCTAACTTCTAATTCGTTAATTAGATAATTTTTCGGCCCAAAGCCGTTATAAACTACTTCTGTAATTTCCGGGCGTCCTCCTGCTTCTACAAATGCCATTTGGCTGGCTTGAGAATTGGCAATTACTAATGAGGCGCGATTGGCGCTAGCTACAGCTATGCGGCGATTGGTTTGGCTAAAATGCTCTTTTGAGAGAATATCATGCAAATGATAAACCAAAGGACGTTGGCTGAAAAAGCTAGCCAGTGCGCCGATAACTAGTGCTTTTTGGGTGTTGGCGTAGATTAAATCGTAGTCGCGGGCTGTTTGCACTACTTTTGCAATCAGAGGTGTAAGTTGTTTTAAACTCCCCAAACCTTGCGCCAAGCTGCTTTCTTTGCGAACTTTTATTGCTTCGGTTGTTAAAACTTGCACAGGAATTTGATTTTGTTGTAGTAAATCCCGAAAAGAACCATCGGCAAATAAGCCCACCAAACAGCGATCGCTATATGGTTTGGCTATATCTATTAAACATAATTCCGCACCGCCTGGTTTACCACTTTGGTCTAGAAAAAGAATTTTCATACTCAACCAATGAAGAATTAATATATATTTATTTTTTCTTGTTAAGCTAAGATAACACTTCGCACTTGCAAGGCGATTTTATGCCAGTCGAAGTTGTTAACTGCATACTGACGGCAGTCTTCTCGTGAAGGCATTGGCAGTTTTCCCAATAGTATATCTTCTAATTTTTCGGCGATAGCTGTCACTGCGGTTGAAGAAGTAATTAAATGGGGTGAAAACAATTCTAAAATTTCTGGCATTCCGCCAACTGGTGTACATAAAACTGGAGTACCGCAGGCTAGAGATTCTACTATTGCCAATCCAAAACCTTCAAAAGATTGGCTGGGCATGATACTCAAGTCGGCAGCTTGGTAAGCTACAGGTAATAATTCATCGGGTAGAAAACCCAAAAATTTTACATGGTCGTTTAATCCTAATTCTGTAACCTGCTGTTGTAGTGTAGCTTGTAATGGTCCATGTCCTGCGATCGCTAAGATGACATCTGGTATTTTCGGCTTAATTGTTGCCATTGCCTGCAATAATTTATCCAGCCCGACTCGATGCACCAAACGGCGAGATGTAAATATTATCGGGCGATCGCTTGACCAATCTAGTTGTGTCCGAGCCTGTTGACGTGATAAGTTTGGTTGAAACTGATTAATATCAACTCCACCGGGAATAATGTGAATTTTTTCCCAGGGAACTTGATAATCTTCATGTAATATTTTACCAAAGGCTTTGCTGAGAACAATAAAGCGATCGCAACGATTATAAGTTGTTTGTTCGATCAGCCTGCGTTTGATAAAAATGTTGAGTTTTTGACTAACTTTCTCGCTTTTGCTTTCAGACGCCCAAGGACCGTGAAAATTAAAGGTAATTGGAACTTTTTTGGGCAAAATATCCATAATCGGAAAACTATACAATGCAAAATGTAAGTTAATTGCATCTGGTTTTCCAACTCTTGTTTTCTTGAAGTTACTGCGAATAGATGTGAAGCGCTGCAAAATTGGACTGTCTGGCGAAGCCAAGTTAGTCAGCTTAATTGACAAATTTTGTTCAACCTCTGGTAAACCGACTCCACATAATTCCACGCGATCGTGATTTGCTGCTAAGTTTTTAGTCAGTTCATAAGTATACCTTTCCAGCCCACCTGGAGTTTTGGGAAACCAACCTACACCGACGCTAAGAATTGATGCTGAGGTCGGTTTATCGTTATATTCGCTACTGCCCATTTACAAAACTCCTTATATATACTGGATACTGGTTGTGCTTCTATCCTCTTGTACACCAAAGTCAACCGTTTTTTTGGAATTTAGCAGTAAATTGATGTCGCCAGTATTTATTATTCTGCCATTCTATACACTAGAGGGAATTTTGAAGTCATAACGCCGAAATATTGCAAGCAACAGCATCAAACCAATAAAAAGTAATTTATCAGTCTGATAATCGGAATCTATATATAGCAATCCTCGTTCCTGTTTGTCAAAACCGAAAGCCTCAGAAGTCGGATTTCTTTGAGAAACCCGACACAAACGTTTACAAGCCAATGATGCGCGGATTGCTATATCAAATAGATACTATTAATTATAAATCGCAAATTAATTGTATAGTAATTGACGTCTCAGAGGTTATTTATCAAGTGAACGTTAATACCTAAGAAACCGGATTTCTGGGAGACTAAGAGCTGATTCGTAAAGAAAATCTTAAGGGGACTCAAATTATTACTAAGTCTAAGTTTCAGCGAATAAGTGCTGTATTAACTCAAATTCCTGAAACCCTTACAAGGTAAGTATTTTACTTTAGTTTACAAATTAGCTCTAAGTACGAGGGTATTCGACACCCCATCGACAGAAACCCGGTTTCTCTCATAGGCAGAAGCCTTAAGATTTACTTTATAAATGGTCTCTCAGCTGATCGAGAAAATAACAATCTAAAAATTGGATGTGTTTGTCAACAGAAAATATCAGCTAAGAGGATGTTTGAAAAGTCGGGTATGTTGTAAAAAAGCTCTCTCAGTATACGCTGTGAATAGATAGTAAACAGCACCGAGAGAGTGACATGAGTAAAGCTTACCCCAGTAACCTGACCCTGACACAATATGAATTTATTAAAGACCTGATTCCAGAAGCGAAGCCGGGTGGTCGAAAGCGTGAAGTCGATATGTGGGAAGTCCTAAACGCGATTTTCTACATTTTGGTAGAAGGAGTCAGATGGCGATCGCTACCTGGGGATTTTCCAGCTTGGCAAACGGTCTATACGTACTTTCGCAATTGGCGTATTGACGGGACGTGGCTAAAAATCCACGACAGTCTTAGCCTTTGGGTTCGCATAGAACATCAACGCCATCCAAGTCCATCTGAGGCAATAATTGACAGCCAAAGTATTAAAAGTGCAGCAATGGTGAGTCAGTTAGTTGGTTTTGATGCAGGTAAAAAGATCAAAGGACGTAAGCGATTTATGACCGTTGATACCTTGGGATTAGTTTTGAGAGTTTTAGTCACCGCAGCCAATGTCGGTGAACGAGAAGGAGGAAAACAGGTTCTAAAACGGGTTAAACAGTCCCATCAAAGGATATCTCGTTTAACAACGATCTGGGTAGATGGTGGATTTGATGGCGAACCTTTCATGCATTGGGTGATGAATTTTTGCCGTTGGATTATACAAGTGGTTTTGCGATCGCAAGAAGCTAAGGGTTTTGTTTTGCTCAAAAAACGTTGGGTTGTAGAGCGAACTTTTGGTTGGCTAACGGGATGTCGCCGATTAGTTCGAGACTATGAGTTATTACCCGAGACATCGGAGACTTTTATTTATCTTGCCATGATACGTATTATGGTGAGGCGATTAGCATAATTTTTCACCTCGAAAAACTTTTCAAACATCCTCTAAGACCAAGGTAAAATCGGCTTTGAGGTCAGATATTCATGTAATTTATTTTACTCTATTTTTCTACTCTTCTTCAATCATATAAATCAGAAAAGAAAAAGTTTAAACAAACGCAGGGTTTCAAGTTGAAATTTGTTGAACGGCATTTAAATAAATTAACAAGGTGATTGATGTATTATTTGTAATTGGTAATTTCACCAGGTCTAATATGATTCCAATCTAAAATATTGATTGTGAAAATGATTAGAAGTAAAGTGAAAACTTAGTGTACTTTTAATAAAGTTTTTGTAAAAAGCAAATGAAAGATATGATGTTTAGCTTAGTTTGTGCATAAATACTGCTATGGCTAATATTCTTAATTAATTTTGAAATCAACTTTTTTACTCCTATGGAAAAATCAGCTACTGTGCATGTTAGGACATATAGTAGGTAAAAATACTAAACCTTCAAATGATAGCCGCTCGACATTCATGAATTGCCAGTATGCTTTTTGCCTCTTTAATAGGAAATCAAATCTCTGATTGCTATCGAGATTCTATAATGATGGGTTGCGGAAAAAGAGAATTGAGAATGTCTGTGAAAACAGAACGCTGCTGCATTTGAGAAAACACAATTAAAAACAACAAAGTAGAATGCAAATGTTCTCTCAGCACATTAAAACAATATTCCAAGCTAGGTATTTACGGAATAGTAAAATCGCCAAATTTTTGCTTATTATGCTTGCCCCGGTAATTGTTTGCAGTGTAAGTGCAATGTATTTTACTGCCAGTGGAGGGTCTGCAATTACTCACAAAACTTCTTGGATTGGTAATAGTTTTAGTGGTGGTAATAAGTGGGTGCAGAACCAAATTGAGGCAATGTATGTTGCTGCTGATGGCACAGTTTACACCAACAGCATCTGGGATGAAGGAGGAAGAGAAGCAGGAATATATAAGGATGGCGATGCTGTTGGTAATGCTGGAGATAATCATGGCTGGAGTCGTTTTGGCGGAAAAGCCGTAACGGCAGATAGTAAATATATTTACGTTGCCATGTTACAGGGGTCTATAGGCAAAACAGACAAAGATTATCCAAAAGAAGGCACAGATTGGTTTTGCGTCAGACGCTACGACTTGTCTGGAAAGACTGCGCCGTTTCCCTCCGGACGCGGCTTTGATAAAAGTATGTTGATTGTCAGCAATAAAAGTGGAGTTACTGGGTTAGCAACAGCGGGGAATGAGTTGTATGTCAGCGATGGTGCAAGCAACCGCATTCGCGTTTACAATACCCAGACGATGAAGGAACTACGCAGTTTCAGCGTTACAAATCCCGGACAGATAACTATAGACCGCCAGGGAAATTTGTGGATTCTTCAGCCTAAAAAAGATAGCAATCCTGCCAAGATTGTGCGTTATTCCAAGACAGGAAAGCAATTACCAGAAACAATTACCGATGTTGTTGAACCAACGGCGATCGCAATTGACAATCAAGGCAGACTTTTAGTAGCTGACAATAGTCCGCGTCAGCAAGTACTTATTTACAACATCACAAGCAAGCCCGTCCTGGTTGGCACTTTCGGCACCAAGGGCGGCGTTTATGCAGGGACTCCTGGTGAAGTCGGAGATTTAAAACTTTACGGTTTGACAGGAGTTGGTACCGATCAAGCAGGCAATATCTATGTAAATAATAATGGTTTTAACTATTCAGGAACGGATTTAAGGAAATTTTCGCCTTCAGGAAAACTCCAATGGCAGTTATTAGGTTTGCACTTTGTGGATAATGCCGATGTCGATCCAGCAACTGATGGGGCGGAGGTATTTGCCAAGGAAGAACAATTCTTAATGAATTACAACAAGCCGCCCGGTCAGCAATGGACTTACAACAGCTATACAATACATCCTTTTAAATATCCTCAAGATCCGCGCCTGCATACATCCCCTACTTCCACCTTTGTTCGCCGCATCAAGGGTAAGCCCTTCATATTCATGATAGATATGTACGGCAGCTTTCTGGAAATTTATCGTTTCAATCCAGCCAAAGATGGGAAAATTGCCATACCAGCAGGAATGTTTGTTGGCAGCAGAGCAGAAGATAAGCCGTCGATGGGTGAAAATTGGCCCCCAAATCAACCGGAAAAAGGCGAGTGGATTTGGCGGGATGGCAACGGTAACGGTGCTTTTGATAAAGGAGAATATGACACCAGCAAAGATTATCCCTATATGGGGGGATGGTGGGTAGATAGCAAAGGTGATGTTTGGAAAACTTTGCGAACTCAAGATGGTATTGGCATTCGTCATTATCCCTTACAGGGGCTAGATGCCAACGGCAACCCCATCTATAAATACAGTTCGATGGAAAAGCAACAGACTCCCAGTATGTTTACCGATCCCCGGCGAATCGAGTATTTTCCTGAAACCGACACGATGTATTTATCAGGTTTCACTAAAGAACACCCCGCGCAAAGTGATGATGGCAAAGACTTTGGAACGGAGATTGCACGCTTTGATAATTGGAGTAAAGGTAATCGCACCCCCCGGTGGCGGATTACTGTTCCTTATGACCGAAAAGCAGATCCTGTAGTTGTGACTGCATCAATGAGTGTGGCGGGAGACTATGTGTTTGTAATTATATCAAGACAAGCAGAGGTTTACGTCCATAAAGCAGCAACAGGAGAGTTAGTAAAACAGTTCAAACCCGGTGCAGAAGTTGCAAGTGAAAGTGGCTGGATTGATATACCCTACGGTATCCGTGCTTTTCGCCGCTCAAATGGTGAGTATTTGGTGTTTGCCGAGGAAGACTGGAAAGGAAAGGTGATTCTTTATCGCTTGAAGGCGTGAGTGATATCATGTACGCCTGTGATTACTTATACTCTGTGGTCTGGCTGTTGATGGTGAGCCAGTACTGCGCGAGAGTTTCCCTCCTAGTACTAACTCTGCCGTTGGGTTAATTGTTAATGGTTCATGCTTCCCCAGCGCGGTCTTAGTCCGGCAGTCCGTTGGTGAGGCAGCGGGCACGAAGGGGAGGCAGTCCGTTGGGCGGCTTCGCCGACAGTAAGTAACTGCCGTGGTTTCCACGCCACGAAAGCACACTCACCAGACCCCTCCTTGGCCTCCGTGGCGGACCTGGAGCGTAAGAGCGTTCATCGCGAAGGGGTTCATGGAATGAATCATCAACCATCTAACTATAAGTAATTAACCGGACATGAGATCAAGCCCTAAGAGGATGTTTTAAAAGTGGGGGTTTTGGTCACATCTGCAAGCCTTGCAGAGCGTACAGGAGCAAAAAAAGTCCTCCAACGAGTTGATCATATGGGCGTAAGCGTGCATCGCTTACATACTATTTGGATGGATGGAGGGTATCGGGGAGAAGATTTTATCTACTGGGTAATGGATGTGTTTCGGTGGATTGTAGAAATCGTCCTTAGACCTTTGGAGAAAAAGGGTTTTGTCTTATTACCAAAGCGGTGGGTAGTGGAAAGAACATTTGGCAGGCTCAATTGGTGTCGGCGTTCTCCCAAGGATTATGAACGGCTACCTGAAACCTCCGAGGCTTTTATTTATATCGCGATGATTCGTATTATGGTCAGACGACTGGCTTAATTTTTACTACCTTCGACTTTTAAAACATCCTCTAATACCATTTATCCAAATGTTTGAAACATGCGATCGCCTAACGCCAGACGGGTTGCATGTTAAAGGGTAAAAGGCAAAGGAATTTTACCCTTTCTCCCGTCTCCAGCCTAACCCTTGGCTTTTTAAAGCACAGAACTACTAATCTTAAAGTTCTGGTAAAGATTGTAAGTTCAAAGCTGGTATTACTCGTTTTTCAAGTAAAGTATAAAACAATACGGTTCAGCTCCGGCTCGAATCGATGTAAATTAGGTATTATTACCAAAAAGGAAATAAGCCGTGGTGCATCTCAAAGAATTATCATTGCTGTCTCCCCAGATACAAAGTACTGAGATATTCAAAGCAATAGAGACAGCTATACCAGCAGAGGCCATCGAACAGGCGATCGCTAAAACTAAAGCCGAAGAAGAACGTAATCGCTTATTGCCAGCACAATTAGTAGTTTGTCTGATAATAGCAATGAGCTTGTGGTCGAGAGATTCAATGCGGGATGTACTAAAAAACCTGATTGATGGACTGAGCGAGGCATGGGTAAACAAAGGTCGGGAAATATTGGCCTATCCCGTGTAAATCAGCAATAACGCAATCGAGACAGTCATTAGGAGCAAGGGTTGGTAACTGTAAGTTAAATTCTACACACCTCTACCTATGACTAGAATTTGTGGGTATATTGGCGTACAATGAGGATACGTTTAACCAGTACGGGTTAGTAACTCTCAGATGGGATAAAACCTATTAGACAAGTGCTACAAACTGGTTCGGACAAACTGAATAACTTTGTGGGAAATCTGGTAGCCATACCATCTCTAACTGGGAGTCTTTGGTCAAACGATGCTTGGAGCAATGTGAGCAAAGCAAGCGAAAGCGAAGACAGATGATTTCTTAGAACATAAACCGCGATTCGTTCCCTTTGTACATCTTTATCTACTTGTGGATAGGTTTGTACAGATTTTTAGAAGCGGTAATGGTAAAGATTCAGGTTTGAGGGTATTGGCAAGTGTGACATCAGAGGTGGACTATCAAAATTATGGAAAAAGGAAAAAGACCTGCCTCTAAACTTAGACGGTGAGCACCTTATCCAGTTGTCAAAGCAACAACTGGTTGACCTCATTGTCGAACAGGTACTTGCCAGAGAAAAACTAAACAAGAGAATTTTAGAACTAGAACAAGAAGTCGAACGGCTTAAAATTAGCAGAGACTTGGATAGTAAAACATCATCCAAGCCACCATCTGGGGACATCCTCAAAAAATCAGAAAAAAAGACTCTCGTGAGGGAAACTCAGAAAAATCGGAGAATGGGGATAGTGCAACTCCAAAACGGCCATCTGAGTTGAAAGGAAAAGTTGAATCCTCGATAAA
Organism: Heteroscytonema crispum UTEX LB 1556; assembly: GCA_044006015.1. GTDB lineage: Bacteria > Cyanobacteriota > Cyanobacteriia > Cyanobacteriales > Nostocaceae > Heteroscytonema > Heteroscytonema crispum. The sequence continues at coordinate 58,819 of JBIPDF010000017.1, forward strand.
TCAATAGATTGGTAAAGCTGGAGGAGAAGCAGGCAAGTTTTGACGCTCGTTACGAGATAAGGCACATCAATGGTGGTATTTTTTAGACCATCCGGAGATACCTCCAGATAACAACCTAGCTGAACGAACGTTACGTTTAGCTGTAACCAAACGAAAAGTTAGTGAGGGTTGCCGCTCGATGAATCGGTTTAAGGATACTGCCAATTTCTTGAAGGTTGTACAAACTTGTCGTAGTCAAGGACTTTCCGTAATTGATTTTTTTGAGCAAGCCATACAAGCGATGGTTAAGGCAGATATGCTTACACCATCTCTAATTCCTCAAATTTTTACCTGAGTCCTTACATTATCATTTGCTTATATTGACGCTTGTTGGAGGTTAAAATGATATCTAATTTTCTCGGTAGTGTCAGCAAACCAATCTCTGATTTGTCAAAGAAGGTAACAGCACGTATCGAATACATGAAATGTTTTAGGGTAGTTTCCTTAAAACCAGAACAGCCTTCTCAAGGAAATGTACTGCTTTCTTACCGAATTGAACCATTCTTTTTAAAACCTGGTGAACCTCTCCCCAATGACCATACTTGGCACTGGGAATGTCAGCAAATTGCGCGAACCTTTTTAGACCTTGGCTATTGTGTTGATGTCATCCAATTCCACAATCACAAATTCGTTCCTCAAAAAGACTACGCCTTTTTCATTGACATCCGTTGTCAGCTGGAACGGCTTTCACCATTACTCAATCAAGATTGCATTAAGATATTGCATAGCGATACAGCTCATATTTTGTTCCATGACACGGCTGAATGTAACAGACTTCTAGCACTACAACAGAGGAAGGGTATCACCTTAAGCCCAAACAGGTTTGAGTTGCCTAACTTAGGAATCGAGCATGCTAATTGTGCAATTGTCTTGGGAAATGAATTTACTATTAATACTTTCAGGTATGCAAACAAACCGATCTACCGGGTTCCAATCTCAACAACAGAGGTTTATCCCTGGCCCGAAGAAAAAGATTTTGAAGCTTGTCGCAAGCATTTTCTCTGGTTCGGTAGTCGCGGTCTAGTTCATAAAGGATTGGACTTAGTTTTAGATGCTTTTGTTGAAATGCCGGAGTATCATTTAACTATTTGTGGACCAGTAAATCAGGAAAAAGATTTTGAGAAAGCCTTTTATAACGAGCTTTATAATACTCCTAACATTCATACCGTTGGATGGGTTGATATTAGTAGTCCCAAGTTTGTAGAAATTGCTAACAGTTGTGTAGGAACTATTTACCCCTCCTGTTCAGAAGGTGGTGGTGGTTGTGTAATCACTTGTATGCATGCTGGTCTAATTCCAATTGTCAGCTATCAAGCAAGTGTGGATGTGGATGACGATTTTGGGGTGATTCTCCAAGAATCTTCTGTTGCAGAAATCAAGAATTCGCTCCGTGCGATCGCCAGTCTTCCTGCTTCAGAACTAAAAATTATGGCCAGAAATGCCTGGGAGTTTGTGAGAGCCAATCATACCAGAGAAAAGTTTGTAGAATCTTATCGAAAGACTGTGGGTAAAATTATTACCAATCACAGCAAGAAATACACGCACGAGCAAACATGGGAAACAGAGAAATTATTAGTACGTTAAGAGTGATTTTCGGAGCTCAACTTCGCTCTATCAATGCTGGTATTTTGTCTCGCTGGATTTTTTATTTTAACAGTCAGCCACTAGTAGTTAGCCAAAAATCAGCAATGGTGTTTTCTCCCCACCAAGATGATGAAACTTTAGGCTGTGGTGGTATGATTGCCCTCAAACGGTCACTAGGGGTGGCTGTACAGGTGGTCTTTCTGACTGATGGACGGTATGGCAGACCCGACTGGATTAAACCAGAAAAAATCACAGATATCCGCCAGCAAGAGGCTGTAGACGCCTTAACAATTTTAGGAGTTGCCAATTCGGAAATTCACTTTCTCAATCAAATAGATGCCTCTTTGCATAATCTACCTAATAACCAACGCCAACATCTAATTGATCGGTTAGCTCAACACCTACAGTCTTTTATGCCAGAGGAGGTTTACGTTCCCCATAAAAAAGACTTTCACGGCGATCATGAGGCTACTTACAAGTTGGTTCAGGAGGCGATCGCCGTTTCGGGAATCCAGACTGAACTATTACAATATCCAATTTGGATGTTTTGGCAAAATCCACTGTCTTTTGGTCTAAAGTTTGAGGATGTAGCTGATGCTCGCCGATTAGCGATCTCTGCTGTTAAAGATAGAAAAAAACGAGCGATTGAAACCTACCGCTCTCAACATCCTGGCTTACCCAGCGGCTTTTTAGAGCGTTTCTTTTTGCCCTATGAGATTTTTTTCAAGGATTGAATTGTGACAAGTTTAAAATTTTGCATATTCGGAGGGTTAGTTGTTCCAAACAAAACATAACAACTGTCGAGTATCAAAATAAATGTCGCGCGTCTCAAAATCGGGTAAAAATAGCCAACTCCCATTTTGCCGCCACGCGTCGTCTGTAAATCTTACTGTCGGTTAACCCATAATATTGCCGTTTTTACGTGCTTATGCTTCCAATTAACTTCGGCATCCATTATACTTCCAACCCCTCTAATCCTTGTAGACTCGACATTTCGAGATGAATAAATTGGGAACGCACTCAAAAACTAATAATTAAGGATTGAAGTCTCAAAAAACTGAATCGCTTAACCAGAGGCTCTTTGACCCAAGATGGGACAAGCTAAAAATCAAATCTTAAGAAAGCACATTTTTGGCAGGCTTCTGGTTCAAATTTTGATTTTCGGCAATCCGCATGGTTCCAATGCCTCAAAAAAGATGCGATCGCTCTCACGGAAGAATAAGTATTACAGCCCTGAAAGCGGCAATCCGCATGGTTCCAGTCGCGGCAATCTTATCGTCCCACCGACACTTACTCAGACTAGCTTTCAGAACAAAAATTGACTTGAACCTAAAAATTGGGATTTGGCAAACCAGATCCGCACCTAAAGGCGTACCATTTGAACCCCTCTAATTTTTAGAGCTTGAAACCCTTGTGGCTACGTTCCAAAATGCTGTGCTAAAAACTAGTGAGTTTTATTGGTACAGCCAAAATAATTGGACTTTGGACAAAAAAATGAGTTCGCGCATAAATTACGCGAACTATTATTCTATTAGCCTTATTTATATTTTTCAGCCTCTTGCATCAAATCTGCTGACCCTTGAAGTAAAGTATCTATAGCTCGCTGTATCCCTTCAATTTTGGCTCTTGTTGCTACTTGTTCAAGCGCTATAAATTGATTAAACTTGGCACTGGTCGAGGTGGCGCTCCTATTCTTACTGGACGTTTGATTGAAATAACAGTTGGTAAAACCAGCTATTCTTACATTACTTCTGTTCTCGACCCTGTTTTATTGCCTCCCTACGTAGTTGCTGATTTATATCGAAGAAGGTGGCGAATTGAGGAGGCTTTTCACACGGTAAAACGCTTGCTGGGATTATCTTATTTATGCACTGGTTCGATTAATGGTATCAAATTACAAGTCTGGGCAACTTGGTTATTTTATGCAGTATTAGTTGATTTGGGAGACGCTGTTGCAGACGAATTATCTTTGCCTTTTGACAGGATTTCTTTGGAGATGATTTATCGTGGTTTGTACGATTTTAGTGTTGCTTATGACAAAGGCAAAGCTTCAGACCCAGTTAAGTATTTTCCAGCCCTAGAAAACCAAGATTTAGGTGTTGTCAAAAGTCTCCGAAAAGCTTTCCCCAGGCTAGATTTATCCCTTTTCCTCTACCCACTTGACAAAAGTACCATTTGCTTAACCTGTCATGAATGCTGCTGGGGTGGAAAAGTAATTTTCCAAGCGGAGACACCGACTAAACTAAAGTAAGAAATCATTGTAGTTATTGCAAGGATAGGCCATCGTTTTATTGCACCTAAAACAACCTTCCAATTATTTTGTTGTGTGAAGTGCTTAAGAATTAATTCTCTGCAAACTTTTTCACTATATCCTATTTCAATCAGTTTTATATACACTTTAGGCAGTTCGTCATAATGCCTCTTAAACCATTCCTTCGGTTTCGTTTGGTAGAACATAGGAGAGGCATATTCAAGATAAGTTTCTTTCGTTATCTTTATACTTCCTTGAGCAGCACAAAATGCAGTCCAATATATTTGTCCTTCTGCGTTATCAGGACTAGATGGCCACTTTTGCAGAGCTAGTTTTATTGCTTCTGTTTTATATATATTCCCACTCATTAATCCTAGAATCCAGCCTGCTGCTAAAGAGTGTTCAATCACCTTTTTGCTATCTGTCCTTACTTCTTCATTTTCAATTTCAAAGGCACGTTCAATAACTATCTCACCAGTTGGTATGGAACGAATGGAAAAGTTTAGAGATAACAATGATAAATCCGGGTGGTCTTTCAGGTTTTGCACCACATAACCTAGGGTTCTTTGTTGAATCGTATCGTCATCAGCAATGACCCAGACATATTTACTTGTTGCTGCTTGCAGACAAGTAGAAAAATTTCTCATCAAGCCAATATTTTGGCTATTTCTGTTGTATTTCAATGTGGGATTGCCGAGTGTTTTTTGCCAGTTTTTAACTATTTCCTGGGTATTATCTGTAGAACAATTATCAGACACGAAGATTTCGCATTCAGATTCAAAATCTTTGATAGTTTGAGCAAGCCAAGCTAACTGCTGATTTAAAAAACCAGAACGGTTAAATGTAGGAATGGCAATTGTAAGTAATTTCTCCATCTATAGAAAACTCTGTAAACTATTTAACACCAATTTGCTAATTTTCATTTCGATAGAGGCTTAATGTAAAAAACAAATGTATGCCTAAATTCATCAGGTACCACATACTGAGAGCTAGACAGAGGTGCAAAAAAATATGAGTCAAATTTTTTTAAACTTTGACACTCCTGAATAACAGGAAAAGGCGTAAGTTCAAGGATATCATTCCAGCCAAAGACTAAGATGCCACTTTGCCGCAAGCATTGAAAACATTGATTAACTGCTTTTTCAGTTGCCTCTCTACTATTCAGTCCGTGTCCAAAGACCCCTGTGAAAAATATTAGATCAAAATAATCATTGTCAATATAATTACTTAAATTTTCAATCGAATCAGTAATATGGTTTTTAGCACCATATTTACTTTTATCCGGTTCGATTTCTATTGTCCAATAATCCTTATTTTTGAAATATTTTTTATAAGGTTTTGTATACCAATCACAACCAACGAATAGAATTTTCTGAAACTCGTTACGCTTAACAAAATAAGGAATAATGATATTTTCTAATACATGGCGATCGGGATATTTCAGATGTACATCAAACCCACTAAGCCGACGTGTTGCAATTATAAAAAGAAAACTTTGAATTTTACGAACTAAGAAAGTAGGAAGTAAATCCTTTACAAAGGATTTTGCCAATGCAAACATACTCGTCATCTCAGTTTTAACCCTTTTATAGTAAGGACTCAGGTAAAAATTTGAGTAATTAGAGATGGTGCAAGCACATCTGGGTTAACCATCGCTTGTATGGCTTGCTCAAAAAAATCAATTACGGAACGTCCTTGACGACGACAAGTTTGTACAACCGTCAAGAAATTGGAAGTATCCTTAAACCGCTTCATCGAGCAGCAACCCCCACTAAGTTTTCGTTTGGTTACAGCTAAACGTAACGTTCGTTCAGCTAGGTTGTTATCTGGAGGTATCTCCGGATCGTCTATAAAATACCACCATTGATGTGCCTTATCTCGTAACGAGCGTAAAAACTTGCCTGCTTCTTCTCCAGCTTTACCAATCCATTGATTTATCGAGGATTCAACTTTTCCTTTCAACTCAGATACCCAATTAAATAACTCTGGGATATCTTGATTTTGTTGGAAATTTGCGTAATTTTTAAATGCTTCATCAATCAGCTTGACAAAATTCTCCCCAATTTCTTGATTATTTAATCCTGGAAGCTTAATTAGCTTTTTAAAGCGGCGTAAATGTGCCAACCATTTCTCTTGGGCTTTGACATCATAGCTGTTGTAAACGCAGTAATCGTCGTAACTACTGTCTAAGTTTAGAGGCAGGTTTTTTTGCATAATTTTTATAGTCCACCTCTGATGTCACACTTGTCAATACCCTCAAACCTGAATCTTTACCATTACCGCTTCTAAAAATCGTTACAAATCTATCCACAAGTAGATAAAGATGTACAAAGGGAACGAATCGCGGTTTATGTTCCAAGAAATCATCTGTCTTCGCTTTTGCTTGCTTTGCTCAGATTGCTCCAAGCATCGTTTGACCAAAGACTCCCAGCTTCATTACCGATTTGCGGCGAATCGAGTATTTCCCCGAAACTGACACTATGTATTTGTCAGGTTTCACCAAAGAACACCCCGCAGACCGTGATCATGCTCAATTGGTGGGTTCAGAGATTGTACGCTTTAATAATTGGAGTAAAGGTAATCGCACTCCCCGTTGGCGGGCTACTGTGGAAAGGTGATTCTTTATCGCTTGAAGGCGTGAGTGATATCATGTACGCCTGTGATTAGTTATACTCTGTGGTTGACCTCCTAGTACTAACTCTGCCGTTGGGTTAATTGTTAATTGTTCATGGTGAGTCAGCGCGGCCAAGGGGGGATTTCCACGCCACGAAAGCACACTCACCAGACCCCAAGACCGCAGTGGCGGACCATGAGCCACTGGCGAGGCGCGAAGGGTTCATGGAATGAATCATGAACCATCCAACTATAAGTAATTAACCGGACATGATATCAAGCGCTAATACCATTTATGCAAATGTTTGAAATATGCGATCGCCTAACGCCAGACGGGTTGCATGTTAAAGGGTAAAAGCCAAAGGAATTTTACCCTTTCCCCCGTCTCCAGCCTAACCCTTGGCTTTTTAAAGCACAGAACTACTAATCTTAAAGTTCTGGTAAAGATTGTAAGTTCAAAGCTGGTATTACTCGTTTTTCAAGTACAGTATAAACAATTAAAAATTCTTTGTATGAAAAATTACGCGAGGTCAAGCCACACAAGTTTTCACAAAAAATCATAGATAAAAAACCAAATATCTAAACTTCTGCTAAAGCTCAGGAAAGTTAGACCATAGTTAGGTAGATTCAAAACTAATTAAAGCTAACTATTCATGGAGAGATTAGCCCGAAAATCTTCTCGCTGCATCCACTGTTGTGAGTTTTTTTATTGTATTGATGGCTGCGTCTATTTACCTGAAAAAACATTTCTCCTTTTTTGACATCATCCTCTACTGATGTCAGCATGTAACTCTTCATTTGCCCTTTTAATCATTGCTCACAAAGCAAATATATCAAATAGACAAATTATTTAGTTACTCCACTGGAGGCACTATTTTAAAAATCAGATAAAAATGAGTGTTTATCCTGTCTGGATAATATATGCAAGAGTTCATAAATATAGCTTGAGCTCAGTCTGGAATCAACTATTTTGCAAATAAATGTAGTTGCTGTTTTTAAGAAATCAACAACAGAGAGTTATTCTTTGCTGGTTAAATCAGCGTCTTACTAGGTAAATATTGAGCTGATTGTTTCAATATTGCCTAGTTATTTTGTATAGATTTATTTAAATAATAAAAAAATGTAAATAAATTGAAAAAAAATGGCTGTATAAGGCTCGAAAAAAATGATAAATTAATTAAAAATAATATCAAGGACGCTGCTTTTCATAAAGTTGATAAATAGATAATTGCTTATGGGCGTTAAAAAACAATTAAAACAGATACAAAAGATGATTCCGGCTGAATGGCTTGTGCAGGTGCAAAATATGCACGCCCTTTTGCTATCTCAGTGGATTTTGCATCGAGAAAGCAAACAGATAGTATTTAACAAGAAATCAGCAATGGTGTTTTCTCCCCATCAAGATGATGAAACATTTGGTTGTGGCGGGATGATTGCCCTTAAACGCGAACATAATGTACCAGTAACAGTAGCTTTTCTGACGGATGGACGGGGTTCAGACCCGCAAATAAAAGATAAAATTATTGAGATTCGCAAACAAGAAGCGGTGACGGCATTAAAAATTTTGGGAGTTGAAAGCAGTGAAATTCACTTTTTGGAAAAACAGGATGGAACTCTGCCAGATTTAGAAACACAGGAACGCCAAAAAACAATTGAACAGATAACTAAACTGTTGAAATTTTATAAACCGGAAGAAGTTTATGTTCCCCATCGTAAAGATTGCCATAAGGATCATGAGGCGACTTATGAATTAGTGAAAGAAGCTATAGCCCAAGCGGGCATGGAAGTTGAACTGCTACAGTATCCGATTTGGATGTTTTGGAGAGCGCCGATATTTATTCTGCTAAAGTTGCAGGATATAGCAGCTGCTTATCGAGTTCCAATAGATTCGGTGCAAGATAAAAAATATCGAGCGATCGCTTCCTACTCTTCTCAACTTGAAGGACTGCCCAATGGGTTTGTAAAACAATTTTCGGGGTCTTATGAAATCTTCTTTAAAGAAAGTTGAATTTTAGCAGATGCTAATTTTTTTATTCGCGGTTCATCAGGGGTTCCGTCTAAAGTCATAACTAGAGTTATAGCAAGATTTTATTTCATATCAGCAACCGTTGTGGAGAACAATTAAATGCGTATACTACATCTTACGAACCATATACAAGAAATTGGTAACGGAATTGTGAATGTGGCAGTTGACCTAGCCTGTTTGCAAGCAAAGGATGGTCATGATGTTGCTGTAGCCTCTGCTGGTGGAGAATATGAGACATTACTAGCACATCATGGCGTCAAACACTTTGAACTCAATCAGTCATCCAAAGCAATAGGGAATATTATCCAAGCCGCTTGGCTTTATCGGGCGATAGTGCAAAAGTTTCAGCCAGATATTGTTCATGCACATATGATGACAGGAGTTGTGCTAGCAGGATTTCTGAGAATAGGTTTTGAATATAATTTAATTTCCACAGTACACAACGAGTTTCAGCGTAGCGCGATTCTGATGGGATTAGCCGATCGCGTAATTGCAGTTAGTCAAGCAGTAGCCCATTCAATGGTACGACGCGGTATCCCTGAGAAAAAATTGCGGGTAGTTTCCAACGGTACCTTGGGCAGTCCCCGGCATAAAAGTATTAAAGATTACCAAGCATTACCCCTACATCAGCCGGCGATCGTGACTGTAGCGGGCATATATCAACGTAAAGGAATTGGTGAGTTAATCGATGCCTTCTTAAAAATTGCCACGGATTTTCCAGCTGCCCATTTATACTTAGTGGGGAATGGTCCTGATCGCCCAATGTTTGAGGCAAAAGTGCAAAGGACAGCATTTAGCGATCGTATACATTTTGAAGGTTTCCAGCCAAAACCGCAACGTTATATGCTATCAGCAGATATTTTCGTTTTAGCTTCCCACTACGAATCTTTTGGTTTAGTTCTCACAGAAGCGCGAGAAGCTGGTTGCGCGATTATTGCCAGTGATGTAGACGGCATTCCAGAGACTTTGGATAATGGGCAAGCTGGGATTTTAGTGCCACCTAAAGATAGTCATGCCTTAGCAGCAGCTTTAGCGGAATTACTCAGCAACCCTGAAAATTTGCAAAAGTGGAAATGCCAAGCACAACAAAACCTTGAACGGTTCAAAGCGTTACGGGTTAATGAGGAAACACTGGCTATTTATGGAGAATTAACAACAAATTACAGCGCACTCAAAGTAGTTTGAACGGACGCATCTGAGTTTTGCAAATACATTAATATAGCAAAAGCATCCGATTCCTCAAACTTAATTTTGATGTATTACATTCGTTCATTGTAAATATAGAAAAATACAGAAAGATAATGAAGTTCATCTAAAAAGTTTTGAAGCTTTATAAGCTAAAACACATCTGAATTTGCATATCTAATTTTAACATTTCACGTGATATTATGTCCGGTAAATTACATATGATGTAGAGACGTAACAGCGCTACGTCTCTACATGGATTTAGGAATTTTTTATTAATTTTCTCCACAAGCTATAAGACCAAAACGGTATGGGCGAAAGTCTACTACTGTGGCAACAACTCCCCTTGAATTGGGAAGCCCACACCATACCCGATCGGGTTGATGTGTAGTAGTTTAGAATATTTACTTTTGCAGTTGGCTTATTGCAGCAGTAAGTTGATGTTGGTGGTACTTTTTGGCTGCCATACCCATACCGATGAATCCCCATAAAACTATACCGGCAAGTCCAAGCATTAAGCTACTAAAAATTAGCTGGGAGAAGATACCAAGACTTATAGAACGAGATGCACTGGCAAAGGAATCATTCCGACCTTCAGAACCTTGAAATAAATTATATAAAAGTAGAATCATTCCTCCCAAATAAGGTATAGCTCCAAACCAGCCCAGTGCGAAAAACATATCTAAAATGCCGCTGTCAAGCACAATCGGTAATAATTTACCATCCTTATCGATAACCCATGTACCGCCAATGCCGTTACCAAGAACAGAACTAAGGGCAATAGTCAGGTTTCGATCGTAACTTTTCGAGCGATCTACAAAGCTTTGGTCTTTTTCAATATTGGTGAGACTTGCAAAACGTTCGCCAATAATCCCGGAGAATGGCTCTATGGTTACTAGGGGCACAACACATAACGCCATGACTACAATCGTCACCATTAAACGCATCTGTAGCTTTGGTTTGAGATTGCTCAACAAGCTGGCTACAGCTACCACCCAGCCTCCCCAAGCCGAGCGTGCCATACTGAGCAGAAATGACAAGTAGCCCGCCGCCGAGGCAGGAAAATTCATCGGGTGTTGGTTGCTAAACAATAACATCAGCCCCGCTAACATGACAGTAGCAAACGGACCGGGCGAGTGCATTGTACTCCAAACACGAATCCCTAATGGTTCAGGTTTTCCCATACTTGTCAGTTTTGTTTGGATTAACCAAAACCGATCCCACTCTGGAGCTACGAGGAATTGTATTATACCGTACGCACCCGTAATCAACACAGCCCAGAGGAATACAGTTTTAATAGTTTGGCGATAACTCGGATAATCTCGCCAGTTGACAAACATATGAAACCCGAACAAAACAGGGGTGAGCCAGTCCAGCAATGTGCGGAAGACGACAATTGGCGCGAAGCTAATCAGTCCCACCAGAAAGCCGTAGATGACGCTGAAAATAGCCAGGATAAAGGGTAAGCCGCCCATGGGGATCGACTTGGGCAGATAGCGGACAAAAGTAACAAAAGTAATCAGTGTCACCAAATAAGGTGTGACGAGAATTATACCTTGTAGGTCCCAGCCACTGCGATAATCGATGACGCGGCGAATCAATGCGATCAGAAACCACAGCCACCAGGTAAAGCCGATATAAAGGGTAGGATATCGCGCATAAAGGAATACACCGACGGCAAAACACAACAGTGGAAACACTTGGCGGAGAATACCACCAGCACCGCCCGCTATGCCAACGATTGTAAAAAGTATTACCGCCGAAATTGCCAGCCAACCGAGGAGTGGTGGCTTGGTTGGCAAAACCTCTGGCTGGGAGTAAGGATTTGAAAACGCTTGTCTGGTCACTCAGCGTCTCCTGGTGTGAAAGTTATGGTTTGAGAAGCGATCGCGGGGTGATGTTTGGCTTTGGTCGTGCTGTTCCATGTACAAAAGCCCTGCCAACGTCCATGCAAAGAGGCAAGCCACTTCTGACCCGCTAAAATTCCTTCGCTCTTGCATAATCTCAACCACTGGACTAAACCTAATGCTTCTCGTGTCCCGACTAATATTGCCCAGACAAAAAACACCATCCGTTGTGCAGGTGGTAGGTGTTTTAGCAAAGCTAGGGTTTCGTTATGTACCGCATTCACGAAGGCGATTTGATTAAATCTGTTTCGCTGATCTTCGTCGAAGCGCTGGGCTGGATAGTGATTGACCGCCACTGCTGGATCGTAAATTAGCTTCCATCCTGACCGTTTCAGCGCCAAACAGAATGCTAGTTCAAAATGTACTTGCGCTCCTGTACCGCGCATTTCGCGATCGAAGCGCCAACCGGCGATCGCGCAGGAGCGAAAACTCATGTTCACTCCCTTAAGAACATCAACTTCTCGCGCCTCACCTACCCCTAAGTGATGGTTGCCAATTACTCGCCCAAACCACTGCAACCGCCCTACGACTTGCCGTGCGCCATCTAATAATTTGTCGCCTTGGTAAACCCAATCGCGCCCCCCAACTCCGCCGATATGGCTATCTGACATAAAATGAGCGGTGATGCGTTCTATCCAATCAGGATGAGGTGCGGCATCATCATCTGTAATCGAAACAATATCTCCCTCCACCGCTTCCAGTCCGGCGTTCAAAGCCGCTACCACTCCCGGAACTGTTACCTTAACAGCATGCAATGGCAGATTGTGAGATTTGAATTCTTCGATAAATTGCCAAGTTTCAGCATCGGTATCGCGGATAACCACTATCACCTGAGAAACTGGTTTAGTTTGCACCTGTAGCGCTTTTAAACAGCGTACCAGGTCTTGGGGACGGCGATAAGTGGGTATGAGAACAGTAATTTTCATTACATTACTAAGAATATTTTGTTGCTATAAAAGCAGGTCTAAAAGTTCCACCTGCAAATTTACTAATTGAGCTAGGGACGCCAATACTTTGCACATTTTGGAATCCTGAATTTTCCAGCATCCGAATTACATGGTGAGGTAAAAAGGTATGCGGATGGGCTTCTACTAAAATTTTGCCTTTGGCTATCTTACGCGAAATATACTCAAATTTAATTCGCCCTAATACTGACCTACAGTCCACCCCTACTAAAATGCGCCCCTGTTTTCGGAGTGCTTTGCAGGCATTTTTGAGAATCAATAACGGTTCTTTAACATGATCTAAAACGTTATAGATAATAACCGTATCAAATTCGTTGTTATAGTTTATTTGCTCACCAGGAATTTGAATGTAATCTCCCTCTTCACTAATGGCGTGCAACCATTCTAGAAATTTGCTTGCTTATGTTTGTGCCATTAGTGATGAATTTGTTGTCAGCAAAACCCGCTTTAACGGCTCTGCCTTAACTAAGCGTTTAATTTTATGCTTTTCTGGATAAAAGGAAGCAAGACTAATACCTAAGGGTCCTAAGCCGATTTCAAGGATTTCCTTGTCATCAAACATAGACTGAATCTGTTGATGACCAACCATGTCTAAAAAATCTGGTTTTTCAGCGCATATTCTCAAGAGTTCGGTAACATTTATTCCATCGCAATATTGAGACGGGAGCAACTTGGGCGGCTTGCCAACGTTCCTGTTCTATTGAATTCATAGATTAGACTTTGTTGCTGAGGTCTATGTCAATGTCATACTCCTGTTGTTATTGTATTATTAATCACGTAAATCAGATAATTTCTCTTGTCTGTTGTCCTAGGTATTTCCCAGAGCAACTAAGTTATGAGAAGAGCGGTCTTGATTATTTTTGCTTAACTCCTCGAATAGATCTACATAACTGCCAGCCATAGTAGTCCAACTATGTTGTTCTGCTACTTTGCGAGCTGCTTGACCCATTTTAAGCCGTAATTGGCGATCGCCCACCAGTTGATTAAGCACAATTGACAAAGCATCGGTGTCGTCTGATTCAGGCAAGACAAATCCACATTCTGGTGTGACTAATTCTGCACCTCCTGTTGCCGCTGCGGTAACCACTGGTAACCCTGACGCCATTGCTTCCAACAGTACCAACGTGCAAGCTTCGTAACGTGACGGAAATACGAATACATCTGCCGCCCGCATAATCTGGGCGATATCACGTCGGTATCCCAGAAAATGCACTCGCCCATCTAACCCCAGGGAATTTGCTAGTTGCGGGAAAGGGCTACCCTCAGTAGCACCCACAACCGCCAGATGTAAGTCGGGAACTTTCACCAAAGCATGAAGTACGCTATCTAAGTTTTTCCTTGGGGTGCGGATGTCCCCTGCAAACATTGCCAAGGTGACATTCTCCGGAAGACCCCATTTTTGGCGGTCAGCCGCACCGGGAGAAAACTCTTCCAAATCAACGCCATTGACAATCACTTTAATTTGAGAACGAGGTACGCCAATGTTTACCAATTCCTGCGCTACTTTTTCCGATACCGCCACAACAACTTTCGCTTTTTGGAAAGCCTGTTTTTCCCAACGCGCGTTTAAAGCAGTATACAGCCACTGGTAAAAACCATATAAATCTCGGCGGATTCGGGAAATATGAACGGGCGATCGCAACCAAGAACTATGGACAAAATGTACAGCATTCACATCAGAGCTTGTCATTGTAATCGCTCCGTTGACTTTTAGCAAATCAAATTCACAGCGATGCTGACGCAACCAATCTGCACTTTTTTTTGCAAAAATGAAATTCCGCAGAAATTCAGTCGGCCACTCTTTGACTGGAATATAAATCCAGTTCACTTTGCTACTTTGCTCTAGTTCCGGTGCTACTTCAGTTGCTAATAATGTCAAATCATGGCTGCGACGAATTACTTCCTTTGCCACCTCATAGTTCACTCGACCCTGACCATCACCTTTTTTAACTTGGTGGGTAACAATACAAAGTTTCACACATTACCTTCCTTAATAATCTCAAAATCAAAAGCACCCTAATTTTTTCTCCACAACTATAGCTTTCACAACAAAATCAAATATAGGGCTACTATTTTATTTTTGAAATACACGTAGCCCACCACATCGGGGTTTTGGTGGGCAATGCCCACCCTACAGATACGCACGATTTTTTCACGCAATCAAACCGGATTCCTATACATTATTTACATTATTTCGATATTCCAAGCAATTGATTGGCTAAAGGTCGGGGAGTGAAACTGAGAGTCAGTGCTACTATATTTCGCGGATTAAAACTTTGTTCTTTAATCGCACGCCACAGATAGGGACGAGCTTGTGTGACTTTTTCTATTCGCATTAAGCCAATAGCTAAAGTTGTATTAGCCTCTAACCATTTTCCTTGAAAGAACAACTTAAATTCCTGTAGTCTGGGGTCTTGCATAAACCGGCGATAACAAAACATTTCACTTTTTGCTTTGCGGATTTTTGCTTGAGCATCGCGACTACCACTGAGCATAGTATCAGTTTGCTCGTGGGCGCGATACTGCGTCAATCTTTCGGGATAATAGTAAGCTCCACGACCCGATATACAACAGAGGTAACTTAAATATAAATCCCACATTCCACCAACTTTTGGAGGAATTATATCCCAGTCAATTAGCTCGTTGCGAATCACACAAGCGGCGGCGGTCGGCACCGATTTATCCACTACACCAATTTGATAAAAAGGTTGAATAACTCCTTGTTTTAATTGGTCGCGCTTGTAAGCACGTGTATTTTTTTCAGTCCCGACGTTATCAATAGTACCGCGTGCATCTACGATGTATTGGTCACAAAAAGCTAATACTAAATCGGAATTTTCTTCTAGGGGTGGAACCAGCTTTTCTAAAAAGTCCTCGTTCCACATATCATCGTCATGAAGGCTGGCAACATATTTGCCTTGTGCCATCTTAAAGGCGTGCATTTGATTGGCAAACATGCCAACATTTGTTGGTTGTCTCCAAAACCGAATGCGAGAATCACCAAAAGATTCAACTATTGCTTGAGTATTTTCTTTACTACAATTATCGGAAACAATAATTTCGATATTTGTATAAGTCTGTTTAACAGCACTCGCTATAGCTTGTTTGAGATATTCTGGTCGATTATACGTTGGGATAATAACACTCACTAAAGGCTGTTGGTATCCGGGATTTTGTAACATAATTTTATAATCCTTCTTTTTTTTCAATCACCAGTCCTTTATTACTTTACACCAAACCGGTTTGCCTTCATGTATACTTCATGTATATATATTAAACCGAGAAGTGGAAATTAATTCTGCGTTGCCCGAAATCCGAGCTACGTCTTTTCCACTCAAGGGTCTATTGTGAGTTTAAGTTTTGTGAACTGAAAATTCCAATATTGCTTTTTCATAAATATTTTGCAGGTTTTTTATATGCACATCCATCGTAAATTCTTTCATAAAGAAAGCATGACCTTGTTCGCCCATGCTCAAACACCTTTGATAATCTGTAGATAATTGTGCGATCGCATCTGCCAGTTGTTTAATATCATTAGCTGGCACAAGAATACCTGTTTCCCCATCTCGCACATGTTCTGGAATACCTCCTACTGCACTAGCAATCACAGGGCGATAGCGGGCGTAGGCTTCTAAAGTTACCAAGCCGGCAGGTTCGGGCCAAACACTAGGAAAGACGACAGCAAAACACTGTTCGTAAAGTCTGTTTAATTTGTCGGTATCGCACCAGCCATGCCAAACTATGCGGTTATTTAAACCCAAGTTTTGGGCTAATTTTTCCAAACGGGGTTTATCCCAACCTTCGCCTGCAATATCGAGATGAATTTGCCCATTTGTGTGTACTAAGCTTTTAAGCAGCCATTCCAGTCCTTTATCAGGAACAATTCTCCCGACAAATAAAATTCTTTGTTTTTTGTGTGTTTCTAAACTTAGAGGTGCAGTTGGAGTTTGCAGTGTGGGAGTACCGCAACGCACGGTGACAGTTTGTTGAGGCGGCACACCATTTTTAATTAACTGTCCCCGCACATAATCGCTATTAGCAATCAAAACTACTTTAACTTTTTTTACAATATTTAATATCTCATGGGAGTGTAGAAGTTCATCAATTGCTCTTTTGGGTCTGCGGCTGCCACAGCCATCTACTATCTTGCCCCAAGTGCATCCTAAAAAGGAAAAATTGCGATCGCATATTTTCTGCTGTCCTGCTAAATATTTGGTGCCGCTAGGACAATAAGATGAGTGATTGTGAACTGTAAATACAGATGCACATTCTCCCCTTAGCTGCAATAGTAAATCTGGGGTATGAAGGTGTAGCAATTTTATCTGACTTTGGTCAATACTTATGGGAGATTTAATAACGCGATCGCTGACCCCGGGTTGGCGATAATTAATTAGAGAAGTTAAATAAGTTTCAGCTCCTCCATTGCCACCAACATTAAAACTTGAGCAGTGATAAATTAAGTCATCTACAAGTATTTTTCTGCTCCACTTTTCTTTATTGTCCTCGGCATTAGTTATTAAGTTTGCCATCGCTGCTCGCAAATTATTTTACACTTTAATTCTTGCTATCTTTTATAAAAAAACAAGTTTTTAGTTAAGTAATCCTTGAAGAAAAAATATTTCTCGTAATTTCTGGTTATACAGTTCTTGGGTATAGGCGATAGCAGTGTTTCTCGCGGCTTTGCCCATTTCTTGACGGATAGATTCATTAGCGGCTAAAAAATCTAACTTTTCAGCGATCGCTTTTTCATCTCTTGGCGGAACAATAAATCCATTAACGCCATTTTCCACCAAGTCAGCAGCACCACAATAAGAGGTGACAATTACAGGTAGTCCACATGCCATTGCTTCGAGTACTACCAATCCAAAACCATCTTCGACGGAAGGTAAAACTAGCACGCTGGCATTACTAAATACTGGCACTGGGTCTTGGCGGCTGAAATCCCATGATTCTTGTTTGATATTGGAATTTTCGCTCAGTGTTTTCTCGATTAACAGCCGCAAAACGCGGGTTGAAGCTCCACCAATTAGTAATAACTCCGAATTGGGTATTTTAGCATTTAAGAATGCCGGAATTAAATAATGTACTCCTTTTCGAGGCTCTATTGTACCTACATACAGCACTCGAAAAACAGAGTCATTTTTGGGGACAGGATAAAACCTTGCAGTATTAATAAAAGGAGTAAGAACAGCAATTTTTTCAGCGGAAAAACCTGCGTTAATAAATGAGTCTTTGGCAACCTTTGAAAGAACTACAATTAAATCAGCTTGTTCGCACTCCCGTGAGAAACGTTGTAGCATCTTTGGATTCATAGTTGCCATAGTCGGCTCGCAGAGAAACTTTACCTCTTGCTGAATTTGTTGCTGCATGAAGGGGAGATAATTGTTGAGGCAATATAGCCAAGCGATCGCACCTTTTGCTTTAGCTGCCTTAAAACCCAGATGGGTTTGACCTGCTACCCCCATAATTAAATCACAGGGCTGGGATTGTAATCTTTTACTGACCTGTCGATCGAAATATAAGTCGCTCAGTAGTACAGCCCAATCATGGCGACGGCGCAACAAGGGGGTAGCAAGTAATCGTCGCGAAGCGCGAGAATATCCGACGGGATGTATTGAAAAATTAGTTTGAGGTGTTTTAACATCCGCACAAAATACAGTTAAATCTGCTAGTTCGCTTAAACATGCTGCTGCATTCGCTAAACAAACTCCCTGTCCTCCTGTACCTAACCCTGTGTTGCAAGTGAGTGTAACTTTCATCATTAACTTATCGCCTCATTTTTGATGAGTGCATTATTGTAGTTTGAGTTAATTTTGTCAAATATTTGGAAGAAATCTTCCACTAAGTTTACATAGCTTAATTATTGTTGGAAAGCAATGCGATCGCAGGTAAGGGGAGAACCAGAAAAATTGCCTGACTCATTGCTTTTGTATGTGTGGGTTCAACTAACCAAACTCTGGGTTTAAATTTTAAATAAGACACGACATCTGTGAGATTTTGGTTGTGCAACACTTTTTGTACTACAGATTCAAGAAAGCTGTTTCCCGAAACTTTTACATTAATTTTATTTTCCTAATGAATTAATTTGGTTTACATATAAAGTTGCTATCCTGATATATTTACAGCTACTCTACTGAACCCATTTGGTATTGGGTTTTGTGATATTCCCAAAGCTTACCGCGCAGCTCCAGTAATTCTTGATACTTACCTTGTTCTACTATCCGCCCCTGTTCTAACACTACGACTTTATCTGCTTTGGTAATTGTAGAGAGTCTGTGAGCGATCGCGATTACGGTTCTACCCACAGAAAGTTTGTCTAAAGACTCTTGAATCAATCTTTCTGTCATCGAATCTAAGGCGCTGGTTGCTTCATCTAAAATCAGAATTTCGGGATTTCGCAACAAAGCCCGCGCGATCGCAATCCGCTGGCGCTGTCCTCCAGATAACCGGACTCCGCGATCGCCTAATTGTGTATCAAAACCTTCAGGCATTTTTTCGATGAATTCCAGTGCATTAGCTTGTCGGGCTGCTTCCCGAATTTCAGCTTCACTAGTAAGAGATGTACCGTAAGCAATATTGTTCCAAACAGAAGTATTGAAAATAAATGTATCTTGACTAACTACAGCCATTTTGCTACGCAAGGAATTAATTTCAAATTGCTGTGCGTCAACTCCATCAATTAAAACTTTTCCTTCTGTAGGATCGTAAAAGCGCGGAATTAAATCAGCAAGGGTTGTTTTCCCAGCACCAGTTCCTCCTACTAGCGCCGTCATCTTTCCTCGCTCAATTGTCAGCTTAATATTATGCAGCACTAAATCGCTGGGTTCGTAGCCAAAATCTACAGATATTAAATCGATTGCTCGCTTTAAACCTTGGAACTCAATTGTGCCGTTTTTAAAGTAAGTTTTATTATCTCTCCGCAAAACTTCCTTAATGTTTTCTAGTGAGCCTTGAAGAGTGCTGATAAATGTCACAATACCGTTGATATCTTGGACAATCGGCACGAGGCGAAAAAGTACAAAGAAAAATGTCAGTAAATAAGCAACTTGTAGCGTTCCATTGGCAACAAACATCGTGAAAGCAAAAATAATCATGCCAACAAGAACAGTAGAAGCTACTCCTTCGGAAATTGGTCTGACAAGTGTCCAAATTCTTACAACAATTTTGGAACTATTAACTATATCGTCGCTAGCTTTATAATAACGTTTCCGTTCAAATTCTTGAGTGCCAGAAGCTTGTACAGTACGAATTCCGTTAATAAATTCTATTGCCGTTGAAGTAAATTTACCGTTAGCAATTGATATGCCAAAACTTTTTTCTCGCACTTTGGCATTCAGAGTTTTTAACCCCACAGCTAACAGTGAAAATAATAATATGGAAATAACAGTTAATTGCCATGATATTAAACACATCCATATTAAATAGACAATAGTTGTTAGTCCTCTGGTAAAGAGAAATGACACGCTACTAAAACCTTGTCTGATCCTTTCAATTTCTGTTGTAATCGTGTTAATCAGTTCGCCAGAGCGAGCTCTATTAAAATAACTGAGTGACAAAGATTGCAACTGGTCAAAAATCTGCTTTCGCAGGCGATCGCCTAAAAAAAGTTGAGAAAACTCAGTATATACCTGGGCAAAGTAATTGAAAGCTGCACGAACCCAAGTACTCAATAAAATCAACGCCGAGATTCGGTATAGGCGATTAAGTGCCGATGCATTAGAACCCAAAATCCAGATATCAAACCACTCGACTCCGGTACGAATGGGTTCGGCGTTAGGAGTAGTTAAGTTTTGCAAAAATGACAGCAGAAAACCAACACTGACGCCTTCAAAAGTTGCAGCCAAGAATGAAAATATCACGGCAAGAATGGCCACTTTGCGAAAGTGTTTTAATTCTTGCAAGATTAAATAGTTATCCTGCCAAAACCTGGTAGTCTT
The DNA here is from genome assembly GCA_044006015.1 of Heteroscytonema crispum UTEX LB 1556. Taxonomy (GTDB): domain Bacteria; phylum Cyanobacteriota; class Cyanobacteriia; order Cyanobacteriales; family Nostocaceae; genus Heteroscytonema; species Heteroscytonema crispum. The sequence goes on from JBIPDF010000017.1 coordinate 79,326, forward strand.
GACTATATGCTTGAATAGATTGTTGATTGGTTGGGAAACTTTGAGATGCATAGGTATGTTTGAACAATAATTTGGCAAGGTAGACAAGACACTCTCGGTGCTATCCAAACAATGTTTTGTCAAGCCGCGCAAGAAGTCAACTAATCAATTACCGCGCGATCGCACCGAAAGCTATTTTTTCAGAATCCAGGATAGGGAAATGTTACAGAAAGTAAATATGTGGAAACTTGCACTGGAATACAGTATACCTGCGAGCAATGACATTTTTGATACATTAAACTTTTTACAAACTTTTGCAAAAAGTCTATTTTTTAGATTCTTAAGCCTGTGGAGACAGGCTTTGTGTGTATAGCCGCACCTAGAGTCGGGACTTAACAAGCTGTGTAAATCAAAGTGTTTCGCTATCTAGATACAACAAGTCCGATTCTGCTTCTACTTGCCATGAGCCAGTAATCCCTGGTAATTTATTTAGCTGTCGCTGTCTTTGTGGGCTGAGTTGCACTGCATCTTTCAAAGTCCAGCAACGAGGTCCAACCAAACTCATTTCACCCCGCAGCACATTCAACAACTGCGGTAGATTGTCCAGACCGTACTTTTGCATCCAACGTCCTAGAAGTGTGACGTTTTGCTCATTTTTCTTCTCGCTCAAACCGTTTTGATAAGCAATCTGTTCATTCCCGAGTGTTTTTTTGTTTTCTACAGTTGTACGAAACTTGATAACCCGAAAAAGTTTACCCCGCTCTCCAACATGCCACTCACGGGAAAAAAGTGGCCCAGGCAAGTAAACGTGCATCAGCCAAACCAACGAGAGCATGACAGGACTCACTGCTAGCAGCAAAACTAAAGCAGCAATCCAGTCAATTAGTCGGTTTAACCGCTTGAATATAAAGCTATTTTGTTTAGGTAATCTATCAGCAGAGGGTATGTGGAGAAATATTGACTTCGACGCTTGCTCGCACGCCTCTGCCCAAATTGTCAGCCTTGCCTCACCCAATTTTGGGTCGATACGAACTAAATTTATTAATGAATGTTTTAAACAATCTGCTAACAACTCCTCTCGTTCCAGTGAAGATAAATATGGCTGTTTTAATAGCTTGGGAGGCTTCACCAACAACTGACTTCTTCGCCACTGGAGCATGCAGTATGGAGAGCGATTATCTTCGTCTTGCTCTGCGACAGTATAGTAATTTTCTAAAGTTGGAATTATTGAGCTTGTCATATGCTTTTGGAATTATAGAATGGTAGATGCCCGATTGATACAAATCAAAGCCCATCAACGCCAAAAACTCTGAAGAAAATCTAGCTTTTTTCCCAAAAAGTCGGCTTTTCTTTAGTGGAAAGGTATGTTAGTATAACTTTCTCTAAACAATGCACATCTTGATGATTTTTTGAATATCTACAAGAATAACTAGTTTTTAGAGAAAGAAAAAAAACCAATCCACCATTGTCTTTTAGTGTCTTTTAGCTTTTTGAGCTTTGTCAAATAGAATTCAATATCTAGAATATAAGACTTGGTAGAAATAGCATTTGTTTGGAGAGCTTCTTTATTTATTCTTTAAAGAAGGAGTCTTTTTGCCTGACAAATATTAAGTTGTGATGAATCGGCTGAATGTCGGCTGAATGTAGGACTACGCAATCAGCACCTTACTGAATAATTGTAACTGATTTTAACAAAAGCATATTGTTGGCATAAAAAAACCTTAATTAAATTATAATAACTAATACGATTAAGCAAACGAAACAATCTTTAGTAATCTACAAAAACTTTAGAGATTTTTAATTGTAAATATGATAGCAAGCATTGGGCATGAGAAAGACAGGTTTGCATAGTTCGTTGTAGATAAATTTTGAAATGTTGACAAGGCAGCAAAAATCTTCTGTAAATAATTATTCAGAGAAAACGCGAATGATTGCGTCTGCTGTGGTTTACCTTCAAATAAGATTATTTAATGCCGCGAACAGTCCGAGATGCCCGCTCATGAATGCAAGCACACAATGCTTATAAGCAAAAGGGGACAGTTACACCATTTCACCAAAACGCTAATATAAATGCAGACCGTGTAGAGACATAGCATTGCTACGCTAAAGAGGATTTATATGTATCGTGATTAACGTGAAATGGTATTACACCCCCTCAGAGACCATTTATAAAGTAAATCTTAAGGCTTCTGCGTATGAGAGAAACCGGGTTTCTGTCGATGGGGTGTCGAATACCCTCGTACTTAGTCTCCCAGAAACCCGGTTTCTTAGGTCTTCGTAAAAAGCGGACAATTTTATTTATGCCTTAATTAAGTTATTAGAAGGTTTTTTGTAGCGGAATCAGCCTTCTAATACCTAGAGAAAATCTCTCTTCCCCCTTCCCCCTTTTCCTTTCCCTTTCCCCTTTCTCCTATTTTTATAACAGCGACCGACGGGCACAACACCACCCGTTACTCATTACAGAAGCACCTTCTTTATTCCTTCATAAGTGCCATCTGCCATCTGCCATCTGCCATCTTTAGAATGTGTTTCTTGAGAGCTTTAATGTTTTTTCCTCACGTTAACTTAACACTCTATTTTTCCACAACTTGTTGCAGCGCCAAACGTTGGTGTCTTACATAAGGTATATAGGTATTGGCATTTGATACCCCATTTGCCACCACCCCAATTAAATTTAACCGACTTAGCATCCCTGTAGCTTGCGCCAACTGGTTTCGAGTCACCCTACCAATGCTTGCCACCATAACCACACTACGACAAGATGATGCAGTCAGCATCGCATCTACCAAGCCGAGAACTGGAGGAGCATCAACAACTACCAAATCGTAGTTCTCCTCAAATCTTGCCATCAACTGCGCCATGCGAGGCGAACTCAATAAGTTAGCCGGATCGGCTGGCGTTGGTCCGGCAGTCAAAATATCAATGTAGGATGAGCCAGAAGAATCAATGCTAATTTGATTGGGTAAAGCAATATCACTTGTCAGTAAAGTTGACAGCCCCTGTTCGTTAGGAAGATTCAACTGTTTGTGCAAACTGGGGTCGCGTAAATTGGCATCAATCAGCAATACGCGTTTGTGCAAACGAGCAGCACTCATTGCCAAACCCAACGCCAAAGCAGACTTACCTTCATCAGGTAACGCCGAAGTAATCATCAACGATTTGAACGCCGAAACCGAATTGACAAGTTCAATATTTTTATAAATCAGATCCAGCGATTCCCAACGCGGCGGTGATTGCAATACCTGAATTGTCCAAGGAGAAAGAACTTCTGGCTTGCCAAAAGGCAACTTAATCACTGATTCTCTCGGTTTAGCTGCTGGCAATTTGGGAGTTGCTCCCAACAACGGCAAAGCAACTTGCTTCTCTAACTCAGCAGTGGTATGAACCGAATCATCAGCCGCTTCGCGAATAAAGGCAGCAATACCTCCCAACATTAACCCAACCACTGCCCCCAACAACAAATTCTGCTGGAGATTGGGACCCAACTGCCTGCCTAATTGTGGTTGTTCCACAGGCTGCCATTGAAATCCACCCTTTTCCAGTTCCTGTCTGACTTCTTGCTCTATCTTTAACAACTGCTCTAACCTTTGGCGGCTAAGTAGTATTTGTGGTTGCAAGCGGTTGTACTCAGCCAACAGATTTGGAAATTTTTTCAGTTCGGTACGCAGTTGCGTTTCGCTACTTACCAGAGTTTGATCGCGAGCGCTTAAAGCAAGTATATTTGTTTGCGTCTCTACCAACTGACCGGCAAGATTGAGGTCAATTGCACTATCGTTTCCTTGTTTGAGAAGCGAATCCCCAGAAGCAACAGTCTTGGGTTCTCCTCCCAAGGTTTGCCCTACCTCTTTTTGTAATAATTCCAGCTGGCTTTGACGTTGTTCTACCAGCTTTTGCACGCTAGGAGTCTCATCTGTAAAACGCAAACGTTCTTGCGCTAAAGCCAATTCTGTTTTTTGAATTTCGTTAAGTAACGCTTGATAGCGAGTAGACTGACTCAGACGAGAAGAAACTAAGGCATTTTGCGGAGTCCGGTTCAATTGTTCTTGTAAAGATTTGTTGCGAGCTAAAGCTTCCTCATACTGAGAACGAGTTTCGCGTCGCGCCTGCACAATATTGTTTAAAGAGTCTTCTAAAGCTTTCGCCCTTGACTCCGGATCGGTTAAATTCTCAGTGCTGCGAAACTGTTGCAGTTTTCTCTCAGCCACACTAACATCGTCACGTACCGTTTTTAACTGGTCTCTAATAACTCTCAGACCCTTTTTTAAACGTTCGTCCTGCTGTTTTCTGTTGTAATCTACATAAACATCGCGCATTGCTTGTAAAACTTTTTGCGTCTTAACTGGGTTGAAACTGGTATATTCAATTTGTAAGATTTTAGTAGCGATATTATCTTCTTTGGATCTTATTTGCTCTAAGACTAAAGAGCTTCTAATTTCATCGACAGTTATATCCCGATATTCACCTTGAAGTTTATTAACGGCTTTTTGAATCAGATCGGAACTCTTCATCAAGTTAAGCTGAGTTGCAGTGTCTATCTCTACAGTCGGGTCAATTAGCTGATTTTCTCCAGCAGCAGATGTTTCTCTCTTACCTTGATAGTTCGGTTCGACTAACAACTGCATGGTGCTTTTGTATGTAGGGGCTGTCTTAGAAGTCATGAAACCAGCTCCAGCAATAGAAGCAAGAAATACTATTAAAAACCAAGGAAATCTACGTATTAAAACTGCAAACAGTTGTCCATAACCCGGTTCGGATTCAACAACTGGATTTACATTGGGATTTAGACTAGTTTGAATCACTTTTAAGCAACCTCAGCGAACAATTCAAATGAATGATGGATGTAAACTATAAGCTTGGTCAATAACCTGCTCTACTTTACTAAAGAATGCTTCTTCTGAAAAATGTGTCACAGCATGATTGTGGATGTTTTCGTAATCCCAAGAGATTTCCTTGGCTTTTAATAATGCAGCTTGCAGTGAGTCGGGTGTTTGTCTGTTAAAAAATACTCCTGTTTTACCTGGTATCTGGGTATCTAAAACTCCACCTGCTCCGTAAGCGATAACTGGTGTTCCACTAGCGTTTGCTTCTACTGGAACTAATCCGTAGTCTTCTAAAGCTGCAACAATAACTGATTTCGCTTTGGAAAACAACTGAGTGCGTTGTGCATCAGTTACGTGTCCTACAAACTCAATATTGTCTAATGCTTTGGATTTTAAGCGCTCTCGCTCTGGACCGTTCCCTGATATCAATAACGGCCACCCCAACCAATTAAAAGCTTCGACTATTATATCAAGACGTTTATAGCCGATCATCCTAGCTGAGGCAAGATAATATTCGTCTTTTGTTTCTTCAAAGATGAATTTATTCGTATCAATTGGATAGTTAATTACAATGGCTTTTTTGCCGTAAATAGTTTGAATGCGCCTAGCAACAACGCTAGAATTAGCAATATAAAGGTCGGGTTCCTGTGCGTATGTCAGGTCTAGCTTTCTCATTAATTGAAATATTTGTTCAATTAAAGGAGCAAAATATCTGTAATCACCGTACTCCCGCAAATAAGTTTCTGTATCCCACAAAAAACGGGTGACATTATGACAAAAACAAATGTGGCGGGAAGAAGGTTTTTTTCGCACGGCTTTAGCAAAGCTGGTGCTACTGCTGATAATTAAATCGTAGTCTTGCAGGTCTAGGGCGCGAAATGCAGGAAAATATAAAGGAGCCATCAACCTGAAATACTTTGCTGCACCTGGAATGTTTTGTAAGAAAGTTGTTTTGACTATCCGCTCGCCCAAATCTATAGTTTCTTGAGGGTTGTATAAAGACGTGAAAATATCTGCTTCGGGGTAGCGCTTACAAAGCAATTCAAACACGCGCTCTGCCCCACCGCGCTGGGTTAAGTAATCATGGACAAGAGCAATTTTCATAAATTTTCCGTCAACTGAATTTGAAGTTTATTTGAATGATCGCGGATTATTTATAAACCAGATATTTCTTGTCTGTGGGAGAATTGAACATGGTTTATAAGTTTCTTTATAATAATAGTTTTTCTAAACATTTTTACTTAATTGAGAAAACCATAACAAGAATTTTTTTTCTGCTTAACTGCTGGAATGGCAGTAGCAAACGATTTCTTTATCAGATTGCCATCAGAAATTCATGATTAATTTTTTTCTATTTTTACAGAAAACAGTTAACATTTCTGAGTGCCGCACTGAAATACTCGCTACTACTGCCTTTCTGGGGCTGTTACTTAACTGCTGCGAGGGTTTTTCCAGAAGCAAAATAAGCGTTTTGCTCAGCTCGCAATTTGTCGCAAAGTCTGCCTGCTGGCAATTCTACATCATCGTAGGTGAGGACTTTATCTTTAGGCACATCTTGCTTCAGGCGACAACCTTCAGCTAAACCGATGGGTAGCAGGTTTTGCTCTTGGGTAATGCTGGATTTTTCACATTGACCGTAGGTCATGTAATAACCGATACCATCCAAGGTTTCCCCAGCTTTCAAGTCGATTTTGGCTGTGGTGACTACATCCACAAGGGGACCATTGAGGGGAGACATTACAGCATCTTGGAATAATACGGCGCGTGCCACTGACAAGGGCACTTCAAAATGACAAAGGTGATAAGGAGTGTAGAAGCTGTAAAGCGGTCCTTCACCCAACTTGTACAAGTTGAGATAGTGACGTTGCTTTGGATCGTCGTGTGTTGCAAACACGAAGACTCCCGGACCTGGTTTTGCACCAACTACATAATCAACAATACCGCCCAATTCTTTTAGCTGGTCTACATCATACATGTTGGTCATTTCATCAACATGACCGGTGTAGTCATAACCCAGCATGCCTCGTTTCGCGACTGTCATCCCTGTGGCGTTGGCAACGATCGCTTGCTCGAAAGAAATTTTCGTTCCGTCTGCGAAGCTGGTTACCATGTGGGCTTTCTGACCCCAGCGCTTGGCAAATGCTTCCTGGGTGGTGGGGTTGCGATAGGGGTCTTGCAATCCTTTGATGTTACCGCACAACAGGGGAGTTAAACCAATACTTTTTACAAAGCGGTACAAGTTCATTTCCACCCCTGGCTGGTCGCCGTCGCAAGCGCTGAGGATGACGCCTGCTTTATCTGCATGGACTTTGAGGATCGGACCGATGGTGCCGTCAAGTTCGGCGTTCATCATAATCACATGCTTGCGGTGGGCTAGAGCTTCTAGGACGATATTCGCGCCAAATTCTACCGCACCTGTGACTTCAATGATTGCATCGATGCCTGCGGCGCGACACAGCAACATCGCATCTTCGGTGACAGCATACTGACCGCGTGCGATCGCATCTTCTAATTCGGTGACCGTTGAAACGACTTTGATATCTTCAACTCCCGCTTCCGAATAAGCACGCTGGGCTGCATCAATCTTGCGGTTGGAGATCGCAACTAACTCCATCCCCGGAACGGAATTCGCAATTTGATTTGCAATACCCCGACCCATAAAGCCAGCACCAATCATTCCAACTTTGACGGGGTTGCCTGCTTCTGCACGGGCTTGTAAAGCGCGATCGACAATAATCATTTAAACTCCTCGAGATTTGTTTCTGTATTGTTAGCGACAATCACTAACATGCTGCTAGAAATTTTACCGGATTTCCTTGCAAAAACTTTGTATAATTTGTTATAACAAAGTGGGAAACTGTATCAGTAATAAAAAAAGCAACCTGTGTTTTTGTGAGGTTGTTTTTGTTTGAGGGAAACAACCTGGAACCCAAGGATTTAATTGATGAAAACTGTTATTTTTTTTTGACAAAAATTAACAGTATCGCCAACAAGAGAAAGAAAATTTTTGGGATTTATAACCCAAACTTGATTTACCTAATCTAAATCGGAATTTTTATCGCATATTATTCAGCAACTCCCACACTCATCATTCTCATCAAGGGCCAATTTAAATCTTTCTCGGAAATTACCGTCACTTCTAAAGGCCATTCAATATTAAAAAATGGGTCGTCATAACGCAAACCCCGCTCATACCCAGGCGTGTAGAATTCACTCACTTGATATATAATCTCAGCATCATCTGTGAGTGCTTGATAACCGTGGGCAAACATTTCCGGGACATACAACGCACGGCGGTTATCTGCGGTTAGTTCCACACCAAAGTGGGATAAAAACGTGGGCGACTCGGTACGCATATCAATAATTACATCATAGATAGCGCCTTTAGTACAGCGAACTAATTTTGTTTCTGCTGCTGGGGGAATTTGATAGTGCATTCCCCGCATTGTGCCTTTTTTGTAGTTATAAGATAAGTTACATTGGGCAACAGTTGGCTTTAAACCGTGTTCCTCAAATTCTTTAGCACAGAAAGTCCGGGCAAAGAAACCACGGTTGTCTTCCTTATGTTCTAAATCAATTACGTATGCACCTTTGAGTTCGGTTTGGGTGAAAATCATAGAGAACCTCGATATGAATATTTACTACAAGACAAAATTTGCAATTCCTGAAAACTAGCTGCTGCAAAACAAAATTAGGTGGAAACTTTTACGGACTCTGGTTTGGCAAAGGTATCATCCCAATATTGAGTGCAAAGTTCTGGTCTTTTGGGAGGATTGGCGGTATAAACATAAAATAGCGCTGACCGCTCTTCTGACCGTAATGTCCCGTGATGTAAAGCAGCTCTTGGATCTGTCAAAATTACGGTTCCTGCAGGTCCCGGACAGGATTTCCAAGCTGATTTGGGGATAATTGGTTCTAGTTGTTCGTCGTTGATGCCTACATAACCAGCCTTCCAAAGTTTATAATAAATGCGATAGTAATTCAGACTATTTGCCGAGGTCAAAGATAGTGGAACATATTCAAATGGCCCGTGTTTTTCTTCGACATCTGTCAAATAAATAATGGCTTTGACCATGCGGCGGTCTTCTGAATCTTTATGCCATAACAAAGTCCCAAATTGATTTTCGTTGGGAAAGTCTTTGCGTAAATGTACGCCCTGAAAAGCGACGGGAAGACCGATATAATTTTCAATTATGTTTAGCAGTCTTTGTTGCTTTCCCCAGGCAGAAAATTCTGGTATGTCTGTAACTGTGTAAATTTGCGGCAGTTTTTTGCCAGCACGGTTGGCGTTAGGAGTTCCCATGCGGTCAAGCTGGTTGTAAGCTGCTTTGAGAAGGTCTGGAGTGAGGGACAATCCTAATTCTTCAAGAGAAGTGACGCAAGCGCCTTCGCGTTTGAGTGCATCAACAATTATGCGATCGCTTTTCTCAAGTGCAGGCAAATTTTGCCTATGATTCAGGAGTGCAGTTCTGTAATCTAACTCTGATTTCAGTTCAGATACTTTGTTGGTGATGGTGTTAAGCATATAATTACTACCTTGTCCATAAACTCAGTTTGATTGTTTTGGATATCGATGTTAGAGGTTTATTGCTTCTAACTTCCTACTTCTTCAGTAGTAGTAAGTCTTGATTCGGCTCCGCTGAAATTTGGCTGATAAATCTGTTCAAAAGCAGACAAGCCTACTAAAGCCAAAAAGCTAATTCCGACATTGACGGCAAATACAGGCCATCTTCTGAAAGCGCCCAAAAAAACTTTCAAACTGACATCTTTAAAGTTTTGCAAAATCATCCGATTGCAAAATTGCTTAGAATATCCAACTTCTTGAAGTTTTGTAATAATTTCAGGGATGTGTTTGTACTGCATTAATAGTGCAGATTTTGGCTCTTTCTGCCAATAACTAACACCAACAATACATTCCATAAAGGTTTCTTTAGTAACAATCACACTGCCATTAGCTGCACAATAACCGGCTAAATATGCTAAAGATATCCAATTATTCGCAGCATCTTTCCAGATTTCGAGAGCGCGTTTTACTAAGTCAGTTCGATATATCGTTGCAGTTAGAAAGATGACGGCACCAACACTTTTATTGAAACAATGTTCAAATATCGCTTTGCCATCACCACAACCATCTTCAGTATCAGCATCAAACCAGCGATTGCCAACTATTGTTGGTGGATGAACTGGTTCGCCTGTGATTTTATTCCGACCGGAAAAGTTGAGAAACAGTAATGATAAATCTTCGTGTTTTTTCAGCTTGCTGATGACATAAGGAATGCTTCTGTCTTGAATTGGGTCATCATCGCCAATTGTCCAAACATATTTTGTTGTGGCAGCACTCAGGCAATAAATGATATTTTTCATCACGCCTAAGTTTTCTGGGTTTTTGTTGGAATTAAATGTAATATTGCTGAGTATCCCTTGCCACTTTTTGATGATATACTGAGTATTATCGGTAGAACAATTATCAGATACTAAGATTTCGCAGTCAGCTTCAAAACCTTTGATAGCTTGAGCCAGCCATGCAAGCTGTTTATCAAGTAACTCAGCGCGATTGTAAGTGGGAATGGCAATAGTAAGTAGTTTATTCATGTCAAAAAGGGAACAGGTTAAATTGGTGAATGAATAATCATCGCCAAGAATCGATGTTAATAGATAGTTGGCGATTAACACTCTTTCTTGCAAAGTATTTTCTACTTTATTTAATGAAAAATGGCTTTTCCAAGCAGAGGCACTTACTAACATCCAGTAGGAAAACATTATATTGATTGTCGTACAAGGCCATCTTGTTAAAGCTCCAAAGAGGATTTTCCAATTACTTTTTTTTCTGATGTGGAAAAAATTTATTCATCAATCAGTCCTTTAAGATAGTTCGGCTCTAGTAGTTGTCCTAGTTAATAGTCAGTTGAATCAATCAACTTTATGCAAACGAACTTCCTGATGATCTATTTGTCCATTATTTAGAAAGCAAACCCGCTTTCTTTGCTTGTGCAATTACCAAAAACCAATGCATTCCTAGTTTCAAACGCTTTAGTAGCTGAGATGAAGTCCGAATCAAAAAGATTTGATTCGGAAGCTTAGTTGAGTTGCTTGAATGCAAACCGGAAACTCGATTTACTTTTTAGTCCAGAAGAAATCTTGGTCAATTTGCTGGGTGCGAATCAGATATTCTAATTGCTTCAAGCGAGTGAAACCTCTAGATAAGAAAGTTTCTTCTGTCATATCAATTTGGCTAAATAAATCAAATAGCTGCTGGGCACCGCGTTGGGCATTCCAATCACATTTAAATCCGGGCAGCATTGTGTTAATCTTCTCGAAAGATACGCGATAGCTGCGGTTGTCTGCACCGCTATCACCAAAGGACAATTTACAACCTATAAAAACATCCGCAATAATTTCGGCAATTTCTTTAACTCGATAATTATTCGCGGTATCACCGACGTTAAAGATTTGATTGTGGACAATATCTCGTGGTGCTTCAAGGGTGCAAACAATTGCCTTACAAATATCCAAGGCGTGGACTAAGGGACGCCAAGGCGTACCGTCGCTGGTCATCTTGATTTCTTTGGTAGTCCAAGCCAACCCCGACAAGTTATTTAAAACAATATCAAAGCGCATTCTGGGGGAAGCACCAAAGGCTGTAGCATTCCGCATAAAAGTGGGAGAGAAGTCATCATCAGCTAGTGGCTGAACATCTCTTTCTACAAAAGTTTTACATTCGGCATAAGCTGTCTGCGGATTCACCGGTGATTCTTCTGTGACATCACCTTCTGTTGCAACGCCATAAACGCTGCAGGAAGACATATATACAAAACGACGCACGCCTGCTTCTTTAGCAAGTTCGGCAAGGCGAAGGGAACCTTTGTGGTTAATGTCGTAGGTGATAGTGGGTGATAATTGTCCGGTGGGGTCGTTGGAAAGTTCAGCCATGTGAACTACAGCATCAACACCTTGTAAATCTTCTAAGGTGATGTGGCGAATATCTTTGTTGAGAGTTTTGGCTGTCACTTCTGTACCGTTGTACAACCAACCAACTTTATAAAATCCGGTGTCTACGCCGATTACTTCGTGTCCTTTTTCTATCAATAAGGGAGGTAATAATGAACCCAAATAACCTTCGGTGCCAGTGACGAGAACTTTCATTGTTTTCAGTTCCTATAGTTTGATTGCTTCAATTAGATTGCTCTGTGAGATTGCAGGGTAAAATTACATGAGCGGGTATGCCAGATTTACTAAGATTATGTATTATCCTGCTCTTTCATTAATGTTGATAACATATTATTCTCATAATTTGGAGGGGTTTAATGATGTTAATTTCATGAATTTTCGCACCAAACGTCTCCAGATTGTATCCCGCCATCCCGACCAAGCTGTCATGTCAAGATATTGGAAGAATAAACCTTTTTTGGGGTGCGTACATTCAGCTCGCAACCCTGCATACCACGGTTTAGGAGAATTAGTATAGTGAATGATGCAAGGCTGATTCAGTAACTCGTTATAGACATGTTCTGGAAATGGATTATCTTCTCCTAAAGAATAATTGTATATTCTGGGCATTTGATTCCATTTCGGGTGGAGTTCTCCCCATTTACCTGCAATAATTGCGTTTAAGCCGTCTTGGTCGTTCCGCACATATTCACTATTTTGTTGGATATATTCAAGAACTTGTTTTCCTATATTCTCGCTGCGCCATTTTTTTAAATTAATCACTAAAAGTCCCGAATTAAAATATTTATAATCCGGGTTAATGCCTACTTCTTTGTAGTTCCGCAAACCTTCAGACATTGATATATTCAATTCAACATCATCTGGAACTGCTAATGCATAATTATTTCCAATGTCTATGTTCCATAATTCTTCTAAATTTACCGTGACTACCATATCTGTATCTAAATAAATTGCTTTATCAAACTCTTGAGGCAAAAAGTCAGTAATTAAAAGCCGATAATAGCAAGCCGCTGTCAGATGTCTGGTTAATACGAGATTTTCAAAAAGCGAATTATCTGGTTGTATCCAAGAAATATCTACTTGTTCTGAGTTAAGCGATCGCGCAATTTTTTCTTTGTTTGCTTCGCTAATTCCTCCATCAAGAACAAATAAGTGTAGCTTGCGATCGCTTTTAAGATTTGCCACTGCCGATCGAACTGTGACAGCAAGTGGCATTGCATAGTTATTGTCAGCAGCACAAACAAGAACAATCGCCTGAGTATGGGAACGAACTACCATAATTTTTACCCCGATGAATTTCCTAGTTTTCTAGCCTTTGTTTTAGATGCTACCAGAAAATGCACGCGTCAACTCAGAAAGAATGCCCGCGCTTCTGGCTTTTCAGTAGCGCTGGCTTTCACTAAGTAATACGTGTTCCTCAGTAATCTAAAGTTGATTTATTGTTGCTTGCAAATGCGTCTGTTCGGGGATTTGCGCGACAATTGCTTTGCCAATTTCAATGGAAGAAGTGGCAGCGGGAGAAGGTGCATTGCATACGTGGACTGAGTTTTGACCTTGAACGATTAAAAAGTCGTCTACTAATTTGCCATCGTTCATTAAGGCTTGAGCGCGAACTCCTGCATGACAGGGAACCAAATCCTCTGCTTGGACTTCGGGTATTAATTTTTGCAAACTCCGCACAAAGGCTGCTTTGCTGAAGGAGCGAATGATTTCTTTGATACCTTCGTCGGCGTGTTTTGCTGCCAATTTCCAGAAACCGGGGTAGGTCATTACTTCAGTAAAATCACGTAGGTCAAAATCTGTTTTTTTATAACCTTCGCGTTTGAAGCTGAGGACGGCATTTGGTCCGGCGTGGACGCTACCATCAATCATCCGGGTAAAATGGACACCCAAGAAGGGAAAATCGGGATTGGGAACGGGGTAAATTAGTGTTTTCACCAGATAGCGTTTTTCGGGGGTGAGTTCGTAATACTCTCCCCGGAAGGGTACGATTTTGGCTTGCGGATCGACTTGACCTAATTTGGCTATGCGATCGCTATGCAATCCGGCACAATTGATTACGAAGCGAGTTGCAAACATGCCGTTATTGGTTTCCAACACCTGATGGTTGGCGCTGCGGGTGATTTTCTCAACTTTTGTATTGAGTCGCAGTTCTCCCCCCTGTTTTTCGATTAATTCGGCGTATTTCAAACAAACTTGCTTGTAATTGGCAATACCAGTTGAAAATACCCGAATTCCAGCTACACAACTGACATGAGGTTCAATTTCTTTAACTTCTTCAGCGCTGATTCGCTTAACTTCTATGCCATTTTCTAAACCGCGCTTGTAAAGATTTTCTAAGCGAGGTAATTCTTCTTCATCTGTGGCTACAATTACTTTGCCACAAACTTCATAATCAATTCCATGCTCTTGACAAAACTCTACCATTGATCGGGCACCATCACGGCAAAATTTAGCTTTGAAACTTCCTGGTTTGTAATAAACGCCAGAGTGAATCACACCGCTGTTATTACCAGTTTGGTGAAATGCCCATTTACTTTCTTTTTCTAGTACTAAAATTCGCGCGTTGGGATAGCGTCGGCATAAAGCCATGCCCGTAGAAAGTCCAACTATGCCGCCACCTATAATTGCAAAATCATACATAGTATTCTTGCACCTACAATTCTACTAAATTTATTCAAGTTAAGAGTGAAAAGTTAAACCCTAACAGGATTTGAGATTTGAGATTGTGAAACCCTCCGAACTGCGGTGATTTTAACAATCTCTTTTTCGCATTCTTTTTCCAAATTGTTATTAAATTAAATTTCTAATTTAATAACTCATAACTCCAAACTCAAAACTCCAAACTCTTTTCCTACCAGACTTTCCAAGGAGCCTTATTACCATTCCATAGCTCTTCGAGGTAGTTTTTATCTCGTAAAGTATCCATCGGTTGCCAAAAACCATGATGTTTATAAGCAGATAATTGTTGCATATCTGCTAATTTTTCTAATGGTTCTTTCTCCCACACACTGGAGTCATCAGCAATTAAATTAATTACTTCCGGTTCTAAAACAAAATAACCGCCATTCACCCATGCACCATCACCTTCAGGTTTTTCATGAAATCTGCTGATTTTGGTTTGCTCTTGTCCTAAGGAAATGGCACCAAAGCGTCCTGCGGGTTGAACTGCAGTTAGTGTTCCTAAAGTTTTTTGTTCTTTGTGAAATTTAATTAACTCTGTAATATTGACGTTGCTTACACCGTCGCCGTAGGTGAAGCAAAAAGTATCATTGCCAATATGCTCTCTAACTTGCCTTAAGCGTCCGCCAGTCATTGTGTTGTCACCGGTGTTTACTAAGGTGACGCGCCAAGGTTCGGCATAACCGGAATGCACGCTCATCTGATTAAACCGCATATCAAATGTCACGTCTGACATGTGCAAGAAGTAGTTGGCAAAATACTCTTTAATTACGTAACCCTTGTAACCGCAGCAAATGATGAATTCATTAATACCGTGGGCAGAATAAGTCTTCATGATGTGCCACAAAATTGGCTTACCACCAATTTCGACCATTGGCTTGGGTCTGACGCTAGTTTCCTCGCTTAGGCGCGTGCCAAGACCCCCAGCCAAAATGACTGCTTTCATGGATTACCTCTTAATTTTTAGGCAGATGAAATTTTGATTGATAAGAAAATCAAATCAATTCAAGTCAAATTGATTTTCAAATTTCTCAGTATATAATCTAACTGTAATTTCACTCTTAAGTATGAAGACAAGATAAATAAAATTGTTTTGTCTGTAAAAAAATCAAAAAGCTTGGTAAAATGCTCAAAAGAACTCAAAAATAGTAGTGAAACTACTTAAATAAAATAATAAAAAAAGATGAAATAACTAGCTAAAGCGAAAGCCAATGAGTAAGTAGCTTGGGCTTCGCTTTCTCGATACAAAAAATCGGCTAGTTATGAGTTGTTTTGATTGTTTTCAGTTATTTTTTTTTCAATTAGTTTGTCCTGGTAAGTTGGAGTTTTGCAAGAAGGTGTCGCATTTGTTTTCTACAACTACACAAATACTGCTGAGTGCTTGTTGGTAATTATCCATATCTTCTTGTTCAAGGAAGATTTTGGCAGCTATTTGTAAATCGTTTACAGCTTGCATTTGGCGATCGCGAGAGTCTTTACCCCCATATTGAGCTAGTTCATAGCTAACAATACCTCGTTTGAGATAAACTTTCGCCATTTGGGGATTAATATTTAGTGCTTGATTAAAATCAAAGATTGCTTTTTTGTATTCTTGGTCAAAGTCGCTGCTATATTGGGCTATTTGATAGCGAACGTTACCCCGCTGGAAGTAGGCTTCTGCTTTGGATGAATTGAGATTTAACGCCTGGTTAAAGTCTTCAATTGCTTTTTTGTAATCTTGTTGAGAGTCACCGCTGTATTTGGCCATTTGGGAGCGAACAATACCGCGTCTGATGAAACCTTCAACTTCATTGGGATTGAGTCGCAGGGCATTATTCAAGTCGGCGATCGCTAAATTGTATTCTCGGTCTGGATCGCTGCTATATTCGGCTAGCATATAGTGAACGTTACCCCGATTTACATAAGCTTTCACTTCGTTAGAATTGATTTTAAGTGCTTCGCTATAGTCTGCAAGTGCGCCTTCATAATCTTTCATGTTGTAGCGAGCATTGCCACGATTTACAAAAGCTTTGGCGTTTTTGGGGTCTTGTTGAATTGCATTGCTAAAGTTTTCAATTGCTTGCTCGTAGTTCCGCACTTTGTAAGAAGCGTGACCCTGCTTGTAGTAGTCTGCAAAAGATAGCTTGTTGGGGGTTGCCTGACGCGAACTTATCGTTTGTTGGATATAAGCATTTTGGATCACAAAGGGACGCGTAAATTTAATTACTAAGTCCAAATATCCTAATAAACCAAAACCCAACAAGCAAAGTATAACAGGATAAAACCTGGGTTTTTTGGAAGGTTTATAGTAAGGAATGTTTTGCGGCGTTATCGGTTGCCGATGATTGAGTTGGGTTCCTGCAATCGCGGCGAGTTGTGGCGATCGCTGTTCAAGATTGTGGCAGCTTTTTTGTTTGACTCGCGGTTGTAGGTGTACTTTAGCTGCTATGGCTTCAAGGGATGGGAAGGGGTCGCGTCCGCCCAAGCGCACGGTGCGTTCGCACCAGGGACAAGCGTGGAGGTGGCTGCTATAGCGGTGTTGGGGGTTTGCAGAACAAGTCACCAAAGCATCTTCGGCTTCCGCCAGCGCCAACAACCAATTTGAAGCACTCGGTCGCAGTTGCGGGTTGTGGTATCCATCTTCAAAACAACGCACAAACATTTCTTGCAAGCGGGGATGGAGAGTTTCCCAAGGTGGGGCGATTGGCGTTGGGAGGTAAGGAACTTTCCGCTTTTGACTGTAAGTAAAATGACCGTTGGCGATGCGTGCTTCGTAGGGCGGTGGTTCGCCTTGCCCTTCATAAATGCCGGAAAATGGGTGAGTGCCTTCCATTAATAGTTGGAATATCACTACCCCCAACCCAAACAAGTCATGGGTGGGAACGCGATCGCACTGGGCAAAAGTTTTATTTTGCAGTTCCGGTGGGGTAAATTCTGGTTTGCCTACTTGACAGCGATAAACAACATTTTTATCTGGGTCTTTTACCTGGAACGAATCGGTGTCAACCAACGTCACTAATGCTGTATCGCTGACGAGGATATTCGACTCGTTCACATCACCTACGCAATATCCGCCTGCGTGTAAAGCTGCCATCGCCCCTGCCAAGTTACGGGCAGTACGGATCAAGTACTGATAGCTAAATAAAGGACAATGTTGACGGCGAGTTCTGGGATTGTAAAAGTCGATTACCGGACGCATCCCGCGAATGCGCGGCATCAAAAAGCCAATGATGCGATCGCTTCCATCTGCCGCCCGCAAAACCTCATCGGGCCAAGCAATCGAAATATGTTCCAAACTCGCCGTTGGGTTTTCCGGTGGATACTCAAGCATCACCTGCAGTTTGCGGGCATGGGCGACTGTAGGCTTGTGATAAACCTTTGCCACGACATTGGCGTCGTTAGGCACTATATAAACACAAGCTTCACCGCCACGTCCCAAACTGACGCTGAGGTTAAGAGTAGTATCTTGTTGGTTGGGAAGACAACGTATTACCTGCATGATAGAATTATGATTAGTGGGAGTCATTTAGGATGCTAACTGCCAGAGATATTCCTAGTTAATTGATTGCTAGTTAATCGCTAAAAGCAGCTATTATTAGCGTCAAATCATCATCAGTACGTTGAGTAATCCGCTCGGAACGCAAAAACTTCACCAACTGGTCTTTTGCCTCTGTTTTATCCTCAACAGTCGCTGCGAAGTCAAACAAAGGGAAAAAGAACGGTTTGTGAGGCTCACCAACAGTCATATTCATTGCTAGCAATTGCAGTCCATCGGTGAGGATGCCGACATTGGCTATGGCTTCGCGCCAAACGTTCATCTGAGCTGATTCTAAAGCACCGGGCGAAGTCAAAAAAGTAGTTTCGTTGATATATTCGCCGTGGTTGGGCATGGTAAGTGAAATCAGGTTGCCTGCGACATCCTTCGCCACTGCCACACCATCACCGATTTGCGCCACCGCCACCATGAATGGTGTGGCGATCGTCAAAATTAAGGTAGTTGCTAAGTCCTGGGGTAGGTGATTGCAAGCAGCCGCTTCATCCTCTATGGCTTTTTTGGCGGCAATCATTGCATCAGTTAAAAGCGATCGCACCTCAAAATCATCAATTAGGGATTCTCGGGTGATTTCTTTAATAGAAAGATTTTCTATCGCCGTTTCCACAGCAACCATCGCCCCTACCTTTCCCTGACTGGCGGAACCCGCACCATCCGCCGCAGCCGCAATCAAAACATTATCTGGCAAAAGCACCCAGTGGTGGGCATCCTGACACAGCTGGTTGTTTTTTACGTGGCTGGTGCCACATACAGATGCGGCTACTACCCGCCAGTGAGGAATCTGTTTTGAGGTCTTCATAAATTCTTTTTCAACAGCTGTGTAAGCATAAAGCCGCGATTGGGATTAAACAGAACCCCAGCCTATGGGCGGTAGTGCCACCTGTTCGTCCACTTGAGAATGGGAAACGGCTGACATGCTAGTTGACAGCCAGACGAACATTTCTATAAAGTTAAGCCCTTTCAATTTCAGGGGAGTACGCACAGTTATTTGGCTTAAGCGTGTCATATTAGCATTTTCCACACCTACGCTAAAAAAAGCAACGCGTTTATTTATTTCATCAGCTTGCAATCGCTGGGAAGCTTCCCCTACCAAATGATCCATTTCGCCTTGGGGTTCTCCGTCTGTAATCATAAATACCCAAGGACGATAATAAGCAATGCCGTTAGCGCGATATTGAGCTTTGCGATCGGCAATCAAGTCCAAAGCTTTATGAATTCCCGCCCCCATAGTAGTCAGTCCCTGAGCCATCAAAATTGGCGGGTTGAATTGATCGGCTGTTACAAAGTCTTGCACCACATTCACATTACTATCAAAAGTGACAATGGCCACCTCCACTCTTCTTGCCGCCAGAGAATTTTTTACTAATTCATCCTTAAAACTCAGCAAGCCCTGATTCAATGCCTCGATTGGTTCTCCTTGCATAGAACCAGATGTGTCTAGCAGCAGCACACAAGGACAACGTGGTTCCGGGTTCTCCGCAAAATCCACTACTTCATCAAGTCTTAATGTATCGGGCATAACTTTTTGTGTTATGTTATAGTCCAAAGCCTAATTTTCCTTTTTCTCAAAGTATATAATTGAAAGCGCCCGCAAGACTACAATTATTGTCTTTTTTGGTGAATGCTTTCATACTTATTTAACAGATTATTACTACTAAATTCACGAAACAATTAAGGAAATCTTAACTAAGAGATTGTTGAGTAAAAGGAAATTTACCAGGCAGTTACATTGCCCGTAGCGGTGCATCTAGCAAAAAGTACACATAACATATACACATTATAACAAATACGTACGTTTGCCTACAAAGAATTTTAAAGATTCTATGTAGGGAAATCATTTTTTAGATGAAATTAACGCTTGCAAAATTTACTTCATCAGCATTAAAAGAAGAATTTGGTATATATCTCAACTTCAAGCATAGTAATCAGCAGAAACATCTCTGCTTTCGGTATATATATTGCTAAATGTCATAAACAAGCTATACTGTTATTTTTATTACTTGTAAGATATATATACATAGCTGACAAGAAAAATTTGTTATTAGAGAAATATTAAAAATAACAAAAGGCCTAATTTGTCAATATTGAAAATTACAAATATTCGGTCGAAATTTGCGTAAATTCTCCAAAATTATGAATAATTCTGGCACATTCTCCAAACTACGTCCTCTGAGTTTGCTAAGGCAGCTATCTGGCTGCTCGGATAGTACCTACATACAAGTATTAAGCAATTCAGTCTCCTGGTCAATCTACTTAGAGCAGGGGAAAATTACTTATGCGACCCATTCAATCGAACCATTCGATAGACTAGAACGTCATTTGCGCCGCCTCAGCCATCAAATTCCGACTTTAAGCAGCGAGATCCGCGTCCAATTACGTCTGATGTTTGAACCTGACTCCCAAAATCAGCCAAAAGAACATCCAGAATATCAAGCTATTTGCTGGCTGCTAAATCAAAAACATTTGCAACCGACACAAGCAGCGGTGTTAATTCAAGAATTGGTTAAAGAAGTAATAGAATCATTTCTGTTAATTAAAGAAGGTACTTATGAATTAAGACAACAACATAATCGATTGCCAAAAATTTGCAGAATTGACGTAGAGAAATTATTGGAGCGCTGTCAGGAACGATTGCAGACTTGGCGTTCTTTAGCACCACAAATTTCTTCTGTTTATCAGCGTCCATATTTGCTGCTTCCCATCAAAGCGCAGCAAAACAAATTACCAGAATTACCGCCAAACTTAACAAAATGGATGAAGGGTTTTAGCTTGCGTCATCTGGCGGTAATTTTGAATCAAGATGAAATGCAAATAGCTAGAATTTTGCATTCTTACATTTTAAATGGAGCAATTGTATTACATGAACCAGATCCGCCATTTGATAAATTGCCAAAGGCATTTGAAAATTTCTCAGAAATTGCAATTCCGATAACAGAATTAGTTAACAGGAAAGTAGTTAATACCATTGCACCACCACCGATAACTTTTCCTACATATAATCCAAATATTTCTGTGGAAAATCTAGCTAATCAACAGCCATTAGCGTCCGCGGCGCAAATTTATGCTTCTAGAGAAAGCCAGCAAGAAGTAACAACAGTAGATGACACAACAGAAACACCTCCAACAGAAACACCTGCAAAAGAAACACCTCGAAAACTTTACAAAATAGTTTCTGTAGATGATAGCCCGACAATTTTGAAAGAAATTAGTCGGCTTTTAGAAGAAGAAAGTTTTTCTGTAGTGACAATTAGCGATCCGGTGAAAGCTGTAATGTCGATTATTCGGCACAAACCGGATTTAATTTTATTAGATTTGAACATGGAAGGGCTTGATGGTTATGAATTATGTCGAATTATCCGCAATAATTCCAAGTTCAAAAATACGCCAATCATTATGGTGACGGGGAACAAAGGACTGGTAGACAAAGTAAAAGCGAGATTGGTTGGGGCGTCAGGGTATTTGACCAAACCTTTTACGCGATCGGAATTGTTGAAAATAGTGTTTATGCACTTGACTTGATTAGTAATTAATAGTCATTAGTCATTGGTGATGAGTCCAATAATTTCGATGGATATATGTTTCCCTGAATGAATGATGCATTTTTTTAGCATCATCAAAATCATACTAATAATATTGGTTGGTGAGGAAAGATTAACATGGCTACAGTTTTAGTGGTTGAAGATACGCCTTCTCAGTTGGAGTTAATTAATAGTTTTTTGAAAGAGAGCGGTTATACTGTAATTACGGCTACAAATGCTAAAGATGGTTTGAGTAAGGCAGTTGATTATCAGCCTAATGCTGTTATTACTGATGTAGTCATGGCAGAAATAAGCGGTTTTGAATTGTGCCGTCAGTTGAAAAGAAATCCAGAAACTGAAAAGTTACCAATTATTATTTGTAGTTCTAAAGATAAGGATATTGACCGCATTTGGGGGATGAGACAGGGTGCAGATGTTTATTTGACGAAGCCTTTTACGAAGCAGCAATTATTGCGGGCGTTGCAAATTATTGGGTGTTGATATGATGAATGGGTCTAGCCGCCGTCCGATTGAAATCGCGGTTATACGAACGTTCGCCCTACAGCCCTTCGGGCATCCTACACCCCGGCGTTCGGTGAAGGGTAGCCAGACTCGCGCAGGCTAGAGTTTTTTATGATTAAATTGTGGTTAAATTGTAGGGTGTGAAGCGCGAGAGTAGGGCATCAGATGAACGCGATATATTACGGCTTTTTATCGTTTACGGTTTAGGGATTTTTAATAGCCCCTCCCCGCTTTTCAAAGGAGGGGAATGAACCATGTTCGCGCAGCGTCTCGAAGAGAAGACGCAAACGGCGCGAAGCAAGGAAAGATAGTAGGACTTACGCTTTCATTGTCTCAAAAGCCCGATCTCAGTGCAGTAATTCATGAATTACCGCTACTCCAGAATTTTTTTGCGTAAGTCCTGGATAGGAAGAGCGATATTTTGCACCATTGTCAACAAGCTCAAAGAAACCGGGTAATATAAGCGAAAAATCAAGGTTTTTTAGTTTAGTCCTTCGCAAGAAACAAAGCGATCGCCTTGGTGCAAAATTTGAGAAGAGGGATTTTTCGCTCTCGTGCTTTGGTAGTAGTAGGATTGTTGATGTTGTCGAGTGCGCCTTGCGGGTCATGAGGCGATCGCATGCGTGGTACAACCATACAATAATTAGAGCATCCATACGATTCACAGAATAAGCAAGCACATTCCATGCGTATTTCTCTTAATTGGCTGCGGGAACTTGTCGAGATAAAACTAAGCCCGGAAGAATTGGCTGAAACCCTGACGATGGCTGGGTTTGAGGTGGAAGATATTGAAGACCGCCGCACTTGGGCTAATGGTGTTGTTGTGGGAAGGGTGGTGGTGTGCCAACCCCACCCCAATGCTGATAAGTTAAGTGTTTGCCAAGTTGATATCGGTACAGGTGAAACTTTAAATATTGTCTGTGGCGCTGCTAATGTCCGGGCTGATATTTATGTGCCGGTAGCAACGACAGGTACTTATTTACCAAATATCGATTTAAAAATTAAACCGGCGAAGCTGCGAGGTGTCCCTTCTCAGGGAATGATTTGTTCTTTGAAGGAACTCGGTTTACCTACCGATGTTGACGGTATTCATATTTTTCCCCAGGAAAATCTGCAACTGGGTAGCGATGTACGTCCATTGTTGGGTCTGGATGATGTCATTTTAGACTTAACTGCTACTGCTAACCGCGCTGATGCTTTAAGTATGGTGGGGGTAGCGCGAGAAGTTGCAGCCCTGACAAATGGAAAGCTATCAATTCCTCAACCTGGTGAGGTGTCGGTTGCTAAGAAGGCGGGAAATTTAACTTTAAAAATCGGGGATACGCAAGCTTGCCCTGCATATATTGGCACTGTGATTGAAGGGGTGAAAATTGCCCCGTCTCCGGAATGGTTGCAACAGCGGTTGCTGGCTGCGGGGGTACGACCAATTAATAATGTAGTAGATATTACTAACTACGTTTTGTTGGAATGGGGACAACCCCTACACGCTTTCGATCGCGATCGCCTAAAATCTATTTCTGGTGGCGACAATCTCACTATCGGCGTTCGTTTCGCTAATTCTGGAGAATCTCTCAAAACTCTGGACGGTCAAAGGCGCAATTTGTCAACCCAAAATTTGTTAATTACTGTTAACGAGAAACCCGTTGCTTTGGCGGGGGTGATGGGTGGAGAAGAAACCCAAGTCCACGAAGGTACGCAAAATCTGCTTTTGGAAGCGGCTTTGTTTGATTCTGTAGCAATTCGCCGTTCTTCTCGCAGTGCTGGGTTAAGAAGTGAGTCTTCTGGTAGATACGAACGGGGTGTAAATCGTGCTGAATTAGAAGTAGCTTGTCGTCGCGCTTTGTCGCTGATGGTTGAATTGGCCCAAGGAACTCTGACGAATCAGGAAATTGCTGACACGCGCCCAGATCCATCAACTTGGACTCGTTCGATTGCATTGCGTTTAGAACGAGTTAATCAGGTTTTGGGACCAATCGAATTGGAAGAGGAAGCTGGAGAATTGAAAGCAGCAGATGTTGAACGCATTCTGACTGCATTGGGATGTCAGTTGACTGCTTCAGGAGAAGGAACTTGGACGGTTTCTGTACCTCCCTATCGCTATCGCGATTTAGAACGGGAAATTGATTTAATCGAAGAAATTGCCCGTCTTTATGGCTATGACAATTTCTGCGATACTTTACCCGAAAAGGCAGAAGCTGGTTATTTACCTTTAGATCAAGAACTAATTCGCCAATTGCGAACTTCTCTGCGGGCTGAAGGATTAACAGAAGTAATGCACTATTCTTTGGTGAAACCAGGGGAAGATAGACAAATAGTGCTGAGTAATCCTTTGTTTGTCGAATATTCGGCGTTGCGAACTGATTTAATGTCTGGGTTAATTGATGCATTTCAATATAACTTAGAGCAGGGAAATGGTTCGTTGAATGGTTTTGAAATCGGGCGAATTTTTTGGCAAGAAGAAGATGGTTTGCAAGAAGCAGAAGCGATAGCTGGAATTATGGGAGGCGATCGCACTATTGGCAAGTGGTCAAAAAGCGATCGCGAACAACCCATGACCTTTTTTGAAGCAAAAGGCATTTTAGAAAGCGTATTTCAGCTACTTCGCCTGCAAGTCGAATTTCAACCGGATCGCCGTGATGAACGCTTGCATCCAGGGCGCACTGCATCGCTGTGGATCAGGGGTAACAGACTTGGTATTTTTGGACAGTTGCATCCCCAAATCCGGCGAGAAAAAGGTTTACCCGATTCTATCTACTTATTCCAATTAGATGTAGATGTCCTGTTGGATTTTATGGATCAAGATGATACCCTCATCCCGACATTTAAGACTTATTCGACTTATCCAGCATCTGACAGAGATATCGCCTTTTTCGCACCCGTGAAAGTCACAGTTTCCGAAATTGAAAAAGCAATTAACAAAGCTGGTAAAGAATTGCTAGAATCTGTGGAATTGTTTGATGAATATCGCGGTGAAAATGTGCCTCAAGGACAGCGAAGTTTAGCTTTTCGCTTAGTTTATCGAGCAAGCGATCGCACTCTCACCGACGCGGAAGTCGAACCAGTACACAACAAAGTTCGCGAAGAGTTGGTTGAAAAATTTGGCGTCAACCTCAGGAGTTAAAAGTGAGGAGTGAGGAGTGAGGAGTTAAGAGTTATGAATTTCGAGTTTTGAATTTTGAGTTATGAGTTTTTAATTAAAAACTTTCTTCTAATTCCGCGCCTCCTAACTCCTAATTCCGCGCCTCCTAACTCCTAACTATGATGTACAAATTTGGAATTATTGAACCATGACAAAATACATAATGTGGGGAAGTTACTGCGAAAACGTTCTAGAAAAACGTGCGCCTTATCGTGAAGCCCATCTAGACGGACTTGCTAAACAAAAAGAATCTGGTGTGTTGATTACAATTGGCCCCACCAAAGATGTAACCAAAGTTTTTGGCATTTACGAAGCTGAAAATGAAGCCACAGTCCGCGATTTAGTTGAGAATGACCCCTATTGGAAAAATGGGATTTGGACTGAATATACAATCAAAGAGTGGATTCAGGCGTTTTAAGTGAGTTAGCACGAATTTCTGAATTGTTGTTTGTTGGTTGTTGCTTCCAAACAACAACCAACCCTTCGGGTTCACCAGTACAAAGGAGGGAAACCCTCCCGCAGTACTGGTGAACCACCAACCATCAACTAATCACGACAATTTTTTTCTCCAGACAGCGCATGGTTTTTCAACCAATTGGTAAATACCGTAGGAAATAGCGATCGCAACTGCTAAAGCCAGTGTATTTTGTATAAAAGGTGCTAAATTTGGCAGTTGGTTCTCAACGGCGTAAATCGTTATGTAGTGAACCAAATACAGCGAATAAGATAGCACTCCCAAAAAACGCACCCACTGAAGATTCAGTATTTGAAAGAAACTCCATGTTGGATAGCGTATGGCGCAGATAAACACCACATACAACGCAATTCCCTGGATGCTGTAACGAACTGTATACTCAAACTCAAATGATTTGCTTACAAACGTTAGTAGCAAAATAATTAACGCCAGAGGTAACAACATACATTTCCAAGTTTTCTCCGACAGGCGACTTTCTGGGTCTAACACCGGATTTTCATATACAGCTAAAGCACACCCAAAGAGGATGGAGTCAAACCGTGTATCGGATGCTGAGTAAATGCGTCCTTCTGTCGCGCCAAAGGCAAAAACCAGCACGCAACGCCACAATAAAATAGCTAAACATAACCCCCACAGTGCGATCGCCTGCTGCTTACCAGTAGCATTTATCTTTCGCAAGCATAAGTAAAACCACGGAAAAAGCACATAGAAGTGTTCTTCTACAGCCAACGACCAAAAAACAATTGTACCTAGCGGTTGTCCATCCCCTCCATGCTGAACCATCCAGTAATTGCTGTAATGCAACATTTGTGAAGCAACTGCTGGTAACTGAATTTCTCCTGGTAAAACTCCAATTAACACCAGTGCAATCGCTGCTACAAGCACCAGATAAAACGGTGGTAAGATTCGCAATATACGCTTTAAGTAAAATTGCTTAAAGCTTACCTTGCCGTTGCGATCGTACTCTATCCGCAACAAGGTAGTGATGAGATACCCACTGAGAAAAAAGAATACAGTCACCCCAAAAGGACCAGGTACAATACCTTTGAGTCCAACATGACCTAGAAAAACCATGAGAAAAGAAACGGCGCGAATTCCATCCAACGAGGGAATGTAGAATGCAGCCTTGTTCTTCAACCCGCTAACCGTTGTATGGCTCATTAATCACATTTCTCAGTCAATATACGCAGGATATCAACCCTGAATGTAATATATTATATATGTATCTAGCTAACTTTACTATCTAGTAGCAAAGATTTTTGTTATACATACTGCAAAATAATCCATAAAAAAGACGGTTATGGTTATTCGGTTTGCTTCCTAGACTCCGAAGGGGGTTTCCCGCAGGGTAATTTATTTGGTGGGCGGTGCGGAGAATCGTGCAATCAAAGAGCGATCGCTACTCGAATTTCTAGATAAATTTATAAAAATTTAAATATCTGTGTTGATTTACCCCAAAAGATAGATGACACCGGACTTTGCCTGCTTACCAAACAGATTAATGATTGTAAATTGTTGATTTTACTGTCATCTAAAATAAAGTTAAGGCAAAGATGGCGGAAATGAAGTTGACATTACCGCTGTTAAAACGTCAAGCTAGTTCAAGGAACCGTTAATTAGCAATCATGGGTCAAACTGTGTCCACTTTGCTTTCTTTATGGTTCATCTAGTAAAGTACGTAAGAAATTGCGTACCTTTTTTTACTTTTCTGAGGAAATTTTCATGACCGCAACATCTCCCCGATTAAAGCACGAGGTTAAAGACCTCGCCCTAGCGGACTTGGGAAGACAGCGCATTGAATGGGCTGGACGCGAAATGCCAGTATTGAAGCAAATTCGCGATCGCTTTGCCCAAGAAAAACCCTTTGCAGGTATTCGTTTAGTAGCTTGCTGTCACGTAACAACAGAAACAGCGCATTTAGCGATCGCGCTCAAAGCAGGTGGTGCAGACGCAGTTTTGATAGCCAGCAACCCGCTGTCAACTCAAGATGACGTAGCAGCCTGTCTGGTAGCCGATTATGAAATTCCTGTCTTTGCCATCAAAGGCGAAGATAACGAAACTTACAACCGTCACGTCCAAATCGCATTAGATCACCGTCCCAACATCATCATTGATGACGGTAGCGATGTTGTTGCCACCTTAATTCAACAACGCCAACACCAAATTGCCGATTTAATTGGCACCACCGAAGAAACCACAACGGGAATCGTGCGGTTACGCGCCATGTTGAAAGATGGCGTACTCAAATTCCCCGCAATGAACGTCAACGACGCCGATACCAAGCACTTTTTTGACAACCGCTATGGTACCGGACAATCAACCCTCGACGGGATTATCCGCGCTACAAATATTTTGTTAGCAGGTAAATCCGTTGTCGTCGCCGGTTACGGTTGGTGCGGTAAAGGCACAGCACTGCGGGCACGCGGACTTGGTGCTAACGTAATTGTCACCGAAATCGACCCCATCCGCGCGATTGAAGCGGTAATGGATGGCTTCCGCGTATTGCCAATGGTAGACGCTGCAAAAGAAGGCGATTTGTTTATCACAGTTACTGGTAACAAGCACGTCATTCGTCCCGAACATTTCGAGGTGATGAAAGACGGCGCAATTGTTTGTAACTCCGGTCACTTTGATATTGAAATTGACCTGAAATCCTTGGGCGCAAAAGCAACCCAAGTCAAGGAAGTACGTAATTTTACCCAAGAATATCAATTGCCAAGTGGCAAATCTATCATTGTTTTGGGTGAAGGACGTTTGATTAACCTTGCTGCTGCGGAAGGACATCCCAGTGCAGTGATGGATATGAGCTTTGCTAACCAGGCTTTAGCTTGCGAATTTCTGGTGAAGAACAAGGGTAAACTGGAACCGGGTTTGTACTCAATTCCCACAGAATTGGATCGAGAAATTGCCAAACTGAAATTGCAGGCAATGGGAATTGCGATCGATACCCTGACATCAGAGCAAATTGAATACATGAATTCTTGGACATCTGGAACTTAAGCCTCATATCATCTTTGGGTGAGTAGCCATATTATTTGGTGTGGTTGTTCATGGTTAATGGTGAAGGGGCGCTGCGTCCGGGTAACACTCGCGCAGGCGACTGGTGAACCCCTCCGGGGTTAATTGTTAATTGTTAATGGTTAATGGTGAAGGGGCGCTGCGTCCGGGTAACACTCGCGCAGGCGACTGGTGAAAGAAAGGAGGGGTTAATGGTTAATGGTTAATTGTTAATTGTTAATTGTTAATGGTTAATGGTTAATAGCTAAAATCCATTAACTATGAACTATGAACTATGAACTATAAACCATCTAAATCTAGGCAATTAACCGGACACGATAATTTTTATCTTGGGATAGGCAACTTGCTTGTCCCATTTTTATTTGCAGTTGATTGCTTAACAATACTTATATAAATTTTCTTTAACGTTGCCACATATCAGAGTCGTTGTGCCCGGCTAAAAAAGGGGGGTGGGGGGATCTTAAGTGCAACACATCTGTATATAGCGATTATTGTTTGTGTGAGGTACGTGGGTAGGGGCACAGTACTGCTGTGCCCCTACAATGGTCTATACTTCACAAGTGCAGAGAACAGTTATAAATGCGATTAACAACAAAAAAATTTAGCGTGATGCGATCGCCTCTACATGTCTACCGACTGCATAAGCTGCGAGAAATGGCTGCTATATATTAAAAGCTACTGCTGTTGTCACAACTTACAGACACAAATAATTCTTAAAAATTCATTGAATTCCCATGTTAGTTTTAATACTAATGCAATTATACAAAAATTCAATAAGTAAAATTGCGTAAGTATTTACTACAGGCTTGTAGTAGCTATCTGGTTTAAATAACGAATGTGGGTAGAAAAGTTAAAGATGGCTGAACCAACAACTAAAACTCCCAACCTATACGCCTTACTGATTGGTATTGATTGTTACCTTCCCGGGAAATTGCCCGATGGCTCTTACTATAAAAACCTTGGGGGATGCGTGCGCGATATTAATCGCGTAGAAGCTTACCTGAAGAAGACGCTCCAACCGCAGCAAATTTTGAAGCTGACATCTTCTAATACCGGTGCTACTGAACCACCAGAACCACAAGAGCAATTGCCAACTTACGAAAATATTGTAGCCAAGTTTCAGCAACTAACTGAGATAGCGCAAAAAGACGACCAAGTTTATATTCACTATTCCGGTCATGGGGGGCGTGCAAAGACAATTTATCCAGAACTCAAGGGGGCGGGACAACCTGATGAAGCCCTCGTACCAATGGATATAGCCAACCCTAACTCTCGATATCTCCGCGATGTTGAGTTAGCAGCACTCCTAAAAAAAATGGTGGACAAGGAGTTAGTTGTAACAGTGGTGCTGGATAGCTGTCACTCTGGGGGTACTACAAGAGGTGACACTGAAATTCGGGGACTGGAAGGAGAGCCTGATGAGACATCGCGACCGACAGACAGCTTAGTTGCATCCCGTGAGGAATTGATACAAAACTGGCGGGAAATTACGGGGGGAACAACTCGCAAAGCTGATACTGGTTGGCTTCCGGAATCGAATGAGTATGTTTTATTAGCTGCTTGTCGCCCTTCGGAATATGCTTACGAACATGCATTTAACGGTAAGGAACGTAATGGGGCGCTGACTTATTGGCTGTTAGATACTTTAAACAACCGCAGTTGGGACTTGACATATCAGTTACTTTACGATCGCATTTACGCCAAAGTGCAAAGTCAGTTTCAAACCCAAACACCCATGCTGTTTGGCAAAGTTGAGCGTCAAGTCTTTGGCAGCGGTGATGGAGAATTACATTATACGGTGAATGTAATTAAGGTAAATATAGAAAAAAATCAGGTACTGTTGAATGCTGGGAAAGCGCAGGGTATCGGCAAAGGCGCACGGTTTGCCATTTATCCACCAGGTACAACAGATTTTACTAATAATAAACCATTAGCGATCGCAGAAGTCACAGCAAAAATCTCGGAAGCAGAGGCTGAAGCCACTATTGAGCCTGATTCTTTCGATTATGATGAAACTATTCAGGAAGGATCGCCCGCAATCATGCTGTCGCCTCCAATAGCCCTTGTGCGACGAGTCCGTCTGTTTGAAAAATCAGAAATTCACAGTCAAGCACTGCAAGCACTGCAAGCTGCAATTCCTCGGGTTGGCAAAGGCTGGGTAGAGTTAGCGCCTGAAGGTGAAGCTGAACACTACCAAATAGCTATCAATGTAGATGGTGAGTATGAAATTTGCGATCCTAGTGGAACGCCATTGCCTAATTTAAGACCGCCCTTAAAAGTAGGCGATACCGATGCTGCTGAAAGCGTAATTATGCGCTTAGTTCATCTTACTAAATATCAGGCAGCTCAAGAACTTGATAATCCTTCAGGAACCAACAAGCTGCTAGTTCAGTTAACTGACGAACACAAAAAACCATTAGCTGACCCAACTAAACAAACACTAATAGATGGAGAACCGACATATTTATATATCAAAAACCAGTCTAACCAAGTACTCAATGTAGTTGTACTGGATCTACAGTCAGATTGGGCAATTTCTCAACTTGATATATTACGAGATGGTTCAGATTTTGTACCTTTGAACCCCGGACAAGAAGAGTTAATTGACCTAGGCTTCAGTCTTCCAGGCGGCTGCGAAAAGGGTAAAAATATCTTAAAAGTCTTTGCTACACTCAAACCAGCTAAATTCCGGTGGTTAGAATTACCATCTCTCAACGAGCCAATTCAAGCCAAAAAAGCAGCCATAGAAGAATACTACTACGATGAAAACACGCCAAGAAGCAGTGGTAGTGACCCACTTGATAAACTTCTGCAAGCCGTCAGCGCTGACATTGATGAAGCACCTCCGACACGTGAAGCACGTGTTCTAGGTTCAAATCGAGGCTGGATGACAAAAACAGTGACAATTACTGTGACAGCAAATTAATTTGGGTGCATTTCGTTTTCGCAAATCGCCCCAGACTATAGAGGCGCAATCTTAACAGATTTCAATTGAGTGCAACACATTTTCTTGTAGAGACGGCGATTTATCGCGTCTCTACATAATCTGGGGAATTTTTAAATCAAAATCAGATGAGTGGGAATACGATCGCGCCTCTTCCCAAATCTAAGCCGCACATAAAATAGGGGCAGGTTGTAAACCCGCCCCTTTAATTTCTGATATACTGCGTCCAACAGCGACTGCAACACGCTTTAAACTATCAACCAAATTCACCATATCTGCCAAAGAAAGCGCTTGACGGGCGTCAGAAACGGATTTTTCTGGTTCTGGGTGACACTCAATAATTAACCCATCAGCCCCACAAGCTACAGCAGCCCTTGCCATAGGTGCAACCAATTCCCGTTTACCTACGGCATGGGAAGGATCTACAATTACTGGCAGGTGAGTTATTTGTTTGAGAGCAGCCACTGCGCCTAAATCTAGAACATTGCGGGTGTAATTATCAAAGCTGCGAATACCGCGTTCGCACAACACCACATCCGGATTTCCGTGACTTAAAATATATTCGGCAGCCATTACGAATTCTTCAATTGTCGCTGCCAAGCCACGCTTGAGCAATATCGGCTTACCAGCACCTCCCAAAGCCTTGAGTAAGTCGAAGTTTTGCATGTTGCGGCTACCTACTTGCAGCATATCAACGTGGGCGGCGACTACTTCAATTTGAGAGATTGACATAACTTCGGTAATCACCGGAATATTGTAAAGCGATCGCACTCCTGCTAAAACCTTCAATCCTTCTTCTCCCATTCCCTGGAAAGCGTAGGGAGATGTACGGGGTTTGTAAACACCGCCACGCAAAGCTTGGACAGGTGCTGCTGCAAGTACTTGGGCGACAGTCTCCATTTGGGTTGTGCTTTCAACAGCACAAGGACCGCCGATAATCACAAGTTCCGCACCGCCAAAAGTGACATTTTCTGAAAGCTTGACAGTTGTTTGATGGTTAAGATCGGATTTAGCAGCGAGAAGAGCGTTAATCATGGTTAGATTCTCCTTGAAGTTAAAAGAAATAGTTAAAGAAAATGAAATTGACAACAAAAAAGCCCGGAACCTTTGTTCCGGGCGCGTTCAGACTCATCGACATGACGCTATTACCCGGAACTCGCTCTGAGCCAGAAGTAAAAGCCATAAAACCAGCTATTGTTAGTTAAATAGGTCATGACGACGAAATTTTGCTCCTTAAAAAACAAAAACCGCAGAGTTCGCTCTGCGGTTCACCGGGCGGTTTCCATGTGGAAACTTCATTCACCCCCGGTGAACCGCCTTAAACCAAAAATAAAAATAGGAACTGCTGCTGAACATACTTGTGGCGTTTTGCTAGAAAAATTGAAAGTACACCTTTATGGAAGCACTATAGCAGAGACCAAGAGCAGCGTCAAGACCCCCACAATACCAAAAAAAGCGGTAGACTCAGTACAATTCTGGGAATCAAGACTCGTTACGTGCTTTTAAGTATTAAATTTTCATAAATTTATAACAACGAGAAAGTTAGGAGTTAGGAGTTAGGAGTTAGGAGTTAGGAGTTATGAATTAGGAGTTATGAATTAGGAGTTATGAATTAATAGTTATGAGGTAGAAAATTATAACTACTAACTACTACCCATTAACTACTAACTACTAACTACTAACTACTAACTACTAACTATTAGCAAATTGAGCAAAGTAACTTTTTAGTAAAACATAGAAAAACGAAATTTTATGATGCCAAGTTCCAAAAAATTTTTAGCCTCCTCTTTTGACTATCATGGAGTTTATCCCTGTCCAGTTTGTCGTGTCGGAAAAATTAGCCATATGCCCTTAATGGAGGCGATGTCTTGTGACTTTTGTCAACAAATTTTTACAGTCAATATAGAACAACAGCAGCTCAAAATGCCTTCCAGACAACCTCCCTTGGTTTGGAATTGGAATGGCTTGAATTGGACAGAAGCCCATGTAGAAGGAGTGGAATTTGGTTGGGGTTATAGCATAGCAGCAGCAGCTTTCGTACTTCTTCCTACTATTTTGATTGGAGTAGTAGCTTACTATTTTCCTCCAAATCCAAGTGCGCTCATTACCTGGGTGCCATATATTTGGACGATATTAACCTTTTTTTCCCATTTATCAATTATGGTTTGGCTTTTTATTGAGATTTATCAGATTCCAGTAGGCGCGTATTTGAGAGCTATGCGTCGGTGGGGAAATGGATAGGTGGGGAGATGGGGAGATGGGGAGACAACCAGACAACCAGACAAGGGAAGGGGGACAAGGGAGATTTTCCAACAACCACCAACCCAACGGGAGAACCAGTTACCTGCGCTCGTGTTACCCTCCCGCAGTACGCGCTTCACCAACAACCAACCCCAGAGGGGTGACGCTCGTTGGGACGCTCGATTACTCGAAGGGCGCTTCGCGCTTCGCTACCGCGTAGCGCTCCACCAGTCGCCAATCTTCGGGAAACCCTACCGGGAGAGCGCGAAGTGAGCCGGGGGGAATCTTCCCGACTGCAGACGCAAGCGCCCCTTCACCACCAACCACCAACTAATGACTAATGACTAATTTATAAAATTGCTGCACTGTGTCAGTTAGCATACAAATATGCTGTAGTTGAGTAGAGAGCTATTGCCGCTTAGGTTTTATTTCTAACTAGCCAAATTGCCAAAAATCTACCCAATGGTAGTGATAAATTCCATATCATAGCGTAATTTGCCTAGAAAGAAAGAATTTTGATAAAAAATTCAGCCGATAAGGGCTGCATCACTCATAATTAACTAGATTTCCCATCAAAACGTCTTATGAGCGAGCTGGAGCGGTATTATAGAGTCTTGGAATTGGAGCCTGGGGCAACGCTGGAAGAAGTAAACCAGGCTTATAAAGATTTGGTGTTTGTGTGGCATCCTGATCGCATTCCCAAAGAAAATCTCCGCTTGCAACAAAAAGCACAAGAGAAGCTCAAGGCAATTAATGAAGCTCGTGAAAAGTTGCGCTCTTTTAAAACTAAGTATCAAACCCCAACTAAAACTGCTTCCCCTCCACCAAAGCCACCTCAAGCGAAAAAAACGCCGGAGAAAACCTATAATGAACCACCAAAGCCAAATTCCGACTTGAGTGGCAAAGATTTCAGTTACGCCAACTTGAGCAATAAAGA
This sequence comes from Heteroscytonema crispum UTEX LB 1556, assembly GCA_044006015.1. Taxonomy (GTDB): domain Bacteria; phylum Cyanobacteriota; class Cyanobacteriia; order Cyanobacteriales; family Nostocaceae; genus Heteroscytonema; species Heteroscytonema crispum. Next base: position 114,081 of record JBIPDF010000017.1, read on the forward strand.
CTTATCTGGCAGAAATTTGAGTTACGCCAATTTGAAAGGTGCTAACCTCAGCGATACTTTTATGCACAAAGTTAATCTCAGAGGCGCGGATTTGTCGGAAGCAAATATGTTTCGGGCAAATTTACTTTTAGCCGATCTCAGGGAAGCAAATTTGCGCTCTGCTAACTTAATTGGCGCGGATCTCAGTGGAGCCGACTTGCGAGGAGCTGATTTGACAGGAGCGCGGATTCGTTCGGGCGAGCGCCTTCTTGTAAAATTAATTGGCGCTAACTTGGCTGGCGCTATTATGCCTGATGGCACAATTCATGCGTAAAATTAGGCGTAAAAGTTTATACTGCGATTTATTAAGTACAGCCTTAGTTTGGCATTTTACCCCAACCCTACTGATTTAGCGTTGCGTTAATTTGCCAGCCAAAAAACCTGCTTTCCCCCAATAAATCAGCTTTGCGGTGCGTGTGATAAAGTTATGAGTTATTAATTATTAAACTCAAAAAACTCAGCTAAGAACTCAAAACTTTTAACTCCTAACTCCTAACTCCTAACTAATTATGAACATTGCCATCATTGGGTGCGGTTATGTAGGTTATGCAGTTGCTAAATATTGGCAGCAAAAAATGACTTTAGTTGTCACTGCAACCACAACTACCCCGGAACGTATTTCAGAATTGCAAGCTGTAGCTCAAAAAGTTGTATTAGTTCATGGAAATGACGCAGAAAAATTAAAATCTGTATTACAAAATCAAGATGTTGTCCTTTTATCTATTGCTCCGAAACAAGCCAATGCTTACGAAGAAACCTATTTAAACACTGCCAATACCTTAGTTTCAGTTATCAAAGAAACTTCGGTTAAACAAATTATATATACGGGAACTTTTTCTGTATATGGCGACCAAAAAGGCACGTTAGTAGACGAAGAAACACCAGTTGCACCGATAACTGAAAATGCAAAAATTCTCAATGAAACGGAAAAAGTATTACTATCAGCATCCAGTGAAAAACTTCACGTTTGTATTTTAAGGCTGGGAGGAATTTATGGTCCGGGACGCGAATTGGTAAAAATATATAGTCGAGTTCCTGGCACAACTCGTCCTGGTAATGGTGAAGAACCTGCAAATTGGATTCACTTGGATGATATTGTTGCTGCTATAGAATTTGCCCGCCAGCATCGATTGCAAGGTATTTATAACTTAACAGATGATGAAAATCTCACCAATAGACAAGTGATTGAGCGCGTGCTTGAAGAACATAACTTACCCAAAGTTATATGGGATTCTTCTCTTAAAAGCAATCGACCATATCATGTCAAAGTGTCGAATCAAAAGATAAAAGATGCGGGATATAAGTTTATTCGACCACGAATCATTTTTAAATGATATAGCAGTCCGCGCATGATTCGTGAAAGTGGAGAAACCCGGTTCCGCACTTATTTACCGGATTTCTGAAAGCTTGTAATTTTCACCTATCACATAGGATTGCTATATGCTGCTTTACATTTAATTTGCATGTAAAGAGGGCGGGCAATACGACCCCACCCCACAAGAGTTATTAGTTATTATTGATTCAGGTTACAGCATCTTAGGTATAACCAAAGAAAGAGTAAAAAATTTAGTAAAGTGCGTTAGCCTAGCGGTAAAGCACCAATTCTAAAGCATACTCTGCTATTCTCAAACCCAGTTTTATGATTACCCAAGAGAAAACAGCATCTCCTACCCAGTTTTATACTTGGAAAAATTATCGCTGCGCCTACGAAGTCCATAATCCCAATAATTCAGCACCAGAGGGGATTCCTCTACTGTTAATTCATCCTATTGGTGTGGGTTTATCGCGACAATTTTGGCAGCGATTTTGTAATGAATGGTATCAGCAAGGTAACGGCAATTCAATTTACAATCCGGATTTATTAGGATGCGGTGAATGCGATATGCCTCATATAGCTGGAACTCCTACTGATTGGGCAGAACAATTGCAACACTTTTTACAAACGGTGGTGCAAAAACCTGTAATTATAGTGGTGCAAGGTGCTTTATTAGCAGTTGCCATAGAATTAGTCCAACATGTTCCAAATTTAATCGCCGGACTTGTATTGGCTGCGCCTCCACCTTTGCCTTTGTTTAAGATAAATGCACCAGAATTACAAAAAAAATTCGTCTGGAATCTCTTAGATTCACCTTTTGGAAAAGCTTTTTATCGCTATGCGCGACGCGAAAAGTTTTTACGCGATTTTTCTGTTAAACAACTTTTTGATTCAGCTGATGATGTTGATGCTGAATGGTTAAATACTTTGCAAAAAGGTGCAGAAAATATTGCCAGTCGCCATGCAGTTTTCTCGTTTTTAGCTGGGTTCTGGCTAAAGGATTATAGCAGCGCGATCGCTTCTATCAAACAACCAACATTGATAGTTCTTGGTGAAAGTACATCGGGTATTGCCAAAAAAGCCAAAAAAGTACCGTTAGATAAATGGATGGATAGCTACTTAGCTGCTTTTCCTCAAGCTCGTGGACTGAAAATTCCCGGTCGCAATGTTTTACCATATGAGTCTACCGCTGAATTTGTAAAAGCGATCGCGCCTTTGATAAATCAAGTTGTTGGTTAGTTGGTTGTTGGTGAAGCGCGTACTGCGCTTTTGGTTTCCCTCCTAGTACTGGTTCTCCCGTTGGGTTGTTGGTAGTTGGTGAACCAGCGCTGCGGGAGGGTAACACTCGCGCAGGCGACTGGTGAACCCGAAGGGTAGTTGGTTGTTATACCAATTCGCGTGAAAACGTTGCAACACCCCCAGAGTCGCTGTGCCCACGGCAATAAAGCGGGAGGAAAATCCACTTAGCGCCTTTGCCTCCCCTTTCCAAGGGGGGTTGGGGGGATCTGCAACGACTCGAACACCTGACAATGCTATAATAATGCGTAAGTTCTAATTTTTGACTGCGGATCTAACGCCGCCTTAACTTTCCATCCCAACCCATCGCTTGCATCCAACCAGGGTAAATTGCTTAAGGCGCAGTCAAATTATCAAGTTTTTCCACCTCGCTAACAGACAATTTGAGTTCAGCAGCACCCAAATTCTCTTGCAATTGCGTCATTTTATGGACACAGAGTTTAGGAAAGTTTGGGAGAGTTTTTGCGTTGATTTTAACTAAGTTGCCTTCAAAAATCTGCCAACAAAGGATAGGCAAAATGAGTTAAAAATTACTTGGATGATAACGGAACCATTTTGTTGTTATAACGTCTGGCAAATGAAATCAAATAAGTTAAATAAAAAAGATTAAAATTTCGCTCTATTTTTTCCGGAGAAATACGAAAAAAATCGTAAAAGCTTTGTAAGAAGATTATCTTTTGCTCATAAATCACACCCATGAGATTACGCTTTTTCTTACTCAGCGTCGTCAGTATTGTGCTGCTTTCTTCTCCAGCAAAAGCCACTAATTTGGAATCTTGGCGCTTTGACCCCGCTCAAAATCAGTTAAATTTAACCACCGACTCTGATGTTCAACCTAAAGCTTTTTTGATTCATAACCCAACAAGACTGGTAATTGATTTACCTGGAACCGATTTAAACGGTAATACAATGCGTCAGAGCTTTGGGTCAGCAGTTCAAGAAATTCGAGTCGGACAACCAGATCCTCAAACAACTAGGTTGGTAGTTGAATTAGCTCCAGGTTACACTGTATCCCCTGAAAATTTATTGATTAAGGGCGATTCTTCCTCTCATTGGATAGTTAAATTCTCTTCAATTCAAAGAGGTTCAAATAGCGGCTCCAGCGAAGAAAAAATCCCCGTTCAAATTGGTGATATTTCTCCTTTTGCGGGTGTGGTTCCTTTAGGTAAACAAATATCGCGATTAGATTCTCAAGTTAAAACATTGATGGCTCGTTACAAGTCTCTTTCGCCAGGAATGTTTTTCCTTGATTTGGAAACGGGCGATTATTTAGATTACAACGGGGAAAAAGTATTTCCAGCTGCTAGCACGATTAAGTTTCCGATTTTGGTTGCTTTGTTTGAGGAAATTGACGCAGGTAGAGTCAAGCTGAATGAAACTTTGACAATGCGGCGTGGTTTGATAGCTGAAGGTTCAGGAAGCATGCAGTATGCGCGTCCTGGAAGCAAATATAGTCTGTTGGCAACCGCCACCAAGATGATTACAATTAGCGATAATACCGCTACCAATATGATTATTGACCGTTTGGGTGGTAGGGCTAAATTGAATCAGCGGTTTCAAGCTTGGGGATTGCAAAATACTGTTATTCGCAATCTTTTAGGTGATTTTAAAGGAACGAATACCACCAGTCCTAAAGACCTTGTACGTTTGTCGGCTTTGGTTGCAAACAATCAATTATTAAGCAGTAAAAGCCGAAAGGAAGCGTTGGACATGATGCGTCGTGTTGAAAACAGAAGTTTACTCCCAGCAGGTCTTGGTAAAGGTGCGGTAATTGCTCACAAAACAGGAACTCTTGGGGTTCTAATTGGGGATGCAGGTATTATTGAGTTGCCATCAGGTAAGCGTTACTTGGCAGGAATTATGGTCAAAAGACCTTTTGGTGACGCCCGCGCCAAGAAATTTGTCAGTCAAGTTTCTCGAATGGTATATGGCTATTTAGACCAGCCAAGGGTAACTCAACGGTAATAATTATGAGCCAATCTAGTGGTTTACCGCATTAGTGGGTGATAAGTCGCGAGGCTTAGAAACCGGGTTTCTTTAAAAAACCCGGTTTCTGATAAGCCGTCACGCATTAATGCGGTAGACCACAAAGCTCTATATTTTCTGGCATTTAAATTAAATATACTTTTTGATATCTCAAATTTTATTCAACCATTCCAAAATACTTTTTTTACTCTCCAATATACCCTTATAAATTAACGACTCTGGTGTCATAGACTGAATAGCTGCAGATAACTTAGACCGCAATATTGAATCTTTTTTAATAACACTACAATCCCGAAAGTAGGTGCGAATAGTAAACAATGCCGCCTCGTACTCCGGTAAACCCCAAATTACTTGACGCTCAATTCTCAGATAGAGTCTGGGATGCTGGGGGTCAAAGTGTCTGCCTTGCCATTCGCTAATTGCTATATCTGAAGGTGGTTCGGGGTGATGGTTAAGGCGAGTGTCGGTACTCAAACCCCAAGCAAAGCGCACCATTGGTTCCCGAAATATCATTGTGTTGACTATCGCATCTGCCCTGCGGTTGATTTTTTCCATACCTGCTACGGGTGCGTGTATCGTTGCGAAATCTTTGCCTATTTTCTCTGACGCTGACCAATGGTTGGGGTAGCAAAGATGCACGGCACTCAACCAATTACTATCATCCGCAGACCGACAAATCACTGTCAGGTCTTCCTGTATCTGTGTTGCCAATGCATCGAGTGTGGAAGTGTAATGTGGAAATACTGAATTGTTAAGTGTCTGGAATTGCTGCAACTGCCAATCTGCATCTAGATAGAGTGTTTCTCCGGTAAGCTGGCTGTAAAATGCAAAGGTGTTGTTTGTTGATGGTTGACAGTGAAAGTATTGCGGATGTTCTTGGATAAGGCGGTTGATAATAAAGCTAGCCAAAATACCCGCCACAGCATGAGAATAATTGCAAGTTTGATAGTATTTGCTCAATCTTTCCGCACGCGCTGCAAGCTTAACTTGGCGATATTCAAAAAAGTTGCCATCAATTTGAAATACTTGTCTATCAGCCTCTCCATTACCCAAGCTAGAACCTAAAGGCATTAAACCGGGTTTGACTTCATAGCGTCCATTGTCAAGGGGAAAGTAACAAGCCGAACCCGAAGACGCTTCTACTGTCTTGACTTCCTCAAGTAGATTATATGGGTGCGATCGCATATTTTTAACTACTCTATTCGCCCTCGTGCTATTCACCCAAATTTTAATTCACTGCAATAGCGAAAATTTGAAATTCTCACTTGACAACTCATACTCATAATGAGTACGCTTAAGTGATAAGTTCACAGTCATGCCATTTTGGTTTAAACCTGCAACACTTGATTTGCTCAAAATGTTGCATGGCAAGGAATCCAAAATCTTAAATCTCAAATCTCAAATTCCAAAAGTAACCGAAATTATGTTGTCCAATCGAGAAGGTCAAAAAGTTCCGAATGTTACCTTCCGCACCCGTAAAAACAACGAGTGGGTAGACGTAACGACCGATAGCTTATTTGCAGGTAAAACAGTAGTTGTTTTCTCTTTACCGGGGGCGTTTACTCCCACTTGTTCATCAACGCACCTACCTGGTTACAACGAATTGGCAAAAGTTTTCAAAGAAAACGGAGTGGATGATATTCTCTGTATTTCTGTGAATGATACCTTTGTGATGAACGAGTGGGCAAAGGAGCAAGAGGCAGACAATCTAACTTTAATACCAGATGGTAACGGTGAATTTACTGAGGGCATGGGGATGCTAGTAGATAAAACCGACCTGGGCTTTGGTAAGCGATCGTGGCGCTATTCTATGCTGGTGAAGGATGGCGTAATTGAAAAAATGTTCATTGAGCCAGAAGAACCGGGAGACCCCTTCAAGGTGTCAGATGCATACACAATGCTCAATTATATTAACCCGCAAGCAGCGAAGCCCAAATATGTTTCCTTGTTTGCGAAAGTAGGTTGTCCCTTCTGCGCCCGTGCGAAAGAAATGCTAAAAGAGCATGGTATAGACTACGAAGAAATTGTTTTGGGTAAAAATATTACCACACGTTCTTTAAAGGCGTTTACAGGTGCGACAACGGTTCCCCAAGTATTTATTGATGGTCAATTAATTGGCGGTTCCGAGGCGCTAGCAGAGTATCTTGGCGTGAATTAGGTTTCAAATTAGTAATGGTTGGTGAAGGGGCGCTGTTGGTGAAGGGGCGCGAAGTCTGCAGTCGGGAAGATTCCCCCCGGCTCACTTCGCGCCCTTGGTAGGGGAGCCACTGCGGTCTTGGGGTCTGGACAAGGGTCGCAGTGGCGTTTTCCCGACCCAGGCGATGGTTCCGCGCTACGCGGTAGCGATAGCGAAGCGCCCTTCAAGTAATCGAGCGTCCCAACGAGCGTCACCCCGCAGGGGTTGGTGGTTGGCGCTGTTGGTGAAGCGCGTACTGCGGAAGGGTTTCCCTCCTAGTACTGGTGAAGCGCGATCGCGTTGGTGGTTGGCGGTTATTAGTTGGTAGCTATTAACCATGAACCATGAACCATGAACAATCAACCATCAACTATCAACTATCAACCATGAACCATGAACAATCAACCATCAACTATCAACTATCAACCTTCACGACTCACTTTTTCAGAGTACTTAACAATTCTCTTTCAATACCATCAATCATTTTTTCGGGACTAAAGTTATCTAAAATATGCTTTCTGCAACGTTCACCAATTTGCACATCTTTATATCTCCAATCTTTAACTTGCATTAAAGTATTAAATAATTCGTTCTCATTGCCCGGTTCAAAGAGCCAATTATCGAAAGTTGGCATCAAAATCTCAGGAATTCCTCCAATTCTACTAGCTACTAGAGGTGTACCGCAGGCTAGTGACTCAATTACAACTCTCGGACAAGGGTCGGGCCAAATACTGGGAACAACTGTGACATCACTTGCTCGATACAAAGTCCTAGTATTAGGCATATGACCCAAAAAATTAACTTGTTTTTCTATTCTTAAATCAGCTGCTAACTGTTCCAAAGAAAGCTTGTATTTCACTCGTCCTTCAGGACTGTCTTCCTTTGGATCTAATACAGGATTTCCAGCAATTAGTAAACGAGCTTTAACACCAGCCTCGATTATTAATGCAAATGCTTTCATCAGTACTTCTATACCCTTATCTCTATTAAGTCTTCCCACAAATAAAAATACTCTCTCATCTGACTGTAGACCTAGTTCTTTTCGCTCAACTAAAAAATTTTCTGAAGGTTTGAATTTTTCTGTATCAATGCCATTATACACAACACTAACTTTTTCTTCGGGAATTCCTAACTTCAACCAGCTAGATTTTGTCTGATTTGAAACTGCAATAAACTTATTTACCGCAGCTAAGCCAGGACGCCATTTAAACTTAAATTCATATGCTGGTATTTGAATGTAATGAATTAAAGGAATTCCTTTGAGGAGTGACACCATATAACCGAAGAACACAGAAGTAAAATCATTACAAAAGATTATTGAGTCTTCAGTAACTGGAATTTTTGGAACATCTCTTGCAAGACCCAGCGAAAAACTTAAAAGTTCAAAAATCCTTTTTCGTTTTGGTGTATAGCTACTCACTTCTACTAAATGGTCGCAAATCTGACTGTATTGGGTCAGCAAGTTTCCTTTTTTTATATAAACTAAATTAACTTTGTGACCCCGCTGGGCAAGACTATTACAAATTTCGATGAGATTGAGTTCTTGACCACCCAGCAAAGAAGAAGGCTCGTTTTCTAAAGCAATTATTCGCATATTTCCTGGCCTTTTAATAGGTTTATACCGATTTTGTTATGCCAACTGAAGCAGAATCAAACTGAAAAACTTTGTATGCTAATACACATATTGGCATTTTGTGTAACCGTGATAACCCTATAAGCTATTGTAACATATAAAACTGAAGTCGGATTTGATTTGAGGGGTTAACCAGCGAGGGTGCAAGGTATAAGTAATATCGGGTTTACGGTTCATAGTTCATGGTGAACCACCAACTATGAACGAAGCGATCGCTTGTCGTCAATAAACATAGTTTCTGTGTAATTTGCCACTCCTCATGCAACACTTAATTTCATGAAGAATTATGAATTGCATGCATTGGAGGAGTGGTGGAGTATGGATGTAAGCCTGATAGTGTCTAACATCTTAAATCCACCTGTTTTGGCTTTCTTTTTGGGGATGTTGGCGGTTTTGGTCAAGTCGGATTTGGAAATTCCAGCACCCCTCCCCAAGTTGTTTTCGCTGTATTTATTATTTGCGATCGGGTTTAAGGGTGGTGTTGAACTCGTCAAAAGTGGTATTAGTCAAGAAGTTATTCTGACGCTTTTGGCTGCGATCGCTATGGCGTGTATTGTCCCAATTTATACATTTTTTATTTTGCGGGCAAAACTTGACGCTTATAATGCGGCGGCGATCGCTTCCACTTACGGTTCTATTAGTGCCGTTACTTTTATTACCGCAGGTTCATTTCTTACCCAACTGGGGATTGACTTTGATGGCTATATGGTTGCAGCGTTAGCATTGATGGAATCTCCAGCGATTATTGTCGGATTGATTTTGGTAAATTTATTTTCCTCAAAAGACGGTAAGCGGGACTTTTCTTGGTCAGAAGTACTACAAGAAGCATTTTTTAATAGTTCCGTGTTTCTGCTGGTTGGCAGCCTAGGGATGGGAGTGCTAACAGGTGAAAGCGGTTGGGAAAAATTAAAACCCTTTACTCAAGATATGTTTTATGGTGTTCTTACCTTCTTTTTGTTGGATATGGGGCTACTTGCTGCCAAAAGAATCAAAGATTTAAAAAAAACAGGGGTATTTCTGATTTCCTTTGCCATACTGATTCCTGTTGTCAATGCCGGGATTGGTTTGCTAATTGCTAAAATTATCGGCATGACACAGGGAGATACGCTATTGTTTTCTGTGTTGTGTGCGAGTGCTTCTTACATAGCGGTTCCAGCAGCGATGCGGCTAACCGTTCCCGAAGCAAATCCCAGTTTGTATGTTTCGACCGCCCTAGCAGTGACGTTTCCGTTTAACATCATTGTGGGCATTCCTCTGTATTTATATGGAATCAATATTTTGTGGAGATAAAATTATGCAGTCAGTCAAACGAATAGAAATTTTTGCTAATTACGTCGAACTGGGAAAGATTTTAGATGTTTTAGAAAAGTCAGGAGTACCGGGTTATACGGTAATTCGTGATGTAGCTGGTAAAAGTAGCAGAGGAGATGGTGCCCACGATCTGGCTATGACAATGCTGGACAATATTTATATCATCGCTTTTTGTGCGCCTGAGAAAATCACAATTGTAGAAGCAAATATGAGACCTATTCTCAATAAATTTGGCGGTTCCTGTTTTATTTCCGATGCAATGGAACTGCTAACAACTCAATGTGTTGGGTAGTTTAAAATCAAAGATGAAGAGGGCATTGGGCATTGCGTATGGGGCATGGGAAAGACGGATTTTCATGGGTAGTGATGTACGCATTTTATTCCTTCTGCCACGCCACATGCTTCAACCGGGGGAACCCCGGCACCGCAGTGGCTCCTCTGCCCTCTGCCTTTATTTATCCACCATCTGTAAAAATTCTTGGTGAAGTCTGCTGGGAACTAAAAACGTCATTTTAGGACGGAAGCCTAGAGGAGTATCTGTAATATTTACAAACTTTGTTGGTAGATGTGCTAAAGCCTTGTCTTTGGGTTTGAGAAATGCAAAGACTTGATAATTTAGTGGTTCTAGATAATTAAATAAACGCCTGTCAGGAGAAATTTCTGATAATATTAAGGGTTGGTCGCGTGTAATTAAATTTTTGGCTGCTAACAACACATCAAAATCTGCACCTTCAACATCGGTTTTGATTGCCGTTACCCTTAACCCTGGATGTTCGCTAGCAAAGTTATCAAGCAATACGGTTCAGTTAAAGCTCAAATACATGTAAATTAAGAGTTGTTCTGAAAAATGGGAATGAAGTGCGGTGCATCTCAAGGAATTCTCATTAGTGTCTCCCAAGATACAAAGTACTGAGATATTCAAAGCAATAGAGACAGCTATTCCAGCTCTAGCAATCGAACAGGCGATCGCTAAAACTAAAGTCGAAGAGGAACGTCATCGTTCGTTACCTGCACAACTGGTGGTTTGTTTAATAATAGGAATGAGCTTGTGGTCAAGAGATTCAATGCGGGATGTATTAAAAAACCTAATTGATGGGCTGTCAGAGGCATGGGTCAAAGTTGGTAAATATTGGCGATTTCCTTGTAAATCAGCCATTACCCAAGCCAGACAGCGATTAGGAGCAGGGGTGATGAGACAATTGTTTCATCAGTTGGTTCAACCAATGGCAAACAGCGAAACAATTGGAGGCTTTATAAACGGATTACGAATCGTGGTGATTGATGGAACGTGCTTAGATATCCCAGATAGTGATGAGAACGCAAGGGTTTTTGGTCGTCCCGGTAGTCGTCCTGGCACGCGAGCAGCATTCCCAAAGGTTAGATTAGTAATTTTGGTAGAGGCTGGAACACATTTAATATTTGATGCATTAATGTGTCCATACCGGATTGGAGAGCGAGTACGAGCATTAAAGCTATTACGCTCAGTAGCATCGCGAATGTTGTTGATGTGGGATAGAGGTTTGCATTCATACGCGATGGTGCAAGCAACAGTAAGTAAAGATTGTGATTATTTGGGAAGAATTCCAGCTAACGTTAAATTCTTAAATGAAAAACCTTTAGATGATTGTTCGTATTTGAGTTGGATTTATCCATCTGGGGAATTGCGGAAAAAAGGTTGCGAGCCAATACAGGTAAGAGTTATAGAGTATACAATTGAAAATCCTGATAACCCAAAAGAACAAATTAGATATCGCTTAATTACAAGCTTATTGGACATTGAAAAATTCAGCGCCCAGTTACTTGCTTGTGAGTATCATCAACGTTGGGAAGTCGAGAATACGATTGATGAACTCAAAGTACATCTTTTGGAACGAAAAACTCATATTCGTTCTCAAAAACCACGCGAGGTGGTGCAAGAAGTTTATGGTTTATTACTGGGGCATTGGGCTATACGGTCATTAATTTTTCAAGCTGCGACCAATGCAGACGTTGCACCCTTGCGTCTAAGTTTTACAGGAACATTGCGAGTTGTTCGTCGTGCCCTCCCCAAATTTCAGCGTTTGAAACCACAAGAACTTCCCTTTTTTTAAGTTGGTTAACTGTGGAGATTCTTGACCAAGTTTTACCCGAAAGGATTCATAGAAACAACCCAAGAGTTGTGAAAAAGCCTGTATCAAAATTTCGCTCGAAAAAAGTTAAACACAGAGGTATTGGGACACAGATGAATTCTCCTGTTGTCGTTGTTCTAAGCACTGCATAGCCTTAACTGAACCGTATTGAGTTATCAAGGGTATTTACCTTGACATTTACGCAGCCAACCTTGTCTGAAGTTGTTTGTAAATTGCTGAATTCTGGTAGATTGCTAATATTAAGTGGCATTTCACCAACTTCAGAATAAACTGCCTCTTGAATAATTGTAATATTATTGACTTTTGAGGCATTTTGTTCTAAGGCTGCCAAACTTCTGGGGTCGGGTTCAAAGGCGTAAACACTGTGGCAATAGGGAGCAAGAAGTAAGGAATAGTAACCAATATTAGCTCCAACATCTAAAAAGGTTTTTTCTGGTTCTAAATGCTTAATTAAATATTCTTCACTCCCCCAATCAACATATCCATTTTTCAAAAATAACTCAGTACCAAACCGACTATTTGGGGGAAGATTGATTGCAATTCCATTTTTTAGTTTGAGAGTATTATCAATCCTAAAAATACGTTTAGATATTTGTCGTATAGGATATCTATAGAAAAATTTCAAATAACCAACTTCGTGAATCAGACGCCAATTCAACATAAGTTGTCAACTTCCTTAATTCGTTAAATCACCCAAGCTTTATTATCTATTAGCCAGCGATGAATTTTCCTCACCTCTGTTATACCGATATACCGAGTTGTTTTGTTCTGTATAAGCAGTGTTTGTTTAGATACAGTGCGAAAAATACCTCAAATAATTGGTAAATTAGAGCGAGAGAGTGCCAATTATAAGAATGATAGCAAAAGCCGATCGCAGAAGGTAAAAGCAATGGCGGAAGATAAACCCTTAGCTCTTGATTTGACCAAGGAAAATGCGAGTTTGCAGATTATCCCGCATGCGCCCCTGATTTCAAGCAGCAAAGTGGATTGGAATGGCATTCAATTGAAACATTATCACCGATTGCCGCCTCATGAAATGGCTGAATACCTTCCTGCACAGCATGTGATTGTAACTCATGCCGATCGCGCTTCATTCAAAGTCGAGCGGAAATTAGACGGACACCTTCAAAGCGATCGCATGATAAACGGCGATATTGTTGTAGTTCCGGCAAATATTCCTCACGGGGCATATTGGAATACAGAAATCAACATTACTGTACTGATTCTTGAACCGGCTTTTGTTGCCCATACTGTCTATGAATCGATAGATCCAGATCGTGTTGAATTGATACCGCATTTCTCTAAATCCGATCCGTTAATTAGTCAAATTGCCTTGGCACTTAAAACAGAACTCCAATCAGATGGATTGAGCAGTCGGCTTTACGCTGAATCGATGGCTACTGCACTATCGGCTCATCTGTTGCGCCATTACTCGACGGTGAAACACGCGATTCGAGACTATGCAGGAGGTTTGTCAAAGTACAAATTAAAACAGGCAATCGAGTATATTCACGAGAATTTGACAGAAGGTTTTTCTTTGCAGGCGATCGCTAACTATATTGGCATGAGTCAGTACCACTTTGCCCGGATGTTCAAACAATCAACTGGTATGACTCCCCATCAATATTTAATTAAAAGCAGGCTAAAAAAGGCAAAGAAATTATTAGCTAATACAGATTTGACTATTTCTGAAATTGCTTATCGCACTGGCTTCGCCAGCCAAAGCCACCTGACAAGACTGTTTCGCAAACATGTGACAACCACCCCAAAAGCTTACAGGCAAATGCTGTAGAGACGCGATATATCGCGTCTCTACATTCATGTGCATGCAAAATTTCCGCAAGATTGTGACAAGTTTCGCCAGAATGTGAAAGACAACAACAAAAAACCTTTGATAAACTCACTTACATCAAAAGCATCCAAATGTAAGGGGAACAACGATGGAACTACAAAACAGGGTTGCTATTATTACTGGTGCTAGTAGCGGAATTGGCGCAGGGGTTGCAAAAACTTTGGATGCAGCAGGTATGAAACTGATACTAACTGCTCGCTCTCAAGATAAGCTTGAACGCCTCGCATCTGGCTTAAAAAATGCTACAATTGTACCTGGTGAAATTACAGTGGATAATCTGCCGCAAAAACTTGTAGATACTGCTATTAATACTTTTGGTCAGCTTGATGTAGTTTTTAGCAATGCAGGTGTAATGAACGTTGGGCCCATTGAAGAAGTTAACATAGATAAGATTTGTGAGATGGTGCGGATTAATGTAGAGTCTGTTTATCGTTTGGCTTACACGGCGCTACGGCATTTCAAGAAAACCAACAGCGGTTTTTTAATTCACACTACGAGTATTTCTGGGCTCAAAACCATGCCTCAATATGGCGCTTATTGCGGCACAAAATTTGCGGTTGAAGCCTTTACAGATTCCCTGCGGATGGAGTTAGCGGGAACTGGTATTAAAGTTGCTTGCATTGCTCCTGGTACAGTTGATACAGGTTTGTATGACGAATGGAGTAAAGAAGGTAAAGATTACATCACCTCTGGCGGTTCATTGCAACCTGAAGATATTGCTCGCTGCGTTCAGTTTCTTTTGGAACAGCCAGACCATGTTTTGATTCCCAGACTTTTAGCCGTGCCAACCAATCAACCTGTTTAATTTAAGCAAAATTTAGTTGTGCGATCGCATTCATTTTACATCTAGAGTTTGTGTAGCGCGATCGCTTGCAAATTCCTAAGTCAAAACCCCGCACGACTCCACAGGTGTTGGCAAAGAAATGGTGACACTGATTACAATGCTTAAGGTAACAGCCTCGTCACTCTCAACTTGAAGTGCATTAAATGGAAAACTTCACTTTTTACAACCCAGTCAAAATCCTGTTTGGCAAAGGTCAAATCGCCAATATCGCAGCCGAAATTCCAACTGACGCCAAAATTCTCATGACCTACGGCGGCGGAAGCATCAAAACTAATGGCGTCTACGACCAAGTTAAATCTGCGTTGGCTGGACGTAATGTAATTGAGTTTGGCGGTATCGAACCAAACCCGCACTTTGAAACTTTGATGAAAGCAGTCGAACTGGTGCGTCAGGAAAACATCAACTTTCTGCTTGCTGTTGGCGGCGGTTCTGTTCTTGATGGTACTAAGTTTATAGCAGCTGCGGTTCCTTTTGACGGCGACCCTTGGGACATTCTCGCCAAGCAAGCACCTGTAACTGCTGCGATACCTTTAGGTTCAGTATTAACACTGCCTGCAACCGGTTCGGAAATGAATACATTTTCAGTTGTGACTAAGGCAGCAACTCAAGATAAACTTGCCTTCAGCAGTCCCTTGGTGTTTCCCTGCTTCTCGGTTCTCGACCCAGAAACGACTTTTTCCTTACCTCCGCGCCAAATTGGTAATGGAATTGTTGATGCTTTCACCCATACAATGGAGCAGTATTTGACCTATCCGGTGAATGCACCTTTGCAAGACCAGATGGCTGAATCTATTTTGAGAACTCTGATTGAGGAAGGACCAAAAACACTAGCGAATCCTACAGACTACGATGCACGAGCGAATTTTATGTGGTGTGCGACAATGGCGCTCAATGGGTTAATCGGCGTCGGAGTACCGCAAGATTGGGCAACTCACATGATTGGTCACGAATTAACGGCGTTACATGGTTTGGATCACGCTCAGACTTTGGCGATTGTACTACCTAGCACTTTATCAATTAGACGCGATCGCAAATGGCAAAAACTCCTGCAGTATGCCCAGCGAGTTTGGGGTATTGTCGATGGTACTGAAGAAGAACGGATAAATGAAGCAATTAACAAAACTCGCAATTTCTTTGAATCCGTAGGAGTACCCACTCGTTTCTCAGCTTATAGTATTGAATTAGACAGCGCTATTCCAATTATTGAACGTCTGAAACAACACGGAATGGTAGCTTTAGGCGAACACCAGGATGTTAATCCTCAAGTTGTCGAGCAAATTTTAACACTCTGCGCCTAGGGGAGAGGGGGAGAGGGGGAGATGGGGGGCTACCTGTCCCCACTCCGTGGGGTTGGGGGGAAATGGGGAGAGCGGGAAAAACTCTCCTTGTCGCCCTTGTCTCCCACACCCCACAGCCGTCTCCCTGTCTCCCTGTCTCTTCTCACAAGGCTTGACTGCAAAGTAGTTATCATGTACTTTTAAATCAGACCAGTCGGTCGGAAACACTGTGATGTCTAAAGGCGAAGAAACCAAAGCAAAGATTATTCAACAAGCAGCCGAACTGTTTAACCAACAGGGATATGCTGGTTCGTCTATTTCCGACATTATGCGTGTTACTGGCTTGCAGAAAGGAGGAATTTATAACCATTTCAGCAGCAAAGATGAACTAGCGTTATTAGCTTTTGATTATGCGATCGCGCAAATTCGCAAGTATTATAGAATTGCATTGCGAGATAAGCGTCATGCAGTTGAACGTTTGCAAGCGATGATTGACACGTTTCTCAAATATGTAGATAATCCACCAATTCCGGGAGGGTGTCCGCTGTTGAATACTGCGGTTGAGAGTGATGATGCTCATCCAGCTTTACGGAAACGCACTCAACAAGCGATGAACTCTTGGCGCGACATGATTTGTCGAATTATCCAAAAAGGAATTGACAAGGGTGAAGTTCGCCCAGATGTTAACGCTGATGAAGTTGCAACTATTTTAATTTCAACTTTGGAAGGAGCTATGATGATGAGCAAGCTTTATGGAGATTCGATTCACATGGAACGTGCAGTCAAACATTTAAATGATTATATTGAGCGTGATTTGCAGATATAAATCAACGCGCTCATTTTTTTTGGAATCGAACAGACCGATTGGTCTTAAAATGAAAATTACCGAATCAAAAATCACCATGAATCAAAACAAACCCTTTCGTCTTATTACTATTCCTGTTAGCCATTATTGTGAAAAGGTGCGATGGGCATTAACAAGAATGAAATTCAATTTTGTGGAAGAAGCACATACACCACCGTTTCATCTATTGGCTACAGTTCCAATTGGTGGTAAAACTACTCCAGTTTTGGTGAGTGAAGAAGGAATATTTAAAGATTCAACTGATATTTTAAAATATCTCGATTCAATTGCGCCTGCTAGCGCCAAATTATATCCTGTTGAACCGGAACTACGCCAAAAAGTAGAAGAATTATCCAATTTATTTGACACTCAGTTAGGTGTTGCTACACGTCGTTGGGGTTACTCATATGTGAAGGATGACTACCAATCATTGAAGCGTGCTTGGTGTCAAAATGTTCCTTTTATTGAACGTTCATTATTTCCTTTAGCTTTTCCAATAATGCAAAAAATTTTGCCAAGCAAATTCGATTTAACTCCAGAATCGTCTGTAGAAGCTTACGAACAAATTAAGAGAATTTTTCAGCAAGTAAGCGAGTTATTAGCAGATGGACGTACTTACTTAGTAGGTGATAAATTTTCTGCTGCTGACTTGACATTTGCTGCACTTGCTGTTCCTGCTATTCAGCCTCCAGAACATCCAATTACACGTCGCCCATTGAAAAAATTTCCAGCCAAAATGACATCTGAAATTACTACTTTTCGAGAAACACCTGCTGGTGCTTATGCGCTACGTTTGTATCGCACCGAAAGAGTTAATGTTTTTTAATTATCAAAGAATAATTTTTTTTGTTGTTTAACCGACCGATTGGTCTTGATTATTTTGAGGAGGAATTCTGAATGTTGAAATTCTACTACAATACCCGTTCACCGATGGCACGGCGTGTATGGCGGTGTTTGCTAGAAAAAGATATTCCCTTTGAGCCAATTTTGATGAAATTGAATGGCGACCAATTACAACCAGAGTATTTGGAAATAAACCCATTTCATCACGTTCCGGTAATAGTTGATGGTGATTTTCGCTTAGTCGAGTCCCTAGCAATTTTGGATTATTTAGAAGCCAAATATCCTACACCTGCGCTATTACCAAAAGATGTACAAGCTTTAGCAACAGTACGAATGGTGCAAATGGTGTCTACAAATGAACTGTTACCAAAAGTCATTTCTTTGATTTTTGAAAGTGAAGATTCGCCCAAATTTCTCCAAGCCAAACAACATCTCGATACAGTATTAAACTTCTTGGCGTCAACTTTGGGAGATAACTTCTATTTTGGTGGCGAACATTTAACTCTAGCTGATATTGTTGTCGGTACAGATTTATCTTTATTACCTAAATTAGGGGTGAGTTTTAGTGATTATTCCAAATTAAATGAATGGTTTGAACGCTTGATGCAACGCGATGTCTGGCGCAAAACCGAATTGAGTGCAGAAGAATTTGAACAATTTAAACGAGTTTTGGTGATAATGCGCCGCCGTAAATCGAGTATGGCGCAAAGTGCAAAGTAAGTCTCCTTGCAATGGCAGGCGTCTCGCCTGTCCTACGATGAAAAGAGTTTTTAGCCAATTATGACACCATCGCACTGTAGCGAGATATAGCGGTTCCCGCATTCGGTACACGTAGGGGCAATTCATGAATTGCCTCTACAAATAACCTGTACCCCACTCAACTGGGAATCGCTATATTTTTTTGGGAAGTTTTACGGAATATGATGGGTAAAAATTGTATTCAAATTAGCGCGTGTTTGAACGCAATCAACACAGAATAGGTAGATTACCCATCAAAAAGGAACATATATGAACTTCAAAGCTATTGCTGTAGCTACAATTTTAGGTCTTTCTGCGCCGGCAATTGTAGATGTTGCTATTAGTAGCAAAGTTGTTGCCGCTACTACATTTGATTATCCAGGCGGCAATTTTGTTGATAAAGAATGGAAAGTAAATTTATCCTTTCATAATAATGCATATTACTACGAAGGAAAAAATCTGAAGAACGACTCTTCTATTACTTTAGTTGGGGCTACAACATCAGGAGATAAACAACGTCAGGTTTACACTTGGCGTAATGATAAATATAAATATCAAATTGCGTGGCGACCAAACGACCCTCGTGTGATTCGCGTACAAGTAATTTCTGCCAACGGAAAAGTTATTTTAGACCGTTTACTTTCTCAGGTGTACTCTCATTAATTATATTAATTAAGTAGAACAACCTAATTCAACAAAAAATCCACTTTGTTAAAAACCGGGTTTCTGTGTTTTACTTTTATTTATGTTGACCTACTTAATATAGAGATATCGCAATTCTAGATGAGTTGTGAAAATTCGCGTCCAGAAACCCGACTTCTTTAAGAAGTCGGGTTTCTAAATTTTCATTTTTGATTCATATACAGCAATGGTATTCTATCCGTAGGTTCTTTATTTCTTTCCCCTTTACCCTTTTCCCCTTTCCCTAACTCGATCGCCACACTCTCAGTTACAAGAATCATCTATGATTGTTGATATACATACATTAAGCGCAAATAATCTTTAACAAAGTCAGGAATTACAAATTTAATTATGGAACAACAACCGATTCAAGTTATCGGAGGTGGACTGGCTGGGACAGAAGCAGCATGGCAAATCGCCCAAGCTGGTGTGCCGGTAATTCTTCATGAAATGCGCCCCAAACGCTTTAGTCCCGCCCACCATACGGAACATGTGGCGGAGTTGGTGTGTAGCAATTCCTTTGGGGCAATGTCAAGCGATCGCTCTGCCGGTCTTTTACATGAAGAGTTACGCCAGCTCGGTTCTATTGTCATTTCTAAAGCTGATGAACACGCTGTTCCCGCTGGTGGCGCACTCGCGGTAGATAGGGGACAATTTAGCCAAGATTTAACCCAAACTCTCTGCAACCATCCTTTAATTGATTTCCGCCGTGGTGAGGTAGGTGCAATCCCGGAAGGAATTGTAGTATTGGCAACTGGTCCTTTAACAAGTCCCGATTTGGCGGAGGATTTGCGTCGGTTTACGGGGATGGAATATCTCAGCTTTTTCGATGCCGCCAGCCCGATTGTTGTGGGAGAATCGATAAATCGCGATATTGCTTTTATGGCATCGCGTTACGACAAGGGCGAGGCTGCTTATCTCAACTGTCCGATGAATAAAGAGCAATATCTGCGGTTTTGGGAAGAACTTCGCAAAGCCGAACAAACTGAATTAAAGGATTTTGAACGGGAAACGGCGAAATTTTTTGAAGCTTGTTTGCCTATTGAAGAACAAGCGCAACGGGGAGAAGATACCATGCGTTACGGTCCCCTCAAGCCGGTAGGATTATCTGATAGTCGTACCGGTGAAAGACCTTATGCGGTGGTGCAGTTGCGGCAAGAAGACAAAGCCGGTCAACTTTGGAATATGGTAGGATTCCAAACAAATCTGCGTTGGGGCGAACAAAAGCGGATATTTCAGATGATTCCCGGTTTGGAAAATGCCGAGTTTGTGCGGTTGGGTGTAATGCACCGCAATACTTTTATTAATGCACCGCAGTTAATGATTCCGACTTTGCAATTTAAGAATCGTCCCACTTTATTAGCCGCAGGGCAATTAATTGGTACGGAAGGATACACTGCTGCATCTGCTGGCGGTTGGTTGGCGGGAACCAACGCCGCGCGGTTGGCTTTGGGTAAAGAACCTTTAAGCTTGCCAAACACAACAATGATGGGGGCATTATTTGAATTTATCAGTTCCGCTTCGCCGAAACATTTTCAACCGATGCCGCCTAACTTTGGTATTTTCCCAGAATTGGGTGTGAAAATCAAGAGCAAACAAGAGCGTTATGGAAAATATCGCGATCGCTCTTTGGCTGATTTGGCAAGTTGGAAGGCTAATCTGTAATATCCTGTCTGGTTAATTACTTCTAGTTAGATGGTTCATAGTTGATAGTTCGCGCGTTCATGGATTTTCGCCTATGAACCATGAACCATTAACTATACCTGAATTTACACCTTTAACACCCAAGCATCCCGATTTTCCATACTGACAAAAGCCGCTGGTACAATTTCGAGATTCATGCCGAGTGCTTTAAAAGTGGCGCGAATAGCTGCAGCGTGGGCAGATTCGGTTGTGCCGATACTAGCCCCAACAGTAATCAATTGTGGGGTTTTGAGTTTGGCAGCTTCCAAAGTATAAGCGATCGCTGTATCTGTTTCTAAAGCGAGTGCCAATTTCGCAATGTTAACATCATTATCTATATTACCTTCTCCTTTTTTGATGTAAGATGAAACATCATAGCTAAACTCAGCATTTACCGGAGTTCCTCCCAAACTGGTGACAGCAGCGGCTAAAGCATCCCGATGTTGTTTATGATCTGCTTGGTTGCGAAGAGCAAGAGCTAAAACAGCTTTGCCTACATCAGTATTGGTTAACTTACCAGCAGCAAAACTATAAGCCCAAATTGCCTGATGTTCGTAATAAAGAGCATTGTTAAGAATTTTTAAATCGTTGTGTTTGGCATTGGGTGATTGGGCTTCAACTTTTTCGGCAATTAATGGCAAACTCAATGCACTCGCCATACCCGCAACCGCCCCACTGACTATTATTTCACGGCGAGAAAAGATGTTGCGGCGAGAGGATTTTTTGGTTAAACCGTTGTTATTCATGAGTTATTTTCTCCTAATAATGTTGGTTGTTGGTTGTTGGTGGTTGGTTGGTTAACGTTAAAAAACGTTTGTATGTATGATGAAATAAGAGCGTTGAAATAAATTTCCGGGTGTGTGGAGACGCAAAATTTTGCGTCTCTACAACATTTGTGGAAACAAGTTAAAATCTTATCCAGTCAGCTAATCGCAGACTTTAGCTAAAAGCCTGTGAAATTGATTTCCGGGTGGGCGTTAAAAGTTAATCGCTGATTTCTAGAGGTATATACGTTGACTTTTGTGAGTTAGATTTATCGCAAAAACAACCTTTCAAAATCGATAGCTATAGTTTGTCTTAGCTAAATATCCAGTTTCCAGTTCAAACACTGCCCATTTTTTGCTCAGTTTTGCCACTGGTTATTTATCAGAAGAAAGGCACGAGGCATACTGTAGAGGGCAAAGGGAGGAATAAGTTATATATCGTAATAAATAATACCCTCTATTCCGCCTGCCCTCTGCCAAACGGGTTTAATACCCCCGCCTCTACAGGCGGTGCAACGTTGGCGTCGGGGCGGCACTGTGGGGGAAGCTTCCTTGAGCAAGCTGCCTTGTCTGAACCCGGTCTGTAGCAAGTTCCCAAAGGGTACGCATCAGTGCCCTCAGCAAAGCTGCCCATTTCTTAAAACCTTCTGCCCTCCCTCTGCCCTCTGCCCTCTGCCCTCTTATTCTACAGGTTGCCAAATTCGGATTGTCTTATCTTTGCTGCTGCTAACTAAAATCTGCCGAGAAGGACTGGTCGCTACAGCTAATACCCAATCAGAATGACCGGATAGGGTAGAAAGTAATTTCCCTGTTTGCATTGACCATATTTTGACAGTATTGTCAATACTCCCACTGGCTAAAGTTTTACCATCCGGGCTAAAAGTGACGCTGACCACCTTCGAGGCATGTCCGACCAAGTTATAAATCAATTCGCCGGAATGCCGATTCCAAATTTTAATTGTATTGTCCCAACTACCGCTGGCGAGTTTTTCGCCGTCGCGGCTAAAAACAACGCTTCTGACGGCGTCTTCATGTGCTGCGATCGTGCGGAGTTGTTCACCTGTCCGCAAGTTCCAAAATTTGATGGTTTTATCAAGTCCTCCAGTGGCAAAAATCTCGCCATCTGGGCTAATCGCAACTGAAAAAACTCGACCGACATGTCCTTTAATTACTCGCAACAGTCTGCCTGCGGACACATTCCAGATTTTGATGCTACCATCTTCACTGCCACTAACCAGAGTTTGTCCATCACGGCTGATAACAACTGACCAAACAGGACTGGAAACGGCGAGTGTTTTAATTAATTCTTGATTTTCAACATTCCATAATTTGATAGTTCCGTCATCGCTACCGCTGGCGATTGTCTGCCCATCATAACTGAGAGCGATCGCCCTTACAACGTCAGTATGTCCGGTAAGTGTAAATAAAGGCTGTCCGTCATCAACATTCCACACTTTAATTGTCTTATCCGCGCTACCACTGATTAAAGTTTGTCCATCGTTACTTAATGCTACAGACCAAATCGAGTCAGCATGTCCTGTCAAAGTTTTGCTGAGAGTCAGATTTTCTCTTTTTGTGGCGATTTTTGTGGTGGAGATGGAACTTGCAGGTTGTTGGACAACCGAAGTTAGAGGCGAAACACGAAAAACATAAATGCCAAGAATTACAGCCGTAAGTGAAGAAACGATTCCGATTATTCCCAGCATCCAAGTTAATCGCTGCGGGGAAATCAGGGGACTTTTTAAGGAAGGGGTAAGGGGAACTTGGGGAGGAAGATTACCTGTAAAGCTTTTGTTGGTTGAACTATTGGAATTGCTTAACCTTCCCCACTGCTTCTCTGTTTCCTGAGAAGGAAAATTCTTTTGTTGCGGACTTTCGGACTTTTCTTTGCTTAAGTGCTGTAAGTTAGATGCAATCGGCGATGTCAACCGCCGCCACAAATTCGGGATAAAGGAAAGTCCAGATGCGGGTATATCTGTACTAAATTCTGCAAGTCGCCCCGTTTCCCAAACTTCGCGATTTCGACTCCAAATTTCATTGCCTTGTTGCTCGTCAATTTCCTTCGCTAACAGCATTTGGTGATCGTCTTGGGCTGAATAAATTGCTGTAGATAACTCTTCAGGTACAGGTGTAGAGAGATATCCTGTGGGGATAATGGCGGGGGCTTGTGCAGCCTCTTCAAGTAGAGTATCTTCAAGAGCGATCGCTTCAAACAAATTGAGCAATTTTCCCTGTTGAAGTGCAGCATAAGTTCGCTTGCGAACAGCTAGCGGAATTTGCACGCCAGGGCGAACCGATTGATAACTCCATAAATCTGGAGCAACCAAATTTTCAACAGCAACCGCAGGACTTTGCCGATCTACTAATTCTACCGGTCCATTATGCAAACAAGTAAATATATTTTCGAGATGGAGAGGTTCTAGCAATCCGGCGAAATAGTAACAGACGAAGTATGGTACATCGCTGCGACCAAAATCGTCTAACCCATCGTTATATAGCCAGCCAAAAAGGCTATCCTCTGGTGTTAACTGATGTAAATAAACAGCTCGATAATCAGAACTTGGTGGATTGCAAAAATCCCAATATTGATAAACCACCTGTTCGATAAAGGCTTGTTGGATTTCTGCGGGAACTTCTGGGCTGTTTAGAGTTTTAAATCCCACACCCGCAAAGCTGGTGTATACAAGTTGACCTAAAAGCAAAGACATGAAACATAGGTAGTTGGATAGGGAAATCGAAGCTCTTAAATATTATTTGAGATTTGAGATTTGAGATTTTGAGGACAATTGCGTGGGCTGGTTTCCCAACAGTAGCAAACTGTCCGGGATTTTGGAACTTTTGTTTATAATGAAGTTTCCTTTCATTTACGCGTTTCACGGCGAAAACAAAACGATATTACTCGTTCTGACTCGTTACAGCAAGCGCTATCTGCAAAACATTTCTACAAATCTCAAGTAGCTTTCAGGAATAGCATTCCTAAAAGGACTGGAGAAGGAAGAAAATGCATCTATTGCCGCTCCTATTGTTTACTTTACTACATCTGTTTGGGGAGTAGAGTGATTCAGCAGCCACGCCTCTCGCTTTTAGATTGGCAGTACCATCAAGGTAAACAATCGGTATAGCCTTTGTAAAACTTTTGATATTTAGCTTTCACCACATCAAAACGCGAAATTAGTGGTTGGAGGTTTTGTTTGATTTGCAAAAGCGTCACTCAATTGAGTTCCAGCAAGTCAGATTTAGTTAAAATCAGCTGGTGAACTAAAGAAGCGATTAACCTTCTGATAAAAATTGTTGAGAAGGCAGTGGCAGATGTAGGCAAAGGGCACTTATGTAATCCCCTTGAAAAAGGCGGCAAGAACTGGAGGCAGGAGGTACTTATGCGTACCCTTCGGGAACTTGCTACAGACGGAGATTCCGAAAGCGCCGCCAACGTTGACCGCCGTCATCGGCGGGGGTCTTAAACTCCTATAGCTCTAGCTTTGGCTTCACCACCAGATATTATTTATACATAAAGCAATCAAGCCTCAGCTCGCGCTGCCTGACGCGCCTTGGCGGATAAATTGCAGGCGCTCTTATTCAACAAGGACACCTTTCGTTCTTCACTCTAGGAGCCTCAAAAAAATTCTCTTATCTTCTTTTATCAAGAAATAATAATGCCTTTAAACCCAATGGCAGAGGGCAAAATATAGTTTCTTCTTTCAGCTGGCACTGCCCTCTGGCTTTCTTCTTTAAATACCCTCAAACTTCAGTTTGGAACTATACAAAAGCCTACGGTTCTAAGTGAAAGCGACAGCGTAACGCGCCTAAGAAAAGATGCAAGCGGATTTTTTTGGCTTTTATTTATATAGCTGTGCCCGCATAAAAGCGTGAAAATTTAGAAACTTGGTTTCTGGACACCGTGAATTTTTACAAATCATATCAGATTGCTATATAAGCGTCGCCAATACTTAATCTCTATTTTGATTTAAAACATAAAACAGTCGAAACTTTAATATTGTCAAGAAAAGCTGACAAAGCACTTTTGCCCTACGAATTGACAATACTTTCCAGTAGCGGTAAATTTATAATCACTGGCGACGTATGTCATTTTTTATAGACACGCTTGGAACCCTTGTAGTTGCGTTGTCAATCTGCAAGCAAATCAAAGCTGAAATTGCGAATTTTACATAAACACTTACCGCCATTGAAAGTACGGTTGACAATTTGCTTAACAAGGTTTATTTATGGTCGTCTTTAACAGCCACTAACCCATGTATAGCGATCGCGGTAATAATACCGCCAAGCAAACCCCAAGTTCCATCAGCGAATACATTGATTCGATGGGCTAAAGTTCGATGATAGGCAAACTCTAATTGTCTGTCATTTACTTGTGCTTGCTTTGCGAGGTTTTCTACATAATCTTCAGCCTTTCCCAATGCTGCGTAATCCAGGTTAAACCAGTAAATCGATACAAGTACCACCATCACACCTGGAAAAAACAAGGTAGCAAATAGAATTGCTTTGCGTGCGTTCATTAGGGTAAATAAGGGAGAGGAGTTTTTCTGCAAAGTATACAATATCCCTTTGGGCAATGGGCATGGGGCATGGGGAATTGGGAATTGGGAAGAACCTGTTTGTTATTTCTTGTCCATTGCCCCTTGCCCCATGCCCTATGCCCATTGCCCATTGCCCATTGCCCAATTCCCCATGTGAGCGAGCGAACCGTATTTTGGGAATAATGCTTATGGTGTTTGCGATCGCTTTGGCAAAATTCAACATGAGAATGTCATTTCTAGAAAAAAAAAGAATTTTTTGTCAGACACTTGTTGCATTTTGCTACATTTTATGCATATGTTGGGTATTTTTCTCAAAATTGCCAGTAAATGCGGCTTCGACAGCGGCGTCTAATTCAATTGAGACATTAAAACAGCAGCAGCAGCAAGTTAACAAACAGCGTACAAGTGTTGTTAAAGAGCGCGATCGCTTAAACAATTTGCAACAAGAGGCGCAAAAACACCTGACAGGTTTGGAGCAAAATGTGCAAACCACAGACTCTCAAATTAAAGACAGCGAATTGCGACTTTTTGCGGCGATGGGACGCCTGCAACAGTTAGAAGCAGATTTATCTGTGGCGGAAAGTTCCTATCAAGAGCGTAAACAAGCAACAATTGCCCGATTGCAGTTTCTGCAACGAGAGCGTCTGAGCCAAGGATGGGCAGTTTTGCTGCAAAGCCAAAACCTCAACGATTTTCTCAGCCGTCGGCGTCAGTTGAAGTTAGTTTATCAAGCCGACCAGCAAATTTTGGCAAAACTTACAGAACAAGCAAACCTGCTGACCAACCAAAAAATTGAAGTAGAAGGGACAAAAAACGAAATTGACTTGATTCGCCAACAATTGCTTGCCCAAAAATCCAATTATCAAGAACAAGCGCAATCGCAAACGCAAATGATTCAACGTTTAAATAGCGATCGCCTAGCCTTAGAAGCCGCCCAAAATCAGTTGCAAAGAGATTCAGACGCCTTAGGTACGTTAATTCAACAAAAAGTTGCAGAAGCAAAAGCTAGAGAAGAAGCAGCAAAAGCCAGCAATCGTAAAGGTATCCTTATTAAAGGAACCGATATTATGGCACTTCCTAGCGATGCTCCTAGCAGCAGTCCATTTGGTTGGCGGATGCATCCAATTCTTGGTTATCGCCGCTTTCATTCAGGTATAGATTTTGCAGGTAATTATAGCAGTACAATTCGAGCCGCAGATTCTGGAACCGTGATAGTTGCTGGGTGGTACGGCGGTTATGGCAACGCCGTAGTTATCGACCACGGCAAAGGTATTACCACATTGTACGGTCACAGCAGCCAGTTGTATGTTTCCGAAGGGCAAAGCGTACAGCGAGGACAAGCGATCGCAGCAGTTGGTTCCACCGGTCTATCCACCGGTCCGCACCTCCACTTTGAAGTCCGGCGAGACGGTACACCCGTAGATCCGGCGAATTATCTGTAGATGGGAGACAAGGGGGAGGGGGAGAAGTTTTTTTTGATAATTCCCCCTTGTCCCCCACACCCGTCGTCCCTTGTCTCCCCACCCCGTTTCCCTAATTTGCAATATCGTGCTATAATTAAGCGGTACTAGGGCGCGTAGCTCAGTGGATAGAGCAACAGATTCCGGTTCTGTGGGTCGGGGGTTCAAATCCCTCCGCGCTCGTTTTTTGTAGATTGCCAAATTATTTGCGGTGACTTTGGTTGGGCGTTGGGCGATCGCTAACCCTTTCGCTTTCTCGTGCTAAGACGATAATGGTATGTGCTGTCTTGTAAGATGCCTCATGCACTGTCCAATGGATTTAAACTGCCAGCAAATGGCAGGAGTTGACTATAATTGCCCGAATCTCTCGACTTGCATGGAACATTCCCGCAAGCCATCAATGGTCAAGATTGTGTTATACGTGCTAAATAAACAGATTTGTCAACTTTCTGATATTAAAGTTAACGATAAATCACTTAGCGACCTTTTACAAGAACAAGACCAAGATTTAGAATCATTATTAACTAATCTAGAAACTTTTGTTGTCACTCAACCCAATATTCCTGGCGAAGATTCAAATAACGATTCCTAACCTCAAAGATATTACTTAATTTCCACTTCACAACAAACCAAATTTTTGTGGGGTGGGTCTTATTGCCCACCCTTTAATTCAAAAATGGTGCGTTAACGAAGTGTAACGCACCCTACAAATTTAAGAAGAAATCAACTTTCACCTAACTAAATATTCACTGCCAAAGGTAGATTAGGATAAACAAAACAATCCAAATAACATCAACAAAGTGCCAGAAAAGTGAAGTTGCATTCACGCCAAAGTGTCCGGAATCGAAGTTACCAGGAATAAAGGAACGTATTAAAATAATCGTCTGCAACAAAATACCTGTGAAAACGTGCAAACCGTGAAAACCAGTTAGCAGATAGAACATTCCACCAAATACGCCGGAAGTAAAACCAAAGGCGAGATTACTCCATTCAATTCCCTGTCCTACCAAAAAGTAACTTCCCATCAACATTGTGAGGAAGAGATACAGGCGATATTGCATTAAGTTGTGGCGTTGAAGCGCACGTTCTGCTAAATATATAACAAAACTACTAGCAACTAAAACCACGGTGTTAATTGCAGGTTCTTTGACTTCCAGTCCGGAAACGCCTGCTGGTAGCCAGTCGGGAGTTGTTGTTTTGTAGATAATATATCCGGCGAAAAAACTTAGGAAAATGACGCTTTCGGAAAGTAGAAACACAATGAAGCCAAACATTTTATTGCCTTCTTCATCGTGACCATGTTCACCGTTTGTATGATGCAATGGCGTCTGCAAATCCTCTGAAATTAAATAACTGTCCATTGGTTGAATCGTCCTTGAAAATTGGGCATTGGGCATTGGGCATTGGGCATTGGGCATTGGGCATTGGGCATTGGGCATTGGGCATTGGGCATTGGGCATTGGAAT
The DNA here is from genome assembly GCA_044006015.1 of Heteroscytonema crispum UTEX LB 1556. Classification (GTDB taxonomy): domain Bacteria; phylum Cyanobacteriota; class Cyanobacteriia; order Cyanobacteriales; family Nostocaceae; genus Heteroscytonema; species Heteroscytonema crispum. Next base: position 142,953 of record JBIPDF010000017.1, read on the forward strand.
TGTAAAATTTTTTCCCCCACACCCGTCGTCCCTTGTCTCCCTTGTCTCCCTTGTCTCCCTTTTCCCCATGCCTAAAGAAAAGTTAGTCTACAGTTGTCAAAGTTGGAGTAGCAGATGAATAGTGATGGGTAGTAGCTTCCTCGGCTGTTAACGGTTCATTTTTGCCGTAGCCGTAGGGTTCGCTAATAACAACGGGAATTTCTTCAAAGTTTTCTACAGGAGGTGGTGAAGAAACCATCCACTCGAGTCCAATTGCCCGCCAAGGATTATCCGGTGCTTTCTCGCCCTGCATCCAAGAAATTACCATGTTGAAAATAAAGGGTAAGGTGGACATTCCTAACAAAAATCCGCCGAGACTGGCAACAATATTCCAAAATTCATACTCTGGGGCGTAGGAAGAAACTCGGCGTAACATTCCTTGCAATCCTAAGGGGTGCATGGGTAAAAAGTTGATGTTTGTGCCGATGAATGCCAACCAGAAGTGGAATTTACCTAAGCCTTCGTTGTACATCCTTCCGGTCATTTTGGGGAACCAGTGATAAAAGGCTGCATACATGCCCATTGTCACGGTGCCGTAAAGTACGTAGTGGAAGTGACCGACTACAAAGTAAGTATTGTTTACGTGAACGTCAACGGGCACTGAGGAAAGCATAATGCCTGTGATACCCGCAAATACAAACATCACTAATGCACCCAGGGCAAACAACATTGGTGTATTCAGCCGTAATTTACCGCCCCAGATGGTTGCAACCCAAGCAAATACTTTAATTCCAGTTGGTACGGATACGCACATTGTAGTCAGCATAAAAAGCAACCGCATCCAGCTATGGGTGCCGCTGACGTACATGTGGTGTACCCAAACTATACCGCTGACTGCGGCAATCAAGATTGATGAAATGGCAACTACTTTATACCCAAATAGGGGTTTACGAGAATAAACGGGGAAAATTTCCGAGAGAATGCCGAAAACGGGCAGGATAATTACGTAAACGGCAGGATGGGAGTAAAACCAGAAGTAGTGTTGGAAGAGGACTGGATTTCCTCCCTTGCTGGGGTCAAAAAAGCTGGTGCCGGCGGTTAAGTCGAGTAGCAACATTACCGCGCCTGCTGTCAGTGCGGGCAATCCAAATAGTTGGATAATTTGAGCGCTAAATACTGCCCAGACAAACAACGGCATGCGGAAGAAGCCCATACCCGGTGCCCGCATTTTGACAATGGTAGTAACAAAGTTTACCGCCCCCATAATCGAGGAGACGCCGGATATTGCCACCGCTAGCAGCCAGAGGACTTGACCGTTAATTAAATTACCTGTGGGGTTTTGCAAACTAACTGGGGGATAAGACCACCAACCAGCTTGGGCGGGACCGCCGGGGACAAAGAAGCTTGCCATCATCAAAATCCCGACTACTGGTATCATCCAGAAGGCGGCGGCGTTGAGGCGGGGAAATGCCATATCTCGCGCCCCAATCATTAAGGGTACTAGATAGTTGGCAAGACCAACGAGTGAGGGAAATGTCCACAAAAACAGCATAACGGTGCCATGCATGGTGAACATACCGTTGTAGACTGTGCGGTCTACTAAATCTGAGTCGGGTGTAATTAATTCTCCGCGAATCACCATTGCGAAGATACCACCGACTAGAAAGAAGATGAATGAGGTAACGAGGTATTGAATGCCAATGACCTTGTGGTCGTGGCTAAAGCTGAAGTATCGCTTCCAGTCGTTGGGATCTTCGTGGTGAGGCATCTGGTTGGCGATACTGATGCCTTCGATCGGAATGTTTGTCATTTGTTATTAGTCCTTAGTCATTGGGCATTGGGCATTGGGCATTGGTCATTGGGCATTGGGCATTGGACATTTGTTTTTTGTGATCGCAAGTTACTCATGACAGTGCTGATGGAAAGCCGCAAATCACAACGGATTGCTGTAATTGACTTGAGGAGGCGCTGCAGGTATGACTGTTGCCCAACCAGTTTTGACTGATTCACTTGATGCTTGGGCATATTCAGCAGCGGCTTGATTGTTGGCAGGCGTCGGCTTCTGAGTTGCGGCTTTGTTAAGCCATTGCTGGTATTCTTCAGGAGATTCAACCACTACATTTGCTTGCATGGTGGCAAAGTATGTTCCACTGTATTGAGAATCGGTCAGACGATATTCGCCGGTACGAATGGGAGTGAATTCAAAGTTAATATTTTGGTTGGGGATAATGTCTTGCTTGAGTCGGAAAGCTGGAATGTAGAAGCCGTGAAGTACGTCCTCGGACTGCATTGCCAAACTAACTCTTTGATTGGCTGGTAAGTGCAATTCGGTACTGGTGATGTTTTTTTCTGGGTAATGGAAGACCCAAGCCCATTGTTTGGCAAGTACGTCAATTTTTTCTACAGAATTCGTTGCAACGTCGTTGGGTGCGTCTTTTGGCGCTGCATATGCTGATTCCATTGCTACAGGTAAGTGTACATGTTCCATCGGACCTTGGATTCCCATTTGTTCGTAGATTTGGTAGCTGTAACCGGCAATCCAAAACACTAAAAGAATTGGGATGGCTGTCCAGACAACTTCCAAAGTCACGTTACCTTCAATTGGTGGACCATCGCTGAAATCATCTTTGGCTGCGCGATGGAAAATAACGGAATACATCAAAGTTCCAGTTACTCCCAGGAAGATGAATGCACCCAGCGTTACCAAGAAGCTAATCAAATCATCGATTAGTACAGATTCGGCGGCGGCTTGTGGAGGAAGCCAGGAATAAGCTTGCTTGCCAATCCAAATACTGATTGCCGCGAGAGCGATCGCTCCCATAATTAATGTCAAAATTTTCAATATATTCTGGATTCTCATTGTCATAAGTAAGTTGGGTGTTGGGTGTTGGGTGTTGGTTGTTAGTAGTTGGGTGTTGGTGAAGGGGCGCCCAAAGGTAGGGTTTCCCGAAGATTGGCGACTGGTGAAGCGCGATCGCGTTGTTGGTTATTCATTCCAAACAACTACCAACAATCAACTACGAACAAATACCAAAATTACTTCATCATTGCGTTGTTGAGGTCTTTGCCCAATCGCAACAAGCTATCTGCGGTATTGTGTACGCCAAATTCGGTAGCTAATTGCGCCCCTAATGTTCCGTGGACGTACATTATCAACATGACTGTCATGCCCAACAGCAGATAAGTCCACTGCACTTCTCTATCTGTTTGCTTGTACCAAACGTAGCGCTGCCATCCTCTCCAAGCAGTCATGCCCACAATTAATGCTAATAAAACGATTCCACCCACTCCATGCCAAAGCATGGTTTCCATTGCTTGCAATCCCCATGCACTTTTTATATCTGATGGTGGTTGTGCCAGCAACATTTCGTAAAAACCTGCGGCGACTGTGAAAAATGTAATCAAACATGAAGCCACCATGTTGTACCAACCAACATCAAAAAAATTGTTGCGTTCAACAGGAATCGCCAAAAATTTGAAGATTGGTTTTTCTAGGGGAAATAGTACTCCAGCAATATCAAAGGTAATCCCAAGGATGAACAAACCTAAAGTTAAATGAACTAAGTTGGGATGGATGGGAATTGTGTAAGGTAATCCGTTTGCACCTAACTGGTTGCTTAATTGGTCTATCAGTTCAGAATTCATGGCAACATCCCATCTTTTATCGCTTCAACAACTGGTACTGTATGCAATCCATATACCCAAACAAGTTCATCTCCGAGATATACTTGCAAGCCAACTATAACGGTCAAAAGTAGTCCCACTCCTAAATAATGAAATGGTACATAAGATGGGTTGCGGGTACGAATTACATAGCGCCATGCCGTAGTTGCGGCGATAATTCCTGATAGCGACCAGCCAATTAGTGTATGGGTATTCAACACTGATTTAGCTGCGTCGTAAGGTGCTGCCAAACCTGCTTCAAATTGACCAAAAATGATGGCGACGAAAATGGCGATCGTCGCAAAACACATGTTCCACCAACTGACTTCAAAAAGGCGAATTTTACCGCTAAAATAGCCAATGACATCGCAGAAAAAGGCAAACAATACCATCGCAATTACGAAGTGAACAACGATGGGATGAATCGTATCTGGATACGGTAAATTGTGGTCGTTTAAACGCGTCAGATAGTCAAACATGGCAATCTCCTAGACATATCTACTACACCTAATAAACTAAAAATTATTGATTTTTTGCCACCCACTAATATCAATACAAGCATCCACACTTGACCGGAATTTGTTTATGTCTGCATTGGATAATCCGGTTGCTAAAGTGTTAGCTTTTTGTAGAAAAATTGGGTGATTTTACTTCAATTTTTAGCGAATAATTTTAGCTCAATCAATTTCCTCATGCTGATACTGTGCGGCGACGATTCTTTAATGCGGCTGATAGAATCGCTTGGGTTGCTCTGATTTGTTTGACCTAACTTTTAGGTTAAGAAATTTTTTAGGTTTTGTCAAACAACCACAAATCAAAGCTTTATATATAAATTTTTATCAAAATTATAGTTTGAATAATGTATCGCTGGTGTTTTTATAAAGATTTGTAAATGTGCATTAGTTACATTTTTGAAAAAGTGTTTTGTAATTAAAAACACAATTTTTATCTATATAATTGATTTGGGCTGATATCATGTCTGGGTGAGTATCCATGCTATCAGGAATTGCTGTTAATAGGTTGTGATTATAATATTCATAGCGCTTTTCCATTGACTGCAATATATCGCGTTTGTAGGGGCACAGCACTGTTCCCTACCAGATGGTGGATGCAACCGAGAATCGCGATATCTAAATATTTCGGCGTTTAGATCCCCGCCGCCCAACCCCACAGGTAAGAGGACCGATAGCCCCCCGGACGGTGGGTACAGGTTTTCTGATATGTTGTAACGTTAAATAAAATTGGTATTCATAATGATTGATGTTGAAATCCATGAACTATTAACTATTAACCATTAACCCCTCCTTTCTTTCACCAGTCGCCTGGGTCGGGAAACCCTACCAAGGGCGCCCCTTCACCATTAACCATGAACTATTAACCATGAACTATTAACTATATTTTGTTAACTTGATGAACAATTTGTGAATTTAAAGTTTACTAATTAAACTGGGGTCAATATCTTGGAGTGTGGCACAACCACTAAGGGCGATCGCTATATCTAATTCATCCCTTAACAATTCGATAACATGGGATACGCCAGCTTCTCCGGCGACAGCGAGTCCCCAAAGAATTGGTCTTCCTAAAAGTACGGCTTTTGCACCCAATGCTAAGGCTTTTAAGATGTCTGTACCCCGGCGAATGCCGCCATCCATTAATACTTCTGCTTTGTCTCCCACTGCTGCGACTACTTCTGATAAGGCATCAATCGAAGCGATCGCGCTATCTAACTGTCTACCACCATGATTGGAGACTATCACGGCTTTAGCTCCATATTCTACCGCTGTTTGGGCATCATCGCCCCGCAAAATCCCTTTTACGGCTATAGGTAAAGGTGACAAAGATTGCAACCATTCGACATCACGCCAAGTCAAGCTGGAATCTAACTGTTGGGCAAAATAGGTAAACAATCCAGATTCCCCTTGTTGCTGGGGAATGTTTAAAGTTGTGAAGTTGGCAAGTTGTAAACCTGGTGGTAAGGTAAAATGGTTACGCTTGTCTCGTTCTCTACGACCCAAGATGGGAGCATCGACAGTGAGACAAAGTGCTTGATAACCGGCATTACAAGCACGTTCGACTAAAGCGCGAGTTAATCCGCGATCGCGGTGGACGTAAAGTTGAAACCATTGAAGCGCAGTAGGTGTATTTTCACGCACCGTCGCCACATCTTCAAGGCTTGTAGTTGCCATCGTACTCAAAACCATGCCAATACCAGCTTTAGAAGCGGCTAAAGCAGTAGCAATTTCTCCACTTGGATGGGCAAGACATTGAAATGCCATTGGCGCAATTAAAAGCGGCATTGAAACAGGTTGCCCCAAAATTGTAGTATTCAAACTGCGCGAACTTACATCTACCAACATTCGAGGTCGAAGTTTCAATCGCTCAAATGCAGTCCGATTATCTCGTAATGTTATCTCATCCCATGCCCCACTATTGTAATAGTCAAGTGCCATCTGAGATAAAGTTCTACTAGCGAGTTTTTCGTATTCAAATAAATTAATGGGTTTGATTGAGGAATTATTCATAAAATCTGCATTTGCTCAACCAGGCATGGTAAGTTGAATGAAGGAACTACAAGGGCTGGGGAGGTTAAAGTGAGTCGTCTTCTTTATGAAAGCTCAGTTTCTTATAAAGGATATCTCATCATTCCTTTTGTATTTAGCATAATTGATAATTCCGAAATATATTCTTATAAATTATTAGCAGAAATTGGACATAAAAGCCAATTTCACAAAGCAGAGAATCCAGCAGGTATTTATGGCAGTACCATAAATAATATCATTGATATTGCTCAGGAATATATTGACAAAAATGTAGAATTTATTAGCAAATGTGATATTTTTAAATCTCGGTATACTTATCGTAATAATTTGATTATCGTCTTTCAAGAATGTGGAAAATATTTTTATGACCATTATCCGCCAGAATCATTAAATAATATTGCTGCACCAAAATTATTTACATCAGAATACGAATGCATTAGTTGGATTAATTCTAAGGGATAGGGCGGACAAGATGTCCACCCCACAAGAGTTTTATTTAATTCAATCGTGCAACGTGCTTCGGTTTTTTAGCTTACCATTTTGGATAAAATAATTTGAGATTTGAGATTGTGAAATCCTGATGACATCATTGTTTAAACAATCCATCTGTCGCAATCTTTTTTTCAAATTGTATAACAGAAAACTGAGAACACAATGATTAGCAATTAACCGAAAATAACAGCAAGGGTGGCTAATCCTCATTTTTTACAAATTCTCAACGCAGGGGTTTACCTATAGGTTGAACGTCTTTTGCCAAGCCGATATGCGCCAGCGACAGTGAAATATCGTTATATTTTAAACCAGCATTAGCCCACTGAAGCTCAAGTGTTCCTACCCAAAAACGTGCCCTGTCTATGTGTTTCGCCAGGATTTGATAGTCACTTTCCATACGTTTTACAATACCTTCACCGTAATTACCGAGTTGCACGGCGATGTCACAAGCTGGATCTCCCAAACCAGCTGTTCCAAAGTCGATAACACCGCTAATGCTTTCTGTCACAGGGTTAAACAGAATATGATACACTGGCAGGTCGCCGTCGATGAGTACGGGTGTGTAACTCAAATCAAGTTCACCGGTCACTACGGGCGCAAAAAGTTCATGTATCCAAGTTTGCTGGTGACGCCACAAATGCGGAAAGAGAGTTTCCTGTACTTTTTCGTACAATTGCAACCAATCTTCACGCGATCGCTCGGCAGCTGAGGAAGATATCCCAGCATTTAGTAAAATCTCAATGGGGATGCTGTGTAGTTGTCTGTGAAAAGTTGCAAGTTGAGAGATAACACGGGTTTGCGCTGTCTGGCTTAACTTGAGTAGGGTATTGCGGGAAAGCGGTTCACCTTTGATATATCGATAGGTGACAAAACCTTCTTCTAAATGTTCAAAGTGCGGAACCTGTAAATCAACATATTTTTCCACCACTTCCAACACCTTTACTTCATGACAAAGAACATCTTTTCCCCAGTCATCTTTAGCAAAGCGGCATACAAGTTCATGATTTACGACTATTACATCATTAACCATGCCATCTTGATTAAAGTCTAGATGGTCAAAAGCAATATTTGGGTAAACAGTACGAATTTTTTCCAAGTAAGCGGAAGGAATATTCACAGTGACTCCTATTGTGGTTATAACAAACAGACAATCAGAATTATTCGGACATTTAGTCCGATTGCAGCGACTTAACTGATTTGTGGGTTTGTTTTACCAACGAATCACTGTGATTTTACTCCCCAATTTTTGAGAAACAGTTTAATTGACATCTTACACCAATTCGCGTGAAAACTTTGCAACATACCAGAGTCGCTGTACCCCCCTTTTGGAATGAAACAGTCCTGCCTTAAAAAAGAGGGGTACTTCGATTTTGAGGGAGTTGCAGTGTTAAAGAGAATTGGTATTACTAAATAAAGATTTTAACCAGTTTCAATTGATATCTTTTACCATAACCAAAAGCTGACACTCATAACTTCAAAGAAATTAACTCAAGGCATCGCTCAATATTTCACGATGTATTAACGCTCTATCTACTAAAAACTTGATTTTATCTGATGAAAGTGGCTCGCCATTAGCATAATGCTCAATCCAAGTCCTGCTAATTACATTCGCATCTTCTGGTAAATTTGCTAAATCCCACCCAGGCATATCTAAATCTTCCATTAGACGGTTGACTTTGGGGTCATAACTCAGGGCAAAACAACGACAACCTTCTGCAGCAGCCATAATTAAACTGTGCAAACGCATCCCAATTGCCATTTCCACACCGCGAAATACACCTTTTAAAAGTTGCGGATCTTCCAAACACATGATTTGGCTAACATCTTTTAATTGCGGTTGAATTGCTTGGGCAATGCTCAAATCTTCACTTTTTTGAAACGGTAGTAGTAAAATAAAAGATTGCGTGGCTTTTTGAAAGTCTACTAAGGCGCGAGTTAAGTTAGCGAGACGAGATTCCGTAAGTAGGGGATGCGATCGCAAAGTTAGCGCAACTTTTGGCGCAGGTAAATGCCAAAGTCCGGGAACTGGTTTAGCTTCTAACGCCCAAACCGGATCGGGTGCAACAATATAAGGAATCTGCCAATCTGATAATAAAGCCGCACTAGCGCGATCGCGTACGCTGATTTTGGTACAATTTGCAAAACTTTGCCTTGCCAACCAGCGAGTTTGGCGACGCTTCAAAGGACCAATACCTTGCGCCCAAGCAACAGTTTTCAAATTCATTTTTTGAGCCAATGCCATCAGCCCGCCATAATAAAATGGGCTGATAGTACTTGTGGCATCTTGGATAAGACTACCACCACCCCAAATAAAAGCATCACAAGAACGCAAAGCTTGGATTACAGGGGAAAACGCCATACGCTGCCAAGATTCTACATTATAGCGATCGCGCGTTTGGTCAGGATTTCCAGACAGAACCACAGGCGTGACATCTTCTGGTAGCATTTGTAGAAGCGTAGCCAACAAAGCTTCGTCACCACCATTTCCCTTTCCGTAATACCCAGACAACAACGCCCGCATCTTAGCCATTTTGGATTTTGGATAAAAGGATTTTAGATTATCAGCTTTTTTTCCCACTGAATATCTACCACTGATACAGATGGTACACTCATTCGCCGATTCCACCGGAATAATAGACAAGGGTGACGAGTGTGGGGGACAAGGGGGATAAATTCCGCGCCTCCCAACTCCCAACTGGGCGGCTCCCAACTCCCAACTGGACGCCTCCTAACTGGGCGGCTGGGCGCCTCCTAACTCCTAACTCCTAACTCCTAACTGTAATGCACGTTCTTTCGATTCCTACCTGGATTATTCACGTTTCTAGTGTTATTGAGTGGATTGCCGCCATTTGGTTAATCTGGAATTACGGCGAAGTCACTGGCAATCGTGCTTGGTGGGCATTATCCTTTGCCATGTTACCAGCATTAGTCAGCGCCATGTGTGCTTGCACCTGGCATTACTTCGACAACGCCGAATCTCTAGAATGGCTGGTAACCCTGCAAGCTACCATGACCTTAGTCGGTAATTTTACCCTTTGGGCAGCCGCCTGGTGGATTTGGCGTTCCACCAAATCGCCAAAAACCGTAGAGCCAGATTCTACAGCAACTATTGCCTCAAAGCAATAATTCCTTACAACTGGGCGCCTCCTAACTCAAGACTCCTAACTCCTAACTTTTCAAAGCCATGATTTCAAAAGAAACCCTATTTGCCCTTTCATTGTTTCCCTACTTGGGTTTCTTGTGGTTTCTCAGCCGCAGTCAGCAAATGCCGCGATTGGCGCTATATGGATTTTACGGCACTTTAGTATTTGTCGCCGTCACCATCCCCGCAGGAATTTATTCCTTAGTCCATTATGGAGAATCTTTAGCAAACGTCGATTGGTTGCACGGCAGTGCAGAATTTTTTTTAACACTTTCTAATATCTTGATTGTCCTCGGTTTCCGGCAAGCTGTAATTAAAGCGAATGGGAAATAGTTAGTGGTTGGTGGTTGGTGGGTAGTGGGTAGTGGTTAACTGTTAACTGTTAACACCCAACACTCAACAACCAACACCCAACACCCAACACCCAACACCCAACACCCAACACCCAACAACCAACACCCAACACCCAACCAAAAATTATGGAAGTCATTCCAGCGATAGATTTACTAGAAGGTCGTTGTGTGCGACTTTATCAAGGAGACTACGATCGCTCGCAAGTTTTCAGCGAGAATCCAGTTGATGTTGCCAAACAATGGGTCTCACAAGGTGCCACCAGATTGCATCTAGTCGATTTAGATGGTGCAAAAGCTGGTAAAATAGTAAACCTTCCAGCAATTGAAGCGATCGCTAAATCTGTATCAGTGCCAATTGAAGTTGGTGGCGGATTGCGATCGCGTGAAACTGTCCAACAGTTATTTAATTTAGGCGTAGAGTGGGCAATTCTCGGAACTATCGCCGTCGAACAACCCCAGTTAGTGCAAGAACTCTGTCAAGAATTCCCCGGACAAATTATCATCGGTATTGATGCTCGTAACGGACTCGTGGCGACTCGCGGTTGGCTGGAAACATCGGAAGTATTGGCAACCCAACTAGCCGTCCAAATGCAAGAATTAGGAGCAGCAGCCCTAATTTACACCGATATTCACCGTGACGGAACCCTAGCAGGACCAAATTTAGAAGCTTTGCGAGAACTCGCCGGTGCAGTGAATATCCCTGTAATCGCATCTGGCGGCGTTAGTTCCGTTACAGATTTATTAAGTTTGTTGACATTAGAACATCAAGGTGTTACAGGTGTGATAGTAGGTCGTGCCTTGTATACGGGTGATATTGTAATGAGAGAAGCATTACAAGCGATCGGTCCTGGACGTATTCAGGATATCCCACCCAATCTAGATTTTTCCAGCTTTGCCTAAGTCACATCTTGCACCATTCTCAAGAAGCACTCGCGATCACCCACCAAATAAATTTCGGGCTAAAACCTAAACTAAGCTAAAAGCTTACTGGATAAAAGTTTCAACCCGTTTCAACGGGTTTAAGCTTAAAGAAATGAAATTTATTTCCAGGCTAATTGGGAATGGTGCAAGATGTCAGCTAACATATTTTCACGAAGACGCACAAGCGCAAACAATAACAACAGCGACGCATGTAAAAGCGAGAAAATCAATTAAAAATTCTTTTTTAGAATTTTCAATTTTACATTTTTAATTGCGTCTTCTCCCCATTTCCCCCCAACCCCACAAGTAAGGGGACCGGTAGCCCCCCATTTCCCCCCAACCCCACTTCGTGGGGGCCCCTAGCCCCCCATCCCCACACCGGCAACAAGCCGGTTATTTTTTGAATATTTCCGGATTGGCAATTTATACCCTTGTATCTCAATGTGTAGAGAGTTAACAATCAGCCAGTGAGTTATATAACTCGTTCAAAATTTGGGAAAAATGGCAAACCGCGCTAAACTTAGCCAGGTGCTACCAAATTCAAAAGTAACAAAAAAACCAGCGATAAATCTCACCCAAAAAAATCCGATCAAAAGGCACAAATAATAGTGAATTAAATTTGACCAAAAAATCAAATCAAGATAATTCTCAAAAAGTCTATTTGTCCATTTTGTAAAAATTTTATTTTGAAAATTTAAAAATAATGGGTTTCCTCTGTATAGAGACGCAAAAATCAAAGCGTCTCTATTTTTTTTCCCAGCTGCAAAACACCTGAAAGCCTGCGTTCGCGGAGCGGGCGCCTTAGCGCAAGGCAGGCTTTGTTCGTGTAGCCTCAGACTTCAGTCTGAAGGCTATCTAAATTATTTATTTTTCACCTGACTTTTTGCCTGTTCCAAAGCAATTTCCTTCATAGCCTGATACGAATTAACATTAGAAGTACCTTCAATAGCCTTAACAGCCAAATCTTGAACCTGTTTCAAAGCAGATTCCAATTGCTTAGAAAGATTTAAAATTCGCGTTTCCTGATTGGTAATAGTCTGTTCCAAAGATTGCAATCTCTGTTCATAAAAACGCTTTTGTCCTTCCACTTCCTTAGCATACAAATCAGATTTCACCTTAGCTTGATAGTAGGCAATACCTTTACCCTCTTCCGTCGCCTTTTTAATAGCCGCTTCCTTCTCTTTCGGGAAAGCCTCTACCTTAGCTTTATATTCTTCAAATTGTTTTTCCCGCTCAGAAATTCCCTTCTCTCTTTCAGCCCACTGTTTATCTATTTCTTGTTTAATTTCTTCCAATTCTTTATATAAAACTTTCTGCCCTTGTTCGTATTCATCAACCTCCAGTTTTCGCTGGAGTTCTAAATCATATTTATACTCTGCTGCATCACGTTGGCGATTTTTGCTAAGATTGTCATTCCGTTCTTTGAGCGTACGTTTATATTCCTCTTGCTCTTTTTCCCAAGTATTTTTTTGCTCTAAAATTTCTTGAGATAAAACTTCATAACGCTGGCTAAACTCCTCCTGATAAGCCTTGGAATTCTCTTCATAGGATTCAATCAGATTATCCAAGGTATCTTCAGAAACTTCCAAATTATGCAATTCTTTTAATTGTTTAACTTCATTCCCTAGAGATTCCTGAATTTCTGCTAACTTAAAAGCTTGTGTAGTAAGTTGTTCAGACAATTCACTCGCAGCACTACCAAAGCCCATCTGAATTTTAACCAAGCTTTCAATTGTATTATTCATTTTTTGTTGGACAGTCTTAGGCTGATTCATAACTGTTTTTGGTTCAAGGATTTTTGGCTGTTCTTGTGTTACAGAATTATTTGCTTTCGCCAGTTGGTCAATTTGCGATTTCAGTGCAGCTTTTTCCTTAACTAATTCCTCATAAGCTTGGAGAATTTCAACTTTAGTATTCTTCTCATTTGGTTTTCTAACTACCACAACAAACCTCCAGTAATTCCAAATTTAAAATTTCACTTCCTCGTTCCAATGCAGAGCATTGGAATGAAATTATGGAGGCTCCGCCTCCAGTCGATAAAGAAGTGGCAGCAGCCCTTTTGAATGCATTCCCAGGTAGAACCTGGGAACGAGCAATTAGCAAAACAAGAAACGAGAAACGAGCAACCACCAACTACCCTTCGCGCCTCGCCAGTCGCTCATGGGGGAAACCCCCCCTTGGCCGCGCTGGCGAACCAACTACCAACAACGCGATCGCGCTTCACCAGTCGCCTGGGTCGGGAAAACGCCACTGCGACCCTTGGCCAGACCCCAAGACCGCAGTGGCTCCCCTACCAAGGGCGCGAAGTGAGCCGGGGGGAATCTTCCCGACTGCAGACGCAAGCGCCCCTTCACCAACTACCAACAACTAACTACCAACAACTAACTATTTAGAACTATCAAAAGCTCTCATCGCCAAATCTTGTGCTTGTTTCAACGCTGTTTGTAGTTGAGTGCTAATACCTTCAATCTGCTCAGTTTGTTTCTTAATCGTCTCTTCCAAAGACTGAATTTTAAATTCATAACTTTGTTTGCTAGATTCCCATTCTTTATCAAATAAATCAGCTTCAATTTTCGCTTTTTGACTTGTATCTTTAATTGCCTCTTCCCTAGCTTTCTTAACTGCTTCTTCCAACTCGTTAGGAAATGCCGTGACTTTTTGTTGATACTCTGCAAATAATGATTGATTTTTAGTAATAACTTTTTCTCGTTCTGCCCAATCTTTATCTTTCTTTTCAGTAGCTTCTTGTATTTCCCGTTCTTGGCTGCGCTTTATCGACTCGTATTCATTTCCGCTAATTTTACGAGCATTTTCTAACTTATATTGATATTCTTCCGCTTCCGAAGAGCGTTGTTTGGTTAATAACTCGTTATATGATTTTAACGCTTCTTGATATTCTGCTTGCTCTTTTTGCCATTCTTTACGTCTTTGAGTAATTTCTTTCTCTAGCATTTCCCGCTTGCTGGCGGTATCTTGTTCCAGAGATTTTAATTTCTCTTGGTGTTCTTGGGTTAAAATATCCAGCGTATCTGCGACAATTCTAACTTTTTGAAGCTCTTTGAGGCGCTGAGTTTCAACTTCTATTGCCCGATTTAATTCATCTAATTTGGAGTTTTCTTTGGCTAATTTTTCTGAGAGTGCATTCAGAATGCTGCCAAACTCGAGTTGCAAATCAGCTAAACCCTTAACAATACTATCAACAGTGTATGCAGAAGCTGCTTCTAGAATTTCTTGATTTTTTGCTTTTTCTGCTTCCTCTTGCTTGGTAGCTATTTTTGATTCTAGTTTTTTCCTATCTGCAAGAATTTGTTGAAATGCTTGTATCAATGCTTGTTTGCTGTCTTTAGCTGCAACTGTACTCATACTCCAACTCCCTTGAATATGCAATTGTTGATTGGGTAGCAAGTCATACCAAGACTTACCCTACGCAGACATCAGGGTAGCCTTGAATGAAACATTTTTAACCCAGTGTAACTACTGAAATAGCAAAATATACGGACTTTGGGTTGCAACTGAAATCGTCTTCACCAAAGTCCTTCTCTGCTTGAGGTTGAATTTCTTCTCTTCTTATATAGTACAAGTATACTAAAAATATACTCAAATTAGTCTGCTATTGTCAAGGAAGAATCGAAGCCAATCAGCCATAAAAACCCAAATCTGCCAAAAGCTGTTGGCTGCTTGTTGTCACAGTGATTTATAATAGAAAGAGTGCTGTTGCATATGTTACATTTCGCCAAAGAAATAACCACGGCAAACCCGTGGATGCACTGAGAGAAAGCGATTATATTGATACAGATAATCAAGCACGGTAGTTGGCATATCAATGTATACCAGTGAATTGACTAAGTATGGTTCTAGGGCGGACATCGGACAAACAAGCCGCGTTTTAGTAGTAGAAGATGAAGAACTAATCCGGGACATGCTAGTTGTGGCTTTGGAGGAGGAAGGTTATGGGGTTGTAACGGCTTCTGACGGGCGGACGGCTCTAGAATACCTCAAAAATTCTGACCCTAACTCTGGGGAAGTTCCTTTTGATTTGGTGATTCTTGATTTGATGCTGCCTCAAATCAATGGACTGGATATTTGCCGTTTGCTGCGTCATCAAGGTAACCCGGTGCCGATTTTGATGCTAAGTGCCAAGGGTAGTGAAACAGACCGGGTGCTGGGTTTAGAGGTGGGGGCAGATGACTATCTGACTAAGCCTTTTAGTATGCGTGAGTTAGTGGCTCGCTGTCGCGCTTTGCTTCGCCGCCAACGCTTAAGCACTTTGCCTGCGGTGGCTGTGTTGCAATACAAGGATATAACTTTGTATCCCCAAGAGTGTCGGGTTTTGGTTCGCGCTCAAGAGGTAAATTTGTCGCCTAAGGAGTTCCGCCTGCTGGAATTGTTTATGAGTTATGCCCGTCGGGTGTGGTCGCGCGAACAATTGCTCGATCAGGTTTGGGGGCCGGATTTTGTGGGCGATAGTAAAACTGTAGATGTCCACATCCGTTGGTTGCGGGAAAAACTAGAACAAGACCCCAGTCGCCCAGAATACATTATTACCGTGCGGGGTTTTGGCTATCGATTTGGATAATTGGTTCGGATAGTTGTTAGTTTTTAGTTGTCACGAAACAACTAACAACTGGTGGTGATGGTGTTACATGGATTTTTGCTTGGCTTAACTATTGGCTTAACGGTAGGCATTGGGTTTTGGGTTTGGCAACAAATTCAACTAAACCGTTACCTGGGGCGAGTATTCAGACCGTTAACTTCCCCTTCTGATGAGGTGGCGCTGCCGTTAATTCCTCGGTTGCGTCAGGAAATTTCATTGGTGAAGCAGCATCGGCAAGATTTGCAGGGGTTGTTAGAAACTTATGAAGATTTGTTGGATGCTGCACCAGTGGGATATTTGCAGGTGGATGAAGAAAATCAACTGCTGTGGTGCAATCAGCAGGCGCGAGAGATTTTGTATTTGCAAAGGTGGCAACCGGGACAGGTACGCTTGTTGTTGGAGTTGGTGCGGTCTTACGAATTGGATCAGTTGATTGAGCAAACTCGCGATCGCCAACAACCTCAAATCAAGCAGTGGGTGTTTCACCCCTCTTGTGAAAATGCAGCGGCAATGTTAAAAGTAAAATCTGTGGCTTTGCGTGCATCTAGCTTGCCTCTACCCCAAGGACAAGTGGGAGTATTTCTGGAAAATCGCCAGCCAATGTTGGATATGAACCAATCGCGCGATCGGGCTTTTTCCGATCTCGCTCACGAACTCAGAACGCCACTTACTTCGATTCGTCTGGTTGTAGAAACTTTACAAGACCGCCTGCAACCGCCTCTAAGCAGTTGGGTTAGCCGCCTGCAGCAGGAAGTTGACCGACTGATTAATCTCGTTCAAAGCTGGCTGGAACTTACCCAACTGGAAACCAACCCAACCATTCAACTACATCCCCAACCTGTAGAAGTGCGATCGCTAATTGCCAGAGTCTGGGGAACCCTAGAACCCATAGCACAGCGCCAGCAAATCCAACTCGCCTATTGCGGACCCGAAACTCTCTGGATTAAAGCAGACGAATCCCGCATTTACCAAGTTTTTCTAAATTTGCTCGACAACAGCATTAAATACAGCCCCCCTTGTGCTAAAATTGAAATTCAAGTTAAAATAATTTATGTAAATAATAATCCAGAGGAGAAATCTGGCGGTTCGCCAAGACTGGGAATAAGTATTATTGATTCAGGTGTTGGTTTTAGCGAAACCGATCTACCTCACGTATTTGAGCGATTTTACCGGGGAGATCAATCGCGGACTCGTTCGTCACAAGATAGCAATACAGCAACGACGATAGTTGGTAGTGGTTTGGGTTTGGCGATCGTTGAGCAAATTGTTCTCGCCCACGGTGGTTCTATCAAAGCCATGAATCATCCGCAAACAGGTGGAGCATGGCTGAAAATTGAATTGCCCCAAGTAATGGCAAACTATCAAAGCCAAGACTATAGTTAAAGTTAAAAATATCTTCATGTTTGAGACTACAAGTGTGAAAGCAGTCCTTTATAGTCCCAATCCTGAACGACCCCAGTTGGCACGCGCCATAAGGCGCTTAGAGCAGGATGTTTTGCGTATGGGGGCTTTGGTGGAAAAATCTTTTCGCCTCGCTCACCAAGCGTTAGTCGCCCGCGATTTAACAGCCGCTGAGGAACTTCCCCTTTTAGATAAAAAAATTGATCGCTTTTATAGACAAATCGAATCAGATTGTACGGCAATCATGACGATGGAAGCACCAGGCGAGCAAGACCTGCGTTGTTTGAGTGCCTTTATGCAGTTAGTGCGCGACTTGGAACGCATTGGCGATTACGCTAAGGATGTAGCTGACATCGCAATCAAACTTTTTCCTTATCCGCCTCATGATTGTTTAGCAGAAATTGCCTTGATGTCCCACCACGCCCAAGCGATGCTAGCAACTAGCTTGGTGGCTTTGGCTGATTTGGATGAAGTTGGCGGGCGAAGTATCAAGCGTCTCGATGACGCTGTAGATAACGCCTACGATCGCCTTTATCAGATTTTAGCTTATCAACGGGACGTCAAAGGCGTCGTCGAGCCAATTCTATTGCTGGCGCTGGCGATTCGCTGTCTGGAACGCATGGCAGATCACGCCACCAATATCGGTCAACGAGTAGCGTACATCGTCACCGGTCAGCGACACTAATCATTTATTGAGTCAAATGTCAAGAGTTTCTTTATCCCTTGACATTGCCGTATAAGTCGGTAACTGGAAGCAACTTTTCGATCTAGTTACCTTTTTTTTAATTCTACAAATGTAGAAATAAAAAACAAACAAGTCGGTCGGCGCAAATATTTGTCCTTGGAATCAATTGTCGGTTGGGGAGTCACTGCCTTGGTGAGGCAGCACTGCGGGGGGGTTTCCCGGCTGAAAGCAAGTGGCGTTGTCACGTAGACGCGTTCTTTGTAGGCGAACAGGCTGCCGTTGCACTTCTGCTAGCGTCTCGCCACAGAAGCGGCTGAGGTAATGGTGGAACCCAACACATGGGTAGCGCGTTAATCTTGGGTTTGGCGATCGCTAAACCCAATCTACCTATACTATGAGTATTTATCCAAACTTGATACAAGTAGGTCGGTGCAAATACTTGTCGTTGGGATCGGACAGCTATACTGAAGGGAATAGGGTTTTAGGCTCGTTCATCAATATTTACATAGTTATGTTTATTTGTGCCTTTCTATATATTATACAAGTAAGGATATTTGATGCCCGAGCAAAGCACCTTGTCCGAAGGTTAATCAGAAACTCGCAAAAATCAATTATATTTCTCATATTTAAGTAGGAAAAGTAAGTTAATTGGGGCAAAACAACTGTGAAAAAATCGCAAAAGTAGGAAAAGTGGTGATTATGGAAAGATATGAAATTTTGAGTGTAAAGACCTGAAAATTGTGTTATACATATCTAACAGAATCAATACCGAAATTTCCAGAGGAATTCTATACAATGTCTAACCCCAAATTTTCGGATAGAAGATTGAACTGTAGTAGGGAGTAATAGTAAAGCTAGCCTGCATTGCCAAGATTGGAGTCTGAAAGTTATACAAATAGAGGTTACTCGTAAAGGCTATCCCCTTTAATCTTTGATAACCCCTAAAGGTTGACAGTTATAACCCGCAAGTTCTATCCTCAAAACAATCAGAGGTTTGTAATTTATTCTTGCGTCTGCTGAGTTAAGGCTCTTGAACTAATAAGAGTATCTCCAATTTTCCGGATGATACGATACGCTGTTGACTTGTTTACTCTCCATGACTGACCAATATGGACAGGTATACGATACTCTGAATAATTAGTTTTTCAAGCTGAGTTTACCCGGTCGTCTGATTTATTCTTGCACCCCGAACTCAAGAACACTTAGAGAAATCGAATTTTTTAACGATAAATCTAAATTTTGACCCTTTAGTTGACTGCAAAAAGTAAAGGTGATGACACTGGTAAAATAAGAGTGAAGTCGTCGTATTTGACGTTTGTGGCGATCTCGCGATCGCACTACCTCTAGCATCTGACTCAGGACAGAAGCAAAATATAACTACTGTAGCGATAATTCATGAATTATCAAAGGCTGAATTTCGGCTGCATAGTCGAAGTTGCGTAAGTCCTATGACTAAAAATCTTCGGGCGCACACTACACAGACGCTTTAACTGTTGTGGTTTCAAGTTTTTACCCGATAGTGGGTCATAGATACTATTCAACTCTCACTCACTTGTCTTTTAGTACTTAAGACTTTTGCAAAAAGTCTAATAGACATAGGAGTGCAAATGAATTATGCGTTACCCGAAATACAAGCGTAGAGACGTTTCATGAAACGTCTCTACCTCATTTCTGGAGATGTCTAACGCAAGGAGTCTATCAGGGCAATTATCTCTGCAAAAAAAGGTACTTTATACTACATAGGAGATGAATATATGCTAGGATAAATACGTAGTTTAAAATTTGGCGAGAACTTAAATGTTGGTTAACTAACATACATTTCACTAAAAGCTTACCTCTTCTTAAACTTCCACCACTAAAGTAACCAAAGACAAGCATAAATGTTTTCTATCTTACTCCGGGCACAGGTATAATCGATAACTGATGAGTATCACACGTCGGGACTTCTTGCTGTTAATGGGAGGGAGTGCAGGTGCAATAGTACTTGGTACTCTGGGAGGTTGTGACAAAAAAGTTACATTGCAGTCTACCAACCCAGCGTCCAAGGGGTTATTCGGATTTCAACCAATTAAAGGTCCGATTCCCTTAGAAACCGCTGGCTACAAACCCGAACAGCAGAAAGAACAATACAGCGCCTTTGAAGTAGTGGATGATTTGGTATTGCCAAAAAACTTTCAATATCAAGTTATTGCTGCTTGGGGCGATAAAGTAGGTGATTCCCGCTTCGGTTACAACAACGACTATTTGTCTTTTGTACCCACAACCGAAAACGCAGGATATCTCTCAGTTAACTTTGAATATATCAGCGCCATCCCCTGGATGCAAACCTACGAGCAAGTGATTGGCAAATCCTTGCCTTTTGCAGATGTCAAAGCAGCGTTGAAAGATAAATCATCAGGGAAGCACGAAGTAAACGCCTACGCTTTGGCAGATAACGACCCGTTAAAAGCCAAAATTCGGGAAATCTGCACAGAAGCATTACTAGATCAAGGACTTGGGATTATTTCGATTCGCAAAACAGGGGATGGAAAGTGGGAGAGAACAAATTCTGTTGCCGATCGCCGGATTAGTGGAATTTCTGGCTTGGAAGATGGCAGGTATCTCAAAGCAACTGGACCTGGAGTCGCGGTATTTCGCAAAAAACAGGGACAGGGATATATTGATAAATTAGGCTCAAGCATCATTGGTTCTTTTGCCAATTGCGCTGGTGGGACAACACCTTGGGGTACAGTCCTCAGCGCTGAAGAAAATTTTCAAGCACAAGTACCAGAACCGGTGTATGCTGATGGCACATCTTTAGATCCTGCTAAAAGACCTTTTGCTTTGGGTGACGAGGAACTTTACGGTCAGGGAAACGTTTTAGGTTTAGCTGGGAATAAATATGGGTGGATCGTAGAAGTCGATCCCGCGAACCCGAAAGACTACGGCACAAAACACACTTGGTTGGGACGCTATCACCATGAAGCTGTGGGTGTGCGCGTGGAAACGGGGAAACCATTAGCTTTTTATTCGGGATGCGATCGCCGAGGCGGACATATTTATAAATTTGTCAGCCGCGATCGCGTTAAAGATCCTAAAGATAAAGCTAACTCCCAGCTACTACAACAGGGAATGCTCTACGCTGCAAAATTTAACGCAGATGGTACTGGTCGCTGGATACCCTTAAAAGCGGATACACCAATCGAACCAGACCTTCCCAGCAACATCGCTGGAAACTTGATCCGCCTCCCAAAAGGTCCGCAAACAAAAACAGAAAAAGGTAAGGACAAACAAACCCTCTTAAATCTGCCAAATTCCATTGAAGGCTTTCATCTGGAAGTCAGCAAAGACGAGCAAATTACTCAGTTTAAACAAAAATACAAAAAACTGGGCAACCTTTACACCGGCAACCCCGAAGAACAGCAAGGTGCAATTTTAATTGACGCACATTATGCTGCCAATGCTGTTGGTGCCACTTGCACAGCTCGTCCGGAAGACACAGAAGTTGCTCCCAATGGCGATTTATACATTAGCTTTACATCAGGTTCTCCTGACTTTGAAGGCGGGCCAGATATAAGAGTTTTCAAAGGTCCAAAAGGCGAAACACCCTACGAATACGGCTGGGTGATGCGCTTAACCGAAGATGGTAACGATCCAGCAGCAAATAGCTTCCGCTGGCAAATGCTAGCCGCAGGCGGCGAACCAGCCGCAGGTGGTATGGGTTTCGCCAATCCGGATAATTTGTTACTAGATCACAGTGGTAATGTATGGATGGTCACAGATATTTCTACGGATAAGCTGAATAATGCTGTAAAAAGTCGTACCGACGACAAAGGTAAATCAAGGAGCATTTCGGGTGTATTTGGCAACAACAGCATGTGGTTTATTCCCACCAACGGCGAAGATGCAGGTAAAGCCTTTTTATTTGCTACTGGACCGATGGAATGCGAAACCACAGGTCTTTGCTTCACCCCAGACGAGCAAACAATGTTTCTCGCAGTGCAGCATCCCGGCGAAATCAACGGTATTCGCTTTAATCAAGCAGCAGAAAGTAGAGAATTCTTAGTTACTACCACCACAGGTGAGGAATTTTTGCAAACTCGTCAAGTACCTATTGGCTCCAACTGGCCGGACAGAAAGCCCGATGGGCCGCCTAAACCCGCAGTTGTTGCCATCATCAAAGCCTAAAAAACTTAATCTAGTTGATGAGCATTCTCAAATACTTGAGAAATTGATGCAAATTTCATAGAGGTTGCTTATGCTTATTCTCAAGAAAATTTAAGATGCAAAATATTACAATTGCTTGGGAATAAAGGATACTAATGCAATGCTTGAATTTACTCTCAAAGCTACTTATGGTTTAAATGCGATCGCTAACCTCACAGAGTTTTTATCTGAGGAAAATAGCGAAGCTACTAGTGCCATAAATTAGCTCATTCTTAGCTAGTTCATCCTAGATTCGTTATATAGCCAATTAGTCAAGTTTTATTTTAACAGTGTTCCTTGTATCTCGACATCTATCCTTTGGCTTAATTGTTTTGACTTTATTTGAAGGCTACGAGCAACAGTATTAGTTCATCCTAGAGCAATTCTGCCACGAGATGCCAGTTCGTGGACGATCGTTAGGATACCTTTGATAACTTTTAAATCAACCAAACACCCTTAATTTATCTAATCTACCGATGATGTATTCCACAAACCGTATCCCAAACAACTCTGCTGCATCACAAAACCCCAGCCTGGGTAGCCAATTACCTCAACGGCTGTTCACTCGTCGGGAAGTAATTCCAGCACGGAATGATATACTGTGGCGCATCGAGCGCGGTGCAGTTCGCACCCTAACCTGGAGTGAAGATGGAACCTTCATTACTCTAGGCTATTGGGGACCGGGAGATTTGATTGGTTATCCCTTGTCTCGAGTCAAACCCTACCAAATTGAATGTTTGACCAGTGTAGAAGTAACCGTTGTGCCACCTCACCTTTGGCATCAAGATGTAAATGCCTTGCTGTCTCACATTCAACAAGCGGAAGAGCTTTTAAGTATAGTACATCGCAAACCAATTTCTCTACGTTTGTGGCAATTTTTGGTGTGGTTAAGTGAAAAATTTGGTCGTGATGTCGAACAAGGCAAGCTGATCGACCTAAATGTCACCCATCAGGAAATGGCAGAAGTCTTAAATACAACCAGAGTTACCGTAACTCGACTTCTGCAACAGTTTGAGGAAGAGCAAACAATCATCCGCCACAAACGTCGTATTATTCTGTGTTTGCCGAATAAACCAACAACCAAAAAATAGTTTAGACCTGTACTGGTTGACTTGTTTTTCTCACTGATAAAACCGAGAAATTTAATACTTTAAATATCAGGGTAATCCCAAGTCAGAAAAAATTATGACGGGAATACCCTGATTTCATCGGTAGGTGTGAGTGAGAGAAGCTAACGAATCTATCCCCGGAACTAATTTGACTGATGGTTCTCATGCAGCGATCGCTCAAATTGGTTACACTGCTCCTAACTGTGAACTTCGGCTTGGCTTTTGCTTACGCCCACAGTTATCAAGAAACTTCTACCAACAGTGTCAACCTGTTTAACTATACTGGTAGCGTTTTCGCTAATGCTCCCTTCAGTGCTGTTGACACTGTAGCTAACCACTAGGGCGTACAAGCGTTCATCAGACCCAGCAAAACCGTTACTTTAGCCTGTTAGGCAGAGGTTTGAGCAACGCCGAAGCTAAGAGCGGTTCTGCTGCTGTTGTTGGTGCCAATGCAGACATGTTCTACTGGGCTGCTAACCTCGGTCTGCAAGACGTTGGCGGTAAGGGTAACCTGCTTGGTATCAGCTTTGGTCAACCCCCCAAAGTTACCAGCAACGATATCGCCACTCGTGAAGATAGCGACACCACCTATCATCTTGAAACCCTCTACCGGATAAAGGTTAACGACAACATTTCCGTGACCCCCGGTTTGTTAACGATCTTCAACCCCGAACACAACAACAATAGGACTTACGCAAAAAAACCCGGTTTCTACGAAAAATAGCCTGTGAGTGCAAGCAGATATTCGCGAAGAAACTGGGTTTTTGGAACGAGTGTGCGTAAGTCCTGAACAACAACGACACCATCTATGTTGGTACACTGCGTACCACCTTCACTTTCTAATAATGTAATGTCAAGTGAGTCTGAGGCGCATCAAAGTGCGCCTCTAGTTGTTTTTGTAACCAACATTTAATATCAAGTTCGGTTAATTACTTATGGTTCATCGTTCATGCATTTTACGCTATTAACGATTAATCACGAACAGGTATAGTAGCTATCGTAGGTTGGGTGAAACGAAGTGGAACCCAACGTTAACCAAAATTTAACCGAAGTTTGTTTTCGGGAGGCTGTGCTAACTTGGTGGTTTCAAGAGTTATAGCAACTGCCGTTTACGACTGCCTACGCCAACCTACAATTTATCCGCAAACGTTAACTATTAACCATTAACGATTAACCACGAACAGCTATAGTAGCTATAGTAGGTTGAGTGAAACGAAGTGGAACCCAACGTTAACTACAATTTATCCGCAAACGTTAACTATTAACCATTAACCATTAACGATTAATCACGAACAGCTATCGCAGGTTGGGTGGAATGAAGTAGAACCCAACGTTAACCGAAATTTAACCGAAGTTTGTGTTGGGGAGGCAGTGCGTCCTTGGTGGTTCCAAGAGTTATAGCAACTGCCGTTTACGACTGCCTACGCCAACCTACAATTTATCCAGACTTGATATAATAAGCAAAACAGGCAATTTATTATAGTTTGTGTTGGGTTACGCTCCGCTCCACCCAACCTACAATTTATCTACAATTTATCCAAACTTGATATAACAAGCAAAACAGGCAATTTATTATAGTACATAGCAAAGCAATTTATCACTATTTCCAGCATTTTTTTATCTGATAGTTAAACTGCATTTGTAAACTTCATTAGCCAAGGGTTATTTCTAGTTACCAAATTGCAACATTTATAACATCACGAAATAGCACAAGTTTTAAATATAACCAGAACCCATGTCTCGCGCTGACTGCAATAATTGAAGCGATCGCATAAATTGAAGCGCTACAAACATGAGATTATTCTATATTTACCAGATAAAAGTTCCAGGAAAACAGTCAAAAAATTACGTGCTTGATTTGTGTCACGCACGATAAAACTTGGTACAATTCTTACAGAAAATCATTGGGAAATTTCCTGAAAAGAAAAATTTCGGGGAATTGTATAATGATGATGCTAGTAGGTGTGAGTGAGAATAACCATGACAAAGCTATTCTGGAACGTTTTAAAAGTTAGTCCAGTTGTTTTAGCCGCGACATTTTGTGCTGCCAATAGCACTTTAGCTGCTGAAGTTAACCAAGAAATGACCTCTGTTGCCCAACTGTCCGAACCATCTCAACAGTCTGACAGCATGGCTCAGGTAACATCTGTTTCCCAGTTTTCTGACGTACAGCCCACAGACTGGGCATTCCAAGCATTGCAGTCGTTGGTTGAACGCTACGGGTGTATCGCAGGTTACCCCAACGGTACTTATCGCGGGAACCGTGCTTTGACCCGTTATGAATTTGCGGCTGGTTTGAACGCTTGTTTGGATCGCGTTAACGAATTGATTGCCACAGCGACTGCTGACTTGGTAACTAAAGAAGATTTGGCGACTTTACAACGCTTGCAAGAAGAGTTTTCTGCGGAGTTGGCAACTTTGCGCGGTCGTGTGGATGCATTGGAAGCTCACACTTCGGAATTGGAAGCGAATCAGTTTTCTACTACCACCAAGTTGGTTGGGGAAGCAATTTTCAGCGTGTCTGATGCCTTCGGCGATAAACAGGCGCTTTCCTCTTCTACGTTGATCAACAACCGAAATGCGGCAAGACGTGACTTAGACAACAACACCGTTTTGAGCGATCGCGTTCGTTTGAACTTACTCAGCAGCTTTACAGGTAAAGACCAATTGCAAATTCGTTTGCAATCCTCGAATACCACCAATAATAGCAGTGTAACGGGCACAAATATGACCCGTCTGGCTTATGACGGGAGTGACAGCACCAACGACACAATCATCGATAAAATTAACTATGGTTTCAACTTGAGCGACGCAGTGCGGATCAAGGTTGATGCAAACAACGGTGAATTCTGGGAAAACATCAACAACTTCAATCCCGACTTTGCCAGCTCGGGTAGGGGCGCTATTTCCCGCTACGGTCGTTTCAGCCCGATTTACCGCCAAGGTCAGGGTGGTGCAGGTGCGACCATCAGCTTCGCCCCCAAAGGATCGCCGATTTCGGCGTCTGTGGGTTATCTAGCAGGCGGACGTAACAACAGAGCTAGCAGTCCATTGGATAGAGACGGTCTATTTGATGGTAACTATGCCGCGATCGCTCAGATAGGTTTTCAACCTAGCAAGACCTTCGGTTTGGGTCTGACCTACGCACGTACCTATCAAAATCCGGCTCGGGTTGCTACTGCTACAACTCCAGCTAGTGGTGGTGGCTTGAGCCTGTTTGAATCTACAGGTGGTAGCTTTGCAAACGATCCATTTAATGGGGTTGCGACTTCTGCTAACCACTATGGTTTAGAAGCTAGCTTCAAACCTAGCTCTAAGTTAACTCTTGGTGGTTGGGTAGGTCTAACCAACGCCGAAGCTAGGGATAATGGTCGGGGTGTTAGAAAAGGTGATGATGCTGATGTGTTCTACTGGGCTGCGACCTTAGGCGTAAAAGACTTTGGCGCAAAGGGTAACCTGCTTGGTGTTATCTTTGGTCAATCTCCCAGAGTCACCGACAATGATGCATTCCTGTTGAACAATAATCTGGCTACTACTACTAGGCGTGAAGATGCAGACATCTCTTATCATCTAGAGACTCAATACCGGGTGCAGCTCAACGACAATCTTTCTGTCACCCCCGCTTTGTTGGTGATTTTCAATCCCGAACACAACGACAAGAACGATACCGTTTACGTTGGTACACTGCGTACCACCTTCACTTTCTAATAACATTTAGTTGTTAGCTGTTAGCTGTCCCCAATCAGGAATTAGATGAATATTAGCCCGCCATTCGGCGGGTTTTTATTTGGGAAAATTGGCTGCAGGGGATTTTTGATATCATATTCGCCCTTGCTGCACCCCACTCCTAGGGCAGAATACTGATATATTTCACGATTCAAGGGCAAGCCCCGCGTCCGCCCACCAAATAAATTTTACCGAACCAATAGCTTATAGCGGATTTCAACTGTATGAGGTATAGACTACCCATGTAGAAGCAATTCATGAATTGCTTTCTCCTCAAAGGTGTACCATTATGACTTGCAACTCGCGCTTATGTAAGCTTTTAGCTTATACCAATTCTCGCGCGAAGATAAGCTTAATACAGCAGCGGTGATAAATTCCCAACCTATAAGCGAGGCAGTAAAATCAGGAGTAATTTGTTGAATAATTTTTTGCAGGCGATCGCGTAATCCATTAAGAGTTGAACAGTTTTGCCACTGTAACTCAGCTTTGAGATGTTGCCAAAAGCGTTCTATGGGGTTAAGTTCCGGAGAATGAGGAGGTTGAAAAATAGGAATAATATTTTCTGCCCATTCAATAGACTTTGAACGATGCAAACTACCTTGATCCATTTGCATAACCGCTACATCGTCTGCAACCCAATCAGAAACTAGGTTAATCAAAGCTTGAAAACAGGCACTGTCAAGGTGAGAAAATTCCTAAAGAAAATGATGTCCGGTTAAAGGTTCGACAACTGCATATAGGTAAAAATTATCTCTCTTCCACTGCGTGGAACCAATAGGTTTTCTGCCTTTAAGGGTGATGAGGCGATCAGGTATTGTTTGTAACCCAAAACGACTTTCATCTTGGCAGAGATAGCGTAATGTCTTGCCAAAACCGATTAGCTCTTGTAACAACTTTAAGGCATCTGAGAGGTTTTTTTAAATACTTCTTGTGCTTGAGGATGTTGTTTGTGACTACGCGGACGAGGCACTTTTAACTTTGCCTTTAGTTTATATCTTACCAGCTTGTGTACTGTTTTATACGCCCCACCTACCCTGCATTCTGTTTCTAGCCACTCCTTTTGCTTCTTCGTAACTTCTAAATCCTTGTGGTTGTTTTAAACGTTGTTCTAAGGAAGCGATCGCATCATCAGGGATGATAGTTTTTCTCCCTGGGGCACGCTTTACCTCTAACAGAGCCACTAAACCTCCTTGTTTATATTTTTTGAGCCATCTCGTGATTGTGGCCTCGCCACGGTTTAGTCGTTTAACTAGCTCTTTGCGACTATTTACTTGTCTGTTTTTTAACCAGTAAAGCATCTGTAGGCGTTCTTGTGCGTTAGCACTCATTGGTGCTTTCAGGCGTTTCTCTAGTTCTTCTTGTGTTTCGTGAATTGTTAATTTTAATAAACGACTCATTGCTATCCACCATTACCTACCCATTCTCAGCTTAGAGCAGAAGCACTTCTTGTCGCCGATTATTAAGCTCATCTTTACAGAGAATTGGTATTACTAGATAGGGATTTTAACTTGTTTTAACCGATGTAGAGACGCAAAAGCGTGCGTCTCTACAAAGCCGGAAATTTATTTCCAGGCTTCTTGAGAATGGTGCAAAATTTGAGTTTCAAGGAGTTTAAGCTTGAGCGCCCAAAATGGGCGTTTAGGGTTTAAGTTTCCAGAATTTGCGGTTATATGACTAATGACTAATGACTAATGACTATTGACTTTTAAAATCCGTTGTCGGGCGATCGCTACTCCAAGCCCACCAAACAGTACCGCAATGACATTGATAGAACTCTTGCCATTTACGACGATGGTTGTTTTCGGCTCGATGATGACCTTGAGGAGAAACTTGTTGCGACTGCGACCAAATTGCAGCGGACAAAGGGGTGGATAATAAATGATGCCCTGCGCCAGTACATTGCGCGTGAAGAGCGGATATGACGAACATTCACGTCAGGAATCAATGCTTTAAACCCCTCTGCGTATACTGCAATACGCACGAATGCGTAAGTAATCCATCTTCCGACGCGCTGGCACTTTCTTCCTCATTTCTGGTTTATTCTGAACTTCCCCGCCGGTGAACTTGAGCGACACGGCAGAAATGTCGCCAAAGCCGCTCCGGATGCGGCTGCGAGACGGTTCTCAGGATAATCTTATGCAACGTTGGGGGTATATCCTGTCATAATTTGTAATATCCTTCGCGTTTACTGCGAAAGGGCATGGGAGGGGGTATGCGTTTTGCCGCGAAGATCGCCTTTGTCGTATTGCTTGGAGGGACAGGCACTTTATTGAATGCAGACTCAGCGATAGCTGATGTTGACACGAAAGCAATAAAGCAATGCCTTACTGACCTTGCTACGAAATCAGAAGCCCTAGCCGATCCTCTTGTTAAACATTACGGATGGGCTAAGTTGTGGCTCGGAGATGAGATCATGCCTCCCGAAGAGGTAAAGGGGAAGAGGAAGAAGTTGCCACCACCACGGACGTATAAGAAATACATGAGAACCGTTGTAAATTTACTTTCTAATTATTTCGATGTGCGTTCAAATCCCCACAGTGAGTTGTACCACTGTCTGGCGAAAGCGATTCCTGAGCTGAGCGTTCCAGAGCCACCCTCATGTTCGTCTGATAACAACCTCCCGGCTGATAACCTTCCGGACAATACCGCTCATTGTAAGTGATGATCGGTCGTCTTCAGAACCACACAGAAGCCCTACAGATAGGGCTTCTGTCGAGATGTCCAATGATTCTAGACGATCCACAGCCCGCCCGGATCGTTAACTCCTCCGGTGTTTATGTACTGTTGATAGTCTAGTATAAATGCGTCTTTTAGGTTTCCTTTGTCTTGTACCAATCCTTGCGTCAAGCCGCCAGCGTTTATTAGTAAGTCTTCGGCTGACGTGCCGATACCCGACACTGCTCGCGACGAGAATGTTATTGGTGTATCTCCGTTGATATAAATCGTGTCCGGTGAGTTGTTGTATTGTATTATTGCGTATCCGTTAGGATCGTTGTAATAATTGCCGTTCCCATCTCCCAAAATAAACCAGTCGGCTCCTGGGCCACCAATGAACGTATCTATATCGTCTCCTCCATGAGGGTTGCCGCTCGATGTGCCGATGAGAATATCGTCCCCCTTTCCGCTATTAATTATGTCGTTCCCGTTCCCGCCTTGAAAAAGATTGGATTCTCTGTTTGAAACGCCTTGTAGTGTAAGCGTGTCGTTGCCTGAGGTTCCGTTTTTGACATCTCCCCCGGTTGGAAACACGGGGGATTCTAAACGGATGTTGCTACGGCGGCTACAAGCCGCACTTCGCAACGTTTACGATATGATTTATTTAATCGCGTAAACAAATCAATTCGTTG
>JBIPDF010000018.1:0-170460 GCA_044006015.1 Heteroscytonema crispum UTEX LB 1556
AACTCCCAGAGTGCTAGCTGCTTCATTAGGTTTTACATACTTTGCCATACTATTCAGTATAACCACGTATGCTGGTTTTGTCAACCTTTGTCCACTAAATCAGCAATTAGAGGTTAACCGATCATCATTATCGACATAAACGCCGCCCCGATAATCATACTGACATATCCTGCCAATCGCACCCCCTCACGGTTTTGCTGTCCGTTCAACTGACCCACGCGGGCTGTTGTAGCAAAGGACATCCCCAATGGCACCATGAAAATTACGACAATTGTTTGAAAGACGATTTGGTGCGCCGCCAGTACATCAGTTCCCAATATGCCCATCAGGTAAGTAACGACTGTAAACAATCCAACTTCCAAAGCAGAAGATACGCCAATCGGTAGACCAATTACCAATAATTCCCAGAGAATTCGCGGTTTAACCCGATGTAACTCTTGAAACAGTCGGTAGGTTTTTAGTTGCTTGTGTTTGAGCGTGTAAACAACTAGCGCTAAAAACATGCCCCAGAGGCTAATAGTACTCGACAAAGCAAGACCCGCCAGTCCCATTTTGGGAAATCCGAATTTACCAAATCCCAAAACGTAATTACCCGCAATATTAAAAAGCGTACCAGCAATTACAATCACCATCACCGGACGGGCTTGGGAAAGCGCAGAAACAAAGCCTCTAAGCATGGCAAATCCTAAAGCTGGGAAAAATCCCCACAACATGACATCCAAATAGCTTTTTGCCATAGTAACGGTGGTAGCGGCTTGTCCAAGCTGCCCCATAAGCAAACCCAAATGCCCAATTAGAATCATCATCGGTATCGCCAAAACCACTGATAACCAAAACCCCTGGCTTGCGAGCTGCTCGATTCGTGTTTTGTGACCTCCTCCGTAAGCCTCAGCCACAAGGGGGCTAACTCCCATGACAGCCCCAGTTGTAGTATTCAACAGGGCAAAAAAGGTCAGTGAGGCTAACCCCCCAGCCCCCAAAGCTTCTGCTCCCAATCTGCCCATCATCACCGTGTCTGCAAAACCGGTGGCAGATTGAGCAACTTGGGCGCTAGCTAAGGGAATGGCGAGTTTGAAGAATTCTCGAATTTCTGTGCGGATAATTGAGGACATAAAACCAAAAAATAATTGCGATATCTTCTTTGCTTGTTTGATGCTTGATGTTGTCAATCAAAGTTAAAAAAATCGATGAGTAAAATCTCTCAAAATCTGGCGATGAATTTGAAGCTGGCAAAAGTTGTTAAAGCTGCCGCAAATGCTTTTTCAGCATACAATTTTCTGGAAAATCCCTCTTTGTGATGATGTCAAATGAGAAAAGCGAAAAAAAAGCGATCGCTATGTCATACCATTTCACGTTAATCCCGATATATAGCGCTTTTCAGTTGGATGCAATACACAACGATACGTAGTAGGGACAATTCATGAATTGTCCCGGAGATACCCAGTATTTGACGCAAGTGAGAACCGCTATATATAAATCCTGTAGAGACGCACTAAGTGTGTCTCTACACCATCTGTATTAATATCAGAGTTTTTGTGAAATGGTATCAGCATTTAGTAGGATGGGCGATGAAAAAATAACCCAGCACTGCTGGGTAGATAAAACAAAAGTCTAAAACATAAAAATTTTTGCCATTACATCATGAGTTTTGGAGTACTCATATCATCTAGTGTGATTGTTGATTGTTGATTGTTGATTGTTGATTGTTGATTGTTAATTGTTAATTGTTAATTGTTAATTGTTGATTGTTGATTGTTGATTGTTAATTGTTAATTGTTATACCATTTCTCGCGCGAAGATACAATTAATAGCCTGGGTCGGCAGGCTTTGTACGCGCAACGCCTCCGGGCTTAAGCGCCTGAGGGCTATTAAGCGCAACTTTACAGAGAATTAGTATTAATAGTTAAAATCCATCAACCATCAACCATCAACCATCAAGCATCAACCATCAACCCGATATTATTGTCTCAGCCTGCTAATCGCGATCGGTTGTCGATAATCATGAAGTATATTTAGAAACTTATCGAAATCAAAATTTACTGGGTCAATTCTTTGACCGGAACGGTCTACGGCGCGGTGGGTGGTAATGCGATCGTCTGGAACTTGACTTTGAGCGATTAACCAAGCTAGAGAATTATATTGAGCTTCCGTGTAGCCGCTATGGCTTTGTTGGCGGTTATCTCCACGTCCATCTGGTGGCGTTTCCAAAGAGACGTGATAGGCAAAATTATTTACAGAAGGTGGTAAGTTGGCCTTAGTCTGTACGGTTTCAGAACCATTTGGACTATCAAATACTGAGTTACCTGCACCAAATGCTCTTTTATCGGGCGGGACTAAATAAACTACTGTTCCGTCTAGCTTAATTAAGCTGTGGTAACTAACTTGCTTATTTTCATCTGTATAGGACGTTTGAAACGTGTTAATGGCGCTGGAGGCAGAATCAGAGGTTTCATGGAGTACTATAATTGGCTGATTGCTGACAGGTACGCCATTAATATCTGTAGCAAATCGCTCTCCATAGTTGTTTGGATCGACTCGCGCAACTTCATATAGCGGTCTGTAGCTTGCAAAAGCCGCAGTAGTTTTGAACGTCGGGGTGTTGATAACCCCTGGAGATTTACCCGTTTGGTTTTTCTGGAAAATCTTAGGAATATTGACTGGGGATTTGAAAATTTTGAGAGATTTCTGAAGTTGGTTTTTCTCTGATTGAAATTGCACGCTTGGATATGGACTCCAGTTAGCAACCTCTGGAGTTGATGCGGTGCTATTTTCTAGTTGCGTTACTCGAGAAGCCAGCAGCGCCATACTCAAAGCGACGAACATTAGAGAAATTAGCACCACTCTAGTCGCCCAGTCTTTGAACCTCATTTTTTTCCAATACTTGTAAAACGGTTTAATCTAATATTAATATCTTGCTTTTAATCAAAGCTAGGCTAATACTATATTTTAACTAACGAGAAAAGTTAGATCGGGGTATTACTCTATCTATAGGTTTATCATAATGATACAATATTTGGCATTTATCAAGCTTGACAAAGCCAAATTTTGAGTAAGTACAATTCTCTAGACAGGGTAAATACAAAAGTTAATTTTTCTGATGATTGCGCTTGAGATAAAAGCTATATCAAAAAATCTAAACATGTATAGATAATCTGTATTTGACGCTACATTTTATTATTTAGCTGCAGGAGAATCGGGAAGACGATATTTTAGTCAGAGTAGGGGCGATCGCATCATTCAGAAACCTGGTTTCTTTGAGAAACCGGGTTTCTACGACCTGAGATTATAATTAAAGTCCGTTGGCGTAGCCTGCCGACGCCAACGTCAACCCCAAAGGAAAGTTGGGTTCCTTCGTTACACCCAACCTACATTCGCTCTTAGAGAATCGGGAAGACGATATTTTAGTCAGAGTAGGCGCGATCGCATCACAGATATAGCGTGAAAGTTCAGAAACCTTCTTTGAGAAACCGGGTTTCTAATGACTGCGCGTCCATAACCGCCTCCTTTCATAAATCAAATATTCTGGCACCCAAAAATTATTAATATTCATCAAAATAGCTAAAGGTGGAAAAATCTCAAATTTTGTCTCCGATAAATTACTTGGTGGTAGTATGCCAAAAACTTCATCACTAAGTCTGACCTCAATGAGTATGTCATCAAACTCCGCTTGCACTTCATCGGGGTCTACACAGTGAATTCCCCCCTCATCTTCATAATATTCATACTCATATGGCTCGTATTCTGAAGGTATGATTTCCTGCTTCCAATACTCTAGCCGTTCAAATTCCCCGACGGGAATAAGCGCCGCAATCTCTTCCCCACCCTGCAACAAGACTATCCGCTGTCCTTTAAACATCACTCCTCTCAGGGTGTCAAGCAAGTTCCTTCTCGCTTCCTGGATGGTTAAGCGGATAAATCCTTCGCCCTCACTCACACAATCTTTATACATCCTGAGTTCCTCAAAACCTTCCTAAAGTCTAGAAATTTAGGAAAATATTAAATTAAGTCGAACAACACCAGACTAACCCAAATTTCTTTTGGAAAATATGACTAATCTTTTTCTACAACGCCTCCACAGTCCCAACCGCCCCGTTATCGTCTTCGATGGCGCGATGGGAACTAACTTGCAACTGCAAAATCTGACTGCAGATGATTTCGGCGGTCCTCAGTATGAAGGTTGTAATGAATACTTAGTACATACCAATCCCGAAGCTGTCGCTAAAGTTCACCGGGATTTTCTCGCAGCTGGTGCGGATGTAATTGAAACAGATACTTTTGGCGGTACGCCCATTGTACTGGCTGAGTACGACCTCGCGGACCAAGCATATTACCTCAACAAAACCGCCGCCGAACTTGCAAAGCGTGTGGCGGCGGAATTTTCCACCCCGGAAAAACCCCGGTTTGTCGCCGGTTCGATGGGACCAACAACCAAATTACCGACTTTGGGACACATCGACTTCGACACGATGAAAAACGATTTCGCCCAACAAGCGGAAGCGCTGTGGGATGGTGGGGTTGATTTATTTATCGTGGAAACTTGTCAAGATGTGCTGCAAATTAAAGCTGCACTCAATGGTATTGAAGAAGTCTTTGCGAAAAAAGGCGATCGCCGTCCGTTGATGGTTTCTGTAACAATGGAAACTATGGGCACAATGTTGGTGGGGACGGAAATCAACGCCGTTGTCACGATTTTGGAACCGTATAAAATTGACATTCTCGGTTTGAACTGCGCCACTGGTCCAGATTTGATGAAACCGCATGTCAAGTATCTGTCGGAACATTCGCCCTTTGTGGTTTCTTGTATTCCCAACGCGGGTTTACCAGAAAACGTTGGCGGTCAAGCACACTACCGCCTCACACCGATGGAATTACGGATGTCGTTGATGCATTTTGTTGAAGATTTGGGTGTCCAAGTGATTGGGGGTTGCTGTGGGACACGTCCGGAACACATTCAACAAATGGCAGAAATTGCCCAAACTCTGAAACCAAAGGTCAGACAGCCAAGTTTAGAACCTGCTGCGGCTTCAATTTACAGCACCCAACCCTACGACCAAGATAATTCTTTCTTGATTGTCGGCGAACGTCTCAACGCCAGTGGTTCCAAAAAGTGCCGCGATTTGCTAAATGCGGAAGATTGGGATGGACTGGTTTCGATGGCGAGGGCGCAAGTTAAAGAAGGCGCACACATCCTTGATGTCAACGTCGATTATGTGGGACGCAACGGCGAACGCGATATGCACGAGTTGGTTTCGCGGATTGTCAATAATGTGACATTGCCCTTGATGCTCGACTCCACGGAATGGGAGAAGATGGAGGCGGGTTTAAAGGTTGCTGGTGGTAAGTGTTTGCTGAATTCTACCAACTACGAAGATGGGGAACCGCGTTTTCTCAAAGTGTTGGATTTAGCGAAAAAGTACGGTGCTGGTGTAGTTATTGGTACAATTGACGAGGATGGAATGGCGCGGACTGCTGAGAAGAAATTCCAAATTGCCCAACGTGCCTATCGTCAAGCTGTAGAATACGGCATTCCGGCGCATGAAATATTTTTTGATACCCTGGCTCTACCGATTTCTACTGGGATTGAAGAAGACCGGGAAAACGGCAAAGCTACAATAGAGGCGATTCGGCGCATTCGTCAAGAATTGCCGGGAAGTCATGTGATTTTGGGTGTATCAAATATTTCCTTTGGTTTAAATCCAGCGGCGCGGGTAGTGCTGAACTCGATGTTTTTGCACGAGGCGATGTCAGCGGGAATGGATGCGGCAATTGTCAGCCCTAACAAAATTTTACCGCTATCAAAGATTGATGCGAAACATCAAGAAGTTTGCCTCCAGTTGATTTACGATCGGCGGAGATTTGAAGGTGATGTCTGCGTTTACGACCCCTTAGGAGAGCTTACAACATTATTTGAAGGAGTAACAACAAAACGCGATCGCTCTTTGGATGAAAGTTTACCCGTTGAGGAACGCCTGAAGCGCCACATCATCGACGGTGAACGCATTGGTTTGGAAGAACAACTCAAAAAAGCTTTAGAAAAACATCCACCTTTGGAGATTATTAACGTCTTCTTGTTGGATGGAATGAAAGTTGTCGGTGAGTTGTTTGGTTCCGGACAAATGCAATTACCTTTCGTTTTGCAGTCAGCGGAAACCATGAAATCAGCGGTTGCTTTTTTAGAACCGTTTATGGAAAAGTCAGAATCTGGTAATAATGCCAAGGGAACGTTTATTATCGCTACTGTGAAAGGCGATGTTCACGACATTGGTAAAAACCTAGTTGATATTATCTTGTCAAACAACGGTTACAAGGTGATTAACTTGGGAATTAAACAACCAGTAGAAAACATCATTGAAGCGTACGAAAAGCATAAAGCTGATTGTATTGCCATGAGTGGTTTACTGGTGAAATCTACCGCTTTCATGAAAGAGAATTTGGAGATTTTCAACGAAAAGGGAATTACCGTACCCGTGATTTTAGGCGGTGCGGCGTTGACTCCCAAATTTGTCCATGATGATTGCCAGAAGACTTATAAAGGTAAAGTGGTTTATGGCAAAGACGCTTTTTCTGACTTGCATTTCATGGATAAATTAATGCCTGCAAAAGCTGCAAATAATTGGGATGATTTGCAAGGATTTTTGGGTGAATTTGCGGAAGAAGAGTCAAGAAATGGGCAGAAAGAAGCTGTAGCAGAAGAAAAGGCGAAAGCAGAAAAAGCCGATGAACCTAAGGTGATAGATACAAGGCGATCGGAAGCTGTGGCGATAGATATTGAACGTCCGACGCCGCCTTTTTGGGGAACCAAGTTACTACAGCCAGAGGATATTTCTTTAGAGGAATTATTCTGGTATTTAGATTTGCAAGCTTTGGTGGCGGGACAATGGCAATTCCGCAAGCCGAAGGAACAATCTAAGGAGGAATATCAGGCTTTCTTGCAGGAGAAAGTTTACCCGATTTTGGAAACTTGGAAACAGCGAATTATTGAAGAGAAATTGCTGCATCCCCAGGTGATTTATGGGTATTTTCCTTGTAATTCTGAGGGGAATACTTTGTATGTTTATAACCACGAAGGCGCGAAGGACGCGAAGGAAGTAAGAGCAAGTTTTGAGTTTCCGCGTCAAAAATCTTTGCGGCGTTTGTGTATTGCAGACTTTTTTGCACCCAAAGAAACGGGAATTATTGATGTGTTCCCGATGCAGGCGGTGACTGTGGGTGAAGTTGCGACGGAGTTTGCACAAAAGTTGTTTGCCAATAATCAATACACAGATTACCTGTATTTTCACGGTTTAGCTGTGCAGGTTGCGGAGGCGCTAGCTGAGTGGACGCACGCCAGAATACGCCGTGAATTGGGCTTTGGTGCTGATGAACCTGATAATATTCGGGATATGCTGGCTCAGAGGTATCGCGGTTCGCGGTATAGTTTTGGCTATCCGGCTTGTCCGAATATGCAGGATCAGTACAAGCAACTGGAGTTGTTGGGTACTGAGAGGATTAAGATGCATATGGATGAAAGTGAGCAGTTGTATCCCGAACAGAGTACGACGGCGATTATTACTTATCACCCGGTAGCCAAGTACTTTAGCGCGTAGAACCCCACCCCCTAACCCCCTCCCCGCAAGCGAGGAGGGGAGATTAAATTAACCGCAGAGGCGCACCAGGGCGCTGAGGAAGAGGAGACACAAGAAAGATTTATCGGGTGTGTTTGGATTGTAAACAATAGATTTATGCCAAGTCTTTACATTATTGGTGGTGCAAATGGTTCGGGTAAAACGACTGCTGCAATGAATTTGCTACCTTATTTTCTCAATTGTTTTGAGTTTGTCAATGCAGACGCTATTGCTGCTGGACTTTCGCCGTTTAATCCTGAGTCGGTTGCTATTGAAGCTGGGCGTTTGATGCTACAACGATTGCGAATATTATCAGATTCAGGTAGTGATTTTGCTTTTGAAACTACACTTGCAGCACGAACTTTTGCACCGTTTATTAGTGAATGCAAAGAAAAAGGTTATACAATTAACTTAATATACTTTTGGTTGCAAAGTCCTAATTTGGCAGTAGAAAGAGTAGCTAGGCGAGTCGCAAGCGGCGGACACTCGATTCCAGAAGATACGATCCGCAGGCGCTATGAACGAGGACGAAAAAATCTCATTTCTTTATATTTACCTTTATGTGATGGTTGGATGGTTTATGACAATTCAACTTTATCACCTACATTAGTTGCTGAAGGAATTGTTAATCAACAGTATACAATTTATGAAAATGGAATCTGGAATCAAATTATAGGAGGATAAAATGACGGAAGAAGAAATGAAAAATCTGCATAGCATAATTGATGTGGGTATTAAAGAAGCTGTTGCTCAAGCAATCGAACGACATCGTAAACTCGGTCAGCCTATAAGTATTATGCGAAATGGCAAGGTTGTAACTTTATCTGCTGAGGAAATATCTCAGATTAAAAGTCAGCTATGAACAAAATTTATAAACGTCCAACAATAACCTCAAGAATAGAGAAATCAATTTCAGAACATCGCTCTGACTTACCTGAATGCAGCATTAAAGCTAATGGAAGATGTCCACGAGGTGCTGTTCTTAGAGAATCATACAGGTCAACATAATAGAGCCAATTTCCTTCTTTACGCCAGCCAACTATGTCACCGAATTTTTCTTCTACTCCGTAAGGTCTATAAACTCCGAAAGGTGTATAATTAGTATCAGAACCACCACCAAGACTTTTCCAAATTTTCTTTTGAACGCTAAAACCAAAGCGTCCATTACTATGCTTGACCCAAAGTTTATCTATAGTAGATAAGTCTTTTCTTGGAATAACTTTAAGATGTTCTTCAATTACATAATTTTGATGATATATTCCGTATAAATAAGGTTCTGGTAATTTATCCTGCGATATCTCGTAAATAATTTCTGCTGTCAAACAATCAGCTTCTTCCCATTTTTTTGCTTGAAGTAACTCATCTAGCTTCTGGTAATAACCCCCGACTACTTCAGTGAAATCTTTAGAAGAAGAATAGCTGTAAGATGTAGCACTTTTAACAACTTCTCTAGCTATTTCAATGTCATCATTTATTTTTGTATTAGTACTACTGAAAGATTTTCTCCACTTGTAAATCTTTTTCTTTACTTTAGGATTTTTCGAGGCTTCTTCTGCTAATTCATTTGCTATTTTAGTTTCAGCATTCTCTTGACTATAACCCTCATTTTTTAACTGATTTATCAATTCACGAATTTGGGCAGCTACTTCGGAAAAATCACTATTTATGTCTATATAATTTCCATGTACCTCGATATAGTTACCGTGAACATTTTCGTTGTAATTACCTTCTGTATAAAGAGTAAGAGACTCATTCTTAGCATCTTGATTAGATGAACTAGTGCCATCTGAACAGTTATCTAATTTGCTTTGCTTACGTTTATATTTTACAAAATATAAATAAAAACCCATTCCAAATAGTATGATGCCTAAACAAATAGCAAGAATTGCAAGAATTTGTTGATAGTTTTCTAAAACATAGATTACGAGATTTTTGGATATAGCATAAACAGTTGTCAAAACAGCTTGAGCTAAAGCAAAAATGAAAATAGCAGATATTATTTTCTGTGCCAGCGAAAGCCGATTAATCAGAAGAAAGAACTGTTTTATTTGCTTAATTTGAATTTTCATTGCTCAACTTCTGAAAAACCCTTTACGGTAAAGGAATACCCGATAATCTCAAAGCTAATTTAATAACCTCTACCGCAACTTCTCCAATAACACCATTTGCGGCAGCATCACGCATATATTGTCCAAGCTTAACTAGTTTACCTTTAGCTTGAGGGTTACTTTTAGCTTCATTTGCCCAATCATTAGCTACTTTCTGTTGAGCATCTGTTGAGCTATATCCCTGAGATTGTAGTTGACTCAACAACTTTTGTATCTGAGCAGCAGCTTGAGGCAAATCTTGGCTCATATTTACATAATTACCATGTACTTGTACATAACCGCCTTGTATAGATTGATTAAAATTACCACCAATGTTGCCAATATTGTATACGTTAGAATTTTCTCCACTCATATAAAAACTATCTATTTAGATTAGTGATTTGATTAATACATACTATTACCAGTTTGCCAAAAGAATGTATGTGATTTTTATCACATGATTGTAGCCTGAACTGAGTCAGGTGTAACCTAGCAACAACCCAATTATGGAGGTACTTGTGCAATGGCAAATCTAGAACACTATCGTCAATGCATCCAAACTCTTCTAACTAAACACAACACCTATAAACACAATCGTGGAGAGGTTGAGAATGAGTTGATTTTTGATACAGCCCACGACCATTATCAATTGATGCGCGTAGGTTGGAAAGGGCTAAGTCGCGTTTATCGTACAGTAATGCATTTTGATATTAAAGATGGCAAAATCTGGATTCAACAGAATATGACGGATGTCGATTTAGCCCAGGAACTCGTGGAGATGGGAGTGCCTAAAGATGATATTGTACTGGGGTTACAGCCACCTTATAAGCGTCCCTACACGGGGTATGGTGTGGTGTAAAGCAATTAAAATTTAGCGCGATAATCGTCTCCTTTCCACAAACTGAATTAACGCGGCACTACAAATCTATTTTCGCTTCAGCCAAGCAAATATATCATCAACACAAAGTGTCAGGTTGATGTCAGAAAGCACAGGCAAAACATCTGTTTCTATTAATAAACTGGGTAGACTATCAGGCTGATAAACTATGATTGAGCGTTCGCTTGGATCAATTAACCATCCAAGCTTATCCTAGAAATAAACGAGGAGTAAGAATATGCAAGCCTATAAACTCAAGGGTAAAGTCGATGTTGCTGGTAATTTGGTGATTGCGGAACCCGTGAAAATGCCACCTGGAGATGTGGAAGTGATTGTCTTGCAAGCTGTTGAGACGCTTCCCAGTTCCACTGTTCCCGAAACCGAGTCGCGATCGCACATGCCTAAAAGACGAACTAAAATCAAGGCTTTGCAAGACTGGTTTGAAAAAACACAACCAGCCCCTCCTGATTTTGACCCAGATCAAGCAAGATGGGAAGCCTTAAAGGAGAAACATAACCTGTGAAAGTTTTGTTAGATACCAACATTATTGTGGATGTTGCCCTTGAACGGCAGCCCTATTTTGGTAATAGCGAGACAGTTTTATCATTTGTTGAACAAGGACAAATAGAAGGTTATATTTCTGCATCAACTTTTAGTGACCTTTACTACATTATCCGTAAGGAGAAAGGTCGAGATTTAACTCTTGAATTTTTAAGGGAGATAGCTACTTTTTGCCAAGTTGCTATAGTGGAGCGGGCAGTAATAACGATGGCGTTAGCTTCGACTTTCAGGGATTTTGAAGATGCTATTCAATACAGCACTGCTGTAGTTAATCAATTGGATGCAATTGTTACCCGAAATCCTCAAGATTTTCCTGTTGTAATTCCGCGAATTATTACACCTGAACAGTTAATTCAAGAGTTAACAAATTCCTCGTAGGACACAAGGTTTTGTCCCTAGTATTCTAGTCTTAAACCAAATTATTTCTGATGGGTTGGTTGAGACCAGAATCCGGGTTTCTTTAAGAAAACCGGATTCTTTAAACCGATCCAATTTAATGTGGCGGACTGTTAGTGTCTATTTAGACAGAAGTACTTAACTGTTCTTCTGTAACCCAAGTACCGTGGAAACCATAAGGTACGCGTTGCCCAATTAATACCCGCGCTACAGGTTCGGCATTCACATCTTGGGCATTTACTACTACTAGTTGAGATGTTTCATCACTGGTGTCGTATACAAAAGTTACCAGCCAACCATCATCCTCCGTAGTTGCACCAGGACGGGGTGCAAATACTGCTTCACCGCCATAGCATCCATGTCCAAATTCATGGGTTTGGGATTTGCCATTACTAAGGTCGTATTTAATTACACCATCAAATAAAGGCATGGAACTCTTCGCCATTCTGCCAACATAGCCGTATTGGGTATTTCGTCCCAAAAAGTTTTCATTTACACGGGGAAATTCTCCGGGTACATCATCCAGCATCTCTTCACGCACTGTGCCGGTATTGAGGTTAAACCGCCAGCGATGCAAGCGGGGGATGTCTCCATCTGGATCTGTTTGCGTAGTTTGAAAACCCAAAACAGTGGTGGAACTCATGCGACAGGCGATAAGTACTATTTCATCTCCCTCTTCGTAGGCGTTGAGGGTATGAAAAACGTAACAAGAGGGACTTTCAAACCAGCGAATGTTGCTGTTATCGCCGTGGCGTGGGACAATGCCAAAACGACTGGCGCGATCGCACTCAAACATCATCATCGGTTCTCCCCGTTTCATCCTTTCGGCGCTGACAGTCACGGGCAAATCCATAAAAATTGTATAGTTTTGAGTGATGG
This sequence comes from Heteroscytonema crispum UTEX LB 1556, assembly GCA_044006015.1. Lineage (GTDB taxonomy): Bacteria > Cyanobacteriota > Cyanobacteriia > Cyanobacteriales > Nostocaceae > Heteroscytonema > Heteroscytonema crispum. The sequence goes on from JBIPDF010000018.1 coordinate 12,405, forward strand.
CAAAATCATGCATCATCACTCCCATCGGTAAATCAATGGGTACTGTCCGCAACAATTCGCCAGATGCTGAAACTACACTATATTGCAGATATGGTGGTGCAAATGAGTAACCAAAAAACATCATTTCGCCTGTCACCGGATCGACTTTCGGATGGGCGGTAAAGGCAGAAATTAGTTTGCCATTATAGGTATACTCGCCAATAGTCTCTAAATCCGGCAGCTGGATGGCGTGAGGTACACTACCTTCATTTAGCGCTAACATCTGACCTGCGTGCCATATTAAGGCTGTATTGGCAGTATTTTTGTAGGAACCGTGAGGATTATCCATTTGCGGCGGTTCCAAAAATCCAGACCAAACGGCTTTACCTGTATCACGTTCGATTTTAAAGCCTCGGGTTTGTACGTAGCGGTTGCGGTAAGTAGCTTTACCGTTACTAATTCGCACGCCATGTAACATTCCATCCCCATCAAACCAGTGATATTTACCTATAGGCGACCACTGGGGGTTAGGACCATTTCGCACAAACATCCCCGATAAGTCGGGGGGTAGTTCGCCAATGACTTTCAGGGTGTCGGTGGTGATTTGTTCGCGTACTGGCGCAAAGTTGCCATCCAGATAGGGATTGATTGCTGTTGTTGCCATTCGTCTGTTATGAGTGCAAGTTAAACTGCCTAGTGGCACTTTGTATATTTTGCCTTGGGAATCTTGTGCTTGACAGTGAAAATTTGAAGTTTGTTTGCTAATTAACTTGACAAAAATGGCAATACCGGAGATATTTTGTTGATTCACTTGATTTTAGGTAAAAAATTTTTGTATTTAATCAAAAATACATAGTGTTATTACTGAGTTTGGCGTCTGCTTCCCTAATATTGACTTATTCTCAATCTCAAGCGATCGCTTCTACTTCTACACCAACTTCTACATCTGGTAAACTACAACCCTTACCTACTAAAGTCTGCGCTAACCTCCAGGCTGATGTGGCTGGTGTCCTCTCGAAAGTGCAACAAGTCACCTTAAAAACACCAGCACAGTTTGAAGACCAAATTAGTAAAGCTAAAGGTACTGCTTGTCAGCTAACCGCTACAAGTACAGGTAAAACTTTTAAAACTATTTCTGATTTAGTAACTCCTCTAGCTGCAACACTGACTAAAAAAGGATGGGTGGAAGACCAACAATATGCAGCAGACTCACCCGAAGATAAGTTAATTGGGTTCCGCAAAGGTAAAGATTTAGTGGTTTTGAATATTAAATCTGGTTTGACAAAAAGCGTCAAATGTCCGAATGTATCCGTTGACACTTGTTATCAGCAGGCAAAACCAGCACAAATTCTCTATCAAATTACGCTGGAGGCTGTCCGCAGCGTTCAATAAGCAAATATACAGATAGAAATATTTTCAGATTTGCAGTAGCAACAATATTTTTTGACAACCAAAGGGATACGTAAAAATGCAGAAAAAATTGATTCGTGCTGTTATTCTGACTGCGATCGCTATTTTTTCCATCTTGGTGATTCCCAACTTGATTACACCACAAGAAGCGATCGCTCAAAAACCAAAAATCGATTGTTCTAAGGCGACAACAACACCAGAACTGAAGTTTTGTTCTCAACAATCTTACGAAGCAGCAGATAAAAAACTAAATCAAGTTTATCAGAAAGTCACTTCCAATTTAAAGGGTGAACCGAGGCAGTTATTGATTACTGGACAACAGGCTTGGATTAAGTTTCGCGATAATAATTGCAACTTTGAAGTTTATGATTCCCGTGGTGGCACAGGTTATGAAATCTTCCGCAATGGATGTTTAGAACGCCTGACTAAACAACGCGCCAAAGATTTAGAAGATTATTTGTCTGGGAGGGCGAGATAATTCCAATATAGGGAATACATTCATAATCTTCCGTAGGACAGGTGACAAAAACTGCTGTTTTTATTATCACAGACTATGCTTGTCCTACCGGATAATTTAGAAGTGCGATCGCTTATTGGTGACTCAAAGGGTGGTAAACTAACTGGGTGATTCAATTTTGAATCTATTAAGCGCAACGTTAGAGAAAATTAATATTAGTTAAAAAATACCTCAATTGTATTTATCAAAGTTGTATATATATGGTAATGATTCCAGAATACTTTCATCTAAAATCGGTTCATCCAAAATTGTATGAGTCTAACTCTTTATTTCCTTCGACACGGACAAACAGAATGCAGTCGCAGTAATGCTTTCTGTGGTTCGATAGATCCAGAACTTACACCCGATGGTTTGGAAATGGCAAAGGCTTTTGCTACTGCATATAGTTCCACTCAGTGGAAAGCAATTTTTTGCAGCCCCATGCAGCGAACTTTAGCAACAGTAAAACCCCTATGTGAAACAATAGGAATGCAACCACAATTACGGGATGGGTTGAAAGAAATTAATTATGGTAAATGGGAAGGAAAATCACCAGAAATAATTAGTAATGAATTTCATGATGATTATCTGCGATGGTTAGCCGATCCGGCGTGGAATGCACCAACTGGCGGAGAAATGGCGGTAGCGATCGCTTTTCGCGCTATGCAGGTAATTGAAGAAATTCAGCAGCTTTACAGCAGTGGTAATGTGTTAATTGTTTCCCACAAAGCAACTATCAGAATTACCCTGTGCAGTCTCTTGGGAATCGATGTGGGACGCTTTCGCTATCGTTTAGGATGTCCGGTTGGGTCGGTAAATATTGTAGAATTTGGTTCACACGGTCCGCTGTTAAAGGCGTTAGCAGACCGTACCCATCAAAATGAACGGTTGCGTAATTTACCAGGAACTTGAGAAGATAAGAGACAATGGGCGGGTCTGGGGCAATGGGCGGGTCTGGGGCAATGGGCGGGTCTGGGGCGGGTCTGGGGCGGGTCTGGGGCAAGGTAAATAAATTAGTTTTTATAATTCCCAATGTTTAATTTCCAATGTTTAATTTCCAATGCCCCAGACCCGCCCAATTCCCAATGCCCAATTCCCAATGCCCCAGACCCGCCCAATTCCCAATGCCCAATTCCCAATGCCCAATGATTATTGACTATGATTCCAGAAATTGTCACGATTCCACTGCGTCAAATGGCTTCAGGCGATCGCTTATCATTGCAAGTATACAAATTTATTGGCGCTAAAAGAGCCAAAAAAGTTTACATTCAATCAAATCTTCACGGTGCGGAAATTGCTGGTAATGCAGTTATTCATGAGTTAATTGAATTTTTCTTGACTGTCAATAACACAGATTTAATTGGAGAAATTTGGCTTGTTCCTGTTTGTAATCCAATCGGTACAAACGAGCGATCGCATAATTTTTCTCCAGGTAGATATTGCGTTTATGAAGCGAAAGACTGGAACCGCATCTTTTGGGATTACGAAAAAGAAGCTGATGATTTAGAAGAATTTGCTAAATCTCAACTTCATGCTCATATTGAGGTCGTCCGACAAAGTTATCTAAACACAATCAACCAAAAATTTGCAAATATTTTAGAAAAAATTAATTCTTCAAGTGGCGTACCGTACACTGAGCGATTTCGCTACCAATTGCAATCTCTCTGTATAGATGCCGATTATTTGATTGATTTACACACCTCTACAAATCAAGGTTTAAACTACCTTTATTACTTCCGAAATCGTGAAGATAGTGCCAAATACTTCCTATTAGACTTCGGCATTTTACTAGATAAATATGATGGTGATGCTTTTGATGAAGCGTTTATTAAGCCTTGGTTAGCGCTGGAAAGTTGTTTTGCTTCTCTTGGTAGAAATATCAAATTTGATGTGGAAGCGTGGACACTCGAACTTGGTACGGGAATGCAAATAAATCCCGATTCAGTTACTAAAGGTGTTCGGGGTGTGACAAATTACTTGGTACAGAAAGGTATGTTAAAAACCTCTGACTTTTCTGGTGAAAATACCGCATCTCATGAAATGATTTTTAGAACTAGAAGTAATGTTATAAAATATTATGCAAATGTGGGTGGGATGATTGTATCAAGGATTGAATTGGGTAGTTTTGTTAAGGCTGGTGAACGAATTTATCAAATTCTGAGTTTTAATAAAGAGGGTGAGTTACCGACTGTAATTGATGTCTGCGCCGAACAAGATGGATTAGTTTATGATTTGTCAACCAATCAAGCGGTGAATGAAGGCGAATTTGTCATAGGAGTTATTAGTTAGGAGTACTCCTAACTCCTAACTCCTAACTCCTAACCCCTAACTGGGCGCCTCCTAACTTTGACTTCAGTCTCCCAAATAAATGCCCATACCACGGGCAGTTTTAACTAGAGTATCATTGGGATTTACCGCTCTATATTGAGCGATCGCTTCCGCAATTGGTACGCTGAGTACTTGGCGATTTTGCCATGTCACCATTTGGTCATATTTACCTTCTGCAATCAAACTTACCGCCGCTACGCCAAAAGCTGCTGCAACTAATCTATCAAGTGGTGAAGCTGTTCCACCTCGTTGAATATGTCCTAAAACTGTGACTCGCGTTTCTGCGCCAATCCAGTCAGTAATTTGGTCGGCTAAATATTCACCGATTCCACCATATCGACTTTGACCTAAACGATTTGTAATCGTAACAGTTTCTCCCTGTTGGTTGCGAACCGCTTCCGACACAATTATCAAACAATAATTTTTGCCTTTTTCTTGACGTTCCTTGATTTTGTGACAAATACGCTCAATTGTGTAGGGTATTTCTGGAATCAAAATTACATCTGCTCCCCCCGCAATTCCCGCTGCAATTGCTATGTGTCCGGCGTCACGCCCCATCACTTCTAAAATCATGACTCGGCTATGACTCGCAGCTGTAAAATGCAATCTATCTAAGGCTTCCGTGGCGATATTAACTGCTGTATCAAAACCGATCGCGTGTTCGGTAATGCCAATATCGTTATCGATAGTTTTGGGAATTCCAACTAAATTTATACCACCTTGTTGTGCGAGGCGGCGGAGAATTGCCAAACTACCATCGCCACCAATCCCAATTAAAGCGTCTAAACTTAGTTGATGATAGCCTGCGATAATTTCATGAGAGCGATCGCATAAACTTCCATCCGCCATCGGAAAAGCAAACGGATCGCCTTTATTGGTTGTCCCTAACATTGTCCCGCCTGCAGTTAACAGCGGATCTACTTGATCTATTTCCAGCTTTGTGAATTGCGGCGGATTTGTCATCAATCCTAGGGTTGCTTGACGAATTCCGATTACGTCCCAGTCATAGGTTCCTACAGCACAATGGACTACCGATCTAATGACTGCATTTAAACCCGAACAATCTCCTCCACTCGTGAGAATTCCAATGCGTTTGCGTTCTCCCATATGTTTTGTGACATTTACTCCATGAAATTATAGTTAGTAGTAGATTAAACTTAAGCAAAAGCAATTGCTGAAAATTCCAGGGTGATTTTATGTTTGTTTTGCGTCTGGAAAATACACCAAGTAATCAAAAATCTAAAATATGGCGGTGGAGTCACAGGTGAGTAGTATCGACCAAGACATCCTCTCTGTTTCAGGAGAAGTGATGATTCCCCAGGCTCCTCCTGAATTAAAATCGGGTTTTATCGGCATTATCGGTCGTCCTAATGTCGGTAAATCTACGTTAATGAATGAATTAGTAGGACAAAAAATTGCCATTACTTCCCCAATAGCTCAAACTACACGCAACCGCTTGCGAGGCATTTTAACTACACCAGAAGCGCAGTTAATTTTTGTAGATACGCCAGGAATTCATAAACCCCATCATCAATTGGGGGAAGTGCTGGTACAAAATGCCAGAATCGCGATTGATTCGGTTGATGTGGTGCTATTTGTGGCAGATGGTTCGGTGCATTGCGGCGCAGGCGATCGCTATATTGCCGATATGCTGACTCGCACCAAAACGCCAGTGATTTTGGGTTTAAACAAAATCGACCAACAGCCCGCAGATTCCCAGCCATTAGATGAGAGTTACACTCAAATGGCTCTTTTACATAAATGGCAAACAGTCAAATTCTCTGCCAAGACGGGTGCAGGATTGCCACAACTGCAACAATTATTAATTCAACATTTAGAACACGGTCCTTATTATTATCCACCCGACTTGGTAACCGACCAGCCAGAACGCTTTATCATGGGTGAATTGATTCGAGAACAGATTTTGCTGTTAACTCGTGAAGAAATTCCTCATTCAGTAGCGATCGCGATCGACAAAGTAGAAGAAACACCAAGCATTACCCGCGTACTCGCCACTATCAACGTGGAACGCGATTCCCAAAAAGGAATTTTGATTGGGAGAGGTGGATCGATGTTGAAATCAATTGGTAGTGCAGCCCGCGAACAAATCCAAAAGTTAATTGCTGGTAAAGTCTATTTGGAACTGTTTGTAAAAGTGCAACCCAAATGGCGTCAATCTCGCACCCGTTTGGCAGAGTTGGGGTATCGCGTGGAAGAATAGAAGAGTTAGGAGTTAGGTAACTTTATAAAATGTCTGCAACTACATCCTCTCCTTTAAATCTGCCGCCAGATGCACCACCGTTACGGGTTTTAATTGTAGAAGATGACCCGATGATGCAATTGGGACTGGAACAGTCGTTAATGACTCACCCGCAGTTAGAAATTGTCGGACAAGCGGAAGATGGTTATTTAGGCGTGCAAGCTGCACTCAAATTAAAACCAGATTTGGTGGTGATGGATATTGGTTTACCGCGACTTGATGGAATTGCGGCGACACAACAAATTAAAGCCGCATTGCCAGCAACTCATGTAGTAATGCTGACATCACATAAAACAGAGACAGAAATTATTGCCGCACTTTCAAGCGGTGCCGATGCCTATTGTATCAAAGGTGCGAGTGTAGAAAGATTAATGAGCGCGATCGCGGCTGCAGTTGATGGTGCAACTTACCTCGATCCGCAAATAGCACGACAAGTTATAGACAATCTTAAACCACCTTCCCCCAAAGGTAACGTTACAAATTTGTCGGAACGCGAGTTGCAAGTATTGAAACTGATGGTAGATGGATTAAGCAACCCAGAAATTGCCGAAAAACTCTATCTCAGTCCCAACACCGTGAAAACACACGTCCGAGGAATTATGAACAAACTAGCAGTAGACGATCGCGTACAAGCTGCAGTTGTCGCCCTGCGTTCCGGGTTAGTTTGAATACATAGGGCGGACTGAAAGCCCACCCCACAATCAAGCTACTTTTCTTGTGGGGTGGGCTAATTTGCCCGCCCTATCTTCAATCCTCAGAAGGCGATCGCTAAAACGTACGGCGTTCTAAATAATAGTTAACTTGGATGCGTCGAATATCTTCTATTGCTTTGTTACAACCCAGGCGTTTAGAAGTATCTAACTCTAAAGAATTTTCAGGTTTAGCGTTAGGAAAAAAGTAGCATTCGCTGTGAGATTTCGGATGAATCCAGCTAATATTTTTGATTTGACGAGGATAAATGTAAAATAGCATGGAAATTCCTCCTGAATTCAACGCCTCTATTAGAATAAAAATGGCATTAGCTATTGACCTCACCCTGCTGTCTCACCCGATGGAATGAAAGAATTTTGGATTTGAGATTTGAGATGTGGGATTACTCTAACCGTGTCAGCAAGCGGTTTTAGCAATCGAAATCTAGTAGTCCACCACATTAATGCAAGATGGGTTATACCATTTGACGAAAAGCATGATACATATGAACATTGTAGAGACGCGAAATTTAGCGTCTCTACTTTCTAGATTTGTTTCAATATTTTAGGTATCTTTGCTACGAGTGCGACGGCAGGAAAGCACACTCAGGGGAACCACCAAGGGCGCGCTGCCTCGCCTTTGCGTGAGATTTAACCCCTCATAATTTGTGTGGCGTAGTACTAGCAAGAATAAAACAAAATCGTTTCATCAGAGTGGTAAATATTAGCAAATCAAACCCAAGGATGATGAGCAATTAGCCTTAAAACTGAGAAAATTGGATTATCAGGCGGAATACTAAAGCAAAACGCCAAGGATATAGGGCATGATTAAATCTTGGATGGTAATTGGGGGTGTGGCAATATTGGTTGCATTGGCGGCTAACTTCATCACGCCAAGCGATCGCAAATGGTTTAACCGCTTGCAAAGACCGAGATGGCTAACTTTTGAAGCAGCAATTCCAGTTATCTGGACTGTAATATTTATTTGCGGTGGTTGGTCAGCTTATATTGTTTGGGAAAAAGACCCAGGAAACGGTACAACCTGGTTAATGATGGGTTTATATCTGCTGTTAGAAATTTTTACCATCGCCTACACCCCTGTAATGTTTAGGCTTCGCAGCTTGAAAGTGGGTACAATTATCGGCGGTACGGGTTTTATTATATGCATGATATTAGCGATCGCGGTTTTACCTATTTCTGGTTGGGCGGCGCTATTACTAGTTCCTTACTTACTTTGGAGTCCCATCGGTACTTATACAACTTGGGAAATGAGTCGCCTAAATCCTCAAGATGCTTGAAAGGAGGCGCCCAGCCGCCCAGCCGCCCAGTTAAATAGTAGGGTGTGTTAGGCAGAAAGTACGGCACCGAAAGACCACCAACCCAACGGGAGAACCAGTTACCTGCGCGAGTGTTACCAAAAGCGCAGTACGCGCTTCACCACCAACCACCAACCGCCAACCCCTCCTTTCTTTCACCAGTCGCCTGCGCGAGTGTTACCCTCCCGCAGCGCTGGTGAACCACCAACCGCCAACCACCAACCACCAATTACCTACTAACAATCCAACCAACGACTGATTAAACCCATGCCCTAAATTGCCAAGATTGCTTTATATACCTTGACAAAATAAACAAAAAGGGTATAAAGCAATGATTAAACCTTGGATGATAATTGGGGCTGTAACTTTTTTAGTAGCGGTGGGTAGTTTCTTCATTACACCACGGGATGTTAAATGGTTTGCACGGTTAAGCCGTCCGCGCTGGCTAGTTTTTGAACCGCTTATCCCGTTCATTTGGACTTTTACCTTTATTTGCGGTGCGGCTTCCGCTAATATTGTTTGGCAAAAAAATCCCGGAAGCTTGACTACTTGGCTTTTCATGGGTTTTTACCTGCTGCTGGAAATTATCACCGTCACCTACATACCGTTAATGCTGCGCTTCCGCAGTCTGAAAACAGGAGAAATCATTGGCGCGGTAGGTGTAATTATAGGCGTCCTGCTAGCAGTTTCCGTCTTGCCAATTTCTCAATGGGCGGCGCTGTTACTTGTTCCTTATGTGATTTGGAGTCCCATTGGAACTTTTACTACCGAAGAATTAAGACAGCTAAATCCCGCAGATGCGTAACTTTTTAAGAGGGGAAAAGGGAAAAGCGAAAAGGTGAGTCAGCGCGAAGTCTGCAGTCGGGAAGATTCCCCCCGGTGAGCTTCGCGCCCTTGGGAGGGGAGCCACTGCGGTCTTGGGGTCTCCCCAAGGGTCGCAGTGGCGTTTTCCCGACCCAGGCGACTGCGAAGTGAGAAGGGGAAAAGGGAAAAGGATTTTATCTGTAGGCACAAAATAGAGAGTCGGTATAACTCCTGCAATCTCGGAGAACCCCACCCCGCTTCGGCTACGCCAAATTTCCCCTCCCCGCTTGCGCTTAGGGGGTAGGGGGTGGGGTTCAAGCAGTGTGGAAATTATACCAAACGCCCGTAACGTGCTGTGAAGGAATTACCGGAATTGGCTTGATTATTCAGCCAAGCCCACATTTGATCGCCTAGAGAAAAATGCCACCATTCTCGAGGATTACGTTGAAATCCGGCTTTTTCCATAACATTGCATAACAACAGGCGATGTGCATGATACTGTTGTGCCTCTGTTTGAGTAATATTGGCATAATAATTTGGAAGCGATCGCTCTGACATTTCATCAATCGGCGAACCCATATCCACGATTTGTCCCATCTCATCAACCAGCGTCACATCCACAGCCGCACCGGTACTATGGGGAGGAGGAGTTTTTTCATCCAAACTTGGTTGGGCCCAAATTTTATAAACCGCCTCCCACACCTCTTGTCGCTGTGTATCCGATAACTCAGCCTCAATCAGTCCCCTTTCTCGCACCGCTTCGCCAAAGCTGTAATCTACCATAAACTTTTGTACAGCGATCGGGCGGTAAGCATCAAAAATTTGAATGCGCCACTCAGGATAAATTAGCTGGAGGTAATTTTGCGCTGTTATTAAGCCGTCAATAACACTTTGGCGCAAATAATAGGGAGAATGTTCTCCATAAGGCGCACCAAGTTTTTCATAAGGATGGGGAGATTCCACCGCAAATAATTCTAAAGGAATCTCCACCAACGGTTCACCAGACTCGATAATCTGTACTTGATGGTAAGGTCTCATTTAAATTTTGTTAGTTGGTAGTTGGTAGGTGGGTGTTGGGGCGCTTGCGTCTGCAGTCGGGAAGATTCCCTCCGGTGAGCTTCGCGCCCTTGGTAGGGGAGCCACTGCGGTCTTGGGGTCTCCCCAAGTGGAGCAAGTGGCGTTTTCCCTCGTGCCGGGGATGGTGAAACCGAAGGGTAGTAGTTAGTGGTTAGTGGTTGGGTGTTGGTTGTCCCCCTTGTCTTCCTTGTCCCCACACCCGTCGCCCCTGTCTCCTTGTCTCCCTTCTCCCACTTCTGGTACAGGGTCGTAACCGCCGGGATGGAATGGATGACAGCGCAAAATGCGCCAAATAGCCATCCACATACCGCGCAAGACACCAAATCGTTCAATTGCTTCGATAGCATACATCGAACAAGTTGGTTGAAAGCGACAAGTCGGGGGAAACATCGGCGAAATAAACATTCGGTAGCCCCGAATCAACAAAATAAATAATAGTTTCATTGTTGTGACGTAAATCTAATAAATTGGTAAGAAAGGTCAAAATTTTCCCAAATCCATCTTTGTTTAGTTCATTTACTGGTTTAGACTCAATTGCGCCTTTATGGCTGCAAATAGTGATCGTCTCATTTTGGATATCGCTGATTTTAGCGATCGCATGGGTGGTGAATCGTCTCGCTAAGGACGATCCGGAAATCGTACGTAAGATAGTTCATATTGGCACCGGCAATGTGATATTACTCGCTTGGTGGCTGAATATCCCCGCAAGTGTGGGGATTACGGCTTCGATTTTAGCGAGTGCTATAACTTTATTGTCCTATCGATTTCCCATTCTCCCCGGTATTAATAGCGTAGGACGTAAAAGCCTCGGCACATTTTTCTATTCCGTTAGTATCGGTGTTTTAGTTGGCTGCTTCTGGTACGTGCAACAACCACAGTACGCAGCACTAGGAATTTTGGTAATGTCATGGGGAGATGGACTCGCAGCGCTATTTGGGAAGCGTTTTGGTAAACATAAATACACAGTATTTGCAGCGCAAAAAAGCTGGGAAGGTTCTCTAACTATGACCCTCGTCAGCTTTTTTGTCTGTAGTTTAATTTTACTTAGCGTACAAGGCAATATCTGGCAAACTTGGGCGATATCGCTAGCAGTAGCATTAACAGCTACTGTTTTAGAAGCTATTTCCTTCCTAGGAATTGATAATTTGACAGTTCCCTTAGGTAGCGCAGCGCTGGCATTTTTCTTAAGTCAGTTAATTGGCAATAGTTAATGGTTAATGGTTAATGGTTAATGGTTAATGGTTAATGGTTAATGGTTAATGGTTCGTGGTTAATAGATTTTGGACTTTGGACAAAAAAAGTGGTTAGCGAGTAGTGCTCGCGAAGCAAAAATTAAGCACTAAAAATTACCTCAGTTATGTTTCAAACTAAGAGAGAGAGAGTCAAATCGGTAAAGTCTAAGGAGATTTACGCAACTTTTTTTGTATTCAGTGTAGATTTTGAGTGTTTTTTCACCACGGGATGTACAGAGCGCTTTGGTTGAATGTCGCCAGCCACCCTTCCAAGTGAATTTCCACGGGTTTTGGGAGAATGTCCCGGTTTACCAATCTGTGAAATAATTCTGTAAAAATCACGTTGTACTACACTTGCCGTGACAATTGGCGGATTTGTAGTATCCTTAGGGCGTTCCCAGGGTCTGGGTAAGTATGTTGCCAAGTCCTTTGCAGCCCATAACTGTAGGTAACAGAGCATAACTAATCGTATCCAGTTTTCCTCATGTTGCAGATCTGGGGTCTGAAACTCGGTCATCAACAAGCGCTGCTTACCGAAACCAAACATATGTTCAATATCAAACCGTTGTCGGAAGCAATGGTAAGCAACAGTAGGTGAGATTTCTTGACGTCGGTCACCCTCTACAATTAACCACATCGGGTTGCAAACAGAATCGCCAGTATCATCAGTCACATGAATCCTGAAGTCCAATACTATGTTCATTTTTCACATTTAAGTGGTATGTGTTTAATTCTCATTTCTACCACTTTTTTGTACCCTGGTTTAGTTTTCGGACGGGTCTAATGCTCCTTAGCTTTAGTGAAGCTGATATTACACCTTAGTTGTTGTGAGATGTTTTACGTACTCGTGCATCAGAAACAAACCCCGTCTGTTTGAGCAGCAGCCCTAGCTTTGCGTGAGGAAGTTTCGTGTCCTTGTTTTGATTTCCCCACATATCAGAAAAAAAGTCTTGCATCAGCGTAATGATGCTGCGGTATTTGACGATGCTGGCAACGTAGAACTCATCTAAATTCAAATCCCCATCAGCATGTATAGCTGTAGCCAGTGGTGTTAGGACATAAACTATAAGTATTCGGACTGTTGCTACCGAGACATAGATGGCTAAACCCTACAGTGATGATTTCCGGCTAAAGGTAATGCAAGCGATTGAGTTGGACGGTCTCAAGAAGAGGGAAGCAAGTCAACTGTTCAATATCAGTCGCAATACAATTAACTTATGGTGTCAGCGTAAAGCGCAAACTGGTGATATCAAGCCAAAGCCAAAACAGGGATGGCAAAAGCGTAGCAGAATAACTGATTGGGAAAAGTTTCGGGCATTTGTCAAAGCAAATGGTGATAAAACTCAAACAGAAATGGTAGAGCTATGGGATGGAGAGATTAGTCAACCCACGATGTCACGGGCATTGCAGAAGATTGGACATACCCGGAAAAAAAAACATCTGGTTACTGCCAACCAGATGAAGCTAAACGGACAGCCTTTCTAGGTCAACTGGAGAACCCAAAAGCACCACACCTGGTCTATGTCGATGAATCTGGAATGGATGAACCAGATAATTACGGCTACGGTTACTCACCCGCAGGAGAAGGTTTTTGCGACCTCAAGTCGGGTCGGCGGCAGGGTCGCATTAATATGATTGCTGGGTACCGAGATAGTCAATTGATTGCCCCATTTACAGTCGAGGGGGCGTGTAACCGCACGGTGTTTGAGACCTGGCTAGAAACATGCTTGATTCCTGTTTTGCGTCCCGGTGAGTGGGTGATTGTGGATAATGCAACCAAATATCATGGCGGTCGGATTGCCCAACTTATCCAAGACGCAGGGTGTCAACTTCTATATTTGCCGCCTTATTCACCAGACCTCAATCCCATTGAAAAATGTTGGGCTAGGTTGAAAAGTCGGATTCGCAAACAGTTACATAATTCGGATAACTTACGCGATGCCTTGAAATCCTTCTCAAGCAAGCAGCGTCCTAATACAAATGGCTATAGCTATATAGTGCAAGTCACAAAACGGTATGAGTAGCTACGACACTTCAAGGGTTTTGGGATAGCGATCGCAATTCGCCAACAGAGTCATGATAATCGCGAACCACTCTTTTTTTGTCCAAAGTCCAATACTAGTCTTTTGTGAAAATAATTTTTTCCGAAATAAAGATTGTCATAGAACCTAATTTTAGATGGATGGCATGTTTTTTATTCCCATCTATATGAGAGAGTAATGATACATCTTGAGTAATCTGATATCTGTTAACATCTCCAGCAAATACCTGATTATAAAAGCCAAAAATAGCAGAAATAAAAAGAATAATTGAGCCGCAGCGCAGCAGAAATTTATTGTTTAATACTAGGCTATTTTTTACTAACATAACTTTCTAATTGATGATTTGCATTAAATTTAACAGTGTCAGTTTTTTATGAATAAATTCTGTTAATAAATCCAGATATAGCGTTTCCCAGTCTAGTAAAATACGGTGTTAAATCTACTTGCCTCTTGGATAAAGATTAGAACAAATTAGATGTACCTTAGTTGCTTGGAAAACGCTATATAACCACCCTGGTGGGCGGTCAATCTGGATATATCAGAGGAAATGAGAGATTCTCAGTTATTTACCTACCTACACAATCACAAACTGAATTTTTGCCTGGGTCGTTTGTATACCAATGACCAGTCCACTTTAAACCGACTGAGTCACAAACTTGAGGGCATCTTTGCTTTGCGTGTTCGTTGTTCCAGATAGGACCAGCATTAACCGATCCAGCTAATGCTTGGTTAGCAAATCCCAACATAGCATAACTACCAACAACCATTACACCAAGGAGTAGTAAGATTTTCTTTTTCATAGACATGATTTTTACCTTTGATAAGTTAGTTTTGTTGAACATCATGGTTAGCGTGTTTGTTAACCATTTCGCTCTTTCTTAGTATCAATACTATTCTTTCTTAATTGGTTTGATAATTAACTATTTTTAGGTAGTTATAGGCAGGACTGTGCCAAAACGGGAAAATTGTACGCTAAGGAATTAATACAAACGCTAAAACTATTGTGAGGCTTATGTTTTAGCTATCGCTGAAAATCATTTTATGTTTTCATGCTCGTCCAGGGAAGTACAGCATCCCTCAGTTAACAGTTCAAGAGAAATATTAATTCTCTTGATTTAGCAGAGTTTCTATACATTCCAAAACTTACGCATTGACAAATTAAACAAAAAATGCAGTCAGGTGAATCAACAAAAAACAGGCGATCGCTAATCACTCTCGGACGAAACTTGGATACGATTAGTCATGCTCTCTTACGTACAGTTGTGGGCTGCAAAGGAGTTAGCAACGCATTTACCCAGACCCTGGGAGCGTCCCAAAGAACAAAACAATGATAAAATCGTGACTCCAAGTGTAGTGCAACGAGATTTTCACAGAATTATTTCGGAGATTGGTACACCTGCTCGTTCCCCCAAAACCCGGGGAAATTCCATCGGTCGAGTTCAAGGTCAGGCTCAAACGCAACGAACTAAGCATCCTGTTGTCAAGAAGCAGTCAAAATCAACACCTGATAAACAAAAAGCCGCGTAAATTTTCATAGGCTTTAGGCGTTTAACTCAGTTGGACTCAGTTTGAAAAATAACTGGGGTAATTTATGATGCCTAGATTTTTTGTTACGCGAGTAATTTACGCGAACACTTCTTTTTGTCCAAAGTCCAATAGATTGTTAACCACTAGCCACTAACCACTATCAACTATCAACCAACAACCAACAACCAACAAGCAACAACCAACAACGCGATCGCGCTTCACCAGTCGCCTGGGTCGGGAAAACGCCACTGCGACCCTTGGCCAGACCCCAAGACCGCAGTGGCTCCCCTACCAAGGGCGCGAAGTGAGCCGGAGGGAATCTTCCCGACTGCAGACTTCGCGCCCCAACACCCACCAACCAACAACCATCAATGGTGATAATACCGATTATGGGGGTGGTGTTGTCTGCCGTGACGTAGCCTCTGGTAACGATTCCGGTGAAAAGTATTCGGATGATAAGGATTGTAGTACCTATGGTGATTCACTCTTTGGTAATAATTCCCGTTATGGTAGTTGCGATCGCGGCGGCGAGAATAATCACTTTGAGGACACTCTTGATAACGATGATAATGTCGGCGACTGCGTTTGTAATGATGTTTATCTTGCGTGTCTTCGAGTTCCCCTACATCACCTTCCTGGTTATCTGGAATTGAGGTATATTCTCTAGATTGAGTTTGAATGTTACCCGCTAACAGCGTCAAGTTTTCCGAATGTGGTAAACTATCAACTTTGTTGTTGACAAACGCGGTGGCTGGCTCAAATCCAAGACAAATGGGTAATAGCAAAGCACCGACCACGAACTTCCAAAACATTGTTTTGCGCTTTTAATTATTTGTTGCTTGGCTTTACTCAGAAATCCCTAATTTGAGGCTGTAACTGCAATTATTCCAGAGCCTTTAAAAAAGGCTTACCATACAAAACATAATCAAGATAGTTCTTGGCGATCGCTACTTTGCTTTTTCGCGGAATATTAATTATTTATTCATATTTACAATCCAATATATTCACATCCTAAAACAATTGAAATATTCATAAAACAACACATATCATGCATTATAAATTTCTGAATATAGACCCAAAATTTCATCTCTATACATCAGTTTAAATCTAGTTTTTTCAACGGGTGTAGAGACGCGACGCTCCTCGCCTACTGTGCTACGGGCGCTGGCTCAAATTTCGCGCGAAGCTCTCCGGATGGAATCTTCCATCCGGAAGACTTCGCGTCTCTACAAAACCCAAAATTTATTTCAGGGCTTGTATTTCAAAGCTTATATTTCAGGGCTTATTCTTACGCTTACCCGACGACGGAAAATCCTAAATCTTTGGTTGCGAGTATTCTGACGGCGAATTTTCGGACGGCGAAAAAATCGGTTATTGGAAATTTGACGCCGCAGCTTTTGAAATCTTTGGGGACGCTGCTTTGGGTTCCGAATATTCTGGCGACGCAGCCTTATACGACTGAGTTTCGGACGGCGGAAAAATCGGCGGCGAAAATTCTGAAAGCGGTTCTTTTTTATTCGCTTTTTTTCCTTATTAACTAGTAAATTTTCTGTAGTATCAGGTAGCAAGTCATTCACCGCAGAATTATTCGCCTGTGTTTGAGAAGCTGGCAATGTCAAATTTTCTACCTGTTGCAAATTCTCAACTTGAGATGGCACATATGCTGTGGCTATATCTAACCCGAGGCAACCGGGTAATAATACAGCGCTCACCATGAACTTAAAATAACGCTTGTTGTAAAACATCGTTGTATTTCTATTGTTGCGTTTTGTAATACTCTCGCAGATATTATCTCTTAAGTTTTTTGCGATCGTACAAAAGACTTTAATCCACTTGCAATGATTTTGTCGGATAAACAATGACTACCCGACAACCGCTAAATTCTGACTAGTGCCAATTCGCGTCAAAACATTGCAACTGCCTCAGAGTCGCTATACCCCCTTTTTTAAGAAAAGTGAATCATCTGTAGCAAACATTTATATAACTTACGCTGCTAGCCCACGCGGCTACGGACGCTAGTTCCCCGGAAGCAGGATTATGTGTAAGTCCTGATATTTCACTCAAAATTCTCAAAAAATTACTCCGCTTGCGAGAGTTTTCACAGGCGGGTTTATTTATATGGCGTATTTTCTCTAAAAAGTATATCAGAATTACAACCAAAGGGCAGAATAAACTAACGCTAAATTCATTCCCATAGAGAGAGTAAAACTAGGACGTTGCTAGATTTATATAAAATATAAATACGGCATTTCACAGCCAAAAAACCTGAAATTTTCTTTAAAAAAGCAACAAGTAAAATGACATTTTTTAATTATTCCGAACCACTGCTGCGTCGCAAACAAACAACAGTGGAAATTCTAGAGTTAGAAGGACTTTGGTACGTTAACTGGCAAATTGGCAAAACTCGGTTATATTCAACCTTTTATACTCGTATCGATCAAGCTTGCATTTTTTGGAGTCTGCTGCTGATCACAATGTTTGGGACAGCCCAGTTTATCCCGGTGAGTTGGAGTTTGCAAGCTACTTTGTGGTCAATACTCAGCTGTATAGGTATTATGGTGATGGTGAGTTGGACGCGGTATTGGGTAGAGGCGAACAATGTTAGCTGGGTGCTATATTGCTGGGTAATACTGATGTTTTTCGGGCTGATATTAACAGATTTTGGTATTTACTTCGGCTGGGGAAATGTTTTAATGCACCTGTGTCCGTTGTGGTTGGGGTTAAGTTCCCTCGGTTATTTGTGTACGGCTTTAGCAGTGCGATCGCGTGCTTTAGCAGTTACAGGTTTACTGCACCTACTGTTCATTTTTATCTTACCTTTGATCAGCGGCTGGCAATTTATTACCACTGGCGCATTGATGGTTTTCTGCCTATTAGTCTTAGCCGAATTTCAATGGGACGGCTTGTGAAAAAAGAGTTAGGAGTTAGGAGTTATGAGTTATGAGTTTTGAGTTTTGAGTTAGTGCGTAGTAGATAGTAGTTAGTATTTAGTAGGTAGTAGAATCAAAGTTAACCACCAACTAGCAACTACCAACCCCAGAGGGGTTCACCAGTCGCCTGCGCAGGGAAACCCTACCAAGGGCGCCCCTTCACCACCAACGACCCTTCGGGAGAACCAGTACAAAGGAGGGAAACCCTCCCGCAGTACGCCCTTCACCACCAACCACCCTTCGCACTTCGCAGTTGCTTTATGCCGGGGAACCCGTCCACCGCACTGCTCACCAACTACCAACCACCAACTAAATAAAAAAATCGGTGGATTCAGGATTTCCCTATCCACCGACTTTGATTTTAATTGACTCATCGTATATCATCTACCAACTATCAGCAATCCCTTTTTTGTAAGGTTCACCTGTAAAGGGTTGCATGCCAATTATAGGATAAGCATCATCTGTAGGAGCAAATATCCGCATTGCGGCTTCCGAAATATACTGGGTGATGCTGGCAATCATTTTAAAAAAAGCGATCATACTATTTAGACCCCCGTTTTTCGTAGTCCCTTTATTGGTGACATCTATACTCTAATTCTCATATCCCCACTTAGCACAAACTCTCAATATATTGAAAATCTCCGCAACATCTGTTGAGGTATGTTTGCAATACTTCAACTTAGAAATTAGTCCAAAAATTCTCTTTAATCCTAATTGTAACACTCAACTATTTATTAAACGCTTGCTGGGTAAAGATGCTGGCGATTTACCCACAGCCACATACAGTGATATTTCATCAGCCTTAATCCAATTCAATCTGATTATTACTAGTAAGAACCATTAACAAATATTAAATATTAGATGAAACTAGTATTAAAATCCTCCTAATTACACTGTTTTCCAGGATTTTTTGAGATTTTTTTATATATCTCCTTCGAGTGTTGACATTATTTATGGTAAAAACTACCATAAATAAATAAGAAGCATTGTTGTAGGGGCGGCTTTGCATGGCAACTATCCCGGACTTGGACTATATGTATACCAAAAATCGGCAGCACAGCCTAGAGAACCAGGAATTAACGGTTTCTGCGGTTGATAGCAGCTTGCTGACAGACCTTTATCAGTTGACGATGGCGGCTTGTTACACGGGTGAAGGTGTAGAACAAAAACGGGCAAGTTTTGAGTTGTTTGTCAGGCGCTTACCCGAGGGTTTTGGCTATTTAATAGCGATGGGGCTGACGCAGGCGTTGGAATATTTGGAAAAGTTTCGTTTTAGTCCCTTGCATGTGGCGGCTTTGCAGGCGACGGGAATTTTTGCCCATGCGCCAGATCGCTTTTGGTCATTGTTAGAGTCGGGGTGTTTTACCGGTGATGTTTGGGCGGTTGCGGAAGGAACTGCGGTATTTGCCAATGAACCATTGTTGCGAATTGAAGCACCACTTTGGCAAGCGCAGTTGGTGGAAACATACTTGTTGAATACTTTAAATTATCAGACATTGATAGCTACGCGGGCGGCGCGGTTGCGTGATGTCGCGGGGGAAAAAGCAACACTGCTAGAATTTGGCACCAGACGGGCATTTAGTCCCCAAGGGTCATTGTGGGCGGCGCGGGCGGCTTTGGCTGGTGGTTTAGATGCTACCTCGAATGTGTTAGCCGCGCTACAGCTCGGTCAACAACCAAGTGGTACGATGGCTCACGCCTTGGTCATGGCACTTTCGGCAATGGAAGGCAGTGAGGAACAAGCCTTTACAGCATTCCACCAGTATTTTCCGGGTGCGCCGTTATTAATTGATACTTACGACACCACCGCTGCTGCTCAAAAGTTGGCAGCTAAGGTGAAGTCAGGGGAAATGGAATTAGCCTCTGTTAGATTGGATTCTGGTGATTTGGTTACCTTATCAAAAGAAGTGCGATCGCTTCTCCCCGATGTGTCTATTTTTGCTAGCGGCGATTTAGATGAGTGGGAAATTGCCAGACTTAAAGCCGCCGGTGCTGAGATTGACGGCTTTGGGCTGGGAACGCGATTAGTTACCGGTTCTCCTGTAAATGGAGTTTACAAACTGGTAGAAATTGATAATATCCCAGCGATGAAACAGTCAAGTGGTAAGGTGACTTATCCAGGACGCAAGCAGATTTTTCGTGAGTTTGCGGAGGGTAAAGTCACAGACAGATTGGGTTTGGCGGATGAAAATCCTTTTGAAGAAAAACCTTTATTACAACTGGTGATGAAAGAAGGTAAGCGGATGCAAGCACCAGAAACATTGGCAGAAATTCGACAACGTACCGCCGCAACGGTAGCGAGTTTACCGCACCAAACACGGCGTTTGGATAATCCCGTGTCAGTGCAAGTAGAGATTTCTAGCGAGTTACAAAAACTAACCCAACAGACACAAAAAGGTAAAAGGTAAAAGGTGAGTCAGCGTCCAAAGGTAGGGTTTCCCGAAGATTGGCGACTGCGAAGTGCGAAGGGGAAAAGGGAAAGGGGGAAAGGGGGAAAGGGGGAAGGGGGGAAGGGGGAAAGGCTTATATCTTTAGCTTTTTGTTTGTGAGAGATGGTATCTCTATTTACACCACACTGTACTAGAGACAAGAAAATACTCGATTCTTGACTAATAACTAATGACTAATGACTAATCCAAAATCCAAAATGCTTAAGATTGCTTTGTTTGGTACAAGTGCCGATCCACCAACTGCTGGACATCAAACAGTATTAAGATGGTTATCCGAACGTTACGATCGCGTGGTAGTTTGGGCAGCAGATAATCCCTTTAAATCCCATCAAACACCTTTGGAACACCGGGTAGCAATGCTGCAACTGTTGATTGAGAATATAGATGCACCGTGGCAAAATATTGCTTTGCAACAGGAATTAAGTAGCTTGAGAACCCTGGAGACAGTAGAAAAAGCGAAATTTTTTTGGGGAGATGATGTGGAATTGACATTAGTAGTCGGTTCCGATTTGCTGAGTCAATTACCCCGTTGGTATCACGTTGAAGAATTGTTAAGACAAGTGCAATTACTGGTAGTACCGCGACCGGGATATGCCATAGATGAAACTAGTTTGGCAGGAGTGCAAAAGCTGGGAGGAAAAATAGCGATCGCCAGTTTAACTGGTTTAGATGTTTCCTCAACAGCGTATCGTGAAAATGGAGACACCCACGCTCTAACACCCCCTGTAGTCGCCTATATTAACAGAGAGCATTTGTACAAATGCCAGGACGCAACTCAAAAAAGATTCCAGATGCGCTAAATCAACAACCTTTGGCGGATTTCAAGGTTGGTGTTGATAATGTAATTTTTTCTGTAGATACTGTACAAAATCGGCTGTTAGTTCTCTTAGTAATGCGACAGCAAGAACCATTTTTAAATTATTGGAGTCTTCCTGGTACTTTGGTGCGTCAAGGCGAATCTTTAGAAGATGCAGCCTATCGCATTATGGCTGAGAAAATTCGGGTAAACAATCTCTATTTGGAGCAATTGTATACCTTTGGCGGACCCCATCGCGACCCAAGAGAAGCAACTGATAGCTATGGGGTGCGTTATTTATCTGTTAGTTATTTTGCCCTTGTCAGGTTTGAGGAAGCAGAATTAATTGCTGATAAAGTAACTGGAATCGCTTGGTATCCGGTAAAAGAAGTGCCGCGATTGGCATTTGACCACAATGAAGTTTTAGCATACGGACACAGGCGTTTGCGAAATAAATTGGAATATAGCCCGGTAGCTTTTGATGTCTTGCCAGAAACGTTTACTTTGAATGATTTATATCAGTTGTACACCACAGTATTAGGGGAAAACTTCTCAGATTATTCAAATTTTCGGGCGCGTCTACTCAAGTTGGGTTTTTTGTGCGATACCGGAATAAAGGTATCGCGAGGTGCCGGTCGTCCAGCTAGTTTATATAAATTTGATGCCGAGGCTTTTACACCATTGAAAGATAAACCTTTGGTTTTTATTTAATCATCAAAAGATTAGTGGTTAGTAGTTAGTAGTTAGTGATTATGAGCTATAGCAGTCCTAAATCATTCGTGAAAGTGGAGAGAAACCCAGTTTCTTGAATAAACCGGGTTTCTGACAATCTTTAATTTTCACAATTTGGTGGAGAATTGCTAGATAAATTCTGAACTACTAACAATGAACCATGAACTATGCCGACCAACTTAAAGCTAAATTAATTGTTTCTGTAAAATCCCAAATCCCAAATCTAAAATCTCAAATGAAAATAGCGATCGCTCAACTTAATCCCACAATTGGTGACTTACCCGTCAATGCCCAAAACATCCTGGCTGCAGCCCAAAAAGCAGCCGCAGCAGGTGCCCGATTGCTGTTGACTCCAGAACTTTCTTTGTGTGGCTATCCGCCCAGGGATTTATTACTAAATCCTAGTTTTGTGGAAGCAATGGGCATCACTTTACAAAAATTGGCAGGAGATTTACCACCAGAATTAGCCGTATTAGTCGGAACGGTTGAAGAAAATTTCAAAGCACATGCTACTGGCGGTAAAAGTTTATTTAATAGCATTGCTGTGTTAGAAGGCGGTAAGGTACAGCAAATTTTTCACAAGCGCCTTTTACCTACCTACGATGTATTTGACGAACATCGCTATTTTGAACCAGGGTTACAAGCCAACTATTTCACTTTGGATAATCTCGATATTGGCGTAACAATTTGCGAAGATTTATGGAATGATGAGGAATTTTGGGGTAAGCGCAGTTATGCCGTAAATCCGATTGCTGACTTAGCAATTATCGGTGTGGATTTGATTGTAAATTTATCAGCTTCACCCTACAGTGTTGGCAAGCAGCGGTTTAGAGAAGCAATGCTCAGACATAGTGCGTTGCGTTTTCAACAACCGATGATTTATGCCAATCAAGTAGGCGGAAATGATGATTTAATTTTTGATGGCAGAAGTTTTGCCTTGAATCGTCAGGGGAAATTAGTATGTCGTGCGAAAGGTTTTGAACCTGATTTAGTAATAATAAAATTTGATGAATTGCGGCGAGATTTGCAGTTGAGTTCTGTATCACCGGAATTTGATGGCGAAGATGAAGAAATCTGGCACGCCTTAGTTTTGGGAGTGCAAGATTATGCTCGCAAATGTCGCTTTTCTAAAGTAGTATTGGGTTTAAGTGGCGGCGTTGATTCTTCACTTGTAGCAGCGATCGCTTCTGCGGCACTGGGTAAAGAAAATGTCCTCGGTGTCCTGATGCCTTCTCCTTACAGTTCCGAACATTCTATCAGCGATGCTTTAGCGTTGGCTGAAAATTTGGGCATTAAAACTAACATCTTGCCCATCGGCGAGTTAATGAAAGACTATGACAAAACCTTAGGTGAATTGTTTGCTGGTACAGAATTTGGGTTAGCAGAAGAAAATATACAATCCCGAATTCGGGGTAACTTATTAATGGCGATCGCTAACAAATTTGGCTATCTTCTGCTATCAACCGGCAACAAATCCGAAATGGCAGTTGGTTACTGCACCCTCTACGGCGATATGAATGGCGGATTAGCAGTAATTGCAGACGTACCCAAAACCCGCGTTTATTCAATTTGTCGCTGGTTAAATCGCGATCGCGAAATCATTCCAGAAAATGTCATAATTAAAGCACCCAGCGCCGAACTCAAACCGGGACAAGTCGATCAAGATTCTCTACCGCCTTACGAGATTTTAGACGACATCTTGCAACGCCTAATTCACAACCACCAATCAGCAGCACAAATAGTCGCCGCCGGACACGATCCAATGATTGTGGAACGCGTAATTCAAATGGTAGCGCGTGCAGAATTTAAGCGCAGACAAGCGCCCCCCGGATTGAAAATCACCGATCGCGCCTTTGGTACCGGCTGGCGAATGCCAATTGCTAGCAACTGGGTTGCTGTGAAAAATCTTTACCAGACAAAAACTATTCCCACCCCTACCTTAGTTTGTTGGGATGGACAAAATGCACATCCGCAAATTAAGTGACAAGGGCGACGGGTGTGGGAGATAAGGAAGACAAGGGAGATAAGGAAGACAAGGGAGATAAGGAAGATAAGGGAGATAAGGGAGATAAGGGAAATAAGGGAGATAAGGAAGATAAGGGAGATAAGGGAGATAAGGGAGACAAGGAAGACAAGGTAAAAGTAAAAATTAAAAAGCTAAAAGCGCGAAGCCTCCGATGGGCGATCGCCCGAAAGATTTTTTCCCTTTCCCTTTCCCCCTTTCCCTTTTCCCTTCTTTTTCCCCATCTCCCCCCTACATTCTCAAACCAAATTAACCGTAATTTTCTGTTCTTGTATCAAAATTTTCAGCAAAGCAGCCGCACCAATTTGCTCGGAAACCGCATCCGCATTCCATTTCCCATCAGCAGTATACTTACCCTTTGTGTAATGATTAGTACCTGACCACAGATAAGGAGTGAGAACATATGGATGGTATTGCCTATAGCCAAAACCGTTATATTTCTCTATTTGCCACAACTGCGCCGCCAAACTCCAGTCTTTTACCTTGTCAAATTCCTTCATTGTCAAAGCGTCAATAGCGCTTTCTTCCCAGGTATATCCAGCCTCCCAACCATTAACTGGGTCGGCGACAGGTCTGTCAGCCGGTACTTGAACAGTCCGTTTTTTCAGGGAATCGCCATTGTGCAGATGTCTGCTGAAACTAAGGGAGGATTCCATATTATGAATAACCGCAATGAAATACCACGGGACATTAATTTTTTGCTGTACAGCTTCGTAACGAGCGCGATTTGCCAGAATTTTCGCAACTATACTTTTAGCACTGTTTACCTGCTCTGGTTTAATTTGGCATTTCTCCCAAAGCTGCTTATACTCAGTTTTTAATTGACTCAAGCGAAGTGGAACTTCCGCAGACATTTTTCTTACCTCAAGTTTGAATACTGATTTTCCTAAGTGCTAGAACTTACGCATTGACATAAATTTGATTATGTGCAAGCCATAACTTATTTGTTAAACAGAAGTTAAGCAATTGAGAGCTTAACTTCTACATTCTTATAGTGCAAGCAACATTAACTTATGCACTTGACTGCAGACTGAACGCCATTAGCAAGCAGGGAGAACCATATATTTTGGCGATCGCCCAACCGCATTTCTTGCCAAGGTGTCGATTAACACAACTCTCTATTGTAAAGTGGGTAAGTCCTAAGTGCTACGAATTTAACTCATTTCTGATAAATTTGATTTATTTTATACAAAAAATTCAAATTTTTTAAATAGAGCAAGTCTGGATTTTTATGGCTCTATCTGACAAAAAAGATAAAAATCAGGTTAAATTTAAACTTCAGTTCGATGTTATTTATACAAAAGATTAATTTTTTTGACAGTCCTAACCCTCAGGCTGAGGAGCGCGGCTTAGGGGTTAGAATTTCCTTACCAAAATTAGTACGGGGTTAATTGCTACATCTGTTTGAAGTTGAGCGACTCCTTAAGTGATATTACGTAAATCACTAAAAAAAATTTAGTTATACTGACCATGTGATTTTCTACGTATATAATTGTGTGATGTAGCACCAAAAATTAATATGTTGTAAGTAATAATTTAGAAAAAATCTTCTAGCCAAAGGTATAGTCTCAAACAGAGTCTATGTTCAAATCGATTCCAAAGCTTACGCACAAATAGGATAAAGCGGGCTTACGGGCAAAAACCAATTATATAAACGACGCATTTTCGTCAAGCAACGGGAGTGGATAGTGCATAAGTTGTGGATTCTGGAACCTATCTATAGATAAATAAATTTAGAAAGGAGTAATTATGAGATTACAAGATTTCCTGGGAACGAATCATAAATATGGCTTTGAAGCGATCGCATTGGACGAAGATTTGGCGAATCAGATTCAGACGCAGTTAATTGGCTTGCGTCTGTTAGATCCTCCAGCCGATGGCAAGTTTGGACCGCTGTCTGCAGCAGCGTTGAGAAGATTCCAAAACATACTCCAGATTGGAGAATCTGAATATTTAGGAAAAATCACAGCCGAAAAACTAATCGAAACCAAATCTTCGCAGCTTCCCAAACCCCCCTTAAAACTCAGCAACAATCTTCCCAGCCGGATTATTAAATACATGCTGGCAAAGGATTATGTGGTATTCACCGAACCCAAAGAATACAACATTGTTTATATAGAGGGCATGAATGAAGACGGGACTCTCAACAATGATGCGCCCAATGAGTTTAATGACCGACGGATTGTCATTGAAATAGTCGATGGTATTCCCAAAATCGTCAATCACTGGCAAGCTACCACCGAACCAGGTACGCATTACACCATTATGCCAATGAATCCTCAAGGCGCTGCCAGAATTCAGTTTGGGCAATACAAAGCTTGGGCTGTGGGAATGCATGGCAATGCTGACCGTCACGAAGCACTAGTGCAAGTTGCACCAATCACTGTTTGTCGAGATTTCAATCAAGACTATAAACGGACTGGCGACAAACTTGATACTGGTCTTTTTATGGTTAATCAGCACTGGGGCTATGATGCACCTGCAAATGATATTAAGAATGCTAGTGCAGGTTGTTTGGTAGGACGCAGACGCGAAGGACATCGCGAGTTCATGGCGATAATTAAACAAGACCGTCGCTATGTCGCCAATCCCGGCTATGTCTTCTACACCACAATCATCGGGGGTGATAATTTAGTGAAGATGTTTCCAGCATGAGGTTTTGAATATGCGATCGCTCTAAACCATAAGTTGAAAACATGACATTAGTAGGGGCACAGCATTGCTGTGCCCCCACCTTCACCAAAATTATACCTTTGAAGTAAATGCGTCCGTGAAAGAAATGCTACTTTAAATGATGAATTCCCTGATACAAGTTATCCATGACGGCTGCAGTCTACCTCGAAAACGTCTACAAGATTTACAATAAAGTCCCTGTAGTGAATGACCTTTCATTCACAATTGAAGCGGGGGAAATGTTTGGTCTGCTTGGTCCTAACGGTGCTGGCAAATCAACCACAATTCGGATGTTAACTACGCTGACCAAACCAACCCAAGGACGGATTGAAGTATCTGGGTATGATGTGGTAAGCCAACCCATGTTAACAAAGCAATCTATTGGCGTAGTCTTGCAGCAAATTAGTGTAGATGCCGATTTAACAGTATGGGAAAATATGGAATTCCACGGGAGGCTGCATCACATAGCCAACCCGCAGCGACAAAAATTGATTAATCAATCGCTGGAATATGTAGAATTAGCAGATAGACGCGATGATTTGGTAAAAACTCTGTCTGGGGGTATGAAACGGCGATTGCAGATAGCAAGAGCTTTATTGCATCAACCGCAAATTCTGTTTTTAGATGAACCGACAGTAGGACTAGACCCCCAAACAAGGCGACGGCTTTGGGAGATTATCCGAGATTTGAACAAGCAGGGAATGACGATGCTGTTAACGACCCATTATATGGATGAAGTCGAATATTTGTGCGATCGCATCGGCATTATGGATGGAGGCAAACTAATTTCTTTAGGAACTTTACAACAGTTACGCTCCACTTATGGCGAAGGTTTGGTGATCAAGCAAGTAGGGGACCGTTGGGAATATGTGTTTTTCCCCACATTAGAACAAGCAAATATCTACCTGGATCGACAAAAGGATAAAACAGGGATGATGGTGCGTCCTTCTAACCTCGAAGATATTTTCGTCGAACTAACAGGACGCCAGTTGGATTAATTTCACGCCCCTAAGTTTTACGCCCCCAACTCTCGCAACATACCTTCTACTCTATCCACACCAGTTGCATCATTCCGGCGCTGGTACAAATCACGGGCTTTTTGAAGCACATTTTTCGCTTCTTTAGCTTTTCGCCGATTTTTGAACATCGAACCCATCAACTCATAGGTTTGGGGATTATTGCGATCGATGTTAATCGCTTGCTCGTATGCCCACATAGCAGCATCATAGTCTCCCAGACGCGATTGAGTTACACCCAATCCCAAATAGGCATTAATGTTGTTGCGGTTGATCTGTATTGCCTTACGATAAGCTTCCTTCGCTCCACGGGTATCTCCCAAATTCGCTTTGATATAACCCACAGCGTAGAAAAAATCACCATTGTTGGGGTCGATGCCCAAAGCGCGACGATAAGAAGCTAGTGCTGCTTGGAAATTTCCTTTTTGAGCGTACAAATAGCCAATACCAGAATAAATCTTTGCATTCTTTGGATCTAGGCTAGATGCTTGTTGATACACAGCGATCGCTCCATCATAATCGCCAGAATCCACCAGCCTGCGCCCTTCCTCCAGCATTTGCTTTAATTCTGGGCTTCTGCGTTGCGCCACCACCACCTGAGCCTGAACCTGAGCCACTGGGGGCATTGTCGCCACAAAACCCCCTAACAAAAGAACACTTATTACTAACGATGTCTGCTTGTACACAGTGGAATCCCTGAACTTTTAGGCAATTTTTTGCACAAAATCTTTAATTGCATGTACATTAAAACAAAAATATTGAGATTTGAAAACTGTATTTATTCACATTTATAAAATATTAATCATCAACAAACCTAACTCTCTGTAATTTCGCGGCGATCGTGGTTAAAGTACCGTAGTCGCTTTTCATCCAATTTGGTTTCGATGAATTTCCACTTATTTACATATCGTCATTATTAGCAGGTAAAAAACAGTACTTACGCCAAAACCGTGTTTATTGGCGAGAAAGCGCCGTTTTAGCAACGAATCTATCTATAGAAACCGAATTATTCTGCGTACCTGTGCGTAAAACCTGACAAGATCGCGATCGCAGTTGGCAGGCGATCGCGATTCAAATCCAAAATCCTAACCTTAAGGGATAACATTGCCATCTCAATCCAAAATTGGAATTAGTCGATGTCAACTGAAGAATGAAGTATGAACGATGAAGTTAAGACGCCATGTAAATTAACGAGGGCTTCTATCCCCTTTCTTCTAACTTCATCCTTCACTTTTTATCCTTCATCCTTCATCCTTTATTCTTTTTTGGTCATGTTTGAGAGGCGAATCTATGATTTTAACAACGACTGATGTGATTCAGGGAGCCGTAATTCAGTCTTATTTAGGCATTGTGACGGCGGAAGTCGTCTACGGCAGCAATTTCCTGCGAGATTTTATCGCTAGCATTCGGGATATTATCGGTGGACGTACCGGTAGCTATGAGCGTCTA
Organism: Heteroscytonema crispum UTEX LB 1556; assembly: GCA_044006015.1. Lineage (GTDB taxonomy): Bacteria > Cyanobacteriota > Cyanobacteriia > Cyanobacteriales > Nostocaceae > Heteroscytonema > Heteroscytonema crispum. The sequence goes on from JBIPDF010000018.1 coordinate 41,634, forward strand.
TTTGAGGAGGGACAAAGAAAGGCGCTAGCAGAATTAGAACAACGGGCACAGCGTTTAGGAGCTGACGCTGTTATCGGCATTGAAATTGATACTGGCACAATCAATGTTGACCAATCCGGTGTTCTGTTACTAATTACCGCCACAGGTACCGCCGTGAGGATGCGCTAGTCCTGAAGGGGAGGAGGGAAGGGGGAGAGGGGGGCGACGGGTGTGGACGACGGGTGTGAGGTCTTGGTAGGGTCTCCCGACCCAGGCGACTGGCGTGGACAAGGAGGATAAGATGCCCAATGCCCAAGGGACGCCAGATGCCTGCGCTCGTGTTACCCTCCCGCAGCACTGGCTTCCCAATGCCCTCTGCCACGCCACATGCTTCAACGCTCTTGACCCGCTTTCTTCGCAGTGGCTCCTCTGCCCCATGCCCAATGCCCAATACCCCCACTTTCCTTTTTGCTGGGCTGCATTTTGTTCAGCTAATTATTACTTGTAATTAAGACTATAATCTCAAGTAGTTTTGTCATTTTCATGACTTTATTTAATTCAATATAATTTCTCCGCAAAATAATAGTAAACTCTTACAATACAAGATTTATTGCTTAATTTCATAATAAATTAATGTAAAATTTTAGAAATTTTTATTAAAAAATATCAAAGAAAAATTTATTTTTTACTACTAAAGATAGAGTCTATAACTCATGCTAGTGATAGATATAAAAAAACAAAATTAGCAATTTAATTTTAATCATCAGCCTGATATACCCAAACAAAACTTTGCGAGAACAATAAGGGAGTAAATAAACTATGTCATACGTAAATCGAGTCGGTGACGATGTAATTAACGAGCCTGCGGTAGTGGGTAGAGTTGCCGATTACCACGATCGCGTTCGTTGGGGACCGATTATTTCCGGTTTGTTAATTGCCATAGCTACTCAGTTAATTTTGAGCGCCTTGTTTGCCGCTTTGGGCGCAGACAGAATTGCAGGTTCAGGCGCACCAAGAACAATTACACCTGATGTTGCTGGTAATGTGGGAATTTGGTCAACTATCGGTTTGTTGATTTCTCTATTCACTGGCGGTTGGGTGGCAGCCCGCGCTTGCGGTCCAATGAACCGCAATACAGCTTTGCTTAACGGTGCAATTCTCTGGGCTACCACTTTGGCAGTTAGCTCTTGGTTATTAGCTAGTGGGGTATCGGGTGCTTTTGGTGTTGCTGCTTCCAACGCTGGGGAAGTTATTAATCAGGTGCAACAGCAAGGCGGTGTTAATGTACCCCAAGCCAACGTCAGTGCCCAAGAAGCTCGTAATATTGCTAACACAACTGCTAGAGGATTGTGGTGGTTTGTATTCGGTTCCTTACTGGGTTTAATAGCCTCAATGATTGGAGCTGCTGTCGGCGCACGCAGTCCGCGCACTAACAATTACGTTTAGAAATAAGGCAAGAAGAAAAGGCAACAAAAGCCTCAAATATAATAAAAGCAAAAAAGCGGCAGAAAATCTGACCGCTTTTTGTCGTCGGGTTATATCAATACACTTCTTGCTCAAGTGGGGAAAAGGGCCAAGCCCCGTGGGATCTGCAACGTCTAAAACACTCTTATAATGAATGCGTTAAAACTGCGTAAGTCCTGTTTTTATTGAATACTCAAAAGTCCAATGTCGGGTGCGAAGCGCCGAAAGTACGGCACCGAAATAATCAAGATGGTGCCGTACTCTCGTAAGCACACACCCTACCAACTACCAACTATTTGTAAATCAAAATATCAATATATATATGTAAATTTTGATTGACTAATTAATATAAATATGCACAGTTTACCACTTCAGGAATGCAGCTTCAATTCCCTGTTCGCGGCGAATTTTGCCATCTTTTTCAAACCAGTCAATCACTTGCTGGGTTGTTAAATCTTCAATCTTCACGTCGTACTCTTGGGCGATGTGCTTTAACAGCTTGAGTGATGAAATTGTCAATCTTGTTAAAAATCTCTCTGGAGAAGAAAGCAACGCCGCGTCTACTTTTCCTGACTCTTCCAGAGTTAAAAATTGTGTTGACGGTTGCTGTTGTGGTGGTAAATTCATCGGTTATACCAATTTTAGATTTGAGATTTTGGAGTTTGAATCCGCACTAATAACTTGTTTCAAGCTGCGTAAACAATTCAATCCATCCCAATTTAGTATTATATCTAAAACTTAGTGGATGATTGATAATTGGTAAGAACCCCATAAAAGTTGATCGGGGCTTGGAATCAGGACGCTTTGTATATTCGCTCCCTAGGCGTTTCTATGCAATTCTTTTCTTCAATAGCCAATAAAGGGAATTTGGTAGCTCTGCAATCCATTTTTTCTACAACTTCATCCTTCATCCAAAATCCTTCATACTTTTTTAGTCATGGATGATTGGTAAAACTGATTACTGCTTCAGTTATTATCCATGACTTAAGCTGGATTTGAAAGCAAATTTATCCATTAAACATGTAGCTTTCGCGCTTGCACTAAATAGCCGCAACGATGTTCGCCGTTAATAATCCAGTGGGTACGCTCTACTGTACAATCGGGTAGAATTGCGGCAAACATTTCTAATTCATGACCGCAAACGCTGGGGAATGATTCTGCAACGTTGGAAATCGCGCAGTTATGCTCCATTAAAATAAACCGATCGCCTCCTAACGCTTCACCGGAATCTACAGGATGAAATTCCGCCATGTAGCCGTCTGCTTTTCTCAGTTCTACCAAATTTGCTACTCTCTGGCGTAGCGAACCGTTACCGACGCGATCGCGATATTCTTGGGCTTTGCGTTCCCACTGTTTGCGTAAAATTGTACTTACTTGGTCGTGTCCTACCGTTTCTGCTAGGGTATCGAGCAAATCAACGGTAAACTGACCGTAGCGATCGCTAAATTTTTCGCTGACATCACGATTTAGGCGATCGCGTCCTTGACGGCTTAACTGATAAATATGCTGCGGACGCCCCATCCCCGCTTGCACTGGCGAGAACAAAATTAGTTCTTCCGCCTCCAAATCTTTCAGGTGACGCCGAATCGCCTGGGGGCTAATATCTAAAGCTGCGGATAGGTCGAAAGCCGTTGCCTGTGCGTGTTTCAGCAGATATTCTAGGATATCTTGCTTCGTTGAGGACTGCTGGGTAGTCGCCATCTTAGTCCCAAAATTTCATTTGAAAATTTCACTTTAACAACATTCTTGTTGTTAATTTAGCGTAAAATGAAGATACATTAAACAACAAACCTGTTGTTTTACTCTCCATCCTTATTGTAACAGCGGTTAACAACTCTGAGTTAACGCACCGGAAAATCGGCTATACAGCCCGTCTTCCATCCTTAAAGAGACACCTAACAGCGAACACGAGAGAAAAATACTGATGAGTGCCACTGTCAAAACCTTAGTCAACCAGCCTTATAAGTACGGCTTTGTCACCGACATTGAGGCAGACACGATTCCCCGTGGACTAAACGAGGACATTGTACGCACGATCTCCGCCAAAAAGAACGAACCGGAGTTCATGCTGGAGTTTCGCCTCAGGGCATATCGCCAATGGCTAAAAATGACAGAACCGGCTTGGTCTAGCGTTCAGTATCCGCCAATTAATTATCAGGATATCATCTATTACTCTGCGCCAAAGCAAGGCAAGAAAAAGCTGGAAAGTTTGGACGAAGTAGATCCAACTTTGCTGGAAACGTTTGAGAAGCTAGGCATTCCCCTGTCAGAACAAAAGCGACTGTCAAATGTCGCCGTGGATGCGATTTTCGATAGCGTCTCTGTCGCCACTACTTTTAAAGAAAAGCTGGCAAAGGACGGCGTAATTTTCTGCTCAATTTCTGAAGCATTGAAAGAACACCCAGAATTGATCCAGAAATATTTGGGTAGCGTCGTTCCCATTGCCGATAACTATTTTGCGGCACTAAATGCTGCTGTATTTAGCGATGGTTCTTTTGTCTATATTCCTAAAGGCGTAAAATGCCCGATGGAATTGTCTACTTACTTCCGAATTAACAACGGCGATACAGGACAATTTGAACGGACGTTAATTGTTGCGGAAGAAGGCAGCTATGTTTCTTATTTGGAAGGTTGCACGGCACCAATGTACGATAGCAACCAATTGCACGCGGCTGTTGTGGAACTTGTTGCTTTAGATAATGCTGAAATTAAATACTCGACTGTACAAAACTGGTACGCCGGTGATGCTAACGGCAAAGGCGGTATTTACAACTTTGTTACTAAGCGCGGTTTGTGTCAGGGTGTAAATTCCAAGATTTCTTGGACTCAGGTAGAAACCGGTTCGGCTATTACTTGGAAGTATCCGAGTTGCGTGTTGGTGGGTGATAATTCTGTGGGTGAGTTTTATTCGGTGGCGCTGACAAATAATATGCAGCAAGCCGATACGGGAACCAAGATGGTTCACATTGGTAAGAATACGCGCAGCACAATTATTTCTAAAGGAATCTCTGCTGGTAATTCTAGTAACAGCTATCGCGGTTTGGTGAAAGTTAACCCGAAGGCACAAGGGGCTAGAAACTATTCGCAGTGCGACTCTATGCTAATTGGGGATAACGCCCACGCGAATACTTTCCCTTATATTCAGGTGCAAAATAATACTGGGAAGGTGGAGCATGAAGCTTCTACTTCTAAGATTGGGGAAGACCAATTATTTTACTTTGCTCAACGGGGTATTTCGTCAGAAGATGCGATTTCGATGATGATTAGCGGCTTCTGTAAGGATGTTTTCAATCAGCTTCCGATGGAGTTTGCTGTGGAAGCTGATAAGTTGTTGAGTTTGAAGTTGGAAGGTAGTGTTGGGTAAGTGGTAGGGTGGGCATTGCCTACTCTAATTAACCGCAGAGGCGCTGAGGGCGCCCAGAAAGAGAAGAGAGAGAAGAGAGAGAAGAGAGAACATGATTATTGAGAATAGTGAAGTTGTGCTGTCAGTCCGGGATTTGACGGCTAATGTTGATGGAACGCCGATTTTGAAGGGTGTGAATCTGGAGGTAAAATCGGGGGAAGTTCATGCGATTATGGGACCGAATGGTTCTGGTAAGAGTACTTTATCGAAGGTTTTGGCTGGACATCCGGCGTATGAGGTGACTGGCGGGGAGGTGATTTTCCAGGGGCAAAATTTACTGGAAATGGAACCGGAGGATCGGGCTAGAAGTGGTATATTTTTGGCGTTTCAATATCCTTTAGAGATTCCGGGTGTTAGCAATTTGGATTTTTTGCGGGTGGCTTATAATTCCCGGCGGAAGGCGCAGGGTTTAGAGGAATTGGATGCGTTTGATTTTGATGATTTGATTGAACAAAAGCTGGATGTGGTAAAGATGAATCCGGCTTTTCTCAATCGAAGTGTGAATGAGGGCTTTTCTGGTGGCGAGAAGAAGCGGAATGAGATTCTGCAAATGGCGCTGTTGGAACCAAAGCTGGCTATTTTGGATGAGACTGATTCGGGTTTGGATATTGATGCGTTGAAGATTGTGGCGAATGGGGTGAATCAACTGGCAAATCCGGAAAATGCCACGATTATGATTACTCACTATCAGCGGTTGCTAGATTATATTATTCCTGACTACGTGCATGTGATGGCACACGGGCAAATTCTCATGTGTGGCGGTAAGGATTTGGCGCTGGAGTTAGAAGCCCGTGGTTATGACTGGATTTTGCAAGATGCTGCGCTTGAGGTGGGTGTGTGATGACTATTCAAGTTTCTCCCAGCCCAATTCCTAATTCGATTTCAGTCGATTTTTCGTCTGCGGCGGTGGATAAAGATGCTTATCTGACTGAGTTGTTAAATCGGGTAATTGCACCAAAAACTGAAGGTTGGTTGCAAGAGGTGCGTCAACGCGCTTCTGCTTTTGTTCGTTGTTCGACTATTCCCACTACGCGTGAAGAAGAATGGCGCTTTACCGATTTGTCTGGTTTGCGCCAAGTTCAATTTAATAATAATGTAGAAACTTTGCATGCAACGTCTCTACAAGATGACATTGCTTTGTTAACTTTACCAGAAGCTGCTAACAGTCGTTTGGTTTTTGTTAATGGCGTTTATGCACCTGAGTTATCATCTGTTGCAAATTTGCCAGCAGGTGTTGTGGTAACTAATTTGGCTGGCTTACCTGGTGATTATCAGGAACGAGTAAAGCACTATTTAGGACAAGCTGAAGGGACGCAGGAAGTATTTACTGCCCTGAATACTGCGGGAATGAATGATGCTGCGGTTGTTTGGGTGGGGAAGAATGTAATAGTTGAGACGCCGATTCATCTGCTGTTTGTTGCTGTTGTTGGTGAGACTGCAACGATTTTGCAACCGCGTTGTTTGGTTGTGGCGGAAACTGGTAGCAGCGTGACTTTGGTGGAAGATTATTTGAACCGCAGAGGCGCAGAGAAAGAGGGGGTATACTTTACTAATGCGGTTACGGAAATCTGGATTGGTGAGAATGCCCAGGTGAATCATACTAGGGTTGAGCGGGATAGTGTAGAGGCATTTCATATTGGGAAGACTGCGATCGCTCAATCTCGCTACAGTCGATATACCTGTAATGTGGTGACTTTTGGTGGAAGGTTGTCACGCCACAATTTGGAGATTTTGCAAACTGGCGAACAAACTGAAACGACTCTTAACGGTTTGACGATGATTGCGGAAAATCAAGTGGCGGATACTCATAGCGCGATCGCACTCAATTATCCTTATGGTGTGACTAAGCAATTGCAAAAGAATATTGTAGGCGATCGCGCTCATGCAGTGTTCAATGGTAAGGTTTTTGTTCCTAAGCCGGCACAGTTAACAGATGCAGCGCAGTTAAATCGCAACTTGCTACTATCATCCAAAGCCAGAGTTGATACCAAACCCCAATTAGAAATTACCGCCGATAACGTTAAATGTGCCCACGGTGCTACTGTTAGTCAGTTAGAAGATGATGAAATATTCTACCTGCAAAGCCGGGGAATTGATGAAAATGCCGCTCGCAACTTGTTAATTAACGCTTTCGCCGCCGAAATCATCAATCAAATACCAATTCCTTCACTGCGAGAAACCCTTACCACCGCAGTTAACAAGCAACGCGCAACACTCAGCTAGCTGTAAACTGGAAAACCAGAACGCTTTGAATTAATCCCAAACAGGACTTACGCAAAAATACCTGCCAAACTCTTATTCCTCTGTGTCCTCTGCGTCCTCTGCGGTTCATTATTCTGTAACTCGTGCGTAAGTCTTACAAAATCCCAAATCCCAAATCGAAAGTATTTCGGATTAATCCAAAATCCCAAATCCAAAATCCAAAATTGTATGACTTTTACCCAAACCAGAACCCTTGCCAATAAAGTCCGTGATGACTTCCCGATTTTACAGGAAGAAGTCAACGGTAAACCATTAGTTTACCTAGATAATGCCGCCACATCCCAAAAACCTTTGCTCGTACTCAACACCCTGCGGGATTACTACGAGCAGTATAATTCCAACGTGCATCGCGGTGCCCACACTCTTAGCGCCAAAGCCACTGATGCTTATGAAGGCACACGAAATAAAATAGCTGCATTTGTGAATGCTGCTTCCCGTAACGAAATTGTTTACACCCGCAACGCTACAGAAGCAATTAACCTTGTAGCGTATAGCTGGGGAATGAACAATTTGCAAACAGGGGATGAAATTATCCTCTCGGTGATGGAACACCACAGTAATATAGTTCCTTGGCAATTTGTAGCCCAAAAAACGGGCGCTGTGTTGAAATTTGTTGAACTCACACCAGACGAAACCTTTAATTTGGAACAGTTCAAAACACTGCTTTCTGATAAAACCAAATTGGTGTCAGTAGTGCATGTTTCTAATACCTTGGGTTGTATTAATCCAGTCCAAGAAATTTGCGCTTTAGCTCACCAACACGGTGCCAAAGTATTAATTGATGCTTGTCAAAGCGTCCCCCACATGCCCGTAGACGTACAGCAAATAGACTGTGATTGGTTGGTAGCTTCCGGTCACAAAATGTGCGCTCCAACTGGCATAGGCTTTCTGTATGGCAAGCTAAAAATCCTCGAATCAATGCCGCCATTTATGGGTGGTGGCGAAATGATTGCCGAAGTATATTTAGACCATTCCACCTACGCAGAATTACCGCATAAATTTGAAGCTGGTACACCTGCAATTGCAGAAGTGATCGCCCTCGGTGCCGCGATAGACTATTTAACAGCCATAGGTATGGATAAAATCCACGCCTATGAAGCAGAATTAACTGCACATTTGTTCAAACAGTTAGAACAAATTCCTCAAGTTAGAATTTACGGCCCCAAACCGGATGCTAATGGTGAAGGTAGGGCGGCGCTGGCTGCATTTACTGTTGAAGAACTCCACGCCAATGACTTATCTACATTATTAGATCAAGAAGGCATTGCCATTCGTTCCGGACAACATTGCACTCATCCATTACACCGTTACTTGGGTTTGCCTGCAACCGCACGGGCGAGTTTATCTTTTTACAATACCCATGAGGAAATTGATGTTTTCGTCAAAGCTTTGAAAGAAACCATTGACTTTTTTAATGGACTTTTTAGTTAAGTTAGGAGTTATGAGTTAGGAGTTAGGAATATTAACTTTTAACTCTTAACTTTTCATTCATAAGTTTTAACTTTTGAAGCGTGATGGTTGCTACCTCAACTCCGGCTGAACAAAGAACAGTGCTACAGAATGTTAGCTGGGAAACTTTTGAAGCCTTGCTGAGAGATACAGGTGAGGATAGAGGTTCTCGGTTTGCTTATGACTGTGGTGTTTTAGAAATAATGACTCCGCTTTTTGAACACGAAAATCCTAAAAGTAATTTTGGCAATTTTATTGTTGTATTAGCTGAAGAGTTAGATATTGAAATTAGAAGTGCTGGTTCTACAACTTTAAAAAGAAAAATTACCAAAAAAGGAATAGAACCAGATAATTGTTACTATATTCAAAATGAACAAGCTATCAGAGGTAGACAAACACTAGATTTAGAAACAGATCCACCGCCTGATTTAGCTATAGAAATTGATATTACGAGTAGTTCCGTTAATAAATTTTCGATTTATTCAGCGCTGGGTGTAAATGAATTGTGGAGATATAACGGGCGAGATTTGAAATTTTATCACTTATTAGAAGGGCAATATATTGAGTGTGAATTTAGCATTGCTTTTTCCCTAGTATCTGTCAGCGAAATTAGTAGATTTATTGAACAGAGTAAAACTATGGGGGAAATTGCTTTGGTGAAATCATTTCGCGCTTGGGTGAGAAAGAAGATAGGATAATTGGCTAGTGATTCTTTTTGGAAATCACTACACCCAGTCCTTAAATTCTATCTGAATACTCAGTTTTCTAAATCAACGTCAATCCAGCGCATTTCAGCACTTACAGGATCAAACCCTTCAGGAAATTTAGTAAATCTGTTATAGCCACCGTTTTGAAATTTTGCTAAAGGGCGAAGCATTGCGGTAGTTATATTTTTGCTATAAAATGCAAATTGATCGCCGCAATGCTTCGCCCCTACATTCATAACAATCATAGGAACAGTCTACCCATCATCTGATCGCGCTCATCTCTTCCATACATCTGCAATACAACACCAATTACTTCGGCTTTCCCTGAGAAACAACTGCCCCTGGCTGTCCCCGCCAAAGATTAACTCTCTGATCAAACCCGCCGCTGGCGAGCATTTGCCCATCTGGACTAAAAGCGATCGCGCTCACCCAATCACTATGCCCGTAAAGTGTATTTATTAACTCGCCTGTAGTCAAATTCCACAGCTTAATACCATCTCTACCCGCACTGGCTAAAGTTTGTCCGTCGGGATTGATAGCGATCGCATTTACCCAGTTATTATGTCCTGTAAGGGTGCGGACTGCTTCGCCCGTGTTCAGATTCCAAAGTTTAATTGTGCGATCGCGGCTAGCACTAACTAAGGTTTTCCCATCTGGTGTAAAAGCTACTGCAGTGACTGTATTGGAATGTCCCGCAAATCCACGGATTAATTTACCAGCATTTAAATCCCACAGCTTAATTGCACCCTTGTTATCACCACTCGCTAGTATTTGACCATCAGGACTAATTGCCACTGTATAAATTGAGTTATCAAAACTTGCCAGAGTACCTAGTGGGCGTTGCTGTAGCAAATCCCACATGCGAATACCATCAATAGCACCGCTGACAAGAACTTTGCTATCAGGAGACACAGCTAAAGATAAGACATTGCTGGTGTGTCCCACAAAAGTGCGGTTAAATCGATTATTTTTGAGATTCCAAAGATTAATAGTATAGTCACTACTACAACTGGCAAGAGTTTGACCATCTGGCGAAATCACCAAAGATTGCACCGCTGTTTTGTGCGCTTTGCGGATAGTGCCTACCCTTTTACCATTTAGCACATTCCACAAGCGAATTATGCCTTCGTTTTCTGCACCGCCACTAACAAGAATTTTGTTATCAGGACTAAAGACTAGGGATTTAATAGTTCCCATATGTCCGTTAAGGCTGAAAACTAACTGTGGATTGGCAAAACTGTTAGCAGCTAGTAAAGGCGGTTTAACAACTATGTCAGCCTTCGCTGGATTAATATAAAGTCCTTCCCATCTTGTCACTGTCAGGGCAACAATTGCTGCTAATGCCAAAATAATATATAGGCGAATATATGGGCTAACGAAAAAATCGCACCTACTTTTCTCGTCACTCCTCACAGTTTATCCTCATTTTATTAAATAGGCGCTTCAAAAAATTTTGAAAAATTATTGAATTATCAATAACAACTTATGAGTTATGAATTATGAGTTATGAATTATAAGTTCAAAACTCAAAACTCACGCATTCAGCACTTCTCACTCCTAAATCCGCGCCTCCTAACTAGGCGCCTCCTAACTCCTTAACTGTGCGGTTTTTTCTTAGAAACGCTCAACAGAGGTAAAGCAGAACTAGATGAGCGAGAAGGCAAGTAATGTTGAACTACAGGCTCTTGTTGTAAAGGACGACGTTGCTGAATACGCCACCATCGCCATGCAAGCGTTACTCCTGTAGTTCCTAAGCCAAAAGCAAACAACGACCAGCTATCGTCCAATCCACCAATCAGCGCATCGATTATACCCATCGTAATCAAAATACTGACTAATGGTTCTCTCCGGTAGACTGACTTCAAAAAACGAGGTAATACAGCATTCATCACAGCTTGTTTTGTCCCAGTTTACCTTTTATGTAAATTTACCAAAAATACCTCTCCTAAAACTGACTCTTTGTAATGAGAGCCACAAAAATATTATAATTTTATTTATTAGGGGAGGATGTGTAGAATTTAACCCTATTGCATATAGCTTGTATATACTACTTCTAAATCTAGGATAACATTCCCACTTGCGCTCTGTGCCTAATAGCCACAGACAGTAAATGGCGCAAAGTAGTTCGCTATTAATTATTAAAATTAAAACCAGCTGGGTGTCCCAACTGGCTGAAATTCTTGTAATTAATAGCTTACAAGTGTCTCAAATTCTTAGTATCAGCTATGCTGATGGCAGATGGTCAAAAGGCAGATGGCAGATGGCAGATGGTCAAGCATGCTTAATTTATCAGCTTTTGATCTCCGGATGAACGATCGCTTTATTTCCATCGTTACGTACTAGCGTACATCCGTTTAGAAGTGCGATCGCCTTCGTTCATGCTATTACAGCAACACAGAAATCACGCTCTGGGCTAGAAACGTTCTAAAGCTTTAACTGATAAGCCTTTAAACCTTCTACCCCTTACCCTCTGCCACGCCACATGCTTCAACCGGGGGAACCCCGGCAACGCAGTGGCTCCTCTGCCACGCCACATGCTTCAACCGGGGGAACCAAGGGCGCTTCAGTGGCTCCTCTGCCCTCTACCCTCTGCCTACTTCAAACCGAGCCATGATAGCACGCCCTGATTGGTGACATATTCAATCACCACCATCAGCAAAAAGCCAATCATTGCAGCTCGACCATTTAAGCGTTCGGCATATTCATTAAAGCCAAATTTCGGCTCTTCTAGCTTGGGTATAACGGTAGGCTGTGGTTGTGTCATCATGAAAATTACCTGTTGGAAAACTGAAGTTTACATTACGGATACATTACGGACAGTTGATCGGGGCGAAAATCGCTCAAAATGAGTGTTTGCGCCACTGTCATGATTTCTGGAGATGATTGCAGTGCTTAAATCCCAAGAAAGCTTGAGATATTCAGCAGTAACATCCTACTCGGAGTTACGCGAATGCCCTTGCTTTACATTTTTTAATTATTCTTTATATATTGTAGAAATACTGGGGCAATAGTCAAGGGCAAGAGTTTGAAACACAGTAAGCGCAATTGAGCAAGTTAAAGTGCGCCTTTGCTATCTCGAATACCACAGTGACAAGATTAGGCTGACAAACTAAAACTGAACAAAAGAATAAATTAGAGGCATTAAATGGAAATTGGCATTCCCAAGGAAACTAAGGATCAAGAGTTTCGGGTCGGGTTGAGTCCTTCTAGCGTGCGGGTGCTGCGAGAAAATGGTCATAGCATTTTCGTAGAGACGCAAGCTGGTGTTGGTGCTGGATTTACAGATGATGACTATAAAAGTGCTGGCGGCCAAATCGTCCCTACAGCAGATGCTGCTTGGAATCGAGATTTAGTTGTCAAAGTTAAAGAACCCTTAAGTAGTGAGTATCACTTCTTACAAAAGCAATTACTATTTACTTATTTGCATTTAGCAGCCGATCGCAAATTAACAGAGCATTTAATAGATTGTGGCGTAACAGCGATCGCTTACGAAACAGTCGAACAACCGGGTGCAAACAAATTACCTTTGCTCACTCCCATGAGCATTATTGCCGGTCGTTTAGCGGTACAATTTGGCGCACGATTTCTAGAACGCCAACAAGGCGGTAGAGGCGTGCTTTTGGGCGGCGTGCCTGGAGTCAAACCGGGTAAAGTGGTAATTTTAGGTGGCGGAGTTGTGGGTACAGAAGCCGCTAAAATCGCCGTAGGTATGGGCGCGATCGTCCAGATTTTAGATGTAAATGTCGAGCGTTTATCTTATTTAGAAACTTTATTTGGTTCTAGAGTAGAACTGCTTTACAGTAACTCTGCCCACATAGAAGCTGTAGTCAAAGAAGCCGACTTGTTAATTGGTGCAGTTTTAGTGCCGGGACGTAAGGCACCAATACTAGTATCCCGCGATTTGGTAAAAACAATGCATCCAGGTTCTGTAATTGTGGATGTAGCAGTTGACCAAGGCGGTTGTGTAGAAACTTTACATCCAACATCTCACAGCAATCCTGTATATATTGATGAAGGTGTAGTACATTACGGCGTTCCTAATATGCCGGGGGCAGTACCTTGGACTTCAACACAGGCACTCAATAACAGTACACTACCATATGTGCTGCAGTTAGCGAATTTAGGCACAGAGGCATTGACAACTAACCCAGCATTAGCTAAAGGTTTAAATGTCAAGAATCATCGTTTGGTGCATCCCGCCGTGCAAGAGGTTTTCCCCGACTTGGTAGCCTAGGGGGAAGGGAAAGGGGGAAAGGGAAAGGGGGAAAGGGGGAAAGGGAAAAAATCTTTCGAGCGATCGCCCATCCGACGCTAGCCTGCGGATAAAAGCTTTGCAGTACGCGCTTTTACCTTTTTAATTTTTACCTTGTCTCCCCACACCCGTCGTCCCAAGTCGTCCCCCTTTTCCCCCTTGTCCCTTTCCCCTTTTCCCCTTTCCCAAGCTCTTGACTTAGCAGCCCTCAACTACAATAAAGGTAGAATAAGATTTTATTGAGAATTGTAAAATTAGGGCTAACCTGTCATGGCTCCCGCTGTCTTAATTGAAAATCTGCAAAAGCGCTACGGCACGGTTGAAGCCGTTAAGGATGTTTCCTTTAAGGTAGAACCAGGGGAAATCTTTGGTTTACTTGGTCCCAACGGAGCCGGTAAAACTACTACCCTGCGTTCGCTGTGTACCCTTACCACACCGGACGCTGGCAAAATTGAAGTTTCTGGCATTTCTGTGTTGGATAACCCCAGAGGAGCAAGACAACGGCTAGGTTATGTAGCTCAGGAAGTTGCTTTAGATAAAGTGTTAACTGGAAGAGAACTGCTGCAACTGCAAGCGGCACTTTATCATCTACCGAGCGCGGTGGGAAAGCAACGCATCGACACGGTGTTGAATTTACTTGGTTTGCAGGAATATGCCGATAAAAAGACCGGCACCTACTCTGGCGGTTTACGCAAGCGCCTCGACTTAGCCGCTGGCTTGCTTCATGCACCAGACGTTTTGGTATTGGATGAGCCATCGGTGGGGCTTGACATAGAAAGCCGTTTTGTGGTATGGGATTTCTTGCGAAAATTGCGAGCTGCTGGGACAACAGTAGTAATTACCAGCCATTATTTAGAAGAAATTGACGCCCTAGCAGATCGCGTGGCGATAATCGATCGCGGTGTGGTGATAGCGACGGGTACACCATCAGAATTGAAAGATAGGGTAGGAGGCGATCGCGTAACTTTACGAATCCGCGAATTTTCGCCCGTTGAGGAAGCAGAGAAAGCCAAAAATTTGTTGCAATCTTTGCCATTTGTGCAAGAAGTCATCATTAACAGCGCTCAAGGGAATTCCCTCAACTTGGTGGTGACACAGCAAAATGACGCTTTGATTAGCATCCAACAAGCCTTGAATACTGTAGGCTTACCCATGTTTGGCATAGCCCAATCTCGCCCCAGTTTAGATGACGTTTACCTCGCCGCCACCGGAAGAACCTTAATGGATGCGGAACTTGCAGCAGTCGCCAATCGCGATCCCAAAGCTGAGAAAAAACAAAATATGAGGTAGGAAAGGTAGGAAAGGTAGGAAAGGTAGGAAAGGTAGGAAACTTAGGAGGCGTCCAGCCGCCCAGCCGCCCAGTTAAGAGTTAAGAAAAAGTATTTAATTTACAGTTCACAACTCAAAATTCAAAACTCTTCATTCCTAACTCCTCACTCCTCACTCCTCATTGGGCGCCTCCTCACTGGGCACCTCCTCATTGGGTGCCTCCTCATTGCTAACTTTTGAAATCCAAAATTCTTATGACTGTTACTCCCAAATCTGATATTAATTGGCAGCAATTGGCATCACCCCAAAGTTACGCTGCTACTCCCAATTTTCTCGGTGACTTGGTACAAGAGACGTTGGCTTTAACTCGTCGCTTGTTCATTCAATTGCAACGTCGTCCCTCGACTTTGTTTGCAAGCATTATTCAACCTGTAATGTGGTTGGTGCTGTTTGGTGCTTTGTTCCAAAATGCGCCTAAAGGCATGTTTGGCAGTACAACAAATTACGGACAATTCTTGAGTGCTGGAGTAATTGTTTTTACAGCTTTTGCTGGGGCGCTAAATGCTGGTTTGCCCGTAATGTTCGATCGCGAATTTGGCTTTTTGAATCGGTTGCTGGTGGCTCCTCTCGCATCGAGGTTTTCGATTGTTTTAGCTTCGGCAATCTTTATTATTAGCCAAAGTTTCCTGCAAGCGGCTGTGATTGTAACGGCTGCAGCGTTTTTGGGCGCGGGTTTGCCAAATGCTGCGGGATTGGGCGCGATCGCTTTAATTGTCTTTCTCCTCGCTTTAGGCGTAACGGCTCTCAGCCTGGGTTTGGCTTTTGCTCTACCCGGACACATCGAACTGATTGCGGTAATTTTTGTTACTAACCTGCCTTTGTTATTTGCCAGCACCGCCTTAGCACCTTTATCGTTTATGCCTAAGTGGTTGCAAATAGTGGCTACACTCAATCCCCTCAGCTATGCTATAGAACCCATTCGCTATCTTTATCTTCACAGTCAATGGGGATTGAGTAGTGTGGTAATGCAAGCTCCTTGGGGTGCTGTAACCTTTGGTGGAGCATTGTTAATATTACTGGGCTTTGCATTGGTAGCCTTGTTAATAATTCAACCACAATTACGCCGGACTCTTGCTTAAGATAGAAGAATTATTTGTTAGGAGCCACTTTACAGGCAAAACGCCATGAAAAAACCGCTTTTAGTACTTACCCGACTCGCGGTCACCGTCGCCGGAATTAGTTTTGCTTCCTTGCTTGCGCCTCAACCTAGTTTCGCTGACTTCGGTCAAGTTAATGACCCGCAAAACCTCGATCCGCAAAATAGTACAGATCCCTTTAGACAAGGCGTTGAGCAAAATCCTTTCAGCCTGTTTCAGTTAATTCATAACGCGAATTTTGGCGGACTCAACCCAGATTTTGCTTCCGAACAAAAACAAGAATTAAACGACGCTGCAGCCGCGTTTAAAGCAAGACAACAAAAACTGCTTCAAGGTCAACAGCAAGCAAATCCAGGTTCTCAGGTGATTATTACACCACAATCTGGCAACTGAATTCAAATAGTTAACTTAAAAATAGGGTAGGCGAGACGCCTACCCCAAAAAATCAGAAAACAATCAGAAATATTTGAAATTTCTTGTGGGGTGGAGTCCTATTGCCCGCCCCAGTCATGAATTTTTCATGCAAAAATGCAAACTACAGTCCCAATGCCGCTAAAATATCGCCAGCGTGGGTAGATGTGTTAACAGTACCGTCAACGTGGATGATTTTGCCGTTGGGGTCAATTACGTAGGTGACGCGCTTGGCATAACCACCGCCATCAACATCATAAGCTGCGATTAAGGTTTTGTTGGTGTCAGCCAGTAAGGGAAAATTGAGATTATATTTTTGGGTGAATGCTTGGTGGGAAGCTTCATCATCGGCGCTGACTCCCAACACTACCACATCTTTATTTTGGTAATCAGACTGAGCATCCCGGAAACTACAGGCTTGCTTGGTGCAACCTGGGGTGTCGTCTTTGGGGTAGAAATACAAAACGACTGTCTTACCTGCAAAATCAGATAAAGAGACTGTATTGCCGTTAGTGTCTTTGACGGTAAATGCAGGTGCATCTGTACCAACTGCTAGAGGCATAAGTTTAGTATCTCTCCAGTATTAAGGTTAGCTTCAGAGCGAGTTATCGTCAGCAACCTTCCAAAATTTACTCACAAATTTCTGCCAGCACTCCTGATCAAAGAAGTACTGGCATAGTTTCGTCT
Organism: Heteroscytonema crispum UTEX LB 1556; assembly: GCA_044006015.1. Taxonomy (GTDB): domain Bacteria; phylum Cyanobacteriota; class Cyanobacteriia; order Cyanobacteriales; family Nostocaceae; genus Heteroscytonema; species Heteroscytonema crispum. The sequence continues at coordinate 58,674 of JBIPDF010000018.1, forward strand.
TGGCAAGGTCAAAGCTGCGAATTTTACTCTTTTCCCCGATCGCTGTTATTTTATCAAAATTTGATTGCTTTTAATAATTATTTACAATTCTCCTTGCTTGGTGATGCGAAGACTCGCAAGTACAGGGTATCTGGTAGATAATATGTAAATATTCCTTAAATTTAGATATATAGCGCCACAACAGACATTGCACTATATATCTCTCTTAAAAAAAATATATCAAGAGAGCCAAAATGCCTGCTGTTGATTCCCAAAATCACAACATCTTTACCTATTCTCGCAGCACGATAGAACGAGCCACGCGATCGCTGTTTTGTTCTCCCTTCAATTCTTGTTTATTTGAAGCCATGCGCCACCAAAGTGTACCCATAGGCGCTATAGCCCTCGATTCTGGCGTCAAACATGGCTACACCAAGCGCCCTTTATCAGAATTGGCGGTTGATAACGACTTGGGATGGCTGATTCAAGTAGGTGTATTGCGGCGAGAAGTTGACGGTCAGGGAATCACAGATAGTTTTCGCCTCACTCCCCTCGGTCGCCAACTGGTGGAACAATATCAGGGAAAAAATTGGCGTACTCCAACATTAGGCGATCGCTTATACAATTACTTCATCCGTTGGTTTAGATTACCCCTTTAGAATTGAAGCATGAATAGTTAATAGTGGGGAGTAAAAGGGAACAATATATACGGAAACCTCAACCTCTTCTTTACAAAGTCTTTACCATAGCCATCCAACTTATAGCGGATTTCAAATGGATGAGGTACAGACTACGCGTGTAGAAGCAATTCATGAATTGCTTTCACGTTTAAAGGTGTACCATTATGACTTGCAACTCGCGCTTATGTGTGGAGTCTTGGCTGCGGTGGAGAACAAAATGGGGAAGTAAAGAAGAGTAGTGGGTGCAAGGGAAAAAGCAAAAGGCAAAAGGTAATAAAAATAAGTTTTTCCTTCTACCTTCTACCTTCTAACTTTTTCCTTCTTTTTTCTTGGCTTCTGCCGCTATTTCACTTGCGATCGGCGGATTGCCATATCACCAAAACAGTGCTCAGCGAGAAGTGCTGAGTTTGAATAAATACTTAGTATTGCAGCAGTAGCTATTTGGTTTGAAGCCCGCGAATTTATTCCTAAGGTTATACTTAGCACTCAGCACACAGCACTCAATACTCCTGAACCCTTTATCGTGAAAAACTGATAGTTCTTTATGAAAGCAATTATGGTAGTGGGAACAACATCCCACGCAGGGAAATCACTGATAACCTCAGCTATCTGTCGCATTCTATCGCGGCGTGGTTGGCGAGTGGCTCCTTTTAAAGGACAAAATATGGCTTTAAATGCTTATGTCACAGCCAGTGGAGGAGAAATTGGTTACGCGCAAGCCGTACAAGCTTGGGCTGCAGGAGTTGTCCCTTGGGTAGAAATGAACCCGATTCTACTCAAGCCTCAAGGTGATATGACTTCCCAGGTAATTATCAAGGGTAAAGCTGTGGGCAAAGTCAGTGCCTCAGATTACTACGAACAATATTTTGAACTGGGTTGGCGGGCAATTGAAGAATCGCTACAGCATTTAGGTACAGAATTTGATTTGCTGGTTTGCGAAGGTGCCGGTAGCCCTGCGGAAATTAACCTCAAACACCGCGACCTGACAAATATGCGGGTGGCTAAGTATTTGAACGCGTCAACGATACTGGTAGTTGATATTGATCGGGGTGGCGCTTTTGCCCATGTAGTCGGAACCTTGGAGTTACTGGAACCAGAGGAACGCGCCCTAATTAAGGGTGTAATTATTAACAAATTCCGGGGACAGCGCTCGATTTTAGAACCGGGTATAAAATGGTTAGAAGAACGCACAGGTATCCCCGTTATTGGTGTTATTCCCTACTTTGAAGAATTGTATCCGGCGGAAGATTCCCTAGATTTGCTGGAACGCAAACCTTACAAAGCCCAAAGCGAACTTAATATCGCCGTCATCCGCTTACCAAGAATTTCCAACTTTACTGACTTTGACCCCCTGGAATCAGAACCTACGGTTACAGTTAAATTACTGAGTCCAAAGCACGATTTAGGACATCCAGATGCCGTAATTCTTCCAGGAACAAAGACCACAATTCCAGACTTGCTACTACTGCAAAAAAGTGGCATGGCAGAAGCACTGCAACATTATGCAGCCGCTGGTGGCACAGTTTTAGGCATTTGCGGCGGGTATCAAATGCTGGGTCAAATGATAGCAGACCCCGAAGGAATAGAAGGACAAGCTGGAAGATATCAAGGGTTAAATTTGTTACCTATCAAAACTGTGATTACAGGACAGAAAATTGCCCGCCAGCGTCAAGTTTCCTCAAATTTCCCGCAAATGGGTTTACCTGTAAATGGATTTGAAATTCATCAGGGGCGATCGCGTATTGAACAACAAGGGACAGATCCCCAAGCCTTCCAACCTTTATTTGACGATATTAATTTAGGGATGGTAGATACTTGTCAATCAGTTTGGGGTACTTATCTCCACGGAATCTTTGACAATGGACCTTGGCGACGGGCTTGGTTAAATCGCCTGCGTCAGCAACGGGGTTTAAAATCTCTACCGACAGGCGTTGCCAACTATCGAGAAGAACGAGAAAATATTTTAGACAGGCTTGCCACCGAAGTTGACCGTCATTTAGACTTAACTCCGTTTTTGTCGCAGTAACCAGAAAATCATGAATGTTCGCGTCCGCTTTTTACCAGATGATGTCACGGTTGATGCCGAAGTGGGAGAACCCCTGTTAGATGTTGCAGATCGGGCTGGGGTATTTGTTCCTACTGGTTGTCTGATGGGATCGTGTCATGCTTGCACGGTGGAAGTTGAAGATGGCAATATTATCCGCGCTTGCATTACAGCGGTCCCAGCAGGACGCGAACAATTGACAATTAATTTGTTTACCGACCCCACGTGGTAATTACCGAGGCGCGGAGTTAGGAGTTAGGAGTTTTGAGTTAGGAGTTAGGAGTTAGGAGTTAGGAGTTAGGAGTTAGGAGTTTTGAGTTAGGAGTTTTGAGTTAGGAGTTTTGAGTTAGGAGTTTTGAGTTAACGCCTCGCGCTCATTCCCCACCTTCAAGGTATCCCTAAGGTGGGGATGAATAGCGGGAAATTGTGAAAACTTCTCAACCGTCTTTGAACGCAGTTCAAACAGGACAGAGAAGATTTGAGCAATTTCCAACTTATTCTGTTGGCACTTCCTGAGATTGAATGTATTGCTTGATTCTTTCAATAGGCGCACCACCAGTCGATGCGACATAATAAGAACGCTTACCACAGCACTGATTGTTTATATATAGTTGCTAAATGCTCTGAAAATTCTTTTTGAATAATTCTACTAGATGCCGATTTTAAGCTACCAGCAAGCACAGAAAGGTTGTTGTCAGGATGAAAGTCTATCAGTAAGTGAATATGGTCTGGTTCTCCCGAAAACTCAATTAGCCGACATTTAGTCTTGATACATACTTTTGCAAATATTTCCCGCAGCCGTTCCAAGATTGGTGCGGTTATTGCTTGACGTCGATATTTAGTGACAAATACAAAGTGTAGGTGAATAGAAAATACAGAATGTGAGCCTTTCCTTGGAACCACTTGACATACCCCCACTTCAACGAGAATATCAGTATAACAAGTAAAAATTAGGAGGCAACAAAAAAACAGTGGCAACGAGGCGAATGACTTTTCGGCTATACCCAAATAAGCAGATAGAGCAATCTTTGCGGTATCACCGAAAACTTTACAAAGACCTCTACAACGCCGCAGTCAATAATAGATTTACCCAGTATAAAAAGTTCAATCATTCTGTTAGCTACATGGAGCAACAGAATAGTCTACCAGCCTTCAAAGATGTTTGGATTGAATACAAAGAAATCAATTCTCAGGCTTTGCAAGCTACTTTGAAGCGGGTAGATTTTGCATTTGAACGCTGGAAAAAAGGACTGGGAAAACGCCCGAAATTCAAGTCTATTCGCCATTATTCAGGCTGGACATATCCTGCTAAAACTGGGTATTCTGTTGAGTCCGATGGCGGAAATGGGTACTTGAATTTGTCTAAGATTGGGCGTATTCAAATGCGCGGTCAAGCAAAATATTGGGGAACTCCAACTACTTGCACTATTGTTCATCGCAATGGAAAGTGGTATGCATCTATAACTGTTGAGGTTTTAGAACAAGCATTAAAACCAGACATATTGCCTGTTGGTGCTATCGGCATTGATTTAGGATGCAAGTCAGCATTGTCAATTACTGACGGGGGGAAGCATCAACAGATTGATGCTCCTAAGTTTTTGAGAAATGCTGAACGCCAAATCAAAAAAGCATCCTCAGAGAAAAGGCGGAAACAAGCTGCCAATCGCAAAAAGAAAGTAAAGGCTTCTAGAAGATGGAAGAAAGCCCAATCCAAGGTTAGTAAGCTAATTCGTAAAGTTGGCAACCAAAGGCAGAATTGGGTACATCAAATTGCAGCAGAAATTGTAAGCGGTAATAGCTTCGTTGCAACTGAAAAGCTAGAAGTCAAGAACATGACCAGTAAAGCGAAGAAAGGCAAGCGTAAAAAGCAGAAAGCAGGTTTAAATAAGTCAATCCTTGACGTTGGATTTGGAATGCTACGCAGCACCATCAAATACAAAGTAGAACAGATTGGTGGTGTATTTATAGAAGTTCCAACACGTCAAATAAAACCTTCTCAAACTTGTCCAAAATGTGGGCATCAACACAAGAAAACACTCGATATCAGGACTCACGAGTGTGGTGTTTGCGGATATGTGCAGGACAGAGATATTGCTGCTGCTGAGGTAATGCTTTATTGGGCGTCATGTAATCTGACGGGGTTTGGAACGAGCCTCGTAGACGTAGATGCCTCTAGCTCTACTTCACGTACCAGCAAAAAAGCCGGAAGCATGAAGCAACTAGGGCAAGTGAAGCGTCAAAAGTCTGGATCTACTGGTTTGGGTGCAGAAACCCAGACCTCTACGAAGTAGGTCTGGGTAGTTCATTAAATCCACTACCCACTAACTACTAACTACTAACCACTAACCACCAACCACCAACCCTTGGGGTTCACCATCGCCGGCACGAGGGAAAACGCCACTTGCTCCACTTGGCCAGACCCCAAGACCGCAGTGGCTCCCCTACCAAGGGCGCGAAGCTCACCGGGGGGAATCTTCCCGACTGCAGACGCAAGCGCCCCTTCACCACCAACTACCAACCACCAACCACCAACCCCCAACCCCTTTAATTATTAGTAACTCCAGCAGACAATTCTGCTTTTGGTTCTTCATTGGGTAAAGAAACCGATCGCGCTATTGGTTCAGGCTGAGTGACGATAATATCAGCACCATTGATAATACCTCCCAACAACCCCAGTTCCGATTCAACTAGTTGATCGACTGCTTCACCTAACATGTTTTCTTGTGTATAGTTTGGTCGCGCCACTAACAACATGCCATCACTGTAAGGTTGTATTAATAATGGATCGTTGGATAAACTGAGAGTATTTGTATCTAAAATTACTAAATCGTAGCGTTCGCGGGCATCTTCCATAAGGCGGCGCATTTCGCTTGATTCAAGAATTGCAGCCGATTGACGCACTGGTCCCGGACTGGGAACTATGTATAAATTTTCTACCGGCGGGACTAAACGAATACATTCGCTCAAGCTGCCGTAATAGCGCAGGGGTTCAATAGTGGCGTCGGGGTCGAGTGTGACGTTGAGAGATTGACAGCGAGAAGGCGATCGCAAATCTGTTTCAATAATTAAAGTTCTTTTGCCAGCACGGGCGGAAGCGATGCCTAAGTTATAAGCGCAGGTTGTTTTGCCTTCGGAACTGCTGGTGCTGGTAATCAATATTACCTTCAGGTTTTTACCACCAATTCGGCGGAGATTGCTGCGGAATTTCTCATAATACTCCAAATAGGGAGAATCAGCAGAAAGTATCGTTGGTACTGCATCTTTATGCAAATCATCCACCGGCATTAATGGCAATTCTCCCAACACAGCCACTTCCCGTTGTTTGAAGCTGTCGCGAATATCCTCCCAGGTTTTGAAAGTTCCTTCTAGGGAACCTAACAAAAACACGACGCCGCCACCAACGACCAATCCTAAGAAACCACCTACACCCAAGGTGACGGGGACGCTTTTAGGAGGTTTGACATCGGCGATGACAACAGGTGGTCTGGCAATGCTAAGGCTGGTAACTGTTTCCGCCTCTGCGGCTTTCGCATCAGTTAACTTTGCCTGCATTTGGTCAAAAATTGCTTTTTTAAGTAACAAATCCTGTTCTAAACGCGATCGCTCTAATTGTTTATTTGGTACTAAAGAATACTCTTGCCGCAGTCGTGCTTCTGATTTAATTTCATCAGCCATTTGCTTTTGCAGCGTTTCTCGCTGAGTTTGCAAAGCTACCAGTTGGTTTGCGAGTTGTTGCCGTGCGGGGTCTAAACTGCTTTGAGTGCGAATCCCCGGAACACCGCCAGCAGGAAGGGGAGCCGCCGTACCGCCACCGCCTACCACTTCAGCGGCTCGTTGTTGCAGCAATTGTTCAAAAGCATCTTTTTGACGGCGCAATTGAACCATTGTTGGGTGTTCTGGTCGCAAGTCTTTTTTGAGAACCTCCATTTGCGACTCAGCTTGATAAATTTGCGATCGCAAATCAGCAATAATCGGATCGGCACTCAACGCCGAAGACACATAAGCTTGATCGGTTGATAACCCCAACTTTTTTTGGATGCTGGCAATTTGAGCATCAATTCCAGACAGCGTAAGTTGAATTTGCCGTTGCTGATTTTGGCTGAAAGTGACCGCTTGCAGCAGACTACCATTTTCAGCCGCCAAAATTGCCGGTCGTTCAGTGCGATCGTATCGTTCTAATTTCCGTTCAGCAATTTGCAGTTCTCTCCTCGCCTGTGGTAATAATTCGTTAATTTTTTGAATAATTGCTCTTAATCTTCCAGTATTAATATCACCACTCAACTTGACCATTGCTTGCATCAATTCTTGTACTATCTGTTTTGCTCGCTTTGGGTCACTATCTTTATATTTCAGGTCAATAATGGTGGTTAATAATTCTCCAGTCTTGCCTTTTTCAGGCAACTTGAGCGCAATACTTTGACCGATTGTTTTTGGTTTGACTTTTACTTTATCTGCCACAGTTTCAATCAACTGGTCTGACAGCAAAATTTCCTGGTTTAGTTCCTGACCTTGCTGTTGGATTTCATTACCAGTTGTAGAAAAAGTAACTGGCGGACGAGTATAAGTCAGCGCGGCTTCTGCGACATAGCTAGCAGGTGGTTCTGGTTGCATCGCCACCACCGTAGACCCCGCGACAACCAAAGCAAAACTGGCTAACCCAATCCACTTATATTTATCAAAAGCAATAAGATAACGTTTAACAATCGGTGGTGCCATGACAATAATCTAGAAAAGCTGGTTTAAGCAGGAAATTAGCAAGGGAGAGGGGGAGAGGGGGAGAGGGGGGGACGACTTGGGGGAGGGGGAGACGGGTGTGGTCGCCAGCGCTGCAGTCGGGTTTCCCGACCGCTTGCGACTGGCGTGGACAAGGAGGATGAAGAAAGTTCTTAGCTTTGTTTTTGAATGCGTGAATGCGTGAATGCGTGAATTTTTCATTCATAACTCATAACTCATAACTCATAACTCATAACTCATAACTTATAATTCATAACTTTAGTTAGCTATCTGTTACTACCGCCGTTAAAGATATCAAAGAACCGGATAAAACTTTGAACGTCAAAGAAAGGTCGGGTAATCGTACTAAGGGCATTAGTAATTCTACCGATAAGGTTCCGACCAACCACGATAACATCATTGTCTTGCAGTGACACATTTTGAGATAAATCGCCAGCAAGTGCCTTTTTCGCATCCAGTCTTTGGGTAACAGCTTTACCTCGTTCCGGATCGAAGCGAACTAAAGCAATTTCTCTGACATTGGCATTATCCGGACTAACACCAGATAAAGCATCTATAAAAGTACTACCATTAGGTAGTATTTGCGTTGCAATCCCTCCAGCGGCATAGTTTAAGACCCGGACTCGAATTTGCGGCACTGCTAAAGATGAACGGGCTACTAAATTGCGATCGTAACCGTCATCCGCACCTACTTCTCTACGCGGCACAATTATGGCATCGCCATCTTGCAAGCGTAAATTAGGCAGTGAGCCGCCATTTTGCAATGTTGCATACAAATCAATATTTTGGGAAATTATAGAACCATCAATCAACCTGCGACGCACTTGCACTTGTCGCAGGTCTGCGGTTAATGTCGAACCACCAGCTACCAGCAAAGCATCAGCAACACGGGGCGATGCGGAACCAATAGGATAAATTCCTGGTCGAGACACTTCTCCGGAAATAGTAACTTGAACGGGTCGCGGTCCTGACAGTGAAACAGACACAACCGGATCTACTAAAATGCGACTTAAACCCAAACGAATTTTTTCTTGAGCTTCTTCTATACTCAAACCTTGTAACGAAACGGTTCCCAACTGGGGTACAAAAACGTTGCCTTCTGGATTAATTGCGGCTTGAAAGTTCAAATCGGGACGCTGCCCTAATAGTGATAAAACCACAACTGGATCGACCACGAAACGATTTAAGCCCGAGCGAATTTTTGCTTCGGCTTCTTGCAAAGTTAAATTTTGTAACGACACTGTTCCCAGTAGCGGCACTGTAATATTGCCTTCTGGATTAATCCCAGCTTGAAAGCTCAAATCGGCAAAGCGCTGAACTACAACACTAATTGTGTCTCCCGGTCCTAAGCGATAGCGACCTGGAGGACGCTGAACCACTATGAAAAGTACATCTCCAGGTCCAAGAAGGTAGCGGCTAAGTGGTGAGGACGTTGCGTCATTCAAAGCGGGCGCTACAACATCAATACCTGGTGGGGGTGAAGGTGGCGAAGGTGGCTGTACTGGCGGCTGTAATGGCGGCTGTACTGGCGTCTCTGGCTTTTCGCCAGCACCTGGTATGGGCGAAGGAAACTGCCCTGGCGATTGTTCTGGAGATGTTGAAGGTTGAGCAACAACCGCTCGATCGGAAGTTGCGAAAAACACGCCTATTTGAAGGCTGGCAACACACAGGGCGTTGAATGCACGCATATGGCAACTGGAAACTATGAATATCAATGCGGTCAAGCTTAACTAAGTATGAGTCGCGGCGAGTCGTGATTGTACTGTAAAAAGCTAAATGTCCTCTGGTGTGTTGAGGTTTTTGTATAGAAGTCACGTATATCTGCACTAATGCACGTGTAATTTCTCTACAAAGGACCAGCCATCAATGCAGCTTGCACTGTTTCACCAATTGACTGAATTTCCTTCCAAGATGTTTCCACTTGACCTAATGGTTCCATCGGTAGAAGAATGCTTACACAAACCCAAGGAGTACGCTTTTGACGCCACTGTGCCACTTGATCTGCCAAGAACCACCGTAAAGGCGATGGATCTCCACCGTCTGCCCAAGCGTACCATTGCAAGACTGCAAAGGTTTGCCGATTCGCAGCAACGAAGGTTGGCTGATTGGTATGACCGCGAAAGAATCTAGCCTTGACTTTGATATCGGAGTTTGAGCCAGAAGCCGACTGTTTGATGCTAAATTCCGCAGGACGTTCTTGAGCTACATCCCATTGTAAGGAACTGTTCACGTCTGTCCACTCTACTTGGGGCTGGTCTTTAGGTCCTTTTTGCGGCAGCAACAACAGGATAGCCTGGGTTTGTTCGCCTTCTTTCTTAATTATTTGAAATGACCATTTGTGTCCGCCAACCTGTTGTTCCTGTCGTTCAACAGTTTGCCAACCAGGAAGCTTTAACCCATTAAGGCGTATTTCTTTCAATTCCTTGAGGGTGGCGACAGGCGGCGGCTGTTTCCATTGCCAGCGCCCTGTCAGGTATCCAGGAACAGCTTCAATACCCAGCAACAGTAGCAACAACAAAAGCGCTGCTACCTGGGGAATTTGGCGTTCCTTGAGAAACTTGGAAAAGGAAATCATCTGTGTAATCTACAGTACTTAGACAAAACTTTACTTCCTGGTCTGTCCGAAAAAGTTCAGTAATATTGTCAGTAACACCTTAAAAAAGTTTACCATCATTTACTGAACAGCAACCTCCGAAAATTTGTTTACGGACATTACTGTTAGTATCAGGCTTGGATTGCCCTTGTCTTCCATCCTGAGAGTGATTGAGAGGATATATTCTCGCTGCCAAACTGGGTTTGGGAAAGAATTCACCGAGGAGCTGCGACTTGCTTGACCGTTGCCAAAAAAAATACTCGCCGTTTTGAAGTGGGGCGGCGAGGCAGGTGTTTTGGGCTATAGCGATCGCTACTCAGCAAAAAACGTTAATTTCAGCAGTGAGAGAAAAACTGGGTTTTAAAGTTATTCTCACGTTCGGCGATCGCTAATTTATATTTTTACTCGCTACACTAGTGTTAAGCAAACTGAATGTTTGCTCCTCACACCACACTTAATTGATGCTCTCTTGCTGAATAAACTGCAAGAGGGCATTTTTCTTGACTGTCAATAAGGCAGTCGCTATAAACTTCGTACACCACCAAAGTATGTAAATAAGCTCTTCCCCTTGCCCCTTATCCCCAACCCAAAAGCGGTCGCAAGCGGTCGGGAAACCCTTCTAAGAGCGCTTAAAACAGGAGGGATGAGTTAAATAAAGGTTTGGCCGATATAACACCACCGCCAGCCTTGTCCAGGTGCAAATAGCTATGAATTATCAACAATGAACAATGAACAATGAACAATTAACCATTAGCAATGAACTATTAGCAAACATAACGTTAATTTACGCCCCTATAATTTGTGAATGAATTGTGAAAAATTTATGGCATCATCGGCAAGCGTACTTGAAATCTAGTGTCTCCTGGTTGAGAAAAAACGCGGATATCGCCTTGATGTTGACCGACAACGATACGATAGGCGATGTGCAAACCTAAGCCAGTTCCCTGACCCACACCTTTAGTAGTAAAAAATGGCTCGAAAATGTGGGATTGAATTTCTTGGGGAATTCCTAGTCCATTGTCGGCAATTTCCACTAACACAAAATCGCTTTCACAATTAGTACGAATCCAAATCTGTGGATTGAAATTTTGTCTTTTTTCCTCTACTAGTGACTCTTTAATTGCATCGATCGCATTATCTATTAAATTCGTCCAAACCTGATTTAATTCGCTACCATAAGCGCAAATGCGGGGAATTTCACATTGATACTCGCGGTTTACAATTACGTTTCCCTGTTTGAGTTTGTGACTTAATATTGTTAAGGTACTCTCTAACCCTTCATGGATATCTATTTCTTGCAACGGTGCTTGATCCATGTAAGAGTAATCTTTGACTGCTTGCACTAAAGTAGAAATACGGTCAGTACTGTGTTGGAGTTCATCTAATAACCCGAATTCTTGCAGCGTTACCTGTATCCAAGTGAGAACATCACCAAGTAATAATTTGCCTGCGTTTTCGCGAACATTCTCCAACCAATTAATGTCCAGTCCGGCTGTAACCAGTGTAGGAGAAATTTTCCAAGCATTGGCGATGTTGTGTGCTTCTAGCCAGTCTGTGATTTCATCTTCTTTGTCGCTTTGGGTTATTGGGTCGAGTTTAGCAGCTGTTTGAACGCGGGCGATCGCATCTTTTTGCAATTCGGCAAGAAAAGCTTTTTGGGCACAGTTTAGCTGCTGGTGATTTAATTTGATGGTCAGCGGTTGCAAAATTTGCACCGTTTCTCGTAATTGTCCCACAGCCCTGCGACCTGCGGAGGCGGGGTTATTTAATTCGTGGGCAAGTCCGGCGGCTAAAGTGCCTAATGCTACCAGCTTTTCGCGATGTTGCGATATTGTTTGCACCTCTTGCAAACGTTCAGCCATTGTTCGCAAAATCGAGGTCATCACGCAACTACAACTTGAAAGTAGTTCCCAAAAAGCTTCGTTTGGCAATTCAAAAATATGGCTGCGAGTCGTGGCGCGACCGCTAGCCCAAAATTGTTTCTGACCCATCAAAACTGGCAATTCACCATACAATGTTTTTGGTTCGTAAATTGCCAATAAAATATCTTGATTCCCAGCTTTCTGTGTTATCCGAATTTGACCTTCTAACAAGATAAAAACATGGTTTGCTGCGTCTCCTTCATGACGGTGAATTTCACCAGGTTGCAGCCATACTTCTTCACCTTGTTCAAGCAGCCACTGCAAGCGATTTTCTGGTAGTTTTTCAAAAATTGGTATTTGGCGTAAAGTGTTGATGTCAAGCATAACGATTTGAGATTTGGAATTTGAGATTTGGGATTGTTATATCAATAATTCATACTTTGGAATTCGCTATAGCATTTCTTCATGGTGTCCAGAAACCGGGTTTCTAAATAGCACTGCTATAGTACTTAATCTAATTGCAATCTAAATTGGTGGTTGGAGAGGTTCATGGGTGAGTTCAGGAATAAAATGTTCGGCAATACTTTTAGAAATTACATCAGGTCGTTCAATATATTCTAAATTACAAAGCAAAATAACAGTAAGTTTCTCGTCAACAAAACGCGTCATATTTGAAGAAAAGCCTTTAATACCACCATTATGAGTGATAACTTTTCTCTGAGGATAGCTTGGTAAATGCCAACCCAGTCCTTGCATAAATCCAGATTTGCATTCGTTTTCTTGCAATGATTTGTGGGGTGTCCACATTAATTCTAATGTTGATTTTGTGAGGAGTTTATCTTCACAAAGCGCAGATTCCCACTTCACCAAATCGGCGACTGATGATAACCATCCACCAGCGGAGTAAGTGCCTGATGAACTATAATATTCTTTATTATAAAGAGTATTATTTTCTAACCGATAACCAGCAACGCGGTTTTTAATAATTACCGCTGGTTGATTCATCACTGTTGCCTTCATTTCCAGTGGTTCAAAAATACGCTCGTTTAACAATGTTTCGTAAGGTTTTCCGCTGACCTTTTCCAGCATCAAACCAAGTAAATAATAGCCAGTATTGTCATAAGACCAATATTCACCAGGTGAAAACATCAGTGGTAATTGCGATACAAGGGCAATAATTGCTGGTTTTGATATGTCAAGTTTGGTTGTTTTCCAATAATCTTCAATAGTTGTATAATTACGAATGCCAGACTGATGGCAAAGAATATGTCTTAAAGTAACGGGTTGCCATGCGATCGGTGGATTATCTAAATAATCAGTGATACTGTCATCTAAACTAATTTTATTCTCTTCAACTAGCATCATTGTGACAGTGGCGGTAAAAGTTTTGCTAATTGATGCTATTTCATAAACTGATTTCTCAGTTGCAGGAACCGCTAATTCAATGTTAGCTAACCCATATCCTTTCATTAAAATAGGGCTACTGTCTCGCACTACTGCGACTGAAAGACCTGGAATAGAAAGATTACCCATTTGGGTTTCAATATATTCATCAATCATCATCTACCTCATAAGTTTGCAGCAGATTTAATTGGCAAACGTACTCGAAAGCGGGTGTCACCAGGTTTTGATTCAAAATGAATATCGCCTTTGTGTCTTTCCACAATAATTTTGTAGGCAATTTCTAAACCCAATCCTGTACCTTTACCTACTTCTTTTGTTGTAAAAAAAGGTTCAAAAACGCGAGATTTAACTGCTGGTGGAATACCAATTCCAGTATCTGAAATCTCTACTAAAATACAATTATTTTCTTTGGATGTGCGTATTGTTAAATCGCCTTTACCATCCATTGCATCAATGGCATTGTCAACTAAATTCGTCCAAACTTGGTTGAGTTCGCTGCCATAGGCACAGATGGGTGGTAGAGTGCGATCGTATTCGCGATTAACGATAATTCCTTTTTTAATCCGATGATTGAGAATGAGCAAAGTGTTTTCAATTCCTTCATGCACGTCTAACTCTTGCAATGGGGCTTGATCCATATAAGAATAGCCTTTAATTGCTTTTACTAAATCGGAAATACGTGCGGTACTTTGTTCAATTTCGTTGATTAATCCGGTGGAAGATAATGTTGCTTCTAGCCAAGTTAAGACGTTGCTAAGACAGTCGCTGGGGATGTTGTCAGCAAGAATATCTAACTTTGCATTATCTAGTCCAGCGGAAACTAATGTAGAGGATAGTTTCCAAGCATTTTTAACATTATGGTCTTCTAACCAATCTGTGATTTCGTCTTCTTTGTCGCTTTGGGTGAGGGGGTCGAGTTTGGGTGCATTTGTGGCATGTTTTGTTGCTTGAAGTTGAGTTTCTGTGATGAATTTTACTTGTTCTTTGGAAAGTGAATTTAACTGCAAAGCCAGAGTTTGCAAGTTTTGAAAATTTTCTCGCAATTGTCCGGCGGCGCGTCTTCCTGCGGCTGCTGGATTGTTCAATTCGTGAGCAAGTCCTGCTGACATTTTACCAAGTGCTGCCAGTTTTTCTTGTTGCCGAAGTTGTGATTCAACGTCTTTGGTTCGTCCCGCCATTGCGGTAAGAATTACATCTGCTAGGGGCGAACATTCTGCCATGATGTGTTTGAAGGTTTCGCTATCGATGCGGAGGACACGGCTGGGTGTTAGTGCATGGGCGCTTGCAATTGCACCTGCACCTGTTAGCATGGAAAGTTCGCCCATAAATTCGCCCCGGCGATGAATTGCTAGCAGTCTTGTTTCGCCGCCGACTAGTTTTGTTATTTGGATTTCGCCTTCTAGGACTACATGAAAGTTGTAGTTGGAATCGCCTTCTTTAAATAGTATATCATCTGTGTTGAGTTGAATTTGGGTGCCAAATTGCTGCATTTCTTCTAATGCTTCGTCGGCTAATTTGGGGAAGAGTGATTTTTGGTTTGGGTCGTGCAGCATGGCAATACTTTTTAGATTTTGGATGAAAGGATTTTGGATGAAAGGATTGGTTGGATTAGGGGTATTTTATTGTTGTGTAAGAGTTTTTTTTAAGAGTAATTAACCGCAGAGGCGCTGAGAAAGCAGAGGAAAGAGAAGAAGAGAGAAGATATTAAGTGGGGTGTGTTAGTATTTAGGAGGTTGGGTGAAGCGGTTGGCGAAATCTAACGAAATCTTTGCTAATGAATGTTGGGTTCCACTGCGTTCCAACGCCACTTGCTACAACGCGGGAGACTCGCGCAACGCACTGGCTCCCCAACCTACAAATCTAGACTTACCACATTTTCGGAATTGGATAGGCGTTAAAAGCAGAATCAGCACTGAGGATGGGTATCTGTTCTACCATCGCCTGTGCTATTATAATTCGATCAAACGGATCGCGATGATGAAAAGGTAGCGATGAAACAACATCGATATGGTCTATATTTATATTGAGCAAATCGATACTGTTCAGGCTTAATTGCCGCTCGATAAATACTCTAAAGGTAAACCAAAACTTAGTTTGCCACTACTATGTTTAATCGCCATTTCCCAAATACTAGCTGTACTAAGTAGCTTTTCATTATTCTCATCCTCAATTAGCCCCCGTACCATAACGCTGAGACGAGGGCTGTCGATGACGAACCAAATGAACGTATGAGTATCCAGCAGTAACCTCATTACATATAATCCTTGAAGTCTTCTAAAGGCTGATCAAAATCATCTGACATTGTGACTAAGCCTTTAGCACTCCCTGCTTTGGCTGGATGGCGTTTCTTGACTTCTGATACCCGAATGAGTTTAACAACGGGCTTTTCATCTTTTGTAATTACTATTTCTTCACCGTTGATTGCGGCTTTAACTAATTCGGGTAAATGTTGTGATGCTTCGGCGAGAGTTATTTGTTGCATGGTTTTTACCTCTCTGTTCTAATTTTATTGTGACATCAAAAATTGATTTTTGCTTCTAATTTACCAAAGCCAGAAAATCACGGGTTTGTTAGCCATTTGGTCATCAAATAACGGTTCTGGTCTTTAAAGCCAATGCGACGATAAAGTTCTTGTGCTGATGTATTTTCCCGTTCAACTTCTAAATGCACTGCATTAACACCAAAAGAGTAAGCTACTTCTTCTACAAACTTGAGGGTTTGCTTGCCGATACCCTGCCTTTGATGACTTTTGCGAATGTAAAATTCATCGATGAAGGCATCGCGCCCGTGATATTCTATGCTGTAGCCAAATGTCAAAACTATATAACCAATGGCTTCGTTTTGGTGGTGAATTAACCAAATACGACCCAAGAATTCATTATTCAACAATTTTGTGAGACTATCACGGGCAATAGCAGCATTAAACGGATGATTGTCTACTTCATTGAATTCTTCCATGAAGATTAACAGACTATCTATATCTTTAAGTTCTGCTGCTTTGAAATCGATGTGCATAAGTGTCTAAAAATACTATAAATTACAGCACTTTGCTCAAATATTGATGAACAAATTGAACGCAGATTGAACCTTCTCCAACTCCGGAGGCTACGCGTTTGACTGAACCGTGACGCACATCACCTACGGCAAAGATACCGGGGATATTTGTTTCTAATAAATATGGATCGCGATCTAATGTCCATCCTTTGGGGCGGCGTCCATTTGGCTGCAAGTCTTGTCCTGTTAAAATAAAACCGCGATCGCTTTTTTCGACGACGCCATCTAACCATTCGGTACGCGGTTGTGCGCCAATGAAAATAAATAACGAAGTCGCAGGTACGGTTTGTGTTTCACCTGTCAGGGTATTTTGAATCATAAGTGCTTCTAAACTTGTCTCGCCTTTTGCTTCAATAACACTAGAATGCACTTGTACGGTGATATTTGCTGTCTCTCCAATTTGGTCTATTAAATATTGAGACATGCTCTTTGTTAGGGAGTCGCCGCGTACTAACATGGTGACGTGGTGGGCGTATTTAGAAAAGTACATTGCAGCTTGTCCGGCAGAGTTTGCGCCACCAACTATATATACTTCTTCTCCTTGGCAACTCATGGCTTCGGTTTGGGCTGCACCGTAGTACACTCCTGCGCCTGTCAAACGTTCAAGTCCCGGTACGTTCAGCCGCCGCCACGATACACCCAACGCTAAAATCATGGCATGGCAACTGATTTCGCTGCCGTCTGCGAGGGTGATGAAACGATAGGGGTCTTCTATCCGAATGCCTGTAGCATCCTGCGGTGTCAAAATTTCTACACCAAAGCGTCTTGCCTGTGTTACTGCACGCCTTGCTAAGTCACTGCCGCTCAATCCTACAGGAAATCCTAGGTAATTTTCGATACGCGAGCTTGTGCCTGCTTGTCCTCCTGGGGCTTCGCGTTCAATCATGACTGTACGCAGTCCTTCGGATGCGCCATATACGGCGGCTGCTAGCCCGGCGGGACCGCCGCCGACGATTATTAAATCGTAAAAGGGGTTTCCGGCTTGGGTTTGCAGTCCGATTTTCTCGGCTATTTGGATGTTGCTGGGTTGGAGGAGGCTGGAACCATCAGCAAAAATAACTAGAGGTAGGTTTAATTTATCACAGTTAGCATATTCAGAGAGTTGTTGTGCTTCTGCTGATAATTCGATATCCAGCCATTCGTAAGGTACTTGATTTCGTGCGAGGAAGTCTTTAACTTGATGGGAATGGGGTGACCAACGGTTGCCGATGACGCGAATGCCTTCAAATGGTGGGCGGAAAGATGCTTGCCAGTCATCGAGTAAGTCGTCAAGCACTGGATACAAGCATTCTTGGGGCGGGTCCCAGGGCTTCATTAAATAGTAGTCAATTTTGGTGGTATTGATGGCGCGGATGGCTGCATCGGTGTCTGCATAAGCAGTGAGTAGTGCCCGTTTGGCTTCGGGAAACATTTCTAGGGCTTGTTGTAGGAATTCGACGCCGGACATTTGGGGCATTCGTTGATCCACGAGGAACATTGCCACAGTTTCGTTGCGGAGTTTGAGTTTTTGCAGGGCATCTAAAGCGATCGCACCCGATTCTGCGCGTAAAATACGAAAGCGATCGCCATATTCTTGTCGCAGATCCCGCGCCACGGCTTGCAAAACTTCAGGATCGTCATCAACTGTCAAAATTACAGGTTTTGCCATAAATAGTTAGTAGGTAGTGGGTAGTGGATAGTAGGTAGTGGATAGCCTCATAGAAGAGAGGTTTACCATCGAATGGTCACGCATTGTACTGCACCCAACCGAGAAGCGCTATAATTTGTCTTCTTTTGCCTGTTTCCCCCTCTCATCTTTTCTTTTCCTACCACAATCATCCAATAACCTGGCAATTAGCGCTGTCCATCCGGTTTGATGACTTGCTCCCAAACCGTGACCGGAATCACCGCAGAAATATTCGTGAAATAAAACTAAGTCGCGCCAGTGGGGGTCCTTGGCAAAATATTGATTGTTACCGTGCCAAGGACAACATCCTTTTTCGTCTGGTAGGAATATTTGCGTTAAACGTTTTGCAAGTTCGTGGGCTATTTGTGACGGGTTCATCTTTTGCCCGGAACCTGTGGGACACTCAATCAGTAGGCGATCGCCATAAAAATGATGATAGCGTTCTAATGCTTCGATGAGCAGATAATTTAATGGAAACCAAATTGGTCCGCGCCAATTAGAATTGCCACCAAAAAAATTAGTGTTTGATTCACCAGGAAGATACTCAACGCGATACTCTTCGCTGTCAACTTTCAAAACATAAGGGTGTTTTTCATGGAAGCGCGAAAGTGAACGGATACCGTAAGGCGAAAGAAATTCGCTTTCATCTAACATGTAGCGCAGCACTCTTTCCAGACGTTCTTGGGAGGGAATGGCTAGCAATAAGCGTCCGTGAGATTGAGCTTTTTTCATGCAGGATATGTGCTGAGTTACGTCTTGGCGGTTCTGCAAAAACCACTGCATTCGCTTGGAGAATCCAGGCAATTGCTGGATTAGTTCGGTATCTACTATTTCTACGGCAAAAAATAACACCAATCCCACAAGCGATCGCACTTTTAAGGGAATTGTCTTACCATCTACGGCTAGTTGATCGTAATAAAAGCCGTCTTCTTCGTCCCAAAGTCCGGTTCCGCCAACTCGATTCATGGCATCGGAGATGGCGATAAAATGCTCGAAGAATTTTGAGGCGATATCTTCATAAGTTGGGTCTTCACGGGCGAGTTCTAGTGCCATTGCTAACATGGTGACACAGTAAAATCCCATCCAAGCGGTGCCGTCGGCTTGTTGAAGATATCCACCCGTGGGTAGAGGTTTGGAACGGTCAAATACGCCAATATTATCCATTCCTAAAAATCCGCCAGCAAAGATGTTTTTCCCCTCAACATCCTTGCGGTTTACCCACCAAGTAAAGTTGACTAACAGCTTTTGGAAGACACGGGCAAGAAAAATGCGATCGCGTTTTCCTTTACATGCTGTGATTTTGTAAACACGCCAGCAAGCCCAGGGTAATACTGGCGGATTGGTATCGGAAAAGTCAAATTCGTAAGCTGGTATTTGTCCGTTTGGGTGCATATACCATTCCCGCAGAAACAAAATCAGCTGCTGTTTGGCAAATTCTGGGTCAATTTTGGCAAAGGCGACGAGGTGAAATCCCAAATCCCAACTGGCGTACCAGGGATACTCCCATTTATCGGGCATGGAAATGATATCGCGGTTGTAAAGATGATTCCAGTCTGTGTTACGTTCGTTACTTTGCCTTTGTGGGGACGGTTGGGCTGGATCGCCTTCTAGCCAATCTTTTACACCATAATGAAAAAACTGTTTTGACCACAGCAAACCGGCATTCGCTTGATTTACAACGCGCTTTTCGTGTTGGGAAAGTTTGCTGCAAATGTGTTGGGAGTAGTATTCTTCAGTTTCGCGGATGCGCTGTTGAAATATTTCCTCAAAGTCTTGGTCAAAAAGTTGTTGTGGGGCTTGTTCTTCAGCAAATAACCTCAAACGTACGCTCACTTCTTCGCCACCAGGGACTTCTAGACGGTAATGTGCTGCGGCTTTGGTTCCCGTCATTTCTGGGTTCACAGCATCAATGCGCTGATTCACGATGTACTCGTGGAAAGCATCTTTAACGTAGGGACTGGAATTTTCTGCGTCAAATAGCTTTGCGGCGTTGGTTTCGTTTTCAGTAAATAGGAACTTGGGCGCATCGTTATTGGGAAACGGTTCGACAGCAAAGCGAAATTTGCCGAGTGTTTCATGAGATAGTAACAATTCCCCTTCGTTTTTTAACTCGATGCTTGGTTTTGACCAATAACTTTCGCCCGTGCGACCCCAAGACCAAGTATTTTTAAACCAAATTGTCGGTAATAGATGCAGTGTAGCAGTTTCCAAACTGCGATTTGCAACGGTAATTTTAATTAAAATGTCGTTGGGAGCAGCTTTGGCGTATTCAGCAAAAATGTCAAAGTAGCGATTTTCTGCAAAAATGCCAGTATCGATAAGTTCAAATTCTGATTCGTCCTTGCCACGACGGCGGTTTTCTTCAACCAAACGCTTATAGGGAAACTCACTTTGGGGATATTTGTAAAGTGCTTTCATGTAAGAGTGAGTCGGCGTTGAATCGAGGTAAAAGTAATATTCTTTAACGTCCTCTCCGTGATTTCCCTCACTGTTATTCAACCCGAAAATGCGTTCTTTGAGAATCGGGTCGTGTTCGTTCCACAAAGCAAGGGCAAAACACAGACGACTTTGGCGATCGCATATTCCCAAAAGTCCATCTTCGCCCCAACGATAAGCGCGACTCCGTGCATGGTCATGGGGAAAGTAATCCCAGCTTGACCCATCCGCCGAATAATCCTCGCGCACCGTTCCCCACTGGCGTTCAGCGAGGTACGGACCCCATCGCTTCCAGTTTTTCGAGCGCCGCACTTCTTCAGCAAGCCGCTGAGACTCGGTATCGAGTTTGTCAGTGTGGTTCATGGATTATACTGTTTCTATGTTTGGTGGCTACAAATAAAATCCCTTTCCCTTTTCCCTTTTCCCTTTCCCCTACATCTAGATGTGTAGTTAGATTTTAGAGAATTGGTATTAAATATCCTAACGGTATTACTTTTCTTTCCCACAGTTTGCTTCATCGATGAATATTTAAACCTCGTGCGCGAGTATTAAACACTCGTCGTTGAGTATTTGAACTTCGTCGTTGAGTATTAAACACTCGTCGTTGAGTATTTGAACTTCGTCGTTGAGTATTAAACACTCCGAGTTGAGTATTTGAACTTCGTCGTTGAGTATTAAACACTCCGAGTTGAGTATTTGAACTTCGTCGTTGAGTGTTAAAGACTCCGAGTTGAGTATTTGAACTTCGTCGTTGAGTGTTAAACACTCCGAGTTGAGTATTTGAACTTCGTCGTTGAGTGTTAAACACTCCGAGTTGAGTATTTGAACTTCGTCGTTGAGTGTTAAACACTCGTGCGTAAGTATTAAAGACTCGTCAGCGAGATAGGCGCAGTCAGGGGAGTATTAATTAGTGGTATTGTTCTAGACAATTCCGCCTGTAGCTGGGATATTTTAAGCAGTCACCCAATGAGCATCATCAGAAAGCAGTAGCGCTACAGCACTGCCAAGAATCTAGTACAGAAGGGCGGAAATAAGCCAACCATTCCATTTGATGAAAGTCTTGAAAAATCAAGCTTTTTCCTTCTGCCACGCCACATGCTTCAACCGGGGGAACCCCGGCACCGCAGTGGCTTCTCTGCCCATCGATCTTCTGCCTTTTTGTACTAGTGAACTCAGTTGCAATGGAATGCAACTGATGATGTTATGACACAATATTACAAAAGGCACGCAAGTTTAATCTTGCAGTGCCTTTATAAATCTAACAACATTCACATTCTTATCTTGGACTCAGGTGCCGTCTGGGCGCTACACCAGGATTCATCATTGCTACAACTTCTTCGTCAGGCAATTCATTTAATTCAGCCTCAAGTTCTTGAGAGGTGAAGTGATAGCCAGTGTCTTCAGCAATTTGCAGACAACTTTGCCAGTTTGTTGCTGCTTTTAGTTTTTCCTTAAGGGCTTTATCGTGTCTTACTCTATCTAAAAATTGATTTACAACTTTCTGAGCCATCGCCGTATCCTTGCTTTATAGCGATCGGGATGGTAGTAACTCTAGGCAAAATTTTATCCCAAGATGTATTCCTTAAGGTATACCTTCACTCCATCAAAAGATAGATGTTTAGTGAAAAATTAACTATTAAAAATTGCGAAAAATAATTACAATTTGTAATTGTTAAAGTTGCAGAGATTGTTGTCAAGTGCGAATTTAATTTTGAGGCGATCGCTAATTGAATTTTAGCTTATACCAATTCTCTGTAAACGCGAGCTTAATAATATCGTAGTAGGGCAATGCCCACCAAATCCAGTTTCACAAATAAAGATTAGCCATTAACCCTTGCTGGTGATTAGTTATGGCTTGATTGCCGGCATTGGTGTTGGCATTGCTTACGGTGTACCCTTGGTTGTTGCAGCGCGTTGGTTAAGCGATCGCTTTGGGCTAGCGGTGGGGATGACAGTTGTAGGTTTTGGTCTTTCGCCCTTAGTGACAGCACCTCTAGCATTTACTCTTATTATCGCATTTTGTATATTTTGGTTTTGCTTAGGTGCTTGGTTAGCAGTGGCACCCGCTGCCACCCCAAGCTTTTTTGACCTCAATAATTACCCCAGCAATTACGGTAAACATGTTTACCGCCTTTGGTATTGGCGGGTTATCCGGCAGCAACTCAGCCGGGGGTATCAGAGGTATCTTTGGCAGCTTTATGCCGTTTTTCTTCGTGACGGGAACTTTAGCCTGTGTTGGTAATATCGTTGCCACATTCTTTCTCAACCGTCCCCGCAAAACCGCGATCGCTGATTTCCTGTTTCAATACTTGATTAGCCCTATTAGCCCCATACTGCTTTCTTTTGTAGAATTTCTCTTTGCTATCTCTAAGCCGAAAAATCACTAACAGGCGGACATAAGGACATAGAGGCGCGGGGAATCTTAAGAGAAACCTCCCCGCTTCTCTGGGTTTGCTTACCTCTTCTAGGGCTGACGCTGCTAGCCTATAGCAGTCCTTTGAAAGTGGAGAAACCCGGTTTCTTCAAGAAACCGGGCTTCTGAAAGCTTGTAATTTTCACAACTCAGATAAGATTGCTATATTTTCTTAGCTTTTTAAAAGTGATTTATTTATCACTTTTGTAAATAATCAAAATAATCAAGCACAATATAGCGGTTCTCACTTGCGTCAAATACTGGGTATCGTAGGGACAATTCATGAATTGTCCCTACTGAGAAGCGATTGTGTATTGCATCCAACCCAGAAGCGCTATATATAGCATTCCGCGCATCATTCCCGAGAAATGAGAATCCCGGTTTCTCAAAAAAACCGGGATTCTGAGACTTTGAATTTTCACAAATATCAGCGACAATTGCTATATTAGCCTTGATTTCAATCGTGACTTTTCCAAAAAACCGAAGACTTTTAATTTCGTTGAAGCGAAGACATCTAAAATTTGGAAATTTCCAAAATGCGACTTTCGCATCTTGCACCAAACCCTGGAAACTAAAAGTTGCAGCTAAACAAATTCGCCAAGGGCCAAATATGATACTGTTTATAGCAGTCCTCGCTTCTCAAAGTGAGAATCGAAAGCTTCAGAAATCGGGTTTCACAGGAATTACCCAACTTCTCGTTTAAAAGCGAATGATGCGCGGACTGCTATATGTTGATATCTCTATTCGAGAATTTTAGAAAAATTATTTAGGCGATGAGATAACAACAATTGACCGATTTCGCCACTTTTTACAACACTCGGTGCAAACATCCCTGTCAATTGGACAAGAAGACAAGGGGAATTATTATCGATACTTCTAAAGACACAATTAATCACGTCTCTACTGTACAAATACGATTAATCGTATCTCTACGGATTCATCAATCTTGACTAATCAAAGCAATAATGTTTTTTGACGTCGCTGGTAATTTCCCATGTACAAGACATTCCAGCCGGAAAAGTTACTAAATCACCTTTGCCCATTCTCACGGGCTGTCCGCCTTGTGGGGTAACTGTTACATCCCCTTCTAAAAAGTAGCAAGTTTCTTGAGTATCATAGGTCCAAGGG
The DNA here is from genome assembly GCA_044006015.1 of Heteroscytonema crispum UTEX LB 1556. Classification (GTDB taxonomy): domain Bacteria; phylum Cyanobacteriota; class Cyanobacteriia; order Cyanobacteriales; family Nostocaceae; genus Heteroscytonema; species Heteroscytonema crispum. The sequence continues at coordinate 82,667 of JBIPDF010000018.1, forward strand.
AATTTTGAGACTTCTTTTTCCCAAATTCCCCATTTGGATACACCCAACTGGTTGAGGCGTTCTTCACTGGGTTGATGCTCAATTTTTATTTCCATGTTGTGCTTTCTCTGGTCATTTTTAACAGTAGGATGTGATATCTTCACCACACCGATCTACTAAATAACACAAAGCGCGAAAACGCAAGCCCACAAATTGGTCATAAAGGGGATTTAGCTTGCACATTGGCGGAATATGAGCGATTTTACGACCAAATAACACGACATCACGCTCAAAGGGACACTGAGAGGGGATTAGCTTGGCAATAAATAGAGCTAATTGACGATTTTCGATTTCTAATGAATCCAGCCATTGACGCAATGGTTGCAGTACATCCAATTTGGGTTTTGCAAATCTACTTTTACCGCCTGTTTGATTGCTTTGTACACCGGAACTTACAAAATCTGACAAGATAATATGCTGATTATTTGTTTGAAGCATGATAGAAATGTTCTCCTGTTATTGCTGAACTATTTACTTCAAATTGGTTGTTACTTTTGACCCTTATTTGGGCAACCCAAAACAATGGCTTTTACTTGCAATTCGTTTGAAAGCACTGTAATTAATTGTTATTTAAACCCACCCCCTGCTCAATAAGTGTTACACCACATACAAAATAACAAAGAAAATATAAAAATGGGGGTTTTAAAAATTTTTTTTGCTGATGTGGGTGATAGCGATCGCATATCTTGAATCTAATTCATTCACACTTGAATCAAACAGTACCTTTTGGTGTAATTTTTTCTCGCAAAACGGCGGTTTTGCTCTCACTCTAGGTATAATTTGGTAGTACTAGGCAACAAAGACAATCGATTTTAAACTATTCCTTATTTAGTGATTTGTTAAATTTGTTACAAAATATCAAGGCAAAGATTACCTAATAGCTGGCAATCCATATAGCAGCCCGCGCATGATTGATGAAAATTTAGAAACCCGGTTTCTGGACACCGTGAACTTTCACAAATCATATAGGATTGCTATAGTTTGATAAGTATATGCAAATATAGTTGTTAAAAGAACTAATCAAAAATTAGAGTAGGCTTGCTAACTCTAATTTGCAGGAGTGTTTAAATCAGCGAATAGTAAAAGCGCGGTCATCACCAACGCCGACCACTACTTTTTGTGGGAGACTCATATTATGTCCGGCAAATTACATATGATGTAGAGACGGGAAATTTGAGCCAGCGCCCGCACAGTAGGCGACGAGCATTTTCTGTACATTGCAGAGTATCGACTATTTAGGAATTTTTTATTAATGTCAATTAAACGGACACGATATCAAAAGAAAGTTGATGGGAATTAAAACTGATAGCTGTTGATTCCCCTAAGTCCGATTGGAAAGCCGATGAATAGGGGAATTTTGCTCTCAGACCATTTCACCAAATCCTTTATACACAGGACTTACGCAAAAAAATTCGGGAGTAGCGGTAATTCATGAATTACTGCACTGAGATCGGGCTTTTGAGACAATGAAAGCGTAAGTCCTAATATAAATAGGGATGATGTAGAGAGGTGACATATCACGTCTCTACAAGATTTATATGTATCGCCGTTAAAGTGAAATGATACCAGACGCGATTTATCGTGTCTGAGAGCAAAAAAACAGCAGTGCTGGGAAAGCAAGTTCACTCAGCAAATGCCTGCTTTGAAAGCGATCGCTTCGGGTGCAATTTTTGCGTTCCCCCTAGAAACAACAGCCAAACTAGCAATACAACAAAGTGGATGCTGGCGACCGTCCACAAAGAACCAGTGAATCCATAGGCGATGGTACAAGAAAGCCCTAAAAGTGCTGTTAATAGCAGGAAAATTGGCTTAAAAAAGATTGGGATTCCAGGCTTGAAAAAGGTTTTGGCATTTAAAGGGTGGTAAAGGATAAATAGTACCACGCTCAATGCTCCCCACAATGACCAATTTAACCAACTTACTACTTCTGTGGGATGGGGAAGCAGCAAAACGCGAAATACCAACTCTTCGACAAAAGCCGGAATTATCGAAGCCCTGAGTGCTGGTAATAGCTGGTTAACCCAGTTGCTAGAAGGCGCAGTTAACTGGAAAAATCCAAACATTATGCCCAAAGGAAAGACGATCGAGCCATAAATTAATAATGTGCCCAGCACAACCAGGAAATCTCGGACATTGGGTACTACTAAAGACCCTAATATCCGACCAAGCAGAGTGGGGATAGGAGCAATCTCGGTAAAAGGAATTTTAATCCTTCCTAAAACAGCCGTCGGCTCTATGGGGAAAATATCTTGCTGCCATCCTCCGATTTGAGTGCTTGAGAGGAACCACAGTTTGCCACCATGTCTTAATAATAAGGTGGAAAGTCCATCATGTGCCTGCCGTGGCATCATGGTTCGCCAACTTGTCAGTCCAGCCCAAAAACTGCGATCGCGGAATGGTTGTGCTTCGTTGCCAACTCCTGTGAGAATATCTGCGTTGCTATTCCAGTCAGCACGGACGATCCCCAAAGGACTTAGTTGTCGCTCAAGGTCTGAACTTAAAGAAACAAGCTCTTGAAAGCGCAAGGTTTGGGGGTCATTGGGATTAGCTTCAAGCCATTTTTGGATGGCTGGGGTAGAATCAACTCGCTGTCTGATGACTTTGATAGTGCTGTATAATGCTTGATTGGAATCTTGAACGCAAGAAGTTGCGGCGTCAACGGTAGCACTTCCCGTACCATCTCCGATTCGATAGCGAGCCATCATCACCTGCAACTGTTGCATAAATTCCCGCATCGGCGAGAGGGTAATGCCATTGAAATTATAGTCTTGCGTCAAAGGTTCATACTTGATGAGGATATCCGATATCGGTCGCGTCGCCGCCCATCCCCACTGCAAGTTGCCCATATAGTTTGCCCAAGAGTGCGTTCCTGATATCAATCCATCAGGGTTGTTGGCATAAACCTGCTGATACTTAACATCAAACTGTAACTCTTTGGTGAAAGGGTCGCGAACTATTTGAGCCAGTCCAAAGGCAAAATGTCCGGGGATCGTATTTAGCAAGGTTAATCCGGCTCCAAATTCGCCATTTTTGCCGCCAATTCCGCCAAACGCATGCATGACAATTGCTTTATCACCTTCCTTCCAGTTAGATAGTGCTTGGGCTGATTGCTGTGCAGTCCCATCTACCAAAACTTTTTTGACTTTTCCTTTTTCTTCCTTAAGATTTTTCCAATTCCCCCATTTGATGTATTTTATTCCCGCCTCTGTTCCCAAAACTACTTGATTTGGTTGCAATTGGAAAAGCGATCGCGGTGCTAATCCCTGAACAATAAATATACCTTTGGCATCTTTAGCTCCGTATATATACCACCCTGCTTTACCTGCGGGAGAGTCTTCGAGTTTGTAGGGAGTAGATTGAAAGAATTTCCGTGTATCCAAAACTTGCTGGGGAACTCTGATTGTTTCCACAGGTCCGTTAAAGTTACCGTCAGCAGAATTAAAATGACGCACCTGGAAGTATTCGCTCTTACAGGGAGGATTTCCCGGACAGGTTTTAGCAGCTGGATAGGTACTGCTAACTTGTTCTGGTTGGAGGATTTTCACCAAACCATAGTAACGTCCAGTTACCAATTCCGGTTCGCGCTCAATTTGGATAACTGGCTGACCGTCACCATCAACTCCGATATCCGCTTTATCTAAAGAGACAATTACATCATCATTCGGTCTAGCGCCGGCGAGTGACTGTAGCGGTCCTACTTTAATACGACCGTCAAGACGAAACGGATGGACAATTCCATTTGCTAAACTTTTTTTGGTGCCAGGAGTAAATTTAACATCTCGCGTCGTTACTTGCACGTAAGACTGCAACTCTGGCTTGTTTTTCCATTCCAGACGAACGACTTTGCCAACCAGGTTTTGTGCTTGTTTGGGCGCGAATTGAACTTCCATCCATGCCCAGTCCGTTCCCGCCTGTATCGCCTCTTTCCCAGGCAAAACTAGCCTCCCCACCCAGTTGCCAACCGGTCGATAGAGGACAGAGGGAACTTTTTGTGCTATAGGGTAAAACTGCGGTTGGTTGAAGTCCTGGGTCGCGTGAATCGTGTAGTTACTTTCCTTGCCCACAGCTTTGAGCGGGTCAAGTAAAAAAATAGCGATCGCACTAATAACTACCAGTAATAGAAAACTCCACAATCGGAATCTTCGCCTGCGGCTCAACCTCCGCCTAATCGATGATTGCTCGTGCATAGAAGTTGAAAATTTTCCTTTCTAAATAGCATCAGGGAAAACCCTGAGCTATTGCAACTTTTTTTTCAACTTTTATCTTCAACTTCTAATGCTAAAAGTTCCGATTATGAAGTTAAACGCAACATTACTTAATATTACTCAGTAATATCGGAGTTGACTCCAAGCGATCGCAATCTCGCTTTTAACTGTTCCACCTCATATTCTGCCTGTTCGGCGCGTTGGCGTTCTTGTTCGGCGCGTTGGCGTTCTTGTTCGGCGCGTTGGCGTTCTTGTTCGGCACGCTGGCGTTCTTGTTCGGCGCGTTCCTCAGCCTGTTGTCTTGCTAACACCTCTTGGCGTAGCGCCTGGGCCAGTTCATCTGGTATGGGCAGCTTTTCCCCCGTATCCTCGCGGTAAAAACTAATCAGCCGTCCCTCGACTTGCAACCGCAATTGTAACGGGTCGCTGCGATTATCCTGAATTACCTCAAAAGTTTCTCCCCGCAAGCGATAACCGCGTAACTGTTCTTCCAGCCACTCACCTTTCGGGTCAAATAGCCAGTATTCTTTAACACCTAGCTGTTCGTACAAAGTCTTTTTAAACACCAAGTCTTGGTCTTTAGTACCGGGAGAAGTCATTTCAAAAATGACCTTAGGAACTTGACTTTCTTCCCAGATTTTATAGTTATCTCGACCACCGGGTGCAACATCAAAAATCACCATTACATCTGGTGCAACCCGCAACTTAGGAAAACCCTGTGCATAGTATAGAAATTGATTTCCCAAGACAGTAGCCTGAACACCAGTAAGATATTGTTTCAGGACTTCTAGAGTTGTCAGCAAGGCATAAAGGTGGTCGTAGGTTTCTGCCACAGGTTGACCATCAGCACTGGGATAAAATGGATCGGACTGTAGAGCGACAGGTACAGTAGCTGTCATATTAGTAAATTTCAGTGCTACTAACTTATTTTAGATTAATAGTGTAAACTACCCACACTGACCCTTGATCGGGTACAGTGTGGGCTTTTAGTAGCCCTGAACTGTCTACATTAAGTTGACAACACAAACAGTTCGAGCCTCTGGGATGGTTTACAAAGGCATCCCCAATAGCTGCAATATTTTTGCTGCCGTTGTAGTCGGCATCCCCACTCCAGCCGCAAGACTCGTTAGTACATTTGAAGCGTTTGTCAGAACGCAACCCAAGATGAAAACAGCAGTGGCAAGTTTGGCTGGTATATGCTGGAGGTACAGCAATTATTTATACACCGAATTGAATACCTTTGTACTCCAAAAAAGAACGTAATTGATAGAAAGACCAAGAATTTGAACGTCTACGTTCAGTCTTGTTTCTTGGTTGTTGGTTGGTTGTTTCTCGTATACCAGTTAGATCCTCAATTGCCACTACTGCGTTATTTTTGAGTGCATGCTGAATAATTTGCTTGCTGATGTTGTGGTTTAACCACTGTTGAAATCTTCTCTGCTTGCCAGACAACCGTTTCAAAATCTGTCTTGCCCTGCGACGAGTAGACCTTGTGCCTTTCGTGGCTTTTTTCTGGAGAGCCTCCCGCAGCGGGAATAGGTGAATCTTTAGTACAGCCGGAAAGGTCGCCCAAAAGGCAAACGCGAGCTTTCAGTTCGCGTTACCTAATTTTTTTTACTCGTCAAAGTTGATCGGTTAAATAGACCCTTAAGTGGAAATTAATTCTGCGTTGCCCGAAATACGAGCTTCGGGACAATTCATGAATTGTCCCTACGTCTTTTCCACTTCTCGGTCTAATAACGAATTTGACCGGAATGCACCATCTCAATTGCACGTGAATAAAATCACCAAGTATGTGCAGATTGTCTGACTGCGTTCACATTCGCCTGGGACTATAAGTCCCAGTCGAAAGCGCGTAAGTCCTCTGGAAGAGGACTGATATTGTTATGGCATCAAAATCATCACTTTGTATTTGTGTATTCGCACTCATGCGTTGCATGTCCATTCTGGTAAGCCTCTTACGGGTGCGGTTTACGCTCTCGTTACAAATGGATCACTATAGGACTTACGCATTGACAAGAAAAACCAAATATGGGGTATGGATTTCAGGCATTTAACCTTGATTTTTCGACACTTTTTAGGCGATCGCTATTTATCCAAGGATGATTGATCAAAGTTTGAAAGGACGTATTTTCGTTAATGCACAAGATAATCAATTTGTACAGTGCGTAAGTCCTACACTATATAATTTTCCCCTTTTCCCTTTTCCCTTTTCTCTTTCCCCTTGGACCTTGGATTTCTGCCCGCGTGTTTCTTGAAAGTCTCTACAACCCATCACGCTTTGCGTGCGCGATCGGTCTCGGCTAGAAACCGGGTAACTCTTACGAAACCCGGTTTGGGATCAGCCATCACGCATTAATGTGGCGAACCACTAGCTTTGTATTTGCATTTGTTGCAAAAGATACCTAGATAATTCACAAAATCCTTCGCCTTCAGCAGCGTCAGTCACATAGGCGGGTTGATGCTGTAGTTGATTAGTATATTGCAGCACATTAGCTACGCCCACAGAAAGGGGAAAATAACGCTCATCAAATAAACTTTCATCGTTGGGACTGTCGCCAACGGTGACAACTTGCTCTAGTGTGCATTGGGGAAAGTATTCTCGCAATACTTGTAATAATCCAACAGCTTTGTCTTGTCTTTGGGGTTTAATATGGCATTGCACGTTGCTGTAGGTGAATCCCCAACTCATTTGCTGGCAGAGATTACCCAGGGTTTGCAATTCACTTATTGTTAAATCAGCTACATCAAATGTCCAGTCAGTGATGCGAAAGCGATTGTCGGCAGATTCCCGAATTTGGGGATATATGGCTTGTAATTGGTGAAAAGCTGTTGCTAAATCCTGACGATGCGTAGCTAAGTCGGGAATGGGGGTTAAAGCTATTGGTGACTCGCTTCCTGATGGATAGAATAAACCGCCGTTTTCGGCGATCGCACCGACAACTGGCAGGTAATAAGCTAAACCACTTACCCAGCCTGCGGAACGACCAGTAACAATCAGTACCTTGATACCAGCCGTTGCTAAATCTTCCAAAGCTTGCAACAAGGCTGGAGTAAATTTTCCTTTCCTAGTCAGAGTGCCATCCATATCGGTGGCTACGAGGCGAATTTTGGTAAAGCGATCGCTTGCAGAAATATTGCGGTATCTATACATATGCGGTCTGGTATAAGCTGTAAAAAATACCAATAATACCGCAATCTGCCCCTTAGAAATGGGCATCCTAAAGATTAGGAGTCAAGTTTTTTTTGTTTGCCAACCATGCCCATATCAATGTTTATTATTGCCCAATCTCTAGGAGCAAAGACCAAACAAGCATTCCAGGAAGTACCAGCCAGCGATCCTCAAATACCGCCATTCTTAATAGCAACTTGCTTTGGACTTACTTTAGCAATGATTGCTTTAATTGTGTATGGCAAAATCCAAATGAATCAGCTGGAGAAAAAACTCAAGTTGGAAAAATTCCGATCGCAAGAATTAGAAAAAAAGTTGAAGCTGGCGCTGGAAACGATTCGCAAAATGGAAACTAATCCCGATTTAGTTAACTCACGGGATTTTAACTTAGATTATCTGCGGATGCGGATGGCTGAGGAGGTATTTCATTTTGCGATCGTGAATCAAGTCAAAATCAAGGTTAAAGATAAAATTTCACAAGCACTGCGTCCCGGTCAAGGTCAACAAGGAATGGTGGGAATTGCTAATAGCGCCGGACGCCAGGTAGATGAAATTTTTGATGTAGAGTATGAAACTAACACTCAGGGAGAATTTGTTAAGCGAGTACTGTTTCGCATTCAAATTCGCTTAATGAAATTACCAACACAAGCAACTTCTGCCACAATTAGCCAAATTATTGATTGTATCGAAACTTACCTTAGTCCCGCTGAAGACGACGATACTTGGCAACCGACGATTCAAGGTCGAATTGCTCACATGCATTGGGATCAAAAGGCTAAACCTACCCCTCTGTTGGTGTTAGAACAATCGAATGAAGGTGTAAATGTGACTTTTCGCACCAGCCGCCAACCAAACGCCGCACCGCCAAACCAGCCTGGAACAAAAAAATCAGGCACTGGAAAGCGATAATTATGCTTTAGGGATGCATCTATATTTATTAAGTTAGGAGGCGCAAAGTTAAGAGTCTTGAGTTAGGAGGCGCCCAGCCGCCCAGTTATGAGATTGCTTCGCAACGCTTGCAACGCTTCGCGGTTATGAGTTATGAGTTATGAGTTATGAGTTATGAGTTATGAGTTATGAGTTCTTAGCTGAGTTTTTTGAGTTATGAATTGTCTTGTCTCCCACACCCCACAGCCGTCTGCTTGTCCCGCTTTCCCCTTTTCCCCTTCGCACTTCGCAGTCGCCTGCGCGAGTGTTACCCGGACGCAGCGCTGACTCACCTTTTCCCCTTCCCCTATTTTCAACCTAGTACAGAAGGGCCCAAATAAGTTAACCATTCACATTCAATCAAAGTCTTGAAAAATCAAGCTTTTCACGAATGCCCTTCGCGCCTCGCCAGTTGCAACAAGCGAGCAGTTGGCGGTGTCGGTTTGGGTCCCGCCAAACTGCGGTGGGGGAACCCTTTCACCAGTCACCTGCGGTCGTGTTACCCGGACGCAGTGCCCCTTCACCACCGCACTGGTGAACCATCTGCCTTTTTACTTCTGCCTTATTCTAATAGTTATGAGTTATGGGTCGAGACTGCACTTTGGGAATCACGTGCTAAACGGCCATCTTCCATTTCTACAATGCGATCGGCAATGTCTAAAATCCGGTTATCGTGCGTTACTAACAATATAGAAGTTCCTTGCTCTTTAGCAAGATGCTGCATAATTTCTACAACATCGCGTCCTGATTGTTTGTCTAAAGCTGCTGTCGGTTCGTCTGCTAAAACTAGTGGGGGATGATTCACCAAAGCACGGGCTATTGCTATTCTTTGTTTTTGTCCACCAGAAAGATTATCTGGAAAGTAATCAACCCGATCATCTAAACCCACAGCCTGAAGCATACCTTCTGATTTAGTAATAGCTTCTTCTCTAGAAATATCTTCGTTAAGTTCTACTGCCATTTGCACGTTTTGCCTAGCATTTAAGAACCCCAGCAAGTTATGCGCTTGGAAAATATAACCAATATTACGCCGGATTTGCACAAGTTGTTGTTGACTGGCTCCAGATAGTTCATCACCTAAAAATTTTAGGCTTCCTTCTTGTACGGAACGCAAACCGCCAATTAAGCTTAGTAATGTTGTTTTACCTGAACCTGATGGTCCAGTCATAATTACAATTTCTCCAGAATATATTGACAAATTAATATTAAATAAAATTTGTTTTTTCAATGCGCCTTTTCCATAGTAATGATTGATATGTTTGATGTCAATTACAGGTTCTTTTTTCATAATTTTGTTAATGGTTAGTGGTTGGTAGTTGCTGGTTGTTAGTGGTTCCTTCTTAGTGGGTACTTAGGGGTTGTTTTATTTTATGAACTAAGCCTTAATTCATAATCCTTCATTTCTCACTCAAAACTCAAAACTCATAATTCTTAACTGGGCGCCGACTCTACGGGCGAAGCATTTGGGAAGAAGTTTTGTCATGAAACTGAACAATTGTCGCCCCTACCACTGGGCGCCTCCTAACTTAAAAGATGTCCGCTGGGTCAGCTGCCTTCAATTTACGTACGGCGATCGCGCCGGAAATAAAACACATCATAATAGTCAAAATTAGCACGGTAATAGCACGTTCAAGACTCATGAAAACTGGCAATAATGTGGCATCTTTAGCCATGTTATATAAAAACATAGCGCAAACCCATCCAGGCATGTATCCTAAAACTGCTAAAAGAAATGCTTCTTGCAAAATCACAATTAACAGATATTTTTGTGTATAGCCTATTGCTTTTAATGTGGCATATTCAGCCAGATGGTCTGCAACTTCGGTATAAAGAATTTGATAAACAATTACGGTTCCGACAATGAAACCCATGATTGTCCCTAGTGTGAAAATAAAACCGATCGCTGTACTACTTGCCCAGTAATTTCTCTCAAATTCAATAAATTGTTGTTTGGTTAAAACATTGACATCTTCTGGCAAGTATTTTTTCAATTCTTCAGCGACAACGGTCGCGTTTGCTCCTGGTTTTAATCTAATCAGCCCAATATCAATTAATCCTTGCTGGCGGTTGTTGAATATTCGCAGAAAGTTAACATCACTTGTAATTAAGTTACCATCTGCGCCAAATGATGCACCTAATGTAAATAATCCTGCTACTTTAATTCGCCTTCTTCTAACTTCTGCTATGACAGTTTTACCTTTGTCGAAATCTTGAGCGATCGGACCATATTCTACCCGAGACGAACGGTCATATAAAACCACGTCAGGCATTTTCAGTTTATCTATATTTTCCTGAACTCCAGGTAAGTCAAATATGTTCGAGTCTGGCTTGATTCCAAAAGTCAGGATGCTGCGAGGGCGACCTGTAACGGGATTTTTCCAACTTGTATAGTCTAAATATATAGGATGTACTGATTTGACTGTTGGTAAATCTAAAGCTCTAAATAAACGCCTTTGGGAAAAGGGTTTCATTGCCAATACGGCATTAGATTGAGAGTTGATTAAAACAATTTCGCCCTCTAAACTGCTATGCAATCGAACGTTACTGTAATACAACGCATCCCGGAAACCAAGTTGCATAAACATCAAAATATCGGCAAAAGCAATTCCTGCCAGAGCCACGGCTAGGCGAGTTTTTTCTCGTGTTAGTTGTAACCATGCTAAAGGTATTTTTTTGCGATTCATTTTCTCGTCTGAGAAGTTGGTAGTTAGTAGTTGGTGGCTGGTGGTTGGTTGTTGTGAGTTGGTTGTTGTGAGTTGGTAGTTTTAGGGAACTATAAGCACGCATGAAAAACCTTAATTCCTTCTTTCTTTTCCCTCCTTCTGCCTTCTTCCGTCTGCCCTCTGCCTTATTTAAATATTTATTTCAACAAGTACTTTGGCATAAGTTAAACCTGCAACTTTTAAACTATCTTCTGGAGATAGGGTAATTTTCACTTCTACGACTCTGGCATCTACATCTGCAGCCGGATCTGTATTCAGCACGTCTTGTTTGCCAATTTTTCTGCCAATTTCGGAGACGGTTCCTTTTAATTGACCTTTAAAAGCGCCGTTATCGCTGCTGATAATAGCTTTTTGTTTGAGACGCACTTTACCAATGCTGTCTTCTGGAACTTCAGCAATAACTGTCATTTGATCGGTTTGTCCGATTTCAGCAATGCCATTTGCACTCATTACTTCTCCAGATTTGGTGTGAATTTTTAAAATTTCTCCGGAGATTGGTGCTTTAACGTAACTCAATTTCAGTTCGGCTTCGGCTTTTCTAACTTGCGCGATCGCATTACTAACTTGAGCTTGTGCCATTTGCAAATCCGTAGGACGAAATTCTTGCAATCTGTTGTATTTGGCTCTTTCTTCTTCGATTTGCCTTTGCAATGTCGCTATAGTTTTATCTCGGGTAACTCTGGCTTCAACTAACTGCTGTTGCAAAGTCGCTATAGTTTTTACCTGGTTGGCTTTGGCTTCAGCAAGTTGTTGTCTAAGAGTAGCGATCGCTTGCGTACGATTAGCTTCGCTTTCGACAACTTGCTGACCGCTAGTATCCGCACTCAAGCGTCTTCTATCCCTTTCCTGTTGGGAAATCGCGCCTTCTGTGTACAACATTTCATAACGTTGAGCATCGACTTGGGCGTTACGTTGTTCGGCTTGTACCCGCGAAACTGTCGCCCTTAAACTATCTTCTTGTCCTTGCAACTCGGCGATGACGCGATTAACCGTTGCTTGTTGGGCGAGTTGTTCGCCCGTTAACTGGGCTTGAATTCGAGTAATTGTTGCTTGCTGAGCTGCCATTTCCCCGCGCAATTGGGCTTGCAAGCGCGAAATCACTGCGTTTTGGGCTTGTATGTCTCTTGGCGAACCAGCTTTGACTTGCGCTAAATTGGCACGGGTTTCTTGCAATTTTGCTCTTGCTTGTTCCACTGCGGCGGCTTGGGTATCGCGACCGTCTAAAATCGCAATTATTTGCCCTCTCCCGACTCTTTCACCCTCTTTAACAACGATTTGCTGCACTCTTGACGCTTGAGTTCCTGAAATTGGCGCAGACAGCTTTATCACTTCCCCCCTAGGTTCCAAACGCCCCACAGCACTAACAGTGCTAGCCTGTTGCGTGTTGGGTAAAGGAGCAGTTATCTTTTTGAGTTGCTCCATTCTGGCTACAGCTAACGCCCCAGCAGCAATAACTACTGGTAAAGCTAAACCGATACCCCACCAAACCAGAGGTTTCTCATTTGGCTGTTCCCTCGATTTTGACTTTTCACTCACCTTGGACATTTTGGATTTTAGATTTTGGATTTTGGATTGAGATAACCCGATCTGGTGGCAGCTGTAAAAATTGAAGTGTTGTAATCTCAAACAAAATAGTATTAGGAAAAACAATAGTAGTTGTCAGCTAAATATTGTTGGAAATTGACGTTAAGAGTTAATAGTTAAAAGCTAATAGTTAATAGATGATAAATAAATATCAGGAACTATGAACCACGAACAATGAACAATGAACCATTAACCATTAACACATTGATATTTCATCTGTGCCTAATTAATTAGGAATTTTGTCATTGATTTTCAATCAGGAAAATTGTGCCCCATAAATCAAGATGCTTTGGAGAATTTATTAGAGTTTACAAGTGTTGCCCCAGTGGAAAAATGTATTCTGGAATTTGGTAAGATACACGCGCCTGGTTGAAGTGATGCCGTGAATTTTGATGGCTTTTAGATGTTGCACGTTTTCAAGAATGCCCGGAAATATAGCGGTCTCACTTGCGTCAAATACATTGGGATCTCCGGGACAATTCCTGAATTGTCCCTACTGCGTATTGTTGTGTGTTGCATCCAACTCAGAAGCGCTATAAATTTCACAGGCTTTTAGCTTAAGTCCATTGAAATGGACTGAAATTATTTTCTAGTCCTCTTTTAGATGAATGCGTGCTATTCGCAAGCGGGTTTATAACCAAATGGCACGCTTGTTAACAGCAATTTAAGCCAAGAAAGAAATTTCCGGTTTTGTAGAGACGCGTACTCATAAAGGAGAACCCCTAGGGTAATTTCGCCTCTCTATATCCGTTGAAACGGGTTAAGATTTCTATGTAAGTTAGCTTTTAGCTAACTTAAGCTTCTTCGCTGTGTAGCTTGCTTGGCGCGAAGCGGGTAATTTATTTGGTGCGCGAAACCGCACGTGCGATTCGGTTTATAACCCCCAGGCGGTTGTTGAGACTGGTACAAGATTTCAGTGCTATAGGGTTTAAGCTAATGGTTCCTGAAATTTATTTCAAGGCTTATCGATAATCACGCAACATCTAAGTTACAAAGAAAGGCAGAGGTATACTGCAGAGGGCAGAAGTATCAATAAAAAATGCGCGTTGTAGGTTTATAGCCGCACTCACATAAAAAGATTTGTGTCGAGGGTCGAGTGCAACGAGACACAAAGGTACTACCGCTTCAATTCCATGCCTAAAAGCGTGGGTTCCATAAGTGTCTTCTGCCTCCAGCTACCGCAGCATAGCTGAATTATATTTACAAAGCAAAAAAGTATCTTTGGATATCTTTTCCAAAGATTTGGTTGTTTTCCCTGCTGATATTTTCTCACTCCATCGAATTCACTTTAAATGAATTTTACATTCATATGATATTGAAAAACGTAACAGAGCCTACAGCTTTGACCTTTTAAGTATTAGCTTTTAACTTTTAGTTTTGCTACAAATAGCCTGCAAATAACTTTCTTAAGAAATGTTTATTGTGGCAGGTCAAATAAAACTGTAGTCATATAATTGTCTGCCCAAGTGTGACCGAAAGCTTTTTCTAATACGCGACGGGTTTTGTCGTTTTGTTGCTGTTTTGTACAGTAATTATGCTGTCCGGCAATAATTTTTATTACCTGTTCGGGTGAGGCGGGCGCTAATGCGATCGCATTTGTACAATGTATATCTAAAAAGTCCCGTACGCGATTCAGAAACATCGTTTCTTCTTCAGGTGAACCGGGACGAATGAATATGCAAAATTCTGAAAAAATATCACCCCATTCTGGTAATTCTCGCGGTTGAGAAAAGTTAACTTCAGGTAGGGCGGTAAGTGTATAATTATAAGATTCGGGTAAAGTATTTGGCGAACTCAGGGGAGATAAATCGGCGATCGCGGCACTAATTTGACCCCTACCCCCGACTAAATCGCAACCAAACATCGGCAAGTCGTATTCTGGACGGGGAAACATGACGCAATGCAAAATATCCAGCATTTGACCCACCTTGGCAAGTTCCAAGTGCATTTTGCGGAAATGCGTTGTTTGATAGCAGCGGTTTTCAATCGTCAGTTTTTCGCCTTCGAGTCTACCTTCCACATAACCCAACTCTGCTGGCAAATGGTAGGGTGATAAGTCTAGGTGCTTGTGCCAAGCTGCTTCAATACTATCAGCTAATTGACGAATTAAAGGATGTTGTTGCTCGCGCAGTGAGGGTGTAGAAGTAGCTGACATGTTGTAATTGGGGAATTTTGTCTATTTTTCAGTTTATCGTTCTTGGGCGATCGGGCGATCGCCCTTGCAATATAATCAAATAGATTAATAAGCCCGAAACTAAAGCCCGGAACGCGCATTTTGGGAACCGATAGCTAAAAGGTGTTAAAACTTATATCTTGCACCTGCGTGAAAAAGCGAGGCAGCGCGCCCTTGGGGGTTCCCCTGAGTGTGCTTTCCTGCCGGGGTTTATTGAGAATGGCTAATCCTAAAAACCTTAATTTTTGGTTGGGACAGTATCATCTACCGCCCACGTCCGCCAGAGATTAAAATCTCTGGCTAATAGCAATAGTCCACTTTTAGTGGACTAACAGAGGATTTCAGTCTACTGAAGTAGACTTGAGCTATTAGCCCGGAAATTGATTTCCGGGCGGGCGTGGGTGCAGTCTTGATAATGGTATGTAATATCAATTTAAAAAAAGAATGGGACACATGGATAAAACCCCTCCCCAACCCTAAGCGCTTGTGGGGAGGGTGTCCGATAGGGCGGGTGGGGTTATCTGCCTTTAAACATTTTTTGAATTGGTATAATATCACAACCGCTTGGGCGATCGCTACAAATATACAAGTATACAATTGGTCGTTACCAACGTTAAAGCTGTGGTTAGGACAACAAGTGCGATCGCTACAAATATACAATTGGTCGTTACCAACGTTAAAGCTGTGGTTAGGACAACAAGTGCGATCGCTACAAATATACAATTGGTCGTTACCAACGTTAAAGCTGTGGTTAGGACAACAAGTGCGATCGCTACAAATATACAATTGGTCGTTACCAACGTTAAAGCTGTGGTTAGGACAACAAGTGCGATCGCTACAAATATAAAAGCTGTGGTTAGCAACATTAAAGCTGTGGTTACCACCATTTAACGCTTACACAAATCCCTCTCAATCTCCTGCGCTTCCTCATCTTTAGGATTAGGCTGGAGATAATTGTCTATAAAGTTCCTCAAACTGATCTGCAACCAACAACAGACGTTTACCAGCATTGCGTTCCACAATGCGAGACACCACTTGTTGCAAAGTGATTCTACTGTGTTGCATATCACTTGCAAGTCCTGCAGCTTGCCGCAGTTGTTGGGTTTCACCAATTTCTGGTTCTAATTGCCGCACCAATGCCGAAGCAAGTTGATAAAATGGTTCTTTACCAGGGCGGAAAGTTTCAATCAGCCAGGTTTTTTCTTCTCGCAACTAACTGCGGAATCATTCCCGCAAACACCACAGAAGACTTACCGCTACCACTTGGACCAATTACACCCACCAAAGGCTGTTTGCGAGTCGCTTGAACTAAACTATTAACAAAAGTCTCCCGCCCAAAAAAGAAGGCTGCATCCTCTTGTTGAAAAGCAGACAATCCCTGATATGGCTTTGGGGGAATAATTTCTGACTCAAGGGCAGTCGAAGCAGGATTAACTAGCAGGTTTTTTTTCAGAACCGGGGTACGATCCTCTTTTAAACGAATAAGTTGAGAACAACCTAACTCAAAAGCAAATTCTATCCCTTCCCCAGCGCCTAAAGCATCGTAAAACGCCACAGCAAAATTAATTCCCGCCTTATCGGCGATCGCCCGATTCATTCCAATCACATATTTAATGTGTTGGCTAATAGCTGCTGCTTGCACCTCTGAATAACAAGCATTGAGAACAACACACTCCACACCCTTCCTAGCAAACACCTTAAACATACTCGCCAGGGCGTCAGCTTGTACATACGCCGTCTGCTTCGTCTCATTTTCCAGAATAATTCCATCTTCTCCAGCACCGTGACCGCAAAAGTGAACAATCTGGGGCTGAATGTCAAGTATTGCGCGATAAAAATCACGCGATCGCACTGCCGATTTCTGCTCTAATTTAAACTGTTGGCGTTTATTTGCCCGTCGCAAACCCTCATCAATTTCCCGTACCTCTTCATCCAGTCGCAGCTTAGAGGTATCTCTAGGATTTGCAGCCAAGAGCAAAATCGTTTTGACACGGGTGTTATTACTCATTGGAGAAGTTGGAAGAAGTGAGTTTAAAAAAAGACTTTCTCACGCCTCTAATGTCAATACAATCACGTATGTGCTTTTTACAGACAGCAACTTTGCAAATTCTTTAAACAGATAGGACTTACGTAAAGCCCACGGCAGGAAAGCACACTCATGGAAACCCCCAAGGCCGCGTGCCCCCCCTTTTGAAGGGGGGTTAGGGGGATATGCAACGTCTGAAATGCTTAACATTCCGTTCAAATTGTGTAAGTCCTGACAGAGATAACGAGCGATCGCCCCAGCAAAGGTAAAGTTATAAAACAGTGACTTTTCAAAACAATTGCTTATTTTGTAGCATTGGTTACAGAAACATTTTTAGATTAGCGAGTCCGTTAACCGCAAGAGAAAGCCATGATAATAGATACTCGCAGACCAGATGTTGCAGTGCAAGCCACAAGAGAAAATCAAGATTGGTCAAGTCAGTTTTACGAAAACCGAAAACAGCAGAATATTCAAACTGGTGATTGGGTAAAGCTTTCTCTTCTTCCCAACCCCTACAGTTTTGACGAAGCGTTGTTACTGTGTCAGCTTTCAAATGACGAGTGGCTAGTCTGGATTCCAGATCATGGAGAAGCAGTGTTAACCTTCCCAACAAGCCGTTAACTTTTAAGAAACAAGGCAGCTATGCTGAGGGCAGAAGGCTGAGGGCAGCTATGCTGAAGGGAAGAGGATTTGACTTGTTTGTTTCATTCATAGCGGGTGGCAGCGCCGCCCGTCGCCCGCTTTGAAGAAACACGCTTGTAGAGGCAAAAGGTAAATTGCCTTTATTGTATGCCCTTGGCTTTACGGTTTAGTAGATTATTCTGATTTGCGATCGCTACCCGAAATGTGGCAAATAAATTCAAGTTATTTAAAGATCTAGTGCTTTAGACCCTCACGCTAATCCCAAAGTTTCTTTAACTTACTCTCAGCTATACCAACAAATTCAGCAATTTGCTGCGGGGATACAAGCATTGGGAATCAAACCAGATGCAACAGAAAATATACCCCGGCGTGTGGCTTTATTTGCTGATAATAGCCCGCGTTGGATGGTCTCCCACACCCGTCGTCCCTTGTCTGTTAATCTTTAGAAACTTTAAAAATCAAAGTAAATATAGGGTAAGCTGCCTTCAGGGGCTAATAACCAAACGCTGTAGAGACATAGGGGTACAAATAAAAGCTTCACGGGCCAATTAAACTGTAATTTCAAAGTACGGTTAAATGTATAGATTAAACCCATGAGGCAGAAAAGTGTGCCCAACAAACATGCTAATTGGTATTGACTCATATTTAAGGCTTCTACATAAACCTTTTCCGCAAATTGTGCATCAGCGGAATGTCCCCAAAGGTGCTGAATTACAAGTGAAGAATCTTGGAGGTTGGGTAAGCGAAACCAAATCCAAGAGGTGAAAACCATCGTTTGTGTTAGCAGCCAAGCCACAAATATCCCTAATGGATTTTGCCAGAAGTATTCTAAATCTTCAAAGCGATCGCTTATTGCATCAGTTAGTCGATGAATCACTAAAGCTAACCCATGCAATGCACCCCAAACTACAAAACCCAATGCTGCACCATGCCAAATACCAGCAATTAACATCACAATAAATAAATTCCAGCAGGTGCGATCTAAACCTTTGCGGGAACCACCTAAAGTAAAGTAAAGATAATTACGCAGCCAATTTCCCAAAGTCATGTGCCAGCGCCGCCAAAAGTCGGCAATATTGCTGCTGAAGTAGGGAAAGTCAAAGTTTTCCGGTAAAACCAGACCGAAGAGTAAAGCGCTACCACGCGCCATATCTACATAACCGTTGAAATCCAAATACAACTGCAAGCCGTAGGCAAATGTTGCTAACCATAAATCGACACTACCCGCCCGTTGTAGGTTACCGAAACATAAATCTACAAAAATGCCTAGATGGTCTGCCAAAATACTTTTTTTGACTGCACCTCTAGCAATCAACCACAATCCCTCTGCCACGATATCAGGAGTAAGCGATCGCAGTGAATTGAATTGAGCGTCTAAGTTATGAAAACGTGTAATTGGACCGGAAATTAGTTTGGCAAAGAATAATTTGTAAGCTGCAAATTTGAGAAATTGTCCCGTTGCAGGCGCACCGCGATAAACATCAACTAAATAAGTAATGCACTCAAAGGTAAAAAATGAAATTCCTAAGGGTGCAATTAATTTCAAAGAATCTACAGTTGAGGTTGGCGGTTGCACAGAAAAAAACTTTAGTAAAGGAGATAAATATTTAAAACCTAGTAAAAGCAAAACATTTAAAATTACACCCAGCCACAAAATTTTTAAACGGCGGCGATTCCAATCAGCTTGGGCAAATTGCCACTCTTCGTTAGAAATTCGCCAATCAAGAGAATGTTGTCCGGGTGAGGTATTTTCTCCAATCGCCAGTCCCAAACGATAGTTAATAAAAATTAGTGCTAGCAGTAAAGGTATGTAATACGCTTGCAAAGATGCATAAAATACAATACTGGCAACCAACAGCGTCAACAATCGCAATTTTTGCTGTGTAACAGACCAGTAAATCCCCAATACACTTAGTAAAAATAGCCCGTAAAAAATTGATATAAAGTTCATTTAAAAACAGTTAGGAGTTAAAACTTAGAAGTTGAGGAGGCGCCCAGTGAGGAGTTCTTAGCTGAGTTTTCTTAGCTGAGTTTTTTGAGTTATTAGCTGAGTTTTTTGAGTTATTAGCTGAGTGTGAGGAATTAACAGTTATTAGCTGAGTTTTCTAAGCTGAGTGTGAGGAATTAACAATTCTTAGCTGAGTTTTCTGAGCTGACTATGAGGAATTAACAGTTCCGAATTTTGAGTTATTACTCCCCCTTCCCTTGTCTCCCCCTCCCCCCTCTACTTCGCAACCCAAGGAATCATCGGGTCATTTGCTAGCTTTTTCGAGACTTCGTATGCGCCGAAGCGATTTAGGTGGCTGGGGTCAGAAAAGTAATCATTCCTCTGTAGAAAAAGTTGGCTTAAATCCCGGTAAACCAAGTTGGATGCTGCTGCTATACGCAACATGTATTGTTGAAATTCTTGCTCGTGTTTTGTACGTATTGGATCTAGATAGTGTGCGGTGAGAGGCATGTTAACAAATACTAAGGCAATTTTCTGAGACTCGGTAAAATTTAACACTGCTTGTAAAGCAGCTTCTTGTTCGCCTCCCAATCGGAATGATTTATAGTCGTTGTCGTAACTTCCCGTTACTTTGGAATGTTTTTTGTAATAATTAGCGGGATTGAAGCGGATTGATAATGGCAGAAAGCCATCAAAGTCTACTGCTTGCAATGAACCATCTTCTTCAGGGTTTTCACCTGCTGCAGATGTTGTTGATGCAACTTTCCCACCGCTGCTAATTACAGGTAAAGATTTCAATTTTTGATTTACAAGGTTTTTGAGTTGGTCGCGCTGTTTATAAGTCGCAGAAGCGCTTGCTACTCCTTCATTCAACCATTTATCCACAGCTTGATAGCTGCTCAAATCCTGATTTTCGGCTTTGGAATTTTGCTTTTGTTCTGATGCTGAAGTGTCGGCGATCGCATTTTCATCAACTGCATCTTCACTGTCTCCACGGGCTAATGCTTTTTGTATTGCCTGTTTGTAACCGGGTGATGCGGCGATGCTGTTAAAGGTTATATCATCTCGACCGCTGTTAAATGCACGGGAACCATCTGCCCAAAGTATGATTTTTGGCAGTTCCGATCGCTCTAACACTTTACGTAAGATAAAATCTACTACTTGGGCTGTAGCTCCGTTAATGCCAAAGTTAAATACGTCAAGGTCACGATATCCCTGAACTGACAATGCTTTCGCAAGTGCAGCCGGATCGACTCCTCTAAGGGCGCGGGAGGAACCGATAATTAACACGTCTGGTGCTTTACCTAATTTTGCCAAACGTTGCTTGTACAGCGCCAATTGTTCATCTAATTGTCGCGCGTTAAACGAAGGTATTTGCGATCGCGCTGCTAGTAAAATCGCTTTAGCAGTACCATTACCCCTTACCTGATTCTTGTTATTTTGATCGTTGTGGGTAAATCCAGAAGCGTTAAATACAGAATTTCCACTATCGGAAGATGTTTGATTGGAAGTATCTGTAAATGCCGTTGTATCTGGGTGACTTTCATGAGATAATTGAGGTGCGACACTGGCGACGCTTGCCACAGGGGGGGGGGTGGGAGCTATAATTTGACCCAAAATCCAATCGGCTTGCAGGGTAAGCAATAATCCCAGTATGCCCCAAATTATGGCAACTTTCAGCCTGCGCTCGTCGGGGTTTTGTTCTGATGAATCGTCAATTTCTGTAAATAATTGCGTGGCTAAAAACCATTTTCTTGTAGTCGCACCCCAATCTTGAGCCACTATTGTGACAAAAGTTTGAACTTCTTCCGTCGTCAGGTCTGGACGCACAGCAGGCTCGTTAGACTCGGAGGGTAAAAGTTCGCTAACGTAAGCAGAAGTAGCGGCGAATTCTGGGGTTGCTTCTGGAACTAAACGTTGGCGTTGCTGAAAATCGACGCCGTAGTGCCAATTCGGTTCTTTATTGCCAGCACGGCGACCATAAATCCGAATTCCTATGATATCAGGAATTTTTAGTTGGCGGACAAGCTGAGTAACCTTATTCGCTACTTGTTTGCGCCCCGGACATACAGGTGCATCGCACATAATGTGTAACAATTCACCTTTACGCAGCAGCAGTACGCGGATGCCACCTGTTTTTAAACGGGCATCCAGGTCTGGATTCAGCAAGCGCTCAAGTAAAAAATGTATCGCGCCTTGATCTCCAGTCGCCGCCAAATTTAAAGGCGATGGAGTCAAAGCTTGATGTTGGGCTGCGGGTAAACTTAAGACATCAACCCAAGCTGGCTGTCGATCGCCAGTTTTTTGTCCGTAGACGATCGCGGCAAGAATACCTTGAGGAGCGATCGCTTCTAATTGCGGTACAATAACAGCCAAGCACTGCGTTTTATCTGGTGCGGCAGCGGTTTCTAATGGGTCAAATGCTGGAGTGCAAAAGATATGCAGTGTTGATTCTTTAAGAGAGGCTTGCACAGCCACTTTTGCATCTGATGAATCTGATAGTTTCTCGGTTAACAACCGCGCGATCGCTTGGATATCTCCCCAACGCGCCCATTCTTTGAGCATCGTTTCTGGAGGCGTTAAATCTATTCGCAGCAACCAATCAGGGGTGGTTTCACCTCTAACTTGGGAAGCGATAACCGCATCCTGGTAGCCGGAAAGCTTCAAATCCCGCAGCTTCTTGGCGACAGGTTCGGCGATTAATGATGGATCGGGAATATAGCTAGATTGGCAAAATATCCACAGGCGACTTGATTCAGGTGAATTGCTTTCTTGTGGCTTTTGCTTTTTCACCTTTACCTGTACCGCCACGCCCAAAGTACTTAGCGTTTCACTCAGATAACGGGCGATCGCTTCTGGATCACCCTGGCGTGCCAAACTTTCATTAGAGACAATCAGCGCCCCACCAGGTTCGATAGGTTTTTTCGTATCTTTGAGCAGGGCTTGATTTACTTGCTCTAAATGTCGGTCTAATTGATTTAAATATACTTTATGACACCATTGAGGTCGATTTTCCCCTTTTTTGCGACCGTAGACAAATACTTGGTAGATTGGAGGTTGTTCGTTGCTGGCGGTTAGCACTTCCAAGTCTGTTTGCTGGAGTGCTTGCAGCAAGTCCAAAAGAGTTTGCCACTGCTGAGGACATTCCGGACCTTCACAAAGAATGTGTAGGTCGTTTCCCCGCAACTGGATTTTCACCCCGAAAGTGCTGAGACCTGTTGCTTGGCTTACCCACTGCAGTAACGATTGCTGGCTGTTTAGTAATACTTTTTTCATGGGAAGTTGACTTTACAGGAAGCTAATATTTGGGGGATGGTGTCCGGACTTGTTAAGAAACTGGGGACAATGACGACGGGTGTGAGGTCTGGGGCGACGGGTGTGGGGGACAAGGGAGAAATTTCAGAATTCTAATACCTAATACCCAATTCCCAATGCCCAATTCCCAATAATGCCCAAGGGACGCCAGATGCTTCAAGCCTCTTAACCCGTCCAACGCACTGGCGCAACAATGCCCAATTCCCAATGCCCAATTCCCAATGCCCAATACCCAATACCCAATAGCCAATACCTAATACCCAATGCCTTGTAAACTAGAACCATAGAATTATCACATTCTGAAGTTTTTTTTTTAACACTGTTGTCACGTTACTAATTTGCAAAATTGTCCAAGATATCCTTGTCCATTGGCAAGTCTGACTTTTTTTAGGATTTTATTTTTTGTTCTATTCACCTTTTACAACCCTCCTGTTGCCCATGTCTGTTGCCAATCTTCAACCCTCATCCAACTCCGGCTTAAATCTCGGTTTGTTCACCATTCCCCAGTCCTTCCTCTTGCAAGTCGGTACAACTACCCTCCTGACGGCGCTGCTAGCCGAAAAAGCCGCCACAGAAGCCTTAATCGCTATGGGACAAGCTAGTGAAGAAATATTTCGCGGCGATCGCCTCCCCATTCTGGAATTCCCAGAGAAAGGCAGACCGCAGGAGGCAGCTATGCTGAAGCAAGAATTATTAAGAGATTCAGACGCCTCATGATTGAAGACGATCCAATCTTCTATTTTTATGGGGAATTTCAACCTACAATGGCAGAAACCAAAAGTTTTACTCAAAAACTTCATAATATCTTCTGCCCCCTACCCCCTGCCCTCTGCCCTCAGCAAAGCTGCCCTCTGCCTTCCACCAAAAGCGGTGAACCCAAGTTAAAATTTATACTCAAAAAGTTAAGAATTTTATGACAAATTCTATGATATGAAGTCCAAAACATAAAATTTTAAACAGTAACTGACTTGATCGAAGAAGGGGCAGGGGGAAAGGTTAAGGGGGAAAGGGCATGAAAAACTACCTTCCCTAGGAGGTCTAAAAAAGAGTGAATTTATTCATGGAAAAGAAAGAAAAATTGAAATCGATCTGGCTTGCACGCCTGATTTGATCTGTGCCGATCGCAAACCCCTATTTTTAAGTATAGGGTTCCCCTTTCCCCCTTCACCTTTAACATGAGTCCCTTTCATCAGAACAGAGGATATGAGTTCCCTTTTATACTATTCTGCTCGGGCTGTGAATATCTACCCTGCTTCGGATTTGTTTTTGCGCCATCGCCTCCAAGTAGTGGAGGAGTTGTGGGAGTCTGTTTTGCGACAAGAATGCGGTCAAAAAATGGTGGATCTCTTATGGCAATTAAGAGATTTGTGTTCGCCAGAAGGACAAGCAAGGAATGACCAAGCCTCCTCTGTCTTTAAATTGATCGAACAGTTGAGTATTAACGAAGCAATTCGGGCGGCTCGTGCTTTTGCGCTGTATTTTCAGTTAATCAACATCATAGAGCAGGAATACGAGCAAAAGCAGCAATTGACTCGTTATGAGATAGAACCGGAACCACCGCCAGAACCTTTACCGAATATCGCCTATTCTTTAAACCAAGGAGAAGAGGACGAGCCGGTTAATAGCGGGTTGGGGGCAGATTTGCTGACAAAAAGTTGGCACAGCAAGCCGAATGAAAAGCAAAAAGGCACCTTTGCGGGATTGTTTCCTCATTTATTCAAGTTGAATGTTCCACCCCAACAAATCCAACGCTTAATTAGCCAGTTGGATGTGCGGTTAGTATTTACAGCGCACCCAACAGAAATTGTCCGCCACACCATCCGCGATAAACAGCGGCGGGTTGTGGAACTTTTGCAAGACTTGGATACAGTAGAAACCCGCACAGGTGGTGCTAGCGGGGGATATCCTTGGGAAGTTGCCCAATTACGGGAACAATTGTTGGAAGAGATCCGCCTGTGGTGGCGCACCGATGAACTTCACCAGTTTAAGCCCTCAGTGCTGGATGAGGTAGACTATGCCCTACACTACTTCCAAGAAGTGTTGTTTGATGGTATTCCCCAGTTATATCAACGCTTCAAACACGCTTTGGCAAGTACCTTTCCTTGGTTGGAACCGCCGCAGAAAAATTTCTGTTCTTTTGGTTCTTGGGTAGGCGCAGACAGAGATGGTAATCCATCGGTGACACCAGAAATTACCTGGCAAACAGCTTGCTATCAGCGCAATATTGTGCTAGAGAAGTATATCCAGTCAGTAAAGAAGCTGATTAGCTTGTTAAGCGTGTCGATGCACTGGAGTGATGTTTTACCAGATTTGCTGGAATCACTAGAGTTAGAACAGTCGCAGTTAAGCGAAGTTTACGATGAACTGGCGTTGCGTTATCGCCAAGAACCGTATCGCTTGAAAATGTCTTACGTCCTGAAGCGACTGGAAAATACACGCGATCGCAATTTGGCTCTTTACAAACGGGAAATCATCAAAAACGACGATACCGCAATTTATCGTTCGGGAGCCGACTTTTTAACAGAACTTCGCTTAATTCAACGCAACTTGACAGAAACAGGTTTAAATTGTCGCGAGTTGGAGAACCTGATTTGTCAAGTTGAAATTTTCGGCTTTAACTTGACGCAGTTGGATATGCGTCAGGAATCATCCCGGCATTCCGACGCGCTGAATGAGATTTTGGAATATTTGGGAGTAATTGACAAACCTTACAACGAACTATCAGAAGAAGAAAGAGTCGCTTGGTTGACAGCAGAATTAAAAACTCGGCGTCCCTTAATTCCCGGCGAATTGCCATTTTCCGAGAAAACCAACGACGTAATTGAAACATTTCGCGTCGCGCGATCGCTACAGCAAGAATTTGGCGTTAATATTTGCAAAACTTACATTATCAGCATGAGCCGCGAAGTCAGCGACGTGCTAGAAGTATTGCTACTCGCCAAAGAAGCCGGACTTTACGACCCCGGTACGGCAATTGGAACTATTCAAGTAGTACCCTTGTTTGAAACAGTAGAAGACTTACAACATTCCGGCAGCATCATGCGACAGTTGTTTGAATTACCCCTGTATCGGGCGTTGTTGGCTGGAGGGTATGTAGGAGACAAGGGCGACGGGCGTGGACGACGGGTGTGGGGTCTGGGGGACAAGGGCGACGGGTGTGGGGACAAAGAGAAAGCTTCCCCCTCTTCCCCCTCTTCCCCCTCTTCCTTGTCTGTCCCTCCTACTCCTCTACCACCGTCTTTTACGCCGAACTTGCAAGAAGTCATGCTGGGGTATTCTGACAGCAATAAAGACTCTGGCTTTTTAAGCAGCAACTGGGAAATTCATAAAGCCCAAAAATCACTGCAAAAAATCGCAGAAGAATATGGCGTGAATTTGCGGATTTTCCACGGACGCGGCGGTTCTGTCGGACGCGGTGGCGGTCCGGCTTATGAGGCGATTTTGGCTCAACCAGGTCACAGTATCAACGGGCGAATCAAAATTACCGAACAGGGCGAAGTTTTAGCTTCCAAATATTCTCTGGTGGATTTGGCATTATACCATCTAGAGACCATGACCACTGCAGTCATCCAAGCAAGTTTGCTGCGAACCGGGTTTGATGATATCGAACCCTGGAATGAGATTATGGAAGAATTAGCCGCGCGATCGCGCAAACATTATCGCGCTCTAATTTACGAACAACCGGATTTTATCGACTTTTTCCACCAAGTTACCCCGATTGAAGAAATTAGCCAGCTGCAAATTAGTTCCCGTCCCGCCCGTCGCCCATCTGGAAAGAAAGATTTAAGCAGTTTGCGGGCAATTCCTTGGGTATTTAGCTGGACGCAAACCCGATTTTTGCTGCCTTCTTGGTATGGCGTGGGTACAGCCTTACAAGAATTCTTGAACGAACAACCCGAAGAACACCTGAAGTTGCTGCGCTACTTTTATATCAAATGGCCCTTTTTCAAAATGGTGATTTCCAAAGCAGAAATGACCCTCGCCAAAGTTGACATGCAAATGGCGAATCATTACGTACAGGAATTGTCGAATCCAGAAGACAAACCCCGCTTGGAGAAAGTATTTGAGCAAATTGCCAGCGAATTCTATCTGACACGGGATTTGGTGTTAAAGATTACAGGACACCAACAACTTTTGGATGGCGATCCAGTATTGCAGCGATCAGTGCAGTTACGTAATGGGACAATTGTACCGTTAGGTTTTATACAGGTTTCTCTCCTCAAGCGCCTGCGACAGTCCCGCAATATGACGACCTCTGGAGTAATTCATTCTCGTTACAGCAAGGGCGAGTTATTGCGGGGCGCATTGTTGACTATTAACGGCATTGCTGCAGGGATGAGGAATACAGGCTGAGGCCCAGAGAAGAGAGAGAAGAGAGACAAGGACGACGGGTGTCAAGACTTGGGAGAGAAGAGAGACAAGGGAGACAAGGACGACGGGTGTCAAGACTTGGGGAATTAATAAAAATAAACTCAAATTCTTTGTGTCTCTTTTGCTTTTCTTCTGGGCGTCTTTGTGTTAGCACTACTAAACCAAATTATTTCTGATTATTTCTGATGGGTTGGTTTCGGTCAGAATCCCGGTTTCTTAAAGACCGGGATTCTTTAAACCCATCACGCATTAATAATGTTGATTTCTTTTAATTTTTAATTGTTCATTCATGATTTATAATTTTTAGCCGATTCTCAACGCCGATCGCTAAATCATGTACAAACTACTTTCACAAAAACGAGTTTTGTTTTGCACTTTTGTAGCACTGATGTCAGGATTTTCTGGTGCTTTCGTCGGCGGACAAATTACCTTGATGCGCCACAGCCAGAAGTGTCAAAACCAACCTTGGGGCTTAAAAGAAATGTGCAACACTTGGGTGACTCCAGGGGCTATGTGGCAAGGTAGCACAACAGGAGTCTGGACGGGGACAGTATTGGGTGCATTTGTCGGTGGTTTAGCATCTCGCCAAATGCGGGAGTGATAAAAAAGGGAAAAGGGGAAAGAAGAAAGGGGAAAGGGGGAAAGGGGGAAAGGGGGAAAGGGGGAAAGGGGAAAGATTTTTTTATTACTTTCCCCTTGTCCCCCAAGTCTTGCAAGTCTTGCTTGTCTGGACACCCGTCGTCCACACCCGTCGTCCTTCTCCCCCACACCCGTCTCCATCTTTTAACTATCAGTCGGGGCGATAGGTGCTTGCATGTTACTCAGGTTTTTCCAAGAGTTAGTGCTGGTATCAAAACAGCGCCAATTTTCCCCACTACGTTCTTGATAGCAGAAAAGAGCGCGATCGCCCGCCTTAAAATTATCAGTCAAATAATATACCATTCCGCGAAAAGGATAGGTTTTACGGCTCAATCGCTTGGCGACTGCTTGATTGGGACATTCGACTATGAAAACAGGTTGTCCGTTCAAGTAAGCCAGAGAGAAGATACACATCCGCAAAATCGCTCTCAACCAACTTTCAGAATTTTCAAAATAATCATCGATGATTCTGTTGGTCAGAGCCTTTTCTAGGGAACGGTCTTTGTTATGAGAAGTCAAAGGATCAGACATAGCACCACCTATTGCTATACCGTTGGTTTGAGATTAAACCAAAAGCTCCAAAGGTGACAAGAGTATAGGGAAAAATACGGCAACAGCACTGAGATGGGTCTGCATCTGGCGTCCCGAAGCTTGGTAAAATTAGGCAACAACAGTTTCAGTACTCCCGTCATGCTCGATGAAACTAAACCAGTGATTTCAATAACCACAGGTAGCAATGCTATTAACACCATTATCTTTGACTGCATACATTTTGAAGTTTCTTCCCTAAGGCACTTGCCAAATTTGAAATTCTTCTTCAAGCTATAAACTGTTGTCTGCCAAACAAATTAAACGCTAAAGTTACTTAGGTAAATTTTACACTTTTACTGTGATAGTTAACCAGGCATATCCCAGTATTGTTCATGAAAAATTAATAATTATGTAAATATATAATACATAAAATTCTGGTTAGAGAATTTTGGCAAGACTGGTAGTTAAAGATTCTGAGTCTGATAGTAGGTTTCATGGGCATGGATATGGAAAGCGCGTTAAATGCAGATTTACCTGATGCCAATATGGC
Organism: Heteroscytonema crispum UTEX LB 1556; assembly: GCA_044006015.1. Classification (GTDB taxonomy): domain Bacteria; phylum Cyanobacteriota; class Cyanobacteriia; order Cyanobacteriales; family Nostocaceae; genus Heteroscytonema; species Heteroscytonema crispum. The sequence continues at coordinate 111,512 of JBIPDF010000018.1, forward strand.
ATATTAGCAGGTGTCAGAGATGTTTGAGAGTCTGCGCCATTTAGCATGCTTAAAAACTAAAAACCATCGCAATCACGCGATCGCCTGTTAAGAGGAATAACAGAAAGAATTAGGCGATCGGTTGATTTGCAAAAAATTCTTGACACCACCGTAAAAGAGGTGCGCCGTTGTAGAAAATGGGATGATCGGCTCACGGTGCTGACAACGGCGTGGGCATAGAACGTGAAGTATGCGATCGCTTATTTGACCGTTATATTCGTGGTAGCCCTTAAACAATGAAAAATAGGGCAGAATTCTGCCCTACAAATTTTATCTATTAGATTTTGAGAATTGCAATTCATGGAATGCATAATTCAAAACAATTCCATGAAGCATTAGAAGCGATATCCAACACCAGCTTGCAAGCTGAGAGCATCAGCAGAACTATCCTTGTAGGCGTCAATACCCCACTTAGCATCGCCATAGATAACGGTGTTCGGAGCAACTTCAGATTCAGCACCAAGAGTCACAACAGGAGCATTCTTATTGCCTAGCTGAGTGCTTCTACCTTCATCCGTCACAAAAGAGTAACCACCACCGAGGTAAACGTTGGTGTTTTTGCCAACAGGTGCATCGTAAGTCACCATCGGCATAATAGCCGCTGCATTACCACCAAACAGAACCGCACCCCGAGCTGACACAGGTGCATTGGGGATAGCATAACGTCCTTGAACGTTACCACCTAATAAAGCAGCGTCCTCATTTTGTCCGCCATTGGTGACACCAGCAGAAACACCAGCACCGATATAACTACCATTCATTCCTTTCGCGGGAACCGTTTGAGCGCTGGCAATTCCAGCAGAGAGAACAACAGAAGCAATGGCGAGTGCAGAGGTAGCTAACTTAACGAGTTTCATAAATTTCTCCTCACGAGATTTAAGTAGAATTAAATGCAATCAATGCTTTATAGTTCTAGAATCTCGTTTTTTAGAAGAAGCGACCTCGCACAGTTGGCTCACCTGAGCAGGTGAATTTTTTTCACCCAGTCGGGTGAACACATTTTTTGAAATTAGTCAATAGTTATTTAGTGGTTGATGGTTAGTGATTAGTGGTTAGTGGTGAAGGGGCGCTTGCGTCTGCAGTCGGGAAGATTCCCCCCGGATCGCTTCGCGTCCAAAGGTGGTTTCCCGAAGATTGGCGACTGGTGGAGCGCTACGCGGTAGCGATAGCGAAGCGCCCTTCGAGTAATCGAGCGTCCCAACTCGCGTCACCCCTCTGGGGTTGGTGGTTGATGGTGAAGCGCGTACTGCGGGAGGGTAACACTCCTAGTACTGGTTCTCCCGTTGGGTTGGTAGGCGCGTAGTCCCCCAAGTCGTCCCCCCACACCCGTCGCCCCAAGTCGTCCCCCCATCTCCCCCTCTCCCCCTCTCCCCCTCTCCCCATCTCCCCATAAGGCGGTAAAATTACCTATAGCCTGTAGAATGAATAGCCATGACTGCTGAAACTAATCAAGTGAATTCAACAACCAAGGGTGCTGATGCTATTGATGAAGCGATCGCACGGGGAATAGATTTTGATGGATCTGCGATTCCAACTGCCAAGCTAGAACTGTATAACTCAGTCATGGCGTTAGAGGCGGGTAGACAGCGCAGTGGCGTATCAAATACTATGCGATCGCGCATTGTCCGCATTGGTGCAAAGCACATCCCCCAAGCAGAACTTGACAAAATGCTTGCAGATGCCGGTTTTGCACCCCTTAAAGAAAAAGAAATCGCCTTTTTCTATGGGGGGAAATAAAGTTAGGAGTTAAGAGGCGCCCAGCCGCCCAGTTAGGAGTTAGGAGTTAAGAGTTTTAAGTTTTGAGTTTTGTAGAGACGCGATCAATCGCGTCTTAAGTTTTTAATTCAAAATTTGCTTGAAATCTGATTTCTTGCACGATTTTCAATAAGCCCCACGCCCGCCCACCAAATAAATTACCCTTCACTGAAGCTTCTTTCGGGGTCTACGGGCGCTTTAGTTCAAGTAAGCTTTTAGCTTACTGAATAAAGATTTTAAGCACTGTTAACGGGTGTAGAGACGCGAAGTCTGTCGGGGGAAGCTTCAAGAGACGAGTTGAGCGCTAAATGTCGCATTTCTACAAAGCCGGAAATTTATTTCCTTTTCTGTTGCAACTGGTGTATTCCGGTCAGCCCCCGACTAGCGCTTTAGCCGCTAGCAACGTATAAAAGAAACACATTTTGATATTTCCTAAAAGGCTTGCTACACAAAGGTTTTAAAATGTGTCTTGGAAAGGCAAATTGAGGTGTGCTGCTGGGGCTTTTTTACTGTTTGCAGGAAAGGTAGAAAGTAAAACTCCCTCAGTTTTAATTTATTCTGGGCTATTGCTGTTAAATACAGGTACTGTATCTAACTTGCCTGTATATCACCGTACTTATCTTGATAGCACGATTTGTGGAAGTGCTGGTTTTGGTGAAGCTTGCGCTAATACTACCGAGTTTTCGCCAAGACGATTGGAGTTAAATATTTAGGACTTACGCAACTGTTGTCTACTGCCTCAATTCACTAGCGATAATTCATGAATTATCGCTACAATAGTTATGTTTTGCGTAAGTCCTGATATTGTACATCCAACAAAAGGAGCGATCGCCATTCCAAATAAAAGCATGAATACAGACGTCGGCAGTTTGTTTTTAAATTGATTAGCTGTCATAAGTGTTTATTTTTGCATGGCCAAGTAGTATAAACACAAGTTCCTCAAACAGGATTTAGGCGAAGCGCAGAAGCGGTAAAGATATGTAGCATATTACGTATATACATAAATTTGCCAGACATCGCCTACAGTTTATCTAAATTAGCAAGTGCTTTTTAATGCTGAAAATCCCAATTTGGTTAATGAGATAGCTTAATTATTTGCTCAAAATGCACTGTTTTTTCTAGTTAAATCATCTCAAATTAACAATTTATTTATTAATGTAAATATATAGAACTTTGCCTAAATCAGGGATGTTAAACCACAATCTACTCCCATCTAAGCGCAATATTATACCGCATAATACAATTTTTAATCAAAAAGGATTTACTCAATTGAAAACCACACTTATATTTACAATATCAACGCTTTTGCTAGCTGGATTAAACTCTGTAGCTCAAGCTCAACAAATTCAAAGTATTCAAGGTGCTTTAGCATATCCAACTTCAGCTGAAAGGTTTTTTAAAGAAGGAAGAGAAAAATTGAACGAGGAAGTTAAAAATATTATTGAAAAACGTCTAGTTTCTCCAGAAACGCTGCTGCATGTTAGAGAAAAATTACAAATACAAAAAGATTTGCGGCGTCTTGAAGACCCTCGCCTGCAATCAGAAGGTGTTACTTCAACCAGGATGCATCCAGCGGGTTGAAGTGATTTACTCAAATAAGTATGTTTTGCTTGACACGCTTCAATTGTCTGTCGTTCTACGTTAAATTAGAATTACACTCGCAATTTGATTTTAGGATTCGTTGAAATGGACATACTTATTCAATCAACATTCAATCAACAAAAGAATTTGAGCAAGACTTAGAGCAATTTAGTAAAACGGAACAATCTACTATTGGAAAAAATATGAATCAATGTTTTGAGCTTTTGTCAATTGATAGAAGTTAATTTTAGACATATAGCAAACAATTAAAACAACTTCAGCTAAATCAAAACTATGATTCCTCCCTATATTTTTTAAGTAAGAAAAAATGAAAAAATCCAAGTAATACTTACCATTGATGATGATCCAATTTTTGATAGAACACTTATCACCTTATTTAGAGTTGTAAATGTCGAAGATGCATTAAAAGCATATAATTCAGTTGCAGAGTTTATTTACCAAGACTTTACTGTTGAAAATCAAGAGGTTGAGGTTCCTTCTAGCTAATGTCACAAATTAAACCTCTTTTAGATGAGTATGGTGTTATTCATGAAGCGATGAAGATTTTGCCAGAGGAACTCAAAATTGATTTTTTGTCAGCTTTGGCTGAACTAGAAGATAATGAATGCCACAAAACCAGAACTTTTTCTAAAACTAGACTTTATAAAGTAAAAGGTATTAAACAAGCAATATATCGTGCCGATATAGACAAAATATCTGGATGGAGAATTCATGTTCAGTATATTGACGGAAAAATTCATTTAAAAGATATTATAGAAGGTCAACGGCATGATGATGTTATAAAAGTCATTAAATCAAAAAAAAGATAGATATGAATAATTATGGCAGAACGCATACTTCATACTTATGCTAGGTTACAAATAATCGCAAAATTGCTCTGCAACTAACCTCAATTTACCTGATTTTACGCTCGCAATATCTATCCAAAGCGCTTTTTGTTGAGAATTATCTAATTCAAAAAAAGTTAGCTCATCAAGCTGATAAAACTTGGAATTAACAAAATCACATTCATAAACTTGAATAATTTCATGACCTTGTTTGCCTTCAAGAGTATATATATTTTCCAAGCAACCTATGTAGCGAATATTTGTTAATTCTGCTTGGATTTATTCTTGAAATTCCCTTTCCAAAGCAGCGCGGCTAGTTTCACCAAATTCAATACTACCGCCTAAGGCACGATAATATTTATCTTGCTTTACAGTATCATAGCCTTCAAAAACGAAAAGGCGTTTTTCATCCCGAATCAGCCCGAAAACTTTCGTCTCAATTTGACGCGATCGCTTCATATCATATTTTGAGATTTTAAACTAATTAATTACAAATTAATTACAAATTAATTAGAAAATTTTTCTTCTCGTTGCCAAATATAAACCTGGAACGAGAAAAGTCAGAAAAATTACGTGTATGTGTGTTTACAAAAATTCAAAAAACTGTTCTGGCACTAATCTTAATTCTCCGGATTTGAAGCGGTTAATATCTACCCAAACCGCCTGTTTTTTTCTTTCACCTTCGGCAAAAACTAATTTGTCAATTTCATAAAACTTGGGGTCAGCAAAACCACATTCATAAAGTTGAATGATTTCATGACCATCCTTACCATTAAAAGTAAAGATATTTTCCAAACAGCCCAAGTAGCGAATATTAGTTAATTCCGCTTGGATTTCTTCTTGAAACTCGCGTTTGAGGGCTTCTAAACTGGTTTCGCCAAATTCAACACCACCGCCCATCGCACGATAAAAAGTTTGCTGCTTAACTGGGTCGTAACCTTCAGAAATAAAGATGCGATCGCCATCCTTGACTAGTCCTAAAGCTAGAACGCGAATTTCACCTGGTTTGTGCATTTTTGCCGCTAATTATTATCGCTAATGGTTGCTAATTATCGTATACAGAATAAGACCGACTCTCGCTATCTTCGACAGGCCAATCTGGATTTTCGCCACCGATATATAATTGCTCAATAGTGACGTATTCCTGACTTAATTGTGTAAGGGCATTGATTAAAACATCAAGAGCGATCGCATCAGAAGTTCCCAAATCAAACCAACAACGCGCCCATGTTCCCTGATACTCCAACTCACCCATATTGTGCATCAGCGCCACCAAAGTTTTATCATAACCTTGCTGGTCATATCTCATGTAGCTGATATCAAGTCCGGTGTCCTGCACTTGGAGATTTTCCGCATTAAATGCTCCCAATTTGCCCAGATAAAACCAGGAATTGAAAACCTCTTGGATATACTGTTTTTCACGTTCAGAAGGAATTGTGTTGAACTCAAGCCAAATCCATACATCAAAAGGATTAAATTCGCGGAACTGTATCTGCATTTTCGTCAACCACCAAAATTACATTTTCTTACAACCAGCATACCAATTTAGGAGTTAAGAGTTAGGAGGCGCCCAGCCGCCCAGCCGCCCAGTTATGAGGTATGAGGTATGAGGTATGAGGTATGAGGTATGAGGTATGAGGTATGAGGTATGAGCCGCCCAGTTATCAGCCGCCCAGTTATCAGGTATGAGTTATGAATTTATAATTACTGACTCCTCACTCTTGACTCCTTCCTCACTTCGCGCCTCCTGACTCCTAACTCCTCACTCTTAACTCCTCACTCCTCACTCCTAACTTTTCACTCCTAACTTTTCACTCCTCACTCCTAACTCCTCACTCCTAACTTTGACTTATTAGCTACCCAAATCCTTGAGGCGGTTTGTTGCAATGCGGCGTTCGCGTTCAATTTGTTTCACCAAACCAGCCGGTAATTGGGATTTCTTCGCCAATGCTTGATCGAAAAAACCGATCGCCTCTTGCATCTTTTGCTGGCTTTTTTCTTTTCTCGCTTGTTCTTGGATTATTTGTCCCTTGAGATAAAACAACTCTGGATTATCCGATGTTGCTTTTAAAGCACGATTTGCATAATCCAATGCTTGAGAATACTGCTTTAAATCTCGGTAGGCAAGAGCAATACCCCGATCCACTAAATACTGAGGACTAGCATTTTTTTCTAACTTTTCAATTGCTTGTTCTGGGTTGGCAAAAGGCAAATTTACAGCCAACATCAAATCCATGTAGCCCTTGAGTAAATTTAACTCTGGATCGTTGGCAGAAACTGCTTCTGCTTTGTCTAAATGTTGATAAACTTGCCGCAGCCGACTTAAAGCTTGCGACGCACCGTTAACTGTACCTTCACGTTGGAGAATTACCGCCCCCTCCAAAAAATGACCGACAGCAGCGTACAAATTCCCGCGTAAAGGGTCAGTAGCTATCAAACTTTGTCCGGTTTCTAGGGTTTTCTTGCTGTAGGTGTCTAGAGCAGTCCAATCCTTGTTGACGTATGCTAAAGATGCCTTCATTGCATAGGCTAGAGGTTCATTTGGTTCGCTGGATATGGCTTTTTGTACGTGACGTTCAGCCTCTTGATAGTTACCCTGTAGGAAAATCGCCTTGAAAGCAGCTTCCGTATTGTCGCCAATTTGACGCGCATCGCTAGTCCGGAAAGGATCTGCAGCAAATGAGGGATTTGCCACAATATTGAGTGCGATCGCTGCCGCAAAAGCCGTCTTTGCAACAAGCGCAAGTTTACCAGACATATTTCCAGACATAATTGATTGAGGAGCGGAAAACCATTTAGTCATTGTCACCCTCAGAAAAAATACGGTTAAAATAGTTTTATGTGTTACTTAGAATGCAAAAAATGGTTAACCCAGGCTTGTGTCTGTTTCAGCCAAAATTTGTTACACAGTTTGACTTTAGTAAATTATTCTAGTTCCCATACCTGTTGTAGCCATTGTTCAATGGTAATTTTGCCACAATGGAGATAAGTACGAATAGCGATCGATAGTCAGAAATTTTAACTTCAGGGATAAAGAGGATAAAGAATGATTTATCTTGCGTCTAGATCGACGATGTTAGCTTAGGTAATGGAAGAATGAATTTTTCAGGATTTTTTAGTGGCTCTCGGTGTAGTTAATCAGTAAGTTGCTGACTTTTTGGTAATCTTAACAAATGCTCTATCTTAGAAATCTAACTTATCACCCCACAGCTTGCCCAACAGCGATTCTCAAATCAATTAACCTAGACTTGGCACCCCAGCAGCTGGGTTTGATTATTGGTCCTTCGGGTTCCGGCAAAAGCACCTTACTCGAAATTTTATCTGGACTAGCCGAACCCACATCTGGAGGAGTTTATTGGCGCGAACAAGAACTTATAGCCGAACAACTGCAACAATTAGCTGGGTTAGTTTTTCAGTTTCCCGAGCGACATTTTTGTGGCGGGACGATTTTAGAAGAATTGCGCCTGGGACATCCAGAACTAGGTACGGAAAGAGTCAAGCAAGCACTAAGCGAAGTGGGATTAGAGCATTTATCACTAAGTACACCACCCCATGCCATGAGTGGAGGACAACAGCGGCGTTTGGCTTTGGCGGTACAGTTGATTCGCCAGCCACATTTACTGTTGTTAGATGAACCCACCGCTGGTTTGGATTGGTCAATGCGTCGGCAGCTGGTAAATTTATTAGCAAAACTTAAAAAAGATTGGACGCTTTTGGTGGTAACACATGATGCAGGGGATATGTTAGCGATCGCCGATCGATGTTGGACGCTAAACCACGGTGAACTACAATCAGTCGATCCGCTAACACTGGGCGGCAAAGTTAAAGAACCCCAACCAGCAGCGTGAAATTGGGAGAGGGGGAGGGGGAGAGGGGGAGATGGGGGGACAAGGAAGACAAGGAAGACGGCTGTGGGGTGTGGGGGATAACTCTTGAGTGTTGGCTCTTAACTAATCCAAAATCCAAAATCCAAAATCCAAAATGGAAGTAAAAACTCCTCTGTTGCCTGAAATGAGCGACATTTGGCAGCAAACCCTGAATTGGCAACCAACTACCGAACAACAAGCGCAATTCCAGCAACTTTATGAATTAATCCTAGAAGGCAATCGCCAGTTAAATTTAACTCGCATCACCGACCCCCAAGAATTTTGGGAAAAGCACCTCTGGGATTCTTTGCGAGGAATTGCACTGCTGCTTTCTGTAAAAGACAAGGAGGACAAGGAAGACAAGGAAGACAAGGAGGACAAGGAGGACAAGGAAGACAAGGAGGACGACTTGGGGCGACGGGTGTGGGGCGACGGGTGTCCAGACTTGCAAGACTTGCAAGACTTGGAAAGTAATTTTTTCTCTCCATCTCCCCCGAACCCCATTTCCCCCCAACCCCAACGCCAGTCCGCCCAAGTCGGGAAACCCTTTCGGCAGTCGCTCATCGTCCGCGACTGCGGTCTTGGGGTCTCCCCAAGGGTCGCAAGTGGCGTGGAAACCACGGCAGTTCCTTCAAGTCGGCGAAGCCTTTCGGCAGTCGTGAATCGGGGAAACCACGGCAGTTCCTTACTGTCGGCGAAGCCGCCCAACGGACTGCCGGACCTTGACCGCGCTGCCTCACCAACGGACTGCCTCCCCAAGACCACGCTGGCGAACCAAGCGGCTGGCTCCTCCGTGGAGACCCCTAGCCCCCCATCTCCCCATCTCCCCCTCTCCCCCTCCTCTTCTCCCCTTGCTGTAATTGATATCGGTACTGGTGCCGGTTTTCCTGGAGTTCCAACAGCGATTACTGTAGCAAATTGCTCTGTAACTCTCATGGATTCTACTCAGAAAAAAATTTCTTTTATCGAAAAAGTGTTGACCGCGCTTGGCATTACCAATGCCAAAACTCTTGTTGGTAGAGCTGAAGAAATCGGTCAGAAAACTCAGTATCGAGAAAAGTATGATATTGCGATGATTCGTGCTGTGGGTACAGCGTCCGCCTGTGCTGAATATGCCCTACCGCTACTTAAAAAGGGTGGTTTAGCCGTAATTTATCGCGGTACTTGGACAGAGGATGAAACAACAGCTTTGCAAAATGCTGTTAACCAACTAGGTGGCGAAGTTGAATCAATTGAGCAATTTACAACTCCTCTGAGTAATAGCATCCGTCATTGCCTCTACTTGCGGAAGGTAGCAAATACACCAGCTAAGTTTCCTCGCGCTGTTGGCGTACCCACTCAGAAGCCACTTTAGGGGGAGATGGGGGGCAAGGGGGAGAGGGGGAGAGGGGGAGAATTTCTTCCAAGTCTTGCTTGTCCCCCACACCCGTCGTCCCTTATCTCCAATTACGCGGTTTTACTCGCGGTTGCAAAGCGCTTGTTAATCTCATCCCAGTTCAGTACATTCCACCAAGCGTCTAAGTAATCGGCGCGACGGTTCTGGTATTTAAGATAATATGCGTGTTCCCACACGTCATTGCCCATAATTGGATACTTGCCTTCACTGAAGGGGCTGTCTTGGTTGGCTGTAGTCGTAATTTCAAGCTTGCCATCTTTGTTGCGGACTAGCCAAACCCAACCGCTACCAAAACGACTGCCGCCAGCTGAGTTGAATTGCTTTTTGAAATCTGCAAAACTACCAAAGCTTTCTTTGATGGCGGATGCGATCGCTCCTGTTGGTTCTCCCCCACCGCTTGGTTTCATAATTTGCCAAAACATTGTGTGGTTCTCGTGTCCACCGCCATTGTTGCGTACTACTGTACGAATATCTGCTGGTACGCTGCTGAGGTTGCGTAACATTTGTTCTACTGTTTGGCTTTTTAGTTCTGGGTGTTTTTCCAAGGCGGCATTCAGGTTTTTCACGTAAGCTGCGTGGTGTTTATCGTGATGAAATTGCATTGTTGCTTTATCAATGTGCGGTTCTAGCGCATCGTAAGCGTAGGGTAAAGCAGGAAGCGCGATCGCTCCTGTTTTTTCTCCAGTCCCAGGTTTGTCTGCTTCTGTCTGCTTCTGAGAAGGAGACTGTTGTGCTTCTGCACAAGCATCCAAAACCAAGGTACTCGCACCGACTCCGAGTAAAAATAAGAAATGCCGACGATTAATGGTCATAACAGCTTCTAGAGCGAATAAATTAAAGATGTTGGTGTTTTTATTTTCTTAGATTGAGGCTTATAATCATAGCCGTTTTGAATTTAAAATTTAAGTTTTTAGATTTTTAATTTGTCTGTTGCCACGGTGTGATGAGTTAGCAGTCAATCTCTTCGCTTTGTCTCCTTATCCTTTTGCTCATTATTTACCTGACTTTTAATCTTAATAATCTATACATATCATCTGTAGTACTTTTTTACTATATATAGCAATCCTATATGATTTGTGAAAGTTCGCGGTGTTCAGAAACCGGGTTTCTAAATTTTCACTTAGGATAGGCGGACTACTATATAAATTTTGCTTTCACTTTTGATGATAAATAAACGTTGGGTTACGGTTTAACGTAACCCACTTTGCAATCTAGAACAGCAGCACTATGGCTTAATTTAAACTACAGCGGCTTCTGGAAGCGCACCTTGCATTTTACCGAAAGCATCAATTAAACTCTGCAATTGTTGATCGGCTTTCATCACTGCTAAACCACGCACTGTAACTTTACCAGGAGAATAAACAAAGCGTGTTTTGAGACTTTCTGGTAAGTTCGCGGCTAACAAGTTCCATGCTGGTTCTTCCATCGGCGTTTCTAAAACAACGTGCTGTTTATTTTCTGGTTTAATGCGGCTAAATCCCAGCTTTTTACCTAGCTGTTTCAATTCCATCACGCGTAATAGTTGACTTGCTGGTTTGGGAATTGTGCCATAGCGATCGCTCCATTCGGCTACAATTTGTGTTAATTCTTCTTTCGATTTTGCTGCCGCTACCGCACGATATGCACTCATCTTTTGATCTAAGTCGGGGATGTAATCGGCTGGTATAAATGCTGTCAGGTTAAGGTCAATCTGAGTATCGTCAACTTGGGGAATTTCTTGTCCGCGAATTTCCCGAATCGCTTCTTCTAGCATTTCCATATACAAATCAAAACCGATCGCATCCATTTGACCGGATTGTTCTGCACCTAACAAGTTTCCCACTCCGCGAATTTCCATATCTCTCATGGCTAATTGATACCCTGAACCCAGCTGCGTAAATTCTTGAATCGCCCGCAACCGTTGCCGTGCAGCATCAGATAACGCCCGCTGTTTGGGATAAAATAACCACGCGTGAGCTTGTATACCCGCACGTCCAACTCTTCCCCGCAATTGATAAAGCTGCGCTAAACCGAAACGGTGAGCATCTTCTATTAAGATGGTGTTGACTCGCGGAATATCCAAACCAGATTCAATAATTGTCGTACAAACGAGAATCTCGGCTTCGCCATTATTAAAGGTGAGCATGGTTGATTCTAACTCGCCTTCGTCCATTTGCCCGTGTGCGATCGCTAATCTCACTCCGGGTAACATTTCCCTTAATTCTGTCGCTGTTTCTTCAATTCCTTCTACTCGTGGAACTACGTAGAAAATCTGTCCCCCTCGGTCAATTTCATGACGGATGGCTGTGCGGATGGTTTCCGGGTTTCTCGGTGACAAGTGTGTTTGAATTGGACGTCTGGATGGTGGCGGTGTGGTAATTAAACTCATTTCCCGAATCCCCGATAAAGACATGTATAAGGTGCGGGGAATCGGTGTGGCGGAAAGGGTAAGCACGTCAACTTGAGTTTTCAAGCTTTTAATTTTCTCTTTTTGGTTGACCCCAAACCGCTGTTCTTCATCGACTACCAACAGTCCTAAATCGCGGAATGCTACACCTTTGCCTAAAAGTTGATGTGTGCCGACGACTACATCTAATTCGCCCGTTGTCAAGCGTTTTTGAATATCGCGGCGTTCTTCGGCACTGCGAAAACGATTCAGCAAACCAACATTTACTGGATAGGGTGCAAACCGTTCTTTGAGGGTGTGGTAGTGCTGCTGGGTGAGAATGGTAGTTGGCGCGAGGAGTGCAACTTGCTTCCCGGCGGTGACAGCTTTGAAAATGGCACGAATTGCTACTTCTGTTTTGCCGAAACCGACATCGCCGCAAACTAAACGATCCATTGGGCGATCGCTTTCCATATCTCTTTTGACATCTTGCACCGCTTTGAGCTGATCGGTTGTAGGTTGATAGGGGAAAGAATCTTCCAATTCCTCTTGCCAAGGCATATCTGGCGGATAGGAAAAACCTTCCTGTTGCGATCGCGCGGCATATAATTTCAGCAAGTCCACTGCCAATTTTTTGATGGCTTTGCGGACTTTGTTTTTGGTGTTTTCCCAAGCTTTACCAGTCATCTTGTTCAGTTCCGGCGCTTTCTCGCCAGTACTGCGAAACCTGGATAAAGCACCCACTTGATCGGCGGCGACTCTTAACAATCCATCAGCGTATTGCACCACCAAATAATCGCGGGTTTCGTTGTTAATTGTCAAACTTTCTAACTTGACAAATTTACCAACACCGTGATTTCTGTGAACTACATAATCTCCCGGACGCAATTTACCGGGATCGACTTGTTTGGAAGCTGCTTTACGCCGCTTGCGGACATAGCTGGGAGTCGCCAGAGAATGCTGACCAAAAAATTCGCGGTCTGTGACGACTACAAGGCGGTAAGTAGGCAAAATAAAGCCTTCCAACTCCGCCAAACCAGAATATTTTAAGGCAACTGGTGTGTGATTAATTTGTAACTTTTCAATCGCTTGGTAGTCGCGGGGATTGGGGATAAATTGCGCCGGACAATCGTGTTCTTGCAATAAAGAGACAGACCGGGAAGGTTGAGCGGAAACCAGCCAGACAGAAAAATTGCGATCGCGTTCGTTACGAAGTGTTTCCGCCAGCTTGGCAAATTGGTGCGGCGTTACGGGAACCGGTCTTGAGGCCAGATTAATACCGCTCTTTTCTTCTACAAGTTCCGATAAATATACCTTTTTAAATGTCGCCATTGCTACTAAAGATTCATCAAACGAGCGATGAATTTTCGGCAACGGGATAAAATTCTCTCCGGCTTCAGACCGAACTAATCGCGTCTCGACAAAATTATTTTCCTCGGTAGCTGCTTCTACTACCGTACTTCCCAGTAATTCCCATTGTTCTTGGGCATTTTCCACCCAGCGATCGCTATGAGCGTCACACTGTTCTGGCTCATCAATGGCAATCAAGGTGTTTTCTGGCAAATAGTCTAGCAGGGAAGCGGGTTTATCGTAAGCTAAACCCAAAAACCGACGGCTACCTTCAATATAATCGCTTAAGTCAAACTGTTCTTGCTCTTGTGGAGAAAAATAAGCGTCAACTTGTTTTAGCTTGTCAGCACTTAAATCTGCCACCACAATCGGGGAGAAACTTGTGGGGGTAAGGATTAATTGCTTAACTTTGTCAAGAGCAGAACGTTGAGTAGCCGGATCGAATTCCCGAATTTGCTCAATTTCGTCGTCAAACCATTCCAGACGCACCGGTAACTCCGAAGAAACCGGGAATACATCAACAATGTCGCCGCGCCGACTCCACTGTCCTTCAGTTTCCACCAAAGGGACGCGTTCGTAACCGAGAGTAGCCAACTTTTCACCGAAACTATCCAAGTCAAATTCCATCCCGCGCCTGATGTTAAGGCAGAAGCGATTGAAGGATGCTGGTGGTGGTAGGTGTGGTTGTAGCGCTCCTTGAGTAGCCACAATCGCCACAGGCGAAGAGTTATGAGTTTTGAGTTTTGAGTTTTGAGTTGTAGATTCCGAATTCAACTCAGAACTCATAATTGAGAACTCAGAACTAACTAAATCGGCTAAAACCTGCATTTGTCCCCAAGTCATTTCGGTTTCGGGGTCAAAAGGTTCGTAGGGGGACGCCTCAGAGGTAGGGTAAAAATGTATTGTTTGCCACCCCATCGCCTCCAGTTGTGCTGTCCAACGTCCGGCTTCCTCTAGAGTCGCACAAACTACAAATAAATTTCGTCCCTGATTTTTCGCCAATGCCGATGCTACCAAGCCTTTGGGCAAGCGGGGAACGCCACTTAAGAGCAACTCTTGTTGCCGGTTTAGCTTCGAGACGAGTTCATGAGTGAGCGGCGATCGCTCCAAAGCACGCACAATGGAAGAAAATGCCATAAATTCCTAAACAGATGCAAGTCGTTGTGAGAAGCGTTGTCAGAAGCAAAGTTCAAAGCCAGTTTCTGTCAACTATTTTAAAAGCGCTAACCCCGTTATTATTCTTTCTGTGGAAGAATAATGCTTGACTGTTAATAAATGAACGCAGAACTATTACTACAACTTTGTATATAGTCAAAGCGTTTATTGAAACACCTATGATACTGGATACTAGGGATTAAGCTAAGTTCGCTCTTGATAGCGGCAATTCTAAACATGTCCTCCATCACTTTTGAAATTTTAATCATTCTTGTACTGACTATTGCCAACGGAATTTTTTCCATGTCGGAGATGGCGATCGTCTCGGCTAGGAAGGTGCGTCTCCAACAGCTAGCCAATCAAGGAGATCCGAAGGCGATTCGAGCCTTGGAACTGGCTGAAAGTCCGAATCAATTTTTATCGACGGTTCAGATCGGGATTACACTCATCAGTCAAGCGACTGGTGCTTACGGGGGAGTAACTCTGGCACAAAAACTCGAGCCATATGTAACGCTATTTCCGGTTTTAATACCGTATAAAGAAGCGATCGCTTTTGGCTTGGTGGTATTGTTCAATACCTATTTGTCCTTAATTATTGGTGAATTAGTACCCAAGCGCCTAGCATTAAACAACCCAGAAAAGATTGCTGCAATAGTGGCGATTCCGATGGGAGCATTAGCAGCGTTCGCTTCTCCCCTAGTTTATCTCTTAAGCGCTTCCACGGAGATGGTAATGCGGCTTTTGGGAATTAGACCTTCTACAGAACCGCAAGTCACCGAGGAAGAAATCAGAATTTTAATCGAACAAGGAACCGAGGCGGGAACCTTTGAAGAAGCAGAACAGGATATGGTAGAGCGAGTATTTCGTTTTGGCGATCGCCCTGTCAACTCCTTTATGACTCCGCGACCAGATATCGTCTGGCTGGATTTGGAGGATTCTGCTGAAGAAAACCGCCAAAAAATTATTGATAATGGTTATTCCCGGTATCCAGTTTGTCAGGGTGGGTTAGATAATGTACTGGGTATAATTCCAGTCACCGACTTGTTAGCCCGCAGTTTCCGTGGGGACATGCTAGACCTGACCGTAGGATTGAAACAGCCAGTCTTTGTGCCAGAAAGCACCCGTGGCTTAAAAGTTTTGGAATTGTTCAAGCAAACCGTTACTCACATAGCGGTGGTAGTCGATGAATACGGCGTAATTCAAGGATTAGTCACTCTCAATGACGTGATGATTGAAATTGTGGGTGATGTTGCTACAGTTGACGATCAGGAAAATCCCCAAGCAGTGCAACGGGAAGATGGTTCTTGGTTGTTGGATGGAATGTTACCTGTAGACGAGTTTTTTGAAATATTTGAAATGGAAGAATTTCGCCATGAAGATAGAGGTAGCTATCAAACATTAGGTGGTTTTGTCATCACTCATTTAGGTCGTATCCCTGCTGCTACAGATCATTTTGAATGGCAAGGAATGCGCTTTGAAGTAATGGATATGGATGGCAACCGCGTTGATAAGGTGTTAGTTGTGCCTTCAGAGAATAAACTCGCAGATTCTTCGAGAAACTCTAACTAGTATTAAGAAGGCAGATGGCAGAGGAGCCACTGCGTTGCCGGGGTTCCCCCGGTTGAAGCATGTGGCGTGGCAGAGGGCAGCTATGCTGATGGCAGATATATGATTTCATCACACAACGAAGGATGAAAATCCCTTTTTTTTATGCCCAATGCCCTATTTTCAAGTCTGGTGAAGCCCTTGCCTATCATCAGACCTACTTAATTCTTTAAAACCAACAGCATCCCGGTTGTTGTCAAGCGCAATCTAGATACCGCATATATGGTTATAACTAGAGGGATCGCAACTTAGTAAGGACATGACAACAAACATTTCTCAAATCACATTTATATAACAATTATACAATATTTATGAATGTGTAGAAGTAGGTCAGAAATTGCCCTTATACCATTTACCAAAGAAAAGATTGATGAAACAATATATTTTTGTCGAGACGTAGCAAGGCGGAGTCTCGACAGAATTTATATATATCGCGATTAACGTGAAATGTTATTACAACAAATGCAGTCTTAAATAAGAGCGTGAGAAACGAGAATCCCGGTTTTTCCTGCGAAACTTAGAAACCCGGTTTCGCAAGAGTTACCGGGTTTATAGACCAAATCATGCTATATGTCAAGGCGCATTTACCAAAATTTTGTCACAACCCCAGTAGGATAACTATAGCTGGGGGATTAAATAGAGGTGAAGCAAATTGCCTTTGCTAATCTCTGATTAAGAATAAAGGACAAACTGATGAGCTTTGATTTTGCACAATCCAGGACATTTGCAATTGCAATTATACTGCTATTACTTGCCAGTTTGGTAATTTGGCGGACAACCATATCTCGCATTCTAGATTTGTTCAGTGTAATTTCAGAAGGGCGAGAATGGTCATCTCGCTTGAAAACACCTGAAGATTTACTGGAATATATTATTGCTCATCCTCAAGATGTTTCACTTGTTGCCTATGAAATTGGCAATTCTAACAATTCCAAAAAGAGTATTTTTTACAAGGCTGATAAAAAATGCCCTTTCTCCATGAAGCTGCACTTAATATTAAACTCACGCAAAGACGCAAAGACGCAAAGACCAAAAGTCAACCATCATTTTATTAAGTGCATTGTTACAGAGAATTGGTATCAGGCATTAAATTGTGGCGGCACTGCCAAAGGATACGCCTTAATAATGAAGAAAATATATAGTAGTTTATTAATTTCTCAAGGCGCGGATAAAATTATGCGCGATTATTTAGAATGGCAGATGGAATTTGCAGGTAATCAACAAGAGATAGATACCTTTGGATTTAAAAATGGTAGTTTACCTGGGATTATTACTGAAGCTTGTTATTTCAAACCGAAACAGGCAAAGAATGCACGAGTCTTTGCTTTATTTTTTGAAAATCTTCCGGCTGGCGTTTGGTTTCAGATGTTGCAAAATTACGTTCAACAAGATTTTGAATATAAGTTATTGGGCGATGAAAGTTTTTTTGAATTAGTGCGGCAAAGATTGCAGCAATCGTAATAATATTTTTGATTTTAGATTTGGAATTTTAGATTGTGCAATCATAATTTCCGCCATTTTTAAACATTGAAATTTTGCACGCTAAAAACAAAAGAGTGTGAAAAAAAGAATGTGCCGTATTTTCCGCCTAGCGCACCCAACATTTGCTATTAACTCTTAACTCTTAACTCTTAACTCTTAACTCTTAACTCTTAACTAACTTTTAGACAAACGCTGCACTGCTTCACCTCCCAACATTTGATGTGCTTGTGCAAGCAAGTGGGGAATTTTGTCAGCGTGGGGACTGCGGATAAGACATTGACCCAAGTCTAGTTGATGTACTTGGTCTGCTTTGTTACCAGGAAACCAATGGCTGCCATTACCAAGCAGGTTGTAGCGCATTTTGGCATAATCCACCATATCGTAAGCGATCGCTAAATTTCTCAGCCACAAAATCATCGGAATATTTACATTCCCTGGAGTCTCCTCATGGGTGGGTAAATTAACGTGCCAAGTTTTCACCCAGTCTTCTCCTAAAGTAGCTTTTGCTTCTTGTTCCAACCGTGCCAAAATCGGTGGTAAAATTTCCGATGAGTTATCAAGTAACTCTAATGTCTTCAAATGTTCGTCAAAATCTTGAGGTTTTGACGCTCCTAAACTTAAAGTATGCACTTGAGAATGACTCAAACAAAATAAATCATTAAACACCATTGGACTCAAAGGAGCGCAAAGATTTACTAACTTTTTTGGTGGACTATATAACCTTCCTCCTTTATCAGATGGACTAATAATAAACACTCCCATATCATGGCGGGTAGCAGCTTCAATTGCCGCCCAATTATTTTGATTAATGTAATACCAATGCAGGTTAACATAATCAAATTGATTTGTATTAATTGCCTCGATAATAGTATTTGTTGCTCCATGAGTGGAAAAGCCGATAAATCTCACTTTCCCTTGTGCCTGCAGCTTTCTCGCCACATCCAAACAACCGCCAGGACGGATACTATAGTCTAATATTTCAGCATTGTTGATGCCATGTAAACCTAGCAAGTCAACATAATCTAGGCGAAGATTTCGCAGTGATTGTTCAAATGTCTTTTGGAATTCTTTTGCATCTGCCTTAGGACTGACTTTTGTCTGAACAATCAATTTTTCACGCTTTAAACTTGGTAAAATTCGCCCCAGCTGCATTTCAGAACTACCATAACCACGGGCAGTTTCAATATGATTGATGCCAACTTCGACCGAACGTCGAATAGTTGCTTCCAGATTTGCTTGATTATCTTGGGGAATTTGCCATTGCGGGACATCCTGCCATTTATATTGGTATCTCATGCCGCCGCAGGAAAACACAGGCATTTGTAATTCTGTGCGTCCAAATCGTCTGTATAACATCACGCTTATTTTAGTTTCTGGGTGAAATCACGATTATTAATTTATTTAACAGCAACTTTCAATGTCGGGTGGGCAATTGGTGGGCAATGCCCACCCGACAATTTTTTCCTAGGTTGTGTTTTCAAAGTACTCGTGATGTGCATTAGCCCTTGAACCTTGAAGATCCACGATTATCCCCCTCCTGAAGGACTTTGAGGCAACTAGTACGCCGGGCGCGTAAATAAAGCACCTATTACAAATCGCTCTTCAGGCTGACTATACGGGTTTCTTCATTTCATACTTTAGACTTCATACTGAGCGCCTTTTTGTACTAGTATCCTTGTTTGTGATACCAATTCTCTTTAACGTTACAACAGCCTCAATCTTCGCTGTGCCCACGCGCCCATAGCGACAGTAGGCGACTGGCGTGGGATCTAAGAAGCGAGACTGCTGTTTCCTCCTTTTGCGGCTGTTATTTAACAAGCGGAAAAAAAATCTTGAAAAATAGCCTCCAAAATCCGAAATCAATACAGTTCGCAATGAAGTATTTTTCTTGGAAGTGCAAAATTTATGGAGGCATTTATGCAGGATTATAAAACTACTCAGCAAGCAAGCAACTCACCAAATCTAGCTTCTCCAAGTCAAGCAGATGTTTATGCTAGCAGTGTTTTGGGATTTTTGGTCATCATGATTCCCATGTTGATGTTTGTCGGGTTTAATGCATATAAAAAATATCGTGTGGCTGTTCTCCGCCAACAAATTGCCACTTTAGAGAAACTTTGGCATCTCAATGTCAAAAACAAGTATTAAAAATTTTCAAATCTTCATTTGATTTGGGATTAAATGTATAACGAAATTCCGTCGTTTCAGGCTATTGCCGATTAGCGAAAACATAGCGGCTCATTAATACTAAAAAATCTGTAATATCTGAAAACCTTGATTTCATACATACTGAATTACTGAAGTTAATGTATTATAGCGGATTTCAACTGTATGAGGTACAGACTACGCGTGTAGAAGCAATTCATGAATTGCTTTCTCCTCAAAGGTGTACCATTATGACTTGCAACTCGCTATAGTCTTAACCACCAACTCCTTCTCTTTGACGCTCGTTCCAAGGAAGGGCGCTAACGCGCTTCGCCAGTCACTCCAGGTCCTTTCCACCTGCACAGTTCGGGTTTCGGCGAGTGTGCAGTTGTCCATGCCACTGCGGCCAAGGAGGGGTCTGTTCAAGGGTCGCTATGACGGCGTGGAAACCACGGCAGTTCCTTACTGTCGGCGAAGCCGCCCAACGGACTGCCTCCCTTTTGAGTGCTGACTCACCACCAACCACCAACAAATTACTATGAACCTTTGAATTAACGCCAGATAGTGGTGATGCTTATATGCTTAAATTCATTATCCACGACTGGGATGAAGAAAAAGCGATCGCTATGCATGAAAAATTGCCATCAAGCAATGCCAAAAGATAGCAAACTCTTGCTATTTGAGACAGTAATTTATTCTGGAAATGAACCGTTTTTCGGCAAGCTGCTTGACCTAAATATGTTAGTAATAACAGGCGGTCGCGAACCTACAGAAGCTGAATATCAAACACTACTAAAAGACGCAGGTTTTCAGCTTACCCGAATTATTCTACCCCCTGGCTGGTCAGCATAATTGAAGCTGTAAAATTATAGTCATTTAGTTGGTAGTTGGTAGTTGGTGAAGGGGCGCCCTTGGTAGGGGAGCCACTGCGGTCTTGGGGTCTCCCCAAGTGGAGCAAGTGGCGTTTTCCCTCGTGCTGGGGATGGTGAAGCGCGATCGCGTTGTTGTTAGTTGTTAGTTGTTAGTTGTTAGTTGGTAGTTGGTGAAGGGGCGCCCTTGGTAGGGGAGCCACTGCGGTCTTGGGGTCTCCCCAAGTGGAGCAAGTGGCGTTTTCCCTCGTGCCGGGGATGGTGAAGCGCGATCGCGTTGTTGGTAGTTTTACATCTTGCACACCAGCCAGCCGTGAATTAAAGCCGTGAACACGCATTTGGGTTTTTTAGCTAAAAGGCGTTAAAACGGGTTAAAACCTTTGTACTTTGTTGCAGTTAGATGACCGCTAACTTCAGCTTGAGCGCCCGAATTTTAATTCAGGGCTAATGATTTGGACAGATGCAAGATGTGAGTAATTGAATTCTCTACCAACTACCAACCACCAACCACCAACGACCCTTCGGGAGAACCAGTTACCTGCGCGAGTGTTACCAAAAGCGCAGTACGCGCTTCACCACCAACCACCAACCACCAACAATCTAAAATCGTTACATTTGCCGCACTATTGGCTGACCATCTTTAACTTCGCCAATTAAAACTAAATCGACACAATTGACGAAGATACCATTTTCCAAAACACCGGGGATATTATTCAGTGTTTTTTCTAGGTTAACTGGGTCATCAATAGAGTCAAATGTAACATCTAAAACCATGTTGCCTTGGTCGGTGATTACGGGACCCGCTTTTTTGACGCCCATACGGAGTTCTGGTTTCCCGCCGAGTTTCTTAATCGCATTTGTAACCGGAGTAATTGCCATTGGTATCACTTCCACCGGTACGGCGAAACTAGAACCCAAACGTTCTACCAACTTACCGCTATCTACTACAACGATAAATTGATTTGCTAGATAATCTACCACCTTTTCGCGGGTATGTGCCGCACCGCCGCCCTTAATCAAATTCTTCTGCGGATCGACTTCATCAGCGCCATCAATGGCAATATCAATGTGGTCAACAGCATCGAGAGTAGTGAGAGGGACACCGTATTGCTTCGCCAACACCTCAGATTGAAACGACGTAGGAATGCCCACGATATCTTTGAGTTCGCCAGACTTGAGGCGATCGCCCAAATATTGAATAGTATAAGCTGTGGTTGACCCCGTACCCAACCCGACAATCGAACCTGATTTTACCAGGTTCGCAGCGGCTTTGCCGACTTCTTGCTTCATCAACTTTACGGGGTCTGCTGCTGCGGTCATTCCAAAACTCCTAAAAAACTGACTATAGTCAATAGTAGTGGGCAGATGACCAAAAAAGGATGAAGGATGAAGGATGAAGGGTGAAGGATCAAGGATGAAGAAACAACAGCAATACAATTACTCCGCAACTTCCGTGGGGTCTTAACTTAATTTTTCATACTTCAGTTGACTGTCAAAATTGCCTCTACCCTCACCCATCACCCATAAACTAAAATTCACAACGCAGGATAAAAATCAGTCTTTCCAATTTCCAATGCCCAATTTTCAAGACAGTCGGTTATAAACTTACGTACACAGCCAACCATAAAAATAACTTCCCCCCTCCCCCCTTCCCCCCTTCCCCCCCTCCCCCCTTTCCCCTATTTTCAACACAGGTATAATGAGGTGCCATCGTGCCGAAAGTAGCCAAAATTTTCATCTACCCGATAAAATCACTTGATGGCGTTGCAGTCAATCAAGCAACAATTCTCCCCGGCGGTTCATTGCAGTATGACCGCGAGTTAGCGATAGTTGACCAACAAGGAAAAATTGTTAATGGTAAGCGTACTGCCAAAATACATTTAGTGCGATCGCGCTTTGATCTGCAAAATAGAACTGTATCGCTGCAAATTTTGGGAACTAAAAAACAACTTTTTCAATTGGACGAGGAACGCAAGGCGATAGAAGCCTGGTTCAGTGATTTTTTTGGCTTTCAAGTCAAATTGCAAGAAAACTTGTTTGTGGGCTTTCCAGACGACTTAAAATCAAGTGGACCAACTGTGATAAGTAGCGCCACTTTAGCAGAAGTTGCTTCTTGGTTTCCTGATATAAGTGTGGATGAAATACGTCGCCGCTTCCGGGCAAATATTGAAATTGACGACACACCCCCATTTTGGGAAGACCAACTATTTGCTGAAAAAGGTGAAATTTTATCCTTTCACGTTGGAAAAGTGCAATTTGAGGGAACTTATCCCTGTCAGCGTTGTCCGGTACCCACACGAGACGCATTTACAGGGGAAGCTTATCCCAACTTTCAAAAGATATTTGTGGAAAAACGTAAAGAGACTTTACCAGAATGGGCAAAATTATCTCAGTTTAATCACTTTTATAGGTTGAGCGTGAATACAAGAATACCTGAATCGGAAGCAGGGAAAATTTTAAAAGTTGGGGATGTTGTTAAAAGTTAGGAGTTAGGAGTTGGGAGTTAGGAGTTGGGAGTTGGTGGTTGGTTATTATGTAGGGTGCGTCCTTCGGCGAGAATACGGTACTGTCATTTTGCCAACGATCATTTTTATAACTTATTTATAACTTACTCAAAGCCCGCCGTCCGGGGAGCCAGCCGCCGTAGCGACCGCGACAGTAGCGGACTGGCGTGGGTTGGGGGGATCTCCGGGGTCTAGAATACCCATTTTACCATAAACTGTGCGTCAGTCCTATGGGTTTTTGATACTCAAAGGACGAGTGTTTGATACTTATTGTTGATGAGTATGATAATTTGCTCTTAAATTTGACTTGACTCTATAACATAATGCAAATTAGAACATCAAGACAGGCACATTGACAAAATTTAATTCATCAATAGATAGAGACAATATTTTTTTTTGGATACAAATACACGAGAGTTGATGTTAACCTAAGTACTGCAGCTTTTTAACATTCGCTTTCTTTAGCTAAAAGTGTTGAAATTATGCGTCAACTTCTCAGTACACTTTCCTTAGTGGCATTTATACAATACTTTTCCGCTACTGTTCAGGCACAAATACAACCTTCTTCCCGATTACCATCAGATCCGGTTCAACAGGTAATTGCAGCCAAGTGGATGACAAACTATCCTGATGGAAACTTTTATCCAGAAAGGGTGATTAGTCGTGCAGAACTTGCCTCTATTTTAGTGAAAGCATTTGAATTGAATAGACGACAAGCTATTAAAAAAGAAAATTTAGTAGTTTCAGATGTGCCAGCTTCCTATTGGGCATTTAATGATATTCAGATAGTTTTGAAAACCGATATTATGAAAGGCTATCGGGGGAATATGTTTTTTCCCAACCAAAGAGTGACAAGGGCAGAAGGTTTGGCGATATTTGCTCAAGCTTATGGTGTATTTCAGTTTCCCGATGATACTGTTAATGAGATACTGGCATCACATCCAGATGCCGGCTTGATTCCAGCTTGGGCAAAAAGAGCGATCGCTACAGTAGTTGCAGAGCAATTGGTCAATACAGATCCTCAAGGAAATATCTTCCCATTACGCCCCATGACTCGCGGCGATATGGCATTTGTATTGAGTAAATATTTGCAACGACAAAATAAACTCCCCGAAACACCAGAAGCACCCCCTGCGCCCAAGTAATAAAAGATGGGGGGACAAGGGAGAGGGGGGGACAAGGGAGAATTTCCTCAATAATTCTTCCTTCTCTCCCTTGTCCCCCACACCTCACACCCGTCGTCCCAATGAAACGATAAGATAACTTAAATAATTCCGGTTTCGTCCGGACTTGCCCAGGTTACTCATAACTGGCAACACGAGCGTGGGAAAATCAAAATACGATAATTAGAGAGGAAAACCCTATAATTATGCACTTGAGCGAAATCACCCATCCCAACCAGTTACACGGTTTATCTATTCGGCAATTGCAACAGATTGCGCGTCAGATTCGTGATAAGCATTTGCAAACTGTAGCCGCAACGGGCGGACACTTGGGACCGGGGTTGGGTGTTGTAGAGTTGACTCTAGGGCTTTACCAAACGCTAGATTTAGACCGCGATAAAGTCATCTGGGATGTAGGACACCAAGCCTATCCCCACAAACTACTTACAGGACGCTACAGTAACTTCAATACGCTACGGCAAAAAGACGGAGTTGCCGGTTATCTCAAACGTTGCGAAAACAAGTTTGACCATTTTGGCGCGGGACACGCTTCTACTAGTATCTCAGCGGCTTTGGGTATGGCTTTAGCGCGAGATATGAAAGAGGAAAAATTTAAAGCTGTCGCCGTTATTGGTGATGGTGCGCTAACTGGCGGTATGGCTTTGGAAGCTATCAACCACGCCGGACATTTACCTAAAACCAATTTACTAGTTGTCCTCAATGACAACGAGATGTCTATCTCTCCTAATGTCGGTGCAATTCCCCGCTACCTGAACAAAATGCGCCTTAGCACACCAGTGCAGTTTCTCACCGATAATTTGGAGGAACAATTTAAGAATATTCCTTTTGTGGGCGAGTCTCTTTCTCCCGAACTCGGACGCATTAAAGAAGGGATGAAGCGTTTAGCTGTACCCAAAGTAGGCGCGGTATTTGAAGAACTTGGTTTCACCTACATGGGACCGGTTGATGGGCATAATTTAGAGGAATTGATTTCTACATTCCAACAAGCACATCAAATCGTCGGACCGGTGTTGGTCCATGTCGCAACGGTGAAGGGTAAAGGTTATGAAATTGCCGAACAAGACCAAGTAGGCTATCATGCCCAAACTCCTTTTAACCTGACAACTGGCAAAGCTATTCCTTCTAGCAAGCCGAAACCGCCTGCTTATGCTAAGGTTTTTGCCCATACTCTGGTAAAACTCGCCGAACAAAACCCGAAAATTGTTGGTATCACCGCCGCAATGGCTACGGGAACAGGGTTAGATAAACTGCAAGCCAAACTACCCAATCAATATATTGATGTTGGTATTGCCGAACAACACGCCGTAACCCTCGCCGCCGGCTTGACTTGTGAAGGAATGCGCCCCGTTGTCGCTATTTACTCTACCTTCCTGCAACGGGCATACGACCAAATCATTCACGATGTCTGCATCCAAAACCTGCCGGTGTTCTTCTGTCTCGATCGGGCGGGAATTGTTGGTGCTGATGGTCCTACTCACCAAGGTATGTATGACATCGCTTATTTGCGTTGTATTCCGAACATGGTACTGATGGCACCCAAGGACGAAGCAGAACTGCAACGGATGATAGTGACTGGAGTTGAGCATACCAAAGGACCGATCGCCATGCGTTTTCCTCGTGGCAATGGCTACGGTGTCCCCCTGATGGAAGAAGGTTGGGAACCTCTGGAAATCGGTAAGGGAGAAATTCTCCGCAATGGCGATGATGTGCTGCTGTTGGGCTACGGCACAATGGTACAACCGGCGATGCAAGTGGCGGAAATTCTCAGCGAACACGGTATTCAAGCCACTGTGATTAATGCCCGTTTTGTCAAGCCCCTGGATACAGAATTAATTCTGCCATTGGCTAAGAAAATTGGGCGTGTCGTCACCCTAGAAGAAGGCTGTGTCATGGGTGGCTTTGGTTCAGCAGTGGCGGAAGCGCTGTTAGATGCTGATATCGTGGTTCCACTGAAGCGGATTGGTATACCAGATGCATTGGTGGATCATGCCGAACCAAATGAATCTAAGGCAGAATTGGGTTTAACCAGTCCGCAAATGGCTGAAAAGGTGATGCAAGCTTTCTTTAAGCAACAACTATCGCCTGTCAGTTAGTAAACGTAGGGTGGGCAATGCCCACCTTTTTCTGCCTGTGGTAAACGATTTATCATCGTTTCAGCCATTTTTCTGGAATCACATCTTGCATTAGTTTTAAGGGCGGGCGAGACGCCCATCCCACAAAATTTTGATTTTTCTTGTGGGATGGGGTCTTATTGTCCGTCCTGAATCTACAAAATTATCGGAGTTTAATTTTTCTCTAATCAATAAAAAATATCTTGACAAAATGGGCATTGCCCACATTATGACAACTTGATATCTTGGGGGCGAGAGATTATCCCTAATTTCCAGCGATGAATCAGACTAATCCCGTTTATCCGATTATTTGGCACAACGACTCGGTTTCACTCATTGACCAAACTCGCTTACCCAATGAGTATACTTTTGTAGAAATCAGCCGTAGCGAAGATATGGCGCAGGCGATTAAAATTATGATAGTTCGAGGTGCGCCTGCGATCGGTGTGGCTGCAGCATACGGTATGTATCTTGGCGCAAGAGAAATTGAGACTGACAACCGCGATGAGTTTTTACATCGTTTGGAAGAAGTTGCCCAAATGTTGGGTTCCACTCGTCCGACGGCGGTAAACTTGTTTTGGGCAATTTCCCGGATGATGAAAACCGCCTACGAAAGTATCGGAACTGTAGACGAAATTAAAAAAACCCTTTTATATACAGCCCAAACCATCAACGCTGAAGATTTGCAAACTTGTCAGGCGATCGGTGATAATGGCTTAAAAGTTTTGCCCAGCACTCCCGAAAAACTCACGATTCTTACACATTGCAATGCTGGAGCATTAGCAACTGCTGGTTATGGTACTGCATTGGGTGTCGTGCGATCGCTATGGAGAGAAGGACGTTTGACACGTGTGTTTGCCGATGAAACCCGCCCAAGACTGCAAGGCGCAAAACTTACTGCTTGGGAATGTGTCCAAGAAGGCATACCTGTTACGGTAATTACTGATAGTATGGCAGCTTATTGCATGAAGCAAGGCTTGATTCATGCTGTAGTTGTGGGCGCTGACAGAATCGCTGCCAACGGAGACACGGCTAATAAAATTGGCACGTATAGTTTAGCACTTGTAGCTAAAGCACATAATATACCCTTCTTTGTGGCTGCACCCCTTTCCACCGTCGATTTTGAATTGTCTGACGAAAGTCAAATTCCGATTGAGGTACGCAACCCAGAAGAAATATATCAAGTTGGCGACACCCTTTTAACACCGGTTGGCGCAGAATTTTACAACCCAGCGTTTGATGTTACCCCGGCAGAGTTAATTACAGGCATAATTACAGAGAATGGTGCATTTACTCCTGATGAGTTAAAACAGTTTCAGGAAAAGCAAGTGGTTTAATTGTTTTAACTGTAAAGAAAGTTTTATGCCAAAAATTCAAACTAGGTGGAAACAATATTTGTTACCAAAACTATAAATTAAACACAGATATAAAAGCCTGCTTTTAGCACTCATTTTTCTAGCAGGCATTTTTTTGACTGGTGTTTTCCCTAGTACAACTCGTCAGAAGTCAGAAGGCAGATGGCAGAAGGAAAAAGCTTGATTTTTCAAGACTTTCATCAAATGGAATGGTTGGCTTATTTCCGCCCTTCTGTACTAGTGCATCGCGGCTGAAATAACTATCCAGTTTGAAAAAGCTGAAAAGCATACTGCATAAGCTTTATTTCCTTCAGCATAGCTGCCTCCGTACTTCTGACGAATTGCACTAGTTTGTTGAAACCTGCGACACAAAACGCCTGCGGTCAAGAATTGCTGTAACAGGTAATTCAATGTGTTAGAAAGAAAATTCCTAACTTAAAACAAGTTAATCAAACAGCTTTACAAGCCGCTTCCAGTCAATGTATGTTGCAAGTGGCAGTGCTGGGCACCAGACGGTAGTGTTAAACAAGATGCAAGCGGTTCAAATAGCCGGACAAACCAAAAATTTTCTGTTAGATACAGCCGCTTCGGCTTCAATTATTAATAATCAACTAGCCAAAAAGTTGAATCTTAAGGGTACGCCTATACTCAGGGAAATGTTTAAATTTATGGTTGTAGGTAATGATTGTTCTAATATTCAGGCAAATTATCATACCTTACCAACTTTAGCCGTAAATTCTGCAATTGCAACTTTTACCTTTTTCTCCAGCAGATGCAGAAGCGATTCTCTGCTATATTAATTCTCCTGAATTTCAAATAATTGAGAAACCAACCTATTAAAATGGCGTTATCACCTGTAGTGCTAACACAAAAGACGTTAGCCATTACTCATTATAAAAAGCCATGAACCGCAAAAGAGCAGCGAAAATTTTCTACGCTTTATTTCCCTTTCTATTCGTACTGGGTATCTTCAGCACTTTGGCTTTACCTAGTATCATCAATTTAGCCAAAAAGCCCGAGTATAACGAAGGTCGAAACAAGGTTGGAGCGATGAATCGTGCCCAACAAGCTTATCAAATAGATAATAAGGCTTTTACCGATTCTATGAAAAATTTAGCTATCAATATTAAACCCGAAACAAAAAACTACAAATACTCAATTAGTTTAGGAAATCAAGCTGTATTTAATTATGCCATAGCCAAGCAAGATAACCTCAAAAGCTATGTTGGCGGAGTTTTTCGAGTCCCAGATACGTTAGTGAAAAATCAAACTGTGACGGAAACTATTGTTTGCGAGGCAAATTCTCCTGGTATAATCAAACCTGAAATACCAAAATATGAAAATGGTGTTATTAGCTGCGGTGCTAATACAAAAAACTTATATAAATAAGCTGGACGGCACAAATACAGTTAATTAGTAGGGTTGTTAATAGTTAATAGCTAATAGTTAATATAGCATTCCGCGCATCATTAGTGAGAGCTACAGAAACCCGGTAACTCCTGCGAAACCGGGTTTCTAAAAGTCGCAATTTTCACAAATCAATTCAAATCGCTATAGTTAATAGTTAATTTTTAATAGTTCATAATCATTAACCACTAATGATTAACAACTGACAACCTGCATCTGGTGTAAAACGGGTGACTTCAGGGTCGCTGTTTAACTTAAACAAGTTATCAACATCATTTTCTAGAAATTGACGCAGAATTAATCGTTCCGTTTCTAAAAAAATCTTCATTTTGGTTGACATAAAGCTTCACCCGTAGTAGCATCAAATACAAATAACTGATTTATATCTAATTCTAAAGAAAGCCGATCGCCTGGATGAGGACGCACACCCGCACCCGCTTGTATATTCAACACCACCGCTGAACCCGGTAAACCCGCCCTAATCAAAGTCTCCCTTCCCAACGGTTCCACCACCTTCACCTCAACAACCAACTCTGCTAACTCCTCCTCTTGGCGCTCTTGGCTCAGGAGCGGTTCATTAATATAAATATGTTCCGGTCTTATCCCCAAATCAAAACTTTGTCCTACCTGCGGTTTCAACTTCTCCTTCACATCAGCCGGAATTGCTAACAACTGTCCGCTGACATCAAAGCCATTAACTGTAAACTTTGCTGGTAAAATATTCATCGGCGGGCTACCTAAAAAAGTCGCCACCATTCGATTAGCTGGACGGGCATAAATCGTTTGCGGGTCGCCGATTTGTTGAATTCTTCCCTTATTTAACACTACAATTTTATCAGCCAAGGTCATCGCCTCAACTTGGTCGTGGGTGACATAAATCGTCGTAATTCCCAATTCTTGATGCAGCTGTTTTAATTCTGCCCTTGTATCGTCGCGCAATTGGGCATCTAAATTAGATAAAGGTTCATCAAGTAAAAAAACTTGTGGTTGACGGGCGATCGCTCTTCCTAATGCTACCCGTTGTTGCTGTCCCCCGGAAAGTTGTTTTGGCTTGCGATCCAACAAATGTTCCAAAGAAAGCGATCGCGCTACCGTCACAACCCTTTCTTGAATTAACTTCGGGTCAATTTTTCGCATTTGCAACCCAAAGGCGATATTTTGCGCCACCGTCATGTGGGGGTAAAGCGCATAATTTTGAAACACCATCGCCACATCACGCTGTCGGGCGGGGACATTATTCATCAGGCGATCGCCGATCAAGAGTTTACCAGAAGTGGCATTTTCCAAACCGGCGATCGTCCTGAGAATTGTAGACTTTCCACAACCCGATGGTCCCACCAAAACCCAAAACTCTCCATCGGGAATTTCAAAAGTAATGTCCTCGATAGCGGTGACATTGTTAAATCTACGTTTAATGTCTTCTAAACGAACATTAGCCATTGTCAAATTAAAGTTAGGAGTTAGGAGTCTTGAGTTAGGAGTCTTGAGTTAGGAGTCTTGAGTTAGGAGTCTTGAGTTAGGAGTTTTGAATGCGTGAGTTATTAGCTTCGTTAAAGTAATTCTTCAACTCATAACTCATAACTCATAACTCATAACTAACTCCAAGCCGGATGCGATAGTAAAGAAGCAATCACTCGCACCCCGCGCAATTGATTGGAAAGGGGTAAGTGACCCTTAGGCGCACCCAGATTCCAAGTAAATCCGTTAGGATATCGCGTCCAATTATTGCCATTTTTCCAGCCGATTTTAGACCAGAGATTTTCCCAGTTTTTACCCAAAGACAACCAAATTTCTCGCTGTACTGTGAAACCAAATTTACCCTCAGAATGAATTAACCACAGTGTATTAATGGTTTGTAAATCAGTAGAAGGGAAATTTTCTACATCGGTAAAATATAACCATTTTCTTTGCAGTGCCGTGGGTCCTGATAATTCACACATTTTTTCTAAAGTTATGCGATCGGCTGCTTGGAAGTCTTGGACAGCGAGTAACTGTTGCAAAGAATTGTAATTAATCCCGCACTCTGATTTTAGAGGTACAATTCCCTCAGGAAAATGAGTTTGTAGAAAATCTTTGGCTTTGGGTGCATCAGACTTGTAGAGAACTTGGTAGGCATTGCCATCAATCCAAGTTGCTGGGGTGTCACGACGTTTGAGTAAAAATTCCATCAACAGGTCTAATCCCTCATTACCTCGGTCAGCCAACTGCGGGATTAACTGTTGTTGAACGCCAATAGACCCAGCGATTAACTGAAGGCGGAGGGAGTCGATGTCACTAGCAGTGCCTGATACAATCATTGGGTCTGTCATGCCATTAAGGAGTGTTAGCGGTAGCGTGAAAAAAGCGATCGCTATCAGGCGTCTGGATAGTGAAGCACTGATAGCAGGAAAAAGTAGTTTACTATTTTTGATGATCCTAGAAAATAGCAATGGTTTGGCTGATATTCCACACCTTGGCCCCAAAAATTTTACAAGGGCTAGAGAGAAACAGCCTGCGCCTCATGACGGGCGTGAAAACAAGACACAGTAAAATTTGCCCGCCAAACAAAGCAAGATTTTATGACTTTGAGTGACGGCGTATCGATCAGGAGTGTGCGATTGATGTACGACAAGATTACCCCCCCCACAACCGGAGCAAAAATTACCTTCGCGTCGGGTGAACCGATTGTTCCCGATAATCCAATTATCCCCTTTATTCGAGGCGACGGCACGGGAATTGATATCTGGCCCGCTACCGAAAAAGTACTTGATGCTGCGGTAGAGGTGGCATACAAAGGCAAGCGCAAAATTAGCTGGTTTAAGGTTTATGCTGGCGATGAAGCTTGCGATTTATACGGTACATACCAGTATTTACCCCAGGATACCCTGACGGCAATTAAAGAATATGGCGTTGCTATCAAAGGGCCGCTGACAACTCCTATCGGGGGTGGCATTCGTTCCTTAAATGTAGCTTTACGTCAAATTTTTGACCTTTATGCCTGCGTGCGTCCTTGCCGTTATTATGCAGGTACGCCATCGCCCCATAAAAATCCCGAAAAATTGGATGTAATTGTTTATCGGGAAAATACTGAAGATATTTATTTGGGGATTGAGTGGCGACAAGGAAGTGAAATAGGCGATCGCCTAATTAAATTCCTCAATGAAGAACTCATCCCCGCCACCCCAGAACACGGTAAAAAGCAAATTCCCCTGGATTCTGGCATTGGCATCAAACCCATCAGCAAAAAAGGTTCCCAGCGCCTTGTACGGCGTGCGATGAAACACGCCTTGCTATTGCCCAAAAACAAGCAAATGGTGACTCTGGTGCATAAAGGCAACATCATGAAGTACACCGAAGGCGCTTTTCGGGATTGGGGTTACGAACTCGCAACCAGTGAATTTCGCAACGAATGCGTCAGCGAACGCGAATCTTGGATTTTGAGTAACAAGGAACATAACCCCAATATTTCCTTAGAAGACAACGCCAGGATGATTGACCCTGGGTTTGACGCCCTTACCGAAGAGAAGAAAGCTCAAATTGTCAAGGAAGTTGAAACAGTTCTTAACGCAATTTGGGAAACCCACGGAAACGGCAAATGGAAAGAGAAAATCATGGTCAATGACCGGATTGCTGACAGTATTTTTCAACAAATCCAAACCAGACCGGATGAATATTCGATTTTGGCGACGATGAACTTGAACGGCGATTACTTGTCCGATGCGGCAGCAGCCATCGTTGGCGGACTGGGGATGGGACCGGGGGCAAATATTGGCGATGCTTGCGCCATATTTGAAGCTACCCACGGTACAGCACCCAAACACGCCGGTTTGGATAAGATTAATCCCGGTTCCGTGATTTTGTCAGGCGTAATGATGCTGGAATATATGGGTTGGCAAGAAGCGGCGGATTTAGTTAAGAAAGGTTTAGGGAATGCGATCGCTAACGGTCAAGTTACCTATGATTTAGCGCGTTTAATGGAACCACCAGTTGAACCGTTAAAGTGTTCCGAGTTTGCGGAGGCGATAATTAAGCAGTTTAAGTAGAGATGATGCATGCGCCCGAAGGCGCTCTTGCCCGGAGGCGTTGCGCGTACAAAGCCCGCAAGCGCCTTCGGCTTCTCCGAAGGAGTACGCGGGCTATTAGCTTTCGTAGAGTGTGTTAGGTTTCACGCTTTGCACCCCAATAGAATGAATACTCTCTATCTTCTTCTGCTGCGGTAGTGCCCCCTCACATAAGTTCCATCTTTACGGGTGTAACCGCGAACATAAGTGGAACCAAGGCCTGAATAGCTGCTAGGACTGACTCCTGTCCATGCTTCAGGACGTTCACTCGCTGCGATCGCACCACAATGCCGCCCTCTTGAATCTAAATCATCAGGATAGTTGCAGTTTCCTGAGCTATTAGACCCGCTAGATGTAATATTGACAAAACTGCTGTCACTGTTAGCCGCAAAGCTGTTTACACTGACAGATGGGATTATTTCCTGAGAGTTTTCAAAGTTGGCATTTTCGTTTGCAAGCACATCTTTAACAGCTTGGGGTGAATTGCTAGGTTGTCCAACTTCTGCACCCACCTGTTGATTAGAAACTTTTGTAGGTTCATCCTTGACTATTGGAGATGAAACAGTACGTTGTCCAACTTCCTGACTTACCTGTGACGCAAAAGCTTTTTCTGAGACATCTTTGACTGCTGGAGATAAAACAGTAGGTTTTCTAACTTCCTGACTTACCTGTGACGCAAAAGCGTTTTGTGACACATCCTTAGCTGCTGGAGATGAAGGGCTAGATATTCCAACTTTCCCGCCCACCTCTTGAGCAAAAGCAAAAGCTTTTTCGTAGCTAGTGAAACTCCCTAGCTGTACAGTAGCAACACCTGTATTTTCGCGTTTTGTACTTATGGCATCAGCACAATAGTTGGTACGCATATGCGCTAGATTTCCACCATCAATAAACACTGGCCACCATGTATCGCTACGCCCTGAAGGCTTGTCGCCACATGAAGTTAACGGAAAGTTATTCTTGCTAGAAGCTATTGTTGTCTTCGCTTTATCACTCCATTTGGGTGGTATAGGCTGTGTAAAATTTGTTGGAACATCAACTTCTTTGGTTCGCTCAGAATTGAATGAGGTTACTAGCAAAGGAGGTTTCGTTATCTTTGTTTCAAGCGGCTCTGGTGACTTCCTATCCCCAGATCGAACTGATTCGCTAGAAGAATGGGAGCGAGATGGGGTATATAATGCTTGCTCGGTTCCATTGCTTGCAGGGCTGGATGTTGTTTGATTGTCTGAACTGGCTCGACCTGCAATGAATGAGGTAATTAATAATCCTGCTACTGAAAGAATAAAACCTTTTTTCTGATACCAATTTTGATACATAGTAAAAATATAAACGCCATAGTAGTATTTACACGTAGTTAGGGTTTTATCAGGATATGATTTGGTAAAAGAAAGTAGCTTTTATCGATTCATAGAATAGGCTTGTTTTAGGATAGCGATCGCCCCTTCAAAAAAGCGCTCTTAGTCCGCGTACTCCTTCGGAGATGCCGCAGGCGCTTGCGGACGAGAGTTCGTATAGCCGCGATTTCTAATCGTCCGGCAAATCACCCCCACCCACAAAAAAGCGATCACCCTTTCCAAAAAAGCGATCGCTCCTTACTCACAACACAAAAAGCGATCGCTTTTTTCTGTGATACTATATATGATAGTATCGCTGCATGAGCAAATTAAAAAAATTGGTAGAGCAATTCCTCAAACAACCACCGGAAGTTCGGTTTGAGGACATGTGCTACCTTTTAGAAGCTTTTGGCTTTGAAGAAAAAAGGTCTAAGGGTAGCCATCATAGTTTTCGAGACTCCCAAGGTAGAACAATTACTGTACCCAAAAAAGGCGGACAGAAAGTTAAAGGACTTTATGTCCAGCAAATCGTTGAGCTATTAAATTTAGGAGAGTGGAGTGATGACGACACTGAACCAGAAGAACAAGCAGATTGAGAAGCCTTCCTTAGAAAATTATTTAAATCTTCAGTATCCCGTAACACTCTATCCCGACCCAGAGGGGGGATATGTAGCTCAAATTAAAGATTTGCCGGGATGTCTCACTCAAGGTGAAACCTTAGACGAGACAATGGCAAATATGAATGAAGCGCGGGAATTATGGATTGAGACGGCTTATGAAGCTGGCGATGATATTCCTGTACCAAGTAGTGATGATAGCTACAGTGGCAAGCTCTTAGTACGGATGCCTAAATCTTTGCATCGTCGTTTGGCTGAGACTGCTGAACGCGAAGGTGTAAGTCTCAATCAATACATTGTGTCTTTGTTAAGCGCATCGGTATAAGTGAGATTTAGAGATAGCGATGCCTGCAAGAAGAGCTTCACTCTACGCATTTGGTAGTTGTGAGGAGGAGTGCGATCGCACTCCTATCAAGTCATCTAAGATATATCGCGTTTGTTGGAACCGCCAGTAGAAGCGTTGAAGTGTTCGCAGTTTGCCGCGTATTTTAGTCTTACTGTCCGCAAATTTTCACGATAATTTAGTTAAATCCATGACAAAATTATCTAGTTAATCACACAGCAAGAGGCGTATCCTCACCAAAGTTAACCACATCAACAGAACGTGCAACCGCTACAGTTTTACGATTTTGTTTAATTTTTTCAATTTCGTGCAGAGTTTCTGCTGTTAAATAACTTTCGCCACAATCAGGGCAACTAATGACTGGAATATTTTCAATAACTAGTAACTCTGCGGATATTTACGCCTTCACTACCACAAAAATCGCACTTCATATCCACCTTCCCCGTCCTAAACTCGATATACGATAATGATACTAACTTTCCCGTCAAACTAAGTTTAGCGATGACCTCTACCTCTACACCATCTGCGCTTGTGCCTCGGATACGGTATTTTGATTCAGCAGTGACCTATCTTTTTGACGCTCCACTATTTCACCTGTGAGGATGCTTTGTTCGATGTCATAAATTGTTAAATTGTCATCGTTCATTTCTTCTTCTCATAAAGTGTCATTACATATTGAAGTGATGTAATCTTCTCCCGCATTCGTCGTAAAATTTCATCGAACATGACATTTCTTAGTAAAGCAATCTTTTGAGATAATTTTTAAAATATATTCTAAATTCGACATAAACTTAGACAAAAAAAGTCGAAAAAGCTAAATTCCAGTGCCGTACTTTCCGCCTAACGAACCCTACTAAAAGTAATCCAAAATTTAGAATTAATTGTGACAAGTACCAAATTTACTTGTTTCACTCAGCAACGTCTAAAATATGCCACCCTTATCCCACAAAAAAGCGATCGCCCTCCTCATCTTGTTAGTCCGCGTAGGCGGAGTAGTGGTTCGCCACATAAATTTTGATGGGGGACTCAAGCAATAAATTTCTCTTGTTTCCCTCTTTCTGGGGCGCTTTTGGCTCAGGAGCGGTTCCTGATTTAACCCTTCATAATTAATGTGGTGAACTACTAGTGAAAGTGCCGCGTGCAAGAGCGTGAAGGCAGCGAGCGTCCGGTTAAGGAGAAGAGAAGGCGTTTGCGGACTAGTGAAAGTGCCACGACATAAGGTCGTCCGGCTTCTAATCATCAAGATACAATCACCTCGACACTCCCAGGCGTAGAGCTTCACTCTTACTGCAGGCATCGCTTCTGATTCTTTTTAATCAAACAGAACACCAAACCCATTAACAGAACAGCACTTACCATTGATGCTTCCGGTACCTTCTTCACTGACTGTTCCTGTTGATTGCCAAGAGGGGGAGGCACAACACAAGAAGTATTGTGATTAGAAACAGCATTTCCACCAGGCATAATCGGGCATACGTCAGGGCTGGGGCTAGGGCTAGGGCTAGAAAGTGGAGGGGTACGCGTTCCTCCTTGGTCGGAAATCAGATTTCCTCTTGAGGGGGAATTATCTCCACTATTTCCACTATCTCCACCGAGTAATAGCAATAAAAGCAATCCCGCCACAGGAAGTCCTAACAGCCAACCAGGGAATCGATTACCGCCTGAATTCAAGACAGTTCCTATTTCACCGCCAGGAATAGCAAGCGCGATCGCTTCTGGTTCCAACGTGAGTGGAGCATTACTCACAAAGGAAGTGGCTTCTAAACCTTGCCCGTACACCAAATCAAACTCATTTGGAATTGAGGCGATCGGACGCCCGTAATCTCCTCCATCTGGCGAGTAGGGAGCGGAAAGTAAACGCAGAATGCTGTCTTTGAGTTGGTTCTCATTTCCGCCATTCAACGCTTGCAGCCCTCTAGAGAGGTGACTCAAATAGAACTGCGTCACGTCTTTTGGCAGACCCAGAGACTGAATTTGCTCTCGGATGTTGGGAATTTTTGCAGCCTCTTCTAAAAGCAGACGCCCGTAAGAGTATTTAAAGTTCAGCAATCCACTCCGGAGGTTGAGTGAGTTATTATCCCCCGATAATGGTGCCCAGTAGAAGTTCCTAGTTACCGTTCCCAAACCTGCTACCGAATCCCGGCTAAACGATTGCCCCAGAAGATACTGATAGCCATCCATAATGTTTCTGTCGTCGTTTTGCCAGAAAGAAGAATATGGAACTTCAGTTAGACGGGGATTGTTACCGTAGAAGGTCGCAAAATTCCGAAAATTTTCCTCTCCACCTGCTGCACGTAACAACAGGTTAGAGTAGCTAGTTCTGTCATTAGACTCAAGTAATTGTTGGAGTACCCCTCCAGTCTTACTGCAACTAAAGCCAAACCCTGTAATACAGGTAGGAATGGCCCGCATCTGACTGAGATTTCCTCCCTCAAGCTGGTACTGGAGGTAATTCGCCTCCAGTCCTTTTTGAACACCATATCGCCCGACATCCAATTGCGCCGAAGCAGGTTGGCACATCGCCAATACCGCCGCTATGGATGAGAACGCAATTCTATTTACAACTGACTTCAACATAATTAACCTCCTGCACGCAAAATTGGATTCAACCTAACGGACTTGGGTAGAACCCAATCTATAGGGGGAGTTGATGTTTATAGTGATTCCCGTACCCTTGAGTTCTCCCGAACCTAGCGGGTGGTACATGACAAAACTACGGCTGGGTTGGTCAAACAGATAGCCACGGCGCGAAGGCTGTATCTTACCCGAGCGTACTAACGAGATGAATGACTCCAGATATCTCCGTATACTTTGACGGTTCCCCTGGCTTGTCTTTGTATGATTCCCAATCAGCGTCATGAACAAGTCTAAGCTGCGGTTCTCTTGCCCTTCAATCAAACTGCCGCTGTCAAGAAAAGAACTCGCAATCAGCTTTCCATCCACTTCTTGAACCTTTAAGAGCGTGTAATAGCGCCCCTCTTTCTTGGGGTCGTTGACATAACAAACCCACGAACCATCACTACCTTCTGTAAAACCCTGCTGCGCCAGATAAGAAATTGGAGAATTATTTTGCTCGCTAGAAGGAGTTGGAGGTAATAAACTTTCCACTGCATCAAAAGAGCAAATCTTTTGTTGTGTTACTTTCTCCGGGGAAGGGGAAGGGGAAGGAGAAAGGGAAGGGGAAGGGGAAGGGGAAGGAGAAGGAGAAAGGGAAGGCGAAGGAGAAAGGGAAGGCGAAGGAGAAAGGGAAGGCGAAGGAGAAAGGGAAGGCGAAGGGGAAGCTGTCGGAGCCTCCTGTGCCATTGCAACATTAGATACAGCGGCTACCGCATATATTAAAAAAGAACATCCAGCAAAAAAACGTATAAATAAGTTCATTCAAAACCTCCGTTGGATAACCCAAAAGAAGAGGGCATAGCAATAAACAATTTTTGTTTGAGACCAAAAAACCCGTATTCCTAAGGGGGAACACACAACATTACGCGTTGCCATTTTGGGCGGCCTTATTTCTAAAGATAAAATTTCTGAATTTAAGATTCCTAACTTCATCGGAAATTAGGATGACATTAATTTTATTTGCTGCAAAACTAGCTGAAACTAGCTCATATTTCCAAATGCTGTTATTCCAGGGAAGCACTTAGAACAGTTATTGTACACGGCAGTATTGTCATTAGCAAGCGTAACCTTTATAAAATATCAAATATATTGTTGAACCATTATTGATTATTAGCTTGATGTTAGATGGATACTTTGTTCTATTTAACACTGGCTATCAGTTACTAACATCATACTTGGGAATGATAATTGTTACTTATCCTTAAAAAGATTGGAAGAATATAACTCTATATTTTTCCTCTCTTTTTCTGGGCATGTATGTAAATAGCTTCAAGCCGCTAACTCAACCATAGTCTTTATATACAAATTAAATAAACTCAGCAGTGACGTTAATCACAATCCAATTGTTATCACAAACCAAATCCTATTGCCTGACGTTATCTTTTTAGCCCTGTGCTTACCTCACAGACGCTTCAAGTGCTAGGAGTCAAAATAGGAAATCATTTTATCTAGAAAAATAATATTACAGGAGATAACGAGTACGCCCAAAGCTGCCAAGAACCGTTCGTCATTTATGTGGGAAATGTAGCGAAACGGCTTTCTTTATTTGCCGTCAAACTGATAAAATAAATAAGTCAGTACAAGGCTTGAAAACCTACCCTTAGACTAAAAGAAAGTACACGCCCTTCTCGCGAAAAAACCTGGTTAATGGAGATATGACTCCGCCCTTTGGGGCAAACGGGGTGAGCCTCTTAACCCAAGCAATTGGGATATAAGAAGCCCAATCCTGTTAGAATCTCCCTGGTTGTAGTAGGGAGAGTGTTAAACAATAACGTCAGCAACCCCGGTCGTGCATACACGGGGCTTCTAGCCTAAAGCTAGACGCCGTGCTGACCAGACCACCTAGTAATAGGTAAACGTTATTTGAGTCACGACAAGGAAGGAATGCGTAGCTAGTTCCTTGGTCTGTCGCTTGCAATTAAACAGTTTAATGGTCACTCTTTACAGTGTTGCAAGCTTTACACAAGCTCTTATAACAGGTTGAAGCTAACTTAACCCCTCCTGGGAGGCTTTTAGGAGCAAAACCGTTATGCGTACAGGGCGAACAATTTGAAACGGCAATTGTCCCTTTGAAAGTGCAACACAATAGCACACCAAATTAAGTAACCCCAAGGCGGTAATGGAAAAAGATTTAAGGCGACGCGCATTCTGGGGTGTCGCTTCCCTCTCTCTTCGCGCTAACTCTCTCGTTTCCCGCATACCGTGAGGTTTTATGAATGCGATCGCCAATGCAAACAAAAGCGATCGCATTCAGTACAAAACTCCGAAATTAGCCCTTTGAGGTCATTTATCAAGCAAGCATTAAATTTGAGCCGACTGATTAAGGAAAAGTATACCCATTAACCTGAACCCCACCATATGCTCCTGGCGTCGGGCGAAGATTTGAGACATTCGGCTGAGGTGTTTGAGCTTGCGGCACAGCAGAATTGCCATAATTGCCATCATATACCGTCGGGTTTGTAGGGGTGACAGCACCTTGGCTGGGCGGAGTTTGGACATAAGGTGCAACATTAGTCGGTTGCGGCGTAATCGGCGGTACTGCTGTTGATGGAGGTGCTACAGTCGGAAATCCTTGACCGCTATCGAAGTTACCGTAGGAACTTTGCGGCTGATTGGTTATCGGCTGATTGTTTATCGTTGGTTGATTGTAACCTGTTCCGTATGTTTGAGTGCCCCAGAAGTTACTATAGGAATTTTGAAGTTGATTGTTTAGCGTCGGTTGAGTGTAACCCGTCCCTGTATAGCCTGGATTGATAGTATTATTGATAGCATTTCTATTTAACCCAGTGCTAGGCGATAAAGTTTGATTTGGTAAGCGGTTGTTGAGTTGCGTCAGCGTTGTTCCTCCATCAGGAGTTCGTCCTAAAGTATTAGTCTGATTAGCCTGATTAGTCAGATTAGTTTGATTAGTCAGATTAGTCTGATTTGAAGTAGCATCATTTAAGCTTGACTGCTTTTGATTTCTCGATTGGTTGAGTGCTGCTTGCAAGGGGTTAATTGCTAGCCCCTTTGGATTTCTATTCGGTTGATTATTAAATTGAGTCCCCAAGCTGGGCGAAGTTGCAGTTACCCCTGGTTGAAAAGACGAGCCTGATAAAAAATTGTTGTTGGAATTGGTACTAGTCTGAGTATTAGTTTGAAAACTACCAAGCTGCAATAAATTATCTGCTTGTGTCAAAAAAGGATTGGTCGTCTTGGGTGCGGGTGCAAGATTAACCGTATCCAAGCCAAGATTTGATTTGGAATCGCTAGCAGCAGGCTGTGTTTTATTAAGTAAATCATCTAATAAGCCTTTGCTCTTATTTTCCTGAGCTTTATCCTTGGGGATATTAGCTGTGGATGGTAGTTCTGTTTTCCGGGCGTCATTATATAAGACTGGCAAGTTGTCAATATCTGCAGCAATAGCTTTGTCTTCCGCTGAAAGTGAGGAGTCAACAGGCTGCTGTGGTGAAGCAACTGGGTTTGTTTGCGATTTAGCGAGAAAATCTGGATTTGTCCAGTATTCTTTAATTACTAGCCCTACTACAGATAAGACAATTGCTGTTCCCCAAAAACTAGGTCGAGCTAAATTCCACAATCTAGCTTTGAGATAACGTAAATAAGCGGGAGGGTAATGGCGTTGTGGCATGGCGAAATTGAAATTAACGTTCAAAGTGGTAAAACTTCGGCAACTTAGATTGGTAGTTTACCGCACTAGAGTTTTTGTTCTCAATTCAGACAATTAGGAGGGTATTTTTGAAATTTATTTGCATCCAATTACCCTAGTAGAATAAGGCAGAAGTAAAAAGGCAGATGGTTCACCAGTGCGGTGGTGAGGCAGCGCGGCCAAGAGGGGGTTTCCCCCATTCACGACTGCCGAGGCGCGAAGGGCATTCGTGAAAAGCTTGATTTTTCAAGACTTTGATTGAATGTGAATGGTTAACTTATTTCTGCCCTTCTGTACTAGATCAATTTCGTCTTCGCCCTTATGGGTCAAGTCTGACACTTGAGCAAATATCTCA
Source organism: Heteroscytonema crispum UTEX LB 1556 (assembly GCA_044006015.1). Classification (GTDB taxonomy): domain Bacteria; phylum Cyanobacteriota; class Cyanobacteriia; order Cyanobacteriales; family Nostocaceae; genus Heteroscytonema; species Heteroscytonema crispum. The sequence continues at coordinate 153,474 of JBIPDF010000018.1, forward strand.
ACCGAAGTTACAGCATTTTTCAGATAAATAGACCACGATGAAAGGGAACATTGCCGTGCCCCTAGGATAATGTGTGGTTCAATTAGATGAAAACTGCTGTAAATAGTGATTTCATGCTAGCTTTAGATTCAGTTATCAGTCATTACCTATGGACGGAGAATTGCTAAAACTTAACTGTCTTATACCTTAAGAGGATGTTTGAAAAGTCAGGAATGTTGTAAAAAAGCTTTCTCAGTATAGGCTGTGAATAGATACTAAACAGCACCGAGAGAGCGACATGAGTAAAGCATACCCCAGCAACCTGACCCGCGCCCAATATGAATTTCTCAGTGAGATGATTCCAGAACCAAAAGCTGGTGGTCGAAAGCGTGAAGTCGATATGTGGGAAGTTTTAAATGCGATTTTTTATGTCTTGGTAGAAGGAGTGAGATGGCGAGGTTTACCTGGAGACTTTCCCCCTTGGCAGACGGTATACACCTATTTTCGGAACTGGCGCAAAGATGGGACATGGGTGAAAATTCATGACAGTCTCACAGAGTGGGTGCGGGTAGAGATGGAACGGCACAAGACCATCTGAAGCAATCATCGATAGTCAAAGCGTGAAAAGTGCGGCGATGGTAAGTCAAGAGGTGGGTTTTGATGCAGGTAAGCAGATCAAAGGACGTAAGCGATTTATAACGGTTGATACCTTGGGATTAGTACTAGGAGTCTTGGTCACTGCTGGCAATGTCAGTAGACCTAAAAGTTCTGCGTTAGCGAAGCTCACCGAAGGTATCGCTCTGTGATGGATACCTGCACACTTTATTATTGCCAAAAAAACTGTACTTTCTGATACGCTTTTTGAAAAACTCATTTAGAAATATAACATAAGTAAAATTAATAAAATTAGCCAAAAAGTTAAGGGTAGCTCTCGCAGCAGAAGTATGTTCTGGTGCTGTGTCTTGGAATTTTTGTAAAGTATTGGAGTGAAGAAGCAAAATTTTTGACTTAAAGATTATTTAGTTTGACTATGACTGCAATTATGCCAGTTCTAACTGATAGTAAAACCTTGAACGAAGTAGTGAACTGTTTAACCGAAAACATTCCAATTCAGACTCAGGGCAAGTGTGAACAACAAAATATCTTTGAAATTTTAATTAGGGCAGCTACCCAAAGAGATAGTATAGAAAACACGAGTAAAGTATTAAAAAATGTTCCCACAATTAATGATATTCGTTATCATTTGGAAAAATATTCAGACCTGAAGTCTCTGGAATCAGATTTAAATACTGCACTTCAAAGTCGCTTACCAGATGGAATTCGGCAAGGTAAACAAAAAATTGCTATCGATTTTAACTTAATTCCTTATTATGGTGAGCCATCACCATCAGAAACACCATATATTTATAGAAGTCAAGCTAAAAGTGGCACTTGTTCTTTTTATGCTTACGCTACTGTCTATGTAATTAAAAATAATAAACGAGTCACCTTAGCTATCAAAGCTGTTCAACAACAAAATACTTTCGTTGCAATGATCACTTATCTGTTAGCTCTGATTGAGCCTTTGAATCTTAAAATAGAACGATTATATTTAGACCGGGAATTTTTCTGTGTCCCAGTCATACGATGGTTGCAAGCTCTTGATATCCCCTTTGAAATGCCAGTAATTATTCGAGGCAAACATGGCGGTACTAGACAATTAATTAGAGGGCGGCGTAGTTACAAGACTAGTTATACTTTAAACAGCGATAAGTATGGCTCATGTACCTTCCCAGTATGGATAGTTTGTACATATAAAAATAGTAAAAGACGAGCGCCGGGAGTTTTTTATTTATGCTGTTTATAAAATTCAGCTGTCATTACATTCAATACATGATGACTACCGTCTCCGTTTTGGGATTGAGAGTAGCTACCGCATGAAAAATCAGTGCCGGATTAAAACTACTATTAAAAATCCCATTATTCGGCTTTTATTTGTAGCTTTGGCGTTTTTAATTATTAATATTTGGATTGATTTATTATGGCATTATCTTAGCAGTTTAAAAAGAAACTCGAGGAAAGTTCTTTCTCATCTATTTACTCTACGTGCTCTCTCGAAAAACTGCAAAGCTTGCCGATAGTTACTCCGACTAGTTGCGGCATAACCTTGTTGCATCAATCGATTGTACTCAGAACGCCCTTGTGCTAGTTGGTAAACAGAACTTTTTGTCCCTCCCTGACTGGTTTTTTGTGACATCAAGGGAAGTAATAATGCGATCGCAAGCAAATTCTTTACCCCGAATCTATATTTCACGCATTTTTGACTATTAATAGGAAATTATTCCTGCTTATCATGCCCTGGACTAAAGTTTGACTCAATTCGCTTTAAGTCGAATATATAGCGCTTCTGAGTTGAGTCCAATACAGACCTAACAAGAACAGCCCCTTCCCTATAAGGATGTTGCTGGCGAATGGCTGGTCAGACCCCTCAATACGGATACAAATAGTTTTCTCGTTTACCCCTGATTCGCTAGCAGTATCCTATAAGGGAAGGGGAGTAAGATTCAAAGCCTCTCTCATAGCATTGGTGTCAACTTAACGTGAAACCTGCTTGGTGACGACGTTTTGCCCTCAACAAGAGACCCTCTCCCACCTCACCCTAGCCCTCTCCTAAGAGGAGAGGGGAGCCAGAGATTCAAATCCCCCACACCCGAGAGAAGGGGTTAGGGGATGAGGGCGTGAGGGATTTGTACAACGCCCGCCCTATATAGCTTTTAACTTAAGTTGACACCAATGACCAAAGCACTCAGAGTGTATTGCATACAAACCACAACCGCTATATTGAATTTGTCAGGGTGAATTTAAACCTTTCCCTTTCACAGAGCCGTATATTTACCAAAATCATTATTGATTATGGTATTGTGGACTATTTATACGATCATTTTCTTGATATTGTCCAGAAGCTAAGTAATAAACAATACCAAATAACAGTACAGTTGCTAAAGTAATACCAACAATTAGCAAAATATTAAAATTATTTCTTCTTAGCTGATAAATTGTATTTTCTGGTTTCTGTTGTCCGTTGACAAAAGAACTTGATCGTGGTTGGTATATCGTGTTTTCAGGAGTTCCCCTACTATTCTGCTTATCCCACGGTTGCACAATCGTATGATCAACAGGCTGTTGTTGGCTGGGATTACTACTAGGTAGCGGTTGATAGATTGTTTTATCTAGTGTTGGAGGTTCCGTACCCGTGGGAGTACGTATTTGAAAAATAGTATGATCCGGTGCTTGTTCCTGGGGGTGAGATGGTTGATGCTGAACTATTGTACCTTCAGCTATCTGTGATTTAGGTACAGTTTCGTTATTGGAACCTAATTGAGGTTTTTGTTGTTCAAAAGCAGGCTGTGATTTAGGTACAGTTTCGTTATTGGAACCTAGTTGAGGCTTTTGTTGTTCAAAAGCAGGCTCTGATTTAGGTACAGTTTCCTCATCTGAACCTAGTTGAGGTTTTTGCGATTTTGGCTGAACAATAACTTGTCTGTGTTGTAAGTCTGTAGCAACCGTTACAGGTTGAATCGCAGCTTGCAAAGCTTGACCTAGTTCCTCAACTGATGCAAAACGGTTACTAGGTTTTTTTTGCAGACATTTTATGACTACATCTTCTAATTCCGAAGATAAATACTCGCAACCCGGTTGTTGTTTCAATGGTATGGGTGGTTTATAGCCATGAGCATGCAACCAGGAGCTTTCACTAACTCTACTCCCGTCAATACTTAACCCAAAAGGGTCAGCAGCACTTAGCATTTCATAGAGGATAACTCCCAAGCTGTAAATATCTGCCCTTGCATCTATATTCTCATCGTTGTGAATTTGTTCCGGTGACGAATAGCGGAATGTACCAATAAATGTCTTAGTAAGATTTGTTTGCTCAGACGAGTCACTCTTAATTTTGGCAATACCAAAATCTAAAATCTTTACCCACTCCCCAACATCTGTGGGTAATAAAAATATATTATCTGGCTTCAAGTCACGATGGATAACCTTGATGCGATCCTGACTGTTATTACCATCGCGCTGGATGACAACTCCTTGATGGGCAACTTGCAAACCTTTGCACACTTGCACCATAATTTTCACTGTTTGCTCCGGTGATAATTGCTTTTGCCGTAGCATTAAATATCTCAAGGTTTGCCCTTGCAGATATTGCATGACATAGAATGGAAAACCTTCGGTAGTCACTCCACAATCGCTAATTGCAATAATGTGTTCGCTTTGCAGGGCAGCACAAATTCTGATTTCTCGCTCAAAGCGTTTTCGCATCTCACCGGATGCCAGCCATTTATCTTTGAGCAATTTCAACGCTACTTCCTTACCAACACGGGTATCAGTGGCTAGGAACACTTCTCCCATACCACCCCCGCCCAAGCTCTGCTTTAAACGATATCGCTGATTGTCACCAATCAAACGACCTATCCAAGAATTTGACGAAAGTGGAGAGTTCATTTGCACTAAACCATCCTAATTTAATAAAGTTCTTATATTTTGAGTCTTGATAGTACTAAAATAAGCCCATTTTTTTATATTTGAATCATACTTGTGTTAAAGCTACAATATATGTTATGTTCGGATATCACCATATATCTCTCCCAAATCATCATTTCTAAAATCAGACTCAATTATATTTTAGATATTTTTACCGCTAAGTGTTTAAGATTTAATTATTATTTTTACCTTTTTCCACCAGAAATGGACAGGAATTATAAAATTTTTGTTAAGAGTTGTCGCTATAGCGGCACTTATTAGCTTTTTAGTTTTGGTTTCCCACACGAGAATGCGGGTGCAAATGGCCAAAACTTGCCTACAGACCTTGATTAGACTTAAGCCTAATTGCGTCTCTACTTTCCGCATCATGTTTGCGGCTCCATTCCCAATAATTTATGTGTTGCAAACATGATTTGAATTGGTATTACAAGATATGTATACCCATACATACAACACAAATCAATACCATTCCAGAAAAAACACAAAAAACCATTCCACAGCAATAATATATCGAGAACCAAAACAGTCCAGAATGATTATGGCTACATCGTTATCAAGATTTTTTCGTTCAGGTAGTCACCTTCAACCTTAACAAGTAAACATGCAAACTAGATGTGTTTTAGCTGAATAATTCACGGCTGAAGGGAATTAGCTGCTCAACAAAATTTATCATTGTCTCTATTCATGCAACGACACCATGAGATTTTGCCAAAAATCCAGATAATTGTATTAGTAGATACTGAATATCTGTGTTAAAGTCATGAGGAAGCAGGATGAGTAATGCACTGTCTATAGCTGCTGTGACAGCAGTGATCAAGAACTTACTGGAAAATGGTCTAGTCGGTGATGCGATCGCAGCTAGTGTGGGAGATGTACAGGTGACAGCTCTACCACCAGATAAAATTCAAGTCGGAACAGACGAACGAGCGCAAATTAACATTTTTTTATATCACGTTACCCAAAATCGCAATGTTGATTGGATATCTCCAGAATTTCGCGATCGCCACTCGCGCATTAGCAATAGCAATAAACCACGCTCCACAAATCCACCGCTAGCCCTTGATTTACACTACTTATTAACAGCTTACGGACCAAAAGATTTTCAAACAGAAATTTTACTTGGTTACGTAATGCAATTGTTGCATGTATCACCTATAATCAAATCGGAAATGATTGAGAGTGCTTTGAAAAATGCCTCGGAAACGAGTACCTCTAGCGTATTTTCACAAGCTCTTGCAGGCGTGTCTGTATCTGATTTAGCAAAGCACATCGGGCAGATAAAAATTAGCCCAGAATTTCTCAATATGGAAGATACTTCTAAAATTTGGTCGGCTTTACAAACGAATTATCGTCCTTCGGCTATATATAATGCATCAATGGTATTGATTGAAAGTGATAGTACAGATAAAGCAGACTAATATTCAGTAAAGACGCGACAGATCGCGTCTCTACTGAATATTACTTACGAAAATTTGCCACCTGAACCGTCTCGCCTCTCTAGGTAGGTTGCATTTACTCTTGACCACCACCTAACATGCTGTCAGCGACACCACCTAACATACTTCCAGCCATTCCTCCTAACGGACCAAACATTCCGCCGAGCATTCCACCAAGACCTGCTAAACCGCCGCCACCACCACCTTGTTGTTGACCGCCCCCGCCCATCATACCACTCATCAGATTTAATCCACCCATCAACAATGGTAAGAAACACTGAACGGGTTGGGTGCTGTTCTGGATTGGTGGGATTGTCTTGAAGTTACTAGTTGCACCAGGAACTTGGACTGGCTCACCTTTTGCAGCTTTGGCTCCTATTTGGTCTGCTTCTGATTCTAAACTAGGGTCAGCATTGATGGGGGCACCTTTACTTTGGTGCGGTACAGCGACTCGTCCGGCTCTTTGTTGCACTACATGAGTCAGTTCGTGTCCTAACAATGCTTGTCCTGAGGAACTTTGGGGGTTATATTGCCCAGGAGCAAAGTGAATATTGTTGCCTTGGGTAAACGCTAAAGCACCCATTGATGTGGCTTGAGGACTTTCTGGATGGATGTTGACATCGCCAAAACTAGTGCCAAAAGAATTTTCCATTTTTGACCGAACTGGTGCAGGCATGGAACCGCGAGAGGCAGAAGATGAGTTATGGTTAGTGTGGTTTTGTTTGGAAGATGGAGCTGTTTGCTCTGACTTCATCTGGGTGATACTGTGACCAAAGCGTTTTGCTTGCTTGAGTTGAGTATTTAAGTCTGGTTGCTGAGTATCTGACTTGCTTTGCACGCCAAACCCACGACCTTCAAACTGATTATCTAGGGTTGCATTATTTGTTGAGCTTGACTTTTTCTGAAGGAGTTTTTGAGTAGTCATAGTAGTTTAGGGACGTGGTATAATGTTTAACCTGGGCTCTGGTTTGAGTTTTTAAATCGCAAATTATTGTAAAATAGTAGGGATTTACGGACAAAGTAGTTACAACTACAACGAAATTATAACTTAATTGATTTAGAGGAAATCTTGCAAAAATTAGACTTAAGTCTAATTTTCTATGTTGACTTATGTAATTGGGGTTTTAATACTTAGAAGTAGAGCTAATAATTTAGGGATGAGGGTGTGGGCTAAAAATCAACTTTCTTGTCTTTTAGCGTTTAAGGTTTATGCATGATGTGCAATCCATACTCGGTGAGTGACGGTATAAATATTAATTGAATGTACACTTTTGCTCGCCCCGTTATACAGCCTACAAAAGTAATGTGCTAGTTGCGTACGTCATAACTCAGTTTTTAAGTAAAAAAGATAACTGGTGATTTTAGTATGCATCGCCGAATATATAATCGCCATCAAGAAAAGCAGAAAAAAATGTCATCCTCAACTAATTTAGATTGGGGAATGCCTCAAGTGCGTCCATTGACGATGCAACTAAAAACAATATCAAGGCTACCAGACTTAAAAACATCGCTAAGTCAGGCAGAACGTTATGGTCATCATCTCGATAGAATTCAGCCTGCTGGTATTTCCACTGGTACACCAATACAAATGCTTTCTGCTGCGGAGGAAGAGGAAAAAAAGCTAATGTCAGGTGTGAGTTTCCAGAGCAGCAAGTTTACTGATAATAAAGACATGGTGAATACACTTTTGAATGTTAAAAATCGTTTAAAAAATCAGAATAAAAATTATCAAAAAGATATAAGTATTAACTCTGAACCGAAAAAAAGCGATGCTGAAAAAATGACAAGCGAAACGAAAGCATCTACATCAAAAGATAAAGATAAAAATGATGAAGAGCATTTAACATCACCTACAAAAGACAAGGTTTCGGACAACAAAATAGCAGAAGATACATCGGTTAAACTAGATCCAGAAGTGGAAAGATTGTTAAATAAAAATAAGGGGATTAAGAATAATTTACCGGGGTCGGGTGGGGTTACTCAAGAACAAAATAAAGATAACTTTATCGCTCCTCCTTCTACATACAATCAAGATAAAAATACCCCAAGACCCAAAGAAGGAACACGCGGTAAATTTTTAGCTAAGAAAGAAGCCATGAATCTATTGGGGGATAAAAAGGGATTTGCTACTACTCAGCTTGCAGTTAAGAAAGTTCCTATTGGAGATACTGCTAAATCCGAAAGTGCTAAAGCTAAAGATAATCAGGATCAGGTGAAATTGAAAAATGCGGCGGAATTGGTTCGTGACCAAGTAATAAATGAAGATAGACAAGTTAAGGAACACGTTCGAGGAAGGTTTAATTTAGACCCGGATATTGTGGCAAAAGAAGGTGGCGAAGAGTTGATTTTACAGAAAATGTCATGAAAAACCAAGATTATCGGCTTCACACTCAAAGGAAAAACAACCAAAGCCTTTCATCGGCTGACTCTAGCACGACCGTTCCAGGAATATTTGAGTGGCGTCCGTTCGTAGTACAGCAGAAACAGCAAGGAAGTTCACAGCAACCTGACTTGAAGGCATCGCTAATGGGAGCAGAACGTTATGGTCATCACCTTGCACAAATTAAGCCTGCTGGTATTTGCAGTGGCATACAAATACAGGCAAAGCGGAAAATTGCGGAAGTAGGGGATATGGTAGGCAGCAAACCATCAAGAGAAGTGGAATCTGCCACAAAGAGTGTGACGGGCGGTGGAAGGCCTTTAGATGCAGGTCTCCAACAGTCAATGGGTGCAAATTTTAGAGGGGTGAAGGTATATCAAGATACTCTGGCTGACCAGTTAAATCAATCCATTCAGGCGAAGGTGTTGACGCCGGGGCAGGATGTGTTCATTCCGCAGGGGGTGTTGTATCAGCCAGGAAGTCTTGGCTCTCCAGGGTTGGCAAGCACCCCCGGGTTGGCGGCGGTAGTCCAGGCAGCATGGAAACCCGTCCTCGACGGATCGCACCCTCCTAATTACTACTGGGCGGGTCGAAATAATCCTATTGGAGAGCCACCGAATAACGGAAACATTGTTGCTCCGCCCCCACTAGAGAGCTTGGTGGACACTCATAGTGGTAGGACGGGAAGTATGAAGAGCCTGCGGACGAGACCTGACTATCCAGAGGCAAACCTCTCGTTGCTTTCCCACTACGGAGCGCAGGCTCGCGACAAAAAGGGAATATTCTATGAAGGAGAGACAGAGGAGAGGGGTCTCGGACTACGCCAGGTCGAACAGACAATTCCGGATAGAGATAAGCATGAGCACAGACGGCTATTCGGCGAGATGACTGGGGGCCAGACGAGCGCAACGAAATATATGCAACAGAATGAATTAGGAGTGCCAGATACCAAGTACGAGATACTCCACGCGATGGGTCATGGACAGGGAGGCAGACAAACGCAGGATAGTAAAAACCTAGCAGCAGCATCGCAAGGAGCGAACACGCAGATGATACCGTTCGACAATGCGATCTCAGGAAATCCCAACATAATGGTGGACACGTCGTTTACAATAATGAAAGGAACCGAGAGAGCAGAGAGAATCAACCAGACATTTTTCCATAAAGAGCACCTAGATGAGCCAATACATAAAATGGTAATCGACGGCGACTATCCAGTGCCGACAGTAGGCCAATATGAACTATTGGAAGAGGAAGCGAACAGATTGAAAGACCCAGAGGTATTAGACGCTGCCGCTAGGCTGATGAATATCAACAAAAGAAAGCAGTATCCAGACGCTGCCCCTACGCTGATGAATACCAAGAAAAAAAAGCAGTATCCCTAGTACAGGAACAACAGATGCTAACAATTCGGCATGGGAAAGGCTAATCCAGTTTTCGCCGGGAAACCATCCGTTGGATTCGCAGCAAAATTGGGGAAACAATGACGATGATGGCATGATAACGTGACTTCGTTAGCGGACAAGGGTGATTCCCCCTCTTGTAGGGGCGTTAGTGCGATCGCTAACGCACCAACCCAACCCCAAACTATGCGATCGCTCCCATTCAAAACCCCATCAACCCCGGTTTTTACCCACTGCCACCAGCATTTAAGGTAAGTCTCAATGCGTTTTACATCCGCGCCTAGCTGATAAAACGGATTACCGATGAGCCAGATATGATTATTGCGAATCTATCTGAGCAGATTGGCTTAAAGATATGTAACAAAAACTTTAATGATATTATCAGCATTAGTTTAACGATTACTTGGACTCGCGATCCTTTCGACCGGATTATCACTGCAAATGCTCTATTAAATAACAACATATTACTGAGCAAAGACCAAAATATTCTGAATAATTATCTGTATGCAAAATGGTATGATTAACAGTTACTATCTCATGTATCGGTCTGTTTGATCGCATTCCACGCCAAATGTAGTTTTATTCAAACCGCAAAAGCGATCGCACTTCAAGCTCAATGATCGCTTTGTTTGGAGTTTGGTTTATGCGTTATGCGATTGCGCTTCGCACCCTACAATATCGGCGATCGGCCTACAATGATATTTTTGACGAAGGAAACCCAATCTAAGAGCGATCGCAATTTGGTATAGAGTTTCCCCTCAGGCGATCGCCTCATCTTCCAAGCACTTGTAGCGACAGTCTTAAAAGGAATGCGATCGCTCAAATATGATGGTTGATGAGCTTGCGATCGCTGATCTTGTAGCGATATTCTTAAAAGGAATGCGATCGCTCAAGTATGATGGTTGATGAGCGTGCGATCGCCTACTCCCGTACATTTCCCCAATCACAGCTATGATTGAGCGATCGCACTTCTAGCCCAACGATCGCTTTGTTTGGAGTTTGGTTTATGCGTTATGCGATCGCACTCCTTTAAACATCGCACTGGGAAATTCCGCATCCGCTCTAAATCATTCTCTTACTTGAGCGATCGCACTTTATAATTGAGTTATGATATCTACACTCATGAAACAATGTGAATTTTTAAGGAACGCAATGAAGAAGGTTACACTCACAGAATTGAGTAATAATATCGCTCGTCTACTGGATGAGGTACTAGAAACAGGTATTCCACTAGAAATTAGCAAAAATGGAAAGTTGTTAAAAATCGTTCCTGTAGAGAAAAAAGATAAGCTTAACAATTTGACTTTTAAACCTGATGTTATTCAAGGAAATCCAGATGATTTAGTTAATATCAGTTGGGAGCGGGAGGTTAATATTGATTTATCTTGATACTCATGTAGTAGTATGGCTATATTCTGGTTTGATAGATAAATTAACTGATCTTGCTAAAACTTTAATTAATGACAATGAAGTTTATATTTCGGCAATTGTTCGATTAGAGCTACAGTATTTATATGAGATAAAACGGATTACCGATGAGCCAGATGTGATTATTGCGAATCTATCTGAGCAGATTGGCTTAAAGATATGTAACAAAAACTTTAATGATATTATTAGCATTAGTTTAACGATTACTTGGACTCGCGATCCTTTCGACCGCATTATCACTGCAAATGCTCTGTTAAATAACAACATATTACTGAGCAAAGACCAAAATATTCTGAATAATTATCTGTATGCAAAATGGTATGATTAACAGTTAGTATTTCATGTATCGGTCTGTTCAATCGCATTCCACGCCAAATGTAGTTTTATTCAAACCGCAAAAGCGATCGCACTAGAAGCTCAACGATGGCTTTGTTTGGGGTTTAGTTTATATGTGACGCGATCGCTTATCTTGTTCTTTATATTGGATAAGTGCGATCGCCTCATCTTCCAAGGACTTGTAGCGACAGTCTTAAAAGGAATGCGATCGCTCAAGTATAATGCTTGATTTAGTCCGATCGCGTACTCTCGGAGATTTCCCCAATCACAGCTATGATTGAGCGATCGCGCAAGTGCTGTAGTGAGATCAGTTGGTGCTGACTTGTCATTTTGCACTTTTAATAATCCAGTCCCTAACCTAAGCAAAATTATTTGCCGGGAGGGCGAAGATTTTAAATAGAGTTCCTTCTTCTTCTTCTCGCCAAATCGCGCCGTGCTTGCATATCTTCTTTAACATATTCCTCATCCAGCTTTAGGTCTACATTTACAAGGCGAGGTTCAAAAGTCCTAGTCTGCTCTTGATCTTTTATGATTTTCTTGAGTTCATGTACTCGTTGCTGAGAATCGCTAGTTTGATCCCAAAGACCAAGCACATCCTTTCCCTTACTTTGATCAGTATGCTTCTTAAAAGCATCATTTACCCAGCTTCTATCCATTCCCCCTTGCTGTTGTGGGTTAACAGGCCTTTGTTTGTGGGTATTTGGCAATTGATTCTCTGTAAGAGTTTTGTCTTCTAGCAGTTGCTGACCTAAAAGTTGGTTTCTTGTCGGTTTTTTCGGTTGGGGTGAGGTGAAGGGATCGAACTGTACCTTCTTTCCACTTGGCGTCTCCGACTGGAAGTCAATCTCAGGTGATGGTTGGTGCAGCTTATCCAAAGATAACCCAGTATCGTTGGCAAATTTCGTGCCGACAGCAGCCTCTCGAACCCGATCCATCGTCACTTTGTTTTGCGAATCACTCGATGAACTCGCTTTAGCTGCATCTCCTTGACGAAGTTGATGTTCAAGATGACCTCCCTGTGTCAAACTAGTTGGTAACATCGGCATAATTCGTTCAACATCTGTAGTTTCGTTCGGTGTTTGGATTATTCTTGTGTGTTCTACTCCTTTTTTTACTTTCACCGATTCTGGTTTTTGGTTAGTTCCAAAGGCATGGTCAAAGTGACTAAAAGGAAAGCCAATTTTTGGGTCATTCCTGTGCGCTGGGTCAATATTTAGTGCTTCTCGCATTATCCCCAAGCTTTCTTGAAACTCTGGATTCTGTGTTGTTCGATCCATTTCGTGCCATGATTTTGGTCTTGGTTTTTTGTTTGGAGCTCTCTGAATGACTTGCTCCCCATTGTGTCTTTCAGTCTCTTGTGACTTTTCGTCTGCATTACCACCTTGTCTAGCTTTTTTTGGCTGTAATGCTGTAGTCTTTGAATCCTTATCAGGCTGCGTTTTATGGAGATGATAACCATAATTTTCAGCCTGCATCAAAGATTTTTTTAAATCTGGTTGTTGTAGGGTATCTTTTTTGGATTGCACAACAAACGGACGCGATTGGAACATTCCCTGAGTTGGATCAGTTGATAATAAAGATGTTGCTTTAGTAGTAATGTTATTAGGAACGTGTACTCGTTTAGCCATAGCAATACCCTAACTTAAGTTAAAATTTTAAATAAATTTCACCGTCAGACTTTATTTCCTAGCTCAAGCAATTTTTTCTATAGTTTATAACCCTAGAATAGCTCTAAAATATCTAATTTTAAACCCACCCCTTAACCTCGGTATCCGTCAACGATCGCTCCAATTTAATATACTCGCTTTTAGCTGCTTGCAATATATAATTCATCGTCACCACTTCCTCACCATCTGCTGCTAAAAATGCCGCATTCATCGCAATACTGCGAATATTACCTCCTGCGACATTCAACTGTCCCAACTTCTGATAATCTAAATTTTCTGTGGGTGTCGCTTTCGGAAAAATCCGCCGCCAAATCTCTGCCCGTTGAGTGGAATCTGGAAAGGGAAACTGGACAATAAAGCGGATACGACGCATAAATGCTTGGTCTAATGAACTTTTTAAGTTTGTTGTTAACACCGATAACCCCCGGTAACTTTCCATGCGTTGTAGCAAGTAACTCACTTCAACATTAGAATGGCGATCGTGGGAATCTTTGACTTCTGTACGCTTACCAAACAAAGCATCGGCTTCATCAAAAAGTAATATTACACCTCCCAATTCTGCCGCATCAAATACCCTACCCAGATTCTTTTCTGTCTCCCCAATATACTTACTCACTACCGCACTTAAATCAATTCTATATAAATCAAGCCTTAATTCTCCTGCCAAAACTTCGGCTGCCATTGTCTTACCAGTACCGCTAAGACCAGCAAACAATGCACTAATTCCCAATCCTCGCTTGCTTTTACCGCCAAATCCCCACTGATCGTATACTTTGGCTCGTTGTTTGACTTGGAGAGCAACATCTCTAACGACTTGTAACTGCGACTCTGGCAATACCAAATCTTCCCAATTAGCAACCGAATCAATCCGTTGTGCTAAATCATCTAATTTCGGACGGGCTTGGGCGCGGCAAGTATCCCAGAGAAGATGGTTGAAATCGCCTGTAACTTCTGACTTCTGTAGTTGTTGCCACTGGACGCTAACTTGAGAACAGGTGGCTTGAATTACGGGAACGCTGAGATTAAATTGAGACACTAAATTACTGACTTGAACATTCATTGATGCGGATGTTCCATTTAAAGCCTGTTCCCAGATTGTGTACTGTTCGGGAGTTGTCGGGCGTTCAATATCAAAAACTAAGGCAGGTCTTAAACGCGATCGCCTGCGATCGGTAGTGGTAATAATTATCGGCGATCGCATCCATTCACACAAATAGGTAATCGTGGATTCTTTATTCGCGTCTACCCCTTCCAAATCATCGCAGTCCATCAACAACGCGCAATTAGCTAAAAGCACTTCCCGTTCCCAAAGTTGCTTAAACTTGCTGATTTCACTAGGGGTTGTTGGCAAAGCATGGGCTGCGATCGGTTAACCTCTAATTGCTGATTTAGTGGACAAAGGTTGACAAAACCAGCATACGTGGTTATACTGAATAGTATGGCAAAGTATGTAAAACCTAATGAAGCAGCTAGCACTCTGGGAGTTTGCCTCCGAACTCTCAGACGATGGGAGGAAGAAGGAAAAATCAAAGCGGTTAAAACCCCGTCGGGACAAAGACGCTACGACATTCAATCCTTCATCAAAAAAGAATCAGAACCTGTTGGAGGACGCGCCACTGTTATCTATGCTCGCGTCTCTACCAGACCTCAAAAAACAGACCTTGATCGACAAGTTGAACGACTATCAGCGCTCTACCCAGGCGCAGAAGTTGTTAAGGAAGTGGGAGGAGGACTCAATCTTAGGAGGAAAGGACTTGTCACCCTTCTGGGACGAGTTCTGCGAGGCGATATCTCAGTTATTGTGGTTGCCCACAAAGACCGACTTGCAAGGTTCGGGTTTGACCTTATCGAATGGATGTGCGAACAGTTTGATTGCAAAATCGTGGTTCTTAACCAGATCAGTCTCTCTCCCCACGCCGAACTCGTTCAAGATATCGTCGCAATCCTCCACAGTTTTTCAAGCCGACTTTACTCCATCCGACGACTTGAAAACCAAATCAAGCAAGAGCTACAAAACGAAGCCAAGACACAAAACACAGAAACCACAACCGAACAAGACTTTAAAAATTCGAGTTGATCCTGAGCCTGAATTGCACAAAAAATGGAAGTCTTGGTTATCTGCATCTCGCTATTGTTACAACAAAGCTATTGCAGCATTGAAAGCGGGAGAGAAGATAACCAGCGCCTATTCTCTGCGCGATTATGTTTTGGGATTGGACTTACCTGATTGGGTAAAAGATGCCCCATCTCACCCAAAAGAAAATGCTATTTTTGACGCTTGGGACGCTTGGAAACAAGCTAAATCAGTTAAAGGGGAGGCTAGTTTTAGAAGTTGCCGCCAGACTTCTCAATCAATCAAGTTTCATGCTCGGAACTTTAACGGTAAGACATGGTTTCCGGCTTTAGTTAAAGGTCTTACTTTCAGAGCATCCGAACCAATTGTGCCCACTGAATTTGCTACGCAGCTTGTTCGAGACAGAAAGCGGTGGTTCGCCTGCATTCCAATTATAGAGAGCGTAGAGCAGAAACAATTAGACAAAGTAATAGCGTTAGATCCTGGAGTTAGAACTTTTTTGACTGGCTACGACGGTGATTCATTTCAAGAGTTTGGCAAGGCAGACATTGGACGCATTCAAAGATTGTGTTCTCACCTTGACAAGTTAATAGGACGCGCCTCAAAGGCCAGCAGAAAACAAAAACGTCGCATGTACCAATCTGCCTCTCGACTAAGAGTTAGAATTCGCAGTTTGGTTGATGAATGCCACAAACAAATTGCAAACTACTTAACAAGTCAGTACAAGGTTATCTTGCTCCCTACCTTTGAAACATCTCAAATGGTGGTCAAATCTAAACGCAAACTGCACACTAAAACAGCTAGACAGATGTTGACTTGGGGACATTACCGTTTTAAATGCCACTTAAAACAAGTAGCTAAAAAACGTGGTGTTGTTGTGGTGGATGTTAATGAATCCTACACCAGCAAAACCTGTACAAAATGTGGGCATAAACATCAAAAACTAGGTGGATCTAAAACATTCAAATGCCCCAACTGCGGTAGTGAACACGACCGCGACTGGGGCGGCGCTCGGAACATTATGATCCGAGCTTTGAGGGACGGCTCCTTTGCTTTGGCTATCAACAGTGAAAGCATTGCTATCGCGTATGCCCTGTTTGTCCAGGGTTGTGCAGCGTAACACCGTCAGCATACAAATTGAGTTCTAAATAGTTACAAGCAACAGCTGCGATCGGACGTTTGCTAGCAACTTCATTACCACATAATTGTAATATTGGCAATTTGAGATAATCATAAATATCTACCCACCAAGCAGCTGCCATTTTTTCCATTAACTGCAAGTGAGATGGAACCAAGTCTTCTGTGACTGCTACAGGACGAAAAGAGAAGTTATTTGTTAAACCAATTTTACTGAAGACAGTAAAGGCATTTTCACCTAAAGCACTATCTCCACTCAATCCAAAATTACCAGCGACCCCGATATAGTTGCGAGCCGGTATTGTTTGAGATTGTGTTGTTTCTCGTGGAATAACTGGAGTTGGAGTTGGTGTTGTTTCTCGTGGAATAACTGGAGTTGGAGTTGGTGTTGTTTCTCGTGGAATAACTGGAGTTGGAGTTGGTGTTGTTTCTCGTGGAATAACTGGAGTTGGAGTTGGTATTGTTTCTCGTGGAATAACTGGAGTTGGAGTTGGTATTGTTTCTCGTGGAATAACTGGAGTTGGAGTTGGTGTTGTTTCTCGTGGAATAACTGGAGTTGGAGTTGGTGTTGTTTCTCGTGGAATAACTGGAGTTGGAGTTGGTGTTGTTTCCCGTGGAATAAC
>JBIPDF010000019.1:0-114723 GCA_044006015.1 Heteroscytonema crispum UTEX LB 1556
ATAGTGCAAGTCACAAAACGGTATGAGTAGCTACGACACTTCAAGGGTTTTGGGATAGCGATCGCAATTCGCCAACAGAGTCATGATAATCGCGAACCACTCTTTTTTTGTCCAAAGTCCAATAAAACTACAAACTAATAATCGAAATTAGGAGCCGCCCAGTTAAGAGTTAGGAGTTAGGAGCTATTAATTCAAAACTCATAACTCATAACTCATAACTTTAACTAAACTGCTCTTCTACATCTAAGTTAAACAAAGTTTGCAGAGTCTGCATGCAACGGCGTCTAGCCTCAACATCTTGCTGCGCTCGTAACTGCACCATCGGGTCATGTAAAATTTTGTTAACAATTCCTCTGGTTAAAGCTTCGATAACTTCTTGATGCTTATCGGCGAACTCCGAACCCAGTCTTGACAAAGCTTTTTCTAATTCTTGTTCGCGGATGGCTTCAACTTTATCTCGCAGACAGCTAATGGTGGAAACAGTTTCTAGCGATCGCCACCATACATCAAAGGATGTAACTTCTTCTTCTAAAATTCCCTCTGCTTCCTGCGCCATTTTGCGACGGCTTTCGTAGTTTTGCGCCACTACAGCCTTCAAATCATCCACATTGAAGGCCTGTACGTTTGCCAGTTCGTTGACATCCGCATGGACGTTACGGGGCACGGAAATATCAAATAACATCAAAGAACGGCTGGTTTCTACAACCATTTCTAACTTAGCGCGGTCAAGTATCGGTTCTGTAGCAGAAGTACTTGTAAACACCAAATCACATTCGGAAATTACGGTCATCATTTCCGAAAGCAGATGAGTTTGAATCGGTTGTTCGGGGAACAGCTTTGCTAATTCCACAGCGCGATCGCGAGAGCGATTTAAAATGCAAATTTGTCCGGCACCTTTAGATACCAAGTGTTGCACCAGCAACCGCGACATTTTGCCAGCACCAAGAATTGCCACCCGACAAGCAGCTAAATTTGCCACTTTCATCTGCGCCAATTCTACAGCCGCCGAACTGATAGAGACAGCGCCAGTACCAATACTGGTTTCGGTGCGAACCCGTTTACCCGCTGTCAGTGCTTGTTTAAATAATCTATTCAGAATTGTTTTTATACCGTTATATTGCTGCCCCAATTTGTGAGTATTCTTCACCTGAGCCAGAATTTGACCTTCACCGAGTACCAAACTATCCAAACCAGCTGCCACCCGCATGATATGCATTACAGCATCGTCATGCAGCAAAACAAACAAATGTTGCCGCAAAGACACTGTAGGTAACTTGCTGTGTTCCGAAAGAAACTGAGTAACTTCCCGGACACCCTGTTCGGTTTCATGGGTCACAACGTAAATTTCCAGGCGGTTGCAAGTGCTGAGGATGGCGACTTCTTCAATATGGGGATAGCTGGTGATGTGCGCGATCGCGCTTTCCATTTGTGGTTCTGGAATACTCAGCTTTTCCCGGACTTCTACAGGGGCTGTTTTGTGGCTTAACCCCACCACCGCTATATGCATATTTGTCATTTGTTATTGTTGATTTCTTATTTGTCCAAAGTTCATAGTCATCAGTCTTTAGTGTAGTAACTAAAAACTAATGACCAAAAAAAGGATGAAGTATAAAGGATAAAGTATGAAGAATTTATACTTCGTCTTTGTTGAAGGCAAGGAATACAAGCCCAAAGCAACTTCCGTAGAGAAATCACCAAACGCGCAGCATCATTTTTCAAACCCCTGGATTTATCTATGGGGTATCCTTCATCCTTCATCCTTCATCCTTTAGTTAACTAAGGGACTTCCAAAGAAAAAAGTCTACCAAGTTTTTTTGTCGGGCAAACTTTCCAGTCTGTCCTACGGAATGATTTATTTCTTGGAGTTCCCTAAAGATTAATTATTAATGCAATTGCACAATCTTTGGATCGTCAGACAGATGGATGGTGTCAACAAAACGAGCAGTTTTTGATTGGCTGGAAATAACCAAGCTTTGTGTTCTTGCACCGCCGTGGAAGAAGCGAACTCCATTCATCAGGTTACCGGAAGTGATGCCGCAAGCTGCGAACAGCACAGTGTCACCAGATGCCAATTCATGAGCATCGTAGACCTTATCGGGGTCATTGATGTTCATAGACTTCAATCGGTCGATATTGGCTTGCTTGCTTTCGCCAATTAGACCTGTTTTTACGACTGCTGGGTCGTAAATCAATTGACCTTGGAAATGACCGCCCATAGCACGCATCGCGGCAGCGGAGATAACGCCTTCTGGGGCAGCACCGATACCCATGAGACAATGAATATTGGTTCCAGCAAAACCGCAGGATACTGCAGCACCCACGTCACCATCCGAAATCAGTTGGACTCTAGCCCCAGCTTCGCGAATTTCTTTAATCAAATCGTTGTGGCGTTCGCGCTTCATCACTACTACCACAAGTTCTTCAATTGACCGACCCAGACACTCAGAGAGAATCTTCAGGTTTTCAGTAGCAGACTTGTTGATATCCACATGACCCTTAGCAGCCGGGGGTGCTGCTAGCTTCTTCATGTAGAAATCAGGCGCAGCAAACAGACCGCCTTTTTCGGAAATTGCCAACACTGCCATTGAGCCTGGTTGACCGTAGGCTACTAGATTTGTACCTTCGCAAGGGTCAACAGCGATGTCAATTTCTACCAATTCATCTGGGTTACAGAAATCTTTAGCATCTGGACGGGAGCAGATACCAACTTCTTCCCCAATATAAAGCATAGGAGCGTCATCACGTTCGCCTTCGCCGATAACGATGCGACCGCGCATGTAAATTTTGTTCATCCGTTCCCGCATGGCTTCCACTGCTACTTGGTCAGCAGTGTTTTTTTCACCTTTGCCCATCCAGCGTGCGGAGGCGATCGCGGCTTGCTCAACTACCTCAATAATCTCTAACCCAAGCGTATTTTCCACAGAGTCTGCCCTCTCAATTGCTGTTATTCGCGTCGTTTCATCAGGCGATGTCAGTTTTTAAGTCTACCAAAGGGCGTATACACGTGGAAAATAGTCTGGGCTTGCGTCTGTGTTAAGTTTTGCTGCTAACTAATTTTACTTGTGCCATTTTTACCGCTGTTTTGCACGTGATATTGCTGTTCGCGGTGGCATTAGGGTTAACAATTCAATACCCAAAAGCCGAAAGATTGTGTTTAATCGGTATTATTTCAAGCGAATGCAAATCATAATCTATGTTAAATGCTAAAGGCAGACGAGGAATGTGATGAAATTATTAGAATCAATACAAAATTTTCTAGAACGCCATACTCTTAGTTTTCTATTTTTTTATTGGGTACAGTGCTGATTTTATTAGCAGTAACCATTAGCTTTGACTTACCAGGACTTAAAGGAATTGTCCTGTATGCAAGTTATCGGAAAACTTCGCTTTTACTTGGAGTTATTTTTGTTCTACTAGCAACTTTGCTTTACTACTTACCTCCACAGAAAACAAGAGGTATCCCAGATGTACTCAGAATGCCTTTGCTTGAACGAAAAGATAAGTTACTTGGTCGTATTCAGAAGGAAATTCTTGGCTTTATAGAGGAAAAAACCATTAGCAATAGTAAAGGCATCCAGCAAGACACATTAGAGCAAAAATTTAGCAGTATAAATCGCGCATAAATCTACTATCGATTGGAACAACTCTGGTTACTGGGTTTTTTAGAAAAAGAAGAAATCAGCAAATCATTGCATGACCTACCACGCTACATATATCGTCTATCTTCTGAGTATCCCAGGCAGATAGGTCGGCGGGATAAATAATGATCTAGCCTAGAGAAAGCTGAAATAAAATCCAAAAATAAAATATGCTGGACTTTCTTAACCCTCTCTTAAATCGGCATCCAGAACGCGTCAAAGCAAATGTAGAAATTTATACGTGGCAAACATGCCCTTACTGCATCCGCGCCAAAATGCTGCTGTGGTGGAAAGGTGTCAACTTCACCGAATACAAAATCGACGGCGACGAAGCCGCCAGAGCGAAAATGGCGGAACGCGCCAACGGACGCCGCAGCGTACCCCAGATTTTTATCAATAACCAGCACGTAGGCGGCTGTGATGATATTTACAAGCTAGACACACAAGGTCAACTTGACTCCATGCTCACCCAAGTAGCAGTTTAGAAATATTGTTTTGTAGGGTGGGGTCGTATTGCCATTAGTGTCAACTTAAGTTTAAAAGCCTGAAAATATAGCAATTCGCACTTGAGTCAAACACATTCTTATCGTAGGGGCACAGCATTGCTGTGCCCCTACAACGTCTGTTGGGTGTGTTGCATTCTGCAGGAGAACCGCTATATAGCCTTTTCCCTCGTTACCATGCTCTGCATGGCAGTTGCAATTCTAAGAAGCTCCGCCTCGTGTCTGGAGGCTCCGCCTCCTAGTAGGCATTCCCATGCTCTGCATGGGAACGAGAAGACGAGAAGAACGAGAAGAACGAGAAAATAGCAGTTTTAAATCATTCCTGAGATACGTTGAAATACGTAAGCCATAATTTTTAACGATAAGAATATGTTAAGTGATTACTCAGAATATCTTATACATCGACAGTGGATGAATCGTGCCCTAGAATTGGCACAATCAGCAGGAAATGCGTGTGAGGTGCCCGTAGGCGCTGTTATCATTGATTCATCCGGAAATTTGATTGCTGAAGGTGAAAATCGAAAAGAACGCGACAAAGACCCCACCGCTCATGCGGAAATTATCGCTCTGAGAGCAGCTGCAAACAGGTTACAAAGTTGGCGTCTGCACCAATGTACTCTCTACGTAACTTTAGAGCCTTGCCCGATGTGTGCAGGTGCGATCGCACAAGGGCGTCTAAAACTCCTGGTTTATGGAGTAGACGATCCCAAAACTGGCGCAATCCGTACTGTTATCAACATCCCCGACAGCGCGGCTTCTAACCACCGCCTGCGTGTAATTGGAGGCATTCTAGAATCAGCCTGTCGCCAACAGTTACAAGCCTGGTTTGCTAATCGGCGACATAGTACAAGTTAAGGACAGAGGTAAAACTGTCCAATGGGTGTGACACAAGTCAGGGAAGAAAATCTACGGTGTAACTAATCAAATCTTTCATTATATTTTACCTAACAATCAACAGCCACCGTCATGATCGAACTTCAATCTACCAATTCTACTTGCGAGCAAACACTCTTCAATCCAAAAGTGGTTCCCACTATCTCCTTGGTTTCTCCTTGGTTGAGTCCTTTGGCATATCTTTTGGGGCGTCACTGTCTTCTACCGTTTTTCTTTAGGCAAATTCGAGTCAGCGGACAAGAACATGTTCCGATAACTGGTCCTGTTATCCTCGCCCCGACTCATCGGGCGCGTTGGGATGCTTTGCTGGTACCTTATGCAGCCGGTCGCTGCGTTACGGGGCGAGATTTGCGATTTATGGTCACTATTAGTGAGTGTCAAGGGTTGCAAGGCTGGTTTGTTCGCCGTTTGGGAGGTTTTCCTGTAGATCCAAAACGCCCGTCAATCACGACTCTGCGACACGGCGTTAATTTACTTCAGCAAAAACAAACTTTAGTCATTTTTCCAGAAGGGGGAATTTATCGTGATGGTGAAGTTCACCCCCTGAAACCGGGAATTGCTCGTTTAGCTTTGACTGCTGAATCGACTCACCCAGGATTGGGGGTAAAAATTATTCCCATCAACATCAATTACAGCGAACCTTGCCCTCACTGGGGTTCAGATGTGAGCATTCAGATTGGTTCGGCACTCAAAGTTGCTGATTATACCAATGGCTGCGTCAAACAAGAGGCTAAACGCCTCACAACCGATTTATCAAAGATGCTGCAACAATTAAGCCATTATGAATCGGAAATTACCAGTCACACATTTGCTGAAATGCCAAATTCTTGATCGTGAGTTATGAGTTATGAGTTATAAGTTTTAACTCCTCACTCCTCACTCTCAACTCCTGACTTTTTTAACTAAATTCCCAAAGTTAATTCCCAATTATTAAGTTTCCCTATATCTTGTGGTGCTAAGTCGATTATCCATAATTGCCAGCGTCCTTTAGCGGACAAAGATAGCAATTGTTTCAGAACTGGACACGATCGCATTGTATAAGTTGTTTGCAATTCGCTGCGGCGTCCTAAAATACGACTTTGCAACAATACTCGCTGATTATTTGGGGCTATTAAATAAATCTCTAAATCGCCTAAAAAGTCGTGAGAGATGTTAACTGTTACCTGAATATCTTTGACTGGGCTAGATTCAGAAATCGCGATCGCGCTTTTTATTCCCTGTCTGTCATTATCTGGAATCCCTATTTTACTGTAATTACCCGCCCCCACTTGTTTGGTCGCAACTGCGCCTGCTGTACGTGACTGTTGTGCTGCTTGCACTGCCCGAGTTGCATTCACTTTGCCATAACCAAACCACTGGGAATGACCGTTATCGTCATAGTTGCCTCCACGCAAACCCAACTGCGGGTCGGCATCAGAGTCAACTATCTTATCAGCAGTTTCCTGTAAAATGCGTTTGACTTGCTGTGCCGTTAAGTCAGGATTCGCTGACAAAATTAGCGCCGCCACTCCCGCCACTACAGGTGTTGCACTGGAAGTTCCGCCAAAATTGTTGGTAAAGTTGCCCGGATCGTAACCTGCGGCTTTTAATTGGTCGGTGGTAAACATTCCCAAGCCAGAAAGGGAAGTAGCGATCGCTGGTTGGGTATAAACAAAACCTGTCTGTTGAAACCACATTCCCGGTGGAGCATTGTTACTTGGGGCACATATCGAAATATTTTTCCCCCAATTGCTGTAAGCCGCTTTTTTACTCAAGCTCGTACATGCGGCAACGGCAATTACATCTGGATGCACCGTAAAACCACTAAGCCAAGGTGTATCACCTTTTAAAATATTCTTTTGCCAATTACGCTCAACCACAGTACCATTAATTGGGCGGTTGGCATTACCTGCAGCAAACACAATTACGCAGCCTTTGCCGTTGCGTCCTTTGGTAGCGGCGCGGGTAATAGCAGCCCGTTGGCGCAAGGAAAGCGCAAAGTATACCGCAGATGCGCCCCAACTGCAAGAAATTACACTAGCACCCTTGGCGATCGCCCAATCAAAGATTTCCTCAATTGAATTATCATCCAAAAACCCAGTGGTGCGAATCGGCATTAAAGCACAACCAGGAGCAACTCCGGCAATTCCCGTACCATTTTCTTCAGAAGTAGCTATCCCCGCACAAGCGGTTCCATGACTGGTTTCTTTTTCTCCCGGCAAAGGTAAAAAATCATTTTCCTTCAAGTCTCTGGGGGCAACAATTTTGCCGCTACCTTGAAAATCTGGGTGATCCAAATCAAAAGAATCATCTACCACGGCTATAATTACAGAACGCACGCCGCGAGTAATATCCCAAGCCTTTTCTATAGAAATATGGGAATTTACTGCCAACTGATTACCGCCATTATGGTTGAGATACCATTGCTGGGGATAAAGGGGGTCGCGGGGTTTGTAATGCAGTTCCTGTCGCACGAGGATATTAGGTTCAGCAACTAAAACCTCTTTCAGCCCTTGTAACTTATTGGCGATTTTGATTGGATTTTCTGTAGCTTGTTCGCTGACAACAAAGACAAAAGTATTGGGAAGACCTTCAACGGGTTTTTCTGGGACTAAATTAAATGTTGTTGCAATAGTGTTAATTTTGGCAGCGTCTACCCAAGAGGCAAATTGAATTGTTATATGGTCATTCAGATAAACAAAAGTTCCAGGATTATTCTGGATACGGTAAACATGACTGGCAAAAGCCACATTTTGGGAAGCACGTGCTTGAGACATCGCTGTCTCTAGCTGGTTTGGTGCAACCGTAAAAACTTCTAATTGCGCTTTCGGAACATTGCGACGCCAAGTGGCTGTAAAACTTTGAGATAATTGCTTGAGAGAAACATTGGTAGCAGGACGGACGGTGAAGCGATCCAAAGCCTTTTCTAAAATCAATTCTTCACCACCGCGTTGTAAAATCAGTCCCAGATTGTTGGCTGGTATACCTATCGATTGAGAATCAAAAAAATTACCTTGATCGTTCATAGCGGCGACTTTGCTATAGGAAAGAGACTATGGGAACTGTATTAAACCGAATTTAAGTCTAAATCAGAGGAACTTAGTATGTAGCTTTGCTTTGTCAAAGAGCCAAACAGAGTTAAGATACCCGAAGTTTCAAAACCTATTTATTTAGTTGTCGCACAAATTTACCTCATGAACTCTGCTGCAACTGTTCCCTTGATTCGCTGCACTTTTTTATCATTGATCGCAGCCCTCAGCCTGCTATCACCTGTCTATGCTCAGGTTCCTAAATTACCAAGCAGTCCCAATCAAGCACAACCCATCGACCCCAACGATCCAAATAACCTGCGTCCAGCAGGTCAAAGTGACAGCCTTTTAAGCGTAGATGGTGGAAAGCGTCTGATGAGCGAGGCAGGTAATGCCGTTTCTTCGCAAAACTATACAGTAGCCGCCAAGAAACTCCAAGAAGCACGTCAGGTTTTTAACCAGCTATCTAATTTTTATCAAGAGTTAGCCGCCAGCTTTTCTGGAATTGACAATAGAGTTGCGGATTCCCAGCGCCTAAAGGCACGAGACACCGCCCAAATGCGCGACGAAGCCACCTATCAGCTAGCACTGGTACACCGGGCACAAAATCAGCCAGCATTAGCCGTACCCTTGCTAGTGCAGATTATTAAGAGTCAGAACCCAACACGAGATTTAGGCAAAAAAGCCTACCAGCAACTGTTGGAGTTGGGATTTGTTGATGCACCCTTTCCCAGAGGCGGTAGTAATTCTTCCTCGTCAAAATAATCAAACTATCTATACCAGCAATCAGTTTCCTCAATAGAATGCTGGCAGTCTGTCTGCTTTTCGCTTTCAACACCCAATGGTAGGATGGAAATAGCCAGCATGGGGCTAAACAGAGCTTTGCTGCGTGGCACAACCTGATGTTGGCTCATGTTGCTGCCCCATATCTGTTATCTGTTAATAATAGTAAAGAAGTTTCGTAAGGATTGCGATGATTAGTCCGCAGCAGGTTGAGGCAATGATCGTGGCCCAAATGCCAGACGCCCAAGTTCAGGTGCAAGACTTGACTGGTGGCGGCGACCACTATCAGGTGACAGTAGTTTCATCGCAGTTTGCCGGCAAGGGACTGGTGCAACAGCATCAGTTAGTCTATGGTGCATTGCGGCAAGCCATGTCAACTGAAGCCATCCATGCCTTGGCATTAAAAACATATACTCCCGAAGCGTATAAGCAGGGAACAACTCCTTCCTAGAGTTATGAGTTATGAGTTATGAGTTATGAGTTATGAGTTATGAATTAAAGAAGAGTTTTAACTCAAAATTCAAAACACGAAGCTAATAACTTAAAATTCCTCACTCCTCACTCCTAACTCCTAACTTTTGACTTTTGACTTTTGACTCCTCACTCTCGAACGCAGAATAGGAAACTGAAAGATTATGACACCAGAACTCAAAGAGAAAATTGACAGCTTAGTAAAACAAAACAAGATTTTAGTTTTCATGAAGGGCAACAAGTTGATGCCCCAATGTGGTTTCTCCAATAACGTCGTCCAGATTCTCAACACTTTGGGTGTTCCCTTCGAGGCAATTGACGTGCTATCAGACTCGGAAATGCGTCAGGCAATTAAAGAATATTCCAACTGGCCTACAATTCCCCAAGTGTATATTGATGGTCAATTCGTTGGCGGTTCAGACATCCTGATTGAACTGTACCAAAAAGGCGAATTGCAACAAATGGTGGAAGTAGCACTAGCTTCTTAAGTTAATTAGTCATTAGTCCTTAGCTGAATGACACAAACTTAAGAAGTGTAGGTTGCTGCGCCACTGCGCCCTTGCGGTCTGGTGAGTGTGCTTTCGTGGCGTTGTAGCGAATGCGAAACCCAACAAAAACCTGATAAATGTTGGTTTTTTCGCTTAACAAGCACGCCATTCGTCCAAAGCCAATGACCAATGACCAACGACCAATGACCTAATGGCACGCTTGTTAAAAGCGATTTCAGCCAAGAAATAAATTTCGCAGCTTTGAACTGAAGTAAGCTTTAGCTTACCGTATAAGCCTTTTAAACCGTTTTAACGGGTGTAGAGACGCGAAATCTATATGGTGGGCTTAACAAACGTGCCATTCGACCAATGACCAATGACCAATGACCAATGACCAATTCTAAAAATCCCCTCAGCAGCGGGTTTGGAAAAACTAAAACAAGCTGAGGGGATGTTTTTTATAAATCAAAGTTGTCCAAAATATCCAAAAAAAATCACACCATTGCAGCCCGTTGCTTAAAGCAGATAATGTGTTATAATCATCTGCGTCGATAAACGGTTACTATCAATGACCTCAGAAGGCGATTAGTAGTAATCGTAATCCGGTTCAGGCTGTGTTTGCGTCATTGCAAAATTTGATGCATCGTACAAGTAGCGGCTGGCTTCCTCCTCTAAGCGATGAATCAGATATGGTTCAATGGCGTTACCCTGACGCAGTGCGGCTAGATAGCCATCCAAAAACATCCGCATATCATCAGTACGATAACCGCGATTCCATAACTCGGCGAAGGCGTCGGTAAGTCTTTGGTAATAGCGGATGGTTTGTGTGTCTTGGAGCATAACTGCTGTAGTAATCTCTCTTGGAATGAGAATTGTAAATGATTCTGACTAAAAAGTGAATGGTCACTTCTACCTTGGCATTAACTCAATGCCGAGCAATTTACCTTTGGGCAACACCCCCCAGCAGCTACAGTCTAATTCCATCCTATTCCAGAAGAAGAGGAATATGTTTGTTTGGTAAGCGATTCTTATGATTTTTTTTGTCAGTAACTTAATTTTCGATTGGGAAAGCGGACATTTTTTTGGCGAAATGTAACTTATTGTTACCATCAGGCTGTAAAAACGCTTTGGTAAAGGTTAGCTTGTGTGGTGAAAGTTTTTTTGCTAAATTGCATCCTGTATAGGAGCAGAAACTTTAACGAGAAATATTTCTAATAAATGTAACAAAAATTTAAGAATATTACTAATTCGGCTCGTGGTAAGGCATAAATTCAGAACCTTGCTAGATTTTGTATTAGTAAAATTAAAGAAGAAGGCAATTGAGGTAACAACGGTTACAAACCGATGACATTGGCTTTGTTACTTTGAAAGTCATCGACGCTAAGGGGTCTTGCCGCCGTGGGTTCGGTTTGTATTGAAATCGTTGAGGGGAATCCCCATTTAAGGTCGTTGCTGGGTTGGCACTTGCAACAACTAGAATATCGGGTGCATCAAGCCGCCAGCATTTATCAAGCAAGAGAAGTTTTTTTAAGCCATCAACCAACACTTGTTATCCTCGATGCGGATTTGCCTGAGGGCGACGGCATCGAGTTTTGCCGTTGGTTGCACCGCCAGCAGCAGCCTTTAATTTTAATGCTATCTGCCCGCAGTAATGAAGCTGATATCGTCGTCGGTTTGAAGGCGGGGGCAGATGATTATCTGAGTAAACCTTTTGGGATGCAGGAGTTTTTGGCACGGGTAGAGGCACTAATTCGCCGCAAGCGCACACCTGTTGCCCCTGCTTATCTAGATTATGGTTCTTTGCAAATTGATTTGGTGCAGCGCCGAGTCCGCTTCCAAGGGGAGTTTATTGACTTAACGCCGCAGGAATTCAGTTTGCTATATGTTTTGGCGCAAGCTGGAGGTGTGCCTTTGAGTCGGTCGGAATTGCTGCGTCGTGCTTGGCCTGACGCGATTGATAACCCACGCACGATTGATACTCATGTTTTATCGTTGCGGAAAAAAGTTGAACTAGATCCTCGCCAACCTAGTTTAATTCAAACTATTCGCAATGTGGGGTATCGGTTTAACATGGAAATTTTGAATTCCAATTTGCCGCAGTCGCAAAATAAGTTAACTAAAGAGAGGTTTAACAATCAACGGACACCATTAAGCAGTCAACCTGTTAGATAGATGGTGGTTGGTGGTGAAGGGGCGCTGCGGTCGGGTAACACGAGCGCAGGCGACTGGTGAACCCCTCTGGGGTTGGTGGTTGGTGGTTGGTGGTTGGTGGATAATTTGACTAATACCAATTCTCTGTAACGTTGCGCTTAATAGCCCGACGCGAGTGAACTCGCGGCGTTGCGCGTTCCAAGCCTGCCCAAGCCAGGCTAATTAGGCGCATTTTCGCGCGAGAAATGGTATAACAACTAACAACTAACAACTAACAACTAACAACTAACAACTAACAACTAACAACTAACAACTAACAACTAACAACTAACAACTAACAACTAACAACTAACAACTAACAACTAACAACTAACAACTAACAACTAACAACTAACAACTAACAACTAACAACTAACAACTAACAACTAACAACTAACAACTAACAACTAACAACTAACAACTAACAACTAACCAATCCAAAATCTAAAATCTAAAATCCAAAATCGCTTTCCGCTTCTGCTTGCTTCATTCTGTCTCGTAAGTTTACCCAGTCTACTTCAGTGGCTGGTTTATTTGCTAACAACTGTCCTTGCTGGAGGTACAAAAGTCGGGTGCAAAACATCTGGGCTAACTCTAGTTGATGATTTACCATCAAGATTGTGGTGCGATCGCTTTGAGATAGCTGGATTAAGATTTCTATAATATGCTCAGATTTTCCAGCATCCAAGGCAGAGGTTGGCTCGTCTAATAGTAAAATTTTGGGTTGGATGATTAAAGCACGAGCGATCGCTACTAATTGCTTTTGTCCTGAGGCTAGTTGCACTTCAGTTCGTTCTAACCAATCATTGGGAATGTGCAGTTGTTCTATCCAGTGACTCACGCGTTGCTGGATTGTCTGTTTGGGCAAACCTCGCAACACCAAAGGATAAGCCAAAGCGTCTTTCACTGTCATTCCCAACAGCTTTGACTCTTGCTGTACTAACGTTACCTCTTGACGCAACTGTAAAACGGGTATTTGGCGATACTCTCGATTTTCTAGATATATTTTGCCGCTAGAAGGTTCACTTAGGCGGTTCAACAGGCGCAATAACGAAGTTTTGCCACCACCGGATGGTCCAATAATAGTAAGGCGATCGCCCTCAAATGCCTCAAAGGAGATATCCTGCAATATGGGGTATCCCAGCTGATTGTCCTTGCTTTGGGAAGTCAGCTTGGCAAATAGATTAACTTGCTCTAGCCTCAGTAGGGTATTATTTGCAGTTGTCACGCACTCCTCTTCCAAATACTTTTGAAGCTGTTCCCCAGTTTACAAGTTGCCCTGAGTTAATGGGGATTGTTACAATACATCTTTGTAATTCAATCACTACAGCAAGTAGTATGAAATTTCCTCCCTGGTAAGCTTCTCAGAATAGAAGATTAACTGAAAATTGTGCAAATTGTGCGACCCAACACTGGCGTCGTTACCGTTTCGTCAACTCATGGATTCCTCCTCCTCAGCCAGCGCTGTGATTATTTCGCGCTGGTATCAAATTTTGAGGAAAGGAGAATTTTCTTGTGCCATTCAATCGCATAATCAAAGGTTTAAAGCCCAGTGCAACCACAAGCAGTGTAACTTTATTAACTTGCATTTTTCTGGCGATCGAGTTTTTAGACGAGTTTGTCGATGGAGTGCAGGGTGCGGCGATGCCCCTAATCCGCGATGACCTGCAACTTTCTTACGTTCAGGTTGGAATGTTGCTCGCTATACCAAATATCATCAGTAATTTTCTAGAGCCGATTTTCGGTATTTTGGGCGATGTCGGTCATCGACGACGAAAGCTTATCTTAGGTGGCGGTATCGCTTTTGCCCTAGCTTTGTTACTTATTGCTCTCAGTCACAACTTCCCGCTGTTGCTGGTAGCATTTATCTTGTTTTACCCAGCTTCTGGGGCGTTTGTCAGTCTTTCCCAGGCGTCCTTAATGGATATTGACTCTACACGCCACGAGCAAAATATGGCACGCTGGGCGTTGGCTGGTTCCGTGGGAAATGTTGTGGGACCGTTGGCTTTGGGTGCTGCTATAGCATTGCATCAAGGTTGGCGGAGTTTATATCTCGCCTTGGTTGGTTTGACACTGTTAATGCTGGGAGTGGTTTGGCGATTTCCTTTGGTTAAGGCTGCTACATCTTTTGAGGTTGACGAACACAACTTTAATGTGGGTTTCAAACAGGGTATACGCAACGCCTTGCTGGCGCTAAGACGGTTTGAGGTGCTTCGCTGGCTTACCTTGCTGGAATTTTCAGATTTGATGTTGGATATGCTGCGCGGCTTTTTGGCGCTGTATTTTGTTGATGTAGTTGGGGTAAATCAGACGCAAGCGAGTTTTGCTGTAACTGTGTGGCTGGGGGTAGGTTTGCTGGGAGATGTTTTGCTTATCCCCTTGCTGGAGAGGGTACGGGGATTGGATTATTTGAGATTCAGCACTTTGGTTGTGTTGTGCTTGTATCCAACTTTTCTTGTGATGTCTAATTTCGAGGCAAAGTTAGTAATTCTCGGTTTGTTGGGTTTTTTTAACGCTGGCTGGTACTCCATCCTCAAAGGACAACTTTACTCAACCATGCCGGGGCTAAGTGGTACGGTGATGGCAGTAGGGAATTTGTTTGGTTTGGTTAGTGGTTTGATTCCCCTTGGACTTGGGTTAGTAGCTCAACAGTATGGTTTGCAGATTACCATGTGGCTGTTACTCTTGGGAGCGATCGCATTGTTGATTGGCATTCCTAAACCAAGGTAAAAGTAAAAAGGAAAAAGGAAAAAGTAAGAAGAAATTTTTTTTACCTTTTCTTACAGCAATGAAAGCAGAAAGCCCACGAGCGATTATGATTTTGAACAAAGGACTTAAAAGTACCGTAGGGCATACGGAATCTAAAGCTTGTGGACAGAACAACCTCTGCTTGGGTGGGGAAACTCCTTCAAGTAAGTTGGCTGGATGAAACAAGAATCCCACGTGCTTCTAGCCGTGGGAGTGTCAAATCTTGCACCAATTGCAATAACCCATATTTTGTAGGGTGGGCGGTGCCCACCCTCAGCCGGAAAGTCCCATGCAGATCGTTGGTGGGCAATGCCCACCCTACCCAATTGAGAATGGTGCAAGATATCAGTTTTACCTTTTTAAGGCGGGCTTTGCGTAAGTCCTGACTATTTTAGTAAAAGTTTAAGTTATATTACCTTGCGTTAAGGCGGTGGAAATTGTCCAGCCATCCACTAACAACAGCAGCAGGGTGAATCCAAGTAAAATCAAATACATCCACGGTTGCGATAAAGGGTAAACATCTGTGGTGTCAATGCCCGTTTTTTCTTGCACAAGTTTCACCAAACGGGCAAAACCTGCCACACGCATTGGTAATAAATAAGCTTTACCCTCTTTGCTGAGGAAGTAATAAACTAAACCTCCTTGACCAGTGGTGCGGGGTTTTAATTCTTTGACTTCCGACCAAGGTAAAGACCAACCTTTGCGAAAAAAGGAAGGAACCCAGACGGGGTAAGTAACTTGAATTCCTTGGTCATCTAAAATTACTTGTTCGGTCAATACCCCGTATAGGGCAATTAAACCAATACTAATGCCTGCCCAGAACAATGTTGGTGGTATTGGTGCGCCTGTTACTTCCGCCAAAAAAGGTAATGGTACTGTGAGTGCTACATATAGGCTCAACAGCGTTATCCGAATCAAAGGAGAAAGGTGAAAAACTGAAGGAGATGGCATTTTGGATTTTAGATTTTGCGAAAAGTTTGAGGGTCGGTTTCCTCCGTTAAGAGAAGGGGTTGCCGTATAGCCAAGGGCATACAAGAAAGGCGTTGGCGCAGCCTCTCGCAGAGAAGCAAGAGCGAACAGAAGGCATCAAAGCTTTTCAAGACGGATTTTGGATTGACCGGAAATGATAATCCTTTTTTAACTTTATGGTAGCGGCTTTACAGTTTCCTTAAAATAGCTTTTTTAGCTATAGGTACTTAGCCTTATATCTTCGATTTTATCCACCAAATCTTGTCAACAACTCCTCGCGGGATAATTCAAGTAACAAGCGGCTGTACTCTTGCGGTGGTAACTGTAGCAAAGGCTCAATTACTCGTTCCAATTCCTCATCCAGCGAACCAAACCGGACGCGCAACAAGTTTTCTACTACTTGGCGCTGTCCTTCTTGGACTCCTTCTTGTAATGTAGCTTCCCGCCATTCTAAATAAGCTTGCGATAAGTTCATAATCACCTCTTGGTCATCTTCCGTAATATTTTTCTGGTTTATTACAGTTATCCGCCAACTGGTAATCAGTTCTTGGATATTTCGCCGTAACGGGTTGTTTTGAGGAAGTGATAGTAATTCGCTGACGGCTTGACGTTGCGTTTCTCCCTTTCCTAAAATTCTCAGCCAGAGGGTTTCAAGAGTCAGTGGTAACTGGTTAATTGCTACTACTGCTGTCCTCAATGAGTCAGGTAGAAAGTAAACACCCGCTAGCCAATTATCTCTATCTAATCTAGCGCCAAAACTCTCAAGTAAAGTTGTTGAAGCTGAAGTTGCCAAAATCCACAGGCGCGGTAAATTATCCTCTGGTAAAGATTGATTTTCACGCTTGGCTTTGCGTTGCAATTCTCCACAAACGGAAAATAGCTTCAGCAGACAATTACGCACCTCGGTTTTACTGGGTTGATTGCGGAAAGGTTCTAATAATGAGGCAGTTGTGGCAATTCTACCAAGTAAACCTAGTGATTGTAGGTCAGCATTGGGGGAAGGTGCGGGAGAAAACAAGATATCTATTTGGCGAACTTCATCTGTAACTTCTCGACTTACTTCTACTTTTCCAAATGGGGAAAGTAATTCTTCTAAATATTGCTTGGCAAATTGGTCGTGTGGTTGTCGGGTCATTTATTGCTATGAAAGAAAATGGGGCATTGTTGCGCCAGTGCTGCGCTTTTGGTTTCCCGACCCAGGCATCTGGCGTCCCTTGGGCATTGGGCATTGGGTATTAGGGACAAGGAGGACTCTTGACTAATGACTAATGACTAATCACTAATGACTAAATTAAGGCAAATATTTTTGCACCACTATCCAACCGGTTAGCGATACCCAAGCAAAACCCACAAAGAGAATAATATTTGTACCAATGTGCAACGGTCTAGCCCAAGGTCGTCTGGGACTAATTTGTGTTGCACTAACAGCAGATAGCAAAACTAACGCTACTACTATCAAACCAGCTAACAGGTGTGATGACTGTCCCAAGGAACCAAAGTGACCTAATGTGCCAATAACACCAATGCCTAGCAGTAGCAGCACTAAACTCACCATGCAGATGCCCATTATATAGTGGAGCGATCGCACTTTTCTATTACTCCCCCCAAAGGGAATGAATAAAGCAGGGTGTGACGATGTTCTCGCGCGAAACATCCAAAAACCCGTCACCGCTAACAGCAAATAAGCTAGCAGTGATAAGCCCATCGACCACGCCGCTATTTTCCACAACCAAAGAAAAGAAGGTAGATTCATAAAAAGGATTGTAAATCCCAAGTGGGAGAGTAGACTCTTGTTGGTAGTTTTATTTTTTTATTGTCACCCGTTTTATCAATCTTGTTTATCTAACCGCAGTTACACCATTTCCCTTTATTGATAAAACATATGTTTTGTCGAGACTCCGCATTGCTACGTCTGTGCAGGATTTATACCTATCGCGATTAACGTGAAATGGTATTACATCCTAAAGTGCATTTTACCTGCCTGGATAAGGCTAACCAATAAGATAAAACAACTAAAAACTAACAGCGTTACTTTCGCAGTTTTTTTGGGAACTCTAAAAATGTAGAGTTTCCATAATTTTTATGGTCATGTATCTGGAATTACACATTCATAAAAACCAATTTTAAAACCTCTAATAAGACTCATTGTCAGTTAGAAATTAGTAAATAAAATGAACACTTCAAATTGGGAAAATTCCCCAATTCAACATTCAGTAAAGACATCTAAAATCCATAATCAAGTAGCTTCGCAATTGCCAAAAATTGCTGCCAAAGCACCGGGCGTAATTTATCAATTTATTTGCCATGAATATGAAGGTGTTACCTTCTCTTTTATTAGCCCAAGTTGTAGCAAAGTTTTTGAGTTGAAAGCATCCGAGATTCAAGCTGATGCTCAACGCTTAATTTCTCTTATCCATCCAGAGGATGTAGAAAGTTTTTACAACTCTCTTGCTGTTGCAAGCAAAACATTAAAAACTTGGCAGTGGGAGGGGCGTTTTATTTTACCTTCGGGACAAGTTAAGTATATCTATGCATCCTCCGAACCCGAACAACAGCCCAATGGTGAGATAATTTGGGATGGTTTGCTAATGGATATTACCCACCGCTTACATGCAGAAAGTCAACTGCAAGCTGAAATTATAGAACGCCAGCGCGTAGAAACAGAATTAACAAAGCAAAAAGAATTTATTGGTAGTATATATGATGGTGTTGAACATTTAATTTTTTTAGTAGATGTTTTAGAAGATGGAGATTTGCATTGGATAGCTTGGAATTTGCCTACAGAACGTGCAGTTGGTAAAACTACTGCCGATATTGCTAACAAACCCCCAGAGGAAATATTTGGTGCAACTGAAGGGGCTGCAGTACGTCAGCGTTTTATCAAATGTCTGGAAGTGGGTCATTCCATTACTTATGAAGAATGTCTGACTTTCCACGAACAAGAAACTTGGTGGCTGACTACTTTAAATCCTTTAAAAGATAGTTTTGGCAAAATTTATCGCGTTGTGGGAACAACATTTAATATTAGCGATCGCGTGCAAGCAGAAAAGGACAACTCAACCAAGTATTTATGAATATTCTCACTAATGCAATTGATGCTTTAGAAGAGAGTTTTGAGTTTTCAGTTTTGAGTTATGAGTTAGAAGAGGCAACTCAAAAGCCTACTATTATCATCCGTAGCGATCGCTTAAATTCTGACTGGGCTACTATTCGCATTATTGATAATGGTCCCGGTATACCTGAAAATATCAGAAGTCGGCTGTTTGACCCCTTCTTTACCAACAGGTTTGGTGGTAAAGCAACCGGGCTGGGACTTTCTATCAGCTATCAGATTATTGTTGAAAAACATCACGGTAAATTGGAATGTCATTCTACTCTCGGAGTGGGTACGGAATTTATCATTACGATTCCCATCCAACCGAGTCATATTAAATCCAGTTAAAAGTTATAGGATAGAGATGCCAGATCAAGTCTTAATTTCTTACTTAATTTGTTATGTCTTCTGCTACGCCTCTTGTATCTCAGGTTGACTCACCCATCAGCGCAAATTCAGAAATAGAAATTCCTCCCCTCCTAGGTGCTTCGGTTACCGAGTTAACTGCTTGGGTGCAACAGCAGGGACAACCCGCTTACCGAGGCAAGCAGCTGTACGACTGGATTTATCATAAAGGAGTGCGATCGCTTGCTGATATTTCTGTCTTCTCCAAACAATGGCGTGCTGAAGTTGCAGAAATTCCCATCGGACGCTCAACTTTACACTACCGCTCTGTCGCCCCCGATGGCACTGTTAAGTATCTTTTGCGACTTGCAGACGGTCAAATTATTGAAACTGTTGGTATTCCCACTTTTAGGAGAGGGGGAGAGGGGGAGAGGGGGAGAGGGGGGTGAAATCCCAAATCCCTGGAACGGTTAACGGTTTGTGTCTCTACACAGGTGGGTTGTCCGATGGCGTGTGATTTCTGCGCCACTGGTAAGGGAGGCTACAAGCGCAACTTGGGACGCCATGAAATTGTCGATCAGGTGTTGACTGTACAAGAAGATTTCCAGCAGCGGGTTAGCCATGTGGTATTTATGGGCATGGGCGAACCATTGTTAAATACCGAGAACGTTTTGGGAGCAATCAAATCCCTAAATAAAGACGTGGGAATTGGACAGCGATCGCTTACTTTATCTACAGTGGGAATACGCGATCGCATCCGTCAGTTAGCCCAAGAACATTTGCAAATCACTCTCGCCGTCAGTCTCCACGCCCCCAACCAAGCTTTGCGAGAACAACTCATTCCCAGCGCCCGCCCCTATCCTCTAGAAGACTTGCTGGCTGAATGTCGGGAATATGTGGAAATTACTGGACGTCGCATCAGTTTTGAATACATCCTGCTGGCTGGCGTCAACGATTTACCAGAACACGCACTTGAACTGTCAAAACGCCTGCGGGGATTTCAAAGTCATGTAAATTTGATACCCTACAACCCCATCAGCGAAGTAGATTACAAACGCCCAAACCGCGATCGCATTAACGCCTTCGTTAAAGTTCTCCAACAGCAACAAATTGCCGTTAGCGTCCGCTACTCCCGTGGTTTAGAAGCAGACGCCGCTTGCGGACAATTGAGAACAAGTAAAAAGTAAAAAGGTGAGTCAGCGCGAAGTCTGCCGGAGGGAAGATTCCCCCCGGATCGCTTCGCGCTGCGCGAGGGTTTCCCGACCCAGGCGACTGCGAAGTGCGAAGGGCAAAAGGTAAAAGGTGAGTCAGCGCCCTTGGTAGGGTTTCCCGACCCAGGCGACTGCGAAGTGCGAAGGGTAAAAGGTAAAAGAAATACCATTTCTCGCGCGAAGATGAAGCTGTAATTCAGCCCGCCTAATCGCGGGCTTTGTGAAAGTGCCCCACCCTTCGCGGGCGTGAGGGCGATTAAGCTTATTGTTACAGAGAATTGGTGTTAGGCGCATTTGATTTGTGAGTTGTTACCAATTCCACAGTTTAATGCGCCATAACACACCGACTAAAAATGGTGCGTTAACTCAGTTAACGCACCCTACAAATTTCAGAAAAAGTATTAAATTCTGAGTTTTGATTTTGAATTAAAAATTCTCTTTAACTCATAACTCATAACTCATCACTCATAACTCTTTTACTTAAGAGCGTGAATACCCGGGGCATAAGCCTCAATTACTTTACCAGTGCGAGTGCAACTTACCATCAAGTAGTCACAAACCGGGCATTGTGTCCGAGTCAATTGACTGGCAAAAATATAATGTCTTTCACCCTCACTGCCGCAATTTGGGCAGCGAACTTTTTGTACTATCTGCATTTCATAACCTCTAGATGTCATCATTTTTTTTAAAAAAAGCAAAAATTAAATTACTAAACTTTTGGTTTACATTTTTCCAAAAAGTAATCTGTTCTGTCCTAAGTTAACACATCCTAACCATAAATATTTTGCCAATAAGCTAACAAACATCTAATTTTCATATTTCCTAGTTTCCGGAAAAAGCCTCACTTTCTTTTTCCACTTATCCAAAGTCTTGAGCAGCAGTAATCGCAGCCGCTTCAACTGCTCTCTATCTCCTCATCAACCCAAAATTTTAAATTCATAGCAGCTTAATTCTCTTCATTATTTCCACATCTAAGTTAACTAACCATCCTACTTTAGATATATAAATTAATTTTTATAAGTGCTGGCTGCTTATTGATTTCCTGATCCCTATCAATAATGCCTTGAGATATCCCTGTTTAAAATCGTTACAAGTTGAAATTTGATTATAAAAGCTGTCTGAACGTTAAAAAAATCAAAGATTGAAGTTTTCTGTATATTAAGTTACAAAAACTTAGTCTTAAGCTTTAATTAATCTTGAGTAACTATTGATATTAATACGGGGAAGGAAAAAGGGGCAAGGGGAAAAGGGATTATTTCTTGCCTTTACCCTTTACCCACTCTTAATGCATTCATGAATGCATTTTTGTCTACTGTTAAAACTTCCCACACGGTTGTGTAGCGGGGAGTGAGATTAAGCTCTGGGGAAAAAATTTCATCAATTATCCAATATCCAAAGTTAAACATTCAGGGCATTAGTTGTGTTTGCTAATAAGCATAATTGGTAATGGGTAATGGGTAATGGGTAATCGATAATGGGTTTTCCCCCATTTATCAATTACCCATAACCTCTCCAATTTGAGATTTTGAGGACAGTTGCGTGGTTCGCCAGCGCTTGCGTCTGCCGGAGGGAAGATTCCCCCCGCCCAGCTTCGCGCTCAAAGGTAGGGTTTCCCGAAGATTGGCGACTTTTGCTCATTGTTTCCCGACAGTAGCAAACTGTCCGGGATTTTGGATTGTAAATCCTTGCTAATAGGCGGTTTCAGCCAATTGCAATTTAGTGTAATATCATGTCCGGTTAAACACTTATAATTAAAGCTCCTTGGGGAACCCCGGCAATGCAGTGGCTCCCCCATTTACATTCGCCATTTTATTATAAGTAATCACCCGGACTTAAGTTAGGCTATTT
The DNA here is from genome assembly GCA_044006015.1 of Heteroscytonema crispum UTEX LB 1556. Taxonomy (GTDB): domain Bacteria; phylum Cyanobacteriota; class Cyanobacteriia; order Cyanobacteriales; family Nostocaceae; genus Heteroscytonema; species Heteroscytonema crispum. The sequence continues at coordinate 22,191 of JBIPDF010000019.1, forward strand.
ATCTGCGTTTGGTGCGGTTTTTATTTCCAGATTAAGAGGGATGAAAATAATCGTAGATGTCTTGAGCCAAACGCGGACCAATTCCCGGAACTTCAGCTAGCTGTGTCGGTGTCGCTTGCCGAATGTAATCAACTGAGCGAAAATGTCCTAAAAGCAGCTTTTGTCGATGGTGTCCCAACCCTGGAATTTCATCTAAACGCGATCGCTTCAATTTATCACTGCGTTGTTGTCGATGGAAACTCACCGCAAATCGATGCGCTTCATCCCGCAACCGTCGCAACAATTGTACTCCTGGCTGTTGGGCATCTGTCAAAAGCGGTTGGGACTCTCCCGGTAAGAAAATCTCCTCGCGCTTTTTCGCCAGACTGACGACTCGCACATCTTCTAATAAATTCATCTGTTGCAAAACGCCGACAACAGATGATAATTGACCTTTACCGCCATCTATCATAATTAAATCAGCCCAATCAGGATTTCCCGCTCTTTGCAATTGCGGGTCTTCTGCATACTTGCGAAAGCGACGCCCAATAACTTCAGCAAGACTTGCAAAGTCATTAGAGTGTCCGGTTGTGACTGTGGGATTTTTAATTTTATAGTGGCGATAGTGCTGCTTAGCTGGTAAACCGTCAAGAAACACCACTTGCGAGGCTACAGCATTCGACCCTTGGATGTGGGAAATATCGTAACCTTCAATGCGGTGGGGTAAGTCGGGTAAATCGAGAATAGCGGCTAAATCTTGCATGGCTTCATTATTGCGATCGCCTACTTTTTGCATTCTTTGCAATTCATACTGGGCATTTCGCTCGACCATCTCAAGTAATTCTGCCTTAACTTGTCGCTGGGGAGTCAAAATTGTAACTTTTCTTCCTTTACGTTGAGTTAAGACATCCGCCAAAATTTCCCCATCTACCAACTCATGCTGTACCAAAATCTCTATAGGAATTTCCACAGCATCAGCAGTTTGATAATGTTCCTCCAACACTCGTTGTAAAATAGCTCCTGGTTCTAAAGGAAGACGGGGAGAGGGGGAGAGGGTCGCCAGCGCGTTGCGGAGGTTCCCCGGAGTGTGCCGACTGGCGTGGAGAAGGGGGGAGGAAACTTCGGCGACGAAAGCAAGGCGTCCCACTAATTGCCCAGCCCGAATCTGGAATAATTGAATGCAGGCGTGTTGGTGATCAGCGGCGAGAGCGATCGCATCCCGCGAAACAGTATCATCAGGTAAAGAGACTTTTTGATCGGCATTCAGCGACTTTAAACCGCTAATTTGGTCGCGAATACGGGCTGCAGACTCAAAATTCAACGCCTCAGCCTGTTTTTCCATTTGTTCTGTCAGGATATCTATCAATTCCTGAGTTCGACCTTGGAACACCATCGCAATCTTCTGCACGATTTTGCGGTATTCTTCTGGTGAAATCAGCTTTTGACACACACCCGGACAGCGTCCCAAATCGAAATTTAAACAAGGACGGTCTTTAAAAAGAGGTTGAGGTCGTTGTCGCAGGGGAAAAATCCGCTTGCACAGGCGCAATATCTCCCGCAGCAGGTGAGAATCTGTATAAGGACCGTAAAATTTATCCTTTTGTTTGCCTATCTGGCGTTTGCGAGTGATAAATATACGGGGATAGTCTTCCGACCAAGTGATGCAGACGTAAGGATATTTTTTATCATCCTTGAGCAGTACATTAAAGTATGGTTGGTGCTGCTTGATTAAATTTGCTTCCAAAGCCAAGGCTTCGGCTTCAGTGTCGGTGACAATGAATTCAATTTCAGTCACCTGTCTAACCATCGTAGCGATACGTTCGCTCAGTCTTTGGGATTCTCGGAAATAAGAACGAACACGCGATCGCAACTTACGAGATTTGCCTATATAGATTATGCGATCGCTTGCGTCTCTCATGAAATAAACCCCCGGTTCTGGCGGAATTTCAGCTAGACGGCTTTCTAGACGTTCTGGATTTTTAACCAGTGGGAGCGTGTGAGCAGACGTTGTCACAAACAAATTTTGGTAACTTTACAAATCTACCTTTCTCTATTCTAATACTTTACGAATTTATTTTCAGTTATGTGAACTTGCAATTAAATCTTCAGAGTTTGCTTATTCTCAAGTTGAAATTAGGCACTTATTATTCAATAACTGGTTTATATGATGTTTGACCAAACCTATTTCATTCCTGAATTAACCAATTCAACAAGATATTCCGGCAGTTTCATATAAAGTTGTTATGTAAATCAGCCAGTAATCAGCAATAATCCGGATTTTTTATTCAACAGCACATATTAAGCGAATCAACGGATTTAGCCACTTCTTTGCTTTGGTTATGATTGGGATTAATCAAGGGAAAAACATTTAATACTAAAAGTGAATTATGAGTCTGCAAGAATTTGAATCTCAATATCGCGATGCTATGGCTGAAACACTAAAAGAACTGCAAACAACAGTTTTGCTATTAGCACAGGTACAACGTAAAATTTCCGAAATTGGTAGTTCCGTGCAAAACCTGAGTCAAAGCGTTGAAGAGTTTATTGTCAATCAAAAAGTTGAATAAATACATCTCAAAAAAAAGCAAAACAGCAAAATATAACAATCCTCGCTTCTATTTCTATTATAAACCCGGTTTCTCCAATAAACCGGGTTTCTGATGCGCGGATTACTATATATCTGTTGATTTGCTTATCTGCGGCGACAACTTAACTCTTCTTCCATAGCCAGAATCAAATCGCTGAGATTTACGGGTTTGACAAAGTAGCGACGAGCGCCCAAACTCATAGCTCTATCTCGATCTGCTTTAAAAGCAAAAGCTGAAACTATAATGATAGGTATCTTCGAGAATTCTGACTGCTGCTGGATTTGTTCCAGCAGCACATAACCATCAATGTCTGGCAACTTCAAGTCTAATAAAATTAACTCTGGCTGGAATTGCTCTAAAGTCGAGAAAAACGTAGAGCCTTCTGCTAAAGTTTCTACTTTGTAATTACAATAACTTAAATAGTCGTTCAGCAACATCCTGTTTACATCATTATCTTCAACTAGCAAAATTCGTTTAGCTTCATGGGACTGGAATTGCTGCTTTATAGTAAGTAACTGCGCTGTCATTTTTACCTATCATCTTAGGTGAAAAGTCAACAATTATTGCCAAAATTTAAAACAAAAGAGCATACAAACTTTTACATTAATACAAATTTGGCTGATGTCATGCAGCTAAAAACGTTAAGAAGTTATATTTAGCTGTCTTATTACCGTTATTAGATAATATTATCCTCAAACATAATTTTAAGCAAAAATAGTTGAATTTTTGCATTAAAGTTGCAAAATGTATGGTATGTCACTACTTTTTTAAAATAGTTACCTCTAAGTGTTGAAAGTGAATGTTCTGCGGTGACGCTGCTTTGCAAGCGTAGGAAAATTTCTTAATCTACGAGAGTTTTGAGCGACAACTGTTAACAGTGAACAGTCATTTTCATAGGTGCTGGTGTACGCCATTCGTAAAGACTGTTGGCAAATATTGTTCCTCACCTGTACTCACCAATTACAAAGCTTAGGTGGGCATTGCCCACCTACAATTAATTGGAGTTAGGTTTTGAGTAATTCACCAATAACATTTTTTGGGAGTGACTGGGGTGACAGGCTTAACCCTTGAAGTATTGGGGAAACGAGGAGGAAGAAATGCACAACAGTTTAATAAAAAAAGGAGCAAATTGCTCCCTGCTGAATTTGCGGCGTTGAAACCGCAGTTTCAACTTAACCTATGCTTTTTTCAACTTCAACTTGCGTTGGCTAGCAAAGACACCGGCAACACCCAGCAAGCCAAGCATAACCGAGGGTTCTGGCACTGATTTTGTCGGTTCGCCTTGAATAGTGACTTCGTAGTTACCGCTATGGGATATACCATCGCCTTTTTCAGTTAGCCCAGACGCTGTAGCATTAAAGCTGAACAAGTAGTCTGTCTTGCCGTTATAGGTATATTTAACGATTTCACTGGCTTGTATGACTCGATTAGCTAATAACGGCTTCAGGTTATTAGGCACAATAGGTAGTAAAAGATTGGTAGCGTTCAAGTGACCAGCTAACCCAATGCTGATTAAACCACTGGCGTCATTTTGGTTGACATAGGAGATATTGGGGTCACTGAAGCGTTGAAAGCCACCACTGGTAACAAAAGTGTTAAATAAAGTCGTAGCTATAGGACTTGCAACGAAATTACCAAAACCGTTGGTAGATAAAGCCTGATTAAACCAATATTGACCAAAGGTTGTTCCTTGGTAAGAACTGTTCCAGTCATCGGAGGTTAAGCTGCTAAGGGTGAGGCTTTTGCCGCCAATTTGCCCTGTTAAGGTAGTATTCTTGGTGAATTCAGTCGAATTAAAACTAGCTTTTTCAGTGCTAGCCCGTAACTCTACGTTTCCACCGGGTTTTGCAGCATTGCCATCCAGAACTTTTTGCACATTAGCCGGGGTGTTTGGCGCAAGAAAAGTATTAGTAGCGTTGGAATCATATACTAAATAATCATTTGCTGCGGTTCCGCCGATAGTAGCACCAGTGAGGCTTCCCGCATGTGCTGGGGCAGAGGCGATCGCACTCACACTAACTGCCATTGAAGCACCAATTGCAAGTTTCTTAAAAGTCGTTTTCATATACAAGTCTCCAGTTGTGGCGCCGTTAAGTTTATACAACTGCCATTTCTTGCCTTTGGGATGGAAGACAATAGCGATGGTTCACAAGCTTCCCGGTATTGTTCGCCATGTTCGCTGGCTTGATCCAACAAACCCAGTTTAGGCAATTTGGAGGCTTGTTTAGATAAAGTTGATGTATTTTTTCTATCAATAAAGGCTAAACATAAGACGAATATATCGGCGCTCTTCCCCGCTTAATTACGCAGACGTAGGTAGATTATGTAAATTATAATACTTTTATGCCGATAGCCTTCGTGGCATTAGTCGCAGAAAATTAGGGAAAGGGGCATAATTTTGCTTTTCGGTTTTACCTTTAAGGCTTTTCCAACTTTTGACAAAAGGCAATGATTGCAAAAGACTCTATGAATTAGAGAACTTACGCAGTTTTAACGGATTATAAAAGTGTTACAGACGTTGTAGATCCCACGCGGCTTCGCCTACTGTCGCGGTCGAAGAAGGGCGCTGGCGCAACAACCCCCCTCCCGGGGGGCTTTGCGTAGTAGGTGATGAACTAGAGGAAGTATGAAAATCTTCTTCCTCCTTATCTCCCTTATCTCCCTTATCTCCCTTATCTCCCTTATCTCCCTTATCTCCCTTATCTCCCTTATCTCCCTTATCTCCCTTATCTCCCTTGTCTCCCTTATCTCCCTTATCTCCCTTATCTCCCTTGTCTCCCTTATCTCCCTTATCTCCCAAGTCTTGCTTATCTCCCACACCCCACACCCGTCACCCCACACCCGTCGTCCTTGTCTATTTCTCAGATGGCTGGGCGTCTATAGCAGTTTTCTTTTTTAACCGCTGAATCGTTAGCCAGCCACTTATAGCAATCAGTCCTAATAATGCCGAGGGTTCTGGTATTTTTCTCCTAGGGGCAGGTTCGGCAGATTTCCAAGTATTGGTATAGATACTTGTTTGGGGTTGCTTGTTCCCAGGGTCTGTGGTGTCATCCTGGGAAGGCGGGGAGTTGTATATATAGTAAGTTGTGCCGTCAACTGTATTTTGGGTGAAATTACTGGCTTCAGTTATTTGCTCTACGTTGCGTTTTGCTTCTTGAAGCAATTGATCTTTAGTTAGATCGTTAGTTGTTATTAAGTTGCTAGTATCGGTCTTATCTTGATTATTTCCATCAAAATTATTTGTGTCAGAAGTAAAATTTTGCAATGAGGTGGCTTGTGCTGGGGCGGTAGCGATCGCCCCGATCGCAACAACAATTGATGTATAAATGCCAATTTTGTTAATATTCGCTCCCATGCACTTTACTTCCTCCACTTTGCAAATATAAGCTGCTATTACTGACTGTCAAATACTAATTGCTAATTACACCATTAACCATGAGCATTCCCCATGAGCTTGTAAGTTTAATGCATGACAGTTTACTTCAGTAATTACCCTGTAGTTTATCTTGAAATTACAGGCGGAATAACTACAAGTGATAAATTTATTGTTAATCTTCAATAAAGACTCAATAAATTTACCTTGTTAAAAAAACTCAGCAATTCTACCCACAGCGGTTTCTAATACAGATGGCTCATGCACCAAAGCGAAGCGAACATAACCTTCGCCAGCTTTACCAAAACCAGCACCAGGTGATGCGGCTACACCAGTTTTTTGGACTAGCTGAGTACAAAACTCGATAGAATTTTGACTCCAATGTTCAGGTAATTTTGCCCAGATGTACATTGTGGCTTTGGGGGTGGGAACTTGCCAGCCAATGTGATACAAAGCACGAATAAAGGCATCTCGACGTTGGCGGAAGGTTTCGACACCAGCTTTCACTCCTTCTTGGGGACCAGTTAAAGCAGCGATCGCTCCATTTAAAATTCCGCGATACTGATTAAAGTCAACTGCTGCTTTGACTTGGCGTAAGGCATGAATCAATTCTGCATTGCCAATGGCATAGCCAATGCGGAAGCCGCCCATATTATAGGACTTGGAAAGGGTGAAAAATTCAATCGAGACGCTTTTTTCTGGGTCGGCTTGGAGAATTGATGGGGCGAGAGATTGGGGAGACAAGGGAGAGGGGGGAGACAAGGGAGAAATTCCTCCTTGTCCTCCTTGTCCTCCTTGTCCCCCACACCCGTCTGGCTTGTCTCCTTGTCCGCCTTCCCTAGTTTGTTCAAATACTAAGTCTACGTAGGGGAAATCGTGAACTAGAACGATATTGTGTTGCTGACAAAAGGCGACGGCTTCTTTAAAGAAAGATAAAGGGGCGATCGCGCTGGTGGGATTGTGAGGATAGCTCAATACCATCATCCGCGACTGAGCCAAGACGGGCGTGGGAATATCATCAAATACTGGCAGGAAATCGTTTTCTGCCCGTAATGGCATGGGATAAATTTGACCGCTGGCTAAGTGGACTCCGCCCATATGCGAAGGGTAACCCGGATCGAGTAATAGGGCAAAATCTCCTGGATTTAGTACTGCTAAGGGTAAATGGGCTGTACCTTCTTGAGAACCAATTAGGGGCAATACCTCTGTTTCTGGGTCAACGGGTATACCGAATTTTTGTTCGTACCAGTTGGCTGCGGCTTGGCGAAATCCTCGGGTGCCGTGAAATAACAAGTAGCCGTGGGTACTAGGATCGTAAAGAGATTTCGCGATCGCTTCGATAACGTGCTTTTCGGTTGGTAAATCGGAAGACCCTAACGATAAATCAATTAATTGCCGTCCAGCAGCCAAAGCTTTTGCCTTGGCTCTGTCCATATCAGCAAATACATTGGATTGTAGCGGTTGTAAACGTTTGGCGAACTGCATTTTAGTCATTGGTCATTAGTCATTAGTCATTAGTCATTAGTCATTAATCATTAGTGAGTCAATGACGGGTTTCCCACTACAGGCAATTGGCGAAGCGCCCTTCGAGGAACGAGTTAGGACGAGGGCATTGACAAAAACCATAAAATGTGAATTGCTAAGATTTTTCCGGCATTTAAGCTTTGATTTTTCCACTATAGCCGAACCTTGCAAGTCGGTCTTTGTGGGCAACCACAATAACTGAGATATCGCCTCGCAGAACTCGTCCCAGAAGGGTGACAAGTCCTTTCCTCCTAAGATTGAGTCCTCCTCCCACTTCCTTAACAACTTCTGCGCCTGGGTAGAGCGCTGATAGTCGTTCAACTTGTCGATCAAGGTCTGTTTTTTGAGGTCTGGTAGAGACGCGAGCATAGATAACAGTGGCGCGTCCTCCAACAGGTTCTGATTCTTTTTGATGAAGGATTGAATGTCGTAGCGTCTTTGTCCCGACGGGGTTTTAACCGCTTTGATTTTTCCTTCTTCCTCCCATCGTCTGAGAGTTCGGAGGCAAACTCCCAGAGTGCTAGCTGCTTCATTAGGTTTTACATACTTTGCCATACTATTCAGTATAACCACGTATGCTGGTTTTGTCAACCTTTGTCCACTAAATCAGCAATTAGAGGTTAACCGATCGCATAAACGTTAATACACATAATTGTCAATTTGTACAGTGCATAAGTTCTACGAGCTAGCCCTTTCAAGGTGGGTCGCGACTAAGGTCAGAAACCGGGTTTATGCAGGGTGGGATATGCCAGATTTTCGTACAAAGTCTCCCAGAAACCCGGTTTCTCGGATACACGAGAGTTTTTGAACAAGGCGAAATTAGGTTTTTCAGTTAGCACCTTGAAAGGGCTAGTCCTACGAGCGTCACACGAAGGGTCATTAGTCAGTTTTTATTGACTAATGACTAATGACTAATGACTACTGACTATTTAAATGAGTATCTAAAAATTCGAGTAATTTGTCTTTGCCGATGACTCCTTCAAAGGAAGCGACAAGTTTGTCTCCTTGAACGAGTCTTAAAGCGGGTACGCCTTCCACCTGGAACTGTTTAACAGTCAGTGGATTGGGGTCTATTTCCATTTTGACTATTTTAAGGCGATCGCTATATGTGGTGGCAACTGAATTTATCAGTGGCGACATTAATTGACAAGGACCGCACCAAGAAGCCCAAAAATAAACCAATACCGGCAGATTGGTTTGCAAGACTTCGGTTTCAAACTCAGCATCATTTATGGTGATTACACCCTTATTCATAAAACCTCGTGGCAAGTGTGGAAACCGTGTGTATGCGCGACCACGAAGGAAACAGGACTCAGGCGCAAAGCTCACGCCTTGGAAGTTTCCCCCGGCAGACTTTGCAGTTTTAACTGCTGCCCCCTTTCGGGGAAGATAGGTAGAGGAGTAGTACCTATCTCTTCCCTGTAATGCCGGGAACGCCTTGCTACTCCAGTAATGTTCGCTTTGCCAATGTTTCTCAGGCTTGTTAGGTTAACCGCACTTCTTACCTCTCGTAAAGATGTTTAACGATTAACGATAGAGCTACAAACTAGCGTCGCATTTGTAGGTATCCTGACCTGAGAAACGTAGTCAGTTAAGACTTAGGCTGGTCAGCTAGTCGAAGAGGAGGCTTGAAGCCCTGTCTCTGAGCGAGCGGGGTGCTGACTGCAGTCTCCATCAACAGGTATCGTTCAAAGTTGGCACACTGAATACTCTATCCCAAAGTGAGTGCGCTCGTGCTGAGTAAAGAAGTGCGCTCGTGAAGAAGGAAAAAATTCTTTTATTTTCTTTCTTCTTCCTTTTTCAGGACTCACCACTTAGAATGCGAAATCCCACAACGAGCGAGCTGTGGGACGGGTTGAACTAAGTTTTATAACAATTTTACATTTGATCCAATTGCTTGCGTAGCGAGTCCAACTCGGCATCAACCACTTCGTTATTAGCTTTGGGAGGAGTGGTGGGAGCAGAGGTTTGTTCTGGGGTCAGTAGCGGTTGATTTGGTGGAGTGGCGGGTGCTAGGGAGGCTTTTAAGGCTGCCAATTCATCATCAACATCGCTACTACCTTCCAATCGTGCAAATTGGGTTTCTAAGTCAGATCCTGCCAACTCTGCTGCTGACTGGGCACGAGCTTCTTGCATCAGGACTTTTTCTTCCATCCGCTCGAATGCTGACATTGCATTGCTGGTATTCATACCGCGTACCATGCCTTGGAGTTGCTCTTGTGCTTTGGCTGTAGTAATCCGAGCTTTGAGCATTTCTTTCTTGGTTTTTGCCTCAGAAATTTTGCTCTCTAGCTGGATTAAGTTGCGCTTGAGGGTTTCAACTTGAGTGCTTTGCTGATCTAGGCTGATTTTGAGGGCGGTGCCGGTTTCGGTATAAGTTTTTTTGCGTTCTAGCGCTTGTCGTGCTAGGTTTTCATCGCCCTTTTGCAGCGCCAATTGAGCATTACGTTGCCACTTGTTGATTTCATTTTGGGCATCGTTGTACTGTTTTTCGGTGCGTTTTTGGGCAGCAATTGTCTGGGCAACTCCCTGACGCAGCTGTACTAAGTCTTCCTGCATTTCCAGGATGGCTTGTTCCAGCATCTTTTCAGGGTCTTCGGCTTTACTGACCAGGTCGTTGAGGTTAGAACTGACTACGCGTCTAATGCGATCGAATAATCCCATAACTTTGTTTTTCCTTTTCCGATTTACGCGCTGCTTGGGCAGTTAGCTTTTTTATTGTTTAATAGCTACCTATTTCAATGTAATCTTTCCGCTCTAGATCGGTACCTCCCCACGAGTCTTAATTCCTTAATTCTTTAAGATATGCTCAAGTTTTAGTTAATGCCCAATCTTCAAATGTCCTGAGTTTTGGGTGACTGTTGTGCTGGGTTCTCGTTGCTGGGGAGGGCTGCACTGGGGGCGCTTTCTCCGGCTGGAAGTGACTGACTGTCGCTACCTTTACCTGAAAGCTGCGCTTTCATCGCTGCGACTTCTGCATCAATATCGTTTTTCGATTCGAGGGAAGCGAATTTTTTTTGCAGGTCATCGCCGCTAAGTTGAGCTAAAGCTTCTGATTGGGCTTCGAGGAGCAAAACTTTTTCTTCCATCCGCTCAAAGGCACTCAGGCTGCTTGTAGGAGATACTCCATCGAGCATTTCTTGGAGTCTAACCGATGCTTCGGCAGAACGGGCACGAGCTATATACATATCTTTTTTGGTTTTGGCCTCAGATATTTTTAGCTCTAGGGTCCGCATGTCTTTTTTCATTTGAGCCACCACATTATTGTGCTGCTCTATCTGGGCCGATAGGGCGTTGGCGGTTTCTTGGTAAGCTCGACGTTTGGTGAGGGCTTCTCGTGCTAATGGTTCGTTGTTTTGTTGCAGTGCCAGTTGGGCGCGGCGATACCATTCCTCTGCTGTTGTTTGGGCTTGACTTGCCTGTCTTTCGGTACGTTTTTGGGTGGCGATCGCTTGTGCTACCCCTTGCCGCATTTGCACGAGATTGTCCTGCATTTCCATGACAGCTTGTTCCAGAATCTTTTCTGGATCTTCGGCATTGCCAAGCAAACTATTGAGATTAGCGCGAATAAAGCGCAGGATACGGTCAATCAGTCCCATGTCGGACCCTCCATTCACTTTTTGCCAATAAAAGCAATTAGCTATTAGTTTTTAGCTTTGTTTTCTTAGCTTCGTTTTTTAGCCAACAACCAACAACCAACAACCAAAAACTAACCGCTTTTGCAACAGCCAGAGATTGAGTAGATATTTTCCTCATGGTATCGTAGATTTTCGCTTCCTTAAGGCTGCTCTAGGCGCGCTTTAATTCCTTTTGCCTGTAGCAGTTGCAGTTGTTGTTTTACTTGTTCTTTTGTCTTCAAGGCACCCAGATAAACAAATTTGCCATCGGGTGATAAGTAAGCGTCAGGAACTACTTGCCGCGCAAAGGCGAAAGTACCGCTTTGATTGTCTGCGATTATGTGATAGAACCCATCTGCTGATGGTTTGACGGCATCTAGATTTTGAGGGGCTGCGGGCTTGGGAGGAGTTGTAGCTGTTGGGCTTGGCAGCGAAGTCACGCTTTGCAAGGGCTGTACTTGCTGTACTTGTGTGGCAGGATTTGCTGGATTTTGGGCTGCAACTGTGCTGGGCAAAGCTGTGGGGGTTGGTTTGGCTTTTGGTTTTAAGCCTACTACGTCATTGGGGCTGTTTACTTCGGGAAATTCCTCGTTAGCTAGGTTGGGATATTTGGCGATCGGTGTGGCGGGTGTCTCTGGCTGGGTTGCCTCAGTTTTTTCCGCACTTGTATCGTAATTACCTTTAAATAAACCAGCTAAATTCAACTGCGACAAGCTTTTCTGGTTAAACATTACGTAACCTAAAGTAAGGCTTGCTACTAGTAACAGCAATATGGAGCCAATACCCAAGGGTGATAGCAGGCGATCGCCGGAATTGCTGCGTGTCGTTTGTGGTTGTTCTTCTGTGAGACTTCGTAGTAATGCTTCCGATGATTCTAAGTAATCATCTGGCTGCTTGGGGCTGTCATCTTGCTCTATGAGATTTTCATTCTTTTGGACATTTTCAGTTTTTTGTGCTTTTACGACTGTTATCGGCACGATGCTGCCAGATTTAGGCGTTGGTGCTGTTGGTGCGGTTTGTGTTTTAGCAGTCTCGGGGGGAGGTGGCGGCACCTTGAGAGTTTGCGTTTGTTCGGTTTTTGCTGTAACTGATACAGGTGACTCCTGAGGAGTTTCGGGAGCAGATGCAGGCGATATGTTGCTTTTGATGGCTGGAAGGGATAGTTCCTCTCGGTAACTAACGCTACCAGGACTTTCTGGTGCTGGTTGAGTTTTGAGTTCTCTCGTAGCTAGAGCAATCAACTGGGATTGACTGCCGATGTAACTGCCGACACTTTTTTGACTCGCTGTTCTAGATCCAGTGCGCGTGCGTCGGTATCGGGCTAATTCTTGATCGAGCTGCACTTCTAAACTAGCCAGTGCTGCTGATAGCACTGGCTTCAACCCAGATGTTTTAGACGGTTGAGATGCCGAATCTAGCAGGGGGTTTGGACTCATTCGCTGTCTGCCTCAAGTAGACTGCTGGATTAACTGTAGATACATTTTGCCAAACAAGCGCGAAAATTATCTATACATATATCTGTCAACCGGAAGGCTCTTCGTATGAAGGATGAAGTATGAAGTTATCTTCACCCATAAAGCGAAAAGTTAAGCCAGTGCGTTGGTGAAGCAGTGCGTTGGTGAGGCAGCGCGGTCTTGGGGGTTTCCCCCATGAGCGACTGCCGTGCATGCTTCGCCGACTTGTAGCACCTGCTGAAAGGGTTTCCCGGCAGCCTTTGCAACTGGCGTTGCGCGTCCGGGTAACAGGAGCGCAAAACTTTTCAAGACAGGGATGAGGCATGAATATTGAAAAAATCTGATTTTTTCGCTCAGGGCGGCATGTACGCCCGCTTGTCCCACTTCATCCTTGATCGTTCATCCTTTACACGGAGAGACTTATGCAAGTCAAAACTAAGATGTCTTTAAAATCAGTTAATGATATTTTAGGCGTTCTCGAAATTCAAACTAAGTTCGAGGAACAGCCTTTTCAGCGCTTGCTTAAGTGTTGGTCCTCAGTTGTGGGAACTGCGATCGCATCTCACGCTAGACCTTTGTCGATTCAGCGCGATGTGTTGTGGGTGGCAACTTCTAGCGCTGCTTGGGCGCAAAACCTCACTTTTGAACGCCAGCGCCTGCTGTTAAAGTTGAACCAAAAGCTACCCGCCCCTTTAGTTGATATTCGCTTCTCTACTGCTGGTTGGCAGCGTCCTAAAGACTCTCCAAAGCAGGAAGAAACGGCTTTGCCTCAACAGCATCCCAGTTACCTTGGCTCTAGCATAAACATCCGTCGCAATGTTACGCCTTCTCCAAATAACCCAAATGCTGCTTTTAGACATTGGGCTAAGTCGATACAAGCGCGATCGCATAATTTGCCCCTTTGTCCAATGTGCCAATGTCCCACCCCTGGTGGCGAACTCCAACGCTGGAATGTCTGTGTGCTTTGTTTTGCTAAACAGTCACCTCCTATCTAAGCCAGTGGGTAGAAATATAGTTAACTGGTGGCGGCTGTTCGCGCGTTAATAACCATTAACCCCAGAGGGGTGACGCTCGTTCCTCGCTACCGCGAAGCGCTCCACCAGTCGCCTGGGTCGGGAAACCCTACCAAGAGCGCTGGTTTACCATCAACCATTAACGGACAATATCATTATATTTGTTACACTCATCTAAGTAACACTTTTTAAAAGTCACAGATGAAATGTGATGGCGATCGCTGTTAAATCATTTAATTTCTGGTAATCCATAAAAGGATTGATTATCCTAAAGTATTTTCTCTAGTTTTACTTTAAATGCGATCGCCAACAAACTAGGGATTTGATGTGAGTCCTCACTGCAATTATTTGCAGAACAGTTGGGCGATGAATTTTTATATAGGATTTTTTTCAATTATTTTTCTTCCTTTGGATAGAAAGCTTTTATTTCTTTGGATACAAAATAAATATCTGTCAAATTATAGCAACTAAGCCTAATGATACAGGCTACTGAATATTAAACAGCATCCCTTGGGGGTCTACTTAAAATTATGCTGAATCCAAACCTCTAGATTTAGCTATGATCCCCAATCAGTTTTAGCCATAAATCGTCTGAGCCTTAGAACTATATGTATCATTTTTTTAACAAAAGAATTGAAAAATATAACACAAACCTAAAGACATTCTAAAGTTAATTTTTTCATCGGGATCGCTATAACCTAGGTAGAATCATGGGTTTTCGCCTCTAAACCGTATTTATATATAGGAGCAGAATATAGAGATGAAATCAGCCATAAACGGCACTAAAGATGAGATTCCGATGAAACCCATTAAATTCTTGACTTCTGCCTGTCGTTATTGTCGTCATTACAAGCCTGAAGGTCGCCGTGGTGGGCTTTGCCAGCAGTTGGGCGCACCAGTTGAAGGAAATTGGAAAGCTTGTTGTTTGGCGATCCCACCGTTTGCACCTTCTTGGGAAACTTTGGAAGATGTTTGGAGTTTGCCGGATGCAACACCAGTTGTTGCTTCTTCTGGCTCGTTGACTTCAGGTTTAGAAACAGCTGCACCTACTTTGGTTGACCAAGCAGTTGTTTGCACTTCTGAACAGGCAAAAGTTGAGGCAGTGCTAATTTAGCTGCTGATTATTATCGGACTCGCGTTCATCAGTCTGCTCAAAATAAAATTTGCTTTTAACATTTCCGAGTCTGAAAATGACGTTGAATTCTTTAAAAATCGCACCTTGGGTAAAAGGTGCGATTTTTGCCGTACTAGGGTAGCCAGGGGAAGTCGCGAAAATTCGGGGGACGTTTTTCTAAAAAGGCTTGTTTTCCTTCGGCTCCTTCTTGTGTCATGTAATAAAGTAAGGTGGCGTTACCGGCGAGTTCTTGCAAACCGGCTTGTCCGTCACAATCGGCGTTGAATGCTGCTTTGAGACAGCGAATGGCGATCGGACTTTTTTCTAAAATTTCTTGCGCCCATTGGATACCTTCTGTTTCTAGTTGTTCGACTGGAACGACACAATTAACTAAGCCCATTTCTAAAGCTTGTTGGGCATCGTATTGACGGCAGAGAAACCAAATTTCTCGGGCTTTTTTTTGTCCGACGATACGGGCTAAATAGCTGGCACCAAAACCACCGTCAAAACTGCCAACTTTGGGACCAGTTTGTCCGAAAATGGCGTTATCGGCGGCGATGGTGAGGTCACAAATTAAGTGCAGCACATGTCCGCCACCGATCGCATATCCAGCTACCAAGGCTATTACAACTTTCGGCATGGAACGAATTAATCGTTGTAAATCCAGCACGTTTAAGCGGGGTGTGCCATCATCATCGATATAACCGGCGTTGCCTCGCACGCTTTGATCGCCTCCAGAACAAAAGGCGTATTTTCCATCTGTGTGGGGCCCGTAGCCAGTAAATAATACAACGCCGATGCTAGTATCTTCACGGGCATCGCCAAAAGCGTCGTACAATTCAAAAACGGTTTTGGGACGAAAGGCATTGCGTTTGTGGGGACGGTTGATGGTGATTTTAGCAATACCGTCAGTTTTGTGATAAAGAATGTCTTCGTAAGTTTTGGCAGTTTGCCAGTTGATTTGCATGGCGATGAAGAGTCCTGGAGATTTGAGAATTTTATCGCAGCGTTAGGTACAAGCGATCGCTTTGATTGCAGGAGGGGGAAAGGGGGAAAAGGGGAAGGGGGAAAATATTAATTTATGTGTGGTGATGTGAAGTGCATAAGTTGGTTTTGGTGACGCCTATTAATGATGTAGCAAGGTGGGCTTGGAAGCGATCGCCTAAAAAAATGTTGCAGCGCTCAATTGCCAAATCTGCTCTTGGCAAAGTAAAGAAATTCAGGAAGTAGCTAAATGAATATAGAGCATGAAATTCTAGTGGCGATCGGGCTGGGTGGTACTCAGCTTGAATATGAACCTCCAGCACCACCGCCAAAACCACTGGCGATAAACAAAGAACCAAACACTATTGACACGGGCGTTGTTAGGGAACGACAAGTCAAGGATAAAGCTTACACCAATATCACAACCGAAGCGATCGGGTAATATCAACTCCTTGATGAGTAATCATACTATCTGGTGTGGCTGTTCATGGTTCATGGTTAATGGTTCACCAGCGCACTGGCGGACCATGAGCGTAAGAGCGTTCATAGCGAAGGGGTTCATAGCTAAAAATCCATGAACAATGAACAATGAACTATCAACTATCAACTATCAACTATCAACTATCAATTATCAACTCAATATAACTATTTTTATTGTTGAAAAATTGTCCAGAGTTTATCCGTAACTGTCAAGTTTTCAAGTGTTTTTATACTCTGTTCTCATTTAATAAACATTTCGGAGGATTAAATGGTCAATATACAAGAAGCTCAAGAAGGTAATGCGGCTTTTTCAACTCAGTTGGACTTTAATCGTGTCGCAGGTAGCCTTGCAATTGGACAAAATCAAGATGGCAGATTGGAAGCTTTTGTAATTGACACTGATGATAATATCCACCATTCTTGGCAAAATACACCTAATAGCCAAGACTGGAGTCAATGGCAGCCTCTTTCTAAGGGTACTGCTAGATGTTTGACGGTAGCTCGCAATGCAGATGGCAGGCTAGAAGTTTTTACAATTAGTAATGATAATAAGGTCTACCATGCTTGGCAAACTGCACCCAATGGCAAAGATTGGAGTGAATTTAAAAATCTTTCTCGTGGGATTGCTAACAGTTTGGCTGTAGCTTTGAATCAAGATGGCAGATTGCAAGTTGTTGCAATTGGAACTGACAATAAGGTTTACCGTGTAAGCCAAGAAAAATCCAATAATAGTGAAGATTGGGGTGATTGGAAAGGTCTTTCTCGCGGAATTGCGAAAAATCTGACTATGGCTGTGAATCAGGATGGCAGATTAGAAGTTTTTGCCATTGGTACTGATAATAAGGTTTACCACGCTTGGCAAAACACATTCGATAGTGGAGACTGGAGCCAATGGCACAATCTTTCTCGTGGGACTGCTGAAAGGCTGACAGTCGGTCAGAATCAAGATGGCAGATTAGAAGTTTTTGCAGTTGGTACTGATAATAAGGTTTACCATGCTTGGCAAGACACAATTAATAGCAAAGATTGGAGTGATTGGAAAGGTCTTTCTCGTGGGGTTGCGAAGACTCTGGCTGTAGCTAAAAATCAAGATGGCAGACTTCAACTTTTTGCGGTTGGTACTGATAAAAAATTATATCGGGTTGGGCAAAAAGAACCTAATGAAGGTTGGAATCAATGGCAAGATTTTACTGATGAACTAGGTAAGAATCTGAGAGTTAGCCAAAATAAAGATGGCAGCCTGACGGCATTTATCGTCGGTTCAGGTCAAAAGTTATATCAAACTTGGCAAGCTAAACCTAATAGCAAAGACTGGAGTCCTTGGTTGTTAAAGAACATTTTTGTGAGAGAAGAAGATGATGATTAATCTGTTGTGAAAAGTCTATCTTTCAAACTCTTTATTCCTGCAATTGTAAGTTGGGTGTAGCGTACTGCTGACGCGGAACCCGTAGGGTAGCGCAACCCAACAAAACCTACCATGAGAGTAGTCTGTAGGGTGCGTTACACAACGTTAACGCGCCTTTTGTGCAATACCAATTTTCTGTAATAATGGGGGGAATATCGCCCCAACGACTCTTATGTCGCGAGTTTACGGGCACACTCACAAAGCCTGCGCCCCCCTTGCTAATTAGGCGTATCTTTATAGAGAAATGGTATTATCTAGGCGCAAGGCGTCTTTTGCCATTTTGATTGCGCGATCACCTTCTCCTCTGGTATATGTAGCAACTGCAAGAGCGAACTTTCATTCAACCTGTTTCGGTTCAATTGTTATTGCCTGTTGCCATTACTTAATTGCCTCTTTTACACTGCCCTGTTCGTATTTAATCACACCAATTTTAGTCATGGCAGGCGAGTATTTTGGATCGATTAGTAATATACGGTTATAGTTAGTGAGTGTTGGGGAGGCAGTGCGTTGCGGGGGTTCAAAGCGTTATAGCAACTGCCGTTTCCGACTGCCTACGCCAACCTACCTCTATCTAATGACTAATGACTCATGACTAATAACTAATAACTAATGACTAATGACTATCATTAGCAAATTTACTTAAATTATCTTTGCGCCATTTGGCGTCTGTTTGGCGATTTGTTTGCAGTTCTAAAACCCGAATACCTTTATTTGGCAGCGGGTTTAATTTTTGTTGCAATTGTTTCCAAGATGTTATCAATTCATGCTCTACGCCATATGTGGCGCACAATTGAGCAAAATCAATATCTTGGGGAGTAGCAAAAAATTCTTCAAATGGTGGGTCAAATTTGGCGATGGGTAACATTTCAAAAATGCCGCCGCCATTGTTGTTAATTAAGACTATTGTTAGATGTCCGACAAATTTATTTCTGATTAAAAAACCATTGGTGTCATGCAATAATGCTAAATCTCCTGTTAACATGACGCTGCTTGATGAGCGATGGGCAATTCCTAAAGCTGTGGATAATGTGCCATCAATGCCATTTGCACCTCGGTTAAAATGCGATCGCACTCCTAAATTATTCGGTTTCCAGAAAAATTCCACATCCCGCACGGGCATACTATTGGCGATAAATAATGGCGTCAGAGGCGGTAAAATTTGTGAAAGCAACCATGCAGCTTTACTTTCTATCAATTCGGTCATTGTCGCCATTGTCTCGTCAACTGCTGTCCTGACTTTCGCTTCAGCATCACACCACTGTTGAAGATAAGAGGATGGGGGGAGGGGGGGATGGGGAGAGGGGGAAGACAAGGGAGAGGGGGAAGACAAGGGAGAGGGGGAAGACAAGGGAGAATTTTTGTCAATAATTCCCCCTTGTCCCCCTTGTCCCCCTTGTCCCCCTTGTCCCCCTTGTCCCCCTTGTCCCCCTTGTCCTCCTTGTCCCCCTTGTCCTCCTTGTCCCCCTTGTCCCCCCACACCCGTCGCCCCACACCCGTCGCCCCCATCTCCCCCGAACCCCAATTGTTCTACACTCATCCGCAAATGGGTTGTCCTCCCGTGGAGGGGGTCGAGGTTTTGGTTGCTGGGGTCAATTATCCATCGTCGCGGTTGTGTGGCGCTTATCCAAGCACGCAGTTCTTTACTGGTGGGCAATTCACCAATTTGAATTACTATTTCGGGTGTCAGTTGCTTTGAAGAAAGCTGATTTCGCAAAATCAGGTCATAGGTAGAAATTAAATAGGGGTTGAGATCGGCATAATTTCTAACTGGGGAAAGTCCTTCCGCCAATACGGGAAATTTTAGAGTTTGGGAAAGTTGCGCGATCGCTTTACAATATTCTTCTGGTTGCTGCGGTTGAGCAACGCCGGCGATGATTATACCCCGATCGGATTTTAACCACTCTTGGTTCGGGGGAGAGGAGGAGAGGGGGAGAGGGGGAGAGGGGGAGAGGGTTGTTACTCCTGCAAAAAAATCTTCTAAATCAAATTGTAGAGACGCGAAATTTTGCGTCTCTACATCGGGAATGGGTGCGAGAGGATCGCGAAAGGGAATATTAAAATGCACCGGTCCGGGGACAGGAGTTTGCGATCGCTCCCACCCATGAATTACCATTTGTCGCAGATAACCCAACATTTCTATGTCAGGGGAGGGTAAGGCTAACTCTGTTTGCCAGTTTGGGTAATTGCCATATAATTTCAACTGATCTATAGTTTGTCCAGAATGGCAATCTCGCATTTCTGGTGGTCTATCTGCAGTTAACAGCAACAGTGGTACGCGACTATACGAGGCTTCAATTACTGCTGGGTAAAAATTTGCCCCCGCTGTTCCAGAGGTGCAAACAATTGCTGTGGGGCGTCCAGTTGCTTTCGCTACTCCCAAGGCAAAAAAGGCGGCGTCACGTTCATCGAGAATGGAAATCGCTTCAATATCGGGTAATTGTTGGGCAAATGCAACCGCTAGGGGTGTGGAACGCGAACCAGGACAAATCACGACACAAGTTAATCCCAAGCGCTTTAATGTTTCAGTAAAAACCGATGCCCATACAGAATTTATGTTTCTAAAGTCAATAGTCATTAGTTGGTGGTTGGTGGTTGGTGGTGATTTGGCGCGGCCAAGAGGGGAGGCAGTCCGTTGGTTCGCCAGCGCGGACAAGAGGGGGTTTCCCCCATTCACGACTGCCGTGCATGCTTCGCCGACTTGAAGGAACTGCCGTGGTTTCCACGCCACTTGCGGAACTTGGCCAGACCCCTCCTTGGCCGCAGTGGCGGACCATGAGCGTAAGAGCGTTCATAGCGTTCATGGTTGGTGGTGAAGGAGCGCGAAGTCTGCAGTCGGGAAGATTCCCCCCGGCTCACTTCGCGCCCTTGGTAGGGGAGCCACTGCGGTCTTGGGGTCTGGCCAAGGGTCGCAGTGGCGTTTTCCCGACCCAGGCGACTGGTGAAAGAAAGGAGGGGTTGGTGGTTATTTTCTTTGTCTCCCACACCCGTCGCCCACACCCGTCGCCCCCATCTCCCCCGAACAAGAGAACCCCATCTCTGGTGATTTCAACCAACTTCAAGATCGTAGATGACGCAAGAGACACTACGCGCGGCAAGCACTAATTGAACATAAAATTTTTCTTGTGCTGCTTATTCAAACTCAGCACGAGCGCACTTCTTTACCTTGAACAGCAAGAAGGCTCACACTGTACCTGTACTCAGGTCAGTGTCGAGATGAATTGCGCGTGAGGTGAGGAGTGTAGTCTGACCATATTTGAGCGTAGCGAAAACCGGGAAGACTACGACGACGAAACGAGCAAAATATTCTGTTTTTGGTGAAACAATCATCAAAATATCTGTTACTATGAATATGTAAACACGGTAAGGTCGATTCTCCACTTTGCGAACGTGACGGAGACCGCCAAGACCGCAAGTCGCTCACCATGTATAGAGCAATTAAAGTTAGAATTTATCCCACTGATGAGCAAGAATCTTATCTTGCTCAATGTTTTGGCAATACTCGTTGGTTGTGGAATTATATGCTTAATGCCACTACAACCGCTTATAAAGAAACGGGGAAGGGTCTTTCTAAAGCAGCAATGGATAAATTGCTACCTGGATTGAAAAAAGAATACGAATGGCTAGGACTTGCGTATAGTCAAGTATTGCAACGAGTAACATTTAATCTTTCTAGCGCGTTTGTCAACTTTTTTGAAGGGCGTGCTAAATTTCCTAACTTGAAATCTAAACATGGTAAACAATCAATTCAATATCCCCAAGTTCACTCAGCACTATTTTTATGGACTGCATTCATTTAACGGGAATTCGCTGCTATGGCTACACGGGGTATCTGCCAGAGGAACAGGTGCTAGGACAATGGTTTGAGGTGGATGTGAAGTTATGGTTGGATCTTTCTAAATCTGCTAAGACTGACACTATCGAAGACACTATAGATTATCGTAGTGTTATTGCAAAAGTGCAACATCTGGTAAAAACATCGAAGTTTGCTTTGGTGGAACGTTTAACTGGCGCGATCGCTGATTCTATACTGAAAGAATGCGATCGCGTCACACAAGTCCAAGTTATTTTAAGCAAACCCGCCGCACCCATTCCAGACTTTGGCGGCAAAATTAGCATTGAGTTGACTAAAACTAATCCCAACCTCTAAAGCACGCTACTGCTTTGTATAAATAAGCAAGTTGATACCCATTCGCATATTGGATTGACTCTGAGCCAGAAGCGATTCATCGCTTCTGGTTCGGGTGTTTTTCGGTTCCTAGAATATATTTACTTAAATTTCAATGGTATTGTTGCCTGTTTCTTAAAATCAAAATTTACATCAAAATCATGGTACTAATTCAGTCACAAATGTATCCAAATCGCAGCCAGACTAACAATTTCTGATGCTGAATACCTTAAACAGCCCGGTTTTTATTTACCCTCTATCTCCAACAACAACTAACTTGTATTTTTAGTAACATGTAATAGCATTTTTATCTATCTAAGTAAATACCGCATGCGGTTGTATCTTTTATCGGGAAATGTTGCCTGTTTCTAAAAACACGCCTTTGATTGCTGCTAATTTAAGTGTAACTAATATGTAACTTTAATCACTTGATATTAGCTGTATAAGGAAATCACACTAGTTCTGTTAAATACTTAGACTGGGGTAAATAAGAAACAAACAAGTTAATAAAAATTCGGCACTTTAGTCAAGCAATAACACTGTTAGTTTAGAGATTGATTATTATATAATTATTAATTTTCAGATGAAGTTGACAAACACAACAAAATCTGAGCCTTAGCAAACAGGTGATTTTAGCATGAACGGTCCGAAAATCATAGTTGTTGAGGATGAAGAAATCCTAGCCGTAGACATTAGGAACAGTTTACAAAAGTTAGGATATGCAGTTCCGCAAATCACTGACTCAGGTGAAGACGCGATAAAAAAAGTAGCAGAAACTCATCCACATTTAGTATTACTCGATATATGTTTGGCAGGTGAAATAGATGGCATAGAGGTGGCAGATATAATCTGGAAGAATTTCCATGTCCCCGTGTTGTATTTAACCGACTATTCAGAAGACACAAAATTGCAGAAAAAATGGTTAAGCGAGCCTGTTAGCTACATTCTTAAACCTTTCCTTGAAAGAGACTTACACATTGCCGTTGAAATGGCTCTTTACAAACATCAAATAAAAAAAAATTTCCAACAAGAGAAACAGAAACTTATGGCAATTCTTAACAGTATGGGCTGTGCAGTAGTTGTCACATATATTAATGGTTGTATCCAAATGATGAATCCTGTGGCGGAAGCGCTTACTGGTTGGAAGCAAGAAGAGGCATTTGGTAAAAAATTAGCTGATGTTTTAAGCCTGGTGGACAAAGATACAGGGGAACTGCTTGAAAATTTAGCCACACAAGTAATGGAAACGGGTGCAGTTTTGCATCTACCGGAAAACTGTACGTTGATTGCCAAAGATGGCAAGGAAATACCGATTGGGGATAGTATTGCACCGATTCGTGATGATGATGGAAACATTACTGGTACGGTTTTAGTTTTTCAAGACATTACCAAACGCAAACAAACAGAAGCACAATTACTCCGCAATGCTTTTTATGATGCGCTAACAGCACTACCCAACCGAGTTTTATTTATTGACAGGTTGAGGCAAGCAATAGAACACAATAAACGACGGAATGATTATCAGTTTGCAGTTTTGTTTTTGGATTTAGATGGTTTTAAGGGGATTAACGATCGCTTTGGGCATGGAATAGGGGATAATTTTTTAGTAGCGATCGCTCGACGTTTGGAATCTTGTTTGCGTAGTGGCGATACTGTAGCCAGATTTGGCGGCGATGAGTTTGCGGTACTGTTAGAAGATATTAAAGACGTTAGCGACGCCACTAACGTTGCTAAACGCATTCAAGACACCTTAAAGGAACCACTTCACCTCAATGGACATCAAATGTTGACCACAGCCAGTATTGGCATTGCTTTGAGTAACAGTGTTGATGAGGAACCAGAAAGTCTGCTAAGGAATGCCGATACCGCCATGTACCGCGCCAAGCAGCAAGGAAAAGCTCGTTATGGGATATTTTATTAAAGTGTTAGTGGTTGGTTGTTGGTGGTTCACCAGTGCGGTGGACTATGAGCGACTGCCGTGCATGGTTCCCGGGCATCAAGCAACTGGCTCTCCCGAAGGGTCGTTGGTGGTGAACCAGCGCTGCGGGAGGGTTTCCCGACCCAGGCGACTGGTTCTCCCGTTGGGTTGGTGGTTAGCTGTCAAAACTTTTTTGTCATTTGACTAATAACTACTCATCTGTTGCATACCCGCCTTAAACGCGCCCTCACGGGCGCTCAAGCTTTAACCGGTTAAAACGGGTTAAAACTTCCATTGCAGTTCGATGACCGTTAAATTTAACTTTTGGTTCGGTGAAATTTATTTCAGGGCTAATAATTGTACAGGTGCATTCCAGTGAAACTCATAACTCATAACTCATAACTCCTAACTCCTAACTCCTAACTCCTAACTCCTAACTCCTAACTCCTAACTCCTAACTCCTAACTCCTAACTCCTGACTCCGCGCCTGGGCGGCTCATAACTAATGACTATTCACTAATTCTCAAAAACTCTTGCAAATCTGCTTGCACTTTTGGCTGCTGAATGTAAGCTTCTGCGGCTTCAATCAAATTGCTGATATTATCTAAACTCACATCATCTATATCATCGCTGAGGCGTTTACCTGTTAACACGCGATCAAGTTTGAATTCTAACCGCTATCATGCGATCGCGCATAATCTGAAAGGTGATATACTCGTAAACCTCTGATGAGGCATCCAACAAAACGCCGATTAGAGGCTGTGCCCATTGCACCAAACCCCAGTGTTGCGCTTTTTCAAATGGAATTACTCGAGTGCGATCGCCTGTTGAGATAGAGAGTATGGTAATTTCGTCAACTGAATAGCCTAACCGCAATGCTTCCGCCACAGCACAGCTAGAAGGATTGTTCGCAGCTACACCGCCATCAATCGCAGAATATATACTTTTAATTGAATAACTAGAAGTAGTGTCAGGTATCTTTTCCCAAGGTGAATTTATCAACGCTTGTCGCGTTAATCCTATATATTTTTTAATAGTACGAATTTTACCGTTACCTTTGCCACTAATGATTCTAATCTCCATATTTTTATAAACATCATCAGTTGTGGATGCATCCTCTGCCAAAATTATGGTATCTCCAGTTGCTTGTTCAACTATTCCGTTTTCCCTTTTATCTAACTTATATGCTGGAAAATAAGTAGGTGCCGCTGCTGAACAAACACACGCTTCCACAGGGGAATATTGCCATAACCTTTGTCTTGACGCCAGCTTTTAAAAATAATTGGTTTGCGGCTAATGGTGTCATAAGATATAATTAACAACAACGGTGAATTGATATCAAATAACGTTGTATTTCCCAAAGCTTCTTTGAGAACTTCAATCAAACCACCGTTGTAAAACTTGGGAGCCGAAAAACCAGACTTCAATAATAAAGCAATTCGTTTTAAAGAAAAACGAGTTTTGTAAGGGAAGATTATAGAACCTTTTTGCTGATATAATTCAACAATTTCTTGACTGCTGCGTCCTGAGGCGATCGCACATGCTAAAATTGACCCGGTAGAAGTGCCGGCAATCAAGTCAAAGTACTCATTTAATGGTTGATTAATTTGCTTCTCAATCGCTGCTAGCATCGTTGCTGCAACTACTCCCCGAATTCCTCCACCATCCAAACTTAAAATCCGAAAAGGCATAATCAACTTTTCTCCGAATTACCTTTTGGGCATTTTGTCAAATTCCAGACATCCTCTCCACAAGATATTATGAATCATCTGGTAGTTACAGCAAGAATAAAAAATACAACGAAAGCAACTTACAGTTGTAAAATACTTATGGGGGTCTTCGGTTAGCAATGACAACAATTTTCCGATTATTGCTACACCCTGGGTGATGCTTCTTTGCATCAATGAAAATTGTTATTTATCAAATTTGAGAAAAATGCTTCATTTCAGCCAAATCAAACGATAATTTGGATAGAAATTCAGAGCTAATAAAGTTGATAGCAAAATCATCTGAGAAATTCTGTCATGGAAAAAACAGAAAAACAAAAAATGTTAGCAAGCGAACTTTATCTTGCATCCGATCCGGAATTAGTTGCAGAGAATAAACGAGCATGTCGTTTGCTAAGAACTTACAACGCTACGACAGAAGAACAACAAGAACAACGAATTCAAATTTTACAAGAATTATTTGGCAAAGTTGGTTCTCCAGTACAAATTGTGCCGCCATTTCACTGCGATTATGGCAGCAATATTTATGCTGGGAATAATTTATATATGAACTACGGCTGTGTAATTTTAGATTGCAATACAGTCCACATTGGTGATAATGTGTTATGCGCTCCCTACGTCCAAATTTACACCGCCTATCACCCGACAGAACCAGAAATTCGGCTTTCTGGTAGAGAATTAGCCGCACCAATTAAAATTGGCAATAATGTTTGGATTGGTGGCGGTGCGATTATTTGTCCGGGGGTAACAATTGGCGATAATACTACAATTGGCGCTGGTAGTGTAGTTGTGAAAGATATACCAGGAAATGTTGTTGCCGCAGGTAATCCTTGCCGAATTATTCGGCATCTATCGAATGAGTGAATTGTCAGCAAAAATTATTTTCTACGTTAAATAGTTCATAGTTCATAGTTCATAGTTCATGGATTTTCGGCTATAAACAAGTGGTACGCTTGTTAAGGATATTTTTAGCCAAGAAATAAATTACCCGCTTCGCGCCAAGCAAGTTACGCAGCTTTTAGCTTAAACCCATTAAAACTCTTAAGAAACACCGTGGCTGAGGGAAAAGGGGAAAGGGAAAAGGGGAAAATTATATAGTGAATATCCCTTTGTAACGAGAGTGTAAACCGCGCCCGTAAGAGGCTGACCGGAATGCACCAGTTGCAATAATGCATTTTTTGTAGGGTGGACACCGCCCACCATTATCTGAAAGCCCCATGCAGATCGTTGGTGGGCAATGCCCATCCTACGTTTATTGAAAATGGTGCATTCCGGTCAGTTAAAATCGGTTAAAACTATTGTTTTAGTTAACTTACAGCTAACTTAAGCTTTAAGCCCAAAATTTATTTTAGGGCTTAATAAGAGTGCGATTCAGTTATGAACACTCTCACCATGAACCATGAACAGTCACAAGAGAAATGATATTAGAACTTGTATCCCCTAGCAAGCCAATATTCCCAATCAGCCAAAGCTTCTAGGGTTTCGCTATCAGCATCAATTACCTTTAATTCCGATAGCTTTGCAGAAAACACATCGTCTTCTTTACCATTGAGATCGGCAACTTCCACAATCATATCCTTTAAGCAGTCATCCTCTGGTGCCATTCCCAGCACTTCGACTTCTATCTCTTGGGGAGAGGTTGATTTACCACGTCCCTTCTTCGTCCACTTAGCCTTAAACGGAAAGTCAAGAGTATCGTCAAGGTAGTAGTACCAAGCCATCGCTCTTTCTTCTTTATCTTCAGCATCGACAAGTATTTCAGTTTCAATACGATGCTCTCGGGTTTCGTCTCGTTCAACACTAGGCATAAGAAAAGGCTTGTGTATTATGCACTCTGATATGGTATACGGTTTTGGCGCAGACGTGTAAACACGCGATCGCCAAACAACTTTTTACATATAAATAAATATTATATACACTGTTTTACCCAAGAACGGAAGGCGCGAATCATTGGAATTTCTCCAATTTTGAAACTTTCGGCAAGAAAGCGAGTAATTTCTGTCGTTAGGGGGAGATTTGCAAAGGTAGGCGAGACATCACACTGGAGATAGATACCATCTCGCAGTTGGTAAATCTGCATTGTAGGTTCGTCATAACGCCACACTTCGGGAACACCCAAAGCTTGATAAATTTGCATTCTGTCAACAGAAGCGCTGGTATAGTCTACTTCTACTACTAAATCAGGCGGTGGATCTTGTGTCAAGTCGAGATTTTGCTTTTGTCGCATCAGCGGTTCATTTTGAATGTAAAAACTAGAATCTGGTTCCACACCCCGCAGTAAATCTGGACGCTTGCAAGTGACTGAACCGACGCTTTTAAGGTTGAGATTAAGTTCTTCGGCTAAAGCCACAACCAAATTATGGATGAGTCTATTATTGCTTTCATGGGGCATTAACCCAGTGATAATTTCTAAGGTTCCGTGGTCATAAGCCAATCGGGTGATACGATTATCCCCCATTTCTGCAAGGATAGTTTCAAAAGTTTGCCAGCTAATGTTTTGCAATATGGCTCGTTGGGAACTGGTTTCTACAGTTGTCACCATAGGGTTAAACCTGAGTTTAATACCAACATAGCAAGGATTATTTTGCTGTTTATCGTATACTACTCATAATATGACTCTGGGTAAGATGTCACTGACCCCGGACTAAAGTCACGGGGCTTGTAAGAGTCGAGCCAATCGATTCAAGCAAGACTAAAACGGTGTCTAGACTATGCAACACGATTGCAAACTGAACTAAATAGCTTGTGGCAGAGCAAACGACGCGCTTACCGCGCCTCCCTAACGGTTAGCCTCTCGGTTAGTCAGTGTCGAAGGGATGTAAAACATTAGCTTATCGCTAAAAAAAAATGCAATACGTTCCGGTATTTGATTCAGACAATCAACCATTAATGCCAACAAAAAAATCTAGAGCAATTGCTTGGGTTAAATCTCGCAAAGCCACACCATTTTATAAGAAAGGCGTTTGGTGTGTCAGACTTAATGTTGAACCGTCCGCTAGAAATTTTCAACCCATTTGTGTAGGTATTGATCCAGGTAGTAAACGAGAAGGATTTACGGTTAAATCGAGTAGCCATACTTACCTAAACGCCCAAACACATGCCGTTGATTGGGTAAAAGATGCGGAAGAGTCTAGTACTAATGCTAGACGTGCGCGACGTTACAGAAAAACTCCGTATCGTGCTAATCGTAAAAATCGTTCAAAAGGTGGTATTCCACCATCTACTAAAGCACGTTGGCAATGGAAACTTCGGATTGTAAATTGGTTAACTAAGCTATATCCGGTTACACACTTTTCTGTCGAAGATATCAAAGCGAAAACCTTTAAAAACGGTAGAAAATGGAATTTAATGTTTTCACCGTTAGAAGTTGGTAAAACTTGGTTTTCTCACGAGTTACGACGTATCGGTACTTTAGAGATATATCAAGGTACTGATACTTACGAAATGCGTCAAGCATTAGGCTTAAAAAAATCTAAAAATAAGTTGTCAAACGACTTCAATGCTCATTGTATAGATAGCTGGGTTCTCGCTAACGCCGTAACAGATGGTCACGAGAAACCAGACAATACTAACGTTTTAGAAATCGTCCCGTTACGTTTTCATCGTCGCCAATTACACGTTTTTAACCCTGGTAAAAATGGTTATCGTCGTCCCTATGGTGGTACTCGTTCGCAAGGTTTTAAACGTGGTGCGATTGTTAAAAACAAAAAATATGGTGTTTGTTATGTTGGTGGTGAAGATATTAAAAAATGTCGGATATCTTTGCACAATATAACGACTGGAAAACGTTTGACACAATCAGCTAAACCTTCTGATACAAGACATTTATGTTTCAACAGTTGGAGATTCACGGCAGTTAAAACTGCCTGAGTCGTGTTTCCTCCCATGCCTAAAGGCGATGGGTTTCCACACTTCCCAGTTTTTTTTATGACTAAAATCTCTATCTCGCTGCCAGATGAATTAGTGACTTACATTGACCAAAAAGTTGAAAATCGCAGTGCGTTAATTGAAAATCTTTTAGAAAAATGGCGACAGCAACAAGAAGATGCAGCATTAGCGGTAGCTTGTTGTGTAGTGGATGAACTTAAATTAGGTTGGGGAAGTGAATGGCAGAAAGCGGCGATTACAGACTGGGAAGCATCTGGATCGTAATTTTTGTAAAACTATTGCAACAGGCTCAAAATATCTTGCGCCGATACCTCAGTTTGAACACAAATTAAAGGTAAGATTTATATGCGATCGCATAACCTTTGGTGTTGAACAGATTATCAGCCCTTATCCATATTTGCAAGCACAAGAGATTAGTGCCTGTTTGAAGAATGCCGCATTTTTGGCTTTAAACTTGTACTAAAAGTAATACATCCTTATATAGCAATCGTATTTGATTTGTGAAAATCGACAGCATTAGAAGTTGGGTAACTCCTGCGAAACCCGACTTCTCGTTTATCCCGAATGATTTAAAATTGCTACATATATTAAATTATGTTTGATTTATAAAACTTGATAGCTTGGTATTACCCAATCCAAAATCTAAAATCCAAAATTGCTATGGCTATTATCGTCTTCGGCAGCATCAATATAGACTTAGTAGCAACAGCCCCCCGCTTGCCACTTCCAGGAGAAACGCTGCTGGGAGACGATTTTTTTAAAGCACCGGGAGGCAAAGGCGCAAATCAAGCAGTAGCCGCTTCACGACTGGGAATTTCTACGCAAATGGTCGGGCGTGTTGGCGCACACAGTTTTAGTGCGGAACTGATCGACAGTTTGCAAGCATCTAGCGTACAAATTGATAATATATTCGTTGATGAAACTGTTAGTTCTGGTGTCGCAGTTATCACCGTAGATGAGAGGGGTGAAAATCAAATTATTGTGATTCCTGGGGCAAATGGACGAGTAAATTCTACTGATGTAGAAAGATTGTCTCACTTGTTACCAGGAAGTTCAGCGTTATTATTACAACTAGAAATTCCCCTGAAGGCGGTTTTAGCAGCAGCAAAAGCAGCAAACCAAGCGGGAGTAACAGTAATTCTCGATCCGGCACCGGCACAGTTAGAATTGCCCGCCGAACTTTATCCGTTAGTGGATATTATGACGCCCAATGAAGTTGAAGCAGGGCAATTAGTGGGTTTTGCCGTGGATGGGGAAGAAGAAGCAAAAAAGGCAGCTGAAGTGTTATTGCACAGAGGAGTGAAAAATGCGATCGTCAAATTGGGGGCAAAAGGTGTTATTTGTGCAACCGCTGCGGAAACTTTCTTTATACCTGCGTTTTCCGTGCAAGCCGTTGACACAACTGCAGCAGGCGATGCGTTTAATGGCGGTTTAGCAGCGGCGCTAGCAGAAGGGCATTCTTTGCGCGACTGCGTAATTTGGGGTGCGGCAGCGGGTGCTTTAGCGGCGACAAAACCAGGCGCACAGCCTTCGCTACCTGATAGATTTATATTTGATGCATTTCTCAAAGAAAGAGGAGTAGTCATTAGTCATTAGTCATTAGCAAAGGACAACTAACAATTAACAATTAACAATTAACAACTAACAACTAACAACTAACTCCTAACTATTTCCCGATATCTTCATTCCAAAGTTCGGGTTTTTCTTCGATAAATTCACTCATCATTTTTTCGCATTCATCCAAACTCAAATCAATTACTTCCACGCCGTGGGATACCATAAACTCTTTAGCACCGGGAAAAGTTTTAGATTCGCCAGCGATGACTTTTTTGATACCAAATTGCACCACCGCACCAGCGCACAAATAGCACGGCATTAAGGTTGAATAGAGTGTTGTACCTCTGTAACTGCCAATTCTACCAGCATTGCGAAGGCAATCGATTTCGGCGTGGGTGACAGGATCGCCGTCTTGTACGCGTTTGTTGTGCCCTCTGCCGATAATCTTGCCATCCTTGGCAAGAACCGAACCAATGGGAATTCCTCCTTCTTGTCTGCCTTGTTTTGCTTCGTCTACGGCGGCTTGCATAAATTCGTCCATTTTTTTAATTCTCCTGTTATGTCTAAACAACTGGTATTAATGGATCATGATGGTGGTGTAGACGATTATCTAGCAACTATGCTGCTGATGACGATGGGTCATATCCAATTACTGGGTGTTGTCGTCACTCCAGCTAATTGTTATGCCCAACCGGCTGTGGGTGCAACACGCAAAATTCTAGATTTAATGGATGGTTCTCATATTCCTGTTGCCCAAAGCACTGTACGCGGTATTAATCCTTTTCCCCGCCTTTATCGCCGCGATTCTTTTGTTGTTGACAATCTGCCGATTCTCAATCAAAACGAAATCATACGCACGCCTTTAGTCAATCAAACAGGTCAAGATTTCATGATAAATGTGTTGCGTGAAGCACCGGAACCTATAACTTTGATGGTAACTGGTCCTTTTACAACAGTTGCAGTGGCGTTGGATAAAGCACCAGATATTGAAGGGAAAATTCAACGCATTGTTTGGATGGGGGGTGCGTTGAATGTTACTGGTAATGTGGAGAAAAATTGGGAATCTGGACAAGATGGTTCCGCAGAATGGAATGCTTATTGGGACCCTATTTCAGTGGCGCGGCTGTGGCAAAGTCAAATTGAAATTATTATGTGTCCTTTGGATTTGACTAACAGCGTGCCGATAACATCCCAGTTGATGCGAAAAATTGGGCGACAGCGCCAATATCCCATTTCCGATTTGGCGGGACAATGTTATGCGTTAGTAATTCCCCAAGATTATTATGCTTGGGATGTGTTGGCAACGGCTTATCTTGGCAATCCAGATGCTTATGAATTGCGGGAATGGGAAACGGAAATTATTACATCTGGTGTGAGTCAGGGACGGACTAAAGTTGTGTCTGGAGGACGGAAAATTTCTGCGATGGATCAGGTAGATAAAGAGTGGTTTTACGCTTATATATTGCAGCAATGGGCAAGGTAGATAAAGTTAAGAGGCGCCCAAACGCAAAGTTAGGAGGCGCCCAGTTAGCAGTTTGTAGGGTGCGTAAAGCCACACCGGCATACAAGAAAAACTGAGAGTACGACACCTTGCTACTTTTTTCTTTTTTTGTGGGATTTTTTTAGGGTTTGGGTAGCAATCCCCAACGTGTGAGGTTTAAAACCAAATTTTGCGATCGCGCTGTTCATGGCTACTCACTCTTAACTATTAACCATCAACCATTAACTATTAACCATTTACCATTTACCATTAACAACCACTCCAAATAGTATGGGTATTCATCCGAAGATGATACAATTTAATAAAAATCTTAAAAATATATATTTTATTATTTTATATAGTCTAATTCGAGAAAATATGGGCGAACTATAGTTACTCAAGAGTTACTCAAGCAGCCTTTAGGGAACATCTACCTAGAAAAAATACCTCTACCTATTAACATTGATGCACACTTTATGTCATGCGAGATAGGGCGAAGTCCCGTATCAACGATGTTCTGGAATAAAGGTACGCGCTGACGGTAATCGCTTCTTCACTACTAAGTATTGTTTTTCTATCAAGCTGACTCAACAATTGCTTGACTAATTCGGCATCCCCAAGTCCAAGAAGAAAATTTGTATGGTTCTCTTCAATTACAGACCAAATCTGACGCAGTATAGAGGAATCCATATATATACCTAACATTTGCTTGCTTTCTACAATGTTTAATATTTTATTTATAATTTAAGATTTTCTTTAGATTTCAGAAAAGTAACAAAAAATTACTTATAAGTGAGCGCTCAATCCATCTATAAATTTTGGCGTTTTTTGTGGCATTTGTTGCTTGCAGTCTAGGGCGTGTCATCAATTAGGTAAACTGGAGTCAGTGATGCTTGGGATTAAGCAAATAGAGAAATAATGACTCGACGTTATGGGCTGCGAGATGACCAGTGGCAGAGGATCAAAGACTTGCTACCCGGAACACAGGGGTATGTGGGAGTGACAGCCAAAGATAATCGGTTGTTTGTGGAAGCAGTGCTGTACCGCTATCGGGCAGGGATACCCTGGAGAGACTTAGCGCAGCGCTTTGGGAATTTTCGAGTGATTCACACTCGCTTTACTCGGTGGTCAAAGGCTGGGGTGTGGCAGAGGGTGTTTCAGCACTTAGCAGACGATGCTGACAACGAGTATGCAATGATTGATTCCACGATTGTCCGCGCCCATCAGCATAGTGCGGGTGCAAAGGGGGGGAGCGATCTACTCAAGCAATTGGTCGCAGTAAAGGTGGATTGAGTACCAAGATTCATGGGACGGTAGATGCCTTGGGCAATCCCTTGAGTTTTCATCTGACCCCAGGGCAAGCCTGGGACTTGGATCGTAAGGACCAACTGCTACCCAATATTGTGGCGGACACAGTACTGGCAGATAAAGGCTATGATGCCGATGAGCGAGTAATTGAGCGACTTCAGGCACAGGGCAAAACCGCAGTGATTCCTCCCAAACGCAACCGTACTATACTTGGTGACTGGACTTTAGACTAAAAAAGGCGATCGTTAGGTGATGGGAGTGCAAAAAAAAACCAAGGGATGCCTGTAAGAACAGACACCCCCGTAGTGGAAGATGAAAGAAGCACAACCAACGTTCATCTACCGCTATGGATGTTTTTGCACAATTAAGGGAATTTCGTCAAGCGGCATACCAATGTTTATGTCGGGCAAAGGACGCAACATTTGAAATGACGGATGCCATATTGCTGACACGTAACGCCTACAGTCTGGCAGACTTATCAATGTGTCCAGTATTCCGTCGTCAGTGGTCAAGTATTTATGAAACAACACAGGATACCAGACCAAAACGCCACAAATTGATGGGACTGTACAGTCAAAAGCTCCCAAAACAAGGACGTATAGTTTTGGCAGGAGACCACACAGCGTGGTCAAGGCCAGATGCCCCAACCCTGAAAGAAAGAACCTACGAACATTATGCACAAGGAGGAAGAGGTGGTCGTCCCATTACCCCTGGATACGGATACAGTACAATAGCTTGGATACCTGAAACAGAAGGAAGTTGGGCATTACCACTCAGGCATGAAAGAATTACCAGTTGGGAAAATCCCATAGATAAGGCTATATGGCAGCTAAAACAGGTATGTAAAGACTTACCATCACGACCAATCACATTATGGGATATCGAATATGGGTGTGTGCCATTTGTGATCAAAAGTGCTGATATTAATGCAGATAAACTGATGCGATTGCGTTCTAACCTGTGTTTATGGGGAGAACCACCAGCGTATTCAGGCAGGGGAAAACCAAGAGTACACGGTGATAAATTCAAACTTAATGATGACAGTACCTGGTCTGACCCAGAACAAATCATTGAACAAGAAGATACTAAGCTGGGTAGAGTGAGGATTCGCCTGTGGACAAAAAAGCATTTTCGTCTTTCCCCACACCATCCGATGTCAATTATACTGGTGGAAAGGCTACTCCAAGACGGCTCACAACGAGTCCATAAACCAATGTGGTTGGCTTTTGTGGGTGAACAAATGCCACCTCTATCTGAGGTTTGGAAACTTTACCTGCGACGCTTTGCAGTTGACCATTGGTATCGGTTTATTAAACAACGCTTGCATTGGACGCTACCAAAGCTTTCTACTCCTCAACAATGTGACCGATGGAGTGACTTAATGCCTCTCATGACGTGGGAGTTGTGGTTGGCTCGTGATATCGTTAATGACAATCCCCTCCCGTGGCACAAACAAATGATTCAACTCACCCCTGGGAGGGTTGCACAAGCTATGCCTGGGATTTTGGTCAGGGTTTCTACTCCTGCCAAAGCACCAAAACCACGAGGTAAATCTCCAGGTTGGAAGACAGGACAGAACAGACAACGTAGAATTCGCTATCCTATCGTTAAAAAGCGTACTTCACCTTCACGTAAATCCCCCGCAAAAACTGCTTGATTTCTCATTTTTTTAATTTTTTACTTTGATTTTTTTTAACTCAGCTTCCCTGAGTCATTTTGTGCTTTTAGTCTAAAGTTCAGTTGGTGACTACGACCGAGATTTATACAAAGCCCGTCATCTGATTGAAAACTTTTTTGCCAAACTCAAGCAGTATCGAGCGATCGCAACTCGCGATGATAAACGGGCGGCCAACTTTCTCGGTGCAATTTATCTAGCTGCTTCTGTCATTTGGCTCAATTGATGACACGCCCTATGTAGTGTGGGGCGTTTACCTGCTTTTAAAAGCTGGACGCGAGTATGATAATGCAAATTTTTTTATCGTAAATTTGGACAACTGAGTTTTTTATGTTAATAAGTTTGGTTGATTGTTCATGGTTGATTGTTGATGGTTGATTGTTCATTGTTCATGGTTCATGGTTCATAATTTATGGATTTTTGGCTATGAACCATTAACCATTAACTATTGACTATTAACAATCACTCCTGATAATATGGGTATTCACCGGGATATGATATTAGATATTTTCAATCTCTACTGGTTCCATTGGTTCTGCAAGTTGAAAACCGAAAATCTGCGAATAAAAATACAATTCTCCTGATAAAGAACGTTTGATATTCTCTGCTTTGCGGAAACCATGCTGTTCGCCTGGAAAAGGAAGATACGCCACTGATAAACCTTTAGCGCGGAGTGCTTCAACCATCATTTCTGCTTGGTTGGGTGGAACTACTTTATCTTCTAATCCTTGCAAAAAAATCACCGGACAGGCAAGATTTTCTGTAAAATTAATGGGCGATCGGTTAACCTCTAATTGCTGATTTAGTGGACAAAGGTTGACAAAACCAGCATACGTGGTTATACTGAATAGTATGGCAAAGTATGTAAAACCTAATGAAGCAGCTAGCACTCTGGGAGTTTGCCTCCGAACTCTCAGACGATGGGAGGAAGAAGGAAAAATCAAAGCGGTTAAAACCCCGTCGGGACAAAGACGCTACGACATTCAATCCTTCATCAAAAAAGAATCAGAACCTGTTGGAGCTCTCTATATTTCTGTTTCTCTTCTGGATAAGTACCAATTAACCCATCTAAATATCGCGATTCAAATTTATGGGTATCTCGCGCTAAGGCTTCTAAG
Organism: Heteroscytonema crispum UTEX LB 1556; assembly: GCA_044006015.1. Classification (GTDB taxonomy): domain Bacteria; phylum Cyanobacteriota; class Cyanobacteriia; order Cyanobacteriales; family Nostocaceae; genus Heteroscytonema; species Heteroscytonema crispum. Next base: position 58,558 of record JBIPDF010000019.1, read on the forward strand.
TCACTGACGCCGTAATAACTTGCACCGGCTTTGAAAGTGTCGTGGAAAGTCAAGGCGCACAACGTTGTATAACCGCCAGCACTTCCACCAGAAATTGCTAGCCTGTTACCATCAACTAAACCTAGTTCTACCAGATAACGCGCACCGCAAACGCAATCATTGACATCTACAATTCCCCAATTACCATTAAGTCGCTGGCGATACTTCCGTCCGTAGCCTGTGCTACCGCCATAATTTACATCCAAAACCGCTATTCCCCGACTTGTCCAATATTGAATGTTAAAGTTGAGACTGCTGGAAGCTGCGGCGGTTGGTCCTCCGTGACTTTTCACCAATAAAGGCGGTTTTTCAGCATCGGGGACAGTATAATCGCGGTTTTGCGGTGGGTAGAAAAGGGCGTAAGCGGTGTTACTGTCGGCTGTGGGGAATTCTATTGCTTGAGGCTTTGAAAGATAGCCAGCATCAATTTTTACCTCACTGGCACGACGCAACACTTCTAATTTTCTGCTATCCAAGTTTAATTGAAAAATAGCTGTGGTTTCGGTGGGAGAACTTGCACTAAATACTACTTTTCCTGAAGCGGCGTGAAGGGAACCAATTTCGGTGTAGGGTAAATCTAGAGGTTCCAGTTTATTGGTTGAGGTGTCAAGAGTTGCTAAATGCCAAGTGCCTTTTTGGGTATATGTGCAAAGAATGCGATCGCTTGACTCAAATCCATAAGTTGACATCCCAAAAACCCATTGAGGTTTGCCAAACTCAGCTTGCATATCAGTTACTGATTCTACATTACCATTTTGCCAGCGATAAAGATTCCACCAATTTGTGCGATCGCTTACAAAATATAAAATACCATCTGGCGACCACTCCGGTTGAAAGATAGATTCATTTACACCACCCGCAACTCGTTGGGCGTATCCAATAGAACCATCGGCTTTGATTTCTCCTACCCAAAGTTCCGTACCATCCCAAGGCATATTTGGATGGTTCCAAGTCAGCCAAGCCAAGCGCAAATTGTCGGGACTGAGGCGGGGTGAGGCGTAAAAATCGTTACCAAATACTAGCTGTTGCGGGTTGCCGTCTCCCTCCAACCTAATACTAACTAGTGTATTAATTGCTTCTCGTTCTGTAACCGTGTGGTCTTCGCAAACGCAAATAATTCGATTTCTTTGGCGGTCAAATATGCCGTCTGCAAAACGCATCGCCGCCTCTGGTGTGATTGGTTGCGGTTGTGTTCCAACTTGTTGACGATAAAGGCGTTGGTCGGCAAAGTTAGAAAAATAAATAGTATTATCAACTACAAAGAAAGAACCGCCGCCGTATTCATGTACACGAGTACGCACATTGAAAGGTGCAGGCGTGATATCCTGAATTTGATTGTCGAAAGTCCGGCGGACAATAACACTTCTACCTTGTTCTTGCGGTCGTAACTCAATCCAGTAAATATTTTCGCCATCAAGGGCAACTTGTCCCAATCCGATAGTACGCGAAGTAATTAAATTTGTCGTGATCGGCGATCGCCAAGATCCGTAAGATGCTACCTCTGGTTTCATGATGCTTTTGCCTGAGTTATTAAATATCTTTTACCGAAGAAAGGCACTCTTGCATACTGTAGAGGGCATTGGGCATTGGGCATTGGGCATTGGGAATTGGGCATTGGGAATTGGGGATTGGGCATTGGGAATTGGGGATTGGGCAATGGGCAATGGGAATTGGGCATTGGGCATTGGGCATTGGAAATTAAACATTGGAAATTAAACATTGGAAATTAAACATTGGGAATTATACATTGGGAATTATAAAAACTAATTTATTTACCTTGCCCATTGCCCATTGCCCATTGCCCATTGCCCATTGCCCATTGCCCATTGCCCATTGCCCATTGCCCATTGCCCATTGCCCCATGCCCAATGCCCCCCGCAGTATGCAAGAGTGCCCTCTACCTACTTGAGTAAATTTAAACCCAAAAACAAAGCCGCAACACTACCGACTACAGAAATTTCCCCTTGGAGAATTTTGTCTATAACCGATTCTTGGGGGATTAATACCACTTCAATTTCTTCTGTAATGTCAAACTTTTGTTTTCCAGCTTTGACCACATTTTCTGCTAGAAATAAATGGGTGCGATTGGTATCTTTACTAGGTCTATCGTATAGCGTGGCGATTTTCTTGATTTCTTGACATATATAACCAGTTTCTTCCTCCAACTCGCGAATTGCTGCTACTTGGGCACTTTCTTGTGTTGGATCGAAACTTCCCGCTGGAAGTTCTAGAAAAAAATCAGCGATCGCATGTCTGTATTGACGCACCAAAACAACCTCTTTGTTGCTGGTTATCGGTAAAACCAAAGCAATATCCGGCTTAACATGGACAAAAAAATCATCTATTATCTTACCATTGGGTAATTGAATTTCATCTTGCCTCACCTTGCACCACTTATGCTCTAAAACCATTTTTGATTGTAAAAGCTGCCATTTTTCTAAGTTAGTCATAGATAAATTTTATACCCAAAATCTAAAAAAATCTTCACAAAAGTAAAAGGTTGTTAAAAGTATAACAGAAGCTCAATATAAGCTAAAACTTGAACTGAAATTCAGCGTTGCCCTAGCGCGATATCACGCACAATCATGCAAATTGAAGTAAAAATTTTTACTGTTAACAAGCGATTTCCCTTGACCATTAGTCGCGGCACAGTAGCACAGACAACGAATATATGGGTGAAAATTTCGCACGATGGTATCGAAGGCTGGGGTGAAGCATCACCGTTTAGTGTGGGTAATTATCCGCAATCAACAAAGATAATCAAAGACGCTTTGCAGCAGGTGACACCGATATTGCAAGCATTCACTCCTTTGCAGCGACAGGAAATTGAGCAAGTTTTGGCTGCATGGCAGATTCCTTCAGCCGCCCGCGCCGCCTTGGATATAGCAATGCACGACTGGTTGGGAAAGCGCGTTGGCTTACCCCTATGGCAAATGTGGGGATGCGATCGCAAAGTTATAGTACCAACTTCCGTCACCATTGGCATTAATTCCCCAGAAAAAGCAAAAGCGAGGGCGCGAGACTGGCTGCAATTTACCGATGTCCGTATTTTCAAGGTGAAATTGGGCAGTCCAGATGGCATCGCCGCAGATCGGAAAATGCTAATAGCAGTGCGTGAAGAAGCACCAGAGCTACAATTGTACGTAGACGCAAACGGAGGTTGGAGTTTGGAAGATGCAGTGTCGATGTGCAAGTGGCTTGCCGATTTGGATGTAAAGTATGTAGAACAGCCCTTGCCAAGAGGAGAGGAAAAAAAGCTACATCAGTTAAAAAAACAACAACCTCTGCCCATATTTGTTGATGAAAGTTGTTTCAGTTGCGCGGATATTCCCCAACTGGCTAGTAGTGTGGATGGTATTAATATTAAGCTAATGAAATCAGGGGGTCTAACAGAGGCAATGCGGATGGTACACACAGCGCGTGCCTTTGGGTTGCAAGTCATGTTTGGGTGTTATTCTGATAGTGCCCTAGCGAATACAGCAGCGGCACAGCTTGCACCACTGGCTGATTATCTAGACTTAGACAGTCACCTCAATTTAATTGATGACCCCTTTATAGGTGCATCAATGCAAGAAGGAAGAATTTTGCCAAACGATTTACCAGGGTTGGGGGTACAGCATAGTGCGTCTGGCGCTTAATCAAAAAGTAGCTATTCTGCTGCATGAGGGAATTGCCGGCACTCATGGCAAAACCGGGTTATCACTTTTACGCTATAGTGAGGCTCCAATTGTAGCAGCAATCGATCGCACCTGTGCGGGCAAATCTCTGTCAGAATTAACAGGTATCAAGCGTGATGTGCCCATTGTTTCATCGGTAGCCGCAGCACTGGAATACAAACCGCAAGTTTTGGTAATTGGTATTGCCCCCAAAGGCGGTGTTTTGCCGGATGATTATTGGCACGAACTGAAGGATGCCCTAGCTGGTGGAATGTCGGTAGTAAACGGTTTGCATACACCATTGGCAACCATGCCAGAGTTAAAGGCACTGTTAAAACCGGGACAAGTAATTTGGGATGTGCGAAAAGAACCGCCTAATATAGGTGTTGCCAGTGCGATCGCGCGTACCCTTCCCTGTCGGCGAGTGCTGACAGTCGGAACCGACATGGCAGTGGGCAAAATGTCAACTAGTCTGGAGTTACATTGGGCATCACGATTGCGGGGTTGGCGTTCTAAATTTTTGGCAACCGGGCAAACTGGTTTGATGTTAGAAGGCGATGGCATACCCTTAGATGCAATCAGGGTAGACTTTGCCGCCGGTGCTGTAGAACAAATGGTCATGCGTTATGGCAAAAACTACGACATCTTGCACATTGAAGGACAAGGTTCCTTACTGCACCCCGGTTCCACAGCAACGTTACCATTGATACGCGGTTCCCAACCCACGCAAATGATACTAGTACATCGTGCCGGACAAACGGAAGTGATGAATGGTGTACCAATTCCGCCTTTGGGTGAGGTAATCAAGTTGTATGAAACTCTTGCAAGTGCAGGTGGTGCCTTTGTACGGGTGCCAGTAGTGGGTATTGCACTGAATACGGGGCATTTAGATGAGGTAGCGGCAAAACAAGCGATCGCCCAAGTCAATCAAGAAACTGGGTTACCTTGTACCGACGTGGTGCGGTTTGATGCAGGTTTGTTGCTGGATGCAGTAATGAGGAGTTAGCAAGATGTCACTTTGCTGGCGTATCACCTCCATCAAATAAACCTGAATATGTAGTAGAATAATACTAAAAAACAAGATATCTCTTAACCGTTCCTGCCAATTGGGGACGGATTTTAGTTTTTTAGCTAATTCCTCATCTAGTCGAAAACATACGGGTATTCAAGAAAGAATTTCTAAAAAAATGCCCAATAATCGTTCAACAGGGTCAATCGGTATCTCCACTGGGTCAATATATAGTGTTTGCTTTTCCAAACGCAAAAATTTCCATAATATACCAGTTGTTACGCATCCAAAAATTTGATTTACTGGGCTATTTTCCCTAGCATTAAAAATTTGGGCTGCTAGCATTTCACTACCACATTGACCTAAACCAAGATTAATATTTTCGTTCTTGGCTTCTACAATCGTCATCACAGGTTCGCTAATGTAATATTGCTCTCGACTGCGGCTAATTAAAAAATCAGGAGAACCATTTAAGCCCCGTGATGCGTCAACAGTAAAATCAATTCCAGAAAACAAGGCAATTTGGAAGTGCATCTTTCGTTTTATCTCCAGCAATATTGGGGCAATAATTAGTTCAGAACGAGCTTTTTCGCTATTAATTGCTGTTGCTAAAGGTAGAGATTCTTGCAAGGTCATCAACAACAAATCAGTAGGCGTTACTGGCTGTATATCTGGAAATAATCGAGTCGTTTATTCTAAATTGAAATTAAATTCTTCTACAAGGTTTCTCAGAGTAAATTGACTGTACGGCATAAAAGATTATCGTATTGATATACACATAAAGTGTTTTGTTATTGCTTTTCACTTTCTATTTTGCCTCAGCAAGCCTGTTGGCGCGAAAAAAAAGTTGCACGGTTGTAGTCTCATATAGCGGTTCTCCTGAAGAATGCGATACACCCCCAAGACGTTCTAGGGAACAATGTTCCCTACAATTATCTGTATTTCAAGCAATTGAGAACTGCTATATAGCGGTTCTAGGTTGAGTCCAACACACTCAATAATTTTCTTGTGGGGTGGGCAGGAAAGCCCGCCCTACAAGATTGAATCAATTATTTGTTAAAAATCTCTAAGCTCGACTTTATCCATTTTTACTGATGCGATCGCATACGCTAAAACCGTTGTGGAACTTAAGCTTTGACTTTTTCGATTTCATCAAAACTAGTCACGTAGGGAAAAGTTTTTGCCGCAAAACCACAACTTTTGCCAGATAACAAGGGTCAAGTTCTTTGATTTGGATAAAGTCGAGTTAAGGAATCGTTTGATCGTGATGCTGAGTCTTAACTCTGATAAGACCGCGCAAATCGAAATTGCCAGATTTGAGAATATCTATTGACACTCTCCGGGCTGAAGCCACGGAGATTCTTAAGACATCGCTGCCTTAATATCCTGATTTATCAGGTTCTTGGGCTGCAACAGGTTTGCCAAAAAGGCGTGCTGATGTCTCCTTACGATTTTTCTGGCGTTGAAGTTCCGAGGAGTCCCCCCGTACTATTTTATTGGGTTTGTCTACAACGGGTTTGTCAACTACCTTAGTGATGAGAATCGTGTCCTTGTCGGGATTTTTCCCATCACCCGAACCCCGCAATACAACCCCGCTCTTGTTGATTTGCACCGTCCCTTTGAAGTTCGTAAACCCCCGGCTTTAGTAGCAAAGCACCGCGAAATCCATTAGCATCAGGTTGGCCACCAGCCACCGCATCCAGCGCTTTTTGAATATGTTGGGTATTGTCACCCGCGATCGCTTCGATACTCGACACTTCCCCAACATTGGGTAGCGCCACTTCACCCCTTCTTCTTCTGCGGTGAAGGGTAATTTATTTGGTGGGCGATCGCGGGTGCTTCGACTCGAATGGTGCATTCCGGTCAGCCTCTTACGGGCGCAGTTTACGCTGTCGTTACAAAGGTCAGAAACACTTTCTTATTTTCCCCTTAGACCTTGGACCTCAGCCAGCGTGTTTCTTAAGAGCGACCGACCGGCGGCGCACCACCCGTTATGGATGGAAGAAACACCTTTTTCCCCCTTGCTTCTGCCACGCCACATGCTTCAACCGGGGGAAAGAAAGGCACCGCAGTGGCTCCTCTGCCATCTGCCCTCAGCAACAGTGTTTCTTAAGAGGATAGGGAAATCTATTGCGAGTTATCCACCTTGCTTTCTTAACACCGATCGCTTTATCCAACTTTATCCAGCTCTATCCATAATTATGCGATCGCCCATACATTAAAAAAAAGAAGCTTTTTGCATAGGTGGATCGCCCCATGAAACGACGCTGGAAGTCACTCCTGCTAGCCTTTAACTGGGTACTGCTGTCAATCGGGACATCTATATTTATTATCCTGACGCAACCCACAGCGCCAACTACCGCCCAAAAACCTGCACCCCCCACCACCCAAACAGTTACAACGCCTACAGAAGAAGAGACGACAGCCCAAAAGCTACGAGATGCACTTCAACGCCCATCTAGGACAAAACCAGAAGATTCAGATAAACCCAAGCCTACTGCTGAAGAAAGCAATCCAAAAAAGCCAGATTCCGCAACCGCCGAAGCGCCACCCAGCCCTGAAGAAATCGCCAAAGAGCAAAAATTCATCTCCGCAGACAAGCTTTATCAGGGGGGACAAATCGCAGCGGCGGAAAAAATTTATCGCCAAGTCAAGGAACCGTTTAAAAATATAACTGATAATCAACAGCGCAAAGCAGCAATTGTCGATCCAACGCAATTATCGCCCGCAGGTAAAGTATACTGGCGCGAAGCAGAGGCGGGAGTTGCCAGTAAGCTGCAAACTCGCACTTTAGTACCCCTGCAATTTTTGGTGGAACAGTATCCGGAATTTGTCCCCGGTCATATAAAATACGCCGAATTCCTCAAAAAATACGGCGACGAGAAAAAAGCATTGCAGGTATTGGAACGCGGTGCGACGCTTTATCCCAATCAACCGGATTTAATCAAAGCGAAAGTTACAGCATTTGCAGACGCCAAAAAATGGATGGAAGCGTCTTTGGCGGCGCGTCAATTCGCCATTCTCAACCCAAATAATCCGCAAGCGCCGGAATTTACCAAACTAGCTGAGGAAAACCTCAAACGTTATAAATCCCACATGCGTGCCGAGGTTAGAGGAAATGCGATCGCCAATATCATCACTGGTGCTATAGGTTACGCCGTTACTGGAAGTTTGCTCGGTCCCTTTTCTGCCCTTGATTCTACGATTATGTTGCTACAGGGTGAAGAAGCGATCGGAGAGTCGGTATCAAAGCAGGCAAAAAAACAACTGGATTTAATCAAAGACGAGACAGTCGTCAAATACGTCGATGAAATTGGACAGAAACTGGCGAAAGTCGCCGGACGTAAGGAATTTAAATACGAATTTTTCGTGATTCCCGAAGAAGACCTTAACGCCTTTGCCTTGCCTGGGGGTAAAGTTTTTATCAATGCGGGGGCGATCGCAAAAACTCACTCGGAAGCCGAATTAGCAGGGTTAATCGCTCATGAATTATCCCACGTCGTTCTGTCTCACGGCTTTCAACTAGTTACCCAAGGCAATCTCATCTCTAACGTAACTCAGTATATTCCCTTAGGTGGAACAATCGGTCAACTCTTCGCCATGAGTTACAGCCGCGACATGGAACGTCAAGCAGATACCCTCGGTACGCGCCTGATCGTTGCCAGCGGTTACGCCGCAGATGGCTTGCGTAACTTAATGGTGACGCTAAAAAAAGAACAAAAATACACACCTCCCGCTTGGTTATCTTCTCACCCAGGCGGCAACGAACGAGTTAGTTATTTAGAAAACCTGATTTCTAGCACGGGATACAACCGTTACGCCTACGAAGGAGTAGCCCGCCACAAAGACATTCAAGCACGGGCAAAACAGCTACTAAAAGAGAAAAAAGAAAATGAGGAAAAAAAGAAGCCAAATGAAGAATCAAAATCCTCAAAACTATCGTCACTAAAACTAAGCTAACCAACGCGGGTCAATTGCATACTTTCTTCCTTTGTCGGTAATTGGCGACTGGCAATTGGTAGGTGGGAATTGGGCATTAATAATTAATTTTATTTCCATGCCCTATCCACTACCAGTTCAAAACCTAAATGCAATTTGATGCATGCGACAGCTTACCAACTCCCAAGCTAATTCCCAGTAGAGGATGATTTATGCGTTCACAAACCCTTAAGTTTCTATTTTTCAGCGGTCTGGGTTTATCCATATTTTTGGGTAATTCCGTAGCAATGGCACAAATTAATTCTGGTTCCGATGGAATTGTAGTGCCAACTACATCAGGCGGTAGCACATCAACATCAACACAAACACAAACAAATACATCAACAATCGGCACCTCCACACCCATTAACAGCGACACTCGCTTTAGCTGTCAGTATTACAACGGTCAATACACCGTAATGTACCAGCCCGAAAGCGCACCCGGTCAATTCTTTGCTTGGGCTAGCCCCAGAACATTAGGCGGTGGCTGGGATACAGAAAAACGCTGTCAAACCATTGCCGATCGCTTGGAATCTTATCGCCCAGATGGCTTGCTAGAAATGCAAACAGGCGTGCAAAACAGACAAAATATTGTTTGCGTTACCACCGACGCTGTTCCAGGTTGCCGAATTGTACTCACAGTACCACCTGAAAAAGACCCCTACGTTGTCCGCAACAGCATTTTCCAAAACCTCGCTTCTGCCGATAATGGAGAAAATACCATCGCCGTCAACACTTATGGCAGCCAAGGTAACGAACTTTATAATTTAGGTCGAACCTTACTTGGTGGTAGTAACAATCGCCGTGTATCCTCTTCTCGTGACCCGATTAATCTCAAACCTTTCTTAGATCCCAAAGATGGCGGTAACGCTACCAAACTGCGGAATGGAGTCGCAATTCGTCAACAAACAACAACAACCACTACAACAAAGACTCAAACCAACGTTCAAACCAACGGTCGGCGACTGTTAAATCCTCGTAAATTCCGCTAAATGCGTGTCAAATTTAATTTAGGTAATACGATTGGATAGATAGTATTGTTTGAGAATTTTTAAACAGCATGGCTGTCAAAATAAACAATCCAAAATCTCAAATCCAAAATCTCAAATTGGTATAAGATGCACGCGTCTTATCGGTGATACCAGATTGCATTCATTGATTGAATAGCAGAACAGAATTATACCATAGACGCTGTAGCTCACGTCAATAGTGAGCGGCAGCGTATTCTATTGTCCCTTGGAATTTTGGCAGGGCAAAAACACAATCATCGTACCAGGATGATTTCGCCAAATTTGTAATAATACCGATTCTCTATTTTGTGGCTGTAGATAAAATCTCACCCGCCCTTTCCCCCTTACCCTTTCCCCCTACATCAAAATGTGTAGTCGGATTTTAGAGAATTGATATACGAGGATATATTGGACTCAACCGAGAACCGCTATAAAACCACCCCCCGACATTCTCCAAAACCTATCCTGACAAAACCTTCTTTTTCACAGTAGCCGCGCAGGATGATTTCATCGCCATCAGCCAAAAAAGACCGCACTTCACCTGTTGGTAATTCAATTGGTTGTGCGCCTTGCTGAGTCATTTCCAACAAACACCCTTGAGAGCCTTTTTCCGCACCCGATACAGTTCCGCTAGCTAGTAAATCCCCAGGACGCAGGTTACAACCATTACTCGCGTGGTGGGTGAGCATTTGCGCCACTGTCCAATACATTTGCTGAAAAGAACCACGACTCAAACGCAACGCTTCCATTCCCACCGCACGCATTGGTGCTGAACTTAGCAGGACTTCAAGTTGAATATTGATACCGCCAAAGTCAGTATTTTCCGTGGAATCAAGATAGGATAGTGGCGGAGGGTCGCCCTCAGCACGGGTAAAAGCTGGACAGCAAAAAGGTGCTAAGGCTTCCAGCGTCACTACCCAAGGAGAAATGCTGGTGGCAAAGCTTTTAGCTAAAAACGGACCGAGGGGCTGATATTCCCAAGCTTGGATATCCCGCGCCGACCAGTCGTTTACCAAACACAGCCCAAAGATATGGTTCTGTGCATTATCTATCAGGATGGGCAGCCCTAAGTCATTCCCAGCGCCCACAAAGAATCCGACCTCGAGTTCGTAGTCAAGCATTTGGCTCGATTCAAAATTGGGATATGGTGCATCAGGTTTTTTGCGCTGACCCTTAGGACGTTTGATAATAGTACCACTGGGCACAATTGAAGAAGCTCGTCCGTGGTAAGCGATGGGAACGTATTTGTAGTTGGGAAGCAGGGGATTATCAGGACGGAACAGCTTGCCGACATTGGTAGCGTGAAAAATGGAAGCGTAAAAATCAGTGTAATCACCAATAGTGGCTGGTAATAAAAGTTCGGATTCCGACATTGGCACGAGCATTTCGGGTGCTGAAGGTGGTGTTTGCTCGTGTTGCAACAGTTGACTCAAATGATACCGCAACATCGATGCAGCCTCACTCCCCAGCGCCATAATTTGATTTAAGTTGGGTGCTGCACAAGCTGTTTGCAGTTGTTCCGGGAGTTGTTGCAACAGCCCAGCGTGACGACACCGCCATAAATCAAGGATTTGGTCGCCAATAGCAACCCCGATGTGTGGTGTTTCCGCGCTACCTTGAGGGCGAAACACCCCAAACGGCAGGTTTTGAATCGGAAAATCGGTATCTGACTGATTTGCAGATTCTACCCAACTGCGTAAATTTGGGTCATGAGTGGCATCGATGGGACGGTTCATAATGGGGGAGTGGGGGAGTGGGGGAGTGGGGGAGTGGGGGAGTGGGGGATGGGAGACGGCTGTGGGGTGTGGGGCGACGGGTGTGGAGAAAGTTATGAGTTTTGAATGGGTGAGTTTTGAATGCGCGAATTTTTCACTTCAAAAGAGTAACTCATAACTCATAACTCATAACTCTCTGCCAATGCCCAATTCCCAATGACTAATGACTAATGACTAATGACTAATGACTAATGACAAAGCCTTGAGGTCTTCTACTGGTTCTTGAAATGAACAGGAACCGAAGGAACGGAAGAGGTTTTGTCGGGTTTCTTCGATTTCTGAAGTGTTCAGGTGATAATTGTGCCAGGAAATGGTGTCGGCTGTAAATTGAAAGGCTGTAAAGGCAGAGTCTTGGAGAAGTCCTAGGGCTTGTTGTGGTGTGATTTTTTGCCAATAAGCTAATGCTGCTAAGACTGCAACATTCAAAAAGCCATGCATGATAGTTGAAGGGCTTTGTGATTCGTATGTCACACGGTAATTACCAGGTAATGGATGATGCAAACCGGCAGTCGCTTTAAAAGGAATTTGCGCGTCAGCAAAGGCGAAGATGCATTGACTGAGTTGGGTAATGCTGGGAAAGGCATCGACAGTTATACCCCCAGTACGGAGTTTTGCTGCTAAATTTGTATGTTTTAATACCTCTAAATATGGCTGTAGGTCTTCTTTGAGGGGGATTTCAAAAAATGCTTCTACTCCATCAGGTAAATGGGGGATGACTGTTGCGATTTCTGCGGGTGGAAGCGGCGGAAATTCTAGGGAAGTGACGGTGATATGGTGATTGTTATTTAGATTTTTAAGGAAATGAGCTTCGCGGACTCTTTCGATTTCGGCTTGCCAATTTGTTGAGAGGATTAGACTGAGCGAGCATTGTTTTAAGTCAACTGCAGCCAAAAGCGCTGTAAACTCGTTGAGGCGGGATATTGGCAGCACAAACTGATTCAGCATCCAATTGTAGGGCGTTAATTGGTATTTAGCATAATTTGCGATCGCTTGGTGCAAACTAAGCTTGGCTGGTGGAAATAGTCCAGCATAATCCACTATTGATGCGAGAAGCGTTTTGACTGAGGTGTGCATTAAAGTTTACCTCTCTTCCTCTACCTCGTTCAATGGTAATGATGTTGAAGCTTTGATTTCATTCAAAACAATACTAGTGCGAACCTTGTCTACACCGGGAATTTGCGTAATTTTCTCTGTCAGCAATCTTTCCAAATGCTGATGGTTGGTGACGATGACTTTTAAAAGGTAGTCAAATTCGCCTGTAAGATGGTGACATTCTAGAACTTCTGGCAATCCTTTCACCTGTTCGCAGAATTGCCCGACGCACTCCGGATGATGGTGGGCTAAAGTTACCTGCGTAAAACACAGCAAGTCAAAGCCTAATGCCTCACGATTGACTAAAGTCACGTAAGCGTCAATAAAACCGTTATCTTCCAATTTTTTTAGCCTTTTTTGCAACCCAGGCGTTGTGAGATTCACCTGACGTGCCAATTCGGCGTGAGTCACGCGGCTGTTATCTTGCAAAAGGCGCAACACCAATCGGTCTTTGTCATCCAGTTGTTTGAGTGGTTCCGCATTCCTCAACGTCGGTTTTACCCTGGTGTTATTTTTCGTCAATTTCCTTCTCCAGGTGTACTCGTTAAGGTTAGTTTAGAGATAGCTTAGTTAATTATAGATGCCAAATCACGAACATTGGTTAATATTTAATACCTTATTAGGACTAAAAGTTAATTTTATTATCTTATTAAGGGCTTTTAGTTAAAAATCGTAACTAAGAGATGCGTGTCCAAAGGCGGGATTTGTCATCATGCTTCAGGTATCCATACCTTCGCCAATTTCTGAATATTTCCTCTGGATAAGGAGGAATTACCATGAATGACTTTTGCCCTATTAAGCGCTTTGACCACCTTGAGTTTTATGTTGGAAATGCTCGGCAAGCCGCGCAGTTTTATTCCAAGTTTTTCGGGTTTAGGAATACGGCATACCAGGGTTTGGAAACTGGTAGCCGTAAAGTAGCATCCTATGTGATGCAGCAAGAAGATATTTGCTTTGTCTTGAGTACAGCGTTCAGTCCAGACCATCCGATTTCCCAAAGTGTGCTGAAGCATGGCGATGCAGTTGCCATTATTGCTCTAGAAGTGCCGGATGCGGTCAACGCTTACAAGGAGACTACCGGACGCGGTGCTGTCGGTGCAATTCCTCCAACTGAAGCAGAAGACGGATACGGAGTGTTGCGTTACGCTGCGATTCATGGCTACGGCGACACGCTCATCAAGTTTGTGGAACGGAGTGATTATTCGGGAGTGTTTGCTCCTGGTTTTGTGCCGCAAGACCCAGCCATAGAAACGTTACGTGCAGCGTCTCTAAACCGCAATGGTGCCGGACTCATGAATATTGACCACATCGTCGGCAACGTCGAGTTGGGTGCAATGAAGCGATGGGTGCAGTTTTTTGCTGATGTAATGGGGTTTAGCTTGTTAGTGCATTTTGATGATAAGTCGATTTCTACAGAGTACTCGGCGTTGATGTCCAAGGTGATGCAGGACGGTACAGGCAAAATTAAATTTCCAATTAACGAGCCTGCTGTAGGCAAACGCAAGTCACAGATTGAAGAGTACCTGGAATATAACAATGGTCCTGGGGTGCAACACATCGCCTGCGCGACGAATAACATGATTGCAACAGTTTCTCAGATGCGTTCGGCGGGAGTTGAGTTTTTGCACGTACCGAAAATTTATTACGAAGACTTGGAAGCACGGGTAGGAAAGATTGATGAACCTATCGAGCAATTGGCTGAACTAGGCATTTTGGTAGATAGAGATGAAGATGGGTATTTGCTCCAGATTTTTACCCAGCCTGTGCAAGACCGCCCGACGCTTTTCTTTGAAGTGATTGAGCGGCATGGAGCGCAGGGTTTCGGTGAGGGTAATTTCAAATCCTTGTTTGAAGCCATTGAGCGCGAACAGGCATTGCGGGGGAATCTTTAGGAGTTAGGAGTTAGGAGTTAGGAGTTAGGAGTTAGGAGTTAGGAGTTAGGAGTTAACAGTTAACTGTTAGGAGTTAGGAGTTAGGAGTTAACTGTTAGGAGTTTTGAGTTGAACTAAGTTGCTTAGTCAGGGGGTGAAATTATGACTTTCTACTACAAGTTAGGAAATATTCCCCACAAGCGGCACACCCAATTTCGTCAAGCCGATGGTTCGCTTTATCACGAAGAGTTGATGGGAATTCATGGCTTTTCGGGGATTCAATCACTGCTTTATCATGTGCATCCACCCACGCAAGTACAGAAAATTTTGTGCGAGCGAACTATTGATATTCCCTTTGAAGATTTCGGTTCTTTGCGTCCTCGCCATTTGCGATCGCTTACTGTTTCTAAGGGAGGGGATGCGGTGGAAGGGCGGGTTCCGTTGATGGCGAATGCGGATGTCTGTATTTCTGTCGTCCGACCGACTTCACCGATGTCTTACTGGTATCGTTTTGCTCCAGGAGATGAGGTGATTTTCATCCATGACGGCACTGGCGTATTGGAAAGCCAGTACGGAATCCTGCGTTATCGTCCGGGTGATTTTTTGGTGATTTACACAGGTGTAATGTGGCGTATAATACCCGATATTGATATCGAGCAGCGAATGCTGGTTGTTGAGGCAAACGGACATATCGAACCACCGACGCGCTACCGAAATCGTTACGGACAATTTCTCGAACACGCTCCTTACAGCGAACGCGACATTCGCCCACCTCACGAGTTAATTACCCACGACGAGACGGGAGAATTCGAGGTGCGAGTCAAAGCCAGGGAACGAATTACCAGCTATCTCTACCACCATCATCCCCTTGATGTTGTCGGGTGGGATGGACATCTCTATCCCTTTGCCTTCAACATTGAGGATTTTGAACCGATCACCGGGCGGATTCACCAACCCCCTCCAGTACACCAAACTTTTGAAGCACCAGGCTTTGTTTTATGTTCCTTCGTGCCGCGTCTTTTTGATTATCACCCCCTGGCAATTCCCGCTCCCTACAATCATTCCAACGTTGATTCTGATGAGGTTATTTACTATGTCGCTGGCAACTTCATGTCGCGCAAAGGCATTGAACGTGCCTCCATTACCATTCATCCCGGTGGCATTCCTCATGGTCCCCACCCAGGAATGTATGAGGGGTCTATCGGCAAAGAACGAACAGACGAATTAGCTGTAATGATTGATACCTTTCGTCCTCTGCGGCTGACAACGCATGCTCTAGCCTTGGAGGACAAAAATTACGCATACAGTTGGCTTGAAAATGAGTAATTGTTGGTTGGTGGGTGTTGGGGCGCCCTTGGTAGGGTTTCCCGAAGATTGGCGACTGGTGAAGCGCGATCGCGTTGTTGGTTGGTGGGTGTTGGGGCGCCCTTGGTAGGGTTTCCCGAAGATTGGCGACTGGTGAAGCGCGATCGCGTTGTTAGTTGTTAGTTGTTAGTTGTTGGTTGTTGGTTGTTGGTTGTCAAAACTTTTCTCACCACTCCTAACTTCTAACTCCTAACTTCTAACTCCTAACTTCTAACTGGGCGGCTCAAGACTCCTAACTCCTCACTCCTAACTCCTCACTCCTAACTCCTCACTCCTAACTCCTAACTCCTTATTCAGCACTTAGGTAGGTATTTTATATGATTCAAGCTTTGATTAAAAACAACAGTAATATCACAGTTTCTCCACGTATCGAAGAACGCTTGCACCGAGGCGAACTTACTCGGCAACAAGTAAAGCAATTTCAAGATTTCCTCACCCAAGTTGACCGGGAATTCTTACAACACCGCATCATCACCGCTAACCTTTATACACGCTGGTTCTGTAATGGCACTGCTACCGATGACGAGCTGCGGCACTTCATTCGGCAATTCTCGGTTTTCTCCAACCAATTCTTAATGGCGGCATTGTTAAAAGTAATTAACTCGCCTACCCTTCAGCAGTCCCGTGCCAGCCGCGAGATATTGTTGAATGAACTGGGTGTGATTTACCGCAAGCCCGGACAGTCTTCTGGGAGTAATATTAACCAGACAGAAAACGAAAAAGACCGGGAAGGCGACCCCGAACTGGTTAGTACTGAGGGTACGGTAGATGGAGGCATCTGTCGTTTTCGGGCGGCACATTTTGAATGGTTGATTGGTGTGGCGGAGGGTTTGGGATTGCATTATGAAGACATCGGCAAACGCAAACACGGACGCCCGACAACTTTACACTTTTGCGACGAATTGCAACGTCTTTACGGTAGCGACGACCCGCACATTGCTTCTGGTGCTAGCTTTGCAGTTGAAAACTGGGCTGCGGCTGGCTTCTGGCAGGAGTTGGAGGATGGACTCATGCGGATTAAGCAAACACGATATCCACATTTGCGTTTAGCGTTTTTCACTTGGCACAATCGTGTGGAAGGACAACACGCTGGACATACTCTAGAGGAGTTGGAAGAAGTGTACTTCCACCCGGACTTTGACCAAACCAAGTTTATTCAGGGAGGGCGAGAAATTCTTGATGCTGTTGCTGTTTTCTGGGATGGGTTGAATGATGACCGAAGAAAGGATGAAGGATGAAGGATGAAGGATGAAGGATGAAGGATGAAGGATGAAGGATGAAGGATGAAAAAAGAAAAAGGAGTTCGGCGTGAGCGAAAAAATCTGCCAAATTTCAATATTCATGCCTCATCCCTGTCTTGAAAAGTTTTGCGCTCCTGTTACCCGGACGCGCAACGCCAGTTGCAAAGGCTGCCGGGAAACCATGCACGGCAGTCGTGAATGGGGAGCCAGTGCGCTGGCGAACCAACGCACTGGCTTAACTTTTCGCTTTATGGGTGAAGGTAATTTCATACTTCATACTTCATACTTCATACTTCATACTTCATACTTCATACTTCATACTTCATACTTCATACTTCATACTTCATACTTCATACTTCATACTTCATACTTCATACTTCATACTTCAGATGACCGTCTCAACCAAGTCTATAGGTGAAGGGTGAATAGTTATGGCAAAGCAACTGTCGCTGGAACAAATTATCAATTGCGGTTTAGAACCAAAAATAGCTACGGCTATTCTACCGCAAGTTAATCAGTGGCTTGCATCTTTACCTGCTGTTGATTGCTGGCAGCATCTGACTCAATATATTCTTAAGCCGAAATATCCCTTTGCCCTACATGAACTTCTATACAAAGTCACGTTTTCTGACTGGGACAGCAGTCAAGGAGTCCCCCCTGCTTGGTTTCCATCGGATGAGCAAATTCAGGCAACGAATATCGCTGCGTTGATGGCAGAAGAGGGGAAGGGGTTAAAGCTGGATTCTTACTCGGAATTTCATGCTTGGTCGGTGCAGCATCGCGATGAATTCTGGGAAATAATCATACAGCGTTTGGGTATCCGTTTGCGGGAGAAATATACTCAAATCGTTGATTTATCGCTGGGTGTGGAGTCTCCTCCTTGGCTGGTTGGTGCGCGTTTTAACATTGTTGAAAGTTGCTTTCAAGCGCCACCAGATGCCCCTGCGATTATCTTTCAGCCGGATGGTGGTTCGATCGCTACCCTTACCTATGGCGAACTTTATGCCCTGACGAACCAAGTTGCGAATGGGCTTGTGGATGCTGGGTTTTTTCCGGGAGATGCGATCGCGATCGCTATGCCGATGACTGCGGAATCGGTGGCGATGTATCTGGGAATTATTAAAGCTGGTTGTGTGGTTGTCTCGATTGCTGATAGCTTTGCTGCTGCTGAAATTGCTACTCGCCTGCGTATATCTAAGGCTAAAGCCATCTTCACCCAGGACTATATTTGGCGCGGTGGAAAGCAGTTACCTTTGTATGCAAAAGTGGTTGATGCCGATGCACCCAGAGTGATTGTTGTCAAGACTTGTGCCCAGACGGGTGTGGGAGACAAGGGCGACGGGTGTGGGGGAAATGGGGATATAGGAAATTATGAGTTGCGTGTTGGGGATTTGGTTTGGGAGGAGTTTCTCAGCGCTAACGAAGAATTTGATGCTTTTGCTGCGACTTCAGATGCTTATATCAATATTCTGTTTTCATCTGGCACGACGGGAGAACCGAAGGCTATCCCTTGGACGCAAGCTACCCCAATCAAATGTGCTGCTGATGGACATTTGCATCACGATATCCACCCTGGTGATGTGGTTGCGTGGCATACTAACCTGGGATGGATGATGGGACCGTGGCTAATTTATGCTAGCCTGATCAATCAAGCAGCGATCGCGCTTTATTATGGAATGCCTGTAACTCGAAACTATGGTGAATTTATACAAAATGCATATGTAAATATGCTAGGTGTAGTGCCGAGTTTGGTTAGCACTTGGAAAGCAACCGCTTGTATGCATGGGCTGAACTGGAGTGCTATCAAAGCTTTTAGCTCGACGGGCGAATGTTCCAATCCCCAGGATATGCTCTACCTGATGTCGCTGGCGGGATACAAACCTGTTATCGAATACTGCGGTGGTACGGAAATTGGCGGCAGTTATATTACTGGTACTTTAGTACAACCATGCGCTCCAGGGACATTTACGACACCGGCTTTAGGGTTGGACTTGATTATTCTTGACGCAGACGAAAATCCTGCTAATAAGGGCGAGGTGTTTATCATCCCCCCGTCAATCGGACTTTCCACCGAATTATTAAACAAAGACCACCATCAAGTCTACTTCGCCAATTCTCCCCCCCTCCCCCCCTCCCCCCCTCTCCCCATCCCCCTCCCCCCCACATTGCGCCGTCACGGAGACCAAATGGAACGCTTGCCCAATGGCTACTACCGCGCCCACGGTCGTGTTGATGATACGATGAATTTGGGTGGTATTAAGGTCAGTTCGGCAGAGATTGAACAAGTTCTCAATGCTGAGGCGGGGATTTGTGAGACTGCGGCTGTTGCTATTTACCCTCCAGAAGGAGGACCAAGCCAATTGGTAATTTATGCGGTGGTTAAACCGGATGTTGAAGAGAATAAAGCCGTGCTAATGGCTTGTTTGCAGGTGGCGATTCGTCAGCGGTTGAATCCTTTGTTTAAGATTTATGACCTTGTAATTGTTGATACTCTGCCTCGTACTGCCTCGAATAAAGTTATGCGGCGCGTTTTGCGAGAAAAGTATTAGGTTGAAGCTATGAGAAGGCAGAAGGCTGAAGGCAGCGGCAGCTGCGGGAGTTGAAGGGAAACCCCATAAATAAGTGCAAAATATATTTTCAACATAGCTGCATAGCTGCCTGTTGCCTCATTCATGTAATGTCTTAACCTTTTGCTAGCAAATTCTTAATGTTATTGGGATAATTTGAGGTTGCTGACTGCAAATTAATACTCGTAAGGCATACAGCTGTCTTCTAACAACCTCTCAAGCATTCCTTGAGATTTTTAGGTGAGGCTGATGCAGATATACCTATGTCTGTGACTGCAAATATATCCTTTGCAATTATTGGTTTTGTACTTGTATTACAAATGACATTTTCACTCCAGATTCTCCACGCTTCAGATTTTGAAGCAAGCATTGACGCCGCCGGGACTAGCCCTCAGACTTCTGAGGCTGTTCGTTTTTCGGCTGTGCTAAACCGCTTGCGGACGAATAGGAATCCGGCAACGTTTGGAGTCTCAAATAATGTATTAGCTAACACTTTAACTCTGTCTTCTGGGGATAATTTTCTCCCTGGAGTATTTTTAAATGCTTCTAGCGATACCAGCCTGAATAATGTGGGAGGTTTGGGAACTTCTTCGACTCCAGTTATCGGACGGGGTGACATTGGCATTCTTAACGCCTTTGGTATCGAGGCTTCGGTCTTTGGAAACCATGAATTTGACCTTGGGGTAAGGCAAGTTCGGGATATTCTCCGTACAGGTTCTGGTAATCCTGGCACTAAGTTTCCTTATTTAAGTGCAAACTTGGACTTTAGCGCTGAGGTGGCAAATACAACTGATGCTAATATTTCTGCATCAGATTTGGCTGCTAATCAAGATACTGCTGAAGCTAATTCTATCAACGGTAAAATTGCCAAAAGTACGGTAATTACTGTTGCCGGCAATGATGGAATTCTTGGTAATGCCGATGACCAAAAAATCGGGATTGTGGGTGCTACCACACCTTTATTACCAACGATTTCCAGCCTTGATCGCGTGGGTGTTTCCCCTAGCAATCCTATTGATTTTAATGCATTAGCAGCGGCAATTCAAACCCAAGTTAATAAACTAACGGCGACGGGAATTAACAAAGTTATTCTGCTGGCGCACATGCAACAGTTGGATATTGAAGTTAATCAATTAGCACCCCGTTTAAAAGATGTGGATGTCATTATTGCGGGCGGTTCCCATACATTAATAAATGATAGTACCGACCTAATCCGCGCTGGAGATACTTCCGGTGGAACCTATCCTTTGATCAAAACTGCTGCTGATAATAAACCGATTTTGGTTATTAACACCGCCGCCAACTATAAATATGTTGGGCGTTTGGTGCCAACTTTTGATGATAATGGAGTTATCCAAACTAACTTGCTTGACCCCAATATTAATGGGGCTTACGCTACCGACCAAGCGGGTGTAGACCGGGTTTATGGCGTTAGCAACTTCAATGCGGCGGGTGATATTTCTAGCTTGACAAATGCTGCTGCTAACAGCGAACATCAAAAAGTGGTAGCAATTACTACTGGAATTCGCAATGTTGTTGCTAGCAAAGATAACTTGATTGTAGGTAAATCGAGTGTCTTTTTAAACGGTACTCGCAATGATGTTCGCACTCAAGAAACTAACTTTGGCAATTTAACTGCAGATGCTAATTTATGGCAAGCGCGTCAAATTGACCCAACGGTGGTAATTTCCCTGAAAAATGGTGGCGGTATTCGAGATAATATTGGCGTGATTGAAGGTGCAGGCGGATCGGTGGATCTTTCTACTGTCCGCAAACTGCCAACTCAACCCAGTCCTTTAGCGCCGGATAAAAAAATCGGAGATGTTTCGCGCTTAGATGTAGAGAATTCTTTGCGGTTTAACAACGGTTTGACATTAGTTACCGTCACCGCCCAACAACTAAAATTGTTGTTGGAACATGGGGTAGCAGCAGCAACACCCGGACGCACTCCCGGACAATTTCCGCAAGTTAGCGGTTTGAACTTTAGCTTTGACCCCACCAAAACAGCGATCGCATTCGATAATAATGGCAATATTACCCAAAATGGCGATCGCATTCGCAATCTAATTGTCGTCAATGAAAATGGTTCTCCTCTTGATGTGTTAGTGCAGGATGGCAAGTTAATCGGTGACCCTAACCGCGCTTTCCGCATGGTGACGCTGAACTTCCTCGCCGGTACTACCATTTCACCAACAGCCCCCGGTCTTGGTGGCGATAGCTATCCTTTGCCGCGTTTTATTTTAGACAATCCTACCTTAGCCAATCGAGTAGATTTACGGGGTGAAACGATTGATGTTAACGGTAATGGCAAAATTGATGCAGCGCCTTCTCTAAGCGAAGGCGCTTTTAACTTTGCGGCGGCGGGTTCGGAACAAGATGCTTTTGCCGAGTACATGAAAGCGCAGTTTGGAAATAACCCTTTCAACATTGCAGATAGAGGGTTCCGTCCCGATAACGTGCGAATTACCAATTTGGCAGGTACTAACACTATTCGTAACGCTGATAATACTTTAACAGTGGGGACTAACGCCAAGCGCGTTACTGTCACCGGAGTTAACAGTACAAAGGTGAACGAAATTGGCGTATTTGTCGTTGATGACGACTAAAATCGCATTGCGGCGGGATGCCAAGCCGCCTGAAGTCGGACAGAAGTATTTTCAGCGATCGCGCAACTTTCCTCAAGTTATAATCCCAAGACTTTCATCAAATGGAATGGTTGGCTTATTTCCGCCCTTCTGTACTAGTGGTCTGCCACATTAATTTTGACGGGTCGTGAGGGCTAGAAACCGGGTAACTTTTACGAAACCCGGTTTCTGATAACCTGTCAAAACTTGTGTGGTGCAGTACTAGTGAAAATACTGTTCAAGCAAATAATTTAATATGATGCGCCCATTACTATATATTTATTTTTCCGAGGGTTAAATAAACCAAAAACAAAGTTTTAATCAGCCTTAACCTATTCTTAAAAAAGAATTTATTTCATCCGTTTGAAGCAAAGTCTACTAAAGTTATTAGTAGCAGGTTTACTGCTTGTTCTCAAAATCAGGTGTTCCCCAAAATAAAAATTACATTGTATTTTGGAGTTTGATGACATCGAATTTATTAATACCTGATACGATTAAGAAAAAATCACCTTGACAGGATATAACTTATTTATCTAACCTTTATGTGGCTGTGTAGATTCTTGCTAACAGCTACAGTTATTCCTCAAGGTTTGCGAATATTCAATTACTTCTGCAAGGGCGATTTTCTTACAGAAAAATTTTGCGATCGCCTAATTCATGTAGTTTGAATTTTTGAGGCTGCAATACCAACAAAATTATGGCTAACGTAATACTCAAAGGCTTTGCTTCTCTCCCAGCAGATACTTTCGCTGATGGTCCTAAATCTGGCGCTAATATCACGGGTAATACTAATGGACGAACTATTCCATTTCCAAGTCAGCCGGTTCAAGGGTTTAGTGGTGTCCAATTTGCTGACCAAAACTCTTTCTGGTTCATGGCTGACAATGGTTTTGGTGCTAAGACAAACAGTTCTGATTTCCTATTAAGAATTTATCGCATTGACCCCAGTTTCCGAGGTTTTGAAGCTGGCGGCAATGGCAGTGTTAAGGTCTTAAACTCGATTCAATTATCAGATCCTAACAAAAAAGTTCCCTTCCAGATAGTCAACGAAAATACAAGCGATCGCCTTTTAACTGGTGCAGATTTCGATATCGAGTCTTTTAATTTGGCAGGTGATGGTAGTATCTGGATTGGTGATGAATTTGGCCCTTTTTTACTACACTTTGATAGTAATGGCAAGCTGTTAGATGCTCCTATTCCTACACCCAATACTGTAAAATTAAACACTTTGGGAGGGAAAACACCGATTGTAATTGGACACCGAGGCGCTTCCGGTGAATTGCCAGAACATACTCTGGGGGCTTACAAACTGGCGATTGAAAAAGGTGCTGATTTCATTGAACCTGACTTGGTTTCTACTAAGGATGGTGTATTAATTGCCCGTCACGAACCGAACCTAATCGCTACCACTGATGTAGCAAATCGTCCGGAATTTAGCGATCGTAAAACAACAAAAATCGTTGATGGAGTTTCCGAAGAAGGTTTCTTTGCCTCGGATTTTACTCTGGCGGAAATCAAAACACTCCGGGCAAAAATGCCCCAAGGCTTCCGAACTCAAGTGTTTAACGGTTTGTATGAAATTCCTACCTTTGAGGAAATCATTGAACTAGTTAAACAGGTAGAAAAAGATACGGGTCGCCAAATTGGTATTTATCCGGAAACCAAGCACCCAACTTTCCACGATAACCTTGGTTTATCTTTGGAAAAACCGCTGCTGGCAACTCTCGAAAAAACCGGGTTTACTGACCCCAACCGGGTATTTATTCAATCTTTCGAGGTAAGCAATCTCAAGGAACTAAATCAGAAAACGGATATTCCTTTAATTCAGTTATTGGATGCTTCTGATGTCAGAGATGATGGTTCGCTGATTGAAGTTCAGCCTTACGATTTCGTCGTCAGTGGCGACAAACGCACCTATGCAGATTTGCGATCGCCTGACGGTTTACAAGAAATCGCCACCTACGCCGATGGTATCGGTCCCTGGAAGCGGATGATTGTTTCCGTTAAGGGTGTAGATGCTAATAATGATGGCAACGCTGATGATGTTAACGGCGATGGTACAGTCAACGATGCTGATAAAACTACATTACCTCCCACTTCCTTAATCACTGATGCCCATGCAGCAGGGCTGCTGGTACATCCTTATACCTTCCGCAACGAAGGAAGTTTTCTGGCTTCAGACTACAAAGGCAATCCAGAACTGGAATTTCAGCAGTTTATAAATTTAGGTGTCGATGGCTACTTCACCGACTTCCCCGGAACAGGCGACCTTGTACGCGACCAAATTACCAGTCAATTTGTGCGATCGCCTGACAACCCGGATGTGTTGAAAAACACAGTATTTCAAACATTGGATGGGAATGCACCTTTAGTTATCGGTCATCGGGGTGCTTCCGGTTCCCGTCCGGAACACACATTGGAAGCTTATAAATTAGCGATCGCTGATGGTGCAGACTTTATCGAACCTGATTTGGTAGCCACCAAAGACGGAATTTTGGTCGCCCGTCACGAAAACGCCTTAGCAATTCTCAATGCTGATAATACGGTCAACAACACCGACACCAGCACCGATATTGCAACACGTCCGGAATTTAGCGATCGCCTGACTACCAAAGTCATAGATGGTCGCACTGTCAAGGGTTGGTTTACCGAGGATTTGACCTTAGCGGAACTGAAAACCTTGAATGCGATCGAGCGTTTACCGGCTTTGCGAGGAACCAAATTTGACAACGACAAGTTAAAAGTTCCCACCCTCACAGAAATCATTGATTTGGTGAAGCAGGTAGAAAAAGACACCGGGCGCAAAATTGGCATTTATCCAGAAACCAAGCACCCCACCTACTTTGCAACTGAAGGCAAACTCCTAGACGGTGATACCCGGATTAACATCAACTTGGGCCAAAAGCTAGTTGACACTTTAGTTGCCAACAACTTCACCGACCCCAAACGAGTATTTATTCAGTCTTTTGAAGTAGGCAATCTCAAGGAACTGAAAGATGTGATCATGCCTGCTGCCAAGGTTAACATTCCCTTGATTCAGTTATTTGGTGGGGCGACAGCCAAGCCTTATGATTTTGTGGTTAGCGGTGATACCCGCACTTACGGCGACCTTACCAAACCTGCCGAACTGGCGAATATTGCTAAATACGCCACAGGTATTGGTCCCGACAAGCGCTTGATAGTTCCCGCGCAAACGGTCGATCGCAATAATGATGGTAATCCAGATGACCTAAATAACGATGGAACTATCAGCGATGCCGATCGCATTTTGGGTACTCCAACTTCTTTGGTGAAAGACGCCCACGCCGCAGGCTTGCAAGTGCATCCATACACCTTCCGCAACGAAGGCTTTTTCTTAGCATCAGATTACAACGGCGACCCCAAAAAGGAATTTGAACAGTTCATCAACTTAGGAGTTGACGCCTATTTTACCGACTTCCCCGGAACAGGCGACTTAGTGCGCGACCAATTCGTAGGAGAAGCAGCGGTTTCCAACTTGGGGCGTTCCAAAGGGTTTGAGGGTATGGCAATCAGCCCTGATAAGAAAACCTTGTATCCATTGTTAGAAGGTACAGTTGTAGGCGATCGCGCCGGTTCGTTGCGAATTTACGAGTTTGATATTGCATCCAAGCAATACTTTGGACAGCTTGGTTTTTATGGCATGGAAAATCCGAACAATGCCATTGGTGATTTTACTGTCATCAACCAAAATGAATATTTAGTGATTGAGCGAGACAATAATCAAGGTGCAGATGCCAAATTCAAGAAAATCTTCAAAGTTGACTTATCTCAGAAAGATAAAGACGGCTTTGTTGCCAAAGAAGAAATCGCAGACTTGTTAAATATTCAAGATCCAAACGACTTGAATCAAGATGGCGACACTAAATTTAACTTCCCCTTCCAAACCATCGAAGATGTGTTAGTGCTGGATGCAAATACGATTCTGGTTGCTAACGATAATAATTATCCTTTCTCAATTGGCAGACCACCGGCGATCGACAACAACGAAATGATTGTGCTGGGGTTAGAAAAGCCGTTAAATCTAGAGAAAGAAAGAATTGATTTGGGGGATGTGACGCAACAAGTAAAAGCTGAGTTTGTCTTAAACGCAGAAGCGGCTTTTAACAACTTTGTTGGATTATCTCAAGTGGTAGATGTCAATGGAGGCATTAATACTAATGGAAATGGCACTATTGACTTGCGTCCTAGTGATGCGGCTGATGTTCAAGCAGCAGTACACTCGCGCATTCCGGGAATTGACCTAACTGTTAACAACAACCAAGGTACGGCAACCCTCACAGCTACCCCCGAAGGTGATTCGCTATTGGCACAATTTCTTATTGTTGACGGCAGACCCGATGCAATTGTTAATGGTAATGCAAATAACGCCCCTGGAGTTTACTTCCCATTCTTAGGTGCTAACTCTGACAAAGTGGATACTATTGGCCTGTCAGGGAATAACATCTTTGGCTTTGAAGATTTACCATTAGGTAGTGACGAAGATTACAACAACGTCATTGTACGAGTAAATTCGGCTACTACCGTCTAACGTAAGTTTGTTGGTCAAATAGCGCGAGTTCCTACCCATCAAACTCTTGTCCCTTTAGATTGCTAGGGAATGTCTGTAATATCTTAGGATATTACAGACTTAGTATTATTTGTTGCAAAATTCCCCAAAAAGAGTATAATAACGTACAACAAAGACCAAACAAGCTGTATTACTCTCAATATAGCGCTTTTTAATTTTACGATCTGCCATTAGACAGAGACTGAGATGAAAGTAATGTGATAATCAATGTAAATTGTACCCTTACCTAGTAAAGTAAAAGGTAAAAAGTTGAACGTAGAATATGGCAATCGTAAATCATTCGTGAGAAAACAGAAGTCGGGTAAATAAGTGCGAAACGCGACTTCTAAGGCTTTCGACTTTCACAAATTAAACAGGATTGTTATATAAAATTTTCCCGTTTATTTTCTCCTTAGGGGCAATAAATTAGGTTTGGTAGTTTAAATGAAATTGTCCTTGAAGTCAATTTCTCCTAAGGAAGAGTTTCGCTAACAGAAAAGGTAGGGAAACGCGGGGTAAATTTTGCACAATCTTAATCAAATTACAACGTTATCTCAACCTTTTTTCTGAGACAATTTATAACGGTGGCAACCCATATAAAAAGTGATATGTATCCAGTTCTGCAAGTAGGCGATGTCTGGCGACAAGCCGCTGAACGTCTACGCAAGCTAACAGAAGCAGAAGTTTTGCCCTTGTTGGCAGAATACCAATTGCTGCCGCTGCTTGTAAAAGAGATGATTATTGACGAAGCGATCGCCCAAATTGAGTGTACAAATGAAGAGGTAAAACTTGCCTGCGAGCAATTAGCTCAACAATATAAGCAACAGGCTCAAAGCATGAATGCCAAGCAGATGGAGTCGCTTGCTGTTCGTCAGTTCAAACTGGAAAAATTCAAACAAACCACTTGGGGTGGCGATTTAGAATCTTATTTTATCCAACGCAAACCCCAGTTGAATCGGGTTGTCTATTCTTTAATCAGCACAAAAGATATTGGTATTGCTCAAGAACTTTATTTTCGCATTCAAGAAGGGGAACAGTCTTTTGCTCAATTAGCAAGGGAATATGCTCATGGTCCGGAAGCGGAAACAGATGGTTTAGTTGGTCCGGTAGAATTACAGGGAATTCACCCAGCTTTGGCAAAGTTATTGTCAATGGCTCAACCGCAGCAACTTTTACCGCCGACTCAATTAGGAGATTGGATTGTGATTGTGCGCCTAGAAAAGTTACTTCCAGCGAAGTTGGATCGTTTTCTAAGTCAGCGGTTGCTAAATGAACGTTTTAATGCATGGTTGCAAACGCAATTGGCTGCAGAAAATTGGCAAATTAACCAACTATAAAATGTCACAGCATGATAATGGTTAATTGTTAATGGTTAATGGTTAATTGTTAATTGTAATTAATGCAATGATCAATTAGCTAAAATCCCAAATCCCAAATCTAAAATATAAAATTGCTATGACTTATATTAAAAGTACTTTTCAGGATTTTCTTGCTACAGTTGAGGATTTTGACCAATTACCAACTCAAGCGATCGCACAATTTCAACAACAATTCCAACCTTGGCGCTTCCGTATAGGTCAAAAAATCATCGGTAAAGAAAGAATCCCTGAGAGAATAGCAATTATTTATGAAGGAAAAGTTCGTCTGTTGGGATATGACCCCCGGACGCAAATGCCAATTACTTTAAAATTATTGGAACCGGGTGCGATTCTGGGCGAAATTAGTTTGTTGCGCGAGGTTGCTTGCGAAACAGCGATCGCTTCTACCGAAGTAATTTGTTTAACTATCAGTGTACATGACTATTTGCGCTTGCTTAACCAATACCCAGGTTTTGCAAGGCAGCGCAAAAACCGCTGTCATGTGTTAGAAATATTTGATGTACTGGGTTTACAGTTAGCGCAACGAGCGAATGTTGGTTTAAACCTCAAAGAAGTCGCTGACAGTGCTTTAGAAAACGCGATCGTACATAACCTTCCACCAGGAAAAAATACCCTTGACCAACTTGATAGAGAACGCATTTGGTTTGTCAGTGGTGGTGGAACGATCAGAAATTTTGCTCCTGGTTCTCGTTTAGAATTGAGTGATGGCCAAACTCAGGCGATCGCTGTTCAAGGAACAAGTCCGGCGCGATTGATTGGTTTATCTCCGGCGGATTTATTATTCCTAGATAATCAAGTAGCGCTTCTGGAAAATAACGCTGAAGCAACGATAACAGACGAACTGGATATTCCCTACGCACCTGAAGAAGAGGAAATATCGCAATCTAATTCTTCACCAGCGCAGGGAAAACAAAAATTTAAAAAATATCCTTTTTTTGGCGGTAAAGGTGACTTAAATTCAACAAGCGCCTGTTTCCAAATGCTATCAAAGCACTTGGGAATACCTTTTCGTCGGGAAGTGGTGCGCCGCATCCTAACAGAACAGATGAAGCGCCAAAATGCGATATCTTTTCAACTTTGTGCTTACTTAGCAGAATTAACCGGACTCAAAGCGCAACTTGTAGATATTCCCACCTCTTCGATATCGCGCATTCCCACACCAGCCTTGATTCGCTATGGTGAGAGTTTTGCAGTTTTGTATGAAACAAGCGATCGCAATATTGTTCTTGGCGTACCTTCCAAAGGAATTAAGCGATTTACACCTGCTGAACTCGTCAGAAAATTAGATGTAGAAGATAGCAATTATCCGCCACAAATTCGGGTATTACTACTTGCACCTACCAAAGAAACGCCTCAACACCGCTTTGGTTTGCAGTGGTTTATGCCTTATCTGTCGCGCTACCGCACAGTACTTATAGAAGTATTTATTGCTTCCTTTTTTGTACAAATGGCAGCGCTGGCAAACCCGTTAGTCATTCAGATGATTATCGACAAAGTAATTGCTCAAAATAGTATTAGTACCCTGAATGTTTTGGGTATTTTATTATTAGCTATTGGTGTATTTGAAGCGGTACTCAGCACATTAAGAACTTACTTATTTGTCGATACCACCAACCGCATTGATATGGGTTTGGGGTCAGAAATTATCGACCACTTACTGCGTTTACCCCTGCGTTATTTTGAACGCCGACCGGTCGGAGAACTTGCAACTCGCATCAACGAATTAGAAAATATCCGGCAATTTCTCACCGGTACAGCTTTAACAGTGGGGTTAGATGCAGTATTCTCGGTAGTTTATATCATCGTGATGCTGTTTTACAGCTGGCAACTCACCATTGTTGGTTTGGGAACAATTCCAATATTTATTTTGATAACTTTAATTGCTTCTCCTACTGTTAGCAAACAATTACGCGCCAAAGCCGAACGCAACTCCGAAACTCAATCGTATTTAGTTGAGGTAATGTCAGGAATTCAAACGGTAAAAGCGCAAAATATCGAATTGCGATCGCGCTTTTCTTGGCAAGAGCGTTATGCACGTTATGTAGGAGCAGGTTTTAAAACTGTTGTCACTTCTACCCTCGCCAATTCTACTAGTAATTTCCTCAACAAACTCAGTGCTTTGCTAGTTTTATGGGTAGGTGCTTATCTAGTACTTCAAGGAGAATTAACCTTAGGGGAATTAATCGCTTTTCGGATTATATCAGGTTACGTTACCAGCCCGATATTGCGGTTAGCTCAACTTTGGCAAAGCTTTCAAGAAACAGCCTTATCTCTCGAACGTTTGAGCGATATAGTTGATACCCCACAAGAAGCAGAAAAAGACCGCGATAATATTGCCTTACCTGCAATTGTCGGGGCTGTGAAATATGAAAATGTTTCCTTCCGATTTAACTCGAATACACCATTACAACTATGTAATGTCAACCTCGATTTTACGCCGGGTAAATTTGTCGGAATCGTCGGACAAAGCGGTTCAGGTAAAAGTACAGCCATGAAATTATTGCTGAGACTTTACGAACCAGAAGCAGGCAGAATTTTAGTTGATGGTTACGATATAGCCAAAGTCGAACTTTATTCACTGCGGCGGCAGTTGGGAGTCGTTCCCCAAGATACATTATTGTTTGACGGCACAATTCAAGAAAATATTGCCCTAACCAATCCCGACGCCACAACCGACCAAATTATCGCTGCTGCTCGTGTTGCCGTCGCCCACGATTTTATCATGAACTTGCCCAGCGGTTACAATACAAGAGTTGGCGAACGAGGTGCAGCACTTTCCGGCGGACAAAGACAAAGAATAGCGATCGCGCGATCGGTTTTACAACGACCAAAATTATTAGTCTTAGACGAAGCAACAAGCGCTTTAGACTATCCCACAGAACGACAAGTCTGTTTAAACTTAGCAAAGGAATTTAAAGGTAGCACAGTCTTTTTTATCACCCACAGATTGAACACTATTAGTAATGCAGACATGATTGTCGTGATGGATGGTGGTAGAGTTATCGAACAAGGAAGCCATGCGGAATTAATGGCTTTGAGAGGTCATTATTTTTATCTCTACCAGCAACAAGAAGTCAATTTGTAATTAGTCATTAGTCATCAGTCAAGAATTAAAACTCAAAACTCCTAACTCATCACTCCTAACTCATCACTCCTAACTCATCACTCCTAACTCATAACTCCTAACTCCTAACTCCTAACTCCTAACTCATCACTTACTATGAACGGCAATCACCTCAATGGTAATTCTAAAAACGGGAAATCTCATAACGGGAATGGAAACAAAGCTCAGGTAGATTCACTAGTACTTACAGATGAAAGAAAAGCTCCCAAGCCCACTTTAATGGACTCAAAAAGTTTAAATTTTGAGCAATTTCAGCAATTTGAACAATCAGTTGTGCTGCGCCAATCTCCAATTTGGTCACGCGCAATCATGCTAACATTGATGGGATTAGCCTGTTTTGGAATTATTTGGGCTTGTGTTGCTAAAATCGAGCAAGTAGTTCCTGCGACAGGTCAATTAAAACCTGAAGGAACGGTCAAAGAAATTCAAGCTCCTGTTAGTGGAGTAGTGAAAGCTGTTTATATTAAAGATGGACAAAACGTCAAGCCGGGAGATTTATTACTGACTTTTGATTCCGCCGCCAACAAAGCCGAATTAGAATCTTTAATCAAAATTCGCACTTCATTAATTCAAGAAAACCAAATTTATCGCGGTTTGATGAATGTTGCTTCTAATACAGCAATTGATGTTGCACTTGTACGCGGTAAATTACCGCAAGAAGTTGCTTTTCTACTAAAAAACCGAGTAAATTTACTTGCAGAAAATCAACTATTGCGGACTGAATTAAAAAACTCCGATCAAGCGAATCCGGGGTTAGGGGTTGATGAACAAGCACGAATCCAAGCTGCCAAAAAGGAATTAGATTCTCGCGCAGCAGCAGCGCAATTGGATGTTGAACAAATCAAAAAACAACTAGCTCAAAATGCAGTTAAAATCAACGATACCAAATCAAGTTTAGCTCTAGAACGGCAGATTTTAGGCAAATTAAAAAGTTTAGCAGAAGTCGGCGCGATCGCTCAACTGCAATATCTCAAACAGCAGCAACAAGTGCAAACCCTCACGGCGGAAATAGCACAGTTATCTGAAGAACAGCAACGCCTGCAATTTGATATTGAACAAGGACGCCAGCAGTTACAAAATACAGTAGCTGTTTCTAGTAAAAATGTGCTGGATAAAATCGGTGAAAACAAACAACGCCTAGCCGAAATTGACAGCCAATTAATGAGAATTCTTCTAGACAATGAAAAGCGTTTGGCAGAAATCAATAGCAAAATTTCTCAAACCCAGTTGAACGTCAAATATCAAGAACTTCGCGCTCCTGTCGGCGGAACAGTTTTTGATTTGCAAGCTAAAAATACTGGGTTTGTGGCAAATCCAACTCAAAAACTACTTCAAATTGTACCAAACGAAAACTTTATTGCTGAAGCTTTTATCACCAATAAAGATATTGGTTTTGTGCGAGAAGGAATGAAAGTAGACGTTAGAATTGACTCTTTTCCTTACAGCGAATTTGGTGATATTAAAGGAGAATTAATTTCCATAGGTTCAGATGCATTACCACCAGACCAAACACATCAGTTTTATCGATTCCCAGCAAGAATTCGGTTAAATCAGCAATCACTAAATATTAAAGGTAAAAAAATCTCTTTGCAATCGGGGATGTCTATCAGCGCTAACATTAAAGTGCGCGAAGAGCGGTCAGTGATTAGTCTATTTACCGAATTGTTTACCAAGCAAGTTGAAAGTCTGAAACAAGTGCGTTAACTAATATCTTGCACACCATTACTCTAAATGTTTGAAACAGATAGATTCCCCCACCCTTCCTCCCAGAAGGCGAGCGCGACTGTCAAGAAGTTGCAACATTTTTATAGAATTGAAAATTTAGAAACCCGGTTTCGCACTTATTTACCGGGTTTATACTTCATCCTTCATACTTCAGGTTGACCATTTTTAATTTTGCATTTTGAATCGCTTATGGTATTCTCCCAACGTATCGAACCCGGTCCCGGACAAGAATCAGTATGGGACTACCCCCGTCCCCCTCGCCTAGAAGACACAACAAAACATATCCAAGTCATTTTTAATGGCGTCACAATTGCAGATACCCACAGCGCTAAACGTGTTTTAGAAACCAGTCATCCACCGGTTTACTACATCCCGCCTGCAGATATCAAAATGGAATACCTGATACTGACACCGCAATCTAGCTTTTGCGAGTGGAAGGGACGTGCTGGTTACTACACAATTCGCGTCGGTGATAAAGAAGCGCAAAATGCTTCATGGTTCTACCCTAACCCCACACCCGCTTTTGTATCTCTGAAAGGGTATGTAGCTTTTTATGCTCACATCATGGATGCTTGCTACGTCAATGACGAAAAAGTGCAACCGCAACCAGGGAATTTCTACGGCGGCTGGATCACCAATGATATTGTCGGACCGTTTAAAGGTGCTGCTGGTACTTGGGGATGGTGATTTTGAGTGCTGAGTTTTGAGTTTAAAACTACCTGAATGCAGCAAATAAACCCGGTTTTTGCAAGAAGCCGGGTTTTTTGAGGCGCAGGCTGGTGTCTAACATCTATAACTCTGGTTAGAGGTACGGGACAAAAATTGCAAATATTTTAAAGAGAGTGTGATGAAGTTCAAATACTTGTATGTAATATTAATAGCTAATTGAATAGCTAATTGAATCGCAAGTAATTGAATTTTCACTCATTCAATATAGATGTATAGATGGCAAAATCACAATTTGCTAGAGGTATTTGCATGAAATTAATTCAAGCAGTTAGCAAATTATTGCTAGGGGTTACTTTAACGATAATTTTGACTTTCACCAACGCTGCTGGTGTTTTAGCTCAAACAATTAACGTTAGTCAGATTTCCAATTACCTAGCTGAGGTCAATACCGACTTAGGCAACCAAGTCAAAGGTAATCTCAAAAAAGTTGAAGGAAAAGCTCAAGAGACATACGGAAATATTACAGGCGATCGCGAAAATCAAGTGCAAGGCAAAGTCAAGCAAGCAGAAGGAGAAATTCGTTTAACTCAAGAAGGTGACAAATGGGATATTGAGGGCAAAAGCCGACAAGCTGAAAACAACATTCGTCGCTACCAATCACGAGACAACAAAGCAAATAATCTCAAAGGTACTTTAGATTAAGCCATAGTTTTTTTATCCTCTTTCTTTTATTAATTTCCGGTCCTCTTTACAAAGGAGTAGCGGAAATTAATAATAGAAATTTATCATCTTCTGAAACTTTCTTTTCGATGCACCTTGACTTTTTTGTTGGGGTCTTGCTTTCTCACCCAAGCCAGAAACTTATGCATTTGCGGCTCATTTTTTAACTTCTCTGGCGAATGCAATTCCTGTGCTAAACGCCTATTATCAAATAAAGTGTGAATTTGCCGATGACAGGCAGAACAAATGTTAATTTTGGGACCATGTTGACCCTTTTTTTGTTTGGGAATGAGATGATGAATAGTTAATTTATCAACTTCTCGTTCACACAACTCGCAAGTCATGTACTCAACCTACTTAATAATCTTGTAATACTAATTCTATTTTACTTAATACAAAACTAAATTTACTGATTTTCTCATCTTAAATAACTAGGTAATTAAAATTAAACGTAGGGTAGGCAATACCCACCCTACTTCCTTGTCTCCCACACCCGTCGCCCCACACCCGTCGCCCCAAGTCGTCCCCCCATCTCCCCATCTCAACTACTTCGCGGCTTTAACTTTGGGTTTAAATAGAAATTTGTGCCAACCAATGACTACAATGCACTATCTATAATGATAAGTCTCAACTAATCATCTTTCACAGTTGAGCATTAAGTGAGTAATCCTAAGTTGACATGTTAATAGACAACTCTGTACAATTTGGTTTAACCTTGTACAGGAGATTGTTTTATGTATAAACCGCACGAGTTTGCTAAAAAGTTAGGTGTAACTGTTAAGACAGTGCCTAGAAAGTCTCACTTTAAGTAATCACTTTAAGTAAAATGAACACACTAACTTGATTTTTCTAGCGAGCATTAGTTGAGCATGATTCACTAGTATCAATTAAGGCTCAATTACACACTCCAAATACCGGGTTAAGGCTATTTGGGCATTTATTGAGCATTAATTAGGATTAATAGGCTGAAAGTATTGGTTTTATCGGGCTGAGTCCCATATCAAATAAGTTCCCCCCAAACCTTCTACAATTGTTCGGGTATTTGCAGCCATCATTTTTTGATAGCTTTCCCCATCGCTTCCGATTTCACCAAGTCCATCAATATATAGTTTCCTGTTAGAAACTTTCACTTTCGCTTCTTTGGCTGCAGCTTGAATCAAGTTTGGATTAGCTGTAGCCTCAGTAAAAATTGTCGGTACTCTAGCTTGCTGAATGCCTTTAACTAAATTTGTTATCCGTGCATCTGCGGGTCTTTCTTCGGTGCTAGCACCTTCTAATGTACCTGCCAATTTTAGACCGTAAGCTTGACAATAATAGCCCATTGCATTATGAGTTGTCACTAACTGACGTTGATTGACAGGAATGCTTGCAATTCGCGATTTTATCCAGTTATCTAGTTGCGTTAGTTGAAAATTAATTTTTTTAGCATTTATTGTATAATCTACTGCATTGCCAGAATCCATTTTACCGAGATTCTCACTAATTACATTCACCATTGCGATCGCATTTCTCACATTGTGCCAAAGATGAGGATTGATGGCTGTCTTATTACCTTCTTTAAACTGTTGTGGTTTCGCAACCGCAAGTTGACCGACAGCGATTTTCGGCGCACGACTTTTAGTTGCTTTAATTATTTTTATCAAACCTGGTTCTAAATTGTAACCATTATAAAGAACGAGATTAGCTTGTTCAATGGCTTTGCGGTCTTCTGGCTTGGGTTCGTAAAGGTGGGGGTCTGTACCAGGAGAAATCAAGCAGGTAAGATTAATATTATTTGCAGCAATTTGTTTTGTTAAATCACACAATACGCTTGTAGTCGCCACGACTCTGGGAAGGTTATTATTTAATGCAGCGTTTTTGATAGTCGTGGAAGAATTACTGACTCTATCACCTTGATTGCTACACCCAAAGAATCCAATAGAAAGGGCAATAAAGACAACTCGGAGACAATTATTTGATAGTAATTTTTGTGACAACATTTACGACCGTTGTTGTGATAATATAACAAAGATAATAATAATTCTGTAACAGAAAATTCTAACATATTGATAAAAAGAGTTAGGAGGCGCCCAATTCTATCAAGTTCTGATGATTACTTCTAATAAAAATTATCTCCGTAGGTTGGGTGCAACGAAGTGGAACCCAACAAACTCAGGTTAATGTTGGGTTACAACTGCCTATGCCAACCTAGTTGAATTATAAGTATTTAAGCGAGCATGATATTATAGCAATCCTCGGTTCTCAAAGTGAAAATCCACAGCATCAGAAGTCGGGTTTCGCAGGAGTTACCCGACACGAACGTTTCTCACGAATGGTTTAGGATTCCTATAGAAGCTATGAGTTAGAAGTTACGAGCAATCAGTTAAAACTTTTTAATTGTAAGTGCTGAGTTGATTTTTTTAATTCAAAAAACTCAACTAAGAAAACTCAGCTAAGAACTCCTAACTCCTAACTCCTAACTTTGCCCCTGGGAGACTTTTGACCAAATGAAGATTTCGCCACTTTCACCGCCTGCAGCCAGCATTGTACCTTGGGGATGCCAAGCTAAACAAGAAAATCCGGTGGCGACGCCTGTGAGAACTTGCGATACGCGATTGGCTTTATTCCACAAACACAACCAGCCATCACTCGCAGCAGAAGCTAGAAGAAAACTTTTTGGTGCAAACGCGATCGCTTGAATAATACCAACATGATTGGTTAATACTCTCGCTTCCCATCCCAAAGATTCATCAGCCGACTTTTGCCAAACTACAATACCTTCAACGCTGGAAGATGCCAACAATGGCGCACCGATTTCGGTATTAATATCTGACCATGCGAGTTTGCGAATTTTACCAGGAAAGCCCCGCATTATCCAAGGGTCAGGATTGTTCCATTCCCAAACTGTAACGCTGAGATCCATATTGCCAGCGGCGATGTATTTACCATCAGGCGACCAACCCATCGCTACACTAACAGTAGGCATATCCATCACCCATGGTTCTTCATCCCAATCTTGAGAATTCCAGACTTTGACTGCCTTATAACCGCTAATGGCGAGGAAATTTCCATCATTGCGCCAATCAATGCCCAATACTGAGGAATTCTCGAAGTTTAAGGTGGCAACAATCTTGTTAGAATCAGCATCCCAGATTTGCACGTAACGCCCCAAACTGAAAGCTAGCTGATTGTTGGTAGGATTCCAAGCCAGTCTATCAACCCAAGCGGGGGCATTTTCTAAAGTGGTAATTAATTCAGTTTCTCGCCAAATTTTTACCCGTCCATCCTGTCCGCCGACGGCTAAAAATTGCCCATTGCGGGAAAAAGCAATGCAATCTACAGATTCACCGCTACCAGCTTGCAAGATTTCTATACTGCCATTTTCCCATAGTGCAACTTCGCCGGCAGCAGATGCGCCTGCTAGAGTTGTACCATCTGGCGACCATGCGATCGCGGTTACATAATCTGAAAGCGTCCCTGATGAATGTTCTTCAAATTCCTTAGAATTGACGGTTGAAGGATTCATGACAAAAAAGTTAGGAGTTATGAGTTAGGAGTGAGGAATTAAGTTATGAGTTAGGAGTGAGGAATTAAGTTAGGAGTGAGGAGTAAGCAATTATTAAAAATTTTTAACTCTTAACTCCTAACTCTTAACTCCTAACTCTTAACTCCTAACTCCTAACTTTTGATTCACGCCATACAAGCGAGGAAATCTTGTCTAAGTTTGGCTTCATCGAGATTGCGACCGATGAAAACCAGTTCGTTTTTGCGAGTTTCGCCCTCTTTCCAAGGACGTTCGGGTTTGCCTTCAAATATCATATGCACTCCTTGGAACACAAATCGATTATCTTCGCCGGCAATATTCAAAATGCCTTTCATCCGGAAGATATCTGGTCCTTGAGTACGTAATAACTCTGAAAGCCACGCGTTTAATTTTTGACCATCGAGTGTGCCTTGTTCCACCAAAGCCACAGAAAATACACTTTCGTCATGTACGTGGGCATCTTCGCCTAAGAAATTCGGGTCAATTTCCAAAGCACGATCTAAGTCAAAAGCCTTCACACCCAAAAGGGCATTCATTGCTAACTCAGAATTACGGGTACGGTGAATTTTTGCGATCGCATTCATTGCGCGAATCCGCTTTTCTAACTCATCCAACTCGAATGGCGTCACCAGATCGGTTTTATTCAATAAAATCACGTCCGCAAAGGCAATTTGTTCTTGGGCTTCGTCCGCATCCCAATGTTGCCAAATATGCTTGGAATCTACTAACGTTACCACCGCATCCAGTTCTAATTGTTCGCGCATATCTTCATCCACAAAGAATGTTTGAATCACTGGCGCGGGGTCAGCTAGTCCCGTAGTTTCAATTACTAAGTGGTCAAATTTATTACGGCGCTTCATTAAATTGCCGATGATGCGAATCAAATCTCCGCGCACCGTACAGCAGATACAGCCGTTATTCATTTCAAAGATTTCTTCATCAGCATCGATAACCAATTGATTATCAATACCAACTTCGCCAAACTCATTTACAATCACAGCCACTTTCTTACCGTGTTCGTAAGTGAGGATGTGATTTAATAGAGTCGTTTTACCTGCACCGAGATAGCCAGTCAGAACGGTTACAGGAACTGCATTTGATGTTTCAGCAGAGATCATAATCTGAAGGCAATTTTAATGATGTTGTGATGATAATCATTATCCATCTGATAATAGCGCTTTTGGGAGAGTTAGGAGTTAGGAGTTAGGAGTTAGGAGTTAGGAGTTAGGAGTTAGGAGGCGCGTAGTTGGTAGTTGTCTCCTTGTCTCCTTGTCCTCCACACCCCACAGCCGTCTCCCCACACCCGTCGCCCTCGTCTCCCCGTCTCCCCGTCTCCCAGTCAGCTTTGCAAAAAGGGCAAAATTACTTCTGCAATCGCTGTTGGGTATTCCTCATGCATTCCCAAGGAACCGGGAAGCACTGCACTTCTCACTCCCGGTAATGCTGCTAAAGCATCCATTTCGGCGCGGGATTTGGGAGGCGCTGATTCCCCAATCACTACCATAAGTGGGACTGATAAACGCTGAACAAGTTCCAAGAAATCAGCTTGGCTGCTAACTGCGTCTAATTTTCCGGTGACGAAGGCTGCTGAACCAAATCTTGCTCCTGGTTGTTGTGTTGTTTGCCACTTTTGCTGGATAAAGCTAGGTGTAAGTTTAGCAGCATCGACAAAAACGTGGCGGCGATACATCCAACTTAAAAAAGATGGTGTGGTGTTGAGTTTATAAAGTGCTTGACCTAAAATAGGCGATCGCACTAATTCTCTCACTGTACCTGCTATCCCCTGATTTGCCCCCATTGTCGGTAAGGGACCGCGCCAAGTAGGAGCAAGCAATACAATTTTGGAAATAGCAGACGGCTGATTTACAGCTAGTTGCAGCACGTAACTAGCTGCATGTCCGGCAGCAACTACTGTAATTGCACTATTAAAAACAGATTTGACAAAATCTGCCAAAAATTGATGATATAATTCTGGTTTGTAATCTAAACTGGGGCGCGAAGATTCACCAAAACCAAGCCAATCCACTACTACAGCTTGGAAGTGTGGAGATAGTAATTTGGCAAGTTCGCCCATTTCCGATCGCATGGAAACGCTGCTAAATGCTGGTAGCAATAAAACAGGTGAACCTTCGCCGAGGGTTTCGTAAACAACGCGCACCTGTTGGTTTTCCCAATTCCAAAGAAATTCGCGGACAACTCCACCAATGCTGACAGCAGGAGTTGATAATAAATTGGTTGACATCTCAGTGTATTTTCTGAAAAACAGGCTCTAAATTTGTTTGGTTAGCTACTAGTCAATAGCTAATAGCTAATAGCTATAGCAGTCCTAAATAAGAGCGTGAAAATCTCGAAACCCGGTTTCTTGGAAAACCGGGTTTCTTGACAGGAGTGATTTTTCACAAATCATATAGAATTGCTATATTTGTATTACTACTATGTTATACTATTTATCTGTAAAAAATATGCACTCCTCATCAACTATCAAAAATCTTGTCGGATTAGTATCGCCGCAGTGAAACATCACTACTCTTGACCTATTTGCTTTTACCGCTTCTAAAAACCTATACAAACCTGCTCACAAGTAGACAAAGCTGTACAGGGGGAACGAATCGCGGTTTATGTTCCAAGAAATCATCTTTAACACTTTCGTTTGCTCTGGACAGATTGCTCCGACCATTGCTTGACCAAAGACTCCCAGTTAGAGATAGCATAGAAGCTGTGACGCTTAATGCTAGATTTCTTAATCAAATTATTCAATTGATTCCACAGGCTCCATACGTGCTTTCTATCCTTCACGGATAGATAGGCGGTTATGCAGCCTGGAATATTTTCAGTCAATCTCATAGCACGTCGCGCTATAGCCATAGCAGCAGCTTCATCGCTAGCTAATCCATATTGGCGTGCATATTTCACCAAGCCGATAACGCTGGTATAAGCAGGATTCACCTTCATCAGATAAATCCCCCGGTTGCTTAAGATGTGCATCTGTAATTCATAAAAACGGCTATACGCCCAAAGCGAAAGCATCCGAGCATATTTTCTACCACGCTCTTTTAGTTGTTCTTTCTTGGTAGTAAAGTCTAATTCTTCGCAAGCAACAGGACAAGCAAAGGTGTCTGCCAGTACCGCCAATTGCAAGCAAGCATCAATGATTTGAGCATCCTGTTTGCCTGTTGGCAATCCCATTTGTAGCGGGATTTGTCCATGCGCTTTGAGGTTGCCATCACGGTCAACGTATGCCCAACCAATAGAGCCGGGATTCGTGTCAATCCCGATGCAGCCATAAGTAGAGTGACGCGAGACACGCTTTACTGGCGCTGGAGTAAACTGTACGGCTGCATTCCATTTACCGTCTTTGCGGTAGAAGTGCCAGGTTTTAGAACCATCTTTGGGCAGTCTGTTGATTTTGCGGTCAAAGTTACCTAATCTTGTTTGTACGTACTTGCCAAATCTTGATTCCAAGCAAGCAGGTACACGGAACTTAAGGATATTGCCGTCCCATTGACAAACCTGATTACCAAAAGATTCATCTTTTGAACCAACAACAAACGCTTGGTCTTTTGAGATGACAGTTTGAATTGGCGCTGTCTTCAAATGCTCAATCTGCTTAGATAACTGGTAAGCACGGCGTTTCTTGTTATGAATCTGAAAGCGCAAATTCTTCCAGTTAGTATCACGAAATTGGAGCGAACAGGACAATGGGAACCTGCATCCAGTCTTTGATTTCTGCCAATTTTTTTTGGCGTAAAACTTAACAGAGCCCGCTAATTTCTTTTCTGATTTGCTAATCCAAGAATTGATTGATTTAAGCTTACCTTCCAACGTCTTAACATGATGTTTCCTATCCTCTTTGGATGCGTCCACTGCACCTTGAGCATGGCTGATAACACCATTAGCATGACGCTTTGAAATGCCGTAAGTTGTTTGTAGATGAGTGTTCCAGTTAGATTTGTTGAACGTTTGACTCTTAAGAATGAAGTTGGCTGTTTCACGCGCTGCTTTGTGGAATACCGGACTGTAGGTAGCCAAGAACATCTCAAAGGAAGTGAGTCCTAAACTATTTAATTCTTGCGCCTGCGTTGGTAATCCTTTAACGTACGTGAGAGTAGCCATCACTCGAATTTTTATGTATTATATATAGTAGTATACCACTATATATTCTGTTTTTGTATGCCATTCCAGAAAAATCATGAATTTCGTTGGCAGTCTAATAAAGATAAGACTTTAGATAAATCACCTATCTGTTTCAAGGGATGGGAAGGGCAGAAAGAAAAAATTAAAACCGTTCCCAATTGGCAAGAACGGCTTAGAGAGTTTGTTGACCAACTTGTATCAGACCTACCCAAAAATGAATAGATATGGGTAGAGATGGATAGGAATTAAGTTACAGTTTCATACCCCAATTGACCACACTCGTGCTAAACCACCACCGTAAGTATGGACGCCCAAGCCTTGGATTGGAACACTAATCATGTTTCGCTGCTACGCTGTATGGATTGCAGCTTTTGGGTACGAAAAAATACTGAACCAGCACTGAAAATGCCAACAGCCACTAGTAAACCCAATGTGGAAGAGGCTTCGGGAACAGAAACACGAACAGGAACACTTATATTGCTCGCATTAAAAAATCCAGTTCCAGCGCTAATGTTACTTATAGAGAAACCAGTGATCAGCGCATCGCCCGGTTCAGAAATGACTCCTGAAAAAGCTGAGGCAAAGCCGGGTCCAGGCAAGGGGAGCGTACCAGCTTCTGTAA
This sequence comes from Heteroscytonema crispum UTEX LB 1556, assembly GCA_044006015.1. GTDB lineage: Bacteria > Cyanobacteriota > Cyanobacteriia > Cyanobacteriales > Nostocaceae > Heteroscytonema > Heteroscytonema crispum. Next base: position 101,248 of record JBIPDF010000019.1, read on the forward strand.
GAAAATTTGCATACAATGTTCTATTGACTGGTCCTACCGATGCATCAAATCCAAGTGCATTTACAGGAGAGGGTAAGCTGAGACTGACAGTACCACGAACCGAGCCAGAACCACTACTATAGACAGCACCTACTGCTGTACCCCCAGCAATTCCTATGCCGTTAATTACACTAGCTAATGCAGATACATCGTTAGGAAACACTGTTGTTCCAGTGAAACCTCTAGATTCACCAAAGTCAAGAGTTTCGGTGGGAACACCCAGAGTTGCTTCCCATTGGTCGCGATTGGTAAAAAATTGGAAAGCATTAGCAGGAGAAATACTCCCAATTATTGCAACTACGGATATGCTAGCAACAGCAAATCTTTTATAAATACGAGTCATAGTTCCTCCTTTTTTCTAAGGAGAAGCGTACTTGATTGTTATCAATTATGTCTAGTATAAATACGCGAAATTTACATAACATTTACTAGAAAATTATACAATATTTAATTAGTTACTTTTATTGTCAGGACTTACGATATTGTCACAACTCATCGTCGGTGCGTGACGCTACAAACCTTAATTTACCGTACAGTATTTCTCCAAGGCTTATCAATTTAACGTTAGACAGTAGGTTGGCTGGAGCGGAACTTCTCCCAACGCAGAAATTACTGATTCGGTTGAGTTTCACTTCGTTACACCCAACCGACAAATATTTTCCTTTCTCTGTTAGCAATTAACAATTAACAATTAACCATTAGCTAATCATTAGCTATAGTTTGAGATTCCAACGCTTTTTTTTGCATGGTTTTGAAAATGTTATAAAAACCATTAGCACGGGAAGGTGTCAAACTGACATTTAAGCCGGTTTCTTGGATAAAATCTGGAGTAACTTGGACAATTTCTGAAGGTGTTAATCCATTCAAACCTTCAACTAACAATCCAACCAATCCTTTAGTTAACTGAGAATCAGAATCTCCGTGAAATACAACTTTACCGTCTTGCTGGGTAGCTGTAATATAAACCTGGGAAACGCAACCAGGGACTTTATTTTCTGGCACTTTATCAGATTCTGGTAACGCCGCCAATTTCTGACCATACCAAATTAGCTGTTCGTAACGTCGCTTCGGTTCAGATGCGCGTTGGAAGCGTTGGACGATTTTAGCTAGATTTGGTGGTAAGGAATCGATTGTCGATGTCATAACAGAGGTAGAAAATTATGGGTTATCACCTTGAGTGTAAATTATCTGGAGGTATCTGGAGGGCGATCGCTCTTTCACTTTAGCAGGTGTTGATGGTTGATGGTTTATTGTTCATAGTTCATGGTTGATGGTTGATTGTTCATTGTTCATGGAATTTTGGCTGTAAACCGTTACCCATTCCCTATTCCCCATTAACTATTAACCATTAACCCCTCCTTTCTTTCACCAGTCGCCTGGGTCGGGAAAACGCCACTGCGACCCTTGGCCAGACCCCAAGACCGCAGTGGCTCCCCTACCAAGGGCGCCCCTTCACCATTAACCATTAACAGCCACTCCAGATATTACGAGTATTAAACTAGACCAAGTTTTAAACGTCTCTTTCGGTACGAATCCAATCTTTTTCTCGTTGTACGATAAAAGACTTGTAGATGGGGATATTACTAAGAACGTAAACAGGTATAATTAACAGCATCCGCAAGGGTAATTCAGTACGTCCAAACTTGATCCAAGTGCTAATAATTGCAATTAAAATTAGCAGTCCTTGGATGGCTAATAAAATCGTTGGATTCCAGGAAGTTGCGAATACAATTGATGAGAATAAAGCTATTGTCGTAACCAGCAACCAGATTGCAACTAACAACGAAACTGGCGGAACTGACAAATCGAGCGCCATTGCAAACAAATCGAAACGTCTTTGACGCAGAGATTCCCAAACCAGGCGCGGAATTTGTGTCACCATCGTTTGCAAATGACCGTGAACCCAGCGCGTTTTTTGAGTGTTACCTGCTTGTTCTTGCTGGGGAAAATATCCGGTCACTAAGGCTTGTTCGCAGAAAGCTGGCGGATATCCAGCAATTGCTAAATCTAATCCCAGCTGCTTATCCTCAACAATATTACCACTCTTCACCGCTGCTTGACTAATTACCAACCAAGGAAAAGCCATTCCCGTACCAGTTAATGAAGCTGGTAAACCTAATTGCTGCATTCCTTTGTGACGAACTAAATTCTTCACCATAAACGCCAGTGTTGAAACTGCATGTTTTGGCGTTATATTTGCTGGTGGTTTCATCAAGTAGGTTGCTTGAACGGGTCGATTCGTTGCAACAGCCATTCTCGCCAATTGTTGAATTGCGCCTTGATGCACATTACAATCAGCATCAACTACCACAACTACGTCAGGAGGATTGGCTTTCAAATACTGCAAACCATAGTCTAAAGCGTATCCTTTACCCCTAAGTGTTGGTTCAATGCGTTCAAGCACGATCGCATTAAATTCACGGGCGATCGCAGCTGTCTCATCAGTACAATTATCAGCCACTACGATCGCACTATCTTGACTTGTTAACTCGCTCATCAGCGTTGAGAGAGTTGCTGCAATACATGATGCTTCATTGTGAGCTGGTATCAATACAGCTACTTTTGGTGGGGAGATGCTTTCATTGTTGGCAGGACTGCGATTTGATAGCAATGCCGCAATGCATTGAATAAACAGAACCGCGACCGGCAATCCTAATATCAGTGATAGTACTAGCACTATTGGCATTAAACTCTAAAAGTTTACGACTATTTTACTTGATAGATTCGATCACAAACGATAATAATTATACATTATATTCAGTATCGGCTACAGGGTGCAAAGATGACTGCATAGTCCGATCGTTGCAATTTTATAAGTTTAGGGTTTCCATTCCAGCCAATCTTAGAGTTAGTTACTGCGATCAATTTTGTTTGTTGGCTCAATAATTAACTTTAATATAAAAATATATACTTTTGTCAAGCATTTTCATAGCACAGATATTTAGAATTGATTGAAGTTGAATTGAAACTTTACAAACAGTGGTTTTACAAAGAGTTGTGGTGAAGCGATCGCCCACTGAATAGGAGTAGCAGAGGTATTTTGTATTAAGGATTTAGAATAACTGTTAACTATTGATTCAAAATCAAGCTGAATGTAGAGATTTTTTGGTAAATATTCAAGCAGATGTTTCGATAATCAAGAATTTTCAGGAGAAATCAGTTGCTTACTTCCACATTGCTCGCCGTCGTGCCCACAACCCTGCAATGGAGTCCAACCGTTGGGGTAATTATGATTCTCTGCAACATCTTTGCCATTGCCTTTGGCAAACTTACCATTAAGTACCCCAACGTTGGTCCAGAAATGCCCTCATCCAACTTTTTTGGCGGTTTTGGTTTACCTGCGGTATTGGCGACTGCCGCCTTCGGTCATATCTTAGGAGCAGGCGTTATCTTAGGTTTGCATAACCTAGGCAGAATCTAAGTTTTTGCGTTTAGTTTGCCTGACTCTGATTATTCTTTTGTCTCAAGTGAAGAGCCAGAAATTAAATACTCTGGCTCTTTTATTTAACTGTTATTCTTACCACCAGAAAGCAGTCTATTTAGATACTATAAATTATGCTAATAACCGTAATATCACTAGACTGGTATTTGAGGCAAGTCGTGTAACTGACGTACCGCATTGAGGCAAACAGGGCAATCACAGCCAAACAAGCGGATAGCCTCATCGCTTTCTTGGTCGGTAAATTCTAACTCAGCAACCTGATTTGGTTGAACTTGCGCCACTTTTACCTCTGGTTTTACCATAGCTGCAGGTTTATTGCTAACCCTTTCACATACCATGCGATGAATTGCCGAGTGGGGGTCAGCTATGCAAGCAACATGAGTTCCCGCTGGGGTTACAGTTTGACTGGCGCGAGCTGGATGAGCCATCATGACCATAGACATCATTGATGCAAACAGCGTCGGGCTGGAAAGTAGGGTAAGGGCAAATTTTCTGTTCATTTACACGAAAACCTTTGTGATTGGGGAAGGTATGGCACTCATCTTTTCACATAAATCGGTTGTGGGTTAGTACACGATATACCAATTTGAATTATCAACCACACCAAAATAGTGAAATGCTTAACTATGTCAATAGCAAAACCATTGGCTATTTCAATAGCAAGTATAAGCCATCGACTAATTTAGCATTAGTCGAGTTACTTTGTATAAAAATGTTGGGGGAAATGGGGGGTAACCGCATTAATGCATGATGCGTTTAAAAAATCCCGGTTTCGCAAAAGTTACCGGGATTCTGACCTCAACCAACCCAGCAGAAATAATTTGGTTTAGAGTTAAAGATATCTAGTTGCAAGTCAAAAATTTTGTCCATCAGTTATAGCAGTAAAGTTCTTGTTTGAATTCGCCGTTAATCACCAAGTTTTTTCGTTCGCCAAGGCATTTCTGTACGAATAAGCGTTCACAATCTATTTAGGATTGCTGTATATTGTACCCAACTGAGAAACACTATAAATAAATACAGATTTTATATTATTTATCGTTAGTATCACTTTTTACCTGCATTTTAGCAGCCATTTCTTCCAGTTCTTTGAGGTGTTGTGCATTCACAAGCCATTCCTCCTCCAAGTTAGATTTATGTGTACCATATTTACTTTGTTGCTCTTTTAATGTTGCTATTTCATAATTAATTATTGCTAATCCTTTACCTTGAGTAATTGCTTTTTTTAGCAACTCAAACCGTGACGCTTCCTCAATTCGACGTAAAAGTTGTGAAAGTAAACGACTGATGATAACTTCATCTCCAAAATCAAGAATGCCATTACATCTATCTTCATGACACAATAAAAGTTGCTCGCTCACATCAAACAAAGCTTGCACAATTGAGGGAATACAATTCACAGGAATTTTTTGTTCAGTGTAATTTTCCATTTCTTCCAGGAATACCCTAGCTTGCGTCGTGCCGTCTGGACGTTTTTGTTTAGCAAGTTCTATGAGATAGTCTCTAAATTTGTCTGCATCTCCAGCCAAAGCAAGGATAGCTTTTATTTGAGTATTAGATAATTCACCTGCTGACAACGTTAGACGAAAGTAAATAGGAAATATTTCTAAACTACATACACGTAGTTGCTTACGCCATTCAAACTCTTCTTGCTCATCTAGATAGCTATTACCCCAAACAAATTTTAATTTAGGAAAAAGGTGGATGAGCAGATTTTTTATGGGCTGCTTATCGCCATCTTGCAGTTGAGCAATCCAGGTATTTAGCAGATTTTTGAGTTCATCTATTGAAGAGTTTAACTTTCCTGCAAAAATATGAGGATTTTGGCAGATTATACCATATATCATTGGGCAAAAGACTCGTAGCGACTCAATAGCAATAAAATCAATCGGGTTCACTTCACCTTTTACTGCTGGATATGTCACTGTTAGAGTGTTAGTAAGACGAACAATATCGCGGTTGCTAGTAATAAAGTGGTCTATTCCTTGAAAGTAAATATTACTCCAGCGAGCTTGGTTAATTTGTTGTTTGGGTATGTCAAAAAATATGCTATCAATCTTTTGAAAAAGCAGCCTGCGGAGTGAGGTTTTATCTGGAATAGGTAACTCAAAAGCAACTTGAATAATTTTTTCTAAGTATGCTTTTCTTGATATTTCTTTGTTGTCTGTAATTGTTTTCATGACAACTTCTTTATCAAATACCAAAACATAGACAACGTTATTAAAATTTGGTATTGCATTGAAAATGCGAAATAGCTGCATGATATCATCAGCAGCAAGCCGATCAATATCGTCAATTGTCACGACTATTCGCTGCTGTTGCTGTAGTAGCTTGTCTTCTACTTCTTCTTTTAATTCTGACGCTTCCTTGTCATCCTCGTCCAATAATGTTGCTACTGCCTTGCCAGTTTGAGCATAAGGTAGAGGAATTTCCGAAATAAACTTGGCAAAATCAGTTATTCTGTCTTTCAAGCCTTTGGGCACAGATGATTCTTGGCTTAAAACGTTTTGCAATTGCTCAAAAAAGCGCCTTGTAATGTCTTGATGCCCAGAAAATAACCAAGGATTAAAAGGAACGATGATTGGTTGCTCCTCCTCTGGCTTTTGCTTGAGATAATGAATTAAGAAGTTCAATAGTGTAGATTTACCAGAACTCCAAGACCCGTACACTGCAATAACGAACCCTTCAGGAAAGGTCATGTTGCAAATACTGTCTGCTAAATACTTGGCGAAGCTGGCATGTCCCAGCAGGTCTTTTTTAGGATCAACTAAGGAACTATCTGTCGATATATCGTTAATTTCCGTCTGTGGCATAAAAAACTTTTCTTACTTATATTGCCATCGTGGCACAGTTAGTAGGGTGGGCAATGTTAACCTCACGATAGAATTTTCTAAATGAAACCACATTCTCAAGGCTTAGGTAAATGGTAATTTACTTTATAGCGCACAGTTTGAAATTGCACATGATTTGTGGCTGGAGTATAGAGAGTGTACGTTGCTTCACCTGGTGTGCGTCCGACATTACCCACCCCAATGACTTGACGCGGAGACACTTCAACAATTTGGGGAGACGCTTGAGTGTCGAGAGTTGTAACTGCTGTAGTGATAGAACCTGCTTGTAGTTGATATTGAAAATGATTACCAGAACGCCCGCAGAACAAATTATTTGCTTGCATTCGCGACAGGCGATCGCACATTATTATAGGGTGAGTTTCTGGTGTCAGTTCCTCATCAACCGATACCGTTGAACCGTGGATTAACAAACAATCCAGTTCAAAAAAACCAAAATCAAGCGTCCTCAACCATTCCACAGTCGGGCGAGAAACACACTCCCACAGCAACTTAACTGTTTCTGGGCCATATTTCGCCAAGCAAAAATTACCGACAATCCATTTTCAATAATCGCCGCACAAGTTTTCTGATAATCGTAAGACACTTCCCGCAACGTCACTTCTTGAGTATCGCTGTCATAAATCACATAAGTTGCATTTGGTCTTCCATGTCGGGGTTCTCCCGCCGAACCAACATTTACAATACGCTTTAAAGGCGCAGTAAAATTCACTTCTTGTTCTTCTTTCCCTCCACCTTTGACGCGAACTTGCAAACTGCTTCCATTCAAATTACGTACATAAGGCACATGGGTATGCCCGCAAAATAACATGTCTGCCCCTGTGGAAATTACTCTCTCTAACGCCACAAAAGCATCGAGTTCAGGTAATAAATACTCGTGGTTGCTATGAGGGCTACCGTGAACAAAAGCCAAGTTTTCCTCTCGCAAACTGTTAGGTAATTGAGCTAAAAATTCGCGATTTTCTGGATGAATTTCTTGATTCGTCCACTCATGAGCAACTTGTCCTCTTTTCTCAGCCAATAAAGAAGGATAACTGCAATCGCAAGCATTCAATCCTTCGACAATATCTTCATCCCAACAGCCCGCACAAGTAGGAATATCTAAAGAGCGAATTTTTGCAACTACTGCATTTGGATGGGGACCATATCCCACTAAATCACCAAGACAAAATATTTTTGTTGCTTTTTGTTTATCGATATCTAACAATACAGCATCCAAGGCTTCCAAGTTGCCATGAATGCAAGATATCACTGCTATTTTCACTCTATTTTCTCCTCCAATAAAATCTGTTTTACTTGTTGTTGATATTGCCAAATTGCTGATTCTGACAAACAACAATCTTGCAAGGTTTGTTTCATTGCAACTTCGTCCAAATTTTGCCCCGACACTTCCATCCCGCTGAAACGCTGCGGTCTACCTTCTAAGTGACGCGGTAAGTTCAATTCCAGAAAATCAGTTGATGGTACACCTGCGACAAAATCACCGTATAATACTCTGCCATCAGCAACATCAAAAATTCCCTTAGCGCGGGTAACTTTGCCGTAAGCACCCTGAGTAATTTCGTACCAAAATTCGTGTAAACTGTCTTCGTCTAGAACTTGACCACTAGTTGGGGCACGCCAAAGTTGATTTTGGATAATGCTAGTGTCAACAGGTGCGCCTACTAAAATTTCCTGCGTCCAAAAGTGGTACTCAGAATTTTTAAGTTTTTTTGGCAGAATAGCGATCGCTCGATACGGTAAATTATCTAATAATTGCGATACTGCTCCTAATTCCAAATAAAACCCCAGTTCAATATAAACAGCATTTGCTGTTGCTAACTGGTTGAGAAACTCAACTTCTTGTCCATCATTAAAAACTTTAACCTCAGGAAATTCCGCAGCAAGGCGCGTTTGGTCAATGGGCACATTGCCAGTCCCAGGGCTAAAATACAATATACTTTCATCCCCAACGCGAAATTTTGCATCTCTACAAGATATCTCCTGGCAAATCCAAGTTGTTTTGCCACAGCCAGCCAAACCAGCAACTACAGTAATGTTCGGTACACTCATAAAATAAAATGATAATCGTTTTCAGGCATTTTGCAAACAATTGCGAACAAAATCCCCTGGCTGTGGATTAGGATAACAGACAGAGGAATGGCAGAAGGCAGAGGTATACTGCAGAAGGAAGTAGAAGGCATAAGGTAAAAATAGATACCTTTTGCGTTTTGCCATAAAGTCTCAAGTCCGCTAATTTATTAGTAGAGAAAATCAAATATGTATAATACTACGTATAATAAAGCACATAGATAATTGTATAAACCCTTAAAATTCTCTATAGGGTTTCCCTTCTGCCCTCAGCCCCCTGCCCTCTGCCTTCTTGATTAGAAATGCCAAGATGGTGATAGATTCAGATGTTTTAGGAGGTCTTATGTCTCTGAGTGTCAAAGACCTGGAAAAAATGCAGGCAGCTTATCCTGACTATCGCATGGAATTGGTTAACGGGGACATTGTTGTCATGAGTCCATCAGGTTACGAGTCTGAGGAAGTTGGAACTGAGTTTGCTCGTCTTTTGGGCAATTGGGTTAGGCCCCGCAAGCTAGGACGCGTGACTGGTTCCAGCGCTGGCTTCAGATTGCCAAACACAGATTTACGCGCTCCTGATGTATCATTTGTGCGGGCAGAAAGACTCAAGCGTTCTACAGAAGACTATGCAGAATTGGTTCCTGACTTAATGGTCGAAGTAAAATCTAAGACTGATTCCCTCGATAAACTCCGCCAAAAAATTCAGGAATTTATGAGTTTAGGTACTCAAATTGGTATTTTGGTTGACCCAAAAACTAGAACTTTAGAAGTGTACCGTGTTGGTAGTCAAGAAGTATTAACAGATGGTGACATGCTGACTCTACCAGATTTACTTCCTGGGTGGGAAGTAGCAGTTGCTGATATCTGGTCGCCAGTATTTGAGTAATTTTTATTAACTCATGAAAAGCATAAAAAACCCAACTAATGAAAACCACCATGTTAGCCAGTATCACCCATTATGAAATAACCTGGGAAAAACTACCAGATGACTTTGTATTAGAAAATGAGCCAGTAGATAACATTAATCAGCCGTCGCTTGCTGCTGCATTAACTGAAAGCTTGGAAATTGCTGGTAAACTGCCAGCAAATGCTTTGAGTACCACCAACTACGGTATCTGTGCCACTTTAAATCAAAAGATAGTCGTAAAAGCACCCGATTGGGCATATATACTAGCAATTAAAGTACCAAGAGAAGAAGTTATACGCAGTTATACTCCCCAACTTCAAGGCGATATTCCAGTTATAGTCATGGAATTTATTTCCGATACAGAAGGCGGCGAGTATTCTATCAAACCCACCTATCCACCAGGGAAGTGGTTTTTCTACGAGCGAGTTCTCCAAGTTCCCAACTACGCCATTTTTGAACTAAGCACGGGAGATTTAGAAGTTTACCAGTTGAATGATTCCGGACGATATCAACTCAGCAGTCCCGATGATAATAACCGTTATTGGATTGCCCAAATCGGTTTATTCTTGGGAGTGTGGCAAGGAACTAGAGAAAATCGCATCGGTTACTGGTTACGATGGTGGGATGAAAATGGAAAACTCTTACTTTGGGGGGTTGAAAAAACTCAACAATTAGAAGAAAAAGCTGAAAGATTAGCTGCACAGCTGCGTGCAGCAGGAATAGAACCAGAGATTTGAGAAACCACCAGATAACCAAATTCTCCTACAATTCCTTTGTTGGCTCAAAAAGCATTTCTCGAACTATGGCGAATCAAAGTCCGATCCCGGTTATTGTCAACGGTGCGGCTGGAAAAATGGGTCGCGAGGTGATAAAAGCGGTTTCCCAAGCACCGGATATGAATTTAATGGGTGCAATTGATACCAGTCCCGAACATCAGGGGAAAGATGCGGGAGAACTGGCGGGTTTAAGTGAACCGTTGGAAGTGCCTATTACCAATCAGTTAGAACCGATGCTGGGGTATGTGGCGGGTGAAAGAAATATGTTACCCGGTGTAATAGTAGACTTTACCCATCCCAGTACAGTGTATGACAATATTCGTAGCGCGATCGCCTACGGCATTCGTCCTGTTGTTGGCACCACCGGCTTAAATCCCGAACAAATTCAAAATTTGGCAGATTTTGCCGAAAAAGCCAGTACCGGATGCCTGATAATTCCTAATTTCTCCATCGGAATGGTACTGTTGCAACAAGCAGCGGTGACAGCATCTCAATACTTTGACCATGTGGAAATTATCGAACTGCATCACAACCAAAAAGCTGATGCTCCTAGCGGTACAGCGATTCAAACCGCGCAAATGCTGGCAGAACTAGGTAAAACTTTTAACGAGGCCCAAGTAAGAGAAGAAGAGAAAATAGCCGGGGCTAGAGGAAGCCTAGCAGGCGAAGGCATTCGCATTCATAGCGTGCGGTTACCGGGGTTGATTGCCCATCAGGAAGTGATATTTGGCGCACCAGGTCAAATTTATACCTTACGACACGACACAAGCGATCGCGCTTGCTATATGCCAGGAGTGCTACTGGCAATTCGCAAAGTTCAACAGTTAAAGTCGTTAGTATATGGATTAGAAAAGATACTCTAAAACTCAGCACTAACCAGTTTGAAATTTTAGTCATTAGTCATTAGTTAATGGTTCATGGTGAAGGGGCGCTGCGTCCGGGTAACACGAGCGCAGGCGACTGGTGAACCCCTCCGGGGTTAATGGTTAATAGGCGCGTGGTTAGTGGTTAGTGGTTAGTGGTTAGTAGGCGCGTAGGCGCGTGAGTAGTAGTAAATAACCAACAACCAACAACCAACAACCAACAACCAACAACCAACAACCAACAACCAACAACCAACAACCAACAACCAACAAAATCTAAAATCATGCTCGTCCCACTGACTCGCCAGAAATTTGAACAACTCATTCCCCTAATTGCCACTGGTCCCCAGTACAAATACTATTGGGGAAAATTTCCAGATTTTTTGCAGCGGCTGTTAATTTCTGTAGTCTCTGCGGCTGTCGTACTGCTAGTAAAATTAATTTTCAGAATTGATTTTGCACTAATATTTTTAATAGGGCTATTCGGTGCTTTTTACTGGCTGTGGGGACCAGTTTTATGGGCAAGTTTGCGTAATGCAAAATGTCGCAGTTACAAATATAGTGGCTTTTTTCGCGGTCGAGTGCTGGATTTGTGGATCACAGAAGAGTTGGTTGGCAAACAGGAAACCGTCAACAACAAAGGTGATTTAGTAATAGTAGAAAACCGCGAAAAACGCATTAATTTAGAGGTAGGCGACGACACGGGATTTACCGCGCAGATGCAAGCACCACTGCGCGTTACCCACAAAGGCATTGTTCTCGGTCAGATGGCTGAAATGATAGTAATGTCAAATCGCCCAGATTTAAGCACAATTGAAGAAATCAGCGATATTTATATTCGCAGTCGTAACTTGTGGGTAAGCGATTATCCTTTTTTGCGACGAGATTTCTTTAGTGAAGTTAGCCGCCGCATCCGTGAAGACCAAGAAGAAAGACCCCGCCGCCGAAGAACAGCAAATGACGAATATTTAGATGACAGCTTTGATAATTCCAGAAGGGAAGATGAAAAACCCCGCCGCAGAAGAACAGCAAATGACGAATATTTAGATGACAGCTTTGATAATTCCAGAAGAGAAGATGAAAAACTCCGCCGGAGGAAATCAGTAAACGACGAAAATCGCCGACGCAAATTGGAAGAATAAACAGTTTATCGCGTCTGAAAGTAAGGGAGGAATTTGATAATATTAAATCTAATTTTTAACTAATTTCTCCCCATCTCCCGATAGCAATCCGTCCAGAAACCCGGTTTCTCCAAGAAACCGGGTTTTTAAATTTTCATCAATGATTTAGGACTGCTATATCTAATTTTTACCTTGCGCCCGGAGTTTGACCTTGACACTTTTTCAGAGTGTCAAAAAAGTTAAAACCTTCAATCCTCCAGTTTTGCCACGTTCCTTTACCGAAAATTGCTTGGTTAAACAAACTTCTATCGCTATCAACATAACGCTGCCAACCCAAAGTAGCAACTGTTGGATATTGTCCTACATAATCTCCAGGTAAAGCTTTAATTTGTTCGCCCAAATTCCATCCAACCTGTTGACTAAATTTTTTGATTTGGTCTTCGCAAGTCTTACAATCAAATCTACCCGCTTTTTGCCACATTGGAATCTGTGGAGTAAATCCATATTTATTATCTTTAGTCCCTTTTTTGGTGTTACATCTCTCACAGCTTAAAGTTAAGTTTGTGATTGAATTGGAGACTCTTTTGTTGTTTTTTTGTACAACTATTCAAGATGCATTGATGAAGTCGAACGCTTGAATTTACCGGACGGAGATAGCCTCTACAAATCAATAGATAGCCTATGCTCCGTTCCGGTGAAATGATTGGCTGTGACACCTATAGATTGTCAACAACCACGAGCTTACTTAGCGTGAAGCAATTTCAAGTAAAAACACGATCGTTTTAATGACTACAGCCATCGGTAAGCAAAGCACAACCAATCGGAAACCTACCTGGAAATATGGTTTTCCAATTGTTCGATGCGTTGCTGTTGCTCACGAATAGTGTTGTCCTGATGGATGAGATAAAGGGTTAACTCTTCCAGCTTTTGCAATAGGTTCATCGCAAATTCAGTCAGGTTGATGCCAGCATTTTTCATCTCTTCGCCCGATTGGATTCTAGGAAGATGTCCATTCTTACGGATGAAGGCATTCACGTCACTGAGGGTTGGCAAGTCATAATTGGCTGCAAAGACGAAGTCAGCTGGCTTGAGTGAAGCACCTCCTACAAGGATGTCCCCCGTTCCGCCATCAATGTGAACTGTGACTTGACCAGTACTGTTCAGCAAACGAATGTCCCCATTGTGACTCTCGCCACCTAGGGTGATATTTGCATTGCCACCATCGAGATGGATCGTGTTTCGACCCTCAATATCCATAAGGGTGACGTCCCCTTGGGAATCATTGCCACGTGAACTACCTACACCTGTCTGAGTACAGACAAGGTGTAGGCTTCCGGCGCGTTTTTCAACACTGCCAGAACTTCCTTGAGGGTACTATTGGTAGTAGAATCACCCACTACTAGATTCCCCTTACG
>JBIPDF010000020.1:0-111112 GCA_044006015.1 Heteroscytonema crispum UTEX LB 1556
GTTGTATACTGGCTTTCAAACTATAATATTTTCAAGGTTCGGTGTCCTTGTTGACGCCGCTCTGTGGCGCTCGTCTCTCAGGCACTTATTCAATATAGCGAGCGAATATATTCTTGTCAACTATTTGCGCGGAAAGTTTTTTCGGATTTATTTTGGTCACCCCAAACTGCTCACGGTGCTGGGTTTAAGCAAAAATGGGTTATGCACTGTGCTGATTAAGGAGGGGTTAGCGTGAATTTTCAATCGGTAATAGCGATATTGCATAAGTTTTGGGGCGATCGCGGTTGTCTTATTGCCCAGCCCTATGACATGGAAAAGGGGGCTGGTACGAAGAATCCCCATACTTTTTTAAGGGCGTTGGGGCCAGAACCTTGGTCTGTGGCTTATGTTGAACCTTGCCGTCGTCCGACGGATGGGCGCTATGGCGAAAACCCGAATCGCTTTCAACACTATTATCAGTATCAAGTTCTGATTAAGCCTTCGCCAGATAATATCCAGGAAATTTATTTGGATTCGTTGAGGGCTTTGGGCATTCGTCCGGAAGACCACGATATCCGGTTTGTGGAAGATAACTGGGAAGATGCGACGGTGGGTGCTTGGGGTACTGGTTGGGAAGTTTGGTTAGATGGGATGGAAATTACCCAATTTACTTACTTCCAGCAGTGTGGCGGGATTGATTGCCGTCCGGTGTCGATTGAGATGACTTATGGACTGGAACGATTGACGATGTATCTCCAGGAAGTTGAGGCGATTACCAAGATTAAGTGGACGGACAACATTACATATGGTGATGTTCACTTGCAAGGAGAGATTGAGCAGTGTACTTATAATTTTGAGGCGTCGAATCCAGAGATGCTGCTGACGCTGTTTAATTTGTACGAGCAGGAAGCTACGCAATTGACGGAAGGAGGTTTGGTGTTACCAAGTCTGGACTATGTGATTAAGTGTTCGCATACGTTCAATTTGCTGGATGCTAGAGGTGTAATTGCTGTAACTGAGCGAACTCGCTACATTGGCAGAATTCGACATTTGGCACGGAAGGTTGCACATTTATATGTGGAACAGCGGCAGAAGTTGGGTTTTCCGTTGTTGAAGAAGGCAGATGTTTGAGTCGTATTTGTTGGCAAGGTACAGCACAAGCAAGGACTATTAAGAGTAGAACTTACGCACGCTATACGAAAAAATAGGCATTGTCTTGCCCTGGAGATCCCCCCAACCCACGCGGCTTGGGCTACTGTCGCGGTCGCTACGGCGGCTGGCTTTCCGGACGGGGGGCTTTATGTAAGTCCTGAACAGGAAGAAATCTCATCTGTTATCTTCACTTTGAGGATTATGACGACTTGTCAAGAATTACAAAAAGGTGACTATTTTCGGATACCTGGGATGAATTCTAGATATGTGTACAGAAAGGCTAGCAGTTCACATTGCACTTTGGGGCAGCATTTCAGCCAATTCGACATGGAACACAGGTGATACTACTGACTTCTAGAGAAGTTGCCGATTATTTTGCTGATAAATTTACAGCAAAGCTCGATTTCCTCAAAAGCTTGCAATAATAAAGGTTTGACTAGCTTAAGACTCACGCAGTTTGAACGCAATCTCTGGTATTTCAGACGTTGTAGATCCCCCAACCCCCCGGACGGGGGGCTTTGCGTAAGTCAGATAGCTAATTTAGTTAATTTGAGAGTTTATGCTAGTGCATAAATAGTGAGAAGGGTGTGAGATAGGGATGGTGAATTTGACTGAGATTCTAGAACCGATCGCTGCTTTTTTTCGCAGTTTAGGTGTTCCCGAACTCATTGTGCATTGGGGACATCCGGCAATGATGGGTATTGTAATTTTTGTGATGGGCAGTTTTGTCGGACTTGCTGGTTGGCGGGGACGCCTGGTTGCGGATAAAGATGCTGCGATGAAAAGTCGCAGCGACCATTGTAAACTAGCTCCGTGGATGTTTTTATTCATGGCACTTGGTTACATCGGTGGGGTGTTGTCTCTGGTGATGCAGCATCAACCAATTATGGAAAGTCCCCATTTTTGGACTGGCTCGATTGTGCTGTTATTGTTACTGGTTAACGGTGCAATTTCTCTGAGTGGTTTTGGAGGAAATCAAACGGGGTTACGCGCACTTCATGCCTATTTGGGTAGTACAGCGCTTTGTGTGATGTTTCTGCACGCGCTACTGGGGTTGAAGTTGGGTATGTCTTTGTGATGTAAATATTGCAAAAGGTGATGAATGCCCTCAGACTAAAGTTTGGGGCTATAGAAACAAAACCCGTCTGTGCCCCTCAGACTAAAGTCTGCGGCGTTGCGCGTACAAAGCCCGCGAAGGCGGGCTTCAACATAGCCGCGATTTCTAGTCGCCAGGTACTTTTGCAAAAAGTCTCATGATTCAGGTCAGTGGTGTAGTTATCTGTTTGGGCTATATTTTCGGGTTGCTGTTTACAGCAGTTCCCTTGGGTGGTGTTTGGATGTTGGTTTTAGGGGTAACGGGAGCGATCGCTTTTAAAAGACGCTTTAATATTCCTAAACAAACTTCTCGCAAACCAGAAAAAGGTGGGACAATTACCAAGACGCCGCCCAATATCGGGCAAGCTATTCCTCACCCGAGGGTATGGTTAGCTGCTGGATTGGTGGGGTTGTTGGCAACGTTTTATTTTCAATTCCGGGTTCCCCAGCCAGGGGAAAAGGATATTGGTAAGTTTGTCCCCCCAGGAAATAACAACAATCAAGAACAAATTGTGATTGTTCGTGGGGAGGTGGCGAGTACACCCCGCGTGACTCGCAACCAGCGAGGACAATTTTGGTTGGATGCAACTGGGCTGGATGAGGTAAAAAATGATAATGGTTCAGCTGGTATTCCCAAAGGGGTAACTGGTAAGTTATATGTGACGGTGCCTTTGCTTCAGGCAACTGGGTTGCATCCCCGCCAACAAATTGCTGTAACTGGAATTTTATACAAACCGAAAGCTGCGTCTAATCCTGGTAGTTTCGACTTTCAAAAGTTTCTCAAGCAAGAAGGGACATTTGCTGGGTTGATTGGACGACAGGTAAATATTCTAGATGACGATCGCAAATGGGGATGGTGGCAATTTCGCCAACGAATTGTGCGATCGCAAGTTCGCTGGTTGGGTGTCCCTTCTGGTCCGCTTGTCAGTGCTATGGTTTTGGGTAGCAAGGCTGTTGATTTACCTTACGATACTCGCGATTTGTTTGTAAAGGCGGGTTTAGCCCATGCTTTGGCGGCTTCCGGGTTTCAAACTTCTTTGATTTTAGGTGTAGTGCTGGGGTTAACCAAGGGTGCAAAACGCAGTACGCAATTTATCCTTGGCGGGTTGTCTTTAATTATTTTCCTGAGTTTAACAGGCTTTCAGCCAGCGGTACTGCGAGCGGTAATTATGGGATTTGCCGCTTTAATTGGTGTGGCTTTCAGGCGAAAGGTGATGCAGTTAGGTTCGCTGGTACTGGCGGCGACGCTGTTGTTGCTGTTTAATCCCATCTGGATTTGGGATTTAGGCTTTCAACTCAGTTTTTTGGCAACACTGGGATTAATAGTGACAGCATCTCCCATAACTCAACGCTTGAGTTGGTTACCACCTGCGATCGCTTCTTTGATTGCTGTTCCCCTTGCGGCTACAATTTGGACGTTACCCCTGCAACTCAACGTTTTTGGAGTTGTGCCGTCTTATAGCCTAGCCCTGAACATCCTGACTACACCACTGATATCTATTATTAGTATTGGTGGAATTATCAGTGCTTTAGCGTCATTAGTTATACCGACCGTTGGAAGTGCGATCGCCTCAGTTTTGCATTACCCTACAGATTGGCTAATTAAACTGACGGAATTTTTTGCTCAGTTACCAGGAAATTCTGTTGCGGTTGGAAGTATTGCCACTTGGCAGTTACTGGGTATTTATGCACTGATTGTATTGGCTTGGTTGGTGCGTTGGTGGCAGAAACGTTGGTGGTTTGCGGGTTTGATGGCAGTTGGTTTAGTTCTCATTCCAGTTTGGCATGCTGCAAACACTTTATCGCGAATTACAGTATTGGCAGCTGGTGGAGAACCAGTTTTTGTGATTCAAGACCGAGGAACAGTAACGTTAATTAACAGTGGAGATGAAAGTGCGGGACGCTTCACGCTTTTACCGTTTTTGCAACAGCAGGGTGTGAATAAAATCGATTGGGCGATCGCAACTGATTTCCAAGGTGAAGGCAGCAATGGTTGGCTGGAATTGCTGCAAAGCTTGCCGATTAAAGCTTTTTATGAATATTCCCCTCAGCCAGACAATATTATTACAACGATGGCAATTCAAAAAGAAGTGCAAAAACGCCAGGGAATTTACCAACCTTTGGCACTTGGTCAACCTGTAACTGTTGGTTCAACAGTAGCGCAATTAATCAACGACCAATTGCCAGTTTTACAGATGCAAATTCTCGGACAAAATTGGTTATTGGTAGGTAGTCTCAAACCCGACGAATTGCGCGGACTCATTAAGAAAGGAGGGTTACCCCGTCCGCAAATACTGTGGTGCGGGGGTCAGTCCTTGAAAGATTTAGTTTTAGCGCTCAAACCCCAAGTAGCGATCGCTTCTTCTGCTAACGTCGATACAGAAACTTTGACGGCGCTGAATACAACCAATACAAAATTATTTTTGACAGGACGAGATGGCGCTATTCAATGGACTCCCAACGGTCAATTTGAAGCATTTATCCAAGCATCAGAAAATAAGACTTCAGTGTTGTAAAAACTCATTAATTTGTGATAATTTCTCCAATAAACCGGGTTTCTAAATTTCCACGAATGATTTAGGACTGCTATAATTTAATTATGATGTTTCACAAATGAGGCTTAATTTGATGAAATTACACCAAAGCCTCACTACAAACAATAATGGGAATTGGTTGAGATAACGTAGGCAAGTTATTATCTTGCAATTCATGCATATTATGTTGACGGTAAATCTGTACTAGCTGGTTAAACAATTCCTGACTTGTAAAACCATCGCGCCGCAGTTTATTTAACTCACGGTTGACAGCTTGGTTTACAGAAGCCCGAAACGCTTTTTCTAGAATATTGACCTGAGCTTTTACTTCCTCATCTGTAGTTGACTTAAAAAATATCCTCAATTCCCGCAGAATATACCTTTGTCCCTGAGTCAAACGCTGGTTAAATTCCCGTTCGGCTTGGCGATGTTTTACTTCTTCTGCAAATTGGCGTTTGACGCGCATCACAGCAGCGTTATGGTCTTTGGGAAGTGTCAAGGTGGGGGTGATGCTATCGGCTTTAATTGCACCTAAGATACGGGGGATATCTCTAGAAATTATTTCTCCCTTATCATCTAATAAAAATAGTTGCTGGTAGCCTTTAATATCAGGTCGATTAGGGTCAGAAGCCTCACAAAAAATGTAAGTACCCTTTTGCATGGAAAATTTAGTAGTGCGAATACCATGCGGTAAATTGGCGATGCGTTCAAACTCGGCAGGGTCTTCTTTTTGTAATTTTCTGAGGATTTCTTCAGCTTCATTTAAATCTAAGAAATTATCTTCATCCCCGATATCAAATAGACTCAACTCTTTACCATTTTGTTCGTAAATGGCATACATTGCTTCTTCGTTCAGTTGTTCTGTTTTATCAAGTATGGCAGCATCTTCACCGATGGTGTCATGAATTTCCTGAATCCTATTTTTAAGTTTCTGCTTTAAACCTAAATTGCGTTCAATACCTAACTCTGGTAAAAAGTTGTACCCATAGATAATATCTTTCTCGCTGCCAATACGGTCAATACGACCAAAACGCTGAATTAGCTTGACTGGGTTCCAATGCAAATCATAATTAATGATTAAATCACCATCTTGCAGGTTTAAACCTTCTGCTAATACGTCGGTAGCAATCAAGGTATTAAGTTCTGATTCTCCCGGTTTAAATTTATATTCTTTGTTGGCGTTAGGGGCAAATCTTCCTACTAGCCGCGCTTTATTTTTGCTGTTACCGCTATAAATTACATCAATATCATCACGCTTGCCATCTGGGTTTAAATTATCAAATAAATACTTGGCTGTGTCGGCATATTGAGTAAAAATCAGCCGTTTTTTCTCTCTGAGATTTGGTTTGGATAACCATTTGATTAAAGTCTGTAATTTAGTATCTTTATCAGGGGTGATTGGTTCAACTAAATCCAAAATATTTTTCAAAAGTTTAATATCATGCTCGATATGCTGTTGTAATCTTTCTGCATCAAAATCCGACAGGTCATATTTATTAGATACCTGTTTTAATGCGTCCATCAAATCTTGTTCTTCTGCTTGATTATAATCTTCTGATAGCAGAGTTTGGGCTTCTTCTCCGGCGGGTACAAATCCTTGAGACAGTGCTTTTAAAAATCTTTCATGCACTATCAATAATTTTTTGATAGTTGTTTGAAAAGCATAAACACTTGATTCAAAGCGCTTAAATAATAACACTCGCATTAAACCCCGGAGGTTAGCACCTGCGCGTTGCAAAGTGTTATAAGGTTCTTGCTTCTGTTTGTCTTTTAAAACATAATTCCACAGTCCATAACGCCCATAGCTAAGTTCGTTTGTGGGTGGTTTAACCAGTTGACGCTTGCGGGACTTACCGATGTATTGCTGTAAATCCTGATACAGTCCTTGGTATGTGTCCTCAATGCTGTACTCAATGGTTTCTAATTCGCGTTTGGGGAAAAATCGATGTTTTCCGCCGACAATTACATAAGCGCGTCGGCTTCCATCCAAGTATTCTCGATAGTTAGGTGTATCTATTACTTTTTGATGGGTTTGTGAGTCAAAACCGTAAAAACGTAAGATGTGGTTGCGGGTACGACGGATGAGGATATGAGATAGTAATTCTGGTAATTTTTTTTCGCCTTTTTCAACTAATTGAAAGTATTCTTTTAAATTAGGTGGGTCTATCGGTAAATAAGTTTTATCATCTTGATGAAATAATTTTAACTGGTGATAAATATCCCAAGCACTCTTATTTCGAGGAGTAGCTGTCAAAAAGCAACAACGTTTACCAGCACCTAAAAAGGCTTCGACTACTTTGTATCTTTGAGTTGTGTGATTTCGCAGGTTGTGACTTTCGTCTACAAGTACAAAATCTCTATCTTTAAATCGGAAATCATCTAATAAAAGTTTTACCCCGTTTACATCGTCTTCTTTCAACATTCCCATTGAAAGAACGCGAGCATTTAACTGGTAAAGTTCATTATATCTATCCCACATTTCTATTAGTGGTGCAGGGCAAATAATTAAAGGACGTGCGCGTTCTACTTGTTCAAATCTTTTAACAATTGCAGCACCAATAAAACTCTTTCCAAGCCCTACTACATCACTGACAAAAGCACCGCCATAGTCTCTGATATTTTGCACGGCATTATTGACAGCTACTTTTTGAAAATCTGCTAATTGTTTACTAATTTCGTCTTCTATAATTAAATCTTTTGGTACAGCATCTTCTAATCTATCTTTGACTAAGCTGTAGAGAGTTTTATAGTAAACATCATAAGGACGGACTGTAGAACCCGCCCAAGATTGTTTCATCTCTCTCATCAAGGCTTCATTAAAATCTTGGGCTTCGTTCCATAATTCATCAAACCAATGAGTTAATTCGGCATGATTATCGTTACCGTGAATTACTACATTAAGTTCGGTGTTATGGGTGATGCCAGAAAGGGTAAGATTAGATGAACCTACAATCGCAATCCCTTTTTCAGCACGGTCTAAAGCTCTACCTTTGCCATCATAAACAGTACCGTAATCAAAAATATAGGCTTTAGCGTGTAAAGTTCCTTTTGTATAAACGCGGACGTGAAGCCGTTTTTCTTCTATCATTTGCACTAGGTTTTTAACCAGCGTCTCGGCTTCATCCGTCTGATCCATTAATTCGATGTTGGAACGGATATTGGCTGCTGTTTCATTCGCCATCCGCTTTTCTTCACTGCGCTTAGGATATTTTTGTGCTTCGATTTTATCTTCAATTAATTCTAATCTTCGGTATCCTTGGGCGATTTGTTCGATGGTTTCGTGGTTGCTAGTATTGCCAATTAGCAAGCGTAATTCTTTAATATTAGTAAGACGTTCCGCAATGGCGGTGAAGCCAGAAAGGAAGAAATAACCTACCGCAAAATGTGCCGCTTCTGATGAGTCGAGAATGCGTTTAATTTGGTCTACCAATTTTTGATTGCGGTTGTCTATAATATCGTGGGTAGGCATTTTTATATCACGCAGAGGCGCAAAGACGCAAAGAAGAGTAATTAATCAATCAACAGGTGATCTATGATATAGAGCCTAGAACAAGGAAGTACTAGCTGTCCCATAATTCCCGTTCTTCTCGCAGTTGCTTGTCTATTTATTCAGCACTTTTCGGAGGGTGTTTGGCGTGAACTTCTTCTAGTATATCTATCACTGAACGCCGTTTTGGTTAAATTTTTTCTGGTAAAATCACAAATACATCAACGCTATCACCAATCTCAGCTTCGGGGATTTCAATTTCTATTTTGTTTCCTGGTAAAGCTTTAGTTCTGATATGTAAAGCTGGTTGCATAATTTATTCCACCTTAAACATTTATTACGTCTTCGTAAATATCTGCCATTGTCAGGGTTAAGCCAATAGAATCTAAGTGTAATTCATTATCTTTACCTAAGATTTCCAATAACCAATTTCCTTGAGGGTCTTTGCGATAAACTTCTACTTTGATTTCCTCTTGAGAAACTAATACATATTCTTGTAAATTTTCAATACTTTGATAATTGATACGTTTCTCCCGCTTGTCTGTAGTTTTAGTGGAATTTGATAACACTTCCACAATTAAAGTTGGACGGGTTTTAAAGTACCTTTCTCTATCATTTGGGTCACAAGTGACTAAAAGGTCGGGATAATAGAATATATCAGCCTTTTGCACCTTGAGTTGAACTTTCATATCTGAAACGAAAGCACGACAAGGAGTTCCACGTAGATGAGGACGTAGTAAAGCGTAAATGTTCCCTGCAATTAGATTGTGTTCTTCACTAGCACCAGCCATTGCGAAGATTTCACCCTCTAGATATTCGTGGCGAATTTCGCTGGTTTGTTCTAATTGAAGATATTCTTCAACGGTAAGGAAATTGGCGGGGGAATGCATAGCTTTTATCCTATCAGTTATGAATGGAATAGAAACTGATTTTATACTTTGATTACATCCTCGTAAATATCTGCCATTGTGAGGGTTAAGCCAATAGAATCTAAGCGCAATTCATTATCTTTACCTAAAATTGTCAGTGACCAATTTCCTTGAGGGTCTTTACGATAAACTTCTACTGTGATTTCGTCTTGGTAAACTAATACATATTCTTGTAAGGTTTCTAAATTTCGGTAGTTAACAAGTTTTTCTCGTCTGTCTGTTAGTTCTGTGCTTGGTGATAGCACTTCTATAATTAAGCAGGGATAATTTAAATAAAAACGGTCTTGGTCGTCGGGGTCACAGCTAACTATGACATCGGGATAGTAAAATATGTTTTTATTTTGATTAGCTAGTTCTATCCTCACTTTCATGTCAGCCATGAAGACGCTACAGGAACCACCCCGCAAATGAGAACGCACTATGCTGGCAATATTTAGGGTAATTGTATTGTGTTGTTTGCTACCGCCAGACATGGCGAAAACTTGACCACCAAAGTATTCGTGACGAACTTCGCTAGTTTGTTCTAATTGGAGATATTCTTCAGCAGTGAAGAAGTTTACAGGGGACTGCATGGTTTTTCCCTCAACATTTCTTAATACTGTAGGCGAGATTGTTCTTTTCTCTATTCTCCTACAGTCCATAGAGAGCGGCGACGCGATCGCTTATTTCTTTCTCCCATGCTTCACACCCTACACCTTTTGCGTCTAGGCATTTTTGGACTAAATTGGATATTGCTTGGCGATCGCTTGTAGAAGCATTGGGGATAGGAATGTTAACAACAGATTGATAAATGAATCGGAAACGCCCACCTTTTTCTGGGTCGCCAAGACAAGAAAAATTAGCTCTTGCATATTCCCAAACAGAAGAAGAGTTTAATACACCAAGCAAATAAGAATCATGAACAGGAATCATATAAGCTGTATTAAGTAGATAATTAACTGTGTTATCAAAAGTAAAACGTGATTCTTTAACAATGTCTGGAAAAATAATCTTCGGCATTTTAAAAGCATCTACATACTTAGATGCGTAACCTGCCATACACCACCAATTATATCGACCATCTCGACACTGAGGGCGTGCTTTTAATTCTTCATACCACTGAGTAAGATGTTTCTTAACCGCAAGATAATTATCTATTTTCAAACTCCAAGGAGAATATATCAGCCACTTATCTTGATAATTTATCCGCCACTTACGAATATCATCACCAACAGCTAATGGCTTAATAATTTCTGCACTTTTAGGGTCTTGTGCAATTAATTTTGCTCGTGTTGCACCATCAATTACAAATGCCTTGTTAAAGCCAGTTTTAACACCAGAATAAATTTGACCATTGACATACTCGCCTAATGAAATACCAGCCTCTTCCATCTTTTTCAGTCGATTAGCGGAAGAGGTATCGGTTAATGTCCAGTTTGAACCATTTAGAGCATTATTCGGTAAAATTTTACCTTTATCTCGAATAATTGCTAAAACATCGGGATAAGGAGATTCTAAAGATTTAACTTGTGTGAAAATAGTTGATTTATTAGCTTCCCCATTCTGACCAACAAAAATCATTGGAAAAGTAGCAGCACTTTTAAATACTGGCAACTCTCCAAAATCTGTAATACTATGAACACGACAAGTATCAGCAATATACTTACGTAATTTTTCCCCATACTTAGCACGAAACCACTTATTGGGAGAAATAAACGCTAACATCCCGCCAACTTTCAAAAGTTGCAAAGCACGGGCATAAAAGAAACAATATAAATCAGATGTTCCATTATAAATAGTCGGATAAACCTTTTGTAATGTCGGCTTTAAATCTTTAATTAATTGCTGTCTTACATAAGGGGGATTTGCAAGTAAAATGTCGAATCCGCCATCAGCAAATACTTCTGCAAACTCTACAGCCCAATCAAACCCTTGTATCTTGGTACTTCCATGAGTAACCAGCGCAATTTGAGTTTTTAACTCATTCATTTCCTGCTCTAATTTTCGCTTCTTACCCCCTTCATGGGTTCGCATATATTCAGCTTTCTTTTGACGGAATTGGTCTATAAACTCAGACCTAACCATCCCTGTTGTTGCTGGACTGGGGGCAATTAGACTATCTCCCACTTCGATTTTATATTTTAGGTTAGGTAGTGGTTTCGGTTTCTCACCTTGATACTCAACAGCTAGCGATAGCCATAACCTCAATCGCGCAATATTGACCGCAAATAAATTTTTATCTACACCATAAAGATTATTTTCAATAATTTCTAATTTGCGTTGATAAACAGTATTTGAATCTAACCCTTTATTTGCCAATAAACACTGGCGTAAATCTAGTAACTCGTGAAGCATCCCTAATAAATAAGCTCCACTTCCAGCAGCAAAATCGCAACATCTAACCCGACGTAAAGCTTCTAATATTGCTTCTGGATTAACCAGATTATCTGGATTATGTTCATCAACAAATTGTGCTACTGCATCATGTGATTCAGTTGCAACTTGTGTCTTTAAATACCCCTTTAGCGCCTCACGACACATAAAAGAAACAATCGGTTTGGGAGTATAATAACTTCCAGATTCATGTCTACCTGTGACGAGTTCCTCAAACACTTTCCCCAGCATTTCTGGGTCTACCGCTACCTCGACATCAAGCGGCGTACTCTCAGTAACGGTGAAAGCAAAGCGTTGAAATAAGTCATGAATAATAGTATCTATACAATCATCTGGGATGATAATTTGAGGGTTTTCACCATCTTCACCTCGTTCAAAAAGACCACCATTGAGGTAAGGAACAGTACCAATTAATTCTTTGAGAGAACCACCATTATTAATTCCGGCGATGTCCTGTTCTTGAGGATTATTTAGTCCTGAAAAGAAGAGGTGAGAAAGTCTATCTCTATAAAAGTTTTTGTCCGATATTCCGTCATCATCTTGGTAAGATTCCCACAAAGCTGATAAATAATCAGTTCTTTTGTGAAACTTTAACCAGCCTTTCTTCTCGATAAAAGCAATAAACATCAAACGGTTAAAAAGCTTTTGAGTAAATAACCGCTTACATCCTGAACCTGTTGACCATTTAATTAAACTTTCTACTTTCTCAAAAGTTTTACGATACTCTCTGAAAAACTCCTGAGTGACAGCTTCAACATCAAACGCTTGATCATGACGTGTTTGAATATCTAACGCTGACGCATTGGAGTTGATAGAATCTAAATCCAACAGACTTATTCTTTCTATCGCGGTACGTAGCTGTTCTCCTTCACCAACAGTAATGCGACGGAATAATCTGCGTTTTTGAGGTGAACTATCATACTTAACATTTAAAAAATGCCAGCGCGATCGTGACTTGTTGGAAAATACAAATAAAGTGTAGGGATGTTCTTGCAGAAGATGATTGACAACTACTCTTTCACTTTCTCTAGATAAATTTTCACATTTTAGACAAGTGTAAATTACATGAAACGCTTTATTAGCCCCTCCAGAAGCTAACAACAAAGGTTCACCTTCAACGACCTTAGTAACTGCATCAGTCAATTGACGACGAGAAAGTTCTTTATTTTCTCGTTCGTAATTTAATTGATTCCAAAATAATTTTTTTAGTGCGTCGATATTTTTTAAACTTTGGAGCGAATATTTGATTAACTCTTGCAGTTCTAATGCGGCGACCATATATGTAAACCTTCAGTAGTGTGTTTTCCTCAAAACGCGCAGCAAACTCTGTCCGCAAAGCTTAAACTTCGCAGTAATTATGAATAATTGAAAGCATGAAAAGTCGGCACTAGTCAGATACAAATCTGCTGCGCTTATGTCGTTAAAAATTTCAGCACAATCTAATGACTTTCGGTCATGCTGCGCTAACGCACAAGTTAATTAACTTGGCGAAATTTGCTTATTTATTCTCAATCTCTAGCCAAAATAAGCAAAGAACAGCAGCGATATTCTACTAACTTAATTAATAAGGATTTTTTCACAGGAAAATCACGCATATTTCCCGCAGGAAAATGCATTGGGAATATTAATATTACAGACGTAATCGAAAAAAGTAGTGGTTCCTATAAAATTAGATAGGTATCCGCACCATAGATGTCATCCTAAAGCCCTAATAAGCATTGCCTGTAAACTAAGATGCAACCTTTATCTGATTTTAACTCAGTATAACCCACATACACCCAATATCCTGAGTCATCAGGATAACCAAGGAAATATTTTAAAAATAATTACTACACCAAACAGCAATACATAAACAGCACCTGATTTTAATTGAATTGATGTTAAATGCTTTTCAAGGAGATATGTATATCGCCTTACTAAGCTTCATCTCAAATCTCAGTGAGTGCGTACAATTTATTACCAATGTTATACGTAAAATGTCAAAAGAGATAAATGGGCTTCTACGGGAAACCAGGGAATCTATAGTACATATGTTTTGTAATGTTAACCTTACTGGAATTGCGGACTGTCCTACTTGACTTGTGGAAACGCAATAAATAGGGGGCGCGTGAATATTTATCGTTGAATAAGGCACGAGGCATACTACAGCATAGCTGAAGAGAAGAGGGTTTTGATTCACCGGAATGCACATGCAACGCATAAACCATGAATCGACAAAAATAATGTCATGTATTTGACGTTAAATCAATTTAGTTTTCAGTCCTCTTATAGAGGACTTAAGCTATAAGACAGGGACTTCTAGTCCCTGGCGGATCTGTTCGCACTTGGTGATTTTTGTTGTGCATGACTAGGCTGGTGCAAGATATGAGTTGACTAACTTTACTTTTCGTTACATAGTTCGTTTTTTTGCGCCTTTCTACTTACCATTTCTCCAAACGTTTGAAACATACGATTCCACCAACCCACTCCAGGAAAGCACACTCAGGGGAATCACCAAGGGGAGGCAAAAAGCGGCGTGGATTTTCCTCCCGCTTTATTGCCGTGGGCGAGGGCGACTCTGAGGCAGTTGCAACGTTTTCACGCGAATTGGTACAAGGTTTTTAATTTGGGGTAGTGGATGGTTTATAATAGTTTAGAATTGCAAAATATACCTTGTGGAGAGGTGTCCGAGTGGTTGATGGTGACGCACTCGAAATGCGTTTTGGGGAAACCCAACGGGGGTTCGAATCCCCCCCTCTCCGTTTTAAACAAAAATTAGTGTTGTATCATGTCCGGGTGAATACTTGTACTATTTAGATAATATCTTGTCCGTTTGGACAAGGTATTGTTAGAGAAACCGGGATTCTCGTTTCTCGCGAATGATTTAAGACTGCTACAACTAAGATGCGTTTTGACGCTACGTCAATGTCAACTGTTATTTTTGGCGTTGCATAAAGTAGGGATGAATTATTGAACCGCGTACCCCTTCGGGGATGCCGCAGGCTAGACGCGAAGTGCGCGAAGAAGTTAGGTTTTTTAGTTTACAAAAATTCAAAAACATCCCGCAATTATGCAACGCCTTATTTTTATTTTTCTTTGCCTATAACGCACCGCCCTTGGTCTGATGGTGTGGCGTAGCATAAAGCACTTTATACTAATTTATTATTTACTAGGCAAGAATAGTTTTTGCTTGCTGTGTAGAACCACAATAGCCTATGAAAGAAGCTTTTCGCAGAGTAGTAGCTTCCGGTAGATTAAAATGGCGTGAGAGTATAAATTGTTGAAATTACTGAACCGCTACCTTCATAGTAGAGGCTATATTCATAATCACGTCATTAAGATGTGTGCAAGGAGACGGGGGCATCTACTATTAAATATGAATAAATCTGAAACCTCATCTTGGCAAGAGGTTCGTGCGGCATTTCAAAAAATTTGGGGTTACGATAATTTTCGTCCGCCACAAGGAGAAATTATCCGCAGTTTGTTGGCACAAAAAGATGCGTTGATTATTATGCCAACTGGTGGCGGAAAATCAATTTGTTTCCAACTGCCGGCACTTCTACAAACTGGATTAACGTTAGTTATTTCGCCTTTAGTGGCGCTAATGGAAAATCAAGTCCAGGAATTAAGGGAACGCAATCTTAGCGCTGCACTTTTGCATAGTGAATTGCCTTCCGCACGGCGGCGACAAACTCTACAAGCTTTGGAAAGACAGCAATTAAGATTACTTTATCTCTCGCCAGAAACTTTGTTGAGTGCGCCAGTGTGGGAAAGGTTATCTCAGCCCCATTTGAAAATCAACGGCTTGATTCTCGATGAAGCGCATTGCTTGGTGCAATGGGGAGAGATATTTAGACCTGCTTACCGAAGATTGGGGGCGGTGCGACCAGCACTGTTAAAAACGAAACCAGGGGGAACAAAAATTAGCCTAGCCGCCTTCACCGCCACCGCAGACTCTCTAGCCCAAGAAACTCTTAAGGAAGTCTTAAATTTAGAGCAACCAGCGGTTTTTCGTGTTAATCCTTATAGAGATAATCTTAACCCCACTGTTCGTATAGTTTGGACTCCAAGGAACAGAAAGCAACATTTATTAAGGTTTATTCAAGATAGGCAACATAAACCTGGATTGGTCTACGTACGCACGAGGCGAGACAGCGAGTATTTAGCTGGGTGGTTATCAGAGATTGGTTACGCTACAGCTAGCTATCACGCGGGATTGGGAGCAGAGGAACGCCGTGCGGTTGAAAATAGCTGGTTAAGCGGGAAAATACCTTTTGTTGTCTGTACTTGTGCTTTTGGGATGGGTATTAATAAACCCGATGTTCGTTGGGTGGTTCACTTTCACGCGCCGCACCTGCTTTCTGAGTACGTGCAGGAAATTGGACGCGCTGGAAGAGATGGCAAACCGGCTGAGGCGCTGACATTGATTAGCGAGCCTACGGGGTGGTTAGATGCAGAGGATAAGCAAAGACAGCGATTTTTTGAGGATAAAGTGCGATCGCAAGAACTTTTAGCCCAGCAGTTGGTAAAAAAGCTGCCGAAACAGGGGGAAGTGAATGCAGTGTCGCGACAATTTGCAGAAGGGGCGATCGCGCTTTCTCTGCTTCACAGCAGCGGTCAGTTAAAGTGGCTTGACCCGTTTCATTACACGATTAATCTTGGTGGAAAAACTCAGCCACCACGACATCAGGTGGCTGCAAAGCAGATGGTTCAGTATCTGAGTACAAAAAAATGCCGCTGGCAGTTTTTGTTAAGTGCTTTTGGTTTTGACAAAGAAGCGGCGAATATGGCTTGCGGACATTGTGATAATTGCCGTCACTAGGAGGCGCGGAGTTAGGAGTTAGGAGGCGCCCAGTTGGCAGTTGGCAGTTGGCAGTTGGCAGTTGGGAGGCGCCCAGCCGCCCAGTGGGGAGTTATGAATTATTTATTTTTTAACTCATAACTCATAACTCATAACTCCTAACTTTTTTTAAAACTGCTGTAAAAAGCGCAAATCGCTGTTGTATAAGCGGCGAATATCATCGATTTGGTGTAAGACCATTGCAAAACGTTCTACACCAAAACCGGCGGCGAACCCAGTATAAGCTTCTGGGTCGTAACCTGCAGTTTTCATGACATTTGGATCGACCATACCGCAGCCCATTACTTCCAACCAGCGACCATTCCACTGCAAATCAACTTCTGCACTCGGTTCCGTAAACGGAAAATAACTGGCGCGGAAGCGAATGGGTAAATCGCCAAACATCGACTGCAAAAACAGTTTAATAGTGCCCTTAAGGTCTGTAAATGTCAGTTCCTCATCAATGGCTAAAAGTTCTATTTGATGGAAAACCGCTGAGTGGGTAGCATCTACGTTATCTCGCCGATAAACGCGTCCTGGGGCAACAACCCGAATGGGTGGTTCCTCGGTTTCCATGTATCTAATTTGTACTGAAGATGTGTGAGTACGCAGGAGATTTCCGTCTGGTAGATAGAAAGTATCCTGCATGTCGCGGGCGGGGTGGTCGGGCGGAGTATTAAGAGCCTCAAAGTTATAATAATCGGTTTCCATCTCCGGACCTTGAGCCACGGTGTAGCCCATACCGACAAAAATATCCAGCGCTCGGTCGATGATACCATTGAGGGGATGAATGCGACCTTGGGGACGGTAAATTCCCGGCATCGTCACATCTAAAGCTTCAGCCTCTAATTGTACTTGAATTTGAGCGGATTCGAGGGCGGCGCGTTGTTGGTCGAGACTGGTTTGCAGGGCTTCCTTGACTGTATTGGCGATCGCCCCAATTTTTGGTCGTTCCTCTGCACCCAATTGTCCCATACTCCGCAGCAGCGCCCCCAGCGAGCCTTTTTTACCAAGGTAGCTGACTCGAAGTTCCTCTAGACGTTCTAGAGAATCGGCGGCTGCGATCGCTTTTTCTCCTTCAAGCCGCAGTGCTAAAAGTTGAGCCTCTAAATTGCTAGGCTGATTCGTCATTTTTTACAGTTGTGAGATATTAGTCATTAGTTATTAGTCATTAGTCAAGAGTCATTAGTCAAGAGTCAAAAATCCCTAGATTGTAGAGGATTGACTCGAGAGCGAAAGGACTTTGGACTAATAACATCCAGTGGGATGCCAATTTTATATTAGACAAGAATGCACTCATTCTTTTTTGTATTCTTGTGGGTAAAGGGTAAAGGGAAAGGGTAATAAATAATTTCTTTCTCCCTTTCCCCCTTTCCCTTTTTCCCGACTTCTGCCACGAAGTCTATTAAAGGCGGCGGTTGCAACCCAATCCCTTTCTATCAGTTTAGAGGCGATCGCGCCTCTAAAGTGTTTTTTTATTGCAAGCTTGTGACTGCGGACATTGACAATTGACTCTGAACTCTTAACTATTAACAGTTGACTATATGACTCTTGACAATTGACACATGAAATTACTCATTAGCAATGATGACGGAGTTTCTGCTCTCGGTATACGTACATTAGCGAATACCTTGGCACAAGCCGGTCATGATGTAACTGTAGTTTGTCCAGACCGCGAGCGATCGGCAACCGGACATGGACTAACCCTACACCAACCTATTCGTGCCGAAGTTGTCGAGTCGATTTTTCATCCCACTATCAATGCTTGGGCTTGCGATGGTACTCCCTCTGACTGTGTAAAATTAGCGCTATGGGCTTTGCTAGAGTCTCCTCCCGATTTAGTTCTCTCTGGCATCAATCAAGGTGCGAATTTGGGAACTGAAATTCTATACTCTGGCACAGTTTCCGCTGCAATGGAAGGAATGATTGAAGGCATTCCCAGCGTGGCACTAAGTCTTACCAGTCATACTTGCAAGGAATTTCAACCTGCAGCAAATTTTGCCAAAATCCTAGTAGATCGACTGGCGGAAAAACCCTTACCAGAATTGATGTTGCTCAATGTAAACATCCCCGCTGTGAAGTGGGAAGAAATTTCTGGAGCTATTATCACCCGTCAGGGAGTGCGGCGCTATATTGATGTTTTTGACAAGCGAGTAGACCCTCGTGGTAAAACATATTACTGGTTAACGGGAGAGGTTTTAGAAGAAGTGGAACCACCACAAAATTTAAATTTACCCCAAAACGTACCCATTGACGTGCATGTTGTCCGTAAAAACTACATTAGCATAACGCCATTGCAATACAATCTTACTTATGCTATGGCACTGAATCAATTGTCTGAATGGGAATTCAAATTTCCATGAATCGATTAAGTAGTCGTTCATGAACTGCGTACACTCTGAAGAAACATGGGGGAGGTGGGGCCCCCACTTTGTGGGGATAAGAGGCAAGGGGAAAGGGGAAAGGGGGAAAGGGATAGAAATTGGATTTTTCGTGTTTGTTTCATTCGTAGCGGGCGGTGCGCCGCCAGTCGGGTGCTTTCAAGAAACACGGAGAAAGGGTAAAGAAATAGAAATTGGATTTTTCGTGTTTATGAACATTTATGGCGGGTTGCGAAGCCGTCCGTGGGTTGCTTTTAAGCATGAAAAAAGAGTCAAGAGTAATTACTCAACACTCATAACTTTAGCCGAAGTATCCAGCACTATTTTTCAAGTCAGTGGAATGACTGAAAAACAAACGAAAAATTCAACCAATTACCAATTACCAATTACCAATTACCAATTACCAATTACCAATTACCAATTACCAATTACACATGCCCAATGTCCGACCTGCCCGACCCGCCCTATACCCTATACCCCAGTTACTTAACGTACGGCTAACCGTATAGGGTAAGTTAAATGCATCACGGAAAAATTTAGGCTATAAAGTAGGAGCGCTTTTGATTTTAACCCGTACATATCAGCTCAAAAAACTGGAGGATTTTGCCTTGCAGTCTCTCACCAAAGGCAAAAGAAGGATTACAGCCCTAGGCAAAACTAGCCTGAAAAAGTGTATGCTGTTTTACCAAGAAATTACCCGTCTGCTAAAAATGGTGAGACAGCATAAACTTAACAAAATAAATATCCACTTGTATTAATCGCCCGCTCAGTCCAGCAAGCAACACCCATGTCTAGGATAGAGAAACAATTTTTCGTGCAATTTTGGGGCGTTCGCGGCAGCATCCCCTGTCCAGGACCACACACCGTCCGTTATGGCGGTAATACCCCTTGCGTTGAGATGCAAGTGGGCGGTAAACGCTTAATATTCGATGGTGGTACGGGACTGCATGTTTTGGGGCAATCTTTGTTACCTCAAATGCCGGCAGAAGCTTACATTTTCTTTACTCACTCTCACTGGGATCACATGCAAGGGTTTCCCTTCTTTACTCCAGGGTTTGTGAGGGGCAATAGTTTTCATATTTACGGCGCGATCGCTCCGGATGGTTCCACGGTAGAACAGCGTCTCAACGACCAGATGCTGCACCCGAATTTCCCCGTCCCCTTGCAGATTATGCAGGCTAATTTGCATTTTTACAACGTGCATCCGGGACAACCAATACACATCGATGATGAAATTACCGTAGAAACAGCACCGCTCAACCATCCGGGTGAAGCCGTAGGATATCGAGTCAATTGGCGTGGTGGTGCTGCGGTTTACATCACCGATACGGAACATTATGCCGATCGCCTGGATGAAAATGTTTTATGGCTATCTCGAAATGCGGATGTCCTCATCTATGATTCCACCTATACCGATGACGAATATCATTCGCCAACCACGCCGAAAATTGGCTGGGGACATTCTACCTGGCAAGAAGCTGTGAAAGTGGCAAAAGCCGCTAACGTTAAAAATCTGGTGATTTTCCACCACGACCCCGCCCATGACGATGACTTTTTAGATTGTGTCGGAAAACAGGCTAAGGAGAAATTTTCTGGTGCCGTTATGGCAAGGGAAGGAATGGTACTTCATGTTCCCGTTTCAGTTCCTTTATCAGAATCTTTTCCTGTTAGCAACTTTTCGGCATAAAGTTAGCAGTCGGAGCGATCGTAGATTTTAGATTAGATTGGTGA
Organism: Heteroscytonema crispum UTEX LB 1556; assembly: GCA_044006015.1. Classification (GTDB taxonomy): domain Bacteria; phylum Cyanobacteriota; class Cyanobacteriia; order Cyanobacteriales; family Nostocaceae; genus Heteroscytonema; species Heteroscytonema crispum. Next base: position 20,481 of record JBIPDF010000020.1, read on the forward strand.
TAAAGAGCTTGAGTGCGCGAGAGCATATCCAAAAGATATGCCACGGTAAGCAGACGCCTGGAGAACCCCTCCGGGCGGCTTCCCCCAGACCTCCAGAACAAACTTGCTTCTGTAGTGGTTTCCCGTCCGAGCTGAACTGCCGTGGGGCGTAACCTTAGGGAAGGGCAGAATATCCCTGCCACCCCGTGCAGACTCAAAGATAGCTCAACAAACCTCAAATCCCAGTATCGACGTGCTAAATCTGTCTCAAAATGGGTGTTCCGTGTGGGTTACTTCTTCGACCGAATTGGCTCTAACGCCAACTGCTGTTGCTCTTGGCAAGTTTGATGGTGTACATCGCGGTCATAAACGGGTAATTCAACCAGTTTTGCATGCTGATGGTCAGCTTTCAGCAATCAATGACAATCAACAACTGACAAACAAAGAATACGCCTACTCAACCGTTGTCACCTTTAATCCCCATCCGCAGGAATTTTTTACGGGACAACCTCGTGCTTTGCTAACACCTGTTGATGAAAAAGTCCAACAGTTGCGATCGCTTGGGGTACAACAACTTGTACTATTACCTTTCGATAAAGAATTATCGGCTCTGACTCCCGAAGAGTTTGTCAAAAAGATACTGGTACAACAACTAAAATGCCAGCGAATTAGCATCGGGGCAGATTTTCGTTTTGGTTCTCAACGCAGTGGTACTGCTAAAGATTTGCAATTAATCGCCGCGAAATATCATATCCCCGTTGCGATCGTTCCCTTACAAACTCAAGCCGGGGAATTTTCTACAAACAGTAATAGCGTAAATCTGGCTTCGACCGAGGAGCTTCCTATTAGTACTTCATTGATTCGCCAAAATCTCTCTAGCGGCGACATCGAAGTAGCAAACCAACTTTTAGGACGCCCCTACACTCTCATCGGCGAAGTTGTCAAAGGTCAACAACTCGGCAGAACTATTGGCTTCCCCACCGCCAACCTGCAATTACCAAAAGATAAGTTTGTGCCCCGCTACGGCGTTTATGCTGTCCGTGTTTTCACTGTTGAGGAAGTATCGCCAACTGCTTCATATTACTGTTTGGGCGTAATGAATATAGGCGATCGCCCAACAGTCAATGGTACGCAATGTACTGTAGAAGTGCATTTGTTTGATTGGGCGGGCGATTTGTATGGCAAAAAGCTTGCAGTACAACTAGTAAAATTTTTGCGCCCCGAACAAAAATTTCCGTCTTTAGACGCACTGAAAACACAAATTCAACTTGACTGCATTGCTGCAAAACTAGTTTTGAATGGTGAGTGATGAAAATGAAGTGCTGAGTGGGAATACTTATAGTAAGTTAACGCAAAAAAACGCACCCTACGGACTCAAAAATTAAATTTCAGTAAGGGCACAATATTAATGTGCCCTTGTTAACACTCAGTTACTCGCATTCAGCACTCACGAATCAGGAATTGGCATGAGAGAAAAAATTGACGCTTTGACACAAAATCTGGCTCGTACCATCGTTGGGAAAACCGAGGCAATACGTTTAGTGCTAGTCTGTCTGTTAAGTGGTGGTCATGCCCTGCTAGAAGATGTTCCTGGCGTTGGTAAAACCCTCCTCGCCAAAACTTTAGCTCGTTCGATTGACGGGAGGTTTCAACGATTACAATGCACCCCCGATTTGCTACCTACTGATATTACTGGCACGAATATCTGGAACCCAAAAAGCGGTGAATTTAGCTTTCTTCCCGGACCTGTATTTGCCAATGTCCTGTTAGCTGACGAAATCAACCGCGCCACACCCCGCACTCAGTCGGCTTTGCTGGAAGTGATGGAAGAACAGCAAGTAACAGTAGATGGCGTATCTCGTGCCGTTCCCACGCCTTTTTTTGTCGTTGCTACCCAAAACCCCATCGAATACCAAGGCACCTTTCCCCTGCCAGAAGCGCAGATGGATCGGTTTATGCTGTCATTAAGTTTGGGCTATCCTTCGGAAACAGAAGAACTTCAAATGCTGCAAAACCTTCAGGGTGGTGCCAAGCTTAATGATTTGCAGCCTTGCATTACTTTAGAAGAAGTGCAGGAATTACGCCGCATTTGTTCTCAGGTAAAAGTAGATACTTCATTGCAACAGTACATTATCGAATTAGTGCGGGCGACAAGACAAGATGAAGAAATTACTCTTGGCGTCAGTCCTCGCGGTACAGTGGCATTACATCGGGCTACTCAGGCGCTAGCTTTTATTTTGGGGCGCGATTATGCGATTCCCGATGATATCAAATTTCTTACTCCTCATGTGCTGTGCCATCGCTTAATACCAGCGGGAGGGCGCAGGGCGAGAACTGTTGTTGAGAGATTATTGCGATCGGTTTCGATTCCTTAAGTTGGTAGGTGGTAGGTGGTAGTGGTTAGTGGTTAATTGTTTGGCGCGGAGATTTTAACCACCAACCACCAACTATCAAATAAAAAACTTACACAAATAGGACTTACGCAAAAAAACCCGGTTTCTACGAAAAATAGCCTGTGAGTACAAGCTGATATTCGCGAAGAAACCGGGTTTTTGGAACGAGTGTGCGTAAGTCCTGACAAAGTTCGATTTTACAAGTACACATGTCAATCTGTAGGGGCACTTGGGTATTGTGCCCCTACGTTCAGACGATATCTGTAGCTCTAATCAGCGTGGATTGGTATTACCGCTCTTTTACTACTCTCGCCAGATAAAATCTACAACCCTTGCTTTTAAACCTTTTATAAATCAATACAGTTCAGATAATTTGCCTTTTGTAGAGACGCGAAATTTGAGCCAGCGTCCTTCTTCGACCGCGACAGTAGGCGAGGAGCGTCGCGTCTCTACAGGTTGAAAAATCTCTAGGACTTACGCAACTGTTGTCTACTGCCTCAATACAGCCTTTGATAATTCATGAATTATCGCTACAGTAGTTATGTTTTGCGTAAGTCCCGATCTCATCAAAAATCTTTAACTGAACTGTATTGTTTTATAAATTAGACAGTAGGTTGGGTAGAGCAAAGCCCAAGCCAACGTAATAATTCTGGTTTGATGTTGGGTTCCACTACGTTTCAACGGACAGTAGCTTACTGTCGCGGTCGCTACGAGCGCTGTCCTCCCCAACCTATAAATTTACTACAAATTTACAAATCTACAAATATTTTTGTCTCGCCAGAGTCATAGAAGAGCGTTAGGAAAAGCCCGAAACATCGCAAAGGCTGCGTAAGTCCTATTATTAGCTCAAGTGCGAGATATAAATAAATATTTGCTAAATATTGGGGAGTGTGAGGGAATGTCAAATCTTGTTAAGCGCAAATCTCGTCAAGATAAGCGATCGCCTATCGGATTAATTATGGTAATTTTAGCTTGGAGTCTAGCTATGGGCTGGCTTTTAGCTATGGCTACCAACGCCCAAGGTGCGACTCCTAAGGCGACTCAAGGCGCTGAAGTTGGTACTGTTGACGTAGTACCCGCACAATATCAACTAGGGCAACAATTGTATTTGGAAAACTGCGCTAGTTGTCACATTGCTCTACCGCCAGCTGTTTTACCCACTCAAACTTGGAAAAATCTTCTGCAAGACTCCCAACACTACGGCGCACAACTCAAACCTTTAATCGATCCGCCGCGCATTTTGGTGTGGAGATATCTTCAAACTTTCTCCCGCGTCCAGCTACAAGACGAATCAACGCCCTATCGGGTCAATGACTCGCGTTATTTTAAAGCTTTGCATCCTGGAGTGAAACTACCACGCCCCGTTCAAATTGGCAGTTGTGTCAGCTGTCACCCCAGCGCCAGCGATTACAATTTCCGTCGCCTCTCCTCTGAGTGGGAGTGAGGAGGAGGGGGGGAGGGGGGGAGGATGGGGAGACGGCTGTGGGGTGTGGGGCGACGGGTGTGGGGGACAAGGGGGACAAGACAATTCAAAACTCATAACTCATAACTCATAACTCATAACTCATAACTCATAACTCATAACTCATAACTCTCCCCATCCCCCCACACCCGTCGCCCCAAGTCGTCCCCCCCCTCTCCCCCTCCCCCCCTCCCCCCCTCTCCCTAAAGGGAGGCGATCGCTACCTTCGCATGGTCGGAGTTCACTGCCCCAGGAGGAGGCGAAATGATACTATTAAGAGAGTTTCAAATTTAAAATCTAAGATAAGACCAATCCCAATCGTAAACTGATTGGCTAGCTTTAGTGCCGTTTTTGAGTTATTCTCATTCACGCCCATCGAAGACCAAGACGGCTCGGTTGGGTTAAATGCTTATAATTTATGCCAAAGCTTTAATCCCCATCTCCCTTGATTTAGTTGAAAACGAACGCCATGCTAAAAACTTTGTTGGGCGACCCCAACGCTCGTAAGCTTAAAAAATACCAACCTTACATTACTGAAATTAACCTCTTAGAGGAAGAAATTAAAGCCCTTTCTGATGAAGAGTTAAGGGGCAAAACTGCAGAGTTTCAACAGCGAATCGCTAAGGGCGAAAGTTTGGATGATATCTTACCAGAAGCTTTTGCTGTTGTTCGAGAATCTGGACGGCGTGTTTTAGGGTTGCGCCATTTTGATGTTCAGATGTTAGGCGGTGTTATCCTCCACTCGGGACAAATTGCGGAAATGAAAACGGGTGAGGGTAAAACTCTCGTCGCCACCCTACCTGCTTATTTAAACGCTCTCAGTGGTAAAGGTGTACACGTTATTACTGTTAACGATTACCTGGCTCGTCGGGACGCTGAATGGATGGGACAGGTACATCGTTTTCTGGGTTTGAGTGTGGGACTAATCCAGGCAAGTATGACGCCAAATGAGCGCAAGAAAAATTATGACTGTGATATTACTTATGTCACTAACAGTGAGATAGGTTTTGACTACTTGCGCGATAATATGGCGACATCTATAGAAGATGTGGTGCAACGCCCGTTTAACTTCTGCGTCATTGATGAGGTAGACTCGATTTTAATTGATGAGGCGCGGACGCCGCTGATTATTTCCGGTCAGGTGGAACGCCCGACTGAAAAATACCTGCAAGCTTCTGAAATTGCACTGACTCTGAAAAAAGATGAGCATTACGAGGTTGATGAAAAAGCTCGTAATGTGCTTTTAACTGATGAAGGCTTTGCGGAAGCTGAACAGTTGTTGGGTGTCACTGATTTATTTGACCCGGAAGACCCGTGGGCGCACTTCGTTTTTAATGCGATTAAAGCTAAAGAACTTTTCCTCAAGGACGTAAATTATATTGTCCGGAATGGGGAAGTGGTAATTGTCGATGAATTTACCGGTCGGATTTTATCCGGACGGCGTTGGAGTGATGGTCTTCACCAAGCGATTGAAGCGAAAGAACATGTAGAAATTCAGCCGGAAACTCAAACCCTGGCGACAATTACTTATCAAAATTTGTTCTTGCTATATCCTAAATTGGGTGGGATGACGGGAACGGCTAAGACGGAAGAAGTTGAGTTTGAAAAAATTTACAAACTCGAAGTTACGGTAATTCCTACCAACCGCATCAGAAAACGCCAGGATTTGTCTGATATGGTCTTTAAGACCGAACCTGGTAAGTGGCGGGCGATCGCTAAAGAATGTGCCGAAATGCACGAACAGGGTAGACCTGTACTGGTGGGCACTACGAGTGTAGAAAAATCTGAATATCTCAGCCAGTTGTTGAGAGAACAAGGCATTCCCCACGAATTGCTCAACGCCAGACCGGAAAACGTGGAACGGGAAGCGGAAATTGTCGCCCAAGCCGGACGCAAAGGTGCTGTAACTATCGCCACAAACATGGCTGGTAGAGGTACTGATATTATTTTGGGTGGTAACTCAGAATATATGGCGCGTTTGAAGCTGCGGGAATATTTTATGCCTCGGGTTGTGAAGCCAGAAGATGAAGATACTTTTGGCATTCAAAGAGCTGCGGGGCTTCCGCCGTCTAGTGGTGGCGCTCAAGGCTTTGTCCCTGGTAAAAAAGTGAAAACTTGGAAAGCTTCGCCACAGGTGTTCCCCACCCAACTTTCTAAAGATGCAGAAAAGCAGTTGAAAGAAGCGGTGGAAATTGCGGTTCGGGAATATGGCGATCGCAGTTTACCAGAATTGGAAGCTGAAGAAAGAGTTGCTGTGGCAGCCGAAAAAGCTCCAACCGATGACCCGGTAATTCAGAAATTGCGTGCAGCTTATAACCGCATCAAGCAAGAATACGAACAGTTCACCACTCGAGAACACGATGAAGTGGTGGGACTGGGTGGTTTGCACGTAATTGGTACCGAACGCCACGAATCGCGGCGGGTTGACAACCAGTTGCGGGGACGTGCGGGAAGACAAGGTGACCCTGGAACTACAAGATTTTTCCTCAGTTTAGAGGATAACTTGTTGCGGATTTTTGGAGGCGATCGCGTTGCCGGTTTAATGAACGCCTTCCAGGTGGAAGAAGATATGCCGATCGAATCTGGAATGCTGACCCGCAGTTTGGAAGGGGCACAGAAAAAAGTCGAAACTTATTACTACGACATCCGCAAGCAAGTATTTGAGTACGACGAGGTAATGAACAACCAACGTCGCGCTATTTACGCCGAACGCCGCCGGGTGTTGGAAGGTCAAGATTTGAAGGAACAGGTAATTAAGTACGCCGAGAAAACGATGGATGACATCGTTGATTATTACATCAACCCAGATTTACCCTCGGAAGAGTGGGAATTAGACAAGTTGGTGGAGAAAGTCAAGGAATTTGTCTATCTGTTGTCGGATATGCAGCCAAATCAATTAGAAGATATGGCGATGGGCGAAATTAAAGCCTTTCTGCACGAACAGGTGCGAATTGCTTACGACCTCAAAGAAGCTCAAATTGACCAAATTCAGCCGGGATTAATGCGTCAAGCCGAACGTTTCTTTATCTTGCAGCGAATTGACACTTTGTGGCGGGAACACTTGCAACAAATGGACGCTTTGCGCGAATCCGTAGGATTGCGGGGTTACGGTCAAAAAGACCCGTTGATTGAATACAAGAGTGAGGGTTACGAACTTTTCTTGGATATGATGGTGAATATTCGCCGAGATGTGGTATACTCACTGTTCATGTTCCAGCCTCAGCCTCAGCCTGTGATGCAAACTTCATCAGAGATGGTGTAAAGAAGCATCGCGAAGAATAATTTCACGCAAAGACGAGGCAGCGCGCCCTTGGTGGTTCCCCTGAGTGTGCTTTCCTGCCGTCGCAAAGACGCAAAGTTGTTTTTAGCGTCTTTGCGTTTTGTTGTAAAGATTTATAATTGATGAATGAAAAAGCTTTTATTTTTGTGCAGTCAAAATAGATTGCGAAGTCCAACAGCGGAGGCTGTTTTTTGTGAATATGACGGACTTGAAGTGGAATCTGCAGGTTTAGATTATTATGCAGAGGTACAAGTATGAACGGAAATGATTGAATGGGCTGATATGATTTTTGTGATGGAAAAGTCACATAGAAAGAAGTTAGCGAAAAATTTTCAGCGTTTTCTTAAAGGAAAGAGAGTAATTTGTTTGGATATTCCAGATGAATATGAATATATGGAACCAGCTTTAATTGAATTATTAAAGAAAAAAGTGCTACCTTTGTTGGGAACATATTAAATAATTTCAAACAGTATCTTTTACCCAATTTGTATTGCCCAATCTACCACAGGCAGTTGTTAGCGTCGGCTATCACATAAATTCCAGAACAAGATGGTAAGCGATCGCGTTCGCTAAAAAGAACATTAGACCAATCCTTCCACTGCATAACTGTTTTCACTACGGCAAGTACACCCTACTTACCTAGAATTCCCATTGTTAAGTACCGGGTTAACGCTACAAAGTTAAATTTTATTTATGAATATATTTAATACGTTCTTCGCAAACGTGTTACAGGTATTCAACCTCAGTGATGATTCTGCTTTCATGTTTAATGGTTTATCCTGAAAGCAGGCGATCGCTTTTTTTAAGCAAGAGTTGGTAATGAGTCAATTTGCAGAATCGATAAACTTGGAATTATCATCAGATATCCTCAGTCAAGGCGAACAGGCAATAGGTCAGGAAATTGCCCTACAGCTATACGCCCAAAATATTTTTACCTTTGGTCAAGCACGTCGCTTAGCTAACTTATCTGTATGGGAATTTCAGCAACTTTTAGGACAACAAAAAATTCCACGGGATTATGGTGAAACAGATTTAAGCGAGGATATTGACGTAATTCAAGCAGGTTATTGGCAGTCGTGACAGTTGTTTGCAATGCTACACCTCAATATTGGGTTAGCGCCAGACTCTATCAAGAAGTCTTACGACAGGCAGGGGAATTAATTGAGTAATGCTAGTACTTCACCACAGCAACGGGAGAGGGGTAAAGGAACTAACCAGGTATTGCACAAAAATGCCAATCCTAAATTTGCACCTTTGCGTAATATTTACACTAAATTCAACCTATCATTTCCTATCTCCCAGATTTCGGAATTAACTTTAATGTCGCATCACTATTAGCTGTCACCGTCTTCTGTTCCCAAAGCATAGGGTGATATTCAATTTTGCGCCAAGAGTCAATCATATCATCGTAATGTTTATGAAAAGCATGACCTGACTGTCCGGGAGTATGAATTGCTAGTGAGTTATCCAAATTTGCCAAATCTACAATCATCCGCATTGAAGGAATATCACTCACCTCAAAGGATTTGTTAGCCTTCCAACGGGTAGCATTCACAGTTTCCCCATTCCCAGAAGTCGCAAAAGAACCACGATTAAATAAAGCCTCAATCGGTGCAACACCAGATTTACCTAAGGTTGCATTGCGAAATGTAACGGTATGCAACTTACCCCAATTCCAATTTTTCGGGTCTTTAGTTTGCAGGCTTTCTAATTCATCCACCGCTTCGGCAAAAGCTTGACGCATAATTTGGTCGCGGTTTTCTACGGTTGGGGTTTTGCGATTATCCCACCAAGGGCTATTAGGCTGTTTTACCAGGTTTTTTACTACAGCATACCAGCGATCGCCTCCATCAGGATAATATTCCTTCGGCAATTTGTCATGAAAGGTATCCGCCAGCAAATGCTTCCAAAACACTTCAAATAAAGCAGCTGCAGGCGATTCCATTCCTAACTGCAAGTTCCAATTTAATAGTAATTTTCGGGCTGCTTCTTGGCGAAGTGTATTAAAAGAGATAGTTTGCAAAATCGGTACTAGTGTCTGTGCATTCAAATTCCGATTGTCACCCTGTATCTGTTGCACATCTGCAAGAGAAATCGGCTTGGTTTGCTGTTCTATCATTTCAACAATGCACTGCGCCCGATAGCCATAAACCCATTCTGTAGTAATCAAATAAGGATAATCTCTGACTGCTTAGTTATTGGCGGTAGCAATATAATCCTGCACCGGATTGAAACTTTTAGGCAACTGCTCAAAGTCAATATAGCTGCGCCATTCGTATTCATCAGTCCAACCGGGAACGGGATAGCGTCCATCTCCCGCCCGGATAGGGAATTTACCAGGCATTTGGTAGCCAATATTGCCTTCAATATCTGCATATACCATGTTTTGGGCAGATACATCAAAGCCTTTGACAGCAGCGCGGAATTCCTGCCAATTCTTTGCCCGATTTATTTCGGGAATCGCATAAACCAGTCTCGAAGGTTCTAAAGCTGTCCAGCGCAGGGAAATCGCATAGTTTTGAGGTAGTTGCACCCGCTGACTTGAGCTGAATTTTTTGATATCAGCAGAGACATCGCAAAGAATTGGTCCGTGTCGGGTGTAGCGCACTGTTTGGACAATTGGCTGGCTTCCTGCAACTTGAATTGTCTCTTTCACAAGTTGCATATCTACCCATTTGCCATTTACTTCATACTGATTGGGGTTGTTGGGGTTGATTTTTTCAATGTATAAATCCATCACATCGGATTGTACATTAGTGGCACCCCAAGCAATGCGATCGCTATGACCGATAATTACCCCCAACATCCCCGCAAAGGAAAAACCAGTTACGTTGTAAGGACATTCCGCACCCTTCGGCGTACAGTGTAAACCAACTTCATACCAAATAGAGGGTAATTGCACTCCCAAATGGGGGTCATTCGCTAATAAAGGCTTACCTGTAGTTGTGCGCTTACCGGATATCACCCAACTGTTTGAGCCAATACCTGTGCCCGTTGAGCCTATGAGTTGTTCTAAAGCAGCGATCGGCTTATTAATCGATTCTAACGCCGGAGCGATCGCTGACACGGGGATTATTTCCCTGTCTGCCTCTGTTTGTGTGTTTGCGTCTTTATTTGCTTGCAACTGTAATTCTGGCAAAATCACCGGCAAGTCTTCCGGATAAGGTGGAAATAATTCCTCTACTTGCGTCAGTGTGAGAGTTTTCAGCAAAATGGTACGTTCAATTTCTCTACCAAGGTTTCTACCCAAGTCGTAAGCCATCACCTTACCCCAAGTCAAGGAGTGTAGCGGTTGCCAAGGTTCTGGTTTATACCCTGCATTCAGGAATTGCAGCAGGGCGTATTCCAGACTTAAAGCACTTCCTTGACGTTCTCCGAGATAGGCATTGACGCCCTCAGAGTAGGCTTGCAAGTCTGCCATTATCTCTGCATTCATTTGTTTAATTTCTTGCTGTGCTACCCTTGCCCAGCCCATTGTCCGCAGATATTTGTCTGTATCAAGTTGGGAAGAACCAAACATTTCTGAAAGTCGCCCAGAACCGATGTGTCGCCAAAAGTCCATTTGCCAAAAACGGTCTTGAGCGTGAATATAACCTTGTGCCATAAATAAATCGTGGGAGTTGCTAGCGTAAATGTGCGGAACTCCCCATTTATCGCGCTCTACTTTGACTTCTGCTTGCAGTCCAGATAGTTGAATTGTGCCACTTTCAGTAGGAAGCGATCGCCTAACAGTGTAAATACCAAACCCCGCTAGCGATAACCCCAGTACTACTACCACAATCAGGGTAATTTTCAGCGCTTTATACAACCAACTTTTCTTGGAGCTTTTCATGCGTGCTGTGGCATCGATATTAAAAATACGCGTATTATACCGCTATCGTAAAACCTAAAATCAATCAGAAAATTCCTAACTCAGTAAAAACATCTAAATTATTTGAATTATTTGCACCTGTCGCATACTTAATTCATCAATAGTCGCTATCAACTGCATAGACCTTCACGCCTAATACAGTTTGGTGAATAAAGTTGCTCTACCTATAGAGTGATTATATTGCGAATGTAGATAATATGAACTTCAGCCCGCAGGTTGATTCATAAAATAGCAATTTCAAATTACAAATGAATTACAGGGAAATCTGACTCGAAAACGCAATGTTATTGAAAAAATCACGGCAGTATCCACGCTGATATCCAAATGCTGCTGATTAGTAGGTTGTGTGATTTTATTTTAGCATTGTGCTTTGAAAAGATTAATTTTTATCCGATTCAGAATTCTTGATTATATATATATATTCAAGAATTTTCCTGCACCAATGTCAACTTTAACTTGATTGGGGTATTTTCCGATGAAAATGATTGATTTTGTTGTATCTGTCTTGCGTCCAGTACGTTTTCTAATTGTGGCGTTGACCTGCGCCTTACTTTTGTTCTCTAACGTTGTTCCCGCTTTTGCGATCGGCAGCAATCGCAGCGATACTACTGAAGCTACCGACCAGCTACTTGATATTCAGAAGAAAACTGATGAAATAGGTAGATCGGCACCTCCTGGACTTGAAAAAGTTCAAACAGAATCCAACAAGGGACTTAACGAAGTTCAGGGAGACGCTGATATTGACAAGATGAATCGTCCTGAAAATTCACAAGATGCAGTCACAGTAGAAGATGAAGTCAATAACTTTCTGCAAAAAGTGACTGGTAAAAAGTAAGCATAAATAAAGTTAGTTTCACCTCTGTTTATCTTTTGATAATTAGATTTCAGAGGTGAATTTTTGCATGAGATTGTCAAATGGCGATAGTACAGATTTCTATTTAATGTCGCTTTAAATCAGTTCAAAGCTGAATGTAAAGTTAATTGCTTGTTAGTTTATTTACTAATTTCATATGAAATTTCATATGAGATAAAAGTAATTAATGGTAAGGGTTTAAGAACTATGTTAATTTACGTCATATTATCTAGTTATAGTAATATTATTTGATGAAGTAAAAATTGCAACAAGTAGAAACCCGGTTTCGCAGGAGTTACCGGGTTTATGTAGCTCTCACAAATGATTTAGGGATGTTACATAAATGCAAGCAATAATTTAATTATCACAATCATTCCTTTGGTTGATGTTTGATTGGTCTGGAATTGGTGAACTTAGAAAAGAAGTTATCAGAAGTAGGGACTCGAAGCAATGCGTAAAATAAACATTGGTTTGACAGAAGAGCAACGTCAAGGAGTAGTTAATTTGTTGAATCAAGATTTGGCAGATGCTTATCTACTCTTGGTGAAAACCAAAAAGTACCATTGGGATGTTGTTGGTCCTCAGTTCCGCAGTTTGCACCAACTGTGGGAAGAACAGTATCAAATACTAACAGAAACTATCGATTCCGTAGCTGAGAGGGTTCGGACTTTGGGCGGTTACCCAGTGGGCACAATGGAAGGATTTCTCAAAGTTGCTTCCCTTAAGGAACATGCAGGTGATGTACCCACAGCAACTGGGATGGTAGCTAAGTTGGTGGAAGACCACGAGCAAATCATTCGTAACTTGCGCGAACATATCGATCGCTGTAGTGAAGAGTTTCATGATGAAGGAACCGCAGACTTCCTGACTGGATTGATGGAAGGACATGAGGAAATGGCTTGGATGTTGCGTTCCTTTATTGAAGGTGAGGCGTTACAAGCAGACGGTTCTAACTCACCAGCTAACATGAAAACCCCTGTAGGTGTGTAGAAATAAAAGGGGAAAGGGGAAAGGGGAAAAAATATTTTCCTTTTTTCTTATGAGGTTAAAACGGAGGCATAAACTGGGTTTTTTTGTGAAAAACCGTTGTTTCGGCGATGAGTTTTTTAAAGAAACTCGGTTTATTTTTTCTTTGTGACTTACGTGATTTTCCTGGTACTTTCCTGAGTGTAAAAAGAAGATAAAAGGAGTATTCAAGTGGCTGAAACAGCAACATATCAAGCAGAACGTACGATTTCGGCTGTTTTTAAAGAACAGAAGCAGGTTGATGATGTAATTCGGCGTTTATTAGACCGGGGTGTATCTAGAGACCATATCTCAGTAATGGGCAGAAATTTCCAGTCAGAAACTCGAATTGCGGGCTTTATTACTAAGAGAGATGTAATTTTGGGAGGTTTAAGAACAGGGGCAATTTTTGGTTCCTTGTTTGGTTCTTTCCTGAGTTTGCTTACAGGTGTAGGCGTATTATTTATTCCTTTTGTCGGTCCAATTGTGGCAGCAGGTCCCATAGGTGCAGTGTTGTTAGGTGCTGCGAGTGGAGCGATCGCTGGTAGTGCGGGTGCAGGTTTGGTGTCTGTCCTGACTACTTTGGGAATGCCAGAAGACAAAGCTACAATTTATCAAACTCGGTTAGAAGCTGGCGAGTTTATAGTGATGGTAGAAGTACCAAGCGATCGCGGCGGTGAATTCCAACTGTTAATCGAAAGCGCTGGCGGCGAAGAAGTTCAAACTATCGAGCAAACATTGGCTCGTGCTTGTCCCAGTGGATGCAACAGCCCAGAAGATTTGTCTCCGGAAATTCGCACTCACCTTTCTGAAGATGCTCAACGCACATTTATCGAGCGTTATAACAGTGCATTCAACGAAACAAACGACGCAAGTAAAGCTGAACAAGCTGCTTGGGAAGCAGTGCATCAGCAATATGATGAAGATGAAAATGGCGTTTGGTCTAAAGCAAAAGTGGGCGTTTAATTAATAGCAAATTGTAACGCCTAACGCCCAACAGACGCGAGCGTCTGGGGCTACCGGAACAAAGCCTGCCTTCGTAGGCTTTTGAAATCTCAGTTACGTTCACAACTGACCTAGGGGCACAGCAGTGCTGTGCCCCTACAAACGTAATATATTCCAGTCATATCATGTCCCTTTAATTGACATTAATAATAAATTTCTCAATCCTTGTAGAGACGTAGCAGTGCTACGTCTGTGCATCATATTTACCTATGTTCAACCAATGTAGAGACGCGAAATTTCACGTCTCTACAAATCAAGAATTTTCACCAATATAGCGGTTCTCCGGCAGACTGCAATACCAGAATTGTGGGGTGGGCGTCTCGCCCGCCCAGGACAGGTGTCCAGGACAGGCGAGACGCCTGTCCCACAAGAAAATATTGAGTTTATTGGAATCAACCGACAGGCGCTATAATCATTAACTGAAAATATTAAGCTGTGCCAGATATACTTTACCTTATATATTAACGCATTTGTATAGCCGCACCTAGAGTCCGCTACTTCATTCACATTTTAAATTCAGGGCAATTTATAACTAGCAACTCGCAAAATTAATTTACCCTTTCGAGGGTCGCGGCTAAACACAAAAGCACCTTCTTCCTTTTCACCACGGGATAAAAAATCAATTTGTTGTTCGCCTTCTTCTGCAACTTCGCCATTAATCTCCAACTCAGCCATAACTTGCACTGACTCAGCAGTTTCTCCTCCTTGATTAACAACCTCAAAAGGAACATAAAATTGTCCGTTAACTTCCCGAATAGGTTGTTTATTAGAAAGAGAAAGAATCGGAGGTTCATCGCGGTCATTTAGCCAAGTGTAGCCTACCAGGCTAACAATAACAGCTAAAATTAACGATGCAAGCAAGAATGAAATCCACTCCGCAGGTGTTCTTTTTGCATCCTGTTGTTCTGTTTGATTCATATCGCTAACCTTCCCGCAGCACCACCAATCGTTGCAGGTAAACCCAACAACAAAGTGTGATTTAACCACATTCTCCAAGGGTCGCTAAAAGTTAACTTTTGAAAGAACCATAACATAAAAGCTGCCGCTAACAGCGAAACTAAATAACACATAATAGTTTCACTTGATGGTCTTTGAAAAATGCCTTTTTGCTGGCGGCGTTTTTGCTGGTCTGAAAAACCCGCCTGGAAGACAATACCATAAGAAATCAGCAAAGATGCGGCAATAATTGCTAAAAGCCAGGATGGCGTAACCGCAGCTGATAGCATGGGAATTTCATCCGTTGGTGCGATGTTAAATGCAATTACGGTTGCACCAATTAATGTTGCACCAATATCTGCAAAAGTTGCATGCAACTCATCTGGTTCCTTCTGTTTTTTATCGCCATTTCCTTGACTGCTGGTGCGTCCTTCTGGATTTGCGTTACGAGTATCTCCCAAAAACCTGTTAGCTAATGCTACGCCAAGGGTAAATGGTACACTTTCAAAAACGATTTTACCCAGAATTTCTGGCAGAGAAGTTTCGGGTGTGAGTTCTCGCAATAGCAGTAACATAAATGCAGAGCAAAATATTCCGATCGCTATAGCTTCGACTGTATCTGTTACTGCTTCATAACGTTTGTTACTATTTTTGATTTTGCGAAAGCCTTCTGTTTTGTTGAGTAAGAAAACTACGCCAAATGTTAATGCGATCGCTATCATCATCAATCGCGGTTTTGCTAGTGACCCAATCCACCAAACTTCCATCGTGTAAATTAATGGAATACCAAATAAAAAGCCACCACAAGCACCGCGAATAATGTCATTAATCTCTCTTGCCCATACATTTTTCTGACGCTTTGTAACCACACCTATACTTGCCTTCTCATTCCAACTTGCCCAAAACTAAGTAGGTATATAGAAAACGTAGAGACGCGATAATTCGCGTCCCTACTGCTAAAAATAGCTAATTGCTAATTGTTGTATAGTCAATTATCCGGATTCGATTAGCTATTAACCATTAGCACCCCGAAAATTTCGAGCTATTTAGCTACCCATTAGTTGGCAAACTTTAACTTAAATAATTACCTATCTTTACAAATTTTAACGACTGCAACTAATTCCAATCATCTATCTTTAGATATGAATTCAAATCTATCCAAAGGCTGAATTTACATTTTTAGCTAGCAAAAAATTAAATATGTCTATCAAGAAGTTATTTAAGTTGAAAATATATATCTGAGGTTATAAAAAGTTCAAAAATAAAATCTATCTGCTGATAGGAGAAATCCAAGTTGAATATCGGTATGATTGCGGATGTTTAAGGGTTAAACAACCCTAAATACATAAATATTAGATACAAAGGAAAAACTATGAGTGTTGAAAAGAGATTAAAAGCAATGGCAAAAAATATTGAAGGTAAAGTTCAAGAAATAATTGGTGAAGTCACTGGCAACCCCGAAGATAAAATTGAGGGTAAAGCGAAACAAGCTGAAGCTCAAGTG
Organism: Heteroscytonema crispum UTEX LB 1556; assembly: GCA_044006015.1. Taxonomy (GTDB): domain Bacteria; phylum Cyanobacteriota; class Cyanobacteriia; order Cyanobacteriales; family Nostocaceae; genus Heteroscytonema; species Heteroscytonema crispum. The sequence goes on from JBIPDF010000020.1 coordinate 36,769, forward strand.
ATTCACACAACTGAGAATATCAAAGATAAAGTCAAGCAGGTTTTAAAATAGTTGAATTTAATTATCAATTTTAGGCGAAATTACCTCAAGAACGTGCCTATTTTGATAATTGATTTTCTTTCATCGCAAATCAAGTCTTCGCTTGAGTATTTTTGTTGAGCATTAGCTATTTGTAAAATTATCTCTGCCGATCGGAAATCCAGAAAGCTCTCAAGAGATTAATAGTACAAAAAAATGCTAAACAAGATGAAAGTAAGATGTCAAAATTGCTGACAAGGTAGATATGGTAGATGTTTTTAATCTGGCATGTATTACTCCACTGTTTTTTAAACAGTGGAGTTTTTCTTAATAACGGGAAAAAGGTTAGTTCCTAATAATTTGGCTCTAACCATAACTTTTTTTAACATTAAACTAAGTAGCACTGCGTCCAGTCATTAAAGTCCATAAAAAGATAGCAATCATTGCGCCAAGAATTGCAACAATTAAACCGGGGATGCTGAGAGTTGCAGCAGTTAATTGTATCGTTCCCGTATTTAAGAGAGTGACTATACTCCCGCCTACAAAGGCACCAATGACTCCTAAAATCATTGTTGATAGGATTCCACCGCCTTGACGACCGGGATAAATAGCTTTAGCGATCGCCCCTGCGATGATACCCAAAATGATCCAAGCAATAAGGTTCATAATTTAAGTCCTGAATACCTGATATCTAATTTATCAATTTAAATTAAATATCCCTTCTACCGTAAGAGATAACTATTACACATCTAAGGGTAAAGGGCAAAAGGAAAGGGGCAAGGGGAAGAATTCTTTCCTTTACCTTTCATCTTTGACCTTTCTTCTGTCCAAATATATGCCCTCTAGCTCCTCAAACATAACTGCAAATACTTTGGTGGTACAGTATCCACCAGCCACACATCATTTTCTGAACAGTAAAAAGTGTAACCATCTTCATGCATTGCGGCTGAATTTATCGCAAAAACTACGGGTTTTCCATGTCTTGCACCGACTTTGGTTGCTGTCTCCATGTCCCGCGATAAATGAACGTGGTGACGTAACATTTTGTGAAGTCCTGTTTGGAGAATTAATTCAACAGCTTGATGTCCCGTACCGTGAAGGTAGCATAATACTTATACCAATTCTCTGTAAGAATGCGCTTAATATAGCAATACCCTAGAAGGGTATCGCTATACGAACGAAGCCCGCCTGCGCGGGCTAAATTAAGGGCATCTTCATAGAGAATTGGTATTAAAAAGTATACCTGTATTATTATGTGTTGCCTAAATTATTAATGATTCTAAAACCTTTACTGGTAAAAAAATTAAAAATTAAGCCATCTATTGTTTATTTTTACCAAGGAACTGCATAAGTTGATTTTACTTACATCTATATAAATAAAGAAACATATGGAGATTAAAGGCTTTAGCCCTTGTACGGCTAAAGCCTGTTGTAGTCTTCTTACTTGCTCCAACTGACGTTAATACTAAGTCCAAGGAGGGCTAAGAGGTTGAAAATTCTTTTTTCACATTGCTTAAAAGCTAATTTGTTCTAAAGCTACGTGGGCATTTACAAAAGTAGATACAGTTTTAATTGCTTAATAAAATTTGCTACTTTCCCTAAAAATGCCATTTTCTATTTGTAGCTTTGACGCATCTGTCTTTAGAGGTATTTTCTAAAAAATAAGTTTCAGTGAAAAAAAGGTAGCTGAAACTGCTTTGTGCTGTCAAAAAATATGGATTTTTAATAATAAAAATGATTTGATTTTATACCTTTTTTGTGCGATTTTAGTTTCATAGGTATTCATTTCTGAATATACATAAGAACAAGATTTTTCAACTACCTTTACGTGTGAAGGAGTGCAAATGTTATGCCAAATTTTAAAAGGCATGGGCATTGTTGGCAGATTGGAATTGCGCTTGCTGTAATTAGCGGAGCGCTGTGTTCGTGGAATAGCGCGATCGCTCAAATTGTTCCAGATGGCACTCTGGGTGTAGAACGTTCGATTGTGACACCCGATGTTATCAAAGGTGTCGAGAGCGATCGCATTGATGCAGGGGCGGTTCGCGGTGCTAATTTATTCCATAGTTTTCAGGAATTCAATGTTAGGGAAGGGCGAGGCGCTTATTTCAGCAATCCGGCTGGTGTTGAGAGCATTTTTAGTCGAGTGACGGGGACAAATCCCTCAAATATTTTGGGGACACTGGGGGTATTGGGTAATGCTAATTTGTTTTTGTTGAATCCCAACGGCATTATTTTTGGTCCCAACGCCAAGTTAGATGTTAGCGGTTCATTTTCAGCTAGTACGGCGAACAGTTTGAGTTTTGGCGATCAAGAATTTAGTGCAACCAATCCTGCAGGTGCGCCATTACTAACAGTGAAAGTGCCATTGGGAGTGCAGTTTAATAAAGAACAACCGGGGGCGATCGCTAATTCTGGGAATCTTTCGGTGGGGACAGGACACCTGAATTTGTTGGGGGGAACGGTAATTAGTACCGGACAATTGTCAGCACCAGAAGGACAAATTAGTGTTGCATCTGTACCGGGTAATAGCGTGGTGAATTTAAATTCATCAACAGAATTTCTCAATATTGATACTGCAGCGCCTGGAAATAGTGGAGATGCATCTTCGCTGGTTGAGTTATTGACAAGCAGTGATGATAAATATCATCCGGGGTTGACGGTGAAAAATGACGGACAAGTTGAGTTGGCGGGTTCTGGTTTGACTGTGGCGGATGGGGATGTAGTTGCGCGGAATGTCACAGGTAAGACAGCGACACTCACGGCGAACCGCAATTTAACTTTGGTGGAGAGTCAGTTAGGTGCGACTGGCGATTTGAACTTGTTGGCGCGGGATACGGTGAGGGTGCGGGATAGTGTGGCGAATCCCTTTGTGGCGCAAGCTGGGGGAAATTTGACGATTCGAGGCGATCGAGGGATTGATATTTTAGCTTTGAATCATCCGCAGACACCATTTGTGAGTGGTGGAAATCTGAGTTTGATGAGTGACGGTATTATCTCTGGGGATGCTCACTTCTTCAGTGGTGGAAACTTTTCAATTCTTAATCTGTCTGGAGGTGGTGGTAATTTTATAAGTCTTTACGATCCGATTATCAGAAGCAATGGGGATGTGGAAATTGGTGAGTATAGAGGAGCATCCCTGATGATAGAGTCACGCGGAAATATTAGAACTGGTGCAATTACAATCAACAGACCTGATGATTCTTTAACTCTTTCTGATGTTGGAAATGATCAAGATTTGTCAATCTTGAGAGATGGTAGGGGTTTAATTTTGCGATCGGGTACAGATACTTTTTCTGGCGGTGTTTTGGAACCTCCACTTGTTGATGATATTCCATCAACAGTGAATTACTCTGAACCCTCTGTAGAAGGAAGTTTGACTATTGATGGAAATATTACCTCTGACTTTGGGGGTCCATTAACCGTCATACTAAAGGCTAACGGTGACATCGGTTCTATCTCAACAAGAGACATTAACAGTACAGTATTTTCTGGAGATGGAGGAAATATTTCTATTACTGCTAATGGCGATATAACTACTGGTAGTTTGACTTCTTTTGTAGATACAAACGGTCAGGGAAATGCAGGAGAGATTCAAATCACCAGTAATACTGGCAATATAACAATTGGAGGAAGCATAAACTCTGAGTCTAGCAATGGTACAGCTGGGAATGTTACTCTAAGGGCTGCTGGCAATATTCGCCCTGGCAATATAGAAGCCTCTAGTAATACTAATGATCAAGGATTCAGTACAATCAGACTCGAATCCTCAGAAGAGTCAGTGTTTTTAAATGGAGTTACATTGAGTACTACTAACACTGGCTCTGATTATGCAGGACATATTGACATTATTGCTCCCAATGGAAAAGTAGAAATCACTGACAGAAAAGAAGATGAAAATGGAAATGAGACTTCTATCAGGAGTGAGATCAAGACTGATGGATATTTTGGAATCATTAATATCGACGCTGGTGGTGATGTGTTTATCAAAAATAGTATAGTGAGTGCCCAAACTCAGCGAGATTTACCTAGACCTGCCGAAGAGATACCACCTCAATCTGGAGATATTAATATAACTTCCCAAAATGGAAATATTGATATTAGTAATAATTCAAGTATAAATTCCAGTACAAGTGTAAGATTTGACGATCAACCTCAGATTGACGTTAACGCAGGCAATATCAATATTGAAGCCAAAAATGGGTCGGTGTCGATTGGGTCGCCTTGGTCGGTGTCGGAAACAGATCGGTCTCAAGTGTTGAGTAGAAATTCCCGTGGGCGGGGGAATGCAGGCAATGTGACGATTAAAGCAGAGCGAGGTACGGTTACCATCGCTGGAATTAGAGACAATGGCGATGCCACTGTAGCAACTGATGTAGCAAATAAGGGATTAGGAAATGGTGGTGAACTTACCATTACAGGACGCTCAGTTGATATCAAAGATGAGGCGATAGTAGCTGCCAGCATCATTAATGGAAATGGTGGAGAAGGAGAAAATGGAAGAACGATTGCAGCACAAGCTGGCAATGTGAATATTACGGCGACCGATACAGTCTCTGTGAACAACAGTGTGGTCTTCAGCGAGATAGGATCAAGTTCAGTTGGTAATGGTGGAAAAGTTAACGTCACTGCACCCAAAGTCGATCTTGACAACGTTGCATTTTTAGTCACCATTGTTCGACAAGGTGGTCAGGGTAAAGGGGGTGAAATCAATATCAACACTGATTCGCTTTCCCTAAAAAATGGTAGTTTACTTGCTACTAGTACCTCCGGTGATAGCACTTCTGGTGTGCAGGGGGGCGCTGGTAATGTAACTATTAGAGGGTATAATACTGAAGCCAGTAATACCGTTTTTATCGATGGGAGGGGCAACAATAATAAAAGCGTAGTCAATATTCCCAGTCTAGGCAGTAACCCCATTCCCAGTGCAATTTTAAGTACGGTGGAAGCCGCAGCGCGAAGTGAAAATAATGGCGGCAATATTGACATCCTAACTGGCTCCCTAGAAGTTACAAACAGTGGTCGAGTGAGTGCCACCAATTTTGCACAAGGAAGGGCTGGGAATGTGGTTGTAGGTGCTAACTCGGTACTCTTACGCGGCACTAATGCCAATACGGATTTTCGCACAATTTTCGAGAATAATCAGGCACCTCAAGAAGGCTTATTAGCTGAAGCAACTAATGGTGGAACTGCTGGAGATTTATTTATCTTTGCAAATGAACTGAGGGTTGAGAATGGAGCCGCAGCAACTGTCAGTAGTCCTGATGGACAAGCGGGAAATCTCGTAGTTTTCGCGAAAGAAGTTTTCTTAAACAATGGGGCACTTCTTGCTAAAACTGGACGTGAAGGAAGCGAGCTTGGAGCGAATATTTTTTTATTAGGAAATGAAGGAAATGAAACTACGCTTGTTCAGTCAGTAGCAGATTTACTGTTACTAATAAGCAACAATAAGCTAGGTGAGCAAGGCAAGAAATCTCTGCCTGGTTCTCCTCTTGATTTTCTGATTTTGGGCAATGAAAGCCGAATAGCAACTGACGCCGAAAACTCTGCTAATGGTGGCAATATCGCTATCAAAACTAGATTGCTTCTTGCACTTCCACCAACCGGGAAAAACGGTAATGACATTTCTGCTAACGCACTAAAAACAGGTAATGGTGGTGTTGTCGCAATCGACCCTAGACCTTTAGGTATTTATGGCACCGAGTTCCGACCAAAAAAACAAAATACACCTTTGAATGACATCACTGCTTCTTCCGCACAAGGTTCACAGGGGACTGTGGCAATTGTCCCACTTGATGTAGATCCCAGACGCGGGATACTCCAGTTACCAGAAGATTTGGGTGATTCTTCAAGATTGATTACAAAAGCTTGTCCTGTGGGTGGAAGGCGAGCAACTAGTAAATTTGTTGTCACCGGGCGCGGAGGTTTACCGCCTAACCCCGGTTCTGCACTTAGCAGCGACGCCGTTGTGGGAAATACAACTGCAAATATCCAACAGCAAAGCACTCCCGCAGTCGCCACTACAGAAGCCCAAGGCGTAAACTTTGGTCCCAATGGCGAGATTATTTTCACTGCTCGTCCTTCTCAATTCACCCCCTACAGTCCTTGGCAAAGATTCAGAGGTTGCTATGGACAATAATAATCGAAACCTAACCCCCCTAACCCCCCTTCCCTACAAGGGAATGGGGGAAAATCAAAGCCTCTCTCCTTTTAGGAGAGAGGTTTGGAGAGAGGTCTGCGTGTGGTCTATTAGAATTCAAACCGCTGTAAGAGGACTAAAAACCTTTTGTATTAGTCCGTTTCAACAGACTTTAGCTACGAGCCAGGAAATTGATTTCCTGGCGCTCCCACTAACCATAGCAACACTCGCCCTCTGCTTACCCCTATCATTCACCGCCCATGCTGTGGAAGTGGCTCAAGTCCCCGGAACTAACATTCCTTCGCAACCGAATTTACCGCCAATACCCCCTCCCCAAGATGTAGTACCCATTCCACCCCCCCAACAACCTCAAGTTCCCACGCCCTCGCCTCCTCCAGAAAATTTGCTTACTCCACCTTCCCAACAACCACAAGAAGAATTCCCTACAGCGGTTCCTGAAAAATTTTTTGTTACCAAGTTTGAATTTGTGGGAGGTACGGTTTTTAAAGATGAAGAATTACTCCAAACCATTGAAAAAGCTTTAATTGCTGGAGGCGATCGCCGATTTCTCTGTCCAGACCTTCTCAGTAGTGAAGATAAACTCCGTGTAGAACTTAGCTCTCAATCTGATGTAAAGTTTCCGTGTCAAAAGCTTCCCAGAACTGAAAAAGACGCTCCTGTAGAACTTACTTTTGCTCAATTGCTGCAAGCGCGATCGGCAATTACACAATTTTATATCGACAAAGAATACATCACCTCTGGAGCGTTGATTCCAGAACAAACTTTGCCACCGGGAGGAGGTGCTGTCAAAATTCAACTTGTGGAGGGTACTTTAGAAGACATCAAAGTTGTTGGTACTCGGCGCTTGAATCGCAACTATATTAGCAGTCGGTTGGCAAGAGCGAGACAAAAACCTTTAAAACGCGATCGCTTGTTGGAAGCACTGCAATTACTTCAGTTAAATCCCCTAATTGACAGCTTGAATGCAGAGTTATCTGCTGGTTCGCGTTTTGGTAGCAATTTGCTATTAGTTAAAGTTAAAGAAGCGCAAAGCCTTCACGGTTCGCTCAGATTTGATAATAACCGATCGCCTAGCGTCGGTAGCTTTCAACGTACCGCTCAACTTCGAGAAGACAATTTGCTTGGTATCGGTGATGGTATAAGCCTATCTTACGCAAATACCGATGGTAGTGATGAAATAAATTTCAGCTATACCATACCTGTAAGTCCTCAAAATACTACTCTAAACTTCACCTATAGCAACACTTCCAACAATGTTATCGAGGAACCCTTTGACGTACTTAAAATATCATCTAATTCCAATGAATACCAATTGAGCGTCCGCCATCCGGTTATTCAAAACCCCAGACAAGAACTCGCGGTGGGATTAACTGCTTCTCATCGCCAAACTCAAACTTCTCTTGAATTTAGAGATTCTGATGGAAACAAAATTGGAAACTTTGCACTTTCACCGGGCGCTGACAGCGAAGGACGTACTCGCGTATCTGCATTGCGGTTCTTTCAGGAATGGACGCAAAGAGGCGATCGCTCAGTTTTGGCGCTGCGTTCTCAATTCAGTCTTGGGATAGATGCGCTGGATGCAACTATTAACAAAGTTTCTCCTGACGCTCGCTTTTTTGCTTGGAGAGGACAAGCGCAATGGGTACGCAGTCTCGCCAAAGATACGCTTTTAGTAATCCGGGGAGACGTGCAACTATCAGATAGAAGGCTTCTATCCTTAGAGCAATTTGGATTGGGCGGTCAAGCAAGTGTCAGAGGATACCGTCAGGATGCTTTGCTGACTGACAACGGTGCTTTTGGTTCTATTGAACTCCGCTTACCGATTCTACGTATTCCCGAATCTCAGGGTCTTTTACAATTTATACCTTTTGTCGATATTGGTACTGTTTGGAATAACTTTGAAGGTGCAGATCTTAACCCTAATACTTTGGTATCTACTGGATTTGGTTTGCGGTTTCAGTTGGGCGGCAATCTCGATGCTCGTTTTGACTGGGGAATTCCTCTGGTGTCTGTGAATTCAAATGATAGAACTTTACAAGAAAATGGCTTGTATTTTTCTGTTATATGGAACCCTTTATGATAAAATTTTGGATTTTAGATTTTGGATTTTGGATTGGAAAAATTGAAGCGTAGCAAGAATAAAACAAAATAGTATGAAACGCCAATTTTCAAAACTTTATCGTCGTATTTATTTGCACAAAGTGCATCACCGCATTATTATCTTACTTCTGCTAGCTTTTTTGGGATTAATTTCGGTTTTTGGTACTCAGAATTTGCTATTAAAAAAGGCGATCGCTACTAATCCAACAACACCTTTGATTTGCTCAAGTACACAAAACCTAAATCTAGAACAATTAAGCGGACAAGGTAAAGCGAGTTATGAACGCGGGCGCTTTGACGAAGCTATAGATTGCTGGCAAAAAGCTGTTGCTGGTTACAGTCAAATCAAAAATGAAACTGAAATTATTAATAATAAAATTAACTTAGCACAAGCTGAACAAGCTTTGGGACTTTTCCCTCGTGCTTGCAATACGTTAATACAAATCTATGGTGAGGAAGATTGTACGAAACTGCTGCAAGATGAAAAGAAGCGTATAGAAGAGGAAGAGAATAATACACAAGATGAAAAGGAAAAACAAGAAAAAGATAAGCCTAATAAATTCAGCGATATACTGCGAGAACGAGCAGATTCTTCTGCTAAGATAACTGGCTTACGCAGCCTTGGCAATGTTCTGCGAGGACTTGGTGAGTTAGATTTATCTCACCAAGTTTTGTTACTGAGTTTGGAGAAAGCTCAACCTCAAGAAAAAGCAGCAATTTTACTTGACCTTGGTAATACAAGACGCACTCTAAGTAACAAAGAACAGGACTTTTATAATCGAACTCAAGAGCGACAAAATCTTATTTGTGCGATCGTATATGCTTACAATGCAAATGAAGATGCCTACTACAAGGCTGAAGCAAGCACTAACTCAATATCAAATTCCGAGTCTTTTGTTAAATTACAAGCGCAACTCAATCGATTGAGTTTACTTTTAGATTTAAAAGATTGGCGTAACAAAATTAAAGAACAGACCAATAAGAAAAACGATGTTTTCGACCGACTTTTTGCACAGAGGAACGAAGCTGCGCTAAAAATTATAGCCAGAAATTTTTGGAACAAGGTGAAGCTTTGTGATTCTACTGATTTTCAAAATACTAAAGACCCATCTGCCAAAGAAATTCGTGATTGGTTCAATCAGCAGTTATCAAAGGAAAATCCGCTGTTCCAGCCACTACAAATGAATAATCTTCAGCAACAAATTGAACAATTACCTCTAGGCCACGCTGCTCTTTATACGCGGCTAAATTTTGCCAAAAATTTGATGCGTATTAATGAACTGTTTGGTGTAAATAACAATGTCGAAGCATTTCTAAATCGTACAATTGACATCATTGAAAAAGCTAAAAAAGATAACGGTTATAGCGATATCAGAGTAGAATCTTATGCTTTAGGATATCTTGGCAAGCTATATCAAGATAAGAAAGATTTGGAATCGGCGGAAACAAAAACTCGACGCGCTCTGCTTTTAGCTCAATCTATTCCAGCCGAAGATATTATGTATCAGTGGCAGTGGCAACTGGGGCGCATTTACAAATGTAAACTTCCACCAAGGAGTCAGGTACAAACAAAGGGAATGCAAGACAACTTGAAACAGCTAAATGATGCGCGATCAATTTATGAAGGAACCTTCAAAACCTTGCAATCTCTTCGCCGGGAATTAGCAACAGGTAATCCTGATGCTCAATTTTATTTTCAAGATGATATCGAAAGCATCTATCGCGAATATGTTGATTTGCTTCTATGGGATGAAACACCCAGCACAAATTTACTCTCCAAAGCACGCGAAGTTATTAGTTCTTTGCAAGCGGTAGAACTCGAAAACTTTCTCCGCCAAGCCTGTCCGGAATACAACGTACAACAGATTGACCAAATTGTTGATGATGATAAACAAGCTAAAAGAACGGCTTTCCTATCTCCTATTGTTTTAAAAGATAGAATTGAGGTAATTCTCAAGCTACCTACCTATTCAACTCAAAAAAATTCACAGGACACAGAGCTAAAACACTACAGAACCCTTATTAGTCAGACTGAAGTTGAACAACAAATCAGACAATTGCAGCGAGATTTGGAAGAAGAATATACATTTGATGCTGTAACAAAAGAAGCTAACAATGTATACAAATGGCTTCTTAAGGATGCAGAACAATTCCTGCAAAGCAAAGGCAATGATAAAATTAATACATTGGTGTTCGCCCTAGATACTACTTTGCGAAATATTCCCTTAGCAGCACTGGTTTATAATGTTACACCAGAAGGCAAACCCGAATATCTAATTGAAAAGTATGCGATCGCCCTAGTTCCAAGATTGGAAATTCCAACCGTTGAACCCCTGCAAAGCAAAGAATTAAAAATTTTGGCAGCAGGGCTAAGTGAACCAAAATCAACAAGATACCAACGAGAATTTCCTAAGTTACGTTTTGTGGAAAAAGAATTAGACGTAATTGAAGAGGCTAGCCGTTCTCGAGCTTCAGTTTCTAAACTTCCTAATGATAAGTTTAATACCAAGGAATTTCAACGCAAGTTAAATTCTTCTGTGTTTCCAATTGTTCATTTGGCTACACATGGCGAATTCAGTTCTAGTCCTGAAAATACATTTATCCTGGCTTCAGATAAAAAGATTGTAGTCAATGAAGTAGGCGATGTATTCAGAACCCAAGCTCAAAATCAGCCTGAACCCATAGAGTTGCTTGTGCTGAGTGCGTGTGAAACCGCAGCTGGTGATAAACGAGCTACTTTAGGAATTTCTGGTGTAGCTGTGCGGGCTGGTGCGCGTAGTGCGATCGCTTCTTTATGGACACTGGATGATGAGGTTAGCGTTGAGTTTGCTAAGGAATTCTACAATCAGCTTATGAACCCCAACTTGACAAAATCTCAAGCCTTAAAAGAAGCTCAAATTAAGCTCATGAAAGACCTAAAATACGAACGTCGCTACGAACATCCAAGATACTGGGCACCCTACATTTTGTTAGGGAACTGGTTGTAATTACCCCAATCCCTACCCTTAGCAAAGGGAGGGGTAATGTGCCAATTATAAGTAATTTGCCAATCATGGTATAAAACCTATTTTACTTACTAGAGTTCATTCTCAAGTTCTTCTTGATTCTGAGCAGGAACTAATTTAATCATAGGAGAATTCGCAATTTGATTTGCTATCTGATGATAATTTGTACTCTGTTCTTCTAGTGTCTTTTTTTTAGTGTTTTGTATCTCATCTTGAAATATATATTGAATCAGCGAAACCCAGTTTTCTTGTGGAAACTGTATTTGTTGTTCTTTGTTGTTAGCGACGAGAGTCAATGTTTCATGCCAAATTCCAGCTTTGGCATAAGTTTTGACATAGTACTGGTAACCATTTTGGGTAAGCGCAGCTTTGGATGGTTCTATAGGAAAAGGTGATTTTACTCTTTGAATCCAACCTGAGACACTGGGATTTTTAGAAGGCTTTCTAGCATCACAAATAATCGAGAAATACCATTTATATTCGTTGCCAATTTTTAAACCGCCTTTTATTTGATTTGGCAGTGTAAATTGGGCAATACTAGGTTTATTTTCGCTGACTTTTTCATCTTTTGGAAATTCAATGAGAATTGGATCGAAAACAAGATGATTGTCCCGATCCAGCAATGCAAACTTTGCATACTTCACTCCCGAATCGTTATATGAATAAGGAATATAGAACCAGAAGGTTGGATACTCAGCAGCAGTAGTACTCCAAACGTTCTGATATGAGGATATTTTTTGTGATGACTGCTCTTTAGTCTGTAAGTTAGATAACGCGGGCACGAAGGCAGTAAGCGGAAGCTCATATATATCTATAGGTAGAAGGGCAGGACAACGTCCTCGACCAGCTAAGGCTTTTGTGCGTCCACGCGGTGCTTCCAGTTTCGTTCGCTTTTTTCCAATAGAGCTTACCTGCTCCCACAAATTCTCCCAAAAACCCTTGCTTTGAGCTAGAGCTTGATAGGGGTAACTTAGAAAGAGAATGAGTGCAAGAGTAACGCAGCAAATGGCTTTAACCCGAGCAAGAGATAGCTGAATCCAAAACATAACTCACAGTTTAAGAAATTAATAAGATTGCTGAAATCTAAACCGAATAAACACTATTACTCCACTCCCCAAAAATGTGAATGCAGGAGGTACTAATGGCACCCAAAGTTTGATTGGGGAGATGAAGAATATCAGACAAAGAATGTACAGGCTGGCAATAGCAACTACTCCATAGACGAGCAATTTTAGGGGCGATTTATATAAATGATAAACTAAAATACTTCCAATCAAAGACCAAGTAAGAATCCAAAGAAAATCATATGCAAGAGGTGAGGGTAGTAGCTGGCGTTGCTCACCTAAAGCCACGCGCCAAATATTACTTACCATCTGTGCTTGGACGATAAATCCTGGCATCTCTTGCTTGCTTTTTGCCGTGAACGGAGTATTGACAAGATCATTTGCATAAGAGTTGTCTTCAACTCCAATTAAAACAATCCGATTCTTTACGTCTTCCTCCTTCAGCAAATTGTCTTCTAAAACCTGTTTGAGAGAATATGTTTTTGAAATATTATGCGGAGAACAGTCAGACTCATTGTCGGTGCCGGATTGACAAAAAGAGCGGTAGTCTAACAAGATTTGATAGCCTCTCAAATCAGTTCCTCTGTAACCACCTGCATCAGGATTGCTAAGTGATTGAAAAAAAACGTTATTAATTATTAAATTTTGTAAGTTTCCTTGCGAATCATAAGCATCTTGATTTTTTCCTTTTTCTTGTTCCAAAAATTTGCGAGCTAGTTTTAGACTGATAGAATCCTTAGATTTGCAAAGTGATTCAGGATTAGAGTCAAAGTTCATACTCAAAATTTGACGGCGGAGAACCGTTTCTTCGCCGCCTATCAAGCCATCGTTAAAGCCTACACGGTCTGGTGATATTTCATATGGAGGCGCAATACCTTTATCAGTCGAATTTTCTGGTACTTTGCAAACAGCATATATGGGGGAATCATTATTTTTTAATAGTTGTTCTAGTTTTGTATTTTTAGACTTGTAGTTTCGTAAAATATCTAAACCAATAGCTCGCGGTTTCTTTTCTAGAAGTTTATTTAGGAGTTCATGAAGAGAGCTATCAGTCAAAGTACCATTTTTACCACCCTCTTTAGGGTCATTTGCTTTTTTTTCTTCTTTAATAGCATCGTCTCTAGTAATCTTGATGATTAACAAACGCTTGTCAGGTGTTTCTTCAGTAACAAACGGTGATGATAACTGGAAACGCATAAAATCATCATAAGCTGCAAGCTCTAGCGATTGAAGAGCGCCACCAAAGCGAACGACAAGCGCTAAAAAAGTTACTCCTGTGCTAGTTCCAAAGATTGTAGGCAGGCTGTCCCAAGGAATTTTTTTACGCCATTTTTTAATTTTTTCAGGTAGGCTGTCCTTCTTGGTAGGAGACGGTTCTACTGTGGAAGCAGTTACTTCCGGCTTTTTGAGCAAAACTGGCGTCAAGTGTTCTTCAATCCCCGCCATTCTGATCGCACTACAGCCAAATTTGTAGGCAAATTGAATCGTCTCTCCTGCTCCCAAAGCATCGTAAAACCCCACCGCAAATTCAATCGCAGCTTTATCGCCGATCGCCTGATTCATGCCGATAACATAGTTAATATGTTCGGCGATCGCGTCTGCTTGCACTGCTGAATAACAACCATTCAACACTACACACTCAACCGTATCGGCAAATAGTTTAAAAAAATCAGCTAGTGCAGCTCCACTGACTAGCTTAGACTTCCCAGTTTCATCTTCAAATATTAATTCCTTTTCCTCTGTGCCATGTCCAGAAAAATGTACAATTTGTGGCTTAAACTCTAATACTGCCCGTTGAATATCCCTAGGGCGAACTGCCGACTGTTGTTTGAGACTAAACTGGTCACGTTTTTGCGATCGCTGCAATCCTTCCTCAATATCTCGCACTTCTTCATCCAGGCGCAGGCGTGTCGTATCTTTTGGATTTGCAGCTAGAATCAGAACCTTTTTCATCGGAGTATTCTTGTCCATTTATCTACCGAAGAGGCGCTGTTGATAAGTAGTAAGTATATGTCGATTTCAACTAAGATATCTCCTTTTGCAAAATATTATTATTAATATTTCAGAACTGACATCACAGTCAAAACCGCACGCTTTTAAAGCAACACGAACACGGGTACATATATGTCTACAACTTAAGCTTTTGCTCAAAATAAATTTTTTTAAACTATATGTATTTTTCAAAAATTCCAAAAAGTTTGAATTTGATGAAGTTAGCTAAAAGACCGCCACAAGCATCAGTTTGGGGCGGCTAAAAGCAGAATTCTTCACCTATATCTTTAATAGTTGTAAGTCAAATCAACTTATGCAGTTGTTAAATCTGCACTCAATTATCTAAATGAGCGCGATCGCATAATGAAGATAAGGCAGATGGCAGAAGGCAGAAGGGAAGAGGCTTTGAACTTCCTTTACTGTTCTTTACATAGTTATCTTTTATAGTGACAGAAATATGCTTACAGCAGTTATCATGAAAGTAGACCACACGCAGACCTAACCTAGGGTGTTGACTTTGATGGAATTTCTTCGTTTTTGGTTCATGCTACTTTTGTGTTAGCGCAAAGTCTATTTAACATAGGCTTTTGCCGCAAATAAGCACCACAGATTTTGCATGAATTTTTACCCCCTAAAAAGGCACAGAGTCAACACCCTAGACCTAACCCCCTTTGCTCATAGATCCGGGGGAATCAAAGCCTCTCTCCTCTTAGGAGAGAGGTTTGGAGAGAGGTCTATCCATTTGAAAAGCGCTGTAAGTATCATACAAAAGAGTAATCATGCAAATCACCCACAGGTTGATAACCTAGAGCCTGATATATATGATTTGAAGTTGGGTTTGCCAGGTCGGTGAACAAAAAACAGTATTTATATCCTTGGTTAAGTAAACTTTGACTCAAAGTCGCCACGCAAGCACTGGCGTAACCCTTCCGGCGGTGTTCCGGCGGTGTGTACACCATACTTACCCCCGCACCGTTGGGCGTTATACCAACATGGCAAGCGATCGCGACGGGGGTTTCATCTTCCCAAATGTAAGCAGTACCCCGCTGTAAATGGCGTTCAACAGCGCCTTCCGTATTTGTTGCAACAATGCCCAAAGCTTCCTGGACAAAGGCTTCAAACCAACGAATCAGGATTTCGCGATCGCCTGATATCGCGTGACGAAAATAACCACCTGCTTTGGGTATCACCTGCACTTGTTGCAGTTGAAAAGCACGCAATGCCATTTTTAGCTGGTAGGATTGTCCGGTGAGGATTTGCCAAGCTTCTGCAAAGGCTTTTGCTTCAGCGTTGGGGGCGTTGACTCCGGGTAATAAATCTTGGGTAGAGTGTAAATTTTGGGCGATCGCTTCTACAGCCGCAAAATCCTGTATCTTTGATAACAGCAAGTTTCGAGGAGGTGTTATGATTGCGACTGCAACGATATCTTCGCCGACCTCCACAGTTGCTAAATAGGGTTTTTCGTGAAAGCGATCGCGATTGTGAATTAAGGTGTTACAAATAGCAAGCTGGACGTTATGGAGTGCTTCGTGTCTCAGCAAGTAATCTTTCACGCGATCGTAAAATTGACTTGCATCCTCAAATTGTCGGACATTCATTTCATCCTCCTGAATTTTCACCGCCAGTGCTGCTAAGTAGATTGGCGGCATGAAAAAAGCTAACTATAAAGAGTTGTTAATTATTAGCTATTGATTATTCTAGCAACCACTAACAACTAACAACCAACCCTTCGAGTTCACCAGTCGCCTGGGTCGGGAAACCCTACCAAGGGCGCTGGTGAACCACCAACCACTAATGGTAGGAAATAGCGTTATTCGTCAGCCTAAGTGCTTCTATAATCAGTTGTTGAATTCTCATCCTGCCTGATTCAGTTTCTTAATTGATTGTGGTGCAGGAATGTGCAAGCTTGGTGATTATCTACAAAACCGTTGTTACAAATTCCGGATACAAGTACCTACACATTAATAAATAAAGTAGTAGGGTGCGTGATAGCGCATTTAATACGTAAGTTTTTAACAATTACTTTTCTTGATGCGCCGTAACGCACCGCCAATTAATGGTGCGTTAACGAAGTGTAACGCACCCTACAAATTAGCCATTAGCTATTAGCCAATTTCTACACAAACCGCTGGGTAAACTCATACATTAAATCCACCCTACCTTTACGCAACATCGCCGGATCTAATCTTTCTGTAGTGTTGCAAGTCATCAAAACAACCAATTGCTGCTGTATATGAATTCCAGATTCATCAATTACACTTTGGTACAAAGTGCCATCCAGCAAACTCAAAATGTGTTCGGTTTTATTATTGTATTGCGCTACTTCATAAGCGCGATTTTGCGCCAAATTATCCGCTTCGTTGATAATAATACAAATCCGCTCTAGATAGGTCGGTGGCACAAAATTGGTAATGGCATCATGATCCAAAATAAAAATTACATAACCTAGCGGTACAAGAATTTCTTTTGCTACTGCTTGCGTCCAAGCTGTTTTACCTGTACCCGGTTCGCCATGTACCAAAACAGCTAACTGTTTTTGATTGAGAATCGCCTGCTGTACCGTGTCAGTAAAACTTTGAATATCTTCTGGAAAAGTCCGAACAGGAAATTGACTTTGAACCTTTCCTACACGACTTTTATATCCACTTAGCATCACCGCTAAATCAAAAGTTGCTTTGTTAATTAATGGCGCTAATTTTTTTGCCATTAAACTATATTGTCGTCTCCCTCGGTCGTAGGGGTCAATTTGCAGCCATACGTCATGTTTTGCCCAGTACGCATAAACTGTATTTACAACATCCAGGCGTTCCCAGTTGAGAAATTTTTCTACAGGAAAGTAAAAATCTCGTTCTAAATAATATTGGGTAATAATATCAGGACGTCCCAATAACTCTAAAACTCTTAATACGCTGATTTCTTGCAGGCGATTTAAAACATAATCAATGGGAATGCTGTTGCGACTGACGAATTGAACAATGGGCGTTTCGGTACTCAAAACGTCTTTGTAGCGATAATCTGGTGAGAGAGGGTCTGGTGTAATGTAATTCCAAAATTTCTCAATTTCGTAGCGCGTATTTTCAGAGGCAACATTCAAGATATTCGCCCACCAAGCATAATTCTGCCGCCCCAAAATATCAGCTACATTACCTGCTAAATTGAAACTTTTTTGAGTTAATTCCCGCGAGTCATTACACAACAGTTGCCACAAAAACCCCCAGTCCAACTCTCGTTGAAATGGTCGCCAACCGCTAGCGAGTAAGCTTTGACGGTTGTTATTTGCGGGAGTACCTTCGTTGCTTCTAAAATAATCAAATTCCATATTTTCGGTTGTGCAGCGGTTATCAAAAGTGAGGAGTTAGGAGTGAGGAGTTAAGAATTAAAATAACTCATAAGTCATAATTTTGCGCTTCATAACTCATAACTCATAATTCATAACTTTTTTCGTACTATAAACCACTTGTGTGCAAGTCGCCACAGCATTCATTGTTCTTCACTCAAAAGCAACTCTACTGATGAGTCGCTACACACTAGTACTAAGTATGTAGGCTCTTTGCTGTTAGGTTACGCAAGTAGTTTAATTTTAATTAATTTTTTCGCATTTTTAATTAAAACAGGACGGGCGGTCAGCGCTACGTCCCCGCACTGCCTTTCAGGCAGCAACCTGATGATGGAATCAAGTATGTTGGACATTTCACCTGACGAGCGTTCCTGTTGTATTACATAACTTTACATATATCTAAACTTATATAGTATAGGCTGTATGGAATTTAAACAGGACAGGCGGTAAGCGTGATGACGCTAAGAGTGTTTTGACGTGGAGTCAGCGAGTGAAGAATGCGTCTTATTTTACTCAGTTGCTCATGTAATACATCATAATACACAGTTGGTGTCGGTGTCAAGTTTTTGTGGTTCACAAATCGGGTTTCTTCTTTCTTCTCGTTTCTCGCTCCCACGCTCTTTCTTGAATGCATTTGGGAGGCTTTCTCTCCGGAAGAGGCAGAGCCTCTTGTAAGGCATTCCCAGGTGGAACCTGGGAACGAGAGAGACGAGAGAGGCAAAAGAGACGAGAGGTAATGTTTAATACAGAAGATTGAGCAAGACAGCAAAATTCGCGATCGCCATAACTGCGAGTAGAGGCTGAAGCATCAAAAACTAACGCCAGTTGTCCGTCAAATATGGGCAGATTTACTGCTGTGTCTTTGACATATCGTTTCGTAGCTTCTAGCAAATTGTGTGATTTGCCACCACGGTAAAGATGAACTAGCGTTGCTGCAATATCACCGCGATTCGTCGCTGTAACGGTTTTGGGGCGTTATTGATGACATTATAAAATTTGGGCATATTTTTAAAGTAACTTTTTTTACTTTAAATTGCTTGTTTGCCGCACTTATTGATAGACCACGCTTTTGGGGCACGGCAATGTGTGGTTCAATTAGATGAAAACTGCTGTAACTGAGCGTCTTCACATGAACTGGGCTGCGGTCTCCGCCAAAACCTAATGAAGGCATAAAGGTATCCAGGACGGGTGCGGGTAGTGTCGTCAAATTTGGGTAAATGAATCCAGGGGACGTTGGGGTGCTGGTGGTGTGCTAAGTGCCAGTTAAAATTCAACAAGAGGGCGCTGTAGAGAGGGTGTGCTTTGAGGTTGTGCGCCCCGTTGAGGATATGACGCGGTGAGTCGGCGTGGTTAATGTATTGTTGGGATGACCAGTTTAAGCCGAATAGTGCATATAACAGTAAATAAGGTTGCAGTTGCAAATTTAACGCCCAGAATACTAACCCCTGAATTAATATTACTGCCAAACATTCCAGGCGAATTCGTCGTAGGTAGTATTTGGCAACACCATTAATCATGGCAGATGTTGAAGGCGCATCTTGCAAAAGTTGGGTTTGCAGTAAGGATGGATACACTATCAATATTAAGGTAGCTACGGGCACGCTAAACCAAAACGCTCCTAAGTAAAGGGCATAAAAGTAGATGCGTTTTCGCAGCAGGTTGTCGGTGGGATAATATAAGTCAAACATCTCTGCGTCAGTGCGGTTTCGTTTATGGTGTCCCAAATGACAGAAACGCAGAAAGGTGAATGAACCTGGAAAAAATGCCCCCAGCAAGAAGCCAAAGGCATCATTGACGCCTTGATGGCGATGAAATACGTAATGTTCGGCTTCGTGCAGTAGGGAGTAGAGGGGGAGAAATAGAAATGAAAAGACGACACTAATGGCAAGTAAAGAACTCCAACTCCAGACGTGAGAAGCAAGCCACTGAAGGAATAAGCCTGCTGTGATAATAGCGATCGCCAATCCCATATTAAGCCATTCTGATGGCGGACATTCAAGAGCGATCGCTGGTTTTTCCGATACCATAATTTACAAAAAATAACAGAACGTCTAAAACTTTAAATTTATAATTTTCAACTAAGAGAATGTTATACCATTTGATTTTAGAATTGCTACATTTAAATTTTTAAAATTTCCTATTAATGTAGAGATGTTATATATAACGCCTTTAGAAAATCCAAAATCTCAAATCTCAAATCCAAAATGGTATTAGAATCTGATTGGTACATCGCTTGCAAATCCAAGGAACTGGTTAGCAAACCTCTAGGCGTCACGATTCTGCAAAAACCAGTAGTTGTATTTCGTACCTCAGACGGAAAGGTGGCAGCTTTGGAAGACCGATGTGCCCAGCGTCACGCAGACCTATCAGAGGGTAAAGTCTGTCAGGATAGTTTGGAATGTCCCTATCATAACTGGAAATACTCAACCAATGCTAAAGTTGTCCAAATTCCAGCCCTCCCTGTAAACACAGTCATTACCTAAAAATTATGTATTATTAGATACTCCTGTTTGGAGCAGGATGGATATGTGTGGGTGTGCTTGAGTCAAACCCCCGCTAGGCCTGCGCCTTTGTTATTTCCTTATTTACAAGAATCAGGTTGGACTAGTTTTCACATGAAAACTTACTTCCAAGCAGCCGTGGAAAGCTGTTTGGAAAACTTTTTAGATTGTCCCCATGCTACTTACGTACATCGGTTTTGGTTTCGTTCTCCTAACGCTAAACCTGTGAAGGCTGTTGTAACAACTTTAGCAGATGGTGCAGTGGCGGAGTATTTGGAAGAACCTCGCGAACAAAGTGTGGTATGGTCGTTGCTGACGAATAAGCAAAGTCAGATGCAACATACTGACCGATTTATTGCTCCTTCAACTAGTCGAGTAGATTACAAGTTTTCTGATGGGCGATATTACATTATTACCTCATCTTGTACTCCAATTAGTGAAACGGAGACTATGGTTTATACTGTTATATCTTTTAGGGTGAAATATATTGGCTGGTTCATCAAGTTGTTTTTTTGAACCATTATCTCACTTCATTATTTATCAAGATGTGAAAATTTGGAATTCGCAACAAGCAAATATTAACCGCTTTGGTAAAGCTATTTATAAGTTTACTCAAGCAGATTTGCTGATGCCATATATTATGAAATGGCGGCAGGCAATCCAAACTGGAACTGAACCACCGACAGCAAATATGGAACATACTGTTGATATGCGACTTTAAGAATGCAAAATTCCAAATTCCAAATTCAAAAATATTCGAGTTATTCTAGGCGGAAAGTCCTATTTTTTCATTGGTGGGCAATGCCCACCCTACCTGGGAAAGAGAAACAACAAAAATACCTTGAGTAAATATGCAAAATTCCCCGTCAAATTCATTTAATTTTCCTGCTGATTCTGGATTTCATCGCTGGGCGTACTGGCTAATTGTTATTGCATTGAGTATTACTGGTGGCGTTTTTTACTACTTCCAAAATTATCGGGGTGGGATAGGTGGTGGTATTGCACTGCCAAAATTATTTTGGTTAGCTTATGCTTTGTGGTTTTGGTATTTTCTGCCGTTATTGATTGCTACAGATAGGCGAATTAGTTCTCAAATTAGGAAAGTATATTGGCTGTTTTGGGCAAATATGGTCTTTCGGGCTGTAGCCGAACTTTGGATGATGTACATTAGCCAAAATTGGCATCCCTATTGGGGAATTGGTCACGATATTTTTAGTGCTGTTTTGGTTTTAGGATTGGTGTTACAAAGTAAAGACAATATCCAAGAACAAACTGGAGAAAATTCTGATTTAGATTCTGATTTAGATAAAGTTGTGCGGTTTAACTTTAAAGTCATGGGCGCGATGTTTTTGATTGAAAGTTATTTCGCTTGGCATATGCTCACTCATGTTAAATCTGATAGCGGTCCTGTTTATTTTGTCCCAGGTAATTCTCAATATATTGGAATTATGGTGTTGACTTGGATTGTTGTAATTAATTTAACTATTCAACAAATTATGTTTGCACGAAAATGGCTGTAACACAAAGTGGGGAGTTAAGAGTTAGGAGTTAGGAGGCGCGGAGTTAGGAGGCGCGGAGTTGGTGAAGCGCGTACTGCGGGAGGGTAACCCTCGCGCAGGTAACTGGTGAACCCGAAGGGGAGTGGTAGGGGCGAAGCATTTGGGTGACAATTGTTCAGTTTCGTGACAAAACTTTTTCCCAAATGCTTCGCCCGTAAAGAAGTTGGGAGTTTGGTAGGGTATGTTACTTAATTATCTTCAATTTTTCCGCCTTTGCTGATGCGGAAGCGCTGACCTCGCCAGTTAATTTCGTTGCCAAAATAGGTAGAAATGGCAATTAGCAACATCTGGAAATCTTGTAAAGGTAAAAGCAGAATATCGAATAACGAACCGCCTAGTTTAATATATAAAGTTGAGTAAAATATCCAATTAAGGAGTGATGCGATCGCTAAATTTAAAGCACTCGATTTTGCCCCAATTTTCCAAGCAATTGCACTTGCTAAGAGCAAAAATACGCCGTTCCACAATAACTCTAATATCGGCTCTACGAAAGCGATAAACCGAATCAGGCGCGACCATCGCAATTGCTGTGACCATGCTTGTTTAATTGTCCAATCGCCAAGGTAAATATCAATTAGGTCAGGAATTATGGCTGCTTTCCAGTTAAGTTGGTGTAATTTAGGTGCAATGACAGCATCTTCACACAAAACCTGTGAAAGTGCGGCAAAGCCACCTAATTCTACTAAAGCTTCCCTGCGTATTGCCATCCATTTACCAACTATAAAGGGAAATTTTGTTAGGGTATAACCACCACAAATAGAGGAAACAATCATTGTACCAATTCGCAAAGCACGAAATTTTGCTCCTATACTTTTTGGTTGACGAACAAAAAAGGGAGCGGAAGCTACTCCAATATTGGGATTTTCAAAAGTTGTTAATATCGGCTTTAAGCAATGTCTATGAGGACGGGTATTTCCATCACTAACTAATAAAATATCACCGCTAGCTTCTTTCTCCAAGCTTGCAAGAGTCATCACTTTAGGGTTGCAGCCGATTGATTGTCCTGTAATTATTAGCAGTATCGGTGCTTGGGGATGGGTAGCAATAAACTCTTTAACTAACGCTACAACTGGGTCATTAATATCAGCAATTCCTATTAATACTTCGTAGGGAGAACCTTCTAAATTTAGGAAAGCTGTGAGGTTTTCTGTTAATTGTTCATCCAAAGCTTTAAGGGGTTTGAGAATGCTTATTTTTGGAGGTGGGGAGGTGGGAAGGTGGGAAGATGGGTGATGGGGTGATGTAAAAATTTCAGCGTTAGGACAACCATTAACAATATGCTGATGGTTGATAAACAAGAAGCGATCGCACTCACTAAATCTAGATATAACAAGAATTGAGACATATTTTATTTAAGCATAAAAATTTGCCTAACAGTATACCACTCAGAAACGTTATTTCCACGCTGCACTAATAACAGGCTACGCCAGTCTGAAGTATATTTAAGTCCCCAATTCATAGTATTATTTATTGATGGCATCAAATAATTCCATCAAATTTGAGAGTTATCCGTGCAAAACTGGCAGCATCTGCAAAATAAATTTACTTTTTTCTCGGTGATTTCTTGCAAGCTGTAAAAACACCTTTAGCAGTGCAGCAAAGATTGCTTGAAGAAATTTTGTTTGCCAATCAGGAAAGCTGTTTTGGCAGAAAATATCGGTTTAATACCATCCGCACTTATCAGGAATTTACAAAACAAGTTCCCATTCAAACCTATGAAAATTTCGCACCTTATATTCAACGCATAGCTGCAGGTGAAACTGAAATTCTCACAACAGAATCAGTTATTGCTTTTGAAATGACTGGTGGAAGTACCCAAGGGGCAAAGTTGATTCCTTACACCGCCTCTGGATTGGCAGCATTTCGACAAGCAATTTTTCCTTGGATGGCTGATTTATTACACTATCGTCCCCGTATTTTAACGGGTCGCACATATTGGGCAATTAGTCCAGTGACGCGCCCTTTCACTACAACTTCTGGCGGCATTTCCATTGGGATGTCCAGTGATGCAGCTTATTTTGGGGAGGATGTGGAAGCTTGGATTACCAAACTGCTGGCGGTTCCTGCGGAGATGGCTTTGATTACAGATATTGCAGAGTGGCAATATCGGACGGCGTTGGCTTTGCTTTTGGCAGAAGATTTAAGTTTGATTTCCGTATGGAGTCCCACTTTTTTGTTGCAGTTGGTCGAAGAGATACAGCAGCAATCTGAAAGTTTGTTGCGAGATTTGTTTGCTGTAAGTCCTGTTAGAGCTAGGTTAGTAGAATCTGTATTTTCTCATAACTTTCTTGGTACTGAAAAAATATGGGCAAATTTGGACACCATTAGCTGTTGGACTGATGCCGCAGCCAAAGCTTTTATTCCTCAACTTCAGGCAATTTTTCCCCATGTCTGGATTCAGGGTAAAAGATTGTTGGCAACGGAGGGAGTGGTGACATTGCCAATGGTGAATTCTGCGTCGCCTGTGTTAGCGATTTTAAGCGGGTTTTATGAATTTGTGGATGATGGCGGACAAGTTCATTTGTGCGATGAATTGGAGGAAGGACGGGTTTACCGAGTGGTGATGACAACTCATTCTGGATTGTATAGATATGATTTAGGCGATCGCATTCAAGTTAAAGGCTGGCTGGCACAAACTCCCCAATTGGAATTCGTAGGACGTGCTGCACTCGTAAGTGATATCTGCGGTGAAAAGCTAACAGAAGAGTTTGTTTTGCAAAAATTGGGACAGCAGCAAGGGTTTGCCATGCTTGCTGCCTCTTTGGAACATCAACCCCACTACACTTTATTTCTCGATGCTACAAAGTACGATCGCGAAGCTTCTGTAACTTTGGCGCAGCGTTTGGATAAAGCATTGACATAAAATCTACAATATGCATATGCCCGAAAATTAGGACAATTAGGAGAATTAGTGCCGCAACGAGTGCAAAATCCAATGGCAACCTATGTATATTATGCATTGGAACAAAAGCAGAGATTGGGAGATATTAAGCCACCCGTTTTGAGTCGCCAAACTGATTGGGAAACGAAGTTTCAGATAGTATCGTGTCAGGTTAATTAGTTGATTGTTGATTGTTGATTGTTATCGGTATTAATTTTAAAATCTCAAATCTCAAATCCAAAATGCGATTATGACTCGTTTTGAATTTGCCCTCGCCACGCCAAAAGATGATGCCCAATTGCGACAACGCATGGCTGCTGACTGGATGGAAGGAACAATTTCTGTTAGCTTCCGGCGAGAACCGGAATATTTTGCGGGTTATCACGTACAAGTAGAATATTTTAAAGTAATTAAATGTACTGATAATCAAACGGGGCAAATTATTGGTTTGGGTTGTCGTTTAATTCAAAAAGCCTTTATTAATGGCACACCACAACGGTTAGGATTATTAGCAGACTTACGAGCCGATCGCAATTTTCGTCACGGAACTCTTGTAGCACGAGGGTATCGTTTTTGACGAAAGCTTCATGATGCCGACCCTGTGCCGCTATACTATTCGGTGATTCTAGATGGGAATGAGGCGGCACTGAACAATTTGGTGGGAGGTCGAGCCGGACTGCCACAATATCAAGATTTGGGGCTGATTTTAACTCCAGCAATTCACCTGGATTTTGCCAAGCCCGAGATTAAAGTTGCGAAAGTGCAATTTCAACGAGGTAAGCGAGAACACTTAGGAGATATTGTGCGGTTTCTGCATCAGTGGCATTCCCAAAAGCAATTTGCTCCCTGTTACCAAATTGCAGATTTTGACAGTCCCCGTCTTAAAGGTTTGCAGCCTGAGGATTTTTATTTAGCGGTAAAAGGCGATCGCATTGTTGGTACAGTTGCAGCATGGAATCAACGAGACTTTCGCCAAACCCACATCGAAAAGTATAGTCCGCCACTGACTCTAGCGCGTCCTTTTTACAATTTCCTTGCCCGTCTCACACCTCTCAAACCCCTCCCTCTCCTGGAATCGCATCCCCAACTTGTCAGATCCACGCTTGCCGATGGTGGGGGTTTTGGCTTTATATGTCATCCTGGGTATCACTATTTTGGGCTTTAATCGTTCTCCGGCGCAAGTGCTGCTGATTGGTTGGGGTGGTGCAATGGGCGACTTGGATCGGGATGGTAGACTTGATATCCTCCAAGCAAACGGCATGGTGGATGATAGTTATGACCGGGGATTGGGAACAGGCGATCGCAAATTTGACAAAAAAGGCGAAGCCCCATCCTGGAGAATTTTTAGAAGGCAGAAGGAAGAAGGCAGCTATGCTGAAGGCAGCTATGCTGAAGGAAGAAATGCATCTTTCCTCTTGTCCTGATTATTGGTATTGGAATTCTCAGATTGCCCTCACCGGTCCAGATGTTCACGGTTATAGCGATCGCTGGGCAGATTTGCGAGGACGCTGTATATTTCCTTACGAACGCAACCGAGTTTATTTAAATCACGGCAAAGAAGCGAAAAATCGTTTTATCGATGTTGCACAGCAGGTAGGTTGGGAGGAACCTGGAAATTCTCGCGGTATTGCTTTGGCAGACTTAGATAACGATGGTGATTTGGATGCACTCGTAACTCACCAGTTTGCCCCTGTATCAATTTACCGTAATCTCGGTATATCAAAGTCTTGGGTAGGATTGCAACTTCAAGGGAATGGTAAAACTTGTAACCGTGATGCTTTGGGAACAACGGTAATGTTGGATAACCAGATGCGAGAAGTACAGGCTTGCAATGGCTTTTCGGCACAGGGAGATAGGCGGTTATTATTTGGGCTGGGCGGTCAGAAAACGTCTAGTGATATCACTGCTAATATCTACTGGTGTGGTAGTAAAAATCCTCAAATTGTGCCATTATCTCCCAACCAATATCACCGAATTATTCAGAAAGATGAGGGGATATAAGGACAAGGGAGACGAGGAGGACAAGGGAGATAAGGCAGGCAAGGGCAAAATTAGATATTGTCTTTATCCCTATGATTGCGGCGAAGCATTGTAATATAGCGATCGCATCCGACTTTTTACTCAACTTGGACAACCACATTCCATAAAATTGCCTACTTTCACCGACTGACAAACGATAGTCGCGTCGCCTAGACCACCAAGCAAAGAGGTAAATTACAACAGCCGTAGCGAGATTTTTAGGGCGTGTCGTCAAATTGCTTTCGTTGTCAGTTACCAAAAACGCGATCGCCGTTTCGGTCGTTTCCTCACTGTCAGCTTAGAAAATACCGAACTTAGCCATAATGCAAATTTAATCTCAGCCGCCCGATGCGGACGCGTGTTTTTTTAGCCTGTCGGTAAAAGCCTGTAACATTGAAATGATGCAATTTTCTGTAATATCAGTGTCCTAAACGGTAGGAATTAATAAGAGTTACAGGGCAGCTAGTACAGAAAGGCGAAAATAAGTTAACCATTCACATTCAATCAAAGTCTGAAAAATCAAGCTTTTCACCAATGCCCTTCGCGCCTCGCCAGTTGCAACAAGCGGGGGAACCCTTTCACCAGTCACCTGCGGTCGTGTTACCCGGACGCAGTGCCCCTTCACCACCGCACTGGTGAATCATCTGCCTTGTTACTTCTGCCTTGTTGTACTAGCTATAGCAGTCCGCCCATCATTCGCTTCTAAGGCTTTCGATTCTCACAAGTCAAAAGGGTAAGAGTTTCACAATCCAAAATCCAAAATCTCAAATCTAAAATTGTATCAGTTAGTGTAAATTACAAAATTCGGAGGATAACATGGACGCTAAAGAATTACAAAAACGTTATGCAACAGGTGAAAGAAATTTTTCTAAGATTAATTTGCAGCGTGCCCGTCTTGTGGGTGCTTCTCTAAAAAATATACGTCTAAATGAAGCGAATTTAATTCATGCCAACTTAGCTGATGCAGAATTAAATAATGCCTATTTAAATAAAGCCGATTTGAGTGATACCATTCTCAGCCGGACTCAAATGAGTAATGCATACCTCAGCGGCGCAAATCTCACTAAAATGACGGCAATGCAATCAGCCTTGGATAACTGCAACTTGATGGGCGCGAACTTGAGTAAAGTTAATTTTAAAGAAGTTATTTTAAATAATGCTAACCTCAGCAAGGCGAATTTAACTGGCGCTTCTTTAAATCTCAAAGTTTACTTCAAACGTGCAAATTTAAGTAATGCAAATTTAAGTAATGCCAATTTAACAAATGCCGATTTAGAATATGCTGACTTGAGCGGTGCAAATTTGACTAATGCAAACTTATTTAATGCCAACCTGACAAATACTAACTTAAGCAATGCAATTTTTTCCAAAACAATTATGCCAGATGGTAGCATAAGATAACAGGAGAAGGGGCAAGGGGAAACGGGAAACGGGAAAGAGGAAAGGGGAAGGTGGGGCCCCCTTACTTGTGGGGATAAGGGGCAAGGGGGAAAGGGGGAAGGGCGAAGTAAATTTTTGAATAGTAGGGTGCGAAGCGCGAGATTACGGCACTATTGCCTAATACCTGATTGAGAAATTGATAAAATAAAGTTTAAAAAATAGTAGGGTACGTTAAACTTTGTTAACGCACTAGGGGGAATGATGCCCTACTGTTTGCCTAACGCACCCTACATTTGAATACAAAAAAGTGTCGAGGCGATAGACAACAATTTTTCTCATATTTTCATCGGGTGATTGTAGATTTCAACTGTTTATTATCAAATTGTTAACCTGATGTTAATCAATGTATCGCCTAAAATGATGTTTTCTTGCAGTATTGTAGGGCACAAATATCACATTTAAATAAAAAGCGATCGCTTATATCGCCTATGCATACATACATACATACGGAAAAACAGCATTATTTATTTCAGTATTGTGTATATATTAAAGCACAGTAGCGGCAACGCTAATAACCGCGAATTACCGCTAATTAGGTTTTTGCCAAAGTGCGGCGGCGGTATCTAATACAATATTTTATACATTAAATAAACTTTAAATATATAAAAGGATTATAAAGCGTGCCCTATTTTTTGTCAGATTTTTGCTTATAATCAAGGAGTCTACTCAAGATATCAGCTTAATCTATTTTTCCTCTGCCCTTGTGGTGTGGGCAAAGAAATACGATCAACTTGGTAGAGTTGCCCTAAAACGAGCCAGTCCTAAAGCAGGGCTATAAGTCTGCTTGTGGATGCCTCGTCAGTTCTCTAAAAAGAGAGGCAAAAAGCGAATTAAATCTTTTGGAGAAGACATGGAACTGGCACATGCATTCATGATTTCGGAACAAACTCAAAATTTCCAGCAACCTTTAATTTTGGCGGTGGAAGATAATGATGATAATTTACTGCTGATTGATTATACTCTTCAAGCACTAGGCTGTAGATTCATTGGTCAAGCAGAGAGTTCAACAGCAGTACTTGTAGCAAAAGAGTATCAGCCAGACTTGATTTTGTTGGATATTTTGTTACCTGGTGTCAACGGTATCGATGTTTTAAATTCTTTAAAGCAAGAACCTTTTACTTGTGGAATTCCTGTGATTGCGGTTACAGCTTTAGCTAGCGTGGAGGATCGAGAACGCATTCTAGCGGCGGGTTTTGATGATTACATTAGCAAACCTTATATGATAGAAGATTTAGAAGCTATGATTCGCCATCATCTTTGCGGGAAACTCAAATCCTCACGCAGCAGTTGTTGATTGATGTCAAGAATAGGAATAGTCTTATTCTTATTCTTATTCTTATTCTTATTCTTCTTCTTCTTCTTCTTCTTCTTGTTCTACAGATGTTTTACTATTGCTTTGCCTGGATGAAGTCTTTTTCCTAGCCTTAGAAAATGAAGCAGGATTGCGAAAATTGGGTGTGTCTGCAAGAATTGCAATTATCCCAGTGCGTCCTGTTTCTAGGGTGGCGTCGCTAAGTAGTTCTATAACATCAACATTCAGAGTTTCTTCAATGAGTGCTTTGATTTGAGGCTGAATTGCTTCATCTAAGTCTGACCTAACTGCAAGAGCAAGTTCTTCCCGTCCAGTTTGAGCCAGTAACTGTTCGGGTTGAGTGATAGAATCTTCTAGCAAGATTGTCAGATTGCGATCGGATAATTGACAAATGACTTTACTTGGTTGATGTCCAAGTTGTTGGCGATACAAAGCCTGAATTCTTTGTGCTAGTGTTCTTTCTACTTGTCCGCGAGTTGGAATTGATGTTGTCGTCATATGTTGTTTTACCTAAGCATTTAGACTACTACTGACAAGTTGGTGGTTTCAATTTTAGTTATGAGTTATGAGTTATGAGTTATGAGTTATGAGTTACAGGGCTTTTTAGTTGAGTGAAATACACATTTACTGTCTGCTAGGATGTCTGCTCATCCTATAATTATTGTGGGTTTTTGTGTTTGCAGTCAATTACTCTCTTAGCTTTTAACTCTTAACTCCTAATTCCTAACTCTTAACTTCTCATAACTGTTTCCTCACTTTCTGAGTTATCGGTAGCAGTGTAACCTGAGACTTTTTTGAAAGATGAGGTTTTTTTGAATGTATGTGGCGATTGTAAGGGCAATTATTGCTCAAAATCACCGTCCGAATGCAGTATTTACAGGGAATTTGAACTTACTCTTCAGACATATATTATTTACTCAGAAGGGAAAGGGGGAAAGGGAAAGGGAAAGGGGGGAGGGGGGGAGAGGGGAAGGGAAAAATTTCGCCTCTGAATGTGGGCGAAATAATCTTTGTATTGTAGGGAAGGTTGAAACCTCGCCCCTGAATGTGGGCGACCTAATTCATTCCCCTTTCCCCTTTCCCCTTTCCCTTTTCCTCTTTCATTGATATTTTTATGTAGAGATGCGAATTTTACAAATCAAATCTCTTTTGGTAGGCGCACGGTAAAGGTGCTTCCTTTACCTAGTTCGGAAGAAAGCTCGATCGCGCCGTTATGTGCTTCTGCAATTCGGCTTGATAAATGCAATCCCAAGCCACTACCGGAACGTTTATTTTTGCCTTGGCGAAAGCGTTCAAAAATTGTTGATTGGTCTTCCGGTGCAATTCCATATCCGGTGTCTTGAACTTCTATAATTACCCAATTTTTATGTCCACGGGTAGATGTCTTAGATGATGTTTCAGATATGCGAATTTCTACGCCGCCTGTATCTGTAAATTTGATGGCATTTCCGATTAAGTTGTTTATAATTCGGCGCAATTCTAGCGGATCGCCCATAACTACACTAGCGTTTTTGTCTTGTTGGTCTAGCCTGCTAGTATCTACTTTCATTGACAAATTCTTTTCAGCAGCCAGAGGATAAAGTTCTTGCACTACTTCTTGAACTATCTGCTGGAGATTGCAACTCTCCCGATTCAAGGTCTTTTTACCTGCTTCAAACCGATAGACTTCTAATAGAGTGTTGACCATTTGCATTAAGTTTTGATTGCTGCGAATCATCACTGCGATCGCTTGTTTCATTTCTGGCGATATTTTGCAAAATGTGTCTTGCATAAATAAGGTCAACATGCGATCGGATGCAACTAGGGGAGTTCGCAAGTCGTGAGTTAGACGCGATACAAAGTCTTCTCGCTGGCGTGTCATTTTTCGCTGTTCGTCCAAACTGTGCTTTAGACGCAATAGCGATCGCACTCTTGCCAGTAACTCGTCTGTATCAAATGGTTTGCGAATAAAATCATCGGCTCCGGCATCCAAGCCCTCAACTACGCTGGTTTCGGTATGGGCTGTAATTAGCAGAATCGGAATATAATTTGATTCCGGGTGGAATTCCGGGTTATTACGTATCTGCCGTGTGACTTCATAACCATCCATTCCCGGCATCATCACATCCAACAAAATTAAATCGGGTGGAGATTGTTCAACTTGTCGCAATGCGTTGATACCATCTGTTACTAAATCAACCTCGTACCCTTCAGCTTCTAAAATTGTCTGGACTAGGATGAGATTATCAGGAGTATCATCAACGGCAAGAATACGGTCAATTTTAGAATTTTCGCTAACAGACATATTTATCGACTTCTTTGGTAGGAATTTATAGTTTGAGGTTTGGATACCCCATTTTGCTGGTTAGGTGATGAAATTTGTCGTGGTAATTCAATCTGAAAGATTGAACCTTCACCTAACTGGCTTTCAACAATAATTTTGCCGCCCATCATTTGCACCAGCGAATCTATAATTGCCAAACCCAGACCTGTACCCGGATATTTGCGGGTCGTACTTTGATCGACTTGTCGGAAGGCTTCAAATATATTCTTTATATCTTTAACAGCTATACCAATACCAGTATCGCGAACTACAATCGCCACTTTATTGCCTGTAATTTCATGTATTTCCACAGCAATACTACCAGTTTCTGTGAATTTAATCGCGTTTGAAAGTAAGTTCGTGACAATTTGTCGGATGCGATGTGGGTCGTTAAATACTATAGAGTTGTGTAATTCATCGTGAACTAACAGAGACAAGTTTTTTCTTTCTGCTAGGGAACGCATTTCCACAACTGTGGCATTTACTACTTTTGATAAATCAAATATTTCTGGTTTTAACTCTAATTTCCCTGTCTCTAATTGAGAAAAGTCGAGTATTTCATTCAGCAACATTAACAAATGCTTGCCATTGTTTAAAATACGCTCCATCAAATCTTGTTGCTTGTGGTTTAGTTCCCCAATACTCTTAGGACGCAACAATAACTGCGAAAATCCAATGATAGCATTCATTGGGGTTCGCAGTTCGTGAGACATAGTTGCTAAAAACTGGGATTTTAGCCGCGATACCTCTAATAATTTTATATTTTGTAACTGAATTTGTTGGCGTTGTAATTCCAACTCTTGGTTTTGATGAGTTAGCAATTCATTACTTTTTCGTAATTGTTGGTTTGCCGACTCTGCCTGCATTTCAGCACGATGCACTCGAATGCTGTAACGTAAAACCTGCGCTAAAATTTCGCCAGATAGCCGAGATTTGGAGAGATAATCTGTAGCACCAGCTTTCATAAGTTCGACGGCAATTTGTTCGTCCCCTTGACCTGTTAAGACTACTAAGGGGATTTTTACGTCTATTGCGCGTAGCTTTTTAATTAGCGTCAAACCATCTTGGTCTGGTAAACCGTAGTCGATAAAAACGCAGTCATAAAGGTTGTCTTTCAGGGTAGCGATCGCGCTATTGCCATCACCTACCTCAGACAGTTCCATTTGTACGCCTGCTTTGGTGAGGGCGCGACGCACTGCCATGCGGTCTACTTCGTCATCGTCTACAACTAAAATTTTTAGCGTCTCTTCCATCGGCTTTTCTTTTTACTGGCAAACTCAGGTTTATGTATACCATGTCTTTTTTCAAATTACCCTTAATCGTTAACTAATCTCAATTTTCTAATGCCAAAATCTACTCCAACTTGAGTTTATTAGTTTGTTTATTGGTTGACTAAGGCATTTCACATAATGTCCAATATTTGTTTAGTGCTGCCATTAGCTCAACAAAGCTGGCGAAGGTCACAGGCTTGAGAATATAGCCTGCAACGTTTAATTTGTAAGCTTCTACTCTATCTTGGTCTTCGTTGGAGGTGGTCATCACAACTACTGGTGTTGCTTTTAATTTTGGGTCAGATCGTAATTCTTGAAGAAACTCGATTCCCCCCATTTTTGGCATATTTAAATCGAGCAATATCAAACGGCGATCGGCTGGAATTCCTGGCGGTTCGAGATGATTACCCCGCAGCATTGAGAGTGCTTCTATGCCATTGCCAGCAACATAAAGTGGATTGGTAATATTAACTTTCTTGAATGCCCGTTTGACATTCATGACATCAACTTCGTCATCCTCCACTAGTAGTATGTTAATCACTCTTTCTTGCATTCCCTTGAATTGAATTCGCTCTGTTTTTTTGAGAATCCGGTTACATTAGTTACATTATTGGCAATTTACTTGCATAAGTGTTATGTTGATTGTTGATTGTTGATTGTTGATTGTTCATCCTTGATCCTTCATGCTTCATACTTCATCCTTCATCCTTCAGATAAATCGCCAATGATTTGGAACGAGAGTAAAATAAACTACCAATAAGCATTCAACTCAATTGTAAACGGGCAACGTGATAGCCGTCCTCACCCATTGGTGAGAGTTGCTTTGATTTAGAGCCACTACAGAAGCCATAAATTACGTTTGTAAAATTCAACAGTTTTAGTTATTGTTCACATCCGCCGATTTGAGCCAGGTAAAGCGAAAAGTACTGCCTGCGCCGATTTGGGATTCTAATGCGATCGCACCTCCTTCTATTTCAACGATTTTTTTGACGATCGCCAAACCAATGCCCGTATTTTCATGGCTATCGCGAGCTTCTAAGGTTTGAAATATTACAAATACTTTCTTGTGGTATTCGGGGGCAATACCGGGACCGTCATCGGTTACGGCAAATTCGTAATATTTACCTTGGTCTTGGACGGAAATTTTCACATAACCGTCTGGTCGTTTGTGGTGTTTGATGGCGTTGCTAATCAAGTTGGCAAACACCTGTTGCAGGGGTATGCGTTTGGTTAGCAGGGTGGGCATTTTGGGTTCCACTTCGATGGTGAATGTTGATGGCGGATCAAGGGAATCAATTATGTCTTTAAGCAATGCGCCAACGTTGACTGTGGAAGCTTCTGTATTGATGCGCCCAACTCGCGAATATTCCAGCAAGCCGTTGATTAAGGCTTCCATGCGGTTGACTCGCCCGCGTAACAGGCGCATTTGCTGCTGGTTTTCTTTTGGAAGTAATTCCCCCAGGTCTTCTTCTATCCATGCTGAGAGGCTAGAAATTGCCCTTAGGGGTGCTTTCAGGTCATGGGATGCTACATAGGCAAACTGGTCTAGTTCTTGATTGCGTTTTTGCAACAATCCGGTGGTTTGCGCCAAGATTGTGTTCAAGCGTGTGAGTTCTTCTGTTCTTTGTTGAAGAGTAATTTCTGCAAGTTTGCGATCGCTAATATCTGTCACCGTGCCAATGTAGCTGACAATCTTGCCATCAGCTTCTTTTTCGGGGACTGCTTGGCAAAATACCCAGTTTGTTTTACCGTTAGAATGCTGCAAGCGAAATTCACATTTAAAGCACTGGTTATTATTTTCAATTCCTTTTGCAACTTCGGCATCAATTACCGCTAAGTCATCGGGATGCACAGCCTGTCGCCAGTTTTTTCCTTGGGCTTGTTGTAATGTCAGTCCGGCAATTTCGCACCATCGTTCATTTACATACAAACAATCACCATTAGTATCTGTGCGGAAAATGCCTACGGGAGACATTTTCGCCAAAGTTGACCAACGGCGTTCGCTTTCTCGTAATGCTTGTTCGGCTAGCTTGCGATCGCTAATATTATCAAATGCCAACCCGACACAGCGATTGGGCAATGGAAAAACTTTGAGGCTGAAATATCTACCGGATATGTGATCGTCGCCGTAAAAAGTTTCATAACGGTCTTCCCCTTCACCGGAAAGGACAACTTTTCTATAAAGTTCTAAGTCTCTCCTGTTTTCTGTTAGGGCGTTAGGATAACATTCACCAACTTTGCTGCCAATGTGATTTTCTAAAGATACTCCGGTCATTTGGGCGACAACGGGATTGGTGGCGACTAAGCGGAAAGTAGTGATATCTTCCGGGTCTTCCAATTGCCACACATTTAACCCGACTTGCATATTTTTAACTATATCGGCGTAGAGTTGGATTTGCTCCTTTGCCGCCTCTAATTCTTTGCGTGCTTCTCTTTCCCGCCGCAATAATTCTTGCATTTGCTGGTTGGAAGCTTCTAGCTGCGCGGTGCGTTTGGCTACACGTTCCTCTAGCTGGGCGTTGAGTTTGTGAACTTCAGCGATCGCCTGTTTTAGCTCCGTAATATCACGACCTTCAGGAATTAATAAACATACTCGCCCATTTTCATCTTCGAGCGGCTGGATCGAGAAGTCAATAGTAGCGACTGTATCGCCTGCACCCAAAACATCCACTTCATAGCGGATAAACTCACCAGATGCAGCACGGGCGATCGCGTTTCGTAATTGTGCCTGAGTTAGAGGAGAAATCGTCCACCAACGGGCTTCCCAAAAAGGGCGATTAATAACTTCCTCACTTGTCAGTCCACCAAAGTCTAACGCCGTTTGATTTGCTTCAATTAAGGTGCCATCCGGTTCCATTAAACCAATAAATTCAAAAGACTGGTTAAAAATGGCACGAAAGCGTCGCTCACTTTCTCGCAATGCGGCTTCGACTTGCTCTAATTTGTTCATTTTGCAACGTATTTATCATTTTTTAGCTGTTTTGTCCACTTTCAAATCAACGTTATTTTTTGTTAAAAAATAATTATTATTGTAATCATTAATCGAAGATGACAAATAAATAATCAAGTAAATGAACATAATTAAATATCACCAAAAATATCACCAAAAATTGACATTTACCTGAAACCTTCGCCCACAAGGTGAAAAGAATTTAAATATCCTTGCCTTTCCTTTCCTTTCCTTTCCTTCTGCCCTCAGCCCTCAGCCCTCAGCCCCCCGCAGTATGCAAGAGTGCCCTCTGCCTTATTTTCAAGACAGACTAACCGAGGAATGAGGTTTTGAAATTTTTTTATATATGTCAGCAGACAAGAAAGGTATGATGTAAGTTGTAGTTTGTAACAATATTTCATTATAATTTGGTACAGAGTCATATACCTTAAGCTAGATTTTTCTGCGAGAAATCAAGTAACTGCCAATAAACACCTTATTTCTATCGGTGGATGCAAGATAGGCAAAACATCATCTATCTTTGGGGTTGTAAATTAAGAAATATTCCTTATAAAACGTCGTATCTTGTTAAGATGCAACCGGGAGAGTAGAGAGTGAGCGTAGCAATGAGAGAAATCAGTATTGTTTTAGTTGAAGATCATGACCTCACCAGAATGGGATTAAAGGCTGCATTACAGGCTCATGAGGGGCTAAAAGTGATTGGTGAAGCAGCCAATGCGACCCAAGGATTAAAAATGTTAGAAACAGCCAAGCCGGATGTGGCGGTTGTAGATATTGGTTTACCCGACATTGATGGCATAGAACTCACTCGCAGGTTTAAGCAGTTTCAAGCGGATAGTGGAGACTCATCAACCAAGATTCTTGTGCTGACAATGAATCACACAGAGGATGCAGTGCTGGCGGCGTTTGCGGCGGGTGCAGATTCGTATTATATGAAAGATACGAGCATTGAGCAATTAGCCGAAGCGATACAAGCGACTTACTCGGGTAACTCTTGGATCGATCCAGCGATCGCTAATGTAGTATTGCAAAAAATGCGGCAAGGTTTCCCCGATAAACAGACATCGGATAAACCTAAAACCGTAAAAATTGAGGCAATTTCAAGCGAGTACGAGCAAGTTTTAGAAACCTATCCTTTGACTCAACGCGAGTTAGAAATTCTAGAGTTAATAGTTGCGGGTTGTAGCAACGGGCAGATTGCCGAAAAACTTTATATTACAGTTGGTACGGTAAAAACCCACGTTCGCAACATTCTTAACAAACTCTGTGCTGATGACCGTACCCAAGCTGCTGTACGCGCCTTGCGTTCTGGCTTAGTTGCATGAACCTGTAAGGGGGGAACTGAATTATAAATTTAGTTCCCTGTACCAAAGAGGAAATGCATTGTAGAGTGCTGGTATGTTTTTCTGTCATAATTTTTATTATTTATAGACAGCTCCAACCCAGTTTTTTTACCTTGTGGTTTGGTAGCGAAGAAGAAGTTAAACAGTCTACAAAGCATTTTCTCTAATATACCGGGTTTATTTTGTCTTTCCAGTCGATAAAGTTTGATAATGCTTGGATATTGTTAATTAATGATTTGCAAATTCAAAGGCTTTTAGCTTAAGAATTATGCAGTTTTAATGTGGAATTTTGGTACGTGATACCAATCCCCAATTTCACAACTATATATTTCAATCTGTAGGCTCACTCAAGACGCACCATCCTCATGGTTGGTAGGGTGGGCATCGCCCACCAACACAAACATAAGCCTTTCAGGCAACGGTGGGCATTGCCCACCCGACAAAAAATGCACAATAATTGCAATTGGTGCAAGATATCAGTAGAGACACAATATATTGTGCCCCTACGAATGTTTATATTTGTAGCCCGAATCAAGGCGAATTAATATTAAGGCTCGTGACGTACCAACCATATGTATGTTGGTTTTCGGTGTCGTACTTTGGGCGCTTCACACCTTGATCGGCTAAAAAAACATCGCGCTTTGCATGTCAAAATCAATTAAGACTTTTGTGGGGTGGGGTCTTATTGCCTGCCCTATATATACTACAAATATATCTAGAATATTATAGCACATTTATCCGAAAATAGTGCAATATCCTATGTTGGGTTTCGCTTCGCTCCACCCAACCTACTTCTACTTCTAATATGGCAAATCGCCTTCACCCCAATCTTTGTTGCAAACATTCGGCAATGCGTCGTGCTGCGCCTGGTGTACCCATTCGTCGCAAGCCATTTTGGGCGATCGCTTGCAAGCTGTCTGGATGATTTAAAAGCGATCGCACTACTTTGGCAACTTCTGCTGGCTGCTTGACTAAAATCACAGATTCTCCTAAAAGACGGCTTTGGGCTTCGGCAAATCCCAGGTTAAATTGAGGTCCATCCCCAGGTATCGTAATCGCCGGTTTGCCCAAACCAATAAATTGTTCTGTCGCTGTCCCCGCCATTGCGATCGCTAAATCTGCTAAATGCAAGCAGTCGTTATAGGCATTTTGTGTCAAAACCAGGTATACATTTTTTTGTTTAAATGTCAAGGCATTTTCATCAGGAATTCGGATGGGGAGTTGAGATTCAAGCTGCCAACCTTGAGATTGCAGGGGTTTCGATAAAATATTACAGTCTAAGCCGGGAGCGATCGCGCCTAAAAACACTACTGTTCCGGAAGTGTGTCCGCTAAAGTTTCTGTCTCGGAAGCTTGCGGTTATAGAAGATACAGCAGCCAAAATTACTTCCCAGTTAGCATAAGCTTCTGGCGGACGGGAACCGGGGAGAAGAGTAATTATCAGCGGTCGCTGTGTTTCTTGCTGAATAACATCAGCACTGTAAACTCGTTGGGGTGGAAAAGTCGCCTCCAGACCATCCATCATGGGGTTACCCAAATCAAAAGCCGGAATTCGCGACTTTCGTAATAAAATTTCCGTCGTCAGCGAATCTCTAGGAAATATCGCTTTGCAACGGCGACGACTCATCAGCCAAAGTTCCCAAGGATGGTAAATCGAACCGGAAAAGTTTTCCCAATTTGCACCTTTGGTTTTGCGCGGTAGCAAACCGGATTCATCTCGTACGTAATATTCCGATTTCGCCGTACCCACAAAAGCATAATTAGCACCGCTAACCCATGCAAACAACAACGGGACAATATCCCCCACAGCCAAGATAGCCGTATTGTTACCAGCTTGTTTTTGGGAATTTACCCAACGGCGTGTAGCTTTAATTTGATTGAGAGTCAATTGCAACAAACCGCCGCGTACATCGCGTACCAGTTGCCGCCCGTCCATGTAAATAAAGCCACCAGAAGGCATGGTGCGTACTGAACCGATAACAGAGATATTTAATTTTTGATAGGCGTGTCCTTCACCCACCAAAGGTAAAGCGTAAATATCTGGGGGGTTTGGTTGTTGCTGGAGTGAGTGCAAAATGCGGACAGCGATCGCATCCTCCCCATGACCATTACTTAAAACGAGTAGCTGCAAGCGAGAAGTTGCAGCTTGTGGAGTAAAAGCTAGAGATAACCGCGATAAATCACTCATGTGAAACAAAAACTTACAATTAACTGTCTTTTTTGACAAGAGGGATGAATGGGGGTATCAATCGGCGAAGAAGCTGGAAGTTAGTATTATCCCCCGGACTACCTCATACAACTAACTCCCAGTTAATTCAGGCTAAATTTTATGCAAATTTCTTCTGCGGCAATTTTGACATTAACTACATTGGCTGCTGGCAATGTTGCAGAGAATGCAATAGCTGCACCCAATATAGCCTCTCCCACTGGGGCGCAAAAAGCTAGTAATATAGTCGTTGGGATCGCAGAAGATACCCCGGCAAAAGCGATCGCTACTCCAGAAAGCGATACTGTCCAACAATTTTCCCAAAATACTGCTGGCGTGCAAAGTGGTAATAGCAACAAATTTGTAGTAATTGGTACAGGGGGAGAAGGGGCGACGGGTGTGGGGACATCTTTTGTTGCGTCTTCTGCTTCGCCTGTTGGTACTGTTGTTGAGTATTCTGCTTCCACAGCTAAAAGCGCGAAACCTGCTGCTAATAATACTGTTAATAAAAAGGTGACGGCGGCGACGAATTCAAGCAAAACTGTTGCGACTTCCTCCCCAGTTTCCCCCGCAGTCGGGACTGTTGTTGAGTTTTCTACTTCCTCTACTTCCACAGCCAGCGCAAAACCTGCTGTTAATAACACTGTTAATAACAAGGTGACAGCGACGACAAATTCCGGACAAGTTGTTGAGTTTTCCGCTTCCTCTGCTTCCGCCAAAGTTGAACCCGCAAAACCTGCTGTTAACGACAAGGTGACAACGAAACAAGGAAATAATCAGAAAAATCCTGTTGTAGTACTTCCCCCTTCCCCCACTCCCCCTCTCTCCCCCTCTTCCCGCCCCTCTACTCCTACTACTAGCAATGATTTAGTAGTCACCGCTACCGATGTTCAAGTTGTGGGTGCCAGTGAAGAATTACAGCAAATAATTCGCCAAGTAATTAAAACCCAAGCTGGTGGGGAAACCAGTCAAAGCCAGCTACAAAAGGATGTAGCGGCAATTTTGTCAACTGGGTTATTTACCACTGCCCGCGTCAATAGCAGCAACACTTCTGGCGGGTTGAGCGTGGTGTATCAAGTGGAACCTGTAGTAGTGCGATCGCTGAAATTATCAGGCGCAAAAATACTGAGCTATCAAGTAGCGAGGGAAACGTTCCAATCGCAAATCGGCAACGCCATCAGCCCCGCCGGATTGGAACAAGCCGTGCAAAAAATTAACAAATGGTACTCTGACAATGGTTATAAACTCGGTCGGGTTGTATCAATTACACCCAATCGCGAAGGAAACCTAACATTAAATGTGGCGGAAGGATTGGTAGGTGATATCAAATTCCGCTTTGTCAACGAGGAAGGCAGTACCGTTGATAGTAAAGGTAAGCCAGTAGCCGGACGCACCAAACCAGATTTTCTACGGCAACAACTTCAACTTAAGCCCGGTCAAGCATTCCGTGAAGATGTAGTCCGGCAAGACGTACAGCAATTGTATAAACTCGGTTTATTTGAAAGTGTCAATTTGGCACTAGAAGGCGATGCCAATGATACTGGCAAAGTTGATGTAATCTACGAACTTAAAGAAGCTGGGGCGCGTTCAGTTAACGTCGGTGGTAATTATAGCGCCGATCAAGGTATTGTCGGTACATTAAACTATCAAGACCGGAATATTGGCGGCGTTAACGATACATTAAGTGCAAATGTGGAAGTTGGTCGCCGTGACTTGCAATTTGATACAAAATTGAGCAGTCCCTATCGTAGCAATAACCCCGATCGCTTAGGTTATAGCATCAGCGTCTTCCGCAAACGGGGAATTTCCGAAACCTTTGATGGCGATATTAAGTTAGCCAATGGTGACAGAATCCGCGAAGGTAAAGTAGGCGGTAGTATCAGCTTCCAGCGACCGATTGACGGTTGGGATACCTCCTTAGGATTTAACTATACTCGCACCAGCATTCGCGATCGCGATGGTAAAATTACCCCAAACGACGAAAAAGGCAATCCTCTAACTTTCAGTGGTGATGGTATCGACGATTTAGCAACCGTATCTTTCACCGCCGTCAAAGACTGGCGGAATAACCCCTTTAATCCTACCAAAGGTTCCATTCTCAGTTTAAGCACAGAACAATCCGTTCCTTTCGGTCAGGGAAACATTTCCATGAACCGCCTGCGGGCAAATTACAGCCAATTTGTACCAGTTAAATTATTTGACAGCAAAGTACCACAAGTATTTGCCATGAATCTCCAAGCCGGAACCGTACTTGGTGACTTACCACCCTACGAAGCATTTAGCTTAGGCGGTCCCAACTCAGTCCGGGGTTACGGTTCCGGAGACGTTGCCAGCGGTCGCAGTTACGTATTAGCTTCCGCAGAATATCGCTTCCCCATCTTGCAGCAAACCTTAGGCGGCGTTTTGTTCGCGGATTTTGCCTCCGATTTGGGTTCAGGTGATACAGTATTAGGAAATCCTGCAGGAGTGCGGGGCAAACCAGGAATTGGTTTTGGTTATGGCGCGGGTGTACGTTTTGACTCACCGCTGGGCTTACTTCGCGCAGACTATGGTATTAATGACCAGGGAGAAAGCAGACTACATTTTGGCATCGGTCAACGTTTTTAACTGATTTTTCACACTTTTTCGATATTGTGTACCCAGGGGCACGGCAATATTGTGCCCCTACTGTATTATTATCAAAGACAAAATGTTGCTATACTCGGAAGGCTTTTCCTACTAAAGGCGGATTCAAGACCGGTGCTTATCTGCTCACTCAGGAACTTAGGAATCAGGATTCAAAACCTTTATGTTAGCAGGCACAACTTTACAAAGTGGAAAATACACGCTAAATCAGGAAATAGGGCGCGGTGGCTTTGGTATCACCTTCAAAGCTACTCATCACTACTTGAAACAAGAAGTGGTGATTAAAACCCTAAATGAGAAACTGCGACAACATCCTGATTTTGCCAAGTTCGAGCGTCAATTCCAAGATGAAGCGAGAAGATTGGCGACTTGCATCCATCCAAATATTGTTCGGGTCAGCGACTTTTTTGTCGAGACTGGGCTGCCTTACATGGTGATGGAATACATTCCTGGAGAAACTTTGGGAGAGGCGTTTGTCCTACCGGGGATAGCTTTACCAGAAGCGACAGCGATTCATTACATTCGTCAAATTGGCGCGGCGTTGCAGGTGGTGCATCAAAATGGTTTGTTGCATCGCGATATCAAACCCGATAACATCATCCTCCGCCAAGGAACCCAAGAAGTAGTGCTAATTGACTTTGGCATTGCCCGAGAATTTAACAGTGGAGTCAGACAAACTCACACCGGCATGGTTTCGGAAGGTTATTCCCCAATTGAACAGTATTTATCGCAAGCACCGCGCACCCCAGCAACAGATGTTTATGGCTTGGCTGCAACTCTGTATTCATTATTAACAGCACAAGTGCCCCTGCCAGCATTATTGCGCGATCGCGAAAAAATGCCATCCCCCCGCGAACTAGAACCACATTTGAGTGCCGCTGTCAATCAGGCAGTAATGCACGGTATGGCAGTAGAATCTCGTTTTCGTCCGGCAACAGTAGAAGAATGGCTAAAACTGCTACCAGCAAATGGTGCAGTTGCGGTTCAGCACCCAGGATTAAGTCAAGCAGTCCCCACCATCGATTTATCCAGCCAAAAGTATCCAGACAAAGAGCCGGAAGTAATTTCGCAAAACCCACCAACCAATAACCATCGGGCATCAACAGTTGGGGACAAGGTAAAAACAAAATTTACAAAATTTATTAAAAACTTGGGGATGCCCAAGGTTTTAATCGGAACTGGAATAGCGATCGCAACTGCCACAGCAAGTTTTGGCATCACTAAAATGATCAATAGTCCTGTAGTGCATCAGCCAAAGTCGGTTATCGAAAACTCCATCAGTGAGCCACCTGCACAAATACGTACTATTGATATTGGACCACCCGCACCGACAACAGCAAACCAAGAAACTAACAACTTAAAACAGACAACAACTTCATCGCCAGACGAATCGACATCTACCCCAAGTACAGTAAAGCGCAGACGCATTCGTAGCGTTTCAGAAGATAGCAGCGAAGCGCCAAGACGTACTTATAGAAATAGAAACAGATACAGAAACAGTAATAGTAATAGTAATAGTAATAGTAATAGTAATAGTAATAGTAATAGTAATAGTAATAGTAATAGTAATAGTAATAGTAATAGTAATAGTAATAGTAATAGAAATAGAAATAGAAATAGAAATAGTAGTGATGGCGACTCATCCAGTCGCACTTCAACAAACAACAGCGGCGACAATTCGTCGAGAAGTAACTCAGGAGAATCGCGACGTCGCAATTTTGAACAACAAACCACAACTCAGCCCAGCACACCTCCCTCCCCATCTCTAGTAGAAAAGCTGCGGAAAGTTCGTTCAACTCGTAGCGCTACCCCCGCTTCTTCAGGAAATAACTCACCCGCTTCCAGTGGCGCTTCCGAAGCACCAGCAACTTCTGAGCGTTCAAATGCTCCCGTTGTAGTTCCAGTAGCGCCAGCAACCGAGTCATCAAAATCAGATAGACCGGCTGTCGTAGTACCAACACAAGAACAACCCGCATCTAACACTCAATAACAGAAGGAAGAAAAGTCAGAC
The DNA here is from genome assembly GCA_044006015.1 of Heteroscytonema crispum UTEX LB 1556. Classification (GTDB taxonomy): domain Bacteria; phylum Cyanobacteriota; class Cyanobacteriia; order Cyanobacteriales; family Nostocaceae; genus Heteroscytonema; species Heteroscytonema crispum. The sequence goes on from JBIPDF010000020.1 coordinate 80,864, forward strand.
AAACCACAAGTTGAGCGCGATTAGAATCAGCGAATTTGGATTTTATGGTTGATGGTGAAGGGGCGCCCTTGGTAGGGTTTCCCGACCCAGGCGACTGGTGGAGCGCGTAGCGGTAGCGATAGCGAAGCGATAGCGAGTAATCGAGCGTCGGAACGAGCGTCACCCCAGAGGGGTTGATGGTTGATGGTTGATGGAATGAGCGCTATTAACCACTAACTATTAACTATTAACAATTAACCATGAACCATGAACCATTAACAACCACACCAGATAATATGGGTACTCACCCACACATCATACAAATCCCTATTTTGCAAGCTTTGTATTGGCTGTAATTTGTGTTTCGGCTAAAACAATTTCCCCTTTGTTATTAATTTTCACCGGATTATTGAGAGCATCATTTTTATTCAAATGACGCAGAAGGCTGACAGTCCGGAAACGTTGGTCAATGTAAGGAATTCCCTGTTTATCCATTTTAACTGGGATAATTTTACTCCCCACCAAATCTCCCTGGGAACTCATTTTGACTTCTAAAATCATTGAGTAACCTGTTTCTCCAGCTGTAGATAAAGTCCGATATCCGAGAAAATTTCCCAAAGAATATGCTATGAGTTTTCCCTTATAAATTTCCATTGCTCTGGGAACGTGAGGACCATGACCAACTACTAAATCTGCCCCCGCATCAATCATTGTCCGGGCAAATTTAATCGAATTTCCTCGGTCTTCTCCATAGAAATATTCTGTTTGATTCTTAACATGTAACGCGGACGTACCTTCAGCCCCCGCCTGCATCGAAACAATTACAATCTTGGCGTTACTTTTAGCTTCTTGTACGAGTGCTTTAGCTGTTGCTAAATCTTGCATCGAGTTATAAAAATCATAGGTAGTAAAGCCAATCATGGCAACTGGAACATTCTTTACTCCTAGATAAAGAATTTGATTTTTATGACCTAATGTATTGATGCCAAATTCAGCAAGATTGTTAACAGTATCTCGCAACCCTACAGGACCAAAATCTAATGCATGATTGTTGGCGATATTAAAAACATCAAACCCAACATCAGCGAATAACTGAGCGTATGCTGGTGGAGAACGAAAGGCAAAAATTTGTCCTTTATTGATATCTTTAGAAGAGTAGGGATAAGTAGTTAGGCTGGTTTCAAGATTACCAAACAACAAATCGGCTCTTTGCAAATATGCCCGAACCGACTTTGGGATAAGTAGATTTTTATCGCCTAGAAGCCTGTTGTTAGGGTAGTTAGTACCGGGAATTACGTCTCCAACCGCTTGAATAGTGATAGTGTCTGAAAAGTTTGGTTCTTCTATGACTGGCGGTGACGTAGAATCTGGGAAAGTATACAAGTCTGGTATCGGTTTGGTGGGTATAGCAGTACCGTCTGCAGCTTGCGATTGCCCAAAGCGCAGAAATGAATCTATACCAATGCCTGTTAACAAACAGAAACTAATAAAACTTAATGAGAGAAATCTTCTCAACAATTTATTTGCCATTATTCCACACCTGACACCACAGAATTAGTTTAATTTAGAAATCCGGATCTCGGTAGATATTCTACCGTTATTTTGAAAAAATTTACTATGCAGCCAAAAGCAGGCGATCGTATATGTTACCGTCTTGTTGATCGGTTAATTGATTATAGCCTGGACGATGAAAAGCCCAAACGACTCTTATGTCGCGTACAAGCACACGAACAAGTCCGCAAGCGCCAACGGTAACAAAAAAGCCGTAGGCGGACTTTAGGAAAATAAATTTGACGACCGTACAGTTTACCAAGAAGTAAAAGCGATCGCATCTTAATGTATCCAGCAAAATTATCAACCGGGAACCGCAAAACGGAAAGATGCGATCGCGGGTTTAGCTGCATTGAGGGCAAATGACTCCGAGGCAAGTTTAGAATATTTAGAAAACCGCTTGCACTTAATTCAGACAATCGGTTCAGCCAAAAACCAAATTCGATTTTGTCTCCAAGCGCAATTCAGAATATCTGGCGGGTTTGTATGTCGTGGATTTGTACAATAATAACGATGGTAAATGGCGATCGCTTTTCTTTAAAAAAGCAGATGATTTAGTTAAAACAGGCACGCATGATGCCATCAAAGGCGTTATTTTTTTAGCTGCTGTATGTCAATTCGCAAAAACCTGCAAAATTATTGGGATGGGATGGCGGCTTATGATAGTTGTCACCCACCAACTATTAATTCACAGTGGCAAGCATTTAAGAATGAGACATTAGAATTTATCCAGGAACCCAGCATTTCAGAAGCGTGGGATATTTTGCATTCAGGGGGAAGATTGTTTTGGAAGTTAACAGGAATACCGCTACAAATTTTAGCTTTGCCTACTGTGTATAAACATAGTCAACGTTATGTTGAACGTGGTTGTATTCGCAGCCAGCGTAACTGTGAAGGCAAATGCTGCGTTACGCAAACACAGAAGTAATTAATCTTATTGCCATCCTCAAAGAACCCCACCCCTAACCCCTCTACCACGGGAAGGAGGGAAAAATTTTTGAGAACTTTTGTCGGTATTTTACGTATTATTGTTTAATGGCTGTTACTTATCTTACATTAAAACCAATCAACTCTCAAAAATAGGCAAAAATTACCCTGAAGAATACCCCTCAAATTGCGAAATTACCAGAAACATCCTTGATGTTTTTTGAATCAACTAAAAAACATTAAGAAAATATTTGGTTATGAGTACGATTAAATGCCCTCTCAACAGACCAACTCTGGAATATGGCGCAAGTCGTGAAGTTGTCAAACAAATGCAACAAGTTTTGAATCACAGACTAGCAGAATTTAATGCAGCATCGTCATTGCCTGAAAAGGTTTCTGAAACCGGCTTTTTTAGTCAAAAGACCGTAATTGCTGTTAAATACTTGCAGTGTCTTGCCTTTCTACCTGTAGACGGCATTGTTGGACCAAAAACTTGGGCTTTCTTATGCGATGGATCTGCTAGCTTACCGCGACTGCGTATTGGCACTTCTAGTTGTGTAGTCATAGGTGTTCAGCAGTTATTAAAAGACACTGGCTACTATTTTGGCAAAATTGATGGTGTCTTTGGCGCGAAAACAGCCGAAGCATTAATAATTTTTCAGGCATCTTGCCATCTGACAGCCAATGGCATCATTGACCCTCAAACTTGGAACGCGTTAATCAAGTTAGATTACCACATCAATTACTGTCGCATTACGATTATTGGTGATTAGTTGGTGGTTGGTAGTTGGTGGTTGGTGGTTGGTGGTTGGTGGTTGGTGGTTAGTAGTTAGTAGCTTGTGGTTGGTGGTTAGCAACTATTAAGTATTAACCATTAACCATTAACCATTAACTATTAACCATTAACTATTAACTATTAACTATTAACTACTAATTCCTAACTCCTAACTCCTAACTCCTAACTCCTAACTCCTAACAAATTACTTTGAATTAATGCGAGTGTAGTTATTTACATAATCAGGTGGAGAAATACCAGGGTGCGATCGCGCATCGGAAATTGCATTCCCAGCAACCAATTGTAATGGCAAAACTCCCGCCCACACAGGCAAACTGTAGTCTGCTTCATCATCTAATGGTGCTCCAGTCCGCACTTTTGCCGATGCTTCTGTCAAAGGTAGGGAAAGCACCAAGGTTCCCTGTAACTCCCGATCGCTGGGTTGGCGAACTTCTGCCCATCTCCCCGGCACTATATGCTCAGTGAAAGCACGGAGAGCTTAGAATTTTTGTTCTCGGTCTTTAACTATCTCAGCAGTACCAAATATCACCACAGAACGGTAATTCATCGAGAGGTGAAAGGCTGAACGTGCCAGTACTAGTCCATCTATGAGGGTGACAGTGACGCAAACTTCGATACCATTTAAGAGCGATCGCAACATGCGACTTGCTGGCGAACCGTGAATATAAAGTTTGTCTTCAACGCGACCGTAAGCAGTGGGAATGACAAATGGCTGATTATCTGCAACAAATCCTACATGACAGACTAAACCTTCATCCAAAATTTCATAAATTACCTGACGTTCATAATTTCCACGTTGCGAAATTCGCTTCACTTGACTGCGTTGTCTAGGAGTTAATTGTTCCCGATCAACTTCATTTTCTAAATTATTCATCTGTGGTTAGTGGGTAGTAGTTAGTACCGCTTAAAATCTTTATTCAGTAAGCTAAAAGCTTACTTAAGCTTAAGAAACGAAATTTATTTCAGAGGATGTTTGAAAAGTATTTATATTAACATCAAAATCTCAAAAACCTAACCCCCCAGCCCCCTTCTCTACAAGGGAATGGGGGTTTCAAAGCCTCTCCCCCTGTGGGGGAGAGGTTTGGAGAGGGGTTCTTCGGTAAACTTTACGACTTTTCAAACATCCTCTCAGGGCGGTCGCGATTGCAGATGCCAAATCGTGCAATAAAAGTCAGTTAAAACGGTTTAAAATTGTTATCCAGTAAGTTAAAAGCTTATTTAAGCTATTTCCGAAATTTATTTCAGGGCGGTGGTGGATGCAGATGCCAAATCGTGCAATAAAAGTGAATTAAAACGGCTTGAAATATTTATCCAAAAATCGAAACGATGACTTTAGCTATTAGTCCGAAATTGCAAGAGGTCTAATAATCATTTACAAAAGACCAATGACCAATGACTAATGACTAATGACTAATGACAATTGCATAGCATTACTCTCGATAAAACCAAGGCTGGAATAAACTGGTTTACCCGATGGCGAAGCGTTAAGAATTACCCGCGTACAATCAATAGTTTTCAAATACTGAATTGCTTTATTAGTTAACTTCTTGGCAATACCTTGTCTGCGATAAGATGGTTCAACGTAAACCCCCCAAATATATCCAGATTTGCGATAATGCGGTTTGAGCGCATTCGGATAAAGACCTGCAAACAACTGACAACTTGCAGAACCCACCACTGCACTATCAACCTCTGCAACAAATCCTTTGTAAAACAAATCCCGACGCGCTTTTTCTATAAACTGAAGGATAATTTCTCGCCAGTTAGATTCGATTGCATCCTCAGGAACGTCATTATCTAGCCACATTTGATAAAAATGCTCTGCAATCAATAAATCTTCCTGCAAAGTAGCTTCTCTGATAATTATTTGTTCTGGCGTTAGCATTCTTTGTCTCACTTTATAGATACTCCTCGAACATCACAGAATTTGAGGGAATCATCCCCATTCTTTGATAAACTTCCTGTGCTGTTTTATTGCCTTTGTAAACATACAAACGCAGCCCACATACTTTTGCAGCTTGGGCTTGGGTTTTCAAATGCGTATAAAGAGAACGAAAAATTCCTTGTTGACGATAACTAGGTTCAACGTATACATCTTGTAACCACCAGAACCAAGCATTCCTCCAATCACTCCATTCAAAAGTTACTAAAGCGGCTGCGACTGTCTTATTTTCAACTTCGACAACTGTATAAAAGCCACGGTTAGAATCGCTCAAGACAGCCTGAATTCCTTGAGTAAGAAATTGTGGATTAAGTCCCTCTCCTCTCGCTTCTTGAACTAATGCTTGATTGAAGCTCACTAGCGTTGCCAAATCCTGAAGTTTTGCTTTGCGAATAACACAGTTTGTCATATTCATGAAACTCTCTTATTGCTATTTTTATTCTTTTTTCCAGCACACTTAAAAGTGTAATTTTCAAAGTGGTCTTCTACAAGAGCCACTTTTGTGATTTAATATAAGTCCACTTGGCAAACGTGGATATGGATTTAACCATTACACTCGACAGCAATTTACCTTTACCACTTCATCAACAACTCTACCAAGAACTGCGATACTGCATTCTTAGCGGACGGTTATCATCAGGAAAACGCATTCCTTCAACGCGTTTTCTTGCTAAATCTCTAGGTATTTCTCGGACTACTGTACCCTACCCAAAGTTATGAACAACTCCTCAGTGAAGGTACGTTTGTCTGCGCTCAACTTCCTGATGATTTGCTGCGTTCAAAGCCTGTTGAGTTAAGTCAAAAAATTACTCGCCCACCAATCAAGTTAAATCAGTATGCACAAATGATAAATAAAACAGCAGATGTACCGAGAATTACTGAGCCTAATACTCTGATTAACTTCCGGTACGGGCGACCGACTTTTGACCAATTTCCCATCAAACTGTGGCGCAGGCTACTATCGCGTTACTGTTGCTCTAATTTGACTTGGCTGGATTATTCGATAGATCCTTTGGGTTACAAACCTTTGCGAGAAGCGATCACTCTTTACCTTTCTTCATCCCGTGCTGTTAAGTGTGATCCACATCAAGTGCTAATTGTCAATGGTACGCAGCAAGCATTAGATTTAATTATGCGCCTGTTATTCGAGCCAAATGATGTCATTGCTTTGGAAGATCCAGGTTATCTCAGCGCCAGATTAATTTTTCAAACTCACGGCGCGAAACTTTTACCGATAACTGTAGATGAGTCTAGTCATTATCTTAAACCGCATCCCACGGGCGAGTTTATTTTGGGTTACCTGATATCTTGCACCTCTCCGTATATACTCAGGCTAAGTAAGAATCAGCGCAATAAAGCTACATTATTTTTATTGTCTTTTCTCGCTAAATTAGGGACTTGAGGTTTAATACTGAGTGATTAAAATCCATTAATTTTTCTTGGTGCAAGATGTGAGTTACGGCGAAGTCACACAACAGCAGCTAGTCGAAGGAATTCGCAGATTAGGCGAGATTTTTGCTTGAAAGCCCCCAGTAGGGTAGGAACACGGCATTGCCGTGCCCCTACTGGTCAAACCTGCTGTGTAGCTACTTGCTCTCCCTTATGCTGATTTTGCAAACTCGAATACAATCTATTCAGTGCATTTACGTAAGCCTGAGCGGATGCCACGATGATATCTGTATTCGCCGCATGACCGGAAAATACTTTATCTTCATGCTGCAGGCGGATGGTAACTTCCCCGATCGCATCAATGCCAGCTGTTACTGACTGCACGGAAAACTCAATCAACTGATTGGGTACGTTTACCACGCGGTTGATTGCTTTGTAAACCGCATCCACAGGTCCAGTACCGATCGCCGCATCAGTTAATTCTTCACCTTCAGGCGTGCGAAGGATCACAGTTGCAGTTGGACGGGCGCGATCGCCACAGGAAATTTGCACCAATTCTAATTTAAACAGTTCGGGTGCTTGTTGGATTTCATCATTCACGATCGCTTCCAAATCGCGATCGGAAATTTCTTTCTTTTTATCCGCTACTTCTTTAAACTTAACGAACGCCTTATTCAATTCAGTTTCTGACAGTTCATAACCCAATTCTTTCAGGCGAGTGCGGAAAGCATTTCTCCCCGAATGTTTGCCCAAGACAATTTGATTGTCTGTCAATCCAATTAATTGGGCATCCATAATTTCATAGGTGAGCTTGTTTTTTAGCACACCATCTTGATGAATGCCAGACTCGTGAGCAAAGGCGTTAGCGCCTACTATTGCTTTATTTGGTTGTACCAACATTCCCGTCAAATTAGACACCAAGCGCGAGGTTTTATAAATTTGTCGGGTGTCAATATTTGTCAGAGAATCTTCACATTCTGGGGCGCGTCCCAAGAATGGGTTGAAATATTGTCGCCGCACGTGCAACGCCATTACCAATTCTTCCAGGGATGCATTTCCGGCACGTTCGCCAATACCATTGATGGTGCATTCTAGCTGTCTTGCGCCATTTTTCACCGCTTCCAAGAAGTTAGCAACCGCCAAACCTAAATCATTGTGTCCGTGAACAGAAATAATTGCTTTATCGATGTTGGGGACATTTTCTGCAATGCCCTTAATTAGCGCCCCAAATTCGCTGGGGGTGGTGTAACCTACAGTATCGGGAATGTTAACTGTTGTTGCACCAGCAGCGATTGCTCGCTCTAATACTTGGTAAAGAAATTCTGGATCGGAACGAACAGCATCCATCGGCGAAAATTCGACATCTTCCACGAAAGATTTGGCATATGCTACCATTTCTTCGGCAATGCTCAAGACTTCTGAACGTGACTTCCGCAATTGATACTGTAAATGAATATCAGAAGTAGAAATAAATGTATGAATTCTACCGTGAACTGCTGGTTTTAAGGCTTGTGCCGCAGCTTCAATATCAGCTTTAATCGCTCTTGCCAAAGAGCAAATCACAGGACCATCTTCTGTCCCTACAATTTGGGCAATCCGACTCACAGCTTCAAAGTCTCCAGGACTGGCAAAAGCAAACCCAGCCTCAATTACATCCACTCCCAAACGTGCCAATTGTTTGGCGATCGCTAGCTTTTCATCTATATTCAGTGTTGCTCCCGGACACTGTTCGCCATCTCTCAATGTCGTGTCAAAAATTATGATTCGCTCTGGTTTTCTTTCCATTTCTCTATCGTTGTTTAGTTTTTACTTGTCGCTTCAAATACCCGAAACCTTAATTCTTTTTGCTCCTAATGTAAGTAAATAATTGCTAAGTAATTTAACCTTCAGTTTTTTCTATTACTTCCCTTATATCATTTAAATCTATATACCTATCCGTAGCATTACGTAATTCTCTTGCTATCATCCCTTCTGTAGATACTACCGTAATATGAGTATTTTTTGAACGTAATAGTTCTATTGCTCTTTCAAAATCTCCATCACCACTAAATAAAACAACTCGGTCGTACTGGTCTACTGTATTAAACATATCTACAACAATTTCAATATCTAAATTAGCTTTTTGCGAGTAGCGGCCGGAGGAATCATCATAATATTCTTTAAGAATTTTAGTTCGGACAGTATATCCCAGACTAATTAGCGCATCTCGAAAACCTCGTTGATCTTGAGGGTCTTTTAATCCAGTGTACCAGAATGCATTGATTAACGTTGTTTCCGCTTGTTCGTGTTTGAAGTATTCCAATACTCGTCGCGGGTCAAAAAACCAGCCATTTTTTTGTTGAGCATAGAACATATTGTTTCCGTCTACAAAAATAGACAGACGATTCATTGGAGAACCCATAGAAAGTTACACCTAATAATAGTAAAGAGTAAAGAATTTAGATTGAACAATAGATTATAGCAATTATAAAATGACAAATTTGCTAATATCTATAAAGTATATTGTCATGTATAGCTTTTATCAAACTCCTCTCAAACCCGAAAATTTGCTGAAATATTAGAGTCGATCTGGGGGCTGTACCTATTTCACCTTCGGCGCGGTACAAAATACCCCACGATCAAAATCTACCAATAAAATTGAACAGGTACAGCATTCTTAGCTGTATACCTGTCAAGTTTACTCCTAAAGAGGTATGAGATCGGATTAAGGTCGGAACTAGGCTTAGGCGCATATATAGCTTTTAAAGTCAAATAAAAGACGCGAGTACTAAGAGTGCAAGTGTTGCACAAGACCCACAAGACAAGCTTGCAATCCACACTTCTAGGCAAAGAAGACTTGGTAGGGGTGGCGACTGTCTGCAACAGTGTCATTCTCTAGGCGATTTGGGTGGGGTAAGGGGGCTTACCCATTGGCAGAAGTTGCTCTTTAATAACCCTTAACTTAGATATCCGTTATACCCGTGGGAAAATAACAGGTATAAGCACTTCTTAGGGAAGAAGTTAGGCAGTATCTGGATTGCCTACCTCTTTGGTACCATTATCGGCGGTTAGCCGCTACGTTGCATCTACCGAGAAAGTTGACCTTCGGACTTTTTTGTGCGGCAATTAAATATCTGTGCCATTATGTTTGTGGCATTTAGGGAGGAGCAACATTTACGCAAGTTTGGGAGAGAATGAAAAATAGTTTACAAATGTATAAGTTTCTCATTTAAGTTTTATTTAAATGTTATTGCACTAAAAATAAAAGCATTGTACGTAAATCAATCAAAAAAGCATATGGAAGAAGAACATACATCTACCTTAACCAAAAAATACGACTCTGCTGCCAATCAATCCCCAACTAAGCGCACAAAAGCGACTTCGACGGTATCAGCACGCCGCTCAAAAATGGTGGCTCGCTTGGGTCATCTGCTGGCTGCGGCTTCGGCAGTGGGGGCTTGTTTACTGGCAGCTTCTAGCTCGGATTTGAGGCAATTGATGGAAAGTCAGGCAATTTCTACTTTTTATCAATTGCGCGGTGCGGTGGCTCCTCCAAAAGACATCGTGATTTTGGCGATTGACGAGCAAACCATATCAATTCCGGAACAGTACTATAAATTAGATCCAAAAAAGTATGCTTATTTGGAACCGCTAATCGGTTTCCCTCCCAAACGAACAGCATACGCCCAGATAATTGACAAGTTGATTAAGGCGGGAGCGCGTTCTGTGGCGTTGGATATAGTACTCGATCGCCCAAGCGATGAAACCGACGATCGCATGTTGCGTTCTGCTTTACAGCGTCATGGTAGCAAAGTTACTTTAGCGGCACTCTACGAAGAATTTGAGGCGCATCAAGGCAGCTTTATGCAACTGACGCAGCCTCACCAGCAATTTCGCACGGGGTCGGTATCCATTGGCTTTGCGAATTTTACCCGAGAGCCAGATGGCAAGATTTATAAATTGGGTAGCGAGTTTAAAAAGTCGTTAGCTGAAAATGATGCCCTGATGGATAAAATCCCCTCTTGGGCTGAAGCAGTGCTGAGGACAGCACAAGTGAATTATCCCCAACCAAAAGGCTCGCGCATTCATTTTTACGGTCCTGGGGGTACATTTGAGCAAATTCCTTTATGGTACGTACTCGACCCGCAAAACTGGGACAATTATTTACAAAAGGGAAAATTTTTCAAAGACAAAATCGTGCTAATTGGAGCAACAGCCGAGTTAGGGAAAGATTTTTATCCAGTACCTGTAACTGAAAACTGGCTGTATCCCCAGCAAATGCCGGGAGTGGAAATTCATGCAAATGCGATCGCGACTTTAATGCAAGGAAAAGCGATCGGCGAAGCTTTACGCACTTCACCCATACGGGCTTTATTCGTGCTGGGTTTAGTTAGTGGATGTGCGTTAATAGTCACCAGAAGCAAGCGAGGTGTAATTAGACTTTTTTATAGTTTCGTCCTTGCCATGACATGGGGAGGCATTAGCTATGGGTTATTTATCTACAGTCAATTAATATTCCCGACTGCGGTTCCGATAATGGCGATCGCCGCGATCGGACTTTCATATCTGGGAACTGAAGTAGCGAGAGAAATTATCATCAAAAGCCAATTATTGGATATATTTCAGAAATATTCATCTCACCGTGTAGTTCAAGAAATTCTCAGCCAACAGGGCGACCTCAAAGACCTGCTCCAACAACGGGAAATGGCAATATCAGGTAAAATCCTGGATGGGCGCTACAAAATAGTCAAAGTTCTCGGTGCTGGCGGATTTAGCGAAACCTACATTGCAGAAGATACCAAACTTCCCGGCAATCCTTTATGCGTTGTCAAACAGTTAAAACCAGGCACAACAAAAACAGAGCAATTAGAAGTTGCCAGACGATTATTTAACTCCGAAGCCGAAACCCTGCAAAAATTGGGAACACACAACCAAATACCCCAGCTTTTGGCTTATTTTGAAGAAGATGAAGAATTTTATCTAATTCAAGAATATATATTAGGTCGTCCTTTAAATCAAAAACTGCAATCGGGCAGACGTTTCCCAGAAGGTGCAGTTATCCAAATGTTGCGAGACTTATTGCAAACATTAGCATTTGTGCATAAAAACGGCGTAATTCACCGGGATATAAAACCCAGCAATATTATCCAACGAGATAGCGATCGCAAACTAGTACTAATTGACTTTGGTGCCGTCAAAGAAGTCGCCACACAAATGCTGGAAAATCAAGAAGAAACAGCCTACACCATCGGCATTGGCACCAAAGGTTATGCACCAAGCGAACAATGTTTCGGACGTCCCCAATATAACAGCGACATCTATGCAGTTGGCATGATTGGCATAAAAGCCTTGACAGGCATCGCTCCCCATGAGATAGAGAGAGATTATGATGGAGAGCTAAAATGGCTCGACAAAGCAGACGTCAGCCAAGCCTTAGCTCAGATTCTCACAAAAATGGTGCGAGATAACTTTCAACAGCGCTATCAATCAGCAACCGATGTCCTAGCAGAACTTGATGAATTAGTAACCTCTTTTGAGAGACAATCCACATCACAACAATACTCATCAACAAAGACTTTATCTAAATCTACACCTATACAAGAAGATGATGATTTAGACACTCCCACCACACCCTGGGATGGCGGATCCCAAGACTCATCAGAATTTGCATCTTCCACAGCTCTTTTGCCCACACCCTACCCTACAGATTCTGATTTTTCCCAGGGAGAATTCAAAACTATAAATTAATAAATTAATAATTTAGACAATTTAGTAAGTATTTATGTGTATTTATAAGTCCGATTAACTCCGGATAATTACTGTTAATAAAATAAGTGCGAATGTAGGTTGGGTTCCACTTCGTTCCACGCAACCTTTGTCAGGAGTTGATGTTCGGTTGCGACTGCCTACACCAACCTACTTTAACTGTAAGCGTTTGACAGAACGGTATTGATACATAGCCCACGGTAATAAAGCCAGACAATCACATAACGGCGGGTGCGGGAATTGAACCCGCTCATCTATAAGCGAGAATTCAACCGATAACCCTAAATTCTTCGTCCAATAAAGGCTAGTTGCGAACCAGGGAAACCCGCCAGAAAAATCTAAAATTTCAAGAAACAAGGATGAAGTTAAAAAATCATATTTTCATCCTTCATCCTTCATCCTTCATCCTTCATCCTTTCTACAACTCACCCGTCGCCAACATCTGGATAATGGGAGGCGTTCCCGGATCGAACCCACCCAAATCCCAAGACATTGGATCTTGAGGATCTACCAGCGTAATTCCGTAAGGTGCAAGAGTGACATACACAGCTTTAGCATTAGGATTCACCTTCTTGCGATACTCCGCTAAAGCTTGACTTGGATGCTTAGAACCAGCCCAACTTTCAGAGTCAGTCCAAAAGCAGACAACATCAGCCTTAAACTTATTCTTAATCATCCAGTCGTAAGCCACAGACGCATCAGTTCCGCCGAAATTTTGGTTGCTAGCTTTTTGCAAAGCAGAACGAAAACTATCTTTAGCGGTGATACCCAAATCGCGGAATTCGGTAGAAAAGCCGCGAATCATGTAGTTTTTCTCAGCTTTTGCCGTTACCAGCGCCATTGCTGTCGCAATTTCACAGCAACTCAACCCCACAGAATCTACATTGTAATAAGACATGGAGCCAGAAATATCCACAGCGTGCATAAACACTTTATCTGTGGGTTGCACCACATCAAAAGACAATTCCACCGCCTTTTCGAGAATATCTACAATCCGGGAAACTGGGTTCCAAGTTTTTTGGCTGCGTCCTAATTTTCCGCCAGATTGATAAGTTTTGAGCGCCTTCAAAACATCAATCGGATGGATGCGACCTTTACGCAGATGTTCCTTGTTGTTGAGAACTCCTTCCACGCGCAGCAAATTCGCGCTTTCATCAGTTCGCAACACACCCAATTCAGTCAAAGAACCCAAGTTACGCAACATTGCACCAATTGGCATTTCTTGGAAAAGCAATTGCCAAGCAGATTTATCCATCTTGCCCACAGGTGCAGCCATTTCGTGGGTTAAGCGTCCTTGCAAAATGGCTTCATGAGTTTGCTCTGGATTCCGCTTTAACCACTCATACCACCAAATCTGCGCCAAAGCCTGAGAAGGAATTTCTTTTGGCAATTCTTCCCAACCTTTAACTACCCATTCAAACAGTTGTTGATGGTCTTGTGTCACAGGTTTGACATGGAACAACCGCAAAGCATCTCGGTGAGAGAAACCTTGACGCTGTTGATATTTCAAAAGTTGATAAGCCAGACCCTTGACATCTTCGAGTGAAAGCCAACTTTTTCCAGCTTCGCGCACAACTTTGCCAAATCCCCGCAGAGACTTGGTGTAATTGAGCCATTCGTAAAAATGACTACCAGTGCGGACAACTTGCGGAAAGATTTCAGCAAACGCCTTTTTAGCTTCTGGTGTTTCACCCATCGACAGCAACACCAACGCAAAGATAGGCGCACTGTTGTTGATGGCGCGTCCATCGCTGGCGTAGAGGATTTCTTCAGCAACACGGCTCTCGTTTTCGGCAACAGCTTGTTTGACAACCGCCACAAAATCCTCAGTTAATTCGTGTTTTCCGGCATAGTAAGTGCTTTGTGCCGTACCAACTAGCAAACAGCGCCGCAGCATCTGCCAAATACCAGCATTGAACATGAATCCGCCGCTACGTCCCTGGATCATCTCTGCTTCACGTCCGGCGATCGGCTGAGATTGTGGTGTACCGCTCTTTTTTTGAGTGAAGAATTTGTAGTTCATTTACTTATCTCCCAGCCCTTGCGGGCAAAAATGGAAGGTGACAGGGCAGGATTTGAACCTGCGACATCCGGCTTAAAATGCGATAACCCTCATTCTTCGGCTTTTTCAAGCAAGGGGTGAACAAGGATGTTTTCGGCGCTCTACCAACTGAGCTACCTGCCACGTAAAAAAGTTAGGAGCCGCCCAGTTAGGAGCCGCCCAGTTTCAAAATTCATAACTCAGCACGAGCGCACTCATAACTAAATTTGGTATGGCGGAGCGGGACTCGAACCCGCGACCCTCCCGATTATCAGTCGATAACCCTCATTCTTCGGCTTTTTCAAGCAAGGGGTGAAAAAGGATGTTTTTGGCGCTCTACCACTGAGCTATCCGCCACATAAAGGATTTTGGATTTTGGATGAAAGGATTTTGGATTTTGGATTGGAAATTTTTTGGCGTGGCGAGGTGGTATTTGAACCCACCATCTCCCAGGTGGACGATAACCTTCAATTCTTCGTCCCGTTAGGGCTAGGTTGTGAATAAAGGATATTTTTCCGGGTGTTCTGCCATTAAACTACCGCCACATGTAAAATTTTGGATTTGGGATTTGAGATTTTAGATTGAATCCAAAATCTCAAATCTAAAATTGATTGGTGTAGCGGGGCGGGATTTGAACCCGCGACCTCTCGAATCTAAATCGATAACCCTCATTCTTCGGCTCTTTCAAGCAAGGTGTGAATAAGGATGTTTTAGCGCTCTATCCACTGAGCTACCCGCCACATGAATATTTTGGATTTGGGATTTGAGATTTTAGATTGAATCCAAAATCCTTTCATCCAAAATCTAAAATCTAAAATTAATTGGCGTGGAGTGCAGGATTTGAACCTGCGACCGATGAATTGACGATAACCCTCAATTGGTCGTCCTTTTCAGGCAAATTTGTTAATCAAGGACTAGGGGAAAATTCCCCTTTCATTGCTCTACCAAACTGAGCTAACCCCACATGAATATTTTGGATTTGGGATTTGAGATTTTAGATTGAATCCAAAATTCAAAATTTCAAATTAATTGTTGTAGCAAAGCGGGATTTAAACCCGCATCTCCGGCGAATCAAGGTTGTTTGTTGCCAAAACGATAACCCTCTATTCTTCGTCCTTTTCAGGCAAAATTGGCGCTTTACCTTTAAGCTACCTGCCACATACAAAAGTTATGAATTATGAGTTATGAGTTATGAGTTATGAGTTGAAAACGAGCGCACGAGCGCACTGATTTTGGTGTGGTGGAGCAGGAATCGAACCTGCAAAACTTTTCAGTTACCAGATTCCGATAATCCTCAAATCTTCGGTCTTTTCAGACAAGGTGTGAATCAAGGTTTTTTCTAGCGCGTTTACCAATTTCGCCACCCACCACATGAAAATTCAAAATTCAAAATTCAAAATTTTTAATTGATTGGTTGTAGCGGAGCAGGATTTTCACCTGCACCTCCAGAAGTTGAATCAAGGGCTTTTGTTTTATATTTGTTTTCGATAACCCTCAATATGTCGTCCCTTACGGGCAAGGTGGGCGCTCTTGTACTTGAGCTATCCGCTACTGATGAAAGCTTACTCCTTTGGGAATGTCGCCTTGTATTATTAATGTAGTATGCGTGTTGCTCGATGTCAAGAGCCTGGGAAGCAAATTTTTAAGTTGTCAGCTTTAACAACATATGTAGTAGATGTAGGGTGCGTAAAGCCGTTCCGGCATACAAGAAAAGCGAAGCCACAAGGCACTATCTGCTCGATTTTGGTGCTGTACTCTCGCAAGCACGCACCCTACGCTAATGAGTTTTTCTGGTTTTTGCCCTGTTGCGTTTTAGGCAAAAAGCTTTTTGCTGATTTTTCGCTCTTTGGCTTGCAGGGCTATTTAATTATCCAAAAGCTTTACAGTTAAGGATTCTAGCTTTCTCTCCCAGCCTCCACCCTCTCGCGGTTTGCCAGGAAAGTTTGCCACAAATAAACAAAAGCTACAAATAAGTGTCCCAATTTTTGCCAAGATAATATTATTTCTGAAAGAATCACATCACTGGGCAATAATCGGCATGAGTGAAAAATCACTAGAAAGCAACGGGAAGGCTTTTCTCGTTATACTTTTGCCAATCTCGTTTTTGATTATTTTCCTGGTTTATACCTGGCGAATTTGGCTGGCGCTAATTGTGCTGGTTTTGGGCTTCAATATTTGGCAAAGCTATCGATGGCAACAATGGTGCCAGCGAGTTAACCCGACTTTCCATGAGATGGTGCGGGAAGCCCAAGGCAGGATTACCCCAATGGATTTGGCTATTAAGGGTAATTTTTCTGGGGACACGGCAAAACGCTACCTAGATACTAAAGCCAGCGAATTTGGGGCGAGCATCCTTAACGAAGATGGTAATAAGGTTTATTACTTTATGACTGCCAGCACTCTGGGCAGCATCCTTGACAGTAGTGAACCGGTTAAAGAACTTCCCACTCAATCAGTTACTAAAACTGCTATGTCTGTTCTGGCATCACCAGAAGCTCAGGCGCAGCAGGAACAAGAAGAACCAGAATCAGAATCAAAAATAGAAACTGAAACTGAATTACCACCACAGCCTCCTCAGAAGGAGCAAGTTAAATTACCGCTGGAAAAACAGTTGATTTTTGGCTCTTTGATCCAATCTGAACTTGCCAAAAGGCTGAATGTTTATTCCAGTACGGTGTTTAAACGACGCGACGATCCTGATTTTCCAGAGTGGAGTCGCAGTAGAGACCCGGATGGCATTGCTTGGTCGTATTCACCAAAAACTAAGGAGTTTTTCCCGCTAGAGGAAGTAGGCAAAGGTTAAAAGGGGGAAGGGGAAAGGGGGAAGGGGAATGAGCTTTTTTAAGATTTCCTCGTTTCTCAATCCCTAGTTCTTTGATTTTTGACTTTTTGCTTCTAAGCCTACTGCTTCGGAGATGGAGTTTAATCCAGTTTGTTCTAGTTTGGAAAGTAAACCGGCGAGAATACGGCGTACTATCCACGGACCTTCGTAAATCCAGCCTGTATAAACCTGGATGAGGCTTGCACCGGCAGTTATTTTCTCCCAGGCGTCAAGAGGGGTAAAAATGCCTCCAACGCCGATTATCGGCATTTGCCCTTGGGTTTGCTGCCAAATAAAACGTATTATTTCTGTGGAGCGATCGCGTACTGGCTCACCACTTATTCCACCTGCTTCTTCTTGGGGTGGTTTGCCTGTTCGGGCTATTATTTGAGTTTTCAGCCCGTCCCGGCGAATCGTGGTGTTTGTGGCGATAATTCCCGCCAGTTGGTAAGTTTTTGCTAAAGCAATAATATCGGCGATCGCTTCCCATTCCAAGTCTGGTGCAATCTTGACAAATATCGGCTTTTGTGTATCTTGTATATTATTCTCTTGTTGCAAGACATCCAAGATGGAACTAAGCATTGCGGCATCTTGAAGCGATCGCAATCCAGGTGTGTTGGGAGAAGATACGTTAACTACAAAGTAGTCTCCCAAGTCTTTAAGCAAGCGAAAACTATCGAGATAGTCTTTGGCGGCTGTTTCGAGGGGTGTGATTTTAGACTTGCCCATATTTATACCTATGGGTATTGGTAAGGGTAAGTTATGTTTGTCCTCTGACAAGCGTTGTGCCATTGCTGCTGCACCGCTATTATTAAAACCCATGCGGTTGAGGGCTGCTTTGTCTAATGGCAAGCGAAACAGGCGGGGAGGGGGGTTTCCTGGCTGTGGGTGAAATGTGACTGTTCCCACTTCTGCAAAGCCAAAACCAAAGTTTGACCAGATATTAGTGGCAATTCCATCTTTGTCAAATCCAGCTGCTAAACCTAGGGGGTTGGGAAAGTTTAAGCCAAACAGAGTTTGTTCTAAACGTTTGTCGTGCAAGCACAATGACTGTTTTAAGCTTGTGTTTGCCCAATTAGCGGGTGGGCTTTTTTGTGATAGCCAGTTTAAACTGCGAATTGTCTGCTGGTGCAACCACTCTGGATCTGTTTTAAGCAGATTAAACAAAAGCGGACGAATTGCAACTTGATAAATATCCACTAATTTGGGTATTGGGTATTGGGTATTGGGTATTGGGTACTGGGTATTGGAAATTGGGCATTGGGAATTGGGAATTGGGCATTGCCCATTGCATTTCTAATGTAAGCAGCAGCAAGATTACTTAAGCTGCTTTTTTGGGCATCTTATATATTACAAGTTATCTTGACTAATTATCAGATGTTGCCCCCCCAAAAACTTATAGCCACAGAACAACAACTCGTTTTCTTGGGGCGCGTTCTCCAGAGCCTTAGGGAAGAGGATAATGTTGACGTTGTAATTGAAACTACTATTTCTTATCTTAAAGAACATTTTGACTACAGGCTGATTTGGATTGCTCTTTACGATCGCCTAAATCACATTTTATTTGGCAAAGCAGCTGTGACGCCCGGTATTGACAAGGATTTTTTAACACAAAGGTTCGTTCTCAGCCCTGGAGATTTATTAGAGCAAGTGGTGATTGAACAGCGTCCTTTGGTGTGGCGGATTTGCGAGCTGAAATCCGGGCTGAGGGATGGCAGGAAGTGGCGGTAAAATACAATATTCAAGGAACGATTATTTTACCAATTCGCTATCGCGATCGCTGTTTGGGTGTGCTGTTGTTGGGTAGCGAACGCTGGGGCTATTTATTAAGTGGGGAAGAAAAAGCACGCCTGTTGATACTTTTGGGCTAGTTGGGTGCTGTGCTTTATCAACAAGAGGTGGATTTGCAGTACAAACAAACTAAGGGTGCTGATGAGCCGTTGTTTTGCTTGCTGCAAAGTTTGCAAACTCTAGGTAACTTAGAGCAAAAGCTGGAAGCAGTAGTGCAAGCTTCCCATAATTTTGTCTCGCCCAACCGGACAAATATTTATTGGTTGGAACGAGATGGGCGCTACTTTTGGCGGCGGATGAGCAATCAAGTTAGTAATATAAATCGCGATACTGGCAACAGCAAAGCTGCTGTCGGAATTACTGTGCAGGAGTTAAGCGATTTTTATTATGCTTTGGTGGTCAATGAACTTGTTTGGATTGGTGAGGCGCGTAGTTCTCTCAAAAGTGAGTTTACCGCAAAGCTGCTGCAACGTTTGCGAGTGCGATCGCTTTTGGCTGCTCCTATTACCTGGCAAAAAGAGTTGTTGGGCTTTTTGGCTGTGGAAAGTAATGAACCTCGAATTTGGACTGAGGCTGACAAAAATTTCCTTAAGGGTGCGGCTGGGTTAATTTCCCTGGTTGCGCCTACGGAAAATATGGAAATCACTATCAAACAAATTCAAGATGACGCCCAGCTAACTAGCCAAGTTGCTCAAGGTATTTATAGCGATCGCGATTTTGAGGAAATTTTACACACAGAATTGATATTTGTAGGACTTACGCATTGACAAAGTTGTCAAAAAGTGCGGTTAGCGAAAACAAGGAAATTTTCAGGCGATCGCTAACTGACAGAGACATTGAAAGACGGATAATACCTATGTTGTCTTGATGATCTTAGGACTTACGCACTGTACAAATGGGACATCATGTGTGTGAACGGAATTTGGTCGTTCAAGGCTTTTGACAATTACCGTCAGATGGGTGGCGATCGCCAAAAGATCATCGAAAAATCAGGTTTGAATGCCTGAAATTAATACCACATATTTGGTATTTCCTGCTCAAAAGTAAGTCCTAGTATTTTCAACTGATCAATCGTATTTTCTACTTGCCATCGAGTCGTGGTATTCCCTCGCCAACAACTCGGCAGGAAATCTCGATTGGGTCTAATAAGCTAGTAATAAGCGCGATATGTCAGTTGTTCTTCTGGATTGTCAGGATGCTCAATTGTATACTCAATGACTCGTACAAGTAAAGGCTTCCAACCTTTTTTTCGTAGTTTTGCCGATGGATAAATCCATGACAGATAAGAGCCATCATAATCAGGGTTTTTCCGCAAGGAATTTGACATTGGCTGGTATTCTCCCTAAATAATCACATCCCTTGGCTACTGTTGCTTGTATCCGCAGCGTAGGAATGTAATCCCAACAACCACCATCAACAACATCCCTGATGTTACCGAACGTAATAGTCTTAATGCTCGTACTCGCTCTCCAATGCGATACGGACAAATCAATGCATCAAATATTATATGTGTTCCAGCTTCCACTAATATAACTAATCTAACTTTAGGGAACGCAGCTTGTGTTCCAGGACGACTGCTGGGACGCTCGATATCTCTGGCATTTTCATTACTGTCTGGGACATCAAAACAAGTACCATCAATGACTACAATTCGTAGCCCATTTAAAAACGCCCCCAAGGTTTGTGTTGTGGCCATTGGTCGTACCAACCGATGAAATAAATCGCTGATCACTGTTGCTCGTAATCGCTGCCTCTTTGTGTGATAGCTGATTTGCACTGTCTCCCGCCAGTATTTACCAACTTTCACCCATGCCTGTGACATGCCATCTCCACCGGTTTTTAAGTACATCCCCCATCGAGTCTCTAGACCAAAAACTCATTGCTATTACCAGACTTACCACTAATTGCGCTCTTTTGCGATCGCTTGCGTTCCTCAACGGGAGTGGGTATTAGCGATCGCCTGTTCGATGACAAAAGCTGGAATTGCCGTCTCAATTGCTTTAAGCACGTCACCACTTTGTATCTCGGCAGACACCAACGATAAATCCTTAAGATGCACCACACTCTATTTCCATTCTTGGGAACAATGCTTAATTTACATGACTTTCAGGCTTAACTGAACCGTATTGGTCTAAAATCAACCCAAGTCAGCCTTACGTCAGATAAACTTCACAACTCACATCTTGCACCTAACGGGTGCAAGATGTCAGACTTGCAGGGTTCTCGGCTCAATGCCTATTACTTTTACATAAAAAAGCAGTTGTAACATTTTTTCTAAAAAAACTGTTTAATAAAACATAGTATAATTGTAAATTATATATATGTACATTTTATCAAGTCATCTAATAAATAAAATGCAGAGAAATATTGATATAAATAATAGTATTAACGTAAATGATATTAGCTATGAAATGTATCATTTCATATCGGTTCTGTATCCTATTTGCCGTAGTATTACTGGCGAGGGCTTACGAAAAACACTGCATATTATTCACCAACATATTCCCTTAGTTATGCATGATATCCCTACTGGGACTCAAGTATTTGATTGGACGATTCCCAAAGAATGGAATATCAAAGATGCCTTTATTAAGAACTCACAGGGTAAAAAGATTATAAATTTCCATCAATCTAATCTCCATGTAGTTAATTACAGCATCAATATTCATCAAAAGATGCCATTACAGGATTTAAAGGCGCATCTTTTTACACTACCTGACCGCCCTGATTGGATTCCCTATAGAACTTCTTACTACAAAGAGAACTGGGGCTTTTGTCTCAGTCATAATCAATTATTGGAACTAAAAGATGAAGAGTATGAAGTTTGTATTAATTCTTCTTTAGACAATGGTTATTTAACTTATGGAGAGTATTACATTAGAGGTGAAAAAACAGATGAAATTCTGATTTAATGCCATATATGCCATCCATCGCTTTGTAATGACAATCTCTCCGGTATAGCATTGGCAACCTTTTTAGCCAAACATCTCAGCCAAATTTCACCTTCTTACTCCTATCGTTTTCTGTTTATTCCTGGAACCATTGGTTCCATTACTTGGCTAGCTTTAAATGAAGCGAATGTTGACAAAATTAAACATGGTTTAGTTGTAACCTGTGTGGGCGATCCGGGCAAGTCTCACTACAAAAAAAGCCGTTGAGGTAATGCCGAAATTGATAAAGCTGTTACTCATGTGTTGAAGAGTTATGGTCAAGATTATGAAATTATGGAGTTCTCTCCTTATGGCTATGATGAACGGCAATTTTGTTCACCAGGTTTTAATCTTCCTGTAGGGTGTTTTATGCGATCGCCTCATGGTACTTATCCTCAATATCATACATCAGCAGATAATTTGGAGCTAGTACAACCCCAATATCTTGCTGATTCTTTATCAAAAATTTTGTCGGTTTTAGATATTATAGAAAATAATAAAAAATACTTAAATCAAAACCCTAAATGCGAGCCGCAGTTAGGTAAACGAGGGTTATACAGCGCTATAGGTGGGCAGACTGATACAAAGAAGAGTGAAATGGCTATGTTGTGGGTTTTAAACTTATCTGATGGTAATCATACACTGTTAGAGATTTCGGAAAAATCAGGCATAGAGTTTGATGTGATTAAGAAAACAGCAAATACATTGTTGGAGTTCAATTTATTGAAAGAATGTTAATAATCAAAAAAGCAGTAGCCAGAAAGATATTCGAGCTAAAAAACTATTTTGCGACAATAAAAAGCTTCTGCATATTTATGAGGTGAATTAGACTCAACTCCTCTCAGTCTTAGAATTGATAGAAAAGTTTCTTCTGTAAACCATTGTTTATTATTTTGCGATGGAAAGCTGTTAATAATATATTTAATTTTATTTTGACAAATTTCCTCATTTAAATTAACAAAGAAATTAGGATTTCCTAAATCACCATCATATTTAGGTATTTCATACTCTAAGATGAAATTATTTCTAAATGTATTCCAAGTAAATTCAGAAATTAAGCGATGATCTTGATGCAAATCCTGGCGATAATGGGTAAAAATTAAATCAGGGCTATATTCTCGTTTTAATTGCTCAAAAAAGTGTTTAATTTCAATTCCTATGAAAGGGAAAAATCCGTCTTGAAATTGTTTGATTACTATATTTTTTACATTCGTATTTTTTAAAAAGAAATTAGCACTTTTATAAGCTTCCTCTTCTCTTTGTAAGTTTGAACTAAATACAACCCAATAAAACATAATATTTGGGTAAGTTTCTACCAATTTTAATATCGTACCTCCGCAACCTATTTCTATATCATCACAATGCGCTCCTAAACACAAAACTTTATAGTCAAAGTTTTTTTCTCCCTCAAATGTGAATTTAAGCATATTGGTGATTGTTTAAGTTTAGAGAATACTTTTTTAGAAATACTTGCTTAAAAGACTAATTACAGTAGATATCCTAAGTAGATATCTACTGTAAAAGAGATTGGTAGTTATCCTTGAGCCAAACTTACTGCTACAGAATCATTTGTAAACTGACTAATCCGGCTATATTCCAAAGATTTTACCTTCCTTTCACTGAGTTTCCATACTGCCCAAGGAGCGTTACCTTGACAATACATATCATCTAACTGTTGCTGTTCTTTGAAAGTATCCATGCACGCCCAAAAGCCGTTATATTTATAAGCTACTAGTTGTTTGATTTTAATTAGTCTTTGAAATGGTTCAAGCACCAATTATTCTCCGCTTTCCATGTATTTAAATATATCTTTATTAAACACAAAGAAGCCACCATTTATCCTAATACCAGCTTGCTGAACACTTTGGATATCATCTACTAAACCATTTTCTTGTATTGAAACTAAATGGAAGCTTTGCGATGGTTTTACGCACAAAAAACTGGCTATTTTGTTATGTCTATAAAAGTCATCAATTAAGTCAGGTAGGTGTAAATCTGTTAAGCCGTCGCTATAATTGGCTAAAAAGACTTCTTCTCCTTCTAAGTATTTTTCAACTGCCTTGAACCTTTGCCCAATATTTGAAGTCAATCCTGTATCGACAAAAGTAATATTCCAATCTTCAATATCACTATTGACGAGTTGAATTTTTCTGCCTCCCTCCTGTAAAGTAAAATCATTAGAAACACACTCATCATAATGGAGAAAATAATTTTTGATGACATCTGCTTTATAACCAAGACACAAAATAAAATCTTTGTGTCCATAGTGAGCATAGTATTTCATGACATGCCATAATATTGGCCTATAGCCAATATGAACCATTGGCTTAGGAATATTAGTGGACAATTCTCTTAATCTTGTTCCTAAACCACCGCAAAATAAAACTACTTTCATGGTAATTTCCTTTGGTATTAATGAATCAAATTAAATTCGAGTTGCCCTGTTGCTCAAGAATAGACCTTGACTTCCGGAATCGGGACGACAAATTTACCGCCCCAGTCACGTACATAGGACATCTGAGACATTACTTCATTTTTCAGATTCCAAGGTAAAATCAACAGATAATCTGGCTTAGTTTCTTGAATCTTGTCTGGATGAAAGATTGGGATATGAGTTCCTGGCAAAAATTTACCTTGTTTGAAGGGATTTCGGTCTACAGTGTAATCAAGGAAATCTTCTCTAATTCCACAATAATTCAAAAGAGTGTTACCTTTACCAGGTGCGCCGTAACCAGCAATTGACTTTGCTTGGCGTTTAGCTGCAATTAAAAATTCCAAAAGTTGAAACTTGGTTTCCTTCACCTTTTCAGCAAAGGAAAAATAACTTTTTAGGTCAATAAATCCCGCTGTTGTTTCCTTCGCTCTTAAATCTTTTACATTCTGACTGATAGATTTAGAATTATCCTCTACATGGCAAGCATAAATTCTCAGAGAACCACCATGAGTTGACAGTTCTTCTACATCAAAGATAGTTAAATCGTGAGCAGCAAAAACCTTCTCTACTGTGAGTAATGACAAGTAAGAGAAGTGTTCGTGATAGATAGTATCAAACTGGTTTCCCTCAATCAGTCGCATTAAATGGGGAAACTCCATAGTAATGACACCTTCAGGCTTAAGTAAAATTTTACAGCCTGCTACAAAATCGTTGATATCGGGTACATGAGCAAGCACATTGTTACCTACTAATAAATCTGCTTGCTTGCCATTAGCAGCTAATTCATCTGCTGTGTTTTGTCCAAAGAACTTGATAACTGTGGGAATGCCTTTTGTGATAGCTACCTCAGCAATATTAGCTGCTGGTTCTATACCCAGGACAGGTATTTCTTTTGATACAAAGTATTGCAATAAGTAACCATCGTTACTAGCTATTTCTACTACTTGGCTTGAAGAGTTAAGTCCAAAGCGAGCTATTACCTTTTCGGTATAATTTTTGGCATGTTGTAGCCAAGAATCAGAGTAAGACGAAAAGTAGGCATAGTGGCTGAAGATATCTTGCGGACTTACATATTCCTGAAGTTGAACTAAAAAACAGCGATCGCACACGTACACATGCAGTGGATAAAAGGGTTCCATTTGGTTTAGCTGTTGCTGCGTCACGTAACTTTCACAAAGTGGTGACATTCCCAAATCCACAAAGGTGTGCTGTAATATTGACCCACAGAATCGACAGCCACAACGATTCACGGTTGTATCATTCTGTACAGAGGGCTGCAAAGTTGTCATAGTAATTGATTAGCTCCTACACTGTTATGTACAAATAGGGGTGTAGGGAAATCCTCACACCCTTACACCCAATTGGGCGTGGGAAAAGTCTAGAACAGATGCAAAAGGCGGCCAGCAGGTATCTTTATCGGAAATTTCACTCACAGGTAAAGGCCATTCAATTCCAAAGGCTGGATCGTTATAGCACAAACCACGCTGGTACTCTGGCGCATAGAATTCACTCATCTGATACACAACCTCAGCTTGGTCAGTTAGCGTTTGGTAGCCATGAGCGAACATTGCAGGTACGTATAAAGCTCTACGGTTTTGGGCTGTTAACTCAACGCCAATGTGTAACTTGTAGGTGGGAGATTCAGGGCGCAGATCGATGATGACATCGTAAATAGCACCATGAGTACAGCGAACCAACTTTACTTCGGTTGCAGGAGCAACTTGATAGTGCATACCCCGTAGAGTACCCTTTTTGTAGTTGAAAGCCAGGTTACATTGTGCAATTGTTGGCTTTAAACCGTGAGTCGAAAATTCCTGAGCGCAGAAAGTACGAGCAAAGAAGCCACGAGTATCTTGCCGTTGCTCTATGTCAATCAAGAATGCACCTTTGAGTGAAGTTTCTGTGAATAGCATGACTTAGTCCAGAAGAAATTTTGATCGATTTGCTGAGTGCGAATTAGATACTCCAGCTGCTTTAAGCGAGTGAATCCTTTAAATAGAAAAGTGGATTCTGGCATATCGATACAAGTAAATAAATCGAACAGCTGCTGGACACCCTTAGCTGCATTCCACTCACACTTAAATTCCGGTAGTGTAGTGCTAATCTTCTCGAAAGAAACCCTATAGCTGCGGTTATCGGCACCACTATCCCCAAAGGAAAGCTTGCATCCTGTAAAAACTTTAGCTACTATCTCAGCAATTTCTTTAACTCGATAGTTGCTAGCAGTGTCACCCACATTGAAAATTTGGTTGTGAATAATGTCGCGCGGCGCTTCGAGCGTACATACAATTGCTTTGCAAATGTCTAGCAGATGAACCAGCGGCCGCCAAGGAGTACCATCGCTTGTCATCTTGATTTCTTTAGTCGTCCATGCAAGCCCAGACAGGTTGTTTAAAACAATATCGAAGCGCATTCTCGGAGATGCGCCGAAGGCTGTGGCATTCCGCAAAAAGGTGGGAGAGAAACTATCATCAGCTAATAACTTGACATCTCGCTCTACCAACGTTTTACATTCTGCATAGGCTGTTTGGGGATTGACAGGGGAATCCTCCGTCACGTAGTCATCAGTACCAACGCCATAGACACTGCACGAAGACGTATAGACAAAGCGACGTACACTAGCTGTTTTAGCTAATTCAGCAAGGCGAACTGAGCCTTGATAGTTTATTTCATAAGTAACATTGGGGCATAGCTGTCCGGCTGGATCGTTGGAGAGTTCAGCCAGATGAACGACTGCTTCAACACCTTGTAAATCTTCAAGTGTAATGTGGCGGATGTCTTTATTAAGGGTTTTGGCAGTTAGCTCGGTACCATTGTATAGCCAACCAACCTTGTAGAATCCTGTATCAACCCCAATGACTTCATGTCCGTGTTGCATTAAGATCGGAGCTAATAACGAACCGATATAACCTTCAGTTCCAGTTACGAGTATTTTCATAGGCCGTCAGATCCTACTAAGTAAAGCCAGGTTGTGTAAAAAACCTCTGTTGACTTACTACAAAACCATTTCCTCGTAACGAGCCACTCTCGCACGAATAGGTGTTTGCAAAACTGCCTTGACTGTGCTTATGTTTTGGTACCAGCACAACCGTTCATAAAAAAACAGTATGCAACTGGTCTGTTTGCGATCGCGTTCGGGAAAATGTATGACTTAACGTATAAGTTCCTATAATGGGACTTCCAAACAATAAATCATACAAAAAACTCAAGAGACGAGATTTCAATAATGATAATCATTAAAAAAGCGTCTTCCTCCTAAAAAACTACAGATGTAAAACTCAAGAGACGAGATTTCAATAATGATAATCATTAAAAAAGCGTCTTCCTCTTAAAAAACTACAGATGTAAAACTCAAGAGACGAGATTTAAATAATGATAATCATTAAAGAAGCGTCTTCCTCTTAAAAAACTACAGATGTAAAACTCACCCACAAGGGCAAATTCGTCATTATTCCTCACCATCTTGTCCAAGTAGAAGCAAAATATTTTTAATTCATAAAAGGACGTATTTGTAAACGTATACATTATTAATATTGTTTATACAAATAAAAATAAAGATAAGGTAGCTTGTATAATTCTTCACCTAAAACTTTTTATCCTCAAATCAGTCTAAAGATAGACGATTGAGAAAATACAGAGATGGAGGATAAAAAAATATTAGGGATTTACTCTCTTGAAAAAAAGTTTACAAAAAAGGCAGAGGTATACTGCAGATGGCATCCGGGAAGAAAAAGTATAAATAAAAACTTTAGTTCTGCGTCTCAAGCCCAGTTTGAAAGCATAATTATACCGAGACTGCTTGCAGCGGGGTATAAAATGTGCTTGCTCCAATCCCGCTCTTTTAAGGTGGGTTGCCTTCTGCCACGCCACATGCTTCAACCGGGGGAACCCCGGCACCGCAGTGGCTCCTCTGTGGGTGGAGTTTTTGGGCATGGGGAACTCGGGGCCCCCACTCCGTGGGGATTAGGGGCATGGGGCATGGGGGAGGCAGTGCGTTGCGAGTTTCCAGTGTTTTGCAAACTGCCGTCATGGGGAAGAAATCACCAATGCCCAATGCCCAATGCCCCATGCGGCGGGGCTAGCACCCTACGCACCCACAAGAGGATGGAGTTTCCCGCCGCTTTCAATTAATTTGCTGAGCGACCCAAAGTATACGTTACGTATACGTTATCTTATACATTTTCCTGAACGCGATCGCAAACAGACCTGTTATTTGATAAAAGAAGTGTGGTATTTCCCACAAAAAAGAAGTCTGCTTTCGGTGACTTGCTTGTGCCAGTTGGGCTGCGGGAGTTCACCTAAACGCCAAGCAGCTTCTGTTGAAGATGGAAACTGACATTGTCGGCAGCAAGGGAACAAATTAGCAGTGAATTGTGGGGAGGGTAATTTGCAAGACTTGACTTCACCACCTCCTGGTTTCTGTCCTGAACCCCTTGCAGATAGGGAGACAGTAACAGTAAAAGGAAAATTTTTCTTTCTTGGAGATAAAAAGTTTTTTCTCAAAGGCGTTAGCTACGGCCCCTTCGCCATCGGCTCCCACGGCAATTCTTTTCCAGAAAAACCAGTTGTTGAAAAAGACTTTGCCATGATGGCAGAAATGGGGGCTAACTGTCTACGTACTTATACCGTTCCACCTGATTGGCTTTTGGATCTAGCTGCAATCTACGGTCTCAGGCTGTTAATCGGTATACCTTGGACTCAGCATGTCGCCTTCCTGGATTCTTCTACTGTCAAGGCAGAAGTTCGTCACTGCATTGCCCAAGGAGTTAAAGTCTGTCGGGGTCATCCCGCCACCTTTGCCTATTTAGTGGGTAATGAGATTCCTCCAGATATTGTTCGGTGGCACGGAGCAAAACGAGTTCGGGCTTTTATCAAAGAGTTAATGGCGGTAGCAAAAGACAGCGATCCCGACGGTTTGGTGAGCTATGCCAATTACCCTTCTACAGAGTATTTAAATATTAACTTTACAGATTTCTCGTGCTTTAACGTCTACCTGCATAAAGAAACAGATTTTCGTCGCTACCTCTCACGACTCCATAATTTAGCCGAAGATAAACCTTTAGTGCTGAGTGAGTTTGGTGTTGACTCGATACGTGAGGGAACCCAAGCCCAAGCCGAAATTCTCGCTCAAAAGCTGTCATCTAGTTTTGAGATGGGAGCAGCAGGAACGGTAATCTTTTCTTGGACAGATGAGTGGTTTACTGGTGGATATGCGATTCAAGACTGGGCTTTTGGTTTAGTGGATGCTGAACGGCTCAAAAAGCCCGCCTTCCATACAGTACAGCAACATTACACTGCCCCACTACCGCCAGTATTACCCAAGTATCCCAAAGTCTCAGTCATTGTCTGCGCTTACAATGCTGAACGTACGATGGATAGTTGTCTAGCCTCGCTCAAAGAACTCAACTATCCCAACTATGAAGTCATCGTAGTTAACGATGGATCGAGCGATCGCACTTTAGAAATTACTCAGCGTTACGACTATGTACGCCTAATTAGCCAAGAAAACAAGGGATTAAGCGTCGCCCGCAACGTCGGTCTCGCCGCCGCCACTGGCGAGATTGTCGCCTATACCGATTCTGATTGCATGGCAGATCCAGACTGGCTCACCTATCTGGTTGCTAAGTTTCTCTCCTCAGGTCTAGCCGCCGTCGGCGGGCCAAACTTATCTCCCCCAGAGGAATCTCTGGTTCCCGCCTGCGTTGCTGTCTCCCCCGGCGTACCTACCCACATACTTTTGAGCGATGAAGTAGCCGAACATATTGCTGGCTGCAACATTATGACTTGAATCATAATTTGAGCCAAATTGTGAACCATAAAACGAGCCATAAGTAACGGCAAATTAGGCTTTGCGACCAACAGCGAAATAAAACTTTGCATCAAATAATGAGCTAAAGTAGATT
>JBIPDF010000021.1:0-95170 GCA_044006015.1 Heteroscytonema crispum UTEX LB 1556
ACTGCGACCCTTGGCCAGACCCCAAGACCGCAGTGGCTCCCCTACCAAGGGCGCGAAGCTCACCGGGGGGAATCTTCCCGACTGCAGACTGAGCGCTGTCTCACCGCCAACTGCTCGCTTGTTGCAACTGGCTCTCCCGTTGGGTTGTTGGTTGTTGGTTGTTAGTTGGTTGTTAGTTGTTCTATTAATTATTACCAACTAACCACTACCCACTAACTACTAACCACTATCCACTAACCACTACCTAATAACCAAACTTAAGGTCTGGTAGATTGCTCTTCAAAGGTGGTTTTTTGTGTCAACCAATCTTTACCAACCTGGATGGTAATATCGGAACTGAGATTACCTGTGCTTTCTACTCGTACTTCCCCAAATCCCAAGGCGCTGCGAATTGATTCGGCACTGTTACCGTCTCCTTGTTGGGCGACGATGTGAGTTACTTCTAAAGGTTCACCCCAAGGTTTAGACACGTAAACATTGCGATATCCAGCTTTTTCCAAGGCTCGGATCAAAGGTCGGAGGTGAGAGCGATCTTCGCCACCTGTACTGTCTTGAATTGCTACTCTTAAATTACTTGGATCTGCTGCTTCGCGTCGATGTGCTGAATCTAAATCAAAGTGTTTAGCCATCAAGTCAGCAATGCGATCGCGATCGGGCAACCAGTAACTAGCATCATACTCGTTTTTCTGGGTAAACCGACCGGGCAGCATCAACATTTGCATGTTGGAGCGATTTGTTCGCACGCCAAAACCTACCAGCGCGACTAATTCCTCAACGGTCAAGTTAGTATCAATGTGAGACTGAACGACGTTCAGAATTTGAGGTAGGCGTGCTAGTGTTGTTGGGTTGAGGGTTTGATCCATCAACGCCCGCATTACCATTTGCTGGCG
Source organism: Heteroscytonema crispum UTEX LB 1556 (assembly GCA_044006015.1). GTDB lineage: Bacteria > Cyanobacteriota > Cyanobacteriia > Cyanobacteriales > Nostocaceae > Heteroscytonema > Heteroscytonema crispum. The sequence goes on from JBIPDF010000021.1 coordinate 891, forward strand.
CTGAATCCGACCGATATCCCCATTTTCGTCATGGCGATAGCGTAATAATTGCAACGCTTGGTCGCCATTTAAATGCTGTTTTCCTGCCTTTAAATTGATGTATAAATGCTGGGAATCATCTTGATATTTCATATCTTTGGGGACGTAAACTGTTACGCCTCCTAGGGCATCAATTAGCTTGCCGACACCCAAAACGTTAATTCGCATATAGCGATCGATTCCCACACCATCTAAGACATTGCTGACTGTCTTAGCGGTTAAAGCGGGTCCACCATATACGTTGGCAGAATTAATTTTTTTCATTCCATGCCCTTCTACCTCTACACGGGTATCTCTGGGGACGGAAAGCATGACTAATTTTTTCTTCTCTGGATCGAATTTGATCAAGAGCATCACATCAGAAAGACCATCAAAGGAGTTTAACTGCTCCTGATACCTGAGATTTTTGGCTTCGGGAGGAGGGTTTTTAACGTCTGGCGGGAGTACGCTCATCCCCAGAACTAAGATATTCACCGGGCGAGTTAATTCTGAAAATCGCAGTCCCTGTCCGGAAATGCGATCGCTATCAAATACTGCCGCTTCCTGGGGACTGAGTTCCGCTTGCATTAAAGGCGTACTCGTTAAAGAAACTGCCAATAGCGCCCCTGCAGTGGCTGACACCATCGCAATTCCACTCATACCCACCCAAAACCACAGCCAGCGTCCGGATTTTGGGTTGTGAGAATTTTTGTCGTTTGAGTCGGAAGGGTTGGCAGACTGATTCTCTTGCGCCGAACTTCTTTGAATGGTCACTGACTTCCTCACACTTACTGATAAAATTCGGTAAATTTGCTTGCCTAAAAGCCGACAAATCAACCCATAATAGCTAACTCTTAATTATCAGTGCTAACTTTTCTACTTTAGTGTCAACCAAGACGCTTATAGCAGTATTTCTCCTACTTTTTGGTAAATCCGGAGATGTTTAATTGAAGTATGCCAACATTCACCCGGTTTTGACCAGATATATTCGGAGATAGATTTTTTCTGGCATACGTATAAATACTGAATACCATATCACCGAGAAAAAATTAAGACAAATACTTGTCAACTACTCGCTGGGCAAAATCACTAAACCCCGGTAAGCGTTTAGACTTGCCCTTAGCAGCACTAATCATCAACCAGACACTAACCAAAAAGTAACCCGAAGTAAGAAAGCTATTGAGGATTTGTAGACGCACTGTGGCAATTTCGTCTGAAGTTGCTGCCCCGGTTGCTAATAAAAGGTATCCCAAAAGCCAGGTAAGTGCCAGGGTAATAGACAGACGGCTGGCTGCAAGTTGTTCCTGGCTACCTTGGCGATGATACAGAGTCCACAGGGAAGGGAAAAAGCCGATGACTGGAATCGAGTACCAAAGTAGGGAGAGGGGGAGAGGGGGAGAGGGGGGGATGGGGGGATGGGGAGACAAGGGAGAGGGGGGAGACAAGGGAGAATCTTCAACAATTCCTCCTTGTCCCCCCACACCCGTCGCCCCAAGTCGTCCCCCCACACCCGTCGCCCCAAGTCGTCCTCCTTGTCCCCCAAGTCGTCCCCCAAGTCTTGACACCCGTCGCCCACACCCGTCCTCCTTGTCTGTTTCTTCAAACTGGGAATGGTCAATTGGTTGAAAATTTTCCATTTGATTTAGTGTAATCCTAAGCAAGAGAGATGAATGACGGTCGTGTAGTTAGAGATAATAGGTTGTAAAGAAGTATTTAATTTAGTTCTATCCCGCAATCGGCTGAAGATGCAGACACGAAAGCTCCTTGACTGGTGGCAGACACTAACACCTATAGCGCGAGTCGGCGCGATCGCACTGTTCGCTCCGCTGCTAGTTCTCAATGGTTGGGCAATTTCGGCAATTTTTACTTATTTCCATTCGCTGATAGTTATTTTAGTCGGTGCGTCAGTGTTAGCGTTTCTGCTGAACTACCCTGTCAGCTGGATGCAACATCAAGGTGCGAGGCGAGAACAAGTTGCTATTTTAGTGTTTTTGTTAGCTTTATCGATTTTACTGGCGTTAGGTGTTACCCTTTTTCCGCTGGCTCTAACTCAAGCACAGCAACTGGTGGCTCGTTTACCGGAGTTAATTGACTCTGGACGCTCTCAGTTAATGATATTGAATGAGAAAGCAGAAAGTTTCGGTATACCGATTAATCTTGATGCTTTGGTTGTGCAAATTAACGATCGCGTCAAAAATCAATTGCAAGCGATCGCCGGACAAGTTTTGAATTTAGCAGTAGTCACTGTTACTAGCCTGCTAGATTTTCTCTTGACGATGGTTTTGACTTTCTATCTTTTGCAGCATGGCGATGAACTCTGGCAAAGTTTAGTAGATTGGTTCCCCACTAGATTCCGAAAGCCTTTTACTGAAACGGTTCGCCTCAGCTTTCAAAATTTCTTTATCAGCCAGTTAATTTTATCTACTTGCATGGCATCTGCCCTGATTCCCAGCTTTTTATGGCTGAAAGTGCCTTTTGGTCTGCTATTTGGCTTGACAATTGGCATTATGGCTCTAATCCCTTTTGGCGGTTCTGTGGGTATAGCGTTAACTACATCCCTGGTAGCGCTGCAAGATTTCTGGATGGGAGCGAGGGTATTGATTGCAGCAGTCATCGTACAGCAAATTCTGGAAAACTTAATTGGTCCCAGAATTTTAGGTAGTTTTACTGGTTTAAACCCTGTTTGGGTACTAATTTCGGTGTTGACTGGAGCGAGAATTGGCGGACTTTTGGGGGTAATTGTGGCAGTACCCACTGCTGTTGTCATTAAGACGGCTTTAAGCGCTTTGCGTCCTGCTGCACCTAGCAGCGACACGGGTGAGACTGGTAGTTATGTAGAGATAGATGCACCAATCGCACCAGAAGCGTCACCTGCATCCGCTGAAGCTAACCATCCTTCTAACGTTGCTGAGGTGAATCCTTCTACTGCGGCTCCACAATTGAACCCATAAATAAAAGGCTTCCCGTGCGATTATCCCGAATCGCACAGAAGAAGGGACGGTCAACAATCATCCGGAATGGCTCGTTTACGGGCGCGGATAATGTGACTATTCCTACGGAAGTCGCGGCTGCGGCTTCCGTTCCTTCTTCATTTACCTCAACAAAGGTTTTGTGCTTAACTTCGCTAATTTTGAAATTTTTACCCATTGCGGAAAAATTGGCTTTGTCGCTGAAAGCCTCACCCATGCCTAAAGCTGTCAGGGCATTATTGAGTGTAATGTCATAGTCCATTTGAAAGCGGGGCAAGCGAATAAAGCCTTGACGTTTGTTAAACTGAGCCATCCATTTTTCCCAGTTTTCGGCATTCAAATTTTGATAAAAGGCTTGGAGGCTAGAGTTTTGTTTTGGCAGGAAGACATAGAAGCCAATTTTACCATCTTTGCCATAAGGTAAACTTGCTGCCTGAAATTGTTCGTTTTCATAGTATTTGTAGTCACCTTTTTGCGACATCATCGGGTGTTGTTTTTGCGTGCCGGATGTGAGGTAAAAGGGGTATTGAGCAGTTTGGCTTTTGTCGAATTGATTTGTCCAGTTGCCTTTAAAATATATCGCATTAATCAAAATTAGCATTTGGTCTGGGTCAATTTTTTCAACTATCTTATTGATTTTTCCGCGTGTATTTTCCTTCACCCAATTATTTATCGTACCCAGGGTTTTAGTATCTCTAAAGTCTAAATTCGTTACCTTAGCTTTATAATAATCGCGATTTTTCTGGAGAAATTCTGACTGAAAAGTTACATTTTTGTTTGCCCAAAGGGAATTAGCAATAGTCAGTTGTACCTTGGGGTCTGGGTTTTCTAGCAATTCTTTTAAAGCAGCGTTAGAGGAATTAATTTCTGAAAGGCTCAATTCCTGTAACTCTAGTGCTTTAGCCATTGCTTGCTGCGTAGAACCACTAGCACCGTTGTAGGTCATTGCGAGAGCGATCGCTACACTTGAAGGTGAGACAAATATATTTTTTTTCTCACTATCTGTTTTCCGAATTTCTGAAAACAATTTAAAGCCAAATTTTGTATTAGCATCAACAACTTTTGTATCAGGAGTCACTGATTTTTTTGATAAGGTAGCTCCTGAACTAGGTAAACGAGATTGGGCAAGGGCAGATTCACTACTTCCATTCACAGTAGAGCATCCTAATACACCCATCAGCACAACACCTGCAGCCGCTAAAACGTAACGTCTTCCCAAACGAACACCATAACGTCTTTGCAGGAAATTTTCTCTCACGCTACTAAATTTCTGCCGATTCATTCTGCCACCTCGCTTGCCGAATATTTTTTAGCAGTAGTCAAAATTGAGCGTTATTATGTGTTAATAGTTCACTATTGCATTTACAGCAGCAGAACCAAGGGTGGTTACAGTTTTTGTAACAGTAAGTAGATGCAAGTAATTAAAGGAAACTTATCAATGCTGTGAAATATTAATTAATAATTGAGGCGGCAATGTAAATTAACGCTGAATAAGCTTGTTTTACAAGGATTTAGTAGGTTTTTAGCAATTGTATTTGAGAATACACAATGGCGAAACAACCTATTTTTTGAAATTGTAGCGATCGATAAATCTGATAATTTTGTGAGGTTTTGCAGAGTTCATTTTTAGTTATATCAAAGATTCTTGACTTGCATAAGTCTCTCCGTGTAAACGATGTAGGGCTTTGCGGTTCGGTGAAGGGTAGGATGAAGTGGAGACAAGCTAGGCAGAAAATGATATCTGCAATACATTTCACAAGAAAAAGGGGAATTGGGCATTGGGCATTGGGCATTGGGAGATGGGGGAGTGGGGGAGTGGGGGAGTGGGGGAGTGGGGGAGTGGGGGAGTGGGGGAATTAATTTGTCTCCTTATCCCCCTTCCCCTGTCTCCTTGTCTCCCACACCTCACACCCGTCGTCCACACCCGTCGCCCCTTCCCTTGTCCCTAGTTAACGGGTACACTCCACCAAGCTAAACCAAAGGGCTGAGTGGCTTCGTTGACTTTTTGACGAAACTGTACGCGAATTTTGTAATTGCCTGTAGCGGGAACGGGACAGAATATATGTTCTACACTATCGACTGGGCTGATGGAGGAGCAAACAGCACCAGACTCGTTATTGGAAGCATCAGCTTTGACTAAATATAAATCGAGGTTGTTCAATCCGCGATCGCGAAAATCTTCTCCTGAGTCATACAAACCATTTTTATTTTTATCGTTTAACTCTACCAACCTGTCCCAAGCCAGGGTGACAGCAACAAAACTGTCCTTTTGTAACGATTTTGCTAACACATATTCTGTAGACGCCCCAGCATCGACTGTGCGATAATCCCACCCAATAGCAGATACAGCAGTTCCAGGGCTCCATTGACCGGCATTAAATTGCTGGTATGCGCGAAATGCATTCAAATGACCTGATCCCATTTGGGCATCCAAGGGAATTTTTGGATCTTTGTAAGCCTCAGAAGCCAGCCAGTCGCGATTTTGTTTATCAATTAGCGTCCGGGTCATTCCCAATTGCAAACCATTGCCGCTATCTTGGATTTTGTCTGCAGAATTCAACAATACTGCTTTCATCACTTCATGGCGGCGGGAACTAACAGTCCAATTGGGTTGTTTTGTCCGCAGTTGCTGATCGCCAAATTCCTGTAACAAAGCAACAGTAGCAGTAACGTGAGGCGCGGCAAAACTCGTTCCTGTGACCTTGTTGACCCTACCATCGGGATTGAGCAAAGGAATGTTGTTGCCCGGAGCAACTAAACTAATAGAAGGACGCCCATCGAGATTAATTTCCTTTCCTGCTAGCCTCGCGGCGGCTCCTTCGTTAGCAGCCGCCAAGTTAGAAACATCAACTTTATTAAAAATCCCTCCTCGGCGGGAGGAAAAAGCCACGTTTAATGCATTAAAATTGTCTGTAGGAATAGGAATACCTCCTTTGCCCTGGTTGCCAGCGATCGCATAAAGAACATTGTGAACGCGACTCGACCAGTCAACACATAACGTTAGTAAAGCGTTGCCGTCTAAAACAGCATCTGGTCGCGGATCGCGGTTCAGAGGTTCACCAAAGCTGAAGTTAATGGCACGCACATCGCTACTGTTTTGCAACGCTATATGTTGTGCCGATAAACACTCTTCTGGCTGACCCATACTTTTAGTGGAACCGACAGCAGATGAATATAATCGCGCTCCTGGCGCAACCCCCGGCAATCCTTTATCCGTACTGACCATGACCCCAGCAACATTGTATGCGTGGGGGTCAACACCGCTATTTGACTTAGCAGGTTCATTGCGTAAAAACACTCCTGCTAAAGAAACTGCACGATTCTTAGAAACAGCTTTATCCAATCCAAACTTGCCCGGACGCCCAATTTCCACCTGACCAATAGCAATTTTGCGACCGATTAAATTATAAGGAGGTTGGTGTAGTTTAAGAGCATCAATACCGTTAGTGCCTATAGATAAATTATCTAAAGTTAAAGCTACTACAGGCACGCTTAGGCAGGAAGCACTCAATCCCCAAATTATCCAGGTTATTTTTTTGACCATTGTCAGTGGTTAGTTGTTAGTTGGTGGTTGTTAGTTGGTGGTTGTTAGCTGGTGGTTGTTAGTTGGTGGTTGTTAGTTGGTGGTTGTTAGTTGGTGGTTGATTGTCCCCCAAGTCTTGCTTGTCTTGCAAGTCTTGCTTGTCCCCCCATTTCCCCCCAACCCCACTGAGTGGGGACCCCTAGCCCCCCATCCCCCCCTCTCCCCCTCTCCCCATTTTCATAAACCGTGGAATCAATTTTATGAGCGCTTGCTCAAGTTTTGTTACAATGATTACAAACGAGGACGCTTGAAAATCCACTAGCCATGACCCAAATGCTATCTAAAAAACCCATTGTGATTGCTCCATCTATCCTATCAGCCGATTTTAGCCGTCTGGGGGAAGAAATTCGCGCCGTAGACGCGGCTGGAGCTGATTGGATTCACGTTGATGTAATGGACGGTCGCTTTGTACCTAATATTACGATAGGTCCTCTGGTAGTGGAGGCGATTCGTCCGGTTACAACAAAGCCTCTGGATGTCCACTTGATGATTGTGGAACCAGAAAAGTATGTCGCAGATTTTGCTAAGGCTGGGGCAGATCATATTTATGTTCATGCAGAACATAACGCTTCGCCACACTTGCACCGTACTTTAGGACAAATCAAAGAGCTTGGTAAGAAGGCTGGAGTTGTGCTTAACCCCGGTAGCCCTCTAGAGTTAATTGACTATGTTCTGGAACTGTGCGATTTGGTGCTGATTATGAGCGTCAACCCTGGTTTTGGCGGTCAAAGTTTTATTCCCGGTGTAGTACCTAAAATCCGCAAGTTGCGTCAGATGTGCGACGAACGCGGACTCGACCCCTGGATTGAAGTTGATGGGGGACTGAAGGCAAATAATACCTGGCAAGTTTTGGAAGCGGGCGCTAATGCGATCGTAGCTGGTTCAGCGGTGTTTAACGCTCCTGATTATGCCGAGGCGATTACAGCTATTCGCAACAGCAAGCGTCCGACTCCGGAATTAGCAAAGGTTTAATCCATTTCCATTTTGGATTGACTAATATGATTTCACGTTAATCGCGATATATAGTGCTTTTCATTTGCATGTAATACAGGGTAGGGACACAACGCGGCGTTGTGCCCCTAAGAATAACCTGTATTCTACACACATAAACAAAAATAGGGTGGGCAATGCCCACCCTACTTTTTATTTAGAACTCAAAACGAGCGCACTTTATTTACTTGCGACCACCCAACCACTTAGCAGCTGCAAGTCCTAAAACAGCGCCGACAACGGGATTGCTGAGAAACTTGAGAATACCGGGTTGTTCTGCTAGCACTTCGCGGAAAATGTCGGGATGGTTGTGATAAGCGAAGGACGCCAATTTGCTGACATCATCTGCACTCATGCGACCGGGAACGTGAGTAGAAAGACCTAATTGTTGCTCTAGATGGCGATCGTCAAGTCCTCTTTGCTTAAAGTGCTTGAAAAAGGCGCGGGCTACATCATCACGCTCATTTGGTTTAATTTGAGCGATCGCTTTTTGTAATTCTGGCTCCATTTGGCTGGTAGGAATGCGGTCTGGATGTAAAGACCGACCAAACAAATTCCGACGCTCATCTGCTGTTGTGCGTTGAGCAAAATCGTCGAAGCTTTGATATTCTGTTGTATTACCAGTTGGAGCATCATCAAGGGATTCAACATTCCCTTGAGCCAAATCATTCATTATTTGACGTTTGTATTCGTCGCTGCTTGACACTTTATTTCTCTCCTTTGTCACGTCAAATCTTATACCAATTACCGAAAATATTGAAACAAATCTAGAATGTAGAGACGCGAGATTTCGCGCCTCTACAATGTTCATATGTATCATGCTTTTCGTGAAATGGTATTAGTTATTAGCCATTAGCTATTAACCATTAACTATTAGCTATTAACCATTAACTATTACCTATGCCTTATACTCAACTTGATTTGTTTGCACATCGTATTGAGTTGTCAAAATCAGTTGCTTATCAGGTCCATAAACCAAAACTGTTAAGTCTTGATTTGGGAAGTTTTTCCGGAAACCTTGAACTAGAGATTTTGCCAAGGGTCGCACTTCAGTTGGACGAACTTGAGAGGAAATAACAACGCCTAGTTTGTTGTTGTCCCGGACGTAAGCGTCTTTAATTAATCCCCCAGATTTTTCTACAACCCAGCTACCAAAATTTTGTCCGGATGAGGTATTTCCTCGCTCTATTTCTGCGTAGGCGACATCTCGACCAACAATTGCTGGTGGGTTGCTTGTGCGGTCAAGTTGTGCTGTGCTGTTGGCACCGCCGCCACAGGCTGTAACTAAAGTCAGAACTAAAATCAAGACGAAAGTCGTCAAGATTTTACGACTCTGCTGAAGCAGAATCATGCTTTTGCCTCCTTAATAAACGCGTTATTTATATAAATAAAAGTTCTTATACAAGTACAAGCAAAAATTCCCGTCAAATATCAAGTGATATAATTTATTATCAAATCTCAACAGATATCAAGAAAAATTTGCCTGGTTTACATACTGTTGCTGAAGATTTGTGCTAGTTAGAGACGCCCATGAAGGCTGGACAAAAAACAAAAATTAATTGTATTAATTGATTGTTAGTCTCAATTTTTGGTTTCATTAATTATCATTGGTTGGGTTTGATTTGCAGTTGTCGCTAAAGTGCTAAAACAATCGCTACAAACCAAACCGATAAAAACGACTACTTGGAAACGCGCGTTAACGTTAAATAGCTACTATTTGAAATCGCCGACTAAATTCTAAAAAAGTAAGAAAAATGGGATGCACCCCAATGAACCTAACCTTCTGCCACAAAAATTATAATTTTTAGTCCAGCTTTTGCTTGATGTTATCTTTTACATCTTCAATGCCGTGACGAACTTCGCTTTCAGCTTGCTTTGCTTTACCTTCTGCTTTATCTTCAGGGTCGCCAGTAACATTTCCTAATGCTTCTTGGGCTTTACCTTCAATATTTTTAGCAGTGGCTTTAGCTCTATCTTCTAAGCTCATTTTGTTCTCCTTAATTTCTAAAAATTTCTTTCAAAGTTGATTTACAACCTTGAAATACTTTTTGATTACCTTTACAACTTAACTTAATGTTTTTGTTATAGCCTTCCGCCAGCAGACATATTAATTGCCTATGCTCAAAGGTGGAGATGGGGAGAGGGGGGGACAAGGGGAGCCAGCGCTGCAGTCGGGTTTCCCGCTCTCACGGCGACTGGCGTGGACAAGGAGACAAGGGGGACAATTTTTAATAACAAACTAACTACTAACTACTAACTACTAACCACTAACTACTGACTAATGACTAATGACTAATGACTAATGACTAATGACTAATGACTAATGACTAATGACTAATGACTAATAAAAAACCCGGTTCTAGAAAGAAACCGGGTTGATAAAGTTATGGGTGTTATTTTTTGGTCTAATCTAGAAAACCCATAAGATTTTCTGAATTGTCAATTTCATTTGAGGCTACTGGACGGTTGCCCATTACAGAGTAGGTTTCAGAAACTACCAGCGCACTCGAGCTGATGGGACGTATTCCAGATAGGTTCATGGTGTCAACGACGTGCATTGTATTTGCACCAATGGGGCGTATTCCCATGACGTTGATTGTCTCTACAACTTCAAAATTACTGATGCCAATTGGACGTACCCCAGCAATTGACAGTTTCTCGGCGACTTCTATGTCACTGGCACCTATGGGACGCACTCCAGCAATGGCTAGTGTCTCACGCACTTCCAGTTTATTAGAAGATTCTGCCTGCACTGGCTTATTAGTAGTTTGCTCAATATTTTCTGTATTTGAGCTAATCCCTTGACTATTTTCAACTTCCACTGTATTTTCTCCTTTAAGTTTGGCACTCTTTTGTCGTGGACTGACTGCTTTGCCAGTGCTGCTAACGGTCATAACCTAACTCCTGTGGTTTATTAACTAAATTTTCCAATACTGAGGATGGGGATAAGTGAATTTTTTTCCTGTATTACAAAGTTTATCTTTAAAAAACCTCGTATAGGTATAATTATCTTCAAAAGTTATACATAAGTAAACTTAAATAGTAAAATTTGTTAAAATAATATTACAAGGTATTGCGATCGCTACCCAAGCGCGATGGGTGGGTGCTTGCGATGGTTCTGACGTTGCCCAACCGCACGCGCGATCGCGACGATATCGCTACTATAAAACAGGGTATTTCTAGTACATTTGTATGACAGAATTTTGTCTTCAAGCTCCCTTTATTGCGACAGGCGATCAACCACAAGCGATCGCCCAACTGACTTCGAGTATTCAATCGCTTAATCGTTACCAAACTTTACTGGGAGCAACGGGAACGGGAAAGACATTCACAGTCGCATCAGTAATTGAAAAAGTTGGCAAGCCGACTTTGGTGTTAGCGCATAACAAAACCCTCGCCGCACAACTTTGTAATGAGTTGCGGGATTTTTTCCCCAACAATGCAGTTGAGTATTTTGTTAGCTACTACGATTATTATCAGCCAGAAGCGTACATTCCTGTTACCGATACGTATATTGAAAAGACAGCTTCGATTAATGATGAGATTGATATGTTACGGCATTCAGCGACGCGATCGCTTTTTGAACGCCGTGATGTCATCGTGGTTGCTTCTATCAGTTGCATCTACGGTTTGGGAATTCCCTCAGAATATCTGAAAGCTGCGATACCCTTACAAATGGGTATGGAAGTCAATCAACGTCAGATTTTGCGAGATTTGGCGTCGGTTCAGTATAGCCGCAACGATATCGAAATGGGTCGCGGTAAGTTTCGTGTCCGGGGTGATGTGTTAGAAATTGGTCCCGCTTACGAAGACCGAATTATTCGTGTTGAATTCTTTGGCGATGAAATTGACGCGATTCGTTATATTGACCCAGTGACGGGTGAAATTATCAAAAGTGTGGAAGCGGTAAATATTTATCCGGCGCGTCACTTTGTGACACCAGAAGAAAGATTAGAAGTGGCTTGTAATGATATTGCCGCAGAATTAAAAGAACGCAAAGCAGAATTAGAGGAAGCAGGAAAATTATTAGAAGCGCAACGTATAGATCAGCGCACTCGCTATGATTTGGAAATGTTGCGTGAGGTAGGTTATTGCAACGGCGTTGAAAATTATTCCCGCCACTTAGCAGGAAGGCTAGCTGGAGAACCACCAGAATGTTTAATTGATTATTTTCCTAAAGATTGGTTGTTGGTCATAGATGAATCTCACGTTACCGTGCCGCAAATTCGAGGCATGTATAACGGCGACCAAGCTAGGAAAAAAGTGTTAATTGAACATGGATTTCGTCTTCCCAGCGCTGCTGATAACCGTCCTTTAAAAGCAGAGGAATTTTGGCGAAAGGTAAACCAGTGTATTTTTGTTTCCGCCACCCCAGGAAATTGGGAATTAGAAATATCTGAAGGTCATGTAGTTGAGCAAGTAATTCGACCGACTGGGGTAATCGATCCAGAAATTAGCGTGCGTCCTACAGATGGACAAATTGATGATTTGTTGGGAGAAATTAAAGATAGAGTTGACCGTAATGAGCGGGTTTTGATTACAACCTTAACCAAGCGCATGGCGGAAGATTTAACTGAATATCTGCAAGATAACAGCATTAGAGTTCGCTATTTGCATTCTGAAATTAATTCGATTGAGCGAATAGAAATTATCCAGGATTTGCGCGATGCAAAATTTGATGTATTGGTTGGCGTGAACTTGCTGCGGGAAGGTTTGGATTTACCAGAAGTTTCCCTTGTGGCAATTTTAGATGCAGATAAAGAAGGTTTCTTGCGTGCTGAACGCTCGTTAATTCAAACTATTGGTCGTGCAGCGCGTCACGTCCGAGGACAAGCGATTTTGTATGGTGATAATCTTACGGATAGTATGATTAAAGCCATTGACGAAACTGATAGGCGTCGTGGTATTCAAATGGCATACAACAAACTGCATGGCATTACACCGCAACCGATTATCAAGAAATCAAGTAATGCAATTTTGTCTTTTTTGGATATTTCGCGACGGTTGAATGCAACTGAGTTGCAAACGGTAGATGAACATATAGATGAACTACCGTTAGAACAAATTCCAGAGTTGATTACTTTGCTGGAAGGACAAATGAAAGAAGCCGCGAAAAAATTGCAATTTGAAGAGGCGGCGAAGTTAAGGGATAGAATTAAGCATCTGCGAGATAAATTGGTAGGACGTTAGCTAGATATTCTTATAGAGACGCAATAAATTGCGTCTCTAGTTAGCAAATTGCCTGTTTACGGATTGGTATCAAAAATTTTTCTTTTTCTTCGGATGTAATATAACCTCCATCCACGGCTTTACGAATGACTGTTTCGAGAAAAATTATTAATTCTCCTAATACTTGAGTTGTATCAAGTTCAAAATGCTTTTGTTTAGGGTTATAGCCAAACTTTGTGAAAGTGCAGCTAATTTTATCTGCAAAAGGCACTAAATCAATATACATATAACTTTCAGGTAGGTCTAACTGAATTTTTTGACCTATGGACAATTTATAAATTTCTTCTGGTAATTCATCCAGAATCAGAATAATATCAGGGTCTAAAAATATCTCCTTTTTCTCATTTCCTATTACTAGGGATACTTTGTGGTTACATTCAAAGCAAAAACGTCGTAATCCCATTTCCAAATCAGAAAGTTCTCCTAATGGATCATCTGGTGCTTCAAGACCTTCCCATATCCAAGGTTCTTCTAATTGAAGAGTAAGTTTTTGAGTATTATTCACTCATTTTCCTCCTATCTTATTATTTGAAGACAGTGCTATCAGTTACAGGATAAGCAGACTTTAACGTTCCATCGGCATTTCTGACAACAACTGCACGAGTTACGTCTTGAGTTATGTTTCCATCTGGGTGATAAACTCTACCGATAGGACGTTTGAAATCAATGATGTACCTACCCGGATATTTGGGTGTAAATTTTTCAGCCTCTACCCAATATTCAGCTTTGAACCACTGTCCTTGATCGTCTTGAGTGCTACTAACTCTACCCTGAAGTTCATTAGGCTTCTTTTTGGGACCGTGATGGCGCTCAATATGATCGTAAGCTTTCATCGATTTAGGATTGTCCCATTGAGGTTCACTTCCAATACCTTTCCATTCGCAACCACTTCCAACTTCAATAGTAGGATCTGCTATATCCTGTTGTACAACTTCTACAAGTTGGGAATTTTCTTGAGAAGTTGCATCATTTTCATTCAAAACTGTTGATTTCCTCCTTAGCGATAAATTTCATTCACAAATTTTCTGGGTCAATTCCTCTTTCTTGCAGCCGCCTCAACAAATCTTGATAGCGCTGTTGTTCCTCCTGTAATTGGAGAAGTACTGCTTCCTTTTCTTGACGTTCCTGTTCGGCGCGTTGACGTTCCTGTTCGGCGCGTTGACGTTCTTGTTCTCGTAGTTGATCTAATTCCAACGGCGTGAGAAACTTTTGTCCTGAGGGAGAAAAAATTTCCAGGGTATCTGGTGTCAGTTGAAAACGTATCCCCAAATGAGGACTAACCCAGCCATTAATTTCTTCAATTTCCTGCAACCAATCCTCAGAACGAATTAATCCAGTTAATTCTACTTTCTCTGGATCGTAAATGTAATATTCCTCGACTCCATAACGTTGATAAAATAAAAGTTTTTTTGCCATATCTTTAGTTTTATTGCCTGGAGATAATATTTCAAATACTACCTGTGGTGCAATATTATCTTCTTTCCATTGTTGGTATGAACCGCGTTTTCCTTTTGGTCTACCAAACACAACCATTGCATCAGGTGCTTGGCGAGATTTGACATCTCCTTGAACAGAATACCAAAGTAAATTTCCTGCAACAAACACATCATCACGTGATGCAAATAAGATTTCTAAGTTTTCTTTGATTTTGACAATCCATTGGAATTGTTCAGTGTTATCAGCCATTGGTTGACCGTCGCTGTCAGGGTAGATGATATCTGGCGCGGTGTCAGGTGTTAATTGTTGTACCATTATGATGTCTCCAAGCTTGGGGAGTTGCGCTTTTACTCTCAGTTTAGATGGCGAGTTTTGCTGTTTTCCACCGTACTAATTAGTAATAATGTTCTATTAAAACAGAATAAACACCTACAGGTTTTCTACTCTCCCGTTAAACCAACTATGACCATCCGCGCAAAATTTTGTGTACCTGCGCTAAATTCCACATGTAATCATCAATTTTGTATTTATCAACGGCTTTAACTATATACTCAGAAGCCTTTTCAATCTTATTCTGGGCTTCGTAATACAATCCTAGGTAAAGATGACTGTAAAACTTACCGGAATTGCCTTCTAACTGACCAACAGTTAAAATATCATCTGGCGTGCAATTTTCCGCATACAAATCATAAACGTGCCGCATTACCCGTCGCGGGTCATTTTTCACGATTAATAGAGAATTTCGAGCTTCTGTCACACCCGAAAGTCGCGCAATGCAGAGATATCGCCATACTGTTTCTTCTACATCTTGGGCGTTTACTGTTAAATCTATCTCAAATTGTTGAGCGCCTTCAGCAAATCTTTCTGCATAATAGTAAGATAGTCCACGTTGCCACAAATAAGGTTTAAGACGAACATCTAACTGTTCTGCCATGTCGAAATCTTGAATTGATTCATCAATTTTGACAAGCTTAAAGTGGACCATGCCTCGTTGAATGTAAGCTTTTGGATCTTGTGGTTGATTGCGGATAATATCGTTCCAGCGTCTGAGTTTATTTTCGAGAGAATTTGAAAAAAACATTATTTTGTCAGTGCGATCGCGTTGGCTGATATCAAAAACTCCACCCACGGATCGGAGTTTTTGGGCATGGGGAATGGGGCATGGGGCATGAATGGTCACCAATGCTCGCTCGCCCCAAGTCGGCGGGGGAGCAACCTCGACCACCCACTCTTGGGTTGGAGTTTCCCGCCGACTTTCCATGAATTTATTTGCATGTTTTCAGCCTGAGTTTTTAATCATCGGTAAAAGCATAAAACTTGTGAAGTGTCAAGCAAATCATGATAAAGACAATCAAAGTGAATAAAATTATGCTTTCGACCAAGTTCATACAAGATTTTTTGAGTTTCTTGAAAATCGCTTGAATAAATATGGTCTTCAACCATTGCAATTTCTTGGGAGGTCAGTGCAGACCAATTCTGGCGCAGATTATCTAGATAACGTTTAAGGTAAGTATCTCGGTCTTCCGCTTCCCTGCGAACAACATCAATGAGAATAAAAACACCGCCAGCTTTGACGAGACGGGAAAGCTGACCAATAATACAGTCTTTTTGCTCAAGAGTTAGGTGGTGGAGAGTAAAAGAGGCTAGAATGGCATCGAAATCGTGCGGTTGACTTTTCACCAATTCCGGAACCAATTCCGAGAAATCACCTTGGGTAAAGCTTGTTTCGCAATTAATCAGCGCCATGTTATTAAGGGCAATTTCTAAAGCGACCTCAGACAAATCGATGCCTTGGTAACAAGTAATAGTGGTATTTAATAAAGCCTGGACGCTAAAACTGGCATCGCCGCACCCAAGTTCAAGCATTTTAAAGGGTTTTTGAAAGTAGCTGACTAGAAATTCATGAAGGACACCGTAAATTTCTCGGTGTTCCATGTAATTGTTACTTAGCACTTTTTGATACAGATTCCACTGGTCGTTAAACATTTCATTAGAGTAAGGGGATAATTCCCCAATACTTGCCCCATTACTTCCCCCAATATTTGTAATATTATTTATATTTGACATAGCGTTTTTATTTATTCTCCAACATAAATCAGGTATTATTGGAATCATATATTAGCAGAATAAATGCTTAATAACAAACGTATCATCTCGTGGTGTAAACAAAATTTATAAATTTTATTGAATAATCGCTATCCAATAAAATTGTTTGGTATTTTCTGCCATTGGTCATTGAAAGATAGCCTCAAAATTAGAAATTAGCAGTAATTAGAAATGAGCGATCGCTGGACACTTACAGGAAAGAAAGCATTGATTACAGGTGCCACCAAAGGCATTGGACTAGCTGTTGCTAATGAGTTCTTATCTCTAGGTGCAGAAGTCACGATTGCGGCACGGAATTCTGAGGATATTAAAAAACAAGTGGCTATCTGGCAACATGCAGGATTACCTGCTTATGGTATCAGCGCAGATGTCGCAACACCTAATGGTCGTCAAGCTATCTTTGAGCAGGTTGGCGAAACCATGCATAAGTTAGACATCCTTGTCAATAATGCAGGAACAAATATTAGCAAAAAAGTTGTAGAATACACAGTTGCTGAGTATGAGTTCATCCTTCAGACAAACCTGACCTCGATTTTTGAGATGTGTCGGCTGTTTTACCCTCTCCTCAAAAATGGGGAAAACAGCAGTATTGTGAATATGAGTTCTGTAGCGGGTTTAGTCTCGAATCGCACGGGTGCGCCTTATGGTTTGACCAAAGCAGCTATTAATCAATTAACGCGATCGCTATCAGTTGAATGGGCACCAGATAAAATTAGGGTGAATACCGTAGCACCTTGGGCTATTTACACGCCTCTAACTAAACCTGTACTTGATGACCAAGATTTTTTCGCCTTAGTTTTATCTCAAACACCTATGGGACGGGTGGGTACATCAGAAGAAGTTGCGGGTATAGTAGCATTTCTTTGTATGCCTGCCTCATCTTTCATCACAGGGCAATGTATTGCCGTCGATGGCGGATTTATGGCTTTCGGTTTTTAAGTTTAAACTACTTTCATCACAAGGTATCTGAATTTTTATCAAGTGTGGTGAAGGTAGTTGACTAGACAAGGCACCAATTCTCTACATGCAATAACAATTCTGGAAAAAATTCTAAAAAATCATACTCCAATGCATCATAATGTGTTGTGAGTTCGTTGACAGCCAGGTTTAACAAAAAAGACCTGTTCCGCCGCATCGATAACCTTTTTGATATTCTTCCAAGGGTATTTTCCACACCAATCACGTTGCGGTAAGCACCTAACCAGTTTTCAGCTGCAACGCGAGTAATTACTTCTCTAACTGCTACGGGTATTTGACCTTGATAAGCTTGAAATGACTCGTATATTTCTGCTGTAAATTCATCAAGAGTCACATTTGAATACTTCGACCAATTCTTTGCTAAAAAGTGGTCATAAAACACATCTACGAGTACTCCAGCAAATCTTCTGTAGCCAGAACCGATGCGTTCTTTGCTACGTTGAACGACTAAATGATTGTCAGTAAACTTATCAATTACTTGATGACACTCAATTCCTCGCAGTATATTCGAGTTTAATTCCTGACGAGCCGAACCTTTAACAATATCAGCAAGGAGATTGCCCAATCGATTTTCTACATTTGGTTCAGATAAAAATAGGTGAGCTAGCCAGTTCATTTTTAGGATATACTCGTAGCAGTACAATGTAACTATTTTACTTTATTACCATAGTAATAAAATAAACATTGAATTTTGAGATGATTAATTCACAGTAGGGTGCGTGATAGCGCATTTTTAAATGAGATTTTGAACATTTGATTTGAATGTTGCGTCGCAGGGCATCATTTCTGGCGGTGCGTTAACGAAGTGTAACGCACCATAGGATTTTTCACGATTTACTTTATATAGCGGTTCTCGCTCAAAGTCCAATACACTTAATATTTCCTTGTGGGACAGGCGTCTCGCCTGTCCTGGGCGGGCGAGACGCCCGCCCCACAAGAAATGTGTATTTAATGCAAGTGAGAACTGCTAGAAATTAGATTTGAGATATCTTTTACATAATCCAAAATCCCAAATCGAAAATCCACGCACTATATTACAGTTTTGGTTTTACCTGAAATAACAACAAAAATAAAATAATGCCACCTGCTATTAAAACAAAAAATAGCATTAGAAACGTTATCGTATTTTTTTGTTTATCCGTCTGGCTGCTTTTTGCAACTGCTTCATTGAGTGCGGGGCTTTTTTTATAAGGGTCTTTCCACCCCTCTGCTTGTACAAGATTTGATAAACCGCGCCAAACTCCTGCTTGCATTAAAGCAGATTCTGATTTAATTCCTGTGACAACTACTAAAGGTGTGTTGCTAAAACCATTCCCTTTTGGCAAACTGCGTTCTTCTAATTCATAAGCCAAGTCATTTTTCAAAAATTCGGAATTTTTACCCAATTTGCTATCAATTTTGGGGTCAAAATCTCTGGCTTCATCTATATACAATTGCCTAATTCCATCAAATGCCACTTCAAAACCGTATTCGCCGCCAAATTGTACAGCTTTATCAATATCATCTTTCAATAAGTCACGTAAAGCATAAGCAGCAATTCCTCTTAATTTACGCTCGTTGTCTTCTGTGTCTGCAACCACCCACGCGACCGAATTACGAATTTTTCGACCGCGAAAGTCTGTTCTTTCACTTGCTTCAAGACCTGTAACAAGTAATATCAATTCACCATCATAACGTGCTAAAACTACCGATGGTGATTCGCTTTGAATCAGATTATTAACTCCATTCTTTTTCAGAATTAATGGTGCTTCTGGTTGCCAGCAGTAATCATAATCCTGAGAATAACCGCGACTTTGTACGTAGATTTTCATATCTAATGCCATTGAAAAAATATTTGCTACAAATGATTTTCTGTTTCTGTCTACTGGCAAAAATCTCACAATCCAAAATTCTTTAGACTCTTGTTCCTGTTAATAAATCTTCGCCTTGAAGAACTGCAAAACCGTTATTAGTTTTACATTCAATGGCAAACTGACTAATAGCTTGTTTTAAGTAATAATCTTTACCAAGCAAATCACGGAGAAAACTAAAAGCACCCCAGCTGCGCGATCGCTCATCTAAATGCAGTTTTAGGACAAATCGCAAAAGATACCGCAGCGGCTGTTCGCTATTTTTCGGAGTATATTCAGCATCGTGGCTGGATTTGCGAAAGCGAAAATGTGGATAGTTGGTATTTATCTCTACGCGAGAGAAGACAACGCTACCTACAGTTTGCACTGGCGTAACAACAGTGACTAATTTACTAAGTAAAATTCCGGAGTTAAACAAGTCTATTAACTTGGCATATCCTTCTTTAACGCGCTGCAAAAGTTCGCGAGCCGATTTTTCATCTTGGAGATATTTTTCACATTTGACAGGCGCAAATATGACCAATCTTGGTGAATCCAAATCCTGATAAGCTGTTTTAAATAAATCTGTCATTTGCTGCGGTCGGTTAATTAATTCATGCCATTTACCTTTTTGTTCCATCAAAGCGGGAGCATCAATAGCAATTAAAACTGCAACGCATTCTTGCAACATATCCTTGACAAATTGTCTTTTTTCAGGAGTAGCTTTTGCAGCATGATAGCCTCCAGGATAGTCTTGGAAGTGTAATTGTAAAGAAGGTTTTTCACCTTTTTTACCAAGACCAAATATAAAAGAACGCAAAGCATCTGGTTCTCCTTCAGTACCCTGAATTCCTCCCGTTGCTTCAAAATCGTCAAGTAAAGTTTTCAGTTCTACCAAGCGTTCTTGCAAAATTGCTGAACTTTCTTCGTCTGGAGTTAGCTGGAGATTTGTCTTACCAATATTGCTTTCAAACTGCTCGTACATAGCAGTTAATAAAGTAGTTTTACCCACTCCACTTGGTCCCAGCATGGTAATTTTAACTTCGTGCATTCAATCGTCCTTAAAAAATTTAAATGTTGGTAGTTGGTAGGCGCGTAGTTGGTTGTTGGTTGACGGTTAATAGTTATCCACCAACCACTAACCACCAAGCGCTTTTTCAAATTGATTATTTGTAGCGACGCTTTCTATCGAGTTTAACCATTCGCGGCGCAGTCTAGTCCTCTCGCCTAATTGTTCAAATTCCTCTCGCCAAATTTCCGATCGCACTTCTTCTAAGAATATCCGCCACTCGGTTTTTGCACCCTCTGCACGCAAAACGCGATCAACAAACTCTTCTACAATCGCAAAAGCTGCTTGACTCGGTTCGCACAACAAATCTTCTAATGCTGTCTCGCAACCATAAACTGCTTCTGCATGCAGGGTTTTCAAGTTCGCTAAAATCTCTTTTGCTGAAGGTGATTTGGAAAGTTGCAACGATGTTTCATCAGGTGTCAATCCATCTAAATGCTTGCGAATGCGGTGCTGAATCAATCCGCGATAGGAAATATCAAAAGTTGCGAGAATTTCAAATCCTAGCTTTAGTTTAGGTAAAGTTTCCGGTACTTGATTGGCAATTTCATGGAGAAATTTATCATTTCGCGCTTCTGTTAATCCTCCTAGGCGTCCTTTTTCTATTAATACATCTGCAACTTGAGATTTTACTCGCAATAAAGAGTGCTTTAACCCGTCATCTAGTGATAAGAAATGTTGCGATAGGTCGGCACGCATTTCATTTAAATATTGATAATAGGCGTTGGGATAACCACCAATGCGATCGCGTCTTTTTTCGATTTGCTCTAACTCTGGAATATTAGTATCATTGCGACAAGCTTGAATGGCTGCATCTACTTGCTGTTTAAAGTTAATATCTTGAGCGTCTCTTTGTTTCCCAAGATACCTTACCAATGCTGACAAACCACCCGTAAGATTGTTCCAAAGTTCGTCAAATAGTTCCTCGAACAAAGGAAACCAATTATTCCCCGGCGTTGCTTGTCCTAAAGCAATACGTGCTTTTTCTAACTCAGCGCTGACCGCATTCTGAAGTTGAATTAATCGCTCTTGACAAGATGACGCATATTGTGCATCTAAGGTAGTAATTTTTGCAGCTAAGTAATCTAAAACAACATCTAAAACTTGATTTGCTGCTTCCGAATTGGCACAGTTAGCAGTCAAACACTCTACAACCTGAAGATGTTTTTCTTTGAGAGTATCTGCTAAATCTTGGCAATTGTTGGAATTATCGCCGTTTTTAGAATTATCATCTGTGCGGTTGAGAACCATAAACGACCACAAGTTTATCAGTAAATCCACTAATGCAGCGCGAGCCGTATCATACAACCGCACATCGACATCCGCCCAATAATCGCCGGAAGACTTTGGCATTCGCACAAACAGTACTGCATCTACATCTTGTCCTAAAGTTGACATCAAGCGTTCTTCGTCGCCAACGCCAGTATCGCCCAAACCAGGCATATCAACTAAGGCAATTTGTCCGACATCAGCGTTAGGAAAGTTACAAACAATTTTTACTTCCCGCACTGCCAAATAGTTGAAAAATACTCTTTGACCGTCGGACGTATCTTGGGCTACATATTGGCGAATTTCACCGCGAGAAATGCGACGGGGTGAAGGTTCCCGCAGCAGGTGGCGATATTTTTCTAGATGGGTGTGGTATCTCGTTAAATGTTCGTACATTGCTCCCGGTTCAGCGTATCCGGGAAGGTCGCGAGGTAATGTAGGTAAGGAGTTGCTGGCAAATTCTGTAATTGTTAGCGGTTTTGCACCCAAGCGCAGTTTTTCGTAATACGGAGTTATGACTTGATCGAGAAAAGAGCGTTCTGAATGAAACCAAACTTCACCGTAAGTATCGATGTTGGGGTTGTGATGAATTGTACTGCGAACACCCGTGCAATGTTGGCGATCGCCATCGGGAATTTCTGCTGCAGTCAGTCCGGTTAAACTTTGCAATAACCGACTTTTGCCTTGTCTGGCGCGTCCAACAACGCCAATGTTGAGGGTGTCGCGACAAAAGCGGACTTTTAGCTTACTTAGTGCTTCCAATTCAGCAGTGATGCTTAATTGAATTCGAGTTAAATCGATTTCTTGCAAACGTCCAATCACATTCAAGTCATCGACTTGATTGAGCAAAATATTGCGGTGGTCTTCAAGATTGCGGAGTGCAGCCCAAAGAGATTTGAGATTGCCCTCTACATCTGTGATTTTTTGTGCTATAGGACGGCGTTGTTTAATAATGCTAGCAATGCGATCGCTTCTTGTGGTGGTCATGTTATAACTTTTGAATGCGAAATTTTTGGAATCACTCGCCCTGTACGAGTTGTGTATTCTTGATACTGTTCTCCAAATGTATCAATCATCATCTGCTCTTCTTGGGGTACTCGCAAAAGATACATTGGTAAAAACGACACCAGATAAGACATTCCACAAATCCAATTGTGCAAGAGAAGAACTTGAGCAATTCCCCAAAGCCAAAAAGCTGCATACATTGGATGGCGAATGTATCGATATACTCCAGTCTCAACTAGCACATGGTTCTCTCGAACTTCTAGGGAAGCTGACCAATTCAGCCCCAAGTCCGTATGGGAACGCCAAAAAAGCGCGATCGCCAATACAAAAACAACTGTACCAAGCCAACCAGTGCGATCGGGTAAATCGTACGCCGCAAACTCAAACCAAGGTGTAAAGACACCAACTAAAGGTAGGATAAACATTCCTAAAAATGTTACGAATAGCAGCAACTTCTCTAAGACAGTTACACGTCCGTCTACAATCTTGTTCTGTTTTACCAGTCGCCCGAAATAAAAGCGAATTGCAAATACAGCGATAAAGGAAATCAGAAAAACAACCTTGCGAGTAACTTCAGACATCTTTCAACCCTCCATTTTGACTGCAACTTGGTATTACTCCTCACAAATACCTTTTCATTGCCCATAGATAACCTTGCAACAAATCTATATCACAGCAAAAACACAAGTATTTTTTATAAAAGTTTACATTATGCGCGATCGCGTTCACAGAAAAATCTAACCCAGATATAAAACCTGACATCCAAAATCCACCCACAGGCTAGAAGAAACTGCTGAAAAAACTAGATATCGTGAGGTTGGTTTCCCAAGATAAGGAAAAACGTCCGTGGTTCCAATTAGAGATAATAATCCTGTAACAATCACGCCTTATGTGACTTTTGGGCTGATTGCTGTCAATGTCTTTGCTTTTCTTTACGAAGCAAGTTTACCGCCACGAGCATTAGATGGATTTTTTCACCTTTTCGCTGTAGTTCCCCGAGAACTCAGTTTAAGCTTTGCTGGCACTGCTATAAATCAGCCGGTACCAGAATGGACAACCTTGATTACATCGCAATTTCTGCACGGCGGTTTGTTGCACCTGGGCGGAAATATGTTATTTTTATGGATTTTTGGCAACAACGTAGAAGATAAATTGGGTCATGTCAAATTTTTGATTTTCTATTTAGGTTGCGGTATTTTGGCAGCATTAACCCAATGGTATTTTTCCCAATCTTCGGGGGTTCCTTCCTTAGGTGCAAGTGGCGCGATCGCTGGCGTTATGGGAGCATATATTCTACGCTTTCCCCAAGCCGAAATTCTCGGCATAATTCCTTTAGGAATATTCTTTCCCACCTTCCGCGTCCCAGCATACTGGTTTTTAGGATTTTGGTTTATCCAACAAGCATTCTACGGAGTAGCCAGTCTCGAAGCACCCACCAACATTGGTATGGAAAGTGGTGGTATTGCCTACTGGGCACACGCAGGCGGTTTTCTGTTTGGAGCGGTTCTCGGTCCGCTGTTGGGCTTATTTAGCGACAAAGCCACAGAAGAAGCTTGGTATAAATAGTGATGATATTTCCATCTTGGACTTGCGGGCGACAAATCGCCCACCAAATAAATTACCCTTCACTCAGCCGCCTGCAAGAAGCCGCGTAGCGTCTACGGGGTCTAGGGGCGATGAATGCGCTCCTAACCGCTAAAAGCTTACTGAATAAACATTTCAACTTGTTTCAACGCCTGTAGAGACGCACGTAGTGCGTCTCTACAAAACCGGAAATTTATTTCCAGGCTCCATAGCGATTGGTGCAAGAAATCAGGGTACTGTAATTATAACGGGTTGCAGATGAATGTAATACATCGTATATGCACAGCAATGTTCTCTACAAAAACCTGTACTTCACCCCATTGCGAATTGCTATATATTCACTCATTGAAAAACTAATTAGTTCACTGAGAACTCACAATTCATAACTCATAACTCATAACTCATAACTCATAACTCATAACTTTTTAAGAAGGCAGCAGTTGCAATTCCACATACTTCTCAACTGCCTGCCCGACACGATATATTGCTGTTAATCAATGATTTGGAAAAACATCAGTGTTTCCCCTTTACGACGAAAATCCAACGCGAATCACCCCGTTTTTCACTTACGCGTTGATTGGGATGAACGTTTTAATTTTTATTCATGAACTGAGTTTGTCAGATCGACAATTAGAACAATTTTTCCAATTGTATGCGGTAGTACCACAAGAGTTAACCGCCAACTTTACCAGAGAGTGGACTACTTTAATTACGTCGCAATTCTTACACGGCAGTTGGTGGCACTTAATCTCAAATATGGTATTTCTGTGGGTTTTTGGTAACAATATTGAAGACCGTTTGGGACATTTGAAATATTTGATTTTTTATTTGGCGTGTGGTGCGGGAGCAGCCTTATGCCAGTGGGCGATCGGCATGAATTCTCCTATACCTTCCTTGGGGGCGAGTGGTGCAATTGCTGGAGTTTTAGGTGCATACATTATCCGTTTTCCCCAAACTAGAGTTGTGATTTTAGTATTCTTGGGATTTTTCATCACCACAATCAGAGTGCCTGCAATGCTGATGATTGGGATTTTCTTTATCCAAAATGTAATATCTGGTGTTGCCACCCTGCAAGCTGCAGCCAACATGAGTGTAGAATCAGGCGGAGTTGCCTATTGGGCGCATATCGGCGGCTTTGTCTTCGGGATAATCCTCGGTCCCTTATTTGGGTTGTTTAGACGTGATTAGTAGTTGGTGGTTGGTGGTTGGTGGTGAAGGGGCGCGAAGTCTGCAGTCGGGAAGATTCCCTCCGGCTCACTTCGCGCCCTTGGTAGGGGAGCCACTGCGGTCTTGGGGTCTGGCCAAGGGTCGCAGTGGCGTTTTCCCGACCCAGGCGACTGGTGAACCCCTCTGGGGTTGGTGGTTGGTGGTTGGTAGTTGGTGGTTGGTGGTTAGTAGTTGGTCATGAACTGCATACACCAATAACACATGAAAATCTATCTTTTCCATGCCCAATGCCCAATACCCAATGCCCAATGCCCTTAATTAGACTTAACACTCAGGGCATATTGTTTAAACCGTTCCAAATCAGCTTGGATGGTGGACTCAACCACGCGTCCCAAAAATAGATTATCCATCAGTTTGCCCAAAATACCGGGGATGGCATAGGCGACAGTGAGTTTGACAATACTGCTATTTTTGCGATCGTAAAAGCGAACTGCTCCTTGATTTGGCAAGCCATCAATTGATTCCCATTGGATAATTTGATTGGGAATCATTTTGAGAATTCGGGATTTCCAAGTAAATTCCAGACCGCCAGTGTTAAGTGTCCAAAGGGATATCTCTGGATTATCTTCTGGAACTTTCACTGAATCAATCCATTTCATCCAGCGAGGCATCTGCTCTAAATCAGACCAGAGACTCCATACAAAATCGATGGGAGCCTCTACCTCTACTTGCACGCTATGCTCTAACCAGTCCGCCATTTTATTTTGGATTTTGAATTTGAGATTTTGGATTGAGAATTGATAGTTGTTAGTTGATAGTTGGTAGTTGTTAGTTGATAGTTGTTAGTTGGTAGTTGGTAGTTGGTAGTTGGTAGTTGGTAGTTGGTAGTTGGTAGTTGGTAGTTGGTAGTTGGTAGTTGATAGTTGTTAGTTGTTAGTTGATAGTTGGTAGTGGTTAGTTGGTAGTTGGTAGTTGGTAGTGGGTTGTCATTTGTCCTTCGTCTTTCGCCCTTTGTCCTTCGCAACTAACCACTAACGATAGCGGGAGAACCAGTCGCCTGGGTCGGGAAACCCTACCTTTGGGCGCCACTTCACCACCAACCACTAACGATAGCGGGTCACCAGTCGCCTGGGTCGGGAAACCCTACCTTTGGGCGCCCCTTCACCACCAACCAATAACTACTTTTTGACATTTTCCAAAATTGCTTTCGCGGCACGCCTTCCAGAAATTGTCGCCCCCTCCATGCTATCGATGTAGTCCTGCTGAGTGTAACTACCCGCAAGGAAGAAGTTTGGCACCGGCGTCTTTTGCTGGGGACGATATACATCCATTCCCGGTGCTTCGCGGTACAGTGATTGTGCAAGTTTGACGACACTGTACCATGTCATGTTCAATTCCCGCGATGATGGAAATAGTTCATGCACTTGTTTGAGGACGTGTTGCGCGATCGCTTCGTTATTTTGTTTAATAAACGGATCTCCCGGTGTCAGCACCAATTGCAATAATGACCCCTGCCCTTCTCTGTAATAATCAGCAGGGCTTGTCAAAGCTAAATCGGCAAAACAAGAAAAGTCTGCATCGGGTGTATACAACAAGTTATCCATCCCCGCAGCATGTTCTAATTGCTTGCGTTTTTGGGCGTCGTGCAGTTCCGTTACCCAACCATCAAACCGCATCTGCACCGTTGCTACGGGCACTGCTTCTAATTTATAAATATTGTCAAACTCCGACCACTTGCGCCATTGTTGCGGTAAAACGCGGTGAATTCCTGGAATATCACAAGCTGCAACGTAAACATCAGCTGTAATGATTTTTTCCTTATCACCTTCGGCAACTACAATACCAGTAACTCGCGTTGTATCGCCTTCTTCAATAAACTGAATTTCCCGCACTTGGCGGCGAGTGTAAATTTTTGTTCCTCTTGCTTCTAAATATTCCACAATCGGCTTGTGTAAATATTCCGCTGGCGAACCTGACAACATCCGCAACACTGAAGCTTCTGTTCTCGCTGCAAATAACTGGAAAATTGTCAACATGCAACGGGCAGAAATATTTTCGCAATCAATAAAACCAAGGGCGTAGGCGATCGGGTTCCACATCCGTTTCAGGCTGTTGTTATTACCTCCGTGATTGCGAAACCAATCGGCAAAGCTAATTTTATCCAAGTCGCGGATACTTTTCATCGCCCCCCCAAAGTCCACTAAACCGCGCACTACTGGACTCGTCGCAAGTGCCAATGAATTCTGCAATTTATCTTGCAACGAGAGTTGGGAAGTGGTAAAAAATGCCTTCATCCCATTGAAAGGCGCACCTGTGAGGAAGCGAAAATCTAAAGCACCTGTGCTACCCCCTTTGTTGACAAAAGTGTGGGTATGCTCTTTTAGGCGTAAATTTTCTAACGCCCCCACCTTTTTCATCAAGTCAAACAGCTGGTAGTAGCAGCCAAAAAATACATGCAACCCCATTTCAAGATGGTTGCCATCTCCATCTACCCAACTGCCGACTTTACCACCAACAAACGGACGGGACTCAAAAACCTGGACTTCACAGCCTGCATCAGCTAAATCTACAGCGGTTGCTAGCCCAGCCAATCCCGCACCTACGATTGCAACGCGCATTCCGTCCTTCCTTTTCAGTTTCTTTACAGATTGTAACTGGGTTGGTGTCGGAATTTGCTTAAATATTAAGTGCTGAGTTCTGCACAGAGGCGATAAATAGCGTCCTGAATCCTGAGGAGTATAGGCGTATAGGCGCACAGTCAAAACTCAACACTCAACACTCAACTTCTAAAATTCACCCCTGAACGCTAACTTTTAGGCAGTCAAAGCACGTCTTTCCTTACCTCCTTGCTTCTTTATTGTCATCAGAAACCGGCAATCCTCTAATCAATTCCCGAATGACATCGGTTGCAGGTCTACCTGTCTCCTGACAATATTTTTCCAGTTTTTCTGCTTCTTGTGCCGCTAAGTTTACAGTAATACGTTTCACGGCCCATTTTTTATTTGTCATTATCATGCTATTTGCTGTATATTAACATCATCAAAGGCATCGAACTAAACATGAAAAGCATAACAATATCAGAGTTTTTGTCAGGAAACAAGCAATGCCATTAACAATAAAAATGTTGGTTTTTTTAGAGGATTCTTCATTTTCTTATAAAATGTAAAACACAAAATCAATTTGTTGCTGTTGTCACAGGAAAAATAGCATACACTCGCTACCAAACAGAATGCTGCCAGCGAGAGGATGATTACTGGCTAACTGTTAAAATTTCTAAATGAATTGCAAATACTTAACTGTTAACCAAATAACGATTCCCAAAGTTCGGTACCCTCATCAACAGTATTTGATTTTCTCTCCAACCCAAGTTCACCGAATACTTCTGGTGAGAACATATGCCACAGCACCTGAAAGTATGGCATTACGGTGTCAGCTTGTTTAGGATTTAGCCTCACGCCTATTTCCTGTCCTAGCAAGTGCAACATTTGGCGAATTAGTTCCCACTGCACTTTTAATGTGGGGTAAAGCATTACACACAAAGGAAATAATTCTTGTTGAATGGCGGCGATGCTTTCTTCTAAGGTGCAGACCCACAGATAAACTTGGAACATCTCTATATCTCGGATGGTAGAGATTTTGACTGCTGCGTCACTTAAACGAACGGTATAAAAACGATAAGTTGGATAAATTTCTATTACCCTTTGGCAGATTTTTTTCGCAATTTGTGTACTTGCTGGTAATAGTTGTTGTATTGCCTCCAATGCCGCAGAATGATAATCATGTTTAGCAGCTGCTTCGTAGGTACGTTGCAGTGGCATATAGAGGTGGTCATCAATCACTTTAAAGTAAGCACCAACTAGCGATCGCTCTATCGGCGAGAGTGGTTCCAAAAGCATTTGGCTTGTGTAATGAAATTGCATACTGACAAAACCAATCACTCTGGGGTCAAGCCTTGTATATTTCTTTCTTATCGCCCCTATATCTGCACCAATTGTTGTAGCCAACTGACTGGGAGCTACTTGTTCGGTGTAGACTAAGAGCGCCTGTTCATAAAGAGGATTACCCTCTTCAGCTAATTTTATTACTAGAGAAAGAGGACGGAACTCCACTTGGTGGGTGTAGACATCAAAAGCTTTTTGGTAAATCTTAAAAGCATCCCCCGCAATCTCCCTTCGATTAATCAACTTGGGGTCGATACGATGTCGCTTTAGTTCCGCCGATAGAAGCGCTTCAGTTTTATTCCAAGCTTTTGCACTGACACTGCCTAAAGATTGTATTAAATTTTCGGCTGTTTTTTGTCGTCCTGTTTGCGATACTACGTCTTTTAAATTCAGCGAGTTATTTGTTTCTGTATCGGACTCATCGCAATTATCAATCTGGAGGTTCTGCACATATTTTTTAGCCCATTGCTGCGCTAAAGATTCGATACCTCCTTTATGTCCAATATCCGGGTATACCTTGAAATTATTGTTTGCTAAAAACTCTTTCATAATCGCTTTGCTATGTTGTCATATTCCTGCATAAAAAATAGGTGCTTGATACTTTATTGTATATGCGATTTTTCAGTATTTATGTAGTTCATTGAATCTTTATTCAACTTACCAATTCCTAATATTATAAAGATTTTTACAACTTTATGAAAGAATAATGAATCCATCATAAAAGGTTTAAAATTTAAGCACCTATCTTTGAATTTAACAGTATGTTAGCGATAAAAAGCTACCGTTAGAGAATTTGATAATATAGGTTAGCAGGTTGGCAATATTTTACACAAGTCAAGCTGGATAGAATTTTTGTTTAATTTCATCCTAGTTGTTACTACCTAAGGTCACTATAAACTTAGTGGTAAACACTGATAAGATAGGTAATTTATAAAAAATTGATAAATAAGTATTATCAGCAATTGAAAAATTTTCCCTAAAACTGAGAGAAACTTGAGGGCTAGTAAGAATATTGGCAACTAGCAATCAGAATAAATTTGGATATATTTTTAAAGAAATACTTAAAACTATCTTAAAAACATCCCGCCTTACTGAATTACACTTAACCAATACCATTTCACGTTAATCGCGATACATATAAATCCTGTCGAGACTCCGCTGCGGCGGAGTCTCGACAAAAACATACGTTTTATCAATCTTTGGGGAATGGTACAACAGCTTTTTACCCTAAAGCTGATGAATAGAAATAAGTATTTTTTACTATACCCATTTTCGGTGAAATGGATTATAATTGTCGTTTTGTTTGAAGTTTGGCGGTTAGTTTGGTTCGCTTTCAACTTCCAAAAGACAAATAGGCGAACAAAAGACAGTTATAACGCTTTTTTATTGATTGAAATGCATATATGCGGTTGGTGTGGTTGGTGTGGTTGGTTTGTTCACCCTTTTAGCTGGCAGAGATTGTGCGGACAAAATGTTTAATACCAATTCGGGCTAGAGATATCATCCTTCCTAGGGGCACAATACCCAAGTGCCCCTACAGATTGACATCTCTAATTGTAAAATTGTGAATTTATATAGCAATCTTATTTATAGCGGATTTCAACTGTATGAGGTACAGACTACGCGTGTAGAAGCAATTCATGAATTGCTTCACTTTCAAAGGTGTAGCTTAGTGGCTTGCAACTCGCTATAAGTTGTTGAAAGCCTCAGAAACCCGGTAACTCCTGGGAAACCGGGTTTCTCGTTTAGAAGCGAATGATGGGCGGAATGCAATATATTATTTGTATATTATTTGTATATTTTTTCGAGATTTACTGTTATTTAAAACCACAGATAAACATCACTTAAATGTTGGTTGCGTGAATGTTAGGTTCACCTGTGGTTATAAAACAGTCGTCATGAATTAGTCGTCTACAGGCATAAAAATGCTTATTCTTTCTGCCCTCTGCAGTATGCCCTCTGTAGTATGCCTCCTGCCCTATTCAAATTGAAGTTGGGGCATAAGTTGGAGAGTGCCAATGCCTAGGTCTTTGGGTGAAAGCGATCGCGCTTCAAACATTGCCATCATATCTCGCAACTGGGGATTGCCACGAGAAGACCCCGTTAGACCTTTGGCAATAATCAAACCGCAGAAGCCTTTGGTATTTTTACACCGCTGATTCCATTTTTTGCGGGCTTCTACATGAATTGGGTCATCATCTAAAAATTCGCCAAAAAGGAACAATTCCCCATTTTGAGTTTGCAATAAACCAAGGTCATAGCGATCGCCTCCAAAAGGATCGGCACCTGGATTAAAGCAAATTGCTCTGAGTCCCCCAGTTGCTTCGAGATTTTCAATCACAATCTTCGCTTTGGGACGGGAAGTTTGAATTAAAATCACCGGTAAACCATCACCTACTTGTTTGAATTCGCCGACTGCATGGTAAGTAACTCCCTTGCGTAAATACTCCAACATTTCCCAAGACACCACCCCCAAGCTGAGGAAGGAGTCTTCTGGTATCAAATCATCTCGCAAAGAATGGAACATCGACGCGTCGCCGGACTCGATATCCTCCTCCTCTTCGTCGCCGCTAATACCAGCCATTTCCTCTAATTCTGCTGCCAGCAGCGGCATGGTAGAAACTGTGACATTTACAGATTTAGTTGGTTCATCTGATTCAGGTGGCGTCACGCGATAGCGACGGCTGACGGTGGGGAAAATATCCCCGTGTAACTGGCGGCGGTGGTCGCGGATAAAGCGTTGCAAGGCTTCTAAAGCAACAAAGACTACAAGCGCCTCTTCGTCATACAAAACAGACCGCAATCCTTCTAGGGGGTGGATATTGCCGAAGGTGGGGTCAATTTCGGATATTGGCAATTCCGCCAAATCATCAAGTTCGTCCTCATCTTCGTCGCTTTCATCAACACGCTCAAAGGTAAGAAACAGGCAATCTTGCTTGAGAAAAGCTTCTTCTAAATGCTGAGTTGATTCATCTTCTCTTAAAACCGCAGCGCGAAACCGCTTCAGGGACTCTTCCGAGCGATATAACAAAATTCCATACTCCATCCCCAGCATTCCCATCACCGAGGCGTAAAGCGTACCAACATCCCACTTATTAATTTCTATTGACAAAATTTGCTGTTCTTCCAAAAATTCCCAAGGAGCTGCTTGCCAAATTGCAAATGCTTTATCTCGCAAGCCTTGGGCATATTGCGGCGGTAAATCGGGAATTTGGCTATCGATGATTTCGGCAAATCCGCGAAATAGTTCATCAATTAAAGGTAATTCCGGTACGTAGTCAATGGCAATATCCAAATCTTGCAGCACTCCACGCAGGTAGAATTGAATCTCGCGGTCTTTGACCACAATTCTTTGCGGGCGAGCCGGTTTTGCCGGACTGTGGGGATGCTCCATTGCTCGCATTAACGTGCGAACAATTGCTTCTGGACCAGTTTCGGGAGCTACCACGTCCATACCGCGCACAATGCCTTGGGAGCCATCCACCCATAGAATGCATTCACCCTTTGCCTCTGAGTCCTCAGCTTGAGCTGGTGACGATGACAGCGGACGGCGATCGCCCTCCCATACAGAAGGAATCTGGGATAATTTCTTCAACCGACGACTGGTAGAGCGATTAAAACTTGTCATAGAGTAAGTTAATCAAAAAGAAGCAATTTGGAAGTACAATGCGTGGAAAATGGCTAGCCTCGGATAAACACTCCCTGGTAGCTGGTGAAAAGTTGTTGCAGCAAATTGCTGTCACAAGGCTTGAACTCCAAAAATACCGAATCCCCAAGCACACCGAATCTCTCAATTCTAGAATAAAAATTTTTTGGTGCTTTTGACGGAGTATTTACAATTTGGCACTCTGGGACGTTAATGTCGCTAGAATGAATACAAAAACTTAACGAAAAATCCAGCAGCGTAGCAAAATCGGTTTCAGAACTGACCGATCGCTGCATGGTTTGAGTTAGACCAATAAAGGAGTTTAAAAGGCAGATGACACAAGCAACCCAGCCTCAACAACGCGGTATTCAATTGAGCGAAGCCGCATTACGCCAAGTAATGATGTTGCGGAATAACCAAGGTCAAGACCTCTGCTTGCGAGTCGGAGTGCGTCAAGGTGGCTGCTCTGGGATGTCTTACATGATGGACTTTGAAGACAGCAGTAAGATCACTCCTGACGATGAAGTTTTTGATTATGATGGCTTCAAAATTGTTAGCGATCGCAAAAGTTTATTATATCTTTACGGGTTGATGCTTGATTATAAAGATGCCATGATTGGTGGTGGCTTCCAATTCACCAACCCCAACGCCAGCCAAACCTGCGGTTGCGGTAAGTCTTTTGGTGTTTAATTAAAAGGGGAAAGGTCAGTCAGCGCTGCGTCCGGGTAACACGAGCGCAGGCGACTGCGAAGTGCGAAGGGGAAAGGGGGAAGGGGAAAGGTAAAGAATGCTGCCTCACCCGTTGTGGTATTAACTTTCCTTGCAATCAAAGCTTTGTTTCGCCCACTATGAGCGAGATGTTAAGCTTGGACATTAACCTTGGAGGGGAAATGTTTTTCTCTAATTTTTGTAACATGCACTTCTTTGCCCTTCTTTTTGGTTAACAGTCCAAAGTCCAGAGTCAAGAGTCCAAACTGATATTTCTTAACTCTTGACTCTTGACCCTTGACCCTTGACTATTAACTATTGACTATTGACTACTTTTATTATGACTCAAACAGTCGAATCCCTGTTTGATACAGGTTTAGAACGCTATAAAGCCGGGGAATCGCCAGAATCTTTAATTCCGGTGTTTAAAGAAGTATGCGATCGCGCTCCTAAAAGCAGTGCTGCGTGGACTTGTTTGGCTTGGTTGTATCTGCTAGATGACAAAGGCAATTCTGCTTACAAAGCCGCACAGAAGGCTGTAAAGATACATCCGCAAGACCCGCAAGCAAGGGTGAATCTCGCCCTGGCGATGCTGGAAACAGGTCAAAAAGGTTTGCGCCAACATATTGACTTTGTGCAGCAAATATTGTTGGTCAATCCAGAATGGCGAGATGAAATCAAAAACAGTATTGACGATGGTTTAACCAGAAAACCAGATTGGCAGAGTTTGGTAAAAGTCAAAAACTGGCTGTTTGAAGAGTGATTGTTAAAAGTTAGGAGGCGCCCAGTTAGGAGGCGCCCAGTTATGAGACGCCCAGTTATGAGTTATGAGTTATTAATTCAAAAGTCAAAATTCAAGATTCATAACTCTTCTTGAAATTTTGATAAAAGTTTAAAATACGACCGCTGATGAAAGATAAACTTTTAAATTGGCTAAATCTGGTTTTAGTGGCGGATGTTTTCTTGGTTTTTTTGGGTTTTGGATGGTTGGCGATCGCTGTTATCGGTGATGCTGCGGGAATCAATCTGGGTTTGGATTTGTGGCATCAACTGTGGCAACCTGTATTTAATCCGGCGATCGGTATTCTTATGGGTGGTGCGATTCTCAGCGGTATTGTCAGTTGGATTTCTAAGAAATTTATGACTGATTAGTCATTAGTGATTAGTCATTAGTCATTGGTCATTTGTAAAAAAACTTACAGGACAAATGACTAATGATAAAGTTATCCAACAAGATGAAAAATATAAAAATTTGTCGAAAATCTATGGGTAAGTTATCTAACAGCATAAAAAATATAGCAGTTCTCACTTTCTCTCGTTCCAATGCTCTGCATAAAAATGAATTCTACGAGGTTCTGCCTCGTGTCTGGAGGCGGCAGCCCTCCTGTGAATGACATTACCATGCTCTGCATGGTAACGAGGGTTTGTAACTGGAACTAAATCTTTGGACATACATTGACATTCTTTTCGGAATGGGGAACTATTGAGATGTAGTCTCGATGATCAATCGATATGGAAGCATCAGAAGTGACTATCAGTATTGGAGATGCTGCTAAAGAGTTAGGCATCTCTACCAAAACATTAAGGAGGTGGGCAGACTCAGGAAAGATTCGTTCAGAACGCTCACCATCAGGTCAAAGAAGATTCTTTTTGGCAGACATCAAACGCATCACACCAAGAGAATTGAATCAGCTAGATGACCGTTTGACTATCAATTACGCCAGAGTTTCAAGCCATGACCAAAAAACGGACTTAGTGCGTCAGGTGCAGGTTTTAGAAGCCTTTAGCGCTTCTAATGGTTGGCAGTTTGAAACAATCCAGGACTTAGGCAGTGGTTTGAACTACCAGAAAAAAGGACTTCAAAAGCTGCTTAAACGCATCATGCAAGGTGATGTAGGCAGGCTGGTTTTAACTCATAAAGACCGATTGCTGAGGTTCGGCGCTGAATTGGTGTTTGCCATGTGTGAAGAGTTTGAGACTGAAGTGGTTATTATCAACAAAACTTCGGAGGAAATCACATTTGAACAAGAGTTAGTTCAGGACATGATTGAACTGATTACAGTGTTTTCAGCACGTCTCTATGGCTCCAGAAGTAAGAAAAACAAGAAACTAATTGACGGTATGACGGCTGTAGTTAAGGAGGTGTCGTAATGCTGTTAGGTTTCAAAACTGAACTGAAACTGAATAACAAACAACGCACGGCATTAATGAAACACTGTGGTGTGTCACGCCACGCCTGGAATTGGGGACTTGGACTGACTAAGCAGATTCTTGACCATAATAAAGCTAATCCCGATTCTAAAATCAAATTTCCTACTGCTATCGACTTACACAAATGGTTGGTAGCATTAGTGAAATCAAAAAATGAATGGTATTACGAGTGCAGTAAATCTACACCACAACAAGCATTAATGGCGTTGCGAGAAGCTTGGAAACGATGCTTTAATAAAACTTCTGGAGTGCCAAAATTCAAGAAAAAAGGTAAGCATGATTCTTTCACAGTAGAAGGTACTGTGAAAATCCTAGGAAACAACAAAATACAAGTGCCCGTAATTGGTGTCCTCAAAACCTACGAACGATTACCCTTCGGGTTCGCAGTCCCCTACGGAGGGAAACGCTCCTGCAGGGCTGTCTCACCACAAGTGCTGACTAAATCCGCGACAATCAGCCGCCAAGCTGACAGATGGTTTATCAGTTTTAGATTTGACGTAGAAACCCAAGATTTAGCTAACACTGACGTTGTAGGCGTTGACCTTGGTGTTAAAACACTGGCTACATTATCAACTGGTGAGGTGATAGCAGGAGCTAAATTTTACAAAAAATATGAAGCGAAATTATCTAGGATACAGTGGCTAAATCGGCGAAAGATTAAAGGTTCTG
Organism: Heteroscytonema crispum UTEX LB 1556; assembly: GCA_044006015.1. Taxonomy (GTDB): domain Bacteria; phylum Cyanobacteriota; class Cyanobacteriia; order Cyanobacteriales; family Nostocaceae; genus Heteroscytonema; species Heteroscytonema crispum. The sequence continues at coordinate 37,299 of JBIPDF010000021.1, forward strand.
CTAACTGGAAAAAAGCACAAGTGCAGATAGCTAGATTGCACAGAAAGATTGCTAACATCCGAAAGGACGCACTACATAAGCTCACTACACTGCTTGCTAAAAACCACGGCACGGTAGTAATTGAAGACTTAAACGTGTCTGGTATGTTGGCTAATCACAAACTAGCGAAAGCTATTGCTGATATGGGATTCTTTCAATTCCGTCGCCAATTAACTTATAAATGCGAACTGTACGGTTCCAAGCTTGTTGTAGTTGACCGATGGTTCCCGTCTAGCAAGACTTGCTCTAACTGTGGAACCAAAAAAGAAACACTCGGGCTTGATGAACGAGTGTTTGAGTGTGGTCATTGTGGCTTCAGTATTGACCGCGACTTGAACGCAGCAATCAATCTCAGTTTGTACGTATCCGGCAGTTAGTCGGTGAGTGCCTGTGGACTGGTGAGTGCCGACACTGCCAGAGTGAAACAGGAATTAAACACCAAAGTCCAAACATGTACAGTCATGGGTAGCTTTGGGTAAGTTTTATCTAACGGAAACACACCCTACTAACCACTAACAACCAACAACCCAACGGGAGAACCAGTTACCTGCGCGAGTGTTACCAAAAGCGCAGTACGCGCTTCACCAACAACCAACAACCCAACGGGAGAACCAGTCGCCTGGGTCGGGAAAACGCCACTTGCTCCACTTGGCCAGACCCCAAGACCGCAGTGGCTCCCCTACCAAGGGCGCCCCAACACCCACCAACCAACAACCAACTTTATTTCAAAATATCTTTCAGTGCAGGTTGCAAATTAGCATATTGATATTCAAAACCTTCTTCCACAGTGCGTTTGGGTAGGACTTTCTGTCCTTCTAACACTACCATCGCTCCATCTCCCAACAAGGCTTCTATCGCAAAGCTAGGGACGGGTAACCAAGAAGGACGATTCATTACTTGCCCCATAGTTTGAGATAATTCTGCCATGCGGACGGGATTGGGCGCAGTGGCATTATATACGCCCGATATTTCTGGCTTGCTTAAAGCTTGCAAAATCAAATTAACTAAATCATCTAAGTGAATCCACGAGAACCACTGACGACCGCTACCAATGGGACCGCCGGCGAAGAGTTTGAAGGGTGTAATCATTTTACCCAAGGCACCACCTGTTCCCAAGACAATACCGAAACGCAGAATTACCAGCCGCACGCCAGCATCTTTTACTTTTTGTGCTTCAGCTTCCCAAGCTTGACAGACTTGTGCAAGAAAATCGTTACCAGAAGAGCTAGTTTCGTCAAAGGTAGCGGTTTCACTGGTGCCATAATAGCCAATGGCGGAAGCGTTAACTAATACGCTGGGTTTGGGGTTAGCTTGAGCTATGGCTTCAACGATTTTTTGCGTACTGAGTTGTCGGCTATTGAGGATTTCTTGTTTACGTTCCGATGTCCAGCGTCCCTCACCGATGGGTTCGCCGGCAAGATTGACGACTGCATCACAAGTGGCTAAAGTATCTTGCCAAGAACCAGATACCGTAGGTGTATAAGCAACAATTTCCAAATTCCCAAAAGCCTTAGAGGGAAAAACCTTTTGAGCAAAGGCGGTGTTACGTGTTAACACCAGCACTCTGTTACCTTCTCCGTGGAGTTGTTGTACCAGACGACTACCGACAAATCCTGTTGCTCCAGTAATTGCTATTTTCATGTTGCACCTCCGCCAAACCCTCTTATTCTAAAGTTTTTTATCAATTTTTCAGCTTGCAATACCCTGCTTTAAATATGAAATATGTGCTTTTGTGTCTGATGCTGCTTTATAGATTCATTAAAAACTTTGATTTTTTCATGAATCTATAATGACTTGCCTTTTTGATGGTTGGGTATTATAGGATGGACGGAGTGTTGCAAGGCGTGGGGCTATTATGGCTCGCTATACCTGTTCATTTATTGTTTCTGTTACTATTGACCATCTGCAGCCGTTACTTATAGAACTGCTGCAAGACTGTACTTTAGATGTTCAATATTACACACCAGACTACATTATGGCACGGGAGATTCCCGGTAATGTTTCTTTTTCCAAATTGGTGACAGTGGAAATACTGATTGATAAAAGCACGGCAACTGAAACACAAACCCGGATGAGTATTGTGATTAAAAATGAGGAATTGCCACTCCAACTTGATAATCACTGCCGTCAAATGTTTGAATATATTAAGCAGGAGATTGAAAATAGCCGTCATTGGCATTTGATAAAAAGTCTTGCAGGATAGCTATTGGCACTGATGTAATTGCCACTAAATAGCAAAGTAGTGTTGCTGTAGCTTTAGCAACACGCCTAAGTTCACAGTTAATAAGCTTTTAATCAGCCGTTAATAAGGTGTTAACAAGCTGTTAGTAAGCTTTTATATAGGAATCATATTTGATTTCTGAAAAAAACTGCGAGATAATACGGAGAAAGATATCTGTCTAACAGCGAACAATGATAAGTCAGCATCTACAAGCCGCGATCGCAGAACTACAAGAATTTATAGATAATCGCCCAGATGCCCGTGAGGTGAGGAAAGCTTTAGCGGTGAAACTGGTTTATCAAGGCTACAAATATGAGGAAATTCAAACAATTTTAGATGTGTCTGTTGGTTCGATAACGAGTTGGAAGCAAGCTTACAAGGAATATGGAATTTTAGGACTGCGCTTAAATCATAAAGGAAGAAAGAGTTACCTTAGCGATGAACAGCTCCAAGAAGTATTAAGTTGGTTGCACACGAAAGATACTTGGGAGCTTGGTGAACTGGAGTATAAATTGGCATTTGAATATGATGTAATATACGAATCGAAACGAAGCTATTACGATTTATTTGACGCGGCGGGAATTAGTTGGAAGAAAACCACTTCCTTAAATCCAAAGGCTGACAAGGAGGCTGTCGCTGCAAAAAAAAACAGATTGAAACATTGTTGGCAAGCAACAGAGAAGAAATAGAAGCAGGAAGACTGAGAGTATTATTAATAGATGAGTGTCATCTATTGTGGGGAGACTTAAGTGGTTATGTTTGGGGAAAAACTGACCAAGAAATAGCAGTTGGAGTCGTTAACGAGCGAGATAAACAGACATACTACGGGGCAGTTGATTATCTCAATGGCAAGTTACTTCTTAAAGCTTACAACGCTGGTAATTCATGCAATACGATTGATTATTTACGTTATTTATTAGACCAGTCTCCCAACCAAAGATTACTTCTATTTTGGGATGGTGCTTCTTACCGTCGTTCACATCTGGTTCAAAACTTTTTAGGCGAAATAAATCAAGGTTTATCTCAAGAACAATGGAAAATTCACTGTGTCCGCTTTGCTCCTAATTGCCCATCACAAAATCCTATAGAAGATATTTGGTTACAAGCAAAAACCTGGGTTAGACGTTTTTGTGCTTTAATTCCAACATTCTCTCATTTAAAGTGGATGTTTGAATGGTTTATCCGAAACACTACGTTTGATTTTATGTCTCTTCAGATGTACGGAGTTTTTTCAGAAATCAAATACTAGTCCTATATCATGCCCGGGTGATTATCCATACTATTTGGTAGGTTGTTCGTGGTTAATGGTTAATGGTTAATAACTAAAATTCATGAACCCAACGGGAAAGCCAGTGGCTCCAGGTCCGGACATCTGCACAGTTCGGGTTTGGTGAGTGTGCAGTGTGTCCGCCATCGCCACTGCGGCCAAGGAGGGGTCTGGTGAGTGTGCTTTCGTGGCGTGGAAACCACGGCAGTTCCTTACTGTCGGCGAAGCCGCCCAACGGACTGCCTCCCCTTTGAGTGCTGGCGAACCATGAACGCGAGAACCATGAACCATCAACCATCTAAACTATGGGTAATTAACCGGACACAATATTAGCAAAAACATTCAGTAGATCGCAAAGTTTTTTAGAACCCCTGCCACATGGACTTTTCAAGAAAACACCCAGACACCAGAAAATAACCGATTAATCAGCGTTTCAGCCGATACCGTTACTTAAGACAAAGCGATCGCCCTTAAACGAGCGCTGTTTTCCTCTTGATTCACGATGACTGAAACCCTCATTATTACGTCAGTTTCCGAAAGTTTGCGATCTACTGACATTCCTAACTGCGTGGGCTTTCAGTCCTCCATATCCTCGGTCATGCCGGGGTTGATTAATGTAATGTCATATTCAGTTGAATCTGTCGTTTGTCCTGGGCGCATAGTGTCTCGTAACAGGTAATAAATGGCACGTACATTAGGACCAAAGACGACCTCATCTTCATTTTTAAGGTCGTGGGCTGCTATTTTCCGCCCGTTGATCATCAAACCGTTAGCACTAGGCTTACCTTTGGCATTGCCATCCACAATGCGATAATAAAAGGCTTGGCTATTATCATTTCGTGGCAGCCTGATTAATGTGGCGTGTTCACGGGAGACAAATTGCGATATCAAACGGATATTGCATTCACGATCTCTACCGATGGAATAAAAGGGACGCTCAAGCGTAAATTCCTTGGTTCCTTGATCGTCTTCAATAATTAATAGATGACTTTCACTAGTTTCGGTTGCCATTGGCACATCGTTGCTACCATCGGTTGAACTGTTATTAACTAAGATTTGTTTAGTATTCTTTGCTGCCATTCTCTTAACTACAGTCAGTGTTACTGAGTTGATATGCATTCTCAAATTGCATATTTCCAAAAGAAAAGCAGAACAGGGATGTTCCACGTTTCTTGTGGCTACAATGTTTTTTGGAGCAGTCTCAACAGGTTTGCTGAGATGGGTTTAGGGCTTTCTATCGACTTAGTTTAACCTGAGATCGGCAAAACCAAAGTTTGTGCTTGAGAATTTTACCGATCTAGGAAGCAATTACGGTTTGGGAGCAAAACGCCGTAATAAAAGTGAGTTGGTGACGACACTAACAGAGCTAAAAGCCATGAATGCAGCGGCACCAGCTGGGCTAAGGACAAAGCCGAGACTGGGTAACAAAACACCAGCAGCTAGGGGAATTCCAAATGTATTATAGGCAAAAGCCCAAAATAAATTTTGGCGGATTTTGTTGAAGGTGGCACGGCTGAGTTGGATTGATTCTACGACATCGGTTAAGCGATCGCGCATCAAAACAATTTCGGCAGTTTCCATCGCCACATCTGTACCGGAGTGTAAAGCGATTCCCACGTCTGCTTGCGATAATGCTGGGGCATCATTAATTCCATCACCCACCATCGCCACAACGGAGTTAGGAGTTAGGAGTGAGGAGTTAGGAGTTGGCAGTGAGGAGTTAGGAGTTGGCAGTTGTAGAGACGCGACGCCAGACGCCTCAAGTCGGGAAACCCGCCCACGGCGCTGGCTCAAATTTCGCGCGAAGCTCTCCGGATGGAAGATTCCATCCGGAAGACTTCGCGTCTGTACAGGAGTTGGCAGTGAGGAGTTTTGATTTCCCCACACCCGTCGCCCTTGTCTGGTTGTCTCCACACCCGTCGCCCACACCCGTCGTCCTTGTCCCCTCATCTCCCCTTTCTGGAGAGACTCGATCGCGGCGGCTTTTTTCGCTGGGGGAACACCCGCCATTACATTTGTGCTATCCAGTCCCAATTGAAGGGCGATCGCATTAGCTGCTTCTAAGCGATCGCCACTTAGCAACATTACCCGCAAACCCATTTGACGTAACTTGTCTACGGCAACTTTTGCATCTGGTCTTAGGGTATCTTGAATGCCAATCAATCCAGCTAAAGTTCCCCCAACTGCGACGCCGACAACTGTTTTTCCATCTGCTGCTAAATCCTCAGCTCGCTTTTGGACTTCTTGAGCGATCGCAATTCCATGCCAACTCAACCAATCCCAATTGCCCAACAACACCGCTGTATCTTCTACTACAGCAGATACGCCCAGCCCCGGTTCGGTGTGAAAGTCCACAGCCGTTGGAATCTCTAACTGTTGGCGTTGCGCTGACTGCTGAATTGCTTTTGCTAGGGGATGGCATGTGCCGCTTTCTACTGCCGCAGCGAGTTGGAGGAGCGAAGAGGGGGAGAGGGGGGGATAAGGAGAGGGGGGGACGACTTGGGGAAAATTATTCTCCTTGTCTGGTTGTCCCCTTGTCTCGTCTTCAATTACCAGGCAGTCTGTGACTGTGGGATTTCCGGTTGTTAGGGTGCCTGTTTTATCAAAGACAATTGTGTCTAAGTGGTGTACTCGTTCTAAAACGTCACCGCCTTTGATTAACAATCCCCGTTCTGCCCCGATCGCTGTCCCGACTAAAATAGCTGTGGGTGTGGCAAGTCCCATTGCACAGGGACAGGCGACTACCATAACTGCGATCGCTAATTTTAAACTCAATAATAGGGGTTGATTGTTAATTGTTGATGGTTCATGGTTCATGGGCATTGACATTAACGATGAACTATGCTCTATGAACCCGAAACTATGAGGGTTGAGATTTTGCCAGATGTGGGTGCCGAAAAAGTACCAAAAGACAAATGTCAGCAAAGCTGCTGCTAATACGCCGTAGGTAAAGTAACCGGCGACTGTATCTGCTAATTTTTGTACGGGGGCTTTCCGGGTTTGGGCTGCTTCAACTAGGGCGACGATTTGCGCCAAAGTAGTATCATCGCCGGTGCGAGTGGCGCGAATAGCGATCGCTCCTGATTGATTTAGCGTCCCCGTTGTCACCGTATCTCCCGGTTGCTTGATCGTCGGTACTGATTCCCCAGTCAGCATTGACTCATCGACGGTGGTTTGCCCAACTACCACCTCACCATCAACGGGGATTTTTTCTCCCGGTAGCACCTGCAACCATTCTCCAACACGCACTTGTTCTGCGGGAATTTCCACCCCAGCAGAACCCAGAGCGATTTTTTCGGGATTGGCAATTAATCTGGCAACAACAGGCTGTAATGCCAGTAATTGCCTAAATGCAGCGGCGGCGCGTCCTCTAGCGTGTTGTTCTAATGTCCGTCCCAGCAGGATAAAACCGAGCATCATTACTGGTTCGTCAAAAAAGCACTCCCAACCCATTTGAGGAAATAGCAGCGCTACCAAACTTGCAGTGTAGGCTGTCAGCGTTCCCAACCCCACCAGGGTGTTCATGTTGGGTGCATTGCGCCGCCAACCAAGCCAGCCATCAACTAAAATCGGGCGTCCGGGAATTAGTAGCACCACCGTTGCCAATCCACAGTGGAACCAAATATTATTCAATGCTGGCAGCAGTGAGCTACCAATATTGCCAAAATGCCCGATGCCCGATAATATTAGCAGAACTGAAGCGATCGCTAATTGCCCCAGTGCAGATCGCATTTCTTGGCGCTGTCGTTCCCTTGGGTTTTGCTGGGCAAAAGTATCGCCAACCCCAACGCCCCTCGCTTTTCGGGGTTGAGTTGGAAAGCCAACTGCAGTCAATTTATTCGCCAGTGCATCTGGATCTACCGCACCAGCTTCTGACTCTACAACAGCTACCTCTGTCGCCAAGTTGACACAGGCACTTTTGACTCCTGGATATTGCGTTAGCTGCCGTTCTACTGACTTGACACAGCCTGCACACTTCATACCCCCGACATCTAGAGTAATTTTCTCTGTAATAATCGGGGCAGGTTCGCTTAATTGCTCAATTTTCGGGACAATTTGCATGAAAATAGTCGGGGTTTGCTACTAAAGGTCAACGCCTCAATACAAGCGTATCTATTTCGAGGGTAGGCTAAATCCAAAACTACGACAGAAAGTCAAAAATGTTAACTTTCTTAAGTTATTCGATGCGTTTAATCTCAAGAAACACGCGGAAAGGGGAAGGTGGGGTCCCCTTACTTGTGGGGATAAGGGGCAAGGGGGAAGGTGGGGCCCCCACTTTCGTGGGGATAAGGGGCAGGGGGAAGGGGAAAGGGAAAAGGATGTGTTTGTTGCATTTGTTACTTGCGCCCAAAAGCGCGTCTTGAGCGAGGCTGACCGGAATGCACCAAAGGTTAATATAGCGGTTCTCACTTGCGCCAAATACAGGGTATCCTAGGGACAATTCATGAATTGTCCCTACTGCTTCCGATTGTGTATTGCATCCAACCCAGAAGCGCTATAAACGTAGCCACAGCCCATCAACACTTTTCAAGCTAGACACCCACCGCCAACAACCCACAACGAGGGTATGAAAATGGAAGTTCCCCTTTTCCCCTTCGCACTTCGCAGTCGCCTGGGTCGGGAAACCCTCCCAAGGGCGCTGACTCACCTTTTCCCCTTCCCCTATTTTCAAATCAGTGCACAACCCGACAAAATGTATTGTTAGCACTGGTGCAAAATATCTAATTTTAATGACGATTCCAGCGTAGATAAGTTAAATAGACAATCGCACTCACTTGTATTGGGATCAGGGCAACTTCACTTTTCCAAAAATCGCCCACAGCTAAATTAGACATAGTGATGAAATAACCCAAGCCTAAGAAAGTGAGCATGACAAAGGTGATATTTTTACGTTTGATGGTTAGCATATAAATTTAATAATTCCTTAATAATTTAGTTCGTTGTATCTTTGTTGTATTGATGAGTAAAAGTAACTGTGAAAATACTTTCTTGATAGGAAAATTATGCTTTTATTCCCAGAAATAAAATGTTGTTAACGTCACAAACTAATTAAATATATTAATTAAATATACTAATTAATATAATTCTTCAGTAGCTGTTATGTCAAAAAATTAGTTAAAATGCCATGTGAGCAAACTTCTAATTCGGAAATTATCAAAATTTCTGAACTTCTAAGCAGACCTTTTAATCAGCTGAAATTTATTATTAAGACCTTCAACTACACCGTTCGTAGTTCTCCGGTCAAAATACGCAATGATTTCATCAAACCATCGAATGATAGCGTTCTTGCTATCGGGAAAATATTCTGTGGCTGAAACTAACCATTTTTCCAGTTAAAATAAAGCTATCAGCCAATCAATTGGCTGTTGAAAAATCATTCTCAACTCTTCTTTGAACTCATGCATTTTTGCTCAAGCCGGAGACACTTGTTTAACTTGCTCTAGTTTAGACTTTTGTTGTTCATTCAATTTATTTTAACACTTGTTTTCCCTATCCAGCAAGCACTTCCGCAATTTTATCTTTTGTGCGTACTCAGAGGCAGCGGCTTGCCGTCAGACATCGCCAATTATTGCAATCAGTTTAGCTTGGTCTAAATCTACCAATACTGTGCAGTAGTTTGCTTGACCTTTAACTAGCGCTATTTCATCGATTTTTAATCGTTTTAATCCTGATGGCTTTTCCTTAACTAACTCTTGAGATGCATCCTTTAACATTGTCCGGAGGCGAGGCGTCTGGGGCTTTGCTCAATTTCTTCGGGACTTACGTCATTTCTTTCAGCGACACTTTGAATATCATTCTCCAATACTTGCCCGATCATATTTTTCGCTAATCTACAGATATATATTCTTCTTTCTTTTACAAAATCAAGGTTTTCACTAAAAGGCTTGTTGCATGTTTTACACTTGAATGTCGCCGATTCACTTCCAGATATACTGGCTGACCCATTAAAGGTAAATCTTTTACCAAATATCGATGATTTAAGTTCCCACATCAAGGACACATAGCCTCATCTCGTTGGGACCTAAGATGTAATATTATGCCTACTTTCTGATGATTAATGTAACTCATTACTTTTACTTTCTCTAGATTAAGTAATTCTGTCAGAAGTTTTGAGTCGGATTTTGAGGACGCGTTATATACACTGAATCACTGAATCTTGATAACTATCTTAACAGCAACTTTGTCCTATAAGTCAATTCCTGCAAGAATTACAGCTTTGTTTAAGTCTCATATTTTTCTCTGTATATGCTCTTTTAACTAATTTTTTGGCATAACAGCTACTGAAGAACCATACATAATTACTGTAGTTAACGCTAGTAATTCTCATTTGGTACTAATAAAATGCTCAGACTTTTTAGTTCAAGAATACTATTTGCGAACAATCATCAATTTTTGAGACTGTAGGGTGGGGAATGTGGGTTTAATGTAACTTGGTATCAATACCTTCATAACTTGAAGAAATGCACGAGAACACCAGCAAATCAATAGGTTTTCTTTTATTAACCCACAGGAAACCTCTACAAATTTACAGGCTAATAAATAAGTTAAACAGCATATTCAATTATCCTCTAATTGTGTGTCATCATGATTTCTCAAAATGTGATTTATCTGTAGATACTCTGCCAAAAAATGTTTTACTAGTACGCCCTCACCTACAGACAGAGTGGGCAGGGTTTGCTTTAGTAGAAGCTACAGTACAGGCACTTCGACTGATGTACGAGGCTCCAGATACACCGGATTGGTTTGTATTACTCAGTGGAGCAGACTATCCCATTAAAAGTGCAAGGCAAATCTTGGATGATCTAGCCTCAAGTCCGTATGATGCTTATATTCAGCATGAGCAAATCACATATGAGACTTATCGGTACGATACCAGAAAGAGCATTTTATGGCAGAAAAATTCCTATCAACGATACTGTACGAAGTCGTTTTCTTTTGATTTATCAAAAAAATACTTCGCTCAACTGAATCTAGAAATACGTTTGGAACATCCGCTAGTAACGAAAGCTTTCCTTCCTTTTTCAAGGAAACTTACTTGCTTCAGTGGAAGTCAATGGTTTTCTGCCAATCGTAAAGCTGCCGAGTATATTATCGATTTCCACAGTCAGAAAAATGCCTTAACCTTGCACTACAGTAACCTCAAGTATGCAGACGAGTCGTATTTTCAAACTATACTTGCTAATGCATCTCACCTCAGGCTGCAAAATGACCGTCGGCGCTATATTGATTGGTCAGGTGGAGGCTCTCATCCAAAGATATTGCTTATGGAAGATCTGCCTAATTTGCTGGCATCATCTGCTCATTTTGCTCGAAAATTTGACATTGATATAGATAGCAATATTCTCGATGAATTAGATAAGATTACATCCTAGTGGTTACCTAACATTTTGGTCAGCCCAGCGAGATAAATCCCAGCTATGGTTGCTACTGAGTTGAGGACAATTCCCACAAAATTTGGGATAGCAGCAACAACCTGTGAATGCCCACATATCATGGCATATTCAAACAATAAGCTTCTTAAATTTTGCTAGTACTTTAATCGTGGGGATTCCCAATTAGCGATGCAGTTCAACTCTAGGAAAGATGTCGCAGTCTATCGGCTCACCAGGTTTTTTGGCCTTAAATGAATTAAATTCTGGTAGATCAATTTCCTCAATAGGTCTGAAAGGCCACGCATTCGGGCGGTGATGGTAAGTAACATCATCACCAGTCCAATTCGTCACTACTGCACGTCGTTGTGTGGAAGATATATTGGTTACTGAATGATGAATTGTTAGAAAATGATGAACCAAGCAATCTCCAGGCTCCATATCCCAGGACAGAATTTCGTGAGGCTCTGGCTCTACAAACCACGAGGGGTCTGATGCTTCACGTAACTCCTTGCCCCATCGATGAGAACCTTTGATGTACTCTAATCGACCATTTTCTTGGTTGACGCTATCTAAAGCCAGCCAAATTTTACAACACTGCCAGCCTTGTATGGGCCAGTAAGGTAGGTCGTTATGCCACCCCACACGGCTGTTTGCTTTCGGCTTTTTCACAAAGAAACCGTCAGCCAAAAAGTTCAGTTTTTCCGATTTCAAGACTTGAGCAGCGAGCGTTGCCAGCGGAGATTCAAAAGCCAAAGCACGGAAATCAGCATCAGTGAGCCATAAGCTATTGGTATGCTCCACATGACCTTCTGATCTTTCGGTGCCCTTCACCTCCAGAGGACCAGGGATTAATATATTCTTGTCAACGGCTGCTCGCATCCGTTCCACCCAGATGTCATCTAAAACATTTTTGACGCAGATAACGCCGTCTCGCTCGAAAGCTTCAACTTGTTGGCGGCTGATTTTTGATGTGTCTACCTTGAGCATTTTATCTTTTTTCAAATTTTGAAATTTAACTGTTTTGGGTCAGATCAGCTAATCGGCATTCAAGTTGCATGTTGAAATAAAAGTCAGGAGGAGCCGGTTGCGTGCGGGGGTTTTCTCCGCCCTTGCAAACTGGCTCTCAAAAGTCAGAAGTCAGGAGCTTTCTGTATTTTGACGCCAAGAGCAAAGCGTCTGAAGCTCCGCTCTTGGCTTCTGGCTCCCCTAACTACGACCAGACTGCAAACTAAATGCATATCAGCTGATCTGACAACAGATTTCTAGAACTTGCTTTAGTGACATCAACTTTGTCACTATGTCACTAAACTTTTTCAGTATAGAGTAGAGATTAAGTTAGCAATTCTTCCTGTAGGTGGAGAAATTCGCAGTGTGAGTGCAACACTGTTTGTTTACATCCGCAGCTAACCAATTTCACCCTAACTACCCAGATCCTTTTTAATAATAAGTGGGACAAGTGACGCTAGTCGTAATATACCAGACACAACAAACACTTCCACTATGCCAAAAGACCCAGCAAATTGAGCAATCAAGCCACCTATAGTTGCTCCTAAAGCACCACTCACCCCAGCAACAGCAGCTGCGATCGCAAAATAGATAGACTGATTTTTCACTGGTGCAATCTCTATCTGGAGATTGTTGTTGCACAAGTCAACTGCTCCCCAATTACCTCCAATGAAAATGTGTAACAGCGGTAACCACAGCCAGAGATCGAGGGGACTAGAACCAATCCTCAGCCACAGCCAGGGTATGACTGCAATGAGAATTCCAGTAGAAATTAGAATCCGACGATTGCCTATTTTATCTGATAATTTACCCCACACGATGAGCATCAGCATATGTGCCCCTGCTCGCAGGCTGTTGTAGAAAGTTACCCAACTCACATCCAGGTTCAGCGTATCTAGCAAGTAGAGGTTAAAAAACGGGGCACTCAGGTTAACAGCAAGCGTCCATGAGCCGAAATAAAGCAGAAACACCAAAAAATTCGAGTTTTTCCAGATGCTGCTAGGTAACTGGTTTTGTGGAGTTGGCATTTGCGGCAGAGAGATTGCTTCAGATATCCCACCAGGTTCATTTGATGCCGAGTTTGACTGAATCTCACTTGTTTGAGATGAGCTAGCATAATAAGTGTTTTGTAATTGGGGATTCATATCTACCTGGAAATACTGACACCCCAAGCTCACCAATCCAAAGATAATGCCTACCAGTAAAATCACTCCATAACCTTGGATAGTCCCCCCGTACCAATGTGATACAGCTAGACCTGCTAAGGGCAAGCCGACCAACTCGGTGAGGTTGGCAACGCTATTGCGTAGCCCGAAATATCTACCTCGCAATTGCCGTGGCACTAACTTTGCTATCCAACTGAACCACGATGCAGTTCCTAGTCCTCCTAAAAGATGGCTGCATACGAGAATCAGGAGCGATAATACCACCAATTGGTTTGAATTAAGCCCTCCCCAACTAAAGCTAGCAATGCCAATTACTAAAATCAGCCACAGTAGTCTCGCAATCCCATAAGTGCGAAGGGAATACTGAAAGCGGCTAGTGCTGCGTTCAGACAAGTAAGCACCCATCGGCTGAAAAAGATTTACCAACATGGGGATAGAGGACACCATGCCAAATACCACCGGACTGGCATCCAACTCCACCAAGAAATTACCTAGCAAAATTCCGCCAGTGCTAATAGAGAAAACTGCTGCGAAGACACCATCGACAGTGGAGGCCCTCAAACTGGTGCGAATAGCATCTTTAGAAATGCGAGGGCTGGGTGTTGAGGTTGGAGAGAGTGTTGTTGATGGTGAGACAATCGGGGCAATTTCTACAGAAAGAGACGCACCTGTTTGAACTTGAACAGAATCCATAAATCGAGTATTTAACAATATGAGAGCGAAGCATCCTAAATTCAAGTGTAATTGCACTCGCCACACAAAAGTTGAGTTGTCAAGGTGAAGCAGCGCGTTGCCAAGAAAAGTCTGAGCGCAGGCTTCCTCCGATGGTCATAGAGAGTAGTAAACCGCTACCAACCCTCAGATAAAGACCTGACTTTTCACGTCATGTGGAAACCTAACCCCCCAACCCCCTTTCCTAGCAGGAAAGGGGGAGAAATTTAAAGCCTCTCTCCAAGGTAGGAGAGAGGTTTTTCAGATACCGTCAAAAGTTAGAGATCAAGACAGACCAGACAAAAAGGCTGGTTAGGAATCTAAGGGCAAAGGATTTGAAAGCAAAGCGCAAAAAAAGCAAAAAGGGGCTAAGGGGATTTGGCGGACAACACCCTGAGTCCCAAAACAGACGATAGCCCATCACCCAGAAATTTGTGCATCATATAATAGCTGCTTAGAAATAGACCCAGATGCAAAACTCCATATGGGTTACTACGTATTAGAGCTTCTGAAACTGGATGGCTGTATTGAGGTTACATGGGTTCTGCATCATTACTATCAAGCAACTTGTGAATGTGGACATCATACAAAAGATATCTCCGAAAATACTCAAGACCTTTCTATGACTGGCTTACGGCGTGCGATCGCCTAACTCAAAAATCGGCCAGTTTCTACGGTAAAATCAGGTTCTGAGATAATTATAGTTAATAACTAGGAGAAAAATATCTCAAAATCAATGATTTTTGTTTGAAAGTCTGCGCTCACTTAAACTGGTAATACTAATGCCCCTATTCGCAACCGTGACATACCAGAAATTGTGATAATTATTTGTGAGAATTATCTGCTTATATTTTTCAGGTTTTAGCCGAAATCTTTCTGGGGCTACTCTAAATATTTTCAGTAAACGGATTAGATGTTCCACTAAGATTCTTTCAGATGATAACTCTTGATTTTTTTCTTTTTGTTCGGCAGTTAGCTCTCGATTCTTAGTTTTATTCTGTGAAATTTTAATTGATGGCTCTCGTGAATATGCTTTATCTCCATGAAACCGTTGTTTTGGGTCAAAACATTTTGTGCTTTCTCGTGCTGAAGTTTATATCACTTTTAGGTCTGGGTTCACCTGCGACTACATCGAGAATATCATCCCCGCTCTTGTCAAAGGATTAACTAATTCTTCAATGTATAGTTTTTGTTTTTACCAGAGTAAGATTTTTTCTGTTACTCATACTATCCAGGTCTTTCTCCAGGCTGCTCACAGCTATCAAGTATTAACTCCAACTCGGTCAAATTTTCTTTAACAATCTCGTAGTTATTGGCATTTTTTTTTAACCTGTTAAATTCAACTTGATGGTAGTAATCACAAAAGTGAAAACCAATAGTTAAATGTGTCATTAGCTGTCGTTTCACTGACTCCAAATTGAACACCTATTAATTGAAATGTAGTTATATGCCCTAGGTATATCAAAGTTAATAGAATTTGCTCTTCGATAGATAGTTTTACCTTTCGACCACCACCAAAGTTAATGATTAACTCTACCAGTGGATGAGAGTAGCCACCGGACGTGAACAAGCGTCCATCAGAAGCAGCAGTTGATAGTCAATTAGTAGAAACAGCAACGATGATTTCTAGATTTTTTCCCTAAAAAATCTGTATTTTCCAAAATATAGCGCTTCTCGTTTGGGTGAGGTACGCCTCGGGGTAGGGAACACTGCTGTGCCCCTACAGTGGTCTTGTGTACTTCACCCAACAAAGAATGGCTATAAATCAAAATAAATTTTTCTAGCAGCTTGAAGTTATTCCAAATACTCGAAAAGAGCCTAGAAGTAAAGATATAGCATGGGAGTTGAGTATCCTAGCGGACAGACTAAGACACGGAAATTATGTCATATTTATCGCCAGTATGCGCTCTGAATAAGCACCCGTAAATCACAATTCAATCTTCATGCAAAAATTTATCTGTTGTGATGCATTTAACTTGTATTTGGGAACGCAATATCGCACTAAAACCAACCTTGCTTATTAACAAAGTAGGTATCAACAAATTGTTCATGAGTCTTGTTTAAATAGATCATGCCTTCGATTAAACCTACAAGTTGCATAACTAATAAAGCAAACCCATAGGTAAAATAACCACCAATCAAGGAAACAACTAGCATCAGTAAACCTTCTGCAGTGTACCCAAGAACAAACTTATGGACGCCAAAGCCCCCGAGAATAATACCGCAGTATCCAGATAAAAGTTGTTTGGTGGCGTGGCTGGGGGTGAAATTTGCCATGAGTGCAGCTCCTTAAGAAATGATGTATAAAATTTACAGTTTTATTTGGTTCGGAAAAGTCAAACCACGCTATAAGCATTCATAGCCAAAACCAGCGTGCCACTTAATTTCCCAGTGAACGCTGGAAGCATGCATAAAGAAGTCGTTAGCATCGCCTGAAACTATGGCGATACTTTACGACTCTTTGTAACTATGACAACAAACTCCAGCACGGCAGTTTTAGATAATCTCGAATGAGATTATTTCCTATTGGAGAATTAATCTCATTAATCTTCAAAAACTGCTTTGCTATACCACATTTTACAAGTCAAACAGCTTGATGTCCGGACTTTTTTTAGAATGCTGCGGGGTTGGGCTTTTACCTAGAAAAATCCGGCAGCATAGCTGAAAAACCGCCCATCAAATTAACTTGTTTTGCACCCAAAATATTGGGATAGTGACGGTTTTTCCGTCAACATCGTTGGCTCTAAACCAGCGATCTTAGTAATAAGGCTGCGGGATTTTTCCGGGTTTGGTGAAACGGATCGCGACACTTGTGCAAACACCCTTTGAGTAACTTTTTGTAGAGTCAGTTTGTCAAGGTAGGACAAAATTTCGCCACCACTTAAGTCCTCAGTAGAAGCGTCTCAAATTGCGATCCAAAAGTTGATCGCACAAAATAAAATGTGCAAACAGTGCTTTTCCTGCCATCAACGAATTGAAGGCTATTAGCTATTAGCAATTAGCAATGATAAATTAGCAACTGACTGCATGTAGAGCCGACTTGCAGCACTTGCAGCGTGATCCGACAGCAGCTTGATTACTAACCTTTATCAATGTGTTTATCGACTAGAAGCTACTAGCTATTCTTGAAAAGCTATTTGCTTCCACCCAGATATGACTATATTTTTACTTAGATATTCTGTTATTTCTTTAACAGTATTGCTTGAGTTATTTTTGCCATTAGCATATTTGCCCTCAAGCTAAACGCGTTCACAGTTACTACTAATTATAACTGCTGAACTTCCTTTAAATATTATTTTGCAAATATTTAAAATTTTCGCAACCGTGGTTGATATGTGTCATTTATAACTACCGAGTACAAATAAGCTGAGTAAGGTGCCACTATTCCAGAGGCTGTGGAGGAGCATGGGGGCGAGGAGGTTGCGCGATCGCGTGTAAACGAATCCCAAGACTGTTCCCAAGGCGAACAGGGGCAGGATTTCTGACAAGCTGAGGTGAGCGACGGCAAACAACAAAGCACTGGCAAGAATCGCTCCCCACACGGGTAAGTAACGAGTCAGGGAGGGCAAGATAAAGCCGCGAAATAGAGCTTCTTCAAATAATGGTGCGGCGATCGCTGCTGTAAAGAAAAATATGCTGAGTGCTACGGAGTCTTGGCTTTCTAGCGCCAGTTGCAACAGAGGATTGCTACCTCCTTGTCCTTGCCATAGTTGTTGGTTAATCAAAGAGACTACAATCACGATGGGTAAAGCGACGCAATAACCGCCGAGTCCCCACAAAAACCATTTACCTGCTAAACGGAATTTAAACCAGTCTGGCGGTAGCGGGAAATAGCGCTTGATGGATAAATACAACACGCCGATCGCGCCGGATGCCACTAACAGGTAACTAATTAAAATAAACACAGCCTGAATTCGGACATTAGCAACGGGGCGGCCAATGGGGAGAATTAAAAACAACACAGGCACAAGGAATTCTCCGACAATTTTTCCTGTGAGGAAAAAGCCCACGACAAAGACCTGCAAAATTGTTTCCCCACTCCAAGGCGTTGACCAAGATTGTTCGGCATTTTGAGCCAATAAAGATGCTTTGCCCTTGACTAAGCGTTGACCGAGCAAGAAAATCAGCAATGCCAGGCCGACGAAACCAGTTAAAGCCGGGATAGTCGCAATCAACCCTAATTTTACTAAAGCGTTTTCAGCAACTTGTAGTTCTGTAACTTGGAGGTTTGTGAGTGCCTCTTGACGTTGCTGGAGTTTGTATAATTGCGCCAAAGAAGTAAAGCGAAACCAGCCGTCTAAGTTCTTTTGAATCAACTGTTGGGCATTTGGTAAAATACGTGCGGGATCGCTCCAAAGTCCTGTCAATGCAGCAGCAGCTTTGGCAAATTCGGAATTAATTTTTGAGCGTTGCTGCAACTGCGTCCAAGTTTTCAAGGCAGTTTCTACCTGTCCTTGTTGTGCTTCTAAAACTCCCAGTTGCAAATCTAACTCAGCAATCAATTTTTCCAGTTCGTCTAGGGACTGCTGTAACTGTAATTGTTGGGGATTGGGGATTGCTGTTGTTGTAATTTGAGTTAGATCCGGCAGTTGTGCAAGCTGTTTTTTGACTTTTTCCAAATTAATCTGAGCAGATTTACGTACCTCTTCATACTGTTTGGTAGCATTTTCCAGAGGTTTTTCGCCAACGATCGCATCGCGAAGTGCGGAAAAATTCTCGTCGTTTTTAGCGTCTGGTTGCCAGGAAGCGGCTTGCAGAACAATATCTGTTTGATAGAGTTCCAAGCGGCTTTGAAACTGAGGTTTCTGAAAACTATCAAACAAAGACCAAGCATAAGACGCGATCGCGACAATTGTCACCACTATTAAACCGAATCGCTTAAGTGTCATCTATCCCCCTTAAAGAACTTGTGTAAAGCGCATGCCTTTTGGGAATTATCGCAAGAAAAAGCCGAGAGTTGATAGATTTCACAACAAAAGGATAGTAGATATTATCAATGTATGGATTTGCTGACGAAGAAAGCGATCGCTTCCACAACCCCACCATGTTAAAGTACAACCCATTGCACTGCTTGCCCTCGGCTGAGGATTTGCCTGACTCGGACGATACGCCTGTGGATAATCAACTACAACATCTGATTCCTGGTTTGCTAGAAGCAATCCTAGCTTGGTTATGGTCAAGCCGCATGGATTGGTTTTTTGGCGTTGATATGGGGATATATTACGATCCCGACCAGCCAGCTATAGTACCAGATGGATTTTTGAGTCTGGGAGTTGAGCGAGTTTTTGATGAGGATTTGCGCTTAAGTTATGTGCTGTGGGAAGAAAAGGTTGTACCAATCATGGCGCTAGAGATTGTTTCCCAAAAACGGCGCGGCGAATATAGCAGTAAGAAGAAAATATATACTGAACTGGAAATTTTATACTATCTTGTTTACAATCCCCGTCGCCGCAAAAAGCCGCCGTTAGAAGTTTATCGTTTAGTAAATGGCGAATATGTGTTGCAACCGGGAAATCCTGTTTGGTTGCAAGAGGTAGGTTTGGCAATTGGTCACGAAAGAGGAACCTATCAGGGAATTACACGGGATTGGTTGTATTGGTATGACGAGCAAGGAGTAAGATTTTTGACACCGGAAGAACGGGCTACCGCCGCCGAACAACGTGCCCAAAGGCTAGCGGCAGAGTTGCGAAGATTAGGGGTAGATCCGGATTCTTTGAGTTAATTTTTTGCCGAAACCCTCAAGGATGGGGCGACAGGATAAAAGCTTGTCTGTGGAAATCTTTGTTACTTAAAAAGGTGTTTTTCAATAGCGTCAATGTCCTTCCAATGTCCTTCTAGAGATGGAAGGAGAAGTTATTCCTGTGGGAGAAGTTTGAACAAACTATAATAGTTACCTTTTTATTAGAAGCAATTTAATTTGAGATTTGAGATTTGAGATTTGAGATTTGAGATTTGAGATTTTGGATTGTTATATCATGTCCGCCGAATCACTTATAGTTCGTCCGCAGCGAAGTGCGAAGCCATGCCTGAAGGGCTTTATACCGATTCTCTGTTTGATGGCTACAAATAAAATCCTTTTCCCCTTTCCCTGACATCAAACATCAAAATTCAAACACCAAAATTTCAACACATAGGTAACAAAAAATATGCTTTCTCAAACAAAGGCAATTAAAAAATTTGTTGGCAGTTTTATTGGAATTGCTGGTGTCAGCGCTTTTATTGGTTTCCCAGGACTCGCACAAGCTAACTTGTCGAGTCAGTCCGTGATTGCCCAAAGTACGCCTACTACGAATCCTACTCCTAACTCCACCCCTACTCCTAACGTTACTCCAGGCTCTACAAATGTTAACCCTGCAGTGAATTTAGACAGAGAATTCATGATTAAAGCGGCGCAAAGTGACATGACAGAAATCCAAACAAGTCAACTAGCACTGAAGCGATCGCAAAATAAAAGTGTGAGAGATTATGCACGGCGCATGATTCGAGAACATAAAAACTCCAGCAAACAACTGATGCAAATCGCCAAACAGAAAAATGTCACCCTGCCAAAAGACATAGGTCCGGAAAATCAAGCCTTGATCACAAAATTGAGCCAGGTTTCGGGTAATAATTTTGACCAGGCATACATGGAAGGGCAGGTTCAAGCTCACGCCAAAACTCAGGCTGAGTATCAAAAGTATCTTGAACAGGGACAAGACCAAGAGTTGAGAGCCTTTGCCACTAAAATTGCACCAATTGTCGCCGACCACCTGCAGATGGCTCAGAGGATGGTAGCAAAGCGTTAGGTAAGGAGGATGGGAAAGGGGAAGGGGAAAAGGGGAAATGCCCCATGTCCGATTACGTATAATTACTGATAAATCAAAAAATAAAAAACCCCCAGTGTATGGGGGTTTACTGTTAGTGGAGTGAACAACTAATCACTATTACTTAAAGTAAGTACAACAATCCGAACAGTATGATCCAAATCACATCAACAAAGTGCCAATAAATTTCGGCGGCTTCGATACCGAAATGCTTTTCGTTGCTGTAATGACCTTTAACGCGCGATCGCCACAATACGGCAAGAATCGCTACAACACCGATAGTCACGTGCAAACCGTGGAAACCAGTTAAAACGTAAAATGCACTGGCAAACAAGTTGGTAGTTAAACCAAATTCCAGATGGGTGTATTCATACACCTGTCCTGCCAAGAAAGTAATACCCATTGCGGCAGTAATTGCCAGCCAGATTCGCATTCCCCGTGCATCGTTCTTTTTGATAGCAGTATCGGCATTGTGCATGACAAAACTGCTAGCAATCAAATTGACGGTGTTGATTCCAGGTAGCAATAATTCGAGTTCTGGCGTGCCTTCTGGGGGCCAAGCCGGTAAGGTTGCACGGAAAGCTAAATAAGCTCCGAACAACCCCATAAAAATCATACCTTCTGCAACCAGGAAGAAAATCAAGCCAAAGAGGCGATGGTCTGGATGTTCTTCGTGGTGGGCAACTTCTGCCGCAGTATGGTGATGATTTAGGGCAGTTTTCGCTGGGTCAATTGTTTGACTTTGCATGAATCTTCTAAAGGATAAAGTATTAAGGATGAAGTATGAAGGATGGAGGATGAAGAGTGAAGTAGGAAACGTTTACTTTCAACCTTTATCCTTCATCCTTTAGCCTTTATTTGCGGTCTTCGGGATTGGCTGCAACTGCTGGATCTGGTTCGGCTCTTAACACCGAGTTAGGACCACCAGACAAAACTGGATCGGGATCGGATAAAGGTACACCTTCTTTGGCGTGTTCCAAGCCGTAGTCGTAGGGTCCGGTAGCTAGTACTGGTAGTTTGTCAAAATTCTCGATCGCCGGCGGTGATGTAGTCATCCACTCTAAGGTAAGTGCTTGCCAAGGATTATTACCTGCTTTCTCTCCGTACATCCAACTCCAAATGGCGTTGATGATGAAGGGGAATGTGGAAACCGCCAGGATATAAGCACCGTAGGTACAAATTTCATTGAGGAACGTAAATTTGGGATCGTACTGGGCAATGCGGCGGTTCATGCCCATCAAACCCAGTTTGTGCATGGGTAAGAAGGTCATGTTCAAACCGACGATAGTCAAGGCAAAGTGAACTTGACCCCAAAATTCGTTCATTTTCCGTCCCGTCATTTTCGGGAACCAGTGGTAAATAGCAGCAAAAATGCCCACTACGCTACCGCCAAAAAGGACGTAGTGCAGGTGCGCTACTACAAAATAAGTGTCGTGGACGTGGATATCAAAGGGCACTGCTGCCAACATGACACCACTGATACCGCCAATTACAAAGGTGCCTACAAAGCCGATAGCAAAAAGCATCGCGGTGTTGAGGCGGATTTTTCCGCCCCACATGGTCGCCAACCAACTGAATATTTTAATACCCGTGGGTACGGCAATAATCATGGTGGTGATCATGAAGAACATCCGCAACCAACCGGGGATACCGCTGGTGAACATGTGGTGTGCCCAGACGATGAGTCCCAAAAAGCTAATAGCGAGGGATGAATAGGCGATCGCTTTATAACCAAAAATCGGTTTGCGGGAATGAACGGGGATCACCTCAGAAATTGCCCCAAAGAAAGGCAAAATCATGATGTAAACCGCTGGGTGGGAATAAAACCAGAACATGTGCTGGTATACAACCGGATCGCCACCACCAGTCGGATTAAAAAATGTTGTTCCTGCGATTAAGTCAAAGGCAAGCAGAATTAAGCCTGCTGCTAGTACCGGCGTAGATACCAAAACCAGCGCCGAGGTAGCAAACATTGCCCAGCAAAACAAGGGCATTTGATGAACTCCCATGCCTGGAATCCGCATCTTCAGCAGGGTGACCATAAAATTGATCGCCCCCAAAATCGAAGATGTACCCAGCAACAGAACGCTCATAATCCATATTCCCTCGCCAACTTGACCGGTGACCAAGCTGAGAGGAGGGTAAGAAGTCCAACCGGCATCTGGTGCATCGCCTACCACTAAACTGGCTACCAGCAACACACCACCAATCGGGATCATCCAAAAGGCAACAGCATTCAACCGGGGAAATGCCATATCTTTTGCCCCAATCATCAAGGGGATCAGATAGTTAGCAAACCCCGCGCCCGCCGGCACAATCCACAAAAAAATCATGATTGTGGCGTGCAGTGTAAACAGGCTGTTATAAACTTCGGGCGTGACAAAATCTACTTCTGGCGTTCTTAGTTCTGTACGAACCAAGTCAGCCATCACGCCACCAATACAGTAGAAAATAAACGAAGTTACCAGGTACTGGATTCCAATTACCTTATGGTCGGTGTTAAAGGTAAAGAATTCCCACCATTTCCTGACGCCTGGTTCTTCAATCAGAGCGGGGATATTAGCCGTTTCTTGCAGCTGTGCTTGTGTCATAGCAAAAACAGGTTATGGGTGAAGAGGAAGGAGTTAGGAGTGAGGAGTTAGGAGTAAAAACTCAAAACTCAAAACTCAAAACTCAAAACTCAAAACTCTATTAATGGTGATGAGCAGCGTGTATTTGATTTAACATTTCTGGTTGAATTCCCATGTCCTTGGTGTAAGGAGCGAGAAATTCATCAACAGAGAAATCTGTAGGATTAACAGCAACTGCTTGATTTAGGGTTTCTTTGCTGGCAACTAATTGCTCTTGCATCCAATTGTCAAATGCTTGCTGTGATTCCACCACAACCTGGCTTCTCATCGCGCCGTGGTAGGGACCGCACAATTCGGCACAAACGATCGCATAACTACCTTCTTTGTTTGGCGTCAAACGAACTTGGGTTTGCCGACCGGGGATAATATCCTGTTTCAAACGAAATTCTGGCACCCAAAAAGCGTGGATGACATCGTTTGCTGACATGCTTAATTCCACCTCACGTCCTAGAGGAACGTGCATTTCACCGGAGGTAACTCCAGTTTCTGGATAGGTAAAAATAAACGCGTACTGCAAACCCGTGACGTTGACCGTCAGTGCAGGTGGTTTGCCTTCATTTTCAGGAGTTGCTCCCAAGCTAGGAGCCACAATTCCGATCCCTGGAGCATTTTGCTTTTGGGGAATTTGGTCGGTATTGCGAACTGCTGCTGTCGCCGGATCTTGCATTGCCTCATCAGATATTTGCTGATTGAGGTTCGGTTCTGTGCTGGGAGGTGTATCACTTAAAGTTGCTGCGATCGCAGCCCCAGGCATTTTCATTGCCTGTGGTGACATCGGGGCTTCATGGGCGGCATGGGCGGCATGAGGGTCAAAGCCCCCCATTTCGTTGTACACATCAAAGCTGTATACAGAAATACCAATTACGATAATTGCTGGGATTGCCGTCCAGAGTATTTCTAGAGGTACATTACCCTCGACAGGAGGTCCGTCTTCATTGTCACCTGCGCGACGGCGATATTTAATCGCACAGTAAATCAAAACACCTTCGACAATTAGAAATATACCTGTAGAGACAGTCATCATCGAGTTGAACAGACCGTCTATCAAGTCAGCTTCATCGGAGGCTGCTGCTGGTAACAGACCGTGATTTTGACCGTACCAGAGGCTGAGCAGCGTCAGCACAATGCCAATGAGTAACGTCCAGATAGAACTTGGAATTTTCACGGTTGATTTAGTTAATGACTTTACTATGTTAGACAGAACTGCTTACTTACTACGGTAGTCCAGCGTATAAGACATTAAGTCAGATGACCTGAAATCTTTATTAATTTTTCGGCAAGTGAGCTAATTTTCGTTACAGCTTGGTACAGCATATTTGCCAGATATTACTAAAGGTAGATGTAAATCAGGCAAAAGATTTTGCGAAATTATGGCAGTTAACAGTAATTTGCATCACTTTCTGCCTAACAACTTAAAAAATACCTAAAGCTTCAGGCTAAAAGTAGCTAGCGTGATTCAAAGTAGATGAAAGAGCCAATCTCTCACTTTAGTTCTTGCGCTAGGGTGGAGATGGGTCAGTACTGAACGGCAATAAAGCGGGAAGAAAATCTACACCGCTTTTTGCCTTTGAATTTTAGAACTTAGATAGCTCACTAAGAGCGGGCAGAAGGTATCGTTCATGAGCGAATTTGTCCTAGAACAACAAAATGTATCAGATGTTGAGCGGCAAAAGCCAACGGATCGAATTCGTCGCTTGGTGTGGAGAATGTGCCTAGCCACTTTGATTTTGATGGCGATCGGCAGTGCCACCCGCGTGATGAATGCTGGACTTGCTTGCCCAGACTGGCCCTTATGCTATGGGGAACTGGTGCCAACCAAGCAAATGAATTTCCAGGTGTTTCTGGAGTGGTTTCACAGGTTGGATGCAGCATTAATTGGTATCAGCGCGATCGCACTGGTTGGATTATCCTGGTGGCATCGTCAACATTTGCCTAAATGGCTGCCTTGGGCATCGACGTTTGCCCTGTTTTTAATCGTCTTCCAGGGTGTCTTGGGAGGACTGACTGTTACTCAACTTTTGCGGTTTGATATCGTCACCGCCCACTTGGGTACGGCGCTGTTATTTTTCATCACTCTACTGGTCGTCGGCACCGCACTCACTCCTTACCAAGGCACTGGAACTGCTGGTAAGTTGCCTTGGGTGGGTTTAACGGCTGCAATTTTGGTTTATGTGCAAAGTCTGCTAGGTGCTTTGGTTGGTTCTCGTTGGGCGCTACACCAATGCTTTGGCGGTTCCCAACTTTGTACTGTGATGTACAGCCATATTTTTGGTTTGGTGCCGCCAACGGTGGCAACTTTGGCAGTAGTTTTTATGTCTTGGCGCACACCAGCACTGCATCCCGCTTTGCGACGACTGGCAAATATAGCTGGCGGGTTATTAATTTTACAACTTATGTTGGGAGTTGCTACCTTCAAGTTACATCTCCAAGTCGAGCCGCTGACCGTTTCTCACCAAGCTGTGGGAGCCGCTTTACTCGGTACTTTGGTTGTTTTTACGGTTTTGGCAATACGTGACTGGGCTGGAAATAGGAGTATTAGCCTTTACCACCCCCCTGTGACATCCACTGATGCCGAGATCCAAGCCGGTGAATCGATGTAACTATTCAATTTTGGATGAAAGGATTTTGGATTTCTCACCGGAATGCACCAAGTACCGTCAGGCAAACTCAAGAGAAATCCAAGCTTTTGCAGCCTGCGCTTGTCTGGCGAAAGTTTGTATAGCCACAAACTTTCAGCCTGTGGGCGATGAAGTGCATTTCGGTGAGATTTAGGATGAAAGGATTAATTCCATGTAAGGGTGATATTGCTTTGGAAACAAGGACGTATTGGCATATTTAGTGCTTGCGGCTGTTTGTTATTCTTCAGCAGCAAGCCGAAAAATTGCCATCTAACTTATTGGTATCCCTAAATCTCAAATCTAAAATCTTAAGTCTAAAATCTTAAATTCTCAGCCTGAGTAGCGCAGCCTATAAATTGATTGTTGAAAAATAAGGAACTAGTACCAAGATGATTGAGACTAATGTCTCTCGCCACCACGAATCATTTCTACAAGTTATTCAAAGTTACTACCAGCTGACAAAGCCTCGGATTATCCCGTTGCTGTTGATTACTACTGCTGGGAGTATGTGGATTGCGGCTAAGGGACAAGTAGACCCGTTGCTGTTGCTAGTAACTCTTACTGGTGGCACTTTGGCTGCTGCTAGTGCCCAGACGATTAACTGCGTTTATGACCGCGATATTGATTATGACATGGAGCGGACGCGCCATCGTCCTTTGCCTTCGGGTAGGGTACAGCCCCGCGATGCTCTAATTTTTGCGATCGCCTTAGCTGTAATTTCTTTCACTCTCCTATCTGTTTTTGCCAACTTGCTAGCCGCGCTGCTGGCAATGTCTGGTATTGGATTTTATGTCCTGGTTTATACTCACTGGCTCAAACGCCACAGCACTCAAAATATTGTCATTGGTGGGGCAGCAGGAGCAGTTCCAGCATTAGTAGGTTGGGCAGCAGTCACGGGCAGCTTAAGCTGGGCAGCATGGTTGATTTTTGCGATCGTCTTTCTGTGGACGCCGCCCCATTTTTGGGCACTGGCTTTGATGATTAAGGATGATTACGCAAAGGTAGGGATACCAATGCTACCAGTGATTGCCGGAGAGAAGGCAACAGTGTGGCAGATTTGGTGGTATACCTTGGTAACGGTAGCAGCAACACTGATGCTGGTTTTTCCCTTACATGCGAGTGGAGTTGTGTACGGGGCGATCGCACTTTCGCTAGGCGCAGTGTTTATTTATAAAGCTTGGCAATTGTTGCAAAATCCAAGCGATCGCACTAATGCAAAAGGATTGTTTCTCTATTCGATTTCTTACATGATGTTATTGTGCCTTGGCATGGTAATTGATAGTTTGCCAATTACCCATCATGTGATTTTGGCTGTAACCAACAAGATAATGATGTTGTTGGGGTAAAATCTACCAAAAAATTTCAGCTTAAAAAACCGGGTTTCTCAAAAACCCGGTTTTTCAGCTTTTAAAAGTCTAAACTGGTTAATGTAACGCGAGTTTTACAAAAAAATTAGAGGCGATCGCGCACATCAAATGCTGATAAATTATATTCATACAGCAATGCACAAAGCAACCTACGAACTGCTGGAAGATGGGAGTTTCTACAGTGAAATTGCTGAATGTCAAGGTGTGTGGGCAAATGCTGCAACACTAGAAGCTTGTCGGGAAGAGTTGCAAGACACTTTAGAAGGATGGATTATTTTAGGACTGCGCTTGGGTCATACTTTACCAATACTTGATGGCATTGACCTAAATTTAACTAAAGAGGTTGCCTAATGCCACCATTTGGAGCAATTAGTCGGCGGGATTTAGTTCGTTTTTTGAAAGATGCAGGTTTTGATAGTCCTTATACAGGTGGGAAGCATCAATACATGCTAAAAGGTGAATTAAAGCTGACAATTCCCAATCCGCATGTGGGAGATATCAGCCCAAGTCTACTCACTAGAATATTGCGTCAAGCTAACATTAGCAAAGGAGAGTGGGAGGCGTTATGAATGAGATATTTCATGAAAGCAAACGGATTATTTGGGGACGGGTTTGTTCATCATGAAAATGGCACTTAACCGCATCAATAAGCATTTTCGTCAAAGTTTCAAGGTCATCAGTTTGAGTGAATATTGATTCGCCTAACGCTCTAGCGGTATAACCACTTATTAACGGGACTAGTAATAATTTTTCCAGGTATCTTAACCTTTGGAGAAGACGGTGGAGAAATAGCAGAATTTAAGGCTTGCAAAACCTCATCAACAGATTGATAAATTACGCGAAAGCGGTTGCGAAACAAAGATGTAAGTTTTTGTCCGCATTGAATGCAAAAGTTATTTCCATCAGAATTAAAAGGATTTGAACAGTTGGGATTGGAACAGTAAAGCATATTTGGGAAAGAGTCAGATAATTGTGTCTAAATTAAGTTTTCCCATTTTCTTGTTTCTATTTCATCGCAAATCCAGGTCAATTACCCTTTTTTTCTTATAGTCCGCGTACTGCTTCGCTTTTATCCGCAGGCTAGGCGGACGAGTGTTTGTATAACCGCGACTTCAGTCGTCAGGCTTAAAAGAGAAATATATATAGAGTATGAAATCTCTACACTCTCAAATCTATTTTGCTAGCGTAGTCATACAAGCTTTATCTTCCTGCCAGCAAGTAACTGGGTAAAAGAGGTTTAACATGGCTCATTTAAATCTGCGTCGCCCCCAAAATGTCATCGGCGATTTTTATGTAGACTCTTCTTGTATTGATTGCGATACTTGCCGCTGGATGACTCCTAGTGTATTTACTGAAGCTGACGAACAATCTGCTGTTCATCACCAACCAACCAATGAGGCGGAAAGATTGGCTGCGCTGCAAGCTTTGTTATCTTGTCCCACCAGTTCGATTGGTACTATCGAAACGCCTCAAGATATCAAAGTCGCTCAGTTGAGTTTTCCCATCCCCGTAGAGGAAAATGTCTATCATTGCGGCTATCACTCAGAAAAATCTTACGCTGCAACAAGCTATTTCATTAAATTACCAGAAGGTAATATTTTGATAGATTCTCCCCGATTTGCACCGCCGCTAGTCAAGCGTTTGGAAAAGCTGGGGGGAATTCGTTATATGTACTTGACTCATAGAGATGATGTGGCGGATCATCAAAAATTTGCCGAACATTTTGAGTGTCAACGCATTCTCCACTCTGATGACATCTCTACTGATACTCGCGATGTGGAAATGCAGCTAACTGGTTTTGAACCCTTTCAACTGACAACTGATTTGTTAATTATCCCAGTTCCCGGTCACAGTAAAGGACACACTGTTCTACTTTACAAAAACAAGTTTCTCTTTACTGGCGACCATCTCGCTTGGTCTGATAAATCACATCAATTGGTGGCTTTTCGCGATTATTGCTGGTATTCCTACTCAGAACAAATTAAATCAATGCGTAAGTTAGCAAATTACTCTTTTGAGTGGGTGCTACCAGGTCACGGTCGCAGGTATCATGCTGATGCCCAAACTATGGGTCAGCAGATGCAGAAATGTATTGATTGGATGGAATACGGTAAGGAAGATTAATAATTGCCTCCTTGACAAACCGTGTAGTCTCTACAAATCTAAAATTATTATACCATTTCACGTTAATTGCGATACATATAAATCCTGTCGAGACTCCGCATTGCTACGTTTCTACATCATCTGTATTTGTATCAGAGTTTTGGTGAAATGGTATTACTAGCATTTTTTGAGCGCCCGTAAGAAGCTTACCGGAATGCCCCTTTACGCATAAACCACAAATCCCCGAATCCAAAGTAATGATTTTAACCACGCAATAATTCATTTGTTAGTCCGATTCCAGAGGACTTACGCTATTAGACTGGGACTTATAGTCCCAGGCTAATGTGAACACAGTCGGAAAATCGGCATATACTTAGTAATTTTATCTACTTTTAGTTAAAACTTACGCTTTCATTGTTGTCTCAAAAGCCCGATCTCAGTGCAGTAATTCATGAATTACTGCTACTCCAGAATTTTTTTGCGTAAGTCCCGTTAGTTTAGATGGTGCATTCCGGTCACTAACTAAACTGTATTGAGAATTGCCACATATTCTCAATTTGATTGTAAACCCGTGGCATCACCTGCCCAACAAACAATAATCTCACGCCCAGACACCAAGACACTCTAATCAACTTTGCTACGAGTGCGCCTACCCTTCGGGAAGGCGAAGCGCCTAATGCGTGAGATTTGCAGACAAATAATTATTTAATTGTTTAACTTTTTGAACTTACCCCAACCACCGCGCCGCATCTTTGGCGTGGTAGGTCAAAATCAAGTCAGCACCGGCGCGTTTAAACCCAGTTAAAGTTTCCATCACTATCCGCTGTTCGTCAACCCAACCGTTGAGGGCTGCTGCTTTAATCATGGAATATTCCCCGGAAACGTTGTAAGCAGCAACAGGTAAGTTGCTGGCTTCCTTCACCCGCCAGATAATGTCCATATATGCCAAGGCTGGCTTAACCATCAGCATATCAGCGCCTTCTGCGATATCCAATTCAATTTCTTTAATCGCTTCACGGGCGTTTCCTGGGTCCATTTGATAAGTTCGGCGATCGCCAAATTGCGGTGCTGAATCTGCTGCATCCCGAAATGGACCGTAATAAGCAGAAGCATATTTAGCAGCATACGACATAATCGGCGTATCTTGGAATCCCGCTTCATCCAATCCACTGCGAATTGCTTGCACAAAGCCATCCATCATCCCGGAGGGGGCGATGATATCAGCACCAGCTTTTGCCTGAGATACTGCTGTTTTCTTCAATAATTCCAGTGTTGGGTCATTTAAAACCCGTCCGGTTAAATCGCCAACTTGCAAATAACCGCAGTGACCGTGACTTGTATATTCACACAAACAAGTATCGGCAACAATAATCAAATCGGGTACTGCTTCTTTAACCGCAGTGGCAGCTTTTTGGACAATACCGCAATCATGCCACGCACCAGTAGCATCGACATCTTTATCTGCAGGAATGCCAAATAAAATAATTGCGGGAATTCCTAAATCATAAACTTCTTTTGCCTCTTGGACAATTTTATCTACCGAAAGTTGGAAGACACCGGGCATAGATTTAACTTCATTGGCAATTCCTTCACCCGGTACGGCAAATAATGGGTAAATTAAATCACTAGTTGTTAAAACAGTTTCGCGCACCATTCGGCGGAGTTGGGAATGTGTACGCAAGCGGCGCGGGCGATGTGTTGGAAACATAAAGTTTTATCAAGAGATAATACGCAAATGGACAAATAACAAAGCGTCACAAACCCAGGGGTAAATAGCCCTGATGTCAGACAAACTACAAACAGCGCTTAACTTCCTTTTGCCCTGCAACTTGCTTTGTTGTGGGGCAATTTTGTATTTTACAGCTTGGCTGTCATCTATCTGCGAGTAGTTATACAAAACAATATTAAAAACTTCATCGCTATTCATGGCGAAACTTAATTAAATAGGACTTACGCTTTCATTGTCTCAAAAGCCCGATCTCAGTGCGGTAATTCATGAATTACTGCACTGAGATGAATTTTTTTGCGTAAGTGTTGTTAAAAATCAATCTTGGGGTAAGTGTGTGAGGAATTGGTAATTGGTAATAGCTGAGGTGCCGATCGCCCAGTATTAATTACCGATTACTATCTTTGCAAGTAAATTCGCGATCGATGACAGCCAAATATAAATGGCTTTGGTGCTAAAAAATCCGGAAAATTAAAGGATAACGAAAGGGTTTATCTGGATTGCTAAGAATTTCGGCAAGTGCCCAAATTGTCAATCCCCAATGCAGTAGATATCCAATAAATGCTAAGGGAAACAGTAACCCAAAGGTGAAGGCAATCAATACACCAATAATGAATCCATAGACCCATACATTCAAGTGGAAATTGATGGCTTCTGTAGCATTATCCTTCACAACGGGATCGTCAGATACGAATAGTACGGCAATGGGTACGCCTACAGATATAAAGGTGGTGCTAAAGAAAATCGCTCCATGACACAGTGCCGATAACAGCTTTCGCTTATCCGTGTCGTACATTCCTTTCTCCCATTTAGTCAGGTTTTCGGTTATATTACGACCCTATCACGACGAGCGTCGTTATCTTAAGATTAAAAGACTCGCTAAAGTTGGAAAAAGTTAAATTAAGTTAAGTTACAAGCAATTACAGATATGTCAACTGAAATTCAGTCTGAACTTCAGCAAGCGGTGGAACTACGCCGCAATTTTGCAATTATTTCTCACCCTGACGCTGGTAAAACTACTCTGACAGAAAAGCTACTGCTATACGGGGGTGCCATTCACGAAGCTGGGGCGGTAAAAGCCCGACGGGCGCAGCGGAAGGCAACTTCTGACTGGATGGCTATGGAACAGCAACGGGGTATTTCTATTACTTCGACGGTGTTGCAGTTTGAATACGAAAACTGTCAAATCAATTTGTTAGATACTCCCGGTCACCAAGATTTCAGTGAAGATACTTATCGAACTTTGGCTGCTGCTGATAATGCGGTGATGCTAATTGATGCGGCTAAGGGTTTGGAACCCCAAACGCGGAAGTTGTTTGAAGTTTGTAAAATGCGGGGTATTCCCATTTTTACATTTGTAAATAAACTTGACCGTCCGGGAAGGGAACCGCTGGAATTGTTGGATGAGATTGAGCAAGAATTGGGATTGCAAACTTATGCGGTAAACTGGCCGATAGGAATGGGCGATCGCTTTAAGGGTGTGTTTGACCGCAATCAACAACAGATACACTTATTTGAACGTAGCGCCCACGGTAGCCGGGAAGCTATCGATACAGTAGTTGATATGGGTGATGCCAAAATTGAAGAACTTTTGGAACAAGACCTGTATTTTCAACTAAAAAACGATTTGGAATTGCTGGAAGGGGTGGGACCCGAATTAGATTTGGAGTTGGTACATCAAGGCAAAATGACGCCAGTGTTTTTTGGTAGTGCCATGACCAACTTTGGGGTAGAGTTATTCCTCAAGTACTTTTTGGACTACGCCCTGAAACCCGGTCCCCACAACAGCAGTATTGGCGAAGTTGACCCCAGCTACCCGGAATTTTCAGGATTTGTCTTTAAACTTCAGGCTAACATGGACCCAAAACACCGCGATCGCGTGGCGTTTATCAGAGTCTGTACCGGTAAGTTTGAAAAAGACATGACAGTAAATCACGCCCGCACAGGTAAAGTCGTGCGTCTGTCTCGCCCGCAAAAACTTTTTGCCCAAGAAAGAGAGTCAATCGATGTCGCTTATGCTGGCGATGTAATTGGTTTGAACAATCCTGGAGTTTTTGCGATCGGCGATACAATTTACGTCGGGCAAAAGTTGGAATATGAGGGAATTCCGTATTTTTCGCCAGAATTGTTTGCCACTCTCAGGAATCCCAACCCCTCGAAATTCAAACAATTTCAAAAAGGCGTTTCGGAATTGCGCGAAGAGGGTGCAGTGCAAATTATGTACTCAGTAGATGAAGCCAAACGCGATCCAATTTTAGCGGCGGTAGGTCAATTGCAATTTGAAGTAGTACAATTTCGCTTGCAAAATGAGTATGGAGTTGAAACCATACTTGATTTATTGCCCTACAGTGTCGCCCGTTGGGTTGAAGGCGGTTGGGAAGCTTTGAATAAGGTGGGACGTTTATTTAACAGCACCACAGTTAAAGACAGTATGGGACGCCCGGTGTTGTTGTTCCGCAATGAATGGAATTGTCAACAGTTAGAGGGAGACCATCCGGAATTGAAACTGAGTGCGATCGCTCCAGTTTTTTCCAGTCAACAACCGATAGAGGAATAATTAACCGGATTTGCTGCCTAAATCCAGGTTAAGTTAAACGGGATGCTGAATGCAATAAGTTATATAGTTGCTAAAAAGTTTACCGTTTTTTGGGTAAGGCAGATGGCACGAGGCATACTGCAGAAGGCAGATGGCACGAGGCATACTGCAGAAGGCAGATGGCACGAGGCATGCTGCGGGGGCACGAGGCATACTGCGGGGGGCAGATGGCAGAAGGAA
Source organism: Heteroscytonema crispum UTEX LB 1556 (assembly GCA_044006015.1). Taxonomy (GTDB): domain Bacteria; phylum Cyanobacteriota; class Cyanobacteriia; order Cyanobacteriales; family Nostocaceae; genus Heteroscytonema; species Heteroscytonema crispum. The sequence goes on from JBIPDF010000021.1 coordinate 71,104, forward strand.
GAAGGAAGAAGGAACCAGAAGGAGGAATGAGGAAGTTTTTAAAGCTTTCTGTCATGTCCACTCCTGTTTAAAGCCCCTAAATTGATTATTCATGGTATTTCCTTCTGCCCTCTGCCCTCCTACTTCTGCCTTTTTCAAGTCAGCCAAAATGAAAGCATCTGAACCGATCGCCATTTCAATACGGGTAATCCCACTTATGCCCAGACGCCCCTTGGACAGCTTCGTAAAGAGTTTTCTTGTAAGGATAAATCCTTACAAGAAGCAGTCCAGAGGGCGTTTATGCGTTGTATCCCAACAGCAGAAGTCGGGAAAAGGCGCTTTGGAATTGGGTAAAAGGTAAAAGGTAAAAGCTATGAAATTTCCCTTTCCCCCCTTCTCCCTTTCCCCCCTTCCCCTATATCCACATCTCAATCAAATAAATTCAAAGTTTTGAAGGACTGTTTTCTATGCCTTCACACGCCGAATCGTCTTTGGAGGCTGGGTTATTTGCCCTCAAACAAGGAGATTATCAAAAAGCGATCGCTCAATTACAACTTGTCGCTAACAGCCAAGGTAATGATTCCATCGGCTTGCAAGCCAAAGTTGGAATAGTAATGGCTTATGCACGCAGCGGTAAAATTTCCAAAGCGATCGCCCTGTGTCAAACTCTTACTCAGGTAGATACTCCTCAAGTTAGAGATTGGGCAGAACGCGCCCTCCAACAATTGACAAATCACCAGAAAAATGCTATAGCAAAAAAAACTGAAACTGGATTTGTCCCCTTTGAAAACTCCAGCCAAAGTAGCCAAAGTAGCCAAAGTATTAATTCAGCCACTATTTCATCGAAACAAAAACCACAAGATACACCAAGACAAACAGCCGAAAATAATGTAGCCACAGCACCTAGCAGTCCCGACACCTCCTATCCTCCCACAATACAGGGTAGCGGCGTCTTCGGAAGCGTCAGCCGCGAACAAGTTAAATCTCCCCCAATTTATTGGCGGCATGCAGGACGTGCAAAAGTCTGGCAACCAATACATAAGTATAACATATTACCATTACGGTTGTTAGCAGCAGGAACATTCATCGCCCTATTTTGGGTGATGCGAGAAATGTTAAAGCTAGCGATGGGATTAATCAATGACATTTTATACAAACTGCCTTTCCTGGAACCATTGCAGTTTTTATATAGCGACCCCACCCAATTGCTGCTACTAGTGTTGGTCATCCTCACGGGAGTTTCACCTTGGTTGCTAGATTGGCTGTTGGCGAACTTTTACGGTCAGCGACATTTGCCAAAAGAGAACTTAAACATGCACAGCCGCGAGAGTGTGCGGGTGCTGCAACGTTATTGTCAGCAGCGAGGTTGGCAGTTACCCAAACTAAGGGTTTTGCCAATCGCTGCACCAATGGCACTGACTTATGGCAATCATCCCCGCAACGCCAGAATTGTTGTCAGTCAGGGGTTATTGGAACAATTAGCAGATGATGAAATCGCCGCAATTTATGCCGGTCAACTAGGGCATATTACCCACTGGGATGTTGTGGTGATGTCTTTGGTGTTGGTGGTGACGCTTTTCGTTTACAGGTTATATCAGCTAGTTTCCGAGTGGGGCGATCGCATATCCAACGGCTTTTTGCGTGGAGTGGTGTCAATCATCACCAGCTTTGTTTATGGAATTTGGTGCTTGTTGAGCGGTACAGCATTGTGGTTATCTAGATTGCGGCTTTATTATAGCGATCGCGCTTCTGCTGAAACTACTGGAAATCCCAATGGAGTAGTGCGGGCATTACTTAAAATAGCCATTGGCGTTGCCCGTGATGTCGAAAAGCAAGAACAAACGAGTTGGCAATTAGAAAGCTTGAATCTACTCACACCAATGAGTTATCAGCAAAGCCTGACTTTGGGCAGTATCGCCGGTCATATTTCCTTTGATTCCTTTGTGATGTGGGATTATCTCAACCCCCATCGCCGCTGGTTTACAATTAACAACAGCCATCCTTTAATAGGCGATCGGATCGAACACCTGTGTAAAATCGCCCGCCACTGGCATCTACTAAACGAAGTACATGTAGAAAGCCAAAAGCCCTTAAAAGTCAAACCTCAATCCTTTCTCTTACAAATTGCGCCCTGGTTGGGAATTATTCTGGGTTTTGTGTTTGCAGGTTTAATTGGGTTATTGTGGCACCTAGCATACACAGTCAAATTGCTGAACTTGAAGTGGATATACAATGATTGGTCTTACATAACAGGTTGCCTGCTGATTGGTTTTAGCATCGCTACAGTCATTCGCACGAATCCTTTGTTTCCCGATATTAAAACAGCCAGCGTGCAAACAGATGAACGCTTACCCAACCTGTTAGCAAATCCAACCGCCCTACCCATCGACAGCATCAAAGTGCGTCTTGTCGGCAAGCTATTAGGTCGTCAGGGTATCGCTAACAGCTTGGCACAAGATTTAATCCTCCAGTCCAACACAGGTTTAGTCAAACTACACCACGTTTCCTGTCCGGGGCAAACAGTCAACCCCCAAGACTTGATTGGCAGACAGATTACCGTTACAGGTTGGTTTCGTCGGGGTGCAACACCTTGGATCGACATTCAAACCCTGCAAACTCAAAATGGTAAAACCATAAACAGCCCTCATCCCATTTGGTCTACAGTTTTGGCAGTAGCCGCACAAGCTTGGGGGGCATATATCCTTCTTAGGGGATAGTTAGTAGTTAGTTGTTAATAGTCAATAGTTGGTTGTTGGTTGTTGGTTGTTGGTAGTTGGTTGTTGGTTGTTTTACTACCCACTACCCACCAACCACTAACCACTAACCACTATCCACTAACTACCAACTACCAACCCCCAACCAAACCAAAATGTAAACAAACGTTGCAGATTTTTTGAATAAATGTTACATTTATTTACACAAACAATAGCCAGCAATATAACTCAGCCTCCTAGCTTGGTTAATTGTCTAGCTGCTGCTTGCGCCAATCTATCCCCTTTATCCTCCCAACACAGCAGGATATTAACCAGCCACTGGCTGGTTTTTGTTTCTAAAATAAGAAACTTTAGAAAAAATGTACTTTATGCTACGATTCGATATACGACTGCCGGAAATGTATGCGCTGAACTAGCTACGTAGAAAATACCGTGGTAATGTAAGGAATGGTGTTTAATTCTCCGGAACAAAGGCAGTCAAGACATTTTCAGTGGCAGGGAGTAGGCTGTTAAATTTACAAATTTTACAATTAATGCATTATCAGCGTTGCATGCGCTTTTATTAAACAAGCTTGATCCTGACGAAAAACTGTATTGTATAAGTTGGCAGTTGGGAATAAAAAAATTGGTTTGTGGCAATCTTTGGTCAATAGCATCATATAACAGCCAAAGCCAAGTGATTGTTTTCTTGCCTAATCTTGTTCATTTAAATCTGGAGGTATAGTCCATGTCCGTTCGCCTATATATAGGCAATTTGCCAAAAGAAGAAATAGACCGTCAAGAGTTGCAAGCAGTTTTTGCCGCTGAAGGCGATGCTGTCACAACTAAACTCATTAAAGACCGTAAAACCGGCAAATGTCGTGGCTTCGGTTTTCTCACGGTTAATAATGACGAACAAGCTGACCAAATTATTGAAAAATACAACGGTCAGATGTTTAAAGAGACTGCGATTAAGTTAGAAAAGGCATTACCTCGTACTAAGGGCGAGGAAAGCGAAGAGCAAGCTCCGAAACCTGCTACTAGTAGTGTTAGTGGTAACCCCACTCCTAACACCAACAAAGAAAGCAGCCGTCGCGATAAAGGTTCTAATAAGAAACCTCGTCGTGGTGGTGGTTCTCGCGAGAGCAGCTCGACTAGCAATGACTCAGACGCTATTCGTCCAGATCCACGCTGGGCTACTGAGTTGGAAAAGCTCAAGCAGATGCTAGCCGCCCAAGCCACGAATTAAATCTCATGGCAGTTAAATTAAAAATTAAAAATCAAAATCTAATTTTTGATTTTTAATTTTTAATTATCCCTAGCTACTCAGGTTACGGGTAGTTGTAGTAATTGCTGCAAGTGCGTTCTGCCTTCTGTGTAGCGCGGGGGCATAGCATTTGTTTAGTAAATAGCGATCGCTTTGCGTTTTGGATATAATGTCCAGCCATAGCAGAAGCGTGAACCAACGTATGTTAGGAATTGGCTCGAAGCCCAAAACAAATGCAACCCCTAATTTTCGCTTCATGGGGGAAAGATAAACCTGCTCAAAAAAGCACATATAAAGATTTTTATTTTCCACAAATCCGGTTTTGCTCTATATATTCTGTGCTTGCTCTATCTAAAGGCAGAAATAATCTAAAAGCTATCTAAAAGCTAACTTTTTACAGGTTGTTCGTGTTGTTACCAAGTATGTCGCTACATTAATTAATCTGTGATATCAAGTCCGGTTAAACACTTATAATTAATGTAGGTTGTGGAGCGGAGCGTAACCCAACATCAACCTCAGATACAAGTTAAGTTCCACTACTTTAGGACTACAAGCGCCTCAATTCACTAGCGATAATTCATGAATTATCGCTACAGTAGTTATGTTTTGCGTAAGTCCTGTACTTTTCACCTCAGCCGCTTCTGTGGCGAGACGCTAGCCTGCGGCATCCCCGGCGGGCGTGAGGTGAAGCGTAGGGGTAGAAAGAACGCGTCTACGTTACAACGCTACATGCTACAACCGAGCAATTGGCGGTGGGGGAACCCCGAAGGGCGCAGTGGCTCCCGAACCGACATTTTAGAGATTTTATTATAAGCAATTATCCGGACTTGATATCACACGCCTGGTTGGAACCTTCTTTAATCGCTGTAGAGACGCTTTCATTTGAGCGGGCGGCCTTCGCGATCGCGACAGTCGTGCGTAGCCGCGTCGCGTCTCTACATTCCTTTTGAAGTTGGCTTGCAAGTCAACGAGGCTGGGTTAGAGACGACGGGGAGACGCAAAGAGCTTCTTTATTAATTCCCCATGTCCCCCTGGCGAACTAGCTTAGTTCCATCTCCAACATTCATTTTTCGATGGTGCGGCTCTTATACTTGTTTTTTCGGTTAAAGGGGAAAGGTTAAAGGGAAAAGAGTTATCCCTTGTTTTACGCTTTTTCCCTTTCCCCTTTTCCCTTTTCCCGGCAGCAGCGGCAAGTAGTGATATCTACGCAACTCACCCTTGCATCAGTCAATAGCTTGATTAATCAGCAAATTTTATCTTACAACCAAACCTTAAACTTACCTTAATACTTAGAAATATGAACTGTCTACTGCTTTCTCCTGAGTTACTTATTTTCGAGAATTAGTAGCGTATAATACAAAATATTCGGTAAATTGAAATATAGTATAAATGCTTACTATTTAAGTGAAAAAATCATAATTTTCCAAAAAAATCTACTAAGAAGGGCTATTGGTTTTAGCTTTAAAACTAATAAATGCAGCCCTTTATTAGCCTTGGCTTTCTAATAGGAAAACGTACTCATAAATACTGCAAAGTCAGTCTTGGGGAATACGAGTATTTACTGTATTCAGCTGAATCAAGCTGTATTGAAAGTATTAATTGCTTGCATATATCAAACTCTATGCACGTACTTAAGTTTCCCAAACTTGAGTTGGGTTTTTTGGTGCATAAGATTAACAAATAGCACTTAATATATAAAGAAATTAAATGTAAATACGTAATTAGGAGGGTGTTTTAGACTAAAAAACGTATAAAAATAATTGACATATTAAATTAAAATAAATATTACTTAAAACTTCCTGGATGGCTGAGGTGAAAAAACTAGGTTCTTGCCTAAATCTGTGTTTAACCTCGTTAAAATCAGCAACAAACAAACTATGAACTCTAAAACCGAACGACGCATCGCCTTAATTTCAGTCCACGGAGATCCGGCGATTGAAATTGGTAAAGAAGAAGCTGGAGGACAAAATGTTTATGTCCGGCAAGTAGGTGAATCGCTAGCTGCGCTGGGGTGGCAAGTTGATATGTTTAGCCGCAAATCACATGCGGAACAAGAAGACATTATTGAGCATTGTCCCAATTGTCGAACCATTCGTTTAACAGCCGGTCCTGTAGAGTTTGTGCCACGGTACAACGGTTTTGGTTATTTACCAGAATTTGTGGATAGTTTTCTCAAATTTCAAGAAGAGAACGGTATTACATATTCTTTGATTCACACAAACTACTGGCTCTCTGGCTGGGTAGGCATGCAGTTGAAGGAAATTCAAGGTAGCAAGCTGTTTCATACGTATCACTCATTGGGTGTAGTTAAATACAACACGATAGAAAATATTCCCGTAATTGGGAGTACGCGGTTAACAGTGGAAAAACAACTGTTAGAGATATCAGAACGAATTGTTGCTACCAGCCCGCAGGAAAAAGAACACATGCGGGAGTTGGTTTCCACTAAAGGGACTATTGATATCATTCCTTGCGGTACGGATATTCGGCGGTTTGGTTATATTGACCGACAAGCAGCGAGGGCCCAGTTGGGTATAGCAGAGGAAACCAAACTTGTATTGTATGTAGGACGTTTTGACCCGCGCAAGGGTATAGAAACCTTGGTGCGTGCTGTGCGAGAGTCTAAGTTGTACGGCGATCCAAACCTGCAGCTAATTATTGGCGGTGGTAGTATTCCAGGTCACACTGATGGTATAGAACGCGATCGCATTGAGAGTATTGTTAAAGAATTGGGAATGGACGGCTTTACCACTTTTGCCGGTCGTCTCAGCCAGGAAATACTGCCGAGTTACTACGCAGCAGCAGATGTGTGCGTTGTTCCCAGTCACTACGAACCCTTTGGATTGGTAGCGATTGAAGCGATGGCGAGTAGTACACCCGCAATAGCCAGCGATGTCGGCGGACTTCAGTTTACTGTCGTTAACGAAGAAACTGGTTTATTGGCTCCACCACAAGATGTTGCAGCATTTTCTACTGCCATTGACCGAATTCTCATGAATCCGGAGTGGGCAGTTAAATTAGGTAAAGCTGGCAGAAAGCGTGTCGAAAACAAATTTAGCTGGGATGGCGTTGCAGTTCAGTTGAGCGAACTTTACACTCAATTCTTGCCTCAAACAACCAAAGAAGCGGTGTTGTTGAGAAAATAAGGCTGTGAGTAACGCTTTTTTGTAAGGAGTAATAGGGAATTGGTAATGGCTGAAAGGAAAAACTGATTTTGTATAGTTTTTGCCTTATACATTTTATCTGTTGTTATTGCCAATTACCCATTATCTATTACTAATTTTTGAATTGACATCTGGTGCTGACTTGACATCATTGTCAGCACTAGATATTTCAACACTCTAAGTTCCAAGCTTTAGCTTTTTAGAGTTAACAGCTACACTCAATCACCACTAGTCTAAAAATAGACTAAAAACTCTAAAAATTACATAGAAATTTCACATAAAGTTAAAACTAATACCTAAAATAATTTAGGAGTCAAAGAACTATTTTTCTACCTTGTAGCTGATAACTCACCAGAATTTGAACTTTGGAAAAGGCAGCGCGAGCTGGAGGCAAAAGGCACTTATGCGTACCCTTCGGGAACTTGCTACAGACGGAGATTCAGAAAGCGCCGCCAACGTTGACCGGCGTCATCGGCGGGGGTCTTAAACCCCTATAACTCCAGCTCCGGCTTCGCCACCAGATATTATTTATACATAAACCAATCAAGCCTCAGCTGGCGCTGCCTGACGCGCCTTGGCGGATAAATTTAGTTTCTAAACCAGACAGTTTTTAAGTAAATACACTTAAAAAACGAGTATTTCATCTCAGTAATTTTCAGGTTTTATAAATTTACATCGTGTAAAGTATATACACTTTATAAATACTTTTACATAAATACTTCTACTGAGGGAGGAAGGGGATATTTGGGATAGGTAAATATAAATTTAGTTTTTAGTGTTTTAGGACTTACGCAAAACACAACGCTCATGCTTCGGTAATTCATGAATTACCGCGACTGTTGAATCAGCTTCTCAACCACGTGTTTTGCGTAAGTCCTGTGTTTATTCCAAGTAGTATTAAAATTTTATCCAAGTTGAATTTTTTGTAATGAGAGATACATCTTATAGCAAAATGGATGAAAGGGAAAGGGAGAAAGGTGAGTCAGCGCTGCGGGAGGGTTTCCCGAAGATTGGCGACTGCGAAGTGCGAAGGGGAAAGGGGGAAAGGGGGAAGGGGAAACCTTATAAATAAATTGTCCAGAGAAGTTGTCAGGAGTGTTTCCCTGGGTAACAAACTTCTCTGGGTTTCAAGCAAGGTCGTTTTGTGTCTCGTTGCACTCTACTCGACACAAATCAATATTTGTTTTCCATAGATAAATAATGGTGGCTTTAAACAAGATTGGGTAAGGAATTCAAAATTTTTCCCTTTCCCCTTTAACCCTTCCCCCTTACCCTTATGAAGGTAACTGTGACAGGACTTAGGCAAAACATAACGAGAGTAGCGATAATTCATGAATTATCGCCACTTAATTGAGGCAGTAGACTGACTTGCGTAAGTCCTATGTGATTTAACTTAAAAAAAATACAATATGTCTGTAGTAAGTAGAAAAATACCCTAGTACAACAAGGCAGAAGTAATTCGTCAGGTGGCAAAAGGAAAAAGCTTGATTTTTCAAGACTTTCATTGAATGTGAATGGTTAACTTATTTCCGCCCTTCTGTACTCGGATACTATTTACTAAAAATGTTAAAAATGTAACTAATAGTTGATTTGCAAAAAATGATGATTCGTTTAAGTAAGCTTGTACTAATGCTTGCAGCAACTGCTGTAGGAATGTTGGCGTTACCATCTACTGCTAGCGCCTTTACTCTCAGCCATCTGTCTTCAGATGAGGATTACAATAAAATTCTCAAAGATAATGTGTTTATTGCTGAAGGTAGAATTGGTAACAATAGAAACGATGGAGATTACGAACTTGATATTCACAGCATTGAAGACACTACTGGATTTACAGTTCTCACACAAAAGGACTTTCAATGGACAAATGGCGTAGCACAGTCTTTTTCCCTTGCCTATGATGCTGTCTCAAAGTTAGTTAACTACACTGTCGGCGACAATCTATTAACTTATACAGCAGAAAATCCCCTCACAGACCTCTTTATTCGGACAAGAGCAGCAAGGGCTGACAGTAGCATTAAAGTTGATAACCTGTTTTTGAATGGTGTTGCCATTCAAGATTCTTCCTTTGCTGAAAATTCGTCGAAAGCATTGGACTATCTACGAATTAGCGGTGTAACCGATTCTTTCAACTTGACTGGGCAATCGACAATGAATTGGGGCGCTATAATGCCTACTGGCTCCAATCTTGCCTATCAAATCAAAGCTGTTTCGACCACAGATAGTACTAGTGTTCCAGAACCGAGTGCGACTTTGGGATTGACATTGGGTGCGATCGCTTTTGCTTTAAAAATTCGCCGTCAAAAACAAGCTGCTTGACACTCACCGTACCTAAAAGTACGGTAATTTTTCAGACATCACTGTCTTAATATCCTGTTTGCACAAATTCCCCGACTCACCACGTTTGCTAGGAAAGCGTGGTGATTTTGTTCTAGGGCGTTTAAAGCCTTGTGGCTCAAGTTAAGGCTGCGTCGGCGGCTTTCATCCCCTTCTGAAGTACGGATAATATCCGGGGTGGGTTTTCAGCTACTTATGGCAATCTCGCCAATTCACGTCATTTATGCTCAAGAATCACGAGAATATATTCTCTGGGCAGTCACTATATTACTATGCAGTGCATCACTGCTGCGAGCAATCCGGCTGGAATCTCAAGAGCAAAAATCAGAATTTTTCATTTTTACTTGGGGAATTTATGCAGTAACTTTGGCATTGAGTCTCTATACTTTTTTGTTAAGTGGATTTGTGGCAGTTGCTGATGGAATTTATGTATTTGCTAATGCCAAATTCCGCTGGAATCAGACAGTAAAAAATTATGTAATTGCATCGCTGGCAGCGTTTTTAGCTTTTATGCCTTGGCTTTTGGTTGTGATAGCTAATTTTTGGAGTTTTAATGCTTCCACAGCCTGGACAAAGGCGTCATTACCCCTAGTGAATTTAATTCAATCTTGGCTGATTCAGTTAAGCCGGATTTTTTGGGATTTTGACTTTGGTTTTGAAAATCCATTAAGCTACTTAATTACGCCATTATTTTTTATTTTGGTGGGATACTCTCTTTATTTTCTTTATCGTACAACTCACCAAAATTCCTGGCTATTTATTGTGACATTGATTGCGGTGTCGGCAATACCTTTAATGTTACCAGATTTAATATTTGGGGGGGTAAGGTCACAAGCGCGATCGCTATTTATTGCCTTCTTATTTAGGTATTCAAATTTCTGTTGCTTATCTGTTAGCAACTCAGCTATATTCTGGCAGTTTAGCACGTCGTAAAATCTGGCAAATAATAACGACGTTGGTGATTATCGGTGGCATATTTTCTTGTGTAGTGAGTTCCCAAGCAGATACTTGGTGGAGTAAGGTAATTAGTTATGGCAATCCTCAAGTCGCCAGAATAATTAATCAGACTTCTGCACCACTTTTGATTAGTGATTCTTTTACCATTAATTATGGAAATGTCTTCTCTTTGAGCTATCTTACAGAACCAAAAGTGCGGTTTATGTTAGTCAAAGACAAAACGATTCCCAAAATTCCTGATAGTTTCAGCGATGTGTTTTTATTAAATCCTTCCAAGACCTGGCGAACAGGACTAGAACAAAAGTATAAGTCTAAGACAGTTACTGTTTACAGTGACAATAAATACTCGCTTTGGAAATTAGCAAAACCTCGCACCTCACGCCAGAGTAATATCCAGCCTAGGAAGAAACTCCCAGAATAATTTTAATTAAATTCTCAGCTTTCATTGATTTTATAAGTTGGATAAGGCTTTAAAGTATATTTATATAGCCGTCTGAGATGATTAGTGAGAACGGAGAAACCCGGTTCTGAGGGCTTTGAATTATTACAACTCAAATAGGATTGCTATATATTACTTTGACGTCTGAAAAACTATGAAATTCAAACATTTAGCAATTTTGTGTGTTGCAACTCTCTTAACCGTCGGCTGTGCGCGAGAAATAACTTCAAATCAGTCACAGCAACAAACTCAAACAACAACTAGTCCAATTCCACAGAAAACTCAAACAGTCGCTGAGTCTGGAACCTTTAAAGCTGCGGAACACCCCACAACAGGAACAGTCAGCGTAGTCACCGAACAGGGTAAACATTACCTGGAGTTTGATGAAAGTTTTAAAACTGATAATGGTCCTGATTTATTTGTGATTTTACATCGTTCTGATGCACCACCAGAATCTGGTATTAAAGAAAAAGATTATGTTAAAATTGCACGCTTGCAAAAAACTAGGGGTACTCAACGTTATGCAGTTCCTGATAATGTAAATTTAGCGGATTTTAAATCTGTAGCGATTTGGTGTCGTGCGTTTAATGCAACTTTTGGCTATGCACCTTTGGGTAGTTAATTAATGCGATCGCGTTTGGTAAAGGGATGTGTTTTACAATTAATTTACAAAAAAGGCACGAGGCATACTGCGGGGAAGCCACTGCGAAGAAAGCGCCTTTAAGCGTTGAAGCATGTGGCGTGGCAGAAGGCAGAAGAAAATAAGTATTAATAAAAACTTCAGTTGGGGTTCTCTGTGGCGGAGATAAAAGTACACAAGAACAAGACATTCTTACAGCTAGTACTCCACCACATTAATTATGAGGGGTTAAATCTCACGCATTAGGCGCTTTGCCTTAAAAGGGTAGGCGCACTCGTAGCAAAGATACAAAGACAAGTAACCCATCAAAACTAATGTGGCGAACTACTAGGGAATATTGGAGAAATTATGAAAGAAGTGAAAACGCCAACAAGTAGTAGCTACCACGACTATCTGATTTCATCTCTTAAAAACCCCCTAGAAGCTGCTGGCTATATTGAGGTAATGTTGGAATTGGAAGACGACCCCAACCCCGAACCTGTCGAACTTTTGAGATCCGCGCTTAAAGATGCGATGGAGGCGCGTGTGCTGTCTGATAATCTCTCGGATGAAGCGAAACTGCACTTTGAAAAACTCGACAAAATGCTGTTAGAAACAAAAGGTGCGGAAATTTTCGGTTGGTTGAGTTGCTGGATGCACTGGGATATCGGATTGCGATCGCTCCTAAAGTAGAGTAGTTAAAGTTAGTAACTATATTTGCAGTTGACTAGGGAATACATCCTGCGCTTGCTATCCAAAACAGCGTTTTCAGGATTGCTTAGATTTACCAAGGAAAAATGAAGCGTGAAAATTGTCCAAGAGGTATCACTAATTAGTCGTGGTAGCTTTGAGGAGTCCCAAGAATAGACTATTATTCAAGCAGAGATTCGCAATGCGATTGAGATAATATTATTAATTATGTGAAAAAATCTCACTTTTAAATAAAATTTAATTGCATTTTATCCCAGGATGCAAAAATGCAATTTCAACCATGATTTTTGCGATCGCCCACTTCATCCCACTTCACCCCACTGCAAACTCTCATCACAAACTTATCCCCACCCAGCAATCTCTCAGTCAAAACTCGAGAATCCTGTGGCTCAATAAATAAGTAAGTTCAAATCTTGCACGTCAACCCTGAACGTGCATTTCGGGCGATGAATGCGCCCCCAAGAGTTAAAACTGACTGTAACTAAGGTCTTAACCCGTTTCACGGGTTTTAGCTTCAGAAATGAAATTTATTTGGTGGGCATTTATTGGACTGGTGCAAGATATAGTAAGTTGACTGGCGAGACATCCCCACGACAACCAATCTGCAAGTAGGCGAAAAATTCCCCGATTTTCAACTACCAAATCATCGCATCGCAACGGCAACAAACTGGTAAAGATGTCTTTTTTAACTTTACCGCGATTCCCGGCGGAGGCGATCGCATCATTCAAGCGGGTACACCCGTCAAGTTTGAGGTAGTCGAGGGGAAATTCGGGCTAACGGCGCGTAATGTTCAGCCGCAAGCATAAACCTGGTGACAAACTTGGTTTTTTCATGAAAGTAGAAGCAAGCACGCCTTATATTCCCTCCCATGGCGTTCAGGCACAATTCTTCTTTTCTTGGTAGGTTTTAAACCCACCCCTGAAGAATTCTCTTCCCTTCTGCCACGCCACTTGCTTCAACCGGGGGAACCCCGGCACCGCAGTGGCTTCTCTGCCCTCGGACTTCTGCCTTTCTTTATAAAGTTTTCTCAAATCACCCATTCGGGTGACTCACTTGGATGAAGCGCTACAGCCCGCTGAACTCGCACAATATAAGTAAATCTAAAAGCTTTAGAGTCAAGCAACCCGATTTAACACGAAATTTTTAGTCAGCGTGTCAGATTATCCGGAAAGCAAAAACCAGAGTTTGTAGTTAGATGTGTTCCAACAAGGAACAAAATACAACTGCATAAAGCCAAAAAACCAAACCTATATAACTTATAGGAACAGTTTAAACCCAAAAAACAAGTGTCAACTTTGAAATTAAAAATCAGGTGAAAAATCATGACAAGCTTTACTCAAATCCCGGCACAAAACGACCTACTTAACCCAGTTCGTCAGTGGTTAGATTCAATTGAAATTCACAACGCTAAACTAGCTCATTCCTTATGCAAACTTATTCCTTCCCAATGTCCTTTTGAACGAGATATTACACTCTTTGGTCGCAAATTATTTCACATTCCCCCGATGTGTAAATTAAATCCTCTTTACGAGCAAGTTGTTTATCTGCGTTTCCGCGCTCTCTGCTATCTTGCAGACGAATGTGGTGAAGATGTCACAGCTTATTGTTAATCGCACCTTTAAGCTTATAAATAATTTCGCGTCAAAAATAGTGCTTTTCACAACAATAGATTGAATTAACATCTCACCACCATGAGCCTCCACAATGCATTTGGTAATAGCAAGTTTAAACCCGGTTCCAGAAGATTTCGTAGAATAAAAAAGCTGAGCTAGCTTGCATAAAACTTTTGGATAAATCGGTTAACCAGCATTGTGAATATAAATGCAGACTTAATTGAGATTGACGTTACTATCAATCTGCGACTTGAGAATTTATCCTTGTGTGTAGGCTTCAAAAGCATTCCGCACAATATTAATCAATACTAGCTTTAATATATCTTTGCCGCCTAATACCTTAGCCGCAGCAATTGCTGGATAAAATTCAATTTGCTATTTTACGGCTGACGGCAGAATTTGCAGCAAACACAGTATTTTCGTTATCGGTTCATGAATATAAATTTATTCGGCTGCAATGTCTGCAACTTGCCATCAAGCAATCTTTCTGTTAGCACTGTTAGCAATAGTTTCAAACCGTTGACTTCGTTTAGCGGTTGTTTGTCCAGAAACCGGGTTTATCTGTGTTCAAGGATAATAAACGCCCTCCACCACATTAAATAAACCCGGTTTCTTAGCATCTTCACAATCATTTAATATTTTCCCCTTCGCACTTCGCAGTCGCCTGGGTCGGGAAAACGCCACTGCGACCCTTGGCCAGACCCCAAGACCGCAGTGGCTCCCCTACCAAGGGCGCGAAGCTCACCGGGGGGAATCTTCCCGACTGCAGACTTCGCGCTGACTCACCTTTTCCCTTTCCCCTTTTCCCCTTTCCCTTTCCCCCCTGCCCCTTATCCCCACAAGTAAGGGGCCCCACCTTCCCCTTTCCCCTTTCCCAGTCCTCACCCGCCAATTTGGGGTTGCCAGAATACTAGGTGTTGTCTGCCTACCACAGCTAATCTCAGTAAAAATTAATCCTACTTAGGTTAATTGTACTAGCATTGAGAATGCACAAAGTAGACTCTACACTACAACACACACAACCTCAGAAGTGCAATGACCTATCTCGAAACAGCGGCGCAATTCTACAGCGAAGTCGCACAAACACCCCAAGTTGGACTTTGTTGCGTTCAAAGCACACCCCTGCAATTACCAGAATTGAAAATTCCTCGCAAAATGCAGGAAATGAACTATGGTTGTGGTACTACCGTTCACCCTACTGAACTCGTAAACCAACCCACCGTGTTATATGTCGGTGTTGGCGGTGGCTTAGAAGCCTTGCAATTTGCGTATTTTTCCCGTCGTAGGAGTGCTGTAATCGCAGTAGATCCGGTTGCAGCTATGCGGGAAGCCGCTACACGCAACCTGGAAATCGCAGCAAAAGAAAACCTCTGGTTTGATACCAGCTTTGTAGAAATCAAAGAAGGCGACGCCTTTAATTTACCCATTGCTGATGCTTCCGTTGATGTGGTAGCACAAAATTGCCTTTTTAATATCTTTGAACCGGAGGATTTAACTCGTGCTTTAAAAGAAGCATATCGAGTGTTAAAACCAGGCGGACGTTTGCAAATGAGCGACCCAATTGCTACTCGTCAAATTCCACTTCATTTGCAACAAGATGAGCGATTACGCGCCATGTGTTTATCAGGCGCACTTACCTATGAAGAGTATATTCAGCGTATCGTTAATGCTGGCTTTGGTCAAGTAGAAATTCGTGCCCGTCGCCCTTATCGTCTTCTTAATTGTCACAGCTACAACCTAGAAGAACCATTACTTTTAGAAAGTCTTGATTCTGTGTCTTTCAAAGTTGCAATTCCAGAAGATGGTGCTTGTATTTTTACAGGTAAGACAGCGATTTATAGCGGTTATGAAGAATTTTTTGATGACTCAAAGGGACATATTCTCCAAAGAGGTATTCCAGCAGCAGTATGTGACAAAACAGCCGCACAACTAGCTGAACATTGCCCAGAAGAATTAATCATTACCAATTCTACTTGGTATTATACTGGTGGCGGTTGCTGCTAAGTCTTGGCAATGTGGGCTGATGGCAAATCAGAGAAATGTATTGATGTGTTTTTCATATAGAGACCTGATAAATCGCGTCTCTATCATCTGTAAATTAAATGTACATCAGCTAAGATAAATCTATAATTTTAAGTAGATGGGCATGGATAATTGAATATCCATAAACCCGGTTTTTTCAAAAAACTGGGTTTATAAACACATGATATTATAGCGCTTCTGGGTTGGATGCAATACACAACGATACGCAGTAGGGACAATTCATGAATTGTCCCGGAGCTCCCAATGTATTTGATGCAAGTGAGAACCGCTATATGCTTATTGATGTCTAGATACTTATTACAATCAAAGGATAATATTAAATGCAAACAAAATCCATAAATACCGCATTAACACCTTTTAAAGAAAAGCTAAATTCACCTTTAACAAAAAAGGGAATTACCGTTTTACAAATTAACCTGGGTAAACGCTGCAACCTTGCTTGTACGCACTGTCATGTAGAAGCAAGCCCAAAACGCACAGAAGAACTTTCGCCAGAAATTTGCGAACAATTGATTGAAGTAATTCACAGATTTCCTCAAATCCAAATTGTTGATTTGACTGGCGGCGCACCCGAAATGAATTATGGATTTAAGCCGTTAGTAGAAGCAGCAAAAGCAACGGGCAAACAGGTAATTGTCCGGTCTAACTTGACCATTTATTTTGAAGATGGTTTTAGTGATTTACCAGAATATTTTGCCAAACACCAAGTGAAAATTGTTGCTTCTCTGCCCTGCTACCTGGCAGATAATGTTGATAAAATGCGCGGTGATGGTGTTTTTAATAGTTCCATCAAAGCATTGCAATGGTTGAATAATTTAGGATATGGAAAAGACCCAAATTTAAGTTTGGATTTGGTGTATAATCCGCAATTGCCTGGAAATGAGAATTTTTCCTTAACGCCCGACCAGAATAAACTAGAACGAGATTACAAAATGTTCTTACGAGAACATTTTAATATTGTATTTCACAACTTATTCACCATTACGAACTTACCAGTGGGCAGAACTAAATTTCATTTAGAACGTCAGAAATTATATGCTGCTTATTTGCAGTTTTTAGAGTCGCATTTTAACGATGGCACAGTGGAAAACTTGATGTGTCGCAATGAACTTTCAATTGATTATCTCGGCAATGTGTATGATTGCGACTTTAACCAAATGATGAATCTGCCGGCGAAAACTCGTGATGGTAAAAACCTGACAGTTGCCAAGTTGCTAGAAGCTGGCAATTTAGACTTGATTGGAGAGGTACAAACTGCTGCTTATTGCTATGGTTGCACTGCTGGTAGTGGTTCTAGCTGTGGTGGCGCTTTGGTGTAAACTGCTTTATGAGTACCTAGTAGGCGAAAAACTAGTGGTCTACCGCATTAATTTTGATGGGTTGATTTCGGTCATAATCCCGGTTTCGCAAAAGTTACCCGGATTCTTGAAACCCCTCATAATTGTGGTGGAGTACTAATGGTCTACCGCTTTAGTTTTAACGAGTTTGTGTATCATCAAAACCCTGTAGAGACGTTGCATGCAACGTCTCTACTGATGTCGTGTAGGGAAAGACTGTTACAAAAATTGTTACGATAACATCGCTCATGGGCAGTTGGGTTTATTATGAGATCAGTTAAGTCTCCTCACACCACACCAAAAGCCGTGGACTTGTTTAAGTTTCCACGGTTTTTATTTTGCCAGTGATAGTAGTGCGATCGCTTAAAAAAAACTAATCCCATTTCTGGCGCGAAGATGCACCTAAGCCCGTCTGCGCGAGTCTGGCTTGGTACGCGCAACGCCGCGAGTTTACTCAAAGTCGGGTTATTAAGCGCAACCTCACACAGAATTGGTATCAGGTAATAAAGATAACAACGTATTTGATGCCCAACAGACAGCAAAACCAGCGGGAACATCCCAATCAAAGCACTGCAAAATCATCAAAAAAGCACATTTGGGATGCTGGCGATCGCCCTAACTTTGCTGCGCTTAAAAAATTCTCGTTACCAAAATTGTTACGAGCGTGTTTCTACTGATTAATGCCTTTATTATGATTAATAGTTAAGCTCCTCACACCACACTAAAAGCCGCGAAACACTATGTTTCACGGCTTTTTTATTGTAATAACATCCCCGGACACATTTCTTGAAAAGTCCATCTATAGCAGTCCTTTGCATCATTCATGAAAATGAGCGAAACCCGGTAACTCCTGCGAAACCGGGTTTCTGAACACCGCGAATTTTCACAAATCATATATTTTATTCAATTTTAAAACCCGAATTTTTGAGTTTCACTTGATTAAAACCCTCAATCCCTTGTAATCCGCCCGTATGAACAGCTGCAATTATAGTATTCCGGCGGAAAAATCCTTTTTTCAGTAAATCGAAAATCCCAAAAAACATTTTTCCCGTGTAAATTGGGTCAAGTGCAATACACTGTTTTAGTTTAAAATTGTTGATAAAATCAATTAATTCTGGTTGCCATTTGGCATAGCCGCCAAAGCAGTAATTATCATTTATTTGCCAATTCGTACATTGTATATTTTTCTCAGCATGAAGTAAGTTTTGCACATCATTATCCAAAAAATCACCTTTTAATGCTGAAAAACCAATAATTTCTTGAGATGATTTTGCAGCGGCGATGATACCCGCTAAAGTACCACCCGTACCACACGCTGTACAAAAATAATCAGGTTGGGACGGCATTTGTGAATGAATCTCTTCAACAATTTCCATGCAGCCCCGCACAGCTAAATTATTCGAGCCACCCTCTGGCAAAAAGTAAAAATCACCAAATTCTGCTTTTATGTGTTTAATTATCAAACTCTTATCCCGAAAATCAGAGCGACTGATAAAATATAATTTCATTCCGCAAAGTTCAGCAAAATATAGCGTTGTATTTAACGGTTCAGTGCGCTCACCGCGAATGATACCAATAGTTTCGATACCAAAATGTTTTCCCGCTGCTGCTGTTGCGTAGATATGATTAGAAAAAGCACCACCGCATGTTGCAAGCCTCTGACATCCTAACTCTTTGATTTGCAAAAAATTGTATTTCAGTTTTCGGAATTTGTTGCCCGATACTGAGGAGTGCAGCAAATCATCTCTCTTGACAAAAAGCCGTACCTGATTTTTAGTCAACGTTTCATCAAAAAGTTCTTCAATTGGGCTTGGAGGTAAGTTGAAAAATTCGCTCAACATTTCTGGACAATTGGCAGCATCCCAATTGTTTAAATTTGTAGTGCGGGTTCCTATTGCCAGTGTTGGTCAAATCAAAGAGCTTTTCAGTCATTTTGACCGGGAACGCATTCCAAAGCGCGTTGGACTTACACTTTTGTACGCCGGTGGGTAGGGACACAGCAATGCTCATTGGTGTCAACTTCAGCTCAAAGCCCTTTAGTTATCAGCGATATTGAGATGCCGCCAATTAATATACTTGCTTTTATTTACACAGCAAAAAACAAATATACCAACACTCATCGCTCTAACACCCGTGACAAGTTCAATTAGCTTTACGCTCTTTGAGTACTTGATCCAACAGGTTTCTAGCAGGTTGTGCTTTAGCCAGCGCTGCTTGATGGTCGCTATAAGCACGAACGAGGCGAGAAAGACCGCTTACACCTGTCTTGAGTTGCTCAAGGTCTTCACCAGTAACTAGTTCCCCATCGAGCATCCGCCCAATCAAAGGTTTGATGTCGCCCACTTCCTGCCGGACTTTTTGGAGCTTTTCTAGGGTACTCAGTAACGTTTTTAGTGAGTTTAAGATGTCGTCAATATCCTGACCATCTTTCACTGTTTCAGGTTCTTCTTCAATTGTTACCGTATCTTCAATCTCTGAAACTGTCGGCAATTCTTGTATAGACGTTTCAGTTGTTTCAGTTTTCGCCCCGTTTGACTTTGCCATCAACGCTTCCTCAAGGAATTTTATTCAGTATATTGCCCTTATACCAAGTTGCCAAAAATAGTATTGTTATAATTCGTTAGATAAGTACGTAAAAATTGGTTAGAGACTTATTCAGCTAGGAAGAGCTGTAAAATTAATTTTACACAATTATTTATTGCTGTCATCTTATTTCTCTTGCTCATGGTTAAGCGCACGCAAGAGCAGTTTGCTGCAGGCATAGCGTCCAGAATCATCATCCCAAAGACTGATTTTCTGGGAGTTGGTTTACAGGTCGGAGGGGTAAACTGTAGGTGTTCGAGAAAAGATGCTCCCGTTAGATATTTTGGCGTTGCTGAATCCAAGTATGAATCATGCGATCGCCTCAAGCTTGCGGGCGCATAGCGCCCGCAGCACCACGGAACCATACTTGAGATAATGTATTACCAATCGAATAGATAGTTTAAGCATTTCCTCTGACTTGGAGTAACAAAAAGTTTTACGATGAAGCCTAGCTAAATAATGTCTAAAACGGCTATTTTCCCCTTCTACTCGTGTCATATAAGTTTTGCTAACAATCTGATCCTCATTACTAATAAAACAAGGGTAAACTGGGTAGCCATCTGTGACGTAAAAATAAGAATGCCAACAGTTTATTATCTGCCACAAAAGCTTAAAAGTTTCAGAACTGCGGTCTCCTAGAACCCAGGCTATAACTCCTGGGACATGCTTGTTTACTGCTGTCCACAACCAAATTTTGTTTTTTTTTACCTACAAACCTTTCCAGCTCATCAACTTGAGTAATTTCTGGTATCTCATTATCTGAAGGTGAATCAGGTAAGGTATTTCCCATCTCTC
This sequence comes from Heteroscytonema crispum UTEX LB 1556, assembly GCA_044006015.1. Taxonomy (GTDB): domain Bacteria; phylum Cyanobacteriota; class Cyanobacteriia; order Cyanobacteriales; family Nostocaceae; genus Heteroscytonema; species Heteroscytonema crispum. Next base: position 91,639 of record JBIPDF010000021.1, read on the forward strand.
TAACCCAATTTATTACAGTCGTATGATGCACTTTCTTTACTCTCTGAATTGCACGAAATCCTGAACCATTCACATACATCTCTAAACACTCTTTTTTTATTTCTTCAGGGTAACCCTGCTTTTCATAAGAATCTATAAACTGACGACCACAATGAACACATATGTGATTTTGTTTACTAAGCTTTTTGCCATTCTTGCGGATATGAGTGGATGCACACCTTGGACATTTCATAGCGATCGCCTGAATTCATACTTCAATTATGCAACGCCGATATTTTTTAGCTTACCAAATCAATTAATGCGTCACTGCGAAAGCTAACTACGCTTGAGACTAGGCAGCCGCGATAATGCTCAGATGTGAATACTGAGAGTGCGATATTGGGCTGCTCAGTATTTAAGATGCTTTTTACCTTGCAAATTTGCATTTTGTTATTGCAGTAGGCAACGATGCGATCGCCAGCCTTGACATTCAATGCTTGAATTTTCAATTAATACTCAACCTCATCAGGAAATTGGCTTAGGTAAAGGCAAAATATATTGCTATGTCTCAGCCACTCAAAAATTACGATGTATATTCAGCTTAACACAAAAATTAACGTTAGTTTTTTATTTATGTTCATATCTATTTTTCTATAGCAATCCGCGCATCAGAGCGTGAAAATTCACTTTTGCCCAGAAACCCGGTTCATGAAAGGAGTTACCGAGTTTCGCTCATTTTCATGAATGATTTAGGACTGCTATAGTTAGCATTGTGTTAGGTTGGCATTACTTGCCAAGCAAAGTTTTGAACTGGGAGAAAATCATTATCGTAATCCAAAAGCAACTAATTAACTCGCAAATCAAGTCACCTCAAGTCTTCTTGATTGACCATGAGAATAACAATCGTGGTTTGACCGACACATCTGAGGCTCTAGAGCTAGCACAGAGCGTAGAGCTTGACCTAGTTGTAGTCTCCGAAAGCAAAGACACTCCAGTAGCGAAGATTCTCAACTATGGTAAGCTTCAGTATCAAAAGAAAAAACGTCAAACCCAGAGTGCTAGACCCGCAGTCAAGGAAGTTCGGCTCCGTCCAAATGTGGGTGCGGCTGATTACAACTTACGCATCGAACAAGCGCTTGGGTGGTTGAGTAAAGGCGATTCAGTGAAGTTTGCCATTCGTTTACGAGGTCGAGAACATCAATATCGCGAGCAAGCTGGAGAACTGCTAGAGCGGGTTGTAACCGATCTCACTCAGGTAGGTAAAGTCCAGTCGCTTGACAAACGTTCACTGATTGCTCATGTCATTCCTGCCTAAATTAATTTTCCATCGAGTAGATTAGCTTGTTTTGATTCCTTGTGATTAATTCCAGGAATTTATGAGCAAAATACTCGTATTTTTCACAAATTTGCTGTATTCTAGTTGATTAGTTCAATATTAGACTTCATGAAAAATCCTTGCGGTTCTTTCTGAAGATCCAGAGAAAGACTAATTTTAGTCTTTCTCTAAATTTTTTCTACTTATTTCTTAATAAATGTAAATAAAGTACATGCAGATTTTCCGACTGCGTTCACGTCCGCCTGGGACTATAAGTCCCAGTCGAAAGCGCGTAAGTCCTCTTGCAGAGGACTGATGTTGTTATTGCTGGGTCAAAATTATAACTTTGTATTCGTGTATTCGCGCTCATGGGTTGCATGTGCAACATTACGCAAAGCTGTACTAAGAGCGTTCTTGTTTACTACGAGTGCGCCTACCCTCTAGGGGAAGCGCCTAATGCGTGAGACAAAAAAATTTGGTTCATTTACCTGAAAAGTGATGTAAGTACCTCTGCAAGCCTAATGCTCAATGTTTTGGCGCTGATTATTTAACAAGAAGGCAGAAGTACGCTTGTCTAAGGGCAGAAGGCATCTGACAGAAGTACTTCTCAAAGCCTGAAAAAAGCAAGGGTTTAAGTCCCCCACCAAAATCTACGATTTGATCGCTTGCAATTAGTGGGGGTTGAAGCCCCCATCCAAATTGCATCATAAAAGCCCTCAGCAAAGCTGCCCTCTGCCTTCTTCACGATATGAAAAAAAGTTGAGGAATTTGTGAGGATATTTTCAAATAATGCCGATTTCTGGATTTTGCCAGGACTTACGCACGCCGATGTCAGAAACCTGGTTTCTTCGTCAGTATTTGATTGCTAGACAGGCTATTTTTCACTCATAACCGGGTTTCTTTGCATAAGTCCTCTTTGCATTGAATCTACTCACAAAAAACTCATTTTTTTTTCTTATAACTATACTGATGTGAGTCGAAGATGTAGTTATGAGCAAACAGGTGGGTAACAATCCACAATTTTACCTCAGTACAACCGCATCGCCGCAAATTTTCCATGTGGAAAATATCACTAAGGTGTATCGGATGGGCGAGGTAGAAGTTCATGCGTTGCGAGGAGTTGACCTAGACTTATATGAAGGTGAATTTGTAGTCTTGTTGGGAGCATCAGGAAGTGGAAAATCAACTTTGCTCAATATTCTTGGCGGCTTAGATGTACCGACTGGCGGTCATGTATTTTTTCGCGATCGCGAATTGACTAATGCTGGTGATGCTGAACTAACACGCTTTCGCCGCAACTGTGTAGGTTTTATCTTTCAGTTTTATAATTTAATTCCCAGCCTGACAGCGAAAGAAAATGTAGCATTAGTCACTGAGATTGCCCGCAGACCAATGCGTCCGGAAGAGGCGTTAGAATTGGTGGGATTGAGCGATCGCTTAAATCATTTTCCAGCGCAGATGTCAGGTGGCGAACAACAACGGGTAGCTATTGCGCGGGCTATAGCCAAGCGTCCGGAGGTGCTGCTGTGCGATGAACCTACGGGTGCGTTGGACTTTGGGACGGGGAAATTGGTATTGTCAGCGTTGGAACAGGTAAATCGGGAATTGGGAACTACGACTGCGGTAATTACGCATAATGCTAGTATTGCCGCGATGGGCGATCGGGTAATTACGATGGGAAGCGGTCAAATTACCAGCGTGCAGCGAAATGAAAGTAAGGTTGCGCCTGGGGAGTTGGAGTGGTAAGTTTTACCTAAATATTACTACGAGGAGCAGTTAATATCGATACCAGAGCGGCAAATGCCGATGCTCAATGACTTATATATGCGTAACGGGCGCTACATTGAACCGGGACGCAGCGATGAGGTATTAATTAGTGAGAACTTTGCTAAGGCACATAACCTGAATTTGGGTGATTCTGTGGGTGCGGTCATCAACGGACGCTGGCAAAAGTTGCGAATTGTGGGGATAGCGCTGTCGCCAGAGTATGTCTATTCCATCCAGGGAACGGGCGATATTTTCCCCGATAATAAACGGTTTGGCGTTTTTTGGATAGGGCGCGAGGCGTTGGGAACTGCTTTTAATATGGATGGGGCGTTTAATGATGTGACGTTAACTCCTAAGAAACACATTGCGTTGAGTCAGAAATAGGGATAAGTTCTAAGCCAAAAGCTTGAGCTTTTTTCTTGAGGTTGTTCAGCGTGCGCTCTCGATATTGTTGCTCGTAAGCATCTATAC
>JBIPDF010000022.1:0-84888 GCA_044006015.1 Heteroscytonema crispum UTEX LB 1556
CTCTCCAAACCTCTCCCCCACAGGGGGAGAGGCTTTGAAACCCCCATTCCCTTGTAGAGAAGGGGGCTGGGGGGTTAGGTTTTTGAGATTTTGATGTTAATATAAATACTTTTCAAACATCCTCTTAAGCCCACCCCACAAAATATGTATTTAATATAAGTGAGAACCGTTATAGCAAACATTTGGGGAAATAATATGAACATAAACAATGCGATCGCTAAAATAAATCATGCCATTTTTGAGCGTTTTCCTAAAGCAAAAATTTTAATTAATACCTCAACATAAATAAAATTAAAATTCAGAAACCCGGTAACTTTCGCGAGGGTTTCTAACCTGGCATTTGGTTGTTCTACTTAATATGTATGGATGGGATTTTTTTACGTAAAATCACTGAAGTAATTTGAAGATATAAGTATATTTATTTATTTTTTAAATCTACTTTAACAAGACTTGTCACTCGTCATTATTTGCCGCTATGCTGAAAATAGATTTTTATTTGAATTAGGATAATTCAGTTAAAAAATATCGTTAAAGGCAGAAGTCGCATGGGATGGACACGATTAAGAGAACGCATTAATCAATTACCACTCGTTCTCGCAGGTCCAATTTTACGGCGTGTTGAACCCAATTCTGTAACTGTGTGGGTAACGTTAAAAGAAAGCCGCACTGTGACTCTGGCAATCTTTGACATTAATAAAAAAGTATTACTTACAGGTAGAAGAAAGACTACGCAACTTGGCAGAAATTTGCATGTTGTCGCTGTGACTGCAAAATCACCAAATGCCGCGCTTTTATACGGTGAAAATTATCTCTATAATTTAGCTTTTAACCCAGGAGAAACACTTAATAAACCTGGTGTAATATCTCTATCTGGTTCGATTGAAGCAATTACATATCCTCAATATGATTTGCCTTCTTTTGCACTTGGGCCAACTAATATCAACGATTTACGTCTGATTCACGGTTCTTGTCGCAAGCCACACGGCGAAAGTCTTGATGCGCTAGCGGCGGTGGACAAGATGATTAAAGAAGCGCTTTTCCAAAATCCGAAAAAACGACCGCATCAACTTTTTCTCACAGGCGACCAAATCTATACAGATGATGTCGCTGATGCTTTACTTTTTATGTTAATGGATGCAAGTCAGACTCTTTTAGGATGGTCTGAAATGCTACCAGATGTCCAAAATTATGAAGAGTTAAATCCTGGAAAACGCAATTATTTAGCAACAAATATTGCTGGATTAACAGCTAGTCTTACTAAATTTAACAAAATCGGAAATTTAGCCAAAAGTCATTTATTTACATTCGGCGAATTTTTGACAATGTATCTTTTCGCTTGGAGTGATGTACTTTGGGTTAAATTAGAAGATTTTCCCACATTTGAAGATGTTAACCCCAATGCACAGCCAAAAAGAGGGGAAGCAGCTTTATTTCAAAAAGAACTTGGTTATTTACAACAATTTTGCTTAACGCTTAAGGATATTAGACGAGCTTTGGCTAATATTCCTACTTATATGATATTTGATGACCACGAAATTACCGACGATTGGTATTTGAACATGGCGTGGTGCGATCGCGTTTTGAGTAAACCTCTAGGCAGGCGCGTGTTGCAAAATGGTATATTAGCTTATGCTATTTGTCAAGCGTGGGGAAACACTCCAGACCAGTTTGAAGCAGGTAAACCAGGTGAAGTTTTGTTAAACGCCGCTTCTGCATGGTCGTGCCAAAGTCAAAATCCAGAACATGAAAAAGAAATTAGCGATCGCATTGGGTTACCATCAGTTGCGGATATCAAAAATAACAATCCCAGGGGAATACCCCACAATAACGATACCATTCAGTGGCACTACACTGTAACTGCTCCCGGCTATGAAGTAATAGTACTCGATACGCGTACATGGCGGGAATTTCCAGGCAAAGAATTTGATTTTCCTGCACTTTTGAGCGCGAAAGCTTGTAATGAACAAATATTAAAAGTCAGTGGTAATAGCAATGCAAAAGTGACTTTTGTGATATCGCCAGGACCAGTCATTGGCGTACCTTTTCTGGAAGACATACAAAGAAAAGCTAAAACTGTTGCAGAAAAATTAGGTACTGCTGCTTGGGGTTTCGATCCAGAAGCTTGGGGTTTAGAAGAAACAGCATTTGAACGTTTGATTGCTACACTGGCATTACGAACATTACCTGTTCAAAAAAGTCGTGTAATTCTCTTATCTGGTGATGTTCATTACAGTTTTGCAGCTCGTTTGCAATACTCGGCAATACATCCTTTTCAAAGTGCAAAAAAGGTATATACTGAACTTGTCATTGCCCAATTTACGAGTAGTTCATTGAAGAACGAACAGCGAGGAACGGGTGGCAGCTATTCGTTACATACTAAAGGTTTTATTCCTTTAGAATTTATAAATGATTTACCAACATCGGAAATTTTAGGATGGGAAAACCCCGGAGATAATGAATTAGAAATTGGTGTTTTTTACGCTCTGATTAACGAAACAATGCAATGTATCCCTTGGAGAATTAAGGGTAATCCTGCCAAAATAGATTTAGTTAAAGAGCGTAGTTGGTTTAAAGAATTACAAATTACTAAAAAACCCGAATGGTGGTATCGCTTTGATTTCCTATTAGCTAAATTTGAAGAAGTCAACGAACCAAACGATTCACATCCTGTTAAACCCACTTATGTGATTGCTCCCCTACCGGCACAAGAACGCCGGCAACCTTTGGAAGAATATCTGGCAATGGCAAAAAATCATAGTGATTATAGAGGTAAATGGGGGCACGGCAAACAAATTGTGGGTGTAAATAACATCGGCGAAATTACTTTTGAGTCAATTAATGGTAAAGATATTGCTGTACAAACCCTTTGGTGGCGATTGGAAAGTTGGGAAAACGACGAGCTTTTGGAACCTTTTCCATTAACTAGAACTGAAGTATCGTTGCTTTTTAATGATGAAGAGTATCCAATGAATGAAGTTTTAAAAGAGGTTAATGGTTGATGGTTAATTGTTAATTGTTAATGGTTAATGGTTCATAGTTCATAGTTAATGGTTAATGGTTAAAAATTCCTGAACAACAAACAACAAACAACACACAACAAACAACAAACAACAAACAACAAACAACAAACAACAAACAACAAACAACAAGTAAAAGAACATAACTATATTTTTCCCATGTCCAATGCCCTAGATACAGATGTAGTTGTTATTGGTAGCGGTATCGGCGGTTTAAGTTGTGCGGCGCTTTTAGCACGCTATGGCTTTGATGTCACAGTTTGCGAAAGTCACTCAATTGCTGGTGGTGCGGCGCACGGTTTTGAACGCAATGGATTTAAGTTTGATTCCGGTCCTTCGCTTTACTCTGGACTGTCTTACAGCCCCTCTGCAAACCCTCTCAAACAAGTACTGGACGCCATTGGTGAAGAATTACCATGCGTCAAATATGATACTTGGGGTTGCTGTTTGCCAGAAGGGAATTTTGATACATCGGTTGGTGCCGAGCAATTTTGTGAAGTGCTGGCGAGATTTTGCGGCAGTGACGCCGTAACTCAATGGCGCGAACTTCAGCGCGTTATGGAACCACTCGCAAATGCAGCGATCGCTATTCCACCAGCTGCATTACGCTTTGATATGGGTGCGGTTGTCACTATAAGTAAATTTGCCTTATTGATGGGGCGACATGTTACAAATATTGGCAAATTGACTGCACCTTTCTCTCGCATCATGGAAGGCGTTGTTCAAGATTCTTTTACGCGCAATTGGCTTAACATGTTGTGTTTTCTGCTTTCCGGACTGCCAGCAGATGGCACCAGTACCGCAGAGGTAGCATTTATGTTTGCAGATTGGTATCGACCGGGTGTGATGCTGGACTATCCGATTGGTGGTAGCAGTGCTTTGGTTGACGCTTTGGTGCGGGGACTGGAAAAACACGGCGGTCGGTTGTTAAAAAGCGCTCATGTCGAACAAATATTGGTAAAAAATAACCGTGCAGTCGGTGTATGTCTGCGTGGTGGTCAAGAAATAAAAGCGCGTCGGGCAGTTATATCTAATGCATCGGTGTGGGATACGCTGAAATTGCTTCCAGAAGAAGCTGTATCAAAACAGTTTCGCCAAAAGCGAGTTAGCACACCAGAATGTGATAGCTTTATGCATCTTCATCTTGGCATTGACGCCCAAGGATTAAAGTCAAATTTGGCGTGTCATTATATCGTAGTCAACGATTGGGAAAAAGGCATTACAGCGCCTCAAAACCTTGTACTTATATCAATTCCATCGCTGTTAGACCCATCGCTAGCACCACCGGTAAAACACGTAATTCACGTCTATACACCTGGTAACGAACCTTACGCCATTTGGCAGGGGATGAACCGCAACAGTGAAGAGTATAAGCAACAAAAGCAGGCGCGTGCAGAAGTTATGTGGCAAGCCTTAGAGAGAATTATCCCAGATATGCGATCGCGTTGTGAAGTGACACTAGTTGGTACACCACTGACTCACGAACGCTTTCTGCGACGCCATCGAGGTTCCTACGGTCCCGCAATTCGCGCCGGAGTTGGCTTGTTTCCCGGTCCCAAAACGCCTCTTGCAGGATTAATGTGTTGCGGAGATTCAACATTTCCCGGTATTGGTTTACCAGCAGTCGCCGCCAGTGGAATGATTGCTGCAAATACCCTCGCACCGGTGCAAAAGCATTTAAAAATGTTGAAAGATATCGGGTGTATTGCTTAACATGCAATTAATCAATTGCCAAAATTTCAGAAATTAAATCTGATTGCTATAGATAAACTTAATATAGCAATTCTAAATGATTCGTGAAAACCGGGTTTTTGAGACTTTCAGTTTTTATAAGTATTCCTTTAGATTGATATAGCGATTTTATGGAAAAATATGCCTTTTAGAGGTTGTTTTATCATAGGAAAATAGTTAATTCTTAAATAATATCAAACACCATTAAGAATAATCAAATTAGCCCAATCGGTGCAAATAGCCACAGCACGGAGGCAATATTGTGCGTTTCGGTCAATTGATCGGCTTACTCGCCCTAGCGATATCTCTTTATATTTTATGGCAAATCCGGCAAATTGTTTTAGTAGTATTTGCCGCTGTAGTTTTGGCAGCAATCTTAAATCAAGTTGTCAAATTTTTACAGAGGTTTCGCATCAACCGAGGCATTGCCATCGCCATATCAGTTGGTTTTCTGCTAACGATTATTGTAGGCTTTTTTGCACTGATTGTGCCGCGGATTGTTGACCAATTACAAGAATTTAGCGTTCTTCTACCTAAAGTATTAGAAAGAATACGTTCGTGGAATAATTGGCTGCAAACCGTGATTCCAACCCAACTGTTAGAAGATATTCGTGGTTTAAGATATCTTACCGAAGGTTTGCAAAGTTGGTTAAATCGACTGCTTACCAACTTTTTTGCCTTAATCAGTAGTTCGCTGACCATTGTTTTAACATTATTTCTATTCTTAGTTCTCACTATCATGCTATTGACAAATCCATCGTCTTATCGACGAGGATTTATATTGTTATTTCCGGCGTTTTATCGCCGGCGAGTTGATGAAATTCTGGATGAGTGTAATAACTCTTTAGTTGGTTGGATAAAAGGCACGCTCATTACAATGTTCCTGATCGGGCTATTGAGCTATATTGGACTGTTAATTTTCCACGTCAGGCTACCGCTAGTTAATGCTCTTTTAGCTGGATTATTAGAGTTTATTCCTAATGTTGGACCAACTTTAAGTTTGATTCCGCCGCTACTCCTTGCCTTGCTTGATGCCCCTTGGAAAGCAGCCGCAGTCGTAGCATTATATTTTGGAATTCAACAAATTGAAAGTCTAATTGTGGTGCCTTTGATTATGAAAACTCAAGTTTCTCTGCTACCTGCAGTTACCTTATTAGCAGTAATAATCTTTGGCAGCTTTTTCGGTTTTTTAGGTGTATTTTTGGCTATTCCATTAGTGATTGTATTTCAAATTTGGATAAAAGAAGTTGTAGTCAAAGATATACTTAACAACTGGACTGGAGATACAAAAGATAATTTATAAAATGCTTTATGTAAGATGCAATTAGTAAGAATAAGTACCTCTTAACTTTTCTACGCCTCTGCTACAAAAATTAAATGATAAATGGGTATAAATCAACGGAAGTTTGTATTTGTAAATAATAGGATTTACACACGCCGATGTTAGAAACCGGGTTTATGAAGCCGAAATCATAACAACACAAATGTAAAAGCGAGGTAACAAGTACCTCGCTGATTTTTTAGTTTTCGCTTGGGTAACAGTTTGATGGCTGAGTTTATGATGACTGCATGAGTGTTGAGAGTTAGAATGCAATTTTCCGTCAGCGGAGACGAAAATTCTTGCTTACCTATGCAGTAATGCCTCTTGATTCAAATATCTAATGTAGCAACAGATTTTTCCTCTGTCACAAGGTTAAAATTAGGTTAAGTTAGAAAGCGATCGCAAATACAAACAAATACAAACAAATACAAAAAATCTTGTTTTCAGTGTGATATTGAATGCGATAGTGTCCGGTTAATTACCGAGAGTTCATCGAATGAGCGCTATTAACAATGAACAATTAACAGCCACACCAAATAATATGGCTACTCATAAAATACATGATATTAATCGTTATCCCACTGCTCGTTACCAAGTAAAATGCTAATGCGATCGCCTAATTTCAGATTCCTCTCTTCTAACTCCCGCTCAACAAAAATCCATTCGCGATCGCTCAAATATTTCGAGATAACATAAATTGGCTGCTGACGACTTATACATCCTTTTCGCACTAAATAACGCGCTTCATCTTGAATCATCTTTAAATCGTATTTTATATAGTGAAACATTTCTTTAATAATTGATTTTTTCAAAAAGATATATCTAACAAATGTCAGAATAACTGTTGTCAATTTACATCTACTTCTATCTCAAGAATGGAAGTCATGTCAAGTCATTTTGTCTCCAGGAATACAAAAATCTGGTCGCTAATACCCACGGTGCAACTATTTAGTTTATTTATAACCATCTCATTACAAAAATCATACGAAAGATAGAGGGCAAAATGGGTAAGAATTTGCATTTGTTTTGGCGTACGTAATTATGTTACTTACTTAGTGATATTTCAAATAGCGAGTCTTTATTAAAAAGACGTCTAGTTTGTATGCAATTACTTCCTATTTAAGGCATTTATCAAAAAAAATCTAGCTGGTTTTTAAGTAAAAATGCGTATTATTTGCATTAGTATGTCAACTATTTTTACAAAAAATTGAATAATTATTTAGTAACATAAACTTGTGGTTTACATCACATTTGTTAATTGCAACCACAGACAGAACATTTAGTTTGTGATGTCTGCCTTGGGGGCAGTTAAAACATGATTCGCAATCGTTAAATTAGCAATGGGAACAAATTAACACCGCATTGGGTGTTAACTCATTTTTAAGTAAGGAAACTATTAATATGGTCAACAGCAGACAGATTTCTGATAGACAAAATGAAAATGCATCCGGCATGACGACAGACCAACCTTATGCAAGTTCCGCAGGTACGAACGTAAATACTGACTATTCTGCAACCGGAGATGCTAACAGAATGGCAAGCGGTCAACAATATGGTCAATCTTATTCCGGTTCCGCAGGTACGAACGTAAATACTGGCTATTCTGCAACTGGAGATGCTAACAGAATAGCAGGCGGTCAACCTTACAATCAGCCTTACGGTCAACCTTACGGTCAGCCTTATTCAGGTTCCGCAGGTGCTAACATAAATGCTGGCTATCCTACATCTGGAAATGCTTCTACGATGGGGGGTCAATCTGATGCTCAATCAGCAAACAATAACAAGAATAGTGCATTAAATAGAGCGCTAATTGGAGGACTTATTGGTGCTACTTTGGGGTCATTAGCTGGTCTTTTGGCTGGTAATAAGAGAACATCTCAGGGTATTAACCACGCCTTCAAAGGTTTAGGAAACGCCGCAAAGACTGTAAGTGAAGGTCTTGGTCAGTCAGCAAAAGGTATCGGCGATGGTGTTAAAAGCGTCGCTGAAGGTCTTGGACACGCTGTTATCGGTGGTTCATTAGAGGCTGCACAGGGTATTGTAGACGGAACCGCGCAAACTGCAACAGGTTTAGCAGATGTAGTACAGAAGACATCTGAGGGTGTTAGCCAAGCAGTCCAAGGCGCAACCAACATGGTAGCAGACACCGTTCGCGGTACATCTGAGGGTGTTAGCCAAGCAGTCCAAGGCGCAACCAACGTGGTAACGGATACCGTTAAAGGTGCATCTCAAGGTTTGAACCAAGCAGTCCAAGGTACGGCGGATACCGTAGCGGATACTGTCAAAGGTACATCTCAAGGTTTGAACCAAGCAGTCCAAGGTGCAACGAATACCGTAGCGGATACCGTCAAAGATACATCTCAAGGTTTGAACCAAGCAGTTAAAGGTACGGCAAATAACGTAGCGGATACTGTCAAAGATACATCTCAAGATGTGAACCAAGCTGTGCAAGATACAACGAATTCAGTCTGGAGTACAACTGAATATGCCAGACCATATGAAAATCAGGGCTATGCATCAACAATGAGCATAGATTCTGACCTGTCAACATCTTCTGATGAAAAAGATTTGCTTGTAGAAATTTCTCGGATTGACAGTAGCCTAGATAGCTAACATTTCAACTGACATTGCAAAGGCAAATTTTGTGGGTGAAAACTTAATTGGTTTACAGCCCGTATCAATTTAAAAAGGTAGTCTTAAACAGCTAAGGATAAAGACCAGTTCCTTGGTGAAAGTTAACAAACTCATCTTTATGCTTTTAGGGCTACCTTTCTACATAGCCATTCACAGTTACACAACATAGTTTGTTTGATTTTAACTTGATTTTATCAAGAAAAGATTGTGTAAGAAAATGGTGGCGATCGCTTTTTTACATTGGTTTGTAAGGAGAATAAATAATGATGAATGACAATCAAGAATTTTCAAATGGGTATGACAGAACTACCGAATCGTTGACAAATGAATATGGTAGCTCTACAGCAGATAGCAACACGAATAATACAAATAATGAATTAGCTAAATTATTTGTAGGAACCCTGATTGGTGCTTCTTTGGGTGCAATAGCTGGTGCTTTAGCTATGAAGGATACAGCCCAAAAAGTTAATCAAACTGTCAAATCTGTAGGGAATGCAGTAAAAGATGCAGTTACAAATTTTAATCAAACTGTAAAATTTGTCGGGGACGGAGTTAAGACTGTAGCTGAGGGTGTTAACGACACTGTAAAAGATTTAGGAGATACTGTAAAAGGTACAGCGGTAAATGTTAACGACACTGTGACAAATACAGTGGGTGCTGTCAAAAATACTGCTGTAAATGTTAACGATACCGTGAAAAATACAGCGGAAATTGTCAAGGGAGCAGCTAAAGGCGTTAACAATAATATCCAAGATACAGTAGACGTAGCTAAAAGTCAGGTTAGTGATGACAAGCCAGCTAGCAGTCAGAATATCAGCAAACCCGATCACCAAACTGCTTACATGCTAGTTCCCGTAACTGATGAGCAAACAACAGCCTCCAAGCCTTCACAAAGTGATGAGTGGAGTGATTTATAAAAACAAAGATAGGTCTGTATTTTTCACAAGACCTATCTAATAATTCTAATGACTAATTTCTAATTCCCTGGCTATAATTTGCAATTAATAATCAGTTGAATTCAAGTAAGTAGGACAACCAACTGTTTAGAAACCCGGTAACTTTCGCGAAACCGGGTTTCTGCGTTTTCAGTTAGCGCCGTAACGCACCGTTTTAAAAATGGTGCGTTAATGGAGTGTAACGCACCCTACAACTCTATTGGCTAATCAACAATGCTACAGGAAAGGATGTCAAAGCTTCACCAATTAACAGATTACCATCCGTTTTAACCATCAGATTAGTAATTGCATCTTTCCAAACTGCAGGTGCTTCTTTTGGTAACTGAATGCAAGTATCACCCCAAACTTGCTGTCCTAATGGATACTCTCCAGGTTGAATCAAGCTGGTAAGAAATCGGGGAGTAATAGTAATGCTCATCCTGTTACCATCGCTTCGGGCAAAGGCAAGAATATTCTCTTTAAATTTGCCTGTAACCTCTAGAGGTAAATAGTCACCTTCCTGAAAAACTTTTAAATTCTCACATCTGGCTTTTAAAGCTTGGACAATTAAAAACAACTTGATTCTACCATCTTCTTTAGTAGCAAGTAATTCATCTACAAGCTTCAAAATATCTGTTTTGACTTGCTCCTTAATTTCTTTAAGATACGACTGTCGCGTTTCAAAGTCAACCGGACGGCGATTATCAGGGTCTACCAAACTAAAATCCCATAATTCTGTTCCTTGATAAAAGTCGGGAACTCCAGGAGAGGTAATTTTCAACAAGGTTTGAGAAAGAGAGTTGAAAATACCATACTCAGCAACCCATTTTTGAAAGGGTCGAAATTCTTTGAGGAATTGATTTTGTTCTGAAGGTTCTAAAACTGCGGTGACAAAATCAGTAAAAGCATTTTCATAAGTGCTATTTTCTCGCAGCCATGCTGTATGAACTTTCGCTTCTCTAATGGCTTTTAATACATAATCTTTGACGCGTTCAACACAGCTTGCATACTCATGTTCCAAAAATGGAAATGCTCCAACTAATGTCTGATAAAAAAGATATTCATCGTTTCTATCGGGCATGGGTGAACTTTTGTTAATGCTTCTTTTATGGGAACGATTTATTTCACACCAATTACGAACTTGTTTTTGCCATTCTTCCGGAATCTCTGATAAAACGTTGAGCCTTGCTCTAATATCTTCACCTCGTTTGGTATCATGAGTTGAGGTAGCACTCATTGCATGCAGCCAACGAGATTGGCGTTTTTTATTAAAGTCATTAAATTCGGAAATACTAATACCAAAATGTTCGGGATTTCCTCCAACTTCATTTAAAGAAATGAAGCGGTTGTAGACATAGAAAGCTGTATCTTCAACTCCCTTTGCCATCAATGGTCCCGTGTATTGTTGCAGCCGCATCACACAATAAAGCCATTGGTCTTTTTCGGCTTGAGTGAGAGAATCTTCGTATTGCAGCAACAATAATTTTTCAATAAAATTCAACTCATTGTGCAAAAATGGTGTATGGGGTTTGGCGGCTTCAATGACTTCTTGAATATAAGAGCGATCGCTTTCTGTTATACCCTGATTATTTACCTCATAATTTATATAAGTTCGATACACGGGAAAGCGAGATAAAACTTCAGCTAATGCCCGTTTTAAACCGTTAACTGTAAAGTCATTGCCGTATCTATGCTTGCTAGCAATTTTCTTCAGCAGTACAGCTAAATTATCAATGTCGCCAGCTAAATTTCTTTCGACAATTAGGTGTTTTTTCTCAGCAACAAGTTGTTCAAAGCTGGTTTTTAATCCCGTGATATCTCCATAGATTTCAGTGAACTTATCTTGATTGTCAGTTTGACAAAAAACACCATTAACATAATTTAAATAATCATAGCCTGAAGTGCCTTCAATAGACCAGTTATCCGGTAACTCTTCTCCCGGTTGCAAAATCTTTTCAACAGTGATGTATGTATCTCCTGTTATTTCTCTCAATCTTTCTAAATATTGTGTCGGGTCATATAACCCATCAATATGGTCAATTCGCAAACCAGTAAATTTTCCCTCTTTAACTAACTTACAAATCAAGTCATGAGTATTTTTAAATACCTTTAATTGCTCTACCCTGACTGATATCAGTTCGTTTACCGTAAAAAATCTGCGGTAATTCATTTCTTCTGCACCAACTTTCCAAAAAGCAAGTCGGAAAAATTGTTCGGAAAGTAAACTATCTAAAAGATTAAAGCTTTCTGGTTTTCCCGGTTCACCATTAAAAAGTTGAAGATTTTCATCAATAAATGTTTTGACCTCTTCGTGTTCCGTATAAAGTTCCCATAAAAGACCTTTCACAAAATCTGATTGGTCTTTTCTTTGATTGGCTGTTACATCTACAAGAATATTTTTTACCATGTAGAGGATTCCTAACACCCTCACAAAAATTGGATGTCTTCTACCTAAAGTTTTGGCTAATTTACCTAAATTTTGAGTGATAAAAGTTGCATAAGATTCTAGTTTAAGTGGCAAAGTTAAACTGTAATAGTTAACGCTCAATCCATTTTGGTCATATTTAAGTTGAATTTGACCATTTTCTAAACATTCGCTATAGAATTGTCCTAATAATGGAGCCAAAATACGTTCTTGAGTGTTGCCAATATCATTACCAATCGGAGAAGTCCAAGCAATATCAAAGTAATCAACGTAAAGTGAATCTGGACCATTTTCCAAAACATCCATTAAATACTTATTTTCATTGTCATAAGCCATGTGGTTGGGCACAATATCTTGTAACCAACCCATGTTATGCTGTTTTAATTGTTGAACTAAGCCTTCAAAGCTTTCTTCAGTTCCTAATTCTGGATTTAATTGGTTGGGGTCAACTACATCATAACCGTGAGTACTACCTGCTCTTGCTTTAAATATTGGTGAAGCATAAAGGTCAGTTATTCCAAGTTCTGCGAGATAGTTTGCAATCGCTTTTGCTGCGTCAAAACCAAATGCAGAATTGAATTGAATTCGATAAGTTGCTGCAGGAATTCGCATAGTAAAATTTCATTTGGGTGATTTTATTTGTAGTTAAAGGGCAGGCTTTTCAGTCCACCTTATAAGAGATTGAGTTTCGTTTTGTGCGGTATGAAAATTTAGAAACCCGGTTTCTCCAAGAAACCAGGTTTCTGGACACTACAAATCTATGAATAACTTTCGTAAAGGGCAAAACTTTGCGATCGCATACTTAATTCCTGCTGTTCTAAACTAAGTTTTTCTGGCAAATGTGAGCCAGAACCCAACCATTTTTCATCGGCTGAATCTAAAATTTTTCTCCAATTATTTCCAGTCAGGTTAGGTTTAAAAGTGACATCCTGTTGATTAAAGTTCATTAAACAAAGGATTTGGTTGTTGTCACTCCATCTCCGCAAAGTTAAAATTTTATCGGTTTCATTGCTTGTAACTTCTAAATTTTCTCGTTCTCGTTGCAATAAAGCCGGAATTGTGTTACGGAGTTGGATGAGATGTTGATAAAATGACCAAAGAACTTGATGTTTTCCTTCTTTGCGTTTTTCCCAATTCAACTTGCACTTCAAAAATGACTCTGGAGATTCTGGATCGGGCGGTTCTCCTGCATAATGAAAGGCTTCAAATTCTTTTTTGCGCCCTTCTCTCACAGCTTGAATCAATTCTGGATCTGAATGACTGACAAAGTAGGTAAATGGTGCTGTTTCACCATACTCTTCACCCATAAACAATAGGGGAATGTAAGGCGAAATTAAAACCGCACCTGCTGCTAATTTCACACCTTCAAATGATATCAGTTGCGATAGCCGATCGCCTAAAAGTTGATTGCCTATTTGGTCATGATTTTGGATGCAAACGACGAACTGAGAAAAAGAGCGATCGCGTGCTGAATTTCCATGATATCTTTGGCGATGAGGCGCATATTTCCAATCGTATACAAAGGTGTCTCGATAGGCTTTTGCTAAATCTTCGCACTTACCAAAATCTTGGTAGTAACCAATATTATCTCCCGTGAGTAATGCATGCAGTGAATGATGGAAATCATCACTCCATTGAGCATCAAGTCCATATCCGTTTAACTCAGGTGGGCGAATAATTTTGACATCATTTAAATCGCTTTCTGCAATTAGATAAATTTTTCGCCTTTGTTGAGAAGAAAGACTTGCAACATTTTCTGCCAATTCTGCTAAAAAATGTTTTGCACCTAAATCATAAATAGCCTGAATTGCATCTAAACGCAGTGCATCAATATGATGTTCTTGCAGCCAATAAAGTGCATTTTGCAGAAAAAAGTTACGCACATCAAAACTGTGGGCGTCATCAAAATTAATCGCACTACCCCAAGGAGTGCGATAAGTTTGTGTAAAGTATGGTGCAAAATGGCTCATGTAATTGCCTTCTGGACCAAAGTGGTTATAAACCACATCCAAAATTATCGCAATACCTTCTTGGTGGGCTGCATTAACTAAACGCTTTAACCCTTGGGTACCACCATAAGAATCTTGGACGGCAAACGGATAAACGCCATCATAGCCCCAATTGCGATCGCCTGGAAATTGCGCGACTGGCATTATTTCAATTGCATTCACCCCCAATTCTCGTAAATCCTTCAAACGGGGGATAATCGCTTCAAAAGTACCTGACGGCGTAAAAGTACCAACGTGCAACTCATAAATAATCATCGATTCTAAAGGAACACCAGACCAATTGCTGTCATTCCAAGTAAAATTGCGGTCAATCACTTGGGAAGGACCGTGTACGCCCTGCGGTTGGAAAGTAGAAGCGGGATCGGGTCTGGTTTCAGCGTCATTTAATTGGTAAAAATAAAGCGTTCCTGGATGAATGTTATTAGCAGTAACTTGCCAATATCCTCCTTCCTGTTGCATTGATAACAATTGTTCTTGGGGCGAAACAATTTTTACCGTAACTTTTGCGGCGTTTGGTGCCCAAACCCTAAATTCACAATTACCATCACCTAAATAATGAGCGCCAATTTTCATAATTAGTTAATAGTCAATAGTTAATAGTTAATAGTTAATAGTCAATAGTTTTCAAGAGCAGAAGTTTTAACTCCTAACTCCTACGAGGCGAAGCTTTGCTAATTGTCTGGTACAAATCTTTTTTTCGGCGTCTACCTTTAGTAGGATATTGGGATTAACTTCAGGAATAAAATATATAAATAAATTCAACCAGTGAAGCAGATACATTCAGTCTATAAAACATATTTTTCTGAAATAATAATTAATGGTGCGTTACTAACGCACCCTACTAGCTGAATTATAAATGCGCGATCGCGTTTATTTTTGCAGCTAATCCTATTTGAGAGTTGATAACTTCTCTGTATTTCATTTCATAACGCTTTGCCATTTGAGTAACTGAGTAATTCTGCCAAGTATCTCTCACCATTTTTTCTCGGTTAATGTTATTCCCTACAGCTTCTATCATTCCTGCCATTTCATCAACAGATGCGGCAAATGCCCCATTTATTCCAGGCTTAATTAACTCATTTGCTGCTCCTCTTTTATAGGATATCACCGGGCATCCATAAGCCATTGCTTCAATCATTACCAACCCAAATGGTTCTTCCCATTCTATGGGATTCAAAAAGCAATATGCACTTTGCAATAATTCTGCTTTTTGACTGTTATTTACTGGACCAATATACTCGACATATTCCGGATATTCTTGGATTAATGGCAAAACTTCTTGAGCGAAATAATCCACGGAATCAGGTATATGCTCATCTACTATTCCGGCGATAATAAGTTTTCTCTTTGCTTTAATTGCCGCCTGAATAGCATATTTTGTACCTTTATTTTCACAAATTTTTCCTACCCATACCAGATAATTTCTCTCTGATACTTTTCCTTTCAAAAATTGGCTGTCAGGAAGACCGTGAGGTATTACTCCTACAAAATTAAGAGGTAATCCCGACTTCGAGATTGCATCTTCTTTTGTTCTATTACTGATGGCAATCATCGGAGTATTTTCCGACCAACTAAAATAGTATCTGTCTCCTTCACCGATATGATTCTCTCTGTTATCAAAAGGAAATCTGCTGTGAAGCGTGCAGATATGAGGAATTTTTAGCTGTGATGCCAATTTAAATATTATCAGGTCTGATGTACATGAAAGATGAGTATGTACAATGTCATATTTTTCTGGATGGTGGGCGATTTCTCGAAAGCTGTTGATGAGATGATAGTCAGATTCAGTGTAGTTATTCCAAGAAATTCCTTGAGCATTAAGTGACTTTTCGATGTAATATTTCAACTCTCCACTTGTTTGAGAGTCTCCTGATGCAAAAAGCGTCACATGATGCCCTTGTTTGATTAATTCTTCGCTAAGATTGCTGATTACTGATTCTGTTCCGCCGTAATCCTTTGGAGGTACTGTTAACCAAGGAGCTGCTATCTGGGCGATTTTTAAGGGCTTATAATTCTCAAGCAGATTTGCGTATATCGAAGTATCAAAACTGGATTTGACTTTTTCCGAAATATTGAGTTTTAAAGAAGTAGAAGAAGTTTTTTTTTGCGTGTTTTTCAACTTAATTTCTCCTTTTTATACAAAAAGGTGTAGATGCAAATAGCATTAAGCTTATCTGATAATTAACAACTTACAATGCTATTACTTCACTTAGCGTCTATCTCAAGAGTCAAATATTGTGTTAGGTATTAAAATTTTATTTCTACAGATTTATTTTTATTTACATTGCGCGATCGCCTCGAAAATGCAACTCAAAATATACCGTTAGTATGATTGCTTTTTTTGCGCTCGCCCATATTGATTTTGGATTTTGGATTTAGGACTTACTCAAAGCCCCCTTTTCAAGGGGGGTTGGGGGATCTGCAATGTCTGGAACATTTAAAATTTCGTCAATTAGGCGTAAGTCCTAGGATTGTAAATCCTCGCTATTAATCGGTTTCAGCCTGAGGAAACAATCAACTCACGCCAATTTGGTATTAATTATCAATGTTTTTGTAAATTTTATTAAATAAGTATTGTTCTTACCTGCGTTAGATGGTTATCGCGAGCATTTCAGTTACTTTATTAACCGGAGATATGGGTACATTAGCTTAATTGCTTGATATTCAATTGATGTTTATTATGGTGTTAATACGCACAAAGAATTCAAGAATTGTGTAACTTTTCGATGAATCCAACTCCGACAAATTTTTTTTTACAGGTGCGGTTGAAAGCAAAATGCAAAACTCTATGTTGAAAAATGACGCTCTGTGGTTTAAAAATGCAATTATTTATGAAGTGCCCGTTCGTGCCTTTGCTGACAGCAATGGTGATGGTATTGGTGATTTTCCAGGGCTGACAGAAAAACTAGATTACCTGCAAGATTTAGGTGTTACTGCCCTTTGGGTGTTACCATTTTTTCCCTCGCCGTTAAAGGATGATGGTTACGACATCGCCGAATACACCACTGTTAACCCAATATACGGCACATTAGAAGATTTTCAAGAATTTTTGGCGGCTGCCCATCAACGGGGTATTCGCGTAATTATCGAGTTAATTGTTAACCATACATCTGACCAACATCCTTGGTTTCAACGGGCACGTCGGGCACTGAAAGGCAGTCCGGAACGAGATTTTTATGTTTGGAGTGATACGCCGGAAAAATATCAAGAAGCGCGGATTATTTTTCAAGATTTTGAAACTTCTAATTGGGCTTGGGATGCTGTTGCTAAAGCATATTATTGGCATCGTTTCTACTCCCATCAGCCAGATTTAAATTATGAAAATCCGGCGGTGCGTCAAGCGGTGTTTGATGTCCTGGATTTTTGGTTGGGGATGGGGGTAGATGGGTTGCGTTTGGATGCAGTACCTTATTTATACGAACAAGAGGGGACGAATTGCGAAAATTTACCGCAGACTCATGCTTTTTTGAAAGAGTTGCGATCGCATATTGACGCAAAATTCCCCAACCGGATGCTATTGGCTGAGGCGAACCAATGGCCCGAAGATGCGGCACAATATTATGGGGATGGAGATGAGTGTCAGATGAACTTTCATTTTCCCCTAATGCCGCGCTTGTTTATGGCGTTACGAATGGAAGATAATTTCCCGATCGCGGATATTCTCCAACAAACTCCATCGATTCCCGATAACTGTCAGTGGGCGTTATTTCTGCGAAACCATGACGAATTGACTTTAGAAATGGTCACCGACGAAGACCGAGATTTTATGTATCGCGTCTACGCACAAGACCCAGTGATGCGAGTGAATTTAGGCATTCGTCGCAGATTAGCACCGCTTTTGGGGAATGACCGCCGTCAAATTGAATTGCTTAATAGTTTATTATTGTCTTTGCCAGGAACACCCGTACTTTATTACGGCGATGAAATTGGCATGGGAGATAACGTTTATGTAGGCGATCGCAATGGGGTTCGTACACCCATGCATTGGAGTAGCGATCGCAATGCTGGATTTAGTCGCGCCAATCCTCAAAAATTATATTTACCAGTTATCGTTGACTCGGAATATCATTATGAGGCAGTCAACGTTGAAGCACAACGAGCTAATCCGAACTCTCTTTGGTATGCAATGAAACGCTTAATTGCTACCCGTCGGCGTTTTCAAGCATTCGGTCAAGGTAGCTTTGAATTATTGCACTCGACCAACCGCAAGGTTTTAGCATACAAACGCATCCACGAAGAGGAACATATTTTAGTAGTAGCGAATTTGTCTCATTTTGTGCAAACGGTCGAATTAGATTTATCTGCATTCAAAGGAATAACACCCATAGAAATTTTCGGTCATACAGAATTTCCCTTGATTGGAGAGTCACCTTACTTCCTCAGTCTGAGTCCCTATGGATTTTACTGGTTTACTTTATCGCGCAAACCCAGCTTGACTCAACCTTCTAAACCCCAAGCGGAGTTACCAACATTAGTTGTTAGGGAACAATGGCAAAATGTTTTCTCGCAACGTGAATCAAAAGCTACTTTGGAATTCATTCTGCGGGATTATCTATATACTTGTGACTGGTTTGGCGGAAAAAATCGGACTATTCAAACTGCACGTATTAATGAAGTTATATCTATTTCGGGAGAGAGAGTCCCAGACAGGGAGACAAGGACGACGGGTGTGGAGACAACGAGACGGGTGTGGGGACAAGGAGAAAATTTCCCCTTTTCCCCAACGGGAGAGCAGTCGCCTGGGTCGGGAAACCCTCCCGCAGCGCTGACTCACCTTTCCCCTTTCCCCATTTCCCATTCCCTAATTATGTTGCAGGTCGAGTATATTCAGGGAGACTTGGAAACTTACCTTTTGCTTTTGAGTTATGCAGAAGGTGAACAAGCAATGCACCTGTTAACAGAAACGCCTCAAGCTGCGATCGCGAGGGTTCAGATGTCGGGACAAGGGGGACAAGGGAGACAAGGGGGACAACGAGGAATTATTGAGGAAAGTCCTTTTTTATCTCCTCACTCTCCCACTCCCCCACTCCCCCACTCCCCCACTCCCCCACTCCCCCACTCTCCTGGAGTCCTATTCGATGCTGTTGCAGATCAGAATTTTCTGAGTTTGCTGGTTAATGCAATTTCTCACAACGCTTCCTATCAAGGAATAACAGGGGAATTAATAGCTTCTAATACTGATTTATTTTCACAGTTGAACCCACAAGCAACTCAACTCGAACCAACTTTATTGAAAGGAGAACACAGAAGTACTCTTGTAGTTTATAGCGATCGCTTTCTTTTAAAACTCTTCCGCAAAGTTGAAGAAGGGATACACCCCGATTTGGAAATTCGGCGTTTCCTTAACGAGAAAAAACACGCAAAACATTTTGCTGGCGTTGCTGGAGTCTTAGAATACCACCGCCACCGCCAAAGAAATGCATCCCCCACATCCGTAACTTTAGGGATATTGCAAGAATTCATCCCAGATACTCGCAATGGCTGGGACTATACACTCGATAGCTTGCAGGGCTTTTTTGAACATGTGAGGACACAGCAAGCAAATATTACTGATGTGCCCATGACAACAAGTTCTTTATTAGATTTGCCCTTTGTTGAGATTCCCGAATTGGTAAGTCAAACCATCCATTCTTACCTAATTAACGCCCAACTCTTAGGTGAGTGTACCGCAGAATTCCATATTGCCTTAGCAGGCGATCGCCAAAATCCCGACTTTGCACCGGAACCCTTTTCAACATTTTATCAGCGTTCTATCTACCAATACGCCCGCAACCTTACCGGACAAGTATTTCTGTTATTGCAAGACAAACTCAATTCTCTACCATCCGATACCCAACAACTAGCAAAAGCTGTACTCGAACGCCAGCAGGAAATTCTCGGACGTTTCCAGTTAGTTTTGAACCAAAAAATCACAGCCATGCGTACCCGCTATCATGGAGACTACCATCTCGGACAAGTACTTTACACCGGAAAAGATTTCATTATCATAGACTTTGAGGGTAAAGTAACTCGCAATTTAAACGAACGACGCATGAAGCGATCGCCTTTGCGAGACGTGGCAGGAATGCTATTATCATTTCACTATGCTGTCAGCCAAGCACTTCGCACTGAAATCGAAAGTGGAATGATTAGTTCCGTAGATTTACCTCAAATCGCAGCTTGGGCTAACTTTTGGTATACATGGGTGAGTGCAGCTTTTTTGAATTCTTATCTCAAAACTGCCGCTGGGAGCAACTTCTTGCCACAGACAACAGCAGAACTGCGAGTGCTTTTAAATGCCTATGTTTTAGAGAAAGCCATCTATGCATTAGGCGATGAACTGAAAAATCGCCCAGATTCAGTAGAAATTCCACTACAGAAAATTTTGCAGTTGTTGTAAATTCGTTAATGGTTAACAGTTAACTGTTAACTGTTAACTGTTAATGGTTAATTGTTAATGGTTAATTGTTAATTGCTAAAATCCATGAACCATGAACCATGAACCCTAAACCACGAACCACGAACCCTAAACCATGAACCCTAAACCACGAACCACGAACCATGAACAATCAACAATCAACAATCAACCATGAACAATCAACAATCAACAATCAACCATGAACAATCAACAATCAACCATGAACAATCAACAATGAACAATCAACCCTAAACCACGAACCATGAACAATCAACCATGAACAATCAACCATGAACAATAAACAAAAGGGCAAGTATTAACACCTACCCCTTTGTATTATCATCCCTATATCTCAAATCATTTTCTATCACGTTGGCACTAACTCACCCGGACGCAATTTCGACCATTTACCTTGTTCAAGCTTAAAGCTGAGACAACCCACAACATCCCATTCCATTTCAATTACATCGTCTTTGGTACGAATATTCACATTGATAGAAGGTTCATTTGGGTTAAAATTTGGGGTTTGGGTCAAGTGGGGTTGTTGGTGCTGTCCTTCTACGGCATGATAGGTTTCACAACGGTCTACATAGTGGCAGTTTACACAAATACACATAATAGAACCAACTCCAGAACCTTTATTGTTAATCTAGCTTAAGCCAAACCGTTATTCATGAACTGCGGGGTTGATTTTTATTAAAATGCCAAATTCAGTCCCTTCTAATTTATCTCCCGAAACTTGGCCCTTTAGCCTGGAATTTATACCAGAAAATGCCTGTATGGTGGGTGGTGCTGTGCGGGATGCTTTATTGGGAAAAACTCGCGAATATCTAGATTTAGATTTTGTGGTTCCATCTAAGGCGGTAAAGGTAGCGCGAAAAATCGCAGCCCACTACCAAGCTGGTTTTGTTTTACTCGATTCAGAACGACAAATTGCCCGTGTGGTGTTTCCTAATGCTACCGCTGATTTTGCCCAACAAGAAGGAGATAATTTAGAAACTGACTTGCACCGACGTGATTTTACGATAAATGCGATCGCTTACAATCCCCATACTCAAGAAATCATCGACCCATTGCAAGGTTATGCTGACTTACAACAGCGTCTTTTAAAAATGGTATCACCCGCCAACTTAGAAGACGACCCCTTGCGGTTAATGCGGGCATATCGCCAAGCGGCACAACTGGGTTTTACAATTGAAGCAAATACCCAAACTGCAATTCGTTCTTTAGCATCTCACATAACTGAAGTTGCAGCAGAACGAGTGCGGGTAGAAATCGGCTATTTACTGGCAAATTCTCAAGGTACACCTTGGCTTACCAAAGCTTGGGAAGATAATTTGCTGGCGTCATTCTTTCCCAACGCCACAAAAGAAAGTTTCGTAAAACTGGCTGGAGTTGACTATTCTGCCGCAATACTAGCAGAATATTGGCAAGAACTAGAAATGAAACTGCGAGAATACGTCCGCGATACCATCAAAACAACTTGGTTGAGTATCGCCAAACTCGCTTGTTTAGTTAACCCAGAACCAGAAGCAGCCGAAACACAATTATTGCAACTCAGTTATAGCAAAGCCGAAGCTAAAGGCGTAACCACCGTCCTGAGACTGTTCCCGCAGTTAAAAGTACCTAAGATATCCTTGCGAGAACAGTATTTTTTGTTTCAGGAAGCGGGGTTTGTATTTCCGGCTGCAGCCGTTTTCGCTATAACAAACGGTACGCTGGTAGAGGCGATCGCACCCTTAATCAACCGCTACCTTAACCCTGATGATCTGGTCGCTCATCCTACCCAACTATTAAGTGGTAAGGAATTAATTATAGCATTAGAAATTCCCGCTTCGCCATTGGTGGGTAAATTGTTAACAGAAATTGCCGTGGCTCAAATTGAAGGTAAAATTTCCACAACAGCAGAAGCTCTAGAGTTAGCGCGTCAGTTGGTTGGGGAATAGGGCATTGGGCATTGGGCATTGGGCATTGTTGCGCCAGTGCTGCGCTTTTGGTTTCCCGACCCAGGCATCTGGCGTCCCTTGGGCATTGGGCATTGGGAAAAAGACTGTTTTTAGGTGCGATGGCGGTAAGTTTGCCATGACGGTTTATGTTGAAATATAGGCTAGAAGATTAGGGGATTCTGTAATATGACAGAAGCGCGTAAAGTCGTTCAAGCATATTATGACGCACTTGCAACAGGTGATATGCAGGGTTTGCTTGCAGTTGTAGCTGAGGATATTGTGTTAGAGGAAGCATCTTCACTACCTTATGCTGGCGTCTATAAAGGATATGCGGGATGGCAAGAATTTGGTGCAGCGTTTAATAACGTATGGCAAGACGCTGTTATCAAAGTTGATAGTATTAATGATGCTGGTGATTATATTGTCGGTTTAGCCCGTTTAAGTGCAAAGTCGAGAAACACGGGAAAGAGTATAGAAATGCCTTTGGCGGAATTTTTCTGGGTTGCAGATGGGAAGATTACACGACTGCTTCCATTTTATTGGGATACCGCTGCTGTAGTGAATGCGATCGCATAATCATATTTTGCACCCCAAACTCAAAAAAGCGCGATCGCCCGATATAGAAATTGATTTCGTAGGTTGGGAAGCCACTGCCTTTATACCCTATGGTGGCAGTGTTAATACTTTGTGGCTGTACCAATTTGCTTGCTATTTGCCAATTTGTTTTACTTAGGCTTTGAAAGGCAATTTGCAACCAATTCTTCGGGAAAACAGAAACTTCAAGTTTGAGAATGCTGATTTTGACAGTGATTGTGTAGTATTTTTGGGGGAAGTCTGTCTTAGGAATCATCCCATGAAACATCTCCTCAACCGAGTATTTAGCAGTACTAAACACATACTCCGGCTAATTTTGCCGATCGCAACGATAATTTTGACAGTTTCGTTGTTTGCGACACCCGCTTTCGCCACAGGAGTGTATCAAATACCCAATTTGATACCGGGCGACACCTGGATTGTAGATCAAGGTGAAGTAATCAGCCGCTTAAATGAAGGTAAGATTAGCAGCGCCTTGCAAGACTTGGCAAACAAGACTGGCAATGAAGTAAGAATTGTTACTATTCGTCGTCTAGACTATGGTGAAACCCCGGAAAGCTTCACCAAAGCATTGTTTGAAAAATGGTTTCCCACAAAAGAAGCCCAAGCCAATCAAACATTATTGATGATTGACACCTTAACCAACGCAAACGCCATTATTACAGGTGATAAAGTTAAATCATTAATGTCTGATGAAATTGCCACAAGTGTTGCATCGGAAACATTAATGGCACCGTTACGGAACGGCAACAAATACAATCAGGCATTTTTAGATGCAAGCGATCGTCTAGTCGCCGTCCTTTCTGGCGAACCCGATCCCGGACCGCCCCAAATCGCTGATAAAGTGCAGGTAGAAGGCACTTTTACAAAAGCAGAAGAAACCGATAAAGGTAACGCCACAGCCTGGGTAGTAGGACTTTTAATTGCCGCTACCGTTATCCCAATGGCGACTTACTACATCTACCAGGTGAATCAATCGTCAAATGGGTAGTGGTTGGTGGTTCACCAGCGCGGCCAAGAGGGGGTTTCCACGCCACTTGCTCCACTTGGCCAGACCCCAAGACCGCAGTGGCTCCCCATGAGCGACTGGCGGAGCGCTTCGCTATCGCTACCGCGAAGCGCCCTTCGAGTAATCGAGCGTCCCAACGAGCGTCACCCCGAAGGGGTTCGGCGCTGTTGGTTAGTGGTGAAGGGGCGCTCAGTCTGCAGTCGGGAAGATTCCCCCCGGATCGCTTCGCGCCCTTGGTAGGGGAGCCACTGCGGTCTTGGGGTCTGGCCAAGTGCAGCAAGTGGCGTTTTCCCGACCCAGGCGACTGGTTCCGCGCTTCGCGGTAGCGAGGAACGAGCGTCACCCCGAAGGGGTTAGTGGGTAGTGGGTAGCAATCAACAACCAACTCCTAACTACTAACTACTAACTCCTAATTACTAACTGGGCGGCTCCCAACTCCTAACTTTAATCTTGTATGTACTCTTGCCCTGTTAGCAAAGCCATTTCAGCGCGGACAAATTCGCGACCTAAATAAGCTGCATGGTCAAACATAGTTACCGGACAGGGCTGAGTTTCTTCAAAAATTTTGACACAAAGTTCTTTTGCTGTTCTCCCACTAAATACAGTCGTGTGAGTTCTTTCCACCTTACCCCGTGCGGGAATCACCTTCCCTGTTTCTGGATCGACAGCTAAACCACGCTCATCAATCACATTGGTAAAATGTTTGGCACAGATTACCCCCGCCTCTCGATCAAGGTAAATAATGAAATATCCACTTGGGTCAAGGTCAATGTGACGCTCAGAAAGCTTGTCATCAATTACTGTTAAATGTTCAACCGTCAAATCCATAGTTACTCTAAAAATCAAATTTCTTCAGGATTTTTACACTACATCTCAAGTGTAATTCCTAGCTTCGTCTCTTCTTTTGGATTATTTGTATCTTTGCAGTTTTTTTCTATATAAAAATTTACAACAAAAGCTTAGGTAGCATTCTTGAGAAGCAGAGGGCTAGCCCAAGCAAATCTTGATTGTTCGGCACTCTCTACTACTAAAGTGGCTTGTGTTCTTTAACTCTCTGAAGAAACACTTGGGGAAAAGGGGAGCCACTGCGTTGCGCGCCTTTAAGCGTTGTAGCAAGTGGCGTGAAAGGTCCAAGGGAAAATAAGAAAGTGTTTCTGTAGTGAATAACGGGTGGTGCGCCGTCAGTTGGGCGCTTTTAAGAAACAAGGCATCTAGCTGAGGGCAGATGGCACTTATGGAAGAGTATTTAACTTGTTTGTTTCATTCGTAGCGGGTGGTGTGCCGTCAGTTGGGCTGTTTTCAAGAAACAGGGGGAAAGGGTAAAGGGAAAGGGGGAAAGGGATAGAAATTGGATTTTTCTCAAATCTTGCACCAATTGCAATAACGGGTATTTTGTCGGGTGGAACCCATTCGCAGCCGGAAAGTCCCATGCAGATCGAAAGGTGGGCAATGCCCACCCTACCCAATTGAGACTGGTGCAAGATTAGGACGTACGCAACTGTTGTCTACTGCCACAATAACAGTCGCGATAATTCATGAATTATCGCTACAGTAGTTATGTTTTGCTTCTGTCCTGAAGATATCAGATTTTTCGTGTTTCTGTAATGAATGGCGGGTGGCGTGCCGCCAGTGAGCCTGCTGTTAAGAATTAATAATGACTGCCGGATTTGCGATGATGCATAGCAGTTACGGCGTTAGGTTGCATTAATTTGCCGTTGTCAACTGTTGCATATACTACCCAGTGGTCGCCACATTCCAAGCGTTGGTTGACCGAACATTCCAGATATGCGATCGCATCGTTGAGAACTATACAACCGTTATCTGCTGTTTCTGTGTTAAACCCTGCAAATCGGTTTTCCCCAGGTGTAAAAGATTTACGAAAATGCTTGATGTATTCTACGTGATTTCCGTCTGCCAAGATATTTAAGGCAAACTTACCGCCTGTATACATCAAGGATTCTATCGCTCTATCTTTGGCGATCGCTACTGTTAAACCAGGGGGATTGAATGTTGCTTGCGATACCCAAGCGCCAAGCATTGCTGTAGAGACTTCTCCCTGTTTGGCGGTGAGGACGCAAACTGAACCAGTAATTCGACCGACGGCTTGTTCTACATGAGTAGCAGCTTGTTGGGGTAAGCGGATTTTTCGGGCTTTTTTCAAGGCTTGGGCAAAGTCTGTACCGATTTCTTCACACTGTTTGAGGGTGACATCATCGGGTTTAAATTTGACTTTTAAAGTGTCAAAGCCCAAGCGAAATCCAGCTTCGCGAAGTTTACCTTCAATTAAATCAAAGGCTTCGCCACTCCAGCCGTAGGAACCGAAGACACCAGCGAGTTTGCTGTTGTCACCGACATCGAGGACAATACCCAAAGCGGTGTGAATGGGTGTCGGTGCATGACCGCCAAGGGTGGGAGAACCGATGATAAAACCATCAGATTTTTCAACGGCGGCGCGAATTTCATCAGGGTCGGCAAATTCGCAGTTAATCGATTCTACAGCGACTCCACCTTTAGTTAAACCGAGAGCGATCGCTTGTGCTAAAGTTGCGGTGTTGCCATAAGCTGAAGCGTAAAGTAAAGCAACAGAAATTTCGCGATCGCTTTGAGAACGACTCCATTCTGCATAAGCTTTGGTCAGTTCGATTAAACCGTAGCGTACCAAAGGACCGTGACCAACAGCATACATTCTCACTTGCAGGTCGGAAATTTTCTCCAATGCTGCTTCTACATGAGGTGCATGGGGAGCCATCAAGCAATCAAAATAATAACGTTGGTCTTCCTTAAATTTCTCCCAATTTTCATCAAAAACTTCATCACCGCAGACATGAGCGCCAAATAATTTATCTGTGTAAAGAATTTGGGTTTGTTGGTCGTAGGTACAAAGTCCTTCGGGCCAGCGGGGACTGGGTGTAGGCAAGAATTTTAAAACATGACCCTTGCCTAAATCGAGGGTTTCTTTCCCCCGCATGACGATGATTTTTAATTCTTGGTCTGGGAAAGCTGCACGCAAATTTGCAGCGCCGGGAAGAGAACAAACAAAGGTGAGTTGCGGTGCAAGTTCTAGAACAGCTTTGTAAGTTGCGATGCGGTTGGGATTAAAATGACCCAGGATGAGATAATCTAACTTTTTCAAATCTAGAGTCTGCCGCAAAGCCTCTAGATAAATTTCGGCGAAAGTTTCGGGGGGCGGGTCGATAACAGCAGTTTTATCGCCTTCAATAATATAGCAATTGGAAGTAGTGCCCCTAGCTAATGCATATTCAATTTCAAAACGCAGACGTGTCCAACTGCGCGCCCTCAGCACTTTAGAATTTGTCGCAATTGGGAGAATCTGTACGTCACGGGGCTTAGAATCAGTCATAGGTTTTAGGTGAAGGTGAGGAAATAGCTGAGAAAGCCGGGGAAAAATCTGGAAAAACCGGGCAGTTATTGCCCAGTTTTTTACTGATTGAATGAAGCGGTTCAGCAGATTTGGCATTTGTATTGTGAAATTCTGGCAGTAAGCAGGAGAGATAGGAGAGAGGGGGGAGACAAGGGAGAGGGGGGAGACAAGGGAGAGGGGGGAGACAAGGGAGAGGGGGGAGACGAGGAAGAAGAATTTCCTCCTTGTCCCCCTTGTCCCCCACACCCGTCGCCCCACACCCGTCGCCCCACACCCGTCGCCCCACACCCGTCGCCCCACACCCGTCGCCCCTTGTCCCCCCACACCCGTCGCCCCACACCCGTCGCCCTTGTCTCTTTAGTAGTAGTTGCCTACTTTGCGATGGCGAACAGCTGTGAGTGCGTTGGGTTTGGAGACGCGACCTTCTTGGACGGTGCAGTATAATATCCAGTGGTCGCTGCATTCCATGCTGCTGGTAACTTCACATTCCATGTATGCCAAAGCATCTGTCAGAATTGGAGAACCGTTTTTCGCTGTTTGGGTTTTAACGCCAGCAAATCTGTCAGCACCGGGAAGCAAACGCTTGAGGAAGTGCTTTTTCAATTCTTGATAATTGCCTTCTTCCAATACGTTGAGAACAAAGCGATCGCCTATTTGCAATAATGATTCCATTGCTCTGTCTTTCGCAACAGCAATTGTAAATCCTAATGGTTGCAAACTTGCTTGTGCTACCCAAGATGCAAGCATTGCACTGCTGACATCACCTTTTTTAGAAGTGAGTATGTACAGTCCGCTGCTGATGCGTCCCAGGGCTTTTTCCATGTTGACATCAAGGGACTTGATTTGTTTGATGTTGCGTTCGCGCATCAACAATTGTCCCAAGTCCTTACCAGCTTCTTCACATAACTGGTAGGTGCTTGCAGCGGGCTTTTCTTTAATCCGAATTGGTGGGAAGCCTTCTTTTACACCCAAATCAACAAACTTTCTCCGGAGAGTGTCAATTGGTTCGTCATCTCCGCCGTAACATTCAAACATGCCCACTACTTGCTTGTTTTTGGCGACAGCTAGCAGCGAACTGATTGCAGCTTGAGGTGCGGCGGCGGTGGTTGGCGGCGTACCAATAATAATACCAGCAGCCCTACCCGCTAATTCTTGAATTTCTTGAATTTCTGCCGAACTCAAATCCAACACTTCCACACCTACGCCAGCTTTCTGAATACCTTCAGAAATTGATTGCGCGAGGCGATCGCTATAACCGTAATCTGAGACATAGAACATGGCGACTGTTGTTTCTGTTTTCGCCTTTCTGTGACTCCAACTTTCATAGCACTGAGTCAGGACATCCAGATTGTGGTGTAAAAGCGGTCCGTGTCCGTTGGCGATTGTCTGTATTTTCCCCAGTTCCCCCATTCTCTTCATTGCATTCAACAATGAACGAGCATTTGGACCCATCAGACAGTCGTAATAAAATCTAAAGTCAGCTTCAATTGCCTCTAAATCTACGTCAAAGGTGTTGTCGCTGCAATAGTGCATGCCAAAGGCATCGCAGGTGTAGAGAGTTTGGGTTTTGCGGTCGTAACTGAATATTGTATCGGGCCAGTGCAAGTTCGGCGCACTCACGAATTCGATTTCGTGTCCCTTACCAATATCCAGGCGATCGCCACTTTTGACAATTCGCTTGGAAAAGGGGTCATGCACCAAACCATCCAAAAATTGAAGTGCAATTTTTGACGCCAATACCGTGGCTCTGGGAGCTAACTGCAGCACATCTTCCACCAAACCGCTGTGGTCTGGTTCAGTGTGGCTGACAATAATGTAATCTATAGCCTTCGGGTTAATCAGGCTTTTGAGAGTGTCTAAATACAACTGACGAAACTTCGTATGGGAAGTATCGATTAGAACATTCTGCTCGCCTCTAATTAGATACGAATTATAAGTTGTACCATTTTGCAGTCCGAATTCGATATCGAAGCGATCGCGGTCCCAATCAAGAGAGCGAATCGCCGTTGTGTTAGGGGCAATTTCTACAGTTTGTATAGTTAGCCGATGTTGAACGTTCTCTGCGATCGCTACCATTATTCGTCTCCGAGCGCAAATTTTCAGTATTTTTTTCTCCCTCCCATTTTGCCGATTAAAAAAAATTAAAGCTGTAGTAAATTTTATATTTTCTTAAATTAAATATGTATCAAATAATGCGATTTTCCGGCATCTTTTTTGACTCGGATTTTGTATCAATAATTATGTTTATTTTCAGTGAAAATGTAGCGATTATTGCTATTTTTAGGCGTGAAATTCAAAGCCAAATTCATCATACACATTTGATATTTTTTGACAAGATTTTCGTAACAAAAAGCATATATTTGACTTGCATAAGTCTGAAGTGTAAAGGATAAAGGATGAAGTAAGGACAAAAGGGACTAACGTTAGAAACCGGGTTTCTTTAGGTGTAGTATCAGAGATTTCAACACTTAGTCCAGGAGAAACCCGGTTTCTGGGAAACGTAAAACTAGGTTTTTCTGTTAGCACCTTGAAAGGGCGGGCTTTTCGGTCTATCCCACAAGATAAATATTGAAGATTAGTGAAAATTATTATAATTCCCCCTCTTTGCTTGCAAAGAGGGGGGTGAGGTTTTCACGCCTGATGGTGGATGTAATTAATGATGATTCAAGCCATGTGTGAAAGTTTTATACTCAAAGGATTGTTGACAAATGTGCAACAAGGGTGATTTCAAATTGACTTCAAAGGCTAAATGTCAACCATTTTTGAATTTGCCAACAGTATCATTGCAACTCACCGGTTTTAGAGTACCCGATAAGCCTATTTGTTCTTGTGACTCTGCCGTCCCGCCTCGGCATGTTGTTCT
Organism: Heteroscytonema crispum UTEX LB 1556; assembly: GCA_044006015.1. Taxonomy (GTDB): domain Bacteria; phylum Cyanobacteriota; class Cyanobacteriia; order Cyanobacteriales; family Nostocaceae; genus Heteroscytonema; species Heteroscytonema crispum. Next base: position 30,264 of record JBIPDF010000022.1, read on the forward strand.
GGCGTGCCACCACGGGTACTTTTTTGTTCGCTATTGGCATCATCATCATCATTATCTTCATTCTTTCTGCCGCCGCCGTGAGAACTCTTGCCACCCTCACGACCGATTTCAGCCATATGTTCTCTATCCTGGCTTACAGCTTCACCACCCTTTTGACCAGCTTCACGAGCTTCTTCAGATGTAAACTCGTGGGCAGTACCCTTCTCATGGGCAGCGCGTCCGCCCTTGCTAGCAATTTCGCGTTGTTTATCTTCATCCATTGAAGCAAAACCACGGTTGCTTGTGTCTGACATAACCTACTCCTTGTAAGGAACTAAAGCCAAAGGCTTTTTCAGTCAGTGGAAACCTTTATCGGTTTCTCATCCCAGCCAATTCACTCTCATAAGTTAGCTACACAAATGAGCTGCATTCATGTCTCTTTTGAGAGAATAATTTCAGGCTAAACCTCAACTTTAGATATATGTACTACGAAATAAGCAATCATACGGTAAATTACGCACTTGGCTGAAAGCCTTTTCAGACAACTATTCTGTCCATCAATAATTAGCGAAAAAGTGATTTAATTCCGAATGCGCGAGCTTCAGAAAGATTTTTAGCAAAAATTTTGTCTATTTTTAACAAGCGTGCTGTTCCTTTATACTCAATATGCAGAGATAGACGTGATTTGAAAACGCGATCGCTTGGAAGTTAGCTGATGAGAGCATATGGCGAGGGATGGCATAATAATCACCATGCTTACCCTCATGTAGCTAAGTTAGGACTTACGCAAAACACAACGCTCATGCTTCGGTAATTCATGAATTACCGCGACTGTTGAATGAGCTTCTCAACCACGTGTTTTGCGTAAGTCCTGTAAATGTGGTTGGCGTTGGTGGGAAATTAATGTCACTTGGTGGGCGATTCAGTTGTTGAAAATAGTAGATTTGGCGAAGGATGTGAACTTGCCACCCACTTAAACAATGAAAGCTGGAAAGTGAGTTTTGTGGCAAAAACTGTGGGGATTTAACCAATTCCCCACTCAGGGAAAGAAAGCTCAGAGTGGGGATGGATAGTGGGTTAAAAAGAGGATACCCTGCGGTTTCTTGCTATGGCATAACAGTGGATTTCAATAATATTACTTTTGTATTTACTCAGTCAATTACCTGCCCACATCTGTATCAGTTTTTAAATTAATCATTAAAGTTTTGCAACGAATCGTATCACATTTGACAGTTTGCTAGTTAAATATAACACTAATATCAGATGTCAAAATCCAAAGATTAATATTGGCAACTGCTAAACATTTAGCTAATTCGTTGTAAACAAAATTAAGATATGCCAAGAAGATTTAATCGCCGTCAGTTTTTAGTCTACGGTTCCGCCTCTTTAAGTGCCAGTATTTTTTTGAAGGCTTGCACTAACAATTCTCCCACTAATACAACAGAAAATCCACCGCCTGCTTCATCTCTAGGGGCTTCACCAGTCGCAGCTACTAGCGGTGACACAATTAAAGTGGGAATATTGCACTCCCAAAGTGGTACAATGGCGATTAGTGAAAAAAGCGTTGTAGATGCTGAAAAATTGGCAATCAAAGAAATCAACGCTGCGGGTGGAGTCTTAGGTAAAAAGATAGAAGCAGTTGTGGAAGATGGTGCTTCTAACTGGGATATTTTTAGAGAAAAAGCCACAAAGCTAATTGAACAGGATAAAGTTACTGTCGTTTTTGGTTGTTGGACTTCTGCTAGCCGCAAGAATGTCAAACCAGTATTTGAGAGCAAAGACCATATGCTCTGGTATCCAGTACAGTATGAAGGTCAAGAGTGTTCTAAAAATATCTTCTACACTGGTGCTGCACCTAATCAACAAATCGAACCATCTATTGATTGGTTGTTAAAAAATAAGGGCAAAGAATTCTTTTTGGTCGGTTCAGACTATGTTTTTCCTCGGACTGCCAACACAATTATTAAATCTCAACTAGAAGCTCTTGGCGGTAAAACAGTCGGTGAAGATTACCTACCACTGGGTAATACAGAAGTAACAGCTATTATCTCCAAAATTAAGCAGGCTTTGCCAAAGGGCGGGGTGATTTACAATACCTTAAATGGTGATAGTAATGTTGCTTTCTTCAAGCAATTAAAAGGAGCAGGATTAACAGCAGATAAGTATCCCTCCATGTCTGTAAGTATAGCCGAAGAAGAAGTTAAGGCAATTGGTGTAGAGTATCTCAAAGGTCACTATGCGGCATGGAATTACTTCCAAACAGTTGATACCCCTGCTAACAAAAAGTTTGTTGAAGCATTTAAGAAAGAGTACGGCGAAAATCGCGTGACAAATGACCCAATGGAAGCAGCTTATGTTGCGGTTTATTTGTGGAAACAAGCAGTAGAAAAAGCTGCTTCTACTGATTTAGTTAAGGTGCGTGCAGCAGCATACGGACAAAGTTTTGATGCACCTGAAGGCAAAGTCACAATGAATGTTAATCATCACATCTCAAAAATTGTCCGCATTGGTCAAGTAAGAGATGATGGTTTGTTTGATATTGTCTATGCGACTCCTGCACCAGTTGAACCAGTTCCCTGGAATCAATTTGTGAAAGAAACCAAGGGATTTGCTTGTGATTGGTCCGATCCAGCTAAAGGTGGTAAGTACAAAAAAGTCTAAATGACCAATGCATTTGGTAATTGGTAATCAGATAATTTACCCATCAATAACATTTGTAGAGACTAGCAATTGCAACGTCTCGACACATGGAAAAATTGCACCAATTGACTACTGCCTGTTGATTGCTGGGAGGATAAGGTGTCATTAGCAGGATTTTTAGAGGCTTTATTTAATGGTGTTAGTATTGGTGCTGTGTTATTAATTGCAGCGCTAGGGCTAGCCATTGTATTTGGATTAATGGGTGTCATCAACATGGCGCATGGTGAGTTGATGATGTTAGGGGCATACACAACATTTGTTGTGCAAAATGGCTGCAAACAACTAGGTGGAGTATGGTTTGAGATTTATATTTTTTTGGCGATAATTATCGCTTTTCTGCTAACAGCTACTGCGGGATTGATTTTAGAACAGGGAGTAATTCGACATCTTTACGGACGACCTTTAGAAACTCTGCTAGCAACTTGGGGCGTTAGTTTGATGTTACAGCAGTTTGTTCGCAGTGTAAATTGGGTTTTGGTTATAGGAATTGTACTGTTTTCCCTGTTGTTTTTTGGTGGCTTGTGGCTGTTAAATCAACGTAGTAATTTAGCTAAAGTTCGCAACTGGATTATTGCAGTGATATTATTTTTATCACTGGGAATAGCAATAACAACAGGCAAGTTTTTGAGCGAAACTTATCAGCTAGCAGTTACCCAACCCTGGTTTGGTGCCCAAAATTTGGATGTAACTGCTCCTACTTGGTTACAAGATGGCATATCTTTGGGTGGTGTTCAATTGCCATATGCCAGGTTATTTATTATTACTTTAACGATTATTTGTGTGCTGGGAATTTATGTATTCTTACAGCGTTCTGCGTGGGGATTAAGGATTCGTGCTGTCACTCAAAATCGTAGCATGAGTGCTTGTTTAGGTATCCCAACTCAAAAAGTTGATGCGATTACTTTTGGATTGGGTTCGGGATTGGCTGGTGTGGCTGGATGTGCAATTAGTTTACTTGGTTCCGTGGGTCCAAATACGGGACAAAACTATATCATAGATACCTTTATGGTTGTTGTCGTCGGCGGTGTGGGCAACCTAGCAGGTAGTATTGTGGCTTCATTGGCGATTGGAACTGCGACTTATTTGATTGGTTCGGAAACGCTATCTCGGTTATTGACTGCTTTGCCAGCTTTGGCAGAATTTTTTAAGTTCTTTGCCACAGCGAGTATGGCGAAGGTAATGGTATTTGCGCTGATTATTGCGTTTTTACAGTGGAAACCTGCGGGTATTTTTCCACAGAAAGGTCGTACTGTTGATGCTTAATAATGAACCTAATAATAAACCAATGAGGCGCAGAGGAAGCAAAGAATGACAAGGAAGGGAGGACGGTTAATTTTAATTGAGGTGGGGGTGGTGGTAGCGATCGCACTCATTCTCATCTTGATTATGCCAGTTGTGCTTTCAGGATTTCGGCTGAATTTGCTGGGGCGATTTTTGTCGCTGGCTATTGTTGCTTTAGGGATTGATTTGATTTGGGGTTACACTGGTTTACTCAGTTTGGGACATGGGATTTTCTTTGGGTTGGGTGGGTATGCGATCGCTATGTACCTGAAACTCCAAGTTCCCTCAGGTGAGTTACCCGATTTCATGGGACTTTATGGCGTTACGGAACTCCCCTGGTTTTGGAAAGCTTTCTATTCGTTTTCTTTTGCAGCAGTGGCTGTGTTTATACTGCCAGCTTTATTAGCAGGATTACTGGGATATTTGGTATTCCGCAATCGCATTCGCGGAGTATATTTTTCTATATTGACGCAAGCTGCAACAATTGTATTTTTCAACTTTTTTAATGGTCAACAACGGCTATTCAACGGCACCAATGGGCTAATAGATTTTACAACTTTATTTGGGGCAACTGTTAGCGATTCCAAAACCCAATTTGTTTTTTATACTCTCACAGTATTCTTTCTTGCTATTACCTATGGCATTTGTCGTTGGCTGACAAGTGGACGTTTTGGAAAGTTGTTAATCGCCATTCGCGACGATGAAAGCCGAGTACGTTTTTCCGGCTACGATCCCACAGATTTTAAAGTATTGGTATTTGCAGTTTCCGGTGCGATCGCTGGCATCGCAGGAGCATTTTACACCCTCCAAAGCGGTTCTGTTTCACCCAGAGCAATGGATATTGCCTTCTCGATTGAAATGGTGATTTGGGTAGCAGTGGGGGGACGCGCTACTTTAATTGGAGCAGTATTAGGCGCTTTGTTAGTAAATTATGCCCGTACTTTTTTGAGCGAACAATTTGCCGAAATCTGGTTATTTTTCCAAGGTGCGCTGTTTTTAATAGTCGTCACAATGCTTCCTGATGGCATAGTCGGATGGTTCCGTACCCAAGGAATTAATTTTCTCAAACGCCGTCAGATTATTAATACTTATCCCAGCTTAGAAGAAAACCCGGAAGTACAGCATGAACGCCAAAATATTGGAAACTGAAAACCTCACAGTTAATTTTGATGGTTTTAAGGCACTCAACCAGCTTAACTTCAGCATGGACGCGGGTGAATTGCGAGTAGTAATTGGTCCAAATGGTGCAGGAAAAACCACATTTCTCGATGTGATTACGGGGAAAGTACAACCAACTAAAGGGCGAGTTTTATTTAAAGGCAAAAATTTGCGTTCTTTACCTGAACATAAAATAGCTCGTTTGGGAATTGGGCGCAAATTTCAAACTCCTCGAATTTACATCAACTTAACGCCCCGTGAAAACTTAGAAATTAACGCCAACCGCAATAAAAATGTGTTTTCTACTTTGTTTCGGCGTTCTTCTATTCCCGAACAAATAAAAGTGAAAAGCTTGCTAGAAACAATAAACTTAATTAGTAAGGCAGACATTGCAGCAGGTTTACTTTCTCATGGAGAAAAACAACGTCTGGAAATTGGGATGTTAGTAGCACAGTCGCCTGATTTATTACTTGTTGATGAACCTGTTGCTGGGTTAACAGACGAAGAAACCGAAAATATTGGCAATCTCCTATTAGAAATAGCTGAGAGTTATTCAATTATAGTCATTGAGCATGATATGGAATTTGTGCGTCAAATTGCCCGTAAAGTAACAGTTCTCCACGAAGGTTCAGTGCTGTGTGAAGGCAGTATTGAAGAAGTACAAAACAACCCTCGTGTGATTGAGGTGTACTTAGGGCAACAGGAGGAAAATAATGCTACAAATCTCTAACCTTAATGTTTACTATGGCGAAAGCCACATCTTACGAAATGTCGATTTCAGCGTGCCAACAGGGCAAATGGTGTGCTTAATTGGACGCAATGGTGTCGGCAAAACTACCCTTCTCAAAACAATTATGGGTTTACTCAAACCCCGCAGTGGCACAATTAACTTGGATGGACAACCAATCAATTTAAAATCTCCCGATCAAAGAGCAAAAATGGGAATTGGTTACGTTCCCCAAGGACGAGAAATTATTCCCCGTTTGACAGTAAAAGAAAATCTCCTGTTGGGGTTAGAAGCAAGAAAGACCTTGGGGAAGAATCAAGGAATTCCAGAGGAGATTTTTAGCCTATTTCCAGTGTTGAAAACTATGCTTTCACGGATGGGTGGAGACTTAAGCGGTGGACAACAGCAACAACTAGCGATCGCTCGTGCTTTAATGGGACAACCCCAATTACTTGTATTAGACGAACCCACCGAAGGTATTCAACCTTCTATTATTCTGGAAATTGAAGCCGCCGTCCGCCGTATCGTTGCCACCACTGGCATTTCTGTTTTATTAGTAGAGCAACATTTGCACTTTGTCCGTCAAGCTGATTACTATTACGCTATGCAAAAAGGCGGTATTGTTGCTTCTGGTTCAACCAGCGAACTTAGTCAAGACGTGATTCAACGGTTTTTAGCTGTTTGATTTCAAGTTTAAACAAAATTATCTTTTATTTATATTTTTTCACATATGAATAACTGCGATCGCCATTGCCTCGGTCATTTGTCCTGTTTTAGGCACACCAATTGGAATCGGGGTTGTTTGTGATGGTTTGAGTGGAGAACCCAATTCAGTTTATCAAGTTGGGAGAAGTTTACCGGCTGATACTCCCACGGCGGTTCGCCGTCAAGCAGACGATGAACTGATAAGCTAATGTACTTTTAACTTGCATCATCAGGGCGGGCAATACGACCCCACCCCACAAGAGTTTTGTCTACAAACAATATGCAAATTAAATGTTCAACAGCTTATCAATTTAGATAGCGATCGCATTCTACAATCAATGTGTAAATTCAAAGAGCGATCGCATTCTACAATCGATAGGTGAATTCAAAGAGCGATCGCATTCTACAATCAATGTGTAAATTCAAAGAGCGATCGCATTCTACAATCGATAGGTGAATTCAAAGAGCGATCGCATTCTACAATCAATGTGTAAATTCAGAGCGCGATCGCATTCTACAATCGATAGGTGAATTCAAAGAGCGTGAAAGCAGCGTCTGAGAAAGAGAAGAGAAGGGTAGGCGCACTTAGTTCCTGTGCCCGTAAACTCCGCGAATTCTATTCGTTAGGGCAAATAAAAAAGAGGTCATCTCCGACCTCTTAGCAACTCCTTACAATAAAATTTGGTCTATAGCAATTAAAGTAACCCAGTATTAGCACCTTGCTTACCAGTTGCCAATTCCACCTTCAGGATTTTGCCACCCATCTTCATAATCCGCTGTTGTTCGCGGAACCAGTTGTCATAAGGAACCAACTTAGTAAAGAAAGTATTCTGCAATTCACGCTGAGTGCGAATCCGGGTTTGACTGGGAACGCAAGCAGTAATTTTAAACATCCGCATGGGGTGAAATCTCCAATAGTGAGGTGAAAACTTTTTTATGTCAAAATCCTGAGTGCATATCTTATTAATCACTCCAAGGCTGGAAATCAAGCGTCAATATTAGACCGCTAACACTCATCATTCAGATATTCTTCAAAAAGATAAGCGCTCATAACGTTCTAACACTCACGACTGATTTCCAGACCTTAATTTACGTCGCACCTAATCTCTTAAGCGCAAACTCGCTCCTAGCTTAAGCCAGAGCAGATATAATCGAAGTAAACGCCCATTTCTTTACCAGCGTCAGGACCAACCAAGCTAGCAGTTACTTCTTTCATCGCTTGGATAGCTTGAACGGTAGCGCCAACGGGTACACCCAAGGAATTGTAGGTTTCCTTCAAGCCATTCAACACGCGCTCATCCAAAATGGAAGGATCGCCAGCCAACATAGCGTAGGTGGAATAGCGGAGGTAGTAGTCCAAATCGCGGATGCAAGCAGCATAACGACGAGTGGTGTACATGTTACCACCGGGACGGGTGATATCAGAGTACAACAAGGACTTAGCTACAGCTTCTTTAACGATCGCAGCTGCGTTAGCGCTGATTGTTGTAGCAGCACGTACGCGCAGTTCGCCAGTTGCGAAGTAGCCTTTGAGCTTTTCTAAAGCACCAGTGTCTAGATACTTACCTTGAACGTCCGAAGAGTTAATGACAGCGGTAATTGCGTCTTGCATGTTGTTATTCCTTATTTCCAACCGTATTGCAATACTTGGTGTTTCAGCAGGGAAACAGGTTCGCCCTACTGCATAGCACCAACTAAGTAGTCGAAGTAACCACTAGCTTCACCAGCGTCTTCAGCAGACAACAGAGAAGCAGCAACATTCTTCATTGCATTGACGCCACCAGCAACGGCATCAATGGGGGTTCCCAAGGACTTATACATTTCGCGAACACCCACAACACCGATTTCTTCGATGGGGGTAACATCACCGGAAACGACTCCGTAGGTGATGAGGCGGAGGTAGTAATCCAAATCGCGCAGGCAAGTAGCGGTCATTTCTTGACCGTAAGCGTTGCCACCAGGAGAAACAACATCAGGACGCTTTTGGAACAGTTGGTCGCCAGCTTGCTTAACAATCCGCTCGCGGTTATCTGTCAAAACTTGAGCGATGCGAAGACGACGTTCACCACCTGTAACAAAGCTCTTAATCCGATCCAGTTCGCCGGGGCTGAGGTAGCGGGCTTCTGCATCTGCATTCACGATAGCTTTCGTGACGATACTCATTAATGGATTCCTCCAGAACTAATGAAACCAGAATTTGATTAAACTGGTGCGACTTAATCGGTTGACTGAGTTTTTTCTCGTTTTCTTAGACAAAGCAGTTAAAAAACTGCTAAAGCTAATAATTCTGAGAGTTAGCTTGAGTAAACACCAGTACACAAGCCACAAAACTCAGCTACCTTCCGGAAATATTTTCGGGCATTATGTTGAGCATTTATGACTGCTCTTAATACTTTGTAACAATCGTTTTCAGTTTTACTGTCCCACCGGAAATCTGAAAGCATTGTTACGAAAGGTTGCGAGGCTGTGTGAGAGGGGGAGAGGGGGAGAGGGGGGGCTAGGGGCCCCCACGGAGTGGGGTTGGGGGGAAATGGGGAGATGGGGGGAGAGGGGGAGCATGGGAGACAAGGGAGAGGGGGGGATGGGGAGCATGGTAGACAAGGGAGAATAAACCCCTCCTTGTCCCCCTTGTCCCCCACACCCCACACCCGTCGCCCCAGACCCGTCGCCCTTGTCCCCTTGTCTCTTCTACCTAGCGATCGCCTCGGCGTCCAGTCAGCACCGCCGGAGACAAGCTAGACCAAGATTGTTTTACTAAGTCAGCTGCCGCCTGTACGCTACCAAGGTAGTTACCTGCAGGTAGCGATGGGTAGCGTGGGTAAGGAACCACGTCTTCGCCAAAGTAGCGGGCATATTCTGGACTTTCTACCATCGCCTCTACAGCGGCTTTTAAACCGCGATCGGCCAGCAGTTTGTTATAGGCGCGAATTTCGCCCTGGGTGGCTGGTGCGCGTCCCAATATGTGACGGAATAGGAATTCAATCACTTTGGTGTTGGGATAAGGCGTATAGAAGCGTTTGCGATAGATTTCGGAACTCGCTAGTTCGCGCACAAACTCGCGAACGGAAATTTCCCCGTTTCGCAGTTTGCTTTCTAGGTCGCTACGGCGGAAGTAATCGGGAACCTGTCCGCTAAATACGTCCATCACCTGACAGTAAATGGCGTTCATAACCTGCTGCATTTCTGCTTGACCTGAACCTACAGTCATGCGATAAATGCGTGCTGGTTTGCGGCGGGTTGTACCTACACCCACTTCTACCGATTGTCCGCGACCGTCGTTGAAAGAACGACCCAGTTCAACAAACAGCGGTTTGCTCTTGTCGATTTGACGAGCTTGTGCTGCCATGTCTGCGATCGCTTTACCCAGAATCGGCATTTTCGCCACATCCATACGCGGCTTCACCGGATCAAAGCTGGGCACAACAATATCTTTGTTCTGCTTGGTCAGCTGGTTGTACAACCTTTGACTGTTCGGGAAGTTCGCCGCCGGCAATGTCAAGAAGCGGTTGTAAGGCACCACGTCTTCACCAAAGGCTTGGAGATACTCAGCACTGTTCACCATCGCACCGATAAAGGCACGAATTCCTTGAGTGGCTAGTATTTGATTATACTTCCTGATTTCTGCTTGGTCTAATGGCGCACGACCCAAGAAATGCTTGGTTCCCAGTTCGATTACCTTGGTGTTGGGGTATGGCGTGTAGAACTCTTTCAGGTATAGACTCGAACAACCTAAACCTTCGACGAATTCCTTAACATTAATTTCGCCGTTGCTCAACTTGCTTTCTAACGCCGTAAATTCGTTCTTAACGATGTAAGGTGCAATATCACGCTCGAAAATTTGGCGATAGGCGGCGCTGATGAGAGTTTGGATGGCAACTTTATCGTTGTTACCAGCAATTCGTTTGAAGACCTTGGTTTGTTCGCGCTTCTTGGTAACGCCTTGGTTGATCCGGGTTTGAATATCCGGTTCAGTCCGCGTTTGGGTAACAGCACCCATTTGCACAAACATCGGCGCTTCTTGCTTCTCAACCATTGTGCCGACATCTTCGCGGATGCTGCCAACGCGCAGTTGTCGCAAAGCCACACCACCAGGAGTCAGATAACGTTCGTAAGGAACTGTATCTTCACCAAAGGCTTGGCTGTACTCTAAGCTGTCAAGAATGGCGTCAACCAGGGCATAAAAACCCTTTTTGGAACAAATATCAAAGTACTTGTTATTTTCTTGACGACCGTAGGTAGGACGACCCAACAAGCGGCGGTGAATGTACTCAATCGACTTACACACATATAGTGAAGTCCAGTACATTTTGCGGAACAGATCCGACTTCGCCAAAGCGCGGATAAATTCCCGGATGGTAATTTCGCCGTTTTCCAGCTTAATTTCCGCAACCTTCAGGCGCTGACCTTCGTAAACATCGCGACCGAAAACTTGCAGGTAAGCAGCTTTAATCACCGCTTGCGTGGAGCTTTCGGAGAATTTGACGCTCACACCCTTGGGAGCTTTTTTGCCCCTAGTACCGGGGAGTTGATCCAAGCGGAAAACTTTGGGCCCGAGGGTTCCGGGAAACTCGCCCCGTGCCCGAGGATTGCTATTTTGGTTATTAGTTGCTGGTCCTTGGTGAATCAGGATGCGCTTGGTATCCTTACCAAAAGGAGCAGGACTGCTGCTGGGGTTGCGAGTTTCTTTCGGGAAAATCGCGCCAAATTGAATTTCCAGCGGATCGTTACCAGAACCGTAGGGATGTTGATCTGGTAATGGCTGTTCGTAAGCAGCGAAGGTGGTGATGAACTGAGGTACTTTGCGGAAAGGCGCACTGTAGTTAAACAGGTCTTGCTGCGGACCCCAGTTGCGACATTCTTGGGCTTCTTGACCCAAACCGCGCAAGTAAGGTACTGTTTCTTCGCCAAAGTAATCAGAGTATTCGTCTGAATCTACCAAAGCATCGATTAAAGCCGACAGACCGCCATTGGAAATAATTGAGAAGTATGTTTGTACTTCTTCGCGGCTGCTTGGTCCGCGTCCCAAAAAGTGACGGAAGGCTAATTCAAGGGCGCGGCTGTTAATAAATGGTTGGTAAAATTGTTTTTGGTAAAGCGGCGATTTGCCAAGGCGGCGGACAAACTCTTTCATAGAGATGTCGCCATTTTTGACTTGAGATTCCAGGTAAGATATCGACTGGCTGTAAGCGCGGGTAATATCGCGCTCGAAGATTTGCCGATATGCTGCTTTGATGACCTCAGTTTTTTCCCCGGCTGACAAACCAGGCTTCATCACAAACTTGGGACGTCGCTCTGCCGCATTAAAGTAAATTTGGGGCAGTTGCAACCCTTGTTGGTCGCCAGAAGGACGTTGCCGTACTTTACTAGAAGGTGTGGGTGCTTTGAATTCTGCGAGCAAAACATCCATGTACTGAGACACAATTTCTGTAGCCTCGGCATCTTTGCGGAAATAAGAAAGAGAAGCTGATTTGATTTCCTGCAAAGCGACTATTGTAGCTTCACCGGAACAAGCATTTTCAATGATTTCCCGCAAACCCCGCGTATTCACAGAAATAATATTGGGGTCGCCCGCAACGATCGCATAAGTAGCGTAACGCAAGAACCACGATAAATCTCGCAGGCTCTTTGCCATGTTGGTCGGACCGTAACGGGAAACGTTAATTGGTCTAAAGCCTGGAGGCGTTGCACCGCCGCTGGGCGAAGAGTTAAAGATAGAGCGTAAATTTTCCAGGAACCCACCACGGCTTTCAACGTAGGTGACAGTTCCCAGCTTCATTGCCTCTTTGACATCCATTCCACCAGCGCTAACTATCGCCGCCAGTTCTGGTTCCTTGGGTTTTTCCAAGAAAGCCATTGGCGAACCACCGACAAAAATCCGGTTAGCAGCCCGTGAGACAATAATTTCTGAATTGTCCGTGAGGGTCTGGGCAATGTCTAGACGTTTTGCACCAGATGCAAAATAGCTTGCCAGTTCGTTGAGTTCGCCACTTCCCAGAAAACGGTCTTGCTGTTCCGCTTGGGAAATTGTAGCTACTGCCAGGGTTTGATACAGTTGCGGACGCGCAACTGAGCTTCCACCACTTGCCTTAACACTCATCGGATTTGTAAAACTCCCATCATATGCGTTTATGTGTTAAGTCTGGGTTAATCTCCGGCTTGACACATCGGTGTAGTCATGCCTTAAGAGTAACGCTTTCAAAACTGCCAAAAAAAAAATAACCCAGTCAGCTTTTAGATTAGAACGTTTTGCGTTCTACAGGCTGGTTTATTAAGAAGTGTGTAGAAACTGTAGTCTTTATGTATCAAGTCTTAAAAGTGGATGGGAGGCTTGACTGAGAAATAAACTAAGTTTTGTATCAAATGGTTACAAAAAATACGTTGGGAGGTTTTACCCAGAGGCGGGAGATGTTTCAACGACCGCCAGTTTCAACGACCGCCAGGGGTTATAAACCTGTGGGTTAAAGCCTGAAAGTTTCAACGACCGCCCGGAGGTTATAAACCTGTGGGTTAAAGCCTGAAAGTTTCAACGACCGCCCGGAGGTTATAAACCTGTGGGTTAAAGCGCCAAAGTTTCAACCACCGCCAGGGGTTATAAACCTGTGGGTTAAAGCGCCAAAGTTTCAACCACCGCCAGGGGTTATAAACCTGTGGGTTAAAGCGCCAAAGTTTCAACGACCGCCAGGGGTTATAAACCTGTGGGTTAAAGCGCCAAAGTTTCAACGACCGCCAGGGGTTATAAACCCCTGGCTAATAGCGAAAGTCCTCTTTAAGAGGACTGGGAAAAGTTTTTAGTCCACTTAAAGTGGACTTAAGCTATTAGCCCGGAACTTACAGTTCCGGGCGGGCGGTGGTGCTGATTGCAATTGGTGTAATAAGTGGTTTTACCCACATAAGCAAGGAAATTTTTATTTAACAGGGCGATAAAATCCATGCGTTCTATGTCTTCAGGGTCAAGACCTATCACCCTCAAAGTAATGCGCTTTCCTGCACCATTGTTTCGTCCGCTACTACCCCAAGCTGGAACATAAGCATCTTGACTCTTAAAGAAGTCATCGACAAATTTGAAATCATCAATATTGCCGTTATTATCCTTAGCGTTGACATCGGCTCGTGCTTGAATGAGGACGCCCGCAACTTCAGCATTACCAAATTCCGCAGCGATAATTAAGGGCGTTCGTCCCTGGGTATCTTTAGCGTTGATATCAGCCCCAGCCGCAATCAACATCTCGGCAATTTCTCCACTTGCTTGACTGGCGGCTTGCATCTCTAGGAGTCCATTCAGAGCCGCTTTTATCGGGATCTCGAATATCGACACTCGCCCCCGATGCTAAAAGTAATTGCCCGATCGCCTTTTGTCCGCGTTCAATAGCGTAGTGTAAACCACTACCGCGACTCCACAGCCGATTGACATCAGCACCAACAGCAATTAGCGATCGCACTATATCAATATGGCCGCCACAAATTGCTAGGAACCAGGCATCATCAAATTTTGTGTTTTTCTGTCTTCCCGAATAATTACTAGCTTCTAAAAGTAAATTAACTACCTCTGTCAAACCATTGCCAGTAGCTAACTCTAATGGTGTTGACGAACCTATATGAACCGCCGCACCAGCTTTTAGCAAAATCCTGACAATTTCCAAATTGCCTTCATTAGCAGCGATTTATAATGGCGTCCAGCCGCTTTTTTCAAGTACTTGGTTGATATCTCCACCACTAGCAATAAACCCTTGCAATCCTGGAATGTCACCAGCCTTAATAATGCCGTAGATACCTGTATAATTTGGCTCCGGCTCATCTTGACCGCCCAAACGAATAATTTTGACAGACATAACTTATCACCCCAGATATTGGAATTGGTTGGCACTCGCCAATTTATACGCCTCATCCAAAACCTTTGTCCTCGGTGTTTGCCATGATTTTTGTTTGGGCGAACTCATACTTAAACCTTAAACAAGTATTAAAAAACGAAAACTTCACTGGAAAATTCCGGAATAATTGAGGCTCAAGCTGTAGCGAATGGGCGTCGATATATAAAAAAGGATATTTATGCGTAACAAATTTAACTTATTTTTACATGCTGCTTTATTCACTTTGGCTCTTGTATGGGGTGCAAACACAAAAGCCAGCGCCTTACCAGAACAAAACGCCAATACTTTCGGGACCCACGCACAGACTAAAATTGTTCTACTGCCTTGAAATACCGAGGTTAGCGCTGCTGGTAATTATGCGATCGCAATCAATCACCTATTTCCCCAAAAGCCTCAGAATCCCGGTTTCTCCTGCGAAACCGGGATTCTCGTTTCTCACCCATGATTTCAGACTGCTATATCAAGTTGAACTAAGCTATATTTGTTTAATATCTTTCTCAGTAATAAACGATGTCTATTTGTAATATAAACAACATTTTTTGCTTAACTGCTTTGTCTTCTTTTGCTGTTGTGTTAGCGACTTTTCCCGCCAATGCCCTACCAGGACAAAACATTAGCGCCGTTGTGAAGTGGGCAAAAACCAGACCTCAACTACCACCAGTGTTGAAGTATAACAGCGAGGTGTCTGGTTATGACGGTACAAAGGGGAATTTATATTTTTATGTTAATGTTACCTCTGAAAAAGGGTCAGTAACTAAAGAAGGAATCACGGTGAGTGGTGACCGCAGTATAAAATTTGCCAATGATAACGCTAAAGGCGTGAAATTACTTGAAGATATTTATAATGCTGGGATTGCTAATGATTTCCGGAATGCTCGTTCTGTGGCAAAAGTAGGTAGAGACACATTTTATCGCGGGCAAAAGTTTGGTTACATCACCGCTGAAGTTCAGGGTGGAACTAATTTTCAGATGATTGCTTTGGGTAGTTTGCAAAAGGCGATCGATGATGCAAAATATTGCCAAACCCATCAATGTGACCTTTGATAAGCGTCCCTCATTCTAGAAAGGATAAGCATTACCAACATTTTCTGGAACCCTCGAATTTTGGATTTTGGATGAAAGGATTTTGGAATAAAAGTTCTAAAGCGAAAAATTAGGTATTTTAGAGCTTGAAGATCCCCCCACCCCACGCCAGTCGCCTACTATCGCGGTCGCGAAGGGCGCTGGCTGCCCTTAAAAAAGGGGGGCACAACGATTTTAATGCGTTGCGACGTTTAAGAGAATCAGTATTAGTCCGCGCAGGCGGACGAGTATTTGTGTGCAAGATGAACCGCACCTAGAGTCGGGTACTATTTAACAACCTGTTTAACATAAAAATTTTCATTGAACAATTCTGATTGGTCGAAAACCATGATTTTTGGCTTAAAACTCCTGCGCTGTTAAGGTTTCGCTGAATTGAGCAAGAATTTCTGTTTAAAGTAAATCCATTTTGGCTTGAGGTTTGTATATCCAATGAAACCCACAATAAATGGAAATCATCACCATGAACAAGCTTTCATTGCTAGGTTTGGCTTTAGGCGGTTTTGCAACTACTCTTGGCGTTGCTGCAACAGTTACAAGCAATCTTCCTGACAATAATTCTGCTAATGCTGCCCAAGTTAGAATTGCTCAAGCAGGTACTCCATTGGCGCAGGAATTACAAGGTAAACCTGTATTTGTGGAAGTTTATGCCAGTTGGTGTCCGGGATGTCGCAATATCTCTAAGACTGTAAAGATGTTGGAGAAACAATACGGAAAAACTGCGAATTTTGTAGTTTTGGATGTAACTGATAAAAATACAACCAAAGCTGCCGAAATGAAAGCCAATAAATTAGGTTTGTCTGATTTCTTTATGGCGAATAAGTCTGCAACTTCTACGGTTGCGATTATTGACCCCGCTACAGGTATGGTTATCAAACAGTTCCGCAATAACCCGAATAAAACAGACTACATGACTGTATTGGATTCTGCGATCGCTCAAATACATAAATAAATGCCTAAAAAATAGCTTCTAGCAAAAACCGGGTTTTTGCTGCTTTTGAAAAATCCGGTTTTTTGCGGTTTTTGAGACGATATAGCCTGAAATTCATTGAGAAATAAATCATGCTTTCCAAAAAAGAGTCTGAACCATCTGTTACAATTCAACGCCGTCCCAAAAAAATTCTGGTATTCAGTTTATTGGCTGGCGGTGTTTTCCTCTTAATTTTGGCAGCGAATCATTTTCAAAATTTATACATCTCCCTGGAAAATATTGTTTCTGTTGTCGAAAATATATACCAGCAATGGCTTGAGCGGCAAAATACCAGTAGTCCGTTTGTTTTAATACCTTTGGCTTTTGTCGGTGGTTTAATTGCCAGCGTTTCACCTTGTATTTTGTCACTGCTGCCAGTTAATCTCAGCTACATTGGCACCCTAAATATTACTTCCCGTAAAGATGCTTTTGTCAAAGCGGGTTTGTTTGTGCTGGGTGTAATGACTCTATTTAGTATGTTTGGGTTGTTCTCATCTTTTGCTTCGGCTGTACTCGTTGAATTTAAAGGATACATTAATATAATTGTAGGTGCAGTAATTATACTGATGGGATTGAGCTTTGCAGGACTGTTTCATTTACCGTTACCTCAAACTAACTTTTCTTTGCCCTTTAATAGTCCTTATGGTGTTGGTTTGACTTTTGCATTGGTTAGTTCTCCTTGCGCCAGTCCGGTATTATTTGCGGTGTTGGCGGCTGCAGCGGCGACTGGTTCTATTGCCCTCAGCACTATCACAATGGTTAGTTATGCTTTAGGTTATACCGCAGTAATTTTCTTTGCGAGTTTATTCACAGGACTGGTGAAACAAAGCCGGGTTTTATTAAGTAAATCTGAGTGGGTTATTCGCCTTGGTAGTGCAGCGCTGATTTTGGCGGGCGGATACTACTTGTATAGCGGAATTAGTTGGTTTTTTTGATATGAATCAAGCATACCAAAGGGATATAGAGTTATTCCAGGCTTTGCAATCTTCCGCTGGTTTTTTTAAAATGAGTTTATCCAAGCAGACAGACACAGAAGTATATCAAGCTTTGCGATCGGGTAACTTGTCTGCACTGGGTATTATTTATGACCGCTATGGCGGAGTTGTTTATGGTTTAGCCCTGCGAATTTTGGGTAATGCGGCGGAAGCTGAGGACTTGACCCAAGAGGTTTTCTTGACCTTATCTCGCAGTTCTAACTACGATGCAAAGAGAGGGTCAATGATAGTTTTTCTGACAACTATAACTCGGTCTAGAGCAATTAACCGTTTGCGTCAGGTGCGATCGCAAAACCAACTTTTGCAAAAATGGGAACGTAATATTTCCCCCGATAATACAAATAATCTCATGGAAAAGGCTTCTCTCAGCGAAATCCGCGATCGCGTTGGTGAAGCATTATTAGAATTACCAGAAAATCAACGGCAAGTCTTGGAAATGGCTTACTATGACGGACTCAGCCAATCTGAAATTACCCAGCAATTAAATGTTCCGCTGGGAACTGTGAAAACACGCACGCGCCAGGGGTTATTAAAGCTGCGAAAACTCTTGAAGGATTTGGTGGAATAGCTATGGAACACCTTGAACTATCTGAAGACTGGGAAACTCTAATAGCAGGCTATGTTTTAGGCGATTTAACCCCTGAAGAAGTTGTTGAAGTTAACCAATATTTGGCTGCTTATCCTGAGTTAGCATCTGAAGTTAGTAGCTTGCAAGCGACATTGGCATTACTTCCCCTGACTTTACCAGAGACTTCACCACCTCAAAATTTACGTTCTCAAATTCTCCAAGCTGCGGAATCTTTTAATCTTGCAGATGTCAACCTGA
Organism: Heteroscytonema crispum UTEX LB 1556; assembly: GCA_044006015.1. Classification (GTDB taxonomy): domain Bacteria; phylum Cyanobacteriota; class Cyanobacteriia; order Cyanobacteriales; family Nostocaceae; genus Heteroscytonema; species Heteroscytonema crispum. The sequence goes on from JBIPDF010000022.1 coordinate 48,553, forward strand.
ATACACAAACACCGTTTGAAATCGGCAGAGTAGAAGAGGAAAGCGCCAATTCCCAAACTTTACCACCTCAAAGCTTGCGTTCTCAAATTCTCCAAGCTGCCGAATTGCAAACAAGAGATATTCTCCCCCCCTCCCCCCCTCCCCCACTCCCCCCCTCCCGAAATTTCTGGAGAAGACAGCGAACTTGGCTGGGTGTGGCGGGTAGTGTAGCGGCTGTATTGGTGGCTGGTTTGGGATTTGAAAATTATCGCTTGCACCAAGAATTAAAAACAGCTAAAGCCGAATTGTCGCGCCATCAACAGGAATTAGGCTCAATGCACTCACAAATGGCAGCAGACAAGACTAATTTATCACGCTATCAAAAGGCGATCGCTCTTCTCAATCAACCCAACAACCGCTTGCTGAAGCTTAAGGGAATGAGTCCTAGCAGCCCCTCTTCTGGTAGCTTGGTAATTGCCCCTAATAGTCAAGTGGCGCTTTTAACTCTTCAAAATCTGCCTCCCTTAGCAGAAGGTAAGGTTTATCGAATGTGGGCGTTTGTCAACGGTCAAAAAGTGGATTGTGCTACATTTAAACCGGATTCTGAAGGCAAAGTTATGCTGAAAATGCCTCTAGACAACTGGGAAAGCACAACTTCAGTTGCAGTCACCATTGAACCGGAAGCAGCCATTACACAGCCCACCGGAGAAATGGTGATGACAGGTCGTCAGTCTATTTAAAAAGGGGAAAGGGGCAAGGGGGAAGGGGAAAGGGGAAAGAAAATACGTTTAACAAAACAAAAGTACCGTACGACTTCAGTCGTCGGGTCAAGCAATGAATGCAATAAGTCTAATTATCTGATGTACTTTAAGTACCCAGCATTAGATACACTCAAGAATGCTGCAATTGTCCGAACCATGTCTGACTCTCAAACTGTTAGCGCTGCTGTTGCCAAACTCTACAACACCTACCCCTTCCCCCCCGAACCGCTGCTGGATGAACCACCTCCAGGCTACAATTGGCGCTGGAATTGGTTAGCCGCCTATAATTTCTGCACCAATCAAAAACCCCAAAAGCAAGATATCCGGATTTTGGATGCTGGCTGCGGTACTGGTGTGGGCACAGAATACTTAGTTCACCTCAACCCGCAAGCTTCTGTAGTCGGAATTGACCTCAGTACTGGCGCTTTGGATGTAGCAAAAGAACGTTGCCAGCGTTCCGGTGCAAATCGCGTGGAGTTCCATCACCTCAGTCTGTACGACGTGGAACAGCTGACAGGCGAGTTTGATTTAATTAACTGTGTGGGTGTTCTGCATCACTTACCCGACCCAATTCGCGGTATTCAAGCTTTGGCGAAGAAGTTAGCCCCAGGCGGCTTGATGCACATTTTCGTCTATGGCGAGTTGGGACGCTGGGAAATTCAACTTATGCAAAAAGCGATCGCTCTTCTCCAAAACAACAAACGCGGCGATTATCGCGATGGCGTTCAAGTTGGCAGACAATTATTTTCTTCTTTACCAGAAAATAACCGTCTTGTCAAGTACGAAAAACAACGCTGGGCAATGGAAAACCAACGGGACGAATGCTTTGCCGATATGTACGTCCATCCTCAAGAGGTGGACTATAACATCGAGACGCTGTTTGAGTTGATTGACGCTTCCGAATTGGAGTTTATTGGCTTCTCGAATCCGGGATTTTGGCAATTAGAGAGACTTTTAGACTCTTCACCAGAATTAATTGCCAGGGCGAAAGAATTAAGCGATCGCCAAATATATCGTTTAATCGAACTGTTAGATCCAGAAGTTAGCCACTACGAGTTTTTTCTAGGTCGTCCACCCTTAATTAAAACCGACTGGTCTTGTGATGATACCCTGCTAGCAGCAATTGTTGAACGTAATCCTTGCATTGATGGATTTCCCAGCCAGTGTATTTTCAACTATGACTATCAGATAGTCAACTTGTCAGCAGGCGAGTTTGAGTTTATGCAAAGGTGTGATGGTAATTCAACAGTGGCAGAGATTTTGAGTCATGTAGAACTAAGCTTAGAAGGAGTGCTTAAGCTCCAACTACAGCAGTTGATTTTATTAACCCCAAAGTAAACAAATCTAACCATACCAAACTCAGGATAGGCAAAAACCCATCGGAAAAATTGAAAAAACTTATACATTTACCATTTTACTTTTTACCCCCATCCCCCCCTCTCCCCCTCCCCCCCTCCTCTTCCTGTCCCCCTTTGCTGACAAGAAGTTAATTGTTTTTTTCTAAAGTAATGTTACTCAATTGTGATATGATTCAACTGGCTGAATGTGCAGTCAACATAACTAGCTGTACTGGTTTCGAGTCCCGTGAGCTTGTCAGACGAACCAATTGATCCCACGCCGACAACAGGACAAGATGCTCAATCTGGTTTTGAAGGCACAGAACCAGTAGTAAGCTCTATGAAAGAGTTTTACAAACTCTATCAAGAGTTATTGCTAATCACACTTGTCTTAACGGGGATTATTTTTATCTCTGTGTGGATTTTCTATTCCCTAAACATTGCTCTAAATTATGTGCTTGGAGCGTGTGCAGGTGTGCTTTACTTGAGAATGTTGGCAAAAGATGTTGAGCAGCTGGGTAACGAAAAACAGCGTCTGAGCAAAACACGTTTTGCTCTGTTTATTGGGTTGATAGTAGTAGCAACTCAATGGCATCAGCTACAGATAATGCCCATATTCTTGGGATTTCTAACGTACAAAGCCACGCTCATCGTCTACATGGTGCAAACTCTGTTCGCTTCTGACGCTAAATAGCTTTAGAGGCACAAGAAAATACTCCATTCCTAGCTTTCTGGGGAAACATCACAGAATGCAAATGCTTAATGTCTTAAACTCCTTAAATTATTTTCCCCTCGCCGAATTGGAAGTAGGACACCATCTATACTGGCAATTGGGCAACCTGAAAATTCATGGACAAGTTTTTCTAACCTCATGGTTTGTGATTGGTATTCTAGTAATTGCTTCAATAGCGGCTACTAGAAACATCCAGAAAGTTCCCAGCGGCATCCAAAATTTGATGGAATATGCCCTAGAATTTATTCGGGATCTGACCAAAAACCAAATTGGTGAGAAAGAGTACCGTCCTTGGGTGCCTTTTATCGGCACATTGTTTTTGTTTATCTTCGTCTCGAATTGGTCAGGTGCATTAATTCCTTGGAAACTAATTAAGTTGCCATCAGGGGAATTAGCAGCTCCAACTAATGATATAAATACGACGGTAGCACTAGCTTTGCTAACATCTTTGGCATATTTTTATGCTGGTTTTAGCAAACGAGGTCTAGGATACTTTAAGAAGTATATAGAGCCGACACCAGTCTTGCTACCGATCGCGATTTTAGAAGATTTCACCAAGCCCCTCTCCCTAAGCTTCCGTTTATTTGGCAACATATTAGCGGATGAACTAGTGGTAGCAGTGTTGGTTCTACTGGTTCCTCTGTTTGTACCTTTGCCAGTCATGGCATTGGGTTTATTTACCAGCGCCATTCAGGCTTTAGTGTTTGCCACCTTAGCCGCTGCATACATTCATGAAGCGATGGAAGGGCATGGTGGCGAAGAGCATGAGGAACATTAAAGTCCTCAGTAGATAGCACAGTTCCGGCGAGCATATGCGCTCAAAACTTCGCTTGATTGCGATTTGAAAACGAACTTGGTGCAGCGCAGCGTGAAAAACACGTCTAAGCGTAGTTAACTTACAATTGTTAGTTCTGTAATCAAAGCAAGGAAAATCAACATGGATCCATTAGTTTCTGCTGCTTCAGTTCTGGCTGCTGCTTTAGCAATCGGTTTGGCTGCAATTGGACCTGGTATCGGTCAAGGTAATGCTGCAGGTCAAGCAGTAGAAGGTATTGCCCGTCAACCCGAAGCTGAAGGCAAAATTCGCGGTACATTGCTGTTAACCCTAGCATTCATGGAATCCCTGACCATCTACGGTCTGGTTATTGCATTGGTGCTATTGTTTGCTAACCCCTTTTCCTAAAACAATTGGTTAGTTGTAGAGACGTGAGTTATCACGTCTCTATCAGTGACAATGTTTTTATCTTCTAGCTCTTCTAATTTAATTTCACCCCAGTTATCTATGGGTCTGAAAAAAATTAGGAAAGATTAGAAGAAGTTGTAAGTATTAAAACTGCTTCTGGTGCCACAGAGGGAAGATAATGTTTGATTTTGATGCAACCTTGCCCTTAATGGCAGTTCAGTTCCTGCTTTTGGCAGCACTGTTAAACGTGATTTTCTATAAGCCGCTAACCAAAGCGCTAGACGATCGCGATAATTACATCCGAACAAATAAAGTTGATGCCCGCGAACGCTTGGCAAAAGCCGAGCGATTGACTCAAGAATTTGAGCAACAGCTAGCAGATGCTCGCCGACAATCCCAAGCGGTTGTTGTCGCAGCTCAAGAAGATGCTCAGAAAATTGCGGGGCAAAAAGTAGCTGAGGCTCAGAAAGAGGCTCAGATGCAAAGAGAACAGGCAGCTGCGGAAATAGAACAGCAAAAGCAGGAAGCCATGCGCTCCTTAGAGCAACAGGTGGATGCCCTCAGCCGGCAAATCAAAGACAAAGTTTTGGGTTTAAGCCTTGTGTAGAGCGATACACGCAAATATCCACAGAAACCCAAAAGAAGCGCACGTTCAGCGTTGCGCTAAACAATGGTGCTTAATTAGGTGTCAAAAATGACACTTTTTTCCCTAGAGGAAAAAATCAACGTATTAGCAAATGAGCAGCGCAGTTGTAGGGTATCATGGGGACTTTCTTATTACTTGCCGCAGAGGCGAGCGCCGTTCATTCTGAATTGGCAGAAGGCGCATCGGAAGGTGGTTTCGGTCTGAATTTCGACATACTAGAAGCCAACTTAATTAACCTGGCGATTTTAGTTGGGATATTGTTTTTCTTTGGGCGTAAGCTTTTAACCAACATCCTGAACGAGCGGCGATCGAACATTGAAGCAGCCATTCAGGAAGCAGAACAACGTGCAAAGGAAGCAGGGATCGCCCTCTCCGATGCCCAACAGAAGTTGACCCAGGCTCAAGCAGAAGCACAGCGCATCCGCTCTTCTGCTGAAGAAAACGCCGAAAACGCGAGAAACGCGGTTTTGGCGAAGGCAGAACAGGATATAGCACGCATGAGAGACACGGCAGCTGCTGATTTAGATGCCGAAAGAGATCGGGCGATCGCTCAATTGCGGGCTTCAGTAGTCGCGATGGCATTGCAAAAAGTGGAGTCGGAACTCAAAAGTGGGATTGCCGACGATACTCAACAAACACTGATTGACCGCAGCATCGCGCTACTGGGAGGCACAAAATGAAAAGTAACATCGCAACAGCCGAAGTCGCCCAGCCTTACGCACAGGCATTAATGTCAGTAGCGCAATCAAAAAACCAGACAGAAGAGTTAGGCGAAGACGTACGGTCTTTACTTAGCTTGCTGCGAGGCTCAGAAGCACTGCAAAACGTTCTCGACAACCCCTTCATCACTGTTGAGAAAAAAAAGTCAGTATTGAATCAAATACTCGGCGAAGGTGCTAATCCTTACCTCCGCAATTTTTTAATGCTGCTAGTAGATAGGCGGCGCATTATATTGCTAGAGGGAATTTGCCAAGAGTATTTAGCGCTTTTGCGGCAGCTAAATCAAACTGTCTTAGCAGAAGTAACTTCTGCTGTTCCTCTTTCAGAAGCGCAACAGCAGGGAGTTAAAGAAAAGGTCATAGCAATGACCAATGCCCGCGAAGTAGAACTAGACACCAAGATTGACCGCGAATTAATTGGTGGTGTAATCATCAAAGTTGGCTCTCAAGTAGTTGACGCCAGCATTCGGGGTCAATTGCGCCGTCTTTCCTTGCGCTTATCCAGTTCGTGAAAAGTTAGGAGTGAGGAGTTAGGAGTTAGGAGTTGGGAGTTAGGAGTTAGGAGTTGGGAGTTGGGAGTTGGGAGTTAGGAGTTAATAGTTAGGAGTTAGGAGTTAAGAGTTAAAACCTTTTTTACCTCAAAACTCACAACTCGTAAATTACAACTTATAACTTATAACTCATGTAGAAACGCCAAATTTTGGTTACATAAAACTCATAATTCATAACTCAAAAAACTCAGCTAAGAACTCATAATTCATAACTCCTAACTCCGCGCCTCCTAACTGTTACTTCCTTCCGTCTCCAAAGAAAAAAGATACACACATGGCTATTAACATCAGACCGGACGAAATCAGCAGCATTATCCAGCAGCAAATCGAGCAATACGACCAAGAGGTCAAAGTTTCTAACGTTGGTACCGTACTCCAAGTAGGTGACGGTATCGCCCGGATTTATGGCTTGGAAAAAGTCATGGCTGGTGAACTAATTGACTTTGAAGATGGTACCGTCGGTCTTGCCTTCAACTTAGAAGAAGACAACGTAGGTGCGGTGTTGATGGGTGAAGGTCGCAACATTCAAGAAGGTAGTACCGTCACCGCCACCGGCAAAATTGCTCAGGTTCCCGTAGGGGAAGCCTTGATTGGACGCGTTGTCGATGCTTTGGGTCGTCCAATTGACGGTAAAGGAGACATCAAAACCACAGAAACCCGTTTGATTGAATCTCCAGCACCCGGTATCATTGCTCGTCGTTCCGTACACGAACCAATGCAAACCGGTATCACCGCGATTGACTCGATGATTCCCATCGGTCGCGGACAGCGGGAATTGATTATTGGTGACCGTCAAACCGGTAAAACAGCGATCGCTATTGACACAATCATCAACCAAAAAGAAGAAGATGTAATCTGTGTTTATGTAGCAGTAGGTCAAAAAGCTTCCACCGTAGCTAACGTAGTGCAGACATTGCAAGAAAAAGGCGCAATGGACTACACCATCGTTGTTGCGGCTAGCGCCAGTGAATCAGCCACCCTACAATACTTTGCTCCTTACACAGGCGCAACACTTGCTGAGTACTTCATGTACAAAGGCAAAGCTACCCTCGTAATCTACGATGACCTTTCCAAGCAAGCACAGGCTTATCGCCAAATGTCCCTGTTGCTGCGTCGTCCACCCGGTCGCGAAGCTTATCCCGGAGACGTATTCTACATCCACTCCCGCTTGTTGGAACGTGCCGCTAAACTGAGTGACGACCTAGGCGCAGGTAGCATGACCGCCCTGCCAATCATCGAAACCCAAGCTGGTGACGTATCAGCTTACATCCCCACCAACGTAATTTCGATTACCGACGGTCAGATATTCTTGTCTTCCGACTTGTTTAACTCTGGTATCCGTCCCGCAGTAAACCCCGGTATTTCCGTATCCCGCGTAGGTTCAGCGGCTCAAACCAAAGCCATGAAAAAAGTGGCAGGTAAGATTAAGCTCGAATTGGCGCAATTTGACGATTTGCAAGCCTTCGCGCAATTTGCTTCCGACTTAGATAAAGCCACCCAAGACCAATTGGCACGGGGTGTACGCCTGCGGGAACTGCTCAAACAGCCCCAAAACTCGCCCCTATCGGTGTCCGAGCAAGTAGCAATTCTTTACGCTGGTATTAACGGCTACTTAGATGATATTGCTGTAGAGAAAGTTACGGATTTTACTAAAGGGTTGCGTGAATACTTAAAGACCAGCAAACCTCAATACAGCCAAGCAGTACAGACCAAGAAAGTCATGGGTGACGAAGAGGAAACAGCTTTAAAAGAAGCGCTAACCGAATACAAGAAAACCTTCAAAGCAACAGCTTAAAAAGTGAGGAGTGAGGAGTGAGGAGTTAAGAGTTAAAACACAGAAGTGAAGAGTGAATTCAAAACTCATAACTTATAATTCATACCTCTGTAGGGGCACGGCAGTGCCGTGCCCCTACGCGCCTCCGCGCCTCATTAAAAAGTGAGGAGTGAGGAGTGAGGAGTTAAGAGTTAAGACACAAGTTGAAGAGTAAATTAAAAACTCACAACTTATAGCTCCTAACTGGGCGCCTCCTTCTTTTAAAAAGTGAGGAGTGAGGAGTTAAGAGTTAAGACACAGAAGTAAAGAGTGAATTCAAAACTCATAACTTATAATTCATACCTGATAACTCCTAACTCCGCGCCTCCTAACTCCGCGCCTCCTAACTCCTAACTCAGAACTTAAAGATTATGCCTAATCTCAAAGCAATACGCGATCGCATTCAAACGGTCAAAAACACCAAAAAAATCACAGAAGCCATGCGTCTGGTGGCTGCAGCTAGAGTACGTCGCGCTCAAGAACAGGTGATTTCCACCCGTCCCTTTGCCGATCGCTTGGCACAAGTTTTATACGGACTGCAAAGCCGTCTGAGATTTGAAGAAGCAAACCTACCACTGTTGAGAAAACGGGAACTTAAATCAGTAGGCTTGCTCGTAATTTCAGGCGATCGGGGTTTGTGTGGCGGTTACAACAACAACGTCATCAAACGTGCCGAAAACCGCGCCAAGGAACTCACAGCAGAAGGTATCGATTACAAATTTGTGCTTGTAGGGCGTAAAGCAACCCAGTACTTCCAGCGCCGCAACCAGCCCATCGATGCTACCTACACCGGCTTAGAGCAAATTCCCACCGCCGCCGAAGCTAATAAAATAGCTGACGAGTTGCTTTCCTTATTCCTGTCGGAAAGCGTAGACCGGATCGAGTTAATCTACACCAGATTCGTCTCCTTAGTTAGCTCCCGTCCCGTCGTGCAAACCCTGCTTCCCTTGGATACTCAAGGTTTAGAAGCAGCAGATGATGAAATATTCCGCCTGACAACACGTGGCGGTGAATTTCAAGTCGAACGCCAGAAAGTGACCAGAGAAGTTCGTTCCTTTCCCCGCGACATGATTTTCGAGCAAGACCCAGTGCAAATTTTGGATTCACTCCTACCTTTGTATCTGAGCAACCAGCTATTGCGGGCGCTGCAAGAATCTGCAGCTAGCGAACTAGCAGCGCGGATGACCGCCATGAGCAACGCCAGCGACAACGCCGCTGATTTGATTAGAACTCTCTCGCTGTCTTACAACAAAGCGCGTCAAGCTGCAATTACCCAGGAAATTCTGGAAGTTGTCGGTGGCGCTCAAGCGTTGACCTAGAGCAAACAGACAGGGCGACGGGTGTGGGGACAAGGGCGACGGGTGTGGGGACAAGGAAGAATTTTTCTCCCGATCTCCCCATTTCCCCCCAACAAGAGCGAAAGTGGGGGCCCCTAGCCCCCCATCTCCCCCTAACCCCACTCCGTGGGGGCCCCTAGCCCCCCATCCTCCCATCTCCCCGATTGGAACTTTTCAAGACAGATTTTAGATTGAATCCAAAATCCAAAATCTAAAATCTAAAATCCCTAATGCCACATTTGCAAAAAAATTTACTACAATAAGAAATATCAGACATGGGTCCGTAACGGTTTCGACAGGTTGGCGAACGCTACTCTGTGATTCAGGTCGAGAGTGAGTCTCCTCTCGCAAATCAAAGGCTCAAACAAAAAGTAAATGCGAACAACATCGTACCTTTTGCTCGTAAGCAAGCTCTAGTAGCTGCCTAATAATCTCTCAAAGATTCGAGCGTCTCTGGTTTGACTCCGTTAAGGACTAGAGACCAACCCCCAACGGACGCTCTAGCAAGAGTTCTTTGGTTGGCTTGCTAGCTAAGATTCAATCAAAGCATCCTACGTTCGGGATAATGAACGATTCCCGCCTTGAGGGTTAGATAGGCTAAACCTGTGAACGAGCGGGGGGTCAATACCCAATTTGGACAGCAGTTCGACTCTGCTCGGATCCACTTAAATAATCAACCAATCCACCTTACACTTTGATGTGTGGGTGGATTTTGTTTTAATGGTTAGTGGTTAATGGTTAGTAGGCGCGTGGTTAGTAATAAAATAAGTGCGAATGTAGCTTGGTTGGAGCGGAGTGCAACCCAACATCAACCTGAGACAAAGTTGGGTTCCACTTCGTTCTACCTAACCTACTTTAATTGTAAGCGTTTAACCGGACTTGATATTAGTGGTTAGTGCTTAATATAGCAATCCTATATGATTTGTAAAAGTTCGCGTGTCCAGAAACCGGGTTTCGCAGGAGTTACCCGGTTTCTAAATTTTCACAAATGATGCGCGGACTGCTATAGCCGAAAATCCATGAACTATGAACCATGAACTAGCTATCAGATAAATCGAAATTGCGTGCAAGCTTATAAAAATACCCTGAATCACTGAATGTCAAGATCAGTTTTGGATCATTTGTAGAACATTTGACCAAACGTAAACTGATCCACGATTGTACTCGCGAAATTTGAGCGCAGTGATTAAATTGGAAATTAAGGGTCAGAAAGTTTCCACCGGATACTTCTGGTGGTAGCAATCATGTGGATTGACAAACAGAGATGTCTTCCTGCTGATATATTTTATGACCTGAGTCATCGCTTTCCTATTAATGACTTGACTTTCCTATTGATGAGGTAGTTGTCAGTTATCTAGTTACAAACGGTTTAATTACCGTCTTTTTTTCAAACTAGAAAAAACTGGTTTATTTCCCGCTTTGGGACATACATCTTTGATAAAAATGCCATGCCATTTACTGGGATAAAACCCAGAAAATCACTCCTTTAATTACGTTTAGTGAAGGAGAAAGAACATGAAGAGAACAAACTTAATAAAGGCTGATACCAGCCAAGGGCGGTTTGACCAAGAGCTTTTGAGGGAATTGGCGTTGCAAGAACAGCTACAAGTAGCTGCTATTGATTCCGCAAGCCCTTGTGAGTCAGCCGTTAAGATGGCTCCTGGGCTAGGTAAAAATTTTGCCCTTGAGGAGTTACGAAGTGCGATCGCTAACGAAATACCACGCTATGAGGACAATTTTAAATCGCACTATGGAATCAGAAATTATTATTCTGGTTGATGGTCATAGCGTGTTCCTGCGTAGGTGGAATTAGCGATAGCACCTGTGAAGTTTTAGTATATCAAATGTAACTACTACTTATGCTTTTTGCTGTTGAAGATAGTTGCATTAAATAGTCCTAATGACTGCTAAGTAATTTCTTGAAATTTTCTCAATAAGACAGTTGCATTTGGCATTTTTATAGTCCTACAATACTAACGTTATTGAGTAAATATTTGTCAATAAATCAATTATCAAAAGCTTAATAGAGTATATGTTGAAATGAGTAAATTAATAGTCATCAATTTGGGAGATGGTGACTTATACAACGGATTTCCCAGAGTAACTGTTCAGGTATGGACAGAGGGGAACCTCTACACAGAAGAATTTATCGGTAGCTTACCTCCAGCACCATATCTAGCTGAACTCTATAGAAATTGGCAGTCAATTTATCAGGCTTTGTGCGATCGCAAAGAATTGCGTTCTCTATCGCAACTGCAAGAAGTGCAAAAAGTGGAAGATGATGATGAATTGGAAATTGATGCTAGCGGTATCACCAATGTTTCTGTTGTTAGTTTCAATGAAGTATGCAAAAACTTAGAATATAGTATCAATAATTGGCTGAAATCTGCGGATTTTTTTGACATTGAAAAACTTTTGCGATCGCGACTAAATAGAGCAGAAGAAGTTCGAGTAATTCTTGAACTAAATGATGTATTACTGCGACGTTTACCTTGGCATTGTTGGGATTTATTTAGAGATTATCCTCAAGCCGAAATGGCTCTTTCTAGACCAGAGTATCAACGCCTAGAACCATGTCTTATCAAAAGTTATTCTGCACCGCAATTAAATATGTCTGCTTTGTCTATCCAGCCAAAACCTCAAAAAAAGTTTGTCAAAATTTTAGCGATTCTGGGTAATAGCCAAGGCATAGATTTAGAGATAGAGAGTAAGTTTCTCAAAAATTTACAAGATGCTGAAGTTGATTTTTTAACCAAGCCATCTTATCAGGAATTAAACACAAAACTTTCTCACCAAAATGGCTGGAATATCTTATTTTTTGCAGGTCACAGCCAAACTGAGGGTGAAACGGGTAGAATTTATATTAATGAAAATCAAACAAACAATAGCCTGACAATTGAACAGTTAGAGGAAGCTCTCAAAGCCGCAATTAAAAATGGGTTACGCTTGGCTATTTTTAATTCCTGTGATGGACTGGGATTGGCTTTGGCTATGGAAAAATTTTATATTCCCGTAGTAATTGTTATGCGGGAACCGGTACCGAATTTTGTCGCACAGGAATTTTTTCAACATTTTCTTTCGGCTTTTGCAATTGATGGACTTCCTTTATATATGGCGGTGCAGCAAGCACGGCGAAAGTTACAAAGTTTAGAAGATGACTTTCCTGGCGCTTCTTGGTTACCTGTGATTTGCATTAATTCTAGGTTAGAAGGGCATCAAAGTTTGATGGTTAGTAATTAAAATAAGGCAGAGGAGCCACTGCGGTGCCGGGGTTCCCCCGGTTGAAGCAAGTGGCGTGGCAGGAGGCAGAAGGAATAAAAATTTTTATCTTTTGTTGTGATATTTTATCATGGGTGAATTCAATTTTGATGTTCCAATCTTGCCATTATTAATTGCCGATAGAAAGTATTAATAATTGTTACTGATTGTGCGTTAGGCTAAAGCCTAACGCACCCTACAATATTTTTTAAGTTTAGCTATTACTTATCAGATACAAAGGGAAATTCAGTTTTGATATTCCAGCGCTTGCCGTCATGAAGCAGCAGGGTTAAATTATCAGCTGTAAATTCAAAATGCACCTGCTGCTTTTCAAATTCTTGCCAAGCAGCTTGAAAATTTTGCTTTGTTAAATCCTTAAATGCTACTGTCATGTGGAGAGCAAAGAGACGAGTTTTAGAAACTTTGTCCACAATTCCCAAATTGGCTTCTAAATGCGCCATTAATTCGGCTTGCAAAGTTAGAAGCTCTTGATTTCTCACTACATTAATATAGATGACCCGGGGGCAAAAGCTGCATAACCATCAAGAGTAACTGGCACAGACTGGCGAAGAAGTGCAAATTCCCTGAGGCATTCTTCTAAAAGTGGCACCTCGGCATTCGCCCATTCAAAAGGAGGTTGTAAAGTTATGTGCGGTGGAGAATTTTGAGCGCCGCGACTGGCATAGCGTTCGGCAAAAATTTGCCGAATCTGATTTGCGTAGTCCTGAATTTCCAGTGGCGGTAGAAGGGCGATAAAAAAACGGCTTTGCGATTTTTTCACGGCTTTTGTTAAAAAATTTAAGATTTAAAATTAATTGCTCAAAGTTAGAATGAGCAAGCATTTTGTCTGATTCTGAATAGCAAATTGTGTATTATGTCAATCTTACAGCATGAAATTTCAGAGGATGCAAGAGGATGCCAATTTTTGTCAAGATTGAAGAAGGCAAAGTAGATAAAACCATTTTTGACCAACACGTAGCCGCCCATAAAGCTTACGTGCAAGAGTTGATAGCCAAAGGGCACAAAGCGCGAAGCGGATATTGGGGAAAGATGGGAGGCGGTATGATGATATTTGAGGCGGCATCAATCGATGAGGCTGCATCTATTGTGGCTCTCGACCCCTTGGTACAGAACGGTTGCGTCAATTATCAGCTTTACGAATGGCGAATTGTGGTGGAATAACAGACATTTTCTGCCACAAGATGTTATACTTACTTTTAGACCTGGATCTACGCGACTGCAACGCCTAAACCTTGTCAGAACCGGAAGGTAGCAGCAATACAGGATGCTTGTAGTAGGCGTAGTCTCCGGGTCGCCCTATTTGATAGGAGCGCGACTCTGCAATGCCTGGTTTTGGAGATATTCTCAAAAAAGCGGTTTACCTCGGTGTTGGCTTGGCTTCTTACGCGGGTGAGAAAGCAGGGGCAACATTAACCGAACTGCGATCGCAAGTCCAAAAACTGGCAGATGATGCGGTGTCGCGGGGCGAGATGACGACAGAAGAAGCCCGCCGCTTTGTCGAAGATATGATGAAGCAAGCTCAACAGCAACCAGCATCTGAAGCCACAGTCGAAGAGAAAAAACCGCCCGCAGAACCGCGTCGCATCGAAATCCTCGAAGAAGATGAGTTTCCAACTGCTAAAGTTGACTCAACTAAGGATGATAATGTAGATGAATTACGCAAACAAGTGCTAGATCTGCAAGATGAGTTAAAACGACTGCAACGTGATAAGTAAAAATATTTGTAACGTTTGTAGCGATCGCTTGTTGAGAAATAGCGCAACACAAACACGCTTCGTTAAGATAAATTGCCTGGGGTGTACGAAGAGTGCTTCAGTTATGTAGCATTAAGCGCCCTGTTTATAGCTGTTAAGGGCGTCAAGTTTATGGAACAGTGGCAAAAAGATTTGATGGAAATGATGCAAACAGTCGCTGATGAAGTAGAGCGCTTCATCCTAGGTATGGGTGAGATGGTAGACACCTTTTTTGAGCTAACGGAAGAAATTTCCGAGCAAGTACAGAGTACAATTGCCACAGAGGTTGACCAGTATTTGCAAGATTTCGCCGAGCCACTGTTGGAAGTGTACTGGGAATTGGAAGATGTGGTAGGGGATGTAGATCCGGGTTTTCCTTATTCAGTAGAACCTTCAGCGCAACAAAATCCTGCTTGCATGGGTTGTCGCCATTACCACGGTCAAGCTTATGGTGGTAATTTGTTAGTTTGTGGGATGCATCCCTACGGCTGGGAAGATGAGAATTGCCCAGATTGGGAACAAGATGATTTAGGATTTAGGAATGAAGAGTTTTGAATTCAGAAATTTTTTTAACTGATAGATAATTGTTATATGAGTAACTCTTCACCTGAAACTGTATCTCAGCCAAGCCAAGAAATGAAGTATGGCGAACGCGAAATTGCGGAAGGAAAATTAATTACATTTCCCAATCCGCGTGTGGGAAGGCGATACGACATTAATATTAGTTTGCCGGAATTTACTTGTAAATGTCCGTTTTCTGGCTATCCTGATTTTGCCACGATTTACATTAGCTATATGCCTAATGAAAAGGTGGTGGAATTAAAAGCGCTAAAACTTTACATTAACAGTTATCGCGATCGCTATATTTCCCACGAAGAATCTGCCAATCAAATTTTGGATGATTTTGTTGCTGCTTGTGACCCTTTAGAAGTGACGGTGAAGGCTGATTTTACGCCTCGGGGTAACGTGCATACCGTTGTGGAAGTGCGTCATGTGAAGTCGTAATATACTCAGCTAGTCAGCCGTCAGGCTACCCGAACAAAGCCTGCGAAGGCAGGCTTGGTAATTTATCATACCACAGATTCTGTAGCGATCGCTTTTTCTTCACCCGGCGACGGTGAATTCAACAATTCCAAAATCTCCAAAACCTCGCGTTCAAAAGCTACTTGGGCGCGATTGGTTTTACCACCGACATATAAACGATTATCTTTCTGCAAAGCCCAAATCTGCGAGTGTGAAAAATAACTCATCATCACACCCAGCATCAGCAAGGCAAATCCAGTATAAACAACAGGTATACCGGGATCGGCTTTAATTTGCAATCCAGTACTGCCAACTACATCCAAAAGCCTTAATGTTACACCGTTGACTTGAACAGACATTCCCGCACGTACGGTGTCAACCAACTTACCAGTCGCATCGTAAATTAACATTGTTCCTTGCAAGTCTTTCGCCAACAGGGAAACACCCGCACTCAAATCTGGTTTGGTAGGAATCCAAGTTCCCCAAATGCGTCCTTTACCATTGGTGTTTAATTGCGCCATTGGCAATTGAAAAATGGGACTTTTATTAATTCGGACGCGAACCGCAGCAATTCCCCAATCAGTTTGGTAGAAAGTGATGCCATGATAACGCAGAGGTTGATTGACAAAAATCGTCTTGCGATCTACCTCTTGTCCTTGGTTGTCCAACACAGACATATCCGAATAAAACTGGTCAATTCCACCAGAAGGGGTGTAATCAATCCAAAAACGATTGACTTTTACAGACCAATCTTTGGGGACTTGTGCTGCAAAAGGTCCGGCATCGATGATATTTTTAATTTGAAATGTATCGCCACTGGCAACCATTTCCTGTGCCATAAATCCAGTCATCGCCCCGAAAATTGACCCCAACAAAATAACCACCATGCCAACATGAACTATAATTGGTCCAATGCGTCCAATTATGCCTTTGCGAGCGTAGAGGATATTTTCTTTGTCTTGTTCTTGAAAAACTTTGTAGCGACGTTTCTGTAATATTGGAGTGAGAGAATTCAGGGAAGCATTATCAAATTCGGCACTCAATGCCAGTTTTTGAAATTGCCGGGGTTGGTCGTAAAATTTCCAGCGACGGGCTGCTTTTAATGCTGGTAATTGGCGGGTAAAGGTACAGGCGGTTAAGCTTGTACCAAATAAGATGAGTATCGCCAAAAACCACCAAGTACGATAAACATGGTCTAACCCGACTACCTGAATTACCTTCCAAGTTAGGAAACCAAATAAAGCTGGGTGTTCGGGATAGTTAGCCTGGTAGAATGCTGGGGACTGTCCTTGTTCAATTACAGTGCCGCTGATGCTGAAGAGTGCGATTATCAGGAGGAGGGCGATCGCTAATCGTAAATCTGTCAGTATGGGCAAAAATTCTTGCCGCAAGTACTTCCCAATTACCGACCAGAAGTTTTTTGATTCTTTTGGTGTTGTATTGTCTGTATTATCTAAAGTCATTTGATTTGTTAGTTGTTAGTTGGTAGTTGGTAGTTGACGGTTAACAGTTAACAGTTAACAGTTAACAGTCCCCCACTAACCAATTTCATTCATTAAAAACTACCAATGGGAATCCGAGAAAGTAAGGAAAATACGCCAAATCCTATCAACAAGACACCGCTAACTGGATTAATCCAACCAGACCAGCGACGCAATTCTAGTATTTTCTTTATTGAAGCAGTAAATGTACCCGCTAAAATCAATGGCGCGACATAACCGGCTGTGTAGGAAACTAACAAAATCGCTCCTAAAATTAAATCTTGAGTATTGGCAACCCAACCCAGCAAGCTTGCTAAAACAGGGGTACTGCAAGGTGATGCAACTAAACCAAAACTTAAACCTATTGAATAGGCTCGCACTCCCTGAGGTAAATCTTTAGATATCTCAAAATCATTTAAGGATGGAAATTGTAAAGGCAAAGCTTCTAATAAGTTCAACCCCATCAAAATTGCAATAATACTAACAATAATCGGTAAACCTATTCCAATTTGACCGTAGACTTTTCCGACAAAAGCTGCTATAATACCCATCCCCGCTAACGTGGTTGCCAATCCCAAAGCGAACCATGTTGATTGGGCGGCTGCTTGAAGGCGGCTTTTTGCTTCATAACCGCCGATATAGCCGATGGTAATTGGTAGCATAGAAAGCATGCAGGGTGTGAGGCTGGTGAGCAAACCAGCGATAAAAATGACGCCAACGCTGATTATACTCAAGTGTGTGAGTTGGTTGTCAGCGATCGCCTCGGCGAATTGTTCTAGTTCGTAAAGTCGGGTTTGCAGGTTTTCAAGCATGGGGTAGATTAACGCTTAATGCTTACTCTGCTTGAATTTTAACGTAATTGGGTGGTGTTAGTGGTTGGGCGGAGGTTGGGCGATCGCTCAAGCTAATAGTTCATCAAGGGCTACACTAAAGTTAGGGAGGACAATTTGAGTGCTAACAGTTTCTCCTAAAGTTAATAATAAATGCTTTTCTGCGGTGATGATAATAATCCATAAACTTTCAGGATAGACAAGCCAAACTTCTTGAGAACCTGATTCTAAATATTCTTTTGCTTTAGCAAATAATTCTTCACCACTATCATCAGGAGAAGCAATTTCTGCAATTAACGGAAAGCTTTGGGGTAAAAAAGTTGCATTGGCATTTTGTGTCAGTAATTCTGGAGTTAAATAAGAAACATCAGGACGACGACCTTGTTTATTAGTCCGACACAGTGTTTCTGTGTAGACTTCCCCACCCTGACCGCTAGAGAGCATATAATTTCTCCAATAGTAGCTAAGCCGTGCTTGAGTTTGACCGTGCCGTAATGTCATACCTGTTTTTTCGATAACTTGACCATCAACCCATTCCATTAATTCTGTGGAATGATTCAGAAAATCATCGAGAGAGATAGCTTGAGTTGGTGGAGTTATTGTTTCTGATTGAATTCGTTCACTAGCAGTTACCATTGCTGTTACCTCAACTTAGTAAATCTTACATTTTTAGGGTGCGTTAATAGACTTCGTGGCATTCGTCGGGAAAAGGGGAAAGGGAAACGGGAAAAGGAATTTTTTGCCCTTTTCCTTTACCCTTTACCCTTTTCCCACCAATGAGCATTCATGGAATGAGTGTTAATTGGTCTAATGTAGTGTAACGCACCATATAACAGCAGCGAGTTAAGGCTTATACAGTACATAAATAACCCCTTGGTAAAAGTTTAAGGAGGCTATTAAATCTGCCATCCAATAAATTTGTTGAATTATAAAATCAAAGTTTATTTTTTCGGGAACATCCGGCGGGAAGTTCCTACCTTCCGGGAATTCTTCTTCGTATCTAGTTCGGAGTTAGCTTTGCGTCCATTTTCAGAATGCAGTCCTCGCAATGGTACGACTTCAGCTTCACTACTTTCCCGTGCTACTCGAATCAGCAACGCAGATGCAATCAAGCTAGAAATCATCGAATTACCGCCATAACTAAACATGGGTAAAGGCAAACCGGTAGTCGGTAAAGCACCGGTGGCTACTCCTATATGGAGGAATGATTGTCCTACCATCAAAATTGTTATACCGATCGCTACCAATCGATTTACTGGATTTGTAGTTTTGAGGGCGACAATTAATCCTAAAGTGGCGAATAAACCTAATATTACCAACAGCACGACACCGCCGATAAAGCCAAATTCTTCAGCAAACACGGCGAAAATAAAATCGGTGTCTTGAATTGGTAAATAAAACAACTTTTGTTGGGAAAGTCCAAATCCAGAACCCCAAGTTTCACCAGATCCAACTGCTAGCAAACTTTGCACTAGCTGATAACCATCTCCTGTCGCATCAGCCCAAGGATTTAAGAAAGACATCACCCGTTTGCGCTGATACTCTTTGATGCTAATACTGAGTACCGCCAAAACCACTCCAGCGAGTGCGGTTCCTCCCAGTTGTTTGTAAGGTAAACCTGCAGCCAAAGCAATTAACCAAATAGTCATACCGCAAAGTGCGGTGGTACTTAAGTTAGGCTGGGCGAGAATTCCCAGAATTATCAGTCCAAAAATACCCAGCCAAGTCAAACGAATTCGCCAACTCAACCGTTCCCACTGACCAAAAAGCCGCGCACTTTGCAGCACTAAAAATGGTTTAATTAATTCAGAGGGTTGAATTGGCACTGGTCCAATGGCTATCCACCGAGCTGCGTCAAATGCCTTTTTCCCCAATCCTGGTATCAGGGTGACAAAAATTAGCCCCAACAACAAAATTACAAACCAATGGGATATCGCCAAAATTCTCTTTAAGGGCGAATTCACAACGATGTTAAATCCGATTAGTCCTACTAATACCCAAACAAGTTGACGCTTAAAGTAGTACAATCCATCATTTTGACGGGCGTCAGCTACGGGATAGGATGCGGAAAACAGCATTACCAACCCGACAAACAGCCAAATCAATGTTAACCAGCGCAACAACCGCGCCTCTAATGCCCAGGTGGAGACAGAATTATCAAAAAATGGTATCAGGCGGCGTAGATTCACAATATGTGTCAAGTGTGAAACTTCAGAGTTGACGTTTTTGATATTACGCTATTCATTCGCTACTGGCTGAAATGATTTGATATTTAAAATTCAAAATGGTTAGTGGTTAGTGGTTCACCAGTACTGCGGGAGGGTTTCCCTCCGCAGGTAACTGGTGAACCCGAAGGGTTGGGTGTTGGTGGGTAGTGGGTAGTGGTTAGCGAGTAGTTGGCAAAAGTTCCCCTCCTTCCCGTGGTAGAGGGGTTAGGGGTGGGGTTCAGTCAGCGTGAGAATTACGACTGTTGCAAAATTCCTAGAATATTTCCTCAATCAAACGCACCGCTTGCATTGCACCGTTAATGTAATTTGGCACAGATGGCTTTTTCGCCGATTTTACTTGGTTTAACAACATCCTCACAGTAGCGATCGCATTCTCAATATCCTGTACCTGATAACTCTTAGACGCTCTTTTTTCTTGGCGATCGTACATTCGTTTGAAAGCGAATGCTACCAAGGGTACACCCAAAGCCGCACATTCGTAAACGGTGTTATAACCAGCGCCTCCGACAACGATATCTGCAACGGCTATGCATTCAATTCCGGGATGGTGAGACACCCACAATTTTTGCGGACACTCTTCTGGACAATTTGCAGCTAAAATTCTAACTGCACATTCAGGAAATTCCTCATGCAGCCGCAGCGTTAGTTGAGTAAATAAAGGTAACTCTGAAGCTTGACCTGCGGCACAAACCAAGATAATTTTTACAGATTGGTCAACTTTGAGAATCTCCGTGTTGATACTATCCGCTAACTCCCAAGGATTGCGAATTAACCAAGGTGGAGTATGCTGTACGCGAGGTAAGTCACAAAAGGGTAAATCTTCACCTTCTCCCGGTACTATCACTCCATCAAAGTTTTCTGCTACAAATTTTCGCAACTTTTTGGCGGTAATATAATGTGGGTTAATATCCCGATGAATCAAAATTCGAGGGATATGATGCAACTGCGGTAAGATATCTGCTAACTCACCCCCCAAACCTCTAGGAAACGTATCGATAATTAAGCGATCGCATTGAGTATTTAGTACAATTTCTCTTACCTGTTGGCAAGTTGCAACAAAATCTGCGTCATGGGGAATATGTTGCACTATACAACCTTCATCGCCGAGTTGTTTTGCATAGGGACTGTTGGTAAGTATCGTAACTTTTCTTTGAGTTGCGGCAATTCTCCCCAAAGATAAAGCACGATTTAAATGTCCCCATCCTCCACCCAAAGCGTAAATTAGCCAGTTATTAGTCAAGAGATGCCCAGGCGCGGAGGCGCGGAGGCGCGAAGTTTTGAGTTTTGAGTTATTAGCTTCGTTTTTTGAGTTAGGAGTCAAAAGTCAAAAATCTTCCCCTTGTCTCCCCATCTCCCCCCCTCCCCCTCTCCCCCCCTCTTCACTAACTCGCGCCCATATTTGTTTCAAAATCGCCATCCCTTTCATTTTCTAAACTCATACTATCGGCTTCTGTAAAATCTACATTGCCGGTTTGGGGGTCGTAACAATAGCGATCGCGTTCATTATAATAGTCATTGCCCCAATATCCAGACCGATAATTACCATATCCTGAATAATATTCATAGTCGTAATAATAAGGGTCGTTTGACTGATTGCAATCAGGACAGTTTGTTCTATCAGTACGACCGCAACGACGTTTGAATAAAAATCCTACCATGCGATCGCATTCCCATACACCTGTGGTTGTTGCTGTTGGGACTGTAAAATTTACTACAATTTCACTGTCACCAATTTGAATGCGATCGCTATCATTCAAACTACCACTTAGCATCTCTACGCCATTAATTTGTATCCCATTACTACTTTGGTCAACAATAATTAACTCTTGGTTTTGCCAGTCAATCAAAGCATGATAATCTGCAATTAAATCATCTTTGATTACCATACGTGCGACCCTTTTTCCATTGATTTCTGGTGGCATTTGCGAAAATTCTCGCCCTATCGCCACTGGAGTTTCTAATGATGGTTGTCGGCGTTCTCCTGTGTTTGGATCTGTCCAATAAAGCTGAATCTGCAAAGTTTATTGCCCTCCTGTTAAATTTACAGCATAAGCTAAAGCTGCCTGTTGTTCGCGGGTGAGAACATCAAAACCAAAGCAAGCAAATGCAATGGGTGATAAATTCGATTTTGTCGAAAAAACTGTTTTTCCAGATGCATTCAAAGAAGTTTTACCCTCTTTCACTTTCACCCCATAAACTAACTTTTTATCGGGTGTTCCAATTTCCAAACCATTTTTACTAGCATTAATTATATAAATCTCTTTCTTGGCACCATCTTCTAACTTATAATTGCCATCATCTTGCCGTCTGAGAATATATAATTCTTTGTTTTGTTCTGGGTTCTCCACCTTCCAATAGCCTTTTTCTGCGACTACATAACCTAAGACTTTATCGTCAGCGTTTTTCAGCTTAATTTTCCCCGGTTTATCAGTCTTAATTCTGGCTAATTCTTTCTCATTTGCATCAACTAACTTTGCACCATCTGCTACCTGCTTGAGTGAAAATAAATCGGAACCACCTGCTGTTTTAAACTTGATTTTTTCTGTACTTGCAGCAACATTAGATGCAGGAGTTCCTTGGTTAACTGATGTTGTTTGTGTGTTAGGAGTCGAAACATCAGAAGCCGATTTATTACCACTACTACAGCCGAAAATAGCGCCAATTAAAACAACTGTAACAAAAATTAAAATTACTTTTTTCATCTTTTCTCATCTTTTTAATTATTTAGAAAGCACTTTTGCCAAATTGAGAACTTGATACATACTCAAAAACATCATGGTAATTGTTTTATACACATCCTGTTGATTATCAGCCATATTGGGTTCAATTCTCACAGTAAGATTAATTGCCTTATCTGTTACCCTCAATCCTCTAAGTCGGCAAAAATTGGGAAGTTGAATAGCACCATTAACTTCATCTTTCAAAATTTTAATTGCTCCATAACGCCGCTGCGGATAAGTTAATGATAAAGTGACATCCAATCCTGCTGCTTTCGTCTTTGATTTATACTTAATCTTGCCCCTTCTACCAAGCTTCCGACCATATTGAGTTTTAGATAAGCCAGTAGCAAATAATCCAAAGCGAGTTTTATCTAAAAACTGTCCTTTAATTTTTAACCATTGATGTTGAAAGTTATCTATCTCCCATCCTTCCTTAGCAGGATGAGGTACAGTACCCACTAAATTATCTTTTATAGGAATTGGCTTAAAAGATAAATATACATCGACATTAGTCGAGCTATCCATATCTCTCCCCAGCATTTTCAGAATATCTTTGATTAATCTTGTTCTCAATTTATTAGTAACATTTAATTGTTGATATTCATTAGCTTTATCGAATGCCCGAATACAAGCTACTATAAAAAAGATACTTGCCAATAATAGCAAAATAAATCGGAAATCACCTAAAGCAAACCCGGAATTAGAAGGGATCGTAATCAGTACTAATATCATGGAAATAATAGACAATACGATGCCTAAAATGTAATATTGTCCCTGTTTTTTATATTTATCTGCTTTGAACTTGGCAGCTTCACCAATTTCTGCTAATTCATTTAATTCTGATAAAATACTGGCAACTGTTGCACTGCCTTGATAAATAGGCGTTTTTCGGAAAGTTTCTAATTGAATTGCCATTTGATTTCAACTCCATAAACTCAAGTTAACTAGCCCTTAATTCTCACTTTACTAAAGTTAATTTTGGTCTATACTTTCGTAATGTTTAATTTTATTGACTTTTCTTACAGTTATTTTATAATAATGTTTGCAAAGTCATAGATATAAATTATACATGATATGATTTGCCGACAGTATAACAAACACAAGATTAGGTGTCAACGCAATATTTAAACATTGATGACTCAAGGGAAGATAGCTTACATTTCTTTTGATACAGTTCCTGCACCAAAGGGCGCAGCGATTCATATTGTGGCTTTTTCTCAAGCTTTAGCAACAAAGTTTGGCGATATACAATTAGTAACAGTTTCCCCCACCGCTGAAAAAGTCGATTGTTACGAAATTTATCCACAAGTGAAGCAGGTAATGTTACCTGCTGTCGGTGATAATTTAATTAATCGAATTTTGTATTTTCGTCGCTTCTTGAGGGCATGGTTGCAGGAAAGAAGATTTGAGGCGATACAAATTCGTTCGATTTACGAAGGTTATGAAATAGCACTTAACAAAAAGCGATATTGCGATTCTTTAATTTTTGAAATTAACGGTTTACCTTCCATAGAGTTAAAATATCGTTACCCTGGGGTAGTTGATGATAGGGAATTGCTGCACAAATTACATTCCCAAGAGCAAATTTGTCTGGAAGCAGCCGATTTAATTGTGACGCCAAGCAGTGTCACTAAAGAATATTTGCAAAGTCGCGGTATTGCACCTGATAAAATTCGCGTGATTCCCAACGGCGTAGATTTAGATGTTTTTACATATTGTTTGGGCAACAGTAAAAAACTCTGGCAAATAGAAATCACGGGTTCAATGAAGTCCGCGCAGGCGGACTTTGTTTCTGTAGCCCCAGACTTCCAGAGTCAGGGCGTCGAACCATTTCAAATGTTATATTTTGGCACGCTTTCACCTTGGCAAGGTGTAAATTTGGCGGTTGAAGCTTTGGGATTGATAAACCGTGATTTTGCTGCTAAGTTAACAGTAATTGGACAAGCTAGAGATTATCAAATAAAAGCTTTGAAGCAACTGGCATCAAAGTTGGAAGTTGCAGATAAATTAACTATTTTAGAACCAATGTCTCAGAAAAAGTTGGTTCAATATATTCATACCTCAGATGTAATTTTGGCACCGTTAACTCCCAACGATCGCAATTTAGTTCAAGGTTGTTGTCCTCTCAAAATTTTAGAAGGAATGGCAACAGGAATACCTGTAATTGCGAGTGATTTACCAGTGGTAAGAGAATTAGGCTTAGATCGGGTACATTTTTTATTAGTTAAGCCTGGTGACGCTAAGGCAATTAAAAATGCAGTCTTGCGGTTGCAGGATGGAGAATTGGCAACGCAATTAGCAATAAATGCCCGAAAACACATTGAAGATAATTACACTTGGAAACTTGCTGGCGAGACTTTAATTGCTGCTTATACAGAATTGGGAATTAAACGGTCAATTACCGTTTGAAGTTGCAATTTTTCCCGTTTTATGGAATATTCATTAAAGATGCGATCGCGTGCTGCAGTAGTAATGCAATTTCTTTCCTCGGGCGTCCGAGCCAAACATTCCAACACCGCTTCACCCAACTTGTGCAAATGGGAACGCGATAGCAAAAAGCCACTTTCCCCATGTACAATCACCTCTGGAATACCACCTGCATCGCTAGCAATACAGCAACAACCGCAAGCCATCGCCTCTAATAGCGCATTTGGCATTCCCTCCCACAACGAAGGCTGGAGGTAAACATCGCACAATCGCAGATATTCCGCAACAATCTTTTGGTCGGGCAAATGTCCGGTAATAATAATTCGTTGGGCGTTTTCTGGATATTGAGTTTTGTAAATTTGCAATACAGATTCTTGAGACGCCCGTACCTCACCGATAATTAACAAACAAGCCGGACGCTGAGTGCGAACCGTTGTTAAAGCATTTAACAGAAACTGCTGTCCCTTCTTTTCTCGCAATTCCCCACAAAATCCCAACACCGCTTCATCAGGCGCAATTCCCAAAGAAGCCCGCGTAGGCGGGCTTTGTTCCCGTAGCCCCAGGCTTCTAGCCTGTGGGTAATCAACCGGAGAAAATATCTCTGTGTCAACTGCATTTTTCAACACCAAAACATCATCCCGCCCGCTAAGTAGCTGAATTTTGCGACACATATCAGCACTCACAGATGTAATCACCTTAGCGTGTTGCAGAGTCCATTGCAAGCGGGCAAAATCTCCTGGCGGAAACATTTCTCGGTCAATATCATTACCACGGGCGCTAACAGTGCTAGGTATTCCCTTAAGTGCGGCAAACCAAGTGGCAATAAAACCGCTGGGGAACAAATAATGACCCCACACCGCATCATAACTACGAGAAGAGTGCAGCCAGTCCAAAACATTGAGAGTATGAGGCATCGTCATATCCCAGTTACGGTATAAACCTATACGATATATGCGAGGTTCCTGGGATTGAGGTGGTAAAACTTCACCTGGTTGCAGATAGCGACTCCAGGTAACAACATCAATTTTTATACCCAATTGGCTAAGTGTCGCCACCAAGCGCGTTGCACTTCTAGCCAACCCTCCCAAATCTGGTGCAAACCTTTCTGTAATAAATAGAAGACGTTTCATATAATTCTCAACTAACGCTAAGAATTATAAACTTATTGGTTCATGGTTCATAGTTCATAGTTCATAGTTCATGGATTTTATACCATTTGGAAAAAAGATTCTTGAAGATGGATTGTTAAAACAAGGATGTCATCGGGATTTCACAATCCAAAATCTAAAATCCTGTTAGAGTATTAACTATTAACCATTAACAATTAACGCGCGAACAACTACACCCAATCAATTTGATTTGGCTTGGCAACGAAATACTTTAGAAGGCGATCGCGCTTTTATTCAACTCAGAAATTCTACTACTCTCAATCGGTTTCTCACCATCTCCTGAACTTTTTTCGCGATTGATAAATTCTTTAAACAAGCTAAAAAATTTATCTACTGCACTGCGTTCATCTGCAAAATTAAAAAGCAGCATACAGACGTTTGAACTGAGTGTCTGTTATCAAGCGCTTGAGCTAATTTTGATATTTTACCACAAAGCGATCGCCCTGACTCATCAATTTATATCTTGCACCAAGGTCAGAAACCCGGTTTCTTAAGCCGATAATGGTGCGTCTATTGAGTAAGTCAACTTACCTACTGTCTACTTTCCATTTGGACGCTGAATAATCGTCTCCACAACGCGCTTTTTGCCTTTTGGATCGATTCCTACCAAACGGAGATATTCGCCGCTATATTCCGCCAGACAAGATTCTAAAATTGATATTGCATCACTTTCGCTATTGATTTCACCAATCGAACAACTTTGCCAAGAACCCATGCGGAAGCGTCGTTCATCTACGTGTTCAATGCCAATTTTGTGACCGCGAGACAAAATCTCACGTACTTGTTCTTGTGTTTCCAGAGTCAAATGGGAATTTGACACCTGTTGTTTCTGGAAGCCATTACTTGTTTGAGGTTGGCTTGAATTATTGCTTGATTGACTTGGTATAACTGTAACAGTCGGGGTTCCAGGATTCGGTTGAGAATTTCTGCCTCGATTTAGGCGGTTGTACTCATCAACCAACTGGGAATTTTCCACCCGTTTTTGTTCCCCTACCATAAAATTACCCATCTCGATTAAGTGAGACAAGCTGAAATCAGGCTTTTTGAATTCCGGTGGCTTTTCGACGCTGTTAACCACACGCAACGAAACGCGTTCAAAACCTACTTGATGGATAAAGTTGCGGATTTGTTCGTCATAAAGACGCGATCGCAAGGCGCTAAAAAAGTCGATAGACTGATTGGGGAAGGTATCAACGAACTGTTCAACCTGTCGCCGGGAAAGTCCATCTTCAGCATAAATTCCCTCAACAATCCCTACTTTATCATCGCGATCGGGTTCCCAATAAAATTTCTCCATCCGCCCATCTCGAATTAATGGCGCATAAAGAGTAGAAAAATCATTCCCCGTGACAATAATTGGGACGCGACGTAAAGGCGTTGAATCGTAACTACCGGGAAGTTGCACATCGGTAGGATTATCTGCAATATTCATCAGTGTGGCATTTACCAACTGAGTATTTACAGTATATTGAGTACCTTCGTCAAAGCGTCCTGCACCTGCATCTAAATCATTAATCATCAGCACGCACATTTTACCGCGCACCTTGATTAATTCCGCAGTTTCCCGATAGCGCAGGCGAATCAAACGCGCCGGATCTCCCGCATCTGGACTTTCCAATTCACCGCCAGATATCAGCGTAGCTTCGATACCCATTTTCTCGAAGACTAACTCACATTGAAAAGATTTTCCCTCGCCTTTACGTCCGTGAATACCCAAAACCAAAGGTACTCTAATACCGGGAATATTCAGAAAGTTTTTGGTAATGTGAACGGCAAGTTTATCGAGAAACCGAGGAGCAATATAATAACTCATAGCAATGCAAGGATTTTAGATGAAAGGATTTTAGATTTTTCACCTCGTTTTCAACTCGTTACCAGCCACTAGGGAACGAGAGAAACGAGAGAATCTCATGTTTTTACACATTAATAGGAGCAAACCAATTTAACCAAGCGTCCCAATGCAGCACAATTTCAGCTAATTCTTGATAACCTGCGGCTTTGGGATGAAAGCTATCATTACTTTTCACCTCATCCATCCAGATATTTGATTTTTCCAAGCGATAAAAAACATCTAAATAAGGCACATCTAAACTTTTACAAATCGAAGCAAACTGCTTTGATAAATTAGCAATTCTCTGATTTTGTTCTTGATCTGCAACTGGTGGCGGACTAACCATTAAAACCGGATATAAGTTTTTAGCTTCACTTAAAATTTGACGGGTATTTAAAATTGTATTTATAGTAGAAACACGAGTTTTACCGTTTTCACTTACAGTGTCATTCACTCCAAAAGAAAACACAACCCTACCGTCATATTCTTTGGGGAGACGATAAGAAACCTCTCGCAGCCAACGTTTTTTTAACTCGCTACTCCCTTCCCGCCTAACTCCTAAATTATAGTAGGTAATGTCATAACCTTTTTTATTAGCATCAACACATATTCTACCAGTCCAACCAAGACATTCTTGGTCACC
This sequence comes from Heteroscytonema crispum UTEX LB 1556, assembly GCA_044006015.1. GTDB lineage: Bacteria > Cyanobacteriota > Cyanobacteriia > Cyanobacteriales > Nostocaceae > Heteroscytonema > Heteroscytonema crispum. Next base: position 76,976 of record JBIPDF010000022.1, read on the forward strand.
TGTTCCATTGACAAATGACTCGCCAACAAAACAAATTTTGACTTGCAATAAAGGGTTTAAAGACATCAACTTTTTTACAACAACAATAGGGTAGGCAATGCCCACCCTATTGTATCTAGTAAACAGGAGAGACAGATTACTCCACCTCTCCTATTTGGGGGATAAACAGATTATTTGTAAAGACGCGAAATATCGCGTCTCTACATTTATTTAGTATCTGCTGGTGCTGGGTTTGTGAACGATAAAGCTGAGAACTTGGCACTGCTTGATGTTGTCAAAACCAACAACACGGATAAAGCAGTTGCCATATTGAGAACGGCAACCTTGAACTTCGCCCAATACTTCTTGAGTAGATTTAGCGCCGAACAAAGGCAATTTCCACATTGTCCAGAAGAATTCGGTCGGCTCGGATTTTTCGTTAAATTCGATCGCCGGAATGTAACCTTGATCCAAAATATACTGGACTTGCTTGGCAATTTGAGCGTCAGTCAGGGGTGGTAAGTAAGAAAGGGTTTCGTAACGACGCTCTTTTGGTAACGTTTGCATAGTGGTGATGGGTTAATTTTTGTGACTAAGTACTTGACAAAGCTTTTAGCTGTTGGTTGTTGGTTGTTGGTTGTTGGTTGTTAATTGTTGGTTGTTGGTTGTTGGTGAACCAGTACTGCGGGAGGGTAACACTCGCGCAGGTAACTGGTTCTCCCGTTGGGTTGTTGGTGAACCAGTACTGCGGGAGGGTAACACTCGCGCAGGTAACTGGTTCTCCCGTTGGGTTGTTCATTCCAAACAACTACCAACAATCAACCACGAACAAACAACTAATCGCTAATCGCTGTTCGGGTCTGAGTTTTTTTGCTGTTCTGATTCCAGACTGGGGCTTGATAAATTTATTCGCGTGATTCGCTCTAGATGCTGGCGACGTTGTTCCATATTGGCTTGCTGAATGCCGGTGCGAACCATTTCCGGTAAAAATTCTGCAATTTCCTCGGCAATGTGTTCTCTGACAGTCATGATCCGCAATGCCAAATCTGGCTTTTCTCGGAACAGTTGCTCAATATACGCTTCTCCATCGTGAATTTTATCGGCGGAAAAGTTATGCAGCCAAAGTTCCAATGGAGGATTCGTTTCGCCTAGCTGTGCCAGTACTGCCTTCAGCGCCTGATAAGTCAGGTACCTTTGGAGAGTCTTGGCTGTGTCTTTCGCAATTTGCTTGAGATTCATGCTTGACCCCAGCCCCCAAGAGTTATGAGTTATGAGTTATGAGTTATGAATTAATGTAACTCCTAACTCAAGACTCCTAACTCCTAACTTTATGGATCAGACGGTATCCATTGCCTCGAACTCGAACTTGATTTCTTTCCACAGTTCGCAAGCTACAGCTAATTCAGGTGACCATTTAGCAGCTTCGCGGATAACGTCGTTACCTTCACGAGCCAAGTTGCGACCTTCGTTACGTGCTTGGATACAAGCTTCCAATGCTACGCGGTTAGCAGTAGCACCAGGAGCGTTACCCCAGGGGTGTCCTAGAGTACCACCACCAAATTGCAGTACGGAGTCATCACCGAAGATTTCTACCAGTGCGGGCATGTGCCATACGTGGATACCACCAGAAGCAACTGCCATTACACCGGGCATAGAAGCCCAATCTTGGGTGAAGTAAATACCGCGAGATTTGTCTTGCTCTACGTAGTTTTCGCGCAACAGGTCAACGAAGCCCATTGTAATACCGCGTTCGCCTTCTAACTTACCTACTACAGTACCGGTGTGGATGTGGTCACCACCAGACATCCGCAAGCACTTAGCCAATACGCGGAAGTGGATACCGTGGTTCTTTTGACGGTCGATTACGGCGTGCATCGCACGGTGAATGTGCAGCAACAAACCGTTATCACGACACCAACGAGCCAAGGTGGTGTTAGCTGTGAAACCTGCTGTCAGGTAGTCGTGCATGATGATGGGCATTTTGAGTTCTTTGGCGAACTCAGCCCGTTGCAACATTTGTTCGCAGGTGGGGGCGGTTACGTTCAGGTAGTGACCTTTGATTTCGCCTGTTTCTGCTTGTGATTTGTGAATCGCATCTGCTACAAACAAGAAGCGATCGCGCCATCTTTGGAATGGTGCTGAGTTAATGTTTTCGTCGTCTTTGGTGAAGTCCAAACCACCGCGCAAACACTCATACACGGCGCGTCCGTAGTTCTTAGCAGACAGACCCAATTTGGGTTTAATCGTACAACCCAACAAAGGACGACCGTATTTGTTTAACTTATCACGCTCTACTTGGATACCGTGGGGAGGTCCTTGGAAGGTCTTCAAGTAAGCTACAGGAATCCGCAAGTCTTCCAGACGCAATGCGCGTAAGGCTTTGAAACCAAATACGTTACCTACAATCGAGGTCAACATATTGGTTACAGAACCTTCCTCAAACAAGTCTAGAGGATAAGCAACGTAAGCAATATACTGGTTATCTTCACCAGCAACTGGTTCGATGTCGTAACAACGACCTTTGTAACGATCCAGGTCGGTGAGCAAATCGGTCCATACCGTTGTCCAAGTACCGGTAGAAGACTCAGCCGCCACAGCAGCACCAGCTTCTTCGGGAGGAACTCCAGGCTGGGGAGTCATGCGGAATGCCGCTAATAAATCTGTATCTTTTGGTGTGTAATCGGGGGTGTAATAAGTCAGTCTGTAATCTTTAACACCAGCCTGATAACCTGATTTGCTCTGAGTCTTCGTTTGAGCGTAAGACATACTTTATCCCTTCCAAGAAGTCACTCTTTTATTACTTGCAAATCACGTCCTGTGCAACTTCTCCCAACCTGCTTCCTCCCCCTTCTGCAAGGGGGCGAGCGGGAATTTTTTTCTTCGGGCTTGCCTTTCAAAGGGCAAAGGGTAGCAACTCTTCTGCAACGGATTTTAGGTAGAGGCAGATTAATTTCCTTACCACTGTCCTTGTGTTGTAGCTACGTACAACTAATGTGTACTTTTACTCTTCCCTCTTCCTAGGAATCAAAATTTTTTTTCTTTTTCCTTGCATCTCATTAAAACCTTGTTTACTCCACCAAACCTCGCTGCTTTGCGTTGATGCTCTTGCTGATTCTCATCGCCATTCGCGGGAATAGTGAGGGTTGGACTGACTGGGAAGCGCTCCCATTTTTTAACCCTCTCATCTCCTCCTTTTTTAGGGGAGAGACAAGGAAATTTTTTTTTGGCGGAGATTTAAAGGTTTAGTTGAGTGAAAAACAAAATTGCACACCACGTGATTTGTTACTTGTCTCACAATATATCAATAATTTGCATAAGTTATTCTTCCGAATTTTTTAAGTTTTGTATTTGAATTTCTTATCAAAGGATTTTTTAACCTTTTATTAAGAGTGTTTTACAAAAGGCGATCGCTGGTTGTATAGCGTTGTGAGATGGGGGAGACAAGGGACGACGAGTGTGGGACGACGAGTGTGGGAGACAAGGGACGACGAGTGTGGGGGAATATTTTGGATTTTACCCAACAGGATTTTGGATTGATAAATCCTCCCAATGACGCCAGATGCCTGGGTCGGGAAACCAAAAGCGCAGCACTGGCGCAACAATGCCCCATGCCCAATGCCCCATGAACAATGCCTAAGTCAGAAAATTTGCGCTCTTAGGTTTAAAAAATACCTTGTCGGGGAACACTGTAATTAATCCAAAGCCTGTGAATGGCTATGGCTATGGTTACTGTCTCCAAAGGAAATCTGATTGTGGTTTTGTTTCGCAAGCGTACTAATTTATTAATAATTTCTATGCTGCTGGGTATGATGGCTCTACCGAGTATTGGTATTATTGCAATGACAATGCCGGCAACTGCCCAAAAAATCAAAGATGTTAATTCATCTGAGTTAACTCCAGCTTATCCAGATACTCCACCACCGCCGCGAGTAGACCCTTTACCCGATGAACGGGAACTGCAAGAGCGTTTGCGAGAAACTGATTATCGCGTCAATAACTTGCTGGAGGATTTTACTGGTAATCTTTGGGTGGGTTCTTGGCGGGGTTTGTCGCGCATTGACCCCCACACTGGCACAATTTTAGCTCGGGTTAGTTTGCCGAATCTTGCGATCGGTGCTTTAGCTCAAGATAAAGTCGGAAGGGTTTGGGTAGGAACTTATGAGGGACTCAAGCGAGTTGACCCCCGCAGTAACGAAATTACTGCACAAAATTTATTTTTGCCTTCTAAACGGGTATTATCTTTGTTACTTGACAAACGGGGCTATTTATGGGCTGGAACAGATAACGGTTTAGCTTTAGTTAGTCCCGACGAAGGTTTGATTATGACGACAGTCAAAAATCTCCCTGGTGTTAGCGCTAACGCCCTGACTTTAGATGCTGAAGGTCAACTTTGGGTGGGGACTTTGGAAGGTTTGGTACGAGTTAATACGGCTAATGCTTTTGTGATCAAGCGAATCGAGAATTTGCCGGGGACGACGGTGCAAACTTTGGCTATTAGTCCACAAGGTTTAATTTGGGCGGGTATGCCGAATAATTTGTTAGTTATTAATCCGAAAACTGGTGCAGTGTTACGCTCTGTAACGAGACTGCGAGGACGCAACGTTACAGCAATACGTTTTGCTAAGGATGGTAGTGTTTGGGTTGGTACTAATAATGGTTTGCTACGATTGAATCCAAATACCGGAGCTGTGCTAGATGAAGTTGCCGGTCTTCCTTCTAGTCGCGTGCTTGCTGTTGCTCCTGACATCGGCAATAAATTATGGATTGGCACGACTGAAGGTCTGGCTTGGTTAATGCCTAAAATGGAAAGGGCAAAAACTCATTTGGCTTTCAGCCGCGCGGTTAAGTAACAAGTTAGGAGTTAGGAGTTATGAGTTATAAGTTATGAGGCGCGAAATTAGGAGTTATGAGTTATGAGGCGCGAAAGCGCGAAGTTTAACATTTTCGCGTAATTCCCCGTCCCTCTACAGGGCGGGGATGTAAGCGAGTCAAAATCTCAACGTCGCACTAATTAATTTTTACCACAGGTAAAAGGAATTAGTGGGACAGTTGAGATTTTGACAATATTATTTTGGGCTATTCCAAGTTATTGATGTACTTTTCTACTAGTTCACGTATCCAACCACCATAAGTTTGTGATGGTGGTTTTAGCTTATCTATCTTTTCTACTACTTCTTTACTTCAAATCACAGTAGCTTTCACTTTGGATTCTAAATATTTAGCTGTGTAAGCTCTAGCTTGATCTGGGTTTCTTTGCTGCCATCGCTCTTGAGGTGTTTTTTTCTTCATAGTTTACATACATAAACGTTTAGCTGAGAATAACAGTGAATTGAAGTTACTAACAAGGAGGTGATAAACAGTGGCGACACGTAGAGCAACTTTCAGACTTTATCCAAACAAGAAAGTAAACGAAGAATTACACTACCATAGGCGACTTCATAAGGAATTGTATAATGCCGCTGTTTATAACCGCAAAACTTCATACCAGAAGTTTGGTAAGTCAGTTTCTTACTTTGAGCAACAAAATTGTTTACCTGACTTCAAGGAGGTCTGGACAGAGTATAAACAAATAAGCTCTCAGGCATTACAAGCAACTTTCAAACGAGTTGATTATGCTTTTAGTCGTTTTTTTCAAGGACTAGCAAAATATCCCAAGTTCAAATCAATTCGGCATTATTCCGGGTGGAGTTACCCCAGCTTTACAGGATGGAATGCTCATAGTACGGGTAAAAATGGGTATCTTGAATTGGCTAAAATTGGTCAAATTCAGATGCGTGGAGAGGCAAGACTTTGGGGACATCCGAAAGCTTGCGATATTGTTTACCGTTATGGGAAATGGTATGTGTCCATAGTATTAGAAATTGATGATGAACTTCTTAAGAATAGCCGTCAAACTGATACTGGAGTAATAGCCATTGATTTAGGCACTCAAGACGCTATTGCCTGGACTAATGACAAAAATCAAAATGGATTAGTTGAAGCGCCAAGGTTTTTACGAAAGGCTGAAAAGCAAATTAAACAGTTAAGTAAGGCTAAACGTCGTAAGCGCTCGCCTAATTATAAAAAGAAAATTAAAGCTTCTAGACGATGGAAGAAAGCTCAATCCAAGATTAGTAAACTCACTCGTAAAGTTGCAAATCAGCGCGTGGGTTGGGTACATAAAGTCACAACACAGATTGTAAGCAGTAATAGCATGGTTGTGACAGAAGAACTAGAAGTCAAAAAAATCATCTCCATTGCAAAGAAGGGTAAGCGCAAGAAGCAAAAAGCAGGTCTAAACAAATCGATTCTTGATGTCGGGATGGGAATGATAAGAAGCGCCCTAAAGTACAAAATAGAAGATGTACAAGGTGTATTTTCTGAAGTACCAACCAAAAAGGTGAAACCATCTCAAACCTGTCCGAAATGTGGACATCAGGAAAAGAAAAGTTTAGACCAGCGTACTCACGTTTGTGGTAAATGCGAATATACGCAGCAACGTGATATTGCTTCTGCGGAAGTTATGCTTCTATGGCAGTCTGGAAAACTACCGGGGTGTGGAACGCGCCCCGTCAAACGTGGAGACTCCGGCTCTACTTCAAGTACCCGTAAACGTAAGAATACGGGAGGCTTGAAGCAACTGGGGTCTATCAAGCGTAAGAAATCTCAGAAAAGTTTCGCCGTTGATGGTTTGGGGGCTGTAGAAACCCCAGGCGATGGCGAAGCCAGCCTGGGGTAGTTCATGAATGTTTGAATTAAAAACTCCTAACCCAAAATTCCTAACCCCCAATTGGGCGCCTTCGCGCCTCCCAATTGGGCGGCTCCTAACTCCTAACTCCTAACTCCTAACTCCTAACTCAAAAAATGCCAGTCACCACCCACCAATTAATTCAATGGAAACAACAGGGACGTTCAATTGTGGCGTTGACCGCTTGGGATTATGCTCTAGCCCAACTTCTTGACGCTGCCGATGTAGATTTAATTCTGGTGGGTGACTCTATGTCTGTGGTATTGGGGTATGAAAATACACTGCCAATTACTTTAGAAGAAATGCTTTTTCACGCCAAAGCTGTGCGACGTGGTGTTAAACGCGCTTTGGTAGTGGTAGATTTACCATTTTTGACGTATCAAGAAAGCATTCAGCAAGCGATGCACTCTGCGGGGTTAGCGTTGAAGGAAGCTGGAGCCCAGGCGGTAAAGTTGGAAGGTGGTTATCCCGTGATGGTAGAAACTATTGCGCGTTTGGTACAGGCGGGAATTCCGGTGATGGGTCATGTGGGTTTGACACCGCAATCGATACATCAATTAGGATTGCGACAACAGGGGAAGAGTGAGGAAGCGGCAAAAAGAGTTTTACAAGAAGCGATCGCCCTTGAACAAGCTGGTGTTTTTTCGATTGTGTTGGAGCATATTCCCGCTGATTTGGCAGCGCATATTACACAAGAACTCAGTATTCCTACGATTGGTATAGGTGCGGGTGTTCATTGTGATGGGCAAGTTTTAGTGACTTCTGATGTACTCGGACTTTCAGAAAGACAGCCACCATTTGCCAAAGTTTATACAAATTTGCGTGAGACGATTATTAAAGCCGTGCAGGAATTTAGTGTTGAAGTCAGGGAAGGCAAGTTTCCACAATAGGCTTGTTAATAGTTGGTCTTTCATTTGAAATTTTGAATTTATTTAGGAGTGGTTCTATGGTTGTCCAAGTTCACCCCATCCAAAAAGAACCAACTGTTGCTTGGGAAGCACTTCCAGCCGACTTCATTTTACCTGACGATCCAGTGGAAAATATTCAGCAACCTCTTCTGGCTGCAGGACTTACCGATGCTATGAACTACCAGCCCTTACTTCGTTGAAGGACTGGTTTCTACATCCAGTCCAATAAGGGTAGATTTTTGACGTTTCACACGACCTAGTTGCTTCATGCTTCCAGCTTGCTTACGCTTACTGGTGTT
>JBIPDF010000013.1:0-71994 GCA_044006015.1 Heteroscytonema crispum UTEX LB 1556
ATCTTTCACCGTGAAGCACATCCGGTATTAGCCACCGTTTCCAGTGGTTGTCCCAGACCTGAAGGCAGATTCTCACGCGTTACTCACCCGTCCGCCACTAACTCCGAAGAGTTCGTTCGACTTGCATGTGTTAAGCATACCGCCAGCGTTCATCCTGAGCCAGGATCAAACTCTCCGTTTTGGTTTGTTTGCGCGAGCTCTATTTGACTGATTTATACCTCAGCCCTGGTTTTCTTCTTTACTGACGCAGGGTCTTGTTGTATACTGGCTTTCAAACTATAATATTTTCAAGGTTCGTGTCCCAAACTCGTTTTCCTTTGCTTGGCACTTATTTAAGATAACAAAGTTAAATCTGCTCGTCAAGGGGTAAAAGCAATTTTTTTTTGTGCCTCAATTTGCTTTTGATTTGGTTTTGAATAACAGATTAATGTCGCTCTGTAGTGATGGCTGTAAAGTAAGGCTGTATCAAGGATTAGCCTACAGGATGACCTCAGGATGAGTGTTTTCCTGTTTTTCTTGAATTTCAAGGGTATTAAACGCTAGAACCTTTGTTGTATAAGGATTAAGCCTGCTTAATTCCTTAACGATATCGATTTGACATCAATACTTCACTTCGCGTTTGCCCTTCTGACTACACCTTCTCCTTCGGGGAGGGCACAATACCACTCTTATTTAGACGCTCATCAATTTCTCTAAGGAGTTTAAAGTCCTCTTCAGGCAAAGGGTAACTGCTGCTCTTAAACAATCCGGCACTAACTACGGGCTGCTTTTCTAAGAAGGAAAATGCTTGTCGAAACAGATGCGGCTGGGCTGCGATCGCTAAATCAAAGTGGCAGGGAATAATCTGCTGGAAGTTCCAACTTGCGACTTTATCAACCCAGTCGATGGTTTCTCTTGGTGCCCGGTTGAGAATGAGGGTTTGTAAAATAGGTGCTACAAATAGACGGCCATCCCCTCGCAGTGCATCAAACGATCGCTTCCAGTCTTGTTTCCATTTGAAAGGAAACAACCCAAAATAAGCTTTTTTTGAATGTTCGGTTGCTTTTAGGGCGTTGCGAAACACTTCACCCCATGAAGGTATTTCCAAGACGCTTGGTCGGAAGTACAAGGCAAATAGCGAGATCCGCTGCCATCCTTTACGGCGATTTGCCTGGTTATCTGTAACAATGTCAGATGCGTTGTCCTTGGCATGGAACAGCAAGGGGTATGGATCTAATTGAACGATCGCTGGCGGATCTTCTGGTACGGAAATAACTGAGTCTGTCACCAGCAGGGTGTGCGATCGCTTGTGAAAAAATGCAACTTCGGCAAATTTACCCGGTCCGAGATATATAGGACCGAGCATTGCATAATCAAATTGGTCGGCAAAGGGACTTTTGCTGCTGTCCTCTGGAAGTACTTGGGTGCGTTTGTCGGGTAAGCCAAGCCAGCTAAGTGGGAGATTTAGCGGGAAACTCCATTGATTGGGAACCACAAATACTTGTGCGTCGGGAAAACATCTCGCAAAGGGACCGACGAAGACTTTGTGTTCTAGTCCGGAAATGGTTGGCAGAATAATGTACTTGACATTACCGTGTTCTGCCACCAATTCCTTGACAAGCCGGATGCACTCTGGGGTCGGCGCAATTGGTGCATAGACGAGGAAACCTCCTTCATCTAGTTTCACTAAAGTCATGCGAATTGGCACGACAACGTAGAAGATCCCCTGAAGCTGATCAAAAGTCCAGATTGTATCTTTTACGACTTCTTTGCAGATTGTCCGCCGCCTGCCATAGGGGTAGAGTGGCAAGGTGAACCAAAAAGACCATGAAAAGTCCTTTGTATCGAGCTGTTGTACGTTTCCTACGCTTTCATCGCGAGCCACTCTACGACCTCTTTTAATTCCCAATGCTCCAAGTATGTATTTTATTTGAATTTCAGATGTTGAATTTTAGCAAATTGTTGACTTGCATAAGTCTGAAGTGTAAAGGATAAAGGATGAAGTGGAGCTTGGTACATGTCTCACATGGCAATAAAGTGGGAAGACAGCAAGGGTAATTTCATACTTTATACTTTAGACTTCAGGTTAACCCAGGACTGACGCCGTAGCGTTAGTCTTGTTTGGAAGCCAGGACTAATTCTCGCCGTTACTCAATTGGTGGTGGGTTTTGACGGATTTGGTCAGGTGAGAGAGTTGTCATGTTGAAAGCTTGCCAGTTTGTTGTGACGTACTTAAATTTACCCATTCCAATATCAGCGTTCGTCTTGAAATTGTCCCATTCAGCAGTTTCGTTCAGCCAGTAGTCGCCAGCCATGTTAAGCAGGTAGCTAGCCTGAGAGCGATCGTCTCTTTGCCGGGGATCGTCAACTATAAGCCGTGCTTGAACCGTGATAAATATACCACCTAAATCATTAGGATTAATTGAACCTCTACTTGTTGGACTCCAGAAGTGGTAGTTGTCTCCCCCACCAGCCTTTGCTGATACGCTACCATCCGGTTCGGTACGGACGTCTGCGGGTTTATTCGCATTACCAACAAAATCTTCTCGAAAAGCAGCCCCTTGCACTCCCGTTGAACTTTGCAGAAGGTGCCATTTCCCGTCTTGCTTGCTGAGTATGTAAGCTTTGATATTTTTTATCTGCACGCGGGTATTGGTCGCTGAATTTCCTTTGTCACATTCATATAATTGTCCCCATGCGGCCATCGCTTTGAAATTTTTCGGGTCGTTACCCATACCCATTTTTGGACCGTTCGCCCAGTCATAACCCTTGGGAACGCCATGCGGAAATCCCTCAGGGGGGGCTTTCATATCCGAAATGATAGTGTCGATGGAGTTAATTGTGTTTGGTGTGTTTGGGGTTTGTGCCTGAACACTAAAGCTAAACCAGCAACTAAGTACAAAGCTAATCGCTGAAAGGAGTATGGGCAGTTTTTTAACTCGCATATTACCTGTTTGTGGCTGTTAATGGGAACACCACAGACCTGACGAATGATTTGAGATAAATGTTGCAATTTTTCTAATTTTTTTTTAAGAAAGCACGGAAAGCCTTATGCTTCAAGGGTTTGTTAAGTGGATAGCTATAAAAACGTATAACTTGTATTAGCGGCTTTAACTTACCTCATTTCCAGTTAAGGTAGCCGTAACCACATTGTAAAACCTTTTAGTAGCTGTATTTTTTCAGGTTAATTCAAGGCTTCATGGTATAAACGATTATACAGCTTGAGCAATTTATGTTGAAAACGAGCGCAGGCATATAGTTGTTTGCTGCCCTCGATTTGGAGCAAGGCAACAAGCTAGTACAGCAAGGCAGAAGGGAAAAGCTAGATTTTTCAAGACTTTCATTGAATGTGAATGGTTAACTTATTTGGGCCCTTCTGTACTAGTACCATGCAAAATCGCAAGCAGAAGATCCACGGCTTCTATCGCTGTTTTTGAACCTCGCAGGGTCAAAAATAGCGATCGCCAGCAAATTTACTATAACCAGGTTTGGGCAAATCGCTGTAAATAAAACATTAGCCATTAGCAAACTGCGTGTATTGCTATCACTTAGTCTGAAAGATATTTTGCACCATTTTTTTCTCTACATTTGTAGCGGCTTTATCTAACTGTGCAATTTCATTAGCGTCTAATTGCCAGCCCAAAGCGCCAATATTCTCCCTCGCTTGTTCTAAACTTTTCGCGCCTGGGATGGGAATGCTTCCTTTACAGATGCACCAGTTGATTGCTATCTGGGAGATGGTTTTGTTTCTGGATTGGGCTACCTCTCGCAAACATGCTAAAAGCGATCGCATTCCTGGCAATATCTGCCTGCACAGCAAACCTCGGATACCTTTGGGAAAAGGACCATTTTCGGAGTATTTTCCGGTCAATAGCCCCAATGCAAGGGGGCTGTAAGCAATTAATTTTATCCCCAACTCATCACAAAGGTCTTTAAGACCTAATTCGGTGACGGGATAGGTGGATAGCAGTGAGTATTGAACTTGCAGAGTTGCTATTGGAACTTGGCGATCGCTAAACTTTTTATGCACCCATTTCAGCCGTTTTGGTCCAAAGTTGGAAAGTCCCACTTTCTTGACCAAACCTTGTTCGTAGAGGTCGGCAAGACCATCCAAAAGCGCCCCTTCTTGCCAGGGGGCATAGTTTGCTGTTGACCAATGCATTTGTACTAAATCGACGTTTTTTCCCAGGCGCTTGGCAGAGGCATTGCAAGCTGACACCATTGATTGGCGTGTGAATCTCCAGGGATAAGCAGCAAGTTTGGTGGCAATGCAAATATCTTCTTTGCCTGTACCCTGATATTCCCGGTGAAATCGTCCCAAAAGTAGCTCGCTGCGACCATTCAATTTCCCAGTTCCGTAAGAATCACCTGTATCAAATAAGGTTACGCCGTTACTCGCACAAAGGTTAAAGACCGATTGCAACTGGTCATCCATGCTTTCGTCATATCCCCAAAGCAGTCGATTACCCCATGCCCAAGTGCCGCAGCCCATTGTTGGGAGGGAGAGTTTTTGGCTAGCCTGCATATTTATTTACTGTAGATTTCCCTAAATAATTATCAGGCAAATTATGGAAACTATTTTTGGTGGTAGAGATAGTAGGCGGACAGTAAATAATACTATAAAACTTGGTGAGCTTTGCCTATGTTGTCTGAAACTAGGCAAAGTTAGGTAGCAACTTTTCAGAATTTAAACAGGTTTGGGACGTTAAGAAAAACAGGCTCATCGCTTTGTTTTTAGGCAAAGTTAGCTAAAAGTGTATATTTTCAAGTTGCTAAAACCATGCCAACAGCCAACTGCTATAATATGGTTGAGTTTGCAAGCAGCCAAGCTTTCTCAGTCCATGCTTGATTGCACAACCCGAAGGCTGGCAGTTTTAATTCAAATGGATGAGGTGGTGACACTAGCAACGATGGCGAATCCTTGTCATAAGCTTCAACTAAGCTAACTACCCAGGGAAGAAAATCTAAAATTTCTTTTGGCAGGACAGTTAACTCGAAGTCCCACACAGCATTAAGACCTCGGCATTCTTGCCCTTTTTTGACCATCATGACTCTACCAGCACTCTTGTTAATAGCTAGCCGAAGAATGAACGGGCGTAATGGAATAAATTCGTCAGGTGCTGTGTAAGCGTATACATTCACATAGTTCAGCCGCCGCCTATCATCCATCCAAGACGCGATCGGGGAGTTGCTACTATAGGATGTACCAGTTATTATGACTGGCATATTCATAGACGCAGCAAACAGAGAGTAGAACTCACGCCTTAATTCGTTAACAATGTGTTTGGCTTCTGGAGTCACGGTTGCTACACCTGTTCCGAAAACAATTGCATAATATTTAAAGCAGTTTTCCTCAAGTGCGAAAACGTCTTTTACCTTGCTTGTGCTTGGCAATTGCTTTACGCTTGCGTTTTTGTAGGGGTGTTTCAAAGTGACGATTCTTTCTTATATCTGGAAAAATTCCTGCCTTGGAAACTTCTCGCTTAAATCGACGTAAGGCTGATTCAATTCCTTCGTTTTCGCCTACTATTATTTGAGTCATTCTATCTCCTACTAAATTGATTTAATACGAAATTGCATTCAAACGTCATAATTCGGTTTTGGAGGCTAAGAGTAAGGAGTAATATAATGTCCGGTTAAACACTTATAATTATAGTAGGTAGGGGAACCACTGGCTTAGAACCGGTTTCCCCAAGGGTCGCAATTGGCGTGAAGTACGGTTGAAGCAAAGCGGAACCCAACAAAATCTCAAAATAAAAGTTGGGTAACACGAGCGTGACAACGCCACATCACTACTGTCGCAAAGCTCTCCGGACAGAGGATTCTGTCCGGAAGACTTTGCGGTCAACCATGCACGGCAGTCGCTGATCGAGGAAACCCCCCCGCAGTGCTGCCTCACCACGTGAGTCGCTCCCCGACCTACATTCGCACTGATTTTATTATAAGTAGTCATCCGGACTTGTTCTCCGAGATTTCCTTTACCCTTTTATTTTTCCCCTACCTTAAGTACTATCTCTGATGGCTATTTGTATAAATAGTGCTTGGGTAGCGGTCAACAATTCAGTCAACCAGAGGGTAAAAAAGGCAGACTCTGTGTCTACCCTTTAGACCTGAGAGTTAAATTCTTGGTTTTAAACCTTAGTAGCGTCGAGAGGAGTATCCACCACCACTATTGTTTCCCCCCCGTCTACCGCCACCAGAGGAACCACCTTCTGGCTTGGGCTTGGCTTTATTAACTTTTAAGCTACGACCCATCCATTCAGCGCTATCAAGGGCATTAATCGCTGCAGTTTCTTCGGTGTCTGTTTCCATTTCTACAAAAGCGAAACCTCTGACCCGTCCTGTTTCTCGGTCGATAGGTAGTTGAACGTTCTTTACAGTTCCGTATTCTGCAAATACATGTCTGAGGTCATCTTCTTTGACCTCGTAAGACAGATTGCCGACATAAATTGACATAGAATATCTCCAGAATCAGAGGGTGTAGAGATTTAGATCCGGAGAGGTCTGTAATATAAATATAGATACAAACAAACTGCACAGCCGAATTTAATCTTCCATAGATACCCTAACACAAATCGAACGGTTGTGTTGATGGGTGATTCGCTACGGAATTTTTATCGGTAAACCCTGAATCGATTGCAGGCGGACGATACTGTCAGTATAATTTACTTTTTGTGGCGATCGCACATTATTTCTCAAATTGTGTAATGCCTGTTGTGCAAGAAACAGCCTAGATGATTCTAATTCAATGCGATCGCTATTTGGTCTGTGATCAAATGGGCTACTAAATGGTGTTTTGTTTTTGACCGATTTTTCACCTGTAAAGTCATGTCAAGAAATTTGTCTGCGTCAGGGTTGACATGGCAAGGATGAGATGCTTTTCGCCCTTGACGCAAAAACGAAGAGTGGGCACTACTTACATAATACCTGCGTCAAGTATTCTGACTATAAATTGTCTGCTTTAGTTTCTAGGCAGGCAAAAATTCGATGCACAGCATTAGACATCTCCAGAAATGATGTAGGGACAATTCATGAATTGTCCCTACACTCGTGTTTCGGGTGACGCATAATTGATTTCCGGAGATGTCTATTGAATGAACGACTACCAATTAACCAGTTTTCTAGTAGGCATAAATGCTTGTAGACTATATGGCTAGTAAATTCCATCACAAAAACATGCGATGGCGCGAGTGGGTAGCTAACACATCATTCTTGCCTATGAAATTAGATTTGATTTCTCAAGGTTGGCGGCGATCGCTTAATTATGTTTTCCCAGTTGTTGTTCTGATATCATTCGTTATGGCATTGCTGTTGGGCAGTTTTACCCCTGCGTTAGGCGAAGAGGAAGATTCAAGCGCGGTTGCACAGATACCCCGTCAGGAAATTCGCGGGGTTTGGATTACTAACAACGATATTGACATCCTCAAGGATCGCGCCAAAGTTCAGGAAGCGATCGCTCAACTGCGGCGGCTGAATTTTAACACGATTTATCCGGTGGTGTGGAATTCTGGCTATGTAATGTATCCCAGCGCTGTGGCACAACAAACAGGTATTCAACCTTTTGTCTACCGAGGCACCCAAGGACATGATATTATCGCAGATGTTATTGCCCAAGCCCATCGCCAAGGCTTGCTGGCGATTCCCTGGTTTGAGTTTGGTTTCATGACTCCCGAAACCTCGGAACTGGCATTAAATCACCCAGATTGGCTGACGCAAAAGCGGGATGGGAGTCAAACATCACTTAGTGCTGCTGGTGAGGTTGCGTGGCTCAATCCTTTCCATCCAGAAGTGCAAAAATTTATCACATCTCTCGTGCTGGAAATCTTCACTCAATATAATGCCGATGGCATTCAGTTTGACGATCACATGAGTTTGCCCTATGAATTTGGCTATGATAAATACACAGTTGCGTTGTACGCTCAAGAAACTGGGAAAAATCCCCCGTCTAATCCCCAAGATCAACAATGGATGCGCTGGCGGGCAGATAAAATCACGGAATTTATGGTACAACTTAACCAAATGGTGAAAGAAAGAAAATTGAATGCGATTTTCTCTGTTTCTCCCAATTACTATGATTTTGCGTACAAATTTCAATTGCAAGATTGGCTTAACTGGATGCGGTTGAGTATTGTAGACGAATTAATTGTGCAAATCTATCGTCAGGATTTGGACAGTTTTAGGGGCAAGATTAGTCGCCCAGAAATTCAAGAAGCCCAGCAATGGATTCCAACTGCAGTTGGGATTATGGCTGGGTTGCGAACTCGCCCGGTTCCAATACAACAAATTCAGTCTCAGGTGGGGGTTGCTCAACAACGGGGTTTGGGTGTATCCTTTTTCTACTATGAAAGCCTTTGGGATTCTGGTCCGGAACCTATCAGCCAGAGGCAATCTGGATTTCAAACTGTCTTTCCTGCTCCCGCACTTCGTGCTAGAACGGAATAATATCATGTTTTTTGTGAGTACTCGTGTTATTTGGTGTGGGTGTTAATTGTTAATGGTTAATTGTTAATGGTTGATTGTTAATGGTTGATTGTTAATGGTTAATGGTTAATGGTTGATTGTTAATGGTTAATAGCTAAAATTCATGAGCTGTGGACATGTGAAGCATCTAACGCGCGAGTAATTAACTGGACAGGATATAACCTTTCTGCAAAGATGCGTAGATGTTTGGTGACAAGCCTTTGTAAATCGTCTACGCACTTTTATGTGCTATTGGATAAGTGCGATCGCTTTCATCCAAAACTATATATATAGCAATCCTTTGCATCATTCGCTTCGCTCATGAGAAGTCGGGTTTCGCAGGAGTTACCCGACTTTTGATGCTGTCGATTTTCACAAATCAAATAGTATTGCTATAGATATATAGAACTTACGCTTTCATTGTCTTAAAAGCCTGATCTCAGTGCGGTAATTCATGAATTACTGCACTGAGATGAATTTTTTTGCGTAAATCTTGATATAGTGGTTAAAAATATTATTGCTACTATGACTCAAGAATTAAATTTGGATGAATATAAGCAACAAATAGCAGATTTATATAGCGCTAGAAGTCATAAATATGATGAAGGTGATTGGCATCCGCGAATTGCTCATCGGTTGGTTGAACATGCACATATTGACTGTGGGCAGTATGTGTTAGACATTGCCACTGGAACTGGTATGGTTGCAATCGAAGCTGCTGAGATTGTAGGGGTTGAAGGTCGGGTCGTTGGTGTAGATATTTCGGCTGGAATGCTTGACCAAGCAAGGCGCAAGGTTGAAACATTAGGTTTGAACAATATCGAGTTCAAAAAAGCAGATGCGGAAGCACTGAATTTTCCAGCTAACAGTTTCGATGTAGTTTTGTGTTCATCTGCGCTGATTTGGATGGCAGATGTTCCAGGTGCATTACGCCTTTGGTATCGATTTCTCAAACCTGGTGGGCTAATTGGTTTTCATGCATTTGCTGAAACTGCTTTTGTGGGAGGGGTTGTTGTACAGCAGATAGTCGAAAAGTATGGCATTTCATTGGCGTTCAGCAAACCAACCGGTACAGTTGAAAAGTGTCATGATTTACTCGCTTCAGCAGGCTTTGAGGCAATTGAAATTATACCTGAACAGGACGGTGGTTATATCAGCTTAGAGCAGGCAAAGCGGATGTGGGCTGGAAGTTCCCATCCAGCACCCGGACAATTCCCGAATCCCTTGTCACAACTTTCATCTGAGCAATTGGAACAAGTGAGAGCCCAATTTGATGCAGAATTGGAGGCATTAAAAACAGAGCAAGGAATTTGGAATGATATTACTATTTTTTATACATTTGGTCGGAAGCCAGGAAATAATATTTTGTAGGACATATTGAACTTTGTACTGGTGAGAAACCGGGTTTCTTATCAACTAAGCACTCTTGTTATCGATACTCCACCGATAGAAACCCGGTTTCTTTGGTCTTAACGTTTACTTTATAAATAACCTCTTACCCTTTTCCCACAAGAATGCACTTATGGAATGAGTGCATTGTTGTTTATTGTAGAGCGATCGCTTTACCCAGATTATAAAATTGCGCGATTAGTGGCAATGATGGGGAACCCCGTATGACAACAGCACTTCCTCCGCTCACCCTTGAAGAATTTCTGAGATTACCATAAACCAAGCCACTCAGTGAATTTACTGATGGTCTGATTTACCAAAAGCCCATGCCTCAAGGCAAACACTCTCGCTTGCAACTTAAATTCTGTGATGCTGTAAATCAAGTTGCAGAAACATCACAAATTGCCTTAGCCTTTGCAAAATTGCGCTGTACGTTTGGCGGGCGTTCGATTGTTCCTGATGCTACTGTTTTCGTTTGGGGCAGAATTCCTTTTAAAGCGGATGGCGAAGTATCCAATAGTTTTGAAATTTTCCCTGATTGGACAGTAGAAATTCTCTCACCTGACCAAAAAGCAACCAAAGTTATTAGTAATATTTTACACTGTCTAAAATACGGTTCTCAGTTGGGATGGTTAATCGATCCAGATGATCGGTTAATTTTGGCTTTTATTGCCGGACAGGAACCTGTTGAGTTAACAGGTAGCGATTCGTTAACGATGCCAAAATTTTTAACGCTGGATTTGACAGTTGAGCAGGTTTTTGGGTGGTTGAAAGTTGGTCAATGAGTGTTTAAGGGCTTGATAAATATGTGCGAATGTGCGATCGCTTTCACCTAAGACTTAAAATTGTAAAGGGATACGCAATTTAATGCCTTCTATGGTGGTTCTGCACGCGCTTTCAGATTTCATCAACTGTAATTCTGCCCTCAGCAACTCATCTCCCAGCTATTGGTATGAAGGGCGTTGTCCTCAAAGTGACGAACTACTAAAACTACCCCGCACACCTTTGGCAGAAAAAATTGCCTATGGTTTAATGCAATACCTTGCCACCAATGACTGTTATTCCCCTGAAGGCAAAATGTACGGGATATTACTAGTAGAATTACCAAATGGCGAACAAAAAATACTCAAAGCTTTCTCCGGGTTGCTGGATGGTTGCAGCGTAGTTGACGGTTGGGTGCCGCCTATTCCCGGACGCGACGAAGTTGCATTTGATGAAGCCCGGACGTTGGCAGAATTGGAGGCTATCAAGCAGGAACTGATTACCCTCAAGCAACTGACCGAACGGCAGTATTATAAAACTCTAGCGCTAGAGTTTCAAATGCGTTTGCAAGTTTTGAGCGATCGCCATCGCGATTGCAAACAACAACGACAGGAAAAACGTCAGATTTTATACGACACTCTAACTGGTACAGCCCTTACTGCTGCTATTGAACAACTCGACCAAGAAAGCCGCCGGGAAGGAATTGAACGACGAATACTTAAACGCCAACGAGATGAAGCGTTGCAGCCGCTTAAGGTATTAATTGAAACAGCAGATGGTAAGATGCGCGAACTGAAACAACGGCGTAAAGAATTATCCCGCCAACTTCAAGCGCAAATGCACGCAGCTTACACTGTGATGAATTTTTTGGGAAAATCGCGATCGCTTCAGCAATTAATGCCGAAAGGTTTACCCACTGGGACAGGAGATTGTTGTGCCCCCAAGCTGCTGCACTATGCGGCGACACATAATCTAAAACCGTTGGCAATGGCAGAGTTTTGGTGGGGAAAGTCCTCTCAAGGTAAAATCCAGGGAGAATTTTACGCCGCTTGTGCGGAACGCTGTCAGCCATTGATGGGGTTTTTGCTGTCGGGATTGAAACCTAACCCCCCAGCCCCCCTTCCCTACGAGGAAAGGGGGGAATTATTCTTGCTCCCCTCCCCTTGTAGGGAAGAAGTTGGGGGAGAGGTTGCGATTATTTATGAAGACGAATGGTTGATTGCTGTCAACAAACCCCCAGGATTACTATCGGTTCCCGGTCGTTATCGTGACACCCAAGATAGCGTTCTCAGCCGTTTGCGTAATTTGTTACTCGATGGTATGGCACTTACTGCCGTACACCGATTAGACCAAGAAACATCTGGTATTCTTTTGCTAGCACGGAATTTACAAACTTATCGCCAACTTCGCCAGCAGTTTGAACAACGGCAAATTCGCAAGGTTTATGAAGCAGTGCTTGACGGTATTGTAACTACTGACACAGGTGTAATTGAATTGCCGTTGTGGGGAAATCCTGAAAATCGTCCTTACCAGGAAGTAAATTGGCAGTACGGAAAATCTAGCGTGACACATTTTCAAGTGATGGGCACCGAAGAAAATTATACTCGTGTGGAGTTTGTGCCGCTAACTGGACGCACCCATCAACTTCGAGTTCATGCTGCTGATGAGAGAGGATTGGGTATACCTATTTTAGGCGATCGCCTTTATAAATGTCGTGCTGTTGCCAATCGGTTACATTTACATGGGCGAGAACTTTGCTTTGAGCATCCACAGTTAAGAAAAAGCCTGCATATACAGACAGAAACGCCATTTTGAGAATATTTAGCTTAACCGGCGAGAAGCCCCACGTCCTACCCGAAGGCAGGCGTGGGATGAATCGCGGGACAATCTATCTTGCGTCCCCCAACCAACATCAACCACAGGTTGATAAGGAAGTGGGGACAGCTTCTGAAAAGTCAATCTCTGGACTTGGTGTCTGATATTATCACGCTTCCTGTAGCACCTTCAGGAATTTCCAAAAAGCGCTCTTGGACTTCCTCAACCATTGGAATTTCAATGTTAAGAGGTTGAACCACCGCAGCGACGGTTGTAGCTGGAGTTGTATTCGCAACGGTTGCAGTCACAGACACATCTGGAATGCCAACCAATACACTCTCGCCGCTTTCACTCAAATATACCCGCTTTTCTACAGCAACATGGTAATCTCGACTGAGGCGATCGTCAAGGGCATCAGCGATCGCCACAATCACCCGACTGTGAAATTCTGACCATAACTCTGGATTCTCCAGATAAGGATTCATCCCAGGTAAAGCAGAGGGCATGGTAAAACTTCAAATCCCAAACAGCTTTATATCTATATAGTACAAAATAGTACAAAAGAACAAAGCAATAGATTCCTCTATGCCTACCTGTGACAAATCTTTATGAAGAAAATGTTACAAACTTTAGTAGAATGACATCATTGAACAAATAAGTATTTCTTCTTATTGACATGATAGCGGATCGATTTCCCTGGCTGACCGCGATTGTCCTGTTGCCACTTGTTGCTTCTCTCCTCATCCCCGTGCTGCCTGATAAAGATGGCAAGCGCGTGCGATGGTATGCACTAGGTGTGGGCATCGCAGACTTTTTCTTGATGTGTTACGCCTTTTGGAAGCATTACGATACAAGCAGCGCGACTTTTCAACTCGCGGAGAATTATGCCTGGGTGCCTCAGTTAGGTCTGAACTGGGCGGTTTCGGTCGATGGATTGTCAGTCCCGCTTGTGCTTTTAGCAGGATTTGTGACAACGCTTTCGATTTTTTCGGCTTGGCAAGTTGACCGCAGACCCCGCCTCTTTTACGCCTTGATGCTTGTGCTATATTCCGCACAAATCGGGGTGTTCGTGGCGCAAGACTTGCTGCTGTTTTTCATTATGTGGGAAGTCGAACTGATTCCCGTCTATTTACTTGTCTGCATTTGGGGCGGACAAAAGCGTCGCTACGCTGCTACAAAGTTCTTGTTGTATACCGCAGCCGCTTCTATTTTTATTCTGGTGGCGGCGCTGGCAATGGGATTCTACGGCGGTGGCAATGTAACTTTTGATATAGCCGCTCTGGGCATGAAGGATTACCCGCTAGCACTGGAACTGTTTTTGTATGCGGGATTGCTGATTGCATTTGGTGTCAAACTGGCTATATTCCCGATGCATACTTGGCTACCTGACGCCCACGGTGAAGCTTCCTCTCCGGTATCGATGATTTTAGCTGGGGTGCTGCTGAAGATGGGCGGATACGGACTGATTCGCCTAAATCTAGAACTTCTCTCTGATGCACACATTTACTTTGCACCGCTTCTCGCGATTTTGGGCGTTGTCAACATTATCTATGGTGCGTTGAACTCCTTTGCCCAGACCAATATGAAGCGCCGCCTAGCATATTCGTCAATTTCCCACATGGGGTTTGTACTGCTGGGTATTGCCTCCTTCACCGATTTGGGAATCAACGGTGCGATGTTGCAGATGATATCCCACGGTTTGATTGCATCGGTGCTGTTCTTCCTAGCAGGCGTGACTTATGACCGCACCCACACAATGGCAATGGATGATATGGGCGGTATTGGTCAGGCGATGCCCAAAGTGTTTGCCCTATTTACTATAGGTGCAATGGCGTCGCTGGCTCTCCCCGGTATGAGCGGTTTTGTTGGCGAACTCTCGGTTTTCATTGGTGTGACAACCAGCGATATCTACAGTTCGACTTTCTGCACCGTAACAGTTTTCCTCGCCGCAGTCGGAGTCATTCTAACGCCGATATATCTGCTTTCGATGTTGAGACAGGTATTTTACGGCACTGGTAAAGTTACATGCGACATTAACAATGCAAGCTTCGAGAACAAGGACGATGAGGGAACGGCTTGCTTCGGTACAGACTGCCTCTTGCCTAGCGAAGCAGTATATAGGGATGCCAGTCCCCGCGAAGTGTTTATTGCTGCCTGTTTTCTCCTGTTGATTATTGGCATTGGGTTCTACCCCAAAATGGCTATGCAAATGTACGATGTGAAGACTGTAGCGGTGAATACTCAAGTTCGGCAATCGTATATCCAAATCGCGCAAACGAATCCTAATATCTATGCCAAAGGATTTTTGGCTCCGAAAATGCCAGAGACTGAAGCAGCACAAGTATTGGGAATTGTCAAGTAAGGTCAACTTTTATTTTTGTTGAAAATCGAGCGATCGCCCTTTGATATTAGGCGATCGCTTTTTAGTCAGTGGGCGATCGGAGATTAGGTTATTGAGGCAACTCAGGTAAGTTTTAAAACTCAGCGATAAAATCATCGGGAGGATAGACATTGATTATTCCTGAATTACCTGCCAATAGAACATATAGCGGATTTCAACTGTATGAGGTACAGACTACGCGTGTAGAAGCAATTCATGAATTGCTTTCTCCTCAAAGGTGTACCATTATGACTTGCAACTCGCTAGAAGATAAAGGATTTTTCCCCTTTCCCCTTTCTTTAGAGATATTAAGAACAGATTTTAGCAGTCCAAGTTTGACTACCTCGTCCCTTTTGACACTTATTTTGTTCGCCTACCCAAACAACCTGCCATTTATTTTGAGTGCGGCGCATTTCAATCCGGTTTCGTAAAGAATTAACAGAATCATTTGCTAAACCTTCTGTAGTGAGCATGATTAATGCTGTATCCCGTGTAGGATATGTAACCGCAACTTGCTCGCTTTTTCTACCATCTTCTTCTCCTGTATATCCAAATAATTTTACTGCGCTTTGATTGGGAGTTAAACCAGAAAGCTTATATTGAGAAACAAAGTTATTGACATTAACTATTCGATAATCAGAACGAGCCGAAGTTTGAGCCCAAGTCTGAGCGATTGTGACTCCGGAAATGAGTGTAGAAACTACAGCGGTTAATACAAGTGTTTTTTTTAACATAATAATCCTCGTTATTTTTTGTGAAAAATTTTGTGTTGGAATTGATAAAACTACGCAAGCCATTTGTTTTGTTGCTTCGGTACAAACTTCGCCAGACTGCTCTCCTGTCAAATAAACAAATTATTGTCCGGCTTTACCTTCAATTCTAACCCGCCAACCGCGTTTATTTGTATCAGGAGCGCATAATACATTTGGTAAACCCCATTCATTACAAATACTCTTCCAATTATTCTGCTCTATTTGCTTAATTAATAGTACAGATTGAGGTAATTGCAGATGCTTGGAAGCCATATTGCGAACATTATCTATTACCACCTTAGATAATGTATTTAGTGATGTTGTAGTTCGATTCTGCGGTGTTCTTTCTAGCAGAAATACATAATTTGCCGAATTATCTACAAAATAAACCCAACCTTTATTACCATCAGCAATTGTGATTTTATATCCCTGCATTACGGCTACATCACAAAGGGGAAGGGGGATATTTCCACAATCGGGGGTAAAACTTGTCTGTTCCGTTTTGACTATTTTCCCGCTATTTGCCCGTAACCCCCATTCTTTGCGAGCATTTCGCAATGCTGCATTAGTTAGCTTTCGCGGTGCGGGTGCAGCAACTTCTGATTTTGCAAGTAGAATATTTGATGAGTTTTGTGTGAGTGCGGGAGCAACATATACGCTCGTTACAACTAATATTAAACTTGCTAAAGCTCCAGTCGATAACTTCAGTAGTTTCATTAATTTCATTTTGTAATGTATTTAATTTGGGATGCTAATTTTCTAACTTAAACTAAATTGTAAAATTAGTTTAGTTACCATTTTTGAAACAGGAATTGAGCGGAAATAATGAAAATTGAAATTTCCGAAAATTTGTCTATTTTTCAGAAACTTATTCTTAATGTTTAACGTCAAAAACTTAATTGCCTGATATTAGTTTGTAACCGGGCAATACACCTCCATCACCAACTGTAAAGCTGCTTGGAAGAGTTTTGACGCTTTCATGGGGTTGTAGGGGTTTGTAAGCGCGATCGCGCTTATCGCTCGTTATATTGATATCGCTGCATCATATGCATTCGTTAAGGAATTTTGACTACAATAAAGTGGCGCAATTTGCCGTCATCGCATAACCTGCGCTGCGGTGTATTATCTACCCACCTACACCTTTTAGATGATTCATGAGTAATCAAATCCAAGACTACAACCCCAGCGGCATAGGTGAAAGAAATGGCAACCTCTTTGGTTTGCCATTCGATTACGAGTCTGCAAACCTAATTGTCTTCAGCGTACCGTGGGAAGTCACGGTTTCCTATGGCGCAGGTACAGCCAACGGACCGCAGCAAATTCTAGATGCTTCGACGCAACTGGATTTGTTCGATTTTGATAATCCTGACGGATGGAAACAGGGAATTTTTCTGGAGGAAATTCCCCAGGATATTTTAGAGAAAAACAAATATTACCGCGCCTGTGCAGCAAAAATTATTGAGCGATTGGCGCAAGGTAAATTACTCACAGAAACACCAGATTTAACACCTGTATTGACCGAAATTAATCAAGCTTGTCAGCAGGTAAATCAGTGGTTATTTGAACGCTGTCAGAAAGCAATTAATAATGGAAAGCGAGTTGCTGTGATTGGTGGCGACCACAGTTCACCGCTAGGTTATTTCCAAGCATTAGCAGCTAAGTACCCAAATTATGGCATTTTGCACATTGACGCACACGCAGATTTACGCGATGCTTATGAGGGATTTGAATTTTCCCATGCGTCTATCATGTTCAATGCGATGAAACTACCGCAAATTTCTAAGTTAGTGCAGGTAGGTTTGCGTGATATTTCTCATGATGAAGTCGAAATAATTAACCAATCTCGCGATCGCATGATTGCTTATTACGACCCCGCTATTAAGCAAAAGCTTTACTCTGGAACGACTTGGGTTGATTTGTGCCGAGAAATTGTCAGCCATTTACCTGAATACGTTCATATTAGTTTTGATGTCGATGGTTTAGATCCAAAACTTTGTCCGAGTACAGGTACTCCCGTTCCTGGCGGACTGGAATTAGAGCAAACTTATTGTCTGTTCCGGGAATTGATCAAAAGCGATCGCAAAATTATTGGCTTTGATATCTGCGAAGTTGGAGATACTGAGTGGGATGGTAATGTTGGTGCGCGGATTGTTTTAAAGCTGGCGAATTTGATGGATTTATCTCAGCGAGGTTAATTCTTTTGAGAAAGAATTAATCGCACTCAGCACTCATTCCCGACTCTAGGTGCGGCGTTGCGCGTACTCTCGTCCGCAAGCGCCTGCGGCTTCTCGTTGATGAGTACGCGGACTAATAGATTTAAAAGCCTGTGTACTGCTAGGGTTCTCTTCGCTTTTGCTTCTCTTCGAGACGCTGCCTTGACGCCTTTGTTGTATGCCGCAAGGCTATACGGCTTCTCCTTTATGAGTACGCAGAACCCGTAGGGTACACAGGCTTTGTTTGGCTAGCGTAATATTTTAAGTACTATTGCTTATTGACAAATGGTATATAATATTAATATATGACCTTAACCTCTCACGAATGCATCATGAGCGATAGTTTTGTGGTCAAAAAAATTCTGGTACTGGCAGCTAGTCCCGTAGATCAAGCAAGACTACGCCTAGACGTGGAAGTGCGTGAGATTGAGCAACGGTTGCTACGGTGTAAATATCATGACCAAATCAACTTGAAATCTCGATCGGCTGTGAGGATAGGTGATCTGCGCCAAGCATTGTTAGATGTGAAACCCCAGATTGTTCATTTTTGCGGTCATGGTGCTGATGAGGGACTGATATTTGAGGATGAACAAGGCAAAAGCAAACAAGTCAATATAGAAGCTTTGGCGAATCTGTTCGAGTTATTTGCAGGTCAAGTTGAGTGTATTGTGCTGAATGCTTGTTATTCAGAACCGCAAGCCAAAGCTCTTGTTCAGCACGTTGGCTATGTTATTGGTATGAGCAAAGCGATCGGGGATAAAGCTGCAATTAATTTTTCTATGGGGTTTTATGATGCTTTGGGTGGAGGATATTCTGTAGAAGACGCTTACAAGTTTGGTTGCAATGCAATTCAACTAGAAGGAATTCCAGAGCATCTCACTCCCGTCATCAAAATTAATACGGCATTAAAGGCTGCATTGGCAAAAATCATCCCTCTGCCCAAGAACGAAATTGTACCGGAGGAACTGTGGAATATACCATACCCGCGCAACCCCTTTTTTACAGGGCGTGAAATTGTTTTGCAAAAAATGCGGGATGTCCTGTTACCAGGCAAGTCAGCAGCATTTAGCGGGCTGGGTGGTATTGGCAAAACCCAGACGGCGATCGAGTATGCCTATCGCTATCGCAATGAGTATCAGCGGTTACTGTGGGTGAGGGCGGCTTCCCAGCTAGAATTGGTGTCGGATTTTGTGGAGGTTGCCCGGTTACTAAAGTTACCCGTTAGCCAGGAAAAGGATGAAAGCTTGGTAGTTGCCGTAGTTAAGCAGTGGTTAGAAACACATAATGGCTGGCTATTGATTTTGGATAATGTCGATGAAATACCGATGCTGCAGGAGTTTCTGCCTGGGGCGCATCAAGGGAATGTGTTGTTGACTACCCGCGCTCAGGCTACGGGGATATACCACCGAATTGAGATCAAAAAGATGCTACCGGCAGATGGGGCGCTGTTGTTGCTGCGGCGTGCCAAACTGATTGCAGAGGAGGCGGGGTTGGATGCGGTGACTGAAGAGCAAAGCACTTTGGCAAAAACAATCTCGGAGGAAATGGACGGTTTACCCTTAGCATTAGATCAAGCAGCAGCGTTTATTGAAGAAACTCCCTCCAGTTTGGCGGAGTATTTGCAATTGTACCAGGAAGAAGGGGCGACACTGCTCCAAGAACGAGGCGAACTAGCAATTGACCATCCCAGCGTTACCATCACCTTTTCCTTAGCCTTTGAGAAAGTGTTAGAACGCAACCCCACCGCCGCCGATTTGATTCGCGTTTGCGCCTTTTTAGCACCCGATGCTATTCCTGAAGAAATTTTTACCAAGGGTGGGACCCAATTGGGGGAAAACCTCAGCCGATTAGCAGACAAACCCCTAGATTTTCGCGATGTCATAAAAGAAGCGGGACGGTTTTCGCTGATTTACCGCAACCTGACTAATGAAACCACTAATCAAACCATTGATATTCACCGCCTAGTGCAGGAAGTGTTAAAAGCCGAGATGGATGAAGACAGCCGCCGTCTTTGGGCAGAAAGGACTGTTTGTGCGGTCACACAAGTCTTTCCGAATGCTGAATATGCAAATTGGCGGGTCTGTGACCGACTTTTACCCCATGCTAGAGTTGCAATTAATTGGATCTCGCAGTATCAATTTGAGTTTGAAACAGCCGCTTTGTTACTTGCTAGGACTGGCTACTACTTGCAAGAACGGGGTCAGTACTCGCAAGCAGAACCACTGTATCAAAAAGCATTGTTACTCAGGCAACGGCTGCTGGGAGAAGAGCATCCCGATGTCGCCACCAGTTACAGCAACCTGGCAGCACTCTACCATTACCAAGGTCAGTACTCGGAAGCAGAACCTCTGTATCAAAAAGCATTGTCACTCAGGCAACGGCTGCTGGGAGAAGAGCATCCCGCTGTCGCCGCCAGTTACAACAACCTGGCAGGACTCTACGAATCCCAAGGACGGTACTCGGAAGCAGAACCACTGTATCAAAAAGCATTGTCACTCTGGCAACGGCTGCTGGGAGAAGAGCATCCCGCTGTCGCCGCCAGTTACAACAACCTGGCAGGACTCTACAAATCCCAAGGACGGTACTCGGAAGCAGAACCTCTGTATCAAAAAGCATTGTCACTCAGGCAACGGCTGCTGGGAGAAGAGCATCCCGCTGTCGCCACCAGTTACAACAACCTGGCAGCACTCTACGAATCCCAAGGACGGTACTCGGAAGCAGAACCACTGTATCAAACAGCATTGGAAATTGCTGAACTCAGTTTAGGGGTAAATCATCCCAACACAATTAGTATCCGTGAAAATCTGAAATTATTGCGCGAGCTTGGTTAGAGGCTATTTAGGGACTTGCAATTAAAAAAATACCCAAATTGTAGGGAACATTCCAAGACTTTCGGTAATACAGACATCTGCCCCTACTTGGTGGTTAATTTATTTTTTGGTATTCCCTGACAATGCCATTGCATCGACTAACAATGCCATTGTATCGAGTGACAATGCCATTGCATCGACTAACAATGCTATTGTATCGACTAACAATGCTATTGTATCGACTAACAATGCCATTGCATCGACTAACAATGCCATTGTATCGACTGACGATGCCATTGCATCGACTTATAAGAAAAATGCCGAAAACCTCCGAGGAGCAGGTGCGTAAGCACCGTACTCCGTACTTCAGGCGGAGGATGAAGGAACTAGCCGCAGCCTTAAGGCTGCCTTGACGTTTTCTATTCCCGTTGCTGTGCGATATAGCGCTTCACTGTTTCAGTACAAATATTGCCAGCAGTAGATACAAAGTAGCTAGGAGTCCAGAGAGTTGGTAGTTTCAAAAGCTCTGGGAACTCCTTACGCAAGAAATGAGATGCCCTACCTTTAATGCGGTTCATGATAGTTGATGGGCAGTCAGTAGGCTTCGCATTAATGAATAGGTGTACATGGTCTGGCATGATTTCCATTGCCACAATTTTCCATCTGTTCTCGTTACAAACATCACATATCACTTCTTGAAGTCTTTGGGCTATCTTACCAACCAATACCTTCTTTCTGCGCTTAGGGATGAAAACAAAGTGATAGTTTAGCAATGAGACAGCGTTCCCCTCATGCCTATATTCATCAGGTGAAAATTTCGCCATATTTCTGTAATTTTCGGTTGTCATGTTGTATATTAATCTTGTAGATTAAAATAATTTAATCAACAACAGGAGGTGATATAACTTGCTAACAAACTACGTGTACAAGCTACGTCCTAATGTTAGTGAGTCTAGTAAGATGGATGATTGGTTAAACATGCTAAGGTCTACTTACAACTGGAGTTTAGCCGACAGAATTGCTCAGTATAACCAGCAATTCATTCAAGGAGACTATTGCGATATTAGAACTAAAGCCGAGGCGTGTTCTCTTACTTGTTTTGTTAGCAAGAATGGTGCAACTGGGGAACCTTGGAAAGACTCTAAATTTGATAAAGAAGGTAAACTTAAAAACCCACGTCGTAGTGCTGGAGACATCCAGATAACTGCATTACCAGAGTTGAAGAAAGCTCGACCTTGGTTTGCTGAAATTGACTCAACAGTACTACAGCAAAACATTAAACGCTTAGACACAGCTTACAAAAACTTCTTTGAAGGCAGAGGGTTTCCAACATTCAAGAATCGCTCTAACTTCACATCTTTTACTTTTGCTGTTGGCATCAAAATTCAGGGTAACAAAATCTATCTACCTAAGATAGGCTGGATGAGGTTTCACAATTCTAGACTAATTCCAGATGGATTTACTATTAAAGCTGCCACTGTGCGTCAGCGTCAAGATGGCTGGTACGTTTCAGTCAGAATTTCGGATAAAACTGTACCTGACTACATTCCTAGACCTTTAACTGAAGTTCAATCAGTGATTGGTATCGATTTGGGTTTAACCAAACTTGTTCACCTTTCTGACAGACATCAAATTGATAACCCTCGGTTTGCAACTAACAAAAAGACTAGACGTACTTTAAAAATTAGACAACGCAGGGTTAATCGTAAGAAAAAAGGTAGCAAGAACCGCAAAAAAGCAGCCCAAAAAGTTGGAAGACTTCACAAGAAGATAACTGATAAACGTCAAGCCTATCAGTGGTACGTAGCTAATAAAATAACAACTAAAAAAGCAGATGCTATTGGGTTGGAAGACTTAAATGTTGCCGGGATGCTAAGACGTTGTAAGGTAAAAGTTGATGAGAAAACAGGAAGATTCTTAAAGAACGGACAAAGTAGAAAAAAGGCTTTGAGCCGCTCTATTTCTGACGCTGCATGGACGGAATTAACTTTAAAGATTGAGTATCTGGCTGCAAAGCAGTACAAAGTAGTAGTTAAAGTTAACCCCCAATATTCTTCATGTGAATGTAGAAAATGTGGTCATACAGATAAATTGAATCGTGATAAGGAACGATTCATTTGTACAAGTTGTGGTCACACGGAACACGCTGATTTGGGTGCAGCAAAAACGATTCGAGATAGAGCGCTAAGTATTGTACTGGGGGACTCCCAGGAACAGGAATCACGGGGTTCCAAACGCCCGAAAAATCGCTGCGGAGATATCACCACGCCCTATGGGCAAACGTGGTGAGCCTGGGAACCCTAGTAATAGGGATATTAAGGCAGTGATGTCTTAAGAATCACCGACCCTTTAGGGCGGTGAGTGTCAAATCAAGTCGTTTGCTTATATCTTGCATCTTTACGCATAAACAAGGAACTCAATAGTTTTAAGTAGCTAATATTACCTGAGTAAATATTCTCAAACAGTCCTCATGAGCGAGGACTTTAGCTATAATACAGGGACTTACAGTCCCTGGCGGTCGGGAACGCAGTCGGAAAAACTATAAATACTTAGTATTTTTTTGCATAAAATTTTGGTGCAAGATGTGAATTTGATTTACCCTTTTCTTCATCTTGCTGATATTTTTTTGTCACAATGGGTACATTAAATATATAGTTTACCACTTATGCCTCTATGCCAGCCCAAGATAAAACACGCCGTTTGCCCCCTCAAGCCATTAGTCAAGATATAACTTCATGGCACGGTTTGCAAACCATCAGCACCTACGACACAACCCGTGCTGATGCCTCTGTTGCCAACTTACAGCAAGCTTATCAGGCCATGTTGGCGCAGCAACAAGCCGAAACTGAGAAACTAGCTTTATACCGTGCTGCGGCTGATGCGGCGCGATTAGCAGAATGGGAATTTCACAACGCTGTATTAGCCATGAAAGAAGTGGTGCGGGGGCAATATGGTTCAGATAGCGATCAAGCCCAAGCGGTGGGACTGAAGAAAAAATCAGACCGCAAGCGTCCTAACCGTAAAAAGCCAGTGGCGATCGCCAGTTAAATTCAAACCGTATTGGCGAGAGTTTACCAATCCAAAATCCGGCTTGCGGGTATAAGCTGCTTTCCTCACAAGTTCCTCATTTTGTTTTTCTATAACAATAGATGTAGAAATGCGAAAAGTGTTTATCTTGTGTTTGTGTTGAATCTACAAGCAGAAAACTGCTGTACTGAGACAAATTTAGAGGGAGCCTGTAGGGAGTAAAAATGGCGATCGCTATTTATTCCCTCAAAGGAGATGCGGGTGCATTTATGGATCGCAGTGTATTGGAAAGTGACCCCCATCGTGTTTTAGAAGGAATGGCGATCGCTGCTTGTGCTGTAGGCGCAAATCAAGGCTATATCTAGATTAGAGCCGAATATCCCGTTGCCATCAATCGCCTGCAAACTGCCATTCGCCAAGCACAACGCCTCAGTATTTTGGGCAGTCAAATTTTTGACTCTTACTTTGATTTTAAAATTGATATCCGAGTACACACTAATCTAAAATTTTTCGCCGAATTAACAACCAAATTACGATTTATTACAACAAGGGATGAGGAAAATGATTGCAAAAATTTTCTTGAGCATTGGTGGATTGCTTTCGATCGCATTCATAGTTCTAGTGATCATCCAGGTAAAAAACGACCAAGAAGTTAGTCGAATTTGGCGATCGCTTGAAGGAGTCCCAACAGAAAATCGTTTTACAGAGGACATGGTTGCAGAATTACCTGCTCCCGTACAGCGCTACTTTTTACACGCGATCGCACCCCTGACTCCTCTTGCTGACTCTGCAAGCCTGTCCATGAGTGGCAATTTTCGGCTTAGTCAGGACAAACCCTGGCTACCGATGGAAGCTAAAGAGATTATTTCAGCATCTAAAGGATTTGTTTGGAAAGCAGTAATAGGTAGTGGTCTGTTGCAAATGCGAGGAGGTGATTATTACATCAATAATTTGGGTCGAGTGCGGTTCTCCCTTTGGGGACTGATTCCCTTAGTAAATGCTCACAGTCCTGATACTAACCGCTCTGCCATTGGACGACTAGCAGGAGAAATGGTCTGCCTACCTTCGGCTTTGTTACCCCAACGCGGCGTGAGTTGGAAGGCAATTGATGAAAGAACCATCCAAGCTAGTCTAAAGATTGATGGTGAACCTGTAACATTGACACTGTTTATAGACTCTGACGGTAAGCTGCTGAAGCTTTCTTTCCCACGTTGGGGAGAACACACTGACGATGGTAGTTTCACTTATATCCCCTTTGGAGGAGAATTTCAGGAAGAACGCACATTTGGAGGATTTACAATTCCCTCCCAGATGAGTTTGGGCTGGTGGTTTGGGACAGACCGTTACTCTGAATTCTTCCGTGCCACGATTGAGCAAGCTGAATTTCGTTGAACGTATCGCGGCAGTCCCTACCTTCAACGTACTCGTAAGGTAGGGGTTGAAGCGGGTTAAGAGGCTTGAAGCATGTGGCGTGGGTTGAGGGGATCTATTAACTCTTTATTGCTAACTCACTGCCCTCACAAGTTGCTCAAACTCTTTGCCTATAACTAAATAGCACGCTTGTGTTTTGCCCTCAAATAAATTTGGGGCTTAAAGCTAAAGCTAGCTACAAGCTAGCTGGAACAATTGTTTTAACCCATTTTAATCAGCTTAAACTTCCTCGTTGTGAAATTTATAGCGGTTCTCACTTGCGTCAAATACATTCTTATTGTAGGGACAATTCATGAATTGTCCCTACTGCGTATCGTTGTGTATGGTAACTAATAACCTGATATTTCAAGCTATTACCAGAAATTACCGGGGAATTAGAGAGCAGGTACTGATTTTGGGGACGCGAAAAGGTCTGACTCAAATCAAGATTTTTTCAGGTCTTGTGCGCCATCATCTTCAAAACTCAAAATTCCCAATTAAAAGTTAAAAAAACTTAATTTCAAATCCAAATTTCAAATCCAAAATTATTGAGGTAAAAATGTCAGTCAAAACTTTAACAATCAATGACCAATTAGTTAGCGCCCGTGAGGAAGAAACTATTCTCCAAGCCGCGCAAGATGCAAATATTCACATTCCGACACTGTGCCATTTGGAAGGGGTTTCAGATGTAGGTGCTTATCGTTTGTGTTTGGTAGAAATTGCGGGTAGTAATAAACTCCAGCCTGCCTGTGTAACAAAAGTTACTTAAGGTATGGAAGTTAAAACAAATAGCGATCGCCTGCAAAAATACCGCCGGACGATTGTGGAAATGCTATTTGGGGAAGGCGATCGCATTTGTTCTGTCTGCGTGGCTAACGGTAATTGCGAGTTGCAAGACCTGGCAATTGAGATGGGTATGAATCGTGTGCGTCTAGATTATCAGTTCCCTAAACGCAAAGTCGATGTTTCTCACGATCGCTTTGGCGTTGACCACAACCGTTGTGTTCTTTGCACGCGTCGCATCCGTGTTTGTGACGAGATTGAATGGAATTGAAGGAGCGCATACTTGGGATATGGCAGGTAGGGGGACAAATTGCCATGTAATTAACGATTTCAATCAACCTTGGGGAACCTCACAAAGTTGTACTGACTGCGGTAAATGCGTTAACGCTTGTCCAACAGGTGCGCTTTTTTACCAAGGTTCGAGCTGCAAGCGTGAAAATGAACTTTGAGTAAAAAACTTTACTAGGGACAGAGAACACAGAGGAAGAGAGGAAGAGAGGCATTTGATTTTCACGCTCTTGGCTGCGCGGATTGCTATAGTAAATCGATAGGTTGAGAATATCACTTTCAGTGTGAGAAAATGAGCGCACAAGAACCTAAATCGGGGGTACAGCCGCAGGAACAATGGTTGCAACCAAGCACTCATCCAAAAGATTGGTCGTGGAAGTTTTGGTTTGCTGTACCGTTTTATCCCTACAAGAAGCGGCGGACATTATGCAAGGAAGTAATTAAGGATACTATCTGGACGTTTGACCAGCTTCACGGCATTCTTTATACTATCGTGCCGATTCGCATGACTGTTGTCAAACTGTCTGCAGGCGGTCTTTTTGTCTATGCACCCGTTGCTCCCACAGCCGAGTGCATCCGTATGATTAAGGAGTTGGTTGCTATTCACGGCGATGTTAAATACATCATTTTGCCAACAAGTTCTGGTTTGGAACATAAAGTTTTTGCGGGTCCCTTCGCCAGATGTTTTCCCCAAGCGCAGGTTTTTGTTGCCCCGCATCAGTGGAGTTTTCCGCTAAATTTGCCTTTGGGTTGGCTTGGTTTTCCTGGAAAGCGAACCCAGGAACTTCCTGTAGACAGCATCCAAGCGCCTTTTGCTGATGAGTTTGACTATGAGGTGCTGGACATCAACCTCGGACGGGGGTCTTTCTGTGAAGTTGCAGTTTACCACAAGCGATCGCGCACTTTGCTTGTGACCGATTCTATAATATCCGTGCCAGAAGATCCACCGGCAATTGTCCAATTAGATCCGTACCCCTTGCTGTTTCATGCTAGGGATAATGCTTTAGAGGCGATAGAAGACCTAGAAGCAAATCGCCGCAAGGGATGGCAACGCATTTCGTTATTTGCGATTTACTTTCGTCCAAATGCGCTGGAAGCGATCGCGCTGGGGCAAGCATTTCGCGATATTCTTAAAGCACCAGATCGTTCAGCAAAAGCGTACTTCGGTTTATTTCCATTTCGATGGAAAGATAACTGGCAGCAGTCATTCGATGCCCTGGGAGGACAGGGGCGTCCGTTTGTAGCACCGATTCTGCAAATTCTCATCCTTCCCCAAGCACCGACACAAGTACTCGACTGGGTTAACAAAGTTGCAACTTGGGATTTTCAACGAATTATTCCCTGTCACTTTGACTCGCCAATTGAAGCTTTTCCAAATCAATTTCGCCAAGCATTTACTTTCCTTGAGAAAAAATCATCTGAAAGCCCAAGCCAGCCTCTATTGGAGGAAGATTTTAGATTCATCAGAGAACTTGAAGCGGATCTAATCCGGCGCGGCATTGCAACACCAACTAAAAATACATTTGTTAACTGATATCGCCTGTAAAAAAGTAAATTGCTAAACTAAAACACATCTAATATCATGTACCGATGAATATTTATATTATCTATTATCTGGTGTGGCGGTTAATTGTTAATTGTTAATGGTTAATTGTTAATTGTTAATGGTTAATGGTGAGCCATTAACCATTAACCATGAACCGCCACACATACAGATATTAAATGTGTAACAGCTTATCAAGTTGGATGTTCAAAAAGAAACCGTTTAACTAACCCTTTAAACATTGCATAAAGAGTATATAAAACATTTTTGTAATAATTCATGCTCTTTTTAGCCTCTTGTTCTTCAAACCATTCTGACCAAATTGCTATATCAAGATGCTGAAAAAATAGTTCTTTATGAGGATGATTGCAGTTAGGTTTCCAAGGTTTATCTCGTGTTGAGAAGTGAACAATGTAAGGGTCTTGAATCAAAGCATTATAAACATCTTCTGGAAAATAACTATCTTTCCATGATGAAAATCTAAAAATATAAGGCATTTGATTCCATTTGGGGTCAAGTTCGCCCCATTTGCCTGCAATCACCGCATTTAAAGCATCTTGATCGTGCCATCGCACCCACTCTTTATTCTGTTTAATATACTCAAAAATTGTTTTGCTAATATTATCTTTTCGCCATTTTTGCAAATTTAGCACTAACACCCCAGAATTAAAGTATTTATAATTTGCGGGAATTCCCAAATTTTGATAATTAATCAGTCCTCTAGGCGAAGATACATAAGGTGCGCCCATATCCTGTGCTGCTAATAAATAGTTATCTCGAATATCAATATTCCATAACTCCTCTAGGTTTCCTTTAACAATTAAATCGCTATCGAGATAAATTGCTTTGTTAAACCAATTTGGCAAAAGGTCAGAAATCAAAATTCTGTAATAAGCAGCAATAGTAATAGTTTGTGAAATAGGCAGATTTTTCAAACGTGCCCTTTGAGGTTTAAGCCAGTTTAAACTAACTTTTGGCGATGAAATTGTTTGTAAAATTTTGCGCTTATTCGCTCTAGTGATTCCACCATCTATCACAAATAGGGCAACATTTCGCTCGCTCTTGAGATTTACAATTGCTGAATGAAGTGTGGCAGCAAGAGGCATAGAATAATTGTCATCAGCGGCACATACAAGAACAATTGTTTCATTGTTTCGACCAGAATTAATGGATATAGACACGGAAAAACTCCTATTCTTAGATATTGCACCAAAGCCTGACGAATAGAATTCGCAGTTCATCTTGCACACAAGCAAAGTTCGCCTGCGCGGACTAACACAAAATCAAGTATTGTGAATAGGTTTTGTTAATTCAAAAATAGTAGGTGCATATGAATTGAAACTTAGCTGAAAATTCCTCCTTAAACATCAGCATTAAGGTAGAATTTAAACCTCCCTGATTTTATTTATTCAATGACCAATTCTCATCATCTGTGGCTATCTGCACCGACAAACTTAAATTTTTCGCCCGATGAAGTTCATGTGTGGCGATTTCACCTTGACCCTTCGTCAGCACAATTGCAACATTTGACACAAACCCTTTCCAGCGATGAAATTGCTCGCGCCGAACGGTTTTATTTTCAAGAACATCGCCAGCGTTTTATTGCTGGTCGCGGTATCTTGCGAACAATATTGGGTCGCTATTTGGGCATAGCACCAGATCAAGTGCAGTTTAAGTATGAACCCAGAGGAAAGCCAGTATTAGCAGATACATTGAACGAGTCGGGATTGGAGTTTAACTTATCTCATTCGCAGAATTTAGCTTTGTGTGCGGTGACTGGTAAGCGGCTAATTGGTGTCGATTTAGAAAATATCCGTCCAATGGACGATGTGGAAGCACTTGCCAAACGGTTCTTTTTGCCGAGAGAATATGATTTTATGCGATCGCTTCCTGATAGCCAAAAGCAAGAGATATTCTTTCGCTACTGGACTTGCAAAGAAGCTTATTTAAAAGCCACTGGCGAGGGACTAGCGAAATTAGAACAAGTTGAAATTTCCCTAACTCCCACAGAACCAGCCACATTGCAGACATTTGAAGACTGGAGCCTGTTTGAATTAGTACCTGCTAACAATTATCTTGCAGCAGTTGTTGTGGCGGGTCAAGGCGTGCATCTGAAATACTGGCAGTATTAATGTTAAAGGTCGAGCTTTCTGTTATGATTCATCATTGCTTCCAAATTGAGGTTAATACACCTTTTAAATCGCTTTTTTCGGAATTTTTTCTTATGCAGCTTAAATAAAATAGAGTTATCTAAAAAGGTAGTATTCGAGAGATTCCCAATCATATGTTTCACTCAATTCCAAAAACTGGACTTACTTTCGCAGAGAGAGATAATAATTCGCAGAGAGAGATAGTCACAGAACATAATTATGGATTCCAAGTAAAAGGTAAAAATTAATTTTTTATTTCTACCCTTTACCCTTTACCTTTACCCTTTACCCTACAAGCTGTGCCACATCCAAAAAGCCACTCTGAATCAAATAGGCTGTGTAGGTCATAAACATTTTTGAATCGATGGGTGGACAGGTGATAGAACTTCCTGCTAGTGCATCCAAGGTATCCTGACAACTAATGTGAGGTCTTCTTGCTTGTAAATACAAATCTGGAATAGTCAATTGTTCTTCAGACCAGCGCTCAAGCAAAAAGGGTCGCAATGTGTATAAAGGATTTTCCACAGAAGACACATTATTAATTAACTGTGCTTGCCATTTTTCGTAGGAAATAACCTCTATTGGAAAACCAAAAGAACGCACCCATTCAACTAAATTTGTTAGAGGAACAGGTTGAGGATGTTGTAAGTGGAAAGCCTTACCTATCGATGTTTTCTGCCGTGATAGATGAACAATGGCTTTACTTACATAGTCCACTGGAGACATATCCAACATATATTCTACATCAGGAAAACTTCCCATCAGCAGACAACCTTTTGCCATCAAACAGATAAAATCATGGGTGTTTGTAATACCTGTTTGGCTGTGTCCTGAAATCAATGGCGGCCTGTAGATACTAACAGGAAGTCCTCGTTCGCCAGCAATCTTGACTAACTTTTCAGCAACCCATTTTGTTTGGGAGTAACCAAGATAAATACCTTCCCAATGCTCGAATTTATCATCTTCTGTGACCACCTTTCCAGCATAAGCAGGTGATTCAAAAACAGCAACACTGGAAACGTAATGTACGGGTTTAACTTTGATGCGAGTTGCCAATCTCAAAACTTCCTGCGTTCCCAGAACATTTGCTGCCTTCAGTGCTGAGTAGGGATAAACATAATTTAGCATAGCAGCACTGTGATAGATACTATCAATATTGGCAGCTAGCATTTGAAATTGTTCCGCACCGATACCTAACAGCGGCTGAGATAAATCTCCGGTAACTGGGATAATTCTCGAATCATATTTATCATCCCAAAGTGCATATTGCTGGAGATTATTTATCAGTTTTATCTTGCCTTTTTCTGCATTGTCAGCACGCACTAAACAATATATATTGGCATTAGTTTTTTGTAGCAATTCCTCGACTAAAAAAGCTCCTAAAAAGCCTGTGCCTCCAGTTACGAAAATATTACTGGGTTCAACTACAGGCTGATAAGGTACACCTTCAGGAGTGATGGTAGGGTCGAGAACAGCTTCAGCGTTTAAATTTAAGACAGGGGTTGCAGTCTTGACAGCAGAGAGATTTTTTTGGGATGTGCCTTGAATCTTTGATTGTAACTCTTCTGATTCTTCAGCTAACCGTTGTGATAGCGCTTCAACATTTGGATAATGCCACAGTAGCACAGGAGATAAAGGAAATCCCAAAAATTTCTCTACTTTCGTCACAAGAACCATTGCTTGCGATGAAGTCAAACTGTAGTTTTCCAAATGTGCTTGGACATCTATATCATCGGGTTCGATGTTTAAAACTTCTGCCAGATTAGATACCAGCCATGCTTGAATTTCTTCTGCACTATAAGACTGTTTTTGAGTCATCATTTACACACCTCAACTGTAGAATTTTCTGGGCGATATTGGCTGTAATGTTCTGGAATTTGTAATCCTTGAATTTTGAGATTTTGGATGCGATATAAAAATGCGGCTCCAATCATAATGTGATGAGCAACATCAACTACCCGGCGATTTTTTGGTTCAGACAAATAGGAACCTCGCACCCAGTCATTGAAGCCACCCATCGCCGGACCGCACCAAATTTGATAATCGACTTCCCGACCTTTTTCTCCTGAATTAGACCAACGAGAAGATAATCCTAAATACCAGCGAAAAATCACAGCCATTTTCAGTTTGGGGTTATTAACTGCCTTTGCCAATTTTTCTGGATTTCTTTGAGATAAATAAGCAGCAGTTTCTTCCCAAATTTGGGCAAGGCTCTTGCGAAAAATTTGTTTTTCTAATTTCTCTCTTTCCGCTACAGGAATATCTTCAATCGAGTCATAGGTTCTATATAATTCATATAGTTTTTGTGCGCGGAGGGGAAACATTGTTCCTCGTTTGAGAACTTGGAGTTTTACCCCCATTTCAAACATATCTGCGGCTGGAGCCATCATCACATCAGCCATTTCTGCTTGAGCTAATAATTGCTTAGTATGTTCGCAAGCTCCAGATTCAATGCAGGACTGATTAATTGAGCCAGTCACTACATAAGCAGCACCCATCATAAAGCCTGCTAAAGCTGATTGTGGTGTGGCAATTCCTCCTGCTACTCCCACTCTAATGGGTGTTGAATAATGATATTGTTCTTGAATTTCATCGCGCAAAGCAATTATAGAAGGTAACAAACAAACTAAGGGTCGATTATCTGTATGACCACCAGAATCAGCTTCGACGGTAATATCATCAGCCATCGGAACTTTGGTTGCCAAATTAGCTTGTAACTCAGTAATTAATCCTTGTTCAAGCAATTCTTTGAGAATTCTTTGTGGTGCTGGCTGCATAAATTTGGTCGCCACTTCTCGGCGAGAAATTTTAGCCATGACTTTATTTTTGATTTCTATTTCATTGGCTGCATTCAAACTAAGTCCAGCCGCACGATAATAGACAATGTTAGGAGTTAAATCCAAAAATGCAGAAGCTTCTACGATTCTCACGCCATATTTTAGATATAAATCTACTGCACGGCGTTCAATAATTGGTTCGTTAGGACTGTGAATTAAATTAAAAGCGTATGGTCCCTGAGGTAAGGCTTGTTGAATGCGGTTAATGGCTGATTCAAGACGGTCTGGACTTAAACCACCTGCACCAAAGGAACTTAAAATTTTTGCTTTTCCTAATGCAATGACCAATTCTTCAGAAGCAATACCGCCAGCCATTGCGCCAGTAGCATAGGCGTATTTTACGCCATAAAAAGATAGAAAATTTGGATCTCCTAATTGTTGAATTTTGGTTGGTGGAACAGCCGTCAGCAGTTCTACTTGTTCTGTTGCGCTGTTATCAGCAGGAGATAAATAACCTCCGTTGGTGACACCGATTTTTCCTGCAACTCTCACAATGTAACAAGGTTTATCTAATGTCAATAATTTATGTTTGATGGCTGTTTGTTCAAAAGATATACAATCCAAAGAACCTTTCCAAGCTTGGTTGTGATTGTAGAAAAAAGCAGAAAAGCGAAGACCATTATTGTGTTTGCTTAGTACCGTATCTACAGTTTTCACGGTAGTGATTCCTCGAATTATAAAAAAGGGTAGTAGGAAGTCGGTAATAGGGAAAGGTAGAGGGTAGAGGGTAGAGGGTAGAGGGCAGAGGGTAGAGGTATACTGCAGAGGGTAGAGGGTAGAGGGTAGAGGGTAGAGGTATACTGCAGAGGGCAGAGGGCAGAAGGGAAGAAAAGGTTTTAGGTATTGTTAACATCTGCCCAAATTTGATTTAAAACTTCACTAAATAGAAGATTTGTTGTCAGCAGAAAGGGGTTTTAATACCTAATCAAACTACTCCCTTCTGCCTTCTGCCTTCTGCCTCCTGCCTGCAGCATAGCTGTCTTCTTTTTTACTAAATGCGTGATGGCTTATTGATTGAGCAAATTTTGAGCGCAAGCTAATTGTAGTTGGATAATTTCACTAATTTGCTTGCTAAATTCCTGTCTGGATTTTAAGAAAGCTGTGTGGGCTTTAGTAACGCTTGAATTGTTGACACTCAGCTTTTGATACTGAGATTTGCTTAAATTATGCATACTGACTCCGTAACCAATTTTTTGAGGCGTTGTTGGTGGTTGCGGTATGGCTAGAGGAAGTTTCTTTTTAATGACATTTGGCTCGGAAGATTGTAATTTTTCTCTCTGTTCTAAGCTGTAATCAATAACATTATTCATTGGAACTTTCTGCTGCTGATTCTGGGATGGCGGGATATTTTTGGCATTACTTCCGCTATTTTTGATATTGTTTAGAGCCTGAAAGAAATTCATGACTTCAGACTCTTTAGATGATGGTGTTGTTTGAGGCTTATCGGTAGGACAAAGAGGTAATAATTTCCCAGATAAATCTTGGAAAAGTTTGCGGTTTTCTTCACTCAATATTGTCTCAGTAATCCGCTTGCCACCCAAAGTAACTTTTCTAATAGTTGCTTTGCTTTTGGTAGTTTCTGTTGCTTGATTGTACAATGACGATAAGTCTAACGCAACGCGATGACTGAGAAGTTTTGCTAGTGCTTTGACAATAGAAGTATGGTCATCTGTACCTCTTCTATTAAAGGATACGGTGAGCTTTTCTTTGCTTTCTAGAATTTTATCAATCCATCGAGAACAAACACCACCAGCGCCTGCTTCAATAAATATTCTGGCACCATCTTGGTAAATGCGATTAACTAGTCGCGGAAAGTCAAGTTGTTCGCACAAGCCTTTGGCAACACTGTGAGCGATCGCGTTACTATTGAGTTGGATGGTTCCATACTCGGAAGCTGAATAAAAAGCAAGATTCGGTGAATTTTCTAGTGAAAATGTATTAATTTTTACTAATTCACCGTACTCCGATCGCATGGCTTCACAATGGATTACATGGTCGAAAGGAGCAGTGAAGGAGTCGCAACCTAGGGCTTTAATCACTCTCTGACAAGCGGCTGTCTCACCAGCAATTAATACTTCTTCGGGTGTATTAATCTGTGTTAAATAGACGCGTTTCTCATTTTTAAGACATTCCCTTACCTGGGATGGAGTCGCTATCAAAACATAGTTACTCCAAAAGTTTTTATCTGCAAATTCTGACGCGCCTGTTAATCCCCAATATTCACGAACTGCGTTTTTAGCACCAGATAATCTATCTCCAAATAAAGGCGATGAATTTAAGGTGCTACTTCCTGCTTGATAGTTACTCCACACTCTTTGGGCAACCATCATGCTTACTTCGCCCAAGCTATATCCAAATGCACATTGCGGTTTTATTTGGAATTCATCTCGTATAATTGTTGTTAAGATTCTGGCAAATAAAATTTCTGCTTCAAACATTGCCAAGGAATCTTCTAACAATTCTTTTTCAAGACCTTCCAATTGTCTGGATGACAATTTATTCAAGCTTCTGGGAAAAACTAATTTCTCAACATCGGCGACACGACTACCAAGATTTTTGAGAATGAGGTCATCGTGTGCTTCAGGAAATAAGCGAAAGATATTTCTACCGATACCAACATAAGCATTAACTGCAGCCGGATAAACGTAAGCAATTCCCCCTCGTTTACCTAATGGTTTGGCTGTAAAATAGCTGCCTAGAGGTGTTTGCCACTCTT
Organism: Heteroscytonema crispum UTEX LB 1556; assembly: GCA_044006015.1. Taxonomy (GTDB): domain Bacteria; phylum Cyanobacteriota; class Cyanobacteriia; order Cyanobacteriales; family Nostocaceae; genus Heteroscytonema; species Heteroscytonema crispum. Next base: position 35,315 of record JBIPDF010000013.1, read on the forward strand.
CGCCGCGTTCAAAGGCATTATTCACACCTTTGAGGGCAGATTCAATTTCTCTAGCTAATTCTTTTTTGTTTTTTCCCAGAATTGCTAAAGCGTATTTTGCTTCTTTATGCTGTTTATAAGTTGTAAAAGTAAGCTTGGCTGTTGCTGCGAGAGAATCAGTATTTTCGATGGTTTTTTGTAAAACGGTTAAAAGCTCTATTAAATCAGAGCGATTGTTAGCTGCTAATGGGAAAAGATAATAAGGTGTTTGCTGCAAAAACTTGCTACTGCGTTGTTTTTGGATGGGTTCTTCCGACATAATTAAATGCGCGTGAGTCCCATCTATCCCCATACCATTAATAGCAGCGATTCTTTTTGCGCCATTTTTGCTAATAAACCAAGGTCTGGATTCTGTAGCAACATAAAAGGGGCTATCCTGCCAATCTTGGGGCGTTTTAACACCATTCCATTTAGGAGTTGCAGGAATATATCGATGATAAAGACAAAGAGCAGTTTTAATTAAGCTGGCAATTCCTGATGCTGTATAGGTATGTCCAATATTAGCTTTGACACTACCGATCGCACAGTTTAAACTATTTTCATTACCACTCGGATAAGCCTGAAACAAACCTTTAATTTCCGCTGTATCTTCTTGGGGAATTCCACTACCAAAAACTTCCAAATAGTTAATATCTGTGGGTTGAATTCCCGCTATTTGGAAAGCTTGTTGGCAAACTTGGTTAACAGTTGCTTCTGTGGCAGTGAAAATACCTGACGGAAACTCACCATAGGTATAATTTTCTTGACCTATACTGATGGCGTCGATAACTGCATAAATGCGATCGCTTTCTTGTTTGGCGGTGTCCAAACGCTTCAATACCACTGCCCCCGCCCCTTCGCCGACCATCCAGCCGTTAGCTTTTTGGTCATAACTCAAGGTGTTAGCACCAGTATTAATTTTTGCAAGTTGGTTCCGTAACAAGACGTTTTCTAAACCGCCAGCCAAATCGACAGCGCCAACGACTACCGCATCGACTTCTCCAACTTCAAGTAGCATTTGTGCTACTTCCAAAGCCTTGAAGGTGGAATTTTCACCCGCTGTGATAGTGAATGATGGTCCGTTAAAATTCCACAGCGAAGAAATTCGACTCGCCATGATATTGGAAACGTAACTGAGATATTCGCCAATATCAACTTGGTGGTGCAAACCGTCTTTAACAACAGTTTCCAGTTGAGCAATTTTCTCTGGAGGTAAGCAAATTTCCTCGGCGTTTAAACCATCTTTAATTTGCCATGATATATTCCATCTTTGCTGTAGCTGATGAACAGAAAGTTCAGTTTCTGCGGCAATAATTACTGCGACATTTTCCCCTTCCTTCAATTGGGCATCTTTTAAAGCGCGGTCAGCAACCATCAACAATAACAGTTGTTGTGGGTTGAGCTTTTCTACTTCATTTGGGGGAATTTTGTAAGCTAAAGTATCAATTTCAAAATCTTTAATGTATGCCCCTAATGGTGCTTTACCATCTGCCAAGCCGTACTCTTTGAGTAAGTTTTCTTGGTCTTCTATACCGTACCACCTATTAGATGGTAAGGCAATAAAATGCTGTTTTCCTTCATAAATACTGCGGTCAAAAGCATCTAAGCCATTACATTCACCAAAAAAGGCATCCATGCCAACAATTGCAATTTTGGCAGATGGAAAAGGTTCAACCGTTTCACTACCTTGTAATTTACTTTCTTGTCCAGAAATCATTCGCCTGCGTCCCCTTGTTCAAGAATCAAATGGGCGTTAGTTCCGCCAAAACCAAAAGCACTTATAGCTGCTCGTTTAACTGGTGCTTTATTCTGCCATTCTGTGGCTTTTCTAACAATTGTTTTAGGTGAGATGACATTTTCATCAGAACCTATAGGTTCAGTGACATTAATAGTCGCTGGAATCACACCTTTAGACATACTTAACAGTACCTTCATCAAGCTCACCGAACCAGCTGCAACTAGCAGGTGTCCAACATTTGCCTTTACAGAACCTATCAGCGGAGTTGCTTGATGTTTACCAAAAAATGTTTCGATTGAGTTAAATTCGGTTGTGTCTCCAAGTAAGGTGCCGGTTGCATGACACTCCATATAATCGATGGCTTTGGGACTGATTTGTGCTTCTGTATAAGCTCTTTCAAAAGCCAAAGTTTGTCCTTTAGAATTAGGACTCAGGAAATGTTTGCCCCTACCATCATTAGAGAGTCCATTACCGCAAATGGTGGCTAAAATTTTATCGCCGTCTCTGACAGCATCACTGTGTCTTTTTAGCACTACCATCCCGACTCCCTCGGCTGTAATTAAGCCTTTTGTGAGCTTATCTAAAGGGCGGCTAATATCATTTTCGGGATAACCTTGAATACCAGAAAATAACATCCGGATAAACAGAGGATCGGAACAGCTAATTCCGCCAGCAATCATTAAATCAGCTTTATGCGATCGCAAATAATGAGATGCCAGTTTGATGGCATATAAAGGTGAAGAACAAGCCGCGTCCAAGCAAAAATGAATATTCGATAAAGATAGGGCTTGGGCGATGATTGCTGCTGGAAAACCGGATATCATAGCATTGTGGGTAGCCGGTTCAGGAGATGTCGGTAAAGTCGCTAACTTCAGGTTTTCATATTGCAAAAGTTCGGCGATCGCTGGTAAAAGTACCTTCTGATAAATGGGCGCAAATAACTGATTGGAAGTTTTAGTAGGTAAGGATAATGTACCTAAAATTACGCCACATTTTGCCAGAACATTTTTGTTTCCTAAATAACCACTATCTTGAATTGCTTGTTTGGCGGCATACAACGACCATTTAAAGGTATTATCCAATCTTTCCACATATTCCGATGGCAAATTGTATTCGCTAGAATCAAATTTAAAATTGCGAACAAATCCACCTTGAAGACAATAAATTTTTTCTGGTTTACCCTTGACTGAATCGTAGAAGATTGTGGGATCTACTCCCGTTTCTTCGATAGTTATAGATGATGTCGAATCTTTCTGTTCGCTGAGATTCTGCCAAAATTGTTCAGGATTGTTAGCATCGGGGAAAAGGCATGATAATCCGATGATTGCAATTTTTTCCAAGATTGTATCCTCGTTTGGGTATTAAGCGAGATTTCAGGATTTACACGATTCCCCAAACCAAAAATGGTGTTGCTTGTAGGGTGAAATTTACTTGTTAAATTCCCTAATGGCGAGTAATTCTTTCCCTATCCAGAGTTTGATTTTTTACGCAATTATGCAACACCAAAAAAAGTAACTCATATGTAGGGTGTGTTAGGCACACAGTACGGCACCATCTTTTAAATTCGGTGCCGTACTCTCGGCTTTTCTTGTATGCCGGTGTGGCTTTACGCACCCTACTACTACGACTCACCACATTAATTTTGATGACTCAATCAAGTTTTAGAATCTTTCTCTCTTCCTCTTCCTCTGTGTTCTCTGTGCCCACCGAAGATTTGATCGGAGGAAACCTCCGCTCAAACTTCTCTCTGCGGTTCATTATTTAAACAAGGCAAAATTTGATTGGCAGACTACTAATTAAGGAATTATCGCATAGGCCAAATCACAGCTTTAGCTCCCAAAATGCGCCAGTATATTTTCCCTTGACTGTCGTGTAAGATAAAATTAGCAGTTACCCCAGTTGCTGTTTTTCCTATAACTTCGCAAGAAACATAAAAAATTTCATTGCATGGTGTTCGCGAGTACTGTTCAGAGTTTTGCAACTGTCCGGGTAAACAAACTTCTTTATGAAAATGATTTAACCAAATCCATAAAGGTTGCGTACTTAAGTCAGTTGTATAAGGATTGTGCCATTTAACTGGAAATTGTCCTTTTTCTTTATCTGAAATTTCGTGCCACAAACATTCCACAGTGATTTTTTCTGGTGTAATGTTTAAGACTTTTTTGATTTGTTGAAAAGCCGGACCGTGAAATAACGTTGATGGTCCATTTTGGTAAAAAGCTTTACCTGTATCGGTAATAATTCCATCCGATTCGAGATTTACCGATTCATAAATAGGAGCATCAGGTATTTTCCGCACGAGTTTAATGACTGCGCTAAAATGATTGTGAACTTTACCTTCCGATGTTTTACTCCATATTTTAGCTTGAAAATCGATTTCTTGAGAGTTAGTTTTGGAGATTTCTTGCAAGTCTAGAATATGCTCATCTGCCAGATTTTCATTGAAAGCAATGCCCTTAAATACCTTAAAGTCTTTACAACTGAAATATCGATAACCTGGATACAGTTCTTCACAGCCATTAATCATCCATGACATTGCACAAGTGGCTGGTAAAACTGGTTGACCGGCAATAGTATGGTCATGTAAAAATGGATTCCCTTGCAGCGTCATGCGACGACGAATGCGATAGCTGCGAAGTTCGGGATCTAAAGGTAAAGGAGGTGGAATTAGCGGACTACCAATCACAACTTGTGTAGTTTCACGATGCTTGGGATTCAATTCATTCACCAACATTTGCGTGCCAACTTCTACAGGAATAATATCAATTCCTCGTTCGGCAAATGCTTTTTTAAGTTCTGGTGTCACCATACCGCTATCCCAGCCACCCCAGTTGATAGCAACCACATGAGTAGAGGGATGATGTTGCTTGAAAATATGGGCTGATTTGTTAAGAATTTCGTTAGCGATCGCGTAATCAGATTGTCCGATATTTCCGTAAAAACCTGTTACTGAAGAAAACAAAACTAAATGTTGCAATTGGCTGGGATTAACGCAAGACAGAAGATTTTCTAATCCCTGAACTTTCGCCGTATAAACTTTTTCAAAATCCTGGTCTGTTTTCTTTTCAATCAATTTATCAGCTAAATTTCCCGCGCCGTGGATAATACCTGTAATTGCACCCATACGTTCAGCTACAGTAGAAAGTTTTTGTTTTAAAGCACCTGTATCTGTAACATCAACGCTGAGATATTCGGCATAACCTCCTGCTTGTTGAATTTTGGCGATCGTGTTTTTAATTTCGCGGCTGGAGATAATTTTGTTATACATTTTTTGCACGCTTATGGGCGTAGGCTTCTCACCTTGAGCGAGAAGATTCTCCATAATGCGTTTTTTTAATGCGGATTCTTCAAAACAATCCTTAGCAAATTCTGGTTCATTTTCGAGAATTTCCGAACGACCGAGAAGAATAAATTTACATGGTTGGTGCTGCGCTAATTTAACAACGCATTCAGCCGTAATACCTTTTGCACCGCCACTTACAACAAAAACAGATGATGGACTAAGTTGGGCTGTTTGTGTCATAAATCCTCAATTTTTTTTACAGTATTTAGCAGAGATTGGGAATTGTTAATGGTTAATTGTTAATTGTTAATTGTTGATTGTTAATTGTTAATGGTTAATGGTTAATTGCTAATTGTTAAGACTTTTGGATTCCATGCCGTACTTTCGGCTTTTCTTGTATGCCGTAACGGCTTTACGCACCCTACTATTAACCATTAACCATGAACCATTAACCATGAACCATTTTTCCGATTTGCAACAGTTTGAAAGCTGACTTTTTAATGATTTATTTTTTGGGCTATGCTACTAAACCACCGTCTACAACCATCGCGTGTCCGGTAATAAATGAAGCAATATCCGAACACAGAAAAACTACAATTTCAGCAACTTCTTCCGGAGTTCCCAAACGTCCGAGAGGTATTTGACTAGTTGCTAAATCTTGAAGCTGAGAATTTTGCTGAATTTCGTTTTCAACCATTGGTGTATCAATGTAACCCGGACATAATGCGTTGATGCGAATACCCGCTTTTGCATATTCCACGGCGGCTGCTTTCGTCAATCCAATAACAGCGTGTTTGCTAGCAGTGTAGGCGGGAAAACGTTCCAAACAACTACTTAAACCAGCCGCTGCGGACATGTTGACAATAGCCCCACCGCCTTGTTGTCGCATATAGGGAATCTGGTATTTCATGCACAACCACACGCCCTTGAGATTGATATCAAGCACTCGATCCCAGTTTTCTTCTGTACAAGCCGCTGTTGAACTACTTGCTCCCTTTACACCTGCGTTGTTAAAGGCATAATTGAGCGCTCCATAGGTTTCAACAGTTATGTTGACGAGTTGTTTCACCTCAGCCGCTTTGGAAACGTCAGTCTTAACGAAGATAGCCTCCCCGCAGATTGCCTCAATTTTGCTGACCGTATCTTCACCACCTTCATCAGACACATCCGCTACAACTACTTTTGCTCCTTCTCTGGCAAATGCTAGAGCAGAAGCTCTACCAATTCCGGAGCCACCTCCAGTTATTAAAACAACTTTTCCTATGAATTTTTGTATCACGTACATACCTCCACAAATTTATTTTCAGTTGTTAGTTGGTAGTTGTTAGTTGGTAGTTGGTAGTTGGTTGTTTTGTTAACCGCGCTCTAGTTGACATAGTTAAGATTTGTAGGTAGGCGTAGGCAGTCGTAACCCAACAAAATCTTTGCGAATGTTGGGTGACACTGCGTTCCACCCAACCTACGACTACTACTAACTATTAACTATTAATTACTAACTACTAACTATTAACCACTAACCCACTTTGATATCAGCAATGAGGGTAATTCTTCCATGAGAACTGTAACCAACTTCGCTAATATATAGATTTGAATCGTGAATTTCGGCGATGATATGATGTGCTGATTGTTCGGGATTAAGTTCAGGATTTAAATCGATCGCGCGAGTAAATACCTTTTGCCATTCCCATCTCAGAGTCTTGGTTAATCCGAATAAACCAGCGCCAATTACACCATAGTTTGCTTTGTGTTCTAACCCAAATGCTCCATCCAAACGCGCAACAGTGCAGAAACAACTGCGTCCGTAACGCGCCGCTTCATTGAGAGATTTTTTAAGATGCTTCGCCATGAAAAAGACGTGTTTAACGATCGCTTTTTCTTGTTCGAGAAAGGAAATCCCCCCAGTTTGACTAACCCGAAATGCAGGATGCAGATGAATGAAAGCCCCAATTGCACCATCGTTGGTCGCTATAGCTGACAATTTATGTTGCAATAAGTCTTCGGTCATATCCGCTAACGTCACTCGCGTTACTCCTGGGGGTAATGGCGATTGTTGGGGAACTAACGATTGGGGAAAGCTTAATACAACGACTTTCCAACCTTGTTCAATCAGAGATTGAGCCACTTTAAAAGTTGTTAGGGAACCATCGTCGGTGATTAAGCAGATATGTCCCTCAGGTAAACTGAAATCCAAATAATCCGGTTCGGGTAAGGATTTCAGTTGGGCTGGTAGCCGTTTGACGTTGTGATTTACGCTTGGTTGTTCGTCAAACTTGAACTGGTACTTTTTTTTTTGATTTCCAACTAACTGTTGGATGTAAAGCACAATCTGACCGATGGTGCGTAACTCTGCCAATTCTTCTACATTTGGCTTGGGTAGGTCGGGATACATCTCTTGCAATGCTCCCAAAATTTCTACCCGTTTGATCGAGTCAATCCCTAAGTCAGCCTCCATGTCCATATCTAGTTCTAGCATCTCTACCGGATAGCCGGTCTTGTCGCTGGTAATGGCTAGGAGGTTGTCAGCCAGCTTACTTAGATCGGTTGTAGGTGCTTCTGTAACTGCACTTTCGGGTTCCCAAATGAATGCAACAGTTTCTTCTACTGGGATAGGTGCAATGCTAGCTACAGGTTCCGGATTGTTTACTTCTGCTGTTTCTATGGATTTTGGTGCAGCGATCGCCGAAATTACTGTAGCACTTTGCACTTCTTTGCTAGTAATTTCTACAGAGATATTTTTGCGGGCGTGGGATTGCAGATATTCGACAACTTGACCGATTGTGCGTAGTTCTCCCAAATCTTCTACATTTGGCTTGGGCAAGTCAGGATACATCTCTTGCAAGCCTCCCAGGATTTCCACCCGTTTGATGGAGTCAATCCCCAAGTCGGCTTCCATGTCCATGTCCATCTCTAACATTTCGATGGGATAGCCTGTTTTATCGCTGGTGATTGCTAACAGGTTTTTACCCAAGTCTGACAAGTCAATGGTTGCGGTAGGTGTTGCAGCGAGTGGGGTGCTAATTGCTACAGGTTCTGGAATTACAACTGCGGGAGGGGTTACGGGTTCTGGAACGACAGGTGCAGCTACGGGTGAAGATTCCCGAACCACAACAGGTGCGGGAGGAGTTTCTTCTAATATTTTGGCAACAGGAGTTTGTAATATCTGGACAGGTTCCTCAACGACAGGCGCGGTCTTGGGGGTTTGTAATATTTGGGTTGTGGGGGGAACTGGTCCCTCGGTGATATTTTTTTCTAAAGCAATCAGCCGATCGCGTTCGTTATTTGCAGGTATGGTTGCATCAACGGACACCACGGGGGGAACGCTATGTTCGCCAGAAATTAGCTGAGAATATTCTTGCTGTAATACTTGAAAGAAGTTTTTGGTGTATTCCACCTGAGATTTGAGATATTGCTCATGGATGCGTAAAGTTTCACCTTGTTGGGTGTGGAACTGCATCATGCTGCGCTCTAAGCTTTCCATGACAACGGGCTTGAGCTTGGCGGCTTCTGCTGAAGCTTGATTTTGAGCAAACAAGGCATTTTGTTGCTGCGTCAATTGGAAAAAGGTTTTAGCATATTCCACTTGATGGTCTAAATAAGTCCCGTGAACTTGTAAATTTTCGCTTTGATTTTGTTGGAACTGTGTCAGGACATATTCTAAACTTTCAAGAATCCGTTGGTAATTTAAAACTTTGTCTGGTGTCATCGGCGTCTTTGACTCCTGGGCTGGTTGATGTGAAAGGGTCGCTTTTTGAATCTCAGGCTTTTCGATAGTGGTAAGATTAAATGCAGAGGAATTAGTAAAATTACTCAGCGCAGAGGTTGCAATTGCTGATTTGCCGTTATGCCCGTTACCGTTACCATTACCGTTACGATTGCCATTACCATTGTTCTCGCGAACTGCTGGAGTGCCGACTACAGCCTCTGATTTTATTCCCCCGTTAGTACTTGCGTTAGTGCTTCCGTTAGCGGTGGTAAGGTGGTTGGATGCTGGGTAAACCGGATTGGCGATCGCAGCGACTTCTTGAGATTGGCTAGCAGGTAATTTCACTTTATGCCCATCCTGCAAAGCATTAATAAAGGCGTTTTTGGATTTTTCCGGTACGTGGTTGGTGCCGTTGAGACGTACTGTCAACCCTTTGACTGGTTCACTTGCGGGTATTTGGGGAATTTGGTAGGGGTCGAGGTTTTGCAAAGACAAACCGACAACGCGCATTTGAACAGCAGCTTCTCGCAAAGTGCGATCGCTATTCTTTTGGGTGCTGGGGTTCAAAGCGATTGTGAGGTGAGGGCGATTTCCTAGAATCTCTTTCACCAGATTGCTGAGAATTCTCCTCGGACCAAATTCCACAAAGCAGTAACCACCGGCTGCATAGATATTTTCTATCTCTTGCTTAAACAGCACCGAACTGCTTAAATGGCTTTCCAGGATTTTGTGAATTTCTACTGATTCTTTGGGATAGGCGTTTCCTGAGACATTGCTGTAAACGGGGATTTTGGGACTGTTAAGAGTGACAGTTTTGCTAGCGATCGCAAAGGCTTTTTGAGCAAAGGCAATCAGCGGTGTATGAAAAGCTGCTGAGACAGGTAGTAAAACTGCGGTGTATCCTTGGTCTTGTAAAGTTTGGCGAACTTTGGCGATCGCTTCAGTAGGTCCGGCCAACACAATTTGATTTGGAGAGTTAAAGTTGGCGATCGCAACTTGCGGATAATGCCGAATCACAGCTTCTACTTTGCTCAAGTCTTCTTTAACCGCCAGCATCGCACCGGTATCATAATTCGGGTCTTGGGGAGCAGCCATTGCTTGTCCCCTAGCTTTCACTAGAAACAAGTAATCTTCCTCACTCAGAACACCCGCAGCCCACAAAGCTGTTAGTTCACCAAAACTGTGTCCGGCGACAAAATCTGACTTAAATCCGGCTGATTGCAAAATTTTGTAAAGTCCCGCACTCAATACCCCGATCGCCGGTTGAGCGTATTCTGTGCATTGCAATGCAGCAATCTGAGCATTCTTTTGGGCTTCATCAAATACAGGATTGGGGAAAACTATCTGCGACAGCGGCTGCAAATTGTCTTTGAGTAGGAGACTATCCATTTGACCGTAAAGCGATCGCATGGTTGGGAAATTCATCACCAATTCCTTACCCATCTCTAAGTATTGAGAACCTTGTCCGGAGAACAAAGAGACAACTTTCCCCTTCAATTCCAAACCAGATTGGCGGTAATAAACACCTTGAGGATGTTCCCAAGATTCTGCGGAAGGTTTGTTTTTTAGCAAATCAATACTAATTTGCAGATACTTGCAAGCATCGCTGAGGGAGTCTGTAACAAACCCAACTCTAGCGGTATTGAGCGGAATTTCTAAAGATTTGCATTCCTCAACCAATTCTGCATAATTTCTTGCACCCAACTCAGACCGCAACTTACCCAACATTTCTTGACATTTGCTCAACAATTGGGCGGGAGTTTCGGCAAACAATAGAATTTCAGCAGGAGAATTGTGCAAGCGATAGGCGTGGTTGTGTTCCGCCTCATATTCTTCCAAAACAACGTGATAATTTGTGCCGCCAAAACCAAAAGAACTGACACCCGCACGTCTTGGCGGTTGACCTTCTGCACGAATCCAAGGTCTAGTTTCGGTATTCAAATAAAACGCCGAATTATTAATATTGAGTTTCGGATTTGGCTCAGTAACATTAATTGTCGGCGGTAGAATTTTGTGATGCAGCGCCAAAGCCGTTTTAATTAGACTCGCCGCACCCGCAGCAGCTTTAGTATGTCCAATTTGCGACTTCACACTACCAAGAGCAATATGCTGTCTTTTTGCGTTTTCTTCAGCACCAAAAAACTCTTTTAAAGAACCAAATTCGGTTGGATCTCCAGCCATTGTACCGGTACCGTGCGCCTCAATTAAACCGACAGTTTCCGGTGCAAAACCTGCATCTTCATAGGCACGTTTCAAAGCTTTTACTTGTCCTTCTTGTCGGGGAGCATAAATGCTCTTATAGCGCCCATCACTAGAAGTACCAATACCTTTAATTACCGCATAGATTTTGTCATTATCGCGTTGAGCGTCTTCCAGACGTTTCAGCACAATCATACCAATACCTTCACCCAGCATCATTCCATCCGACTTCGCGTCAAAAGGTTTGACATTTTCACTAGGAGAAACAGCAGGCGTTTTGCTGAAAGAAATATAAGCCATGATTGAGTTGTCAATATCAACTCCACCAGTCAGCATCATGTCGCTTCGATGCTCAACCAGCTCGCTAATTGCCATTTTCAAAGCACCGAAAGAACTTGCACAGGCAGCATCAACTACACAGTTTAATCCACCCAAATTCAAACGGTTGGCAATGCGTCCGGCGACAACATTACCTAAAATGCCGGGAAACGCATTTTCGTTCCACTGCACATAGGCGCTTTTAATTTTATCGATAATTTTTTGCGTATCTTCATCCGATAAACCACTGCTTTTCAGCACCTTTTCCCAAACCGGATATTGCAACCTAGCAGCAAGTGGCATCGCCAATTGTCCGCCTTGTGCTACACCTAAAACAACTCCAACATTCTCGCGATTAAACTCGCGAGATTGACTGTAACCAGCATCTTCCATTGCCTCCTTCGCAACCACCAAACCCAACAGCTGCGATACATCTGTCACTTCCAAAATGTTAGGAGGCAACCCAAATTCCATCGGATTAAAATCAACATAAGGAATAAATCCACCTCGTTTACAATAGGTTTTATCCTTAGTTGTTCTGGGGTCAGGGTCATAGTAATCCTCAACATTCCAGTGTGATTCTGGGATATCAGTAATACAGTCAATTTTATTAACTATATTTCGCCAATATTCTTGTAAATTTCTAGCTTGTGGTAAAAGAGAAGCCATACCAACGATGGCAATAGGATTTTGTTGCAATTGTCTGTTAATTTTGTTAATAGACATTGATTTTTCTGAACTCATCTTTTTTTCCTCAATTACCCTAATCAAAGCCTTTTCACAATTGTCGATTTGGTCTTCCAACTGCGCCAACGCAGCATCAATCGAGTAAGCAGACATAGGACATAGACTAAACTTTAGTATTGGAGACGATGAAGCTACAGCAAATTCTGTTGCCCATCAAAACGTAGCCCTGAACGTTGTTGAAGCAGTAGACTCGTCCAAAGAAGCGAAAGCTAAATGCTTTTATCCAAATCAACACCAAATGCAAATACCACCCTTGTGATAATTTTAGATTTTAGTCATTAGTCATTAGTCATTAGTCATTAGTCATTAGTTAGTGGTTAATGGGTAGTAGTAAACAACCAACAACCCAACGGGAGAACCAGTCGCCTGGGTCGGGAAACCCTACCAAGGGCGCCCCAACACCCACCAACCAACCACTATCAACTAACAACCAACAAAATCCAAAATCGGTTAACTAAATAAATCTGAAGTGTCAAGGATGTAGACGCCTGGCGGCTTGCCAAAGGCGCTTGATGAAATGGGAACTTATATTCATGCCCCATCTTTTTATGGGTGGGGTAATTTCATACTTCATATTTCATACTGAGCGCCTTTAGGTTAATGCTTTTGGTGTTTATAAGAAATTTCGGCAACGTCACAGCAAGCGTGGAAAAAATACTATACAACGCTCGACTCCTGATATTGCGGTAGTAAGTCGATTACATTGTTAAAACTTGAGAAATAGTCTTGCAGAGCGTTGGCTGCTTGACCTGTGAATTCAAGCCATTCGTAATGATACAAATTTTGGGTAATTGTATCCCATTGGAACACTGGAAACTTGGGAGTAGCTATTAGGACAGAAACGCTTTTTTCTCCAGAACTAGTTCGATGATCTAGCCTTACTACAGCAACATAGCTGGTGTTAATGACAACGTTCTGTATCTTGATAAATGCCATAGCCAGTTTCAACGTCCAAGATTATATATTCTAGTGAATTCGCCAAACATTGTTTGCCAAATTCGTTACAGAAAAACACCGCCTTGACTCTGAATTAATGAAAGCAAAACAACCAATAATTAAACAGTGTCCGGTGATAGCGAGCGGGCTTTTTTTAGTTATTTAGTTTGCGCTCTCAATTCACTAAATAGCCCGTCCGCTTTCAAGTATTAGAATTAATACAAACACTAGCACAGCTGAAAAAAACTGAATAGTTCGTTTAGGGCATTTTTCGGAAAAAAATAGATTAGTTTTAATGCCTATCACGAAATAAATATAAGACAAAAGTATAATTTGTCACGATAATTTAGCAGCAGAGAATTTTGTTGGGGGCGGGTTCTACATCAATTGTATATTGCTTAAGAGAGAATTACAAATTTTTTGTGAAGCAACATCAAGGTTGAATGAACACAGATATGAAGTGCATAGGCATCAGTGCCTTTTCTCAGAGGAACATCATAATTAAGTAAGGGTTTTTGATGATTCTTTAAGAAACCTCAATTTAAGATGCGAAACGCTAATAAACGCTTTTATCGGAAAAATTAATTTACAGAATGGTGAATGTTAGCCATAATATTAGTGTTTTTTGTGGGTAATAAAATTGATTGTTGCAATGGCTACAAAATTAATATTGTTTATAGGTAATTAAGCTGATATCCTATCTATAGAGTCCTAAATCATTCATGAAATTTAGAAACCCGACTTCTTAAATAAGTCGGGTTTCTGGACAGGAGTGAATTTTTAATTGCTAACTGTCAAAAATGAACCGCCAGCAATATTATGGGAAAGTTGCATGGCTTTTAATTACTGACTGTTAACAATGAACCGTCAACAATATTACGGGAAAGTTGCATGGCTTTTAATTACTGACTGTTACAGCGGTTGGACTGTTGGATAGACCACAAAGAAGTGTAAACTCCATTCTTCAGCAAAAATACTTATAGTTATGCCTGCTCCCTTATCTGCTTCTCTACGCCAACGTGTGATTGATGCCTATAAAGCTGAAGAAGGCTCGCAACGCCAACTCGCCGACCGCTTTCTAGTGAGCTTATCATTTATTAAACGATTAATTCGTCGTGATCAAGACACAGGGCAAGTAACACCTTCACCCCAGAAAGGAGGAGCGTGAGCTAAAATCAGGGCTGGTAACTTGCCAGTAGTGGAGCAGTTAGTCAATGAACAACCGCTTCATTAAAACCGGAAAAACTGCGGTGCGTCATTACAAGTTAACCGGTTTAGAACCAACGTTGTTGACGTCAGATGCCCTAATTGTCAACTGGTATACAAAATCAAAATTTTTCATCGGGCATCTTAGGTCGAAAGCGCAGATTTTTCAATCGTTGTGACCCAACCGTCCTAATGGCTGCAATTTAAATGTGGAACAGCTTAATACAAGTGAGAACCGCCCGTGCCAGCTAGATGACCGCTAACTGTCTTCTTGAGCGTCCGAATTTTAATTCAGGGCGAAACCGGGCGTGCCATTTGTTCATAGGCGAAAATCCATCAACCATCAACCATGAACTATGAGCAATCAACCCGACACTATATAACTTGATGAAGCGGTTTTATGGGGTTGTTTTTCAGTCAACCTCTGCCATCGCATAATGCCACGACTTACCAATCCCGGATTTTTATCGCCAATAAAACAGATACGCCCTAACCTTTGGCATGTACTCAGGATTTCACCGTGTCCCATAAATGGAGCGATCGCATAATTCTTCGCTATTGTATACATGTTTACTAAATAATCGACTATTCCCTCTACTCCTTCCACATTAATTGGTGTTTGGGGCTTGGATATTGACTGATGAGAAAAAATTCCTACATAGATATTGCCAAGTACTAATTCATACTGAAAAGGCATGCGATTGCGCCTGCAAAAGTCGTAAATGTGACTTTGCGATCGCAACACTGCCACAACCCTAGCTTCATCTACCAAATAATCGTGATTCCAACTGGGTGATAAAGTAGCGATCGCTAATGCTGCATTTGAGGGTAGGAGGTTGCGAAATTCTGTATCTGAAGTATCACCGCAATAAACTAAATGCCTGCCAAGTTCCCAAACATCGCCAACTTCTACTTCTAACCCACGATCAAATGCGATCGCGGTTTTTTGGACTTTCTTAAGAGCTAATTTCGCTTCCTTTTGGGCGACAGCACTTTTTAACGCCAGCATCTGTAACTCTTTTTGCTTGAGGCGCAAGTCTTCGAGCAATTTCGCTTGTCGTTCGGCTTCTAAAGAGTCTGCCTGAGTTTGGGCTAACTCCAAAGCCTGTTGCGCCTGTTGAGCCAAAGCGCGTTCTTTAGCACCAGCTCTCGCTATCTTCAACAGTTCCGTTTTAATATCAGCTACAGGTGTACCCTGAATTTGTTCTTTAACTTCTGGGTGAATATCTTTAGCAATCTGCTTGTCGTGCTGCAAACTGCGCTCGCTGTATCCCAATCCTTTAGCCAACTCCAGAGTAGTTTTGGGAGGTGGTGAAATCATTTCGCCACCTGTGTGGCGATGTTGGTTATCCCCGGCTTTAGCTCTGAGCCCCAATCGCTCCAGAATTTGTTCCCGTTCCTTCACAAGCTCGGAACGCTCTAAATGGCTTAACTCATTGCGGATAAAATTCTCATCAATCTCCGCCAAACGGGCTTGTTCGGCATCTTCGTAAGTAACAATATTGCACTCAATTTTCTCTAACCCCAGCAGCTTGCAGGCTGTCAGACGGTGTAATCCAGCAATCAAATTTCGATTGCGATCGATAGTGATCGGGTTCAATAGACCATTAGCCCTAATTGATTCCTTCAAGTTCTCCACAGTTTCACCGTCGATCGCACGGCGGTTAAAAGCAGTGTTAATTTGATCTATGTGTACTTCAGGCATAATTACTGTTATTCAGTGTCAGAGCGCCAAAACACCAGAAATAAGATACACATAATATATTTCATCAGTTTTATTTTGAGCATGAAGTTTCTGATAATTTTGAAACGCAACATTTCAGATGAAGGTTAATCGTTAATGGTTGATGGTTAATGGTTCATAGCCGAAAATCCATGAACTCCTTCTCTTTGACGCTCGTTGGGACGCTCTCCTCCCTCGAAGGGCGCTCCGCCAGTCGCTCATGGGGAGCCACTGCGGCCAAGGAGGGGTCTGGTGAGTGTGCTTTCGTGGCGTGGAAATCCCCCCTTGGCCGCGCTGGCTCACCATGAACCATGAACTCGGAACCATGAACTCTGAACAATGAACTATTTTTTTGTATTTTATGCAACATTTGTCCATGATTTTATCAGAGCTAGAAAACTTTATAACCGTTTTCATTGCTATTTAATATTGACAAGAAAAAAATTATTTGCCATACTTGAACACAATGATTGCCGAAAGTTTTTTACGTCATTTCTATCAGCGCTTCGTTCTTATTGAGATTTAGGATTTATTGCTAGCGCTGTCGTGCTTTTAGGCTATTTTACTGATGTTGCATATTTAAAGGATAATTTTGTAGAATGAGCGCGGCTCAAACTACCAGCGTAAAAAAGTTACGTATGTAACACCACTTTACCCGATGCTCGTTTAGGATAAAACTTAGGAGATTTTGGTGTAAAGCTATCATTTATTTTGCCTTAAGAAGGCAGAAGTAAGAAGGCAGCGCGAGCTGAAGGAATTTCCATGAATTTAGGGAATTTGCTCGGTAAACAGTCTTATATTCTCCATGAGTAAATTTCAGGGGTTTATATCTTTTTTAATCGGAAGACAGAAAACTATAACTCTTAAAAAAAACCTTCTGCCACGCCACATGCTTCAACCGGGGGAACCAAGGGCGCTTCAGTGGCTCCTCTGCCCTGTTCCCTCTTCCCTCTGCCCTCTTCCCTCTGCCACGCCACATGCTTCAACGCGGGGAACCCGCGCAACGCAGTGGCTCCCCCGCAGTATGCCTCGTGCCCTCTTGCCTCTGCCACGCCACATGCTTCAACCGGGGGAACCCCGGCACCGCAGTGGCTCCTCTGCCTTCTGATAAAGTTGGTTAATCTACTCATTGATGACAGTAGCGATCGCATAAAAATGCGTACATGCGTACATATATAAAAATCATTAGACTATCCGCTTTCTTAATGAACAATCCATAGAAGAAAAGCCTTTTTGGTTAATTTTTGGATGAGTCTATTGTATTCGAGTGAAATCCACTGATATAGCCCTGACGGCTATTAAGAGGCGTAGCAAAACTGGAATTGAAAATATGGCAGTAAACAAGGAAAGCCACTTATTTACGAAACACTTAGGTCGGTGGCGAATAATTGTGGCAGCTTCGGTTGCTGTGGCTACCGGACTAGTATCTCTTTACATTTTTTCACAAATTCGTTATCCGGGTGAGTCTCGTGTAGCAAAAGCCCCCACCGCCAAGGCTACTGCTACTCCTACCAGAGTTGCTGTGACTGCTTTAGGGCGACTGCAGCCGGAAGGCGAAGTAACTTATTTGTCTGCGCCTCATTCCATCAACGGTGTGCGAGTGGAAAAGCTGATGGTGAAGGAAGGAGACGAGGTGAAGGCGGGGCAAGTATTGGCGTATTTAGAAGATTATACTCGCGCTACAACCGCCCTACAACAGTCTTTAGACAAACTTCAAGTAGCACAAGCCCGTTTAGTGCAGGTAAAAGCTGGGGCTAAATCTGGAGATATCAATGCTCAAAAAGGAGCGATCGCTAGTTTAGAATCGCAATTAAAAGGAGAAATTGCTGCCCAACAAGCAACAATTGCCCGCATCCAAGCTCAAATTGATAATGCTAAAACCGAGAACAATCGATATCAGAAATTATACAAAGATGGTGCAGTTTCAGCTTCCATTGCAGATAGTAAAGCCTTGCAACTAAAGACTCTGCAACAGCAACAAACAGAAGCCCAAGCCACCTTAAAACGTACAGTAGATACTCTTAGCGACCAGCTAAAGTCAGAAAAAGCCAAACTGGGGAGTATTAAAGAGGTACGTCCGGAAGATGTTCAGTTAGCAGAAGCCGAAGTTAGAAGTGCAATGACTGCGGTTAAACAAGCAAAAGCTGACCAGGATTTAACTTATATCAAATCTCCTAAAGATGGCAAAGTTTTGAAGATTCACGCCAGAACCGGAGAAGTAATTGCCACATCTGGATTTGCTGAAATCGGCAAAATCTCTCAAATGTACGTGATTGCAGAAGTCTATCAAACTGATATTCAAAAAGTGCGTATTGGTCAAAAAGCCATCATTAAGAGTACAGCATTTCCTGGAACAATAAAAGGAACTGTCAGCGAAGTTGGTTGGCAAGTTGGCAAACAAAGTATATTCAGTTTGAATCCAGGTTCAGACACAGACCGCAGAATAGTTGAAGTCAAAATCTACATCAGCGACCCAGCAGATAGTCAGCGAGTGGCTCGTTTAACCAATTTACAAGTCGATGTTGCCATTCAGATATAGTCATTTGTTGGTAGTTGCTAGTTGGTGGTTAGTAGGCGCGTAGGCGCGTGGTTGATGGTTGGTGATTAGTGGTTGGTGATTAGTGGTTAATATTTACAACTATGAACGCGCGAACTATGAACTATAAACTATGAACTATGAACTACCAACAACCAACAACCCCTTCGCTCTTTCACCAGTCGCCTGGGTCGGGAAACCCTACCTTTGAGCGCCCCTTCACCAACAACCAACAATTGAAAGAATGAATTTCAAGATTCCTTTAGCATGGCTACAATTAGCCCAGCAAAGATTTCGTTTTCTTGTGGCTGTAGCCGGCATTGCATTTATTGTACTGCTGATGTTTGTCCAACTTGGTTTCCAAGATGGTCTATATTCAAGTGCTACCGCAGTTCATCAAAGTTTGCGGGGAGATTTATTTGTAGTCAGTTCTCAATATAAGTCTTTGACCTCAAGTCAAAGCTTTTCTCGAACTCGTTTGTATCAAGCACTGGGGTTTGATGGGGTAGAGTCAGTTAGCCCCATGTATTTGCAATTTGCTAAGTTAAAAAATCCTGCAACTGGTGAGAAATATTCAATATATGTTATCGGTTTCGACCCGGGAAAACCTGTAATAGATATACCAGAAGTTGAGCAAAATTTAGATAAGCTCAAAATTCCGGATGTGATGCTTTTTGATAAGAATTCTCGCCCAGAGTTTGGACCGATCGCTCAAAAATTTGAGAATGGTGATACCGAGCAAACAATTGAAATTTTTCCCTTTGATGCACAAATTGGCTACAGAGTGAGAGTTGGTGGTTTATTCGCCTTGGGCCCATCTTTTGGCGTCGATGGTAACTTAATCGTCAGTGATTCAACTTTCCTTAGAATCAATCCTAATGCTCGTCCATCAGAAATGATAGATGTGGGTATTGTCACACTCAAACCTGGTGTCAATCCCGAAAAAATTTTGGAAAATTTACGAGCTAGTTTGCCTAATGATGTCCAAGTTTTTACTCATCAAGGTTTCATTGATTTTGAAAAGAAATATTGGGCGATCAGAACGCCGATTGGTTTTATTTTGAATCTCATGTTGACAATGGCTTCTGTTGTTGGTGTAGTCATTGTATATCAAATTCTTTACAGTAACATAGCAACTCAATTTGTGGCTTATGCAACTTTGAAAGCTATAGGTTATGAAAACAATTATTTATTAATGGTGGTATTCCAACAAGCTTTAATATTGGCGCTTTTAGCCTATGTACCAGGATTTTCTTTTTCTTTACTTTTATATGATTTTGCTATGGAGGCGACTAAATTACCAATTATGATGAGCTTTAATAATGCAGTAATCGTATTAATTTCAACGGTGCTAATCTGCATAACTTCGGGAGCATTTGCTATCAAAAAGCTACGTTCTGCAGACCCGGCAGATATTTTTTAGGTTAATAGTTAATTGTTCATGGTTAATTGTTCATGCTTCCCCAGCGCGGCCAAGGGGGGTTTCCACGCCACTTGCTCCACTTGGGGAGACCCCTCCTTGGCCGCAGTGGCTCCCCATGAGCGTAAGAGCATTCATAGCGAAGGGGTTCATAATTCATTGTTCCTGGTTACTGTTTTTAATAGTAAAAACACCTCAGAATTAGCAATGAAGTCTTAACAATTAACAATTAACTATTAACAATTAACCATTAGCAATTAGCTCTTCTTCAAAAGCTCACACACACAAATTTACGGATTTTATCTGCTTTATGGATTTCCAAAACAAAACCATCCTCATAACTGGAATTGATGAATT
Source organism: Heteroscytonema crispum UTEX LB 1556 (assembly GCA_044006015.1). Classification (GTDB taxonomy): domain Bacteria; phylum Cyanobacteriota; class Cyanobacteriia; order Cyanobacteriales; family Nostocaceae; genus Heteroscytonema; species Heteroscytonema crispum. Next base: position 55,499 of record JBIPDF010000013.1, read on the forward strand.
TATCGGCTTGCGTGCCGCTGAAATAGCTATAGCGCAGGGGATGAAAGTTCGCGGGTTGCAAACTTCAAATAAGGAAAAAAAAGCGCAACAATTGGACGCTGAGGTAATTGTTGGTAGTGTCACCGATCCTGTTATTGCCGAAAAGGCTTGTCACGGAGTAGACATTGTTTTCCATGCGGCTGAAATTACCAAAGAAGCTGGTGCGATCGCTGAATTTCGCGCTTATAATGTTGACGGTGCCGCTAATATTGCTAAAGCTGCCAAAAGCGCTGGCGTCAAAACTTTCGTTCATCTCTCCAGCGTATTAGTTTACGGTTTCAACTATAGCGATCGCATTACAGAAGATGGACAACTCTCTGGCGAAAATAATCCCTACTGTCAAACAAAAATAGAAGCTGAAACTCAACTTTTACAACTTAATTCTCCGCCAAATTTTGGTGTCATCATCATTAGACCGGGCGACGTTTATGGACCGGGATGCATTCCTTGGATAGTCAGACCTTTGCTATTGATGCGCCAAAAACTATTTGCTTGTGCAAGTGACACTCAGGGAGTCATCAACCATGTATATATAGACAACCTGATCGATGCTGTATTTTTAGCGATCGCAAAAGAAACCTACGGAGAAATTTTCAATATCACTGATGGGCAAGAAACTTCCAGCAAAGAATATTTCACGCGCTTGGCGGAAATGGAAGGTTTATCTGCGCCCATGTCTTTGCCAAAAGATGAAATTAAATTGTTTCTCCGTTTGCGTTGTCAAGGGCAGAAACTGTTTCGCAAAAAACAGGATATTCTGCCGGAAGCTATAGATTTTATGACTCGTCCCTATGCTTATTCTATTGCCAAAGCCCAAAGTTTGTTAAATTTTCAACCAAAAATTGATTTGGAAGAAGGGTTGCGACGCACGCAAGAATGGGTGCAAAAAACGGACATTCAAAAATTCATGCAATAGTCCAACAATCCTAATAAAACTTATTTTCCATGAGCAATCATTAGCCACGATTGACCATTGGATTACCCGTATATAATGGCGATAAATTTCTCAAATAAGCTTTAGATTTACTGTTGGCTCAATTATTTGAAGGTTTCGAGTTAATTATATCAGATAATGCATCAACAGACAAGTAAAGCATTAAGAGATATGGTGTCTTACTTTCAGAAGGGCGCACCCTACCAAACTATCCAACCAAACTTTTGAATGTACAAAATCCCCAAATTAACTGCTAGTAAATATTAGACTATGCGAAAGATATCTCAATTCAGTTCATTATTAAGTTATTGTTTACTCGCTACTTTAGTTAGCTTCGGTTTAACTAAACCAGTGAATGCCGAACCAACAGCAACACTGACTGTTATAGTTAATGGATTGCGTCCTCAAAACGGTCAGCTTTGCTTGAGAGTTTTCTCCAACGAACAAGGATTTCCTATGGGAAATACTGGTGTTAAAAGTGGTTGTACAAAGATTACAGGAAGTTCTGTTTTACAGAAATTTTCTGGTTTAAAACCTGGAAATTATGCCGTTGCTGTAGTTGATGATGAAAATGGCGATCGCAAACTCGATACAGACTTTTTCGGTATTCCCAAAGAAGGCTTTGGAATTTCCAACAATCCCACTGTATCTATACAAACGGGTACGCCAAGCTTTAATAAAGCCAGCTTTTCGGTGAAAAAAAATACAACCATCAATATTTTGATGAAATATAAGCTTGACCCCTAAAATTTATATAGTTAGTGGTTCAGGATTCAGAGTTTATAGTTCATAGTTCATGGTTCCCCAGCGCGGCCAAGGAGGGGTTTCCTCCATGAGCGTAAGAGCGTTCACAGTGAAGGGGTTCATGGTTAATTGTTCATAGTTTATAACTTATGCCTACTTACTACTAACTACTAACCACTAACCACTAACTCCTAACTCCTAATTTTTAACTCCTAACTCCTAACTCCTAACTATTTCTTCAAAAAGCCAATATTCTGCTGGAGGCTACATATTTAATGACGGAGTTGGCAATATTCCTGTCTAAGTCTTTGCTCGGTTGGCTGGTTATTCAAGTGTTGTTAGCACTTGTCTTTTTATGGAACTTACGCTCATCCCGCAAAAACTCATTACCAGATAATGAGTTACCCAAAACAGCGGTCATTCTTTGCTTGCGGGGAGCCGATCCATTTTTGGCAAATTGTTTGCGATCGCTTTTTAACCAAAACTACCCAAATTATGATTTAAAACTGATTGTTGATAGCCAGGAAGATGCGGCTTGGAAAATTGCCACTGATACAATCCTAGAAGAAGGAGCAACTAATGTCGAAATTAGTCCTTTGAGGATAATGCGCCATAATTGTAGCCTCAAATGCAGTTCTATAGTGCAAGCTATTTCAGAATTGGATGATTCCCACAAGGTAATTGCTCTAGTAGATGCTGATACTATAGTGCATCCAAATTGGCTGCGTGAATTAGTCATCCCTCTTACAAATCCGAATGTGGGAGCGACAACAGGAAACCGTTGGTATGTTCCCACAGGTAAATATTGGGGGTCTTTGGTGCGATACATTGGTAACACTTCTAGTGTTGTGCAAATGTATTTATTTCGCATTCCTTGGGGTGGTACTTTAGCTGTGAAAGCAGACTTGTTATATCAAACAGGATTGCTAAATACATGGGCGCAAGCTTTCAGCGATGATTTCACTATTTGCAAAGCCATCAAACAACAGGGGATGCAAATAAAATTTGTGCCTTCTCTAATAATGCTCAATCAAGAAGAGTGCGATTTACCTAGCTTAATAACTAATCTCCAACGGCTAATACTTTGTGCGCGATTTTATAATCCAAGTTGGATGGCTATAGTTAGCGAAGCTATTTCCAGTATACTTTTTCCTACTGTATTATTGATGTTATTTTTGACGGCGTTGTTGACTGTACAATGGGAAATTGCCGCTTTAATTTTTGCTTTTTATTGCAGCTATACCGCAGGATTACTTTTAGTGATGCTGGCATTAGAACAAGGGGTAAAGCAAGTAATTCGTTTTTATAATGAGCCGACAACAGAATTGTCAACTGGCATAATTATAAAAATGTCGATCGCGATTCCCTTGACACAATGGGTTTATGGGTGGGCAATGCTATCTTCTCTGTGGATACAAACAGTTAAATGGCGCGGCGTCACCTATCGAGTTACTGGACCTTGGAATATCAACTTAGTAGAATATCGCCCTTTTGAATTGTTAGAAAAAACAGGCGATCGCAAACTTTCTCTTTGAACTTAAAAAATCTCTGCTGACAATATTAATCGTCAGGACTTCAAGTAATTTATCCAGGATAAACTTCTAAAAAACTTGGTAGAAATCAACATGACGATTTCATGGTTCATAGCTATTAAAAATTAACAATTAACTTTATTTGTACCGACCCATCGGGATGTTCATGAAATCTTTGCTGCGTAAATCCTAAGTCCAAACTGTATCACGTAGATACAACCAGCATGTTCATGAAATATTTCCTTGAATTATGACAAAGCAATCTGTTCGCATTGCGATTTTTCGGACATTGTACACTCCGTTATTGTCGGTGATTGGCATTGCAATATACCAGCCCAGCAAAAGTTATAAACCCTTGGTTTATAGCAAAAGTCCTCTCAAGAAGACTAGATTCTTTTCAGAATTGCTTTATAGTCCATTTCAATTGACTTGGGCTATTAGCCCGGAACTTACAGTTCCGGGCGGGCGAGGGTACTTCTTACCAATAGAGATGGAAAATTTCCCGTTTCTACACAATCGGGAAAATGATTTCCGGGCGAGCGGTCGAATCAAACAACCAACCTTTTTTAGGGTAGGCTTGTGTAAAGCCTTATCTTTAAATTATTGGCTGAATATTGCCAATCTTCTTAACCTCTCCGAGTTCATGGCGTAGAGGTGAATAAACATGAAATAATTGGCGATATTCTTGTCTCATATTTTGTTGGGTTGGCTGGCAATTCAAGTATTCTTAATACTTGGCTTTTTCTGGTATTTGCGCTCATCCCGTAAAACCTTATTACCAGATAACCAATTACCTAAAACTCCGGTCATTCTTTGCTTGCGGCGAGCAGATCCGTTTTTGGCGAACTGTTTGCGATCGCTTTGAAATCAAAACTACCCAAGTTATGATTTCAAATTAGTCGTCGATACCTATCGACTTCAAGAACCGTGGAATATTGACCTTCTAGAATACCGCCCTTATCAGATGTTAGAACAACCAAATCAAACAGGCGATCGCAAACTTTCTCTCTGATTTTTATTTGACAAAACTTACTCAAAGCCCCCAGGGGGGCTTGGGGGGATCTGCAACGTCTAAAACAGCGTAAGTTTTACTTATATAAAAGTCAGACGCCTATGTGATTCATCACACAATAAATTGATGAAAATGACTCTCTTCCATGCCCCATTTTCAAGCTAGTTAATTTGTCAATACGTAAATCCTAGATCCATCTGTATCAGAGCAAGTAATTATTTGCTCAGAACAGATACACCAGCACCTTTATTAAATCCTCGCTGGAATTATGAAAAAACAAACTCTTCGCATTGCACTTTTTACCGGATTGTATGCTCCTTTTTTGACCGGGGTTTCTATTGCAGTACACCAACGAGTTCGCTGGTTGCTGGAACAGGGGCATGAAGTATTTCTCATCCATCCAGAAATCAACGACCAGTATCCCAAAAATGTTGGCAAGCGTCCCATGTCTGGGTTGGAAGAACTAAAGCCTTTCCCCAACTTTTCCTCTTACGCATTTCCAACCAATCCGCTTATTTTCTACAAATCTCTGCCCCAACCATTAAGCTACCGTCATTGGAGCGATACCAAACTACTAGAGCAATTCCAGCCTGACATTATAGTAGTTGAAGAAGCGGCACAAATGAGAGGGTGTTATTCAGCATTCTTGCAAGGTTATGGTCGCCCTATTGGCATCGAATATGCCAAGCAAACAGCCACCCCAATAGTATCAATTTTCCATACCGATATCATCGCTTATATCCGATATTATTTAGGAGATTTTTTCTTCAACTTCATTCGTCCCATCCTTCCTGTTTTCATTAAAGAATTCAGCGATAATTATGATGCAAGTTACTTTTCCTCACGGGAACAACTTGCTAAATATCAAGCCTTAAAATGCCAACGCAGCGAATATGTTGCCTATCAAGGAATCGATTGCGAAAAATTTCACCCGCGAAACATCATTCACAATCCAATTCCCAACGATAATCGACCAACCCTGCTTTTTGTCGGACGCATTTGTCCAGAAAAGAATGTCACCCAACTTTTAGATGCATTTCCGATTATTGTAGCCAAAATTCCTGACGTTCATTTGGTTATTGTTGGTAGCGGCCCCTTGGATGAAGAAATTCGCCGACGGGCACAAAAATTTCCATCCAATGTTACTGTATGGGGTGAATCTCATGGCACAGAACTTTTAGGTTGGTTTGCTCGCGCAGACATTTTTGTTAACCCTTCCGTCACCGAAAACTTCTGCACTACAACTAACGAAGCCCTAGCATCTGGAACCCCTGTAGTTGCAGTCTTTGCACCATCAACTGCAGAGCAAGTATTTCCCGATCGCAACGGCTTATTAGCAGAACCCAACAACGCAATGGATTTTGCCAACAAAGTAATTGCAATTCTGGAAAATCCCGAACTAAAAGAAGCAATGACTTTACAAGCTCGCCCCTCTATACTTGATTTCGATTGGTCAGCATGTACGCAAAAGTTTGAAGACAAACTTTACGAACTTGTTGGAGTATCAAAATATGAAACAGAAGCAAAAACTGTTTGACGAAACTGCTACCAACTTCTAATGTAGGGTGCGCCCTTGCAAGAGTACGGCACCATTTTTTAGGTTTGGTTTGATGAATTCTTAAGGTTCAGTTTTAGTTCACGACTTACGCTGTTTTAACGGGATTCAGGTATTTCAGACGTTGTAGATCCCCCAACCCCCCTTGTCAAGGGGAGGCAAAGGCGCTAAGTGGATTTTCCTCCCGCTTTATTGCCGTGGGCACAACGACTTTAATGTGTTGCAAGGTTTTAGAGAATCGCTATCAGGAGATTTCTAGTATTTCAGACGTTGTAGATCCCCCCAACCCCCCTTGTCAAGGGGGGCTTTGAGTTAGTCTTATAGCAATTAGCTATTAGCAATTAGCAATTAGCTATCAGCTATTAGTTATTAGTTATTAGCCAACAACTAACAACCACCAACTAACAACTAACGGGTAATAATCTTAAAATAGTGAACACTGAAAAGTTGTCAGGCGTATAGTGGAGACTTAAAGCTAAAGGATAAACCTGACAACTAACAACTAACAACTAACAGCTAACAACTAACAACTGTTAATTAGAACTTTGCTTAGATGCTTTTTCTATCTGTTCAGTAAAGTATGCTTCTTCATGCTTTAATTGTTGTGCTAATTCCAACCCTTTTTGAAAAGCTGCGAGTGCTTGCGGATACTGTTTGCGTTCTAGATGAATTTGCCCAATTTGGTCATAAGTACTCATTAAACCATAATAGTTAACTGCTCGTTCTTCTGTTTGCAGCAGAATTTGACTAGCTTGCAAAGCTTCTTCTATTTGTCCTTGAGAACGGTACAATGCAATTAACTTCCGTAAAGCTTCACCAGCACGGGTATATTGCTGCAATTGCCACGCGGTAGCATAAGCTTCTTGATAGTTATTGAAAGCCTCTTTTAGTAAACCTGGATTTTCCTTTGCCAGAGATTCATAATCTGAACCGATGGCCAATTTTAATACTGGTAACTGCGTCAAATCATTTGACTGCTGGTAAAGTGCTACAAGTTGATTGCGTACTTTTACAGACTGCTGGGGTTGTTTCGTTTGCTCGTAGATGTAAGCTAACTGTTGCAGGTATGTAATCTCATTTAGGCGATCGCCTTTTGTAGAAGCGAAACTTAATAATTGTTCATAAGTAGCCGCCGCCTTGGGATAATCAAACCAACTCATATGTAAATTGGCGATCGCTTTGAGAGTTTCTACCTCTGCGGCTGTATCTTGTTGCTGTCGCACTTCAGCCAAAACTCGCTCGTAAGCTTCTAATGCCTCTTTAGGCGATCGCACATTAGTATATGCTTGACCAAGAGATTGCCAAAGTTCTAAATTACCAGTTTTTTGGGATTGCGTTGATGTATGAATTTTTTGCAAGCGCTGAGTAATATATTGAACTTGTGGGCGGTCGTTTTCACTCCACGCGATCGCGCCCACTCGTGACAAAGCTTGCACCTCTGCTAAAGAACCTAAATAGCGGCGCAAGCGCAATTCTCGGTTCCAAGTATCAAATGCTGCCTGTTTATCCCCTGCTTGCAGTTTCGCCGCAGCTTCTTGATTCAACTTATCTAGCGCCACCTCCAAATCTTGCATTTCTTGTTGAGTTAGCGGTTCTTTTTTAGAAGTACGCGGTAGCAGCGGATCTGGTGTAGTAATTTCTAGCGGATTAGGGGGAAATTTATCCGGCTGTTGGGGCTTTTTAGTTTCTGCCAGCGTCAACGAGCTGCAAAACTGCCAGATGATAAAGACTGTAAGGGTAACACTTAAGCGGCGTAGCATGAATATTTTACCTTGTTTGTTTCAGTTACTTAAAAATTGGGCATTGGGCATTGGGCATTGGAAGATTCTTTCCCAGTCTTTAGGGCGTGTTTTCAAACTTTAAGATCCTCCCTTCTCCCCCCAACCCCACTACCCTTCACCGAACGTCTTCTCCTGCCCAGACGCTATCGCCTTCGACGAACGTGGGGACCGGTTGCCCCCCCTTTTTAGGGGGGTACTAGTTGCCAAAAAAGTCCCCCTGTTTAAGGTGAAGCAAGCTAGCTACTCTTAGTCCCCCAAGAGGGGGATAATGGGGGATCTTCAAAGACTGGAGTGCATTAGGAGAGGTTTGAAAACAGCCCCTAGTACCCACCTGCCCAGTACCCAGTACCTTGATATTGACGAAAATTGCCGCAAAATTCTCCAGAAAAATGGGCTACCACAAGTTCTAAAATACTTCTGTAACACTATTTTTGATTGTCCAGCTACAGAAACCGATTCTCAAGTCTGGTCAATACCCAATCCAAAATCCCCAAGCCAAAATCGAAAATTAGTATAATGACTAATTCTACAGATATTGCCACCTTAGCTCGCTGGATGGCGGCTGATTTTAGCAATCAAGAACAAGCTTTTGAAAATCCGCCTTTTTTTGCCCACATTCGCGTGTGCATGCGTCCCCTATCTTTAGAAGTGTTATCGGGGGTAAGTTTTTTTGTCGAACAAGCTTATGATTATATGCTCAACGATCCGTATCGCGTGCGGGTGTTGAAGTTAGTAAATACAGGCTCGAACATCGCCATTGAAAACTACACCGTCAAGAACGAAGAAAATTTCTACGGTGCATCCCGCAACCTCCAACTCCTGAAAACCTTAACCGCCAACGATTTAGAAAAATTACCAGGCTGCGACATGATTGTAAAGTGGACAGGTAACAGCTTTAAAGGCAAAGTTGAACCGGGGAAAGGCTGCATTGTTGTTCGCAAAGGACAAAAAACCTATCTTGATAGCGAATTTGAGATTGACGAACAGAAATTTATCAGCCTCGACAGAGGACGGGACTTAGATAACGATGAGCATATCTGGGGTTCCGTCGCCGGACCATTTCACTTTGTCCGTTGGGGTAGTTTTGCTGAGGAAGTGAAAGTCTAACAAGGCGCCCAGTGAGGAGTGAGGAGTTAGGAGTGAGGAGGCGTCAAGTTATGAATTCAAAATTGGTATAGCAAACCTAAATAGTTTATGAACAGGTAGGGGATTCACTCACGTGCAGGGATTTCCCCACTTGAGTGAACTTTATCGCCTACTTACTTACCAACTTTCAACTACCAACTCATAACTCATAACTCATAACTCATAACTCATAACTCATAACTCTTTTAATATCCCGTTGCAGCCAATTCCAGGGTGTGAGAATAAGGCACTCGCTCAATCGAGGTTTCCCAACTACCATTAGGATACAGTTTCAGCAGGCGAAATCCAGGAGGTTTTTGCTCTAGAGCAAACTTTGAGCTTTTTGGCTGGAACTGAATGCAAGTTGATGGAGTACCCAGATAGTCAACACCATGACGCTGGTAGTGAAATTCTTGGTGTATGTGACCAAACAAGACTAACTTGATTTGCGGATAGCGATCGATAACAGCAAAAAATTCCTCTGGATTTTGCAAAATACTACTATCAAGCCAATGAGAATTGACCTGAACAGGGTGATGGTGTAAGGCTAACAGTGTAGGTTTGTTGCCCGCAATTTTTAACTCGCAGTCCAGCCACTCCAAGGTTTGTGCTGATAAATGTCCATGTACGCACCCAGGAACTGAGGAGTTGAGCAATATAAAATTCCAACTACCACGCTCAAAAGACTTACGCCGGGAAATCATTCCTATATTTAAAACTTCTTGCATTGCCGTGCAAGAGTCATGATTCCCCGGTAACCAGTAAGTCGGTATTTTTAGCGGATTCAGCAAGTTTTGCAAATTTTCATAAGATTGGTGCGTTCCATCACTAGATAAGTCTCCCGTTAGCAGTAGTAAATCAAGCTCAGAACAAAGCTTTTTTAACCGCTCGATTATTACTTGGAAAGACTGTACAGTCGGCATTCCCAACAGTTGTTGATTTTCACGTGCAAACAGATGCATATCTGTCACCTGAGCAATTGATACCGGAGAAACTTGATTCATCTTTACTGATAGCAATGTACGCGTTTTAATTTTTCTTTACGGGAAAATAACTAATTGTAATCTTGGTAGCAAAGTTAGCTTGACTGCAAATTCACCCTTAGACAATTAATCAGGCAAATTGCCGCTTACCAATAGGCGATCGGCAACCAATGGCTTTTTTTGTTTACGTAATAACCGAACTTATGATTCATACCTTATACTAATTTGGAATTTTCATTTGTTTTTCATCTATCTTAGGATATAAATTATAAATTTGAGTTGTATTTGACGACACTCAAACAAAATACATGTAAATACTGAGGTTGTCAATTTATTATTGTATTATATAAAACAAGATAAATTGATATTTATGGATGCAAAGACACCATCGACCTGTGACTAGATGAATCACAAAAAAAAATTGCCAGAACAAAGGGTAGAATTCTATATAAAATGTTGGTAAGATAAATAATGGCAAATGTGGCGCCATAGCCAAGTGGTAAGGCAGAGGTCTGCAAAACCTTTATCCCCCGGTTCAAATCCGGGTGGCGCCTTTGTTAATTTATCAACCTTTCCTGCTCTGCAAGCGGCTTCTAGCACCAAAAGCCGGATTTGCAATTTGTTTCATTTTTCTTCAAATCACGTCGAATCAACCCACGAATTTAGTCACAAATTTAGTCACAGTTTTGGCTACTATTTAAAGGTTGGGACAAACTCCCTATCAAGCTGTCGTGCGATCAAATTGGGTGGCATTTTCCATAGAAAACTTTCCCTCAGTAACTTTGGGGTAAATTGTTATGGATATTAGCACTCGCCTCGCTCAAGCCAATGGTAGGTTGCGGGCTTCAAATACTGGTATTAGCATCGAGCAACGCGGAGGCACTTTATGGTTAAGGGGAACGCTTCCGCCAAAGCTAAATTCGGATAAGACTAAACCCTACCAGCAGAAGCTTTCCTTGAGAACAAAAGAAAATCCTCAAGGAGTTAAAGCTACAATTGCGGGATTACAATATGCCGAACAACAAGCCCGTGCCATTCGGGTACAACTAGATAAAGGTCAGTTTAATTGGGCTGACTGGCAGTTAAATCAAGCTCCAGAAGCCGAAACTGTATCGGATTGGGTGGAAAAATTTGAAGCCGAATATTGGATTCGGCGATCGCGCAACCAACAAACCGAGACAACCTGGAAAAAAGATTACCAAGTTGTTTTTCCCAAGTTTGTTGAATTCGCTAACAACGCAGAAATTTCTACCAACTTAATCATCAAGTTCGTTAGCCAAACTGAACCCGACACGCGAAGTCGAAAAAGGGTGTGTGATGTTTTAGGTAGACTTGCCAAATTCGCCAAGCTTGACAATTTAGACGCTATTAAAGAACTAACTGGCAATTATTCTCCAGGAACAGTATCACCGAGAAGTTTACCCACAGATCAACAGATAGCTCAATGGCGAGACAAAATCGCCAGTCCCGGTTGGCAGTGGATATATGGGATGTGTGCAGCATATGGTTTGCGTCCCCATGAAGTATTTAACGTTGATATGCTAGATTTCCCCATTGCCAGAGTTAGCGAGAAAACCAAAACAGGAGAGCGATTTGTCTATCCGCTATACCCTGAATGGGTGGAAAGCTGGAATTTGAAAGAGATTGCTTTACCAAACTTGGAATCAATCGAAGATTCCCCGAATGCCAAACTCGGAACCAAAGTATCTGGGTTTTTCTACGACTTTAAAATTCCATTTCCCGCATATAACCTACGTCATTGTTATGCAAGGAGATGCTTGGAATTTGGCTTTACCCCTGACTTCGGAGCAAAATTAATGGGACATTCGGTCACAACCCATTGCAAAACCTATCGAGCATGGATAGATGAAGCGACCTACTGGAGGGTATATGAAACCGTCGTTAATCGAGTTGGTAGACCACCTGCTCCTTAGCGAAAAGCTGCTGGGGTTGCAAATTCGTTCATTACAGCAGTGATGTTGATTTTAACAATCCGATTTGCAGCCCCTCCACGTCTTGCATCAACCCAATGAATACCTTCTTGCCACTCTCCAGAGCTAATTCGACGAATAATTGAACTACGGCTAAACCCTTTACCCAATCTGGTTGATGCTTGTTCAATTGTTAAAAGTTCCGCATCAGACGGTAGCTTTGACGTTACTCGCTTAGCCAAACTACTAACCTCCTTTATCCAATCGTTTTATGAACGAAAATAATAGTATAAAAAATATAAGCTATATACGGGCACTGAACTTTTAACTAGTTGAGCTATTCCTAATTCTCAATCGGCAAGATGAGAGCTATAAAGTCCTTTCAGGCATTAAACAAATTAAATTTACTCCAAAGATTAAGAAAAATAGAACATATCTATCAAGCTCATCTGTTCTATTTATGACATCCCATTTCAAAGTGACTTATTTACACAATTGGTTTTATGGGTTAATTTTCTAATATATTTTTGCGGGCGATCAATAAAACAGGTAAACAGATAATTTCTTTACCAGCAAATAGATTCATGATTTTTCTAGAGGCAGATATTGAGCGAAAATTTGTAAAGTCGATTGCGCCAAATTAGCCCATCTAGACTTGTGTAATTATATTGAAAATTGATTACTAAGTATCTGTATAAAATGTTTTTAATCCGAGAGCAAAAAATATGTTTCCTGCATCTATCCAAAGTTTTAGAAATAACGATATAAAAATATTTATTTCTTTTGGATGATTTGTTTTGAGTTGAATGCAATCAAGATTGCTGAATAAGTATCAAGTACAACAAAGAAAATAGTCGATTGATGGGCAATTTTTATTCAGGGAAGCATTAGTGTACTCCAACACTACTACCACACAGGACAACACTAAAAATTCATAGAACCTCAATCATGATAAAAAATAGAAAATCCCATGCTGTGGCTGTACGCATTTTAGTTACGGACGAAGGAATTTCCTTGCGGCAACTATTGATCAACCCAAGTTCGTGCCTGTTAACACCAACTGCAAATAATTGTTTATCAATTGACTCCAGCGCAATTAGTCACAAGAAGGCATTAGGCAGTAGACAGAGGTAAAAGCCCCGTCAGCCGTATTCCCCAGTCAGAATTACCTTTGTTTTAAATTTATTTGATGGCAGTTTGTACTGATTGGCTTCTGCTTGCCAAGGTTTCTACTCCCACAGAAACGACTTTAACTACAGCCTCTGTGGGGAGCGATCGCAATTTACTTAAAATCTGCTGTAACGAGTCATCGGATGGCAACTCACCTTTGATCAAGTAGGTTTGTAGTTCTGCCAAAGTCCACCCTTTAAACGTTGCCAGTTTCTCAAGATTTTCGGTATCGGGGAAAGCCAAGCCAGATTCCCAAAAATTCACACATGATTTACTTACCCCCAACTGTTGGGAAAAGCGACGTTGGGATATAGCACCTCGTAGCTCTTTTATCAGTTGAGCTAATCTTTCTGCCTTGGTTGCCATACTTGGGATTTATATTTTTTGATGGAATTTTAGCTTTAACGAGTTTGAGTGTGTACAAAGATGCGGTAAATTACTAAAAGCAGCGCCCAGAGTATTGGACGCTTTTGACTAAACAATCAATCGATTGGAATTAGAAAAACAGTTGCAAAAAGCCAAAAGCCTTGTTAATTAAGGCAAATGGACTTTTGATGGCAATCGCTTTTAGCAATGCTGTCCACAGTATGAATGTGGACAGCTAGCAACACAAAAACCCAGTTGTTGGAACTGTAAGCACTGTAGTCGAGAGTCCACAGAAGATAACCATACCTATTACTGTTACCAATTTGGTTTGTTGAGCTTTTTAGAAAAAGACGGAGAAACACGAGCTGCAAGTTGTCCAGGTTGGAGCGATCGCTTTGGCGTATCTGTTCCTCTGGGTTACCCGATTTAATCAAATTGGGTTATGACCAACAAGGAGTTAAAGATTTAGAATCGCAGCTAATTCCCAACTTACCTAGCGCACATGCAAGATTAGCGTCGAGTTTGGCGTTGGTTGGTTACTACGCTTTTCGGTTGGCTGAATTATCTGGTGTGGTATCACCGGAAGAAGTTTGGGCTTATTTGAGTTCGTTGTGTGGCGAAGCAAATGAGGATGAATCGAAGAAATCTTCGCTGGATGATTTTGTGGATAAATTGCTCGTGCTGCGCTCGCAAACCGAAGTTGGTGAATGGAACTGTCGGTTAATTACTGAAGATGGCAATCCAGAGAATCGAAACTACAAATCATTGGCTGTTTATCTGCATGGTGTTTGGTCGTTGATGTCCCGTTACTTTAAAAATGAACTGCCCTACAGCCAAAAAATGATTCGACAGCAAATTGAGAAAGCGGGAGGGAAAACCTATAGCAAGCAGAAATTTCATTGCGATCGCGATTCTTCGATTACCTATCAGCGTTGGAAAGTAAATATTAAGGCTGACGTGAATGGGGAAATTGTGATGCCGAAAGCACCAGAGATGGTGGCTCGTAGTTGTGTGGAAATCCCGATCGAGTTTTTGGGAGAGCGGTTAAGTAGTTTTGAGGGGAGTTTTGAGCGGGATTTATGTGATGGAGATGGTAATTGAAAATATAAACGGTAACAGCTAGTAGGATGCTTTTTTGTAAGCATTACAAAGCTATTTCGACTGTCGGTTACTGAAAATTCAGTCAAAATAATAATACTTGCGTTAGTGTACAGCTTGCTAAAGGTATCGCATAGCAGCTGAATCGGGGTATCGTGTATGCCGTCCTGGGGTAAGCGTAAGTAAAAGCGAAACTGGCAAGTATAGATAGCTTGTTTTCTCAATATTTAGAACTTGATACATATTTGATGAGGTAGAAGCGATACTTCTATAAAAGTTTGGGTGCAATTTCGTTTGTCTCCAAAAAACTGATCGCTCAAATAAAAAGTCGAGCAACACCAGTAATATTATCGCTACCAAATCCAACCGCAATGCCGAAGCTGCTGCTACGCGATCGCACTTATGGGTTTGACTTTGTTTCCTCGCTGGCTAATTGATTATATACGCGCTGGTAGATGAGTTCGGCTATTTCCAGATTACGAAATCACGGCAACAGAATTTCATACCGCAGCTTGGCTAGTTTATCCTTCCCACACTTACGTTCCTCTCAAGGTTCAGGTATTTGCCGAAGAACTCAAAAAACATATTGCTGCTTAACCCAGCAAGGACTGTATGAACAATTCAACCGCTGTACAAAACTTTAGATTTGATTGTTGATAAATATTTTGCCGCCAAAAAAATAATCTCGTATTTTTTGTATGTATTTACTATTCAAATAGTAATTACAGTAACTGACTAGAATAAAAGCCGAAAACCCCATAATAACAAATATTTTCTCGGTTACTACTCCATCTATTTTAAAATATTTAAGTTACTGTATTGTAATCTTTGAAATACAGATTAATAGAAAACATTTCTATGTATTCTACATAGACATATCTATATATTTTTTAGCCATTATGCGTATTAATACGCAATTAAAAAGGAGAAAATATACTACTGTTAGATTTATTAGGTATCTATACACAAAGCAAATACTTATATTTTTACAACATAAATAAATTATTTAATCGTATAAAAATATCAAAAAAATATCCCACAATTGGTTGATGAAAATTGAAGAAAGCGAATGTTAGTTATGGGAATAGAAAATTTTGTTGTGATTCCTATGCTCTTGAAACCATCCTTGAATACAGGCTCGCATCAAGGAATTCATGTTCGCTTATCAGGTTTAATGTTGACTGCAACTAGCATGACAGTCTTAGATGTCGTCATTAATCCGAGTTTGATTGGAATTACAACACTGACTATTTCGACATTAGGAATGGGTGCAATCTTTTTTCGGTGGGAGTTGTCAGGTTTTTTCAAAATCATTACAGAATTTGCCCACGGTTACAAAATTACATCATCTGCATTAACTATTTGGGGTGCATTTCTACTGCTAGATGCTCTATCAAGTCCCGCACAAGCACAATTTTTTCAAAGTGCAGAAAGCTGGATGACAGGGCAGTTTGCAGGGGCAGAGGAAGCGATTACTCTATCATTTAACGTGCTGCGAGGATTGTTCATACTTTACTTAGGAATCTCACTAGTCAGGGTGATTCAAGCAGCTCGTCAGGACGAAGATTGGCAGAATTTAGCCCGAACGCCAATGATTATTTTGATTGCGGTGACGATGGGCGATATTCTAGCAAATTTGATTATTGGAGGTGGAGGAGGTGGTACTGGAACTACAACTGGAGGCTAAGAAATGGAGGAAAAATCAAAATATCGCAAAGTTAATGTGACTCTTGGAAAACAACCCAATATCGGACCATTCCCCGCCGACCAGTTAATTCCTTGGGCGATAATTGGCGGACTTTCTTACTACTTAGCACATGGTTTATTTCGGCTCAATTGGGTATGGACTTGCGCTGTTGCAGCTTGGGGAATCGCAACCTGGTGGATACTTACAGCCAATGGTGGTTGGCGGATTCTATCTAAATTTGTTGCTACCCCTCATTGGACGAGAGTTCGATGTTTGTATCAGCCACTTGTCGATTCAACAAAAGGAAACAAAATCAAAAAATTGTAGGCTGTTGTGAGTGTCAAATCAAAAGTTGGTAAACGTATCGTAGAAAATGGAGAACAAAAAGTTCGCCTAACACCTCTGGAAGATGCATTATATTTTAACAGTCTCCGTCGGTAAGCTTTTAAAATATAATTTCGTTCTCGCACTAAGATTTTACAGCGTTCTCCAGTAGCTGATAATATAAATTCATCCATGTTTCTTATTAAATCTATTGT
>JBIPDF010000023.1:0-49140 GCA_044006015.1 Heteroscytonema crispum UTEX LB 1556
TTTTCAAAGAACGGGCATTGTTGGTGGGTTAAGAGTGGAGTGCAAGCGATCGCGATCATCAGCCCCAAAACTTCGGCTGAAACCCTGATTATTTCGTCAGCTTACAAAAGTTTTCGATCTACTGAAATTAGCCAAAAAGTTAAGGGTAGCTCTCGCAGCAGAAGTATGTTCTGGTGCTGTGTCTTGGAATTTTTGTAAAGTATTGGAGTGAAGAAGCAAAATTTTTGACTTAAAAGATTATTTAGTTTGACTATGACTGCAATTATGCCAGTTCTAACTGATAGTAAAACCTTGAACGAAGTAGTGAACTGTTTAACCGAAAACATTCCAATTCAGACTCAGGGCAAGTG
This sequence comes from Heteroscytonema crispum UTEX LB 1556, assembly GCA_044006015.1. Lineage (GTDB taxonomy): Bacteria > Cyanobacteriota > Cyanobacteriia > Cyanobacteriales > Nostocaceae > Heteroscytonema > Heteroscytonema crispum. The sequence continues at coordinate 351 of JBIPDF010000023.1, forward strand.
TGAACAACAAAATATCTTTGAAATTTTAATTAGGGCAGCTACCCAAAGAGATAGTATAGAAAACACGAGTAAAGTATTAAAAAATGTTCCCACAAGTAATGATATTCGTTATCATTTGGAAAAATATTCAGACCTGAAGTCTCTGGAATCAGATTTAAATACTGCACTTCAAAGTCGCTTACCAGATGGAATTCGGCAAGGTAAACAAAAAATTGCTATCGATTTTAACTTAATTCCTTATTATGGTGAGCCATCACCATCAGAAACACCATATATTTATAGAAGTCAAGCTAAAAGTGGCACTTGTTCTTTTTATGCTTACGCTACTGTCTATGTAATTAAAAATAATAAACGAGTCACCTTAGCTATCAAAGCTGTTCAACAACAAAATACTTTCGTTGCAATGATCACTTATCTGTTAGCTCTGATTGAGCCTTTGAATCTTAAAATAGAACGATTATATTTAGACCGGGAATTTTTCTGTGTCCCAGTCATACGATGGTTGCAAGCTCTTGATATCCCCTTTGAAATGCCAGTAATTATTCGAGGCAAACATGGCGGTACTAGGGGTACAACCGGGATACGTGCAAAATGGGACACGTTGTAAAGTTATGTAAACAATAGCTTTACAACCCTTGCCAAACCTACCTTCACAATTTCTCAAACCAAAACTAAGAGCTTGTCATCATCCAACAAATTCGGCACAGTCTCCATATCAATCAAGTAATCGCCAAAACGTTTGATATGACTCGTCATATAAGGACTCAACGCCGCCACATCTTCACGAGTAATCAAATAACCAGACTTCAGCAAATCCCGCAAAATCTCAGTCAAATCCACAACATTGTGGAAGATCACAGCATTAGCAACCAAATCATTATATTTAACAATCTTCTCCTGCTCAATTGGGTCATTATTAGCAATAATTCCAAAACCACCGAAGAAAAACCACTTCGAGAAACCGTTATAAGACTCAACAATATTCGTTGCCGCAGTAATCTGTTGTCGTAACTTCATATCCGAAATATATTGCAACAAAAATACCGTCCTAATTACCCGTCCTAACTCCTGAAAAGCTTGGTATAATATGTTTTTACGACTATAATTTCCCAGTTTTCGTAACAGCACCGCACTCGAAATCTTGCCAGTTTGAATCGACAGTACAACCTGTAAAATATCTTGCCAATGGGTTTGAATTTTCTCCCAATCAATCGCATCTTTGAACAAAGAATCAATATGCTTGTAAACCGTATCATTATCTGGGCGAAAGAAATTTAAATCCTTCCAATTCCGAATCCGGGGCATTAACTTAATCCCCAACATATGTGATAATGCAAACACAGGTGTTGATTGTCCCTGAGTATCTGCGTGAATCGTGTGAGGCTGAATATCAGAAAGATTTTTCAACAAACCCTCAATAATATAAACAGCCTCCCAAGTTCCGCAGGAAATAAAATGACTAAATAGCGCCACATAGGTATCGGAAACATGGTGGTAAGCAATCCCTCCGTAGCCACCATAGCGGATATGATACTCAGAGAGTAAATTTGGGAGCAACGCGATTTTGTGACATGGCAGAGCTGGGGAAGCTGGGGAGGCTGGGGAGGCTGGGGGAGAGAAAGAAATCAAGTGTATTTTGGATAATTTTAGTAGCGAAAAATACTGATTTGTCCTATTTACTCCCCCAGCTACCCCCGCTTCCCCAGCTCCCCCCGCTCATTGCACGATGATCTCACTTTTTCGCGTTGCTCCCGTAAATTTTCTTCGTAGAGCTAGATTAAATACGAGAATACCTTGCTAAACTTAGCCATAGATCGTTAAGTTAGGCAGGTTTTATGTGGAAGGTTGCAGATTTCGGAAAAATGGTAGGCGTTTCTCCTTCTACCTTACGACGATGGGAACGAGAGGGGAAGCTAGTACCAGAACGCACATTGGGCAACCAACGAGTATATGGCGAACATCATTATAATTGCGCTAAAAGCTTAAAGAATGGTAAGTTTCCCCATAAAATTATCGTTTACTGTCGCGTTTCTTCCGCAGGACAAAAGGGTGATTTAATTAGCCAAGTTGAGGCAATGGAACAGGTAAACAAGTTCTCCAACGGCTTAAACAGTCTCAACAAAAGATATCTCGCTTGACAACCATTTGGGTCGATGGCGGCTTTGATGGTGAACCGTTTATGCAATGGGTAATAGATTTTTTCCGTTGGATTGTGCAGGTGGTTCTACGACCACAAGAAGCTAAAGGCTTTGTTTTGCTCAAAAAACGTTCGGTAGTTGAGCGCACTTTTGGTTGGTTGATGGGATGTCGGCGATTGGTCAGAGATTATGAGTTATTGCCCGAAACATCCGAGACGTTTATTTACCTTGCTATGATCCGGATCATTGTGAGGCGATTAGCATAAAATTTAACCCCTCAAAACTTTTCAAACACCCTCTAAGAGGATTTTTAATTAGGTTGCCGCGCAACGCTTGCTTTAGCTGAGTCCTACCCTTCCAAGACGCGCCTTCTCTTCTCCTTCACCGGACGCTGCGCTTTGGGAGACGCTGCCTTGACGCCTTTCTTGTATGCCGCAAGGCTATACGGCATCCCCGAAGGAGTACGCCAACGGACAAAGGACACGCGAACGCAATGTGTGGATTGTGAAATCCTTATGACATCAATGTTTCAACAATCCATCTGTTGCAATCTTTTATCCAACATGCATGAAACTGGTATAAGCTGATTGCAGAATCTACGTCCATTAAGCGATCGCACTACGAGAGCGAATATCTACGCCAGTGTTCTAGATATACAGGCGCGTAGTTGCTGGTGAGTGGTTAGTGGTTAATTGTATTTATAGCGGTTATCGTGTGCGCGTTTGTACGTGGGTGGGGCACAGCATTGCTGTGCCCCTACGATGGATGGATGGTCTATACTTCACCCAACAGAGAACGGCTATAGTTCTTTGTTGGTAATTTTTATTTGGAACCAACTACCAACCACTAACTACGCGCCTACCAACTACCAACTACCAACTACCAACTAGCAACTACCAACTACCAACTAGCAACTACCAACTAGCAACTACCAACTACCAACTACCAACCAAAAATTATCTTTGGGCAACGCGGATCAATAAGAATAAGCCGGTTACTAACCCAAAAAAGTTTGGCATCCAAGCCCCGAGAAAGGGAGAAAGGATACCAGCCTGTCCTAAGGCACCACAAACCGATAAAAGTAAGTAGTAACTGAAAATAACTACGACACTAATACCAAAACTTGTTCCCCGTCCAGTGCGCTGGGGTATAGTTCCCATTGCTGAACCGACTAAGCCAAAAATTACACATACAAATGGAAAGGCGATTTTTTGTTGAATCCGAACTTCGAGTTTGCGAATTTTTTGCCGATCGCCTCCCAATCGTTCTATTTCTAGCTGTTCCATCGCTTGGGCAATATTCATTTCGTCGTATTCGCGGGTTTGTTCTGCCAAATTAAATGCCGTGCGGGGCAGTTGCATTTGATAGTTTTTAAACTGGGCGATGTTGCGATAAGAGCGATCGGGAGCGACTAAATACAGAGTACCGTTGAACACATTCCAAGTGTTTTGAGATACATTCCATTCAGCTGCTTCTGCTACAATAATTTGATTGGCACCTTCGCGAGAACGGTCTATAATTGTCAAACCGTTAAAGCGTTTACCATCAAATTGGTCTGCATAATACAATCGCATCAAAATTCTTTTCTTTTTCCCATCCGGCTGTTTAACTTCCCGCGTTTCCGGATAAATAAAGTTATCCCTTTTCACTGATGGCTTTTCGGATTTCAGGGCTTTCTCTAGAGTGATAGCCGCTTGGTAATTGGCTGCTGGTGCTATATGCTCGTTAAATACAAATGTCATGCCTGTCACCAGGGCACTCAGCATTACAGCAGTTAGCACCATGCGATAAACGCTTACACCACAGCCACGTAAAGCAACTAATTCGCTATCGCTGGAAAGACGGCTATAGGTCATCAAAGCAGCTAACAATGTGGACATGGGAAAGGCATAAACAATCACATAGGGTAGCTTTAACAAGAAAACCTGAAGGGCGACTGTTAAAGGTAGACCTGATTCTACGACTTTCCGCAATAATTCAAATAAGCTGTCAATTGCCAAAACCACGGAAGTAAAAGCCCCGACACCGAATAAAAACGGCGGGAGTAACTGCATCGCTAAATAGCGATCCATGATAGTAAAAGGCAGTACCGAATGCAGACTGTAGAAAGGTTTGAAGCTTTTTGATGCCATAAGCTCTGAGAAACTAAAAATCGTGAAGAAGGCAGAAGTAGGAACAATGAAGTCAGAAGGGAAACCCTATAAATAAATTCACTTGCTCTAAACCTGGTAACAGAAGAGAAAATCGCAATTCTTTCCTTCTACCTTCTGCCCTCAGGGTAGCTGCCTTTCTTTGGTCAAGCTAGACGAAGCAAAGCATCTTTACTGTATTGAGTACTTAAATAATTAAATCCCCAATAGGTAAGAGATTGATAGAAATTAAGTAGCTCGGCAAAAATAAAGTTAACTGGTAGGGCTGTTAATGGTTCATGGTTAATAGCTATGAACTATGAACTATGAACTATGAACTATAAGCCCTTAACGAGCGTGAGTTTATTTGTGCCAGCGTACTTATTGATTTATGGTAAAAAATAAAAAAGTAAAAAATATCCTTTTTAATTATTAATTATTAATTGCTACTTTGGGAATTTAAGCTTGGAAGTTATCACCTAAATAGTATTGCCGCACCAAGGGGTTATTGTAAAGTTCATCAGCAGCGCCAGAGGCGAGGATTTGTCCCTCGCGCATGATATAAGCGCGGTCTGTGATGGCGAGGGTTTCGCGGACATTGTGATCTGTGATTAAGATACCCATGTTGCGATCGCGTAATTGTGCGACAATTTGCTGAATTTCGGAAACTGCGATCGGGTCAACTCCCGCAAAGGGTTCATCCAAAAGTAAAAATTTTGGACCTTCTTGTCCAGCTGCTAATGCTCTGGCTAACTCTGTCCGCCGTCGTTCACCACCAGAAAGTTGAATTCCTCTACTGTTAGCCACTTTTTCTAAGCGGAATTCTCGCAGTAAAGTGTCCAGTCGCCGCGACCACTCCCAGCGCGGTACATTAGTTTGCTCTAATACTAAAAGAATATTTTCCCGCACTGAAAGCTGGCGAAAAACGCTTGCTTCTTGCGCCAAATAACCAATACCCAGTCTCGCCCTTTTATGCATTGGCAATCCGGTAACATCAAGATTATCTAACCAAACGGTTCCCTGATTCGGTTTTTCTAAACCGGTGGCAATATAAAAGGTCGTCGTTTTTCCAGCTCCATTGGGACCGAGTAACCCAACAACTTCGCCTTGGGACACAGAAAGGTTGACGCGATTGACAATAACGCGCTTGCCGTAAGATTTGTGAATATTCTCTAAGATAATTTTCACGATTCGCGCCCTTTCTTAAAATTGCAAAAAGTTAGGAGTTAGAAGTTAGGAGTTAGGAGTTGGGAGTTGGGAGTTGGGAGTTGGGAGTTGGGAGTTGGGAGTTGGGAGTTAGGAGTTAGGAGTTGGGAGTTGGGAGTTGGGAGTTGGGAGGCGCCCAGTTGGGAGTTGGGAGTTGGGAGGCGCCCAGCCGCCCAATTGACAACTCATCACTCATCACTCTTAACTCATCACTTTTAACTCATCACTCTTAACTCATCACTCCTAACTCATCACTCCTAACTCATCACTCTTAACTCTTAATTAGAACGCCTGGCTGGTGCGTTAGCTTGACCGGCTTGTCCTTCGTTCACCATGTAGATGGATTCTACTTGGCGGTTGGATTGGGGTAATGCGACAAATCGCCCTTCGTCAATTAAATAAGTAACCTTCTCTGCGCGGATACTATTGCCACCTTGTTGCAAAATATAAACGTTACCCATGAAATCAATGCGGCGTTCTTTGCTAAAATACTGTGCTTGGGCAGATGTTGCCTGAATCTGACGAGCGGGATACTGCATTTGCACGTTACCGCGAGCGGTTACCACTTGGGTTTTGGCGTCATATTCTTGCACATCCGAACGGATGGTTAGGGGGCGATTTGGCGCGGCTTGTTGTGCTGTAGCAGTTTGTACTTGGCTGGGAAATGCGATCGCGCCCATTAGTGCAGCAGGTAGCATTAGGGCGAATCCCAAACGGCGCATCTGTGATGGAGGCAATTGATACCGGGGCATAATAGCAATTTAGGATTTAGGATGTCGGCTTTTATTCTAATTATCTCAAGTATGTTATCCAGACATCTTTTGCACAATCTGGATTAATTCAAGATAACCACTGGCTCTTGATTCTTGACGTTTTCCCAAGCCCGAAGGTTTCGCTGTTCACACCAATGACCGCTTTTTGGCTGGGAAGAAAGTCTTTAATGATAGCTTCAATAATTACTAATAATACTAAGCTATAACCCCAGGATCTCACCTGCTGTTAAAGGCTACAAATTAATTAAACTACAATTTAATATTTTTTGCCGTGAAGGAGATTGGATACTAGATATTCGCAAAGAATATTTCGTTTCACTAAGTATGCGGTCAATAATAAACGTAATATCACGCACGCAGAAACCCGGTTTTTCCAAAAAACCGGGTTTCTCGATAGCCTAATCCCTAATCTTCAATTCGCAAAATCCTGGGTAAAGGTAAGGTCTCATCTTCACTCAGGCGAATGGCGGCAACTTTTTCTGGCTCTATGTGTTGCAGTGTCTTTAAAAGTACCGCGCTCACATCTAATAATTCGTCCACATCAATACCGCCGAAATCTCCTGGGTAGCGGCGCAGGCGATTGCTTCCCTCTCCCAGCAAAATCACCGCACCTCGCAAGTTCTGATTACCCAGATGGTACAGCGCTACAGCAATTTGCAAAATACCCTGATAAAAAGTTTTTTCTGGCTCTGATGCTTCAATCCACAGAGCCTCTAAAGTGTCGTGACAGCCGTAGAATTGCCCAGAATTGAACTCTTCTACGCCTTGCCAAAACTCCTGGGGCATGTTTTCGCTCATCCCATGCTATCTCGCACTTCTTTGATGGCTTCTAAAGAAATGTCTTGTTTTTCACCAGCAAATTCGTTATCTGGGGTAAGAAATAGCATGCAGTGGCATTCTTTGCGCTCGCGCATCGGTACGCAAGGACAGTTCCAATAAGCAGCGCTGACTTCAGCTTCTTTGTCTTCGTAATGCCGACAGGGACATAAAGGAGCGCCAAGATCGTCTTTATGCTTGGCTAGTCCTTCAATGACAACTGCAGTAACAGAGGGTTCAGAACAGAAGTAGGTTCCAGTACGCTTGGCGTATTGTTCCGAAAAATGCCGCATTGCTTCCAGGCTTTTATCACTGGATTTTGTGTTAACTTCTGATGTCATCATCGGAGCGTCCATTCATAATTTAAACATTTCTTTGCATTGTACCTCAGCAACAGTGAGCTATTAATGGGGGTATTTCCCCGTCTTTCTCTACACAATTTGACATACTTTTCCTAAAAGGCTTTTATACCTAGTAGTCTGGCAACCCAAAATTGCCGGGTGAGGGCTGGGAAAGGGGAAGGTGGGGCCCCCACTTTCGTGGGGATAAGGGGCAAGGGGGAAAGGGGAAAGGGGAAAATATGAAAGTTTTTTACGAGTCCTTTACCCTTTGTCCCGCTTGCGTTTGTTTGCCAGACTACTAGTCTGTGGGGATCGAAGAATTCTGGGAAATCACAACAGTTAAGTTGCTTTGCGTTCATTGGATTTGTGAATACTTGAAATCAAAATTTACAATGAACTTAATCTTTTTTGCAGTTGGGGTTGCAGTGGTTTATCGCTTTCCAAAATAATGCCGGGGTAATCCCAATTTACTACTACTTTTTCTTGTGGGGATGATTGCGATCGCGATTGTGATGATAAAACATTCTGCCACAGCACCCAGCGACTACCTTGAGGAAGGTAAGAGATGGTTAGAGGGTTTTGTGTCAGCCAAATTAAGGGATAATTCCTGGGGGGTTGCATGTTGGCGTCTTCCCCTGGGTTGCTGGCGGCTAAGGTTTCTAAAACAATGCGGTCGCCTTTGATTAAACCTGTGGCTGCTGTCCACAGTTGCACTTGCATTTGTTGGCGATGTGCATATAAATACAATGATGCTGCGGCAATTACTGCTTGTTCAAAGTTCTCTTCTGCCCAGTTGCCAGCACTATCAAGGGTGATAATTACATCTTGTCCGCCAGTAATAACTTCTAATTCGCGCACCCGTAATTCACCGTAGCGGGCGCTGGTGCGCCAGTGAATTAAACGCATCGGGTCACCGACATGATAGGGACGAAGCGATCGCGTTAGTCCTGTGGTTGCAGTTTGAAATGGTCTGCCACGGGGGTCGCCTTTTGTGCTATCTTCTTGTCCAATTTCATCGACTAAGGGACAAGTGGTGAGGGGTAAAACTGTGGGATAAACAATTGCTTTGGCGCTACACTCATGCTGGCGACGACACCAAAACAATCCCAGAGGCGCACCTGTTCCAAGTTCGACAGCATCCCAGCGATAAACACCCCGGCGCGAGGTAGGGTGATAATATACCCAGTTGTAATTGCCAAAGCTGGGAATTCTTTCGATCGCCTGTTTGATTGGTTTGCCTAAGACAAAAGGCAGTATATCTTCAACTTGCAGTAAGCCAACAGACTGCTTTGTTTGATTGTGGATTTCTAATTCTACCCTGAGTTCGTCCCCTGCTGTCACAGGTTCGATGGGACGGCGATTGATAGTTAAACCAACAAGCGATCGCGGTGGTAAAAAAGCCGCCACACCCAACAGGGCAACACTTACCCCACTAATAACATACAGCCAGCCTGCCATTGTATTAATGGCTGCCCCAAAAAAACAAATCACAATTGCCCCCAGTACCCAACCACTGTATGCAGGGGTACAAGCTTTAGTTTCTAGCCAGTTGGTGGTGCGCTTAATAATGTTCATAAGTTGTTATTTATGTATTTCATATATAACAAGCTGTTTGCCGGATGCTTGGTGCGATTGAGTTGTTAAATTTTCAGGACTTACGCAAAACATAACTACTGTGTAAGGATTCAGGTCAAGAGGTATTGACAAATGTGACATCTGAGGCGGAATATCACAATTATGGGAAAAGACCTGCTTCGGAAATTAGAGCGTGAAACCCTTCTCCAGTTAGCTCCGGAACAACTGGTGGACATAATTGTTGAGCAGGCGATCGCGATAGAGACGCTAAACAAGAGAATTTTAGAACTAGAGCAATTCGTAGAAAAACTCAAGGTGAGTCGAGATTTAGATAGTTCTACATCATCAAAGCCCCCATCTGGAGATCTCCTAAAAAAATCAGAAAACAAACAACACCAGAGTGATGGGGACGGCCAAGCTCCAAAACGGAAACCAGGAGGGCAACCAGACCATCCGGGAAAAACGCGTAAGGGGTTTGGTCGAGTAGATCGCCTTGAGATTTTACGCCCCGAATTTTGTCATTGCTGTGGTCAGACGGACTTCGTTGGGGAGCCGATAAAAATCGAAACACAGCAAGTAGCGCAATTGGTTGAGTGCCCAATTGAAATAGTTGAGTATCATCGCCATACTTGTGTATGCGGTGAATGTGGAAATTTGCAAGCCGCAGATTGGTCTGGGGATATAGTTCCCGGACAAGACATGGGGATAAAACTACAAGCTTTTTTGGGATGGGTAAATAATTATGGGCATTTACCCTATGAAAAACAACAAGAACTATTGTGGGAACTGGCAAAGATAGAAATCGGGGTGGGAACCTTAGGGCGTGTCATCAATTGAGCCAAATGACAGAAGCAGCCAGATAAATTGCACCTAGAAAGTTTGTAGCACGTTTGTCGTAGCGTGTTGCGATCGCTCGGTACTGCTTGAGTTTGGCAAAAAAGTTTTCAATGAGATGACGGGCTTTGTATAAATCTCGGTCATAGTCACGAGGTCTGGTACGGTTGCGTTTGGGGGGAATCACTGCGGTTTTACCCAGAGACTCAAGTCGCTCAATGACTCGCTCATCGGCATCATAACCTTTATCTGCCAGTACTGTATCCGCCACAACAGTAGGTAGCAATTGGTCGGCTCCGTCCAAGTCGCAGGCTTGCCCTGGCGTCAGGTAGAAGCCTAGTGGGTTGCCCAACGCATCCACTACAGCATGAATCTTGGTACTCAATCCACCCTTGCTGCGACCAATGGCTTCAGTAGATGGCTCCCCCCCTTTGCACCAGCACTATGCTGATGGGCGCGGACAATCGTGGAGTCAATCATCGCATATTCATTATCGGCATCGTCTGCCAAGTGCTGAAACACTCCTTCCCAAACCCCCGTTTTTGACCATCGGCTAAAACGAGTATGAATCACTCGGAAATCTCCAAATCGCTCTGGGAGGTCTCTCCAGGGTATCCCTGCCCGATAACGGTACAGTACTGCTTCCACAAACAACCGATTATCTCTTGCTGTCACTCCAACATACCCTTGTGTTCCGGGCAGTAAGTCTTTTATCCTCTCCCACTGGTCATCTCGTAGCGCATAACGTCGAGTCATTGTTTTTCTATTTGGCTTATCCCAAGCATTACCTACTCAAGTTTACCTAATTGATGACACGCCCTAGTAACTACGAATGAAAGAATAGATGATGCAGTTGCTAAGAGCGTTAATGAACTCAAAGATTGGATACAACAAACGCAGCCAGATATCCACTCGGATGAAACACCTTGGGTGATCAAAGGTGTAAAAGAATGGTTGTGGATTTTTGCTTCGACCGACTTTGCTTTGTTTCATGCTGCCGACACCCGTTCCCGTGCAGAATTAGAAATCATCCTTGGCATGAGCTATGATGGTGTACTCAGTTCCGATGATTATTGCGTTTATAACGGTTACGACGTAAAAGCCCAACAGAAATGTTTAGCACATTTACGCCGCCATTTTAAGAAGCTGATCAAGCTTCCAGGCTTAAACAACCTTGAAATTGCGAATAAATTCGTCAATCTGATTGATCAAGCATTTAAAAACTACAGTTTATTCCAGAAAAATCAAAATATCCTAGAGTTCTTGAGTTGGGGTTCTCAGTTCAAAGCACTAGTTGAGTCATCCATAAATCAGTGGATTGGGAAAGCAGGGGGGGACGCTGGTAAGCTTTTACGATCGCTACAAGATAAAGCACATCAATGGTGGTATTTTATAGACCATCCAGAGATCCCTCCGGATAATAACCTCGCTGAACGATCGCTCCGTTTGGCTGTAACGAAACGTAAAGTCAGTGGTGGCTCTCGCTCGATGGAGAGATTTAAACATACTGCCAATTTCTTGACGGTCGTACAAACTTGTCGTCGTCAAGGGCGTTCTGTTATTGAATTTTTTGAGCAAGCTATAAAAGCGATGGTTCACTCTGGTGTACAAGCACCATCTTTAATTTCTTAAATTTAGACCTGAATCCTTACCAAAACAGATTTTTGTTAGTGTAATTAATGTAAGTGCTGACAATCTTGTCTGAGGTTTATTAGTAGTATTCCGGACAAATACCGCTGGTGACAGGTATTAAGAAGGGCGTAAAAGCTAGGGCGTCGGGTATGTACTGAACTTCCACTTCATCCAAAATCCTTTACACTTCAAACTTATACAAGTCAAGGTGAAGCCGTGGAATTGGCGAAATAAAAAAGTTAAGAGTAAGAAATCACAAAATTTAGGAGTTATGAATTATGAATGATGAATTTTGGCTGGCGAAAACCTTCTTCATCATTTATTATTCTTGATTCCTTACTCATAACTAACAAAAATTAAACGGCGTGGAAGAGGAGAATATCCCCAGAGGCAAAATGTTTGTTGTTTGTATTCAGTGAAAAATGATTTTTTACAGATATCCCTCGCAAAGCGCTTTGCCCAAAGGTCTTATCTGGAAATAGGGGGAAACGGGAGATAAATTATTTTACAATTTATAACGCCCATTTCCACACCACATCATCACTAAAATTAATATTGAACTAGGTAGAAACTGGTACTGGTTTTAGTACCGCTGGTTAAGCTTACTAGATATGTTATTTGAAAATATAACTCAAAAAAAATCTGTGCGGTTGCCAGTTTGGCAGTTTTATTAATTATTTTTTAATGTTCCAGAACAAGGCTAAATTTTATACTTTTATTTTTTTCAGTGACAATTAAACAGAGGGACGGGCGGCATTACAAAGGTTGCATATATCACTCATTAATACGGTTTCCCAGATACGCCTCTGAAGATTGATAAATAGGTAATACAAATCTATTGTTTCAAAGCATTGGAGAAATGGTATAACGTTATGATTTTCACTTTCAAAGCCTATAAGTAGGGGGCGCGTGAATATTTATCGCCATCGACAAAGCAGGAGGCAGGTGGCAGCTATGCTGAAGGGAAGAGGGTTTCAGTTAACTTTACTTTTCGTTACATTCATAGCTGTTTTTTTGCGCCTTTCTACTTAATATTCTGACTTCTTGTGTTGATGAATGTAGGGGCGAAGCATTGCAGCGATTAATTGAGTACATCCGACTAAAATACGATCGCAGTGCTTCGCCCTTTTTCTGGGATCGCAAGATGGTGCCGTACTCTCGCCGCTTAAGACACCCTATTAGCACGTCTATCCTAAAATAATGTCATATCATTTGTTGGGTTCCTCTTTGCTCCAACGCCACATGCTATAACCCGGGGAACCCCGAAGGGCGCAGTGGCTGCCCAACCTACGTCTATACCTATTGCACCAAATTCAAGTAGACCTGTTACTACTACCTCTCGAAAACATCCGCGATCGCGGTTCGTCAGTCAATACCCAGAGTAGTGTTAAGCTTAAATGCAGCAATTCCACCAAATTGGCTACCTAATATGTATTGGCGGCAATGGTTAGCGTTTTTTGCAGCAATTATTATGACATTTTGTGTAGCGACTCCGGCCCAAGCAGACTGGACTCATCCGCTGTCGTTTAGCAATGCAGAATTGACACGACGCGATTTTTCGGGTGAAAGTTTGCAAGCGGCGGAGTTTTCTAACGCGAATATGGAACTGACTAATTTCACCGACGCTGACTTGCGGGGAGCAGTTTTAAGTGCTTCTGTGATGACAAAGGCAAATTTGCACGGCGCTGATTTAACCAATGCAATGGTAGATCAGGTAAACTTAACAGGAGCTGATGTCAGCGATGCTGTTTTTACAGAAGCTCTTTTGCTCCGTGCCATATTTACAAATGTAAATATTACTGGCGCAGATTTTACTGATGCTATTTTGGATGGAGCGCAAGTTAAAGAACTGTGTCAAAAAGCCAGTGGTGTAAATCCGAAAACTGGCGTGGCAACTCGTGATTCCTTGGGATGTAAATGAAGCGTATTGGTGTAATTGGTGGCGGACAACTCGCCTGGATGATGGCGGGTGCAGCAAAAAAGCTAGGTGTGGAATTGGTAGTCCAGACACCCAGTGTAAACGATCCAGCAGTAGCGATCGCCTCTGAAACGGTTTTCGCCCCAATTGATGATGCTAATGCTACAAACCTCTTAGCTCAAAAATCCGATATTATCACCTTTGAAAACGAGTTTGTTAACCTTGAAGCTTTATCTGTTCTGGCAAATCAAGGCGTTTGCTTTCGCCCCAGATTAGAAGCTTTATCTCCCCTTTTAGATAAATATCACCAACGCTGTTATTTACGCGATTTGGGTATACCCGTTCCGAAATTTTTCGCCCTTGAAGAAGAAGAGTGGGGAAGTGGGGAAGTGGGGAAGTGGGGGAAAAATACTGGAGTAATCCCCCCCTCTCCCCCTCCCCCTTTCTCCCCCTCCCAATTAGGTTTTCCTGTAGTTTTGAAAGCCCGCCGTCACGGTTATGATGGTCAGGGAACTTTTATAATTAAAGATTTCGCGGCTTTACAACAACAGCTGGATTTATTAAGCACAAAAAACCCTTTAAGTCAAGGAGTTTTATTATTAGAAGAATTTATCCCATTTGAACGAGAACTGGCGGTAATTGCAGCTCGTTCCGCAAGCGGAGATATTATTACTTATCCGGTAGTGGAAACCCAACAAGAAGCACAGGTTTGTCGGCGGGTAATTGCACCAGCTAATATTACGTTAGAGCAAGCTGGGGAAATTGAGGATATTGCCCATACTTTATTAAATAGCCTCCAAGCAGTGGGAGTTTTTGGAATTGAATTATTTCTCACTGCTGATGGCAAAATTTTGGTAAATGAAATTGCACCCCGGACTCACAATTCTGGGCATTTTTCCTTAGATGCGTGTTTAACTTCTCAGTTTGAACAACACCTGAGAGCCGTTTGTGGCTTACCTTTGGGGAATCCGGCTTTACACTGTAGCCGTGCGGTGATGGTAAATCTTTTGGGGTATGAAAATTCACAAAATGATTACCAGCAAAAGCGGAGTGCGATCGCGCAAATTCCGCAAGCGCACCTCCATTGGTATGGTAAAACCGAATCGCGTCCCGGACGTAAACTGGGACACGTCACCGTTTTATTAAGCGATCGCAACCGAGATTCAGCCAATGCGATCGCCCACACCATAGAGTCTATATGGTATCCCGGTTAAAGTGACTAAAAAATTTTCGTTTTCAGCACACAATTAATGAAGGATAGCTATAATGAAATAGTTGCACTACGACGTTGGTGACTGCCATCAAGTTTTTTGATCTATGCCTTTAATGAAAAGGGAATCAAACGTTCTCGTGGCAGTAGACCGGGCATGTACCCGGAAACTTTAAACGAGCCAGTTCGGTACCCACCTGGTTTAACCAGGTCATAAACTTAGGTAAAACGGCGTCGCGGTGAACTTAAAAATAATTAACTCCGAAGTCTATGAAGATTTCGGAGTTTTAATTATTAGGAGATGTATCGAGTTTTGTCAGAGAAACTTGATAAATAAAAATCAAAACAGTTCAAAAACAAAGTTTTCTAGAAACGCAATAAATCGTCTCTAAAATTGTAGAAACGCGATTTATTTCATTGGGAATGGAGAATAAAATTATATATAGCAATTTTATTTGAGTTGTAAGAATTAAAGATTGTCAGAAACCGGGTTTCTCCACCTTCGCGAATCATCGGCGGATGGAGAGCGAATTTTCTAGTACAGAAGGGCCCAAATAAGTTAACCATTCACATTCAATGAAAGTCTGAAAAATCAAGCTTTTCACGAATGCCCTTCGCGCCTCGCCAGTTGCAACAAGCGAGCAGTTGGCGGTGTCGGTTTGGGTCCCGCCAAACTGCGGTGGGGGAACCCTTTCACCAGTCACCTGCGGTCGTGTTACCCGGACGCAGTGCCCCTTCACCACCGCACTGGTGAACCATCTGCCCCTCGATCTTCTGCCTTGTTGTACTAGGGCGTGTCATCAATTAGGTAAACTTGAGTAGGTAATGCTTGGGATAAGCCAAATAGAAAAACAATGACTCGACGTTATGCGCTACGAGATGACCAGTGGGAGAGGATAAAAGACTTACTGCCCGGAACACAAGGGTATGTTGGAGTGACAGCAAGAGATAATCGGTTGTTTGTGGAAGCAGTACTGTACCGTTATCGGGCAGGGATACCCTGGAGAGACCTCCCAGAGCGATTTGGAGATTTCCGAGTGATTCATACTCGTTTTAGCCGATGGTCAAAAACGGGGGTTTGGGAAGGAGTGTTTCAGCACTTGGCAGACGATGCCGATAATGAATATGCGATGATTGACTCCACGATTGTCCGCGCCCATCAGCATAGTGCTGGTGCAAAGGGGGGGAGCCATCTACTGAAGCCATTGGTCGCAGCAAGGGTGGATTGAGTACCAAGATTCATGCTGTAGTGGATGCGTTGGGCAACCCACTAGGCTTCTACCTGACGCCAGGGCAAGCCTGCGACTTGGACGGAGCCGACCAATTGCTACCTACTGTTGTGGCGGATACAGTACTGGCAGATAAAGGTTATGATGCCGATGAGCGAGTCATTGAGCGACTTGAGTCTCTGGGTAAAACCGCAGTGATTCCCCCCAAACGCAACCGTACCAGACCTCGTGACTATGACCGAGATTTATACAAAGCCCGTCATCTCATTGAAAACTTTTTTGCCAAACTCAAGCAGTACCGAGCGATCGCAACACGCTACGACAAACGTGCTACAAACTTTCTAGGTGCAATTTATCTGGCTGCTTCTGTCATTTGGCTCAATTGATGACACGCCCTAGTTTGTTGCGATCTAAAATCCGTCTAATTGCCGATCAAAAAAATCTCCCTATTACCGTGTGTTAGCGTCCCCGCACCTTCTCTACTTTCCTACAGCTTTCCAGAGTAGACGATTCAGATACAACAGGCGTAATCAACATAACTTAATAACTTAAAAAAATATTGGTGCTGCACTATAGAAAAAATCTTATAAATAGATTCTAATTTAGGTGCCAATTGGCGTTAAGATAGCAAAAATTGCGTTAAATTGTGTTTAAAGTAGCAAAAATTGTCACAACAGCAAATTAATACAGTGTTTCCAGCCTCTGTTTTCCAACTAGACAATGGTTTAACTTTTATTCATCAAGAAATTCCCACCACCCCGGTAGTTGTGGCGGATGTTTGGGTGCGTGCTGGCGCAACTCGTGAACTTGAACCTTGGTTTGGGATGGCTCACTTTTTGGAACACATGATTTTTAAAGGTACGGCGACCCTACCTCCTGGGGTTTTCGACCATAATATTGAAAATCGGGGTGGAGTCAGTAACGCCGCGACTAGCTACGATTACGCTCATTATTGTTTGACCACAGCTTCCCCTTATCTGAAAGAGACTTTACCCCAAATGGGGGAGCTGTTGCTGAATGCAGCCATTCCCGATGATGAATTTATCCGCGAACGCGATGTAGTATTAGAAGAAATTCGTCAGGCTCAAGACGATCCCGATTGGTTGGGATTTCAATCATTGATTTCCAGCGTTTACCAACATCATCCTTACGGGCGATCGGTCTTGGGTAGCGAACAAGAACTAATGTTACAATCACCAGAGGCAATGCGCGGTTTTCATCGCGCTCACTACCAGCCAGAAAATATGACGGTAGTAATTGTCGGGGGAATTGGCGAACAGCCCGCATTAGAACTGGTGAATAGCACCTTTGCAGATTTTAGCTCGCGTTCTGATTTCCCCCAGTCGGAGAAAGTGGTAGAACCTGCAATCAAAGGAATTCGCCGCCAACAACTAAATATGCCACGTCTAGAGACAGCGCGGTTATTAATGGCGTGGACAGGACCGGGAGTAGACCAACTGGGCACCGCCTATGGTTTAGATTTATTGTCAGTATTATTAGCAGAAGGACGAACTTCGCGCTTAATCAGAGATTTGCGAGAAGAACAGCAATTAGTACAAGGAATTTGCTGTAACTTTTCCCTACAACGAGATTCAAGTTTATTTACAATTACAGCTTGGTTAGACCCAGAAGATTTAGAGCGAGTAGAATCCAAGATTCGCACTCACTTGCAAGATTTGCAAAATACAGAAATTAGCCCGCAAGAACTTGCTCGTAATCGCAGGCTATTGTGCAACGAGTATGCATTTTCCACCGAAACGCCAAATCAACTCACCGGGCTTTATGGCTACTACAATACCATCGCCAAAGCGGAATTATCGGTGACTTATCCCAAGCAAATTCAGTCATTTGATGCCCAAGAACTGCAAAAATTAGCTCAACAGTATCTTTCACCCGATGACTATGCGGTGACAGTACTTAAGCCTTGTTAGTTAGTGGTTAGTGGTTCATGGTTCATTGTTGATTGTTGATTGTTGATTGTTCATGGTTCATTGTTGATTGTTGATTGTTCATTGTTCATGGTTCATTGTTCATAGCTATTAACTATTAACAACCAACTACGCGCCTCCTAACTCAAGACTCCTAACTCAAGACTCCTAACTCAAGACTCCTAACTCCTAAAAAATGACAGCCTCCCTAGAAAAATCGACAATCCATCGCACTGTGTTAAATAATGGCATTGTGCTGTTGGTAGCAGAAAATACCACCGCAGATATCATTGCGGCGCGAATTTTTATCCGTGCTGGTAGTTGTTACGAAAAGCGGGAACAGGCTGGATTAGCCCATTTGCTCTCCGCTGTGCTGACTAAGGGATGTGATGGACTTTCTAGCTTGGAAATTGCCGAACAAGTCGAGTCTGTGGGAGCAAGTTTGAGCGCGGATACCGCCACTGATTATTTTTTACTGTCTATGAAGACAGTTACCTCGGATTTTGCTGAGATTTTCTCATTGGCGGGACGAATTATGCGATCGCCTACATTTCCCGAAATGGAGGTGGAATTAGAACGGCGCATTGCTTTGCAAGATATTCGCTCGCAAAAAGAACAACCATTTGCGATCGCTTTTGACCAATTACGTCAGGTAATGTATCAAAATCATCCCTATGCTATGTCCGCACTGGGAGATGAAATAACGATGGGGAGCTTAATCCGTGCGGATTTGGTGCATTATCATCAAACTCATTTTCGTCCGGATAATGTAGTAATTAGTATCGCGGGACGAATTACACCCGATGATGCAGCAGCTTTGGTGGAAAAAGTTTTTGGTGATTGGCAAATTCCCGATGCACCTCTAGCAGTTTTAGATTTACCCGAAATCAAAGTAGAACCGCAGCCAAGGTTAAAACCCCAATCAACACAGCAATCAATCGTCATGCTGGGTTATTTGGCACCATCAGTACGTTCTCCTGATTATGCTCCACTCAAGTTGCTATCTACCTACTTGGGAAATGGACTTTCCAGTCGTTTATTTGTGGAATTGCGCGAAAAGCGGGGTTTAGCTTACGACGTGTCTGCATTTTACCCTACACGGCTGTTTCCGGCGTCATTTGTGGTGTATATGGGCACGGCACCGGAAAATACCAACACCGCCCTTGCTGGACTGCGCAAAGAAGTAGATTTACTGTCTAGCGATGAACTGTTGGAAAATTCGCTACAGGCAGCTAAGAATAAAATATTGGGACAGTATGCCTTGGGCAAACAAACCAACGGACAAATCGCTCAAGTATACGGCTGGTATGAAATTTTAGGCTTGGGAATTGAATTTGACCGGGAATTTCAAGAACAGATTGCGGCTGTAACTGCTACAGATGCGATGACAGCAGCTTGCCAATATTTACGGGAACCTTATGTGTCTTTAGTAGGTCAAGAACAAGCGATCGATAGTGCGATTTTTTAGCACATGTCAAGCAGGTGAGCGTTAATAAATCATCATTGGTTCGTAGTTGCGCTAAAGCGCTAAAACGCAACTATAAGCTCAATTCAACGATTTTATATTTCGTTACATAGTTGTGTTTTTTCTCGCCCAACTACTTAAGCATTTGTTAAGCGATCGCATCCCTTAAAAGCAGTTTTGCCCCAGCAACTTTATTGTCGGGGCAAAGCTGCTGTACCATTATTCTTCAGAAGATTCCGGGGGCAAATTCCATGAAAGGAAGGATGACAGCAAGTATCTTGCGCCACCTACAGTCACTCAAACAATTTCGCTTCTTTCCCGCAAACAAGTTTTATTGGATACTTCTTTGCTCCTCTGCGCCAGTACTTATCGGCAGCACTGCTGTAGTATCGGTTGCAGCACCACAACAAATTGCACAAGCAGTTGCAGAACGTAGCGCCCGTCCTACTCTGAAAATTGGTAGCCAAGGAGACGCAGTATCAGAACTTCAAGCTGCTTTAAAAATTTTGGGTTTTTACTCAGGTGCAGTTGATGGAAACTATAACACTGAGACAGCGAGTGCTGTTTTGCGGTTTAAGAAATCAGCTGGCTTAAATGAAGATGGTATCGTTGATGCAGCTACTTGGCAAAAACTGTTCCCCAGTCAAGCAACGGGAACACCTTCCCCTACACCAGCGAACACGGCGAGTAAATTTCCGACTCCAACCCAGACTAGCACCACCACTAGGGTTGTGAATACGACCGCTGAACCAAAGCCGACAGCGGCCGAAACCGTTGCAATTGAAACCCCTGAGCCAAAACCTGCAACACCCAAACCGACTGCAACCGGCACATCACAAAGAACGGTGGTACGAAAAACTACGCCCGGTGGTGGTACTCAAACAACTACTCGCACCCAGCAAACCACGCGCAGTCAGTCTGGTAATAATCAGACTCAGGCTACTACTACGACTGTGCAAACCACTAGTACTCAAACTGGTAATCGCACTAGGTCAAATAACAATCGTACCCAGTCAACCAGCACTCGGACTCAGCAGCAATCAACTAACACCACTCGGACTCCGAAAACTCCTGTTATTCAATACACTGCATCCGGGTTACCAATTCTGCGTCCGGGGATGCGGGGATCGGAAGTGGCCAAGTTGCAAGAACGCCTGTCAAGACTCGGTTACTTGCAAAGCGGTGTAGATGGAAACTTTGGTGCAGCAACCGAAGCCGCAGTGAAAGCAGTTCAGCAGCGGTTTGGTTTGGAAGCTGACGGTGTTGTTGGTGGAGCTACTTGGGAAATTATCAATCGACCACGGGGACGGCGACAAGTAAATAATTAGTTTTTTCTGTTGAAAAGCTGTTTTAAACTTGTAGGGTGGGCATCTTGCTTGCCTTGAAATTAAAAGAAAGACAGAATTTTTGTAGGGTGCGTTAGCGTTCTTCGTAACGCACCTTCTTAATATTTTTATGGCGGTAGACCGTTATAATTAGCACTAACCGGATATAACTGACCGGAATGCACCATCCCAATTATATGTAAATAAAATCACTAAATATATGCAGATTTTCCGCTTCGACTACATCTGCCTGGGACTTCTAGTCCCAGTCTAATAGCATAAGTCCTCTGTCAGAGGACTGATATTGTTATTGCATCAAAATTATTACTTTGTATTCGTGTATTCGCGCTCATGCGTAAAGGTGCATTCCGGTCAGCCTCTGACTCGCAAAGAGCAACTAACAAATGGATATTCACATCCTTTCCCCTTTTCCCCTTCGCACTTCGCAGTCGCCAATCTTCGGGAAACCCTCCCGCAGCGCTGACTCACCTTTCCCCTTTTCCCCTTCTCCTTTTCCCCTTTCCCTTTCCCCGTGTTTCTTGAAAGATATAACCCTCCCTAGAAGCAAATTAAATTGGTATCCAAAACATATACAGTTGATTTCACGAATGAATTAGGATTGCTATATGCGTATCAATAGAACTTGATTTCAGTGGGATAATTCAAATTTTCTGCGAATTTTTGTAAAAAAAACTTATGGGACACTTTTTATTAACTTGGCTTGGCACAGCAGTGGCATTGTTAATTACTGCTAATATCGTTCCTGACTTTTTTGTCAAGAGTTTTGTTGCTGCCCTTGTCGCCGCCGTTGCCATCGGTTTGGTTAACGCCTTCATTCGACCGATTTTGAAAATTTTGACCTTTCCGATTAATTTACTCACCTTTGGTTTATTTACGTTTATCTTAAACGCCCTAACCCTGTTGCTTGCAAGCGCCCTTACCCCTGGTTATGGTTTTATTATTAAGGGCTTTTTACCTGCTTTGTTAGGTTCAATTGTATTATCAATTGTTTCTAGCATTATCAACTATGTTCTCAGAGCAGTTGATTAATAAAAGCTAATTGCTAAGTTGGTTCATGGTTCATGCTTCATAGCTATTAACGCGCGAACTATTAACAGCCTTCACCAGTTAACTTTATTTGCTAATTGGCAAAACCCAAGTAACCGCGTGGTGTAATCATCCAATTGGCGTGGGTGCGGGTGCTTTGATTGCCTATCAAAACCGTGGTTAGCATATCCACAGGTGTATCGAGTAATTTATCTAAAGTTGTGAGGGTAATTTGCTCATCTTCACGATAAGCCGATCGCACTATTGCAACTGGTGTATTACAATCGCGATATTTGAGAAAGATATCTCTGGCTAATTCAATCTGCTGGATACGAGTTTGCGATCGCGGATTATATAATGCTGTCACAAAATCAGCCGCCGCCGCTGCTTCTAAACGCTTTTCTATCACCTGCCAAGGTGTCAGCAAGTCGCTTAAACTAATGGCACAAAAGTCATGCATTAAGGGCGTTCCCACCCGCGATGCAGCCGCTTGCAAGGCACTTATCCCTGGAAATATCTCAATACTCGGTGTTTTGCCATCCCAATCTTGGGCTTGCAATTCTTCCAACACCAATCCCGCCATTCCGTATATTCCACAGTCTCCCGAAGAAATAACTGCTACATTTAAACCCCAATTAGCCAAGGCGATCGCTCTTTGGGCGCGTTGTCTTTCTTTGGTAATTGCTAAAGCTTCGACAATTTGCCCCGGTCGCAGGATGGGGGCAATTAAATCAACATAGAGGCTGTAACCGATGACTGCATCAGCCAGAGTTACCGCGTTTTGTGCCGCTGGCGTCATTTGGTTTAGCTGTCCCGGACCGGTGCCAACTAATAATAATTGCCCAGTCTTACCGATGTATTCTTTTTCAGCTTGGGCAATGGCGATCGTGACTGCACCCTGTTGGGGAGAGGGGGAGAGGGGGAGAGTGGGGGAGGGGGGGACTGATTTAAAAATTTGTTTCGGAACCAGTAGATTTTGACAGTTGGCTGCTGATAAAGCTGCGGCTTCTGCGACGCTGGGTGTTCCCACTTCATTTTCGACAACTTGCGAAGGATTGGGAACCCAGATGGAACGCAAGATATCTGAGGGGAAAGTTTTTAAAGGCAAATTGCGTTCCTGACAAAGTTCCACTAAACCGATTTCCTCGGCTTTAATATCGATAGTGGCAATTCCAGCGATCGCCTTTTCTGCTAATTGATTTTCGTTAAAAACTTGCCTAATTGCCGTTTCTATCAATTCCCGTGAAGTTCCCCTTTCACAACCAATGCCCACCCACAAAACCCTAGGATGCCAAATAACTTCGGGGACTTTGGATTTTGGATTTTGGATTTTGGATTTGGGAGTAATCGAGATTTTTGCTTTTGCTGTTGCAGATGCACCAAATTCAAAAGGATGTCCTGAAGACAAATTATTTTGCCACAGGATAGAACCAGCTTCTTGAATGACTTGTACCTCTTGAAAGCGCGACACGGCTGCACTCACCGCAGTCCAATCGCCGTCACCGCGACGCCAACCAAAGGGAACGCCCAGCATATCCACTGCTGGCAATCCTAAACCATTGGCAGCACCTGTTAATATCGGCGTTGCCCCCAATTCTCCAGCAATCCACCTCGCGAGGTTATCAGCACCACCAAGGTGTCCGCTGCATAAACTGATGACAAAACGCCCTTCTTCATCTACTACCACCACCGCCGGATCGGTGGATTTGTGTTGCAACAATGGTGCAATTAATCGAACTACCGCACCGGTAGCCAAGCAGAAAACTAAGGCGCGATGGTTTTGCCAAAGGTTAGCTACATGGTCTTTGAGAGAACCAATGTAAGAAGAGGCGGGGACAGTTAAAGATTCTGGAACCCAGAGAGTTGCGTTGTTGTTTTGACAAAGCAATTGGAGTTTTTTGGCACCCCTGGGAGTGGTGGCGATCGCAGCAATGGGGGAAAATTCAGCTAACAGCAATTTTGTCTTACCTGTTCACAAAGTTGGTCGGCGCAGCCAATTTAAAATTTTCTCACGCCACAGTTGCGGATTATCCTCCGGACGATATTTGGTCCCTTAGGCAGCCAGTTCTCATCCTGAAACTTTCCGGAAATTACAGAAAATCCCGCAGCCAGTAAAATTGCTGTATTGGCCAGTCGTTGCAGGCTATACCACCAAATCGGCTTACCCACCTTAGTCAGATTTTCTTTAGGTTCCGGTTGTACCAAGCGCTTTTTGCCAGCTTTGAAACAAACAATAGTGAAGAAAAATCGGCAGGACAATAAAAAATAATAATAAGCCGAAAGTACCGTGAATGTCAATTAGACTCCGGTTGGCTTGCGTTAGAGAAAGCCCCCCAAACCTACGATCCCAACTGTCATAAACTAAAAATCCTGTGATGGCTGCACCAATAATCAATACAGCATTCATACCGTGGAGTATCCGCAACAGCAGAGGCTGGTAAGGCTGAGAACGAGGCATAACTCTGTTTTTCTGAGCTTTTTCTTAATTTTAAATGTTGTATTCTTCGTAAGTCATGGTAAATTAGATACACCTATTAAATTTCAAGAGTTAATCAACTGTTAACTACAGTCAAGCTAAAAGACGTGTAATTGCTAGCACCCAATTTTCAAGTCTCTGTTGGATGTGCAAACACCAGTTTTAATAGGGATACGGTTAAAAAAAATAATAAGTACTAAAACTTTTTTCAATGGGCGCAAAATTCGCTTACACGAAGAGGTTTTGGGGTATTACTATCATAGTAATACCCCAAAACTGATCGTTTGAATACATTTCGGCAAAATCAAAAACTATATATTGTTCACATCTAGCACAGTAGGAAACGCCCAGGAGGGAAACAAGGAAGAAGACAAAGGTAAAAGGATAATTTTATTATTCCTTCTTCCGTTGTTGAGTTTGCTTCCTTGGAATCCCTGTAAAACAGGCATTTGCCTGCGATCTCTTGGCGTTTCACTTTTTTTTATTCCTCTACTCCAGTTGTTGCCAGTCAACTGTGGTGGAGGTTTGTTAATGATTGATGTTTTTAAGCCTAGCACCTTTGATTGATTCTGTGATCGCTCTTCAGTATTAGTTTAACAAGCTTTAGAGGACTCACAGAAATTTTCAACGCCGATTTTAACTACTTTAATCGCAATTAAGGCTGCAATTGAACCGGTAAAAGGTATAAATTGTCTCAATTCTTTGAATATTTCCAGAACATCATCTGTATATTTGCTACAGATAACATCCCGTGCTTGTTCGGTTGCTTTATTGAAAAAATTTGGATCTGATTCTAACAGCGTGGGGCTTCTAGTATCTGTAGATTGAGATGCAATAACTTCGGCGGCTGCATTTATACTATTATCATGGGCTTCAACTTGATCAAGAGATGCGCGAGCTTCGGGATAATCTGCAAATTGAGAGCGCAATTTGGCTATTTATTATGGTGTAATTTTCGTCATATAGTGATTATTAAAACTAAGTGGAAGCTTGTAACAATTGGCGAATAGCTAATTGCTAGCAACTAACAGCTTTGTCAAATTGTAGCGATAAATGCGATCGCCTGATTTGAGATTTGAGATTTTGGATTTGAGATTTCAGTTGTAGGTTGGGTGGAACCCAACATCCTTGAAGGATGTTGGGTTACGCCTTTGGCTTCACCCAACCTACAAGAGTACAAGACTACTACTAATGCGATCGCCTGATTTGAGATTTGAGATTTTGGATTTGAGATTTCAGTTGTAGGTTGCTGCGCCACTGCGAAGAAAGCGGGTCAAGAGCGTTGTAGCAAGTGGCGTTGGAAGGCAGTGGAACCCAACATTCGCTGTAGATGAGAGTTGGCTTCTAATGCATCCACATGATTTAGATTTGGTGCCGTACTCTCGTAAGTTAGCATCCTACAAAATTACAAAACAATTACTTCTTCAAAACCACATTGAAAGAATTCAAAAATCCCGTCATGGTTGCGGCTAAAGTTTTTTGCTGCTTTTTAGTAGTAATAACCATTACTTGATACAAGCGTCCTTCAGCAAAATACATCCTGTTTCTGGTGACTTTGCCTCCTGGATTTAGATACTCAATTTCTTTACCTGGGTGACCGTTAGAACTGCGAATATCCCGCTGGGTGAGTAAATTACTCTGAGTAGTCTTTAAAGCCATCGCCTGGGCGTTGCTAAGTACTTCTTGGGGGTCCGCCATTTGACCGTAGCTATCGGGAAAGTCGTTGTAAGCGACTACATATGCCACTTCCTGCTTAGGCGGCTGACCGATAACTAATTGTAAGTTAATTTCTCCCATGAAGGTTTTTTGGGTTTGATTTACTGTTGTTGGCGTTCCCGGCATTAAAACAGTAAAGCGTCCGTCTGGGGCGGTGAATAGCTTCCATTGGGACTGGGCCGCTTCTGAAGCTTCTGGTTTGGCTGGAGTTAGCGTCTGTTTGGGTTGACGTGCTTCGACTAGGGCATATCCGCTACTTATAACAGTAACGGCGATTAATGGCAACAAAAATTTGATTGTCATATATTTTGCATTTAGTGATGCTGATATTACTTATGCTGCTAGTTGTTATAACCGAGCCGCACTAATAGCAGCACCTATTAGTCCCACTTGTTGATTGAGAACTATATGCACCGGTATATCTTCGAGAAGGCTTCGCATTCTGCCTTTTTGGCTGAAATTCAACAGGAAACTGCCTTCTTGCATCAATGGAAGAATTTTGGGTGCAATACCACCAGCAATGTATAAACCGCCGTAGGGTAAGAGTTTGATGGCGAGATTGCCGGCTTCTGCACCGTAAGCTTCGACAAATATTTTCAGGGTTTGTTCGCAAAGGCGATCGCGTTTTTGGAGTGCGGCTGTACCAATGGCTGCACCGGGATCGACGCTTTTTTCTTGTTGTCCTGCTTGTTCTTCCCAAGTTCGGACGATTTTGGCTATTTCTGATGACTCGGTGGCAAATTTGCGATCGCGCAAAAACTGATAAATTGCGACTATTCCCAAACCAGAAACTACGCGTTCCACAGAAACCCGTTGGATACCATGTTTATCCATCAGATATTTCAATAGTTGAAATTCTAATTCGGTACGGGGGGCAAAATCTGCGTGTCCGCCTTCGGAAGGAAAAACTTGATACAGTTCTCCTTGTTTAATTAAAAATCCTTGTCCCAAGCCAGTTCCAGCCCCAATAATCGCGATTGGGGCGTCGGTGTCGGGTTTACCGGCTTGCAAAGTCAGGATGTCTTGTTTCTCTAAACCCAAAATGCCATAACCAACGGCGGCAAAGTCGTTAATTAAAGAAATATCAGGAATTCCCAATTCTTCTTGCAGGCGTTCGGTATCGAGGAACCAAGCCAAGTTTGTCAGTTTAGCAGTATTTTGAACCACCGGACCGGCGATCGCAAAACAAGCTTTTTCCGGAATTGGTGAGTTCGTTTTTGCCAAAAACTGCTGAACCATCGGTACTAAATCGGGAAAATCTCCACTGTGGTAAGTTCCCTCATCAATGGTACGCAAACCTGCTGACTCGGACGCCTCCACCAGTCGCAGAATAGTTTTAGTACCGCCAGTATCCCCTGCTAATAGTAATGTCATATCAATTAATTAAATCGAATTACTTCTTCTACCTGGTTTAAGTGGGAGGTATCTCCCTTTAGTTCTAACAACCATTCTGGGTGTTGACGTACCACTTTTACCAGGGAACACAGAGAAGCTTTAACTTCTGTTTTAGCAATATCGCCTACTAACCCCATCGCCGCGCCCAATACAGATGCACCGTGCGCCACCATCAGGATATTCTGTGGGGAGAATTCAGTCACGAGACATCTGGCGGTTTGCGCCGATCGCGCCCGTACTTGTTCGTGAGTTTCGGGATAGTTGGCGGCGATGCGGGGAGTGTAGCTAATATCAATTCTGGGGAATAATTCTGCTAGGGCTGAAGTGGATAGCCTTTGTGGTTCTTCGGTCATCCAAGCTGGATTTAGCCATTCACTCAAGCCTGTTTCCAGTTTAATGGGCAAATCGAGCTTTTCTGCAACTTCGTTCGCCGTTTGTACGGTTCGCAGGAAGGGGGACGCGAAAATATGAGCAATCTTTTCTTCCTTCAAGCGTTTAGCTAAATGCTTTGCTTGTACGAAACCATCATCAGACAACGGGGGATCGTAACGTCTTTCGGCGGTAAGAAACCAATCAGGGTTTACAAAATCGAGGCGGTTGGCGTGTCTTGCAATCCAGACAATTTGACTCATGCGTTTAAATACTCAGGCGATGAAAATTCGCAGCACTCCCCGTTAAGAGGGTTGTTTCATTTTCCGAAAGTCGTTTGCAAAAGGACAAGGAGGACAAGGAGGACAAGGAAGAATAATTGGGGAAAATTCTCCCTTGTCTTCCCCCTCTTCCTTGTCTGGTCCTTTTGCAAGGATTTCAAACGAATGAAACAGCCCTGCGCTTAATAGGGGGGTTCGCCTGCGCGGGACTTTCAATGTAATATAATTTAATATACTCTGATGGCGGGGAATGATGTAAGCGCGATCGGCTGAGTTTCAGGCTGGGGAGTTATTTCTGGCTTACAAGTCGAAATTTTGGCGAACAGAGGATTGATTTGCATTCTATAGCATTCCTTTGCATCCCAGGTGAAAGTTCAGAAACCGGGTTTCTACGACCTTCGGTTTAACTTATAGTCTTTTCAACCAAGTTTCTAAAGCAATATAGACTAGCATTTCTAAAGAATTAAATTGCCTTGTAATTTCTCTAAATTTTATATAGTTTTCTTTTGTTCCGTAATCCTTCATCTTATCTACATACTGTATAAATTCAGCCGTAGCAACTGATTTCTAATTATATGGAGATTTAATGCGACAAGTATTATATTTACGTTTGTATCTCGAAAGAGAGTGAATCATTTTCTACTTCTGATTTGGTTCTTAATTTGCCTAAACCTTTGGGAACATAAGCAATATCTGAAATGCTCTTCCAGTCAGTCCATATTCTCATTCTGCCAATATATAATCTTCTCATGACAAGAGGTAGACTTGTTTGATATACTGGAGACAGAGCATGCTATATGGCATTGCAAGTCTCTAACTTGGAACGAGATAAATAAGATAATAACTAGCCTAGATAAGCTTTTTTAACTCGCTCATCAATAATTAATTGCGATGCTGCACCTGTTAAGGTAATACAACCAGCTTCTAAAACATATCCTCTATCTGCAATTTGCAAAGCTAAATTAGCGTTTTGTTCAACTAACAGAATAGTAACGCCTGTAGCACGGAGATTTTCAATAATAGAAAATATTTCTTTGACGATTGCAGGTGCCAAACCCAAACTCGGTTCATCTAAAAGTAAAAGTTGCGGTCTACTCATTAAAGCACGAGCGATCGCTAACATTTGTTGTTCGCCACCGCTGAGGGTTCCTGCTAGTTGGTTGCGTCTTTGTGCTAAACGCGGAAATAGCTCAAATTGATGTTGAATATCAGATTTTATTTCTGCTTGATTGGTGCGAATATAAGCACCTAATATTAAGTTATCAAAAATTGTTTGCCTCGCCAACACTCTCCGTCCTTCCGGACAATGGGCGATACCAAGTTTGACTATTTCATGAGCTTGACGGCGGGTAATATTTCTTCCATTGTAAATAATGTCGCCGCTTTTTGGATTCACTATTTTGGAAATGGCGCGGAGTGTGGTAGTTTTGCCAGCACCATTGGCACCAATTAGGGTGACTACTTCGCCTTTTTTGATTGTTAAATTTATTTTTTTTAAGGCTTGAATGCCACCATAGTTAACATCAAGGTCTTTAATATCTAAAATCGTAAAATTTTGTTTATCTTTATCAAGATTTATGTTCATGTGCGTGCATTTAGTAGTTAAATTCCTCTAAAAATTATGCCCAAGGGACGCCAGTCGCCTACTGTCGCGGTCGAAGAAGGGCGCTGGCGCAACAATGCCCAATTTTCAAAACAGGTTTATTCATTTCCCAAATATGCTTCAATGACTGCGGGGTCATTTCTGACAACAGATGGTTTACCCAAAGCAATCAATTCACCAAAATGTAAAACTGCAATGCGATCGCATAATCCCATAACTAGGGGTACATGATGCTCAATGAGGATTATAGTTAAATTAAAGCGATCGCGCAGGCTGCGAATAAATTCACTTAGTTGCTGTTTTTCGCTGGGGTTCATGCCTGCAGCAGGTTCGTCTAGAAGTAAAATTTGCGGTTCTAGTGCTAAGGCGCGGGCAATTTCCAAGCGCCGCTGGTCTCCGTAAGCGAAATTTCGCGCTTTTTCTTGAAAGCGATCGGTTAAACCTACAAGTTTCAATAATTCTAAAGCTTTCTGTTTGCTTTTTTGTTCTTCAATGGCAGCAGGTGGTATTCCTAGAACTCCTGTTATCATACCACTTTTGGTATGTAAATGTCGTGCAATAATCACATTTTCTAAAGCCGATAGTTCGCCAAATAAACGAATATTTTGAAATGTTCGGGCGATGCCTAAAGCCGCGATTTGATGGGGGCGTTGTTTGGAAATTTCTGCGTTTTGATATATTAATTGTCCGCTAGAAGGTGGAATTAAGCCTGTAATTAAATTAAACAGGGTTGTTTTGCCTGCGCCGTTGGGACCAATTAGTCCAAAAATCTCATGTTTGTTGACTGTAAAAGATACATTATTCACGGCCACTAAACCGCCAAATTTGCGAGTCAGGGCTTTAGCTTCTAAGATTTTAGTGCTGTTAGATTTTGGGATACTGGTTGACATTGTTTAGCACAAGATTAATTTCAAAGATGTAAGTAATTAACTAATTTATCATCGTAATAATACTTGGCTAATTTGTTGAAATTAACCGCAGAGTACGCAGAGAAAACGGAGAAAAGAAAAGAGAGGTTATTTTGTACGTTTTATAAAATTAGGCAATTTTGAAACGGGAATTTTGTGTTTTCAAGTTTTATTTTGCTTATCTTGAGGTCGACGTTTTTTAAATATATCGGGAGTTACTAAACCTTGGGGAAAAAAGATTGTCCCCACGACTATTAGTACTCCAAAAATAATTAATCTACCATCCCGCAAAAACTGTGCTAACCAAGCGGGTAAGCCGCCTGTATCGGCGATACTTCTTAAAATTTCTGGTAATGCTGTGAATACCATACCTCCTACTACCGACCCTAAAAAGGTTCTGGAACCACCAATTAACACAAAAGTTAAGTATATAATACTGGCGTCAAAGGTGCCTTGACGGGCATTCCAGGTATTAAGAAAATGGGCGCTAATTGCACCAACAATTCCCGCTAGAATTGCCCCTAATGTAAAAGCTAAAACTTTGTAGTAAGTGGGGTCAATTCCCATTGCACCGGCTGCTAATTCATCTTCGCGAATGGCGATAAATGCCCTACCTACTCGAATGCGTTCCAAACGATAAAGTAACAGCATACTAATTATTAGTAATGGTATGGCAATCCACAAATATTCAATTTGTGTTTGGAAAGGTTGGGGAATGCCAAAAATGCCGACTGCTTTGCCTGTAATATCTAAATTTAGAGAAATAACGCGGAGTACTTCGACAAAGGCGATAGTCGCAATAGCTAAATAAATTCCCCGCAAACGTAAAGCCGGAATTCCTACTGCTATACCTAATAAGCCAGAAACTATTCCCGCAATCAGCATTTCTAATAACAGCAGTGGAATTGGAAATAAACTACTACTGGGAGTGGCAAAAACTGTTGTGGAGAGAATCGCTGCAATATATCCACCTAAAGCGTAAAATCCAGGGCTTGCTAAAGATAATTGTCCAGCCATTAGTGGAAGGTACAGTGATAAGCCCAGCAGCGCCCCTAATACCATTGAGACGATAAGTGAACCGTAAGTCGCGAAAAATTCAGCCATCTTTTTCTTTAGTTAGGAGTTAGGAGTTAGGAGGCGCGGAATTTAGAGTGAGGAGTTAGGAGTTAGGAGGCGCGGAATTTAGAGTGAGGAGTTAGGAGTTAAAAGTTAAAAATTGAGAATGAGGAGTTAGAAGTTAAAAATTGAGAGTTGTGATTGATTAAGTTTTAAGATTTTTTTGGGTTTTGAGTTTGTAATTCAGATAACTCAGTGATAAACAAGCTTTTAACTCTTAACTCATAACTCATAACTCATAACTCTTAATTCATAACTCCTCACTCCTAACTCCGCGCCTCCTAACTATTTCTAAACTTTTTGTACAAATTTACGTCCTAGTAAACCTTGGGGTCTAACTACAAGCATAATAAACAAAATTGCAAAAGCAACGGCGTCTTTATAGCCAGAGTAATCACTGGGGACAAACGCCTCTACTAGTCCAATTACCAAACCTCCTAAAACTGCACCGGGAATACTACCTAAACCACCCAATACTATTACTGCTAAACCCCTTAACCCAAAAGCTATACCAAAAAATGGTCCCGCAATGCTGACGCTAGAGGCTACTAAAGTTCCGGCTAATCCTGCTAAAAAACTGCTGATAAAAAATGTCAATACAATATAGCGATCGCTATTTATTCCTAATAAACTTGCTGTAATTGGATCTTCGGCGATCGCCTGCATTGCTTTCCCATATTTTGTATTATTAATAAAATAAGTTAAAATGCCTACAATTACTACTGATACAGAAAAAATTACTAACTGTACGGTGCGAATGGGAATCGGTTTGTCTGCAGTACCGAAGTTAATTGCTGGTGGTAAATTGCCAAAAGTATCTGCAGGAAATGTGTAACTTTCTGCCCCTACTAAATACTGTATTAAGTTAACAATTACCACCGCTACACCTAAGCTGGAAACTACTGTTAGCAAGGGGTCTGAACCTTTACGACGCAGCGGTTGAAAGGCGATGTGTTCCACTGCTACCCCTACAAATCCCGCCAAAGTACTTCCGAAAATTAAAGCGATCGCAAATGGTAATTTTAGAGGTAGCGATGCATTTGCTAGCAATCCACTAAATCCAAAAGCACTACCCATGAGTGCATAAGTGAAATATGCACCAACAGTAAAAACTGCACCATGAGCTAAATTAATAATACCTAAAATCGAGTAAACCAAGGTATATCCTAAGGCAAAAATCGCGTAAGCGCTGCCAATTGATAACCCATTTAAAAATTGTTGCCAAAACAGAGTTATATCCATTTCTTTTGCAAAAAGCACCTGTAAGATGAAAGGGTCATGAAAGGGAAAGGGGGAAAGGGAAAGGGGAAAAGGGAAAGGGGGAAAGGGGAACTCGATATTTATTCATCAGGGGTTTTTAATAAGGACGCCTTAAATCTCGGTGCAGGTACTTTCGATTTAAATTTTTTTGTCTTTTCCATAAATAAATAATGGTTCCTTTAAATATGAGTAGGAAGGGATTCTGTGTTCTTTATTTTCCCCTTGTTTGGTAAGGTAAAAGTCAAGAGGAAAAAGGCAAAAGTATATATTTTCTCTTTCTTCAGCATAGCTGCCTCCTGTCCTCTGCCTTTCTTCAGTAATTTCGAGATAAGGTGGGCAATGCCCACCCTACAGTAAATTGGTGTTTTAGTCAATTTAAAAGCCCTATATAGCAATTCTATTTGATTTGTGAAATTTGAAAGTCTCAGAATCCCGGTAAATAAGTGCAAAACCGGGATTCTCGTTTATAACGAACTGCTATAGTTACCAATTACCAACTATTTTATAAAGGTAAATTTACCATTATTTCCATCTTTGTCTACCTGGAGTTGTGCAACATAAAAATCTTTCTGGACTACATCACCGACTGGGGTAAAAGATATTTCACCCAAAGGAGTATTATACTTTCCAGCTAATAGCTGTTTGTTCAATTCTGTACGCAGTTCTCCTAAGGGCAATTTGTTAACTTTGCTCTTTTTATCTAAAGCTTGGAGTGCTTCTGCATACACCTGCACTGCAGTAAAAGCTTGGGCACTAAATTGAGGCGGTTCTTTTTTGTATTGGTCAACATAAGCTTTACGAAATGCGGCGTTAATCTCACCCGGATGTTCGGGACTGTAAGCTTGAGCAACCATTACGCCATCACAAAGACCTTTACAAACTGAAAATATATTCGATGTATTCATCCCGTTTCCACCAATGATGGAGCCTTTATAACCCAGTTCCCGGAGTTGTCGTACTAAGTTACCGCTATCTGCAGCTAAACCAGAAATAATGATTAAATCTGGTTTTTGATTAATAGCATTGGTGGCTTGACTTTGAAAGTCTGTATCGGAAGTTTGGAATTTTTGCACTGTTACCAATTCCAAACCTTGGTCTTTTACTGTTTTCTGGAAAATCTCTGTTTCGGAATTGCTAAAGGCATCATTTTGAGCATGGAAAACTGCAACTCTTTTAATGTTAGGATTTTGCTTGAGTGCAGCTTTCACTGAATTAGGTGCAATTATCGAAACTGGTGCAGAAACACGCGCAATATAATCACCAATTTCCGGAATTCCTTTTGCTGTATTCGATGCCCCAATTACTGGAACTTTCGCACGTTCAGCAATGGGGTTTGCACTAAAAGCTTGCTGTGACAAAGTTGGACCAACAATACCGACAACTTTATCTTTATTAATTAAAGCTTGAAAAGCGTTAATTGCTCCGGCTTCATCGCCGCCAGCATCTTGAAGTACTAATTTAATTGGAGTGCCGTTAATACCACCTTTATCATTAAAATATTTTTCCGCAATTTTTGCTCCAGCAACTCCTTCTTGACCGAGTAAAGCCACGTTGCTAGTTTGGGCAAAAGCTACACCAATGGGAATCGTGGTAGATGTATTCGTTGTTGCTGTGGTGTTAGTTGCAGAGTTAGTTGCAGTGCTATTTGGAGTATTATTCCCCGAATTTGTTTTTGTATTAGCGCCGTTACAGGCTGTCAGCAGCAAAGCGCAAGAAGCTAAAAATGCAGTTGTCCTTGCAGATTTTTTCATGGATGAATAATAATGTAGTTTTGGAATCATATTTATTTGACCATGCTAAGGCTAAGGTTCCAAGTATTTTTCAACATGGTTAAATAATCAAGCTTTTTCTGCCAAATTCCAGGCAAGAATGTATTTTAGTCAACATAAAAGGAAACAGCGAGATTAGCTGACCGGAATGCACCATTTTCATTCCAGGTAAATAAATGACTAAGTATATGCCGATTTTCCGCGTTCGACTACATTCGCCTGGGACTATAAGTCCCAGTCTAATAGCATAAGTCCTCTGTCATCGGACTGAGAAATGAATTATTGCATGGTCAAAATCATCACTTTGGATTCGTGTATTTGCGCTCATGCGTTGCATGTGCAAGATATAAGTTAGTCTCTTATCCTCCTTATCCCCCTTGTCCCCCTTGTCCCCCTTGTCCCCCTTGTCCCCCTTGTCTCCACACCCGTCCTCCTTGTCCCCCCATCTCGGGAAGGTTGCGAAACTGTTCGATAAAGCGACGGTCGATCCAGTCTTTCCACTGCCACAATAGTTTGAGGGGTGGCAAAGTCAAAAAACCGCGTGTAGCGATCGCGCGACCATCTCCCATACCGATTAAACTTAAATATTGTTGCTGCGGTTTATAAGGTTTAAGCGATTTTCCCAATATAATTCGCTGCAAGTTCTCAAATAACGGTTTACCTTGGCGTACTGCAAACACCCCAGCTTTCGGACGGGGATGATTTACCATTGTGGCAATGTCACCTGTAGCAAATACCTCTGGATGTGACAAAGATTGTAATGTATCGTCAACTAAAATAAAACCTTGCTCATCAGTCGCCAGTCCCGTTGTTTTTAACCAATCGGCTGCTGATGCCTGCGTTACCCAAAAAATGCGATCGCACTCTACTACTAACCCAGATTCACAAATAACATCAAATTTCTGTGTTTCCAAAAATGAGCTAGCGGTGAGGTTTTTGAGTTGAATTTTACACACGCGTTCTCGCAAATGTAAGTGAATGCCGCGCTCAGTCAAAATTTTCTTAACCAAACGCCGCACTGACCCATGAGAATAAGGCATTAATTCAGCGTCACGCTGAAATAAATGAATTTCTAAATTCGCTCTTTCCCTCTCGTTCCCAGGTAAAAGCTGGGAACGAGATTTACTCAAAATCCCTTGCAAATTAGCTTGCATTGACAGCGCTAATTCCACACCGCCAGCACCACCACCCACAATTGCAATACTTATCGCTTCTTGGGTATTTGTAGAGACGCCAAATTTCACGTCTCTACACAATTGATACCAGTGTTTTAGTAATTTCGATACTGGTTTCGCCCCAATTGCGTATTCTGCCGCACCTGATACAGATATTGTGGCGGGTGTACTGCCAATATCAATAGACAGTACATCAAAAGCTACTGGCGGACGATTAGCACAAATAACTTTTTTATTTTTCAGATCGAGACCAAGCACTCTGTCAATATATAATTGAGCTTGAGCAAAGTTAGCCAGCGATCGCAAGTTGATATGGCATTGCTCGCGGGTATAAAATCCGGCAATGTGTCCCGGCAACATCCCGGAGTAGGGTGTATCTGAAGCTTCAGTAATCAAGGTCAAACGCACTCCGGGTAGCAACTTCATGCCAAACATTTTTAACACAATGGCATGACTGTGACCGCCACCAATCAACACTAAGTCTTTTACTACAGGGTGTAATTTTTGCTGCATCTGAATGTTTGGGCAAACCCTCGCGTTTTGTCTGGCATCAGCTAGAAAATAGGATAAAGGGGAAAAAAGTTATTTACATGCTTGATGGTATGTGAAGTTCATCGTGACTGTTTTTTACTTCTCGGTAGCCCTGGAGAAGGTATGCCGCTTTATAAACTATCTGTTATTTATTAATTGTATTATTTAATACTTATTATCCGGAACTATTTATGGTATAAGAAAATTCAAAACACTGTAGTATTTAAGGAATAGCTATTCCATGTCTGCTAACAAAACATACATATTAAAGTATTGGTTGATAGCAATCGCAACAATATTTTATGTTTTGTTTGCAGAAGTTATCGTTATATTAACAAATATTCCGGCTTGGTCATTTTATGAAAGAATATCAAACACGGCTAATTTGTTCGCAACTACTACAATTTTAGGGTTATTGGCAGTTATTATTAATACTGCTCATCCAGGGAAAATCCGATTAACAAAATTCCTCCTTTGGATAGTTGTCAATTGGAAAAGCATCAAACCAATTCCACATAAGTTGCTTGAACAACGCTGAGGAATGGCTATGAAACAATTGGCAAATAAAAGCATGGCAATTAGTCTGGATGCAATTAATAATTTAGAACAAATTGCTCGGCAAGATGCACAAAAACACTGGAAAATAATAAAAGTTCTGGGGAATTTTGTGCTAAATAATGCTCGTTATCTACCTAATGAAGAATTACAGAAAAACCCACGAGTAAAAATTACCCAAGATATTCAAGCAGCCCTAAGGGGGATTGGTAGAAGAAGGGTAATTCTCAGCGCGGCGAATTTTTCTGGGGCAAATCTCGAGTAAGTGAATCTTGGCGGGGCAAATTTGTTTCTTGCCAAACTCGATGGAGTAAACGTTTCTGAGGTTAATCTATGTGCAGTAGAAACCTAGAAAGCCAAATTGGGAAAATTGTGCGTGACAATTTGCTTGAAAAATATTAGTATCAGTTAAATCTTGTGGTGCGTCTTGAATTTTTTGTGGCAAATGCTATACTGTTTTTCCCAATCATCTAAGTAATAATCCTGGATTGTGAGGAATATTTCTGCTATGTCTGGTAATAAGACAGACGCATTCAAAAATTGGCTGATAACTATAACAGTTATATTTAATCTCTCATTGGTTCTAATCTTTTTAGGATTTTCCAAATCTCAGGAAAGTGAGGGAACGTCAAATCATCAAAAAATCGAATCGAGAAATCAAGCATTAAGCACTACTGCAATAGCCTTTGTCGGATTGGTATTGATGATTAATGCTTATTATGCAGCGAAGCGTGCAGCAGCTCTACAAAAAAGCGCGATCGCAGCCGAAAAAAGTAATAAAATTGGATTGCAAAATGCCAAAATTTTTCAAGAAAGGCTAATTGCAGAACGCTTTATGGGTGCAATTGCACAGTTGGGACATGATAAAGTTGAAACCCGCACGGGCGCAATTTATGCCTTAGAACGAGTTGCTCAAGATTGTCCCAAAGAATACTGGACAATTATGGAAATACTCACCGCCTTTGTGCGAGAAAATACCTTCAACCAGGCGGAAAGTGAGGAAGAAACCGAGGAAAATACAGCCGCGACAATATTTGCTCCCATGACTAACGCGGCGTCAGATACAAACTGGCGTGAAGAACCGCCAAAAATTCGCACCGATATTCAAGTCGCCTTGACTGTTATTGGCAGGCGCGATTCCCAAAAAGACCCGGAAAACCAAAAGCTTGATTTACGCAATACAGATATTAGGGGAGCAGACCTGCGCGATGCAAACTTGCAACGGGCTGACCTGCGGGGATCTGACCTCAGTGGGGCTGACCTGCGTAGAATTGACTTGTCTGGGGCTGACCTTGATGGCGGTAAACTCTCTGGCTCAATTTTGTATGAAGCCAACTTGCAAGGATGCAACTTGCATGCAGCCAACCTAACTGGAGCAAACCTCAATCGCACCAACTTGCAGTCCTCAAATCTGCGTGCAGCCAACCTGACTGGAGCAAGCTTGCGTGCAGCCAACATGACTGGTGCAAATCTTTATAAAGCCAATTTGTACCAAGCCAATCTAAAAGTCGCCAACTTGCAAGGAGCAAAACTGTTTCTCGCCAACTTGCAAGGAGCAAAGTTGGGTAAAGCGAATCTGCGCTTATGTGGTTTGATTGGAGCTAACTTACAACAAGCAAACCTGAATGGAGCCAACCTGACTGGGGCAAACCTGAACGCAGCCAAACTACAACATACAGAGGTTTTATTTGCCAACCTCTCTGAAACCAGTTTGACAGAAGCTGACCTTTCTGGGGCAAACTTGATGGGAACCAACTTGCAAAAAGCAGTCCTTTATGAAGCCAACCTCTGTGGGGCAAATCTCATGGGAGCCAACTTATCTGAGACTAACCTTTGTGATGTCAAATTGGAAAGGGCAATTCTCACGGGAGCCAAAAATTTGCAACCCCAGCAGATTATAGTCGCATTAGGCGATCGCACAACTCGCCTTCCGGAAAATGTAGAAACACCAACACATTGGCGGCAATCTAGCTAATTTCCACAGCATTACGTGTAATAAAATCTCGTTCCTAGGGGCACAGCAATGCTGTGCCCCTACCGCGTGTTGAATTTAAATGATAATCGCTTATTTGGGCCCTTCCATCGGTGAGAGGTTAAGATAATCTTACTTTTGTCAATTAAAAATTATGCTGAAAATTTAGAAAAAGCGGAGATATGAAGTTAACTCTTGTACTGAATTTTTGGAGCGAGAATGAATGATACGTATCAAGATTACGCGATCGCCTACCTAAAAATTCTGTTTCCGACCCCGATTTTCAGTAATATTTTAAGTACTATTGCTTATTGACAAATGGTATATGACCTTAACCTCTCACGAATGGGCCCTTCTGTACTAGATGCAAAGATATTTCCCAGGCTTACACCGCCTCAGCCTCTACGACTGAACGCAACTTATACCATTTCACCAAAACGCTAATATAAATGCAGCCGGTGTCCAGACTCCGCATTGCTACGCTAAAGCAGGATTTATATGTATCGTGATTAACGTCAAATGGTATTAACGCGATCGCATGACTATTCTACCGAAAAATTTTTTAATACTAGAACATTGGAGGCGATAAAAATACCTTTCACTTTCTTTAAAGGCAATTTTCTCCAGAAACATCAGGAAAAATGTAACACAGTTTTTTTAAGATTATATATTTTACTGGTATTAAATAAATCAACATTCATCAAACGCGATTTGATATTTTTAGGTTGAGCAATTTAACAAATATTTGGGATTTTTTGTTAACGGAAATATAATTTTTCTATCTAAATACAGTAAACATAATATCGGGCGGGCAAGATACCCACCCCACAAGATTATTCCTGAATTTAATTAAACTCCCAACTCCGCGCCTGGGCGGCTCAAGACTCCGCGCCTGGGCGGCTGGACGCCTCACACCCCCATAACAACTCCCCAAAAATAATCCTGGAATGGTCCCTCATCCAGGTCTACGTGATATTTTCTCGCCCAAGAGTAAATATCTAAACTTATGCGTCCGTTGTCATCTTCCAACCAATCACCGCCTTGAATCGAAATATTTCCAAGTATGGTAATCCAGTGATTGGGGTAAGGCAAAAAGGGCTTTTTACTACCAAGCAAACCTGCGGCGGTAATCAAGACGAAGGCTACACCACCATCAGCAATTACTGCTGATGTTTCGTTCAAAGCCTCAAATTCGCCATATATATAAGTGTGAATGTACTTAACTTTGCGATAACCCAAAACTTCCCGCGTCCAACCTTTCATCTCCCAAGATTTAGTCATTCCAGCCAAATTACGCAGAATATCCGGTGCATCTGGTTCCACTGGGAAAATTGCGTTTTCTGATTCTCGCAATGTTGACAAAATCATCCAATCAGCTTGACCCATCCGCAGTCTACCTCGACTTTGGCGCAGTCTTTTGGATGCTTGAATGCGTGCAGTCGTACCTTCAAAACCGCCAG
Source organism: Heteroscytonema crispum UTEX LB 1556 (assembly GCA_044006015.1). GTDB lineage: Bacteria > Cyanobacteriota > Cyanobacteriia > Cyanobacteriales > Nostocaceae > Heteroscytonema > Heteroscytonema crispum. The sequence continues at coordinate 40,503 of JBIPDF010000023.1, forward strand.
TTTCAAATAAATTGCGGCAAATTTGCACATAACGCAGCGGTTGTTTGCGAATCAGTTCAAATAAAATCGATGCTGGACCGCAAAATGGTTGTCCCCCCTGGTTAACTTGAAAGGGATCAACAAGACGCGATCGCATTTCTAACAATAATTGCTTTTTATCTATACTCGTCCAAACACCAGAGGCGTTGGATTGTTCAAAGTCTGCTACAGCCACAACAACGGCTGGATCTAATGCTTGAGAGTTCATAATTTAAGACGGGTAGAAATAAAAGTAACGGTGTTGGTAGTTGGTGGTTAGTTGTTGGTGGTTAGTTGTTGGTGGTTAGTTGTTGGTGGTTAGTAGTTGGTAGTTGGTGGTTAGTAGTTGGTAGTTAATAGTTGGCTGTTGGTTGCTAACCACTATCTACCTACCACTACCTACTACCTACTACCCACTGCCCACTAACCACTACCAACTAACCACTATCCACTATCCACCAACCACTACCAAATCACCTGCAATTTATTTATACCCGCTTAATTTATCAATTAAAGAATTTTTCGACACAACGGGCAAAGATTTCTACACCCATTGCCAATGCAGTTTCGTCAAAATCAAACCGGGGATGATGATGGGGATACGCCAAGTTTTTATCTGGGTTAGCAGAACCTAAAAAGAAATAACAACCGGGAACCTGTTGTAAAAAGAATGACATATCCTCCCCGCCCATCGTTTGGCATTCTGGCACCACGCCCATAGAAGTTTCTACTACCTCTTCTGCCACCGATCGCACTAATTCTGCGCAACCGCTATCATTGATTGTTGCTGGGTAAAGTCTCGAATATTTAAAGTCGTATTTAGCACCATGACTTTGGCATACTCCCGCAATAATTTGCTCAATTCTTTCCGGTAAAAAGTTTTTGAAATCAGGATTAAAATACCGTACGGTGCCGCTCATTCTCGCGGTATCAGCAATCACATTGCGTTTGGTGCCGGCATGAAGTTCGCCTACTGTCACAACAGCCGAATCGATGGGATTGACGTTACGAGCGACAATGGTTTGCAGGGCATTAACGATTTGGGCTGCAACTAAGACGGAATCAACGGTTTGATGGGGCATGGCACCATGTCCGCCTTTGCCTAAAATTGTACAGTCGAAAGATTCCACAGCTGCCATTAACGCGCCTGCACGCACACCGACTGTCCCCAAGGGTAGATTATTCCACAGATGCAAACCGATAATTGCATTTACATCAGGATTTTTGAGGACTCCAGCTTCAATCATCGGTTTTGCACCTCCGGGTCCTTCTTCCGCTGGCTGAAAGATAATTTTGACAGTACCGCCGAAGCAGCAGCGATTTTGCTGGAGATAATAAGCTATACCTAAAGCGATCGCTGTATGTCCGTCATGTCCGCAAGCGTGCATTACTCCGTCATGTTGCGATTTATAAGGCACTTCGTTGACTTCTTGAATTGGCAAAGCATCCATATCCGCACGAATTGCCAACACTTTTTCAGTGCTGAGTGCTGAGTTTTGAGTGCTGAGTTTATTACCTTTGATGGTGGCGACAATACCAGTTTGGGCAATGCCACTTTGATGCTCAATTCCCCATTCTTGCAATTTCTGTGAAACAAATTCAGCGGTGAGTTTTTCTTGAAAACCCAACTCTGGTTTTTGATGCAGTCGCCGCCGCCACTCTACTAATTGCGGTTGCAATGCACGAATCGAGAGACGTACGCGAGATAGATTAACAGTAGAAGCACTAGGGAAGGTGGAAACCATTGTTAAAACAAGCTAGTTTAAAACAGCTAACTGATGTTATTCTCCTAGTTTAGTCTTTCTGAGACTATTAATCTTTGATAAAAACAAGCTAGACACCCACCGACAACAGTCCACAACAAAGATATGAAAATGCAAGTTTCCCCTTCCCCTTTTCCCCTTCCCCTTTTCCCCTTCCCCTATTTTCAAAACAGTTAAACACAGCTAATTTATATTATTTTCCCCATTTATACTTATGCCAGCATTAATGTTTCTAAATCCAAATCTGACGCTATTTGCGCCAATTTATCTAAATCTTCTGGGTTATCCAAATAAGGCAAACAGCCCAAAACAGGTATGTTAGTGAATGATTGAATCATCTCAACTGGTGTCCAATCGGCAATTTCTGCTGCGGTTCGCGGTTGTACGCAGTTAAGAACAATGCCTTTCAAATTAAGCCGCTTTTCTCTCGCTAATGCCACATTTGCCACAGCTTGCGCGATCGCGCCCAATCTTACCGGCACAACCAACACTGTTGGCAAACGCCATTCCCCTGCTAAATCTGCTACCGTCAACTCATCAGTAACGGGTGAACCCAATCCCCCCAAAGCTTCGACTAAAATAAAATCCCGAAGCGATCGCATTTTTTCCAAACTTTGCCAAACTACCCCTAAATCCACACGGCGATTTTCTTTAGCTGCGGCGATCGCAGGAGCAAGAGGTGCTTGAAAATACAACGGTGTAATTTCTGATGGCGATTGTTCCAAGTTAAACAGCTTTTGGTACAATTCGCGATCGCCTACTCCCGATTGAATCGGTTTCATAATTCCCAAGCTGCGATTCTGGCAATATTTTTGCCAATAGGCTGCTAACGCTGTTGTTAAAACAGTTTTGCCAGCCTCCGTATCAGTTCCAGTAATTAATAATGTATTCAACACCCTAAAAAATAGTTATGAGTTATGAGTTATGAGTTATGAGTTATGAGTTATGAGTTATAAGTTATTAGCTTAGTTGTTTTTAATAACTAGTAACTATAATCATGTTAAATCATTTGTGAAAATTTAGAAACCCGGTAACTCCTAAAGGAACCGGGTTTCTAGACACCGTGAATTTTCAAAAATCATATAGGATTGCTATATATTCACATCTTGCACGCCCACCGTGAACGTGCATTTACGCCCTTTAGCTAAAAGGCGTTAAAACAAGTTAAAAATCTTGTCCCAGTCAGTTTTAACTGACTTGAGCTTCAGCGCCCGTAGCTTGCTTCTCAAAGGAGCGAGTAATTTATTTCAGGGCTAATTATGCAACAGCTACATTCCGGTGAATATAGCAATCTGATTTGAGTTTTTAAGGCTTGCTAAAGGTAAATGGATAATAAGCAATATTTTTAATGATTCCTAATGCCCAATGACGGCAGGTGCGCGGCTGCCGGGAAACCCTTTCACCAGTCACCTGGGTCGGGAAACCCGACCGCAGTGCCCCTTCACCAACGCACTGCCTCCCCCATGCCCAATTTTCCAAAAGCTATTATTCGCAAATCACTTAAAATTGTCATAAAAATAATTGTAATACATAGTCTGCCCCGAAAATGTGTGAATATTGGTGACACACCCGATAAATTTTCTCCTTGGGGAAGTTTAGCTACATACCGCTAAATCTACAGCGAATTTGGTTGACCGGGAACTGGTTTTGAAGTTCCATCTACAGGTGGATTATTTTCTTTCTCAGGAATAGGTGTGGGCGGTTGTTCAGTCGGTGGTTGTGTAGGCGGTTGTTCAGTCGGTGGTTTTTCAGTCGGTGGTTTTTCTGTAGGTGGTGTTTCAGTGGGCGTTACAATCGGTGGTTTTTCGGTGGGTGGTGTTGCAGTGGGCGTTACAGTGGGTGTTTCTGTAGGCGATTCTGTGGGTGTGGGTTTGGCAGCATTTTCTAATCCAACCTTCAGGGTATAATCTCCTTCAGAAATTCCTGGTGCAGCAGTTAATTCAACAGTGTATCTACCAGTAAAAGGTAATGTTCCTTGATAAAATGTTACTTGCTTGGCAGCATTGTCAATTGGTTCTCGATTGGGACCAAAAACTGTTAGCAAAACGCCACTTTCTTGTGTTAACAATGCAGTTAACTGTAGCCCTTTTGCCCCTTTAAAGGTGTACTGAATTGTTTCATTTGCTTTCAGTTTGCCATCAACGCTGATTGTGTTAGAAGCGCCAAAATTTAGGCGTCTGATAGATGTAACAAATTCATTTTTGGTGGCTGTTTCAGTTGGTGTGGGTGTAGGTGTTAATGTAGTGCCGCCTGTAATCACCGGTGAAGGAAAAGTTTGTGGTGGTGCTTCTGGTAGTGGTGCTTGTGGCTGATTGCGGAGAGAACTAACGATCGCCCAAGAACCAAATCCTGCCAGAATAACTACAGCGCTACCAATTGCCCCGATCGCTAACGGGTTATCTAAAACTGAGCTAGTTTGAGGTTCTGGAATTACCGGTTCTGGTCTGTTATTCGGTCTGTTGGGCGCTGCTGCTGGTTGTACCGCATCGGGACGGCAACCAACGGCGACGGTTTGCACGTTGGATATATTCGGGGAATTACTTGGGGAAATATTGGGGTTTGGCGCAGCAGTCGGTTCATCCAAAAATTGCAGTGCTTGGACTACATCAGCAGCGCGTTGGTAGCGCGTACCCGGAATATGGCTCAACATCTGATTCAAAACTTGGGCGAATGCTGGTTTCAAAGTTACCCAACGCTGCCAATTCCAAGTTAATTGATTTTCATCAAATAGCTCAGAAGGTTCCTTACCAGTCAGCAAAACTACCACCGTGACAGCTAAAGCATACAAATCGCTGTTGGGATAAGCTCGCCCAGTTTGCATTTGTTCGCTGGGAGCGTAGCCTAATTTTCCCACACTAGTGGCTGGCGTTGTGGCATTGGGGGATTGCAAACGCGTGGCGATTTCTTTTACCACCCCAAAGTCAATTAAAACTGGAAGGCGATCGCTAGAGCGCAAAATAATATTTTCCGGTGAAATATCTCGGTGAATAATTCCGCGATCGTGAATATGCTCTAACACTGGCAACAAAGAGCGCATTAACTGCAACACCTCTGCCTCAGTAAAAGCTCCGCCAATTTCCTTGCGTTCCTCTAATAAAGCACGATAAGTCTTACCAGGAATATACTCTTGCACCAAAAACAGACGCTTGTCTTGCTCAAATCTCTCACGGAATTCAGGGATTTGCGGATGTTTAATCTGATACAAAATAGCCGCTTCCCGCTGGAAAAGTTCTTGTGCTTTTTCCCAAGCAGAAGTCTCCGTTGCCGTGGAGATCAACTCTTTAATCGCACAAAGTTCGTTAAAGCGCCTCTGGTCTTCAGCCAAATAGGTTCTACCAAATCCGCCCTGACCGAGAATTTGAATTATCCGGTAACGGTTTTGCAGGACAGTGCCAACTGTAATGGGTGGTTGCATCATCGATTGATTGAGTTTACTAGCAACAGAGAAAAAAGTCACCCACAAAGAGAAGTCCAAGCGGCGACGACAATATTTGACAATATTTTAGATATTCTTGCAAAAATAAGTTTTACACTTTTATCGGGAAAAGAATTAAAAGCAAAGGTGAAGAATCATCATGCACGCCCTGCCCATTACCCTCCCGACTGCTGCAAGAAGTCTATTGACTGTCACGCCCACGGGGCGCGGTGTCAACAGCCGCCTTTGTGCCCTCCCAAACGAGAGGTTAAGAACTTCCAAAGCAGGTGCATGTTAAGAAAGTCCCAAAAGACTTGCTTAACTCTATTTTCACACTCCGTCTCAAGTACTTAGGTGTGAAAAACACGAAGAAGCCCCTTGCAACGGCAGTTTTTTTGAACACTGACATTGTTGGTTGCCTTAAGCATGATGACGGACGCGGCGCGTCGTCAGTTGCCGTTATTACTGCCAAATATCCATCTGCTCAATTCTTGTAAAGACTGCGGAACTTCGGGTGTTCAAAGATATGTTGTGTGATTTCAAACCTGAAATCAAGTCCGCTGGGTTATCAAATTACAGCTAGTACCGCTTCCTTGGAATTCGCTCATTCAAAATTCATTCATTAAAAATGAATACGGCGTAAGCTTTTCAGTGATTTTGAATAAACGCGTTATTTGGGCGGCCGACGTACTAGTATCATAGAATATTCTGCTAACCCTTAAGTAATTATTTTTAGGTGCTTCTACTTGCTGAAAGCAAATTTTCGATCGCTTAAGCTGCAAACGGTTAACTCTCAGCTATAAATGAGGAGGGTAGAGAAAAACACTCTACCGCAGCAACCTCTTAGAAACTGGAGTTTTTCATTCCCAGCCAAAAAATCTCAAAAATGGATCTAGTTATACGGACTTAATGTCAGTTAAGCTGTCAATGGTTTGTTTGCCAACAGGGCTAGGAAATTAGCAAATGATGATTTTTATGGAGGAATGTGTAGAGTTTTTATGAAAGATTCAAAAAAACTCACAAATGTTTTCTCAAGTTATTTCTGTTAAATCTGCTAAATCTCTGATGATAAGATTGCCATGAATGCACATCGAGGATCTGCTGTGCTCAGTTCTGCAACTTTCAAAGTGCAGCCGACTGCGACAGGATTGACTGAAAATAATCGCCTGCGGCTGTTCTCTGGCTCTGCCAACGTCCAATTGTCTCAAGAAATCGCCCGTTACCTGGGCATGGATTTGGGACCAATGATCCGCAAAAGATTTGCGGATGGAGAACTTTACGTTCAAATTCAAGAATCGATTCGGGGTTGCGATGTCTATTTAATCCAGCCATGTTGCGAACCCGTCAACGATCACTTGATGGAATTACTAATTATGATTGACGCCTGTCGTCGAGCCTCAGCGAGGCAAGTCACAGCAGTAATTCCTTACTACGGCTATGCCCGTGCCGATCGCAAAACGGCAGGAAGAGAATCAATCACCGCCAAGCTGGTTGCTAACCTGATCGCTCAAGCAGGTGCCAATCGCATTTTAGCAATGGATTTGCACTCGGCTCAGATTCAGGGGTATTTCGACATACCCCTTGACCATGTTTACGGTTCGCCAGTGATTTTGGATTATCTGGCGAGCAAACAACTAGAAGACATTGTAGTTGTTTCCCCAGATGTGGGTGGTGTAGCACGGGCGAGGGCATTTGCCAAAAAGCTGAATGATGCACCGTTGGCAATTATTGATAAACGCCGTCAGGCTCACAACGTCGCTGAGGTTTTGAACGTCATCGGCGATGTTAAGGGCAAAACGGCGGTCTTGGTGGATGACATGATTGACACTGGCGGGACAATCACCGCTGGAGCGCGATTGCTGCGTGAAGAAGGAGCGCGTCAGGTGTATGCCTGTGCTACCCATGCAGTATTCTCTCCACCTGCGGTTGAGCGGCTTTCCAGTGGCTTGTTTGAAGAAGTCATCGTTACCAATACAATTCCCATGTCAGAAAGCGATCGCTTTTCCCAACTGGTTGTGCTTTCAGTGGCTAATCTGCTAGGAGAAACCATCTGGCGCATTCACGAGGACAGTTCTGTAAGTAGTATGTTCCGTTAAGCGGCAAAAAGGCTGCTATCGGCGCTACATTTTGCCAAAAAGAAGGGAAAAGGAGACAAGGGAGACAAGGGAGACAAGGGAGACAAGGAGAAAGTATTAAAGATTCTCCCCCCTCTCCCCCCATCTCCCCCCTCTCCCCCTCTCCCCCACCTCCCTAATAAGCTAAATGTTCTAACTCTAAAACTACCCGTTCTAATTCTTCAAATATTGGACTAGACTCAGTTTGGCGGAAGGTTTCAACAAGCGATCGATAGTACCATAAAGTACCTTCTTTACGCCCTTGAAAGCGTTCCCAAACTGATTCGCCCACAATCCGATAATCCTTGAGTATTGACCGAGCATTGTGAAGTTTATCAGCTGCACTGACGAGTAACACCGATCGCGATACTGTAGGAATATGAGCAATATATGCCTCTTTGCGTTCTCGCCAAGGTGGTTTGGGTATAGTTTCGGCGTCAGTACAACCATCTACAATTGCTGTTACATTGTCACCAAAACGACGGCGAATTTCTTCTCTTGTCGCAGCGCCGCCTTGGTCTTCAATGGCATCATGCAATAATGCTGCTATGGCTTCGTCTTCATTTGCACCGTATTCTAAGGCAATACTAGTAACACCTAGTAAGTGGGTAATATAGGGCACGCCGGAGCCTTTGCGAACTTGAGTAGCGTGTAACTGGGTGGCGTAGGTGAGGGCTTGGGTAAAGCGTTCTGAAAGCATTTTTTGTAATAATATTTTTGTCACTATAATAAGACTTATGCAACTGGCATATAAACAACTGTAGGGTGTGTGGCGCTTTGATAAATCTGGTACGCAGTAATATAACTTGTGGCGTCACGCACCAACTACCAATTGTGACAATATCGTAAGTCCTGTACAATACTTGCCAATTTTTGTAGAGACGCGATATATCGCGCGAAGCTCGTCTCTTGAAGCTTCCCCCGACAGACTTCGCGTCTCTACATCGTCTAGGATGACGTAAAATCGTTGTTTAAATTATTTTGGCGTACCCTTCGGAAAAGCAAGTTACGCATAGTGTGTCCTTTAGGACAAGGTATTGAACTATAAAGCCGTGCGATCGCCAGTCTCTTTTAAAGGAGTTTCACTAACGCACTTTGACCGAAATTTTCATCAATTTAAGTGTTAATTGTATCATTTGTATAATGAACTGCAGAGGCGCTGAGGACAAAAGAGGAAAACAGAAGAGAGAGAATGGGATTTATACCAATTCTCTAAAATAAGGCTACAGATGAGATAATAAGATGAAACCAGATGAAAGATGAACAATGTCAGGGGTATATCAGCTAGAAATTAAAGAGACTGTCGCAGAGCTCAAAGATTTATTGGC
>JBIPDF010000024.1:0-36355 GCA_044006015.1 Heteroscytonema crispum UTEX LB 1556
TAAATGAGTTTTTCAAAAAGCGTATCAGAAAGTACAGTTTTTTTGGCAATAATAAAGTGTGCAGGTATCCATCACAGAGCGATACCTTCGGTGAGCTTCGCTAACGCAGAACTTTTAGGTCTACTGAAAGTTGCCAAGATCCAATAAATTGTCCCAAAAAATTAATCTTTGGGCAGTTACTCAATAATAATAATCATTATCTTACATGAGATGTTTTATTTTTTGGAAGTCCCTTACAACGGCTTATTTTTCGGTGAGAGGATAGGAGAAATAGGATTTAAAGGAGAAATAAAGGGATTAGGAGTAGGTTGTATCTCCTTAACAGTAATCACAAATCCTTTTTCCTGATTTGGTTGCTTACCAGATATATCAGTTACTAGAAGTGTAATGTTACGAAAATTTTTAGTAACAGACACCTTCATAGAGCCTTTTTGATTAACATTTCCATAAGGAACTAGTTTAACTTGAATATTTTCACCTTCGACTTCCCAACTCAATGTCACATTTTCTCCTTCATTCAAAACCTGATTAAGCTGATCGCTGCCGTTGATTTTAAAAAAAACAATCTTAATTGGTTTCGCTAGCACTTCAACTTGATTTGAAGTTTTAGTACTTACTCTATCATTAATATTTAGAGAATAAGCTTTTAACTCATAAATAAAATTCCCCGCTTTTTTTGCAGGTAATGAAATTGCACATTTAATTTTATTATCCTGTTCTTTACATTTATCTTTTAGTTTGGGGTCATCAAATGTACTTTTTTGGAATTTAAAATTTATTGGTTCTTCTACTTGTTTTTTCTCATCAATGTTAGTCATAATTTCTATTTTATCCAGCAATTCTGGACGTTTGATCGACAAATCGAAAACTATATTTTCTCCTTTATTGTATTGCAATTTATGAGGTTTAAAATCCACAATTTCAGCTATTGGTTTCTCTAAAATTTCTAAATTTGTAGTTTGAGTAATCGTTTGAATTCTGTGAGAAAAAACCGATTGCCTTTGGCGATATTCAGCTTTAATTTCAAAAACATATTTACCTTTGGTTGTGATTCCAGTTTCAAATTGATTACAAATTAATTCGTCCTGAGAAGTTACCTGACAAGGACGATCTTTATGATTTTTATTCTGATTAATTAACTGACTATTACCAATGTTCGTTTCATTTAATAACGGCTCATTACTCGGTGGCTGTTTAGTTGTAATTGTTAAAGTTTGTAATTGTTTGTAATTAGAAATTTTCCAGCTTAAACGGACTTTATCATCTCCTTCAGTAATTGTAGGATTTTCAGTACTAAAATTTTCTATTTTTAAAGGTTCAGGGTTTAAAAATATCCAAATCAAAACTACCACGCTTGTTACTAACCCCAGCCCTAATAACATCAATAGTAAAAATTGCCATAAAGGACGTGCTTTCCATACCAAAACACCTTGAGGCAATGTGCTAGGAATAGGTAAATTTTTTTGATCTCTGACATCAATTTGGAAGTTAATCATTAAAGGTTGTCCTACCCACGGTTGTCTCCACCAAGGTTGCGGTTTGATAGTCAGGTTCGCTTCTACACCTTTGCTAGGTAATAATTTTACTTCTGTTGGCTCAAACTTATAAACGCAAAGTTCTTCTTCATCTCTGCTTCTGGCACTAAAAGACAGTTCCCGCACTAAATTACCTTGGTTCATCAATATTAATTGATACTTACCAGGATGGCGACTGACTTTACCTAAAATAGTATTTAACTCTATACCGAGTTGATAATCTGTGGGAATGTGGATATACACCAAATCTAGCAATACTAAATCTGGATTGTTTTCTGAATGCAAACGAATAGTGGGTGAGTAATTACCAGCAAGAGTATTGGCAGGTGGACGAAATTCTAATAATATTTGACCTGGGGATAGAGGGTTGAGTTCTAATGCCCTGACCTCAACTAACCCTGCTGCTTCTGCTCCAGTTACAGGATACGATATTCTAAACCACTCTTCATCTAATTCTGGACAAGTTAAGTGGAAACGGTCTACACGAGTAGAGCGGTTTTCCACTTGGACTGTCATTTGTAAAGGCTGGTCGAGTTTGTAAATTAGCGGTTTGTTTGGGTTGGTAGCTGGTTGAATAGAAAAAGTTGGGTCGTTTGCTCGAATTACCGTTTGTTCTCTGAGCAAAACTTTGATTTGTCCGGGAAAGGTTATCGGAGTGTCTTGTGGATAATGTTCGGGAGAGTCTACAACAAAAGTATAATCATAGGTTCCCGGAAGCGTATCAACAGGAATTTTCAATTCAAATGTAACTTCATCGCTACTTTGCTTTGGTGCGATCGCTAAACTTGCTCTGGGAGAATTAGCCCAGTTACTTATTTTTTGAAAGGTCTCATCAAAAGTAAAAAATAAATCGATAACAGCACTTTGTTGTCCCTCATTAATAACTACAACATGTATTTCAACAGTGTCCCCTGGCATTCCATATTGAATTCCCGGGGGATTAATAATCACAAATAACGGGTTTGATTTAGCTTGCATGATACTATCATCTCCATATTTATCACTTAATGCGATGCAGTCTTACCTGAGAATCTTCACTACCACTGATAACAAATCCTTGCTTACTTTTTACATCAATACTGTTAATTTTCTTGTCACTATTATAAATTGTTTTGCCTTTTGGGGATTTAGTTCTGTCGAGTGTATAGTCATTCTTTAAATACCAAACAACCACCCTTCCATCATCTCCACCGCTTACTAAATAACTACTATCTTCACTAAATCCCAAACTACGCACAGCATTTTTCGATTCATCTTGCCAGCGATCTAATGGCTGACAATTTAAGTTATTAATATTTTGCTGATTATTGCTGGTGGGTTGGCATTGATTTAAATCCCAAATCGTAATAAACCCCGACGAATCGGAAGTTGCAAGTATTATTTTATTATTGGGACTATCCGGTTTATTGGCATTATCTGGTGGGTTGGGAGCAAAAGCTAATCCCCAAACAAAATCCTCTTGCCCTCTACTTTCATCAGACTGTGCAGTTGTTTGTACTAATAAATTTTTTAATGAATTATTGAGAATTTCATTTACAGGCAATTTTACAAAACGCTTGAAGTTACCAGCGGCAATCAGATAGTAATCGTCGGGACTCAAAGTTAAAGCACGCACTTGGAAATCTGTTAAGTTCTGTTGCTTTTTCAGATCAAAAACTTTTGATTCTGTCTTCCATTCTTCATTAATTTTTGCTCTTGACCATACTCGCAACTTACCACTGCCATGAGCGCTAAATAAATTACGTGAGTTTGAAGTAAATGCTAAGTCAAATACCCTATCACCTTCACCTTGGGGGTCTTGAAGGTCTTGATTATTTTTTTTACCTGTAGGTACTTCTCTTAATTCAATTACACCTTTGTCTAAACCAACTGCAACGCGATCATTTTGTACAGGTACAAATTTCAAGACACTAATTTTATCATCAGTGATCGCTAACAACCCTTTCGGTTTATGATATTTACCACAACTTCGAGTTTGTTCATCGAAGTTTCCCTCTGGTTCTAATGTACTTTTGCCGATTATTCTCCACAATCTCAACGTACAATCATCTGAACCACTCACAACCGACAAGGTATCGCCAGTTACACGAACCGAATTCACAGAGTCAACATGTTGTGGACGTGATTGTCTCAATAATAAAGCAAGTAATGCTGCGATTAAGGCGATGATAGCCAGTTGCAACCACAGAGGTATAATTGGAAAAACCTCTAATTCTAAACTTTGAGTTGCCGGGTCGGTACTACCTAGACGTTGATCGGATAATTCTGCCCTTGCTTCCAGAAGTAAAGTTTTTCCAATGCCAATCCACGGACGTTTTTTTGTAACTTCTAAATTGATTTTGGCTGTCTGCCCTAAATCGAGATCAGCTGTTTCTGGCGACTTCCTAAATGTACATTTTCGCCAATCCCTGCCTTGAATTTGCACGTTAATTTCTTGACGCAGGTTGCTAGCATTTTTAAATAACAATTCATAAACTACTGCGTTAGACTTCCAGTCAGGCAACCATCTACCTCTAGAAGGAAGTATTTGTTGGTGTTGAGGAGTACTAAACTTGATAAAACCCACAGGTAATACTTCGAGATTACCTGCGGCATTAGCTGAGGAACTATTATGACTTGTAGCTTCAACACTAAAAGTATAATTTTGACTAGCTGCTTGGACTACAGATGGAGGTTGACATTGGAAAGATACTTCCGTCTGATTGCCAGGATCTACTGATAATCGTCTGTCTGCGCTGCCTATTAACCAAGACGAATCAATACCAGCAAAACGCAACATTGCATTCGCTGGTTGTTGTCCCAGATTTCGCAACCTTACTAATATATCTACTGAGTTACCTGGATATACTTGAAAATCTTTTACAGGCAATTCTACACTCAAAAAATTTGGTCTGTTATCTTGCTCAATTTCCAAACGTATTAATAACCTACGTTCTTGTCCCAGTTGAGGTGAAAATACTTTGACTGTTAGATTTACCGTACCGACAAATCCAGAAATAGGTGTGTTAAAAATGAACACTTGGAATTTAGTGCTACTGCCAGGAGGTTGAGCAGCTGCAACTTCCGGTTCGAGTCGATACCATCTGTACTCAGAGCTCCGCTTTTCTCCCGCCGCTTCAATTTCCAATTGAAAATTGGCAAAGCGATCGCTATCATTATTGACGGTCACTTCAAAAGAAGCTGGAGGCTGAGTTGGTCGAAAAATTAAGCTTTGAGTGGAAAGGCTAGCACTAATCACATTATTTTCCATGTCAGGGCTATTGAAGGCATTTATTGTATAACTTACTTGCTTTTGTTGTCATAGTTCCAAATTTCATCGTCAAATATAGTCAGACGTATGAAATTTAGGTTTAAGCAACCCTACTTTCAGCATGAACACTGGTCGCAACTGTTTAACTACACATTGAGGATTACCAGGACGTTGGGTATCCACAGCTAAGTACGTATTACTAAATCCTCCCGAACCCAAATTATCTATAATTTTGTAGCGAGTGTTGAGCAGGGTATCTGGTAGAATTTGTTCTCCAAGAGAACTAATCGCTGTTCCCTGCTTTAAGGTCATTCCACTTTCACGGGAAACGCTTTGCAGTTGAGCAATTAATTGTTGTTGCTCTTGAACGAGTTTGGCAAATTCTTTCTGTTCTTGCTTACTGTTATAAGCCGTATAAGCGAGAACACCACCTGCGGTAAATACTAAACCCAAAGCAGGCGATACTAATGGAAACCATGCATAATATTGAGTAAATATAAAAAAGTTGCTTCCAAATAGCAATACGAAAAGTGATACTCCTGCTACCGCTAGCCACAGTGGGTGTTGCGATCGCCTGACAACTAAACCGCCGATTAAAGCATATCCCCAAATTAAAAAAACTTCTCCCCACTCAGGCAAAGCCGATAATAGAGGCTGCTTGTTAAGAACTACACTCAGGATTTGACTAATACTTTGGGCTTGAATTTCCACTCCAGCCATTTTGCCAAAATTATTGAAGCTACTACTGCTATATGGTGTATTAAAAAAATCTTTTAGACTTCCTGCTGTCGAACCGATCAAGACAATGCGGTTTTTAACTAAATCTGATTTCACTCGATCTGTAAGCACATCTGTAACAGTAACTTGCTGTGCTATTTGCTTACCAGAACGGTAGTTAAGCATAATTTGATTGCCACTTGCATCCGTGCGATGGTAGCCACCAAAATTATTTTGCAGGGATTTAAATACTACATTACGCAATATCAGTTCTTTGTTTACGGTAAAGTCTGGTTGGATATTTCCTACTTCCAAGTATTTCAGTGCTAGTTGTAAGCTAAAAGAATATTCAGTTGGACAAGGCTTTGAAAGCTCTCTTAATAAGAGGTTACGACGGATTATGCCATCTGCATCTTCTGCTACATCACTAAATCCAACTCTTTCTGCTTCAATGCTATTAGGAGGAGGTGTGCCCGAATCTTTAGAATCAGGATGTTTACAAATAGGAGTAATAATATCGCTCTGTTGCAAGTGATTTAGTAATTGTTCATGATCGGAGTCAACTGCTTTGTCGCGAAATATATCTAGACCGATCGCACGCGGTTGATATTCTTCAATTTTACCTAGGAGCTGATCTAAAACTTTACTCGGCAAAGGCCAATTCCATCTTTTTATATCATCTTCAGTTACAGCAACAATCAACAAACGAGGGTCAGAACCTGCGTCAGCACGCATTTGTAACATTTGGTCATACACCCTCAGTTCTAGAGCTTCTAAAACTCCCAGTTTTTGAATGCCAATAAGTGAAACTGTAACAATAGCACTGGAAATAAGAACAGGTTGTATGAGTAATTTTTTTAAAATTGTCAGCATAATTAAACTATTTAAGTGTGCTTATATAGCCATCCTAAACGAGTTGTGAAATTAATAGCAGTATTTCAAAAATCAAGCAGTAGGGTGGGCACTGCCCACTCCTTCAGGGTTTTGTAAGGCATAGCCCTACCTATATTTCAAAAATCAAGTATGAGTCCTATAGCAATCCTAAACGAGTTGTGAAATTATTTAGCCAGGGAATAGAAAATAAAAAAAGTATTTGCCAACAACTCAGGGTTTTTGGCAGATAAAAAAACTTAAAATACCTAGACTTGGAGTGCTGAGTTTTCAGCACTCAGCACTATGTCAAGAATCTTTAATATTTTTTAAATAATTGATGACTGCTTGTGCTGTAGGCAAATTAGTTGCAAGTAATATTTCGTTAATATTACATGTTCGCAAAAGTGCTTCTTCACTTGCTTGTCCGGGTTGAGGAACTATAAAGTCTCTCAAAAAAATAACTGCGATAATTTCTCCTGAGTTAATTAGTGAGTTAATTGCTTGATATCCTCCAGATGTGGCTGGGGGGATTTCTTGAGTAACACTTAAACCTGTCTCCCTGTATAAATAATCGCTAAAAGTTTGCCATGTTCTTGTGAGACAATACGATAAGAATTCTTCATGCTCGGCAACTAATTCTGTCAGTTTAGACTTTTTCGTTTCGTGAGCAATTAGTACTATTTGTTTGTCTTCAAGAATTTTAGCAAGCTTGACAAAAGATTCTTCTTCAGGAACATTTTCTACCGCGTCTTTTTCAGTTTCTTTACTTATTACTTTCAACTCTTCAGCAACAGACTCGGATGTTGAAATAGAAGCTGTTTCAGACACTAATTCTTCTTCTCTCTCTTCCGTAATTAATGTATCACAACTTACATTATTGTTTGCCGCTTCTATAATCTCGGTTTCTGCTTCCTGTGCATCGTCTTCCTCGGTTTGTGCAGCTATTTCTTCTGCATCCGCGTCAAAATTATCCTTTTGGCTAATAGCTTCCTGTGCATCGTCTTCCTCGGTTTGTGCAGCTATTTCTTCTGCATCTGAGTCAATGTTGTTTTCTTGGCTAATAGCTTCCTGTGCATCGCCTTCTGGGGTTTGTGCAGCTATTTCTTCTGCATCTGAGTCAATGTTGTTTTCTTGGCTAATAGCTTCCTGTGCATCGTCTTCCTCGGTTTGTGCAGCTATTTCTTCTGCATCTGAGTCAATGTTGTTTTCGTCGTCTTGTAAAACATCCTGTACTTGAACAATAGTATATTCAGACTTAACGCCGCTAATATTTGCTGTAGCTTCTGCTTCAACTGGTGTATCTGACTTTACAGATTCATGACTAATTACATCTGAAATTTCACTGTCTGCCGGTAATTCGCCTGTGTTATGAGGTATGACTATCTCCGCAGAATTGGCAACTAATGCTTCATCAGATTGAGCAAAAGTCAATTCTTCAGAGGTATTAATTTCCTTGGCTATAGGTGTTTCTAAACCGATTGATTCACTAATCACAGGTTCAGGAACTTCTTGTGGTTGATTCAATAATTCAGATGATGGTGTTGCGACATCAGAAATGCTGGGATTTTGACTACTTTTCCAATTAGAAAATGTCGAAGGATTAATGATTCTTACCACGGTCTCTGATTGTTCAGAGGCAGATATATCTTCTTCCAGCATCAAAGCAAAATCTCCTATGCGGATCAGATCGCCATTCTTTAAAATATATGAATGATTCTTTTCTGCTAATTTTCCGTTAATGATCGTGCCATTTCTGCTGCCGAGGTCGCAGAAATAGTAATTTCCTGACTGAAAAAAAAATTTTCCATGCTGACGACTAACATCTTCGCTATCGAGAACTAGATCGGAATCAGGGGAACGACCGATGAAGTATTCGGTTCCGCGTCTGGTTGTTAAGGAAAGGTCTATTTCATCGAATTCACTTTGTGTTGGTGACTTGGAAATTTTCAGTTTCATAATAGTTTTTGGTTAATTTTATTAATTTCTGCTACCCATCGCTGACGAGTAATGTGTTCGAGATTCAAAATATCATTTGGCGACCAATGAAAATGATAAGCAATAAAAGCTACCTCCTCATATAAAGTATCTGAGGGGTAGCTTGTCACTCCCCCGCTAACTCTAGACTGACTTGAAAATCTGTCTCACAATGCGGGCACTGGGCCGGGATATATGAATTTCCTTGTTGATTAATCCGATTGTAGAATTCTCGGAGATAGGAAATATCACGCAATACGAGTCCTTCAAGTTGTTCGGGACTAACAGAGTTTAGACTACCCAAGCGAGATATGACACGCGATAGCATAACTAAAGTACCGTAGGCAGGATTTTCGCGAACTTTGCGTTCTTGTTGTACCAAAATTTCATCTTTGGCAGTGGCTAAACGCATCACACCATTGCGATGCGATCGCTGTTGGGTATCGATTAATCCTTGGGGAAGAATAAACGAGAATTCGGTGCAAAGTGTTTCCTTACGGCTCATAAATAACCTAGTTACTTTAATTATGAACAAGTGGTTCTGACGAATTTACTGCTTGTTCTGTAACATTTACAGCACCATCCAAACCATTAATTCGACGGTAAAAATTTTGGAGATACTCTAAATCCTGACTAAAGAAATTTTCCACGATTGCGGGAGTGACTTCCGATAAAGCTCCCAAGCATTTAATTACACGCGCCAAGATAATAATCGTGGCATAAGCTGGATTAGCTTTGACACGAGGATCGCGCAAAGGTGAAATCTCATCGATCGCAGTAGATAAGCGCATTACTCCCTGACGATGGAGGTTGCCTTCAGCATCGAGATACCCTTTAGGCAGTGTAAATGCAAACTCTGTTTCAAACATAGTCTGTTATCTATGCCTCCAATTTTCCTAAGTAATTATGCTGAACTTAAATTCTTGGTAGAGAGGTTTTGGTCGCAAGTCTCTACACAATTTCTGGAAATGTCTACTTTATTGTCTACCTTATTTGACCCTTTTAAACTCTTCAAAAGCAACTTCAACTTCCTCAATTTCTATTTCAGTGCTGCGAGCGTTAACATCGGCAATTTTGTAACTTGTAGGCCAAGCACCAGCTAAGTCAAATCTTGCTTGCGGTTCTGCGGCTTGGTCGTAAATCGTTAAAGAAGCATTTTTCCGTTGAGTCGCCCACTTACCGTCTTGAACTGCTTGGAACCAATTCCAAAAAGTCATAGATAAAGTCATACCTCTACGCAAGGTGAGATTACCGCTTTTGACATTGCCAGGTATCTTGGTTCTGACCACCAGACCCTGTTTGGCTGTACCCCACTGTTTAGAAGTGACTTCGCATATTTCAATTGCGTCCTGTGTCTGTTTAAATCCCTGGCATTCCAAGAAAATTCCATCTACTGGCTCACTGGAGTTATCTAACTTTAGTTCCAAGTAGAACCGATGAGAGGTGAGAATTTCAAATTCAGGCACTGTCTATGATTCCGTTGGTAATTAAGGAGGCATTGCTAAATACCTCCATGAAATAACAGAAGATTGAAGTTAGCGACTTCAAACTCACATAACTCGTTTAATACCTTCGTGAACCAATTCTATAGTCTCAGTAGCCATATCACCTGAAGAAGCGGTTAAGGTAGGGCCTGTATATTTACAGGGGTAGCAGTTTTCAATCTCCCAACGGGCTTGCATATTACCAGCCTGATCGTAAGCTGATACAGAACCAAGTTTACGCCTGCTGTTCCAATCACTCTTGCCCCCCATATTTTTGTTACAGTCCTCGTACCACTTGTAGAGGTCTTTGTCTGTAGTGGCAACTAGCTTTAGGGTAATGTTAGTGAACTTGGAAACTGTTGGGGTAGCTTGACGAGTGGCAAGACCTCCTTTCGATGAACCATGAACTTCTTGAGCTGGAGTTGATTCAACACCTAAACCACTAACTTCTTTAATGATTTTTTGCTCAATACCTTGTGCTTCAAAATAAAATCTAGAAGCAGTCAAAAATTCAGCCATGATAAACCTCCTAATAAATCAAATCAACAATTCAGATAGATTGGACAAAAGACTACTCACCTTCAATACCATTCCATTGGCTAATACGGAAAACAACAAACTCTGCTGGTCGTACCGGGCAAATACCAACTTCAATATATAGGCGACCGAGAATCATTGTTTCGGGGGGGTTCAATTCCGCATCACACTTAACATAGAATGCTTGCTCAGGCGTTGCTCCAAATAATGCACCCTCACGCCAAATTCTTTCTAAGAAATTACTTACGGTTCGTCTGACACGCGCCCATAAATCCTCGTCGTTTGGTTCAAATACTACCCATTGAGTACCTAATTCTAAAGATTTTTCTATGTAGCTAATCAGCCGACGAACGCTGATATAACGCCATTCTGTTTTATCTGGTTCAACAAGAGTACGCGCACCCCAAATCCGAATTCCTCGATTTGGAAATCTGCGAATACAATTGATCCCAATAGGATTTAAAAGTTCTTGCTCGCGGAAATTCACTTCATAATCTAAACCAATTACACCTCTGGGTACTTCATTCGCAGGTGCTTTGTGAACTACCTACACTGACCTGACGGTACAGTGTAGGCTTCCCAATTCATTGGGGATTGCCTCAGACTTCATGGATTTCTTACGTCCTGAAGACCTTGGTCTTACATCCCCTCCAAGGGCAGAAGCGCTAGTTCCTAACGCCCAAAGCCGCAATCCTTCGTTTCTAATATTTATTGCAGCGTTGATATCTCTATCATGCTGTTTTTGACAGTGCGGACAATCTACAAACCTGACACCTAATGAATCATACCCATGCTGCAATATTGGGATTGGTAGTAGAGTCTCGCTACAAAGTTGAGAAGATGGAAAGAAACGTCCTATTTCTTGGTAGTCATGACCAAATTTTTCAGCTTTGTACTTAAGCATGGTTAGAAACATTCCCCAACCTTGGTCTAATATTGATTTTGCCAACTTCGGATTTTTAACCATGTTCTTAACTGCCAAATCTTCTACACAAATAACTTGGTTTTCGTAGGCTATTTTGCGAGATAGCTTGTGTAGAAAGTCTTCACGGACTCTAGCTATTTTGCTAGAAATTTTTGCAACTAAACGCTTTGCTTGACGACGTTTCTTAGATGTTTTATCTGTCTTTTTAGCTAATTTTTTCTGCTGGCGCTTTTGATTCTTCTCTAACTTGGTTAACTGCTTCTTAGGTAGGTCATATTTTGAGCCTTCCGATGTGATAGCAAAGTGTTTCAATCCTAAGTCAACGCCGATAGCTTCTCTGATTGCAACTACCGGATTGTCATTTTGGTTAAAAAGAATAGATGCATAATATTTACCATCTGCATTTCTCGATATTGTTACAGTTTGTACCTTCGCGTCAGGTAGTTGTTTGTGAAACACAGTTTTCATTAACCCCAAATTACCAGGAAACTTGATTACAGAATCCTCTGGCATCAGTTTCACATTTTGGGGATATTGAATTGATTGTTTACCATGTTTAGATTTCAAGTTAGGAAATTTAGCACGCCCTTCAAAAAAGTTGACAAACGCGCTAGAAAGATTAAATGTTACTCGTTGCAATACTTGACTATACGCAAGTCCTAGCCATTCGTATTCTTTTTTCAATCCAGGTAGCAATTTATCCATTGCTGCTTTAGAAAGACCCTTCCCCGTTTCTTTATAAGCGGTTGTAGTGGCATTAAGCATATAATTCCACAACCAACGAGTATTGCCAAAACATTGAGCAAGATAAGATTCTTGCTCATCAGTGGGATAAATTCTAACTTTAATTGCTCTATACATGGTGAGCCACTTGCGGTCTTGGCGGTCTCCGTCACGTTCCCAAAGTGGAGAATCGACCTTACCGTGTTTACATATTCATAGTAACAGATATTTTGATGATTGTTTCACCAAAAACAGAATATTTTGCTCGTTTCGTCGTCGTAGTCTTCCCGGTTTTCGCTACGCTCAAATATGGTCAGACTACACTCCTCACCTCACGCGCAATTCATCTCGACACTGACCTGAGTACAGGTACAGTGTGAGCCTTCTTGCTGTTCAAGGTAAACTCCACGAGTTTCATCGGTACGCCCCCAAACACCCATCATATGACCGCAAGGAGGAACGCTAATTGGATTACCGCGATCGCGTGGATTGGCAACTTTAATCCAAGGATAATAAAGTGCGGCAAACATCGAACGGCGATTAAACCTGTTCAACCAATCGACAACTTGTTGCGGTTTCGGACAGTCGGGAGGAGAATCGAGAAGAACCATACGGTTAGGTGGGTTTGGAATATCCCCACTATTGGAACCTTCACACATACTGATCATCAATTCCATGATGCCGTGAATTTGATCCAAGCTCATTAATCCCGATTGATACGTACGCATCAGGTCAGGACAAGCCACCATCGTAATTTCATCAATTTCAAATAGCCCGCGTACCCCTGTACGGTCATCGCGCACACCCTCTAAATCGGCAGAGAATCTATCAGGTGCTGTCGGAATTATCGGGATTGCGATTTCGTACTGCCCATTTGCCGGACGGCGTGCTAGAGTTTGCCCCGTTCGAGAAATATCTTCCACAGTTACAAACATAGAATTTGCCAATGCGGCGATCGCATAAGTAGCGATCGCCCCATTAGGTTCGGCGTTCATCGTCAAGTTATCGTATTCTTCAAGAGTTTCATCTCCTCGACGAATTTGAACTTTGAAATATTCACCTGTATTTGGAGCAGGTGAACCTTCTGTACCCTCTGGTAAAGCACGAGGTCCGCTATCGCTAACTAAGACTGTAATCGGACCTGCTGCTATTTCTTGAGGACGGATACTAAAGCGCAGAGAAGGACGGTTACCTCGACCAGTAATGCGCAGTGAGGGGAGTTCTGGTTCTGGAGGTTTGGGCGCACCAGGTAGCTGGGTTCCAATACTGCTAATCCAGCAGCGACCACCACCGTTCATAAAGTAGCCATACACAGCAAAAGGCAAATAGGCGTTGAAATCAGTAAAACCATCAGAATCGGGATGGGCAAAATAATTTAAATATTGCGTCCAATTAGTCACCAGCATTGGCTTGAATAACTCGGCCCCACCACGCACATCTTCGGTAAAACCAACAAATCCAGCGATCGCTGTACTAACACCTTCTATTGGACGACTACCTCGGTCTATTTCTTCGATATAGACACCAGGGGCAAAATAGTCAAGTCTAGCCATTTCATTATCTCCAAGGATGTAAATCGAATAATCTATGCGGGAGTTAGTAAGATTTCTTTGAAATTACAATTTTGACTATCGACTAATACATTTACTTGCAGGGGTAAATATCCCCGACAATTGAGCAATAAAATATAATTGCCCATACTCAGGTTTTCAAAATAAAATAACCCTTCATTGCTGCTATTAGTCGATTCTTGCGTTCCCATCACTTTAATTTCTGCGTCTACAAGTGGCTGGTTCGTTACAGCACTCTTGACAACTCCTGCGATTACTACCTTTTTGGTAATAGTCTCAACATTTCCAACACTTCCACTTCCAAACTGATTTTGGATTTGGAAAATTCGTTCCCAAACCAGAGGTACTAAATTCCTTTCCGGTGCAAATGGTACTGTCACCATTAAATACAAAGCTGGACGTAGGGGTATAGTTAAAGCACTCCACAAAGAGCCAGCTTCTAATTGTGGCTCTAACGCAACTGTCATATTCAAATTGCCATAACCACGCAATTCTGAAACTAAAAATTCTTCCCGCAGTAAGCGATGACGTAATAAAACACTTATTGCTTCGCTCATCAGATGATGCTCACCTAAGGCTGTCCTATCCCAGACTGTTAGCAACATTGAGATATCAAACCAAGTCGGAGACCAATTCACACCTCCTGGTTGTAAAGCTTGTGTAAGCTTGCGCTCTATTTGCCTGCCGGAATGCTGCATTTGCTTACTCTCACGAATGTCGTAAATGTACAAGTTGAGAGTTGGTCTTGCTCCTTCTTCCTTGCGATTACTAGGATGACTAAAGTCAATTTGCTCAGTACTGGTGAGTGAGGTTCCTCCAGCTAAAATTTCTGCTAGGGTTTGAAGAACGAAAATGAGCATAGATTATGTTCAACTGTTGCTTAACCCAGATGCATCTAGATTATCTCGACTAAACCTCTGAGGTTAATTAGACTTTTGTCGATATTTTTCAAGAGGATAGGAGTTCGCAATTCACAATTACGTTTTGTAACGAGGATTTTAATTAGGCATCAAAACAAATCTGCCTGTAGAGGCAGGGGATTTAAACTGAACATACTCAGGTATGACTCCAGGCCAAATGCCGACTGCTCTCGGTTCCTGGAAAGCGAAGCTCTGAACAGGGTGCAAACAGATATTTGTTCTGAGGTGACCCTAGTGCTAATCGGGAAGCTCTAAACGATCATCCCCCAAGAACGCACAATTTTTCGCTTTCCTTTTAAAGCTTGGTAAGTAGGTCAACTTAATTAAAGGTAAAACGCTCGACTGAGTAGCCGCTTTGTGTCGCTCTATTTTTTATACCTGACATAATAGCGATCGCCAAATCATACTCATCTTCAAAAACTCTTGAAGCCAGCTCGTCACGTTTTAAGTGCAACCATTCATCTTCGATACGGTTCATCTGTGGATTATAAGGCGGCAGGAAAAATAGTATCAGTCCTTGATCATACCAGTGCTGAAAATGCTCGCGTGTCAATTTACTCCGATGGACAGAAGCATTATCAAGAACAATTACCGTTAAAACGCGAGTTAAAGCCAAAATATCTTGTGCCTTTTGTGCTTGCCAATTGATAATTTCCAAGAAAGTTTGAGTATTTAACGTGCCAAGCATTAAAGCATAATCAAATGAAACTAATGGTTCCCAAACACCAAGTATATTTATACGCCTACCTCTTTTACGAGATTGTTTTCGTCTTTTTTGTTGACCGCGAGGTGCGTAAGTATAGTCAGTAGTGCTGTGGCACTAACAACCAGATTCGTCTAAGTACTTAAGGCAAATTAGTCCGATTGAAGCCCAGAGTTTTAAAGTCTCCAAATCCGCTAGTTTTGCTTGTACTCTTTGGGGTTGAGAGGAGTTTGCCGGACTATTCCGGATTCTTTTCCACCGCCAATCTTTTTTTTTAAAATTCGGCGTACTTGTTCAGGACCCAATTGAATGTTTTTTTCTGATTGCAGTCTCTGACTTAGTTGCCCTTGCCTATACCTACGTTCTTCTGTCAACCATTGCTCAACAGCTAACCAATCTTCATCCGCCCAACATCTTGTTCTTCCACGACCAGAGGCTTCCCAAAGCCCGATTAAACCCAACGACGACCACCGATGAATAGTTTGTCTAACTGTTTTCTCTGCCCAATCAAGATAAACAGCAATTTCTCGGACATTATATCCTTGTGCATTTAATCTTAAAGCGATCGCTCGGAGTTTTGTTCGTCGTGGAACTCCATCAGCACAACTGAGTTCTAAAAGCCTGCGCTCTTCTTCAGGGCTTAGTTTTATTTTTAACGGTGCTGGCATCGATATCTACTTAAATGCTGCATTAATTCTATTTTCAGTAGATCGAAAACTTTTGTAAGCTGACGAAATAATCAGGGTTTCAGCCGAAGTTTTGGGGCTGATGATCGCGATCGCTTGCACTCCACTCTTAACCCACCAACAATGCCCGTTCTTTGAAAAGCAGACTCTAACAGGATTGCGGCAAATTGTGTTTCTCAACTCAAATGGGCGACTAGTAAGGGTTATGGAAAACTTTTCGGTCTACTGATTTTACCTTTTTTTAGGTTGAGCTACTTATGACCTAATTTGTTTTGTTATGATTTTTTACGGCAAATTATTACTTGTAGCTTTAAGTATATTGTGGTAAATGTAGAGACATCTGAAAAAGGTTTTTATTGATTGCCTCTTACTAAGTAAGTCGGCACGAAGAAACCAAACTATCTTACGCAATATCAACATAGTTGAAACCCTTACCAATGAGCAATGACAACTTGCCATGAGCGAAACCGTACTGCGAAGCAGAACCCACAGAGTTAGGAGGAAAAATCACAGATCTCTCCAGATGTCTTTAATTGCGCCGACCTAGCTTGAAAATACTACTTCGACCAATATCAATGTAGATATTCCGAATTTCAAAAATCATCAAGAAACCCTATATCGTGCCAGTCACAAAAAGCGAGTTAAGCAATGGTTGTAAGATTCTCTCTGCAAAAACAGGAAAATGGATCTAATTCTCCAAATGCATCCGGTATAGAAAGTTACTGTGAATTGTACGCCAAACAATTAACTCATCACTATCAAAGCTGCTGTGTTCGTATTGTTTATCACCATTCCATCTCAAAAAAACATCAGGAAGTAGTTAAGTATGCAGAAAATCAGCTTCCTTTTTCTCCACAAAATTTAGCTTATCTGAGATCGGAAACATGGTTAAAAGATTTTCCTCATGTTTTTGAAGTCCAGGAATTTAAGCATATAGAATTTACAAACTATGTTTTTTATGTTTGTCCTATAGGTTATAAAAATCAGCAGCCGGAATATATTCAAATCATTACTAATAAACCTCTAGCTGTCAATTTACAAACCTCTCTCAGAGGATGTTTGAAAAGTCGGGTATGTTGTAAAAAAGCTCTCTCAGTATACGCTGTGAATAGATAGTAAACAGCACCGAGAGAGTGACATGAGTAAAGCTTACCCCAGTAACCTGACCCTGACACAATATGAATTTATTAAAGACCTGATTCCAGAAGCGAAGCCGGGTGGTCGAAAGCGTGAAGTCGATATGTGGGAAGTCCTAAACGCGATTTTCTACATTTTGGTAGAAGGAGTCAGATGGCGATCGCTACCTGGGGATTTTCCAGCTTGGCAAACGGTCTATACGTACTTTCGCAATTGGCGTATTGACGGGACGTGGCTAAAAATCCACGACAGTCTTAGCCTTTGGGTTCGCATAGAACATCAACGCCATCCAAGTCCATCTGAGGCAATAATTGACAGCCAAAGTATTAAAAGTGCAGCAATGGTGAGTCAGTTAGTTGGTTTTGATGCAGGTAAAAAGATCAAAGGACGTAAGCGATTTATGACCGTTGATACCTTGGGATTAGTTTTGAGAGTTTTAGTCACCGCAGCCAATGTCGGTGAACGAGAAGGAGGAAAACAGGTTCTAAAACGGGTTAAACAGTCCCATCAAAGGATATCTCGTTTAACAACGATCTGGGTAGATGGTGGATTTGATGGCGAACCTTTCATGCATTGGGTGATGAATTTTTGCCGTTGGATTATACAAGTGGTTTTGCGATCGCAAGAAGCTAAGGGTTTTGTTTTGCTCAAAAAACGTTGGGTTGTAGAGCGAACTTTTGGTTGGCTAACGGGATGTCGCCGATTAGTTCGAGACTATGAGTTATTACCCGAGACATCGGAGACTTTTATTTATCTTGCCATGATACGTATTATGGTGAGGCGATTAGCATAATTTTTCACCTCGAAAAACTTTTCAAACATCCTCTCAGAGAGTCGGCATTAATACTTAGCAAATACTTAGATATATATTCAGAATGTTTAAGTCAAAAATCAGAAATTCAATTACTAGAGCATATACTTCATAAAGCTGGTCATCAATTGCGTAATTCCTTATCATTAATAAGTCTTTACGCGCACAATTTATATTTGGGATTGCAAGATATTTATTGGCGACAGCAAGCGATAGTTATTAGTGAAACTGTACAAGAATTAGACAGAAACCTCACCACAATCCTATCATGTAGCCAAGGAGTAAAATTAAATCTAGTAACTGACGATGTCCGAAATTTAGTATTAGAAACTATAAATAGTTTACAACCAATAAGTCAAAATAAAAAAATAAAATTTAAAATCCCTGATACAAGTGTAACAGTATTGCTCGACAAATTGCAAATAAAACAAGTCTTTGATAATTTAATTAGTAATGCGATTCACTTTAGTCCAGATTTCGGAACGATCACCTGGAGTTGGCAGATTTTTCAAGAAGAAGTTCTAATTCAGATTACTGACCAAGGATTGGGAATATTACCTGAGGATATACAAAAAATTTTTAACCCTTTTTACTCCCGTCGTCCTGGAGGTACAGGACTAGGTTTAACGATCGCGAAAAAGATTATCTTAGACCATCATGGCAGCTTGTGGGCACAAAATCTACCAGAAGGAGGTGCTAGATTTTCCATAATTTTGCCGAGGAAATAGTATTTAATACTTCGAGATTGCCCCGTCAGTAATGATAGAGTCGCCTTCTTAAAGGAATTATCTATGACTGATAAACACATTTCTGTTTTATTAGTAGATGACGAAGAGCGTTTTCGTCAGGGTTTGCGTAATATCCTAATTTTTTCTAGTACAAGTTCTGCACTTGCTGTAGAAGTTATTGGTGAGGCTAACTGCGTTGAACAAGCTTTAAAATTGACGACTCAAAAATGTCCAAGCTTAATATTACTTGATATGGAGTTAGGATGTAGCGATGGAATCACAGCTTTGGCTCGTCTTCAGGAAATTAGTTATACTGGCAAAGTTTTAGTTGTGTCTGCCCATCAAGAAGATGATTGGATTTTCCAAGCAATGCAGAAAGGTGCCGCAGGTTATATTTTTAAATCCTCCATAGCTACTCAACTATATGAAGCTATCAATGTAGTAATGCGGTCAGAATTTTATTTGCCACCAGCAGCCAGTAATAGTTTTTTCCGTCGGTTTCAGGCTAATTCAGATGCAATCGGCACAAATTTTCGCCGATTGCATTTAACACAAAGAGAACAAGATGTTTTAAATCTTTTAACTCAAGGGGCTTCTAATCAAGAAATTGCCAATAAATTATATGTGACTCTTGCTACTGTTAAAGCTCATCTGACAAGTATTTTTGAAAAATTGAAAGTAACCAGTCGTACTCAAGCGATTGTCACCGCTATGAAATTAGGATTGGTTCAAACTCAGTAATCAGTCCAGAAAAATTTACATTTAGCAATGCTCCTGGTGATATGCCTTCTCTAGAATCTTTTTACAAAGAATATGCTTGCTCTTACAATGCACCCTTAAGTTGCGATCGCCCCTTGGAAACAGCGCAACAAATGAAAGGTGCTAAGTTTTGTTTAGAGTGTGGTTTTCCTGCTACTTTGCCTATGGAGATGGAAATCAAAGGTAATCGGGGTAGCTATCAAGTAACCAAGTTTTTAGGTGTAAGAGGTTTGGGTCGTTTATATGCGGGTGTACAACAAAAAGATCAGCAACCTGTAATCATCAAAGAATATTTACTACCAGTACGTTGTTTTAATGAAGATGAGGCTTTAAAGCGGAAAGAGACATTTAAACGAGTTGGAGGAGTAAACTTAGCTGATGGTAGACAGCAAAACTTTCGTTTGATTCAAACTTGGGAAGCGATCGCCGATGAGAAGGGGGAACGTTGCTATCTAATTACTAAAGATACAGAACCATCCCAGACTTTAGGTCAATATTTGATAGCTCAAGGAGCGATGACAGCACCGCAAATACGTGAATTTTTGAATCAAGCTTTACAAACTCTCATATTTCTTCACACACAAAAACTGCGTTTTCCATCCAACCAAGTACAGAAGGGTTTAGAACACGGTAATATTAGTTTAGATAGTATATTAATTAAATCAGAAAATGACCAACAATTTTATATATACTCTTGTGATTTAGCAAAATGGGAAAATTTATTTATACCAGAGGTGATTGCCCAACCCCCAGCTAAAACATACAAACAGGATTTAGAATCTTTAGGATTAGTAGCCTTTTATTTATGGTTAGGGCGAACAACAAATTATAATACTGGTAATCTTATAGACCCAAAAGAACATGAACTATTGCCCAATACTGATAATTATTTAAAGCAATTCATCTATCGCTTACTAGGGTTTGATACTCCTTTCGAGAATGCTGAAACCGCTCGTCAAGCACTGCTCAAATTGCCTCAAGAAAGCCAAATTAATAATACACAACAATCAACAGATTCAGGACAAACGCAAAAGCGTTTTCCTAAATATTTAGTATTAGTAGGTTTACTGGCTTTGTTATTGCTTGGTGGAGGAATTTGGTATTATGTTTGGCAGCATAATAAAGGATTAGAAGAAAGGAAATATTCTCTTTGGAATGGACTTAAGAAAAATTTTTCGGAAGTAAATAACGTACCTTCAGGTAATTTTTTTTATATAGGCGAAAAGGATGGCACTTGGAGTTATATTCTGAGTCGGTCACCGGAAACAGATAGTAAATTAACTGTTTTATTGACCAAGCCAAAAGCACAGGTAGAAGCTACATTTAACTATCAAGATTTTGATATTAAAAATGATAGCAACCTTATAGAAGAAGTGCGAAGTGGACGAAAAAACTTTGCTGTCACTAGCTTAGAAGATATTATTACCAATGATATGAATAAAAAGGAGATCGCCTATGATGGTTTGTTAGTGTTTGTTACATTCAGTAAAAACAGTCTTCCTCAAGCATTGGAGGGAAAGATTAGTATCGAACAACTGCGTCAAATTTATACAGGTGCAGTGACCAATTGGCAGCAAATAAATCCAAATATTTCCAATCTTCCTCTAGAACCTTATGTTCCTAAAGAAGCAGAAGCAGTACAGAAATTTAAAAAACTAGTCCTTAATAACAATCCCCAAGACATTGCTTTATTTGAAGATAAGATAGCAAAATCGAAAACCGAAAATACAGAAATAACCCAAAAGAAAATCCGGGAAGCAGTTAATAAAAGGCAAGAGACTGGTATCATCAGTTTTGGTATTCTCAGCAAAACTTGGAATCAATGTTCGGGCTATCCTTTGGCGATAGTTGATAAAAGCAATAAGCCAATTCAACCTCTATTTCATCAGTTGAAACAACGACCTGTAGAGCCTTCAGATAACCTGTGCGATAAAACCAATTATTTTGATGTTGAGACTTTTCATTCAGATAAAAATGATAGTTATCCTTTGGGGTATCCTATATATATAGTGTATCCTAAAGACAACAGCCGTGAACGTGCTGGTTCTGTTTTTGCTGATATGCTAAAGACCCGTCAGGGTCAGTGTTTACTTAATAAAGTGGGTCTTGTTCCCTTACAACCCATACCTAATTATAAAAAAAATAATAATGGCTGCTAATCGGTGTCCTAATCCAGCTTGCGAGTATTTTAATCGTGCCTTACCCAATAATGCCAAGGCTTGCCCTTGGTGTTCCACTCCTTTGGGTAATATAATTCCCTCCACACCAAGCAACCCATCTACTCCAGAATTCATTCACCAACCACCACCAGTACCGCAACAACTAACCAACCAATCTCCTCCTGACTATTCAACCCAATATCAGCAGCGTTCTTACATACCACAAACACCAGAACCACACACCCCACCACCAAGATTACCAGTTCTCAAGCTGATTCATTCTACTGGTCGTGAGTTTAGCTTATCTGGGGAAGGTGGTTCTATTGGTCGTCGTACTCAGAGTATGCCAGATCCACCAGACATTGACCTAACTGGTATCCCTCATGAAGGAATAGTTTCTCGGCGACATGCTCGCATCTTTTGGGATTGGTCGCAAAACGCCTATATGATTGTTGATACAAGTACAAATGGTATATATTTGAACGGAAATCTTTTGAAACCGGGTGTTTCATATCGTTTCTTAAACGGTGATATGTTGCAAATGGGACAACAGAGCCTCGTTGTTTTTACAGTAGTGATTATGTAATACCAAAGAAAAAAGAAACACAGCTTCTGGTATAAGACACGAAATTAACCTGCGGGTTTCACGCCAGAAGTAAGTATGTTTACAATAATTTGTTTTCAGTAAAAGTTAGACCTTCGGCTACTTTTGATTATTAAAGAGTGCCTTTAGCCTAGATTCTATAGCACATACTCATGAGTCAATAAGTACTCGTTTATGAACTTAGAACAAAAAGAAGCTTTTTTCACACCTCTTGGAGATCTTGGTGGTACAACAGGATACGCAAGTATCTCTGCTATATCTGATGCTAGCAAAGTCGCTGAGATAGCAGATATATACCTCAAAGACTCATTGTTATTAGACAAGCTGACTAGGCGAGTGTATGAACTTTTACAGGAAGATATACGATCTCAGCGAGAGAGAGTCAGTAATTATGGTGGCGCTAGGTGGTTGTGATGCCTAGTAGTACAAATGGCAATATTGCTCATGAATTAAATTATGTCACTACTAACCGTTTTTATGTAGAGGTAGATAGTGCGATCGCAGCATCTTTCACAGAATGTTCGGGATTAGGTGCAAACATTCAAAAGAAGATTATTCATGAAGGAGGTGTTAACGACCAGCAAAGGGTGTATTTAGGATATGTAGAATTTTCTGATGTAACTCTCAAGCGTGGTCTTACCGACGATCCAGGTTTTTGGAACTGGATAAATGAAGTATTTGATGAACAGAAACCAACATCTCGACGCAACGTTAATATTTTGGTTTTCAACCAAGCTGGTGAAACGATGATGAGTTGGACGTTGATAGGTGCTATCCCTATCGCATGGAAAGCACCTGGATTGCAAGCAGATGGAAATGCAGTTGGAATTGAAGAATTAACTTTGGCTTATGAAGGATTGCAGGTAGGAAAACAAGGAGGTGGTCGCAACTCAACGACACGAATGCAGAAGTCCGGATTTTTCTCGTCACAATAATTATTTGTGAGTTTAATATCAATATTTTAAGTATGGAAATTATTAACCCTTTAGGAAATAAAGTTAATCGGTTAGGAGTAGGAGCATCTTTATGCGAACCTAGCAGATTAACTTTGAAAAAAGAGTCTAATTTTTTATACGGACAACATAATTCAATTCAGCTTTTAGCTAACCAATCGCCACTAATAAAAGCTTATAAATTTCTCTTACCTCACAAACAAAAAAGTTTTATAAGTTCTTTAATCTCTTCGGATTATGGAAATGAAAATCATAATTTCAGCTTTGATGAGAGGTTGAAAGA
The DNA here is from genome assembly GCA_044006015.1 of Heteroscytonema crispum UTEX LB 1556. Classification (GTDB taxonomy): domain Bacteria; phylum Cyanobacteriota; class Cyanobacteriia; order Cyanobacteriales; family Nostocaceae; genus Heteroscytonema; species Heteroscytonema crispum. Next base: position 23,333 of record JBIPDF010000024.1, read on the forward strand.
TTTTGATTTACTTACAGATAGCAATGCTAATGATGATCCATATAAAGAAGTAAAAGAAATAAAAACTATTATTTCAGATACCATACCAAATTTATTGGCAAACAATATAAATAATGATACTTTACCAGAAGTAAATATTTTAGATAAATCTCCAGTTACAAAAAACAAAAAAAATCAAACTAAATCTCAAAAAAGCACTAAATCTGCATCAAAATCTAAACCTAAAAAATCAGTCACGTCATCTAAGGTATCTGAAGCGATATCGCGAGCGGTTGAAACAGCAACACCTATTTCCCCACAAGCAATATCTTCTCAAACTCCAGAAGTTACACCAACGCAGTTAGCCCCAACAGGTGAGACATCTGAAGATAGAATTTCCCCACAAACAATATCTCCTCAAACTCCAGAAGTTACACCAACGCAGTTAGCCCCAACAGGTGAGACATCTGAAATAGCAACACCTGTTTTTGAACAAACAATATCTCCTCAAACTCCAGAAGTTACACCAACGCAGTTAGCCCCAACAGGTGAGACATCTGAAGATAGAACACCTATTTCCTCACAAACAATATCTCCTCAAACTTCAGAAGTTACACCAACGCAGTTAGCCCCAACAGGTGAGACATCTGAAATAGCAACACCTGTTTTTGAACAAACAATATCTCCTCAAACTCCAGAAGTTACACCAACGCAGTTAGCCCCAACAGGTGAGACATCTGAAATAGTAACACCTACTTTTGAACAAACAATATCTCCTCAAACTCCAGAAGTTACACCAACGCAGTTAGCCCCAACAGGTGAGACATCTGAAATAGTAACACCTGTTTTTGAACAAACAATATCTCCTCAAACTTCAGAAGTTACACCAACGCAGTTAGCCCCAACAGGTGAGACATCTGAAATAGTAACACCTACTTTTGAACAAACAATATCTTCTCAAACTTCAGAAGTTACACCAACGCAGTTAGCCCCAACAGGTGAGATACCTGAAATAGCAACACCTGTTTTTGAACAAACAATATCTCCTCAAACTTCAGAAGTTACACCAACGCAGTTAGCCCCAACAGGTGAGACATCTGAAATAGCAACACCTGTTTCCCAGAACACAGAGAAAAACCAGAAAGAAAACTCACCTTTTGAAGTAGAACATAACGCTAATGTAGAAAATTTGCCAGCACCTCAAGGTTTTGCGACTGGGGGACAGGTGACACAGTTAAAGATTGATAATAATCAGCCAATAGCAGCTTCAGACACTATACCGGCGATGCTAACACCTGGAGAATTTGTCATAAATTCTAGAGATGCACAGAAAAATCTTCCTCTTTTGGAACATATCAACAAAGGTGGTAAGAGAGAAGATATTCTTCCAGGTTCACAAGCACCTAATGTTCAGCAAACAGAAGAGACTAATTCTTTAACATCTTCATCTTTGGGGTTGGATATTGCCAAACAGAGGTCATCGTTTACTAATAATCAAAGCTTGAATTATTCTCAAAACAAAAGCGATAATATAGTTCAAAAAAATTTACCATCAAATAATTACTTATCACCTCCTTTAATTTTTAAAAAAGCAAATAATTATACATATTCTAATATTGATTTTGATACTCCTTCACAGTGGTCAACTGTTGAAGAATTAATGAATATAGTTAATGACGATCGCAAATTTACAAATTTGAATAGTGAAAATTATAATTTGTCAAATCCTAAGTCTTTTCATGCTTCACAATCACCATCGCATTCACAAAATTTCGTTACTAAATCCCATCATTCACCGAAAGGATTTGCTAAGGGAGGGGAAGTTAAAAAAGATGATATATCTACCGAAATTAAGCCAATAACTAAAACTATTAATAATATGTCCTCTAATTCAAAAGAGAATGATGAAATAGCTTTAGAAGCTTTAGCTCGCGAAATTTATACTAGATTGCGACAACAATTGGAAATCGAAAAAGAACGTCAAGGAAGTTATTTGGGGCGCTTACCTTGGTGATACAATTTTATATTTTTTCTTTTTTATTTACGGAGACAAAATAAATGGCAGATAAATCTGTAGTTACTCCTCAAAAGTTGCAACCACAACTAGAAAAAGCTAAACTGAAAGCATATAACGGTGAAGCTCCTGATATCGAAATAATGTTTAATCCATCTGAAATAAGTTTTTCTCGAAGGATTAATTGGCAAGAACATCCTGGTAATAGAGGAACTACTCTACTACCTAAAATAAACTTTTCAGGTGTTCAGCCTTATAAGTTTGACCTAAAACAATTAATCTACGATACTTATGAAACTAAAAAATCAGTAATGGAATATATAGATATCATTAAAAAGGGCGTAGAAACTATTGAAGGAATGTCTGATAAACGTCCACCAGTTTATAAATTTACCTGGAAAGATGAGTATTTTTATTGTGTAATGACAAGTTTAACCTACACCTTAACGATGTTTCTTACTGATGGTACTCCAGTTAGAGCGATGGTAGATATCTCATTACAAGAAGTGGATAAACATAATCTTCCCGGTGGAACAGAATCTGCTGCTAAAGATAATCAACAACGCCAAAAAGACTCTAGAGTGGCTCAATAGTTATGGGTGTTGAGTGATTTTTATTCGGGAATACTTTCTAAAAATCCTAAAAAAAACAAGCTGTTTATGTCTAGTAAAAGTCTTTATTTAAGTCTACCAATATTAGAGTTAGGAGGAGAAAAAGCACCTCCGGAATTACTCAAGGATTTATTACAAATTACTGTGGAAGAAAGTCTACACTTGCCAGCAATGTTTACAATGGTAGTGCATAATAGCTATCTCCCTACAAATGACAAAGCAGAATATCAACCCTGGCGACATGAAAAGCTGTTTGAAATTGGGAAGAAAGTAAGGATAGGTTTTATTTCTAGTACGACTCAAGACGCAAATTTCAACCTAGAAAAAGAAGGCTATTTAATTAACGGTGAGATTACAGCGATTGAAGTTCATTTTAACACTAAGTCAGAGGCTCCAATTATTGTTCGGGGTTATGATACCTCTCATCGACTTCACCGAGGACGACATAATCGGTCTTTTTTAAATAACACTGATAGCGATATAGTCCGAAAAATTGTTCAAGAAGTAGGTATAGAAGTTGGGCAAATAAATGAGAGTGGTGAAGTCCATGAATATGTTTTCCAAGAGAATCAAACTAATATGGAGTTCTTGCGAGAAAGGGCTGCTCGTATTGGTTTTGAACTTTTTATCGAAGATGGTAAAATAAACTTCCGGAAGCCAGAAACTAAAGAGCCTGTAGAACTGAAGTGGTTAGATGAAATTAGCAGCTTTAGTACTCGGATCACGAGTGCAGAACAAGTAAGCTCAGTAGAAGTCCGTAGTTGGGACTACACGCAGAAGAAATTAATTACAGAAACAGCAGAATTAGAGAAGGTAATAACTGATACCGGAAATCAAAAAGGAAGTAATAGCAGTAATAAGTTCAACCTTAGTAAACCCCCAAAAATGATTGTTGTAGACAAGCCAGTTTTTTGCGCCAAGCAAGCAGAAGTAATGGCTCAGGCTTTATGCGATGAATTGGGAGGAGAATTTGTTTATGCTGATGCAAAAGCCGAAGGTAATCCCAAAATTCGACCGGGACGGTTTGTAAATCTACAAAATATGGGTACGCGCTTTAGTGGTAAGTATTACATTACGGAGACACGCCACTTTTATAACCAGCGAGTTTATACAACAGAATTTAGCGTTCGAGGACTACGCGCTGGTAATTTATTTACTTCGATATCGCAACAAAAGCACTTGCAGCCAGGTGAAACTTTTTTAGTAGGAATTGTTACTAACAATCAAGACGAGAAAGGGTTGGGTAGAGTTAAAGTTAAGTTTCCCACCCTCACCGAAGAACATGAAAGTTACTGGGCGAGAGTTGTAGCTTTAGGAGCAGGCTCTAATCGAGGGTTTGACTGTTTGCCAGAGGTGAATGATGAAGTATTAGTAGGTTTTGAACATGGTGATATCCACCGTCCTTATGTCATTGGCGGAGTATGGAATGGTAAGGATGCACCGCCAGAAAAAGTACATGACTCGGTGGTTAAAGGAGTACGATTACGCACTATTAAAACTCGTACAGGACATACTCTACAATTTATTGAAGAAGATAAAGGTAGCAGTAAAACAGGTATTCGCGTAGAAACTAACAAGGGTCACAAAATTTATCTCAATGATAGTGAAGCCTGTATAGAATTTGAAACCAAAGGCGGCCATAAAATAAAAATGGATGATATAGGTAAATCAATCTTAATTGAAACCACAGGCAAACATAGTATTAAAATGGACGACATAACTAAATCAGTTGCAATTGAATCAAAAGGCAATCTCGACATTAATGCTAATGGTATAATTACCATCAAAGGTTCCTTAATTCGCCTCAATTAGGATGAAAATTGTAGTACTTGTTTGAACCATAAATAGCTCAGTAAAAACTCTTTAATTTTTCGTGATTTTGAATACCGTAAAGTTATGGAATAGATTATGTCTAAACCAGCAGCAAGAATTACTGACACTGTAGCCCATCCCTTACCCCCAGTGTTAACAGGAGGCCCTGGTAGTTCTAATGTGCTTATCGGCAATCTACCAGCGTGGCGGGGTGTACCTGCGGGGGCGGTATCGGCTTTGCAGAGTGCTAAAAAAATTTCTGATACAGCTATCCAAGTTGTTGAGGCTGCTTCCAAGGCGGCTGCTGGCACACCAGGTGCTCCAGCAGCGATCGCAGCTGAACAAGCTGCAAAGGCGACATCCGCAGCTACAATGAGTAGCATGATCTCCGCTGCCGCCGCTGCTGCCGCTCCTTCTATTGCTGATATTCATCAATGTGCCACACCTTTACCCATACCTCCCCACGGTCCTGGTGTTGTGATTGATGGTAGCAAGACAGTTCTCATTAATGGACTCCCTGCTTGTCGCATGGGCGACACCATCCTGGAAGCATTAGGGCCACCAAATAAAATTACTAAGGGTGACTCGACTGTTTTGATTGGTAATTGACTAGTACCGCTGCGCCCAAGTCACGCATTCACGCATTCAAAAGTCAAAAGAGCAGATAAACTCGACCTTTGGCGAATAGGCTTGTATCTGATATCCCAATATTTTGAATGTATATCTACGATAAATATCTATCGCGAGGACTGCCACAATGCCAGACCCGCTTTACGGTAAGCAATGGGAGTATTTAGGGAAAGGTTGGAGTTTTCCATTGCAATTAAATTTGCAGGGAGGAATACAATTTAGCAGTGAAGACCAAAAGGTTAAAGAATCAATTTGGATTATCCTTCGGACTGGGGTAGGTGAGCGGGTTTATAGACCTAATTTTGGGTCCCGCTTATCAGAGTTGGCTTTCGCTCCAATGAATAGCGAAACCCTACTGGAAATTCGCATTTATGTTTTAGAAGCTTTAGAGGTTTGGGAACCGCGCATTATTGTTGATGAAGTTCGCACAGATGCCGATCCAGTACGCGGCAAAGTCGATATCATCATCAACTATAGACTGAAAAAATATCCTGATATTTACAGCTTGGTTTATCCTTTTTATTTGCTTTCATCTACGGAGTAGTAGGGCTGAAAAAATAAAAATTCCAAATTGGATTGGCGAGGATGCCCATTCCAGAAGAACAGGACTTACGCAAGCAAAATTTGTCATTGCGACCGGAACGTAGTGTAGGAAAGCAATCCCAGATTTTTCGGCGATTACGTCGCTTCTCCTGCCAAAGACGCTGCGCGAACGCTCGTAATGATGTAATTCCGTGACTTTTGCCTAATTCCTAAAGAATTCTCAAATCCCAAATCCAAACTCCAAAATCGAAAATAATTAAGACAGTGGAATTCGACTTTTTACCAAAATTACCTTCTTCCAACTTAGACGATCGCACCTTTGATGATTTGGTGGAAGAGTGCATTATGCGTATTCCTCGCTACTGTCCTGAATGGACAGACCACAATCTTAGTGACCCAGGAATTACGCTAATTGAACTGTTTGCTTGGTTAACTGACCAAATGCTACTTAGGTTTAATCAAGTACCGCGTAAAAATTATGTCGCTTTTCTAGAGTTATTAGGCATTCGTCTCCAACCTCCAGCCCCGGCACATACTGAATTAACATTTTATTTAAGTTCAGACTTACCGGAAGCTTACACAATTAAGGCAGGAGTTGAGGTGGCTACAGTGCGGACTGAAACAACACAAGCGATTACTTTTAGTACTGACTCTTCCCTGATTATCGGCAAACCTAAACTATTACACTTCCTAACCGCGCAAACGGTGGAGCAAATACCCCAATTGCTACGGGAAAGAGTCACAACTATGTGGAATCGTCGGTCGGATGGTTTTTGGGAAGGTAGTGAGCAATCTGTATTTGAAGAGGAACCCCAGCCTGGTAATTGTTTTTACTTGGTGATTAATTCTGATGACCCTTTGGATGGAAATGTTTTAGAAATTACTTCTCAAGGAGCTACTGCTACACCTACTGGTATTAATCCCAGCCAGCCACCACGTCGTTGGGAAGCTTGGGATGGGGAGAATTGGCAGCCTGTTTTATTACAAGAAAGAGATGATAAAACACGAGGGTTTAGTTTTTATGAAATTGTGCAACAAGGAGCTAGTCCAGAGCAAGGAACAGAAACACGCTTGCATTTACCACAAAACTGGCCTGTGACAAATTTTACTTCTTATCGCGGTCGCTGGCTGCGTTGTGTGCTGACAGAACTAGAAAGAAATCAACCAGGTTATAATCGTTCTCCACGGATTAATGCCATAGGAGTGCGGTCTGTTGGTGGTACGGTGCGAGGAAGTCAGAGTAACCTCATCGAAAATGAACTCTTGGGAATCAGCAATGGCAGACCTGGGCAAACTTTTCAACTGCAACAAGCACCTGTTTTAGAACGTCGAGACAATGAATATATTATAGTTATTCCTCCTGGTGGATTACCTCAGCGATGGCAAGAAGTCAGAGATTTTGCTGATACTACTTCCCAAGATTTACACTACATTATTGATTCTGTGACTGGTACAGTTCAGTTTGGGCCTTTGATTAGAGAACCCAGTCAACTTAAGCGGGAGACAGAAGTTCGCACACGCATTCAGCAAGCAACAGCAGATGATACTGTTGTGCAAGTGAGTGATATAGAAAGAAACAAGCAAGAACATCAGTATGGAGCCATTCCTCCCCGGAGTGCTGAGATCAGAATGGTTACTTATCGTACAGGAGGAGGTAGACAAGGGAACGTTCAAAGCGGTGTTCTGCAATTTTTAAAGTCGGCGATACCGTATGTCGCTAGTGTTACTAACCACAAGCCAGCCATCAATGGAGCAGATGCCGAGTCACTAGAACAAGCAGTGATGAAGGCACCACGAATTTTACGTACTCGCGATCGCGCGGTTACAGCAGAAGATTTTGAAGTGTTAGCTCAACGTGCTGGTTCGGGAGCGATCGCTCGTGTTCGCTGTTTACCCGCCGATAGCAACAGACAAGCAGGTACAATCGGTTTAATGATTGTGCCCCAGGCAAATACAGATGCGATCGCTTATGGACAGGGTTTATCTCCAGAAAAATTCGACCTTAGTCCCGCATTACAAGAGCAGGTACTGAGTTATTTAGACGAAAGAAGGTTATTAGGAGTACGAGTACAACTCCAACAACCACAATATATAGGAGTTTCCGTACAAACAGAAATGGCCCTAGAACCAATATATGATAATCCTTTTGCTCGTGAAGAAATTCTCCGCGATATCAAAATATCTCTGTATAAATTTTTAAATCCTTTAATTGGCGGAACAGATGGAAAAGGCTGGGCTTTTGGACGACCAGTCTACGAATCAGATATTGTCGCATTACTTCAACAAGCGCGAGGAGTGCGATATCTAGGTCCAGTTCTGCTATTTCCCATACGCAAGCAAGGAGACACTTGGAGACGGCAACCATCGCCAGAAAGAGTTATTGACCCAGGTGTAGAAGGTTTAGTATCTTCCTGGGATGATAGCAATTTACGTTCTGGTCATGTCGTCAATATTATTAGTCGTTGAAGACCGAACATATCACGTCTGTACAATGAAGAAGAATTTTTTATGGTGCAAAGTCGTTCTAGTCCCGCAGTCAAAATTGACTTAACCCCAATGCAAATTCCCGAAGCTTTACCTGGTGTAGCTTTGGCGTTTACTGGGGCAGAAAGAGTTGAGATCTCACAACATAGCTTGGTGTTGCATCCTGGACAGCCAAGCGAGATGGTTATGCTAGTGAAAAACTTGACGGCAGATCCTTTACGGTTGGAGTTTAAAGTCGAGGGTAACTTTCCTTCTGAGTGGTGTCGCATTGGTACAGAAGGTAATGAAATCCCACCTAGAGAACAGATGCAAGCTGTACTTTATTTCCGAGTCTCTGAAACATTTTTTGAAGACCAAGAAGCGATCGCCCCTAATAAAAAAGATAAATTAGACCTTAACTTTCGCTGCTTTGTAATTCTACATATAGACCCAGGAACAGACCGAGAACAGATTGAACGCAGTGATGAATTTAGTATATATATACGTCCTTGGTCTAATTACATGGAATTTTTGCCGCTTCTCTATCGAGAAGTAGATTTTATTAGTCGCTTTCTAAAAATATTTGAAGAGGCTTATCAACCAGTTATAGATAATTTTTCGGCGATGTGGGCGAACCTTGACCCTTTAACATCGCCACGCAAACTATTGCCATTCTTAGCTCATTGGGTTGCTTGGCAAGTTGATTCTGTATGGGATTTACAACAACAGCGCCGTTTAATTCGCCGTGCAGTCGAACTATACCAATGGCGAGGAACTCGTAAAGGTTTACGTCTTTATTTACATTTGTATACAGGATTACCTTTAGATGAAAATTTATCAAACGAAAGCGATAAACATATTAGTATTACAGAACCTTTTGGTAATAGTTTTATTCTCAACGATGCAGAACTCGGCAATGCAGTATTAGGAGGAGGGCAAGCATATCATTTTGTAGTGCGATTGCGTCGAAAAGAAGGTCAAACTATCCATGAGGAATTAATCAGACGAATTATAGAAGAAGAAAAACCTGCTTTTTGTACTTATGAATTATTTATAGAAACTTCTAATAATTAAGATTTTTTGTTAACTTATAATTTATTTATAGACGCAATATATTGCGTGTCTACATTCCTTCTTAATTCTTAACCCACCATGTCGCACCCATTCCCCCCACCAGAAATTCAACCATTTGACCGTCTTCAAGCTTCGGATGGTTTACTGATAAATGCCGAACGTTGGAGTAAAGCACATAATTATCATCGTCAGCGACAAAATACTCACTATCAATCTTTAAATCAACCAGGAATTGTTTGCGGTTTAGGAGTGCGAGATATTCCTGCACCTAGTAAAGTCGAAGCAAAATATCGAGATGGACGCTGGGTACAAATTCAACCAGGAATAGCGATAGATTTAACTGGTAATTTAATAGTTGTACCCGCAGCTTTTGACTTTCCATTTGATTTAGAAGTCGCAAATACTGAACCGATTATGGTCTATTTAACAGTCAGTTATGTAGACCCAGAAGAATTGCGATCGCGCAACTCTAGAGAGATTGTTCGAGAAGCTTATCGGTTTGACCAAAGAAATTCTACACCTGATAGTTCCGACATAGAAATTTGTCGCATACTTTTACAACCAGGACAAAAGGATATTACCCAACCTGGGGATGTTTTTTTTCCTGGTTATAACAATATAGATTTACGTTATCGCCGTCAAGCGCAAGCGCGTCCGCAAGCAATTGTCCGTATGGCACAGGTTAATCATGGGGATTCGGAATGTGCCCGCAATTTCTTTAATTTATCTTACTTTTTACAGTCAATCGAAGCTTTATACCCTTACTTACGAGGTCTGGATGAAGCTGGACAAGTAAGTTTTGGAGAAAAGATTCAAGAATACGATTTACTATATCTCACTGGTCAAGAAGCATTATCTATAAATAGTATAGAATTTGAATCTTTGAAAAATTACTTAAATACAGGAGGAATACTTTTAATTGATGCACCAGCAGATGCTGAGGCTTTAATACAAAGTAGTCATGCTTTGGCAGAACAATTAGATACTCCTTTAAAAAATACTAAAGAATTACGACGCGACCACCCTTTAAAAACGCGACCTTTTTTATTTGCAGCTTTACCAATAGTGAATCAACGAACGATTGAAATCTTCACTGATGGAGGGCTGATTTTAATAAAAGGTGATTTAGCATCCGCTTGGGGATTAGATAGAGATAGAGAATTAACGATGCCAAGACTAGCGATTCGTACTGCTCAAGAATTTGGGATTAATATTATTTCTTACGCTTGGAAACGGCGTCAGTTAATAGGTTTGCAACAAGAAGATGATTCTGGGAAGTGGTAGTTCAAATATTCCCGACTTCTCAAAGGATACCGCTGGCTATTCAGGGGTATGACCCCTTATAAGGAGATTCGTGATCCCACCATATTGTGAGGGCACGATACGGTTTATAGTAAGAAGATGACCCTGAAATATAGTAGCTGTTGGTGAAAATAGCTTCCTGAACTCATTAAGGCTAAAAAAACTAGCCAAAGGTCGAACTTATTTTCCGCAGCTTTATATTACGATTTATTTGAATAACTGTTTTATCTACCAGGGCTTACTTCAGTACCATTCTGCTGTAAAGCCTGATTAAATCGAGAGATTAGTGCTGAGATGAGAAAATTTTAAAATAATAATTTATTTTTACTTATAGTTAAATCCAATGCTCCTCGGTCAGACTCTCCGCAATCGCTATAAAATTATCAAGCTATTGGGAAGCGGTAGCTTCGGAATCACCTATTTAGCTGAAGATTTAGATTTACCAGACCATCCTCTATGTGTCGTCAAAAATCTTCGGCAAAGCCAAAACCCTGAAGAGTTAGAAGCCTTCATAGCTTTTTTTAACAAGGAAGCAAAAGCCCTATACCGCTTGGGTAATGAGTACAATCAAATTCCCCGGCTTTTTGCCCACTTTGAAGAAGGAGGTGAATTTTATCTCGTCCAGGAATATATTGATGGGCACGATTTGAGTCAAGAAATTTTTTCTGGCAATAAATTAAGTGAAGCAAAAGTGACGCAGTTTTTAAAAGAAGTTTTAGAAGTATTAACTATTATTCATAGCAAAAATATTATTCATAGAGACATAAAAACACAAAATCTAATGCGTCGCAAGAGTGATGGTAAGATAGTATTGATAGACTTTGGAACTGTTAAAGAAATTAGCAAATTAAAAGCCAATCCTCAAGAGCAAACTAACGCCTCGGTTGTTATTGGTACTTATGGCTATATGCCTAGTGAGCAGTTAAATGGATATCCTAAGTTATGCAGCGATGTTTACGCAGTGGGGATGTTGGGAATTTATGCTTTAACGGGAATTAGACCACAGGAACTACCGAAAGACCCAGACACTTTTGAAGTAATTTGGCAAGATAAGGCTTCGGTTAGCCCCTTTTTGGCAAGTGTGTTAGATAAAATGGTACGTTCTAACTTTAATGAACGCTATCAAACAGCTGGTGAGGCTTTGCAAGCATTAACAGCATTATCATCAATTTCACCACCATCACATTTTTTTGTACCAAACCAGAGATTTTGGGTTGGCATCGGAGTCATAGTGAGTTTACTTTTTGGAGTAGGATTTTTATTTATAACTTTTTCGAGACAACCCACAAGTGATGTAAGACGTATCCCAGATTCGGGACAACCTACACCGAACTTGGGGCAAGCCACACTCGTTCCAGCACAACCTACACCTGATGCGGCTACACCCCAGCCAGAGATTACAGCGCCAATTACAGCACAACCTACACCTGATGCGGCTACACCCCAGCCAGAGATTACAGCGCCAGCAATTACAGGACAACCTACATCTGATGCGGAAACATGCCCAGAACTTGTACCTCCAGGTCCAAATACTCGACCCGATTGGGTAGATCCAAAAAATAAAAATAATAAATATTATGGAGATAGAAAAAATCAACTGCCCGACGGTTGTGGAACTTACATTTTGGAAATTGGTAATAAATATGAAGGTAGGTTCAAAGAAGGAAAATATCAAGGTCAAGGAACCTTCATATTTTCAAATGGAAATCGTTATATAGGTCAGTTCAATGAAAATAATTATGAAGGCATAGGTAAATTCATTTATACCACTGGTTGTCGATATGAAGGTGAATTTAAGAAGAGTAAATTTGATGGTAAAGGAACTTGCATATCTCAAAATGGCATTAGTGAAAGTGGAATTTGGCACCAGGGCAAATTGCAAGGAAAAAATCAGACTTGCTGCGACTAGTGTGTGGCTTAAAAGTAGATTTTATCGTGCATTTTAATTAATTTATATAAATAAGGAGCATATTTTGTGCTGTTGTTATTGTTTTGGTTTTTAGGTTAGTAAATAACAGATTTATTAAAAGTTTTCATGAATTATACTATTTAAAATTTATTTCTATATTTTTAATAATTTTTTAAAACAATATGAATATTTATAATTTTACAGAGTATGAGCATATAGTCTAACTACCATTTACATTCTAGCCTTTTTTAGCATATTGCTTCTGCTTTCAATTATTAACTGACAAGAACCAAATTAGATATTCGCTAGATGTTTATATTTTAGAGGAGTGGACAATGAATCAAAAATCTTTTATCAAACTGATATTCCTAGTTTTTAAAGCTTATTTAATTGTTACTAGCAGCTTATTTATTGCTTTAGAACCATATTTACAAATGTCTTTAGCCCAACCTCAGCCAACTCCCCCACCAGATACAACCCCAACTCCCCCACCAGATACAACCCCAACTCCCCCACCAGATACAACCCCAACTCCCCCACCAGCGACAAAACCAACTACTCCACCTCCAGTTATTCCACGAGAAACAACACCAACTCCAACTCCAGTTATTCCACGAGAAACAACACCAACTCCAACTCCAGTTATTCCACGAGAAACAACACCAACTCCAACTCCAGTTATTCCA
>JBIPDF010000025.1:0-34091 GCA_044006015.1 Heteroscytonema crispum UTEX LB 1556
TTAACAAATTTTTACCGTGTATTACATGGAGAAAGAATTTTTCCACTTTTTTGCGAAGCATAAAATGGATATCTGCTTTGTGAAGCATAAAGTGAGCTAAAAGCCCATTTTTTCATTCAAGTCACACTTATTGTAGCACATCTAACTCAATTTTACCTGTATCTATGTGTTTTCCCAGTGCTTGACGAATTAGGTTTTCTTCCTCAGCAACATCCAATTTAGCTAAGTCAGTAGGGTTGGGATTGCTTCGCTTTGCTTAACGCACCCTACGGATTTTTAGTGCAAGGCGATCGCAGCGACGATTTTAACACCCGTAATTGCTGCAACAAACATTTCGTTGTTGAATGCAGGTTAAGAAGGCAGCGGGAGCTGGAGGCTGCGGGAGCTGCTATGATTCCCCATAAATTGCATTCCTCAGGGATTTAATAAGGACGCCTTTTTTCCTCTCTTCGAGACGCTAGGCGTTTCTTGTATGCCCGAAGGGCTTTACGCGCCTTCTCGCTGAAAAAAATCTTGTTTATTTTTCATAAATAAATAATCATGCAAGTACCCATATTGGCAGAGCGCAAAGGGCATCCCTTTATACCTTTTTCCTTTTACCGCCTTCTGCAGTATACCTCTGCCCTCTGCCTTTCTTTGTAAAGCGATCGCCTCCTCTTTTTGCTACAGTAATGCTGTCAGCCGTCTTTAACATCAAAGACTTTGGCTGATACAATCCCATTTAAGGAGAGTATCATGCCACTACTTGACCCCAACGGGGCGTATACCTTTAGCCAAATCTTTGCTCTCAAACTCGAAGTTGATGAACTAGTTGCAGAATTTGGATATTCCCTGCTTCGGACTCCACTGCATCTAGCAGAGTATGCAGGCGAACTCGATAGATTAGACCAAACAAGAGCGCGAATAGAAGAAGTTTTACCTTATGTAAACTTGGCGAATGAAGCGACGCGCCGAGAAATTCTGATTGCACCCATTGTCACGGATTTAGTTCACTATACGCACGCACAACTGCGAATTGAGTATCCCATCAAGATAACAAATCAGTTACAAGGTAATTTCGATTATTTATTGAGGACTCAAACCCATTTGCTGGTAATCGAAGCAAAGCAGGAAGATTTGACAAATGGCTTTACGCAACTGACGGCGGAACTAATTGCACTAGATTTGTGGAGTAATGCACCAGATATTGCAGTCCAACCAAAGTTAATTGGAGCAGTCACTACTGGTACGATTTGGCAGTTCGGTGTATTGAATCGGCAAAGCAAGCAGATTTCCCAAGGGCTGAATAGCTACCGCATACCAGAAGATTTAGAACAACTTGTGCGAATTTTAGTTAAGACTTTGTTGAAATGAGTCATCTAAAGTATGAAGTGTGAAGTATGGGCGTTGCTGATTCCATGTATGAAAATGATTTTATGCAATACCAAAATCTTTGTAGAGACTGTACTGTACGGTCTCTACATCCGGATTCATACTTCAATTCAGCAACGCCACCTTTTGGCGTTGCGTAAGTCCTAAAGTTATTGTTGCAAAAGTCCCTTTCTTGCCTTTCCTTCATAATGCCAATTTACAGGATGTACTAGGAATTAGACCGTCTCGATGTCGAGCCACATCGAAGCATGGTTTTGGACTTCGCGTGATTTTAATAAAATTTGAGACTGAACTGTATATCTTTACCCAAATCGGGCAGCGATCGCGTTAGGATCTTGTCACGCTTTGTTTTGTTAGAACAACAAGGAAAATCCAGTTGTATAAACAACAAGCATGTCACCGAACCGACATTGCAAAAAAATCCTCACCAAATTTGTAGCCTTTAACGGCAATAAAATGTCAAAATAGTATATCTGTTCTACTCATCTCCAATCCAACACTCCTTAAAATCCATATATTTAGTTAGAGGCAGGAATGGCTGTTAACACCACTGATAATGCAGGCAAGCAAAAAGCGCTCAACATGGTACTAAGCCAGATTGAGCGTACCTTTGGTAAAGGAACCATCATGCGCCTGGGTGATGCTACCCGGATGAAGGTTGAGACAATTTCCAGTGGGGCGCTCACCCTGGATTTGGCATTGGGTGGCGGTTTACCCAAGGGGCGGGTAATTGAAATTTATGGACCGGAAAGTTCTGGTAAGACGACGGTAGCGCTGCACGCTGTCGCTGAAGTCCAAAAAGAAGGCGGTATCGCTGCCTATGTGGATGCAGAACACGCCCTTGACCCCAGCTACGCTGCGGCGTTGGGTGTTGATATCAACAATTTGTTGATTTCCCAACCTGACACTGGGGAACAAGCTTTAGAAATTGTCGATCAGCTAGTTCGTTCTGCCGCAGTTGATATTGTAGTCATTGACTCTGTAGCAGCATTGGTTCCCCGCGCTGAAATTGAGGGCGACATGGGTGATGCCCACGTCGGTCTGCAAGCGCGATTGATGAGCCAAGCTCTGCGTAAAATTACGGGCAACATTGGTAAATCTGGTTGCACGGTAATTTTCATCAACCAGTTGCGTCAAAAAATCGGCGTCACTTACGGTAACCCAGAAACCACAACTGGTGGTAACGCATTGAAGTTCTACGCTTCAGTACGTTTGGATATTCGCCGGATTCAAACCTTGAAAAAAGGTACAGATGAATTTGGTAACCGCGTTAAAGTCAAAGTCGCAAAAAATAAGGTAGCACCGCCTTTTAGAATTGCGGAATTCGACATTATTTTTGGTAAAGGTGTTTCTACCTTAGGTTGTATTGTCGATTTGGCTGAAGAAACTGGCGTTTTGACTCGCAAAGGCGCTTGGTACAGCTACAACGGTGATAACATTTCCCAAGGTCGGGACAACGCCATCAAATATCTAGAAGAAAAACCGGAATTTGCCGAACAAATTAAACAGCTAGTCAAGGAAAAACTAGATAAGGGCGTGGTGGTTTCTGCTACCTCAGTAACTAAGACCAGCGAAGATGAGGAAGAAGAAGCAGACGAGGAATTAGAAGAATAATACTGCAGGGGAGGACATTTGCGTAAATGCTGCTGTTCTCCTCTGTTGAGTAGTTGTTAATAGTTAATGGTTAATGGTTCATAGCTGAAAAATCTATGAATTATTAACTATGAACCATTTAACTATTGGTACTTAACCGGACACCAAAATGATTGCTGGCAATGCGTTGCTCAATCAGGATATGAAAAGCTCACGCAAAGGCTCGCCAGCGCCCTTCGCGACCGCGACAGTAGGCGACTGGCGTCGCAAAGACGCAAAGGTAGAAAGAACACTTCATACGTCAATTCAGCAACGCCCTATTTTTTACCCTTTACCCTTTCCCCTTCGCACTTCGCAGTCGCCAATCTTCGGGAAACCCTACCAAGGGCGCTGACTCACCTTTTCCCCTTTCCCCCTTTCTTAATTACCTTCCCATATACCGACTAGCCATTCGCATAGCGTCAGCAATATCAACATCGCCATCACCATCAGCATCAAGGAAAGTATTCAAAACCGGATTTCCTCCAGCTTGGGGATTTTGAGCATTCGCCCCAGACTGCAAAAACTTCAATACTAAGGGAACCAACAACGGTAACGCTTGTTGAATCATACCAACATCCAAACCAGTACGCTGGGCAGCAAACTGAGCAACTTGCTGCTGCATTTGGGGAGAAAACAGCGAAGCAACGGCTAGGGGGTTTGCAGAAGTTCCTGCAAATTGATTTACATAAGATTGCACCGCTTCATTACCTTCTGTGGCTCGTTTATCTTGTAAAGCAGAACGTACGCTTCCACCTACAACAGACAAAACCGATTGCATGGTTGAGGGGTCTGCACCAGTGTTATTACTCAATTGTTGTACAGTGTTGATAATACTACCCAACTGACCCAAATTTGCTTGTTGATTGGGATTGCTTACCGCTCCGAGAATTTGGTCAAAAAGTCCCATAAACTGTTTTCTCCCTTTGTTTTCGTTTTTTACACTTACCTAAAAGCGCTCAGAACACAAGTCTAGGGTTACACAAGCTTCGTGCGTTCCACATTCAAAGAATGATTTGTAGTGTGGGGATGCCCAACCTACGATAATCAGATCCTCGCACAAATATGCATGCGATCGCACTCTTTTGCAGTTATATTTTGTCTACCCGCAGACAGGGTAATTTAACCAGCCTCTATTCTTCAATTTGAAAGGGACAGACATGGTACACAAGCAAATAAAATATGAACGGTAAAACATCAAAAGTTGGGGTGATTGGCGCGGGTAGTGTGGGTGCGGCTGTAGCAAATGCTCTAGTACTACTACGTAAATGTGTCCCTGTTGTTTTATTTGATAGAACGCTATCCAAGGCGGAAGGGCAAGCATGGGATATTGCCGATGCTATTGGGTTGCGATCAGAAATGGATGTCATACCAACGAATCGGTATGAAGATTTAGCTGATTGTGATGTGATTGTTATTACATCTGGGGCAACACAAAAAGATGGGGAAAGCCGATTAGATTTGTTGGAGAAAAATGCTGATATCTTGCGGGGAATAATCAAGGAATTGGATCGCGTTGCACCGAATGCGATCGCTATTATCGTCAGCAAGGGGAGTAGATGTTTTAACGCGGATAGCGATCGCAAATTCTCAGCGTCCGGAAAACTTAATTTTAGGTTCGGGCACAGTTTTGGATACTGCAAGGCTGCGATATCAATTAGGTAAGCAACTCAATATTGATAATAGAGACATTCACGTTTACGTAATTGGGGAACATGGCGATAGTGAATTTACGGCGTGGTCGAGTGCCTTTGTTGGCGCGATTCCCATAGAAGACTTTCCCATGCCAGAAGGAACTTCCCTTGAACAAATCAAACAACATTATACAGAGTTAACCCGGTCGCGAGGTTATGCGATCGCGGAACGCAAAGGAAACGTATTTGGGCTACCTTGCATCATCGGTCGCCAGGGAATTGAGCGCAAACTTTTGTTACCAAGAAATGCTGAGGAACAACGTTTGTTAGAGGAGTCAGCCGCCAAGCTGAATCAAGCCTGTGATTCGTTGTTTGTTTCAACTCCTGATAAAGGTTAAGGAATATTTGTTGGGTGCGTAGCCGAGAGTACGGCATTACCTTTATTCATATATATATAGCAATCCTATATCAGAGCGTGACAATTCATGGTGTCCAGAAACCGGGTTTCGCAGGAGTTACCCGGTTTCGCTCATTTTCATGAATGATGCGCGGATTGCTAGATATAGCAATACTATTTGATTTGTGAAAATCGAAAGCCTCAGAAGTCGGGTAACTTTTACGAAACCCGACACGAACGTTTCTCACGAATGATTTAAGACTGCTATATAGCTATAAATTAGATATTTTTTCTCAACGGCTAGCTGTTGGCAAGGTTATGACAAATTCTGTACCTTTATCTAATTGAGATTGACAAGTAATTTTGCCATCATGTTTTTCTACCACAATTTGATGGCTAATTGCTAGCCCCAAGCCAGTACCAATTCCTCGCGGTTTTGTAGTAAAAAATGTTTCAAATATCTTCTGTATATTTTCTGGTGAAATACCGGAACCATTGTCTGCAATTCTCACTGTCACCCAATTATCCAAATGTTCTGTCGCGATGGTAATTTCAGGTGAAAATTCAGTTTTTTGGCTGTCATTATATTTTTGTTCTAAAGCATCGATCGCATTACTCAGCAGATTCATAAATACCTGATAAAGTAAACCCGTATAGCCTGCAATTGCTGGAATTTCTTTATAATTCCGAATGATGGTAATACCATTTTTCAAGCGATTGTTTAAAATCAACAGGGTACTCTCAATACAAGCGTGTATATCTACTATCTGCATTTCACCCCCATCCAGACGGGAGAAGTCTTTTAAACTCCGAGCAATTTCTCGGGTGCGTTCCGCCCCAAATGCCATTGAATTGATAAGTTTTGGTAAATCAACTTTCAGAAATTCTAAATCAATTTCTTCTGCTATAATTTGCACGGCGGCGGGAGGATTGTTAATTTCGGTTTTGTATGTTTGCAGCAGTGTTAATAAATCTTCAATATAGTTTTTAATATGTACCAAGTTGCCAGAAATATAATTTACGGGATTATTAATTTCATGGGCGACGCCAGCAAGCATCTGTCCCAAACTGCACATTTTCTCACTTTGAATCAGTCGCGCTTGGGCTTCGGCTTGTTGTTCTTCTAAAAGGTGTTTTACCTGTTGAATTAATTGGTTGAGGGAAGTTGCTAACGCCCCTATTTCATCTGTTGTATTTACGGGCGCTTGCAAGTCAAAATTGGCTTCTTTGGTGACTCGCAGCGCCACATTTCTCACTGCATGAATTGGACGGGTGATAATTCGACTGATGTATATGGCGAGGATGGAAGCGATCGCCACTGACAGCAGCATACTACCTACGATGATCTGAACTTCCATTATATCTGCCTGTCGTTGGGCTGCATCAGCTTGATTTTGGCGTTCTCGCACTGTTTTCGCAAAGTCAGTTAACTCATGGGAAAATTTATAAAATTCTAGTGCAACCTGACTTTGGTTAAATTGCGAAATTAATTGCTGTGCTTTTGTTACTTTCTCTGGCTTTGAGGTTAGTGGTGAAATCTGTTGTACCAACACCCGGAATTGCTGCAAATATTCTTTTAGATTACTGTCATGTTTTTTTAGTAGAGCCTGTAAATCGCCGTTCGACGTGCTTTGACTAAATTCCTGTAACTGAGAAAGCAGATTCTCAGCTTCCTTCAGATGTGCCATCAATTCAGTAGTTTCCCCAATAAACTCTCGGCGTTCGCGCAAAAAAGGCACAAATTCTTGCTGATGGGTCTGTATTTCCAACAGTGCCCCTTGAAAATTACTCAACAAGTTACCTTCCTCATCTGCTAAAATCATCTGCCGTCTGGCTTGCTGAAAATAGCGATCGCCTACTACCAATCCCGCCGCTGTTCCCAAAACTGCAATCCCCAAGGCAAGACTGTAGCCACAAAAAATTTTTTGCCGAATACTAAGTCGATGGAACACTCGTTTGGGCCAGTGAGAGTAATGTTTTCGCAACTGTCTTAACTCACGTAATCCAGTCATGGTGCAGTCTGCTGTTGCAGTTTAGCATCTGGCGGATTTTCACTCTTCATATTCGAGAAATCCTGCCGACAAAGATTTACTGTAAATCTTGATACCAAAACTTTATTAGTTTATCAAAAGTTGCTTGTTAATACTCTGGTGAAAAATACTGAAACTATTAAGATGAGAAGCATCTGCTTGCGTAATACCTATTAATTTTTGCCAACCATGCCTCTGTCGCGCATCGTCACGCTGATTGTCGGTTTGATAGTCATCTTGGGACTCAGCCTCTGGCTGATTGACTCTCTGTCGCGCCTCTATTGGCAACTGTCCTATTCTCCCTTGTTGGGCAATTTGCTATTGTTGTTGCTGGTTGTCCTCATCGCCGCCTTAATTGCCGCTTTTGTTTATTATTTTTTGGTGATTCAGGGGGGCGAAACTCGTTGGCGGCGGCGTCCCCAAACGCGAGTGACTCCGGCGCAAATTCCGGCTGCTAAGTCTGATGCGGCTTCTTCGACTCTGCAAGCGGTGCGACAGCAGGTTTCCCAAATTCAAGATGAAGTCGCACGGCAAGCTTTATTAAGCCGATCGCGGGAAATTGAAGTTAATTTAGCACGGGGTGAAATTCAAGTTGTAGTGTTTGGCACTGGTAGCGCTGGCAAAACTTCCTTGGTAAATGCGGTGATGGGACGGATGGTGGGTAAGGTGGATGCACCAATGGGCACAACCCAAGTAGGTGAAACCTATTGTTTGCGGTTGAAGGGATTGGAACGCAAAATTTTAATTACAGATACGCCGGGAATTTTAGAAGCGGGTGTGGCGGGAACCGAACGCGAACAACTGGCGCGGGAGTTGGCGACGGAAGCTAATTTGCTGTTGTTTGTGGTAGATAATGATTTGCGGCGGTCAGAATACGAACCGTTGCGGAGTTTGGCGGAAATTGGCAAGCGATCGCTGCTTATCCTCAACAAAACCGATTTATATACAGATGAAGATAAAGAAGCGATTTTGGCAAGGTTGCGCCAGCGAGTGCGAGGATTTATTGCCGCCAGTGATGTAGTAGCGATCGCTGCGAATCCCGGCACTGTCCAACTCGAACAAGGCGAAATTTACGAACCTGAACCAGATATTTTACCATTACTGCGGCGCATGGCGGCGATTTTACGGGCAGAAGGTGAAGATTTGGTTGCAGATAATATCCTTTTGCAATCAATGCGTTTGGGAGAAGAAGCGCGAAAACTCATCGACGCCCAACGCCGCCGTCAAGCTGATAAAATTGTCGAGCGTTTTCAGTGGATTGGCGCGGGTGTGGTTTCGGTGACACCTTTACCAGTGGTAGATTTATTGGCAACAGCCGCCGTAAATGCTCAAATGGTCGTAGAAATTGGGAGAATTTACGGCTGTGAGTTGAATATGGAACGCGGACGGGAATTAGCGCTGTCTTTGGCCAAAACTATCGCCAGTTTGGGGATTGTCAAGGGGGCGCTACAATTACTTTCCACAGCTTTGCAGCTCAATGTTGGCACTTTTATTATTGGTAGGGCAATTCAAGGTGTGACAGCTGCTTATCTGACACGTATTGCAGGTAAAAGCTTTATCGAGTATTTTCGTCATGACCAAGATTGGGGTGATGGCGGGATGACAGAAGTAGTACAGCGCCAGTTTCAACTCAATCGCCGGGATGAATTTATCAAGGGTTTTGTGCAACAGGCTATAGCGAAGGTGGTGAAGCCGTTACAAGACAAAGCTGCTGAGGTGCTTGAAGAAGAAAATGAGAAACCCTTGGACTAGGGATTATACCAATGCGTGGATTTTGGATGAAAGGATTTTAGATTTGAGATTTTGAAACGGGTTTGATTTGGGATACTTATTTGAAATTAAAACTAAACTCAAATTATCGCTAATCTCATTACGCAAATTTGGGTTGGTGGACTAGTGGTCTGTTTCATTAATTTTGAGGCTTGGGTAAATCGTCAAAACCCTGTAGTGGCGTTGCATTCAACGTCTCTACAACCCATCAAAACTAATCAAACGAACTACTAGTAGTCCGCCACATTAATGCATGAGGAGTAAACAAATTTTAAGGCTCATTCTCTTTTCCTGTTCCTGGGGCGCCCTGGCGCGCGGGCGTGCGGTTTTTGTTTAACCCCTCATATTTTTTGTGGTAGACCACTAATAGACCTCTGGGGAAATTAATTCTGCGTTGCCCGAAATACGAGCTACGTCTTTTCCACTCAAGGGTCTAATAGGTTTAAGGATAATCAATAAGAAAGCCCACAAGGCATTTATCAGGCGATATCTGATGACAAACTTCGGTTAGCATCTACGCCCGCGCAAGTCTTGCCATTATCATATTTAGGTCAAATAATAAAGATAATAATCAACAAAATCAGGATAATTCATCAAAAATTCAAATTTTAATTGCGAATTTTTAAATTCAAAATATTTTTGATTTTTCATTCCTTAGAGGATTGATAAATTGTCAATAGTATCAGCACTTACTAAACCAGCTAGACAAACTGGCACAGCGTATCAGTAAATAATCTTGGCAATGCTTGACAATATAGGCAACTTTTCATACCTTGCCCTGTTGCTAATTTAATGTATCAAAATATATTTTTAAATAAGAATACTACGTATAAACCCTTAAGGCAGGCAAAAGATTATTGCCGGAATCAGCCTTGTAGTGACTAATTTATAAGGGTTTCCGGAAACATAGGGCAATGTCAGAAAACCTAAATAGGAGTTACTAAGTAACCAGCTCATGATCCACCACATGATCGGTAGAATATTACAAGGACGTTACCAAATTGTCCAAAGCCTGGGTGCCGGAGTATTTGGGCAAACATACATTGCCGTAGACATAGGTCGCACTGAGAATCCCAAATGCGTTGTTAAACAGCTTAAGGTTACTAGTTCTCAACCAAGTTACCTGCAAACCTTAAGACTGCGGTTCCTCACGGAAACTGAAACCCTAAAGCAGTTGGGACACCACAACCAAATTCCCGAACTTATAGCTTGCTTTGAAGAAAACGAACGATTTTACTTAGTGCAAGAATTTGTTGAAGGACATCCGCTAACAGCGGAACTCCCAACTACTACACAGTGGGGAAATCTCTGGAGTGAAAGCGAAGTTATCCAATTTTTGCAAGATGTTTTGGGTGTGCTGGAATTTGTTCACTCTCAAGGCCTGATTCATTGCGATATCAAACCAGAAAATTTAATTAGACGTGCGAGTGATGGTAAGTTAGTTGTTATCGACTTTGGTTCTATCCAGCCGATTGATTTTGGGGCAGATTCGGTATTGCCGATTTATAGAATTCCTGTCACTTCATTGGGATATATACCGCCAGAACAATTTATTAGTCAAACGCAGCCTAACAGTGATATTTATGCTTTGGGCATGATAGCCATCCAAGCATTAACTGGGTTAGCACCGCTGCAATTAAAAGTAGATATTTATACCAACGAGATACTTTGGCGTTCTCAGAACACGCCAGTTAGTGATTATCTAGCTGCGATTCTCAGCCAAATGATCCGTTATGACTTCAAAAATCGCTTTGGGTCGGCGAGTGAAGTACTGGGGATACTCAAGCAAATACCATTAGAAAATTCGCACCTGCAAACAGTAGACGCGCACTATAGCGTATCCCAAGATTTAGGTACAGGGGGTGATAGTTCTCGCCTGGGTTCTGCAGCAGCGAAATCATCCCCACTACTGACAGGAATGAAAGTTGGATTGGCGGCTAAAGACGCGCACTATAGCGTATCCCAAGATTTAGGTACAGGGGATGATAGTTCTCGCCTGGGTTCTGCAGCAGCGAAATCATCCCCACTACTGACAGGAATGAAAGTCGGATTGGCGGCTAATTCTTTAATGATGGGATTTGGTGTATATTCTTTAGTTAATATTTCTCCGGCGTATTCGGAAACAGAGACTTTATATAAAGCGACAGAACAATATCAAGCAGGGGATTTAGATAAAGCGATCGCTTTAGCGAAAACGATTCCTGCACACAGCAATGTTTATCCAGAAGCTCAAGCCACCATCGAAGAATGGCAACAGCAATGGCAAATTGCTGCCGAACAATATAAATTAGCTCAAAAAGCCGATGATGAAGGACGATGGGCAGATGCACTTCGTGCTGCTTCTCGGGTTTCCGATATTTTATATTGGCAATCTAAATTAGACAAAATAGTTGAGCATGCACACGCCAACGTCGAGGTACAAACGCAAAGTTTATTATCAAAAGCCTACAAAAAAGCAGAGGTAAAAGATTTCTCAACTGCGTTAAATTATCTGAGTCAAATTCCTCGAGAAAGTTCTGCCGGTGCCATTGTTCAACAAAAGTTAACTGAGTACAGACATAAGCGGGGTGTCAGGGCTTCCTATTTTTTACAAAAAGCCTACACGAAAGCATCTGCGGGTGATTTGGATGGTGCTGTAGAACTGCTGCAACAGGTTCCTAAAGGTACTTCTGTTTACACTCAAGCTCAAGCCAAATTAGTTGAATATCGCAGCAAGCAACGCTTGCAAGCTAATGGTCACAAGCAAGAAACGGCAAGTGTAGCAAAGGTGTCACCTTTAAAGCAAAATTCTACTGTTAGTTCAGCTAATTCAACTGCTGTTGTTAAAAATACAGATTCATTTATTAACAGCAAAACATCTACAAGTCTGAAGGATTTTGACCCTGGAAATTACATGCAAGAGGTGAATATTCGGTAGTAAAAAGCCGTGGGGTTACTTACAAAACATCGCGGGTTGCATGAAAGGTTACCTATAACACCTTGAAATTCCAAATTTTAAGGTGTTACTTTCTTTTTCGGTGTTTCAACAAGCACGGAAAGCACGAGCAAACTTAACCCAATGATTTTGATAAAGGCGTTTATTGCGTGTGCATACTCCCATTGGTCGCGATAGCGCGTCCAGTCCGACCCAATGGGATTCGTCAGCCATTTGGCGAATTCAGCATTCATCGGTGCGACAAACATTATCCAACTTACAAACGCCAGCACCAAAAAAACCGTTCCGCCCAACGTCCAATAAAAAGTCGAACTGCGTCTGCGGACAAGAAACACCAGCACAATTGCTGTCAGAATCGCGCCGACTTCAAAAGCTGCGCCGACTGAGCCAAAAAGCCGATAAACATTTTCAAAAACCGTCACTTTAACCCAAAGTTGCTGGTCAAATTGCATTCTTTGCGGCAACTCCAGCAAATGCGCCATAGACAAGCTGAGACTAAGCGAAGTCAACATGATTGTTATGAATCGCCACGTTTGTGTGAGTGTCATTTTGCTTTGCCTCACAACAGTAGTCACTACCCTCTAGGGTATAGGTGTATGAAACGCTGGGTAACTACCAAATGGCATAACTAATCAGCAGATAGGCTTAAAATCTCAACCGATAACCTCCTGAATACTCCTCCCTTGAACCGCTATATATCAGTGTTGCCCAATTCAGGAATACTGTGTGTGGCTTGTGTTTTTATGTAGGTGTATTTCTACAAAATGGCTTTTGAACTTATAGCGCTTCTGGGTTAGATGCAATACACAATCGGAAGCAGTAGGGACAATTCATCAATTGTCCCGGAGATCCCAATGTATTTGACGCAAGTGAGAACCGCTATATTGCTTTATGAATTGAGTAATTTTGTTGCTCATATCGAGCGCGATCGCGTATGTCTATGAACTCAGAATCAGAATTAGAGTGGATAATAGCCAAAGATTTTGCCGACCAAGCTGTATTTTCCAATACTGGCAAACACCTTAGTGATATTGAAATGATGGTTTTTCAAGGCGCTTGGGAGGGTAAAACTTATGATGACATAGCAAGAATTTATGGCTATAGCGCTGAGTATCTCAATAAAGATGTTGGCAATAAATTATGGCGCAAGCTTTCAGAATTATTAGGAGAAACAGTTACCAAGAGGAATTTTAAGGAAGCGCTGAGGAGAGCATGGGATAAACAAAGAGGTACATTGACTAATATCGCTAATGTCCCATTTCCTGAGGGGTCAGTAGCAGCAAATTCTCCTTTTTATGTAGAGCGTTTTGGTGTTGAGCCTCTCTGTAGTGAGACGGTTGTGAAGCCTGGTTCGCTGATTAGAATTAAGGCACCAGAGCTAATGGGTAAAACATCTTTAATCAACCGGATTTTAAACGATGCTGTTCAACAAAATTATCAAACAGTGTATTTAGATTTAAAAAGTGTAGATAGAGGAATTTTAACTAATTTAGATAAATTTCTCCGCTGGCTTTGTTGCATGGTTGGTCGGCAGTTAAAGTTAAAAAACAGATTAAATGATTATTGGGATACGGAAATTTTAGGCAGCAATGATAACTGTACGGTGTATTTTGAAGAGTATTTATTGACAGAAATAAACTGTCCAATAGTTTTAGCACTGGATGCAGTGGATAGGATTTTTTCTTATACTGAAGTAGTTGAAGATTTTTTCGGGCTGCTGCGAAGCTGGCATGAAAAGGGAAAAATTTATGTTATTTGGAAACAACTGCGGTTAGTAATAGCTCATTCTACCGAAATTTATATCCCCTTAGACATAAATCAATCGCCGTTTAATGCCGGAATACCAGTGGAACTGCGAGAGTTTGATGCCAAACAAATAAAAGATTTAGCTTATCTTTATAGCTTGAATTGGCGTGATACCCAAGTAAACGAGTTAATGAAAATGGTTGGGGGACATCCTTATTTGGTGCGGTTGGCAATGTATTATGTGAGTTCTGGGAAAATTATACTAGAGCAGTTATTGCAAAAAGCTCCCACAGAAGCAGGAATTTACAGCAACCATTTGCGACGATATTTGGAGATACTGCAACACGTTCCAGATTTGGCTCTGGCGTTAAAAGAGGTTGTGACTTCACCTCAGCCAGTGGAATTGGATTCGATGCATATTTATAAGTTGCACAGTATGGGCTTAGTGCAAAGACAGGATAATCATGTTATCCCTCGATGTAATTTGTATCGGGAGTATTTTCAGCGAGTTTTAATTTAAAAGTAATCAAACTAAAGGAAAATTATGGCTTGTTTTCTCGCAGCCAGGAAACCAAGAATTCCTGTTTCAACCAAAGCTGGGTAAACCAAATTTTAGAATCTCTCTCTTCCTCTTCCTCTGTGTTCGCTGCGCCCACCGTTCGCGCAGCGTCTCTGACAGGAGAAGATTTGATGCCTTCTCTTCGCTCTTGCTTCTCTGCGAGAGGCTGCGCCAACGCCTTTCTTGTATGCCCTTGGCTTTACGGCAACCCCTTCTCTTAACGGAGGAAACCGACCCTCAAACTTCTCTGTGGCGGTTCATTATTTAAAGAACGCAAACTTTGATTTACAGACCACTAGTAGTCTACCAAATTATTTCTGATTGCTTGGTTTAAGTCAGAATCCCGGTTTCGCAAAAGTTACCGGGATTCTTTAAAAATTGGTAGACCACTAGAGGCTTGAAACCATTTAATTTCAAATCCCAAATCTCAAATCTCAAATCAATTCGGTCAGTCTCTTGGTGCAGGAATTGGGTTGTTTTCAGGACAATCTACTGAATCAACTACACCCAATTCACACTTATTAAAGTAACGAAACTCTTGAGGTATTTCCGGGGGGAATTGGATTTGGCTTGACGGAGTAGGATTGTTAATCCTCCTGTTCAATTGCGGAGGTTGTTCCGCCGTCATCTTATTAGGAATACAACCAAGTTGGGGATTTGGTGCAGGAACCCAACCATCAGGACAACCTGGTTGAGTACCCGGTGGAGATGCAAAAGCCGCGCTTGACATTGACAACGCAACTAAAGCATTAATGACCATTAAAGAAGTTGATAATTTATGTTTCAACATGATATATTCTCCGGAAATAATTAATGAAATGTGCTAATTGCAATCAACCTGTAGCTATTAGGAAAAAAAATCAGATTTTTGTGCGATCGCGCTTTTGTATAGTCTGAGATACAAGTCAGTACTAGCTATCAGTTTGTCCGCTAGCATATTCGAGGTACAATTTCCCCTCCTGATTTTTCTTGATATTCCATTTATTAAAAAAGCAAGCTTGCTCACTTCCTAGCTTTGATGGTGATAACCAAGTCCATTTATATTCCGCTTGGTTTTGTTGCCCATTTAACCAAACTGTTAGATTTCTGTTTGCGTCACGTTCTCTTCGCCACCACCACCAATAACGACCACCAGCCTGTGCTTTCGTGGTGAAAGATTTTCCGACTTTATCTTCACCACTAACATAAACATCATTATTAGTTGTATTAGCTATGCAAATGTAAACAATACTATCCTTTTCTTCAGCTAATATCTTTTCAGATAAAGTCAGATTAATTCCTCCGATTACGGCTAAAAATAACAGAGAAATTGCTGCATTTTTTTGGAACATATTAACTCCATTTTCGATGCTAACCTTCCCGTTTTATACTTGATTACCTACTCACTTGTAATTAATTCGATATTCAGAAGCAAATAATTTTGCCCTATATTCAAATAATGACGCTAATTAATTAAAATTCAAAGAGGTAAAAATCAGGTTTTATTAGCCATAATATTCATGAAAATAGGAAAAAATCAGGTTTTGTCCTCAGACGTAGTAGGTTGGGTTTCATTGTATTCGTAGGCTAGAAAGATTTTTAAAGCCTGCGTAGGCAGGCTTTGTTCGTGTAGCGATACCCTTCTCTTTATTGCGTCAAAACTGGGATGCGTCAATCTTTGCAAAAGGTCAGTAACGGATATCAAACATTCACTCCATATAATAAGACAACATCCGAAAACCTCAGACTGCCTTGTCCGCCTGTTAGCTTGATGCTAAATTTGTTCTGACTCACCTTTAGAAGATCCGCTTTCACAACTTCCTGAATATTGAACCTTTCAGAACCAGTAATTGGTCCGTAGGATTTAATATTGACATTATTAATCTCAACTTCAAAGGTGAGATTATTTGCATTTTGTAGTGTGGCAATTATGCCAGTTAAAACGGAACGGGCATTTGCATCAAGGTTTTGGGTTAAGTTAAATGTCGTGTCATAATCAATGTCATCTCCAAAACTTAAAGTTACTAGCTTATCTGTGATAATTCTGTAGAGTGCAGCATTAGCCATGATTATTTCCTCCTGTGTTTGTAGGTAAATTCTAGTTTCAGAACAATTCTTGGTTTTGAATTGGGAAAACTAGCTTTATGACAAACATTTTCTGCCAGATTCACAACAGCTACCAGGGGAATAAAATCAGGTATTACCAACGGCAATAAACTATGATTTTGACAATGTTTATAGGATAAAATCTGGTTAAACTGATTGGAATGCACCATTCTCAATAAACGTAGTGGGCATTGCCCACCCTACTATTATTTTGACAATGTTTATAGGATAAAATCTGG
This sequence comes from Heteroscytonema crispum UTEX LB 1556, assembly GCA_044006015.1. Classification (GTDB taxonomy): domain Bacteria; phylum Cyanobacteriota; class Cyanobacteriia; order Cyanobacteriales; family Nostocaceae; genus Heteroscytonema; species Heteroscytonema crispum. Next base: position 16,399 of record JBIPDF010000025.1, read on the forward strand.
TTAAATTAGATGAATAAAGCTGCAAAGAAGAAAAAATCAGGTATTTTTGTGAAACTGAACTAATTTCGGATAGCAATTGTATACTCAGAGAAAAAGCTGGTACTCTGCAATCATGACAGAATCACCATCAGATTATGAATATCAAGTAGGGGGAAGTCTTCCTGTTTATGCACTCAGCTATGTAACGCGACAAGCTGACGCAGAGTTTTACAATGCCTTAAGAAATAGTGAGTTTTGTTACGTTTTAAACTCCCGCCAAATGGGTAAATCTAGTTTGCGAGTACGGACGATGCAAAGGCTGCAAGCGGAAGGATTTATCTGTGCTTTTATTGACCTTACAGGAATTGGTAAGGAAGATGTAACGGCGGAAAAATGGTACGCTGGAATACTCCAATCTCTTGTAAGTAGTTGTGAGTTAACTAAAAAATTCAACTGGCGGAATTGGTGGCGAGAAAGGAAGGATTTATTGTCACCGGTACAGCGTTTGAGTTTGTTTGTTGAAGAAATTCTCTTGGTAGAGGTTCAGCAAAGAATTTTTATTTTTGTAGATGAAATTGACCGAGTTCTCAGCCAGAGTTTTTCTCTAGATGATTTTTTTGCGTTGATTCGATTTTTCTATAATAAACGAGTTGATAATTCAGCATATCAACGTTTGACTTTTGCTTTATTGGGTGTTGCAACTCCTAGCGATTTGATTGCAGATAAAACCCAAACACCGTTTAATATTGGTAAAGCAATAGAACTACATGGTTTTCAAGTTGATGAAGCTCAACCATTAGCAAAAGGATTAGAGGGAAAAGTAGATAATCCCCAAGCAGTGATTCAGGAAATATTAAATTGGACTGGTGGACAACCGTTTCTGACGCAAAAGTTATGTAATTTTGTTGTTAAATATGCTCAAAATGAAAGTATTATCACTGCCAAATTTATTAAAGAAATAGTGCAAACTTGTATTATTGAAAATTGGGAAAGCCTTGATGAACCAGAACATTTAAAGACGATTCGAGACAGAATTCTCAGGAATGAACAAAAAGCTGGGCGGTTGTTAGGAATTTATCAGGAAGTTTTACAACAAGGAGAATTTATTGCTGACGGCAGTCAGGAACAAACAGAATTAAGGCTATCAGGTTTAGTTGTTCGGCAACAGGGAAAGTTAAAAGTTTATAATCAGATTTATCTAGAGGTTTTTAATATAAATTGGGTTGAAAAACAATTTGAAAAGCTGCGTCCTTATTCTCAGAGTTTTCATGCCTGGGTGACTTCTAATTTTCAGGATGAATCACGACTTTTGCGGGGACAAGCTTTGCAAGATGCTCTTTTTTGGGCAAATAATCAAAGCTTGAGTACTCTTGATTATCGCTTTTTATCTGCTAGCCAGGATTTAGAAAAACGAGAATTTCAACGATATATAGCAGTTCAAGAAGAAGAAGGTAAAATATTAGCGAAAGCTAATGATACTTTAACCCAAGCTCAAAAAATAGCTAGAAAAATAATTGGTATTGGTTCTGTGATTTTGGCAGTTTCTTTTGTATCAGCAGTAGTCGCAGGTTTACAACTGGGAAAAGCAAGGCGAGAACGAGTTGAAGCTGATGTATTGTTAACAAGTGTTTACTCGCAAAAAGTTTTTGATACCAGTCCATTTCAGGCATTACTAAAAGCTTTGAAGGCTGGATATGAATTGCAAAAATTAGAAAAATTACTTCCAGTTAAAAAAGAAACACGTCAGCAGGTGATGTCTGCATTACGGCAAGCTGTTTACAGCGTCAGAGAGTTTAATCGTCTGGAGGGACATCGTGACCGAGTTAAAGACATCAGTTTCAGTCCTGATGGTAAAATCCTCGCTTCAGCCAGTGCAGACAACACCGTTAAGCTGTGGAATGTTAAGGATGGTATTCTACTGCAAACACTTAGAGGTCATAGTAGCAATGTTTACGGTGTAAGTTTTAATCCTAATGGTAAAATTCTTGCTTCTACTGGCAATGATGGCACTGTCAGGTTGTGGAATGTAGAGTCTGGTACTTTAGTCAAATCCTTTAAAGGTCATGATACAAGCCTCTCGGGCGTTAGTTTTAGCCCTGATGGTAAAATCCTAGCTGTTGCTGCTTTCGATGGGAGGGTGGGACTTTTCAATGTTGGCGATCGCGGTTCTAAATCATTAGTTCAAATTATTGATGGTCACAGCGAACCGGTAGTCAGTGTCAGTTTTAGCCCTGATGGAAAGATTGTAGCTTCCGCCAGTCTTGACCGTACTCTCAAACTATGGAATGTCTCTGATGGTACATTAATAAGGACAATCAAAGGTCATGGCAATAAGCTTGCTAGTGCCTGTTTTAGTCCTGATGGCAAAATGCTGGCTACCGCGAGTTTTGACCGCACTGTCAAATTATGGAATATCTCTGATGGTACTTTAATACAAACTTTTGAAGGTCATTTGGCTCCAGTCAACAGTGTTCGTTTTAGCCCCAATGGTAAAGTTATTGCCTCGGCTAGTGAAGATGGTACAGTGAAAGTGTGGAATTTAGAGCAAAAAGAAAAGGACATTGAGCCGCAAACTTTCCAAGGTAATGGCGCTCATGTTCAGCACGTCACTTTTAGTCCGGATGGTAAGATTTTAGCCACTGCTAGCAATAATTACATTATCAGGCTTTGGAGCATCCAGGGCATTGAACCACAAACACTTGAAAACCATCACGGTAAGGTTTGGAACGTCAGTTTTAGTCCCGATGGTAAGAATATAGCCTCTGCAAGTGCCGATAAAACTATTCAGCTTTGGAATATTGAAAAATCTCAGTTGCAAACCCTTAAGGGACATAGCGATGATGTCCGCAGCGTCAGTTTTAGTCCCGATGCTAAAACCCTCGCCTCAGCCAGCGATGACAATACAGTTAAACTGTGGCGTGTAAGGGATGGTACTTTGCTGCAAATTCTTAAAGGTCATAGCTACAGGTTGTCCGCAGTCAGTTTCAGTCCCGATGGTAAAATTATTGCTTCTGCTGGTGATGATGAAGTCGTCAAGCTGTGGAATGTCTCTAATGGCACTTTGTTGCAAACTCTTAAAGGTTATGACAATAGGCGCACAAACGGTAGATTAACTGGCATTAGTTTCAGTCCTGATGGGAAGATTCTTGCTTCTGCTAGCGATGAGCCAGCAATCAAGCTGTGGTATATAAAGGATGGCACCCTATTAAAAACTTTAAAAGGTCATAGCGATCGCCTCACTAGTGTCAGGTTCAGTGCAGATGGTAAATTTATTGCCTCTGGCAGTGCGGATAATACGGTTCTATTGTGGCGCGTCGCAGATGGTAGCTTGGTAAAATCCTTTAAAGGTCATAGCAATTGGGTTACTAGTGTTAGTTTTAGTCCCAATGGGAAAACCCTCGCCTCTGCTAGTTTGGACAGCACAATCAAGATATGGAACATTGATGATGGGACTTTACAGCAAACGCTTAAAGGTCATCACCACTGGGTAACAAGCGTCAGTTTTAGTCCGGATGGAAAAACTTTGGTTTCATCTGGTTCTGACCGTACAATAAAGCTGTGGAATACGACTTTAGGTTTAGAGGGTTTGATGGGTTTGGGGTGTAATTGGCTTCAAAATTACTTAGCCATCCATGATGAGGAAAAGGAAATGCGAGAAATTTGCCGAAATCGTCGTAATTATAGCGCTTCTGGGTTGGATGCAATACACAACGATACACAGTAGGGACAATTCATGAATTGTCCCTACGATCCCAATGTATTTGACGCAAGTGAGAACCGCTATATACCAAATACCAATTCTCTCTAACGATGCGCTTAACGATTTAGAATTTTGTAGTGGGTACAATTATTGGAAGTTTTGATTTTTGCGTTTGCAGTTGACTTTGGGCTTGGTTGCGGGCGTCTATTGCTTGTCGGTAATCTGGCTTGTATTTAATTGCTTGGTCGTAAGACGCGATCGCTTGTTGATAGCGCTTTAAATTAAATAAGGCATTTCCTTTACTATACCAGCTTTCGTAAGAGTCTGGTTTGTAGCGAACTGCTTTGTTGTAGGATGCGATCGCTTCTTCGTATTTGTTTAAATTATATAGTGCATTTCCTTGATTGTACCATACTTGGTAATCATTTCGCTTGAAGGAAATTGCTTTTTTATAAGATTCTACAGCTTCTTCGTAGCGTTTGATTTGATGTAGCGACCAGCCGCGATTATACCAAACTTGATAGTTGTTGGAATTGTATTTAATTACTTGGTTAAAAGATTCAATTGCTTCTGGATATCGTTGCAAATTCATGAGGATATTTCCTCTTGATAACCAGGCTGGATAATAATTTGATTTGTATTGTACTGCTTTGTCATAAGAATTAAACGCATCTTGGCTGCGATTTAAATTTACGAGTGCATTCCCGCGATTGTACCAGGCTTGCGCGTAATCTTGTTTGATTTCCAGGGCTTTGTCGTATGCTGAAACTGCTTCATTATATTTTTTTATATTATGCAGTGCCAAACCTTTATTATACCAAGCTTCGTAATAATCTGATTTAAATTCAATCGCTTTATCATAATCTTTAATTGCTTTGTCGTATTGCTGTAAATTGCTAAAAGCTTCGCCTTTGGCATTCCAGACTTCCGGATAGTCATCTTCTAATTGTAAAGCTTTGTCAAAAGAGGCGATCGCTTCTTGATATCGCTGCAATTTATCTAATACAAATCCTCTGCCACTCCAAGCTTCTAAATAATCGGGATGCAGTTGAATTGCTTTATCATAAGCTGCAAGAGATTCTTTATATTGCTTTAATTCATACAGACTTTTACCTTTACCATTCCAAGCCTCAGCATATTCGGGTTTAATATTAGCTGCTTTTTCATATACAGTTAAAGCGTCTTGGTATCGCTGCAATTCATAAAGCGTGTTTGCTTGGCGGGATAATTCCGTAGCGTTATTAGAATTGATAGTATTAATAATATATATAGATGCGGCTATTCCTCCTCCTATTAAAAAGGTTGCCAAAAACGATTTTATTAATAAACCTCTTTTAGAAAAATTAATTTGTTTTATTTGATTTTTATTAGCTTTATTAGGTTTAAGGGGAGCGAAATTTAATGTTATTGTTTGAGATGGTGGTTTATTTAAATCTTTCAGTGCTTGTAATGCAATTGTTGCGGAAGAGTAGCGTTGCCGAAAGTCATAGCACACCATTTTATCTAAAAAAAACGCAAATTCCTGAGTGACTTGAGCGTGATTTTGCCAGAGAATTTCATTCGTCTCTGGATCTAATTCTAATTGTTCTGGCGATAAACCAGTCAGGGCTTGAATCGCAATTATCCCGACAGCATAAATATCACTGCTAAATTTGGGATTTCCCTGGGCTTGTTCGCTGGGGATGTATCCGGGAGTACCAATTGCAACAGTAGATTTTGTTTTGGCTTGGGGGACAATTACCTGTGTAGCGATTTGTTTAACTGCCCCAAAGTCAATTAAAACTAATTTACTATCGTGTTGGCGTCTTAGTACATTTCGCGGGTTAACATCGCGATGAATCACCTTCTTGCGATGGACAAACTCTAAAATTTCCAAGATTTCTTGTAAAAGGGGAATCACTTCATCTTGAGGATGGGTTTTTGCTGGTGTAAATTCTTCATTGAGGTCATGACCTTCAATAAATTCCTGTACAAGATAAAATTCTTCGTTTTCTTCAAAGTAAGCTAAAAGTTGGGGAATGCGATCGTGAGTACCTAACTTATACAAAACTTGAGCTTCCGTATCAAATAAGCGTCTAGCTGTTTGCAAAGTTACTGGATCATTTGCTTGAGGCTTGAGTTTCTTGACCACACATTGAGGTAATCCTGGTAATTGAGTATCTTCGGCGACAAAAGTTTCACCAAATCCCCCACCTCCCAAGTGGCGAATTATTTGATATCTTCCTACAAGTGTGTTTCCCAGCATTGAGTTTGCCTAGTTAAGTACCATACTATATGATTTCGATCTTGCCACAGCGTAACCGGATGGGGAGATGGGGAAGGGGGAGAGGGGGAGAGGGGGAGAGGGGGAGAAATATCAATCTACAATCTAAAATTTAAAATCTAAAATCCCAATGATTCCTATACTTGATAATGTTCGCGGTCGTAAAAAGCCAATTGTGACTTGCTTTTTAATTGGTATTAATATTGCCATTTTTTTCTGGGAATTAAAATTAGATTTGGGTGGTGAGTTGGGTTCTTTGGTTAATAATTGGGGTGTAATTCCGGCGCAAATTAATGCAGCGATCGCACCAGCGTTAGCTGGTAACCCTGCGGCTTGGATATTTGTAGTTATACGTTCAAGTTCGCTGCTAGCAGGGATGTTTCTGCATGGCAGTTTTAGCCAAATCATAGGTAATCTACTATTTTTGTGGGTTTTTGGTAAGTCTTTAGAAAAATCTCTCGGACACAAACGGTTTATAATATTTTACCTGCTTGGTGGCGTTTTTACTGGGGTGGTGCAAATTCTGGCGGAACCTAATTTGACTGTGCCATTGATTGGGGCGAATGGCGCGATCGCATCTATTTTGGGGGGATATGCTTTGAAGTTTCCCCAGGCTAAAGTGGAAACAGTTATGCCGTTATTAATTATATTTGTCCCGATTACGCTACCAGCCGGTTTCTATCTATTTTGGTGGTTTGTCCAACAGTTGTTTTATGGGATTGGTAGTTTAAATATTCCCGGTGGCTTCAATCAACCAACGATGGGCTATTGGGCGCAAATTGCCGGATTGTTGATTGGTGCGGCTTTGATGCGATTGCTGCAACGCCGCAAGTAATACGATTTTAGATTTTAGATGAAAGGATTTTAGATTGTGAAGTCCTCCGGGCTGGGCTGATTTCAACAATCTATCTTTAAATATTAGGACTTACGCAAAAAAACCGGGTTTTTGGAACTTCGTGGGTAAGTCCTGAATATTAAACATTTATTTACAGCAGTTCTCATCTAATTGAACCACACATTGTGGTAGGGGCACGGCAATGTTCCCAAAAGCTTGGTCTATTTATTGTGCGATCGCTTTTTGGGCTGTTCAAGAATCCCCCGGCTGTGAAAACAAAAGCCGGGGGAGTGTCAACTATTATATTGCCCATAGTTCACGCGACGTAATCTTTGACATTTGCACAACGGCGACGTAAATTAGTAAGGGCTTGAAGCTCTAATTGACGGATGCGTTCGCGACTGAGATTTAAAAGTTCGCCAATTTTTGCCAAAGATAGCTCTTTACCATCTTCCAAACCAAAGCGCAGGGTTAACACTTTTTGTTGTTGGGGACTTAATTGTGATAGTTCCTTTTCCAATTCTTGACGCAAGTATTTTTGGGCGATGTAAGATTCTGGTGATGAACCTTCATCTTCGAGCATTTCTTGCAATTCAGTATCTTGGTTATCGCCAACTCGCGTATCTAAAGAAATTGGCTGACGCGCCATGTTAAGATATTCGCGAATTTGGGCTGGTTCCATCTGAAGTTCTTTGGCGATTTCGCCGGTAGAAGGAGAATGTCCCAACTTTTGAGCTAATTCTCGCTGTACTTTTTTGATTTTGTTGAGTTTTTCGGCTATGTGGATGGGTAAGCGAATGCTGCGACTTTGCTGGGCGATCGCGCGGGTAATTGCTTGGCGAATCCACCAGTAAACATAGGTAGAGAATTTATAACCGAGTGTGGGATCGAATTTTTCTACACCGCGTTCTAATCCTAGCGCCCCTTCTTGAATTAAATCCAGAAATTCCAGATTCCGCTTTTGGTATTTTTTGGCGATCGCAACTACTAGGCGCAAATTGGCTTCAATCATCTTTTGTTTAGCCCGCGTACCTTGCTGTACGGCTTGTTTGACTTCTGTCTCAGATTGCTGAACAACAGCCGCCCATTGTTGTAAAGTTGGTTCGCAGCCCAATTTATTTACCAAAGCTTTCTTGGCTTCCAGCAGCAGCATCATCTGTTGTACCTGCTTTCCATAGACAATTTCTTGTTCGTGGGTTAGCAGTGGTACGCGACCAATTTCGCCCAGATAAATTCGCAGCATGTCAGTCGTGAATTGGGTGTTAACGTTAGGCATAGGTTAATTTGTCCTTATGAACGCAATTAGTAGTTAATTACAGTTTCAATTGTCCCAATCTCGGATTTGGGCAAAATTTACTTTGAGGAATGTCTATTATTTGGCTTTTACTACGGTTGAGATCATTAATTTGGCAGACCACTAGTACAAATACAGACGATGTAGAGACGCACTTAGTGCCTCTCTACACTGATTTAATGGGAATTGAAAATTTACTTATGCAGCGAGCGCCCGTTTATTAGTACTAATATACTATTAGCTGGGGTGGAACGTAGACGCCCCAGCCGCCTCCCGTGAAGGGTAGTGGAACCCAACATTTACAAAGCTTTGTGTTGGGTTACGCGACTTTTCACCCAATTATGAAAACCTAGCTCATACTGTTGTGACAACTTGACGTTCCGGCAAAAAAGCCAAAACTATACGTTCCTCTGGAATTTCCCCTTCAATCAAATCTTGAGTGATACCAGGCTCCATGCCATCATATTCCACCCAAACCTTGCGATCGCAAATGGTCACATTCCATCAAATTTCCTCTGATTCGCCTTTCTACGACTACGCGAGCGTGTTTCATAAAAAAGCCTCTCATATCGAGAGGCTATATATTTAGTGAACCCGGACAACTTGTTGAACTACAGCAGAGCTACAGCAGCCATCGCTCCTGCTAATGCTGAGAATAATCCGGAGACGGTTGCAGTCCAAAATAACCACCAAGCGGCTGATGCAGCGGCTTTTCTGGTTTCTTCGGCTTGTTTTTGGGCTTGATGCTTGACTTCATCTAAGCGTCGTTGCGCTTCTTGCTGGATGCGTTCTGCTCTTTGCAAGACGTTGTTTCGCGCCCCTTCAATTTGGTCTACAATCCTGTTTGCATCTTCCTCTGAGATATCCTCGCGGGAACTCATGATGGCTACTAGGGTATCGCGGTTGAATGAAGATAAGCGATCGCGTAACGATTCAAATCCGGCTTGCGGATCGTTAAACAATTGGCGAACGTCGCGCTTGATGCCATCATAATTCAACTCGGGTCGCTCTAAGGAGTTGAGGTAGTTGCGGATGCGGGCAAAAACTCCATCAATGGTGTCTTGTATCCGACGCTGAATGCTCCGTATTTGTTCGACAAACTGCTCCTGTACTGATACAATGCTGTCCGCAATTCTCGCAGCTTCTTCATCGGAAATATCTTCCCGAATTTTCAGCAGGGCGATAATTGTCGAGCGGTCAAAATGCGAAAGGCGATCGCTTAAACTTTCCATCCCAACTCGCGGATCGTGCAATAAAAGTTGCAAGTCGCGCTTGATACCTTCTGGGTTGAGTTCTTCTTTGCCAGTTTGCCGCAAATACTCTTGCAAATAGGCTTGGAAGGTTTCGACTCTTTGCTGGGTGCGGGTGGCTAATCGACGAGGCGATCGCACGATGTTGCGAATCGAGTTTTGCATTTCGTCAATTATTTTATTGACTTGCTCTTCGCTCAAGTCTTGCCGCTGACTCAATAATTTTACTAGGGTATCTCTATCAATTTGCGACAACCTCCGCCGCAATGCTACAGCACCTTCTTTGGGGTTTTCAAACAGTTTGGCTAAGTCGCGTTGAATACCTTCGGGGTTGAGTTCTGATTTGCCGGTGTTTCGCAAATAATCGGCGATCGCGCTCGTTACTGAGTCGTATTGTTCTTTGGCTTTATCGGCTACCGCCAGGGGTGCGTGGCGAACGCTATGCCATGAATGCTCAACGCTATCAATGATTTGATTTACTTGGTTTTCGCTCAAATCTTCGCGCTGACTCAATAATTTCACTAACGTATCGCGGTCAAAACGAGACAAGCGAGCGCGAATGGCATTAATTCCAGCTTGGGGATCGTCCAGCAATCGTTTGATATCGGCGCGGATGGCGTCGGGATTGAGTTCTCCTTTACCAGTGTTCCGCAGATATGATTCTAAATTCAACCATAGGGTTTCTGCTTGATATTGCGCCTGTTCAGCCAGTCCTTTAGATTCAATTAAAACGCGATCGCGTTGTTTTTCCAACTGGTCAAGAATCGCGTCTGCTTCCTCTGGATAAATATCATTGCGTTCTAACAATATCTCCCGCATTTCCTGGCGGTCAAATTGCGCCAGTCGCAAAGATAAAGTTTGATAATCTGCGTCTGAATCTTCCAAAAGCGGTTTGAAATCCCGTTCAATACCTTCTGGTGCCAAATTCGCCTTGCTGGTGACCAGCAAATAACTTTCCACCCGGCGTTGCAAGTCTTGTACTACTTCCCGTTCTTCTTGGGCGGTGACTGTCACCAAAACTTCTTGACGAATACTTTCCAATTGGTTGGCGATTCGCTCAATTTCAGTTTGAGTCAACAATCCCCGTTGTTGAAGAATATTTACAAAATCTTGACGGGAAAGTTGTTCTAACTCCCGTCGCACCGTTCCGGGGTCAGCAGCGGGATCGTAAATTACATGGTGAAATTCTTCGGCGATTTTTTCTTTGCTCAATTGCCAAGCATAAGTATTGAGCAAGTAGTTTTCCACATCAGCGCGAATCGGGCTGTAGGGCTGCTTTGGCGTCGGAAGACCTAACTTATCAGCTTGTGTGGCGACTTTATCTTTAGCAGTGGAAAGCGTACCTAAGATTTTTTCCACATCCAAGTCTGACAAATCCGCCCTTCCCAACACCACACCAGTCAGTGCAGATATTGCCTGTTGGATTGTCCGTTGAATTGGACCAGGAGTTGCTTCTTGGGTTGCTCTTTGGTCAGCTTCCTTAGCAGCATTCATCTCTGCAATTAGTCGCTCCACCTTGGCGTTGAGTTCATCTGTCTTGCTTTGTCCTGGTGGCAGAGTTTTGAGATACTCTACCAATTCGCCCAAACCGTTTTGGACAGGTGCTTGCTGACTCACCACCTGTTGCCACACACCATACAACGTATCGGCAATTCGCTTTACATCTCGTTTTGAGAGGTCAGTGCGACTGCTAACCAAATCGATAAACTTGTCGCGGTCGATATTGCGAATATCTGGAGTTCCGGCGATCGTTTTTAATTGCGGGTCATTAAGTAACTTTTCAAACTCGCCCCGAATCTTAGATAAATCCAACTCCGGGGGACGCAGCATTTCTAAATAATCTTCAATGTTATCTCTAATACTGCTAGGGTCGATGGCGCTTCCCAATTCCCGACGTACGGCTGCGGCTGCGGCTTCAGCGGTTGAGACCACTTGGTTATTTACAGCCTTTGCCCCAATTGCGGCGGCGGCTGTTCCCATCAGCGCTTGCATACCAGATGTTGCCGAATTTACCACCGAACCAATAAAGGAACCCACGGTGGTAGAACTCACCCACATCAGTATCAAGAAATACGCGCCCCAAATCACTAGTCCGAGAATTGCGCCCAGCCTTGGATCTAGAATTATCAAGCTGAGTTTAACAGCTAAAAAACAAGCGATTGCTAAAGCGATCGTCACAGTGACTAAAGTCCAAATCCCCACCGCAGTGCCAATTTTGCGAATCGTGCCCCCGAAACTGCTCGTTTTTCCATGACTCGAAGAATCCGAGTCGGAGGAACGCCCCAGGTAGGATATACCAGCGGCAACGGAGAGGTTGGTTAAAACTAATTGGATAGCAAAAGCCAGAATCACACCGGAAATTAAAGCTACAAAAAAGCGCGGTCCTGCAGTTACAACCGATGCTTGTGCTGGCGAAATTTGTGAAGGGTCTAATACTGGAGATTGCGCCGCCCAAAATAGAAGCCTGTGCAGCGAGCGCGTTAATTCTGTACTATAAAACATTCTATTTCCTTCCTAGTCGCTTAAATATGTGGGGATTAAAGACTATCTGAGAATTTGCATTTATGGCAGCACCCAACTCTTGTAGATTTCAGAATCGTTGAATTTAGGCAGTCTCGGCATCTCTCCCAAGTTTGAAGTCCCTATCGGGCGATAGATAGAAGTTTTTATACTCAGTGCTATTAACAACTAGAGCCTACGCAAATGCACGCAGCATACAGTCAAAAAAAACTAACTTCTTCAGGAGTATTATTTCTAATTTTTAGTTTTTAATTTTTAGTTGTTAATCATGACTTAAACAAAGCCCACGGCAATAAAGCGGGAGGAAAATCCACGCCGCTTTTTGCCTCCCCTTGACAAGCAGGGTTGGGGGGATCTGCAACGTCTTAAATACTTAAGATTCCCTTAATGATGCGTAAATCCGATTAATTTTTAGTTCTATTTCAAGAGTGACGAGTCAACAACAATTTGGTGTTAAATATCGTATAGTTAGGGCTTTGTAACAAATGTTTACAATTAGATTTTTTATCACCCTCTATAGGTAGATTTGTCCAAGCAAATAGTTTGTGCCCACAGACAGAAAGCAGCTTCGTTATAACTAGCTACATTAAAGTTAACAAAGCAATTATTTTGTTAGGTGAAATATGGAATCTCGTCCTGCTACTGATTTACCACCAATCGCTACGGAATATAACGGCAAAGACCGCAATGCTTTTCTGTTTGGCTGGAATCCTCAAGCTGAACTTTGGAACGGTCGTTTGGCAATGATTGGCTTTCTTGCTTATTTACTTTGGGATTTAGCTGGTTATAGCGTCCTGCGTGATGTATTGCACTTGATTGGTTACTAAAAACCAAACATCAGAAAAGTAATTTGACCTTGAAGGAGAACAAAAATGGAAACTCGCGAAACTCGTCCTGCTACCGATTTACCACCAGTTGCTAAAGCTTACAACGGCGTAGATCGTAACGCTTTTATCTTTGGTTATAATCCTCAAGCCGAATTGTGGAACGGTCGTTTGGCAATGATTGGTTTTCTTGCTTATTTACTTTGGGATTTTGCTGGTTATAGCGTTTTGCGCGACGTTTTGCACCTGATTGGCTACTAAACATTAAACAGAGTTAAACATCTAAAATTCACTTTGATTTAGGAGTAAAAAACAATGGAATCTCGTCCTGCTACCGATTTACCACCAGTTGCTAAAGCTTATAACGGCGCAGACCGTAACGCCTTTCTCTTTGGCTGGAACCCCCAAGCCGAACTATGGAACGGTCGCTTTGCAATGATTGGTTTTCTTGCTTACTTACTGTGGGATTTGTCTGGCTACAGCGTCCTGCGTGACGTATTGCACTTTATCGGATACTAATCGTGAGTTAGGAGTTAGGAGTTAGGAGTTAGGAGTTAAGGGTTTTTGACTCATAACTCATAACTGATCATTCATAACTCCTAACTTCTGCTACTTGCTGGTCTTGGTAGACGAAACCAAAATCGAGAACCGCCTTGGGGACGGGGTAAATAACCAATATTTCCCCCCCAGCGTTCAACTGTAATACGACAAAAATAAAGCCCAAGCCCAGCCCTACCTGCTTTTACTTTCCCTTGCGAAAACTTTTGAAATAGAGTATCCGCCATCTCCGGCGGTACACCCGTACCTTCATCATCCACAGTAACGATAATATATTCGCCTTCTTGTTGTAAACCAATAGTCACTGTAGATTCGGGTGGACTGTGGCGAAAGGCATTTTCTGCAAGATTAGAAATTACCCTATCCAAAGGCGATTTATCACCAACTACTTTCCAATCTGCTGTCATCTCAATATTTTCAGCAAGCTGCAACCGCATTTTATTCAGGGCAAAAGTAAGGCTTAAAAGCTCGATAACTTCCTGTGCAGAACGTAACACATCTGGTGAGCTATCAACATTCGCTGTGAAATCTTCCAGTGATTGTACATCAGCAGAAAATGCATCTAATATTTCCCGAATTAACATTTCTTGTTTAATAGATTGCTTTCTGCCAATTTCCAAACGTTCTTTGCCTTTAGGAGTCAAATTTTCCAATTCAAGCAAAGCCAAACAGCAATTAATTCCACTTAATTGTCCTGCTATATCGTGTAGAATGCAGTGAATTAAAACTTCTTTTTTCTGATTTTCTTTCAGAATTTGTTGAGAATTTAAATTACTTTCTCTAGTTTTCTGTACAATATATTGTTTTTCGTTATAATCGTCCTCTAGCCACTCAATTAAAAGAATTTTTTTGTCATTCAAGCAAACTGCTGAAGCTTCAAAATGATATTCTTTACCAGTCAAATCAAAATCAGTCCATAAACCGGATTTCAAAGGTTTCTCTTCATTTATTTCCCAAAACTCTTCAGCATCAATCAGAAAATTTTCTACAAAAGAGAACTCTTCTTGGGGTATTAATACCTCCATTCCCGATGTGACTCTTCGACGACAAAACCCCCTTAACCAATTTGGTACAGTTCCAGTAATTCTAAAAGAGCCGATGTTTAGTCGCTCTAACACTAAAATATTTAAAGTTGCAAATAGGTCTGTTGTTATAGAGTCACTCATGGTTGTAACCAGCCACAATAAATTAAGATGAAAGTTAATTAAATTAAATATTTTTATTTTTTGGAATATTTAAAATTAAATAAAATCAAATAAAATTTGCATAAGCTTCCGACTTAGGATGCTTTACCGCAATTGAATTCAAACCTAAGTTTCATGTTGGATTTATAATTTATAACTTTAATTTTCCGATTAGATTACTGATTTAATATTTTAGTTAGTTTTTCCTGTGATAGGACAGAACTATTTGCTTGTTGTTGAATTAATGACAATTGCATTTCGGCCAAAGTGGCATCTAATAGCAACACCCAATCTCCTTCTTCTGCGGGAAAGATATGAACATCTGCACAAATTCCGTACTCAGTTTTCATGCGGGGTAAAAATAAGGGAACATCATCCAGTGGTAGAAGACCTTCTAAGAAAAAAACCTGCTGTCCTATATTTTCACCTTTTCTGAGGTTATTAACTCCATATACTGTCAGCTTACCTCCCCAAGCTAATAAACAGCCGTCTTTTTTTACTAAAAGATAAGCAAGAGAACGTGTTTCTATCATCATAGTCAGAATATAAGCAATAATAGGAGTGGGGACATCCAGCATGCGTCTATCCCTCCAATATTTTGGTAGCAATAGTTTGGAAAACTTCTTCAACACCCAAGCTAGTTTTAGCACTGGTTTTTATTACATTCCAACCTCTCTGTACAAGTTGGTCGATTTCTATAGCATCAATTTCCCACTCATCGGTCATATCCCATTTGTTAAGTATTAAAATAAAAGGGACTTTGCCAATGGATTCTTCTACTCTTGTTTGTAGATTAAAGGCTTTTTCTAGGGTATTATGTCTGGTGCCATCCACTACTAATAAATAACCAGAGGAACCGCGCAAATAAGACATTCTCACCTTTTGGAACTCGTCTTCTCCATAAAGATCCCAAAGAATAAGGTTTAATTCTTTACCTTGAAGGGTTACTGTTTTTTTATCAATTTTTACACCAACTGTAGTTTGATAATTTTCTGAAAAAATGCTGTAAACAAATCGCGCCACTAAACTTGTCTTCCCTGTTGCAAATGCGCCCACCATACAGATTTTTTTTTGGAGCATACTAATAAATAAAGATACTTTTCAGCTAGAGGTATCAGTTAGGTATACCTGAAAAGATACCCTGCGGTTAACTTGTTTATCTTCTTGTTTAACTTGAGAGCGTAAAGGTTGGCTTGAACCTACTCCATTGACGCTAAAATCAGTAGTGTTGATTCCTTGAAAGTTAAGATAAGATAAGATTTTTTTGGCACGATTATTACTAAGTATCATATTTTGTTGTTGTGTTCCAGTTGTATTTGCATGCCCTATTATTTTAATCCGGACATTCTTGCCCAGATATTTGGCAGCATAAAGTAAATTTTGTACTTTTGGCACCAAGTTTTTCAATTTCTTCTCTTCACCAGGTAACAGTTCTGTTGTTCCTTCTAAAAAAAAGAGCATTTCTTGTTCAATTTGTGTTTTGTATAATTTCAATTGACTAAGTTCTAAAATCATAAGATTCTTGTCTTGAAGTTGAGTGACTCCAGGAATAAACCGTGCGATTTTTCGCGTTTCTACTATCCATTGACGAGGCGCAGAGCCTGTGGCATAAAGAATACCGTGTTCGTCAACTTGCAATGAGACGGTTTTTGGAGGTTTGAGCAATTCTTCGGCTCTTTTGACGATAAACTGCGGCTCAAATGAGAGGTAAGGTTCCCATTGGCTGATAACTGTTTTGGGGTTAATATTTGCTTGTTGTATGAGAATGTTGGGATCTGCCGCTAAGGGATCGCGCATCCCCGAGATAAAATACTTTCCATGTCGCTTATCGGCTGTAATCACTACAAGTCCAGGCTGAGAGCTAAGTTTTTCTAGATAGGCATTCCAACGGTGTTGGTCTCTAAGCGCCAAAAAGCTCCAAATTCCGCAAGCGATCGCTACCATACCCAACAAACCCCATGCATAAGTATAATTTTTTTTAGGTGGAGATTTGTATCTAGCTGACAAACACGGTTCCAAATAAGGCTTGCTGGCTGCAAATGGGTCTGTTTCTCCTTGGAAAGCATTAAGTTCTGCGTTCAGCTTCAGGTGAATTTGTTCTATCGCTTCTTGAAAAACTAACCTTAATTCTTGGGGAGCATTCCCCCTGATAATACCTGCGAGTATCGCCTGGGGTCCCTCTTCTATCCAAATGGTAAGTTCTCCAAACTGCAAACTTTGCAGTCCATCGTCTTTTTTGATGTTGAAAGAATCTTTAACAAAATCCTGGATAGCCGTCAACATGGCTGAAACTAAATCCGGATCTTGAGCAGCTACTCGTGATGCAACGATATTTTGCAGTAATAATCCAGTTTTTTTGTGAATTAAAAATACCTGTTCGACTCGGTAAATTAACGTACGGAGCAGTACAACTTCAGCAAATGATTTCCCTGTTTGTCGCGCTTCGAGTCTCCACTTAAAACTCTGTGGTGACACGCTATGTTCTAGGGTTTGATTCAATGATTGAATCATCTCGTCGAGAGCTGTAGAAATAGCTTTGCGCGTAGCTCGTCCGATGATGGGGAAAATGGCATCTGAAAGAATATTTAGGTCTTTTTTAACCGAATATTGAATAGCATCTTCAATAGTGGGTACGATAGCTTCGCTCAATTGTTTATCTTGCATTGACCGCAAGATAATAGCTTCTGGAAGCAAGCCACTGATATCTTCGGCTTGCATTTGGGGGTTTTCTAATCGCTCATAAATTTCGTTAAGTTTGCTTGGTTCAATACCAAAAAGCAGGCTGCGAAGTTCACTAAATTCATCGCTGGTTGTTGCATGATGATGATCATGATTATTATGATTATTTGCAGCCAAATCAGCACCAGAAGTTGCGCCGTTCGGAGTTTCGGGAGATTTTTTTGCTATTTCATTTTTGGAATAGTCATTCATTACTAAAATCCCCCAATTCACAATTAATATTAAGTTGCATTCTGTTCTATAAACTAGCTAGGAGATAGGGAGGTGGGGAGAAAAGGGAGACAAGGAGGACAAGGAGGACAAGGAGGACAAGGGAGATTAATAACTCAAAATTCAAAACTCCTAATTCCTAATTCCTAATTCTTAACTCCTAACTCCTAACTCCTAACTCCTAACTCCTAACTCCTAACTCCTAACTCCTAACTCCTAACTCCTAACTCCTAACTCCTAACTCCTAACTCCTAACTCCTCATTCAGGATTTAGGATTTGAGTTCAACCGTATGCCTAGCTTTGAAACTGTCTCTCTTACACAATTCCGAGCCCACG
>JBIPDF010000026.1:0-32621 GCA_044006015.1 Heteroscytonema crispum UTEX LB 1556
GTTAACAAATTTTTACCGTGTATTACATGGAGAAAGAATTTTTCCACTTTTTTGCGAAGCATAAAATGGATATCTGCTTTGTGAAGCATAAAGTGAGCTAAAAGCCCATTTTTTCATTCAAGTCACAGCCATATCAATTCCCGCAAAACTTTCTGCGACTTCGGTTTGATTGGTAGTACCAGTATCTAATTCTGGTGTCTGTTCATCCTCAGTCGCATTTTCTTGCAATATCTGCTGCAATTGTTCGAGGGATTCCTGAAACTCTTTGGCGGCGGCGCGGCGTTCTTCTGGCTGAATTTGCTCCATAATCTTGATTTGAGAATCGTGACTTACTTGCGTAATCTTGATTGCAGTTTTTATAGCTTTAAATTTTGTAGATTTAATATCATAGTTTCGGCTACTTGCGCTATTACTGTGTACTGTATTAACTTTACACATTTAAAGGCTTAACGGCAAAATCAGCCAGTGTCACGCTCAAGACTTAGGCAACTGGCGCATTTATTTTGTTTGCAGTCAGCGCAAAGAGCGCTGGGGAAGCTTCAAGACACGAGTTTCGCGTGAAATTTGAGCCAGCGTGCCTTCGCGAGTTCCCCTGAGTGTACAGACTGGCGTCGCGTCTCTACAGCATTTATATGTATCGCGAGCGACGGTAAATGGTATAAAAACTCATTTTGGTGAGTGAGTATTGCAACTATGCTAGTAGGCAAAACATTAAAAAGCAAAATTTAACAATCTATAACTCATAACCCATAACTCATAACTCATAACTGGGCGCCTCCTGTACAGACGCTTGCGTCTGTCGGGGGAAGCTTCAAGAGACGAGCTTCGCGCGAAATTTGAGCCAGCGCCCGTAGCACAGTAGGCGAGGAGCGTCGCGTCTCTACAACTGGGCGGCTCATAACTCATAACTCATAACTCATAACTCATAACTCATAACTCATAACTTATTTACGTGTTGTATTTGCAAAAATTTTTCTACCATTACACCGGGAATTGGGCGCGGACGCATTGTTTTGGAATCTACCCAAACCCACAATGCTTCAGCGGTGACTAACAAATCGTCTTGGTTTTGTTTGCGGATTTCGTAGTGTCGGGTAGCACGGGTACCGCGCATTTCTTTTAACCAAGTAGTGACTTCCAAGGTATCGCCTGCAACTGCTGGACGCAAATAGTCAATTTCCACCCGTCGCATGACAAATACACCGCCCATTTCTCGGTATACATCAAATGTTATGCCCAGGTGTTCTGAATGTTCAATAGCAGCCTGTTCTAAATAGTTTTGGTAGACAGCGTTGTTGACGTGTCCTAAAGCATCCATCTCGTAGTGGCGAACACGTAATAGAGTTTTGAATGGTTGCATGGGTGGTAGGAGTTAGGAGTTAGGAGTTAGGAGTTAGGAGTTAGGAGTTAGGAGTTAGGAGTGAACCTTAATTTTACTGTTGGGGGCTATTGGCGGAACACCATTGTCCGATTAATTCGATTTTTGCCTGTTGCATTAATTCTATAATTTGCGATTCATTACACCCATAGGTGGATGCTAATAATTGCTCGGCTTGATTTTTTGCTTCATCGGTAGATACGCCAAAAGCCATTATTTCTTCTTCTGGGTTGCCGGTAATGCTATCAACCGGAATAACACAGATGTATTGCGGCTCATTCTGTCTTATTTGTTGCACCATTGCTTGTCTGCCAATTTTAACGAATAACTGTCTATTTTCAATATAGTTGACCCGACTCTAGGTGCGGCTATAGGAACACGCATCCGCAAGCGCCTTCTCTTCTCCTTCTCAGACGCTGCGCGAACGAGAAGGAGTACGCGGACTATTCTAAAATTAAGCGTTAAGAATCTTCTCAAAATGGCGAAACTTAAGATTGTAAATGTTCAATTATGGGAAGATAAAACCAAGGTTAAAAAATTACCTTTTTGTAAATTTTTGTTTCTAGCAGCAAGGGAACGCGTAGAGGCGCAAGCTGAGGCGATCGCTGCATTTATTTGATTTAAATCTCTGTTGGTTAGTCCCTGGGAATAAGCTTTATATAGCTTCACACTCCCAAAAGTTAACATCACTTTACTTAATACCAATTGGATGCATCCTATTTGGTACGGATTTAGTAAAAATTTGGAGGGGATAAAATGGCAGTCCGCAATAACAATATACGCAATCAAAATGGTTTACTCAACAATTTGTGGCAGAAAGTACAACAAGATTCAGTTAGTTGGGGTTCGTTAGCACTTTTGGTTTGTGGGTTAGTTGTACTTTTGGTAATAGTTGCAATTTTCTCTTACACCTAAAACAATTAAAGGTAAAAGAAATAGTAAAGTTTTTTTACTTTTATCTTTTATCTTTTACCTTTTAGTATCCAAAGTTCAAGGGTTCTATAGCAGTCCTTTGCATCATTCATGAAAATTTAGAAACCAGGTTTCTGGACACTGTTAACTTTCACAAATGATATCGGATTGCTATAGGAGATTTGGTAGTGACAAGCCTTAAAAAAGTGAGCCAGCGCTCGTAGCGACCGCGACAGTCGCCCGTAGCCGCGTGGGCTTTGTGTAAGTTCTGGGTATGTTTTAAGCCACTACCAACTCAGCATCGTTTTCTGATTCTGATGGCGCACCATCTTGCACTAGAGAACGATTTTGCCCTGTACCTTGCAACAAACCGCCAACCATTGCCAATAAGGCGTTTACTTTGCGGGTGCGCCATTGGGCCACGAGTTTCTCAACTTCAGCAGCAGACATGCGCCGCATCATTGCTTCGTAAAGATATGCAGCATGACCGGTTTCATCTTGGGCTATGCTTAACATTCCCATCTTGAGATTGCGATCGCGTGGATTATCTTCAGGTAAAACATTCGCCATCCGCGCAAAGTCTTTGCTAGCATCCAATTCTAGAATGTAGGTGCTAGCCATAAATACATTCCAGTCAATCGTATCTGGTTTGAGTTGTTCTGGGGAATAGCCTTCAAAAAACGCTGCAAAAAACGGACTGCGCCTTTCTTGTGGTTTCTTTTCGCTTGTATCTTGAGGCTGGCTTTTGAAGTCTATTACTTGTTTGTTAAGTTGTTTTAAGGCATGGGCAAAAATTTGTCCGTGTCTAGTTTCATCAGAAGCGTGTTTTGCCAGCTTTTCAGCAAGCCATGTATCGCCTTCAGCGGCGGCGCGTGTACTAAGCTTAGTTAGAAAAGGAACCGAACCTGATTCTGCAAGCTGAAACCCGGCTAGGATATTAGGACGGCTTTTAATGTCGCGGATCTGTGCGGCAGAATAATAAGCTGCAGCACCAGAACCGGCTAGATGCATCACGTCAGTCAAAAAGTTCATATATAGATGAGTGCGGAAGAGCGATAGTTTACATATCTTATGGTAGACCTTAATTTTTTCGATGGACTACAGGCTGATATTTAGGTTGCTAATCTGACTTGACGAGATTATATTGAGTTAAAGTTGAGAGGTTGTGATTTTTCTCAACACTTTGTCAGTATTTTGTAAAAGTTTATTTACAAACAGTACAACTATGAAACCCAATCAATTTCTGGTTGCTTTTGTGTCTGCTGCTGCGATTACAGGTGGCACATTAGTATCATCCATTGGTGCGGCTCAAGCTTGTCCCTTGCAAAATAAAGTGAAAGCTTTTGTATCAGGTAGTTTCACTTCCTCAACGTTTAATACGGCAAAAATTGCCAAAATTGGCGGTGGTTCTGCGATTTTAGGTGGTTTGATAGTAGGTGGTGTTTACTTGTCTCGGCGTTCTCGTCAAAATAAAAGCGCCAATGCAGAAAAAGCCGCTAATTATCAAGCTTTAGAATTTCCCTCTTCATTGCCACCATTTAACAAGGTAGAGTCAAACAGCAAATAAGTGGTAACGGGAAAGAAATTTGCTTTGGGAATGCTACCCCCGATCCAAATTAGGCGATCGGGGTTTTTTCATGGGAAAATAATATACAATGAGTTTGGAAATAGCCCTAACTCTAGGTGCGGCACTTTCACAAAGCCTGCCGACCCAGGCTTGATAGAGGGAATTAAACTGGATTTTGTATTACGCAATTGGGCGAAATGGCTTTGCATTTTGGTAATATCGTTCCACAAGGAATTTGGTAGATTAGCGTTGTGAAATTACCTAAACGATCGCTTATTTGGCTTTGTGCAGCTATCCTGGTTTTGTGTTTGATGGGATGCGATCGCCTTTTTCCTTCTGGCGATGTGGTGCAGCGAATCAGTGATGGTGATACTTTGACGGTGAAAGATGCTAAGGGTAACAAAATCACCGTGCGTTTTGCCTGTATGGATGCGCCAGAAGTACCCCACAGTAATAAAGAAAAGCAAAGTAAAAGTGCAAGCGATCGCAATCAATTTTCTTGGGGTGCGAAGGCGCAAGAACGAGTGCAGCAGTTGGTACAAAAATCAGGCGATCGCGTAACGTTGAATATAACAGATAGCGATCGTTATGGCAGAAAAGTGGCTGAAATTCGTTTGAAAGATGGCACTTTGGTGCAACAAGTTTTACTGCGTGAGGGATTGGCAAAAGTTTATCGCCCATATTTAAATAAGTGTCCCAGCAGAGATTTGGTTGAACAAGCTGAAGTTGAAGCGAAACAGCAACAGCGCGGTATTTGGGGTGATTCTAAATTTGTTAATCCTTGGGAATATCGCGCTTTTAATAAGAAGTAATCCATGTTAATTGTTAATTGTTAATGGTTAATAGCAAAAAAATCATTAACAATGAACTATGAACTATGAACTATGAACAACGAACAACGAACCCCAGAGGGGTTCACCAGTCGCCTGGGTCGGGAAAACGCCACTGCGACCCTTGGGGAGACCCCAAGACCGCAGTGGCTCCCCTACCAAGGGCGCGAAGCGATCCGGGGGGAATCTTCCCGACTGCAGACTTCGCGCCCCTTCACAACGAACAACGAACAATCAACAATGAACCATTAACGATTCAATTATGGGTAATTAGCAGGAGGCTTGGGTGGTGAGGTTTTCCGGGAATGTTGGGAAAACCAGCAGAATTTATAACTAAAAACTCCTAACTCCTAACTCCTAACTCCTAACTCCTAACTCCTAACTCCTAACTCCTAACTCCTAACTCCTAACTCCTAACTCCTAACTCCTAACTCCTAACTCCTAACTTTTACCGTTTGACGGGATTCATCCACGCTTCTAACTTACTAAATGCTTGCGAAGAAAGCAGCGTTAAACATAAATAAACCACTGCTACCGCTGCGTAAATTTCAAATGCGCGATAGTTTTCCGATACAATTAATTGCCCTTTGCGGAACAATTCTTCAAAGCCGATAACTGCAACTAAACTGGTATCTTTGAGCATACTAATAAATTCATTTCCCAAAGGTGGTAACATTCGGCGAAAAGCTTGAGGAAAAATCACGTAGCGCATAATTTGCACAGAACTTAAACCTAGTGATTGTGCGGCTTCCCCTTGCCCAATTTCAATTGATTGAATACCAGCACGAACAATTTCTGCAATGTATGCCGCACTATTCAAACTTAATGCAATTACCGCTGCTGTAAAAGGTTGTAAAGTGAAAGTAAAACCAAGTTCTTGAGAAATTGCAGGGATGCCAAAATAAATCATAAAAATTTGCACTAGCAAAGGCGTTCCCCGGAAAAAGTCTACATATGCCCTTGCAAGCCAACGCACCGGTGCAATTTTAGAAAGACGTACAATTCCAATTAAAGAACCGCCAACTAAACCTAAAATTACAGAAAATACCGTTAGTTGCAGCGTTACTAATGCTCCTTGCAATAAAATCGGGAAAGACTGCAAAAGAACATTAATTGAGGTTAAAATTGCCGATGTGCCAGTCCCAGTCTGGTTAGTAAATGGTGATTTTTCTGGTAATTGTGGCGGTGTAGCATTAAACCATTTGCGGTAAATTTGATTATAATTACCATTTTTCAGGATATTTGATAAACCTTGATTTATCAATGCCAAATTCGGCGAGTTTCTAGCTGTAGCAATTCCATAAAACTCTTCAGTCAGTAGTTGCTGCACCACTTTAATTCCCTGGATATTGCCCGTATTAATTGCATACAAAGTAACAGGTGCATCGTTAATAACCGCATCCACATTTCCATTCGCCAACTCTTGTAGCGCCAAAGGTGCAGAATCAAAACTGCGAAGTTGCGCCCCAGGAATTTCTTTAGCCTTTTTAGAACCTGTTGTGCCAAGTTGTACCGCAATTTTTTTGTTTTTCAAACTTTCAAAACTCGTAATATTTTGATTGTCTGCACGAACAGCGATCGCTAACCCTGATTTAAAATAAGGACGCGAGAAAGAAACACTCTTTGCCCTTTCCTCAGTAATAGTTATCGAACTAATCGCCGCATCCACCGTTTTTGCTTGCAACGCCGGAATAATGCCATCAAAAGGTATACTTTGAAAATCAACTTTAAAGCCACCAGCAGAAGCGATCGCATTCATCACATCATAAGAAAAACCCTGCACCTCACCGTTTTTACCTTTAAACTCAAAAGGCGGAAACGCCGGTTCAGTCGCCACCCTCAACGTTTTCCCCCCACTCCCCCCACCATTGTTAAAACTACAACCACCAATCACTAACAAACAACTCAACCCAACAACCAAACACCAACACCGCCAACCCTCAATCCTGAAACCTCTCTTCATCTTCTTCTTTCTTCGCGCCCTTCGCGCCTTCGTGGTTAGTTAAAATTAACTGTAGTGCAACTGACACAGTAAATGGACAATTTCACCCCCGCCATTATTTTTGAGAATATCGAAAAAAACTTTGGTTCCCTCAAAGTCTTAAAAGGAATCAGCGGCGAAATCAACCGGGGAGAAGTAGTTGCAATTATCGGTTCCTCCGGTTGCGGAAAAAGTACCCTATTACGCTGCTTCAACCGCTTAGAACCCATTAACGCCGGACATTTGACAGTTAACGGTATTAACCTACACCAACCTAACTTCAGCAACAAACAACTGCGACAACTGCGAACCGAAGTAGGTATGGTTTTCCAGCAATTTAATTTGTTTCCCCATCTCAGTGTATTAGAAAATTTGACACTAGCACCGCGCAAAGTTCTAGGAAAATCACCGAAAGAAAGCGCCCAACAAGCGGGATTTTATTTAGAAAAAGTCGGACTATTTGACAAAGCATCAGCCTATCCCGATCAACTTTCCGGGGGACAAAAGCAACGAGTAGCGATCGCGCGGAGTTTATGCATGAATCCGCAAATCATGCTATTTGACGAACCCACCAGCGCCCTAGATCCGGAACTTGTGGGCGAAGTATTGCAAGTAATGCAGCAATTAGCAGCAGAAGGCATGACAATGGTAGTTGTCACCCATGAAATGCAATTTGCCCGTGAAGTAGCCCATCAGGTGATATTTATGGATAAAGGTATCGTCGCAGAACAAGGTTTATCTCGTGAAGTGCTGACAAATCCAAAAAGCGAGCGCCTGCGTGCTTTCCTCAGTCGCCTCAACGCTAGAGAGTTAGGAGGCGCCCAGTGAGGAGTGAGGAGTTAGGAATTAGGAGTCTTGAGTCTTGAGTCTTGAGTTAGGAGTCTTGAGTCTTGAGTTAGGAGTCTTGAGTCTTGAGTTAGGAGTCTTGAGTCTTGAGTGAGGAGTTTTGAATTTTGAGTTGAAGAATTTTTCATAACTCATAACTCTTTACATAACTCCTAACTCATAACTCTTTACATAACTCCTAACTGTTAACTCCTAACTCCTAACTCTTTACATAACTCCTAACTCATAACTCCTAACTCATAACTCTTTACATAACTCCTAACTCATAACTGGGCGGCTGGGCGCCTCTTCAAAGGTATTCCCGCAAGAATTCAAAAGGATCTTCTTCCCAACACGGTTCGGGATGCATCTTCTGCAATTGGTTGTTGATATCAGCTTGGATTTCCTCAGCATCTCTTCTGTCAAACAGTTCTAACAGCGCCTTTATATCTCGTTGTGTTAGTGACGTTAACAGTTCGGTGTGTAACTCTATATTCGCAGGAGAATTCATCCCAGAAGTTGTGTTTGACTCTTCTTGGGTAAAAATGTCGTTTTTTTCTGAAGGGTATTCCCCTGCTGGTGGCTTTACAATACGAGTCATCACGGGCTTGTAGATCCAGGGTATACTAGCGAGTGCTAGTACCTAAAGGCAGAAGTAAGCTATGCTGATGGCAGAAGGGAAAAGCTTGATTTTTCAAGACTTTCATTGAATGTGAATGATTATTTTATTTGGGCGCCCGGTGTACTAGTGTGTTGGCACTTATTAGATCAATACGCGTTTAAAGATATTTGTACCGGAAATAACTTAAATTGAATTATTTCCCAGGAGTGGCGCAGCGGTTATTTTTCACTTGTTGATTACTCAGTAATTCTATGGAAGTTGATAATGCTTTAGAACGCAATTGAACTGCGAAGTCATTAGCTTCTGCTTCGGTGAACTTTCCTGTAATTACTGCACTACCGCCTGTAATACCGTCTTTAGCAAATTCTGCACCAACTGTAGGAGTGGATATTACTTGATTGTCTATGAAAATACCGATTGCCCGTCCCATACCCGCTAAGGATTTTGTCAAATCAGTAAATAACTTTTCTCCTTGTGTATCAAATTTGATTGCTATATTCCAAGAATTTCCTATTGCATTTTCCGCATAAGCTTCTATAATGTATTTTCCGGTTAGTTGGGCTGGTTCAAAAAGATTGGCAAGAGCCTGATTATTTTTCTCTAATACTACTTGATTTTTGGCAGTTGCAGTTGCATCCCCATTTAAGCTTAATTCTCTTTTCTTCTCTAAAAGTGCTTGCAGTTGCGCTTGGGTTCCTTTCTTTTGTTTGCGAAACTCTAAATTTGCTCTCGCGCCCAAAACCCGTGCAATTTTTTGCGTATTTTTCTCCTCTTCCCCCGGTAGTTGAATCAAAATTTGGTCATTACTAATCGATTTCACCACAGCTTGGGAAAAACCTAAACCATCAAGCCGTTTTTTCAACACTTTCTCTACATCTGCTGTGATTTCTGGTGTCACTTTACTACCATCTTGAGTTGGATTAACTTTATAAGTTATCTCCACTCCTGCAAAAGGACAAATAAAAGATAATTGAGTTGATAAATTTTTGGATGTATTTTCCGCCTTGATTGGATTAACGCTACCGCACCCACCTACAGCCAATAGCAAGATATAGCTAGCACCAATTGCAAAATATTGCCAGTTGAGATGGCGTTTATTTTGGTTAATTTTTTTCATTGAAAGTAAATTAATAATTGTTAAATTAGAATTTACTCAATGAATACACTTGCTATACCAGACTTTCCCGAAGTTTCTGGATTTCAATGTAAAAGCGATCGCCTGAAAAACAAGCGATCGCGTTACGGAGTACTAAACAGTATGAATAATACTACAATATTACTACAAAGGAAAATTTTTGTACAGTATTATTCCCAAACTTTTTTATTCCGATTGCGGCGGCTCATCAGAAGCCCATTGCAGCCACCCCAATAAATCCTCCTCGGTAGAAAAATCTAGCAGCGCCTCAGCCAAATCCTCCAGTTGAGTCAGGGATAACTGACGCAGGCGTTCTTGCAACTGGGGGGTTACCTCGCCAATTCGCCGTGCAAGTTGGCGCAAAATCAAAGCCAAAGCTTCTTCTTGTCTTCCTTGTTGTAGTCCTTTTTCCATCCAACTGGTGACAATCTGCATAATTACCTCCCGTTGCGTTGGCTCCATCGTAGCAATTTCAGCTTCTAGCAGGCTTTCTTCTTCTGGAGTTAGCCGCAAATAAGTGCCAATCAACCCGGAAATCATTTTCATTCTCGCGGGGTCTAGATTCAATCTCGACATCAGGCGCAAACATTCATATTTCACCCGGCGGCGGTCTTGTTTGGCGATATTCATTCTCGCCATCAGCGCCGTAGCTACTGGATTTTGTTGTTGCAAGAAATCTCGCCAATTCAAGCGATTTAGCTGGATTGTGTCATAGTCGAACCTTAAAACAACTTTGTTGGGAAATTCCACCTCATGGGTGTTTGGTTCTGGCTCTTTTGGCGTGTTGTAAGAAAATAAAGCGATGGGATAAACTGGCAAGTTGTGTTTTTCGTACAACCGCGAAAAGTAACGAAACATGCGTCGAGGAAAGGTTTTTTGATATTGTGCTTGATGTTCTAGATGAACTACAAAAAATGACTCTTTTCCTTGAAATCTGGCTTTCACCAATAAATCGGCTTCATATTTCTCCCCAAGAGTGACATCAGTAAATACCTCTTTGTCCATAAAGTGATGGAGTCGCGTTCTAGATAAGCAGCGACTTCCGGTAAAAAAAACTCGATGAACTCCCAGAAAAATGTTGTCAGGAGTTCTTTAAATAAGCGATCGTGGTCTATCATCTACGAATTCCACGCCAAACACTTCTGCAAAACACTGCGCTACACAAGAGCGTACCTCAAGGCAAGTAATACCGGGAATCCATTGAGCTAAACTGCCAACAGGCTGATCAACAATGCCGCAGGGTACAATGCGTTCAAAGCCTGTCAGATCGGGACAAACGTTTAATGCAAAGCCGTGCATCGTAATCCAACGGCTGACTTTAATACCAATAGCTGCAACTTTACGCCCTTCTAGCCAAACGCCGGTAAAACCAGGGAGGCGATCGCCTTGTAAACCGTACACAGCAAGTACGCGAATTAACACTTCTTCTAGTTCTCGTAAGTACCAGTGCAGGTCTTTGCGATAACGTTGCAAATTCAAAATTGGATACCCCACCAGTTGACCGGGACAATGATAAGTAACCTCGCCGCCGCGTTCAACTCGATGCAGTTCATACTGATTTTTTTCCGGGTCAAACTTGAGAAATTCTGGGGTGGCTCCTGTTCCCAAAGTATAGACAGGCGGATGCTCCAGCAAGATTAACACATCATCCAGATTTGGGTCTTTAATGCGCGAGCCAACAAGCGATCGCTGCCATGCATGAGCATCTAAGTATGGCATCAATCCTTCGTTATATAGCCAACATTTATTTAGGTGCAAATTAATATTATCATTCATGCAAAAAATCAATTAGGTTCGGAAATCTAAAGTATTAGGGATTACAATCAATCAATCAGCAAATGTCAAGCTTTGCAAAGGATTTTAAAGGAACATCAAGGGAAGCAGTTTTGTAAAGTACAAAATGCTAGTTTGAATATATAACCTCAATGGTGTTGGGAGGAATTCTCTGCAATAACCATCACGTCAAAAAAAAATTGGCAAGAATGCATTGGCGGATGGTGTGCCAAGCTAGTTGTTTACATCAAATAATGGGATAAAACCATCGACAAGAGTTGTGTTTTTGATCTAAAACCAGCGCAGCCCACTGCAAAGGAGCAATCAACGGCAGTTTTGTGAGTATTGCTATTTTGTAGTAAGTAAGGTTTAACCGCCGCGCCGACTGACTCACTTAGATGTCTGCGTAGACATTTAATTGTCTTTTAACCAGTTGGAGACATAGCAGAGATTCCAAGGTAATAAAGGCGATGTGTCGCAAAAACGGCGAGTCAGTTAGCTTAGGGTAAGCGCACTTCTCAGTACGTATTAGTACATCAAAGTTAGTTCACAGTGTGTTCTGGCGGCAACGATAGACCTTACCGCAATTTTTTTCATACAAACCAAATTCACATCAAACATTGAGCGGGAGAGTTTGCATGAAGCTTGTCATCCACGGCAAAAATATAGAAATCACCGATGCGATTCGGGAATATGTGCATCAGAAAATTGAAAAAGCAGTTAGTCACTTTCAGAACATCACAAACGAAGTGGATGTCCACCTAAGCGTAGCTCGCAATCCCCGAATTAACCCCAGGCAAGCAGCGGAAGTGACAATTTATGCTAATGGCAATGTCATCCGTGCCGAGGAAAGCAGCGAAAATTTATACGCCAGCATTGATTTAGTCGCAGATAAAATAGCCCGCCAACTGCGGAAATATAAAGAAAGGCGTCAAGATAAGAAAACTCATGCCCAACCAAATACTGAAGTATTGGTAGCCGAGACAGTTGTAGGTGATTTAATCGGCGATCGCACTCCCGAATTACCAAACGAAGTTGTTCGCACCAAATATTTTTCCATGCCTCCGATGACTCCTACAGAAGCATTGGAACAGTTGCAAATGGTGGGACACGATTTTTATATGTTCCGCAATTCTGAAACTAACGAGATTAACGTCATTTACGAACGCAACCACGGCGGTTATGGTGTAATTCAACCCCGCAATACTAACGGTCACACCAACGGTAACGGTAAGAATGGAAAGGCAACTCATAACAACATTGTCATGCCAGAAAAGTCACACTCGAATAAATGAGGTTAGTTGGTAGCTGGTAGTTGGTGGTTGGTGGTTGGTGGTGAAGCGCGTACTGCGCTTTTGGTAACACTCGCGCAGGTAACTGGTTCTCCCGAAGGGTCGTTGGTAGTTGGTGGTTGGTGGTTGGTGGTTGGTGGGTAGTGGATAGTGGATAGTAGGTAGTGGTTAATAAAACAACTAACTCCTAACTCCCAACTCCCAACTGCCAACTCCCAACTGCCAACTCCTAACTCCTAACTCCTAACTCCTAACTCCTTTAACGCTTCTTCGACATGACCTTTAAAGTTAAACATCGAGTCGAAGATGTACTGCACAACTCCTTGTTTATCTATCACGTAAGTCACGCGACCGGGGAACAAGCCAAAGGCTGCTGTTGCACCATATAGCTTGCGTACCTGGTCGCCTTTATCACTCAAAAGTGTAAATGGTAACTGGTACTTAGCAGCAAATTTTTGATGAGATTCTGGCGAGTCGCTACTCACGCCAATAACTTCTGCACCAGCGGTTTGAAATACTTCATATTGGTCGCGAAAGGCACATGATTCCGCCGTGCATCCCGGCGTGTCGTCTTTTGGGTAAAAGTACAAAACAACAGCTCTTTTGCCACGAAAATCTTTGAGGCTAACTGATGAGCCGTTTTGGGAAGGTAGAGTGAAATCAGGAGCGGTATCTGCAACTTTTACTGGCATAATTATTCAAAAATCCAAAAAATACTCTAGAAACCCGGTTTCATCGAGAAACCGGGTTTATTAAACGCGTGCATATTTACTTTACAAAATTTTAACTTGTGTGTGGCTCTACAAAATTACTTTGCTCGTCTGCATTCAGGTGAATATCTTATAACCTCAAACGAAAAATCTGCCTAAATGAGTATTTTGGGCATTTATTTAGATTTTGTAGTCTGATAATTACCTTACGCGATCGCTTATGCGTCTCACTTCACTTGATGTTTTTCGCGGTATTACCATTGCTGGCATGATTCTCGTTAACATGGCGAGTATTGCCGAACCCGATGTGTATCCTCCGCTACTTCATGCAGAATGGAACGGTTGCACACCTACTGACTTAGTGTTTCCTTTCTTTCTCTTCATTGTCGGTGTGGCAATGTCTTTCTCTTTTTCTAAGTACACCGATAGTAATAAACCGACGTCAGCGGTTTACTGGCGGATACTGCGCCGCGCCGCCATTTTATTTGCCTTGGGTCTATTATTAAACGGCTTTTGGAATAAAGGTGTCGGGACTTTTGATTTAAGTAATATCCGCATTATGGGGGTGTTGCAGCGCATCAGTATTAGCTACTTGCTGGCATCTTTAGCAGTCCTCAACCTACCGCGCAAAGGACAATGGATATTAGCAGGATTGTTACTCGTCGGTTATTGGCTGATAATGATGTACGTGCCAATTCCCGGTCATGGCATTCCAGACTTAACGCAGAAACCAGAAATCGTCCAAGAATGGAATTTTGCCTCATATAGCGATCGCCTAATTATTCCCAAAGCACATCTCCACGGAAGTTTCAAAAATCTGGGAGATCCAGAAGGACTGTTTAGCACGATTCCCGCCGTAGTTAGCGTCCTTTTTGGCTACTTTACCGGACAGTGGATGCGGGAACAGCCAGTAATAAGTCGTACCAGTGTAGGTTTAGTATTATTTGGCATTGGTTGTTTGATAATCGGTTGGGCGTGGGGTTTAAATTTCCCCATCAACAAAAAGCTGTGGACAAGTTCCTATGTGGTTTTCACTACAGGTTGGGCATTATTGTTACTTGCAGTTTGTTATGAACTCATCGAAGTGCGGCGGATACGGCGTTGGGGTAAACCATTTGAAATAATGGGATTAAATGCGATCGCTATTTTCGTTGCTTCTGTTTTAGTGATTAAAATCTTGGTGAAAACCACCGTTGGCACAGGCGAAAAAGCGCCCAACGCCTACGATTGGATTTACAATAATCTTTTCGCATCTTGGGCGGGCAGATTTAACGGTTCGTTATTCTTCGCCATTGTCACCGTATTGTTATGGTTAGCGGTGGCCTATGGAATGTATCGCCAACGCTGGTTTGTGAAAGTGTAAACTCCGCATCATGAACGTTTTTCACGCAAAGGCGCATTCGCCTTTAGGTGTTCGGTGAAGGGTAGGCGCAAAAATTACCCTACGACTGAAGTCGCGGCTATACAAACGAAGTCCATAGTAACATTGTTCTTGTACTTGCATAATCATTGAATTTCAACCTCCAAGGCTGCAAGTTATATTATGTCTGGGAACATCTATAATATCGAGGAAAGGCTGTTAATTGTTAATGGTTAATGGTTAATAGTTAATAGTTAATAGTTAATAGTTAATTGTTAATGGTTCATAGTTAATAACCACCAACCACCAACTACTAATTACTAACTACTAACCCTTCTTTGCTTCATCAGTCGCCTGGGTTGGGAAACCCTACCTTTGGGCGCGAAGCGATCCGGGGGGAATCTTCCCGACTGCAGACGCAAGCGCCCCTTCACCACCAACGGCCCTTCGGGAGAACCAGTACTAGGAGTGTTACCAAAAGCGCAGTACGCGCTTCACCACCACCCACTAACCACCAACAATTCAAAATATCTTACGCGAAATGTGTGGAATCGTGATGTTAGAATACCCAGGTTGTACGAAAATAAATTTATCAACGCCAAGATCTAAATACGCGATCGCACCCGCATCCCTAACTATCGCTAACCTTGTGCTTGCATTACAAGAGTGGATATAAAGGGTTTTTAACACTGGATTAAAGCTGATGTGACACACTCCCCACCAAGGAAATTTACAAGCCAGGAATTTGGAAAGTGCATGCATATAAGTCATCAAAAGTCAACATCTTTCTATAGAAGTTTCAACACTGGGAATATTTTTCAAAATAAAGCGCCATACCTCTTTTAAATTGAGGCCGACGCTTTATCTAGTGCTTAAAAAGCTTATATTCAGGGTCTTTATATTGGCTGACCCCGATTAAATTAAGAAAATTCAACGTCTATTTAGGTTTTCATCTAATTATAACTTTTTCGTAATATTTAATATTTTCTTAAGATTTGCAATTTTTCACCACAATCAACGACAGGTAAGATGTCTGTCTAAGAAACACGCTTAATGGGTGAAGCGAAAGGGGGAAAGGGATAGAAATTGAATTTTTCGTGTTTTTGTAATGAGTAGCAGGTTGCGAAGCCGCCCGTAAGACTGTTGCTAACTCTTCTAACTCTCCTAACTCTGGGCGGCTGGGCGGCTCCTAACTCTTCTAACTGGGCGCCTCCTAACTCCTAACCCCTAACTCCTGATTCAAAACTGCGTCCTCGGCTTCAGCAGCATTCAACTCGTCTAGAATTCGCCAAAGTTCCTGTAACATCGGTTCTAAACCAGTGCGAGTAACCGCCGAAATCACGAAAACCGGCGCGTGAGAAAGATGATTAAGCTGCGTTGCTAACGCCTCCAAATCCACCGTTTCTCTATCAACAGCGTCAATCTTGTTTAACGCCAAAATTTGCGATCGCTCTGCTAAACCCCGTCCGTATAATTGTAATTCTTGCTGAATTGTGTTATAATCTCGCACCACATCATCGCTTGTGGCATCAATTAGATGTAGCAGCACCCGCGTGCGTTCGATGTGGCGTAAGAAATCGTAACCCAGTCCCGCACCGTGGGAAGCACCTTCAATCAATCCGGGAATATCAGCGAAAACCGTACCATCGCCAGTAGGTTTTCGTACCACACCCAAATTGGGAATCAGAGTAGTGAAAGGGTAATCAGCGATTTTCGGACGTGCGGCTGACAAAGACGAAATCAAAGTCGATTTTCCCGCATTTGGCAGTCCAATAATCCCCACTTCGGCCAAAAGTTTTAACTCCAGACGGAGTTGCTTAATTTCCCCAGGTAATCCTGGAAGGGCGTATTCTGGGGCGCGGTTGCGGTTGCTTAAAAAATGCTGATTTCCCAATCCGCCTTTACCGCCTTCCGCAACACGGAAAGTTTGTCCTGGTTTAGTTAAATCTTCCAGCAATTCCCCAGTTTGGGCATCATAAACCGCAGTACCGCAAGGAACCTCGATGGTTAAATCCTTACCTGAAGCCCCAGTGCGGTTATTTGGACCACCGCGATCGCCATTTTCCGCCTTAAAGCGATGATTGTATCTAAAGTCCAGCAAAGTTTGCAGATTTTCCACCGCCACAAAAATTACCGAACCACCGCGTCCCCCATTACCACCAGAAGGACCACCAGTCGGTACATACTTTTCCCGGCGGAAAGCGACAATCCCATCGCCACCATTACCGGCTTCAACTTCAATTTCAGCTTGGTCGATAAATTGCATAATCAGTCATTAGGAACATAATTAGTAGTTAGTGGGTAGTGGTTAGTAGTTAGTGGGTAGTGCATAGTGCGTAGTATTAGTGGGTAGTGGTTGACGGTTTACAACCAACAACCAACAACCAACAACCAACAACCAACAACCAACAACCAACAACCAACTACTAACAACCAACTACTAACTACTAACTAAATATAAGGTGAAACATCCTCACCACAATCATCCGCCAGATAGGATAAAGCGCGGAAACGTAAACCCACCATTTGTTCGTAAAGTGGGTTGATTTTACATAAAGGCGGAATATGGACAATTTTACGTCCAAACAGCTTTACATCCCGCTCAAAAGGACAGTTAGAAGGAATCATTTTACACAAAAAACGAGCGACTCTGGGGTCTTGAACATTTAGCCCGTCAAGCCATTCGCGCACAGGATTGAGTGCATCAGCAGGAAGTGCTTTAGGGGCTATGGAGGAAGACACCATTTTCTCTACAACAATATTGTTTGTGTTTGCGGTGGTATCTACCTTTTCTTTGTCTTCTAGAGTGTGGCGAAGGGCTTCCAGGAGATTTCCTGGTTCTCCTAAAGCTTCGCATAACTGGTGCAGCATGTTATCTTCGCTCGGAGAATAAATACCATCAGCGATCGCTACCATCACCGCCGTACGCAAGAAATTTTCTGCAGCTTCTGTACCTTTGCCCAACACTGTAGCTAATTCTTCTGGTGAAATGACCTCTAGTGAATCAAAATCAATGCAAGGAGCTAATTCATCCTGGGTGATACTGGCAATTAATTGCTGTTCTTGAGCATCAAAGTTACCATCAGCCCAAGCAATAGTAAGCAAACCTCGCAGCCAAGCCGCAATTTGTTCGCTGCTGTAAGGGGATTTAACCGCACTTTTCATAAAGTTACGCCTCAAGCTTTTCTGAGTCCATATTAAGCCACGTTAAAGGTGCTAATGCTGCCTAAACTGTTGCACAGCTAACTTACAGGCTAAGAAGATTTGTTTTTTGTTAACAAATTAGGCGCATGGAGAATAGGGACTAGTACTGCAATTTTCACTCGGCTAGAAACCGGGTTTCTTAAAGAAACCCGGTTTCTGACCGAAACCAACCCATCATAAATAATTTGGCAGACCACTAGGTATTGGGTAATGGGTACTGAGTACTGGGTACTGAGTACGAGGTGAAGAATCAAACTCTACCCCAATGCCTCATGCCCCATGCCCCATGCCCCATCTCCAAAACACTTGAGAAACTTTTCTACTTAAATTGGCAAAGAGGGAGTTAATCTAGGTAGGGGAGGTATTCATGAGTAAAACCAAAGTTGACCTCGGAGTTGTTCAAAAAACGGTATTAATTACCCTCTGGGTTAGAGCTTGGGAGCTTCGGCAAGCAAACCCCATCATCCGAGACCCCAAATCTGCTGAGATCCTGGATGCGATTAATTATGATTTTGATAAATTTACTACTGCTAAAAACTCTCAGATAAGTACCTGTTTGCGGGGACTGATACTCGACAGCTGGGTACGTACTTATCTCAAACAATATCCTCAAAGTACCGTTGTTGAGATTGGTGCAGGACTTTGGGCGCGTTTTGAAAGGGTAAATAACGGTAAAGTGCGGTGGTTTGATTTGGACTTACCAGACTCAATGGCGTTGCGGCGACAATTTTTTGAGGAAACGGAACGCCGTCAGTTCATCGCCGCTTCTTGTTTAAATACAGATTGGATTGAGCGCGTTAAAGCGATTGGCGCAAAACCTTATATGTTTGTGGCAGAAGGCGTGCTGATGTATCTTAACGAACAACAGGTAAAGCAGTTATTTGCTAATCTTTTGCAGTATTTTCCTGGTTCTTTGTTTGCTTTTGATTCCATGTCACCGTTAATGGTAAAGAATCAAAAAATGCATGATTCACTCAAATACACTTCGGCAAAGTTTGATTGGAGTATTTCAAATATTCGCAAAATTAAAGATTGGGATTTTCGTTACGAAGTAATCGAAGTATGTACATTTGCGGATTTACCAGCTAAATATCGGCGGCGTTATTCTCTAATTCTTCGCTGGCTATTCTCATCTATTCCTTTTTTGCAGAATTCTGATCGCTTAACATTAGTTAAATTAGGTTAAACCCAAGTAGTTAAGGTGCATATCATGTTTTTTTTTGGCATTGAGCATGAAGTCGCTTTCCTCAACAATGAAGGAAAATTTGCTGATTTTTCCTGCACAAAATTTGATGATTTCAATCAAATAGTAGAAAAGCTACCTACATACGCCAGCGACTATCCCCAACTGCGCGTCGGCGATGCTGGAATCAAGCAGAAAAGATGGTATATTGAGGGATTTGAAAGATTTGAAGATTCCGAACAAGTTATAGAATGCATTCCCAAAGGCATTGAAATTAGAACAACTATACATGCTGATATTCAAAGCGCGATCGCTGAATTATCAGAAAGTTTTAATTTGCTGTGTGAGGCTGCTTCTGGCTTCGGTTTTTCACCAGTTTTAGTCAGTTTTAATCCATACCATGCGGTGTTTGAACCTCAACCACCATTAAATGATTATGAACTACAACGCCGACGGGCTTCTCCGGAAAAGCAAACAGCTCATATTCCCATGCTTACCTATGGACCAGATTTAAATATATCAGTGGCAGATTTGCCTTATGAACGTGTAATTGATATTGGCAAAAAGTTGACTTATTACAGTCCTTACATTGTTCCTTTTAGTTATAGTTCTCCCTTTTATCAAGGGAATTTGTGGTCAGGTTTTTCAGTGCGGACTTTTATGAGAACCGGAAAAAGACCGGCGACGATGGTTTTCGTCGAGAAACCGGAATATTTAATTAAAAGTGTACCTTCATTAACGAAAATTGCCCGCATTCCGGCAGAAGTTGGTCGCATTGAATTTAAGGCTTTTGATAGTTGTGATGATTTTTCTATTTATGCTGGGTTACTAGCATTATTAAAAGGTCTTGCATTAGACGAAACTTTGCTTGGTAGAGCGATTATACCTGATACAGCTTTGCATCAACTTTCAGCGCAAAAAGGTTTTGACAATCAAGAGATTTTTGCTAACGCTAAACAGGTTTTGCAAGCTGCTGAGGTTGCTCTCGTAGATGACCCTGATGTGCATTTGTTAACACCGCTGAAAGTTCTTTTGGAAAAGCAAGAAACTCCAGCCCATCGATTAATTGCAGTATTCAACCGCCTCGGTTCAATAGAAGAAGCACTGAGACAAACTTACTAAGTATAAACAGTAACTAGTTTTTCCTCTCCTGGGAATCAGGAGAGGACTTTAACTGCTGCTTCCTCCTTTTGAATCGATTGCCAGAATTAGAGACATTCCGCGATAATTGCACATTTTCCTGCGCTCTAGCTTGGACTACCTTCCAAATATCGTCGCAGCTAGAGCGAATCATACTTCTGAGTTCATCTAAATAATCCTCCGATAAACAACCATGCTTGCCAATACGTTTTTTGGCAGCGCAATTCTGTGTGGGACACACGTTTGACGCGACAACAACCATGTCAACCTATCTATGAGTTATTACTTTTTGTTAAGAGGTTAACTTATTAAAACATATTCTCAATAGACTGAGTTTGTCATCAGCAATTATTGGTTATCAACTTCAACAGACGCAGAATGTAACAAGGTTTACAAAAATCCTCGTTCAGATAGTATCAGTAGTTCAGTTAAAATCAGGACTCTTAAAAATCAGTTAAATTCAGCCAATTCAGTGAAATTCCGCGATAAAAAACCATTATTTGTCACAAAAAACACTCAGCAATGTTTTCAGCGTCTAAAAAATACCAATGTTTACTACACTCAATGCCATCTATCAGTATCAGCCTGGTGGCAGTCTCCCGCCTGATGCCCCTACATATGTAGTGCGACAGGCTGATACTAAACTTTACCAAGGCTTATTAGCTCTTGAGTACTGCTATGTCCTCAACGCTAGGCAAATGGGGAAGTCTAGCTTGCGAGTGCGGACAATGGACAAGTTACGATCTACAGGTATTAACTGTGCAGAAATTGAATTAAGCGGCATTGGTAGCCAGCAAATTACCGCACCCCAATGGTATGGGGGGATTATTCAGGAATTAGTCAGCGGTTTTAAGCTACAATTAAATCGGCGCAGTTGGTTAAGAGAACGCGATGATCTTTCTCCCGTCCAGTGCTTAAATCAATTTATCGAAACGGTATTACTGACCCAGATTCAGGAAAGAATTATTATCTTTATTGATGAAATTGATAATGTGCTGGGTTTGAAGTTTTCCACCGACGAATTTTTTGCCCTGATTCGCCACTGCTATGAAAATCGAGCTATCAAGCCAGCCTATAGGCGACTGTCATTTGCTTTGTTAGGAGTAACTGCGCCTTCAGATTTGATTCAAGACAAACACTATTCCACTCCCTTTAACATTGGTCGAGCCATTGAACTTCAAGGATTCCAAATCAAAGATAGCGAACCTTTGGTAAAGGGATTGGTAGGAAAAGTTAGCAACCCGAAAGCAGTCTTAAAAGAGGTTTTGTATTGGACTAACGGACAGCCATTTCTCACCCAAAAACTCTGTTGGTTAATTGTAAATCATTGCAATAACAATACAGAATTTTCTCCTCCTCAAGAGGGCGAGGAATCGCAGTGGGTTGAGCAAATTGTGCAGAACCAAATTATCATAAATTGGGAAAGTCAGGACGAACCAGAGCATTTAAGAACAATTCGCGATCGCATCCTCAAAGGCGAACGGCAAGCTACTAAAATGTTAGAATATCGCCAAATTTTGGAGCGAGGACAGGTGAGGGCAGTTGATAGTCTAGAGGAACGAGAATTAATATTATCAGGGTTATTAGTTAAAGAACAGAGTTATTTAAAAATCCACAACTGTATTTATGAAGTTATTTTTAATAATAGTTGGATTTCGCAACATATATGATAGGCTTGGCAATAATAAATAGGCGATCGCTAATTCTGTTTTTTGCACTCGCAAACAGTTTTCTTGCCCCAGCTTGGTCAGATTCATAAGCAGATGTCACTACGACCATCAAGACCTTGAAAGGGCTAGTTCTAAGAAGATGTCTGATTCGTCATAAAAAGTATAAATAAACCCCTCTGGTAAACCTCTCCCCCACACTTCGAGAGGCTTTGAAACCCCCATTCCCTTGTAGGGAAGGGGGTAGGGGGGTTAGGTTTCCTTCCATTTTGATGTTAATAATAATACTTTTCAGACATCCTCTAAATACCTGAATTGTTTCCAAGTTTATTGAGAATAGAGTCTTGTTAATGACAACATGCGTTTGCCCTGGAATCCATAGGGAAACATCTGTAGTTTTGCGAATTATTTGGCCGCAGCGACAAATAATTCGCAAAACTACAATTAGCAATCCTTCATCCTTCAATTCACGAATATTTGCCAAATTTTGATTGATTTATCAGAACTACCACTAGCAAAAAATCGCCCATCTGGACTAACAGCAACAGAATTCACCGCGCCAGAATGTCCGGTAATGGTTTGCAGCAATTCTCCTGTTCTCAAACACCAAATTTTGATAGTTTTGTCTGCACTACCGCTAAAAAGAATTTCTCCATTAGGACTAATTGCTAAAGATTTCACCTCATCTAAATGTCCGGTTAATGTATGTAATATTTTACCTGTACCTAAATGCCAAATTTTGATAGTTTTGTCTGCACTCCCGCTAAAAATAGTTTCTCCATCAAAACTAATAACGATTGATTTCACCTCACCAAAATGACCGATGAGCGTGCGTAATGGTTGCCCCGTGCGTGGATTCCACAGCCTAATTTTGTTATCACTGCTACCGCTAGCCAGAATTGTCCCATCAGGACCGATCGCTGCGGCATGAACTGCGGTAGAATGCCAAAGAGTACAAATGCGATCGCCTTTTTCCAGATTCCAAATCTTGATTTTATTGCTACCACTGGCGAGAATCAAACCAAAAGGGCTGATCGTTACAAAGTTAACTGGTTTTTGATGCCCTAACAGCGTGTGGAGTAATTTGCCAGTCTTCAAATGCCATACTTTGACATTACTTTTAGGATGTTGACAACTACCAACAGCGAGAAAATTGCCATCGGGACTGACTGCAATCGATGAAACTTCTCCTAAATCTTCGGTGAGAGTGCGAATTAGCGTACCGGTGTTAATATCCCAAACTTTGATGGTTTTATCTGCACAGCCGCTAACCAAAGTCTGTCCATCACAACTAATGGCGATAGATGACACTTTAGCAGAATGTCCCGTCAAAGTGTGGATGAGATGGGAATAATCTTGTTGGCGTTGCTGTTTGAGATTAGCGATCGCATTTAAAATTTCTTCAATGTCGGCAATTTTTTGCTCGTCGCCCACTGTTGCAAAATATTCTCGTAAATTTTCGATATATTCCTCATCTTCCACCTTCACCGCAGACCGCATAGCCTGTAAAGGATTGCAATTATTCAGCGGCGATACTTGGTGCAATTGCAACCATGTATTTACAGAATAATCAACCTGTTCCCGCGCCCAAGAATTATTCGGTAAATGAGATAAACTCCGGGCTAATTGCAAAGCCAACTCAGGAACCCAATAACGCCGCTCCATCTCCAAAGCTTGATAAACTTGTTTGTAACCAGAAGCGATCACTTCTACAGATGTTAAGTCAAGTGTATCGTTAAGCAAACTCGGCAGTAACTCTGGCAAAAAAGGAGGTACATCATGATGAATCAAGTGATAAACATCCGCCACCCAGCCAGCAACCAAACAGTGACAGGTAATTAAAACCTCGCAAAGTTTTTCAAAATCCTGACGATTTACTTGGTACTGCAACGAGAAATTACTAATATCAATTCCCTGCTTTTTCCATTTTTCTGCCTTTTCTAAAAGCGCGAGATTGACAATATTATCTCCGCCAATATGATTAATATCCTCTAAATTTTCTCCTAGCGATATCAATTCATCCCTAACTTTTTTCCACTGAAAAGCGCGGTTTTTTACCGATTGATAAACAATTTCTTTATAAGATAGTCTAGAAATAGTTTTATAGTAATAATTTTCCTGCCCAATTCCCCAATAACCAATGCGAAAATTCAGATACTCCCCATCAACTTCAGACTCCAAAATCAAGATAGGCTCTGTTTTCAGCATTCCAAACAGAGCCTTAATACTCGATTCGCTATGAAAACGTTTACTATCCCAAGCGCCAGCTAAAAACTCAGTTGGTCTAACTTGACTTTGCAGAGGATAATATTGGTTAAGAAACTCTCGCAACCCCTCAGCTAACATTAGCTCAATTTCGGAAATTCCCTCATTTCTGCTATCAAATTTATCAAACTGCACTTGCGGAGGAGCAAGAAAAATTTTCAGCGGTGCGCGTGTATTACTAGTATGAGACTCTAAAATTTGAGAAGGGTATAATCTTAGGGGCCAGCTATCAAGAATTTTGTGAACTTCAGGTAACTTCAGTGCTGTTTCTCGCTCAGAAGTTGCTATCTGTAATTGAGTCGTACGGTGGTAAACTGCTAATTCTTGTTGTAAAAGCTTTTCTTGCTCAAATTTTTTCCCAGAATTTTCTGCTTTACTTGACTGGTTTATAGATTTGATAAATTCTTGAATTGCTTTCGGTGGTTGAAATTTAGTAATAGATATTGCTTGACTTCTCTTGTTTACTAAAGCTGCAATTGCAGGCGCAAACTCTAGTACCAGTTGAATGAGTAACCTTAACCCTTGCTCCATAAAGAGATGCCTGTTACATAAACCTAACTAATAGCATTATCCGATATTCTAAGTATCGCCTTATTTAAATTAAATTGGTACTCCTATAGCAATCCTATATCCCAAGTGAAAATTCACTTTTGTCCAGAAACCCGGTTTCTTGGAAAAACCGGGTTTCTAAATTTTCATGAATGATGCGCGGACTGCTATATCTGTGGAAATTCCCAGACACGCCGATCCTACTACTTCGTGCATCCTTTTTTGAGAATAATTAGCAATTAACTCAAAAATCAGCACAAAGTAAGAGGATAAAAAGCCAATTACTTTAAAATATCGCAGAAGAATAAAACTATGAAAAAGCAAAATATTTTTATCGCTCATAAAATGTAGAATTTGGCAATATCGTAAATTCTTTAAGTATAATGTCCTTTCAACAAGCACAATTATTGATGCTTTAAATAATCTAAAAAGCTTATGGTTAACCTTTTTGCGCTGAAGCTTCAACTACAAACTTTTATTTATGACAGCGATTTCTAAATAAATAAACTCCATAGTAACCTCTCTCCTACCTTAGAGAGAAGCTTTAAATTTCTTTTCAATTTCTCCCCCTTCCCTCATAGGGAAGGGGGTTGGGGGGTTAGGTCTCATGTTTGGTGTTTCATTTAACTAAAACCAACTGTAATATTTAGCAGCTTAAAACTTCGCTAATTCAACGAAAAAAAATATCAATAAAAAACTAATTGCTAACAGCAAACAATCAATAAAGATATTGCAATTAGCAATTAGCAATTAACAATTAACCATTAACCATTAACCCCTCCGAGGTTCACCAGTCGCCTGGGTCGGGAAACCCTCCCGCAGCGCCCCTTCACCATCAACCCTTCGGGTTCACCAGTACTCGCAGGGAAACCCTCCCGCAGTACTGGTTCACCATCAACCATTAACAAATTTAACTTTGCTGAAAAATTAGAATCTGATTCCTAATTGCCCGTTAAATCCGCGAATAGAGTTATAACCGGCACCTACGAAAATATTATTGGTAGCGCCTACCTGAACGCCACCTGAAACTGCAACACCTTTATCTTGGGAATACAGCCCAATTCCCACATAAGGAGAAATCACAGGCAAAGGAATAAATTTTAGCACATCGACACCAGTAGCGCCGTCAGGACCAACTCCTAACTCAGCACCCAAATTTAAAGCCCTCGCGCCTACAGAATAAGTGACATCACCATCTTTACCACCAACAGAAACCCAAGGTTGGGGAATAAGTTGAGCTGATGCTTGACTTGGGGTAAATAAAGCTAGCAAACCTAATGATGAAATTAGTGCTTTTGTAATAATCGCTCTTTTCATGTTCTCCTCCTAC
This sequence comes from Heteroscytonema crispum UTEX LB 1556, assembly GCA_044006015.1. Lineage (GTDB taxonomy): Bacteria > Cyanobacteriota > Cyanobacteriia > Cyanobacteriales > Nostocaceae > Heteroscytonema > Heteroscytonema crispum. The sequence goes on from JBIPDF010000026.1 coordinate 25,724, forward strand.
ACTACCAGGCACATTGTAATCGTTTTGTCATATAAACCACTGGTGTTAATACCCTAAAAGGATTTTGGATTTTAGATTTTGGATTGTAAAATCCCTAAAACATCATTGTTTCAACAATCCATTTGTCACAATCTTTTTTCCAAATGGTATAACCAGAGTTTTTCCATTATGGCTAGTAGTGACTGATTTCACCTCACCTAAGTGCCCGATGGGGGGATGGGGAAGGGGGGGCCCCCAGGGAGTGGGGATAAGGGGCGAGGGGGAGAGGGGGAGAGGGGGAGAAATTATTGCTTATTCCCCTTGTCTCCTTTTCTCCTTTTCTCCACACCCGTCGCCGCACACCCGTCTGGCACACCCGTCGTCCCCCTCTCCGTGTCTCAAAATCTCCGTGACCAATCACTGGGCCAGCGTTCAACTACAACTTTGGTTTGGGTAAAAAATTCGACTGCGTGGTTGCTTTGTCCGTGTAAATCACCAAAAAAGCTTTCTTTCCAACCGCTAAAGGGGAAAAACGCCATCGGTGCAGCAACACCAATATTAATCCCGATATTTCCCGCCTCAGCTTCATAACGAAACTTACGCGCAGCCGCACCACTGCTAGTAAATAAACAAGCCATGTTGCCATATTGACCGCTATTAACGATCGCGATCGCTTGTTCAATATTCTCGACGTGAATTAAACTTAATACTGGACCAAATATTTCCGTTTTGGCGATTTCACCTGCGGGGTCAACGTTTTGCAAAATCGTCGGTTTGATAAAATTGCCTTGTTCGTAACGGGAAATTTTCGCCTTGCGTCCATCAACCAGCAACTTTGCACCTTCATCAGCACCCTTTTGAATTAATTCCTCAATTCTCGTTTTACTTTGGGTGGTTATAACTGGTCCCATTTCCACACCTGGGTCTAAACCATTACCAACAATGCGCTTTTTAGCAGTTTCGGTAATCGCTTCTGTAAATGTATGACGCGCTTCTCCCACAGTCACAGCAATAGAAGCAGCTAAACAACGCTGTCCCGCACAACCAAAAGCACTATCAGCAGCAATACGGGTAGTCATTATCATATCTGCATCCGGTAAAACAATAATCGGATTTTTTGCGCCACCTTGACATTGCATCCGTTTACCATTCGCCGCACCACTCCTATATATATACTTCGCCACAGGCGTCGAACCAACAAAACTAATCGCCCGGATTTTGGGATGATCTAGAATTGCATCTACAGCTTCCTTCGCACCGTTAACGAGATTAATAACACCTTTGGGTAAACCAGTTTGTTCAAGCAACTTGAAGATTTTTTGCATTGTTAGCGGCACTTTCTCTGAAGGCTTGACAATGTAGGTATTACCGCAGGCGATCGCATAAGGCAAAAACCAAAACGGAATCATCCCCGGAAAGTTAAACGGGCAAATTACCGCACATACTCCCAAAGGTTGCCGAATCATCATTTCATCGATACCCTTGGCAATATCTTCCAAATTCGTCCCTTGCATCATCATCGGAATACCGCAGGCGACTTCTACATTTTCGATAGCGCGGCGCATTTCGCCTTTGGATTCCGCTAACGTTTTACCGCATTCTAGAGTAATGGTGCGTGATAAATCTTCAAAATGTTCTTCCAACAAATTCTTCAGTTTAAATAAATACTGCACCCGTTCCGGGGGAGGAGTGCTACGCCATGTAACAAAAGCTTGCGCCGCTGCATCTACTGCTTGATTCACCTCAGATGCTGGTGATAAAGGAACTTTAGCCAGAATTTCTGCTGTTGCTGGGTTGATAATTTCTAAGTATTCTGTAGCGCTAGATGCACACCACTGAGCGTTGATGTAGTTGGGTAATGTAATAATTGTTTCCATGAGTTGAATATTAAATTCGCAGAAGAGAAATATAGGAATATGAATATCGTAGGGGCAAAGTACAGAGAATAGGTAGGAGGTGTTTATGTCAAAACCGAAAATTCTTCAACCTGACGGAAATTATTCATTTCCTTTTTACTTTGAGTTACCTAATGATACAGATGAAGTGCTAGCAGAATTTGACTACGCCTTTACTCGCAAACGTTTGCAACTTCCCAAAACTTGTGGTATCTTTTGCCTGGTGGTCGACAAAAGCATGGTGAAACTCTAGAACAAGCTTTAATGCGCGAATGTCTGGAGGAAATTGGAACTCAAATTAAAATAGGTCAACTTCTGTTTGTGCGCGAGTGTATTGGCAGAAATCATATAGATAATTGCGTTCCAGAAGATGATTGGTTTAAAAATCTTCATGGAATTGACTTTATATTTGCGTGTCAGATTCCCAACGAATATACCGCGCAAAATGGCATATCTCCTGATAGAGGACAAGAACAAGTTGAATGGCTACCCGTTGCAAATCTCGATAAATATCGCTTATTTCCATCGCCTTTAAAACAGCTATTGATGAATCAAATTAGCAGTGAAGTCTATTTAGGCGATGTCCATTAATTTCATACATCTGGTTCAGCTCCCAGCGCCTTAAGCCTAGCCTTCAGTTCTTCTACTTGTTGTTCTGCTGCTTTTGCTCTTTCTTCTGCAGAATGCTATTACTCTACATTAACTAATTTGGTTCATTCCAACAGCCAACTAAATAATTCTCCCACCGTCAGCCTTAGTTCACTTGCAAATTCTGGTACAGGTAGCAAAGCTTCAGGTTCATCCAAAAATACTGGCTGTTGATTGCGTATATATACAATTACTGTTTGTTCCTCTGGATCGATTAGCCAGCCCATTTGAGTTTCAAACCCCAAACAATGTAAAATATTTTTGGTGACTTTTGTAACGCTTTGGTCAGGCGATAAAATTTCGATTGTCCAATCAGGAGCCGTTTGGAAAACATTAGCAATTTCGCCATTCTCATCACGGGGAATTCTGTCCCAGGTAAATACCGCTACATCAGGCACAATTGACCTTCCGCCAAAAGTACAGCGCAGTTCTGGAAAAGCACGAGCAATTTTTTGACGCTTCACCCCTGCGTTGATAGTAGTAACTAATTCACCCTGAATTGTGCTATGTTTCCCTTGCGCCATTGGTTTTTGAATAATTTGTCCATCAATATATTCACTAGCAGGTTCGGTTTCTGGTAGCTTGAGAAACTCTTCCAAAGTGATGCCTTTTGCTGGTGTCCGTACCATATAATTTTGCGATCGCCTCCACAAAAATTTTAACTTCGCGCCCTTCGTGCCTTCGCGGTTTTTTAATTAACCACGAAGACACGAAGAACAGGAAGAAATGCATTATTTATTACATTCTCTCCAAAATTTGAATTCCTAACAAAGATAATCCCAGTTTTAAGGTTCTAGCCGTTAAATCGCACAACACCAACCGCGATGTCCGCTGCGGTTCTTCTGCATTTAAAACCGGAACTCCACGTTCGCGATCGTAAAATTGATTGAACTTCTGACTTAGTTGAAATAAATACTCGCACAAACGATTGGGTAACAAATCTTGTTCAACATCACCAATTACTTCACCCAACTGAAGTAAATCTTTTGCCAAAGCCAATTCTGTTGGATGTTGCAACAAGACTTTGATATTGTCTCCCAAATCCTGAAAATTAATACCACCCTTGCGACTAATTCCTTGAATCCGCGCATAAGCATACAGCATATACGGTGCCGTATTGCCTTTCAGATCTAGCATTTTGTCGTAACTAAAAATGTAGTTGCTGGTGCGGTTTTGGCTTAAGTCGGCATATTTCACCGCACTAATACCAATCACTTGGGCAACATTTGCAACAAACTCTTCAGTTTCTGTGCGTTCTTCTTCTTTTAATCTCTTTTCTAAGTCAGCAAGCGCACGAGATACAGCTTCATCCAACAAATCCCGCAACCGCACTGTATCACTTGAGCGTGTTCTATATCTCCTACCATCTTCCCCCAACACCAAACCAAAGGGAACATGGACAATTTCCACATCATCGGCAATCCATCCCGCCTTGCGTGCTACCTGAAACACTCCTGCAAAATGGTTCGCTTGTCCAGCATCTGTAATATAAATTATCCGCTTTGCTTCATCTTCCTGAATCCGGTAGCGTAGCGCCGCTAAATCTGTGGTTGCATAGTTATAACCACCATCGGTTTTTTGGACAATCAAAGGTAGCGGTTCACCTTCTCTGTTAGTAAAACCATCCAAGAAAACGACTTTTGCACCTTGGTTTTCTACCAGCAAGCCAGATTTTTCTAAATCTTCTACAACAGATGCTAGTAAAGGGTTATAGAAAGATTCGCCTCTTTCTTCCACCTTAATATCTAACAAATCATAAATTACTTGAAACTCGCGCCGTGACTGTTCGCACAACAGTTTCCAAGCGTGAAGCGTATCTTCCGCACCTGCTTGCAATCTTACAACTTCTTGCCGCGCCTTTTCTTGGAAAATTTCATCCTCATCAAACCGCTTTTTCGCTTGCTTGTAAAATTCTACCAAATCACCAATATCTAAAGCATTTGCTGTAGTCAGCGCTTCTGGGTAAACTTCCCGCAGATAGGTAATTAACATCCCAAATTGCGTACCCCAGTCACCAACATGATTTAACCGCAGCACATCATGACCCCGAAATTCCAAAATCCGGGCGATGGAATCACCAATAATCGTTGAACGCAAATGTCCAACGTGCATCTCTTTGGCAATATTCGGGCTGGAAAAATCGACAATTTCCCGCTTTGGCGTTTTCGCCGTCGGAACTCCCAACCGCGAATCTGCTTGAATGGCATTGACTTGTGCTTCCAAGTATGCTATACGCAGCTTGAGATTGATAAAGCCAGGACCGGCGATTTCTGGTGGTTCGCAGATGTCGTTAACATCTAGTTTATCAACGATTTGTTGGGCGATCGCTCTCGGTTGCTGTCCCAACTTTTTCGCTAATGATAATGCAACATTCGCCTGATAATCACCAAATTTAGGATTGCTAGCAGGTACTAACACCGGGTCAACTCCGGCTAAATCAGCACCGAAAGCCGCAACCAATGCTTGCTCTACTTGAAATTTTAGTTGTTCTTGTGTAGCGTTCATGTTTATTGTTTTGTTCCTATAAGCAGGGTGATTGTACCAACCCTCAACCATTCACCAATTGTTAGGATATCGACAGATGCAATAAATTGCACCTCTGCAATCGTTTACCTTCACGCTGATGAAGAGCGATCGCAAATCTTCCTCAAGACACAGAATAGTATTCTACCGCTAGGTTTTACCTGCGGCGCTTTTGATGGGTGGGGATATGTACGCTTATTCAGCAATGAAAATGTCAAAATGCTGATGGCATCAATATAATTATGCGCTTTTATCTATCTTCGTCGCCGTTTCATAATACATTGATGCTACATGTTTAGTTTAATGATATCACAAATTTTGGTCTGTTAATCCAAATCTTCCTGGGTCAGACCGGCATCCTTTCTTATAAAGATAGCTCAATCAACTGTTTCTCTGGTTCAATTTGCTCCTGTTCGCTTGCAGCTTCCAGGCAACCTTGAATAGCGTCTTTGAGCATCTCTGGCAGGTGTTCTTTGCTTTCTCCCCAAGTGTGACATCCTGGTAAAGCCGATACAGAACCGCACCACACACCGTCTTCTTGCCAGATAACCGCTTTGATTTTCATGGCGAATCTTTTACTAATGCTGTGTTACACATCTTAACGTGAGTTTGCGATCGCTCTTGGTTGCTGTCCCAACTTTTTCGCTAACCACAACGCGACATTTGCCTAATAATCACCAAATTTAGGATTGCTCTTTAGTATTCATGTAGACCCATCTTTTGGAAAAAACAATGGTGAAGACGGAACATCTGGATGCATTGGACTAATTAATAAACAGGAGTTGGATCAAGTGCTGAACTATGTTCGCACCTATCAACCCCAATATCTGAAAGTCCGCATTCAGTAATCAATATTCAGTAATTTTTTAATTTAAAAAGGAGCATCAAACCATGTTGAAAACTTTCATGACGAGTGTACTGATTCTAGCTGCTACTCTACCTGTAAACGCAGAAGTTGGTCCGGGTCATGGTCGCACCGACAGCATCGCATCTGGTCCACAATCTTATGCCGAAGTTTGTACCAAAGATGGTAGCGGTCGCCTTTCTATGCGTAGCGGACCCGGACGAGACTTTCGCAAGCTGAAAGAAATTCCCAATGGAGATGAAGTCGGTTTAATGGGTGGTAAATACGGTCAAGACGGTTTTTGGTGGTGGAGTGTTTCCCATAACAACAGACGTGGTTGGGTTCGCGCTCATTATGTTTGTGGTGACCCGCAGTAATTTCTAAACATTTACCTATTTAATTAGCATTTGTCTTAGAAAAACCAAGAATTTAGCTTGAACCTACAGAAGCCCCACACTGTACCTGTACGGCTGTCAGTGTTGGGATGAAGGGCGGGACAAAAACGAGGTACACCCCCGACCCATGTTGACCGTCGGTTAACGCGGGAGAGGGGTGTCCGAGTTTTTGTCAATCTCTGGAGTTGACAACGAGTCAATGAAGTCTTCAAGTATTTGAGTCATAGTCTTGTCTTTCCATACAGAATATAAACGTAACTTATTTAATCGGCGTTCACTTATTCGTATTTGTAAATACTTGTTTTTCATTTTTGTACCGTCAACGTCACTACATTATGCTAACATAGATGCATCAAGGAGGTGATTTAAGTGTTGAAAGCAGTTAAGGTCAGACTTTACCCAACAACTGAACAAGAATTAGCTCTAGCCAAATCTTTTGGTTGTGCAAGATGGTATTGGAACTATGCACTGAATGCTTGCATTCAACACTATCAAAACATAGTGGGAGCGTGAGAACCCCTACGCTTTAGCGAGGGGATGAAACGCGACTCAAGGGGATTTATCCCCGCGTTTCCTCATTTTCCGCGCTGATTTTCAATATACCTTTTAACTAC
>JBIPDF010000027.1:0-32501 GCA_044006015.1 Heteroscytonema crispum UTEX LB 1556
AGTTGCTTAACTATAAGTAAAAGTAATTTCTCCCAGTCTAAGGGTTAAGATAGTTCTGCAAAAAATGTATCTCAAGTTACAAAATATTGGCGATCGCTCTCTTGGAAAAAACTTTGCGATTTACTGAAATTATTCAGAAGGCAGCTATGCTGGAGGCAGAAGGCAGAAGGAACCCACGCTTAAAAACGTGGGATTGAAGCAAGGACGCCGTATTTCTTGCGCTACGCGTCTCGAAATACATTTTTATTATTTTGGTGGGCTTTAAACCCACCCCTAAAGGATTTTTAATAATTTTACCTTCTGCCCTCTGCCCTCTGCCTTTCTTTGTAAATGTATAGTTAATTTGACTACTCAGTAAGTATTGACAATAATCAAGCTTCGTAAATCTCATAGCTGTCATTACTAGCTCCTGAAGAACGCCACCTGCTGATCAGAACACACGATTATTTATTAATTGGTAGTAACCACAAGTTTAATTTTCTCACAATTAGGCGCTCGACAGTTCCACGCTGCATTGTCACAGGAAGTGGCTGTTTGGTGTTTGGTGTTCGACGTTCCCACTTGCGCTGCTATTCACAGAACCACGATCGCCCAACAAAGCAGCTTTCATCCCACTTGACCCGGTTGTCAAGAAAGTCTCTACACTGTGCCAGTTGCGTAAGTCCTGTTTAAGTCCCGATAATCCCAAAACTGCATAAGTTGATTTTCCTGATGTTTATTAAGAATACAGAAGGAAAGCTGATTCATGCTTAACTTTGTAACTCATATAAAAAGGAGCAGACAATATGACAGACATTCAGTCAAGTGAGCAATTAAGAATAGGTGTCCCTAATACTTTCTCCACGATTGATCCTCTTAACGATACCGAATTGCAGAAGATTGCTGACGATGGGTTGCACGGACTGCAATACTCATTCTTAGCAGCTGCAATCAGCGAGGACAAGGCATTTGCACCGGGTAGCGTCGAAGAAAATTTCCGATTGGCAATTGGGACACTAAAACCGGAACAAAGAGCGGGCTATCAGTCCATAGCGCGTGCTACTGCTGCCCATACGACTGACGAACGGCAACTTTCCTTTGGGCGTTACGCCGCTCTCAGCGTCGAAGAATACGGTCAGAAAGGTTTCGCCGCCACCCAGCTACCTCCATTGCAACTCGATTCAGTCAAGCTGTTTGCCGCACTGAAGGAACTTCAGAAAGTGCCTCTAGTCACTGCTCCTGTTCCACCAGTCGCGGCACCTAGTAGTCTACCAGAGCAACTTTGCTGGGTGATACCGACAATTGGTAAGCTACCTTAAGACAGCTTTGGGGGGGTATCATGGCAAAGAAATACATAGTGGACTTAAGTGAGGATGAAGTTTCTCAACTGCTAACACTGATTAAAACAGGTAAACATAAAGCGCGAATTATTAGCCGTGTTCATATTTTGTTGATGGCGAGTGAGGGTAAAACTGATAAAACTATTGCAAAAGCCTTACGAGTCCACGTCTCTACTGTCGAGCGTACTCGAGAAGAATTTGTACTTGGGGGTCTGGACTTCATCCTAAGCGATCGCCCTCATCCACCCAAACCTCGTAAACTTGACGGCAGACAAGAAGCCTTCTTAATTGCCACAGCTTGTTCAGAACCACCCGAAGGAAGGGTACGGTGGACAATGCAACTGTTGGCGGATCATTTGGTCAGTATCGATATAGTGGATTCGATTTCAGACGAAACAGTGCGCCAAACTTTAAAAAAAACGAAGTTAAGCCGTGGCGAAAACAGCAGTGGTGTATCCCAGAAGTGAATGCAGAATATGTTCTAAGAATGGAAAATTTGTTGGATTTATACAATGAACCTTATGATCCCAAACGCCCGGTAGTTTGTTTTGATGAAACTCCATATCAACTGGTAGAAGAGGTTAGGCAACCGTTGCCTCCTGAACCCGACCAACCAGAGCGTTATGACTGCGAGTATAAGCGTCTAGGTAGTGTTAATTTGTTTGCGTATTTTCAACCATTAGCTGGATGGCGACATATTGAAGTTACAAACCAGCGCACGAAGGTAGATTTTGCAAAACAGATGAAAGATTTAGTAGATATTTACTGTCGGCAAGCTGACGTTATTCGTCTGGTGGTCGATAACCGCGCACATCCACAATCCAGCCGCATTGTATGAGGTTTTTGAGCCGCAAGAAGCGCGTAGGATTGTTCAAAAATTAGAGTTTCACTACACCCCAAAACATGCCAGTTGGCTGAACCAGGTGGAGATTGAATTGTCCGTTTTATCTCGTCAATGTTTAGAGAGACGAATTGGCGATCGCCAATTATTAGAATCACAAATTGCAGCCTGGGAGCAACAACGCAATCGTCAGCAAGCAAGTGTAAATTGGCGCTTTCAAACCACGGATGCACGCAAAAAGATGGAGCGCTTATACCCGACTATCTGACCCAGCAAAGTTTGCTTGGTGGACTAATATACACTGGCGCAGATGATGGAGAAATTCGCTACGAATTAATGCAAAGCTGTACTTAGTCTGGTCAGATTAGGGCTTTTTCAAGCCCCCGTCTTTAGGAGTGGGGTTTGTGACTTTTGCTTATAATTCTTTTTTGATAACTTTACTGTTTCAACTTGTCCCATTTCCATCTTGTCCGTAAGCTTGCCAAGCCAAATCTATTAAACCATCAACAATTGCAGCTGCTACCACAGCATTACCTTTGCGACTGTCAATAGTAATATTAGGGACAAGAGACTCTCGCAAGCGTTCTTTAGCAGCATCCACATTCACAAAACCAGCTGGCGTAGCAATTATCAAAGCCGGTCGAATTTCCTCAGCTTCGATTAAATCAACCAGTGCTGTGAGTGCCGTTTGCGCTTGACCGATAACAAAAATTCCTTCTGGGTAACGTTTGGCTAGAGTTTCAATACCCCAAGCTACACGAGTTTTTTCTTTTTGGGGACGCGTCAGCGCATCCATACTGCAATACACAGGATTGGCAAAAGTATTTTGAATGTCGTATGCGATACCTACTTGTACCATCGGTACATCAACCACAATAGTGGTACGCGCCGCCAGTGCCGCAGCAGCAGCTTGCAAAGCACGTTCAGAAAAATGAATTAAAGATTTATACTCAAAATCTGCCGAAGCATAAATTACCCGCCGCACAATTTCGTATTCTGCGGGTGAAAAAACATGATCGCCAATTTCGCGATCGATAATTGCCAAACTTTGAGCATCAGTCACGTGCCATTCCATCGCCATTAAGCTGTTAGCCAATCGTACAGGAAGCCGCCTTTTAAGGGACATCGCCGTGGGTGGGTTACCCGACTTCAGGCGAGTGTCCGTCGCGTCTACAGCATTCAGCTTATCAGTTAATCAGTCCTGAGTCCTGATTCTTGAACACTGAGTTTTGAGCTATGTAGTTTGAATTGTGAATTTTGAATCAAAAAAATGTCTCCAACTCCCAACTGGGCGGCTCAAGACTCCCAACTGGGCGGCTCAAGACTCCTAACTCCTAACTGTTTTAAGTTTCCGAAGGAGAAGACCGACTTAAAATCGGGGACAGGTAAGCAACCAAAGCACCGATGAGAAAACCAGCGACATTGCGAACCAGGGGTAGCCATTCAGAAGTTCTTGTTACTACTGGTCCAATACCGAAGGCAATAAACAAGATTCCCCACAAAGGAGAGAAAATTAAAGCCCATTGCCAAGCAATAATTTGTCCTTCGCGACGAGGTTGAGCTGCAAATCCACAAATCACCCCACCAATCACTGAGGTAATTAGGGTGAGAATCCATTGCTCTTTAGGTAATCCGGGAACTACATTGCAACCACCTTTACGCAAACAGCCTTCCACTGATTCTAAGGCTTGCAGAATCGCTTGGTCTTCGCCCTCTTCGCGTACAAAGTACAAATTCCCAAAGCGGGTTTGTAATTCTATCCAAAAAGTACGCGGTAGCAGTTCATAAACCGCGTCACCAACGCTAAAGCTAAGGATGTTACCACCGCGTCCATCAGCAACAAGCAAAATGCTTTTATCATCTAAACCCCAAAAATTAATGACTGCACGACCTGGGGTGCGGTCATACTGGGTCAATACTCGTAACTTCCAGCCTGTTTCGGTTTCAAAGTTCTCTAATTCTTTGACCAGCTTTTCTTCTTGAACGTCATTCAGAGATTTAGCTAAGTCTACGACTGGAGTTGGAGTATTTGGTAGTAAATCGGGATTCTCATAAGCGTAAGCAGCGCTCGTATGCATCGCCCAAATTGACCCGACCAATAAAAATGCTGCTAATGATACCAGAATTCGTCGCCAAAAACAATATCGCATGGGCGTTTTTATACAAATTTCAACAGTAGACGTGAACTAGTTGTTATAAAAGAGTACGGGAAAAGTGATACTTCTTTACACTTTTTAACTGTAATCTAATCTACCGGATCTGAGCAAAGGGTTGCGTCGAAGTGTAGCAATTAGTCTTTAGACCTTGCTCTTGCTAGATTGTTGAATATATGGCGTTTCTCAATTGAAGAGATTGCAGTTCTGATTTTTTCTTATTTTCTTATGGGACGGGCGGACTGTCCGGCCCGCCCCACAATAATAGAACAAATGTATTAAAAGCGAATAAGAACAGCTATATAGCCGTTCTCTGTTGGGTGAAGTTAAGATAATTTACATATTTTCAACCGATGTGGAGACGTTCCATTTGAGCCAGCGCCCATAGCGACCGCGACTGTCGCACGTGCCTCGCGTCGCGTCTCTACACAGATAAACAGTATTAGTGTAAAAGGAGATTTTTCTTGTCCCCCACACCCGTCTCCCCACACCCCACAGCTGTCTCCCTGGTCAATTCTTCCAAATTCTAGAGCAGTGCTGCTTTAAGCGTGGCGTATTTTTCATGAAGGTGGACAGTCGCAAGACAAGTCAAATTTGTCCTAATTGTGGACATGAAACAGGCAAGAAAGACTTGTCAGAACGCGTTCATCATTGCAGTAATTGCGGCTACATAACCGACAGGGATGTTGCAGCCGCGCAAGTCGTTCTCCAGCGAGGATGTGCAGCCGTGGGGCACACGGTCAAGATGCTTTCTGAGGGCAAGGTCATTGGACTCCCTGTGATCAAAGAATCCCCGGACTTCTAGTCCGGGGAGTGTCAATCTTGGTCAGACCAATCCTCAGTGGCTCTAGATTTGGGGAGCAAATCTTCTTCCTCTAAGTAACCGTCTTTGGTGCGGTACCCATCACCTGTTATGCGACCATTATCTTGTCTTAGGGTTTCTCGTTCTCGCCACGTCAGCGCCGTTTTTTGATTTGTTGCGAGACGGTCTGCTGTTCGTTTGGGAGATTTCTGACGCGTGAAGGTTTTCCATGCTGCTTTCACGCCGACAAACACGCTGCGCGTACCTACTTGAATGTTTTGTGCTTGTTTTTTGGCACTATCTAAACTTTGATCGACTTGTTTAACGACTTGATTGGCACTTTGGACACCTTCACTGACATCACCGGTTAAGTCAGTGATTTCTGTGCCTGTCATGCGGATGGCTTCTAGGGTGGGGGGTAATTCTCGTGAAAGAGTGTCAAATAACTTTTCTGCACTGCGAGCGGCGCGTGCTAATTCCTGCAAAGCTGGTATCGCCGCCACCAATACTGCAGTCAAACTAGCGGCGACTAGGAGAAGGGATAGTCCCAGCCAAAACAGGGGTTCACTCACGGTAATTATGTTTATGAGTGTTTATGAGTGTTTATGAGTGTTCTAAATGTTGGGGAAGAGAATCTGGATTGTCTGCTCTGCGAGAAGTCGCACTTTGCGCGTCTGCAACGGTTTGTCGCTTTAGTGTTTGGCTTTCCCGCTGACTGGCATCCATACCAGCTGCTAGAGCTTCCCGCAATCTATCTAAAGTCTCATCCCAGTTCGATCGCGCGCTTGCAGAGAGACGATCTGCTTGGATCTGGACGCTAGTCGATAAATCTTCTGCCAATTCTGGCAAAGCATCGGCAGATTTTTTCAAAATTTGACGTGTTTCGCGCCCTGTACGTGGAGCTATAAGCAACCCGGTCAAAGCACCGATGGTAGCTCCCAACATCATTCCGCCAATAAATATTCCAGAACGGTTGTTAGACATGGGTGTGGTTTCTCTCCTTACAACCATTTTATGCGGGTTTTCACGCCTTGCAAGACCCAAACAATTTTACTTAAATACTCTATGGTGACAATATATCAGTTACAAATGGTGCTTTGATACCTGAATTCATTTTGCTATGATATTTTTTACAAATTTGAATCCTAGCCTGCGCCCAGAACGTCGCCAGAATTGCTGTCCCATTGACAGCAGGCTGACAATTTGCCGTACTTGTTGAATTTGTAGCTGTAGTCCTTGGTTTGGCGATCGCAAGTTCTTAATATTCTGCTGCATTGTATAAATCGCTGCTGGTGCTTTATGTAGAATTCCATAATAACAGCGTTCGTATTTTGTTAAAGCATTGGTTATCTTCGCCAGCCTTAGCCTTAGTTGCCATACTCGCCAAGCTACGCTCAATAGTATTAGGGAAATTAATGTATTGATTAAAACAACGTTTTTTACCATTGCTTATTTTCACCAGGGTCAGTGTTAAGGAATTGTTTTGTGGTCTTAGTTTGGCTCTCTTGTTAATGATAGCGGTTGAGTCTCAAAGGTGAGTCTGTAGCATAAAACAATCTTTTCGCCTTTTACTCTTATCCTTTTCACCGAAGAAAGGCAGGTATGCTGAGGGCAGAAAATTTCAGAACAGAGTTCTTCGGTCTGCCTTCATAATTTGAGAGCAACTAAATTCAATTATGAACACTGCGTTAAAAAGATTTGTGTCCAGACGCGCAACGCCAGACACAATGCTTCCTTGCTTGAAACTTTAAATCATCAAATATTTTCTCGTTAATTCCTATACAATACAACTTTATAAAGATTTTTTGCGGGTAACATAGTGCATGTGGTATTAGCTAAGTAACAATTTGCAACAAAAGGTATACGATTGCGTAACCCAATGTTATGCGATCGCCTATAGTTTCTCAGGGGCATTGCGATATGCGGGAAACAGAGTTAGTATTGCAACTTTTTGTGTAGTTTTGCCAGCGCTGACACGTAGAAAGGCGATCGGTTAACCTCTAATTGCTGATTTAGTGGACAAAGGTTGACAAAACCAGCATACGTGGTTATACTGAATAGTATGGCAAAGTATGTAAAACCTAATGAAGCAGCTAGCACTCTGGGAGTTTGCCTCCGAACTCTCAGACGATGGGAGGAAGAAGGAAAAATCAAAGCGGTTAAAACCCCGTCGGGACAAAGACGCTACGACATTCAATCCTTCATCAAAAAAGAATCAGAACCTGTTGGAGGACGCGCCACTGTTATCTATGCTCGCGTCTCTACCAGACCTCAAAAAACAGACCTTGATCGACAAGTTGAACGACTATCAGCGCTCTACCCAGGCGCAGAAGTTGTTAAGGAAGTGGGAGGAGGACTCAATCTTAGGAGGAAAGGACTTGTCACCCTTCTGGGACGAGTTCTGCGAGGCGATATCTCAGTTATTGTGGTTGCCCACAAAGACCGACTTGCAAGGTTCGGGTTTGACCTTATCGAATGGATGTGCGAACAGTTTGATTGCAAAATCGTGGTTCTTAACCAGATCAGTCTCTCTCCCCACGCCGAACTCGTTCAAGATATCGTCGCAATCCTCCACAGTTTTTCAAGCCGACTTTACTCCATCCGACGACTTGAAAACCAAATCAAGCAAGAGCTACAAAACGAAGCCAAGACACAAAACACAGAAACCACAACCGAACAAGACTTTAAAAATTCGAGTTGATCCTGAGCCTGAATTGCACAAAAAATGGAAGTCTTGGTTATCTGCATCTCGCTATTGTTACAACAAAGCTATTGCAGCATTGAAAGCGGGAGAGAAGATAACCAGCGCCTATTCTCTGCGCGATTATGTTTTGGGATTGGACTTACCTGATTGGGTAAAAGATGCCCCATCTCACCCAAAAGAAAATGCTATTTTTGACGCTTGGGACGCTTGGAAACAAGCTAAATCAGTTAAAGGGGAGGCTAGTTTTAGAAGTTGCCGCCAGACTTCTCAATCAATCAAGTTTCATGCTCGGAACTTTAACGGTAAGACATGGTTTCCGGCTTTAGTTAAAGGTCTTACTTTCAGAGCATCCGAACCAATTGTGCCCACTGAATTTGCTACGCAGCTTGTTCGAGACAGAAAGCGGTGGTTCGCCTGCATTCCAATTATAGAGAGCGTAGAGCAGAAACAATTAGACAAAGTAATAGCGTTAGATCCTGGAGTTAGAACTTTTTTGACTGGCTACGACGGTGATTCATTTCAAGAGTTTGGCAAGGCAGACATTGGACGCATTCAAAGATTGTGTTCTCACCTTGACAAGTTAATAGGACGCGCCTCAAAGGCCAGCAGAAAACAAAAACGTCGCATGTACCAATCTGCCTCTCGACTAAGAGTTAGAATTCGCAGTTTGGTTGATGAATGCCACAAACAAATTGCAAACTACTTAACAAGTCAGTACAAGGTTATCTTGCTCCCTACCTTTGAAACATCTCAAATGGTGGTCAAATCTAAACGCAAACTGCACACTAAAACAGCTAGACAGATGTTGACTTGGGGACATTACCGTTTTAAATGCCACTTAAAACAAGTAGCTAAAAAACGTGGTGTTGTTGTGGTGGATGTTAATGAATCCTACACCAGCAAAACCTGTACAAAATGTGGGCATAAACATCAAAAACTAGGTGGATCTAAAACATTCAAATGCCCCAACTGCGGTAGTGAACACGACCGCGACTGGGGCGGCGCTCGGAACATTATGATCCGAGCTTTGAGGGACGGCTCCTTTGCTTTGGCTATCAACAGTGAAAGCATTGCTATCGCGTATGCCCTGTTTGTCCAGGGTTGTGCAGCGTAACACCGTCAGCTGCCTCCAGAATATTGCTTGGTGGTTGGGACACTGCTTGCGCGATCGCTGATTTTTAAATCTGATTTTTAAATCTTCATCAGGGTAATATATTTTATCGCCTGGGCGTTGATTTGTTGTAGTAGTCTGTCAACGAGGGCGAAAGCGGGGAAAGGGAAAAGGGCATTCGTGAAAAAAGTTTAATATTTTCCCTTGAACCAGTCCTCACCCGGTAATTTTGGGTTGCCAAACTATTATAGGACTTACGCAACTTCGACGCTAATTGCCTCAATTCACTAGCGATAATTCATGAATTATCGCTACAGTAGTTATGTTTTGCTTCTGTCCTGCATTAGTAGTCTGTCAACGAGGGCGAAAGCTGAGTTAATAATTTGGCAAAGTTGCTGTGGCAAACTCAACAATGACGGGTTTGAACGTGGCGACAAAAAGATTGGTAGACGCAGAGAGTTTTTTATAAATTAAACGCGTTCCGTCATCTTTGTATCCTGATATCTACTGAAAGATGAAGTATTAAGTATTAAATATGAAGTATGAAATTACCCCACCCATGAAGGAGACTGTTGGCAAATTAATACAAGGTTTAACCGATCAATTCAAAGCTGTCTTAATATCTTTGATTTTAGTGCGTTGAAACGCAATGCACGCTGTTAAGCTGAAATTTATGATGCTGTGGGCGAACTTATGCAAGTTAACTCAATGTGCCAACACTTGCGCGATGAACTACTAAACAAGGCTTTAATTATCGCTGGTGACAGCACCCACGCAGCTATGGAATACTTGTTGTATTTTGAATGAACTAATTTGACGCACACAACCTTTGAAGATGACCAATTAGGCATTATGCGGAATTTTGAAAACCGTCCAGCCATTATCCGTTCAGCGATTAATCACCATCCCTTCACCACCACACCAGATATCTCTGTGGCTAAGGCTATAGAGATGATGAAGGATACTGACAGCAGTTGTCTGCTAGTGTTAGCTGATGGTGAACCCAACAGTCTTTTAGTTGGTTTGTTCACCCAACGAGATGTGGTGCGACTCGCCGCTTCTGGCGTTGATTGGTATAATTTATCTCTCGCTTCTGTGATGACTACAGAGTTAATCACTATTAAAGAAACCGAAGCGCAGGATATATTAGCCGTCGTGCGTCAGTTTCGCCAGCATCGAATTCGTCATCTTCCTGTGGTGGAAGAGGAAGGAAATTTAATAGGTTTGATTACACATCAAAGTATTCGAGAAAGCATTCAGCCAGCCGATTTATTTAAACAAAAACAAGTTTCAGAGGTGATGTCATCC
Organism: Heteroscytonema crispum UTEX LB 1556; assembly: GCA_044006015.1. Lineage (GTDB taxonomy): Bacteria > Cyanobacteriota > Cyanobacteriia > Cyanobacteriales > Nostocaceae > Heteroscytonema > Heteroscytonema crispum. Next base: position 10,239 of record JBIPDF010000027.1, read on the forward strand.
AGAGTTATTTATGCTTTTGAGACGACTTCTATACTTGAGGTGGCGCAAATGATGAATAAAGAACGCGTCAGTTGCGTGGTGATTGTTGAACAGATGACATTAAATGAGGGAAAGATTACTTCACCAAATATCCCCCAATCTGCTTTTGTTTCTAATCCCCAGACTCTTCTTTTTCCAGTGGGTATTATTACAGAACGCGATATTGTTCAGTTTTGTCACTTGGAATTGGATCTAGACCACATATTGGCTGAAGAAGTCATGAGTACACCGCTGTTACCAATTCAGCAAAGTGACTCTTTGTGGACTGCCCATAAAATTATGCAGCAGCATCGGGTACGGCGGCTAGTTGTTTCGGGTGATCAAGGAGAATTGGCAGGTATTATCACTCCAACTCGCATACTTGAAGCGATTAAACCGATGGAAATTTCGCAAACTCTGGATACTATGCAAGATTTGATTGATGAGCAAATACATGAATTAAAAAATTTAAACCAGCAATTAAAAAAGGAGATTCGCCAACGCAAGTTAGTTGAAGATAAGCTCCGCACTTCTGAAGTTAAAATACGTGCGACATTTGAGGCAATGACAGATGTCGTGCTTGTCCTTAATACTGAAGCAGACCAAATTGAAAGTATAGAAATTCTGCCCACAAATTCCAATTATGGGTGTGAATTAGAGAAAGATTTAATTAATGAAACCATAGAAAAATTTTTTCACGATTATCGCACAGCTAAAACTTGGTTGAGAAAAATTCGGCTGGCTTTAGAAACAAAGCAAAAACTCAATTTTGATTACAGTTTATCTTGGGAGGGGCGTAAACTTTGGTTTACAGCTAGCATTTCTCCAATTTCAGAAAATTCTGTTTTATGGGTAGCGCGAGATATTAGCGATCGCAAACAAGCAGAGAAGTCTCTGCGCGAGAGTGAAGAACGTTTCCGCGCTATTTTCCAGCAAGCTGCTGTTGGGATTAATCAGCTATCACTAAATGGTGAATTTATTCAGGTAAATTCACGTTTTTGTGAAATTGTCAAGTACACAAAAGCAGAGTTATTACAATTAACTTGGGAAGATATTACTTACCGAGATGACCTAGAAATTTACTCAAATTATGTGCGTCAGATATTCGCTGGCGATATTTGCACTTTCTCGATGGAAAAACGCCTCATAGACAAAAATTCTCAAGTTAAATGGGTGAATGTTAGCATCACTCTAGTACGCGATTGGGAAGGAATTCCTCAATATTTGATTAGTGTAGTTGAAGATATTTCTCAACGCCAAATAGCAGAGATTGCTTTGCGCGAAAGTGAAGAACGTTTTTGCGCTATTTTTGACCAAGCGGCTGTAGGAATTAGCCAAGTAGCATTATCTGGTAACTTTCTCCAGGTTAACCCACAATTTTGTCAAATGGTTGGGTATACACAATCAGAGTTGTTGCAACTGACTTGGCAAGATATTACTTATACAGATGATATACAATCAGTCTTAAATGCTGTGCGTCAACTATTAGCTGGTGAGATTTTCACTTCTTCTATAGAAAAGCGGCTGGCGTGCAAATCTGGTGAGTTGAAATGGGTAAATATTAGTATATCGCTAGTGCGTGACTGGCAGGAAATTCCACAGTATTTTATTGTTGTGGTCAAAGATATTTCGGAACGTAAAAAAGTAGAGACAGCGCTACAAGAAAGTGAAGCGCGAGAACGACAAAAAGCACAAGAACTAGAAATAACTCTTCAGCAATTAAAAAACACCCAAAGCCTGATAATTCAATCAGAAAAAATGTCTTCTCTGGCTTGTTTTGTCGCGGGAGTTGCTCACGAAATCAACAATCCTACAAGCTTTATTTATGGTAATATCCAACCGGCGACAGATTACGTTCAAGACTTGTTCAACACCGTTCAGTTATATCAGCGACATTACCCTGAACCAGTCCCAGAAATTGTTGAACAGTTGCAGAAAATCAACTTAAATTTTATCGCCGAAGATTTTCCAAAATTGCTGGCATCTATGAAACAGGGTGCCGAACGCATTAGTAATATTGTAATATCTTTGCAGAACTTTTCCCGTTTGGCTCAATCTAAAAGCAAGCGGGTAGATATTCATGAAGGGATTGATAACACTTTAGTGTTGTTACAGCACCGCTTAAAAGAACAATCCAACCGTCCGGAAATTCAAGTGATTAAAGAGTACGGTCAACTGCCAAAAGTAGAGTGTTTTCCGGATCGGATTAATCAGGTATTTATGTCTATATTGTGCAATGCGATCGATGCTATTGAAGAGTCATTAGTTATTAGTCAAAAGTCATTAGTAAAAGAAAAGAGACAAAGGACAAATGACAAGGGAATAATTCGCATTTGCAGCTATGTAATAGAATCTCGGGTGGTAATCAGTATTGCTGACAACGGTTTTGGGATATCGACAGAAATTTTGCCGAAAATATTTGACCCTTTCTTTACTACAAAGCCACCAGGAAAGGGAACGGGTTTAGGATTATCTCTGAGTTACAAAATTGTAGTGGAAGGACATGGCGGTCAGATTCGGTGTGATTCAGTAGTTGGTCGGGGTGCAGAGTTTGTAATTGAACTACCAATTGTGCAAGCAAAAAGTCAATATCTGGTAAATGATATTTCGTAGTTGATAGTTGATGGTTGATGGTGAACCAGCGCTGGGGGAGGGTTTCCCGACCCAGGCGACTGGTGAACCCCTCCGGGGTTGATGGTTGATGGTTGATGGTTCATTGTTCATGGATTTTCGGCTACTAACCATTAACTATTAACTATTAACTATTAACTCTTAACCATTAACTCTTAACTCTTAACTATTAACTATTAACCACCAACCACCAACCACTAACCACTAACCATTAACCATCACCTGCTGCGAGGGAGTATAACGCCACAATTGATATAACCGATTCGCCGGCATGGTCAAATATAAAATATCCCCGCCGCTGAGGTTGGTTTCTAATAAATCCCAACCGTGAATGGTTTGGTTATTGGTTTCTACATACAAAGGCACAAAGTCAGCTAACATTGCTGCTTGTTTCACTTGTTGCCCGCAAAATGGATGTGATGGTGTAATCAATGTGGCAAAAGCTACCCACAAACTGTCTGCTGTAATGCCATTACCTAGTATTCTTCCGCCAAGTGCGGCTGCGGCAAATGCTGGGGCTGCTAGTTCCGCAGGACTCAATACCGCCTCGAAGTCAAACACCTCTTGCGCCATGCGGGCAGAATCAGGATCTGCATATTGAACAATTACTGGTATCTTGGGTGATAAACCTTTGGCTTTGAGGGCAATCTCTAAGTTAGTAGCATCGTTATTGGTGACGGCAAGCACTGCGGCGGCAGAATATATATTGCTGGCTTTTAATGTAGTTCGGAAGCTGGCATCTGCGAGAATTACGGGAATACCCAATCCACGGGCGGTATTGACAAATCTATTGTTGGAGTCTGTTTCAATTACTACCACTTCATTGCCGCCAGCGTGGAGTTGCTCGACAATTTTTATACCGATGCCACTTAAACCACAGACAATGAAGTGATTGCAGTGGGGGACTCGTGCTGCATCCCAAAATTGCTTGAAGCGGCTTCCTAAAACAAAATCGTTGAGCAGTGCGTATAGTAAACCAATAACGGCAGCTCCAATCAGCATCATGATAACGGTAAATAATTTAATGCTGTCGGGAGCTTTTTCTACTACTTTGTCATTACCACCTGCGCCAGTAATCATACCTACGGCAAAATACAGGGCATCGATAATAGATATATTTGCATTGGTGGAAGTGTAGATGAGTGTGGCAATGAAAATAATCACAAGCAGCACAACAGACATCATCAACACCGATCGCCCGTGTTGCTGAAATTGTCTGAGATTGGTTAGCACTTTCAGCAGTTTTGGGATCGCCGATCGCCGAATCGAACCGATGCGGGGTTGAGTACCAATGATTAAGCGATCGCCTACTCTTAACTGATGTCCGGAAATTACCGCAGATACCAAATCCATCTCGCCCTCTACCGGCAGATAGTAAATTAAAACTCGCGATCGGTCATCCCACAATTCGCTTAATTTACGATTTTTCCAGGGATGATTTTCATCAATATATTCTTCGTAAATCGGCCAAGTCTGTTTAAATAACTTCAACTGTCCGATCGCTTGGTTTCCCATTGCTGCAAAGCTGAATACTGGTGCTGCCAATCCAACAACACTCATACTCAAATGGTCAGGCAAAGTTTGATCTAGGCGATCGCCCAAACTTGTATTATAAAAGCGGTTGATAATGCGAATCCGTGGATTCAATACCCGCGCTTGCATCAAAATAGACAAATTAACAGCATCATTATCTCCAGATATCACCAAAGTGTGAGCCTGCTGAATTGCGGCTGCTGTCAGGGTTTCAGCCGCATGTAATTCGCCCACAATCACATCGGGTGCTGTTTCGCCAGGGATGGGTTGGTGATGAATGCCGACAACGAAGGCTCCCTGTTGTCTCAGCAAACGAAAGACTTTATATCCGGTACGTCCTAAGCCACAAACAATGATTCGGGGTTTCATGAAATGGCAGCATGATTTACAGTCTAGGGCTGCATTATCAGGTATTGATCCACATTGTTGCCCACTGCCCCTTAGTAGGACTGTAGCTGACAACACGATAATTCACGATAATTTCAAATTTCCTGGCACTTTTTAAAGATTGTGAAAGTCAATCTCATCTGCTTCACTAAACTTTGTTGGAAAAATCAGTTTGTGAAGAATTCATTTATACTTACAACCCTTGCTGGAATATTAGGTTCCGCCGTCGTGGCGGGAACGATTTACAGTCAGGCGCAAGCGCAACCACAGCCAGCACCGGGACCAATTGCTGCACCCAATGTCAGGCTTTGCGTACAACGCAGCGCTGGAACTGGTCCGGAGACTGTGGGATTGTGGTGGTTTTTGCTGCCTGATGAAGGTGGTGCAGAACATACTGTAGTCGCAGATACCAGAGCGTTTGCTGACTCGGTTAAGTTAGTTTCATCAACTAAATAAACTGGTAGGAAAAGCGTTCCCAGCAGTTCCATATGCCGAAAACAAGCATGTCAATGTCAAAGGAAATAAATCCCCCTTCGATGGCGATTTAGCTTACTGGAGTGAACGCAACAGCAAGCTGTACGATGGTGAAACCTCTAAAACTCTTACAGCAATTTTCAGGTAAATAGACCACAGTGATTGAACCAACCGAAGGCATCATCTTCGGTAATATAATTGACAGCAAGAGCCATTGCTTGGTCGAGTGATTCCAGTGTGCGTGCTTCACAGGAACGGAGAAATTGCTTCAGTTTCGACCAACACAGTTCTATAGGAGATAAATCTGGAGAGTAAGGCGGCAAAAACTTAACTTTTGCACCGACGGACTCAATTGCAACCCTTACACGTTCGGCGTGATGAACTTTCAGGTTATCCATGACCACAATCGCCCCTTTCCACAACTGAGGTGCTAAGACTTGAGTGACATAAGTGAGAAATACTTCAGTATTTATACTTCCTGGCACAGTCATGGCTGCAATCAGTCCATCAAGGTTTAAAGCACCAACTAAAGAAACGTTTCCACCCTTGCTTCCAGGCATACTACCAACCGCTCGTTCGCCATCTACTGCTCTAGCGAACAACCGTGACATTGATAAATTTAATCCCGCTTCATCGACAAATATGAGGTTTCGGACATCAATCCGATCTAAACTTCGGCGATAATCATGCCTTAACTCTTGCACTCGTGGGGTATCTTGCTCGCTGGCATAAAGACTTTTTTTTACACGTAAGCCTAATTTTTCGACCGCTCGATGCATTGTCGTAATACTCACTCTAATCCCTGTGCGTTCTTCATAGCGATGCCTGCGGCGGGCTACGCCTACACATAATTCTTTGAGTAACAAATCATTTTTTCCTTCAACCAAAGACTGGATAAGCGATAGATGCTCGTTTATTATTGTCGGCTTTTGGTGTCCTCCACGTCGTTTCGCCTCGATTTGTCCATTTATCCGATACTGACGCAGTAGGTTTCGCACAAATGACAAGCTGACCTTAAATCTTTGTGCTAGCTGGCGTTGAGAGCCTTCTTTTGCAACATACGCCATAATCACACGCTCACGCAAATCCTTTGAGTAAGATACTGGCATCTATTCAAACAATGCTATCTCTTCAGTCTACCTGAGTCTGTGGTTCAATTACCTGAAAATTGCTGTAAAAAGCAAAACCATAAATGTGGACATTGCGGTCTTAAATTCCTTCCTGGAGAAGCTGTCCATCTCCATCATAAAGATGGCAATCACCAGAATTGGAAGAAAAATAATTTAGAAGCCGTACATGAAAGTTGTCATGACTATATCCACATGAGCCTGAGGAAACTCTAGAACATCGGGAGCCGTATGCACAGAAATGGGCACGTACGGTTCTAACTCAGAGGTGCGGGAGATAATACTCCCCATCGACTCAACCGAATAAACAAGCTTATTTTCCTATAGATTTGCGAAAAATTAACGCACCTGCTCGTGAAATAACCTACAAAACTATAGCGGCTTCTCGTCCTTACGTCCGGTGGGCTGTTGCTGATTAAGCTGGCAAATATTTAATTTGCTCCTTTAGACTGATGGGGAGAAAGATTGACGGATTTTCTTTATGGTGTGGGTTCATAGCTCGAAAATCCATAAACTATGAACCATGAACGCGCGAACCGGATACAAGTCCTTCCCGACTACATTTCAGGAACGCTCAAGCGGGTAGTCGGACGATTACCAGACGTATCTTGAACAACTTGGACGATACAGACAACAGCTACAAGCCCGATGACTGCAACGGGTAACAAACCTTTGCCAAAAAAAGCGATCGCCAATACAACAGGAACTGCTGCAATTCGATATTTGGCGCGGATTTTGCAATAGCGAATTACTCCTAGGCGGTGGAGAATACCGATACTTAGCCAGCACAATGCGACAGAACCGCAGATTAGCCATCGTTGAGGATCGCCTAGTGAATTAACTTGCTTGCTCAACAATACGGATTCTACACCAACTCCAGCCGTCGCAATGCCAATTACCAGGGGAAGGTGGGTATATAGCCAAATTGCCATAGCCCGAATTCGTCCTTCACTTCGCGCCGTTTGAATGGGTGTACCGCCGAGGTTGTCAAAATAAACCCACCACAAGCTAAAAGCAATACTTAACCCAAAAACAGCGGAAATTACGCTTAAAACATCCCAATGCTGTTGGGAAACACCATTAACTACACCAATAATTGCCTCACCTAAGACAATCATCGTAAATAACCCAAAACGCTCCGGCAAGTGGGAAGCCTGGGGAGGTAATTCTAACTGATACTTGCGTGCGGCGAAGGGTGTAGCCAAGTCAATAATAATTGCCGATATCCAAAGTCCAAATCGCCAAGAAGGAGCTACAAATGCTGATATTACCCAAAGAGTAGCAGCGATCGCAAAACCGATGGCATAACGAGTTGTTAAAGGACGTGCATTGGGAATGTATACGCCAGCACGGACATATTCGACTACAAGCACAGCACGCCCAAAGGCATAAGAAAGGGCAAAGCCAGGGGCACTTTCGCCCAAGCCGTGATGTATATTAACAGCCATCGCTGCCGCCGTCAGCATTTCTATCCCAACCAACAAGCGCCTTCCCACGTCATTGCTATCAAAGCGGTTAGCGTAGAGTGTATTGCCAATCCACGACCACCAAACAGGTATAAAGAGAAACACAAATCCGAACAATCCGGATAGCGAGACATCCTCTTTAAGATTGTGGGCAAGTTGAGAGACAGCAACCACAAACACCAAATCATAAAAAAGTTCCAGCCAAGTGGCGCGTCGTTCTGAGCTGTCTTCACCAATGCGTAAACGTGGTGGTTCGATAAAACTTGCCATATCGATAATTGCCATGTGCTAAAAATTTAGGACTGCTATATTCTTAAGAAACAATAATCGCCCACATACTTACTCCCAATGCAATAGCTGCCAAGTGTTGCCAAAAAAGTAAACGCATTGGTTGACGAGCAATTTTTTGGGTTAATACTATCGTGAACAAAACTGAAAAAATTAAGGTAGTTCCTTGCAAAAAGGCAATCACTGCTGGATGAGCGACTAATATTGGTAATTGCTCGCCATTTAAACCAAAAGTGGCAAAAGTCACGGGCAAAATTCGCCCTCCTTCACCCAAGCCCAAACGCAGATAATGAGCTAAGTTGCCTCCCAATACTAATGGTAAATAGCCATAAGCAAGTTCTACAAACCCTCTCGGCTTAACGCAATTTTGGATTTTAGGTCGAGCGCTGGCGCGAGCTTCCGAGCGAGTTGGATTTTGGATTGTGTAATTAGCTCTGTAAAAAAGCTGCATTATGCCGTATGCGATAAAGGGAATAGCTACAGGAATTATCAAAGCTAATATTGATAATCCTAAATGTGGCAAAAACTGAGTTAAATCTAGTTGGAAACCCAACCAAGTTTGCAATTCTGGTAAGCGATGGAGATATACTCCACCCAATAATAAAAACAACAATGCTACTTCATAACTGTGGGGTACATGAGTTGTCCACAATTCAATACCGGGAGGACGCAAGTTAAATTCAACGGAACGATGGGGACAGGCTTTCAAACATGTCATGCACAACACGCAATCTTTGTTATCTTCTAACTGTGCTGGATGAGAATATAAGGGACATCCGTTTGTTTCCATTCCCTCGCCTTTTTGGGGACCACCTTTGTAACATTGATAAGTTGTGCAAGTAGCAGAACAGATGCCTTGTTGTGCCCTAAGTTCGGTCATCGAAAGTTTGGCAAATAAACCATTCATTCCGCCGATGGGACAAAGATAGCGACACCAAAACCGCCGCTCAAAAATGGCTGAGAAAATCATTGCCCCGGCGGTAATTAATAACAGCAAACAAGCGGAAAGATAAGCTGTATTTTCTAAATCCCAAAGTTCTTCCCAGAGGAATATTAGGGTAAATAACCCAAACAGAAACCATCCACCCCATTTTTCAGCTTTCTCTCGCTGCCACCGCTTAAGTTGCCTGGGAAACAACCATAAAGAGATTTTTTGCGTAATTTCACCGTAAATCATGAAAGGGCAAATACTGCACCAAATGCGACCTAAAAAAGGGAAAAGTGCTAGGAAAAAAGTCCACCACCAAGCCCAAAATAAATTTAATGCAAAATTGCGATCGCGTGTTTGCGGTCCAAGAAATAATACCCCGACCATGAAGGCAAAGGCAACGACAGTAAAACCATAATTTATCCGGTCTGGCCACCAAGGACTCCGCAAAAATTTCCGCAACCCCGGATAGACATTCAACAAATTCACCCGAAATTGCTTTTTCTTGGTTTGCGCTGACCAAAAAATTTCCTCTGTTAACTCTCTCGCTTCCCCAGCTTGGACAATTGCCCTTTCTACCAAATTTTGCAATTCTTTAAGATTGCCAGGAAAATCATAAGACTGCAAGCGACGCAAGGCTTCTGGCGTAACTTGCGGTTTGGTAATGCCTCTGGCGCGAATGTAAAGACTGATGTAATATTCCACCTGTCCTTTAATATCAGCCTTCCGCACCCGCAACGGCGGTACTTTGATAATCTGACCAACTGCCCGCTCAATTGCAGATTGTGTTTTTTCTGCAACTATTAAAATGCGGACATTACTGAGGCGCGGTTCTGCAATTGCCTCTCCAGGGCGACTTACTGGTATATATGTACCTGTTTGCAGTAAATTTGTTACCGAGGGTAGTAACTCTGGCGGTAATTCTTGGATGTTGTTGAGAACTAAAGTTCCTTCCCCCAGCCATTCCAACAGCCCTGGTTTACCGCCAGCGCGACCGAATAAATCTGCGCCACTAGTTTGGAGAATACCGCAATTTACTTTAATAATTGCTTCTCGGCGTTTGGGAGAACTAAAGTGAATCAAAGCGGCGATATTATCTTTTTCTAACCCCGGTTCCCCGAAAATCAACACAGACTTGCGGTTTGTGGCGGCTTTTCGGATTTCCTCCCGCAGACGCACAGCATAGCGACTTGTCCCGACGATTCCGCGTTGCGCCTTTGTGACAAAATAGGGACGTAAAGCTTGCGATCGCTCTTGAGAGTAAGTCAGGGCTGATGTTAATTCAGCCACTTCTTCCGCAAGCTGGCGGGAAAAAGCCCGAACAATTTCCGGGTATTGTTTAACTAATTCGGTAAATTGAGCCGCAGATACAACCAACAAGCGAGATTCTGTCAAGGTTGTAATTGTGCATTCAGATAACTCATCCAACAAGAGTTCTTGGAGGTGAATAACTGCACCTGGCAAGAAACCAATAGCTAAAGCTGGTTTAGTTTGGTTAGTAGTATGGCTTTCTAATTGACCTTCAATGAGAATATAAAGCGCATCTGGCGGAGTACCTTCGCTTACCAGACGGTAGTTTGCGGGTACAACTTTTTCTTCAATAACTTCAGCTAGAGCATTCAACACCCCAGGTGAGAGAATTCCTAAAGCTGTGCGTTCTTGTAGCCAAATCGCGGTTTCTGGAGATGTCATAATGTGTTCTCCAAGCAGGCGGTATAAAACAAATTATCTCTGATATTAGTTGGTAGTTGGTAGTTGGTAGTTGGTAGTTGGTAGTTGGTAGTTGCTAATTGGTATACCAATTCTTTTTAACGTTGCACCAAATCACAATCGAAGTACCCCCCTCCCGGGGGACTACCGGTCCCCACTCATTGGGGTTGGGGGGAGAAGGGGGGATCTGATTCGTGGCAACATCATGGAGAACTAGTATCAGTTGTTATTCACCACCAAGCACCACCAACCCAACGGGAGAACCAGTTACCTGCGGTCGTGTTACCCTCCCGCAGTACTGGTTCACCACCAACAACCAACCACCACCAACCAACAACCACCAACATTTTTTATGAATCTGTCGGATATTCCTAATCTCTGGGTACCATTGGCGCTTTTAGGATTAATTATCCTTGCGGCTGTGTTTTTTAGTCGCAGCAGTTAATGAATTTTCTTAAAAAAATCCGGTTTTTACACAACTCCTAAAATTTTTAACACAAAGAAAGGGAACTATATAGTTTAACTACTCCTAAATGCAAGTTGAAAAGCCGATCTAGAGTCATGTTGCTGAAAACCGCGAAAAATTTGAATATTAGAGCTAAAAAAGCCCCTTTGCGCCTGATTCTGATAGTCCCCTTTGTTCTCCACATTTTTGCAGTTGTGGGACTGACAGGATATCTAATATCTATCATTACGCAACGGGCAAAAAGCAGTTAATGAACTTGCGACTCAACTACGCAACGAAGCCAGTTCGCGCATCGATCAGCACCTTGATAGCTATCTAGACACGGCTCGTCATCTTGTTCAAGTCAATGGAGACACGATTGATTTGGGTTTTTGGGAACATGACCCTCCAGAAATCATTTTGTTAGATATCCAAATGCCGGGAATTGATGGATTTGAAACTTGTATAAGGCTAAAAGCCAATCCTTTAACTCAAGATATTCCAGTAATTTTTATGACTGCTCTTGCTGATAAAGAAAGTAAAATTAAAGGCTTGTATCTGGGAGCAATAGATTATATTACTAAACCATTTGAACAAGAGGAAGTTTTAGCTCGAGTCACGGTACATTTAAAACTGCGGAATATGACTAAGACACTTGCAGATAAAAACGCTATTCTCCAGGATTTTACAGAGAGGTTAAAGCAACTAGTTGAGGAAAGAACAACAGCACTGCAACCGTCAAATTGTTGAAGAAAAACATGATGGTAAATTGGGTTGTGTTTCCACACTGGGAGAGGGGACGGAGTTTATTATTGAAATGCCCGTAAGGTGATTTACCCAGAGAGATGGGGGGATGGGGAGAGAGTTATGAGTTATGAGTTATGAGTTATGAGTTTTGAATTGTCTGCACACCCGTCGCCCCTTGTCTGGCCCTCTCCTTGTCTCCCACACCGGTCGTCCCTTGTCTGGCCCTCTCCCACACCCGTCGCCCTTGTCTCCTAACTAAGCGGCGACTTTTTCCTCAAAAGGTATAAACATTTTTTTGCTAGCACCGCAAATCGGACAATTCCAATCTTCGGGAATTTCTTCAAAAGGTGTACCCGCAGCAATTCCGGAATCAGGATCGCCAACTACTGGATCGTAAATCATGCTGCATTGTTTGCAAATCCATTTGCGGGTTTTTGGATCTTGACCGGCGACTCTGGCTGATGGTTGTCCTCCGTTTAAGACTTGTAAAGCGTCAGAATAGCGATCGGCGTGATAATTTTCGATGTGTTTTAATAAGCCAAAATTGTGCGCTGCTTCGCGAAATGTATTAGCATGAATGGCAGATTCTTTAGCTTGTTTGACAAATTCTTCTACTGCAGGATTATCTCTATCTTTTTGGGCTGATAAAGCAAATTGCGGATACATTATGGTGTATTCATAAGTTTCACCTTCAATTGCTAAAGATAAGCAGCGAGACATAATTTCTCGCTTTTGTTCTTCAGTTAAAGCAGCCCCATCTTCTACAACTAGTTCGGGATGCAACAAAGCAAAATGTGCGAAAGCGTGTTCTGTTTCTTGCGCTGCTGTTTCTTTGAAGAGTTTAGCCAAGTCTTTAAAACCAAGTTTGCTGGCTACTTCTGCGAAAAACAGATATTTCCGATTCGCCATTGATTCACCTGCAAAGCCGGCTTCTAAGTTTTGCAGGGTAGTGAAGTTTGACAGATCCATATTTCTGGGATGTTTGGAAAGTGTTCTCTTTTGAGGAAATGCAGATTCAAGAACAGGATTATACCATTTGAGATTTGAGATTTGGGATTTGGGATTGCAAACCGCAGCAACAATCTTAGGTCTTGAAATGTTGCAAGTCTATAACCAAATGGTATAAGCTGATATCTATTTATATCAGTCATCCAGTTTTTTCTGCGTCAGGTGAATTATAAAAGTTTATTAGCTCTTGGTTTATAAAATATAGAAAATCTTTGGATCTGATGCGTTCAACTGTACTTTGAATTAAAAATATTATTGAAAAGTGGTGTATCGATTTGATAAGTAAATTGGAAATTTTTTGGGTACGTTAACGGAGAATACGGCATTATTAATAACGGTTCGTTACGGCGTATTCCAATAATTGGTCAAAAATCATACTTACAATTACGCCTAACGCACCCTACTATAGCTGGAAATATTTTAGTTTTATTTAATTAATTAAATAAAAATTATGTAGGTGGGCATTATTCACCTACATAATCTCTTGATAAGTATTAATTGTTACCTTTTTGGGCAGGGAGCGCGAGAAATCACGCAGGAGATTGCTGGCGGTGTCGGCGTAGCAAGAAACCGACTCCAATCACCCCCAAGCCGATTAGCGTTGTGTTGGTACTTGATTCCGGAACTTTTTGGGGAGTTTGGAAGGAACCACTCAAAAAAGCCTGACCTTTTAAAGGCGCATTTGGATCTTGATCGAGCGACTCGATTTCGGTAAAGTTTAGTGTACTGATCGCGCCCCTGAATCTACCCGCACCGCCTGTGATAGTGATAATCCCACTACCCGTTAATGTGCGGTTTATAAAGTCAAATGTAGCAGTGGCAGTACTGGTTCCAAATAATTTATCTTCGCCGCTTCCAGAAAACACTTCACCACCGATTGGATAACCTTGTAATCCAAACTTTGTTGCGTCTTGCACAAATATGAGATTACCTGTATTGGGGTCAATCCGACTGTAGTTGTCTTTGCTTACAAAGTTAGTTAGACCATATGGCGCATTAGGATTAAAGCCAGAAACAAATGCCTGTGATACGTCTGATGATGGTATGGGTGTAAAATAATCATTTTAAAGTCCCTCTTGGGAAGGGGGATAATGGTGGATCTTCTTTTCTACAAGAGTTTGGATTGTTATCTACGTGTGGTGGAAGGAATTTTGCGATCGCTATTCGGTTCTGATAGTTGAGGGTGACGCGGACGGGTAAAGGCTTCGCTTATTGATGCGATAACTATATATAAAATTGGCACGACAAACAAACTTAGGAACGTCGAAACTACCATCCCCCCTGCAACTGCTGTTCCCAAAGATTCTCTGCTGGCTGCACCTGCGCCTTCGGGAAATACTAACGGTCCAATCCCTAAGATAAAAGATAAGGATGTCATCAAAATCGGTCGCAAACGCTCTTCTGATGCTTTAATTGCGGCTTTGGTAATCGAAAGACCCTGTTCTCGCAGTTGGTTGGCAAATTCTACTATCAAAATGGCGTTTTTACTTGCCAAACCAATCAACATTACTAAACCAACTTGACAAAACACGTCGTTGTTTAAACCCCGCGCCCATTGCGCCGCTAACGCCCCCAAAATAGCTAAAGGAACCCCCAACATAATTATTAAAGGGTCAACGTAGTTCTCGTACTGAGCCGCCAGTACTAAGAATACGAATATTAGTCCCAAGGTAAAAATCAGAGGTGCTTGACCGCCTGATTGTTGTTCTTCGGCGGTGATTCCCGACCATTCATAACCCATACTCGCTGGTAAAACCTTTTGGGCGACTTTTTCCATTGCTTGGGTTGCTTGTCCGGTACTGTAACCAGGGGCTGGTGAACCGTTGATTTCAATTGACCTAAACAAGTTGTAGTGATTGATGGTTTGCGCCCCCGTGGTCGGAGTCACTTTTACTAAATTGCTTAGGGAAATCATTTGATTGGTGGCAGAACGGACGTATAATAAACCGATATCCTCTGGTTTTGACCGAAATTGAGCGTCTGCTTGCACATATACCCGATAAGTCCGCTGAAGCAAGTTAAAGTCGTTGACGTATCGCGAACCCAAGTAACTTTGTAGGGTATTAAAAATATCGTTTACCGATACTTGCAACGCTTTGGCTTTGTTACGGTCTACTTCAATCAACATTTGCGGTGTATTGGCGGCAAATGTGCTAAATACAGCTTGCAATCCTGGTGTCTGGTTTCCTTGTTGGAGTAACTGACCCATGACTTTGAGCATGTTATCTAAGCCACTAGTACCACTGCGGTCTTGTAGCTGAAATTGAAAGCCGCTAAAACTACCCAAGCCCTGAATTGCTGGGGGATTCACTGGAAAAATTCTGGCTTCGGGTATTCCGGAAAGTATTCCTCGCAACTGGTTAATTATTGCGCTTGCGGCTTGATTGTGTTCTTTACGCTCATCCCAAGGTTTTAGGGTACTAAAAATTACACCGTTGTTGGCAGTACTGCCGCTAAAACTAAAGCCGCCTAAGGCGAAAGTTCCTGTAATTTCCGGCAATTTGAGGATTTCTTTTTCGACTTCAGCGATGACTTTGCTGGTATATTGCAGTGAAACTCCTTCTGGTCCTTGAATAATCGTGATGAAATAACCTTGGTCTTCTTCGGGGATAAAGCCTGTGGGGACGACGGTGTAAAGCCAAGCGGTCAATCCTAAAGATAGGATAAACAGCAATACGACGATCGCTCTGATTTTATTTAGAAAAATAAGCGATCGCTCATAACCCCGCCGTGATGCATCAATTACCCAGTTAATCCGTGCAAATACCCAACCCAATATACCGCGCGGTCTTTGTCCTCGACGCAGCAGCAAGGCTGAAAGTGCTGGTGTCAGGGTAATCGCCAGAAAGGTAGAAATTGCCACGGAAAAGGCGATCGTTAAAGCAAATTGCCGATAAATTTGTCCTGTAGAACCGGGAAAAAACGCTACGGGGACAAATACCGCCATTAACACCAAGGAAGTGGCAATTACCGCCCCAAACAATTCTCGCATTGATTCAGAGGCAGCCTGACGCGGCGGCATTTCCTCATCTTCGATTAAGCGAGCGATATTTTCCACAACGATGATGGCGTCATCTACCACCAACCCCGTAGCTAGAGTTAAACCAAATAAAGTTAGGGTATTAATCGAGAATCCAAAAGCTTTGATAAAGGCAAAAGTCCCAATCAATGTTAGGGGAATGACAATAACCGGAATTAACGTCGTGCGCCAATCTTGTAAGAAAATAAAAATGACTAAAACAACGAGAGCGATCGCTTCAAATAAAGTCTTAACCACTTCTCGCAAAGACGCTTCCACAAACATTGTGGTATCAAAGGCTACCTGATATTTCATCCCCGGCGGAAAGTTTTTTGCCAATCGTGCCATTTCCGCTTTCACGTTTTTGGCAACGTCTAAAGCATTACTTCCGGGAATGGGAAATATCCCAATCCCCACACCTTCTTTGCCTTTAAATCGCAGAAAGGAACCGTAATTTTCCGCTCCCAATTCTGCCCGACCGACATCTTTGAGCTTAACCAGAGTGCCAGCAGCATCTGTTTTAATTACGATATCATCAAACTCGGAGACATCCGTAAGTCTGCTGATGGCTCGCAAGTCAATTTGATACATTTGACCTTCAGGTGCTGGTTGTTGCCCGATTTGCCCCGCACCAACCTGTAAATTTTGCTCGTTAAGAGCATTAATTACATCTTGAGCCGTGAGGTTGCGACTGGCGAGGCGATTGGGGTCAAGCCAGAGACGCATAGCATAGCGGCGTTCGCCAAAAATCCGCGCCTCACTTACACCCTTGACGCGTTTAAGGGCATCAACCATGTAGAGGTCGGCGTAGTTGCTTAAAAATACATTGTCATACTCTTTGTTATCCGTATACAGCCCCATCGCTAAAAGGATGTTACTGGATTGCTTGCTGACAGTAACACCAGTACGTTGCACCGCTTCAGGCAAAAGTGGTTGAGCTATAGACACCCGATTTTGCACATCAACCGCAGCAATATCCTTGTTACGCGATGCATCAAAAGTCACAGTGATTGTACTGCTGCCATTGTTACTACTGCTCGAAGTCATGTACTTCATGCCTTCAACGCCGTTAATCTGCCGTTCTAAAATAGTTGTCACCGCATTTTCTACAACTTCGGCGCTAGCACCGACATAGTTAGCAGTCACATTAATTTGAGTCGGACTGATTTCCGGATATCGGTCTGCAGGTAAAGTGGGAATGCTAATTGCCCCTACCAGCAGAATGATAATCGAGCAGACACTTGTAAATACAGGTCGCTTAATAAAGAAATCAACGAACATTGGGTTTTGGGATTTGGTTGGGAGTTGGTTGTTTGTTGTTTGTTGGTTGTTGTTTGTTGTTTGTTGGTGAAGGGGCGCCCTTGGGAGGGTTTCCCGAAGATTGGCGACTGGTGAAGCGCGATCGCGTTGTTGTTTGTTGGATGTTGTTTGTTGTTTGTTGGTTGTTATGAGTCGATGCTTGAATTTACTATTAACCACCAACCATGAACCCCTTCGGGGTTCGCCAGTCGTGAATGGGGGAAACCCCCAAGACCGCGCTGGCGAACCATGAACCATGAACCATGAACCATGAACCCCTTCGGGGTTCGCCAGTCGTGAATGGGGGAAACCCCCAAGACCGCGCTGGCGAACCATGAACCATGAACCATGAACCAAAAGCGCCGAACGCGATCGCGCTTCACCAGTTACCTGCGCTCGTGTTACCCTCCCGCAGTACTGCTTCACCACCAACCAACCACTAATTACTGTTATTCAGGAAGAAGGCGATCGCCATCGCGAAGATTGAGTAATCCTGAAACTACGATTCTTTCTCCTGGCTGCAATCCTTCTAACACTTGGTAATCATTACCTCGAATATTGCCTAACTTCACCCGCTTTTGTTTCGCTACTAATTGCGTCCCTCCTTCTGCGCCGGCTTGTGTCGGTGGTTGTGCTTGGGCTGTATAAACAAAAGTTTCCCCAGCTACACGCGATATCGCTGTAGTTGGAACTAATACTCCCGAACGCTGATTCCAAATCACTCTCGCCCGCACAAATTGATCTGCCCTCAGTTCATTTTTGGCGTTGTTAAAAAGTGCTTTAATTAATATTGATTGAGTATTATTCGTGACGGTAGGAGCAATGAAAAATACCCTACTAATACCAAGTAACTTACCTTGAGCATCTGCTATCTGCACGGGCATTCCCTGACGCAATTGGGGTCCGCGTTCCATTGGCACGGAGATTTTGACTTCCAAAGGTCGGTTTTGAGTGATGGTAACTAATTGTGTGGAAGTATTGACAAAATCACCGACTTTTACAGGGATGTCGCCAATTGTGCCGGGAATGGGAGCGATAATTCTGTAATACTGAAGCTGAACTTGTTGTTCTCTAGTATTGGCTTGAGCTTGCTGTATAGCTTTTTCGGCTTGAGACACCGCAGCTCGTTGCGCCTGAATTCTAGAATCTATAGCATTCAGTCTAGACCGGGCGGCGGCGAGTTGATTTGCATAGCGATCGCTAGTTTGTCGAGATACAGCTCCTTCAGATGCCAGATTAGAATATCTGCTGTATTCTTGCTGGTTCAATTGCACATCAGAAACATTAGATAATCGTTCTGCTTCTAAAGAACTGAGTGTAGCACGAGCATTTTCCAACTGCGCCCTAGCAGCAGCAACAGTAGCACTTACACCACTGACTGCAGCTTGTTGCTCTCTAGGGTCTACCTGCATAATTGCTGCACCTGGGGCTACGTCCACTCCCGACCTGACGAATATCTGAGTGACTTGACCCTGAATTCTCGGCTGTAGCGTCACCGATCGCCGCGATTCCAAAGGAGCAATAAAATCTGAACTTTCCTCAATAATACCAGCTTGCACTG
Organism: Heteroscytonema crispum UTEX LB 1556; assembly: GCA_044006015.1. Classification (GTDB taxonomy): domain Bacteria; phylum Cyanobacteriota; class Cyanobacteriia; order Cyanobacteriales; family Nostocaceae; genus Heteroscytonema; species Heteroscytonema crispum. The sequence continues at coordinate 28,880 of JBIPDF010000027.1, forward strand.
TTGCTAGCTTAACTGCTACCCCTGGCGGTTGAACGGCTGCTCTTTGGGTTGCTGGATTTCCAAAAGCAAGCAAACGCCACGCTATAGCGCCTCCGCCCCCGATTAATAGCAATGAGGCTATTAATAACCACAGCCACCGTCGCGGTCTAGGAGGTGGCTGCAAGGGGGTTTCTGGAAAATTGTCTCCAAAATCAGTTTGAGGCTCGGGTATCTTCATGACTTACAGGGAACCTAAAAACAGATGGACTATAAGTGAATCGGCATTTGATTTCTTGATATAAAAATTACTTATTTAGGATAAAAGTCCTTTACGATTTATAAATTAGCCATCCAAATATACTGTTTTCGTAGAATTGTCTAATCTACCCAAGGGTGAATCGATAAAACCTAGCTTACAAATAAGACTCTATGGTTGTCTTTTCAATTTTTGCTAAAAATGTTCTATTCTTGCTGCAATTTGACAAATATAAGCCAGTTCTAAGTAGTTATATTAACTACTTCTCTCAATAAAATAACTAGATAAAATGATAAAATGCTTGTTTGCTCTTCAATAAAGGTTTTTCATTTTTCTTAACAAAAAACTTTTTATACTGAAAATTAAATTTAGAAACCCGGTAAATAAGTGCGAAACCGGGTTTCTGGCATCGTTAATTCTCACACTCATCTAAAATTGCTGTAGAAAAGCAAGGGAGATAGGAGAAAATTTTGAATTTATTTGTCCCCTTGTCCCCCCACACCCGTCGCCCCGTCCTACTTTTGATAGGTAAGAAAATTACCAAATGCGCCAACACTTCTAACGGTATATCCGGAGATGTCTGTGGTGTAAAGGCTCAAAACCAGCAAGTTTTGCCGACTTGTTGTATTTTCGATAATGTTCTTAATATCACCACGAGTCACAACTACTCCAGTTGCGATCACATTTTTGCAGAAATTACCCGCAACTGCTGCCGCACCCCGCAAAGACTCTGGTAATTGCGGTCTTTGACAAATTGCGCCTTGAATTTGCGTCTTCAATGTATTATAAGCGTAGTCTGTGTAATCCGCTTTGCTGGGGTTAGTTAATAACATTACAGTGCCAAGAGCAACTAATGCGATCGCCTTTGTTTGTAAATTTTTCATGATTTTCATAACTTTTGATTACGGTTTAATTAGATGTTGTTCGGAATCTCGATATTTGGCGATGAGTCTGCGTCTGTTTGCATGTGGATAAATTAGAATTGTCGCTAATGGCGAAGCTGTGATAGCAACGGCTGTTAGTGCTAAATAATTCACACCTTCTGTTAAGAAGCTAAATCCTATACTTGTTCCGCAGGCAATTGTTAAAATCAGGAAAAACATTGAAAATAAAATATTATATTCTTCCTCCTGCAAGCCTTGAAAAACTTGATTCATAGCCATAATAATGAGTGCGGGAATTACTAGTAATATTCCAATTGCAGTAATACAAACAAGAATTATCAGAATTATTTTGCCAGTCCAAATAAATAATTTTAGTGCTAACCAAAGCAAAAACAGTATTGCAATCAACCCGCCAATAATCCCGCCGAAACCAAAATTACCTTCCATAGTTTAAAATCCAAAGCTATAAGACCAGATTTTTTCTATTGTTTGAATAATTGTGTGACGCACGAGCTGAAGATAATGAATTTCAAATGGAATGACGGAAGAAGTCGCCAGCAAGAAAAAAAGCCAAAAATAGGGAAGTTTTTTAGTGTAAATTGGAATAGCAGCAGTCCGAATTTTGATATTGACAACTTGAACCGCTAAATTAGAATTTGTCCGCAATATTAATTGACGCTGGTAAATTTTATTTGCCATCAAATCTTTACTGGCAATTGTAATGATGCAATTTCTTTGATTTGTCTGAAATTGTGCGGGTGTAACCGAAATCCATTTATGAGAATTTGGTGTATGTGGCGGGTCGGACTGATGTGATGCAACTTCCCATTTACCTTCTAAAACTGTTTCCGGAATCGGGTTACTAATATTGATAGTTTGCGTTAGCTTTTCACCTAGTTTAGTTGAATTAAATTCCAGATTAGTTTGACTTAATATACATTCAGGGACGCGAATAATATAAAGCGGCTGTAGTGCTTCTAAAGCCGTTTCTGCGTTTGGAAAGCGGTCTTTGAGTCTCGGCTGAACCATTTTTTCTAGCCAGTCGATAAAACGCAGGCTCAACCGGGGTACTAAATGCTTAAAATTAATCAGATAAGGGTCATCCTCATCAGTTAAATCTTGAATTGCAGTTGATTTTTTTCCGGTAAGCAAACAAATTAAAGTTGCACCTAAAGCATAAAGGTCTGTTGCTTCGGTTGGCTTATATATTTGTTCTGGAGGAATAAAACCTGGAGTTCCTTTAAAAACGCTACTTCCTGCAACTTCTTCAGTACCAACTCGCGCTAAACCAAAGTCAATTAAGTAAACATTTAATTGAGCATCAACTAAGATATTTTCTGGCTTAACATCCCGATGAATTACAGAAGGAATCCGATTTTGTAAATATACTAAAATCAAGAGTGCTTTAACCGCAATTATCTTAATTTCTTCCGGTTCAAAGCTGCGCTGTGCTGCTAAAGTCGGCGCATCTATATATTGCTGCATCAAACAAAAACCATCTTGGGTCGCAAATGCTCCCAAGTAGCGCGGTATACCAGGATGATTTAACCCTTGTAGCACTTGTATCTCGCATTCGTAGGCGTTGAAACCTGACCAACTAGAACCAGCTTGAGCAAAACAAAACTGCTTAAGTACCACCTGTTCAGTTGTTTCGATGTTTGTCGCCAGCCAGGTAATACGTCCTCCTTCACGGTTACGCCCTAATTCTCGAATGACTTGGTAGCCATGACCGCTAAAGTCTGGAAGATTGCTCATATCTCTAAGCAGTGGGGTAGCTTACTAGATTTAATGTATACTTTATGACGTGTATAACCGAAATATTATTTAGAGAACGATGAGACTGGATGAGCTAGGTTGGCTGATTGGAATTGGAGGTGCGCCTTGCATGGTGAAAGCCTACCCGAAAAGTAAGTTTATAAAGATAGAATCAAGCTGGCTGTTGAGTATTCCGCAAATTTCTTGATAATTTTAAGAATATTTTTACAAATTTAATTCCGAGTTGGTTGCGGTGATTATACGACATGCAAGTTGCTTGATAAATGCTGCATAAATCGATCAAGAAACAAGCGATCGCATAATTTTCTGACTGTACCTTAGCTTCACATGCGATCGCGACACTGAATCTAAAGCAAAATTTGACTTGCTTGTGACATCACATCCAAACTAATGCCCTTTTGTATCCTGAACTTCAAGAGGGCATTTTTGTGATTGGGCATTGGGAGATAGAGTTATGAGTTATGAGTTATGAGTTATGAGTTATGAGTTATGAGTTATGAAGTGAAAAATTCACAGCAAAAAACTCACGCATTCAAAACTCATAACTTTCTTCATCCCCTTGTACTCCTTCTTCCCTCCCTCCCCCCCCTCCCCCCCACCCCCGATCCCCTTGCCCTCGCCCCTTCTGATGAACTCTCGTCGTTAGAAGACCTTAACAGACAGAACATTCCCAGCCATCGGGCATTACGATGCCGGGCCGACATACAGTGCGCTTAGATCGTCAGCG
>JBIPDF010000028.1:0-25531 GCA_044006015.1 Heteroscytonema crispum UTEX LB 1556
ATCCCGGTAATACACCGTAAGGTTAACAAATTTTTACCGTGTATTACATGGAGAAAGAATTTTTCCACTTTTTTGCGAAGCATAAAATGGATATCTGCTTTGTGAAGCATAAAGTGAGCTAAAAGCCTATTTTTTCATTCAAGTCACAAACATGGCTTTTCGTCGGGAGGTTCTACAAGAAATTAACGGCTTCAACCCGATATTTCGTGCTGCTGGTGATGATGTTGATATCTGCTGGCGACTGCAAGATCGAGGTTACACGATTGGCTTTAGTCCGGCAGCAATTGTTTGGCACTTTCGCCGTAACACAGTAGCTGCCTATCTCAAACAGCAGCAAGGCTATGGCAAAGCCGAAGCACTCGTTTATTTTAAGCATCCTTTCCGGTTTAACCTTTTGGGACAGCCTTCTTGGCTAGGGAGAATTTACGGAGATTTATCCGCATTTGTGCGTATTGGTCAACCAGTTATCTATTCTGGGGTGTTTGGTGGCGGTCTGTTTCAAACCTTATACGAACCTTCCGCTTCTCTGATTTCTTACCTCCCCCTGACACTGGAGTGGAATGTAGTAGCTTTTCTTTTGTTTGTGTCTGCACTTTTATCTGGCGATCGCCCCTGGCTGAGTGCGGTAATGTTCCTCATCTCTGTTAGCTGGTGTGTAGCTAGTGCTATACAAGCGCGGATTGATTCCCGATTTGTTGGATTAAGAGCAAGGTTGCTTGTGGCGCTGCTGATTTACCTGGGGCCACTTGTACGTAGTGTAGAGCGCTATAAGTGGCGGATTAAGGAACTGACGAAAGCGCAACCGATAAACTTTGATGAACTGTAAATACAAATACCACAAGTTTTAAGGCCATGACTCAAACATTAACTCAAGCAGATTTAATCAACTTTGATTCGCCAGCATCCAAAATCAATATTTCCTGGCGCGATCGCGGCTATGAATTGTCCTATTGGACAGAAACAGGAATGGAGAAAGAGACCCTGCTGCACAAAGTCATGGATTTACTCCTAGCCTACAAATATTTCATTGTCATGGATCAAGGCTGGAGCGACTGGGATTTAGAGATTTCTCAGGGAATTTGGTCAAAAGTGCAGCTGAAAATGTGTGCTGAAAATCATGGAGGTAACAAAAGAGTATTGAGAGTGCGGTGTGCCCTGAGAATGTCACAGTTAGCTACTATGGCTATCTTTGGTTATTGTCTGTTCACAATTTTGGCAATAATTCTAGGAATGTCAAAAGTAGCATAAATTACATTAATCGTAAGTATGTTTAACGGTTGTGTCATCCTCTATCAGAACTTCCAACTCGGACGTGTTCTCTACCAAGTGTTGGAGACCATTGCCAAAAGAGTCTATCTGCTGCCAATACAAGTCGCTAATCACAAGTCTGCCGCCCAAAGTGTGATATTACAGCCATAGTCAGAAACCCCACGCCTAAAGGCGGGGGCTTGAAAAAGCCCATCTGACCAGCCTAAGTCTCAACTGACTACGTTAGAGGCAAGCGTTAAAGACCTACCAGGGGATGCGTAGCTAGTCCCCTGCTCTAGAACCGAACTGTTAAACAGATGTACAAGGGTTCAGTCAGTGCAGTTTGGATAGTACCCCTCCGGGGTTCGGCAGTTGCTTTCCGACGCAAGGCGACAGGAACGCACTGCCTCACCGACCTCTAACATTGGCGAAGCTAACATTACCCGCAAGGAGAAACTTATGTCCAAAATTCTAGTTATTGACACTAACAAAAGACCATTAGAGCCAATTCATCCAGCACAAGCAAGACAACTATTAAGAAACAGAAAAGCAGCAATATTTCGGCGTTTTCCTTTCACAATCATTCTCAAAGAAGCTCGACCGGATGCGCCCGTATCTAACCTGAAAATCAAGCTAGATCCCGGTGCTAAAACCACAGGGATTGCATTAGTTAATGATGCGACTGGAGAAGTTGTTTTTGCTGCTGAATTAAAGCATAGAGGCTTTGCCATTAGAGATGCTTTGATATCCAGAAGGCAAGTTAGACGCAGTAGGAGAAACCGCAAAACACGGTACAGAAAACCCAGATTTTTAAATAGAACTAGACCAGAGGGATGGCTACCACCTAGCCTTATGAGTCGTGTTCACAATGTAGAAACTTGGGTCAACAGATTACGCAAATTTTCACCAATCACAGCGATTAATACTGAGTTAGTCAAGTTTGATATGCAGTTGATGCGTAATCCTGAAATCGAAGGTAAGGAATATCAACAAGGTACGTTAGCAGGTTACGAAACTAGAGAGTATTTACTCGAAAAGTGGAATCGGCAGTGTGCTTACTGTGGGGTGCAAAACGTACCTTTGCAGATTGAACACATTCACCCACGTTCTAAAGGAGGTTCTAATTCCATTACAAACCTTACTTTGAGTTGCGAAAAATGCAACATCAAAAAAGGGACTAAGGATATTAGAGACTTTCTCAAAAAGGACTATACCAAGCTACAAAAAATATTGTTGCCAGATCAGAAACCATTGGCGGATGCAGCAGCAGTCAATGCCACTAGATATAAACTTCTAGAAGTTTTGAAATCTACCGGTTTACCCGTTGAGTGTGGTTCGGGAGGATTAACAAAATTTAATAGAACTAACCAGCAATTACCTAAGACTCATTGGATTGATGCCGCTTGTGTTGGTAAGTCAACGCCAATTTTAAAAATCACAGGAATTAAACCTTTGTTAATAACAGCTAATGGTCATGGTACTAGACAAATGTGCAGGACAGATAAACATGGTTTTCCTAATAGGTATGTCCCCAGATTCAAATTTGTTAGAGGTTTTCAAACTGGTGATCTCGTCAAAGCTGTTGTTAGCAGTGGCAAGAAAGTAGGCGAATACGTTGGACGAGCAGTGCGTTCTACAGGAAGCTTCAATATCTCTGCTAAAGAAGGATTGATTCAAGGAATTAGCTACAAATATTGTTCAGCAATTCACAGAAAGGACGGATATAGTTATGGTTTTTAGGTTTTCACGGCGATTAAAATCGCCTGCGCCTAACCCCCATAAATGGAATTTAGGGGTCTCAACAGCGCAGAGGTTCTGATGACTACCTCGAAGTTCAATATAGATTTGCATATCTATCGACGCTTGTTACTTCAAGTAAGACCATACTGGTTTCACATTGTCGGTACTTTTCTCCTCGACCTGCTGTCAACTCCCCTGGCTTTACTTACCCCACTACCATTAAAGATTGTTGTTGACAACGTTATCGGCTCGCAACCGCTTCCTAGCTTTTTGAATGCACTGCTACCAGCGACTTGGACAAATTCCAAAACCGCTGTACTTGTATTTGCTGCCAGTTTAGTGGTATTCATTGCCATACTGCGCCCACTGCTGGGGCTGGCAAGTTCGTTACTGCGAACCTATACCAGCGAAAAGATGGTTCTGGACTTCCGCGCCCGCCTGTTGCATCACGCTCAACGTGTCTCACTTTCTTACCATGATTCCGTAGGTACATTTGACTCCACATACCGCATCCAATACGATGCCCCTGCTATCCAATGGACAACGATTGACGGCGTTGTACCGTTATTTATTACCAGTTTGTGGCTCGTCGGTATGTTCTATGTCACTGCCCTAATTGACTGGCAGTTAGCTTTGATTGCGCTGTTAGTTTCACCCTTTTTGTTCCTAGTGACGCGGATTTCCAGTGGCAGTTTGCGGACTCAATGGCTTGACTATCAAAAGTTTGAAAGTTCGGCAATGTCAGTGGTTCAGGAGGTTTTAGGAGCAGTTCGGGTCGTCAAGGCTTTTGGACGGGAAGAACGGGAACGGGAACGCTTTGTCAGCAACTTTAGTAAAGCAATTTGGATACGTATCCGTGTCGTCGTCATTCAAAATTTTGTCAGTTCCCTCATCAACCTGATAACTGCTGTGGGATATGCTGTCATTCTGTTTATGGGGGTGCGACACGTTCAAACAGGTATTTTGACTTTGGGTGAACTGCTGGTAGTAGAGGCATATATTATACAGCTATATGGGCCATTGCAATCTATCGGCAATCAAGTCACAGGGCTACAGCGATCGCTTGCGAGTGCAGAGAGAGCTTTCTTACTTCTCGATCAAGCACCAGATGTAATTGAGAGCAAAAATGCCCAACCGATTACTCGTGCTTTAGGTGCAGTCAGCTTCCACAACGTCTCCTTCGCCTTTAATAACAACCAAGTTTTGCAGGGGATATCCTTTGAAATTCCCGCCGGCACCCGCTTAGGCATTGCTGGGAGAACAGGCGCGGGGAAGACAACTTTAGTAAACCTGCTGATGCGGTTCTTCGATCCCAGCAGTGGTCAAATTTTGCTGGACGGCGTTGACTTACGGGACTACAAACTCGCCGATCTGCGTAACCAATTTGCGATCGTTTTACAGGAGGCTGTACTCTTCTCAACTAGCATTGCCGAGAACATAGCCTATGCTAAACCTGATGCGAGCGATCGCGAAATTATTGCCGCAGCCAAAGCAGCCAACGCTCATGATTTCATCTCCAAACTACCGCAAGGCTACGAAACTCAAGTCGGCGAACGCGGTATGTGCCTCTCAGGTGGCGAACGTCAGCGAATTTCCCTAGCCCGCGCCTTCCTCAAAGATGCTCCCATCTTGATCCTTGACGAACCCACCAGTTCCGTCGATATCAAAACCGAAACTGCAATTATGGAAGCGATGGAACGTCTTGTACACGGACGCACCACTTTTATGATCGCCCACCGCTTGAGTACCCTAGACATTTGCGATATGCGGATGGAAATCGAAGATGGACGACTGATCAATTTAATAGCTGCATAGCTCATATAACAGTCCTAAACCATTGGTGAAAATCTCTCTTTATTCTTCTCTCTGTGTCCTCTGCGCCCACCGAAGATTTGATGCCTTCGGCAACGCCAAGGGCGAACGGAGGAAACCTCCGCTCAAACTTCTCTGTGTGGTTCATTTCAAAAATCAGCCACATTAGCGTCTACAGCACTCAGCACTTTCAAGTCAGGTAGCTGCCAATGTCTTCACAACTTCGTATCATCGTCACAGGACTCGTCGGCTTATATCCAGTCGGTGGGGTAGCGTGGGATTATCTCCAGTACGTCATCGGGCTGGCGCGGTTGGGACACGACGTATACTATCACGAAGACACTTGGAGCTGGCCGTATCATCCCCTTGACAAAACCTATACCTCACATGCCAGCTACTCAGCGCAATACATTAAAGATTTCTGGGAGCAGTATGCGCCAGAACTAAAAGAGCGCTGGCATTACCTGCATCTACATTCAACCAGCTTCGGCATGAGCCAGGCCGACTTCGATGAAGTAGCACGTACAGCTGATGTATTCCTAAACGTCAGTGGAGCGTGCATAATTCCCGATCACCTCTCATCGCGGTGCGTGAAAATCTTCCTTGACACCGATCCAGGCTACAACCAACTCATGCTCAGTGAACGGTTTGCTTGGTCAGAGAACGTCGAGCGATGGTGCGATTCAGTAGCAGCCCATGACCGACACTTCACCTATGCAGAGAACATCCACAACGCAGATTGCCTCATCCCAAAGGTAGATTTTGCATGGCAGACAACGCGGATGCCAGTTGTGATGGATTTGTGGGAGCGTGTCGCCCGCGTTCCACCACCGCAGATGGGAGCGTGGACGACGGTCATGACTTGGAACGCATTCAAAGGAAAGCTGATTTACCAAGGTGTAGAGTATAACAGCAAAGGCAGTGAGTTTGAGAAATTGCTAACTTTACCCCAATGCACAAGTGTACCCCTCATCGTAGCGGTAGGCGGCGTGAAAGCTCCCCTAATGAAGATAACAAGTGCAGGGTGGAAAGTGGTGGACGGGCCTAGCGCAACATTGACACCAGAAAATTATCAGAAATTTATCGCTAACTCACGAGGTGAACTTTCCCCAGCTAAACACGTATACGTAGCGATGGCCAGTGGTTGGTTTAGCTGTCGTTCCGCTTGCTACTTGGCTGCTGCTCGTCCTGTAGTTGTTCAGGATACTGGATTTAGTACCATCCTGCCAGTAGGAGAAGGGATTTTGACATTCACGACACAGGAAGAAGCGATCGCAGCTATCCATGAAGTCGAGGCAAATTATACATGGCACACAAAAGCGGCACGTAACATCGCCCACGAGTATTTCGACTCGAATTTAGTACTCAGCCAACTACTTAATGCAGCACTCACAAACTAATAAACTTCTTGCCGACTCTCTGCGCCCACCGAAGTTCAGATCGGCGGAAGCCGCCGCTCGGACTTCTCTCTGGGTGACGGACACTTTGACGGCAGTTGCTACAAGTCGGGGAACCCGCCCAACGCACTGCCTCCTCAAGTCGGGAGACCCCTTCGGGTTCGCCAGTTTGGCGGGACCCAAACCGACACCGCCAACTGGACTCACCGCCCACGCAAGTGTCCTCCTCTGCCTGAACCTTAAAATTCTTACTTTTATGACCAGCACATCCTCAACCACCTCCAAATCCCTTAGCCGCCTGCGGATTATCGTGCTTGGCTACATCGTGCGCGGTCCTATAGGGGGCATGGCTTGGAGTGATTTGCACTACCTCTTAGGTCTTGCCAGCCTGGGACATGATGTCTACTTCGTTGAGGATAGCGACGACTACCCCTCTTGCTATGACCCAGTTAGAGGTGTGACGGATACAGATCCGACCTACGGGTTGCAATTTGCAACGCGCATTTTTGCTAAAGTCGGACTAGGCGATCGCTGGGCATATTACGATGCTCACACATCATCTTGGCATGGAAAGAGCGCTAACGATATCCTAAGCGTCTGCGCTAATGCCGATGTTATTTTGAACTTCTCCGGCGTGAATCCTCTACGTCCTTGGTTTATGGAGATACCAGCACGGGCATTTATCGATAAAGATCCAGTTTTTACCCAGATTCGACACCTAAGCGATCCCGCAGCCTTAAATTTAGCAAAGCAACACACAGCTTTCTTTTCATTTGGAGAAAATATCGACTGCGATCGCTCTACCATCCCCAATGACGGACTACCTTGGCAAGCTACGCGCCATCCCATCTTCTTAGATGCTTGGCCTGCCATACCAGGAGTCGAGCAAGAAAAGTTTACCACTGTCATGCTCTGGGACAGTTACGCAGCCCGTGAATACAATGGGCAGCACTACGGCATGAAGTCTGATTCTTTTAAGCCTTACTTAGATTTACCCCAGAAGACTGAATCCATCTTTGAGTTAACGGTAGGTAGCCCAACAGCACCGCGATCGCTACTTGCTAGTAAAGGCTGGGTAGTACAAGATCCCCACGAGACGACATTAGACCCTTGGACTTATCAGCACTACATTCAACAGTCAAAAGCAGAGTTCACCGTAGCTAAACATGGCTATGTAATTAGTCGCAGCGGTTGGTTTAGTGAGCGGAGTGCTGCTTACCTCGCCAGTGGTCGCCCGGTACTAGTTCAGGAAACAGGCTTTTCTGACTGGTTGCATCAGACAGGATATGGCGTTATTCCATTCAATACGCTTGAAGAAGCACTCGCGGGAATCGAAGAAATTAACAGCCGCTACAAGTTCCACTGTCAAGCAGCTAGAGAAATTGCCGAAGAGTACTTTGATGCCCGCAAAGTACTAACCCAACTCCTCGATCGCATAATTTAAGGAGGAAGATTTCAGATGATTACCTCTACTTCCCCTACCATCAGCGTCATTATCTGCACCTACAACAGACATTCGAGCCTGCAAAGGGCAATTGACTCTGTTTTGCTGCAAGACGAGAAAGACTTTGAACTCATCATTATTGATGATGGTAGTGATGAACCAGTAGAGATACATAATCACACGTCTGTACGTCTGATCCGAACTGAGCATCGTGGTGTGGGTGCTGCGCGTTGTGAAGGATTGAACGCTGCTAAAGGCACATTCGTTGCCTACTGTGATGATGACGACGAATGGAAACAGAATCATCTAAGTACACTTTTGCAGTACTTGAGAGAAAACCCAGATATCAGCCTCGTGTACGGTGATTCTGAATGGGTGCAAGCAGGGGTGTCACCGTCCCCAGTCGCTTACTCATTTGACTATGACGGTACACTTCTCAGTTATGGAAATTACATTTTCGCTACTGATGTCATGCACCGAAGAAGCGCTGCACTTGAAGTAGGGGGTTTTGACTCATCGTTACAAGCCTATGAAGACTGGGATTTGTGGTTGCGAATGAGTCAGCTGCATTTACTCCGGCATATTCCAGTGGCGATCGCGTCTCATCACTGGCATCAAAATTGCGTCTCAGCAGGGGATCGCTGGCAAGAATGGGAAAAAGTCTATTGGAGCCACCAGCAGAGATTAGCCAAAGCCGGTGCTGCTGCTCAACATGATTTGAGACTTGACGCTGCTGACATTGCTCCTTTTGATCGCAGTACTTGGCAGGCGGGACGTAGGGAATTGATCTGGCACTCGATACTTCGTCCAAATCAAGGCTATGGCTCTGTGGGGCGACAACTGCTGAAAGCTGTTGCAAGTCTTGGTGTTGATATTACAATTGCACCAACAAAAAACCAAGCCCCAAGAGGCTTTGAAGACTTTTTTAAACCTCTGGATCGCTGGAGTCGAATTGGCTTTTACTACCACTATGCTGTTTGTCCCAGCGTGCTGCAATGCGATCGCATTGTTAATTATTGTATGTGGGAATCTACTTTAGTTCCCAAAGATTTTGTTGAGGAAATCAACAAATCTGTGACATTACAATATGTCCCTTGCCAGCAGAATGTGGAGAGCTTTTTAGAATGTGGTGTCCGTGTTCCGATTAAGGTTCTGCACCACGGAGTTGATACACAACAGTTTCCTTTACTTAACCGCTGTCACTCAGAAATTTTCACTTTTGGAACTTTCGGTGACTTCAGCCCTAGAAAAGGAATAGATGTCCTACTGCGTGCATTTCAAGATGAATTTTCTCCTAAAGAATCAGTGCGCTTGCTGATGAAGAGTTCGTCAAAAGCGGCGGCTTATGAAGTAAACGATGCGCGTATAAAATTCATTTCCGGCTTTATGAATCAAGAGGCGTTATTAAAGTTTTTGCAGGAGCTTGATGTATTCATTCTCCCGTCCCGTGGAGAGGGATTTGGTCTTTGCGGTTTAGAGGCAATGTCTACAGGCTTACCGCTGATCGCAACAAACTGGAGTGGTCCCTCCGAGTACCTCGATCCCGAAGATAGTTTTTTACTAAAGTACCGTCTGGTAGACGCACAAGGTATCGAATCAAATCGCGTTCGCTACTTCGGTCTATGGGCAGAACCTGATTACGAACATCTCCGCTATTTGATGCGGTGGCTGTACGAACACCCAAATGAGGCTGCTGTGGCGGGACAAAAAGCAGCACGGCGAGTTCATTCAAATTGGACATGGCAGCGTGTCGCCAAACAGATATGTGCTGATTTTGACCAGATTGCTAGTTAATAATATGGTTTATTTTTCGGAAAAAACGAACCGCAAAGTACGGCGAGTACACAGAGAAATAAGAGTTTTAGAGAGTTTTTAGCTCAGTCTTACTATCTTTAATTGATTGGTATAAAAAATGTCTGGAGAAAAAGTTACTGTTGCAATTCCTACATACAATCGGGCGGGGTTACTTCAGGGCTGTATCGAAAGTGTGTTAGCCCAAGACTATCCAGATTTACGATTGTTGGTGTTGGACAATGCCTCAGATGATGATACTGAGATGGTTGTGCGATCGCTCGCTAAAGAAGACCAGCGAATTACATATATCAGGCACGAAAAAAATATTGGTTTCGCTAGAAATTGGAACCGCATCATTGAAGTGAATCAGAGTCCATATCTAACCATAGTGCCGGACGACGATTTAATTCTTCCTGGCTTCATCCGCGAATCCGTCCAAGCTTTGGATGAGCATCGCAGTGCTGGGTTTTCTCTGGCGTTGGCTAAGTTCATGGATGATAATAGCACAATCTTGCCTCAAAAACAAGACACTGGAGATATGCCGGATGGCTTAATTAACGGTCTGAAATACATCGATTTGTGTATTGCTTGGCGCGGTTGCTCTATTTATACTGCTAGTACAATGATGCGGGCTGCTGCACTTGCAGAAATCGGCTCGTTTGATAGTCCACACTCCTGGAATACGATTGACTCGAATTTGTCCTTCCGGCTGGCGGCGCGTTTTGATATTGTTTTCTTGAGAAAGGAACTTGCCCAGATTCGCGCCCATCCAGGACAGATATCAGATAACCCTTGGCAGAAGTTTGCTGTCTTGGCCGAGTCCATCGATGCGATCGCTTACCTTCTACAATCAGACCGTGCTGCTGATGCAACTTATCGTCAGCAACTAGCAGAGCGCTTGCTAGCTTTGAACGCCAGAAAAAGTGAGTCGATACACCACTTAGTACCGCATATATATTGGTCTTGGACGGAACGATTAGAACTAGCAGCACAAGACGTGGCTGCACTGATTCCCCCAGGAGACAGTTTTATTTTGGTTGACCAAAATCAGTGGGGGGGTCAGTTCGTAGCAGATCGCCATGCTATTCCTTTTTTGGAACTCGATGGGCAGTATTGGGGACCACCAACAGATGACGAGACTGCAATCTCGGAGCTAGAGCGATTGCGTTCAAAGGGCGCAGCTTCATCGTTTTTGGATGGCCAGCCTTTTGGTGGCTGTATCATTATGAGGCACTGCATCGTTACCTGCGCTCCAATTTCCGCTGTGTACTGAAAAATAGCCGCCTCGTCGCCTTCGACTTACGAGAGATGCTACAACGTGATGCCTAAAGCCTACTCATAATAAAACAAGTTTCATGATCTGGAAATATGAAAAAAATAAATTCAAGATTGCAGGTCGATGGCTAGCGTGGTCAGGAGTTTTGGCTGTGGCCAGTGTTGGCGGTTGGCTGACATACTTTGTAGTTCTCAATAAACCTCCTGAGCCAATAGCAGTACGCAACATCACCGTGGAGCGGGGTAATGTTGAAACCACAATCAATGAGAGTGGTACTGTTGAACTGCGGGAACAGCGGATTTTGAAGTCACCAAAAGAGGGTGCAGTGGAACGGGTAATGGTAAAACCTGGTGACAGGGTTAAACCTGGTCAAGTCCTACTCACCCTACGCTACCCTGAGCGAAAAATTGCCCTTGCCAATCAGCAGTTGCAAATTCAGCAAGAAGAACTCAACTTAGCACGCAATCGCGAGAAAATTATCGAAGCCCAAGAGCGGTTAAGAGCCGAAGAACGGCAACTTCAGAGGCTGACTCCCTTAGTACAAGAGGGAGCAATTGCACAACAACAAGCCCAATCGCAGGAAGACGCAGTGCGCGTAGCTAAGGCTGCGCTCCGAGATGCTCAGGCAGAGACACGTACAGCCGCTCTCAAAATTCAAAGCCTGCAATTGGAGCGCCAACTGATTCAGCAGCAACTCCAAGATAATATCGTAACTGCACCAGTAAATGGCGTAGTCTTGGGTGTCAATGTTCAAGATGGTGATGGGGTAGAGTTGCGTACCAACCTGCTCACCTTGGGCGACCCAAGCAAAGTACTGGTGAAACTCCAGCTTTCTACTCTCAACGCTGCTCAAGTCCAAGTTAACCAACTTGTCCGTGTTAATGCGATCGGCCCTAATGCCAAGACATTCACTGGACGTGTGCAAAGCCTGTATCCTCAAGCACTCACAGCTGAAGCTCAAAGACAGGAGGGCGGTGGTCAAAATCAATCAGATCAACCAACAGTACCCGCAACGGTTCGGCTTGATACCCCTACTCGTACACTACTCCCTGGTAGCCGAGTAAATGTCGAGATTATTTTGCAGCAAAGGCAGAATGTAGTAGTTTTAAACACAGAAGCTATTCAGCGCTCTGAAGCACATCCTTTTGTGTGGGTTCGGGATAGTCAAAATCAAGCTCAGAAAAGAACTATTAATCTAGGATTGGAGGGATTAATGAACGTAGAAGTCACCTCTGGTTTACGTGCTGGCGAACAAATTATACTGCCACCTGTAGAATCGCAACTAAAGCCAGGAACGCCAATTAAAACAACTGAAAAGTAAAAAGTTAATCATTTTTCTGACTTTTAAATCAGTCAATCAACAAAAAATCTCATAACTAAGCATAAAAATACCTAATCCCCAGTCCCCAATACCCAGTACCTATTTTCAAGACAGTCATTCATGAGAAAATCCCACAACCAAACATAAAAAAGGTTTCCTCCCCTACTCCCTACTCCCCACTCCCTACTCCCTTTTTCTAGCTAGAGCAAAGCGACTATTATGGCTCTTTCAGCTTTTGATTTATTAGATATCACCTTTCGTTCCTTAGGTAGGAACCCTTTACGTTCTGCCTTGACTACTCTAGGGGTATTTATGGGTGTGGCTGCTGTGAGCGCTACACTTCAGGTTGGCACTATCAGCCGCACTGCGATCGCTCAACAACTGGCAAAACGAGGCGCACCTCAAGTCTCGGTATACCCAGACTGGGATTCTGGTAGTCGCAGTACCCAACTCAAGTTGGAAGACATGGAATACTTGCGACAACGATTGGTGGGGTTACGAGCAATCAGTGCTTTTAATTGGGCTGGCCCTACACCGACTGTATTTCAGGGCAGGGAATTTACTCCTCCCATGTCACCTGTTTCTCAAGATTTTTTGTTGACTTCCGGGAAAGCATTAGTGTCGGGACGGTTCTTTACGGCTGAAGATTTTGCCAGCTACCGACCAGTGGTGGTAGTTGATCAATTGCTGGCAGAACAACTTTTCCAGAAGCAGAACCCTTTGGGTCAGATGATTTATGCTGGGCGTAGACCATATATTATCGTAGGAATGGTAGCGACTAGTCTAGATGAAAATGCCCCTCCTACAGGTCAACTGTATGTACCAATGCCTGTTTACAATGCTTTGACTGGTAGCCGCGACATTGGCAGCATCCAAATACGCCCTGACAAACTTGAAAATGTAGAAGACTTGAGCCACCAAGCTGAGGAACTGCTGCTACAAAGATTCCCAGGTCAAAAATTTAAGTTTTGGAATAATGTATCAGACATCATCCAGCAGCAGAAAACCCTGGAGATGGCTTCTCAAGGTCTAACGGCAGTAGGAGCGATCGCACTATTAGTTGGAGGTGTCGGGATTGCGAATATTATGATTGCCTCAGTAACGGAACGAACCGCTGAAATAGGTTTGAGACGGGCAGTAGGAGCAACCCAACGGGAAATCATGCTGCAATTTATTTTAGAGGCTATGCTTTTAAGTTTAATAGGCGGGAGTGCGGGTCTGGGAGTAGTGCATGGATTGACGGTTATAGTCGCTGATACCTTTAACTTGCCCTACGAGTTTAATGACAGGATTGCAGTGTTGGCATTGGGTTCAGCGCTACTAGTGGGGGTGGGAGCTAGTTTGCCTCCTGCCGTGCGGGCCAGCCAGATCGATCCAGTCAAAGCCCTACGCTCAGAGTGATCACTTCCATCTGAACCAAGTCATGCCGTCGTGGTGCTATGTAGGAGGAGATATGGCGAAGCTGTCACTAAGACAAGACAAAACAGCGCAACAGTAAGAATTTGATGCGCGTTAGTTTGAAGAAGGCAGAGGGCAGAGGGCAGAGGAGCCACTGCGGTGCCGGGGTTCCCCCGGTTGAAGCATGTGGCGTGGCAGAAGGAACAATTGGATGGGGATTCAGACCCCAACCAATTGTGGGCGCCGTATAGACGGCGGGGTTTTAGACCCAATTGGGCAAGACAGAAGGCTTGGTATAAAATAATTCTTTCCTTTTGCCTCCTGCCTCCTGCCTCCTGCTTTGCCCGAAGGGCGATAAAAATTGAATAAATAAAGTTTTTAAGCGGGTTTAGGTTGTTTTTCAGTGCGATTTTTAGTGCCTTTTTTAACAACAGGGTAGTTAATTCTACGCTTGCGTGTTTGTTCTGGTTTCCAGCCTGGGGATTTTCCGCGTGGTTTTGGAGATTTTGCAGGTGTGTGAATCACTGCTAAAATTCCACGCAATGATGAAACCAACCGAGAATGTCATTAGACCAATGAGCAAAAATCGCTCAGGAAGATTTGATTTTGGGGAGACAAAGCTCGTAATTGTATAGAGCAGCAATCAGATTAAACCTTAAACTAAATCTTTTTCGACGATTTCTATAAGTAAGGGACAAAATTTTAAAAACCTTGAGCTTCCGATTTATATGCCAATACGGTTCAGTTAAGCCTGAAAGTCATGTAAATTAAGCATTGTTCCCAAGAATGGAAATAGAGTGTGGTGCATCTTAAGGATTTATCGTTGGTGTCTGCCGAGATACAAAGTGGTGACGTGCTTAAAGCAATTGAGACGGCAATTCCAGCTTTTGTCATCGAACAGGCGATCGCTAATACCCACTCCCGTTGAGGAACACAAGCGATCGCAAAAGAGCGCAATTAGTGGTAAGTCTGGTAATAGCAATGAGTTTTTGGTCTAGAGACTCGATGGGGGATGTACTTAAAAACCGGTGGAGATGGCATGTCACAGGCATGGGTGAAAGTTGGTAAATACTGGCGGGAGACAGTGCAAATCAGCTATCACACAAAGAGGCAGCGATTACGAGCAACAGTGACCAGCGATTTATTTCATCGGTTGGTACGACCAATGGCCACAACACAAACCTTGGGGGCGTTTTTAAATGGGCTACGAATTGTGCCGCCTCATGATTCTTACAAACACAAGGTTTTCACCCTTAGTCCAGTGGGTTGGTCAGGACTGATTCATCTGGATGATAACGACTTGATGCCAGCGATTCAGAAAGCTTTAGAAATGCCTGGATTTACAGAAGATAGCGATCGCGGCACGGTCATGACAGGATTTGCTCGTAACGCTGTGCTGAGTGTTGCTGATGACGTAATTGCAGCGGTTAAACGCGGAGACATTCGCCACTTCTTCTTGGTTGGCGGCTGCGACGGTGCTAAATCTGGTCGTAATTATTACAGCTACTCAACGAAAAAGTACCTCATGACTGCGTAGTAGACCGGCTGCGGCAAGTTCCGCTTTTTTGACAAACAATTAGGTGATATTAATAAACTTCCGCGGTTGATGCATGTGGGTCAGTGTAACGATGCTTACTCCGCAATTCAAATTGCGATCGCGCTGGCGAATGCTTTTGATGTGGATGTCAATCAGCTACCTTTGTCTATGATTCTCTCCTGGTACCGAACAAAAAGCAGTGGCGGTTTTGCTGACGCTACTTCATCTAGGCATTCAAAATATTCGTTTAGGTCCGACACTACCAGCTTTTATTACACCTAATGTGTTCAAACTGCTGTCAGCAAAATACAATCTCAAACCGATAACAACGCCCGATCAAGATTTGGCAGCAAGTCTAGCTTAGATGAGCAAAGTCAGAAAATGCCTAACATCTAGATTCAACCAAAAACCCGGTTTCTTTAACAAACCGGGTTTTTTCAGCAACTAGCGGTCAAAAACTATTCTACGTTGTAACGAAATAGTTATAATTATCTTCCATCGTTCTGCAATCAAAGTCCAACTTGCACAGTATAAATATGGGACGTCCCCGTAACAAATATGACTTGCCGACAAAAATTTGTCCAGTATGCCAACGCCCTTTTACATGGCGTAAGAAATGGGAAGATTGCTGGGACGAGGTGAAATACTGCTCAGAACGTTGCCGTCGTCGCAGGTCTGAGGTTAAAAATGAACCTAATCGAACGTAATACTACTTAAACGCAAATAGCGCAGAGGCGAGATGAAGTCACAGGTGCAACCAAAATTAATCATTCATGGAGGGGCTGGGAGTTCTCTCCACGGCAAAGGTGCAGTAGAAACAATACGCCGATCGCTTTATAAAGTAGTGGAAGAAGTTTATTCTCTCCTACTCTCAGGCGCAAGTGCTTCGGAGGCGGTGGTGCGGGGTTGCCAATTGTTGGAAGATGACCCCCGCTTTAATGCCGGTACTGGTTCGGTGCTGCAATCAGATGGGCAAATCCGCATGAGTGCTTCGCTAATGGATGGCACATCCCAAAGTTTTAGTGGTGTAATTAATATTTCGCGGGTGAAAAATCCCATTGATGTAGCGAAATTTTTACAAAGTTCACCAGACCGGGTACTGTCAGATTACGGTGCTGCGGAGCTTGCACGAGAATTGCAAATTCCCAGTTACAACGCTTTAACTGATTTGCGCTTGCAAGAGTGGATTCAGGAGCGTCAGGATAATTTTAAAAGGACGATGGCTGGGGTAGTTGCAGAATCAGAGTTGGTGGAAAGCAGCACAGCCCGACGCGGTACGATTGGCGTAGTAGCTTTGGATACAGAAGGCAATATTTCGGTTGGCACTTCCACAGGTGGAAAGGGGTTTGAGCGCATTGGACGCGTCAGTGATTCTGCGATGCCAGCGGGTAATTATGCTACAAGTTTTGCGGGTGTAAGTTGTACGGGTATAGGAGAAGACATCATGGATGAGTGCTTGGCACCAAGAATTGTGGTGCGTGTTACTGATGGCATGTCGCTTAAAGAAGCGATGCAGCGATCGTTTGCCGAAGCAGAACGTAACAGGCGTGATTTTGGGGCGATCGCCCTTGATATCAATGGGGCGATCGGCTGGGGTAAAACCAGCAATGTTTTACTTGCAGCTTACCACGACGGCGAAAAAATTGGCGACACATTGGAGGTCGCCACAGGTACAGAAGTCGGCTGCATCGAAAACAAAAGTTATGAGTTATAAGTTATGAATTAGGAGTTATGTAAAGAGTTATGAGTTATGCAAAGAGTTATGAGTTATGAGTTATGAAAAATTCTTCAACTCAAAATTCAAAACTCCTCACTCCTCACTCCTAACTCCTCACCTCCTCACTCCTGACTCTTCTTTCGCCAACCAGGTTTGACTACCTGACGGGCGCGGGCGATTACCAGAGAGTCATCAGGAACATCTTCTGTAATCGTGGAACCTGCTGCTACGTAGACATCATCACCTAAGGTGACAGGGGCAACTAAAACGCTATTGGAACCGGTTTTAGTGCGATCGCCAATTTTGGTGGGGTGTTTTTTCACGCCGTCATAATTGGCGGTAATTGTACCTGCACCGATGTTAACTTTAGTTCCCGTGGTGGCATTTCCCAAATAAGACAAATGCGCGACATTGGTGCGATCGCCCAATTTGGTATTTTTCAATTCCACAAAATTACCAACGCGGCAATTTTCACCAACTTCTACATGACCGCGCAAATGAGCGTAGGGACCAACTCGTGACCCAGCTTGCACAATGCTATCTGTCACCACGGAAAACTGCACCGTGGTATTATCACCCAATTGGCTATTTTCAATCAAACTCCCCGGTCCAATGCGGCTACCTGTTTTAATTAAGGTGTTGCCGCGCAGGTGAGTTTGGGGTTCAATAATTACATCTGGCTCTAATTCTACAGTGTCATCAATTGTAATGCTGTTGGGGTCGATGAGGGTGACACCCGCCGCCATCCATTGTTCCTTGACTCGCCTTTGCAAAATCTCGTAGGCGTTTGCCAATTGCAGGCGATCGTTAATGCCGAGAATTTGTTGGTAATCTTCTACATCCACCGCCATCACCGATGCGACTTGAGTCACGGCATCCGTAAGGTAGTATTCTTTTTGGGCGTTGTTTGCTTTGAGGTGGGGCAACACCTGTGCCAAATCTTGCCAGCGGAAGCAATAAATTCCAGCGTTAACACGGCGATTTTGTTTTTGAGCAGCAGTGCAATCCTTGTCTTCGACGATTTGTTGCACAACATTTTCATCATTGCAAAAAACCCGCCCATAGCCTTTAGGGTCGGGCAGATGTGCGGTGAGGATGGTAGCGGCGTTTTGGTTTTCTTGGTGAGTTTGCAACAGATGTTTTAGGGTTTCGGTGCGAAGTAACGGTACATCGCCATTTAATACCAGCAAATCTCCCCTGTAGCCTTCGAGGTGGGGGAGCAATTGCTGGATGGCATGACCTGTCCCCATTTGCACGGTCTGTTCGACAAACTCCAAATCGGGTATTGGCAGCATAGCTGTTTTGACTTCCTCTGCCTGATACCCTACAATTACCATCCGTCGTGAAGGCGAAAGCGGTTGTACGCTATCGAGAACTCTCTCAACAAGCGTTAACCCGCCCAAAGCATGTAAAACCTTGGGCATTTTTGATTTCATCCGTGTGCCGCGTCCCGCCGCTAGAATTGCTACGACTACCATAATTAGCTATCAGCAAAAGAGTGAATTGCGCCGAAGTTGCGCTGGGTAATTTGAGGTTTAGCCTCAAAATAATACCCGATTACATGAAAGACGGAAATGCAAGTTGCTTACGAACACTTTTGGTTCATAATGCGAATAAACTCGGCAAACTGTTCCATAAGTTTGGGATTGCGCCATCCTTTGGTAGTTTCTTCCATCATCACAGAAAGTGCTTCATCTGGGCTGAAAGCTCTTTTATAAGGTCGTTCGCTAGTTAGGGCATCATAAATATCAATTGCCTGAAATACTTGTGCCAAATAGGGAATATCATCCCCCTTGAGTCCATCGGGATAACCGGAACCATCCCAACGCTCGTGGTGATGGCGAATAATGGGAATTACACCCCGCATGCTGCGTAATGGCTGGCAGATTCTTTCGCCAATTAAAACATGCTGTCTCATCACATCCCACTCTTCGGCGGTTAGTTTGCCTTTTTTCAACAGCACCGCGTCGGGAATGCCCACTTTGCCGATATCATGAAGATAACCGCCCCACATCAAATCGCGAAGTTGGTTGCGTGAGAGATTGAGGTAATCTCCAAAAGCTTCGCCCAGGGTTACCAATCGTTCGCAGTGGTCGCCAGTATTGGGATCGCGACTTTCAATGGCCCTGGCAATAGAAAACAGCACTTTTTCGGCGTGGTCTAAGTCTTCATTCAGACGTTTTTGTCTGACCAAAGACTTCACACGCGCCGCTAATTCCACCCGGTCAAAAGGCTTGGTTAAAAAATCATCCGCGCCAGCTTCAATACCGCGAATTCGCGATCGCCTATCATTTAAAGCCGTAATAAAAATCACCGGAATCAACCTAGTATGCTCATCCTGCTTGAGCAATTGGCACACCTCAAACCCATCCATTCCCGGCATCATTACATCCAGCAAAATCAAATCGGGTTGTTTTTGTGTCACCAATTGAACAGCAGTAATACCACTATCTGCCTCAATGACCTCATAACCTTCCATTGCCAAAAGGGCGACAGCCGTCATCCGACTGGCTGCATGGTCGTCAACAACTAAAACTTTTGCTGCATCTAAATCAAAGCCATTCACTGTAGACCCTTCGGCTTGTAGCGTTCTAGAGACCAATGAATCATAATCAGAATTTTCACCAGGGTTCATCCAATTTGTTAAAGCTTCGGTCTCTTCAAGCATTAGTTGTTGTTTAGATAAACCCAAGCAAAAATCCTCTACATTTTGTTGTAATGCTAAGGCATGATTTAAACCGTTACGATTTACTTTGCTTGAGGGGTTTAGCCCACTAACATTTGGTTCAGTGGAGCCTGTATACTTGGATTTACATTGAATCACAAAGGCACTCCAATTTTAAAAAAAAGTTAACAGTGTCTGATTTCAAAAACAAGTTTAGTACTTGACTGTATTCCAGTCTGCGTTTTCACAAGTTTAATGCACGATAACAGTAATTTATCTGTTGTCATGCATGGTAGAAGTTTTTTATGTGTTATTAGAACATTGGGAATATTGTTGCCAAGTCCCTGCCTGTAATTCCAGTATGATCAATTCGCGCAAATGTTAAATCAGGTTTTTTACGGAGATTTATTAACATGGCAGCGAAACAAAGTATCGTACTCGGTAAATTTATATCAAAGTCAGGGATTTTGAGTTCACAAAATTTTTTATTTGCAGCTAGGTAGCTACGCATTATTGAGTTTTTAGAGATTTGAATCATCAAACTATGCTAGACGCTCGATCTGGATGCCGGCTAACTTGCAGATTATGTGATTTGCATCACATAAATTTATTACTCGCTTATGAGAACTAAAATCATTATCAACAGGAAAAAATTTTACACAGTTCCGACTTTGCTGGCTGATAGCCACCGTTTGCGCCAACGGGAGGTAGGCTCCAAAGAACAAGCTTGTTGCTCTTTTTCTCGCCGTTCGAGTATGACAAAAGCAGGATCGTTTAAGTTGGGGTCGCGATAGGGAATAGCTGCACGAGTGAGTAAATGTTCTCTTTCTTCCTGGGATAGGGGCGGGAGGGGAGACGGGGGCGACGGGTGTGGGGGGGGCGACGGGTGTGGGCGACGGGTGTGGGGGGACAAGGAAGAGGGAAGAGCAAATTCCTCCTTGTCGCCCCACACCCGTCCCTCCTTGTCCTTGAGACCCGTCGCCCCACACCCGTCTCCTTGTCTCCTTGTCCCCATGTCTGGCTGTGCGGCGACGGTACCGGGCGATCGCCTTCCGACTGGTGGGGTTGAACCAATCGCCAAACCAGCGGCTAAAAGAGCTGTGCGTACTGCTGCTGCACAGGAATAAGTGGCTAGCAACCCTTCTGCGTGCAAACACTGAGATGTCTGTTTGATAAATTCAATTGTCCATAAATGAGGACACTGAGGCGGAGAAAAAGGATCGAGAAAAATTGCATCTGCTTGGAAGCCAGACTGATGTACTAGTCCAATTGAAACCCTAGCATCGCCAATTAGTAACGTCGCCTTGAGGCGTTCCGTTTCCACTTGATGCTCAAAAGCGAGGTGGGTCAAGATTTGCGTATATTCGTAATTCCAGTTATCAAATAAGTGATGGGCGATCGCTGCTTGAGGGACAGCTGCATTGATTTCTAAACCAATAACTTCGACATCACAATTGGGATTAACTGCCCAAATTGTCTGCAAAGCGGCTGCAGTGTTGTATCCTAGTCCATAACAAACATCTAACAGGTGCAACGTTGGTTTGCTGGCTTTTATAGCAAGTTGAGTAGGTTCGACAAACTTGAAAAAACTCTCCTGACGCGCTCCATAATGGCTGTGAAAGGACTCGCCAAACTCTTTGGAAGTGAAAGTGAAAGAGCCATCTGCCGTTGATTGCGGTAAAAAGTTCTCGTCATTAGTCATTTGTCATTAGTCATTAGTTAATATTTTTAGCAATTAGCAATTTTTGATTTTCTCATCTACATTTATGACTGATACCCCTTTTGTTGTTTCTTGTGAATGGCTGTTTAAACATCTTGACGATCCGCAAGTCGTCATTGTAGATTGTCGCTTTTCTCTTGCCGATCCACAATTTGGACAACAGAAGTACAAAGCGAGTCACATAAAAGGAGCCTACTATCTAGATTTAAACGAGGATCTTTCCAGTCCCGTGGGAGAACATGGGGGAAGACATCCTTTACCTAACCCTGCTGAATTAGCGAGCAAATTATCAGCAATGGGGGTGGATTTCCAAAACACTCTGGTTGTAGCTTACGATGATTCCCGCTTTGCTTTTGCGTCTCGTTTGTGGTGGCTGTTGCGCTATTTAGGACATCAGCAAGTGGCGGTGTTAGAGGGAGGCTTCACGGGATGGCAAAAAGCTGGTTATCCGGCGACAAATGTTGTTCCTGCGCCGAAAATGGCTAGCTTTGTTCCCCAGGTACAAACACAGATGGTAGTGGATTCGGAAGCGGTGAAGAATCGCAAAGATTTACCAGGGGTAGTGTTGGTAGATTCGCGAGAAGGCGATCGCTATCGAGGCGATCGAGAACCTATTGATAAAATTGCCGGTCATATACCTGGTGCTGTCAACTATCCCTGGTTGGAAGTGACAAACTCGAATGGTTATCTGCTACCTCTAGAAGAACAGCGTCGTCGCTGGGAAAATGTAGCCAATGCTGAAGAGATTGTAGTTTATTGCGGTTCTGGCGTTACCGCTTGCGTGAATTTACTGTCTTTGGAACTAGCCGGCATTAAAGATACAAAACTTTATGCTGGTAGTTGGAGTGATTGGATTTCTTACATGTAGTTAAAAGTTAGCAGTTAGGAGTTAAGAGTTCTTAGCTGAGTTTTTTGAGTTAATAACTCAGAATTGAATGGCACACTTGTTAAGCCGATACGGGAAAAAATAATTGAAAAACCTCTCTTTTGTCTTTGCGTCTCTTCTTCTGTGCATCAACCTAAACCCTTAACAAGCATGGGATTCAACTGGGCGGCTGGGCGGCTCAAAACTCAAAACCGCGAAGCGTTGCAAGCGTTGCGAAGCAATCTCAAAACTCAAAACTCAAAACTCAAAACTCTTGTACAGGCGAAGCATTTGGGAAGAAGTTTTGTCATGAAACTGAACAATTGTCACCCAAATGCTTCGCCCCTAGCACTCCTAACTCCTGTACAGACGCTTGCGTCTGTCGGGGGAAGCTTCAAGAGACTCGCTTCGCGCGAAATTTGAGCCAGCACCCGTAGCACAGTACGCGAGGAGCGTCGCGTCTCTACAACTGGGCGGCTGGGCGTCTCCTTTCAAAATCTACCTAATTCCCAGCCGTAATTGACGCTGAAGAACCAACCGTTAAAATCAATATTGCGATCGGTAGAACTACCCAAGGTGTAACCACCCTGCACGCTAATATTGCTGTAATCGGATATTCCGTAAGTTATGTTCCCTATTAGTCGATGATATTGGTCTTCTCGCGGCTGTTCGGTAAAGTTTGACAAGTTAAATTGATAGTCTAAACCAACCTTAAGAGACTTTCTAAAGTAGTAGCCCAAAGAAAGCAACAACGAATTATTTATCCGATTGCGGCTATCTGGATCGGCTAAACTCAGACGCAATTCGTAGAAGCTATCTAATATCAATCTGGGGGTGAGGGTATCTCGCCTTCCCAAAGACAGGCGTACGGAATTTTCGTTTAAAAAGCGATCGCCTGCTGCAAAGTTATCTCCGTCATTAGCGTGAAAAAACTGTTGGTTACTCCAACCGATTTCTCCGTACATGCGCGGTGTTAGCTGTTGGTAAATACCAACATTGAATCTCACCAGATTGTAATTATATTTTGATTGGTCTACGTAACGAACCAAGTTGCCATCAATTGCGGCGTTTAAATAAGTTTTCGATCCTAAGGGTAAAGGTGCAGAAGCTAGCGTCAGCCCAGAAAAAACTAACCCATCCTGTGTTTGATTGGCTTTTGAGGAAAAAATGTTATTCGTCTGGAAGTAACTGACACGACCCAGCAGATAGCCGATAGGATTAGGTTTAGTCACTATGGGCGGTTTTACAGCTGGAATTTGTAACTCTTCTATCGGTCGTGGCTTCGCCAGAATTATGCCTAATTCATTATTGCGATTTGACTCGAGAGACTGTTGTTTTTTCAACCTTTGCCTGAGCCTGTCCAGCCTGTCAGTGTATTCTATTTTCGGTACGTCCAGTTGTTCTATTGGTGCTGCTGGTGCTGGGGAGGTTGAGGGAAACTCGCTTGGCTGTCCTTCTAGCTGTGGAGATGCATTGCGTGGGGTATTGTCAGCATTCTCGATTACTTGGCGATCGGCTTGTGTGATTAATTGTGTTGATGGCGTAAAATTTGACTGGAACTGTGCATCTAAATTTAGCGGTGTACCGAAATTTTGACAAAAATATATTTTGTTACAGTTGGCGCTAACAGACGATACTGGGGAAGCAATTTCGTAGAAATGCGAAAAATCGCGATCGCTAGCAACAGAGGGGGAGATAAAAGAAATTCCCTTTGTATCCTGTTTTTTTGTCGTTAACCCTGACAAATGTGCTACCTGTATTTGACTCGTCCCCAGCTTGCCCTTTTGGCATGACTGATGAATTACTTGCACCGCTGTCAAAGATGTTATTGTTGATGCTAACTTTTGTTTGCAACCGAGTATGTGGGATTTTGCAGCCTGTGCTGCATCTACTTTAATGCAATCAACACTTGCACCACCGCTAGCTAGCAAAATCGAAAACAAAGCATTTTTCCAGACCTTCGGTTGCATCTTTGATGGTCTTTGACAAGCGTATACCCACAAGCTTCTTCGGAAGTTAAAACTGAGAGTATCAAATTTCCGAACAACTTTAGCCACAATGTATGATATTTATACTTAGTTGTATTCACTGAAACGTGATATACTTTACAATTGATGGAGCGGACACCTGACGATTGGCAAAACCAAAAACAAAAACAAAAAAAGGTTAAATAAATAATTTCAGGTTAAATAAATAATTTATAGTATATTTGCGTATTCTATATCTGAAAGTTTCTATAAACTTTAAGGAAATTTACGTAAAATAGTTTTTATCACAAATGGGCAAGCTGGAATCTTTAATATTAAGTCTATTCAACTGGTTTGGCATCAGTTAAATTTTGCGAGGTCTCAAACTATGTTTCGTAAGTTTTTCCCACTTTTGGTGGTTGGCTTATGGGGAGTTACAACGCTGTCAGATTTAAATCGGGCAAGTGCGGTAACTCCTCTAACTCGGGCTGAGATTCAGTACCTATCTAATTTAGTACAACTGATGCCCCAAAATCAGCCGAAGCGTCAAGCTCGTAAGTTAGACAGAATGATTCCTGGGGATGGTTTGTCTACGGGTCGAGCTTCTTTAGCAGATTTGCGGTTTAATGACGGCTCTTTGGCAAGGGTTGGAGAACAAGCAATATTTAGATTTGTACCAAAGTCGCGAAACTTTAGACTTTCCAACGGGACTGTGCTTTTGCTCATTCCACCAGGAAGGGGGCCAACGCGTATACAGACGCCCAATGCAGCCGCTGCAATTCGCGGTTCGGCATTATTTGTACGCTACGACCAACAGTCAGATACTACTGTTGTAGGTTCGCTGACAAATAGCGGCATTGAAGTATCTAACGAGGATGCTTCTCAAAGTCAGGTGCTGCAAGCCGGACAGATGATAGTGGTAGTGAAAGATAGAATTCAGGGTTTATATGACTTTGATTTGAGAACTTTTTATGAAACTAGCGAACTAGTTAGAGGGCTGGATCTGATACAGCGCAATGGTATACCTAATATAGATCCGGCGATCGCTAGCGTTCAAGCTGAAACTACTGCTGCTGTAGCCGCACAAAAGCCAGTTACGGGCGAGGGAGTGATTCAAAATCCATCTTTTGTGCAGCTAACAAATACTCCCGACTCTACAGAATTCACTAACAACGACATTGTTCAAGATAATTACCCGGCAGGCATCACTGGAAACAATTCTCCAACCGAGACATTGTTACAAACAGGAGAAGTTCTGCCAATTAGCGATCGCCAACCGATTAATACTACTAATCCTATAAATAAACCGGATATTCAAAACAACATCAACAACAACAACAATAACAACAACAATAATGCTTCTGGTAACAACCAACCAGGCAACCAGCCTACTTCTTCAACGGATAGACCGAGCGAACCTACACCTCTAACCCCCTCATCGCTGCCGACGGGCACTGATAAACCACCTGAGACAAAGCCAACATTACCACCGACGGACACTAGTAAACCACCTGAGACAAAGCCAACATTACCACCGACGGACACTAGTAAACCACCTGAGACAAAGCCAACATTACCACCGACGGACACTAGTAAACCACCTGAAATAAAACCAACATTACCACCGACG
>JBIPDF010000029.1:0-10446 GCA_044006015.1 Heteroscytonema crispum UTEX LB 1556
AATCTACTTTAGCTCATTATTTGATGCAAAGTTTTATTTCGCTGTTGGTCGCAAAGCCTAATTTGCCGTTACTTATGGCTCGTTTTATGGTTCACAATTTGGCTCAAATTATGATTCAAGTCATAGTTCGGGGTTGGTAGGACTCGTTTGTTGGGTGAAGCGACAGCCCAACCCAACATCATTGGCAAATGTTTACTCTCGCCTGAGGCAACTCAATCATGTTAGTTGTCAAATAATGCATTTATCCACCAAAAACAGCTTTGGTGGGCAATGCCCACCCTACAACTACAACCACAGATTATTGATTTCTAGTTTTATATTTCTTATATATATGGGCGCACAGATTCCCATTATATTTAATATAATATTCGCAAATTCGACAATTGTCAACTACCAATTGCAAACAAGGCAAGGGTGAAGCAACAAGAAGGAAAAAGCAGTAATTTTATGACCTTTTCCCCTTCCCCGTTTCCCCTTTCCCTTTTTAATGTCGTTTTCCGCCGCCGAGATACAATTCTCCAACCTTGGGGTCATTTAACAATTCGCGACCGGGACCAGTGATAGCATCGCGTCCGGATTCGAGTACGCAACCGCGATGCGCCATTTCCAAGGCTTTGCGGGCATTTTGCTCTACCAAAACTATAGCTGTCCCTGTCTGGTTAACTTGTTTAATTTGGTCAAACACTTGGGTAACTAAGATGGGAGACAAAGCTGCAGAAGGTTCATCCAACAGTAGTAAACTGGGTTCCAACATCAAAGCTTTGCCCATCGCTAACATTTGACGTTCCCCTCCCGATAGAGTACCAGCACGTTGACGGCGGCGATCGCTTAATTTGGGGAACATGGCAAATATTTTGTCTTTCAGCGGTTTTAGGGGTACATTGCGAACAAAAGCGCCCATTTCCAGGTTTTCTTCGACGCTGAGGGAAGGAAAAACATTGGCGATTTGGGGGACATAGCACATTCCCCGCTGAACAATTTGATTTGACTTTAAGCCGGTGATATTTTCGCCTTTGAAGGTAATTGTGCCTGCATGGGGAGTCAAAAGTCCAAATACAGTTTTTGCCAAAGTGGATTTTCCAGCACCGTTGGGACCAATCACCGTTACCAATTCTCCCGGTTCAACCCGAAAATTTACACCTTGGAGGATATCCACGTCTTTAATATATCCGGCGTGGACGTTTTTAACTTCTAGTATCGAAGAAGAATTACTTACTGAAGATGACATTTAATCTTTTGAATAGGTGGAAAATATCGTTATTGTTACACATTGCCACACCAAGGTTTGGTATCGGGTGGCAATGTCGGCGTTAACGAAATTTCGGGCGTTGCTGATTACAAGTATGAATTAAGTCTGACGCTGCATCGGAGGCAGCGGGCCCTTGGGGGTTCCCCTGAGTGTGCTTTCCTGCCGTGGCACTCGTAGCAAAGATTAAGAGTTTACGATGTTTGAATTTTTGAATTTCATACTTCAATTCAGCAACGCCAAATTTCGGCTATATTATCAAATTCAGCTATGGGAGTTTTTTGCATCATTCGCTTCGCTCACGAGAAGTCGGGTTGATGAAAGGAGTTACCCGACTTCTAAAGCTTTCGATTTTTACTAATAGAAGGGAGGATTGCTATAGTAGGGTACGTAAAGCCGTTCCTTTGAGTATGGCATCTAAACTCAACAGATGGTGTCGTACTGTCCGCGCTTCACAGCCAACATCTGAACATTCATAATTTCAAATTAAACAGCGTTTGTTTTCTTGCTACGACGCGTTGTCAAGTAGATTCCGATTAAAGATAAAGCTGCTAGGCTAGCGGGTTCGGGAACCGTAATTGGTTTGTCTGAAACGGTAATTTGACCGTTTGCCACCTTTTCATTATCACCGACTTCTCCGATGTAAAGATATAGTGGATTTGCGGTAGAAAGGAGACTTGTGAAGTTAAATCCGACTTGACCGCCATCTCCCAAGCTAGCGTATCCAAAAGCGTTTGCATCTGTTGTGGAGTTGCCATCAAAGCTTTGCAGTGTGGCGACTGAGTTGTTAATATTATTGCCGTTAGTGCCAAAGAAGTTATTGCCCAAGAAAAGCGGATCGGTAGTAGGACGCTGGGTTCCTGGGGTAAACACGGTTTTACCGGGACTAAAATCGAATGCGTTCAATCCAGGTAAGTCGTTGATATCTGCTGCATTGCTAATTAAGTCGCGGCTAATCTTGATGGCGTCTAAATCAAAGCCGCTAAATTTGCCAGGAGAACCCCCACTTTGGTTGTTGCTGTCAGCAATCACAATCGAATTGATATCAAAGCCAATGTTAGATAAATCCGTACGGTAAACCCCTGTCCCGGCTGGATTACCACCAGTCAAACCCTGTAGCTTGGTAAAAGAAAGATTCAATGTTGCTGCGGTGGCGCTGTCAGCAGACATCATAGCGATCGCCATACTAGCGACACTTAACGTTAGAAAGTTAGATTTTATAAATACACTAAGCTTTTTCATGAATTTTACCAACCACAGTAATAATAAGATACATAAGCTTAGTTGTTACAACCAAAATTTTACTTAAGTAAATTAGCTTCTTTACAAAAGCTTCATCAATCTTTCATAAAAGTTTTGTAAATACGCTACCCCAAGGGGAAACAACAAAGATTGGGTACTGGGGATTAGGTGCTAGGGATTGGGGACTAGGAAAAAATTCTTCCCAATACCCAATACCGAATACCCAATTGCTAGTTATTGCTGTGGTGTTTTTTGCAAATCCGGTCTTTCTTCAGCAACGATCGCTCCTTCTACGGGGCATACTTGGATACAGATGCCACAGTCGATGCAGGTAACAAAGTCAATCCAGTACCAATCGGTTCCTTTGACGTTTTTACCCGGTCCTGGATGTATGCAAGCGACTGGACAGGCGTCTACGCAATCAGCGACGCCTTCGCAAACATTAGTAACAATTGTGTGTGACATTGTGTTCTCTGTGATTGGATCGAAAGCCTTTTCTAGGCTAACAAGAATTACTTAGTTATTAGTCCAGAGTCATGAGTTCAGAATTTCGAGTTTAGATTCAAAGATTTTTTCACCAATGACTACTGACTATTGACTATTGACTAATGACCAATGACCAATGACTAATGACTGTTAACTGATTCAATCATTGGTGAACCATCGTCTTTAATCCAAGCAAGTTGGGCGATACCACGCTGCTTTGCATATTGCCGAATATTATCTGCATCTCGTCCGCCCAAATCCATTTCGACCCGCACTAAATGGGTGGAATCTCGGAGTTTTTGGGCGTAAGCAAAGGCGGCGGCGCAAGCACTTGCTGTTTCTGGTACTACCAACCAGTTGCTGGCTGGAGTCGCTTGCGGCAATTGCTTATCTGATAAAAGAATTTGGTATAAATCTTCAATAAAAAGTGCAAAGCCAATACCGGGGATGCTTTCTTTTTGGGGATGATATAACCCTAAAAGCTGGTCGTAACGACCACCACGCCCGACAACTTGCGCTTGTGCTGCGGTATCGGCGACTACTTCAAACACGATGCCGGTGTAATAGTCAATGGTTTGAATCAAACTCAAGTCAAGAATTAAGGGAAAATTACCCTTTGATTCCAATAACTCCACCAAGGATTTGAGGTGATTCACCGCCTCTTGCTGCTCGATGTCTAAATGAAATTTCGTAACTTTTTGCAAAACATCACTAGGGGTTCCACGTAAATCCAGCATGATTCTGGCGCGTTCCCGGAGTTCATCGCTCAATGGCAAAGTATCAATAGTCACGCGATCTAAATGAGCGATCGCACTTCGGACTTTAGCTTGTAAATTACTTGGAAAAGCCGAAAGTAGCGATCGCGTAATTCCGGCTTCGCCCAAAACTAAACGCCAAGATTGCAAACCCAAAGCATGCAAACAATCCGCCACCAACAGCAACACTTCTGCATTGCCCAGCAAGCCGCCAGCGCCCAGCAATTCCACTCCAGCTTGATAAAATTCTTGCTGGCGATTGTGCTGCAACTCCCGTGTGCGTTGAAACACATTAGCGTTGTAATACAAACGCTGAGGATAAGTTGCACCAGCCATGCGCGTGACAGCAGTCCGGGCAATCGAAGCCGTCAATTCCGGACGCAGCCCTAATTCTTCATCTTCGGCATTTTGCAGTTGAATCACCGCCTCGCGCCCAATTGCTCCCCCTGCCATCAGGGTATCCATGCGTTCCAGCGTCGAGGTGATAATCCTGTGATATCCCCAGCGGTGAAACACTTGCTCTAACCTATCTTCAATGAGGCGTTTTTGAGCCACATCTAAAGGTAATAAATCCCTCGCTCCCGCTGCTGGTTGATACACCATTATTTCTTTTTCCCACCAAACAAACCACCAAACAAACCGCCCCTAGACTTATTAGGTTGCTGATTCCCGGTTGGGGATGAAGTCATTTTAGAACCATTAGAACCACTGCTGGATTGTTGTCCCAAAGCCTTTTCGATTTTGGGTTTCCATTCCAAAGCTGTTTGGTCTTGGGGGTCTAATTGCAAGGCACGGTCAAAATGAACTTTAGCCATTTTGAGCTGATTTTGCTTCAAATACACCAATCCAATCAAGCTATGACAGCGACTGTTACTTGGCTCTAACTTCAGGGCATCTTGCAATTCTACCCTGGCTGGTGCCAGTTGATTTTTTGAAATCAACTCTTGGGCACGACGCATATATTGAGCGACAGCCGAATCTTCTCTTGGTGGTGGGGCGGGTGTTTTTGTCGCTGCGGTATTTGGTGCAGACGTACCTGTATTAGTTTTGGCTGGAGGTGGTGGCGGTGGGGCTGCAAAAGATTTGCCAGCAGTCCGCATTAAGTAAACCAAATTTAACTCGCTAGTGTGGGCAATGACTTGCGCCACTTGCTGTAAAGAATCGTATTGAGTTTCAGCAATTTTAGCGATCGCATTTCTATAGATGGCATCAAAATTTGGCGAACCAGCTAACTGCCTAGCCACATCGGTACTTAGTTCTACCGATGCCGATTCTTGCACCATGCGCTTGCCGACTTGCGACAAAAGTATCATGTATTCCGCACGAGTGCGATCGGCTGATAGTTTTTCGTAAGCCGGATTAACCAACTTTGATAACAACTCGCTAGCGACCTTTTTCTCAGCCTCGCTAGCAGCAGCAATGCTATCCGGGTGCAAGCGGCGGGCAATTTTGAGATAGCGTTTGCGAATATCCTTCACATCCGCATCGACTGGAATGCACAAAATTGCGTGATGGTCAATCAAATCATATTTAAAAAGTCCGCGATCTAATTTCAAAGACATATAGCGCTGTTGCACCAAAGAAGCCGTTAGTTTTTACTAGTGTACTTTGCTTCTGAATAATGGCTAGAAAATTGACAATTTAGCGATTAACTTCGTGAAATTATTACATTTTAATGCTAACTTTATACGCATTTACACGTAAAGTTATTTCCAAGATGATAGCGGCGGAACCTGTTGTAATTCCTGACTTAGGCTGTCGTGAATGTAACCATTAGTAGCCAAAATTCTGCCAGATTCAAGTTTGAAGGGAGTACCGTCATAGGCGGTGACTTTGCCTCCAGCTTCTTGCAATAAAATCACACCTGCAGCCATATCCCAAGGAGAAAGACCGCGTTCCCAGTAGCCATCGACACGCCCGCAAGCAACATAAGCCAAATCCATTGATGCGGAACCGCTGCGCCTGACTCCCTGAGTTAAATGAGTCAAGTGACAAAATTCCGCATAGTTATTGTCAGAAGTTTCGCGACGGTCATAAGCAAAACCCGTAACCAGCAAACTTTTACCTAGTTCCGAAGTTTGCGAAACATTGATAGGGCAACGGTTGCGCGTTGCACCCAACCCAGCCGCCGCCCGAAATAACTCCGAGCGAAAAGGGTCATAAATTACACCAACTTGTGGCACGCCATCAATTAACAACCCAATAGAAACCGCAAAAAAGGGGTATTGGTGGGCGTAATTGGTAGTGCCATCTAAAGGGTCAATAGCCCAAAGGTATTGATTTGTTTGATTTCCCAGCTTGCCAGATTCTTCCGCCAAGATGGAGTGTTGGGGAAAATGGCGGCGCAAAATGTCCAAAATAACCACTTCCGCAGCTTTATCAGCAGCGGTGACTAAATCACCGGGGCGTCCTTTTTCGGTAATTGCATTATCTAACTTACCCAAATAACCTTGTAAAACCGCACCAGCAGCCAGCGCCGCTTCTGTGGCAATATCTAGAAAAATTTGTAGATTAGTCATTAGTCAATAGTTAGGAGTTAGGAAGCGGGGAGTTTGGAATTAAGAGTTAAGAGTTAGGAAGCGCGGAGTTTAGAAATTTTAACTCATAACTCATAACTCATAACTCATAACTTTTTTAACGATTCTGACGGCGAAATTCAGCGGGAGTCAGACGCATGGGTTTTTCTGGGTTCCAAATTCCTTGCCCCATGAGTCTAGCCCATTGTTGGGCGCTTTCTAAACGTTGGTCGTATTTGTGGTTGGGCGATCGCGCGGCGAACAATGCATTTCCTTCTTTAACTAACTGTTCGTTTAATAAAACCTTATCCTTCCACCCATAAGCCAGAGTTCGCCCGATTTTGTCCTTTGCTTCAATATCAAACTCCAACATTACAAATTGTTGGGCACCAATTAGCTTTTCTAACTGTTCCTTGGCGCGATCGCCCCAAGGACGCTGGCGCAAATCTGGTGCTTCAATCCCAATTAACCGCACCTGGGAAATCAAAGTTGGTTGGTTGCCCATACCTAGCACTTCCAAAGTTTGCCCGCTAACCACCCGCGCCACTTTCACCTGCACCTGTAAAGTTTCCGGCTTAGTTTTGGGCTGACAACTCACTAAAAGCAACACGCAAGATAAAATTGCCAACTTCCGCACCCAGAAGCTGACAGCAAGACGCAGACAATAA
This sequence comes from Heteroscytonema crispum UTEX LB 1556, assembly GCA_044006015.1. GTDB lineage: Bacteria > Cyanobacteriota > Cyanobacteriia > Cyanobacteriales > Nostocaceae > Heteroscytonema > Heteroscytonema crispum. Next base: position 6,914 of record JBIPDF010000029.1, read on the forward strand.
AAACGCAACTGAGATGATAATGAGGAAGAGGAGACACATAACAAAGAAGCAACATTTCTAAAAAAATCCCATTTCCTCACACCCGTCGTCCACACCCGTCGTCCACACCCGTCGCCCTTGTCCTGATTAATCTTCATCTAACGGTAAACCCGCCTTAACTCTACCCTTAGCGAAATAGCGACCAAATTGAAGTTCATAAACTTCATCTTCGTCTTGCGTCTGGACCTCCAAATCGGAAAGGGCGTAACTCACGCACAACAGCGCATAACCTTTGCGCCGCAACTGAGGCGATAGCCCGATCGCCTCGGGTTGATAAATTTCTCCTTTGAGTACCCTGACAGCACAAGTAGTGCAAGCCCCATTGCGACAAGAAAACGGCAATTCCACCCCAAGTTGTTCCGCAGCGTGGAGAATGTAACGGTCTGAAGGCACTTCTAGGGTGTGTACCTTGCCAGAAACGCGATCGTGAACTTTAATAATGTATGTCTCAGACATCTTGATTTCGGATTTGAGATTGCGATTTGAGATTTATTCTTTAATCATTGCATTTTCTGCAATTTCATCTTACAATCAAAGCTTGTGACACCTGGAGAGGTGGCCGAGTGGTTGAAGGCGCAGCACTGGAAATGCTGTTTGGGGGCAACTTCAACGAGGGTTCGAATCCCTCCCTCTCCGTTTCAAAGATAATGGCAGCGATCGGAAGTTGCTAATAACTTTGTTAAGTTATTAGCAATTTGCCATTAGCTGTTGGCTTGTAGTCGTCTAACAACCCAATCCGGGTAGGGACTGGGAAAGGGTCCAAGGGAAAGGGGGAAAGGGGAAAATATTAAACTTTTTTACGAGTCCTTTACCCCCTGCCCCGCTTTCGTTTGCTTGCCAGAGTACTAGCTAACAGTATCTAAATATAGCGCCTCTGACGGGAATAGTGCTGTACCCAACAGAGAACCCCATTTGGGAATTTTTTGAATTTCTATGTCATATTTATGACTGATATCACTGAATTAGAGGAGAAGATACAGTCATTATGCGTGGACACCTAGGGACTTGTCGTCAGATATTGCAACGATGACATGCGGAAGAAAGCACGGTATATTATCCATCCCAGGTTTAACTCTGCTGCCCCACCATGTACTTGCACAGTCTGCTGAAACCCGGTAATAGCGGGGTTTTTCAATCCAAAATCCCAAATCTCATTCTTCTGTAGTTAAAGCGATCGCTTTAGCCAACAAACTTATTCAATTGGAAGTAGAGGCATTCATTCACTCATGATGAAAGCTTTGATATTGTCATTGCTAAGGCAAGCATTATGACTCGAGAAAAAAAGTCTGAAAATATCCCAAAAAATCACTTGGATGAAATGAAATTAGGAACAGCAAAGCCATCAGGTCAAATCGATGATTTCCATCCACAAACGTCTTATTTACATAATTTTTTAGAGCCTTATGAGTCTTTTATAAGTAAGTTAATTATAGAGTTAATAAATTTCCAAAACCAAATTTCAAAAAATTCTGATATTGCCAATCATCTTCTGAGCATAATTAAATATTCATCAGCAGCCGATTTTGTTTTTGTCATGCGGAATGATAGCCAGGATAACTGGTTTATCAAAGCCCAAAGTGATTTATCTGAAAATATAGAGCGGTCCGCTTACTTTCACACTTTAAATTCAATAATTTTTCCGATAATTTCACGAGAATCAGTTTTTAATCCGGCTCATCATGGAACTTATAAAATCCAGGAATATCAAAAAAGAATTTCCACAGCCTTTGTTCTCATACCGTTAAAATCACCACCAGAAGCGGAATTATTAGTAGTTTGCGGACTTCCTCAAGATTCCTATCTTTTGGGGGATGCCTACGGCAGAATTATATCGAGCTTTTATCAAGCCAGCCAAAATTTATCACTTCAACCGACACTGGTAGAAGCTGCAATTCTTGATGATTTAAAAAGCGATTTTGGCTTTGTTTCCGCCTCACTTTATGATAGAAGATTGCAATTATTCTGCGAACGTCTCAAAGGAATGATTGTGTACTTTGAGCCGATTTTGCATTTAGATCCAGAGGATTTATTCATCAGCGGTTGGGAAGCCTTAGCCAGAAATCCAGATAGTTTAACAGCGCCTTCTGACCTCTTTTATGCAGCAGAATTATGGGGACCGCGTTTTATTTTAGAACTCGACCTATATTTTCTTACAACTGCTACAGAAAGTTATCGCGAGGCGAGACAAAAGGCAAAACAAAATAGATCCCAAGAAATTATGCCTTTGTCGGTGAATGTATACCCAGAATCTTTAATGCGAAAAGCATATTTTGAAACGGTTCGTCAAATTATCAAAGATAAGGTGATTTCACCCAGACATTTGATTTTAGAAATTTCTGAAAAAGCTGAAGTCCCAAAATATTATGATGGAAATCTTTTAGAATCTCCTTTAACATTCTTCAAAAATAGATTGTTGGAATATGTCCGCCAATTCAACATTAGATTTGCTATTGATGATTTTGGAGTAGGCTATGCTTCTGTTTCTCGTCTCGCGGGGTTAAATCCATCTTATGTGAAAATTGATAGAGAGATTTTGCACCATCAACCAACTGAAGTGATTTTGCGTTTTGTACATGAAATGGTTGGAGTAAATAATTTAAATCCAGCTAATGTAATTGTGGAAGGTGTAGATGAAACTACACCTATTAGTTTACATAAGCTTAGAGAGATAGGTGTGAGTTATATTCAAGGACATATTATTAGTAAGCCTACGCCTGAAATTTATCGCCTAACTTTGGAGAAATCTGACTTTTTGAAGAAGTTGATTTTGGATGTGAATTAAAACCCTGTACAATTAAAATTGCGGAGTTTACGGGCACATAAACAAAGTCCGCCTGCGCGGGCTAAAAAAAAGAGGGGTTAAATTAATCGTATTTGTTATTATAACTGGGTTGATTTCAGAAACCAGGTTTCTTTAAGCGATGTTAAAAAAAACTAGGTTTGCTCACCAAACAAACCCGGTTTCTATCACCTTTACTGTTAATGTAGGGTGCGTTATATCTTGCACCTTTATGCATAAACCACGAATCACCAAAGCAAAAGTAATTATTTTTACTACACATTAATTGATTTCTCAGTCCTCTGACAGAGGACTTAAGCTATTAGACTGGGACTTATAGTCCCAGGCGAATGTAGTCGAACGCGGAAAATCGGCGTATACTTAGTTGTTTTATTGACGCATAATTTGGATGGTGCAAGATGTCAGGTGCGTTAGTCGAGAGTACAGCACCGCCATTTACGACGGTGCGGTACTTTCCCAAAAATCGTTAATTGGTCAAAATTTACATATAAAAATGCGCCTAACGCACCCTACCATAATTTAATATTTACTAAAATTCTTGTGGGGTGAGCCGAAAAGCCCGCCCTGAGAGCTGATTCGTAAACAAAAGCTTAAGAAGCTATTCGCCTGATCATCAGACGAATCAATGAACCATAAATCATTGCTTCACTTAACTCCGTATACAACTCATAATCCTTACTTAAGCGCCGAAATC
>JBIPDF010000030.1:0-8852 GCA_044006015.1 Heteroscytonema crispum UTEX LB 1556
ATCTACTTTAGCTCATTATTTGATGCAAAGTTTTATTTCGCTGTTGGTCGCAAAGCCTAATTTGCCGTTACTTATGGCTCGTTTTATGGTTCACAATTTGGCTCAAATTATGATTCAAGTCATAATGGCAGCTTTTGAAGACGCAGTTGCTGATATTGAGCAATATATGGAAAGCAAGCAAAAAAAAGTGAAAAATTTGGTTGAGTTCTTAGCTTCGTTTTTTGAGTTTTAAATTCCAAACTTCTTAAACTCATAACTTTGCGCCTGGGCGGCTCGTAACTCCCAACTGGGCGGCTGGGCGCCTCCCAACTCCTCAGCACTCCTTTGCCGTTTGGCTTCATACAACATTAAAGCAGCAGCGATCGCCACATTTAAAGACTCTACCCCCGGACTTAGAGGAATCTTTACCTCCAAATCAGCTATCGCAGCCAAATCTGGCGATAAACCAGCCCCTTCATTCCCCATTAAAATCAAACTGGGTTTTCGCCAATCTACTTCCCAGTAAGTTAAACTCGCACCGGGCAAAGTCGCTACTACCTGCATTCCCGCCTGCTTGGCTGATTGCACTGTGCTTTTTAAATCATCACTTACTGCCATCGCTAAACGAAACCATTGCCCAGCCGTGGCTCGCAACACCTTAGGATTGTCTAAATCTACACTATCTCCACTGAGCCACAAACCAGAAGCGCCAGCCGCCGCCGCAGTGCGAATCATCGTGCCTAAATTGCCAGGATCTTGTACAGTTTCCAAAGCCAGCACCAAACCAGCAAACGGCACATTCCCGGAAATATCCTCCCGTCTTGCCGTTGCCACAACACCATCAGGTTGCACCGTCGTAGCGATCGCTGCGATAATTTCCTCACTGACAACTTCCGCGCGATCGCATCGACTACAAGCATCCTCCCACAGCGAAGAATGAGCCGCTTGCCATTGCGGCGTACAACACACCGTCACCAGCGGATAATCCACAGCACAAGCTTCTTCCAACAAATGCGTCCCTTCCAGCAAAAACAACTGCTGATTGTGCCTCTCCTTAGCGGAGTGCAACTTGCGAATTTGTTTAACTAAGGGATTTTGTAAACTGGTCAACATCAAAAGTTAAAAGTTAGGAGTGATGAATTACGAGTTAGGAATTGAAAGAAAAAAATTTAACTCTTAACTCCGCGCCTGGGTGGCTCCTAACTTAGTATGCGGAACCCGGGACTTGAACCCGGAAGCCTTGCGGCACATGAACCTGAATCATGCGCGTCTGCCAATTCCGCCAGTTCCGCTAGCGTCGTCCATCGACCGTTTTCTATTATTGCTTAACTATTTGCTTTTGTCAACCAATAATTTCCCCTTTATCCTTCTTGTCCCCCTTGTCCCCCTCTCCCCCTCTCCCCCACCCCCACTGAATATTGAATTTCCCCCCTAGGGATATTTTCTAATTTTCTTCCTTATAAATTACAAATGCCCATAAAGCAGGACTAGCAATTGTTTTAAGACTTCCCGTCCCACCAAAAATCAATTTATTCGCTTCCAGATGTAGTGCAAAAATGTAGACAAATCAAATCTTTACTGTAGAATCAAAACCAACTTCAAACCTATACAATTACTTATTTCTTTTTGGAGGGTAGGCTTATTAATTCTTCTAGCAGCTTACCAGATGCTAAGTCCTCACCTGAAGTAGACTCCTCAGTCTTACAGATTTGGGGTGGGCATCCTTTGCGAGGTCACGTGAAAATTAGCGGAGCAAAAAATTCAGCACTGGTAATCATGGCTGGAGCGTTGCTTTGTTCTGGAGATTGTCGCATCCGCAACGTTCCGTCATTAGCTGATGTGAAGCGGATGGGTCAAGTTTTAACAGCTTTGGGCATTCGCTTGAACCAACACGATGACATTTTAGACATCAATGCCAGGGAAATTACAACATCCAAAGCTCCCTACGAACTAGTTACCCAACTGCGGGCAAGTTTTTTTGCCATTGGTGCAATTTTGGCACGACTAGGAGTAGCCCAAATGCCCTTACCGGGCGGTTGTGCCATTGGTGCAAGACCTGTAGACCTCCATGTCCGGGGGCTGCAAGCAATGGGAGCCGAGGTGCAAATTGAACATGGTATTTGTAATGCCTATGTTCCTGGCAGCAACGGTAGGTTAAAAGGAGCCAAGATTTATCTGGATCTCCCCAGTGTGGGAGCAACAGAAACCTTGATGATGGCGGCTACCCTAGCAGATGGGGAAACAATCATCGAAAATGCCGCACGCGAACCGGAAGTAGTCGATTTGGCGAATTTCTGTATCGCAATGGGAGCAAAAATTTCCGGTGCCGGGACTAGTACGATGACAATCGTTGGTGTCCCCAAGTTGCATTCTGTTGATTACAGCATAATTCCCGATCGCATTGAAGCAGGCACATTTTTGGTAGCGGGAGCAATTACTCGCTCCGATTTGCTGTTATCGCCAGTGTTGCCAGAACATTTAGTGCCAGTAATTGCTAAACTTCGAGATATTGGAGTACCCATAATCGAAGAAGCACCAAACTGCCTGCGCCTCCTCCCGGCCCAATCGCTCAAGGCAACAGATATTGAAACTTTGCCCCATCCAGGTTTTCCCACAGATATGCAAGCGCCGTTCATGGCTTTATTAAGCCTAGCGGAAGGCGACAGCGTAATTAACGAAGCTGTGTTTGAAAATCGCTTGCGTCACGCCTCTGAGTTAAATCGCTTGGGGGCAGACATTCGCGTCAAAGGCAACACCGCCTTTGTCCGGGGAGTGCCAATGTTATCAGGGGCACCTGTATTGGGTACAGACTTGCGGGCATCCGCAGCGCTAGTTTTAGCAGGACTGGCAGCTGAAGGAAAAACCACAATGCAGGGATTGCGTCATCTGGATCGCGGCTATGACCGTCTTGATATGAAGTTGCAGCAGTTGGGAGCTAAAATCTTGCGCGTCAACGACACATCGCCAAACGAAACATTGATTGAAGATGCAGAATTGACAAAAAACGCGATTAGTCCCCAAGAAGCATCAATTTCGACCTGAAAAAGTCAAAATAAATCAGAATAAATCAAAATTAAAAGGCAAGAAGTCAAGTAAAAGACAAGATTTTTTACTTTATCTTTTGCCTTTTTTCTTTGCTCGTCTTGCTTATCTTTGTTGTCGCTATACTATTCAGTAAGGGGTTAGAAAGCGAATGGCACGCTTGTTAAGAGATTTTTGAGCCAAGAAATAAATTTCGCGGCTTGTAGAGACGCACTAAGCGCCTCTCTACACCAGCTAAAACAAGTTAAATCTCTTGTCTTAATTAGCTTCTAGCTAATTTCAGCTTGAAGCGCCTTCGCCCTACAGCCCTTCGGGCATGCTACACGCAGGCGTTCGGTGAAGGGTAATTGATTTGGTGCGCTTAACTCCCCCTGATTCTGATTCCATTCTTTTAAACTTGCTTTGCTATGTCCTTATTTAAAACTCAGCTGATTGGTCTAAAAGCAGATTCCTTTCGTCATCCCTTAGACCTGGAAGCTACCAAGGCTCTCAAGCAGATACCCGGCATAGATATGATGGTGCGGAATCTCTTGGGACCAGTGGCGGAGCAGGTATTTTATGTAGAGAATATTGCATCCAGCATTCTCGTAGGTGAAAAACAACTGCCCGATTTACACAAGTTGTTGTTAGAAGCTTGCAAAACCTTAGATATAGAGCCTCCCCAACTGTATATCAAACAGCATCCGGCTCCCAACGCCTACACCTTCGCCATGCGGGGTAAACAGCCTTTTATTGTGGTGCATACCTCCCTAATTGATATGCTCGCACCCGAAGAAATTCAGGCAGTGATTGCCCATGAATTGGGACATCTTAAGTGCGACCACAGCGTTTACCTCACCCCGGTGAATTTATTGATATTAGCTGCAGCGGCTGTACCGACAGTAGGAGTTTTACTGGCACAAAGCATTCAAGCACAACTTTTGGAATGGGTCCGCTGTGCAGAATTTACATGCGATCGCGCCGCATTGCTAGCAACCCAAAACCCCAAAGTTGTCATGTCAGTATTAATGAAGCTTGCCGGTGGTTCCCCAACATTAGCACCCCAACTCAACCTCGATGCCTTTATCGCCCAAGCCCGCGCCTACGACGACATCAGCAAAACCGAATTGGGTGAAATGGTCAAAGCAGCTCGCACCGCCCAACTAACTCACCCAGTCCCAGTACTGCGAGCGCGAGAAATCGATCGCTGGGCAAGCGGCAAAGATTATGAAAAGCTCTTGCAAAATCATTCAAGGATAGATTATAATAGTGAAGTTGCACCCAAGGGCGGGTGGCGAAACTGGTAGACGCACCACACTCAAAATGTGGCGACCTTGCGGTCATAGGAGTTCGATTCTCCTCCTGCCCACTTGATAACAGACGCTCGCGTCTTAATTTCCCATGCAGTTACAGCCAAAATAGATGTCCGCAACCCGAACGCCTAATAACTCACCTTAAACGCTTGCTTTTGGACTCGCAATCCAGCTTGTACTCCGAACCGTGTATCCGTTGAGCCAGTGCTAACTTCGGGGTTAAGGGAGCGTGCAAAGTGGCGTTAGAACGTAGATACAAAGCGATTTTTTTTTTCTTGAAATTTATCACGACTTACGCAAAAAAATTCTGGAGTAGCGGTAATTCATGAATTACTGCACTAAGATCGGGCTTTTGAGACAATGAAAGCGTAAGTCCTATCTATATATTTAATTCCGGAATCCAGTTGAACAATGATGAATATACATATATACATCAGTCACTATTCCCTCCGTACTAAAGGTGTAATAAATACTATAAATTTCCTTAAGTATTCAGCATTCAGCACTATTTTCAAGTCAGTCAATCACGGGAAAATCTCACAAACCTTGCGATGAAAAAGATATCTTACATAGCTGCCATCTGCCCGCAGCAAAGCTGCCTTTTTCAAGCTAGTGCCTATTTATTCCCACCATAGAGAGAGCGAGTTTTAATATTCGTTTTATTCCTGCTGAGTATTGTCTGGGTAACTAGTGATATGTAATGTATATAAGACAATAACTAAGAAAAACAAGTGTACTTATGATTTTCAATGAGAAAGGTAGATAGAAGGGTTGCTATTTTGACTTGCGCTTTTACAGTCTTAGCGTTCAATAGTGCATAAAATTAGGGTAAAGCAACAATGTTTTGCCATCGTATTTGTCCACCTCCAGCATTGTGATTTGACGATAACGCAACTTGGAATTAAAATAGATATAAAGGATGTAAATTGCATATCAAAAACAATTAGCAGTCATCTGGCGGTAATAAAATTTAAATTCTCTGAAATTTTACTGCTTTTTAACTCAAGAGACACCATACATTTTATACAAAACAAAGCCATTAAAGTTTTTCTACATCCATTTATAACTTAGGACTTTCAAGTAAGAGGTCAAAAATTATGCGACTAAAAAGATGGGAATCTCCCCGCCGAGAAGGCAGGAACGATAAAGGCAGAGGCGGTTCTGCAAGACAGCGACAACTGAAAAAACGACAGCAGATGCTGCGGAAAAAACTTCTCGGCGACCAACCAGACAGCAAAAAACCAGATAACAGTAAAAATAACAAACAGGGGGAAGATAATTATCTTCCCCCTTTTTTGATTTATCGTATTGCTGAAAAATGGTAATACTAGTAAAATCCGAGAAATTTACCCAAAAATATGAAGCTATTACCAAAAAAAATAATTTTAAATAAACTTCTCAGTATTAATACTAGTACATCAGAATTAGACCGATTTTCTGTCCGGAATTTGGCTGTTCCAGTAATTATTTTTGTATATAAAATATTATCTTTACCTGAGATTTACCGCAAGTATCATGTTGATATTAACTAACTAGAAATAAATTATGAAGTAAATATAAAGATTACAAAAAAGATATGAAAATGGTGTGAATAACCAGTAAAGTAATATACAGGAAGACAAATAAAAGTATTACCAGGGAAACCGAATATTTACGGTAAAAGTTATTGCATCTCCATGTGTTAACTTCCTGCCATGTCCTAAGTTTGAAAAAAATCCGCAGTGATACAACCCGAGATTTTCAATGTTGGGAATGGACTAGGCGGTCTCTCGGCTTTGTTGTTCGACACAAGGAGTGAATTATGGTAGAAAAAGTGTTTCTACCGACACAAAGAGTGCTTGATTTCCCTATTACTGCCTTAAGGTTTGATGACCAAATTCAAACAATACTGAGGTGGGCGATCGCTCGTGAAAGTGAGGCTGTATGTGCAGCCAATGTACACATGCTCATGGAAGCTGATTAGAATCCAGAGTTTGCCACTGTATTAAAAAATGCCGACATTGTTACTCCTGATGGCATGCCTTTAGTTTGGATGATGAGGCTATTAGGAGCGCGTTACCAAAATCGTGTAGCGGGGATGGATATTTTTTTAGCACTGTGCGAGTTAGCTCAAACACTAAATATGAGTGTTTTTTTTGTGGGTTCTCAAACAGAAATTCTTTCTCGCATGCAAGACAGGTTAAAGAAGGAATTTCCAAAGCTAAAAATTGCGGCAATGGAACCCCTTCCATTTCGTCCCCTAACGGAAACTGAAGACCAACAACTGATTCAAAAGATTAACTCTAGCGGTGCTGGTATTGTGTTGGTCTCTCTGGGATGTCCAAAACAAGAAAACTGGATGGCACAGCACAAGGGTAAAGTTGACTCAGTAATGATTGGGTTAGGCGGGGTTTTCCCGGTTTACGCAGGAATTAAAAAGTGGGCACCCCGCATAGTTCGAGATTTAGGGCTGGAATGGCTTTATCGTTGGCTTCAAGAACCGCGTCGGCTGTGGCGTCGCTATACTACCACTATTCCACCCTTTGTCTTGCTGGCGAGTAAACAACTGCTGTCATCAAGTTCTTTTGGTACACCATTTCACATTCGCGAACGCTACTTGGGATGGAAGATTGATTAATTGTAGTGAGTTGAGGTTCCTCAACTTTGGCTCAAAAAGTCCGATTTCAAACTGCTTAACATCACACAATCCAACCCTAAACCGACAGTGACACAATTTCACTCTGGTGTTGGCAGAATTTGAATTGCACCAAACTCTGCAATCTTGTTTTGCCTATTAATCCCAATCTCAAATTCACAATCCGGAAATGTATTAGTGTTCAACCTGAAGTAAAGCATAGCAAAAACAATCTGCCAGAATTTATTAATGCTTTTTGGGTTGAAATTAAGTAGTTATACCGCAGTAGTTCCCACAAAACAATTTCCTTGCCAAAAGCATAATAACTGGAAATATTGTGGTGCTTATCATAATCTCTGCGTTGGCTTTATGCATACATAAAAAGGAGCAGCTTGTTGCCAAAAATCCGTAGAGATGAAATATCCGGGCTTTAAACACAGAACAATCATCTTGTTCGGTTAGTTGTGCAATAGACATCTCCAAAATAGAACCATTCTGTGGTAAAAGAGTAGAAAACTATCTTTTTTAGCACAAAAGCATTTTGGACATACTACGTTACATTCAAAACAATCCCGAAGAAACGCAGCGATTAGTAGGTGTAAAGTATGAGCAACTAGAGCAACTAATAAAACAGGCGATCGCAATACAAACAGAAAAACAACAAGAAATAGAAGCCAAGAAAATTAGAATTATAAATAAAGGCGGTGGTCGGAAGGTAAAATTGTCTAATGAAGACCAAATTATTTTAACTTTGACATATTTAAGACATCTGACAACCTTTCAATTATTAGGTATACAATTTGGCGTGAGTGAGTCAACTGCCAACGATACATTTAATTCCTGGTTTCCAATTATACAATAACTTCTCCCATCAAGTTTATTAGAACAGGTAAAAAAAACGCCAGCGATTATGAGATAGTTCAAGAAATTTTAACTGAATATGAACTAATAGTCGATAGCTGTGAACAGCCAAGAGAAAGACCTGGAGAATATAAAGAACAACAGAATTATTACTCGGAAAAAAGAAAGCTCATACATTTAAAAACCAAATTACTGTCCTACCTCAGGGACAAGATATTGTTGATATAATCGCAGGAGAACCAGGACCATTAAGTGACATAACATTATTGCGTCAAGGTCAAAAAGGTTTTACTCCCCATCAAAAATTTCAAGGCGACAAAGGTTATATTGGAGAGCCATCAATTAAAACTCCCACGAAAAAATCTCAAAAAAGAGAATTAACACCTGACCAAAAATCGAAAAACAAAGAAATGGCTTCCTCACGAATTCTTGTCGAACATTTGATTCGTGTATTGAAAATATTTCGAGTCGCTTCTGAAAGATTTAGATTAAATCCACGTAAATACGAACAAATAATTATGACAATATGTGGTGAGTCAGCGCTGCGGGAGGGTTTCCCGACCCAGGCGACTGCGAACCCGGAGGGACTTGTGAGACTGAGGATAGGAGCCTTAGTTTTACCATTATAAAATATTTGACATAAGCGAGGAAAAAATTGGTGTACATATATACTATTTTTTGCCTTGTTATCAACAAGAAATGTCTTCAAACCTGATTTTGGCGTTGAAACTGGGGTTGCTAGTCTTAGGCGATCGCTTGCTTGAAGTTCTGTCACAGAGGGGTATTGGGATTTTTCGGAGATGTCTATTAAAGATTCCCCAGTTGTCCACAACATCCGATGTCCGAAGCCAATAGTTCCATCAATCCAGATGTCTGCATTATCGGGTCCCCGATGTGCTAGGATATCAACCATGGGTTTTAGGTCTTCTTGGTCTACAGGGCGATCGGTTAACCTCTAATTGCTGATTTAGTGGACAAAGGTTGACAAAACCAGCATACGTGGTTATACTGAATAGTATGGCAAAGTATGTAAAACCTAATGAAGCAGCTAGCACTCTGGGAGT
>JBIPDF010000031.1:0-5100 GCA_044006015.1 Heteroscytonema crispum UTEX LB 1556
CTTGTTGTATACTGGCTTTCAAACTATAATATTTTCAAGGTTCGGTGTCCTTGTTGACGCCGCTCTGTGGCGCTCGTCTCTCAGGCACTTATTCAATATAGCGAGCGAATATATTCTTGTCAACTATTGCGCGGAAAATTTTTTCGGAAAAAGAGTTGATGCGGTTGAAAGCTTTGTGGAGTAAGGGCTGGAAGCTATAACGTTCCAGAAAGCCGAGAAGGAAGTAATTGAGTAACGTTCAATATAGAAGTTTTGCTGCCCTGACTGGTGTTGGTTGCGTTGTTGCGTGGGCGATCGCGCTTTGCCTTCAGATTCTCTCAGACTAAAAGTCTAGAGTAGGATGGACAAAGCCTGTCTAGCCAGGGGGAACAGCTTTGTCGTTTGGCGAACACAGGCTATATCTATATCTATATCTATATCTATATCTATATATAGAATTAAGAAGCGATGTGGTACTGTTTAAGTCTTTTCTCCAATCCTGGGTACTCGGCAAGAAATTTCAGATATCGTGTTATCGCATCATCCACAAGCAGTTGGCTTTCACGTTTTTCCTTTTTGATGAACAGGGCTTGGATTAGTTTAAAATTGACGGTATGCTAGCAAATATGCTCTTGGGAGAGTATTTGATCGGCGCTGTAATCTGCCACCAGCAGCAAAGAGTCCTCCAACGCCTCAATAAACAAGTGGGATCGCTCTTTTAAAAGTAAAGCACTGTAGGCAGTAACAACTTCGTTTGCCAGACAAAACAATTTCGTGAATTCTACCCCTGAATTATCGACATCATAAAGGCGTAAAATGCCCGATACTATAAAGCCTAAGGTTTTTGGCACTTCTGATGCCCTGACAAAAAATGTTCCCGCAGACAGATTCAAGGGACGAAAGATGCTGCTCAATTTATGGATTTCAGCCTCAGGAATTTCCTTTCGAGCGATCGCAGGACATGAAAAAATTGTTGATCGGGTTGGGTGAGCATAGGACATGAATAGCTAAATTCCAAAGGTCAGAAATAAGATGAAAACTTCAACTGCTGTACTACCACCATTTCTGGTGCTGGATCAACTGCTGCAAAGCTGGTTGTTAGAAGATATAGGAAGAGGCGATCGCACTACTCAATCCTTACTAGCCCAAGATGCGATGGAAGGACAAGCTGAGTGGATTGCTAAAGCACCAGGGGTAATTGCTGGCTTACCAATTGCAACAAGAGTGTTTCAGCTTTTGAATGAAAAAGTCAGTTTTGTGGCTTTTGCAGTTGAGGGACAATGGTGCGAACGGGGACAGGTAATAGCGCGAATGAATGGTTCGCTGGATGCGCTGTTGATGGGGGAACGGGTGGCTTTGAATTTGGCGATGCGGCTAAGTGGGATTGCAACGCTGACTCGTAAATATGTAGAGCAAATTGCTGATTTACCAACTCAGTTGGTGGATACGCGCAAAACTACACCAGGGTTAAGAATTTTGGAAAAGTACGCTACTCAGTTGGGAGGGGCGATTAATCATCGGATGGGGTTGGATGATGCTGTGATGATTAAGGATAATCACATTGCTGCGGCTGGGGGAATTGCAGAGGCTATTATCCGCATTCGTTCTCAAATTCCTTATCCCCTAACAATAGAAGTAGAGACGGAAAGTCTGGATCAGGTAAAAGAGGCTTTGCAGCACAAGGCTGACATTATTATGTTGGACAATATGTCTGCGGATATGATGCGGAAGGCGGTGGATATGATTCGCCAGCAAGACAGTCGCGTTAAAATTGAAGCTTCGGGTAATGTGACTTTGGATACTATTCGCGCTGTGGCAGAGACTGGTGTGGACTATATTTCTAGTAGTGCGCCGATTACTCAGTCGAGATGGCTGGATCTAAGTATGAAAATCAGGACTAAGGATTAGTCGGTAAAAGCAACTGTTTGGAAAAATTACGCCGGATAGCTTATCTGGGTTTTTAACCTTCCTTTATTACTTTCGGCAAAGCAAAATCTGGAATTTCAACCGCACCAGGATTATGTTTCTTTTGAGAAGAAAGCTACTCTCCTGAAAAATTGCGGTAGAAATGCAGGCTGAGTAAGGTTTTGAAACCCCTAGTACAATTTGGCAGAAGTAAAAAGGCAGATGGTTCGCCAGTGCGGTGGTGAGGCAGCGCGGTCTTGGGGGTTTCCCCCATTCACGACTGCCGTGCATGGTTCCCCCGCTTGTTGCAACTGGCGAGGCGCGAAGGGCAGAAGGAAAAAGCTTGATTTTTCAAGACTTTCATCAAATGGAATGGTTGGCTTATTTCCGCCCTTCTGTACTAGTTTGATTTTTTCTTTGCTTAAGTGATAAAAGAAGGTTATTTGCAAATAATTTTGCTTAAAAATTGCCTGATTAACAGGTCACAGAGTTTAGAAATTACGCGATTTGCTGCTGATACTCAGTACCTTTTGCTCCAAAGCCTGTTTCTGGCGGTTCAATGTTTTGAGCGTTGTCGCTACTAGTAATTTTTAGTTGTGTTGCACCACGGCGAATAAAAGAGGCTTGGTAGGTACGCCCATCTTTGGTTGCAAGGTAGGCTTCCGTTGAAGATTTGGGATCTCTGGGTAATTTTGTAGTAGAGACGCCGCTGATCTCCGTTTTTTGCGTCTGTTTGTTGTACACATTCATCAGTACATTTGCACCTGATTCATAAACTCTGACTTGTCTCTTATCAGTTTCAAAATACAGGCGCGTGTCATTCTCGGTAGGGTTTTGGATTGGTAATATTTTAATCACGTCCTCGCGCACCCAACCTACATCAGCGGTTTGCGTCCCATAACTGACTTTGTACCAAGTACGACCTTCAGCAGTTGTTTTTTCGAGGACTTTGACACGAGTACCTAAAGGTCGCGTGACTTTAACGCTGGCTTTCATTGAGGGGGTTGAGCGAATATTAACTGGACCTGTGCCGCCAGAGACATTACTCTTTAGTTCGCCGATTTGTTCACTCATGACAGATGTTCCTGGTTTTTACTTACATAAGGGTTGGTAATCTTTATCTACATAATCTACATATTATTTTCCGCAAAAGCAGACTGTAAAATTTTAAAAATTTTCTGGAATTTTTGGGTAGTTAGGTAAATTCCCTAAGATATAGCTACAGTCAGATGCTGTATTGTTAATTTGGTATTAAGAATTTCAAGACTGGGTAAGTATTGCACGTTGCCACACGCCAATACAGTGATGAAAAAGTTAGGGTTGAAATAACGAAAATAGTGGCGATCGCATTTCCTATATAAACGCAACTTATCGCCATTTGACAAAAACTATACTTATAATTATCTTTTGTGGATGATATAGTTATTGTGGAAATAGAGGTAAAGTAAGCAGTCAAATAAGAGAAACATGACCGCTGTACCAGAAAAATTACCTTTTTTAGAGTCAATTTGCTGGCAAACTGTAGATGTGTATCGATTTACTTTAGAGCAAATGTTAAGTCGCTACGAACGCGGTTGGAGATATCGTGATATATTTAATAATCTTGAAGGTGAAGAACTAATTTTTTTAACAGAACTTGCCAGACGCTACAATTCTTGGCTACAAGTTTATCTATGACTTTTAGATTTGATTTTCATCACAAAATTCTCACGGTTCTTGAGACTTTAAATCCTGAAGTACTTATGAATGCTTCTGCTTACTTTGGTCGTGGAAGCCTAATTGCACTGGATTTTGGAGAATATCGCTGGAGTAAAGATATTGATTTCATTTCTCCAGTTTCTTTATCAGGCTATAAATACCTCCGCACGGTTGTATTTGATGGAGGTTATCAAGCATTATTTCGTGATTTAAGCAGAATTGAAGTTGTACGTGGAACCACTTACCAATATGGAATTAGAATGGTGGTGAATGTAGACAGAGTGCCAATCAAAATTGAGATTATTGCTGAGTCTCGTTTTGAACTAGATTCGCCAAGATATCGAGAATGGGCACCTGTTGCTTGCTTAAGCCTTAATGATTGTTTTACATCCAAGCTGCTTTCAAATAGCGATCGCTTTATGGATGATAGTGTTGAAGCAAGAGGAAATTGGTATTAGCGAAAATGATTTATGGATTGCGGCTACAGCTTTAGGCCATTCGTTAATTTTTGTTTCATGCGATCGCGATTTTGAACGGATGCGTGAGGTAAGACATTTTCCGTTGGAAAATTCGATTTAATTGCGAGAAGCGCCTTCCTATCTCAAAATTACCCCCCTCCGCCAAATCTTGATAGTATCGTTACCGATCGCAGATGCGATGGCAATCTCTATCAAATTAATCATATAGCCTTTAAGATGTTGGGTTTGGCTTTGCTCTATCCAACCTACAGACTATCACTACTGCTATATAAATAAAAATTCCTTCACGCGAGCAAGTGAAGGAATTGTAGTGAACTACCCAACACCGACCCTGACGGGTACGGTGTGGGCTTCTGGCTTCATTGACCGTTGCCCCTTGCCCTTACGAGTAGGTGGTCTTACACAGCCTCCGCCAGCAATAACGGGGTTCCCTCCGCCATTTGATAATATCCGAATCCCTTCTTTTCTGATGTTCAATGCTGCATTACCATCACGATCATGATGAGTTTTGCATGATGGGCAATCCCATTCACGGATATCGAGCGTCAACTCGTCAAGAATATGACCGCAGCATGAACAGGTTTTAGAACTTGGGAAAAACCTTCCTATCTCTACAAGTTGACCTTCCTTGGCTTTCAACTTGTAGTCCAAAAAATTGACGAACATTCCCCAACCAACATCGGATATTGACTTTGAGAGCTTGCGATTGCGTACCATTCCCTTGACGTGAAGATTCTCCACAACAATGATTTGGCTTTCATCTACCAGTTTCCTACTTAGTTTATGTAGGAAGTCCTGACGGGAATTTGATACTCGTTCATGAACCTTGGCTACTAGTTTTTTATATTTGTTTCTAGAGTTACTTCCTTTTACCTTACGAGCAAATTTTTTCTGTTTCCTGGCTAGATTTTTCGTAAGGATTCAGGTCTAAATTTAAGAAATTAAAGATGGTGCTTGTACACCAGAGTGAACCATCGCTTTTATAGCTTGCTCAAAAAATTCAATAACAGAACGCCCTTGACGACGACAAGTTTGTACG
>JBIPDF010000032.1:0-5030 GCA_044006015.1 Heteroscytonema crispum UTEX LB 1556
GGCGGCGCTCGGAACATTATGATCCGAGCTTTGAGGGACGGCTCCTTTGCTTTGGCTATCAACAGTGAAAGCATTGCTATCGCGTATGCCCTGTTTGTCCAGGGTTGTGCAGCGTAACACCGTCAGCCCTACTTTTGTTTCCCCAGCAAGTGATTGGTTTGTATGTGGATATTCGCGACCCAGAAAATGCCAACGTGGTAGCATTAGCAATGCCCATGCTCACCGTTGCGGCTGTAATTCAAATTTTGGATAGCGTGCAAAAGACGGCCGTTGGGGCATTATATGGACTCCAAGACACTCGCGTACCGATGGTGATGGGTGGCTTGGCGTATTGGGGTATTGGCTTAACGAGCGGCTATTTACTGGGATTTCCCTTGGGTTTCGGCGGTCCTGGCTTGTGGGCGGGACAGTCAATTGGTATAGCGATCGCGGCTGGGTTTTTCGTTTGGCGCTTTTACAAGCTCAACTCTAAGAAGAAATCTCACAGCATTTCTCCAAATATTTGACCAACGCACTCGCAAACAGCAGTCCTCTCACCCAGGGAATCAGCGCAGGGGAAAACCACCGCTTTCGTGCAAGAGGTGACACGATACTCCGTAAACTGGATTCGCACCTAAACTCGACGCTACAACCAATTAGGAGCTCTATCACTGGCAGATCGGCGGCATGGAAATCCAGGCGGTGAAACCTTACTCTTCGATGTACAACAAGCCCAACTTTGGCAAGCTTATGATTCCATTTTTGGTTGACGGCAATCCGCATGGTTCCAATGCATCAAAAAAGGATGCGATCGCCTAACGCTCATAATGAACATTACAGCCGTTAAAGCGGCAAGATTATGGTTCCAGTCGCGGCAATCTGATCGTCCCACCGACACTTGTTGTGAAGAAGTTACAGAAATAAAATCGTTCTTTTCACCAAAAAACGGAGAAAAAGCTTATTTTGGCTGTACCAATAAAACTCGCTAGTTTTGGCACAGCATTTTGGAACGTAGCCACAAGGGTTTAAAGCTCTAAAAATTAGAGGGGTTCAAATGGTACGCCTTTAGGTGCGGATATGGTCTGCCAAATCCCAATTTTGAGGTTAAAGTCAGTTTTTGTTCTGAAAGCTAGTCTGAGTAATATTTACAGACGACGCGTGGCGGCAAAATGCGATGTGGCTACTTTTACCCCTTGTAGACAGACAAAGAACAAACACGTTTAATCATCTTTTTGCTAGCCTCGCTATCCGCTTCCACTAAAAAATACTGAGGGTTGTAGTCTATAAAGGTTGTGTAGGTTTTCCAATGTGAATTACCAATAACTGCACCATTTTTGCAAGATTTTGTATAAGCGCGACGTTTTCTGTCGCCTATGCGGTAATCGAACTGTACTGCTTTTGTCATCGGATAATTATTATAAAATCCATCTTCATTATTAAGGGAGTCGTCTACCAGAATATCAATGATTTCGACGCTTGTATCGTTCAAGACTAAAGTTTCACCAGTGTTTGTCTTCCCCAGCGTAGTCCACCTATCGAATTGAGATTCTTCGCCAACAGCTATTGTTGGCAAAAAAAGAGAAAGAGAAATGGCTGAATAGATTAATAATAGTTTCTTCATGTGTTGATTTTTCAATAATTGTGTAATGACTTACTTAATCGCACAATCTTTGGTAGCTAATCACCTTTTCTTTCAAAAGAATCTTATTCCCCTGCTTAACTGTTAAAAACTTCCGCGTCAAGACATATTGGGTATCGCCATTAACAGCTATGAACCTCTCATTTTGGGATACTACTTTGTTATTAAACCTATAGCTTTGTAAGTCTAAAACAATCTCATGTCTTGAATTATGCGAACTTTTCTCGATTCCATAGTAACTTAGAGGTTTGTCTTTACTACCGCAAATTTCAATATGAAAGTTTGGGGTTTCTGCAACTACAAATCCCCCAGCATATTCCATGCAGGCATCATCAGTGCCAAATCCAGGCTTTGTCTGTTTGGTATTATGCAGACTAATACTCGTAGTATTGCCTGTTGGTTGTAATGCCTCTACTCCGTAGTTTGATAACAACAAAGCTATAATACTAATCAAAGCAGATTTCCATACACCGGAGAAAGACACAATGCTAGCCATTGGTAGTAAAACAAAACTGAGGACAGATTTTTTGAAGTTTAGCACTTGGTTTTAAAGGATACATCTGAAGTAGGTATTTTTAGATACACGTCAGCCAAGGCAATTCCGGAATCGATACGAAATCTCTGCAAGTGATATCAAGTTCGGTTAATCAGTGGCCGTTAAACCGCTAGCTTTGGCCACCAGTGAAAGCAGGTAACGGTAGTAGAAACGGGAAACCAAGATTTAAAAACAAAGTTCGTTATCGGTCATTTACCTATACCCAAGCCAAGAATGAGGATTTGCAAGATAACAAGCTGTATCTACCTAAGATTGCATGGATAAAAATCGTTTTACATCGCCCAATCCCTGACAGGTTTACGATTAAGACGGTTATTGTTACCAAAAAAGCTGATGGTATCTACGCAACATTAAGCGTTGAAGATAAATCTGTACCAGACTCGCTAACCCCAGACACCAAGCCAGCACTAGATAACTCTATTGGCGTGGACATGGGTATATCGGTGATATGGGCTTGCTCTGATGGAGACGTAGAATTACCTCGCAAACATTTCCGCACAGCACAAACACAACTCGCCAAAGTACACCAGCGCAAAGAGAAGCATCGTAAAGGTTCCCGCGCTATTCGTAAGCTAGCACGTAGAGAAGCACGGGTACATCAAAAAATTGCCCGTCAACGTCGCCAGTTTCATAACGACTCTGCTAATCGCTTGGTATCCAAAGGTGCGAAGCATATCTTTGTAGAAGACTTAAACACCAAAGGATTAACCAAGCGCAATCAGGCAAAACAAGACGAAAGCGGAAAATACTTACCAAACGGACAAGCCGCTAAATCAGGTTTAACGAAATCCATTTTGGATAATGGCTGGGGTCAATTCGTTGATATTTTGACGCACAAAGCCGCAAATGCTGGTGTGCCAGTTGTCAATATTATATGGATTGCTCGCTTACTTGCTAGCAACTCAATATCAGAAATTTTCTCCAATTATCTATAGTTTCGCAGTAATTATAATTGCTTTCATTGGCATCAGCCGACTCTCCGCCGGAGTTCACTGGCAACATCAGTACCACTTTTTTCCAGTGATACTCTTTCTCCAGATCAGGGAATCGCCCAAGCAGCATGACTATTAATCTCTTTTTCTGGTAAGATTGAGAGTATCGAATAGCGATGACCAATATTGATAGGCTTGTTACCTAGTATTGTGTTTGGTTGGTAAATGTACCCAGGTTCCGGTAAAGTTTTGGCGTAAGGGCGTGGGTGTGGTGTTGTATCAGCTGCGAATAAGTAAAAAAGGCGTTGTTGTGGCTGCGAAATTTTCTCAGATATCACCCTAATTAAGCTATTCGCTTGTTCAACTTCATCTTCATCGTTGGAAAGTTGACTAGTTTTCCTAAATGATTCTTTGATAGCTTTATACACAGAGCTATAGCTTCTGTTAAACAAAGGGCTTAAAGATAACTCTGCAATTGAGTTGGCTCCTATATTACCCGCCAGCGCATCCAACAAATCTAGACAAGCATCGCTGTACGATTCAAAACAGTTGTAAAGTTTTTGTCTAAAATCTTGCTTGAAATCGCGCTATTAATTGATTGTGATATTGATTCATAGCCAATGGTAAGCAACTGTGGGTGGGATTTCTTGACGTCAGTCACCCTCTACAATTAACCACATCGGGTTGCAAACAGAATCACCAGTATCATCAGTCACATGAATCCTGAAGTCCAATACTATGTTCATTTTTCACATTTAAGTGGTAAATGTTTAATTCTCATTTCTACCACTTTTTTGTACCCTGGTTTAGTTTTCGGACGGGTCTAATGCTCCTTAGCTTTAGTGAAGCTGATATTACACCTTAGTTGTTGTGAGATGTTTTACGTACTCGTGCATCAGAAACAAACCCCGTCTGTTTGAGCAGCAGCCCTAGCTTTGCGTGAGGAAGTTTCGTGTCCTTGTTTTGATTTCCCCACATATCAGAAAAAAAGTCTTGCATCAGCGTAATGATGCTGCGGTATTTGACGATGCTGGCAACGTAGAACTCATCTAAATTCAAATCCCCATCAGCATCTATCTGCTCGATATTGTCGAGTAATATAGCTCCCACTTCATAAAGTTCTAAGCCTTCTTTTATGCCATATTTTTTCATGATCTTGCGTTTCTCGTCCTCCGAACATGAATCATAGGGTGATCGAATCAGGTGCCCAAGATTCCGCAAGACTTCTCCGTAATCGTAAAATGCGTTTTAATGACTGCTGAAAAGATGAGAGGAAATTTTAGCGCTCGCTAACGGAAAATAGGGGTTTTGAACCTAGACGAAAAAAAATCTTGATGTTTGCTGTTTATCTTTTCAGCCTCCGTCACCTGAAAGGCAAACCAAGCCACGAGTTGACGGCGGTAAGGTGAAATCACACCAATTGTGTTGTCAGAGTCAATAGAATTTAAGCAATAACCCGCAGCTACTAACTCCTCAATTAACGCTTCTACCGCATCAACTTCTGCCCAATTAACTTGCTTCTCCAGTTCCCCTTCAACGTTGCAACCAATTAGGTTAGTACCCAACCGAGAAGCTTTCATAAAATCGTAACTCCAAGTGTAGTGCAACGCGATTTTCACTCCCTTATTTCAGAGATTGGAAAACCCGGACATTCTCCCAAACCCCGTTCCCGAAGCGTGGCGTCAGCCTTGGAAATTCAAATGGTCGGGTCACTGGTCAAACTCAACCAAAACGGTCTAAGCATCCTGTTGTCAAGATACAGTCAAAATCAACACCTGATAAACAAAAATCCCTGTAAATTTTCTGAGGAGGAGGTCTAACTCTGTTTCTCTCAGTTGGAAAAATAACTGGGGTCATTTCTGATGCCTAGTTTTTTGTTCGCTCATGATAAGACTTTGTTGGCGAATTCATGTAGCGGCATTTT
>JBIPDF010000033.1:0-1225 GCA_044006015.1 Heteroscytonema crispum UTEX LB 1556
AGCTAATATAACAGTGAGTGCTAGGGTAATGTCAAGTACTTTGAGAAAAAATTTGGGTCAATGTTCTAATTGCCTTTGCCCATGATCGCTCTTCTGTCTCCATATCTATTCTGTCAGCCTTTGTTTAAATGCCAAAAATTCATCTGTTGGCGATGTTTGAACAGCAGCTTCTGTTGCCGATCGTGCCAAATTTGGCGGTTATGCTGGTTTTTAGCAACGGAAATTCCCCAAACTGCCTGCAAGCGCTTATAATTGGTAAAACCTTACATATGATTCCGGGTGACTAAATCGAGTAACTAAGCCGCTTGGTGCATTTGATTTTAATCGTTGAATAAGGCACGAGGCATACTGCAGAGGGCAGAAGAAAAGAGGGTTTTGACTAACTTTACTTTTCGTTACATAGTTCTGTTTTTTTGCGCCTTTCTACTTAGTCACGCCCAGATTTAATTTTAATGGAGATATTGCGATCGCCGAATTTTAGGTTTTGCCAGCAGGCTCTGCCAAGACGTTACGTCAAATTTTCCTACAATCGAAATGTGTTTACCATAACATTTTAAATAGTTAAAGTTTGTTCGTCGGTAACACTCTATTAAAATAAAAATTATCATATTAATTATATATTGAAGTTTGCTGCTTGTGGGGTTACAGAAAACTGCCCATCAGTTTCCGCCTTGGTTTCAACATTATTTTTTTTACAACTCGCTTATGTCTTATACCAGGTCAGCCACCAAACTTCATCTGATTTTTTTATCGCTATTTAGCTTTCTGTTAAAAAAGCAAAAACAGCAACAAAAAAATAATACTGAAGCTGGTATTTCGGGCAACGCAGAATTAATTTCCACTTTTATGTCTATTATAGAAACTCGGTTAATATTCTCTAAATTTTGGCGCTTTTTCCGGATATAGTAGCTGTTTTGCGGAAATATGTTATTTTTTGGAACTTCTGCCAATGTCTGGTGTGATGTTTGCGAAATAAAGCGATAACAACCTGTATTACTTTACACAAAGTTAACCCAATTATGTTTTTTCGATGAATCTTGCGTGGGAAGGAAGTGTGACTCTATACACTAGCTTCAGATATCGTGCATAATCATCGTCATACCAATTCTCTATGAAGATGAGCTTAATACAGCAGTGGTGATGAAGTCCCAACCAGTGAGGGAATTAACAACTTCTGGAGTGAGTTTTTGAATGATCTGTCCCAAGCGATCGCGTAGTAGATTAA
>JBIPDF010000034.1:0-849 GCA_044006015.1 Heteroscytonema crispum UTEX LB 1556
ACCCGATACAGTACCATATTGGCAGCTTGCGCTGTCGATGCTGAGCCTGATCGGCGGATTCCTGTTCACAACATGGTTTGCCGGAAAGGTTTACCGCACAGGGATTTTAATGTATGGCAAAAAATCTTCCTGGAAGGAAATGGTCAAATGGGCGTTTAGGAAGTCTTGAGTCGTGAGTCTTTAGTCGTAAGTCCTAAGTCAATTTGATTTATAGTTATCGACTAAGGTGATTTGAACGATAAAATTTTGAAGGGGGTGGTGAAGGTCCATACCGGGAGCCTGGCCACTCCCTTTCTTTTATTTTCAACCATGTAAGCACCGGCCAGATGTACTTATATGGACATAAAAGCCTGCCGCATTAATAATCTGCTATGCTTTTTAAATATCGCAGCCTGCAGCTCTCTATCCACTCTCTGTTTTGGCTGTTCCCTTCTGCCTCCTGCCTTCTGCCTTCTGCCTCCTGCCTAGATGTTCACTTCCCACTTCGCCTCTCGTACTTCGCACTTTTTTCGATGGGCGTTGCCCATCGCTGGTATATTTCGCCCCTTCAGGGCTTGCACCATGATATCATAAATTGAATTTGAAACCTTAAGGCTTACTTCTACTTCGCACTTCGCACTTCATACATCTTTCCCACCCACCAAATGTCCCTCTCGGGACAAAACAACCAGTCGAATGCGGCATTAATAATCTAAAATGCATTTTTAATATCGCAGCCTGCACCTCTCTATAATCTGTCTGTATTGGCTGTTCCCTATTGCCTGCTGCCTATTGCCTGCTGCCTATTGCCTATTGCCTTGCCCGGTTTCCCACTTCCCACTTCATACTTCATACTTCGGACTTCAAAAC
>JBIPDF010000035.1:0-812 GCA_044006015.1 Heteroscytonema crispum UTEX LB 1556
GTTAAGTACGGTTTCATCCCTATCTCGCAATGCAACATGGTGCTTCAAGGTTCCCTTTGTGAAAACCTGAGCAATAAAAGTGCCAGCGCCGAAGTTCGGGAGTGCGAGCACATGTAGGGGTTGGACACGCGGAAATCCCACTGGCTCGTCAGTCGACTTTGGCGCCGGACATCTCAATGATTGGCTTCCAACGACTGATTTCACTCTTGATGAACTCGCTAAGCTCGCCGGGTGTGGTTGGGGCAATAATCGCTCCGGCTTGATCGAGAAGCTTCTTCGTCCCAGGAGACTCCATGGCCTTGCGAGAAGCGGCATTCAGCTTCTCAACTATTTGCTGTGGAGTACCGGCAGGCGCGAGCAGCGCGTACCAAGCTGTTGCAACATACCCTGGCAGGCCAGCTTCAGCCACCGTCGGAATGTTAGCGAGAGCCGGAATGCGATCCTTCGAAGTCACCGCCAGCGCGATGAGATGACTCGACTGCACGAAGGGGATGCCGGTCGCAAGACTCGAAAAGATGATCGGGACATGACCCGAAATAGCGTCATTAAGCGCGAGCCCTTCGCCACGATAAGCCACACCGCTCATCTGCAGCTGCGCCATCGACTTAAACAGCTCTCCGCCGAGATGCTGTGTAGTGCCTGAGCCTCCGTGCGCGAAATTGTGCTTGTTGGGCTCTCTTCGAATCAGCTCAATCAGTTCGCTCAGCGTTTTCACACCCAGACCAGGATGCACTGCGATTACGTTCGATACGAACGCGATGCGGGTGATTGGGGCGAATGCCGTGGTCGGATCATAAGGCAGCGAATTGAAG
>JBIPDF010000036.1:0-771 GCA_044006015.1 Heteroscytonema crispum UTEX LB 1556
GAAAGACCGCGCCACTGCTGATGAAAATGAGGATGTGCGACGTACAGCCATCGAAGCATTAGCCAGCAATTTCAAAGAAGACCCCGATACCCGCACCATCCTGAAAGACCGCGCCACTGCTGATGAAGATGGGGTTGTGCGACGTAGAGCCATCGAAGCATTAGCCAGCAATTTCAAAGAAGACCCCGATACCCGCACCATCCTGAAAGACCGCGCCACTGCTGATGAAGATGGGGTTGTGCGACGTAGAGCCATCGAAGCATTAGGCAAACATTTTAAATATCAGTCTGATTTGTTTGACGTTTACTACAACTGCGCTGTCAACGACCCCTATAAGGGTAGCCATGACAGCTTCTTAAGCTTCAACCCTCGGCGGATTGCACTGGAGATAATTATCAAGCAATTTCCTCAGCATTCCCAGACTTTACCACTGTTGCGCGACAGAGCAGAAAATGACCCAGATGAAAAAGTGCGGGAGTATGCTCAACAGAAGTTAAAGCAGTGGGGAGAGTGAATGTAAGCTAAGTATATGCCCAAGAAAATCAGAGAATTAAAAAGCTTGTTGCTACAAGCAGGGTTTATTTATAAAGCTGCAAAGGGTAGCCACAGTAAATGGATGCATCCGCAATTGCCTCAAGCTATCATCATCGCTGGTAAAGATGGTAGCGATGCTAAACCTTATTTAGAAAAGCAGGTTAACAAAGCACTTGCAGAACTAAATAAAATGGAATCACCAGAGGAGACGCAAGAATGAAATATACAATTGTTATT
>JBIPDF010000037.1:0-771 GCA_044006015.1 Heteroscytonema crispum UTEX LB 1556
AATTACCGGCCTCATTGCCGGAAGCTATCCCGCACTGTACCTGAGCAGGTTTATGCCTGTCCAGGTGTTGAAAGGAAGAATAACTCAGTCAAGAGGTGGCTCGATATTAAGAAGGGTTTTGGTAACATCGCAATTCACGATTGCAATCTTTCTTGTGGTTGCATCAATAGTTATATTTAAACAACTCCGGCATTTAGAAGATCGTCCCATTGGCTATGAAAAAGAAAATCTTATTGTGTTACCGGTTCGTGGCGATATGGCAACAAAATTCGACATTACAAAAAACGAATTGAATAAGATACCCGGTGTTACATCAGTTTCAGCCGGCGCGGATAATATCGTTTTTATGGGAGGACAAACTGATGGGATTGAATGGCCGGGAAAAACAGCGGACCAGAATTACCTGATAACTGTTACTAACGTGCATTACGACTGGGCAAAAACGAATGGACTGCAAATAATTGAAGGTCGCGAATTCAGTGCCGCATTCGGAGCAGACTCATTGAGTTGTCTCGTTAATGAAGCTGCGGTAAGGAAAATGCAGTTAAAATCGCCGGTTGTCGGTACCAAACTGGGTAATCAAACCATTATCGGTGTGATAAGGGACTTTATTTTCAATTCGCCGGAGGAGAATCCTAATCCACTCGTTGTTTATCTCAATAAAAATGCTGTAAACAATATTTTCATCAGGGTGAAAAATGAAGAAGGCTGGAAACAGACAATTGTGGGCATTGAATCAACCATTACAACCATACATCCACACTATCCTTT
>JBIPDF010000038.1:0-768 GCA_044006015.1 Heteroscytonema crispum UTEX LB 1556
ATCCAGGACCTGGCGCACCATCGCGAAATTGTCGGGCGTCGGGGCTGGATCGATGTATTTTCTGATGATATTCCGGTGACGGTAGATCACCACCGTAGCCACATCTGGGTTGAGCTTGTTGAGGTTCATATCGCTCTCGCGGTCGTCGAGGGAGGGCACATAGGTAAGGGCGGTATATACCAGGTTGAGTTTTTTACCCAAAGCCTCAAGCTCTTGTTGGCGTTGCTGTTTGTTGTAGCCATCCGGATTGCCATACACAAAGTAAGCCTTGAAATATTTTTTGCGGGCGGCGCTTTCCTGCTCGGCAAAGACGAGCCATTTTTCGATTGCCGGCCAGTCGGGTTTGTTACCAACGAAGTAAATCCAGCCCGCATACCGCCCGTACTTACACACCGGACAGGTGCGCGTGCCTTTATCAGGGCCCCAGGCGTGGTAGGGGCCGATGGAGGGTTGGTCTTCCCCGATCTCCAGTCCGGATTTGGATTTGAGGGTTTCTGGATTGTTGGATTGGGATTTTGGGGTTGTCGGATTGGCGGGATAATTCGGGATGTTGAGACCGCAGATGATGTTGTGTTCGGCGATTTGTTTTTGGCCATCGTTTACTACCCTTAGCACACCGCTGCCGGCGCGGTTTTCCATGGCGTTACGGAGGGGAGTGGTGAATAACTTATCGTCGTCGAATTGGAGGTCGTCGATGTAATATTCATTGAAGCCGGGCTCTTTTAAGGCGATATGAATATGTGCGGGAATCTTTTCGCCGGGATATGG
>JBIPDF010000039.1:0-713 GCA_044006015.1 Heteroscytonema crispum UTEX LB 1556
TTCTCTTACTGTGTTTACTTCATTAAAAGCCCGCCACATTGCAGGGGGTGAAATGTCGTATCAATATATTGGCCCGGGTTCAACCAGTTCCACTTCCACCTATCAAATTACACTAAGGCTTTATCGCGACTGTCAGAGTACCGGCGCGCAACTGGACCCTGTTGCTGCCATCACTATTTACGATAATGATGATGCAACAAAAACAATTTATAAGAATCTTTCTGTTGTTTTAAATAATACACAGCTTGTGCAATTGATCAATCCAGGCCCATGTATTGATAATGCACCGATCGTTTGTTACCAGATCGGATCCTATTTTGAAACTGTTGAACTGCCTGTAAACAGAACAGGGTATACTATTTCGTACCAGCGTTGTTGCCGTATTGATAATATTGCCAATATTGTTAATTCTACAAATGCCGGTGCAACCTATACAGCAACAATTCCCGGCACAAGTGTTTTACCCAAAGGGTATGAAAACAGCACCCCAGTATTTAATACAAGCGATACAGTGATCATCTGTGAAAACAATTCTTTTTATTATAATTTCAGCGCGGTCGATAAAGAAAAAGATGACCTGACATATACTTTTGCGCCGGCCTACGATGGTGGTACTCAAAATAATCCTCAACCTACATTTGCTACACCTCCACCATATATTAACCTGGGTTATTCATTCGGTTTCTCGGCGCTGTTGCCCATGGGTACAGGCG
>JBIPDF010000040.1:0-705 GCA_044006015.1 Heteroscytonema crispum UTEX LB 1556
GCAGTCAACACCGCACTTAATTCTTCATGCCTGGTCACCGGTTTGGTGAAGTTGAAAGAGTAAGCCCATGTTTTGAGGTCGCGGAAGTTTTGCAGGATACTGTCTTCAATTTCTATCCTCCTGTTATTTTTAAAAACGGTGATCCTGGTCGTGTGTTTAAAAGGATGCGATGAAACAGCCTTCACTGTTGTCGACACCGGGCCCTCATTCTCAATTTTTAATTCATCACCTTCATTGATCAATGTGAAACCTGCATCATTGAGGTATCGGTTATTCACTTTTTTTACAAGCTCTTTTTTTGTTGCAAGATCAATCCAGCTCGTAATGGCACCGCTTTTTGTAATCCGGATTTTGTAAGCACTGCTTTGCAATGTTCCATTTTTAAACTTTGCAGCGGCAGATGGTTTTTTCGAGATTCCTTTTTTAATTTCAAATATCCTGTAGCCAACAGCGGGAACATCCTTCGCCCATATCCTGATAAAACTGTTATTGTTTTTAATAATTTTTTGTGCTGCTATTTCGTCGCCTGTTGTGATATCAATAATTCGGAAATCGTCAGTGCCGGAGTAGCGGATATCTGCATAATCTGACCTGATCCAGCCCAAAGGATTGAATACATAAAAAACGTTTCCGTTTCCCTTGCTGATTTCATTAGCGAGATTTTCTGCTGATTGTTGATACAAGAACTCACTATAAGTTGTAATG
>JBIPDF010000041.1:0-700 GCA_044006015.1 Heteroscytonema crispum UTEX LB 1556
GGCAAGTAGGATGCTGGTTGCAGGCTGCGGGTTAACCGTTGCAGGTTGCAGGTTGAACAGCCGTTGAGGAGTTGGTAGAGAGTAGAATGTAGAGAGTAGGGAACAGCCTTTTGAAGTGTGAAGTGCGAAGTATGAAGTGTGAAGTGAAGACCCCTAAAAAGCAAGAAGTGAGAGTATGAATTATGGTGGGATAAGTGTATGAAAATCGCTGCGGTGTCTGGCTGTTTGCTTCTGCCTATTGCCTTTTTGGACACAGAGGGCCACAGAGAAACAGAGGGCCACAGAGAAACAGCAAATACAGGTTGTAAGTTTTATGTTATAGGTTGTAGGTCAACAGCCAATTGAGAGATTGTAGAAAGTAGAAGGGAGAAAGCAGGAAGAGACAATGTCATTACCTAAAACATACAACTTAATACCTGCATTCTCTACCGGCTGTTTCTCTGTGGCTCTCTGTCCCTCAGCGGCCCTCTGTGTCCAAACAGACAGTAGGCAGGAGGCAGAAGGTAGGAGGGAACAGCCAATACAAATTGTTGAAAGTAGAACGTAGTTAATGCCTTTACCTAAAACTTACAACTTAACACCTATAACCTGCCTCGGCTGTTTCTTAATCCTCACTATTCACCAGGTTTTCTCATCCGCAGAGGGCCCATAAATAGATGGCACATCGATATTATTCAGCCGCATATACACAGTCAACTGT
>JBIPDF010000042.1:0-695 GCA_044006015.1 Heteroscytonema crispum UTEX LB 1556
CGATCAGGTGGCGCGAGGTGAACTCGCGGGGAGCCTGGCTCGAATAGGCCGGCGAGGAATTGCCGGAGCCGCCGCCGACATCGCCAACCTGGGCGAGAGCCGGACCCGCGAGCGGGGCGATCAGAGCGGCAGCGAGGATGAACTTCTTCATGGGATTTCTCCGTTGATAGGGGGGAATTGGAACGTCAGACCGTGGTCGGCTCAGAAAGCCGACGAGGGAACGACGTTGCGGTCGGCCTGGGCCGCCGGCGCCTCGACGGCGCTGCGGGTCTCGATCAGGCGGCGGGCGGTGAACTCGCGCGGAGCCGTGGTCGAATAGGCCGGCGAAGAGTTTCCGGAGCCGCCGCCGACATCGCCAACCTGGGCGAGGGCCGGGCCCGCGAGCGGGGCGATCAGGGCGGCGGCGAGGATGAACTTCTTCATTGGATTTCTCCTTGTTCTTGCAGAAAGTTGGACGAGATGGACCGGCGGCCGGATCAGAAGGCCGACGAGGGAACAGCGTTGCGGTCGGCCTGTGCGGCCGGAGCCTCGACGGCGTCGCGGGTCTCGATCAGGCGGCGGGCGGTGAACTCGCGCGGAGCCGAGGTCGAATAGGCCGGCGAGGAATTGCCGGCGCCGCCGCCGACATCGCCAACCTGGGCGAGAGCCGGGCCCGCGAGCGGGGCGATCAGGGCGGCAGCGAGGATGAACTTCTT
>JBIPDF010000043.1:0-687 GCA_044006015.1 Heteroscytonema crispum UTEX LB 1556
ACTGTGTTCAGGAATCTTGGGACGCCATTTGCCCACACTATTCTTTCCATAAAATCTATTGTAAAGGGCCAGGGCAAATTGGTGCTGAACGAATCAGCCATCAATGCTGATCTTGATAATAACTGGGCCGTTGTAGCCGAAGCCATTCAAACGGTATTGAGACGGGAAAAATATCCGCAACCTTATGAAGCCCTGAAAGAGCTGACAAGAGTGAATGAAAAAATCACCAAACAAAGCATTCACGAATTCATCAGCAATTTGAAAATTTCATCTTCTCTCAAAAAAGAATTGAAAGCAATTACACCGTTTAATTTTACGGGTGTTTCAGGATATTAGGATACAGCGTTGCTGGTTGCAGGTAGCTGGTTGAACAGCCAATACAGGTTGTAAGTTTTAAGTAATAGGTTTTAGGTAAAGACATCTAAAAAGTACTTCGCTTACCTACTTTGTATTTGCTGTTCCCTCCTGCCTTCTGCCTCCTTTGTATTGGCTGTTTTCGTAAAACGTATAACGTATTACGTATAACCAAATGGCTGTTCCCTACTGCCTATTTCCCCGGAGGATATTTCGCAAGGATCTTAGCCACCGCTGCAGGAATCATTGTTTCCGCATCCTTCATTGGCAGATCAATTTCTTTATTGCCAGTTCCCTGCCATACCAGTTTCTTCGTTGATGCTTCTACGATAT
>JBIPDF010000044.1:0-684 GCA_044006015.1 Heteroscytonema crispum UTEX LB 1556
AATTGGACGTGCGAGAAAGCTGTGTCGTCAGCGCGAGAAAGAACATGCCGGCGATATCGTTCTTGCTGAACACATAACGGCCGCCCACTTTCGCCGTCATGATCTTGTAAGCGGCGAAATTATGGATGCCGCTATTGTCATGCACCCAGCCATAGTCGTTGCGTTCATAGGTATAAGGCGGCGTGGCGGTGCGGAAATCGCGCATATGCTTGGGCTGGTCGTGCCGTGTCGGATCGGCCAGGTCGCGCAGGGCCTTGCCGGGGCCTTCGAAGCCGACACCGATCTGCCACGACCATCTGCCGATCGGCTTGGCGAAATTGGCAATGATCACGCCGAAGATGTCAGAATAGGATTCGTTCAAGGCGCCCGGCTGCGTGCGGTATTCCAGGCGCGACGTATAGTCGGTGACGCCGTGGAACATCTCATGGCCGACGACGTCGAGCATCGCCGCCACCGAATAGAAGGTCTGATTGGGGAACTTGATCTGCCCATAGACCATCTGGTCGCCGTTCCAATAGGCGTTCTTCCATTCACGTGCCGGCGTCACCCCATCGCCGCGATCCCAGCAATTCACCGTCGAGATCATCTCGCCGCCACGCCCGTCGATATTGCTGCGCTTGATGACGTCGCGCAGGAAGCGGGCGACTTCCGCGCCATTGGCATGGGCATCGACCGCTTCTGACG
>JBIPDF010000045.1:0-649 GCA_044006015.1 Heteroscytonema crispum UTEX LB 1556
GATTTATTTGGCTCTCACACTCACAGAAACCCGCCTGTCTTTTATTCGATCTTCTTCGGGAGCAGATGCAGGGAATTTTGCAAATTCAGATCCATACCCTTCTGCACCTTCTACCTGTGCACCAACACCGGCAGCCTGTAACGCAGCCTGCACCGCTTCCGCACGCGACTGGGATATTTTCTTGTTTGCCGCTTCGTCACCAACTTTATCAGTATAGCCGCCGATTTTAATTTTTACTTTTGGATATGCCTTCAAAATCTCAATGATATTATCCAGCTCCTTTTTACTTTCAGGGACGATATCTGCAGTGCCAAAGGTGAAATTAAGTTCACTGAAATCAAACCAATTGTCTTTTCCAGCCTGCGCACTGCTATCGTTAAGGAAGGCGACGAGTAAATCTTCTATACCACCCTTATAGGCATTCAACTCAACACCGTTTGGCAGTTTCACTTTCAGCGGCTCCCTGTCAACAACAACCACATTTGTTTTTGTAATGGTATCATGCACTACTGCAGGAACTTCAGGTTTTGTATCACCACATCCTTTCAGAAAAAACCACAACAAGGCCGCAAGCGCGAGCAATAACAGCAGTGGTGTTAACCATTTGTTGGGCGTATTCACAACGGGAGTGGCAGGGGCTGATAAGAAT
>JBIPDF010000046.1:0-629 GCA_044006015.1 Heteroscytonema crispum UTEX LB 1556
TGCTAACAATGCTATGAATGTACGGCCGGCCTTCGCTGAATGTTGTAGACAGAGTGTTGCGGAATAAAGACGCTTTGTATTCCGTATTGAATACATAACAGGAAGTCGGAAAGGGGGTAAGGAACGGGAAGAGAATTTCCTGTTTTCCTTCCCGCTTTACCGCGTTCGTGTTGTGTCTTTATCTTCCGTATTGAATACATAACAGGAAGTCGGGAAGGCGAAAAGGAACGGGAAGAAAGCTTTCTGTATTTCTTCCCGCTTTACCGCCTTCGTGTTATGCCTTTTATATTGGATACAAAACACAGAACAGGAAGCTGGGAGGCTTAAAAAAACGGAAGAGTTCGCACAATATAGACGTCCGATAATTCGGAAAAGTTAACTTGAAAATTTCTTATTCTATTTTAAATACCATGTAGTAAGCTTGCAGACGAAAATATAATATCACCCACTTTTTTTTCGGCTTTTTAAAATGACCGTTCCATTTTCCATGGCCCAGTCGGCCAGTTGGCTCACCTGGTGAAGCAGGCTTTTGCCCATTGGCGTTAATTCATATTCCACTCTCGGCGGAACTTCGCCATACACTTTGCGGGTGACGAGCCCATCTGCTTCCAGGTTACGCAATGTGACAG
>JBIPDF010000047.1:0-627 GCA_044006015.1 Heteroscytonema crispum UTEX LB 1556
GTCACGAATTCCGGCAGGGGGCGGCCGTTCTGGCGCGACTGCAGGATGCCCTCGATGATCGGGGCGAAATCTGTGCCGCCGTTCGCGAACACGTATTTGATGCCGTAATTGTGCAGCGCCTCCATATAGGTCTGGGCGACGGTCTGCGTGGCTGTGGCGGGGTTGTGGACGTTCATCGATTTCCTCCAGACGATTTCCGGGCGAGTTTTGGCGCGCTTGGCTATGGTCCTAAGGCTTTTGGCAGCGGGGTCAAGCGGCTGGCTTTTTTCAGGCGGTGGGGGTACGTGGGCAGCGAGGC
This sequence comes from Heteroscytonema crispum UTEX LB 1556, assembly GCA_044006015.1. Taxonomy (GTDB): domain Bacteria; phylum Cyanobacteriota; class Cyanobacteriia; order Cyanobacteriales; family Nostocaceae; genus Heteroscytonema; species Heteroscytonema crispum. The sequence goes on from JBIPDF010000047.1 coordinate 299, forward strand.
TTGGCCGCAGAGCCGCCCCGAGCGAGGAAGCCATGATTGACAATACCGCTGAATTCGAACGCTGGAACAAGCGCTATTCCGCGCCGGAGTATATCTTCGGGGAGGGTCCCAATTATTTCCTGGCCTCCTGCAAGGACCTTCTGCCGAAATCGGGCAGGGCGCTGGCGGTGGCGGACGGGGAAGGCCGCAATGGCGTCTGGCTCGCCGAGCAAGGGCTCGATGTCGTCTCACTGGATTTCTCGCCGGAAGGGCAGGCCAAGGCGAAAAAGCTGGCTCAGAAGCGCGGCGTGAAAATCGACATCGTCGAGGCCAATGTCCATACGTTCGAC
>JBIPDF010000048.1:0-621 GCA_044006015.1 Heteroscytonema crispum UTEX LB 1556
ATAGAAAGGTGTGCCGGTGTGCAGAATGTCAAGCAAAATAGGGGAGACGGTATCTTTGACTTCCGGTAGTGAATGGTAAAGCGAATACCCTATAAAATTTTCTCTTTTTCTGTCAACGATCGACAAATAGGTTTCATTTGCCATGTCTACTATCATATTCTCACCTCTCAATATCACAATTCCCACTGGTGCCTGCATCACCGTGGTTCTGAATTTGTTTTCATTCAGTTCAGCAAGTTTTCTTGCCGCACTTGAAACTGAAGCCTGTTCTTTAATGCGATCGTCGAGTTCCCGGATTGTTTTATGCAGTTCAAGTAGCTCGTTATAATTAATGCTCAGCTTTTCATAAGATGACGTGCCCTTATCTCCCTCCAGCTGTTCAGATTCTATTTTCAGTTCGATTACAGAGATCAGCGCAACGACATTATCTGCAATGATTTCCATGTTTGGAAGCCCGGCGCGGGCTGCTTCAACATCGCCGGCAGTATACAGGCCCACGAGGTTGCGTGCACACTCGTGAATTTTGAAGTGGATTTTCTCCAGTTCCTGCATTTCAGGAATATGCCCATACCTTTCAAGCGCATGGCCATAGATCCATTTACCAAGCCCGCATTCATATTC
>JBIPDF010000049.1:0-617 GCA_044006015.1 Heteroscytonema crispum UTEX LB 1556
ATCCATTTATAGACCGCTGTGGCACTCACCTCATATTCGCGGCAAATGTCACATAAACGGGTTTGACGTTTTGCCAACTCAGTAACTTTTTTACGCTTAAAATCTTCACTAAAATAACGGCTTTTTCTTACCTGTACTTTTACCTTTAATTGTCCTTGATTTGCCATTTCTGATCCATTTTGTGTTTAAAAAAAGGTTCAAAAACGGTCAACGTATTTCAGGCTATCACACCCGATACATAGTTGGCAGGGAATAGCAGATAGAAAGTAGGGAAGAGCCACTTCTTACTTGGCTTTAATTGACCCATTGACTCATTGACTCATTCACTACCGGGGGCTGTTCATTCACGATTCACGATTCACGTTTTTTTAATTGCTGGAGAAATATCCCCTCAGTAAATTGTAATCACCAAAGCTGCCATAAATTTAATTAAACGATCTGCCATGGGATTTGAAATCAAAACAAAAGGGGAATTATACGATGCGGTAATTGTAGGTTCTGGTGCGGGTGGAGGAATGGCAGCAAAAATATTATCAGAAGCCGGATTGAAAATAGCATTGCTGGAAGCCGGACCCGATTATGATCCCGCAAATCCGGAACAGCAAACACAACTCAAA
>JBIPDF010000050.1:0-599 GCA_044006015.1 Heteroscytonema crispum UTEX LB 1556
CATCCCATTTGTAGACGACATAGTCGATCGCCTTGATGTCGCCCTTGGCGTCGAACGCCATCTTGCCGAGTACGGTATCCCACTCGCCGGCCTTGATGGTGTCCATCACCTTCTTGGCGTCGGTGGTGCCGGCCTTGGCGGCGGCTTGCGACCAGACCTGCATCGCAGCGTAGGTGTAGAGCGTGTAGCCCTCGGGGTCGATGTTCTTGGCTTTGAACTTCTCGACGATCGCCTTCGCGGTCGGCTTGTTGCGCGGGTCGGGGCCGAAGGTGAACAGCGTGCCTTCCGCGGCGGGTCCCGTGATCGAGGCGAACTCCTTGTCGTTCATGGCATCGCCCGCCATCAGGACGGTCTGGAGGCCCTGGTCGCGCATCTGGCGCAGGATCAGGCCTGCTTCCTGATGGTAGCCGCCGACATAGACGAGATCGATGTTGTCACGCTTCAGGCGTGACACGATGGCGTTAAAATCCTTGTCGCCCTTGTTGTAGGATTCGAACATTTTCTCGGTGAAGCCGGCCTTGTTGAGCGCCTTCTTGGTCTCGTCCGCGAGGCCCTTGCCGTAGGTGGTCTTGTCGTTGAGGATGGCGACGTTCTTGCCC
>JBIPDF010000051.1:0-587 GCA_044006015.1 Heteroscytonema crispum UTEX LB 1556
ATACTGTTGTTAGCCGAAGGCTCGCCCTCCCGTCTGAGCTTGAGGAAGAACCTTCGATCGCCAAAGCGCCGTCGGCCTTTCACAAGCCATTACAGCCGGGTTCAAGGCTCCATAACCGGTACCCGATGGAACTCGTACAGGACTCACTTCCTATTCGCCCCGACAATTCTTCACACTCGGCGTTCTGACAGACCCATCGCGGCCCACAGATGCGCAACAGCGTCGCGTTGCACGCCGGCCTCTACGGTAATCCCCCCGCTTTTAGCGGGTTCTTTTCGTAGAACTTACGCGGCCATTTTCAGTTTCTGAGCGGGCGTCATGCCGCCGATGCCCATGTTGGGTCGTTCGTGATTGTAAGTCCATAGCCACTCTGTTGCGATGTCTTGCGCCTCCTGGATGGTTTCAAACAGATAGAGCCCGAGCCATTCATGCCGCACGGTGCGATTATACCGCTCGACATAGGCGTTCTGCTGGGGCTTTCCGGGCTGGATGTATGTCAGGGCGATGCCCCTCTTCTGTGCCCAGCTGACCAGCGTCCCGCTGACATATTCCGGGCCATTATCGACTCGAATAGCAAGGGGCTGGCC
>JBIPDF010000052.1:0-570 GCA_044006015.1 Heteroscytonema crispum UTEX LB 1556
ATGCGCTGAGAGATCGCGCGGTGGATCCCCCGATCTCTCGCAGCAGTACGGCTCTGCCGGCGCGCGATCACGATGTCGGACGCCGTCGCCATCATGATCGGCGCCATGGCGCTTCCGGGCGAAGCCCGGGCGGCGTGAGGGCGGGAAGGCAATCTGGATTGGGACATAGGTAGCCGCGTGCAGGGCGCGGGCGACGCACCGGCAGAACGGAGCTGCGTCGAAAGATCTGGGGGCCGACGGCACAATCTATCCGCGCATTCCCGGCCGGAGCGCGAGCGGAGAGCCGGGACCCATTGTGCGGGCGGCACCGGCAAGCTATCGGATTTATTGACGATTTTGATGCTGCTGCAAGGCGAGTAGGCCCCGGATCGGCGGCCCTTCGGGCCTTGTCCGGGGATGCCAACCGTGGGTCGCTTCCCTTCTGCCTTCTGCCTTCTGCCTTCTGCCTACTGCCTACTGCCCACTTCCCACTTCCCACCGCCGACTGCCTGCTGCCCACGGCCCCCTGCCCCCTATTTCCCCGCCAGCACCAGGTCGGCCCCCCGTTCGCCGATCAGCACGCAGGTGGCC
>JBIPDF010000053.1:0-565 GCA_044006015.1 Heteroscytonema crispum UTEX LB 1556
GGCCCAAGGCTGCTTTTGGTGCGCCAATCCGCTCCTGGATATCCAACGACCTGCGCCCGATGGTCGACGAACTCCTGTCGGAAGAAAATATCAACGGAAGAGGTATCCTCAACTACGATAAGGTAAAAAAGATCATTGACAACGACCGCAAAGGCATCGATGACAATGCCTACCAGATCTACCAGTTTCTAACACTGGAACTTTGGTGCAGGGAGTTTCTTGATTAGGCAGCAGGCAGGAGGCAGGAGTAAACAGCCAATGGCAAGAGGGCAGAGAGTAGAATGTAGAGAGTAGGAAAAAGCCACTGTCAGATGCCTTTACCTAAAACTTATAACTTACAACCTGTCTTGGCTGTTCCTCTGAGGCCCTCTGTATCTCCGTGGCCCTCTGTGTCCAAAAAGGCAGAAGGCAGGAGGCAAAAGGCAGGAGAAAACAGCTACTGTCAGATGCCTTTACCTAATACTTAGAACTTATAACTTACAACCTGTTATTGGCTGTTCCTCTGCGGCCCTCTGTATCTCCGTGGCCCTCTGTGTCCAAAAAGGCAATAGGCAGAAGGCAATAG
>JBIPDF010000054.1:0-564 GCA_044006015.1 Heteroscytonema crispum UTEX LB 1556
GTTTATCACTACCGGCGGCCCAGGCTATACCTTTGAAGGTCAGATTCTGTCGGCCGATAGAAACTTCTCCGGAGGAAAAACATATTCAAATACCAGAGTGGTTTCAGCAACTGATAATATAAAAATTTATCAGACCGAACGTTATGGCAATTTCAAGTATAACCTTCCTGTTCCAAACGGTGCTTATATTATTCGTTTACATTTTGCTGAAATTTTTCATACTTCAGTTAATAAACGCAAGTTTAATGTGACAGTAGAAAACGGGCAAGGAGCATTGAACGGATATGATATTGTGGCTAGAGCGGGCGGGCCGAATATTGCAAAAGTTGAAGAATTTAAATCGATAACAGTTACCGATGGTATTCTGAATATTGATTTTACTTCTGTTATTGATAATGCAAAAGTTTCTGCGATCGAAATCATCAGTGCAGAACCACCAAATACAGCCCCAAGGTTGGTGAAACAAATAGCGGATCAGCAATTAAGTGTGAGTGTGAAAACGAAGACCATTGCATTCGACAGTGTGTTTGCTGATAATGAAGACCAGGCGCAGCTGGTGTATAC
>JBIPDF010000055.1:0-563 GCA_044006015.1 Heteroscytonema crispum UTEX LB 1556
TCACCTGTTGGGGCTAACTGCGTTGGTGTAACTTCTGGAGTTTGAGGAGATATTGTTTGTTCAAAAGTAGGTGTTACTATTTCAGATGTCTCACCTGTTGGGGCTAACTGCGTTGGTGTAACTTCTGGAGTTTGAGAAGATATTGTTTGTTCAAAAACAGGTGTTGCTATTTCAGATGTCTCACCTGTTGGGGCTAACTGCGTTGGTGTAACTTCTGAAGTTTGAGAAGATATTGTTTGTTCAAAAACAGGTGTTGCTATTTCAGATGTCTCACCTGTTGGGGCTAACTGCGTTGGTGTAACTTCTGGAGTTTGAGAAGATATTGTTTGTTCAAAAACAGGTGTTGCTATTTCAGATGTCTCACCTGTTGGGGCTAACTGCGTTGGTGTAACTTCTGAAGTTTGAGAAGATATTGTTTGTTCAAAAACAGGTGTTGCTATTTCAGATGTCTCACCTGTTGGGGCTAACTGCGTTGGTGTAACTTCTGGAGTTTGAGGAGATATTGTTTGTTCAAAAGTAGGTGTTACTATTTCAGATGTCTCACCTGTTGGGGCTAACTGCGT
>JBIPDF010000056.1:0-552 GCA_044006015.1 Heteroscytonema crispum UTEX LB 1556
GTATGTTTTATCTTTTACTATCTGGAACCTGTAACTGCCGGTTCCGTTTCGTGCGAAGGAATCTGATACGGTTATTTTCGAAGTACCTGAATTTAAAGGCCCGGTACCCGCAGGTTTTACATTACCCTGGAAATACTGCCATTGACTGCGTGCACTGCCCCATTCAATCAATGGAGCAAACTCGCAGTTATCATATAAAATGAACTGCTTCTGGGCTGATACACTCAGCGCACAGCAATAAAAAATAATAAATAAAATTCGTTTCATCTTGGGCTACTTGACGGTGCCTTCATAGTGCCACAGGATTCATCAGCACCAAAAACTACATTTCCGTAGCATTATTGCCAAAAACACTGCGGTTTTTACTATTTTTCAAAAAACAACAGGTAAACAGTACCGGATACCCGAAATTCTGCCAGGGATAATGGATAAATAATAGAAGGTGAAAGTGATTTTAGAAATGGATCTTGGAAGAGAAACTAAATACAACAGCGGATATTAAAACTCTGGTATAATCTTTAATGTAGAGACAAAATTTCCACACATTTGGAT
>JBIPDF010000057.1:0-534 GCA_044006015.1 Heteroscytonema crispum UTEX LB 1556
GCATCTACCATTTCTGTATCCCATAGAGTTATGGCTGCATCCGGATAAATTAAAAAAGCGCAGTCCAGTGCGACTGGTTGTCATTCCATTTCTCTAAATATTTGCGCGTTACGATCCCCCCCACCCCGCCGGACGGGGGGCACTGCGATTGTGAAGGAGTTGCAACGTGAGCATGAAAAAGCCTCCAGTTTGTGGCTGAAGGCGGGTTAAATAATTAGGGTGCATCTACCATTTCTGTATCCCATAGAGTTATGGCTGCATCCGGATAAATTAAAAAAAGCGCATTAGACCGAGAAGTGGAAAAGACCTAGGGACAATTCATGAATTGTCCCCAAGCTCGTATTTCGGGCAACGCAGAATTAATTTCCACTTCTCGGTCTAATGAGCAGTGCGACTGGTTGAAATGAAAAAGCCTCCAGTTTGTGGCTGAAGGCGGGTTAAATAATTAGGGTGCATCTACCATTTCTGTATCCCATAGAGTTATGGCTGCATCCGGATAAATTAAAAAAGCGCAGTCCAGTGCGACTGGTTGTC
>JBIPDF010000058.1:0-509 GCA_044006015.1 Heteroscytonema crispum UTEX LB 1556
GCATTTGAATGATGGCTCAATTGTATCCACTCATTTTTATTGAAGTCTTTTGCTGAGTATACAATAATCGGCGTGAGTTTATTTTTAGCCGAAGCGATCTGGCTAACCAACTCATCGCCCGGAATATCAGGTAACGTATAGTCAAGAATAATGCAATCATAGTCGCGAGCCGACAATAACTTCAATGCTTTTTTCCCGGTATTGGCCACCGATATACTGATATTATCCTCTTTCAGAATTTTAGCAATCTGTGATGATTCAATTTCATTGTCTTCGACGACCAGGATATTCCGTTTCACTTTCCTTCCCAGTACAATGATATCTTCAAACAAGTCATCCAATACCTGGTTGGTCAGCGGCTTCATCAAAAAGCTCCTGGCTCCGCGTTTCAGTGCGAGCGTGCGGTTTTCTTCTCCTGATATCAGGTGAATGGGAATATGCCTGTAATTCAAATCGTTTCTCAGCAGATCCAGCACTTTCCATCCACCGGTATCAGGTAATTTCACGTC
>JBIPDF010000059.1:0-501 GCA_044006015.1 Heteroscytonema crispum UTEX LB 1556
CTGTGTGCCTAGGTATCCACCGTTAGCCCTTATTAGCTTGACCACTCAAACAATTGCTGTCTGTAAAAAAGTTAACTGTTGTCTGTCAACGGTTAACTGCCTACAATTAATCGCGTTTCTATGCAGTTTTCAAGGTTCTGGCTGGATAATCACCCAGCAGTCTGGCAATCGTGCCATGTTGCTGAATTAACCCACACTTTTTTATCTGATCACATCGCGCTCAACGCCACAAGACTATTATATCATTCTTATCTTCATTTTTGATAGTCATGAACAATAAAGCATGCAACTATTGCACAATGCAGGTGGAGGTTAGCGGACTCGAACCGCTGACATCCTGCTTGCAAAGCAGGCGCTCTACCAACTGAGCTAAACCCCCATCAAAAAGGTAAAAGCTACAAGGTATCAGGTAAAAAAAATAATCTTTTCTTTTGCCTTTTGACTTTTGACTTTTTCCTTCTTTCAGGTGGGCCATCCTGGACTCGAACCAGGGACCTCCCC
>JBIPDF010000060.1:0-500 GCA_044006015.1 Heteroscytonema crispum UTEX LB 1556
TCGTAATGGTGTGCTGCATTTTTTGTTGCCGGTTGCAGGTTGCGGGTTAACAGCCGTAACTCCGGGAATCGTGAATCGTGAAATGTGAATCGTCAATAAAACAGCCGTTGCGGTAAGTGAATCGGTGAATTTTGAAGTGTGAAGTATGAAGTGCGAAGTATGAAGTAAATACAAATAGACGTCTACTGATGAACAGCCGCCACATAGGCACAAAGGGCACATAGATTTTTTGTCTTTTCTGTATGATTGGTGTAGATCAAAAAAGCATCTCGGGGTGATTGATTGACTTTGAAACTTCGATGAACAGCCGTCTCCTGATGAACAGCCGCCGCATAGGCACAAAGGGCATAGATTTTTTTATTTTCTGTGTGATTGGTGTAGATCAAAAAAGCATCTCGTGGCGATTGACTTTTTTTTGATCATTTTGAATCGTGAAATATTTACTGTAGATCGAATCTGACTTTATCGGTAATAAGTGGTTGTGAATAAACTGCCAATAC